>CAVTNF010000007.1:0-139123 GCA_963735975.1 uncultured Acidobacteriaceae bacterium
TCTAGAACGGCGAGAAGCGCCTAAAGAGGCAAATCTTTTTTACAATTTTTTTACACTTGGCGAATGCCGGGAAGGAAAGACTTTCAGAATCAAATACTTAGGAATGGTTGCGGGGGGTGGATTTGAACCACCGACCTTTGGGTTATGAGCCCAACGAGCTACCAGACTGCTCCACCCCGCAGAATGATCATAACAACCGCGCGGAGGGGCGTCAAACAGCGGCTTGCCGAGAATGACAGGGCTTCGCGGGGCAGACTCACCCGTCAGGCGGCAGCGGCCTTCGCTTCGTGTCCGTCGGCCGAAGTCCCGAGTCCAAATCCAAAATCTGGTCAACGACGTTGCAATCGTAAGGGATAAAGATCGGTGCGATGCGCTGAGAGGTGGCATCCTTTTGTGACCTGCGGTATCTAACTTGGAGTGGCTTGTGCCCCTAGATTCGCCCATGGTTCGCGTTTATCATTTGCAGAGCCTAAAGGAGGTCGTCAGCATGCCGAGGAAGGACGTTTCCGCCACGCATCCAGCCACTCTCAACTCGCAACCGCGGATCCACCAGCACGCCCGAGAGATCCAGGATTACGGCAAGGTGTTGCATGCTCTGCCGCTGGAACTCGAAGAGCCGATACGCCAGGAAATGACGGAGCAACTGAATCTACTGCTTGCCGACACTATGACGCTGCGTGACCTCTACAAGAAGTCGCATTGGCAGGTGGCGGGTCCGACCTTCTATCAGTTGCACCTGTTGTTCGACAAGCATTACGAGGAGCAGGCGGAGCTCGTCGACACCATTGCCGAACGAATCCAGCTACTCGGCGGAATCTCGATTGCCATGGCGGCGGACGTCGCCGAAACCACGCGCATTGAGCGTCCACCGCGCGGCAGGGAGGAAGTGCCAGTCCAGATTTCGCGCTTGCTCGACGCGCACCAGATCATCATCGGAAATTGCCGGCAACTAGCGCGCCGCGCTTCGGAACTCGGCGATGACGGCACCAACGATATGGCGGTCAGCGATGTGCTGCGTCGCAACGAACTACAGGTGTGGTTCTTAAGCGAACATCTGGTCGATATGCCGCTGGTGCACGCGCAAGAGCCGAGTGAGCGGAAGGCCGGGTAGACTCCGCTCCAGTAAGAAGAATGCGGGCCTGGTCGGAACCGGGCCCGCTCGGTTTTGCTGGTGAACGGAGGGATTACTCGCTAGTTCCAGCCTTCAGGCTGTCATGATCGTAGTATTCGTACGCTGACATCGGCTTGTCGCCGCCTTTCTTCCACGGGCGAGAATCTTCTGGCAGTTTGCCCAGAACTCGCGCCATCTCCCGGATGTGCATCGCGACCGTGCCGCAGCAGGCGCCAATAAAGTTGATGCCGAGTTCGCGCGCCTGCACCGCGTAGTCTGCCATCTCCTTGCGCGTAAGTTGCAGGGGATCGAGTGCGTAGGGAAATTCCGGAAGACTGGTGAAGTCCGGTTTTTCTTTCGGCGTGCGATACGCGACCGGCTGGCAGGCCAGATATCCGGACACTGCCTTCCGCATCTGTTCCATCAGGCCGAGAATGTGCGCCGGCGGACGCAGGCAATTCATGCCAACGATATCGGCCCCTGCGTCGAACAAGGCCTTGGCCGCGTCGGCGGCGCTCTTGCCCTCGGAGGTCTCGTCTTTGTTCTCGAAGCAGATCGTGACCATCGCGGGTAATCCGGTTTTCTTGGCGCGTTCCACGGCGATCAGCGCTTCGCCCAGCCAGGAAAAAGTTTCGCCGATGATGAAGTCGACGCCTTCGTCGACCTGCACCGCAAGTTGTTCGTCGAAAGTCTGGCGCACGCGGTCTGCGGCCGATGGACTGCCGGGCTCGTACATCCACGTCAAGCTGAGATTTCCGGCGACCAGGCAGCGATCGCCGGCGACTTCACGCGCCACCCGGACGGCAGCGCGGTTGAGATCCGTCAGCCGGTCCTCTAGCCCGACCGTCGCCAGTTTGTCGCGGCTGGCGTAGAAAGTAAGCGCTTGCAGTACTTCGGCTCCGGCCCCGCGAAACTCTACATGCAGTTCACGCAGAGCGCTTGGATACGTTAGAGCGACCTCGGGTGTGAACGGACCCGCGCGTACCCATCCGCGCTTTTCCAGTTCCAGAAGATAGCCGCCATCTCCGAGGACTGGGCCTTCCTGCAAGCGTTCGAGAATGCCTTTCTTTTTCATATCAGCTCCCGAGAGTCGCTAATCGTCTACATATTCATATTCCGCTCTGATCGGTTGGCGGAGGGCGAAACGGTCCGGCCGAAAGGCGTGAATGTCCACGCTCTTTCCTTGGCCGTCGAGCACGAGTTCGCTCATGACCAGCCCAATTGCTGGGGAGATCTTGAAGCCCATGCCGGAAAATCCCGCACAGACGTGCAGGCCAGCGATTCCGGGAACTTCGCCGAGCAGCGGCCGTGAGTCTGGCGTCATGTCGTAAACGCCGGTAACGCCACGCATCACCTCAGCGCCTGCCAGCTTCGGAATGCGGCGGCAAGCGCGTTCGATGATTTCCTCCAGCGATTCGTCGGAGGCACGCTGCGCAAAATCATCGGGATCGACGGGACGCTTGCCGTAGAAGTCTCCCACCAAAAACTTGTCCTGCGCATCAGGGCGGAAATATGTGGCCGAGATTGAATCAATGCAGGCACAGCCTCCGCCCCGCATGTCCAGGGCCTTGCGCAGGATGGCAACCCGGTGGAACTCGCACTCGATGGGAAGATCGCAGCCCGCCTGCGCAAAAAGCGGTTTCGTCCACGGTCCCGTGGCGGCAATGACCGTGGGAGCTGAGATTGACCCATGGTCAGTAATCACACCGTGAATGCGCCCAGCCTCGACTGCGAATGCAGTAGCCCGCGTGCGCGAGAAATAATGCACACCAAGATCGCGTGCGGTTGCCAGGAAATCTCCGGCAACTGCGGCGCCATCACCGTATCCGGAGTCCCGCTCATAAGCGGCCAGATCCACTTCACCAACGTTCCAGTCCGGCTCGAGTTCGTGCAGTTGACGTTTGTCCACAAGCTCGACGGTTGCTCCGAGAGCACGTTGCATTTCCACATTCCGCTTGAGCCGCTCGGTTTCATTCGGATGCACGATGCGCACGAACCCGGTCTGATGAAAGTCGCCAGTCTGACCAACGATTTCCTGCCAGTTCTGAAACATCTGCAGACTAATGAGCGCCAGTTGCACCTCAGGCGGAAAACTGTAATGCGTGCGGATCAGCGCAGAGGATCGGCCACTCCCACCGCGCCCGACATGGTCCTTGTCGACCACGACGATTTGTCCAGCTTTGCGCCGAGCGAGGTGAAACGCGATCGACGCACCCATCACGCCCGCACCGAGAATCACGATGTCGGCGGCTTTCAGGGGCGAGTTAGAATTTCCATTCGTAGAAGTCACGCGGCGGCCTCTTGCAAGCGCCCCTTCCTCCAGTCGCGAAGGGCCTGATGCGCGGCGTTGCGCCCGGGAGCTCCAGTGACACCTCCTCCCGGATGCGTCCCGGCACCGCATAGATAAAGACCGGCAATGGGTGTGCGGTATTGAGACCACCCCGGCACCGGGCGCATAAAGAAGAGTTGCTCCAGCCGCAAGTCCCCGTGAAAGATGTTGCCTTCCGTCAAAGCATAAGTGCGCTCCAGGTCAAGCGGAGTGAGCACTTGCCGCGCGATGATGGCGCCGGGCACGTTGGGTGCGTATTCGGCGATCTTTTTGACGACGCGGTCGCCGAGCAGTTCGCGCTTCTCATTCCAATTGCCTTCGCGCAAGTGGTAAGGCACGTACTGCACAAAACAAGTCAGGATGTGTTTCCCCGGAGGCGCCAGCGAAGCATCGGCGTTGGAGGACACCACGCAATCCACCCACAACTGTTCAGGGATTTCGCCAAACTTGGCAATGTCGTAGCAGCGCTCGGCGAATTCGAGCGACGACACCAGAGTATAGAAGGTGCGCTCCAGCGCCGTGGCCTGCGGCGAAGTTCCCGTGAATCTGGGTTCCTCGGCCAGAACCATATTCACTTTGGCGCAGGGCCCGGCCATTTTGATGCCACGGACGGCAAACAAAAAATCCTCCGGCAATTCTTTCGCGTCCACCAGTTTCAGGAACGTGCGCTTGGGATCAGCATTGGAAAGCACCATGCGGGCGCGAAGTTCCGTGCCGTCTTCGAGGATAACGCTCCGCGCCCGGCCATCGCGCACTTCCAGGCGCGTGACCGATGCGGAAGTTAGAATTTCGACCCCCAACTTCTTTCCCGCCGCGGCGAGAGCCTGGGTGATCGACCCCATGCCGCCCATCACGTGCCCATAAAATCCTTGCAGTTCGTGCTCTCCGCCGCACAAAAGATGGAACAGCAAACCAATCGCAGTTCCTGGCTGATACGGCCCTCCATGTTTGCCGTAGACGTTGTTCGCCAGAAACAGGGTCTTCATTTTCTCGGACTCGTAGTGGTAGTCGAGAAATTCACCCAGGCTGCCGGTGAGAAATGAAATGAGCTGCGAAATCTCTGCGCTCGAAATGCCGCGAAACCGTTTGCCCACGCGGAACAGATCAGACCAGCCCTTCACCGTCGAGCTGTCGATCTCGGGCGGTGGCTCCATGAAAAACGGCTGCAAGTAGCGTGCCAGCTTTTTCAGTTGATCGTCGACTTGCACAAAGCGCGCTGCATCTTTTGCGGAAAACTTCGAAAATTCTTGTTGAGCCCTGCTGCGGTCGACCCACCAAGGCACGACTTGACCGTCGGGGAAGGGAACCTGAATTGCCGGATCGCAGGGAATCATGCGCAAGCCGTAGTCACCTAGTCGCAACTCCGAGATGACTTCCGGCCGCAGCATGCTTGCGACATAAGATGTGGTCGAGACCCGACAACCGGGCGCAATCTCTTCCGTCACACAACATCCGCCCACGATGTCTCGGCGTTCCAGCACGAGGGTAGATAGACCGGAGCGCGCAAGGTAGGCCGCGGCCGTCAATCCGTTGTGTCCGGCGCCGATGATAATCGCGTCGTAGACGGCTCGCGAAGGCTTGATGTTGGCTTGACTGGCAGTCACGAATCTAGTCCCACAGTTGGATAACATTATCCCAAGAACCAGTGAAAATGAAGTTGAAATTGACCAACCCTTGCGATATGCTTTCGTGACTTTTAGTCATAAGCCTATGTTCGGGATCGCCAGCAATCGCGTTACACCCCCCCTGTACCAGCGACAGGCACCAGCGCGTCCGCGCTCCGAGGCTAAGCGCGCCCGTATCATCGAAGCTGCCACGCTGCACTTTGCCGAGCACGGTTATCACGCGGCCCGCGTCGGGGACATCGCTACTTCGCTGGGCATCGCCAAGGGTTCAATCTTTCAACACTTCGGCAGTAAGGATGGCTTGTTCTTCGAGGTCTACAAGCGCGCCGTGCGTTGCTTCGCCAAGTATCTGGATGCGCCCTCGGAAGTCCGACTGGCGGGATTCTTCGAAGTGCTTCGCTACTGGCTGGTGCGCACCGAACACCTGGTGCACGACGACTGGATCCCGTATCGCATCTCGCTCCTTGGCAACTACGGCACCGACCTCGTGCTGAAACGCGAGATCAACCGCTTCTTGATCGAGGAAGATCCTTATGGCACGGTGAGTTTTGTCCGGTTCGGCTTGGAGCGGCACGAACTGCGCAACGATATGGACGTAGAGATGATCGTTTCGATCGTCGACTGGATGATGGAACGGTTTCAGGATGCGCTGCTCACCGCCGAACTCGATCCGGGTCTGTTCCGCCGGCAGGGCGAACCGGCCGAGAAGAAGGAGGCCAGAATTCAGCAGTTTCTGGCGGTGCTGGAGAGGGCGATCGGTGCCGCCGGCACAGGCGGGATGCACCAAGCAAGCCGGCAAGGGCGAGACCATCATCGCCGTTAGAATGTCTGTGGCGTCGGTGCTGCCATCACTCGATGTTTGATTTCACTCATCAGTCTGAGAACTCACACATGCAAACCTCAATTGAGCAGATTCTCTCCAGCTACGACGATCACGCTCCTCTCGCTCGCGCTTCGACGATTCCCGCTTCATGGTATGTCGATCCTCGGATCGCAGAACTGGAGCGCCTCAACGTTTTTGGCAAGACCTGGCAACTCGTTGCCCGCACCGAGCGAGTCAAAGCCCCCGGAGATTTCGTCACCGCCCGGCTCGCGGGCGAACCCATCGTGATTGTGCATGGAAGCGACGGTAAGCTGCGTGCCTTTTACAACGTGTGCCGCCACCACGCCGCCGCAGTTGTGACCCAGGCATGCGGCCAGGCCTCGATTTTGCAATGCCCGTATCACGGCTGGAAATATGGGCTCGACGGTTCGCTCAAGGGCATGCCCGAGTTTGAGGGCGTGCAGAACTTCGACCGCGCGCAGAATGGTTTGGTTCCGGTCCGCGTCGAGACTTGGGAGTGCTTCGTCTTCGTGAACCTCGATCCTGAGGCTCCCCCGCTACACGCGTTCCTCGGCGGACTGGTGAAGCGGGTGGCGCCTCTTGGCATCAGCAAACTGCACTACTTCGACCGCCGCTCCTACAACATCCACTGCAACTGGAAAGTTTTCGTGGACAACTACCTGGATGGCGGCTACCACGTGCCCCACCTGCATAAGGGTTTGAGCTCCGTGCTCGACTACAAGCAGTACACCATCGAAAACGAAGATCGCTATTGTCTGCAGTCGAGCCCCATGGTTGCTTCCGATCAGGACGCGGCCACCGGGGCCACACGTAAGGGCGATCGCGCGTGGTATTTCTGGCAGTATCCCAACCTCATGATCAACTGCTACCAGGGATACATGGACACGAACTATGTGATTCCCGTCGACGCCGATCATTGCACGGTGATTTTCGATTTCTATTTCAGCGACGTGAGCGAAAACCGCCGCGAGTACAACACGGAGTCGGTCAACGTCGGCAATCGCGTGCAGGACGAGGACCTTGGAATCTGTGAAGATGTGCAGCGCGGCCTGAAGTCTCGGGCCTATGGCGCAGGCCGTCTTTCGGTGCGCCGCGAAGCCGGAGAACAACTGTTCCACCGCCTGCTCGCCGCCGACTTGAAGGGAATTCCGGCAACGTCGATTGCTGCCGCAGACTGAGTCCTCGTTCGCTGCCCGAAAGGTAATCGTGAAACGCGCCCTGTTTGTCGCCACTGCCTGCTGCATTTTTGCAGGTCTTGCTCCTGCACAAGAAATCGCGATCCGCGCCGGGAAACTCATCGACCCGGATTCGGGCACAGTCTTGTCTGACCAGATCATCCTCATTCACGACTCAAAGATCGAAAATGTCGGCAAGGGTCTGGCGATCCCCGCGAATGCGATGGTCGTCGATCTCAGCAGCATGACCGTGCTTCCCGGTCTCATAGACTGCCACACCCATCTCGCCGATGGAGCCCGCACAGGTGATCCGCTCACCCAATTCAAAAAGACCGCCGCGCAGATCGCCCTCGAGTCCGTGCCGAATGCCCGCGCCATGCTGGAGTCCGGGTTCACAACGGTCCGCGACGTCGGCACCTACCGTGCCCTCGGCGACATCGCCTTGCGCGACGCCATCCACCGCGGCGACATCGAGGGCCCGCGGATGTTCGTCGCCGGCGCCTACGTCACCATCTCCGGCGGAGCCGGCGCGCTGACCGGTCTGGCTCCCGACATCCAGCTTCCCTGGGATCTGCATTACGGCGAAGCCAACAGTCCGTGGGAAGTGCGAAAGGTCGTTCGCCAGCTCGCGCACGATGGCGTGGATCACATCAAGATTCTGTCCAGTGGCGCGGTGCTGACGCACGGAAGCAATCCCCGTTCGCAGGAGTTTACGCCGGAAGAACTACAAGCCGCCGTCGATGAAGCCAGCCACTTCGGGCTGCGCGTTGAAGCGCATGCGCACTCGCCTGAGGGCATCAAGAACGCGCTTCGCTCCGGAGTCGCCTCGGTCGAGCACGCCACCATGATCGACGAGGAAGGCATTGCCCTCGCCAAGCAGCGCGGCACCTATCTCGACATGGACATCTATGACGAAGAGTGCATTCAAGAAGACGGCAGAAAGGGTAACATCCCGCAAGATTTTCTGGAACACGATGCTCAGCTCGGACGCATTCAACGCGACAACTTTCGCAAGGCGGTCGCCGCCGGATTGAAAATGGCATTCGGCACCGACGCCGGAGTATGCGAGTACGGCACCAGCGGAAAACAGTTTGCCTTTATGGTGAAGTACGGCATGACGCCGATGCAGGCCATTCAAGCCGCGACCAGTAGCGCCGCTGACCTGCTCGGTCACGCGAATGAGATCGGTTCGATCAAGCCCGGCAAATACGCGGATATCGTCGCAGTTGCCGGCGATCCTCTAACCGATATCAAGCTCCTGGAGAATATCCCGTTCGTGATGAAAGCCGGCAAAATCTATAAGCACTGACCGACAACTGACTGTCGTTCGTAGAGACGTAGCTTGCTGCGTCTTTCCTCGGCAAGAACCCATCCTTTTACTGATGGTCCCGCGGAATCGTCTCCTGCCACGTCTTCGATTTCAGCATCTGCCCGTCCTTCAATAATTCCCGCGTGTACTTGTAAAAGAAATTCTTCTGATCGGTAGTGACGAAAAGATGCCCGCGCCAAACCAGCGTGCGGCCCTTCAGCGCAAAGATGCTCTCCGCCTCTCCGCGCACCGAGCAGGTTTCTGGATGCGCGTCATCACCTTCATAGGTCAGATTTTCAAAATCATCTTCCGTGCCCCACGGATAAACATAGCCATCCTTGCCTTTCCAGTGTACCGTCGTTTTCTGACGGGCTTCGTCACGCTCCACGGTCCACTCGCCGGGCCAGGGGAAGCCTTCGTTCTTGATGTCGGCGCGCTGTTCGGAAGGTTGCGGCGGAGAAAACTCCGGCGCCGGTGTGCCGTGCAATGGCACGACGGGCAACATCAGCCGCGATCCGCTGCTGCCGCCAAGTTCAAGGGATGTGGTCATGGCGTAGGGCGTCGGCAGCACCATCGGCCATAGTGCGTTCGAGATCGCGACCCGAATCCTGTGGCCTTTAGGAAAGACCCAAGACGTCAAATGCATTTCGATGTCGAGCGGATAAACTCTCCCGGGCGCCAGGTCGCGGGGATCGTTCATCGATTCGCGCTGCGCTCCGTTGATTCCCGCGCCGGTGATCTGCGTGACCGTGCCGTCGGGCGCCACATCGGAGAGGTGCGCGAACCAGTCGGCCAACGGCGCCGTGGCTGAAGCCCGCAGCAAAGCTTGAGGACGCCCGAGAATCGCAACGTCCTCTTGCAGCGGAGCAGAATCATAGACCAGACTGAAAGCGTCCACCGGCCGCGGATCGCTCAACAGTTCTCCCCACCAGAAGCCGGCCTCGACCCCGATCGTGGGGACGTACTTCAATTGATGTGTGGCCTCGGGTGCAGCCGAGTCGGCCAACTCGTGATTCGGCTGCAAGTAAAGAGCTTTGTTCTTCGCGTCCTTCGGTGGCCAAACATCTTCTCGCCGCCATTCCCCCGGCACGGTCTGTAGATTCGGATCAGGCGGATGCCAGTGCTGCACATAAATAACGAGGCGCGGATCCTGCAGCGCACCCGTGTCTCGTCCCTTGAGCCAGTAGTCGAACCAGCGCACCGCCCGATCGCGCCATTCGATCTGTGGTCCGGGCACCGCATCATTGGGGAAAGTATGATTCCATGGGCCCACGATGGCCTTGATCGGCGCCTTCGACTGCATGAGCATGTCGGGGATGTTGTCGCGGTAACCGTCGAGCAGTCCGCCGATCAAAAAGCTGGGAGTCGTGATCTCACTCAGCGGCCGAACACGTTCACGCCAGAACGGGCCATCGTGCTGATGCTTCAGATAGAGCAGCGACCACGGTGCCGAATCGAAGCGCGGACCCAGAACTTTCTCGTCGAGCGAATAGTCGGGCCCTCCGACCCATCCTTCGGCCATGTCCATGTTCAATTCGAATTCGTCAATGTGCGCCATGCCATCGATGTAGTGAACGTCGTCGTGGAATAGTTCAGCCGTGGCATCGACGGCCAGGATCGCCTTCAACTCCGGCGCATGCCGCATCGCCATCTGCAGAGCGGTGAATCCGCCCCACGAGATCCCGAACATGCCTACATTTCCATTCGACCACGGCTGATGCGCCAGCCACGCGATCGCCTGTTCGCCGTCCACTTGCTCTTGCTCGGAATACTCGCGTTCCGGTGGAACTCCTTCGCTCGCGCCGAATCCTCGAGTATCCACTCGCACGCTGACATATCCGCGGTGTGCGAAGTACGAGTGCTTCGGGTAGTCGCCGGCGGCCGTGCCATCATCTTTGCGGTACGGCAGATATTCGAGCAGGGCAGGGAACTTCTCCTCCGGCTTGGCGCCGTCCGGCATATACAGCGTCGCAGCCAGGCGCACGCCATCTGTCATCGGAATCCATGCCTGCTCCATGCGAACACCGTATGCGGGCGGCGAAGGCGGTTCACTCGCCCGCATGCAGAAAGGAAAAAGACAGAAGACGAGGCAGGAGAAACAGAGTGTGACCCAGATTTTTCTGATCAAGCCAGTCTCCATCGGAGGCACGCAGACGACTCGAGGTCAATCTTGGCTGCCTTGCTCACGCCGCAGGGCGCGCAGATCGATCCCCAGTTGCTCCGCCTTTTTATACAGGTGACTGCGCTCGAGGCCAAGAGCTTTCGCAGCCAGGCTCATGTTCTGGTGAGTGCGCTTCAGTTCCGCCAGAATGGCCTCGCGCTCAAAGGACTCAACGCGGTCTGCGAGCGGGCCGGAGCCGAGAGCGCTTGCCGATGGTGTGGCACCCGGCGAAGCCTTCGGCAGAGCCATTTGTACCGTTGCCAGATCAACCTGACCATCGGTCGCAAGCAGCATGAGTCGCTCTACCATGTTGCGCAGTTCTCTAACGTTGCCCGGCCATGCATGTCCCTGCAAAGCTTGCATCGCCTCTGCAGTAAAGGGAACCGGTTTCCATCCATTCTGCGCACCCACCTGCTTGGCGAAGTGCTCGACGAGCGTCGGGATGTCTTCGCGCCGGTCGCGCAGTGGAGGAAGCGCGATGGGAAAAACGTAGATGCGGTGAAAAAGATCCTGCCGGAATTTTTCTTCGCGGACTCGCGCCTCAAGATCGCGGTGCGTCGCCACTACAACGCGAACGTTCACCGCAATGGGCTTGTCGCCGCCGATGCGCTCGATTTCGCCTTCTTCGAGCACCCGCAGAAGCTTCGCCTGCATGTTCAGAGGCATGTCGCCGATTTCGTCCAGAAAGATCGTTCCCTGATCAGCCTGCTCAAACTTGCCAATGTGACGCCCCGATGCGCCCGTGAACGATCCCTTCTCATGACCAAACAACTCGGATTCGATCAACTCTGCGGGCACCGCCGCGCAATTCAGCGTCACAAAAGGGCCGCCCGATCGCGCGCTTCGCTCGTGGATCGTGCGCGCCACCAATTCCTTGCCAGTCCCGGTCTCCCCGAGGATGCACACACGCGACTCGCTCGCCGCCACGCGCTCCAACTGCGTCATAAGCCGCCGCATGACTTCGCCCTTCCACACGATTTCATGCTTGCCCAGACGCTGCCGCAATTGCTGGTTTTCACTTTCCAGGCGCTGCAGCTTGAGCGCGTTTTCCACCGTGAGCAGCAATTTGTCGGTGGAAATAGGCTTTTCGAGAAAATCGAGCGCCCCCAGCCGCGTCGCCCGCACGGCCATTTCAATGTGCGCCTGTCCCGACATCATCACCACCGGAGTCGCCACTCCCTGCTGCTTAAGCTCTTCGAGAAGAGTCAGTCCATCTTTCCCAGGCATGACCACGTCGGAGAGAATCAAGTCGAAGTTCTGCGTCTTGGCCAACTCCAGAGCTTTCGCCGCGTTGTCGCACACCGCGGCCTCGTGCCCGGCCAGACGGAAGGCGCGAGAAAGAGAGGCCAGAGTATTGGCTTCATCATCGACAATCAACAAGTGCGCTTTTCGTGGCAACCTTCCTCCCTTCGCTAATGACGCAGCTCGGCAGCGGTCTCGCCCTTTATGTCAGCGATCATTTTCTGCTGCGCCGTAGGATTGTCCGGCAACTCGATGACGAAAACCGTGCCCCGCTGGGGCTCGCTGCGCACGCTGATTCTTCCGCCATGATCGCTAACCACCGACTGCACGATGGCCAGCCCAAGCCCAGTTCCGTGCTGCTTGCTGGTGTAATAAGGTGTAAAAATTCGTTTGCACTCTTCGCGAGTGAGCCCCGAACCGGTGTCGGCGACTTCGATGACTATTTTCCCGTCGTCGCGCGAGCTGCGAAGAGTAAGGGTGCCACCGTTTGGCATGGCGTCCATAGCATTGAGCACTAGATTCGAAAAGGCTCGATGCAACAACTCTGGATCGGCGGCAATCGGACCGAGCTTGTCGTCCAACTCAAGGTTGCATTGAATTGGTGCGCGTCCGGGCGCTTGCAGTTGCGCCTGAAACAACTGCGCCACGCTCTGCAAAATTTCGTTGATCTGCACCGCCTGCAACTGCGGATGCGGCATCTTCGAAAACTCGCTGAACCGGCCGATGATTGCCTTCAGATTCGAAATCTCCGCCAGCAGCGTCCGCGAACTTTCGTGGAAGACCTCGTCGAATTGCTGCGGGCTCTGCTCGCGAGCCCGGACTAGATTCTCCACCGTGAGTTGCAGCGGGAACAGCGGATTTTTCAACTCATGGGCCAGGCGGCGCGCCAGTTCGCGCCACGCCGCGACTCTTTCGGATTGCACCAATCGCTCCTTCTGCGTGAGCAACTCGGTTGTCATTCGATTGAATGACTCGGCGAGTTGCGAAAGCTCGTCGCGACCAGCCACCTCCACCCGTGTGTTCCAATTCCCTGCAGCCACGTCCTGCGCGGCCCGCGCCAGTTGCTCGACCGGCCTCGTTACGCGCGCAGCAGCCCAACTGCTCAGCAGGATGGCCAGAACAATTCCGCCCCCGCCCACCAGCAGCGCCGAATCGCCGATCCGGCGCTTCAACTCCACATAGGAACGCCGGGAATGTCCGATCAGCAAAATCCCTAGCAGTGGATGATCCTTTCCCACACCCCGCAACGGAATCGCGTGAAACACCTCGTCGTCCGCCTGATCCGATGACCAGTGGACGACCCCGGTCGTCTCCTGGTTGTAATGCTGCACCGCCTCAACCAGCATGGCGAACCTGTCGGCTCCACGCGCTGCACTGGAAACATTTGCCGGCGCGCTGGGGGCCAACAGCAATTCGCTAGAGAAATGGTCCCCGCGATTTTGGTAGAGCAGCGCCCGCATGCCCGTGGGCAAGTCGAGCCCAGACAGAAAATTCCTGTCCAGCCGCCGTCCGCCGATAACATAAATGGGATGCTCTCCTGCATGCGTCGTACGTACGGCGAACAATCCAAGACTCGTGGAGTCTTGCAATTCCTCCTGCATCAAAAAGGCGTTCTGACCGTTCGACAAGGAAAGATTCTCGAACCCGCTGACCGGATAGCCAAACTTGGCCGGCCACTCGGCCGAAGAAATGATCGTTCCGTGCTCGTCGACGAACTCCAGGAAGTCGAGTTGGTGGCTATCGGCCATCGACCTGGCAAGATCGAAATATCCCGCTGAATCTGCCGCCGGCCCACTCAGAGTGATGGCCATTCGGCTGACCGGCTCCGAGGCAGCGATGGTATCGACGCGCCGCGCGATGTCTTCGCCCTGTCGGTTGAACTCGCGCTGAAACTGCGCGACCAGTGCTGTAGTTCGTTCGTCTTCGCTTTTCTCGAATGCACGTCGCGTGACCGCCAGCACCAGGCCTGCGACCGCAGCGACCGACAGAAAGACGGTCAGCGCAAACACGGCCAGCAGCTTGCGGCGAAAGATCATGGTTTGCCGTTCCCCAGCCAGGCGTCCGCCAGATTCCAGCTTCCGTCGGGACGCAACGTCCAATTCTTCAGCGAAGCTGATGCGGCCTGCGTCAGCGGCAGATGAAATAGCGGAATGATGCGCTGCGTTGCCAGCACCACCTGCTCGGCTGCATAAAGGTCTTCCACCGCCCCGCCTTCGTTCTTTGGAGCCGGCAATCCGGCGAGCGACGCTACTCCCGCGAGGGCGATCCATGCATCAACTGAGTCCAGTGGAATTCGCACCAGTCGCAAATCCGCCGTGGCGGCAGGCGTTGGCTGCAACAACAAACCCGCGTCTCTGCCGTTGAGTGCGATGCGTTCGGCGAGCAAATGAGCTACCGCGTCGCCGCTATCATATCCGAGAGTCCAGGCTGGAATGGTGTGCACCTGTTCGCGCGCATGACGTGCCCGGGCCAGATCCGCATTCGTGGGAAAAACGAATCCGTAGCCGCTCATCCAGGTCGGAAGAATGCCAGCGGCAGGTTGTCCGGCGCCCTGCAGCAGCACGCTGCGGATGGATCCGCGCTCCACGCTCCAGGCCAGCGCCTCTCGCAATGATTTTTCTTCCGGCGTCTGCGCATCGCGCGAAAAGACGAGAGCTAGCAATTCCACGGGAGCCGAGGTCGCCAGCCGTCGCCCGTCGAGCGAAACCCGGTGCGCCTGCTCCGGCGCCACCTCGACGAGATCCGTCCTCCCCAATTCGAGCGCCGTCATCTGATCGCGAAAACTTCTGCCCATCTCGATCTCAATGCCGTCGAGAAATGGACGCCCGCGCCAATACCCTTCCTCGGCCGCCAGCGTCAGCTTTTTCCCGGGTTGCCAATCGACAACATGAAAAGGCCCTGTCCCGCTCGGAGTAGCGTCGGAGGGTCTCTTCGCGATTGCATTTCGCGGCAAGGCTAACTCTGCCAGCATTTCGGGATCAGCGGTGTCGCGCTCAATCACCACTGAGTCTCCATCGACACTTACATTCCAGGTTGGATTGGCCGCGCGCAGGGAAGCGCCCGCGACTTCCGGCGTAAGAGCCGTACCATCGTGAAATTTCACGCCGCGACCCAAGTGAAACTGCCAGCGCTGATTTGTCGGAGAAGCCTGCCATGAAGCCGCCAGTGCGGCATGCGCACGGCCGGAGTCGTCGGTCGTCACCAGGGTATCGAATATCAACAGAGTGAGGTTGCGGCGTGCGAACGAATCCGGTTGCGCGCTGTCTGCCGGATCAAGCGAGGTCGGCGCCGCTCGCATTGCCACATGCAGCGTACCGCCGTACGCCGGCCGTGTTTCGGCCTGCGCCGTCATCGCGAACATCAAAAGGCTATTGACCGCAAGCCATCGCCAAACGAAACGCTTCATAGCTCCCTGTTACTCGATTTCTTGATACCGCGATTGCCGTGTCGCCCTTCGCTTCCGTCCACAAAGCGGTGACGGGCCCGGAGAAATCGACCGCCGCGCTCACTGCCACCGGATCGCGATCCTGAAACTCGTAAGCCCGCACCGCATCCCCGGGCTGGTCGTCTGCCTGCACGGCGGAACTTGATAAAACCTGCCAGCCCGCGCCGCAAACGGTCTTCACGCTGGTCAGGTCGCTGCCCCAGCCGAGCTTGGCCGCCTGGTCGCTCACGCCGTCCACCATGTGCGTTTGTCCATCGATCGCCGCGAAGAGCCACAGCGAGTATTTTTCGCGCGGCAGCAACGCGGCCGAGTAAAACTTGGGCACAGTCGTGAATTTGCCCACGCCCGGAGTCAACGCACCGGTGAAGAAGTTGCGCCGGGGCGCAAAGAACGCTTTCATCTGTGGCACAACCGTCGACGCGCCGCTCGCGAGCCCCGCACTGGGGAAAACCGACAACGATCCTCCGCTGAGGGTTCCCGTAAGCAGCGGCCAAGGATCATCGCTCTCGCGGCAGTTCAGGGCCAGCGGCAAAGCCGCCGTGCTGGAGCAAATTACTCCAGGAAGATACACATCGAGTAAGCGGTCTCTCGTCGGGATCAGCCTCCCACGCAAATCCCGCGGCCACGGCCGCGAGTGAGTGATCGCCAGCACCTGGTCCTGCTGCCAATTTCCACCCTGCAGCCGGTAGAGCGAGACCCTCTCCGGATCCAGCACCGCAATATGCGTGGGAGACGAACCCTCCTCCAGCACCGCAACGTCGAGGATCGGATCATCCTGCGTCCACAGCGGAATCTTGCGCAAGCTGAGAGGCACGGAATCGCGCGCTGCGGTCAAACCCTCGGGGCGCGGCGTTGAAACCATGACAACCGCGGGCTCGCCTGCGCCTTGGTGAATCTCTGCCACCCAAACGTAAGATGTCGGATTCTCCGAAAGAGAAATCGTGATCATGGCGGCGGCCTGTTCAGGCTTGACAAAGCGAAGCCCGAGTCCATCAAGCACGCTATGCAGGCCGTTCTGGACAATTTCGAAATCGCGCTTTCCCAAAGACGAGCGGTTTTCCACCGTAAGCGTCACGGCGCCGGGCCCGGTCACGGCAACGATTTTTCGGCCCAGATGCTGCTCGGGAGTGTTCCAATCAGTCGCGCAGGCGGTTACCGCGAGCCCAACCAGCGCTACGGACAGGTGCAGAAGGCGAATGCCGGGCAGGACGCGCAAGGCGAAGATCGCGGGCTTCAGAATTGTTGAGATGGCCGAATTATAAACCGCTGCGCACATGCAACCGGCCTCCAAGCCCTGTACTGTTTGGACACCACCGGAAACCCAGGTGCCCCATGTCTCGCGCGTTCTTTGCGCGAGAAGTGGGGATTTTGGGTAGGGTGGGAATTCTTCAATACAGATGGAATCATCTCGGTTCTTCCGGTTGTTCAGCCTGGCTCGCCGCGCCGCCCATGTTCATGCTGCGCAGCACGTCATTCATGAAGAACTTGCCATCGGCCGGAACCATCATGATCTGCAGTTTGTCGGAGAGCCGCTCGGCCACGATCTTGTTGATGAGCAGGGGATTTTGCTTCAAGATGTTCGCCTCACTCTGCATCCGTTCGGCATCTGCAGCGGCAGTCACGCGAATGCGGTCAGCCTCCGCATCGGCCAGCAATTTACGGCGTTCCGTCTCCGCCTTGCTGTCGATCACTTTGGCCTGGGCAGCGGCCTCCGCGTTCTGAATGGTCGCCTCCTTGCGCGCCTCTGCTTCCAGCTTGCTTTGCTGAATCTGCTTCTCCTTCAGCGGCAAGGTGTACTGCATCGCATCGGCTTCGCCCTTCGCCTGCAGAACGTGGACCTGCGCCTCGCCCTCAGCCTGCTTGATCTGCTGCACTTTCGCCGCCTCGGCTTCAAGTTCCGCGATCTTCACTTGCTTCTGCTTTAGTTCGGTCTCCACGCCCATGCGGTCGTTCTCTTGTTCTTTCAGGAGCAGTGTCTCCAGCCCTTTCGCATAATCCTCCGGCAACTGGATGTCTCGCAGCATCACTTCTTTCACCACGATTCCGTCCGCAGCCAGCTTCTGCGTGATCAGACCGGACGCTCGCTGCCGCACTTCTTCGCGCTTCGCCGAGAAAACATCCCGCACCGTGTAGTTCGGAACCAGTTCCCGCCACACGCTGGCGACCACCGGCGGCACGATTTCTTTTTCCACCGGCCGCGGCAGGTTGCTCTGAATGTAGTCGAGCCGTTTAGGGTCGAGGCGGTAGCGCACCGTGATGGCGAGGCCGAGCGTCAATCCCTCCTTAGCTTGCACATCGAGCAGTTGCGACCGCGACGCTACGTTGGCCGCCGCATTCTTCCCATCTTCCGAAACGCCCGTGGTGAAGACCTGGTCGCGGGTATCGAACAGCACGACGTCCTCTACGAGTGGCGCGACGAAATGCACGCCCGGATAGAGCGTTCTCGGCACCGTTCCGCTCATCTGGCTGACTCGAATTCCAGCCGAACCGCTCGGCACCACCACAATGCTGAAGGCGAGCAGGATCGGTCCCCAGGCTAGCAGCGCCAGCGCCAGCGAAGTGCGCCAGCGTAATTGCGGAATAGGAGGCACTGGGCCCGCTCCCGGCGTGGCCAGCGCTCTCCGGTACATCAGTTCGCGATATAGGTCATAGCCCAAAATGCTCACGGCCACGAGTATCATCCCGAGGCCACCAGTAATCAGCAAGTACTTCAATGCCAGCATGGTCGTTCTCCTTTGTGGGTTCCCTGGTTGTGTGGAGCGGGCACTCCTGCCCGCTAGCCTGCCAGGGAAACTCACAGTTTCTTAGTCTTTCTGCCCTTGTTTCGCCACCGCCGTCTGCCGGGCTAGCTTGCCCGATCCGAAGAACAGACGGAACACTTGCCCGAAGATCAGCTCTTCCGCCAGCAGCGCCACCGCCAGCGAAAAGATCATCCCTGCTACGACTGCGATGAATGTGATCGCCATTTGCATGATGCCCTCCTGAGATTCTTGCCTTTGATTTCAAACCCTCTCGTTCAATCTCCGCTTCTGTTCGTTCACTGGCCACCTGCCACGGGGGAGGCCTGCGCATCTGCCAAAGTCGTATCGTTCGCGTTAGTCCCAAACACCCGCGTGATCTGCACGTCGCGCTCACTGCGAATCACAACTCCGTCGCCGACTCGCAGCAAGGTGAACAATTGCTCCATATCGCGATTGCGCAGGCGGATGCAGCCGTGCGACGCAGCGTGCCCCACTGATTTCGGCGCATTCGTTCCGTGAATTCCGTAGCCCTTCTGACTGAGCCCCAACCAGCGCCTGCCGAGCGGATTGCCCTTGCCGGTTGGGATCACCTTGCCCTGGTGGTAGTGGGTGGGGTTGGAGACGCGGCTCACGATCTGGAATTCGCCGGTTGGGCTGGGACTCACAGCCGCGCCAACCGCGACAGGAAATGTGGCGATCACATAGTCGCCGTCCATCACTGCCAACTGGCGGTCCGGAATGCTGATCAGCGCTACGCGTCTGGCGAGAACTTTGCCGGACACCTGTGCGCTCTGCGCGCAGACGGGGACCGCCAGACTGATCGCCAGCACTGCCACGAAAGCCCGCTTCGTTGTTCTGCCGTTGCCCCGTTCCATGACGCCCTCCCGTTGATTTGCTGTGCGCTGATGTAGAGGGCAGGATCGAGACCAAAGCTTATCTGACTGAAAACGAAGGTTTTAATGGCTGATTGCAGGAGCAGATTCGTGGGAGTTCGTCCACGCTGTGTCGGGACACACACATTTCCTAGGCCGTGCGCTTCGCGCAAACAAATTAGGTTGGTGTTATATGAGGACGTGGGGGAGGTTCCTGCGAGCCTTTAAGCGCCCGGCTCCCGCCGTCTGGGGTAACGGCTTGTGGGGTTCTGTGGGTGGAGCCGGGCGATCCTATGACTAGAAGGCCTAGTTCAATTGTGCCTATTTAAGCCCCATCGCTTTTTCATTTCTGTGACGCCGGTCACAGTTGCGTGTGATTCTTGTCATCGGGGTTCTGCTTCCCGTGACCTTCTTCCTCGCCGGCCCGGAGTTGTCATACTCCGCAACTTCACTGACGCACATCTGTGCGTGATCGTAATCACGGCCAGCGTGCGCGTACCTTTCTTACACTCTTTTTGAGAGAACTGGCAGTCCTACTTCATTTTGGAGATTGAATTCATCATGGCTTACGTGATTACGGACTCTTGCATCAAGGACTCCCTTTGCATCGAGGTTTGTCCTACCGACTGCATCCATCCCAAGCAGGACGAGCCCGGCTTCGAGGCGGCGACTCAGATGTATGTGGAACCGGACGGCTGCATCGACTGCGGAGCTTGCGTTCCGGTCTGCACCTCCGATTCGATCCATGCGCTGGACGATGTCCCTGAGGACAAGAAGGAGTTCATCGAGAAGAACGCAGCCTATTACAAGCACTGACGTTCAGCAGACCAACCGGTCTGCTCCGCAATTACCGGGCATTGGATGAATGGTGAACCAGCCCTTCCAGTGCCCGGTGACTGTTTGTCTTGTGGCAGGTCCTCACTTCGCTGCTGGCGGCGGGGCTAAGCGGCCCAACCAAAACTCTTTTTCTTTCTCGAATGCTTTCTTGTTCTCATCCGTAATCTTCGAAACGCTACCTACCCCGTTCTTGACCGACACCACTTTCCGTAACTTCCCCTGGGCTGAGGTCAGATACAAAGTTTGGTCGTTCGCGGCCTCATCCACCACGAATAGAACAATGTCATTTTCATCGTCAACTGAGACGTCAAATCCTTGCACCATCTTCCCGTTCCGTAATATGCCTTGCATCACTGGATACTCTTGTTCTTTTGTAAGGCCCAGTAGGGTCGCCAGGTGAGGCGGTAACGTCGCGTGCAGCCCCTCTCGATGAACCCTGGCTGCGGCCCGGGCAAGCCCGCTTTGAGCTTGGGATTTGGGCGCAGACTTTACCTGCACAACCGCCAAACACACCGCCGACAGAAGAATCACCGCTTGCACCAACCCGCGAGAACGAAGTCTGGCAATCTGCAACTCTAACCTCCAGGTAAATCGGCAGTGTACACCCCCAGCTCGCAGTCTCCGAAGCGCAGGTTTCCGCCACCGGCTTCACTCCCGTTGACTTCCTCTTCTGCGCCCACTATTGTTCGCGCTATGAACGTCATTAAGGCGACGCGCCAGTTCGAAGAGTGGCTGGGCCATCGCACCGATCTGGTCAAGAAAGATCTCCGTCTGAAGCACGCGAACATGAAGACCGCAGTCTTTCCCTTCTTGCGCGCCATTTACTATCGCTGGGCGCAGATCTGGCCCAAAGTCTGCCCTGATCTCGCCAAGGCACCGCAAGTGCTAGCCGTCGGTGATTTGCATGTCGAGAACTTCGGCACCTGGCGCGACGTGGAAGGCCGCCTGATCTGGGGCGTCAACGATTTTGATGAAGCCTATCCCATGGCTTATGCGAACGACCTGGTTCGGTTGGCGGTGAGCGCTCACCTGGCCGCCGCAGCGAACCATTTGCCTCTCAAGAGGCAGGACATTTGCGACGCGATCCTCCAGGGCTACCGCGATGCTATTCGCCAAGAAGGCCGCCCGTTTGTACTGGGTGAGGATCACTCCTGGCTGCGGCAGATCGCCGAGAGCGAACTGCGCGACCCGGTTCATTTCTGGGCGAAGATGGATGCTCTCCCGACCTTGAAAGAGCCGGTGCCGATCAGCGCGATCGACGCCCTCGAGCACCTGATGCCCGCTCGCGACTTGGACTACCGTCTGGCCCATCGGGTTGCGGGATTGGGTAGCCTGGGGCACGCCCGCTACGTCGCCATTGCCGACTGGAGCGGCGCGAGGATTGCCCGCGAGGCCAAGGCTCTGGTCACCTCCGCTAACTATTGGGCTGCGGACCGCGAAGGGCCCTCTGAGATTCTTTATCAGACGATCATTAGTCGCGCTGTGCGCTGCCTGGATCCGTTTGTACAGCTACGCGGCCGGTGGATTGTGCGCCGCCTGAGCCCCCATTGTTCGCGCATCGAACTAGCTACACTGAAAGCGCAGGGTGAGGAAATGCGCCTGCTGGAGGCCATGGGATGGGAGACGGCAAACATCCATTTAGGGACTAGAGGCGCTCGCAAGGCCATCCTGCGTCACCTGCAAAAACAGAAAGCAAAGTGGCTGCACGCAGCCACGGAGAAGATGTTGCAGGCGGTCGACGAGGATTGGAAGGAATGGAAGCGCGACGGATACGCCTAGACGCCCGTAGAGGTGTCAGGCGATCTCGGTGCAAGCAGGGGCTAAGGAAATAGGCGCGCTGGCGGCCGGGCGGCGCAGCGGCTCTAGCGCGATTCCATGATCGCTGTCAGAGACCAGCGTCCATTCCGCGGCGCAATCGTCGCACAACCAGTAGTGTTCGACTTGCCGTTGCTGTTGGCGGGCGCGAACGAAGGGAGGGGAGACGGATTGTCCCGGCTTGGTCAACCGGTTGGTCTCGACCAGAAACAGCTTGCCTTCCCTGAGTCTGAGGAAGGGTTTCGAGCATCGCGAATTGGCGCATTGGCTGAGCATATTTTCGCTCCACGGCCCCGCTAAGAAACGGCTCCGCTAAGAATCGGTTTCTCGGCGAGCGACTGGATCATCTTCACGAGCACTTAACGTGCCACGGGGTTCCCCGACGTACTGCCTACTGTTGCAAGTGCTCAGACCTCGTCGTCAGTGACGATTTGCTGTCTTCTGCCGCCTAATCGGCAAGAAGTGCCGACAGATCGTCTCCGACGAGTTGCTCGTGCTCCTTCTGACAGCTACTATCTTTACTTATGCCGATCGTGGTTCAGAGTCCACCAAATTATTCCGATTTAGATCATCAGAAAAATCCCTACACCATGCGAAAAACCGCAGTGGGTCGAGCAAAAACGCGCAGTCAGTGAAGAAATATCTGTGGTGTTTTTCAGCAGAGCAGCTGCGAGATCGAGAGCATCCCGAATCGGGAGAGTGCGTCGGATTCATGATCTTGCCGGCAACCAAGTTTTCAGCGGTTAAGAAAATCGATATGGCAATTGTCGCGAGAAGCACGACGACTCTTCAGCCTCGCATTCATGATCGCTAGCCCTTTCTTCATGCCATCCCATCAGGAGCCCATCTCCGGGATAGTTCGCACTGCTCGTTTCCCGGGGCTGCGGGCTCTGGCGTGGTCCGGCGATCAGCTCTACGCTGCGCGAGGCTATCAACTCTTGCGTTTGAGAATTGTTGAGGTTCCCTCAGGCTTAACCTGGCAACCGGTGGCCACCTTTCGCCCAACTTGGCAGCGCCGCTTATCGGTGATGAATCGTCTCAGCGCGCGCCTGTTTCGCGATGGCTTCCACGCGCTCGCGGTTTTGTCGTCTGGTGGGATCGTCGCCGCAGTCGCCGGAGCGATCGTCACAATGCGTGCAGGCGAAAACGAATTTCGCACATCGCACACGATCACTCGGGGCATGCGCCCGTTGCACATTACTGCGGTTCCCAAAGGCGCAGTCTTCTGGGGAGAATACTTCGACAATGCCGCACGCGACGAAGTCCACGTCTATGCCTCCACGGACGGCGGCACAACCTGGGCCGTCGCCTACACATTTCCTCGAGGCGCAATCCGCCATGTCCACAACATCATTCACGACCCTTGGGAGGACTGCCTCTGGGTGCTTACCGGCGATTACGGCGATGAATGCCGCATCCTGCGCGCCTCCTGCGATTTCAGCCGCGTCGAGACCGTGCTCCAGGGCAATCAACAGGCGCGCGCCGTCGCGCTTGTACCCATGACAGACGGGCTCTATTTCTCGTCCGACACTCCGCTCGAGTCGAACTATATCTACCGCCTCGACCGACAGCGGGCGTTGTCGCGGATTGCTCCGATCAGCAGTTCGTCCATCTACGGCTGCCGCGTCGAAGGCCACATATTTTTCTCGACCATGGTAGAACCGAGCGAGGTGAATCGCGACCAACACGTCCGCATCTATGGCGGCCGCGGTTCCGACGCCTGGCAACCCCTGCTCTCATGGCGAAAAGACCGCTGGCCCATGGGCCTGTTTCAATATGGCAACGCCTTCTTGCCCGACGGAAATAACACCACGCCATACCTGGCCCTAACCACAATCGCCGTAGAATCCGACGACCTGGCCATATCGTTCTACCTTGTCAATCCTTGAATCAGCAACTGCCGTAATATGAACTGCGGGTAGTGGTGCGGTTTGAGGGTGAGATTCTTATCAAGACTGGTCACCCTGAGCGGCCCAGTTTGCTGCGAAGAGCCTGCCCTGACCGAAGCCGGCAGGGATCTGTGCGACCGGCTGTGGAATGCACAGGTCCTTCGCTTCGCTCAGGATGACAAGAACGTTCGCAAACATCACCTCCAAACTGCACGACCATCGGATTGCAGCATTCTCTCAAGTCTTTGCCCAGCCTCCGCTACTATCGACGCATTTTCAGCGCCTACCTCCTCGGCGGGAAGAGCCATCTCACCTTCTGGCACGAGACTCCCGCAGAGAATCCAGATGCGACCGCCGGCAAACTTGGCGAATACTACATGTTGTTCGCCGAGAAGGCCGACTATAAGGGTGCCTACGATTCCGACGGCATCCCAATGCTCGATTATCACGGCCGCATCGGTCGGCAATACAATCCAATCGCGATCGCGCAGTACGGCCTGGGGAACTACAACCTCTTCCGTCGCACCGGCGATCTTGAACGACGAAGAAAGTTTTTCCTGAGCGCCGACTGGCTCCGTACGCACCTCGAACAAAACAGTCAGGGCCTCGCCGTCTGGAACCACCACTTCGACTGGGAATACCGCGACACTCTTAGAGCCCCGTGGTATTCGGCGCTGGCGCAAGGGCAGGGAATCTCCGTGCTGGTGCGCGCCTACAAAGAATCCGGAGACGCGCGCTACCTCGAGGCCGCAAAGCGCGCTCTTGGCAGCTTCTTAAATCCTACGGGCTCCGGCGGCGTGGCCTTTACTGACGATCATGGCGACTTGTGGTTCGAGGAATACATCGTCTCGCCGCCCACTCACATTCTGAACGGATTCATCTGGGCAGCATGGGGCGTGTACGACTACTTCCTTGCGACCAACGATCGCTCCGCGCACGAACTGTTCTCGCGTGCTGTGCAGACGCTACTTCACAACCTCGATCGCTACGACCTGGGATTCTGGTCGCTCTACGAGCAGTCGGGTACGCGCCTGCCTATGGTGGCCAGCCCTTTCTATCACCAATTGCATATCGTGCAGTTGCGCGTGATGCACCGCCTGACCGGAGAAGACGGCTTTGCCCGCGTAGCCGATCGCTGGGAGAGCTACAGCCGCAGCCACAGCAAACGCACCCGCGCCCTGTGCTACAAGACTGTGTTCAAACTCTGTTACTACTAGAGACGATGGGGGGTGCTGCTCAAGGCTTATCCATTGTCCAGAACTTGACTTGAGAGAATGCGTCGTCCCTTCCCCAGGGGTCGAATATGCTCTTATCGCCGTCGCTGACAGCACCCGGCCAGGCCCCCATGGATCGCGATAGTGCTCGGGGAAGCATGCCGTGGACCCCCATCGTAAGCTCCACCGTCTTTTTTGTAACCTTGTTGTACCAGTTGTACTTGTAGCCTCCCCCACCAATCTTGTCACCGGGATAGATCACGATAACGTGGCCGTTCGGATTGTCCTTCTTGCCGCCGACAACCACCTTACCCTCATTCGCCAACTTCCAGCCGTCATCGACCGTAACTTCGCGCCAATCCTTTGAACTGCTTACATAGTCGATTAAATCGTTGGCACTGCGCCATGGTTCCTTAGGGTTAATCAGCTTTTGCAGCACGTACCAAACGGCGTGACTGCAGGATGTCGCAGCCGGAGGATAGTTGTACGCGTCATCGCAAGCCTTCTTCAACTCGTCGGCCTTTTTACTGTTCGAGGACTCGTTAGAACTCTGCACTGCAGGCACACCAGCATCAGCCCCCATTTGCAACCTCCGTTTCAACGTATCGATCCTGCTTCGCGTCCCATTTCAGTGATGGCAGCTTCTTGTTCCCACCCACGGCGGGGTCTTCCAGAAACAACTCGACCACCTGTGGAAACCCGCGACTCCAACGGGCAAACGTCAGATCTAAACTGACCGGCATATCAAAAGGGAAGGCGTATGGCAAAGTGCCGATAATCTGTCCGTGTGGACTGATTAACAACGCCTTGGGCAACTTAGGTTGGGGAGACCCAGCCGTGACGGTTTTTGCGATGTCGTACCCATTCACCGATAGGACGTAAAGCACAACTGATCCCGCGCGAGTGCGCAGCGGACAGGCAATCTCGTAACTCTCAAACTGAGCCCAAGCACTGCCAACCCATTTCTTCTGTTCGGAAGTAGCCGGCCGGCACTTCGATGCGTCGAGCGCGACCGAGCTATGGGCGGGGGAATTGTCCGTCTTCTGACCCGCTGTGGGAAGTACGAAAAGCAGAAAAACACAGGCGAGGCAGGTGCCACTCTGATTGCTTTTCATTCCGCAACCTTGCGGCGATGAGAGTATCAAACGAGATATTACCTGGCAACGACTACTTTCGCGGGGAATGTGCCTGTCCTCCCCAGGCGATGCGTCGCTACTTCGATGCCGGTTTATTTAAGATACCCTCGACACTCGCGTGAAGATTCTCTACGTCTCACAATATTTTCCGCCGGAGATGGGAGCGCCCGCCGCTCGTGCCGCCGAACTTGCACACCATTGGGCGCAGGCGGGGCACGATGTTTTGGTGCTGACCGGATTCCCTAACCACCCCACCGGCACGGTTCCGGCCGAGTGGCGTCCACGATTGCGCCGGCTGATCTACCACGAAAAATTCGGCCGCGTGAATGTATTTCGCACCTGGCTCTGGCCCTTGCCCAACCGCAAGGCGCATGAGCGCATGCGCAACTACGCCTCTTTCTGTGTCTCAGCCGCGCTGCGCGGTCTCGCCCTTCCGCGTCCGGATGTGATTATCGCAACCTCACCGCAACTTCTCGTGGCTCTCGCCGGATGCTGGCTGGCATTCGCTCACCAAGTGCCATTCGTTTTCGAAGTGCGCGACCTCTGGCCGGAATCGCTCACGGCCGTTGGCATGGGCAACGAAGATTCCTTGCTGCATCACGGGTTGGCGGCGGTAGCCCGCTTCCTGTACGAGCGATCCGACCGCATCGTCGTCGTCACTCCTGCTCTTAAAGGACATCTGATCCAACATTGGCGCGTGCCAGAGGAAAAGATTTCGGTCGTTGAAAACGGTGTCGAGACCGATCTTTTTGCTCCACAACCGGAGGCGACCAACCGCGCCCTCCGTCAGCAACTCGGCGTCGAAGGGAAGTTCCTAGTCTGCTACGTCGGAACCATGGGCATGGCGCATGGCCTCGAAACTCTTCTGGACGCCGCCGCCCGTTTGCAGCAGCAGAACGGGGACGTGATGTTTCTTCTGGTCGGCGAGGGCTCGGAAAAAGAACGCATCAAAGCTTTGGCACAAGCCCAAGGATTAGCCAACATCCGCTTCCTCGACCAGCAGCCCCGCGAAAAAATCCCGGCCTTCATCTCCGCTTCCGACGTCTGCCTGGTCCTTCTCAAGAAGACCGATGTATTCAAAACCGTGATTCCCACCAAGATGCTCGAGTTCATGTCCTGCGCGCGCCCAGTGATCGTGGGCGTTGACGGCCAGGCGCGGCAGATTGTCGAGCGAGCCGGAGGCGGTCTTGTCATCGAACCGGAGAACGCCGTGGAACTGGCCCACGCAATCAGCCAGCTTGTTGCGAATCGCGAGCGAGGTGCGACTCTGGGAGAAAAAGGAAGGGATTACATCAGGCGGCACTTTTCCCGCCGGCAAACTGCGGAGAAGTACATCGAGATCCTTGAAACCCTGCTGGGATCCGCCGAAACAAAAACCGTGGGCTGAATGGCCCAGGAACCTCGGCCCCTACGCTTCCAACTACGGATGCACCGTATAAACCGTGACTGCCGTCGCGGCCGCCATGGCTATGTCAAGGGTCTTTCCCGCCAGAACTTTGCCTCCACTCACCGGGATGAAGAGGATGTCGTCCGCCTGCAGAGTGACGTCGGGAGTCTTGGCCTCCAGCATCTTCTTCAACTGAATCTTCGTCTCAGTCATCCCCGCCGGCGTCTTGCGGATAATTCGTGCGGCGCTCATCTTTGCCGTATGGTTCGGGCCACCGGCCAGAGCAAGGGCTTGCAGGACGGTCAACGTCCCGTTATCCACCAGCAGGCCGCTGGGGCGACCTACATCCCCTACCACGTAAATGATGGGCGCCTTCGGCACCGTGATCGTGTCCCCGGGCAGGATTTCGACATTCCCGCTCACGTCATCCCCCAGATTGCGGGGAAGATCAACATGAATCGGCTCCGCCTGGTTCCGCCGGATAATCGCGATATTGCGCGACGCGGACTGGTTGAACCCGCCCGCCTGGGAAATGACCTGATAGAGCTTTCGGTCCACCGTGTCGGGATAGATCCCGGGCCTGCCCACTTCTCCGAGAATCGTCACACCTTGCGAAGCAGCCTCGTCCACGAAGATGGTGACGTGCGGGTTGCGGACGAATCCACCATCCTCCAGGCGCTTCTGGATCAAGGTCTGAGCCTCTTCGACGGTGAGGCCTTCCACGTGAACATAGTCGATGAGCGGGAGATACAAATCGCCGGAATTGCTGACGCGCGCCTTCGTCGCCAGTTCCGGAACGTTGTACACACTCACTTCGATCAGATCACCGGGCCCCAGCTTTACCATCACTGACCGATCAGACGTGTCTTTCGTCTCATCAGACTTTGGCTGAGTTGTGGAAGCTGCTCCGGACGCACTCACCGCAGCCGCCGCGACCGGCTGCGCTGCGGGAATCTCCGGTCGAGCGGCGCTCTGACCGCCTTGGCCGGTCGCCTGCTTAGCTACCGCGACGCTGATGAAGAATGTAAAGCAAATGTGAAGAAAAACCCCGCTGCGGCAGGGGAACTTCGGTATGCCCGACAGCATCAGCAGACCCCTGAAGTATCGAATGAGAATTTGACGAGCAGTGTAGCACAGCGGGACATGTTGCGGAGTTCACCATAAGCACTCCTGGTGTTAGTTTTCCACAGGTTTTTTGCGGCTCGATCATTGAAAGTCCCATTCTGGGACTGCTACATTCGGGGTCACGCTCAACGCCAACAGGAATCTGATCACTCACTACAAACCGTGAAGCCGCTGGGCCATACTCTCCAGTGGGAGCCGACAATTTGTCTTAGGGACTGAGTCGCAAGCAAAGGTGGCGTAGTTGACCGTAATCTTCTTGGCGCTGTTCCTTTTATCGTTGACTTCTGCCTTCGTGCTGACCCGGTCGGTGCGCGATTTCGCCACTTCGCGTGGCTGGGTCACCAGTCCCACACAAGAGCGACACCTGCATTCCAGCCCATTGCCTCGTCTGGGCGGCGTAGCCATCTTTCTGTCTTTCGCCTGCTGCATGGCGGTCACGGCGGCTTGGGCTGTCCGCCATCCCAGGCTGCAATCTCCCTTCTTCTTGCGGACGATGGGCACGATTCTGCTGCCCGCTGCTTTGGTCTTTCTTCTCGGCGTTTATGACGATCTGCGCGGCGTCGGTCCTTACTTCAAGTTTTCGGTGCAGGGGATCGCCGCCACCATGTTGTTCATGGGCGGATTGCGAATCGTGAACATCCCGGTGCTGTTCGGCGATCGCGTCCTGCCCTGGTACGTTGGGCTGCCCTTCACCGTGCTATGGGTATTGGCTATCACCAACGCCTTCAACCTGATTGATGGCCTCGACGGCTTGGCTGCCGGATCAGCTTTGTTCTCGACCTTGGTGGCGTTTGTGGTGGCGCTGCTGAACGGGCCCTCGCTGGTCACCTTTATGACCATCGCCTTGGCCGGGGCGATTCTCGGTTTCCTGCGCTACAACTTCAATCCCGCCACGATCTTTCTGGGCGACTCCGGCAGCCTTTTCATCGGTTTCGTCCTGAGTGCTCTGGCGCTGGCTGGAGCGCAAAAGGCGCCGACTATCGTTGCCGTGGCGATTCCCGTCGTGTCGTTCGGATTGCCGATTCTGGAGACAGCTCTCTCCATCATGCGCCGCCTGATCAGCGGGCGCCCAGTGTTTACCGCCGACCGCGAGCACATTCACCACAAGTTGCTGCAACACGGCATGACGCATCGCCAGGTCGTCATTCTTCTGTACGGCGTCTCGGCGGTGTTCGCCCTGCTGAGTTTGTTCCTGCTGTGGCCGACTGGAAGTTCTCTGGGCTTGGTGCTTGCCGTTCTTGGTATCGGCATCTGGATTGGCGTCCAGCATCTCGGCTACCTGGAGTTTGGCGAGTTGGCTCGCGTCGCCCAGCGCACCCTCGATCAGCCGCAGATCTTCGTGAACAATCTGGCGATTCGCCGTGCCACGGAGGAACTTAAGGTCGCGCACGACTACGAGCAGGTGCGGCGAATTCTCCTGGCTGCTTTCGGCAGCAACGACTTCGACAGCTTCGAGTTGAAGGTCGAACTACTCGCTGGTGAACAGGCTCCCGCCGGAGCGGAGGCACGCCGCGGCACCGCCTTCCGCTGGAGCAAGGCCGGGGTCCCAAAGACGCTCGATGACACTGCCGCCTGGACCGTGGCTCTGGACCTGCTGAGTTCCGCCAATCGGCGCCGAGGTCGGCTGATGGTGCACCGCCTCTATTCTCCGCGAGGTCTGCAGATCGACATCAACCTGCTGACCACCGCGTTTCCCACCGCCCTCGCCGACGCCCTGGACCGAACGCTCGCTCATCCCGCCCAGGTAATTCCGCTGCCGGAACAGGACACGTCGCTGATCGCCGCGCAGGCGGGATAACACCAAGTGTTAAGAAAGTCGAGAGAAGGGATATTCAGCCGCTTCGAGCCGCAGGGTTAGAGTTGTTCAAACGAGACCCAACTCTGGAGAGCAGGAAGCAAACCAGCCATCATCGCCTGCCCCTGTGGCATGGGCATGCGGCCGAGCGCGTCGCCGAAATCATTCTGCGAGGCGCGGCGTGGTAAAGGAAGCAATCCGTCGAGGCGTCGCTTAAAGCTTCGCGCTTGCGTAGGAGTTGATTTCGCAGTTCAGGCAAATCTCTTCAAAAGCGGGTGCGGTCCATTCCATGATTTTCCCTCTAGTCATAATTCCGGCTAATTTGCCGGAACATTATTGTCTTTAGCATAGCCGACATGCAGCGTGAAATCAACCGCCCGAACCCTGGCGGAACCATCTCTTGCCCTTCCGGTATCGTTGAAGCGACGCCCTGATACAAATCAGTCCCCTCCAACTCGCAAAGCCAAAAACTGCATCTCGCCTGGCCAGCGTGCTATGCGATGGCCAGACTTCGCCAAAGGTTTCCCCCCTTTTTCCACACCCGGAACCACTATCGTCACTTCTTCCCCTCGCGATGTCTATTTACCTTCGATTCCACCGTGACGGGAAGCGAGGCTCGAGAACGATGTTTGGAAAGACAGTGTATGGCACGACGTTCAAAGATCTCCCCTTTGTTCCATTGCAGTCCGCGACCTTCTGTGTGCAATGCGAGTTGATCAGTGCGAGCAGCAAGCCGTACTGTGTGGCCTGCGGAAGCCACGCTCTGATTGGTCTTTCGCGGGTGCTGGGTGGATCTTTGCGCCACCAGCAGACCGCGCACCTCATCACCGACTGCGAACTCGACAGCCTGGTTCGTGATCTGCTGCGCACCGTACCCGACCCTGCCGTGATCGACGTCGCCGATCGTTCCCGCGTGCCTTCGCTCGCCATGCGCGGTCAGCTTCGCGTGGCCAACGCGGTTCATCCCGCGTCGGGTTTTCGGGCAGTCACAGTGCCAGAGGAGATCGAGATCTGCCCCGCGGAACTTGAGCTTGAGCCTGCCATCAGCGCCATCACGGAGCGTGCCCAGCAGTTGACCGGCGCCACCGGAGCCGCGATCGCTCTGCGCGCCGGAGACGAGATTGTCTGCCGCGCCCGTGCCGGACGCACCGCCCCCGATCTCGGAGTCCGCCTGCAAACCGAAGGCGGCATCTCCGCCGAAGCTGTCCGCTCAGGCGAGGTCATGCTTTGCCACGACGCCGAGCGCAACCCTCGCGTCGACTTGGCCAGTTGCCGCCGCCTTGGAGCGCGCTCGATCCTGGTCTCCCCGTTACGCCATTACCGGCGTACCTTGGGAGTTTTTGAGGTTCTCTCCTCGAACCCAGGAGCCTTCGATGAGCGCGACGTCGCCACCATGCAACTTCTTTCCAGCATGATGGTCGCCGCCATCTCGCGAATTTCGAGCCTGCAACGAGGCCAAATCAGTGGCCCCGCCGCCTAGAGCAGCGCGGCGCAAGCAGAATCAGTACGCCCAGAACGGCCCGGCTCCACCGGGCGTGCTTTTTCCTTGGATTCCGATAAACACATTCTGACCGAAGAAAAACGGCAATCCCCAATCAAAGCCACCGCTTCCCGGACCGCCGAGGTTGTTAAAGACGAAATCATTCGCATTGGAAAACAAGCTCTCCGCATTCGCCACACTGAATTTCACCGTCCCGCTCGCGCTATTTGCTCCTTGATTGGTTGCAGTCAGGTTCTGCGTGGTCGTCGGGCAATAGAAGCCAGTATCCGTGCTGCAACCGGGGATGCCCGTTGTCGCGCTGTCAAGAAAAAAATACCCATTTGAGCCGCTATCGATAAAACTATTCGAGTACGCCTGCCCTTTGAAATTCGTGGTGAAATTACCGAGGTTATCCGTCGTGTAGACCGTCGCCCCGTTCAGCGAGTTGTTGGATTGCGTCCCGATGCCGAAGACGAGCGAGCCGCTGAGACTCGCGGCCGGGGCACTCAGCGCGGGCAACTCGAGGATCACTCCATTGTTATCACTGGCAAACATCGCCACCGGATTCTGCACCTGTTGGGTCAAAGATTCCGCCGCCACTTTGCATCCAGAATCCGGGCACTCATAGTAGAGTCCTGGATTGGACGACCCAGTTAGCGCGCACGCGCCGCCGCAGTCCTGAGCAAACAGCCCGACGCCCAGAATCCCGTTGGCACCCAAGGCCTGCAGGCTACCTAGCGACGTCAGGCCCATATTCGTGCAGCCGGTGGCCACCGGAATCGCAGTTCCGATCACTTGAATCGGCACGCTGGACGCGCTTTCCCCGGCGATCTTTATGTCCGCTGTCTGAACCGGACCCCACGTGAACCCATCGAGGAAGGGCAGGCACTCCGCGATGGGGCCGCCACCGGAACCATTCTGCTGCGTCAGTGAAATGGTCAGCACCGAGGACAGAACCCTTAACCCGGTCGAGCCAGTATCCACCAGCATGTCCGGAATCGTCTGGCAGGTTGAAGTGGAAGGCACACAAACCGTGACACTGGTGAACACCCCGTCCACATAGTTGCCTGTCGGGCCGCTGTTTGCCGCAACCGACGCAACATTTTGTCCGGATGTGGTAACCGCCTGCTGGCTCTTGCTACCTCCTCCTCCGCCACAACCGGCAGCCCACAAAGGAAGAACCGACACCGCGACCGTCAGGACGATGCTTCCCCGAGTCATCGGATTTCTCCTGCCGTCATTCCCTGCGGCAGCATCTGCGGAACATACGCCTGTCCAGTAAACGATCTCGCATGCCCTGCCACTTGCACGACCAGTCCCGGGAGTTCGATGTGGACCGGTCGGCGTCCCATACGACTGCCGCTTGCGGACTGCATCGCCCGCGCATATTGATCGAAATACGCGCCCAAAAGCTGATGCATGTCCGGAGGCCACGGCCCTTCCCACGCAACTCCAAACACGCTTCCGCCAGGCGAGACATATTCTCGAACCACGGTCCCCGTCGGCGCATGAAGTTCCTGAACGGTGTAGGCCTCCTTACCGGTGCTGCGCAAACTGGCCTGCAGATGAGCCTGATCCGCCTGCACCGAACCCGCGTCGCCGCCCAGAACGGCAAACAGATCTCCCGGAAGAGTCATCATGAGCAGCAGAAAAGCAAATACCGGGAGACGCCGGCTCGCCCCCACCGTTGGGCGAGATGCTGGTTCCTTCATTGCTGGGTCCCTTCCTGTGTCCACTAGAACGGTCGCCGTGTAGGGGGTTGGAGTGGGGTGGACGCCTCAAGGGTTGCTCTGGGGCAATCTCAGGTATTTACTGGATTGTAAATTCCTACGCAGCAGAAGGTTTGCTCCGCAGCAACGTCTCTGTGGAAGACTCCTCACAGAATAGGGGATGGCCGGGGAGGTGGTCCTACCATGTCTTTCTCCCTTGTCTTCGTTGCTTACTTTTCCCCAAACCCGCGCTAATATGTAGTTGCAACTATAGGGCCCCAAATCCATGGCTGCGTCAAGCTCGGGCGTGCAACCTGCTACCAACCGTCGCCGGCGCGTGCGACACAAAATTCAGACCCCTGCCTACGCGACTTTCACGGGCGAATCCAAGGGCGCGATGCTCGATCTGCACGAGATCCTGAACGTCAGCGAAGAAGGCGTCGCGATTCAGTGTCCCGCCCCCCTCGAAGTCGGCAAGCGGATTAATCTCTGCCTCGATCTGGCCGAGTGTCCGGATCACATTTACACCACAGGTCAAGTGATCTGGTCGAACGCTGCAGGCCGCGCTGGCCTGCGTTTTGCAGAACTGCCGCCGTTCTCCGTGTTCCGGTTGCGCGAGTGGCTCTTCCTCAACGCTGTGGCGGCCGTAGCCAACGCCGATGATGCCACTGTGGCCGCACCGCCTCAGTTGGAGCACGTTCCTCCTCGCCCCAGCTATACCGACATGCTCGCCGCGGTGACCGCTATTCAACGTGAAGTTGAGGCTCTGGGCGCGGACCTCAGCGCGGCCCTGCAGTTGATTGCCGCCCGCACCCAGACGCTGATCCATGCTTCTGGTGCGGCCATCGCAATCGCCCACGACGATCCCGAGTTTATGGTCTGCCGCGCCACGGCTGGCCCCGACGCTCCGCCCGTCGGTGCCCGCTTGCATGTTGGCTCCGGATTCTCCGGAGAGTGCGTGCGGACCGGAAGACTGCTGCGCTGCGACGACGCAGAAAACGACTCTCGCGTAGACCCGGAGAGTTGCCGTGCCCTGGGCATTCGCTCGTTGATCGCGGTCCCGGTGCGCGTGGGCGAGAAATCTATCGGGATTCTGGAAGCATTCTCAGCCCACCCGAATGCCTTCAGGGAGAGCGAAAGCAGGGTGCTGCAGCGCCTGGCCGAAACCGTTCTTGCCGCCCTCAATCGCGCCGCGAGAGCCGAAAATCTGCCCCCAATCGAACCACCTCCTCCGGTTGTGGAATTTGCTCCGACGCCGGGCAGTGTGTTGTTTGCTTCGCAGCCTGATCAGAACAAGAATACGGAGGACAAGAGCAATGGCGGAATCAGCCTGCCCAAGACGCATCTGATGCTGCTGATCTTCGCCGCCGCCGTGATCGCCATGGTTCTCGGCTACTACTCCGCGCCATTGATTCAGAGCAAACTGAGCGAGCGCGGACGGGGCCAACTGCCAACGGTGCTGGCCTCTACTCAACCGCCCAAGCCCGCGACTCCTCCCGCCGCCGGCTTAGCCGTCGAGACCGCAACCTTGGAACAACTTCGACTGATGGCGCAGCAAGGCGACCCCGCGGCAGAGAATGCTCTGGGACTGCGTTATGCCACAGGCGACGGCGTTAACCTGAACGAGCACGAAGCCGTGAACTGGTTCATCAAGGCTGCGGAACAAGGAAACGTCGCAGCGCAGTCCAAGCTGGGGTCGGTGTACTTTCGCGGGCGGGACATCCCTCAGAATTTCAATCAAGCCTATTTTTGGATGGCTCTGGCTCGCGCCAACGGAGACGAGAACAGCAAGGTCTTGGCCCCTCTCGTGGCGGCTCATTTGACGCGTGAGCAAATCACCGCCATCGAACTGGATGCCAACCGTTGGCTCCAGCAACATAGTGCGGGCGCGAAACCGCAGGCGGCCCACAGACCCCGATCCTGACGTCAGTGGTTAATGATCAGTGGCCGCCGTTGCTCTCCTGTTCACTGGCCACCAACCACTGTCTTGCAGCGCTAAAATAGAGGCAGAGGTTCCGTGCCCACTCTGCGTGACATGCTCGATAAGAGAGTCTGCGAAGCAGACGCATCTCTCTACCAGAAACTTGAGCACAATCGCGTTCGTTGTTTCTCCTGCGGTCACTGCTGCCCCATTCCCGAAGGCCAGCCCGGCGTGTGCAAAGTTCGCTACAACCGCGGTGGCACCCTCTACGTGCCCTGGGGATACACGGCCGGAATGCAGTGCGATCCCATCGAGAAGAAACCTTTCTTTCACGCCTACCCCGGCGCACTGGCCTACAGTTTCGGCATGCTGGGCTGCGACCTGCACTGCGCCTACTGTCAGAACTGGGTGACGTCGCAGGCGCTGCGCGATCCGAACGCAGTCTCGCCTCCGCTCGAAGTGTCGCCGGAGCACATGGTGCGCGATGCTCTCGATCAGGGCGCGAAGGTTCTGGTCAGTACTTACAACGAGCCGCTGATCACCAGCGAATGGGCGGTAGCTGTCTTCAAAGAGGCCAAGGCGGCCGGACTGCTCACGGGATTCGTGTCAAATGGCAACGGGACGCCGCAGGTTCTTGAGTATCTGCGGCCATGGCTCGATCTCTACAAAGTGGATCTCAAAAGCTTCGACGATCGCCACTATCACGAACTCGGTGGACGTATCGGTCCGATTCTCGACAGTATCCGCCGCATCCACGCGATGGGACTCTGGCTGGAGATTGTCACACTGCTCATCCCCGGCTTCAACGACTCTGTCGACGAACTCCGCCGCCTAACCGAATTCCTGGCCGGCATTTCGCCCGACATTCCCTGGCACGTCACCGCCTTTCACACCGACTACAAAATGCAGGACGACGGCCAACGCGACACCAGCACCGACGACTTGCTGCAAGCAGCGGAAATCGGCCGCGCCGCCGGGTTGCGCTACATCTACGCCGGCAACCTGCCGGGAAGCGTTGGCGGCTGGGAAGACACGCATTGCCCACACTGCGGCGAGATGCTGATTCAACGCTATGGCTACCTGATCGAAGAGTATCGCCTCACTCCCCAAGGCCACTGCCCTCGATGTGCCCACCAGATCCCGGGCCGCTGGGACACACACTTCGCCGGCCAGATCACTGCGCGTCCTTTCCTCCCGCACAAACGGTCCCGTTTGTTTACAATCACAAGTCGTTGATTTACGCGAGCCAATCGTTGCGACAGCGCCAGATCTCCGGGAAAGGTTCATGGGGGGACAGCCGCCCCCGGCTGTTAGCCGGGCGCAGCTCGGCCTGCGGGCGGTCAGCCTGACTCATGCCAAAGAAATCGATCCTCTGTTTAGCCGGTCTGCTTTTGCTCACTTCTTGCTCTCCGCGCGATTTCCTCTCGCGCCGCTTGGCTCGGGATCTGATCTCCGCCTCCGACACCTTCCGCACTCCGCAGCATTTCGTTCTGCAAACTGGAGTCATGTCGAACAAAGAATACGTCTCGCCCGAATATCTGGTTCTTCAACATCACGGCTGGATCTCTGCGACCAACTCCCCCTGCACCATGGGACTCGCTCCCCCACCGTGCTGGGACATTCTGCTGACTCCATCGGGCGTAGACGCGGTTCACGCCTTAGTCTCGGCAGAAGAAGTCAGCAAGCCCTCATTCGCAATTCCCGCGGCCAAAAGGGAGTTCCTGGAGATCACTGGCATCAGCAAACAAGGCCTCGTTGCCGACGTGGACTTCACCTGGAAATGGGTTCCGCTGAACGAAATCGGCGCCGCCCTCTACTCCAACGAACTGCATTACAAATCCACCGTCGGATTTCGCGACTACGATGACGGCTGGCGCGTAGTGCAGAGCGCCCCGCACCCCGGGCAAACGCTCGACGACGCGCTCAAGAACGCCGAGCCCGCGCCGTGACCAGTTCTTCGCGCACCGTAACGCCAGTATGGCTTGCTTCTGCCGTGGCGTGGCTGAATCCGCGCCGCCTGCGCGCGCAAGCACTTGTCCTCGCTCTCTGCCTGTGGGGGGTCTGCGCCGTTGACTTTGCCACGCCCGGCCTGTTCGACCGCTCTGGCAACATCAAGTTTCAGGATTTCCTGCCGCTCTACGTGTCGGCCCGGATGGTCGCGCAGGGCCGTGCTCGCGACCTCTACGATGAGGGTATAGTGGCGGCCGGAGAATTTCAGATCATCGGCCGACAGTCCCCTGTGCGCCTGCCGAATCTCTATGGACCCCAGGTCGCGCTCCTGTTTGTTCCGCTCTCGCGATTCTCATTCCCGCTGGCAGCGCGCATCTGGGTGGCGTTGAGCCTGCTCATTTATGGCGGCTGCGCCTATACAGTTTTGAAGATGTGCCCAGGTTTGTCTTCCTACTCCACAATCGTTGTCATAGCCGCGTTGGCGTATCCTCCGCTCTTTCATTTCTTCGTGCGCGGCCAGATCTCCGCTCTGGTGCTGGCCTGCTTTTCGGCGGCATTGCTGGCATTCCGATCGGATCGGGACTGGCTGGCGGGCATTGCGCTGGGTCTGCTGGTTTTCAAGCCGCAGTTCTTGATGGCTGTTCCTTTGGTGTGGCTGCTGGCGCGGTCGTGGATTCCATTCGCCAGCATGGCCGCCTCGGCGAGCGCTCAGCTGGTGCTGATGTGGGCCTATTTCGGTTCTCCCGTGATGCGTGCGTATTTCGACGCTCTTTGGCGTCTCCCGCGCCGGATCGGCAGTGTCGAACTCAACTTGGCCCCGATTCAAATGCATTCCCTGCGTTCGTTCTGGTCGCTGTTGATTCCTTGGCCGACCGCAGCATTGGTTTTGTACGTGGCGAGTTCCATCGCAGTCGTCTCGATCGCAGCAGCCACGTGGAAATCATCCTCCCCGCTGGCGCTGCGGTTCGCCGCTTTGACTTTGGCTGCAGTGCTGGTGAATCCGCATCTATTCGTCTACGACTTGCTCGCTCTCGCTCCAGCGCTTTTACTGCTTGTGGACTGGGCGTTGAGCAATACGCAACGCCCTTCCTCCGCCCTGCTTTTCTTGTTTTCCTATCTCGCGTTCATTCTGCCGCTGCTCGGACCGCTCTCGCGCTGGACCCGTGTACAACTTTCGGTCCCGGTCTTTGCCGCGTTGTTGTGGACCGTGTGGCGTCAATCTGCTGAACCGATTTTGCTGACCAAAGGTCACTCATTTGCCTCACCTCATTCCCGCGTTGTATAAACCTTGTTCCCTCCAGGGGCCCCTATGCAAATCCGTAAAGCTGTTGTTGTAGTGGTCGTTGCTCTGAGTTGCGCGCTCACTGTTCTCGCGCAAACCGAAACCAAAACCAAGCCGAAGTTGACGCTCGACGAGTTCTTCAACTCCGTCAGCTTTCCCGCGCTGGAAATTTCGTCCGACGGCAATTCCGTGGTGATCGTCACCGAACGCGCTGACTGGGACCAGCAAATCTTTCGCAAGGACTTGTGGCTTTTCCGCGACGACGCGAAAGGCGGCTCGCTGATCCAGTTGACGCAATCCGGGCACGACTCCGGCCCGAAGTGGTCGCCCGACGGCCGCTGGATTGCCTTTCTCTCCGAGCGCAAGACCTCCGCCGAAAAAGGCGATGGCGATTCCGACTCCAATTCGAAAGACGACGAAGGCAGCCAGGTTTACCTCATCTCGCCCACCGGCGGCGAGGCTTTTGCCGTAACCGAGGGAGAGGAAGGAGTCCACGCCTTCGCCTGGTCGGCAAATTCTCAAACACTCTACTTCGCCACGCGTCAACCCTGGACGAAGAAACAGAAAGATGATTACAAGGATGAGTGGAAAGACGTAGAACAATACCGCACCGTCGAGCGCGGCGACACGATCTTCGAACTCGACCTCGCTGCTGCACTCGCGCGCCACGCCGCTGCCCCCGCCAAAGTGACCACAGATTCCGAGAAGGAAAACAAGAATAAAGAGGACGTCACTCCCGGCGCCGTCGAGATTGCCAAGATCCCGTTGCGCGTCGACGCGCTGCTCACCTCGCCCGATGGCAACAGACTCGCCTTCCTGACCAACGCCATTAACCAGCGGCAGGAAAAGTACGAAGACGTCGAACTGTATGTAGTCGATGTGGGGCGGACACTCATGTCCGCCAATGCCGACAGCGGAACAGAAGCCGGCACGAAAGCCCAAACCCCTCGCCGCATCACCCACAACGAGGCCGAAGAAGTCCGGCCGCACTGGGCCAACGACAGCCGCCACATCTTCTTTAGTGTCGAAGTCGGTGACGTCTCCGGCGCTTACCGCGATTTGCAGCCGCATCTCTACTGGGTGGACAGCGACTCGGGCACCGTCGAGCAATGGAGCAAGGATTTCATCGGTCCCGTAGAACATTACGACGTAGGGGCGGACGCATTCGTCCGTCCCGCGAGCGCAGCGAGCGCTCCCCGGACGAATGCGTCCGGGGCTACATTGTTGGCTTCCGCGCGCACCGGCACCGAAGTTCAGATGTACTCCGTGAGCCAGCCTTCCGAGTCGCTGCATCGCCTCAGCGGATGGCCGGGGACCTACGGCGACATCTCCGCCTCTGCGCACTCGCCGCGCGTTGCCTTCGTGTATTCCTCGCTGGGCAAGCCCGAAGAAATCTACCTCGCGGAGAACTCCGGCAAACTCGACGACGCCCGCGCCATTACTGCGTTCAACAAACTGTTTACCGAGCGCGATCTTCCCGAAGGCAAGCCCTACCGGTGGAAGGCCGACGACGGCACTACCGTCGAAGGCATGCTGATCTATCCTCCAGGTAAGTTTGAAGCAGGCAAATTCGAAGCCAAGCACCTGCCCATGTTCACCTTCATTCACGGAGGTCCCGCCGACGCCGACGGCAATCACTTCGAGGCTGACTGGTACCAGTGGGCCGCGCTCGCCGCCACCAACGGATGGCTCGTCTTCGAGCCTAACTACCGCGGTTCCACCGGATACGGCGACAAGTTCCTGATGCAGATCGTTCCCCAGATCGTGTCGCGGCCGGGCAAGGACATTCTGGAAGGCGTCGACGCGCTGGTGAAAGACGGCCTCGCCGATCCCGACCGCCTCGCGGTCGGCGGCTACAGCTACGGCGGATACATGACCAACTGGCTCATCACCCAAACCCCGCGATTCAAAGCGGCGGTAACCGGCGCGGGCGCGGTGGAGCACATCGGCAACTGGGGCAACGATGACACGACTTACGACGACGCCTACTTTCTCGGTGGACGGCCCTGGGAAGCCGCGCAGCGCTATCACGACGAAGCCGCGATCTTCCAGATCGACAAGGTGAAAACGCCAACGCACATGGTCGCGGGGGCCGATGACATCCGCGTAGCCGTGCTGGAAGATTACCTGCTGGAACACGCGCTCTTTTCGCTCGGCATCCCAAACAAGTTGCTGATCTTTCCCGGCGAGGGCCACTCGCTGGCCAAGAATCCCTGGCACGGAAAGATCAAAGTGCGGGAAGAACTGAAGTGGCTCGAAAAGTACGGCGGCGTACCGGCAGGGAACTGAAGTGAATCCCAAATCAGGCCCCGAGGGTGCCCCATCCCTTCGACTGTGCTCAGGGCGGGCCTAGTCGCGTTCTGTGCGGCTAGGGTGGGAATTTTGACTGGATATATACTCCGCAATTTTTTATACCTGCCCCCTAAAACCTTTATGTCTGCGGGCTTGCGGTCGACGGGGTATGGCGAGATACGGCAAAATCTTGAGCCGCAAGGACTTACATCTAAAATATTCCGGAATAAGGAGTTAGCTGCGGACTTGGAGTCGGGGAGTGTGAAGGTAGTACCGAGCCGGTTCGTATTGCCCTCGCGCATATTCCCAGTCTGAACTTTCCATATCCTCAGTAAAGGTTGTTCGTCACAAAGAAGCGGATTCTTGCTGAGGAAGACTGTGGAAAAAGCGTGTGGCAGCGAGAGGGTGGTGTCCTAACCAGTCAGCAACGCAGTATTAGGACACTACCAGTGAGAGGAGCAAAAACCCCGCCCAAGCGAAGCTTGGACGGGGCACCCTCGAGGGTTGTGTGGCCACTCGCCTCTGCCGGATCGGTTAGTGATCTGGATTCTGCCGGACCGCGTTGCAGTAATCCACATTCCTGATGTAGTTCATGAGGTCGCTTACCAATTCGTCAACCTCCACTTCGCGCTGAAATGCCTCAACGTCGAAGCCATCGAGGAAATTCGTATCAACTTCAGACAAGAAACTCATCCCGCATTCTCCTTTCGAGCTTGTTTTGTGCATAAATCCTCCCAAGGAGGAAAGTTAGGAGGTTGTGCGGGCCTCGTGGCCGCCAGGACTGGCTGAGGACCCGCCAGACCCGAGGTGCCCTACCCTTTCGAGCAAAGCGTCCCTTTCTCAGGGGTCCTGCGCTGACGCGTGCAGGTGTGCGTTAGGTCTCCCCCGACGAGTGCCATGGCCCCGTAGTCCTCGGCTGGGTCAAATTAATTCTTACAAAGCAATAGCGCGAGGTCAAGAGCCTTGCATGCTGCCAATACTCTGGTTGCCCCACGCTTCGCGGTTTTCGAAACGTGGGCACAAGGGACCTCAACCCCGAAATTCTCCTCTTGAAGTGGGATCATCGGAGAATCCTTGATGCCCTCACCAGCAATGCCCACCCTTCGGCTCGCTCAGGGCAGGTTCCGTCGAAAACCGCGACGGATGGGGCAGCCTCGTTCGTGGTGGCTCGTGGAGCGTCAGGCGATTTCAAAACGGAACACGGGGCCTTAAAGGCCTGGTCTTTTTCTGGATCGCCTAACGCGGCCCTCAAAGGGCCGCTCTTCCACGGGACTACTGGCGCAGTGAAGCTCACGCGAGAAGACGTCTTGGATGAAATGGACCTCAGCCCTGACGTGGAAGAGCGGCCCTTAGAGGGCCGCGATAGCGGGCTCCTCTAAGGAATGGGGCTTTAGAGTGTGCGTGAGAACCAGGCAACATTGTACGAGGGAGGGAATTTCCGCCTGAGAATCGGCTGGCTGGGCTGAGCCCATCCGTGCCAGCCGGGTCAGGTTGAAGGAAATGGCCGCCAAGGTGAACTCCAGCGCCACCTGCTTCAATCCCCGCAACCGAAACCGCCTCATGCCACGCTGTTCTTTCAAGCTCCCCAGTACCGGTTCGACTAGCGCCTTGCGTTTCCCGTAGAGTGCTCGTCCCGCTGGAGAGCGCAGCTTCTGCCGCATGCGCCGCTGTCGGGGACTCAGCCGAGTCCGTGCACAGCGTTGTCCGGTGTTCAGTTCGCGCGCTAAATTCGAATCCGGCAGGTACACATCCAATCCCCGGGCTTCCAGTTGCTCCAGGTTGTCTAACGAGAAAAATCCCGCATCCGCCAAAACTTTCTCCGCTTTCGTTCCCATCTGCCGTTCCGCTTCTTCCACCAGCGGAATCAGACTGTCGTTATCGGCGGCGTTCTGCGTCACTCTTTGCCCCACGATCAGATGATCTTCATTGACCGCGATTTCCGCCGTGTAGCCCAGCGCAAAGCCGCCGCGCTCCCGCAAGAAGCGCGCCTCCGGGTCGGTGCGCGACATCTTTTTCAGCCCGCTCTTGCGCAGCTTCTCCAGCCGTCGCGGCATCTCCGCCAGGTGTTGCTGCAAGCCTTCCAACTTCAGATCCGTCCCCGCCCCTTCGTTCGGGTCCTCCCCATCACATTGCTTCTGCCACTTGCGGATCGCCCGCCGCAGCCGCGATCGCTCTTGCCGCAGCCGCCGTTCGGTCTCCAGCCGGTTACGCGACGCCGCCGCTTGAATCCGCGTCGAGTCAATCGCCACCTGCCCCAACCGTCCCAGCTTCAGCGTCCGCGCCATCTCCAGCACCTGCGTGAACACATCGTTCAACCCCCGCGCGTGCCGCCGCCGAAATGCGCTCAACGCCCAGTTGTCCGGCCGCGCCCCGCCCGCCAGATAGCGCAGCGCCAAATCTTCCCCGATCCGCTGCTCCAGCCGTCGCGCCGACGTGATCCCGACCGCATAGGCATACAGCCAGACCTTCAACATCAGGGCCGGATGGTACAGCACCCCGCCTTCCTCGCTGTACTCCTGCTCGAAACCGTTCAAGTCCAGATGCTCCACCGTGTGGTGAATGAAAAAGCAGAGATGATCTTCCCCCAGCTCCTGCTTCACGCTCGGCGGCAATAAATACGCTTGCTCGGGTGCATACGGCAGAAATCGTCCCATACTTCTCTTTCTGCACCATCTACCCCATAATTACAAGTCAGTTCTCACGCACACTCTTTAGCCCCCGTGGTACCGGGTCAAGCCGCATCACGCCTGCGGCGGAGGAATACGCATGCAGCTCTGGCCGCTCCGCCAACCGCGCCCGCACGGGATTCATCCGAATGTACTCGCGATGTTGCTCGTAGTCGTCAAAGTCGCGCACGCGATGGTTCGTGAAACTTGCCTGCCACACGGGCGGGTGGGATTTCAGGCGATACGAGAATCCTCCTTTGATGAACTGCATGGCCCGTTCCAAAGAAATCTCCGGAGCAGGCGTCAGCAGCGCGTGGATGTGGTCGGGCATGATGACGAATTCGTGGAGTAGAAATCTGCTTTCGTCGCGATAGTGCACTAGGGTTTCAATCAGAAGGTTGGCCGTTGACTCCCGGCGAAAGATGGGACGGCGTTGGGCGGTGACGGTCGTGACGAAGAAAATGCGATCGGAGTCCATTTTGCGATAGTGGTGGAGGTGGGAGAGGGTTGTCTGTGAGAGATGTCACAATTTGAGGCGGGCGATTCCAAAACGGCACGCGGGGCCTAGAGGCCGGTTCTAATCGAGGGCCCCTAACGCGGCCCTGAAGGGCCGCTCTTCCACGGGATTATCCAAGACCAGTTTAAGCTCACCTGCGCTCGGGATGGCAAGGATGAAGTGAGAAGGGAAAGCTGGGCTGAGAGCTGAGGGCCACCGACTAACGACCAACGGCCAACGACTGCTTTTCCGCCACCTTCACGCCCTTTGAGTTTGCGGCGTAGCGCGCGATGCCTTTGTAGAGGGCTTCGGCGATTTGTTCGCGGTAGCCGTCGCTGCGCAGTTTCTGCTCGTCGGTGGGACTGCTGACGAAGGAGACTTCCGCCAGGATTCCCGGCATGGCGCTCTCGGTCAACACTACGAAGCCGGCTTCCTTGATGCCGCGGTCGCGCAGGCCGGGGTTCTGCACGGCTAGCGTTCCGTAGAGAGCGCGCTGCACGCTGGCCGCAAGATGGCGTGATTGTTCGACGCGTTCCTGCAGATCGGCGGGGGAGAGCGTGAGCGCGGGCGCGCTTTTTGCGGCGGCGTTTCCATGGGCATCGACGTCCTTCGCTCCCGCCTCTTTGGAACCGGGAGCGGTGAAGGTGTTGGTGTAATACGTTTCCACACCGCGCGCGGAAGGCAGGTCGCTATAGTTGGCGTGCACGGAGACGAACAGGTCGGCCTGCGCCTGGTTGGCAATCTCGGCGCGCTCGTCGAGCGGAATGTAGTTGTCGTCCTGGCGGGTGTAGATGATCTCCATCCCCAGGCGGGTTTCGAGCAGCTTGCCTAATCTCTCGGCTATCTCGAGCACCAGATCTTTTTCGAGCAGGCCGCGGCGTCCCACCGTGCCGAGGTCCCAGCCGCCATGGCCGGCATCAACCACGATGCGCATTTTCGGCACGCGCGCCCGCAACTGCAGATCTTCTTTGGTCGGCGGCGGAATGACGATCGCGAGCCGGTTCTTCTCCGCATCGGCGTTGGGGAACAGATTCACCGTGCCCTTGGGGTTCGATCCGATCTTGCGCACTTCAACGACCAGGCGGTAGGGATTCGGCTCCAGGCTGACGGAGAAGTTCGAGTCGCCCCGCGTTTCCAGCACGATGCGCGTCATGCCGGCCACGGGCTGGGCGACGCGGACACGGTTGAGCAGCGCATCGCCGATTTCGATCGACTTTCCGGTGAGTTCGGGAGCGAGTTGCGTGTCGTGGAGATCGAAATAGATGCGGTCCGGTCCGGCGAGGCGGTGGGCTTCGTATTGCACCTGATCTTCGAGATCGAGAACGACCGTGCTTGCGTCGGCCGACGACCAGTGGCGGATTCCGGTAATGCGGGGAAACTTTGCCAGCTCCTGCGGAGTGGCCGCGGCATTGAGCTGTTCCGTTGGAGCGGAAGTCGCGTCGGGGCCGGTGCTCGTTCCGGCAGCAGGATTCACACTGGCGGTTCCATCCGGCGAGGTCGTCGCCCCGGGTGCGGTGCCGGCAGAGGGTTGCGAGGTGCCGCGGTCCGTGACCATCCGATCGCCGGATTGCGCCGCTTTCCACTTCCACCAGACACCCGCGACAAAAGCGACGGCGAGGACAACGCAGATCAGCAGAACCAGAACGCCAGGTTTGTGCCGAGTTTCTTCTGGTTCTTGCCCGAAGGTCAGGACAGGCGCCGTGGCGGTTTCGGCAGAGACCGGCGCTTCGAACTCAGGCAGCTTCGCGGCTTTCTCGACGGGCGCAGGCGGAATCGCCGGAGCGGGCGCCGCACTATCTTCAACTAGAAGTGGAGCGGTCGGAGCGGGCATCGCTGCGATCGAGACCGGTGGCTCCGCAGGCTTCGCCTCTACAACAGGAGCGGGTGGTTTCGACTGCACCGGCGACGGCGCAGCAACTGGTGGAGAAGGCTGCGCAACGACCGGCAATGGATGAGGCGCAACAACTTGTGTGACGACGGGCGCAGCTGTGACCGCTGGAGTCGGAGGCGCCTCCAGCTTGGTTTCCGCTACTGCGGCTGAGTCCGCAAAACGATCTTCATCCTCCGGCTTCAGCGCACTTACGACCAACTCGGCGAGCAGGCTGAGGTTCCGGATATCGCTGTCATTGAATCCGAAGGGCCAGGACGAAAACGCCTCCAGCAGTCCGATCACGCGCCGACGGCCGCACAGCGGAACTGCAACCATAGAGCGCGCGCCCAGGCGGCGGCAGGCCTGCACGTTCACCCGAGGATCAGTCTCCGTGTCGTCGCAGTTCACGGCCTGCGCCATGCGGAAGGAGGCGCCAGAGAAGGCCGAATCGCGGTCGATGCGCGCGCCTACGTCGGGGCGGACCGTTCCTGCGGAGGCACGCAACACGATCTCGTTGTCCTGTGCCAGGGCAATGGCCAGGCCGTCGGCGCCGGTGATCGCGACCGCGCGCTCGGCGACGAGTTGCAGCACCTCGTCGAGTACGAACTGCTCATCGTGTTCGAACTCGGCAACTGGGGCGCCGGCATCGAAGCCGCGGTGGCGGGCCGCGAGCGCTTTTCTGCGGCGCAGTTGCTCGTGCAGCGCCGAGAAAGCCAACAACGCCTGCAGCGCGTCGCGGTGGGAGGGCTTCTCCAGGGCTTCATCGTTAGAATGATCTTGCGAAGAATGACCGTTGCTGGAGTGGTTGCCTTGTGCGTAATCGGAGAAGATACTCGAAGCAGAATTCTGCCCACGCGGCCACGGGGGTACGCCAGCCGTGGTAATGGGAGCCGAAATTTCCGCGTCCGGCTTGGTGGGTGTCGTCGCCATTAAAGACAGTTCACAATGTAAGTTATCGGTCTTTGGGCCCAGTTGCAATTAGCTGGGCATGACCTTTTGGGCATGTACTTTCGGGGGCCTCTTTTCGCCCGCGCCCCAATGCGCGAAAGTGTACCCAATCTTTATGGTTCGAGGAGACCCAAGTCTCGGTCCTCCACCCGTACCATGCCAGTTACTAAGCCCTGGTGGGCCCGGGGCCATAGAATTCTGCCAGTAGCCCTCTGGCTGAATTGGACCACCCTGCGACTTTTCTGGAGGTAGGTGCATGCAAGCAGGACCGTCTCCCCCTTCGTTAGGGCGAACCCGGCATCGGCACGACCTGCGCATCCTGAGCTACGTGACGCTGGACCAAGCGAACGGCGGCATCATACGGAATCTCACCCACGATGGCATTGGGGTACAGGCCGTGGCTGCGATTCGTCCGCGCCAGCAGGTGCGGGTGCGTTTCGAACTGCGTTATCCGCGGCTGCGGGTGGAGACACGCGGCGAGGTGGTCTGGTCCGCCTTTTCGGGACAGTGCGGGATTCGGTTTCTCGACTTGTCGCCGCGCACGGCCCGCCAGATCGATGAATGGATTTTTGGGGACCTGCTTTCGGGGCTTGCGGTTCCATGGCAGGGGGCACAGGCCGGGGTGGTGGCGTCGGCAGCGGCGTCATTAGCGACTTCGAGGCATTCGGCAGCGGCCATCGCGGGCTCATCCGGAGCAGCAACTGGAGTTGTCGCGGCCGAAGAAGAGGCCGGGCTCATCGTTTCCCCGGCGCCGGTGAAGGTGATCGAACTGCCGGTGCAGACCGACGCGGCCTTAGTGGACGATGCCATTTCCGCGACCCGCAGGCCGATGCCGGAGCCCGAAGTGGAATGGCTCTCGCAACCGCTTTCCGGTCGCGGCCTGGCTTGGACGGTGAACACTCTGGTCGTGATCGCGGCATTGCTGCTGTTTGCGCTGGTGTTTCTCTCCGTCACGCGAGAGACCCCCCGATGGCCGCTTACTATGGTGACCGTGGCCGCCATCGCCGTGGCCGGGCTGTATTGGGGATTCTTCAAAACGTTTGGGGGGCCAAGCTTCGGGAAGCGGCTGGCACGGCTGGCAGGGGCCGAACTGGAGGAGGATGGGGAAGATGACACGGCCCGCTTTCGTTGAGCGGGCGGCAGAGTCGTAGCCAGCTACGTCTCTACGATTAATGACAGCGGTCAGTTGGCGAAGTATTGTTGCGCCAGCCAGAGTTGCAGGGTGCGGTGCTGGCGCGGCGCGATCTTTACGAAGCGGATGCCAAGATTGCCGTGCTGGTCCTGCCACACCTTCTCTGCTTGCACTTTCAGACCTGATCTGGCGCCGGGCAGGTCGAACGCGACTTGCAGTGGTTTTTTGAATTCGATCTCGTTCCCGGTATGAATCTGCATTCCGCCCTGACTAAGGTTTACCAGATGTCCTTCCGCTTGTTTCCGGCCGCGATAGTTTAACGACACCGGCACTTCCAAGCCGGCGCGATGATAGCGGAGGCGACCATCGAGGATCATGCTGCGCGCGGCAGAGAGAGTGCGCACGGCCTGCTCCACGGAAATTGGTTTCTCGAAAGCGAACAATGCTCCGGTATCCTCCAGTGAGCGGTTGCAGTGCGGGCCGCCCATGATCACCAGGGGCACGGTGTTCGATCGCTTTTCCTCGCGCTGCAACTGGTGGAGAAACTGCGAGCTTCCGTTCAGATCGCAGTCGACGATGAGTGCGTCGACTTTCGACTTGGTGATGCGGGCCATGGCGCGCTGCGGTTCGTGCTCGACCGCAACATCCATGTGGAGACCGCCGAGGATACATTCCAGGACACTGACTTCCTGCCAATCGCGCGAGAGCACCATCGAGGAAAGGGTCATGGCTTCACTCTAGCGAGGGGCGTAATGGGGACGTAGATAACCAACGTAATGAAGCGGCGGGCATTGGGCTCTCAGGCCTCCGGAGGACGCGATGGCGTGGAGGGCAGGTACGTGGTCCTGAGTGGCCTGTAGGTGATGAAAAAGTCCAATTTTCTCAAGCCTGACCCGAGTCGTACGGCCACCACAGTTAGCTAGGCACGCTGCGCTCTTACGCGGCCCGCTGATATCTTCGTCACTTTTGCGGACCAGCGGCCGAGGCGGAACTTCTTTTCGTAGCCGGTGGACTTGTTGGAGATCGCGACGGCCAGGTTCCCGCTGCCGTCGCAGGTGTAGGTTTCTTCAATGACGAAGCTCGCGGTCGCTGGCGTGCGGATCACCGGCACCGACGCAAGGTCTGTGCGATCCTGCAGGTTCGGATCGAAGGGGAAGCGGATGTCGTCCCAGTCGGTGATCTCACCCACCGGGCGGCCGTCGTCGGCGAGACGCGCGCACTCCAGATAGCGGAAGTGGCCAACATTGTGAACCGGATGATAGGACCGCACACTGCGCAGGGGCGGCTGCTTAAGGCCCGGTAAAGCTGTACCCCGCGGAAAAACCAGATCGAAGGCGACGCTGCTGCCCGCGTCGGTTTCGCGCCACAGTCCGAAATTGCGCATGAAGCGGTCGCGCAGGACGAACCCAGAGTGGGCGTCGGCGCGGATGGCTAATCCGATCGCCGTTGCCGACCGCATGTAGGACGAACGGCGCACGCGCCTTCCGAACTCCTCGCGGAGAATTCGCGCCACCGGCGGCAACTCTGAGCCGCCCCCGGTCACATAAAGGGTATCGATGGGCCGCTGTGGATACTCCGCCAAGAGTTCGTTGACCAATTCGCGGGTTGACTCGATCAATGGCCTGCATTTTTCGTAGAACGCAGTCGATGTGATAGAAACTTCGTGCCAGTCGCGGCGCACACGTTCGAGATCGATGGTCAATTTCCGCGTGTTTGGATTCAGGGCTTCCTTCTTCTCGCGGCATTCCTCCAGCAGGGTAAACCACTCAGCCGCGGAGAGAGCATCCTGCTCGTCGGAAGAGATTCCCGCAGTGGTGAGCGCAAGTTCGGCCAGAATCTCGTCAAAATCGTCGCCGCCGAGAGTTGGAATGCCGTCGGACGCGACGATGGAATGAGTCTCATCGCCGAGTTCGATCAGCGAGGCGTCAAAAGTTCCGCCGCCCAGGTCGTAAACCATGAGCCAGCCCTCCGTAACGGACTTCTGAGCAGCGCGGTCGCGGTGGGCGAATTCGACCGCCGCCGCGGAAGGCTCGTTCAACAAGCCCAGCACTTCGAAACCGGCTTCACGGGCCGCCTCGGTGGTCAAAAAGCGTTGGTTGCTGTTGGCATTTGCCGGAACTCCCAACATCACTTCGAGGATTTCGCTCTGGCCAGCCGATAGTGTGGAATGGTCCCGCAGCTGATCTCGCAAAGCCTCCATCAGTTCGCGCAGCAGATGACGAATCTCGAACGCCCGCCCGCCAATGTCGAAGCGGGTCTCAGGACCCGCATTCCGCAGAAGACGCTTTAGGGAGCGGGAGACGGTCCAACCCGGTTGCCCTTGTACGGTCCACGCATCCCAGCCGTAAGCACGCTGCTCTCCTCGCACTGCAATCAAAGGCGGAAACCAGTCACGCGTGTGCCCGTCGGGAGTTTCGAAGTTGACCAAGGGATAGTTGCCGCGGTCGACCGCCGCGACCACTACCCGGGTTGTACCAAAATCAATACCGATCTTCACGGATGAATTGGACCTTTTCTAAGCGAAATCCCAGCGCCTAAAGACGCGTGGATTTGGTCGCTGTTTCGGCATGCCCGAAGGCATGCGCTGGATACGAGTCTCCACCTGACCACGGGCTGCTAGCGGAGATGTCGCTGACTTCTAGAGATTCCATTCTAGAACACTCGTCGTGATCGACGGGGTGACTGACTGGAGACGCTACCCCAGGGGCATAAAGCCCTGAATTTCAATGGGCACGTTTGGGCGCGGCTGAAGAGGCTGCGTGAGAACTTCTGTCGTCCCTATGGGACTTTGACTGATTTCCCACCTTACCCAGGGCTTACGCCCCTTCGACTACGCTCAGGGCAGGCTCTGGGCCAGATTATGCCGCCGCTCCGCGGCTGGATTCTGGTGGCCCTCCATCATAGCGAACGGGAATGAATTCGCCTGGGACGGCACCCGACAAAGCAAGAGGTCTTAACCGCAAAGGCCGCGAAGCAACGCCGCGAAGGACGCTGAGAAAAACTGGCGCCTGGGATGCCGCTGGCGAGACGTAGCAAGCTACGTCTCTACGAAGCGCTCAGGAAACATTTGTTTTACGGTTTCGTCAGAGTGCTTTGGCCTGGCGGAGGATTCTCAGGAAGTCGTCGCGCATGAGCATCTGGCGGTTTTGGAAGAATTCAACGAGTGCCTGGATCGCGGCTGTGGGATCGGAAATCGGGGGCACTGCCTCCAGCGGGCCGCTGGCAGGGAGCGATGAGGCGATGCCCGGTCCCATGATGACCGAGGGGCGCAAGAGTGTGGAAAGCATATCGCGCAAGCGCGCCGCATTTTCTTCCGTTACGTTTACGAAGGCGATGCCCATCCCGAGGTAGGGATAGCAGACGCGGACGTTGCCGGTGACCTCCACTCGGACGCCGTTGACTTCCAGTCTCAGCTGCAGGACGGTTCCCACCGGATAGGTGGCCTGGGCCTCGACGTAGCAGCCGTGAAGGCTGATGTCGGTAAAGCTCGCCCAAGTGTGAACGTCGCAGCTCAATTCGCGCATCTCGGCGCTGCCTTCGCACTTATAACGGGGGCTGCGGCGTTTCTCCGCTCCCTGATAGGAAATGGGTGCACTTGCGCTCTGGGAAATGCCACTACCCGAGTTTGCTTCCGGGTTGTTTTCGCGTGCCGGCGCGGCCGCGCTAGAGGCGTCTGAGCCACTGCGCTTCAGAGCCATCAGATAGGAGATGCCGTCGTTGGTTTCCTGTGCCATAGTTCCCCGCGGACTTACCTCTTCGCCTTTACCGAGGTACTTTACCGATGCAGCTCACCTGCGGTTACGAGCGTTGCCGAAAAACTCTCTTAGTTTTATCGGAGCAAACCGGGGAGGAGATTAGGCCCCGGGACAAGCCGGCTGGATTAAAGATCTCTAACTTTGGGCAGTCCCAGACGTCGCCTCGCTCGCGGTCATGGCTTGCGCTGCTTCCCGGATTCGCTTCCAGAGTTCGTCGCGTCCGGCGCGGGTCTTGGCGGAGTAGGGAATGAGGTGGGCGGCAGGATGCTCGCCGGTCAAGGTGCGGAGGGCGTGGTGCAATTGATTATTCGAAAGGCGGTCGCTCTTGGTGGCAACCAGCAGGAATTCACGGCCCATCGAGTGGAGAAAACTCACCAGTTGGCGGTCGCTCGGTTGAGGAGGAACGCTGGCATCCACCAGGGCCACGCACAGCGCCAGGGTTGGACGATCGGTGAGATAGGGCTCGATAAACCTGGGCCATTCCTGCGAAATCTCGCGGGAAATTTTGGCGTATCCGTAACCTGGCAGATCGGCAAAGATGAGCTCCGGCTGCGGCCTTCCCGGCCAGCGAATCTCGAAGAAGTTAATGCTGCGGGTGCGGCCGGGGGTTGAACTGGTCCGCGCCAGCTTGGAGTCGACGAGAGAATTGATCACGCTCGACTTGCCCACATTGGAGCGGCCAAGGAAGGCGATCTCGGGCAAAGTGGGAGCAGGGAAGTGGGCGGCATCGGTGGCCGCTGCCAGAAAGCGCGCTAGAACCCTCATGCTCAAGTTTGCAATGACTGGGGAGTAATTGGCAAGAGCGTGGGGCGGTTGAGTCAAAGCTGGGGCGGCAGGAGCCGGGACTAGTCCAGTCCCAGCGGACGTTTGTTCTCGATGTCCTGTGCGCGGACGGGCCGGAATTTGTGCCAGAGGTAAAGGGCAGCCGCTACCAGCACGCCAAAGCCTACGCTGATGGCAAAGAACAGGCGGTACGCGGGCAGCCAGATCAGGGTCACTGCCACAATCAGCGCCGCGGTCAGCAGGGCCGCTGTGCCTCGAACTGGAATCCTCATGAGGAGCGCCTCCTCGTGGGCGGATCGGGGAAGGCGTGCCTGGCCCGGCCATCCGCACGAACTCGGGAGCACTCTCAGTTTGCAACTCTTGGCTGGACGTTCGCAAGCGGCAAAGCCCGATTTTGGGTGGTGGAAGCCTTGAGATGGCGGACGAACCGAAGTAACGCGGCCCGGTTCCTGGGGATGGTGCGGAAATTCAACCTTGCCGGGCACTTGCCGATGGATTGAATGACGAACGATTAGGCACTCCCGAGAGCGTGCCCAGAGACGGAGTGGAGAGAGTTATGGAAAATCCGAAGACCACGATCGCCATGCACACCTTGTTACTCTGCTCCGATGTTCCGTTTCTGGGGACGACACGCGCCGTTCTGAGCCAGCTCCATGTGACGCCGAAGGTGGTGGCTAGCTGCGACGAGGCTGTGAGCTTGATCGAGGAGCACGAGTTTGATCTGATCGTGGTGGATTGGCGGGAGATTCACAGCCTGGGCGAATTTCTTTGTGCGGTGCGCCGGTCGAAGCTGAACCAGGAGTGTGTTCTGGTTGCGATCGTGCGCGATCTGCTGGACCTGCGCCAGGCGTTTGCCGGGGGAGTTCATTTTCTGATTCATAAGCCTCCGTCGGCGATCCAGATCGAACGCTGCCTGCGCGCTGCCTACTCCGCTACGGTGGCGCGGCGGCGCAAGCAGCACCGCGAGCCGGTGAGCGTGGCCGCGTCGGTCAGCACTCGGAATCGGCCTTACACTGACGTGACGATGGTGAATGTGAGTGAGGGCGGCGTGGGAATCAAGCTGCAACGGGGCGATGGCGGAGTGCGGGCGGACCTCACGGCGGGAGAAGAACTGGCTCTGTACTTCGCTCTGCCGGAGAGCCCGGCTACGCTCTGTGCTTCCGGCACCGTCGCCTGGACCACGGCGGAGCACGCCGGAATTCACTTCACCGCTATGCCCGAGGGGGACCGCGTGCTGCTGGAATCGTGGCTTACGGACTGCGTCGAGCGTTCGCTGGCGGAGTTGTGCGAACGGCTGCGGAGCGCCTGCGCTTAGCTCTCGGCTGTCCCCACACAATCGAGCGTGCATTACTGGTGGGCTGTGGGAGCGTCCGTGGTGGTGGAGGTCAAGGGTGGCGCGATCGGCTGCGTACCTTCCTCGTCGATCTTGGGCGGTGTGGATTCGAGTGCGAGCTGCAGCACCTGATCCATCGTGTCTACGAAATGCAGCTTCATGGCGGTGCGCAGATTCTCGGGGACCTCGGCCAAGTCTTTTTCGTTATCCTTGGGCAGGATTACTTCGAACAGGCCAGCACGGTGGGCCGCGAGCAGCTTTTCCTTCAGGCCGCCGATGGGCAGAACTTTGCCGCGCAGGGTAATCTCGCCCGTCATAGCGACGTCGCGGCGCACGGGAATTTTGCTCAGCGCACTGGAGATGGCGGTGGCGATGGTGATGCCGGCGGAGGGGCCGTCTTTGGGAATCGCGCCTTCGGGCACGTGCACGTGCAGATCGAGATTGCGATAGAAGTCGCGGTTCAGACCAAGGCGATTGGCGCGAGAACGCACGTACGACATGGCGGCCTGCGCTGATTCCTGCATGACGTCGCCGAGTTTCCCTGTGAGCGTCAGCTTGCCCTTGCCGTCGACAACCGTGGCTTCGGTGCTCAGGATGGAGCCGCCGACTTCGGTCCACGCCAGGCCGGTGACCAAGCCTACCTCGCTCTTTTCGTGAGCCACCGTGTCGCGGAACTTGATCACGCCCAGAAAATCGTTGACGTTTTCGCCATTGATGGTGATGGAGTAGTGTTCGCCTTCTTTGACGACTCGGCGCGCCACCTTGCGGCACACGTTGCCGATTTCGCGCTCCAGGTTGCGAACGCCGGCTTCCCGCGTATAAGAGCGAATCAGGCCGGTGATGGCTTCGTCGGTGAACTTGATGTTCTTTTCCGACAGGCCGGCGGCCAGCATTTGCTTCTTCACCAGGAACTGCTTGGCGATCTCGACCTTTTCCTGCTCAGTGTAGCCGTGCAGACGCAGCACTTCCATGCGGTCCTGCAGGGCCGGAGGAATGGTGTGCATGACGTTGGCGGTGGCGATGAAGAAGACCTGCGAGAGGTCGTACTCGACGTCGAGGTAGTGATCGACGAACATGAAGTTCTGCTCGGGGTCGAGTACTTCCAGCAGGGCGGCCGACGGATCGCCGCGGAAGTCCATCGACATCTTGTCGACTTCGTCGAGCATAAAGACCGGGTTCTTAGTGCCGGCTTTCTTCATCATCTGGATGATCTGGCCGGGCAGGGCGCCGATGTAGGTGCGGCGGTGGCCGCGAATCTCGGCTTCGTCGCGCACCCCGCCCAGCGACATGCGGACGAACTTGCGGCCGGTGGCCTTGGCGATCGACATCCCCAGAGAGGTTTTGCCCACGCCCGGAGGGCCGACGAAACAAAGGATCGATCCCTTCGGATTCTTGACCAATTGGCGCACGGCGAGGAATTCGAGGATGCGCTCTTTGATTTTTTCGAGACCGTAATGGTCTTCGTTGAGAACTTTTTCGGCGCGCGAAATGTTGCGGATTTCTTTGGAGCGCTTCTTCCAGGGAACGGCCAGCAGCCAGTCGAGATAATTGCGGGAAACGGTCGACTCGGCCGACATGGGCGGCATGGCTTCTAGCTTTTTCAGTTCCTGCAGGGCCTTGTCCTTAACGTCTTTGGGCATGCCGGCGGATTCGATCTTCTTCTTCAGTTCGTCGAATTCGCTCTTCTCGCCGCGGCCCAATTCCTTCTGGATGGCCTTGATCTTTTCGTTGAGGTAGTACTCTTTCTGGGCCTTTTCCATCTGGCGCTTGACGCGCGACTGGATGGTGCGGTCAACGTTCAGTTTTTCGATTTCGATGTCGAGCACGTCGGCGATGCGGGTCAGGCGCTCGGAGGGATCGAAGATCTCCAGCAGTTCCTGCTTCTCTTCGATGGACAATTGCAGGTTGGCGGAGATGACATCGGTGAGCTTGGCCGGATCTTCCATGCGAACGGCCGAGATCATGGTTTCGTAATTCAAGGCCTGGCACAGCTTGACGTATTGCTCGAACAGGGAGGTGACGCGCTGCATGCCGGCTTCGAGTGCCGGGTTGGCCTCGGTCGAATAGCGCGCGACGCGTACTGTGGCCTGCATGAAGCCCTCGGTGTCGACGACCTGCAGGATCTTGCCGCGCTCAACGCCTTCGACCAGAACTTTAATATTGCCGTCGGGCAGCTTGAGGCTCTGCACGATGTTGACGATCGTGCCCACCTGGTAGATCTCGTTGGCCTTGGGTTCGTCGATGGAGGCGTCGTGCTGCGTGGCCAGGAAAATTTTCTTGTCCGCTGCCAGGGCTTCTTCGAGGGCGCGCACACTGGACTCGCGGCCCACTACGAACGGCGTCATCATGAAGGGAAAGATGACCACGTCCCGGATGGGCATCATGGGCAGCTTTCTGGATTCGAATTTTTCCTTGGATGTGGTCACTCAGTCTCCCTGGGGTAACGGCCAAAAGACTACAAAAGGTTCAACCTGAGAATTCTACCGCGTCCTGACGGCCATTGACATGGCTCTTATTCGCTAGAGAAATTTCTTGCAACATCATCGCCGGGCCCTCACAACCTGGGTTCTGCGGCGTGCTGGAGGCAGAGACGTAGGCAGCTACGTCTCTACGGACGCTTAACCTGCTTTTTCTAATGTGGTGGCAAACGATGCGGTCCGCTTTTCCACCATCTCGCGCGTTACCTCGAACTCCTTTACTTTCTTCTGGCTAGGCAGGTTGAACATCAGGTCTAGCATGAGTTCTTCGAGAATCATGCGCAAACCCCGGGCGCCAACCTTGCGGGCCATGGCCTGGCGCGCGATGGCGCGCAGGGCCTCGTCGGAGAACTTCAAGCGCACATTTTCGAACTCGAACAGGCGCTGGTATTGCTTGACGATGGCATTTTTCGGCCGGGTCAGGATCTCGATGAGTGCGAACTCGTCCAGATCCTCCAGCATGCCGACGACCGGCAGGCGACCGACGAATTCCGGAATCAGGCCAAACTTGATGAGGTCTTCCGGTTGGATTTCGCTGAGCAGTTCGTAGTTGCGCTTGCGGGAGACGGCAAGGTCTTCCTTCTCGGCGTCTTCGCCGGCGCGGAAGCCGAGCGACTTCTTGCCCATCCTGCGGGAGATGATCTTGTCGAGGCCCACGAACGCTCCGCCGCAAATGAACAGAATGTTGGTGGTGTCGACCGGGGTGAATTCCTGGTGAGGATGCTTGCGGCCTCCCTGGGGAGGCACGTTAGCGATAGTGCCTTCGAGGATCTTCAGCAGCGCCTGCTGCACGCCTTCGCCGGAAACATCGCGAGTGATCGAGGGATTCTCGTCCTTGCGGCCGATCTTGTCGACTTCGTCAATGTAGATGATGCCGGTCTGGGTGCGGCTTACGTCGCCGTCAGCGGCTTGCAGCAGTTTCAGGATAATGTTCTCGACATCTTCGCCCACGTAGCCGGCTTCGGTCAGCGTGGTGGCGTCAACGATGGCGAAGGGCACATCCAGCATGCGGGCCAGAGTTTGGGCCAGCAGCGTCTTGCCGGTTCCGGTGGGTCCGATCAGCATGATGTTCGACTTGGTCAGTTCGATGCCATCGTTGGCCTTCTGCCGGTTCATGAAGATGCGCTTGTAGTGGTTGTAAACGGCAACCGCCAGCTTCTTCTTGGTCTGCTCCTGCCCGATCACGTACTCATCGAGGAAGGTCTTGACTTCCTGGGGCTTGGGCAGTTGGTTGGGGGTGCTGCTGGGCGGCGTCGCGGTGCGGTCGTCTTCGAGGATCGAATTACAGACTGCCACGCACTCGTCGCAAATGTAGGCGCGGGGATAATCGCTGGGCGACGAGATCAGTTTGGCTACAGCGTCCTGCGACTTGTGGCAGAACGAACAACGTAGAATCTCGTCGGTACCCGACTTGTTTTTCACTCGGCTCTACTCCTTAGGTCTCACATCTTCGGCATGAACGCGACCCCCACGTCCACCACGTTCTGCCCTTTCATCCTTCGCGAGGTCGGGCGCGAAGGCCGATCATACCGCTTTGGCGGTCTTATAGATGATATCGTCTATGATTCCATATTCCTTAGCCTGCTGCGCGTTCATAATGAAGTCGCGCTCCACGTCCTTTTCCACTTTGTCCAGTTTCTGCCCACTATGTTTCGAAAGTAACTGGTTGGTAATCTCCCGCATGCGCAGGATTTCCCGGGCGTGGATGTCAATGTCGGTGGCTTGTCCCGACAATCCACCCATGGACGGCTGATGTATTAGAATCCGCGAATTCGGAAGTGCCAATCTCTTTTTGGGTTCGCCTGATGCCAAAAGTAACGCCGCCATCGAGGCGGCCTGTCCCACGCACAATGTCATCACATCGTTCTTCACGTACTGCATGGTGTCGTAAATGGCCATGCCAGCCGTGATCGAGCCGCCCGGAGAGTTGATGTAAAGCTGGATGTCTTTCTCGGGATCTTCCTGAGCCAGAAACAACATTTGGGCGATCACTAGGTTGGCGATGTTGTCGTCAATCGGTGTGCCGATAAAGATAATGTTGTCGCGAAGCAGCCGGGAGTAGATGTCGTAGGCGCGCTCGCCCCGCCCGGTCTGCTCGATGACCATGGGTACCAGCATCATGTGTGCGTCGTTCTTATTATTAGGCATTCCGTTCACCTGCCACACTCCGCCCCGACACCGCTCTTCTCTGGCATGGGGAGGATCGAAAGTGGTCCGCGTCTTTTCTGAATTTACGCGGACTGGTGATACAAAAAGTCGAGGGTCTTTTCGCTGCGGATTCTGTTCCGGATTCTATCGAGGCCCCCATCCTGTGTCAAACGAGCGCGGACCGCCTCCGGAGTCTGTTTTGACTGTGCGGCGAGCGCTTCGAGTTCGCGATTCAACTCGTCTTCGCCGACCTCAATTTTTTCCAGATCCGCAATGCGTTCCAGTAACAACGACGACTTTACATCCTCCACCGCCTGATCGCGCTGGCCCGCCCGCAGACGGGGCAGGTCCATTTTCTTCATGTCTTCCATCTTCATGCCCTGCGCCGCCAGGGCACGCAGACCGCGTTCCAGGCGCAGGTCGATCTGCCGGTCGACGAGCGCCTCGGGCACTTCAAAATCATTGCGCTTGACCAGTTCGGCTACCAGCTTGTTTTTGGCTGCGTGCTCGGCCTCGTGCTTGCGCTCAGCCTGCATGTTCTCGCGAATCTGCTTGCGCACCTGATCGAGGCTCGAGAACTCGCCAAGTTCCTTCGCGAATTCGTCATTCAGTTCGGGAAGGTTCTTTTGCTTGATGGCCTGAATCTTCACGGTGTAGATGAAGGTCTTGCCCGCCAACCGTTTGTCGTCGGCATCGGCGGGATAGCTGACTTCGAACCCGCGCTCCTCGCCGGCATTGGCCCCGGTCAGATTCTGAGTGAACTCAGGAACCGTATTTTTGCCGCCAATTTCGATCAGGACTTCGTCCATGTGTACGGGCTGGGCGGAGGCGTCGCCCTCTTTGGGCTTGCCGTCCATCGAGGCTTGCGCAAAATCGCCGTCGGTCAGGGAACGTCCTTCGACCGAAGTGAACGTGGCGTGCTGCTCGCGGACGTTGTTCAACGCCGCTTCCACTTCTTCGTCGGTGACCACGATTTCGGGGTGGTCGGCGCGCAGTTCTTTGTAGCCTTCGACGACGATGTCGGGCATGACTTCAAAGCTGGCTTTGAAGCGCATGGGCTCGCCGTCATGAATGTGCAGGTCGGTGACGCGGGGCTGGGACACTGGGAGCAGCCCCAATCTGTCGGCTTCCTTGCGGAAGTAGCGCGGAACCAGGGCCTCGACCACGTCGCTCTTGAGGTCTTCTTTGAAGCGCTGCCGGATGATGGACGCGGGTACGTGGCCGGCGCGAAAGCCCGGCAAGCGCGCGACCTTCTGATACTTCTGAATGATCGTCTCGGTTTCGCGCGCGACTTCGTCGGCAGGGATTTCGATGGAGATCTCCCGCTTTACGCCGTCTGGCTTCCCTTCGGCCTTCCTGGCCTCGTCGTTCTTGGCGCCGGCTGTTTCTGTGGGACTCACGTTTTCCTTTCGGCGTACTCTGCAACGTCTGGCTGGGGTGCCGCTCCTTCGAACAAGGATACCGGGCCGCATTCACACAACCTTAATCTTGAGTTTAAAGACAGAGGCAGAGCAGCGTCAAACGAGATGGGGGGCTATAATCTTCGGCGCGAGTCAAGGGCGTGCCATTGCGGGACAGTTGCTGCGTCTTCAGTCGGATAGCCTGAGCGACTCTCAGGCGTTGTTCGCGTTCGTTTGTGGGATTCGGCGACGCGCCAAGCGGTGAGCTACCATCGGCGTGCCATTGCTTCGATGTGGAGGTGACGATGACGGTCTCGGTCCGGTCGATCAACCAGCAGACTTTGGGGATGGATGGCCCAAATCACTTGATCTCGCAAATCATCCCTTCCATTGCGATTATCAATCCAAGTTCGTACCGGCTGCACGCCCTGGACAACCGGCTGACATTTTCCAGCATCAGCCCAACTACCGGAAGGCTGGGAATTTTCGCAGCGCAGAAAGACAGCGTGCAACGAGCCGTGATCTTACTCCTGCCTTCGGCTGGCACGCCGAGCCACCTGATGATTGCCATTACCCAGAGATTCCAACAGGCACATGCCGATTTGGATCCGCTCGGCTGGAGTAATCCTCTGTCCCCACCTTTCCTCAATTTCGTTCTGCTGAAGCACGTCATCAACCGCTGGGGCGCCCAGATTCTGGCCGCCCGGCAGGACATGGCGTACCTGTACATCGTGCGCGCACAAGGGGACGAACTAGGTCCTTTTGCGGCCGACGGCGCATTTGTGCAGGAGGTGTTGAGCCAGTTGGCCTCTCTTACCGGCGGTGCATTCTCGTTTGATCATGTGGAAGCTTTTACCTTCAGCAACGGGGTTTCGGACTTCAACGTTTTCATCCCCGCGGTCAGTTCGGCGCTGAACATTGAAGCGGTGTACGGCATTGATCCTGCGGAGGCCGTGCCCACTGCGCAGCCAGGAAGCGCTGTGCGTAAACAATACTTGAGCGGGCAGACCGGAGGACCGAAAGCGGGGTTCGAATTTCTCGGACTGGATAGTTGGGTCAACGAGTGGCGTTTTCCGGAGCGCCAAACGTTCAAACCGCCCGGGCCGTTCAACTACCTCCACAACCACGTGATGCCCAGTTACGTTCTGAATCTAGCGCTCGCGAAATAGAGACGTAGCAAGCTACGGCTCTACGATGTGGTGTAATGGGCGGGTGAATTGGCTTAACGTCCTCAACCGCGAAGTTATTGCCTGCACCCGCTGTCCGCGGCTGGTGGCTTACCGGGAGCAGGTTGCGCGTGAGAAGCGGCGTGCCTACCTCAGCTGGGAATACTGGGGGAAGCCGGTGCCCGGCTTTGGCGATCCTCAGGCTCGTGTGCTGATCATGGGACTGGCTCCCGGCGCGCACGGGTCGAACCGGACGGGGCGTCCGTTCACCGGCGATGCCAGCGGCAACTTCATGTATCCGGTAATGCACGAGGTCGGCTTTGCCAGCCAGCCTACCGCTACAGACCGCAATGACGGCTTGAAGTTGCATGACCTGTACATCACAGCCGCAGTTCGCTGCGCGCCGCCGGACAACAAGCCGCTGCCCCAGGAACTGGCGGAGTGCTCGTACTTTCTGGACCGCGAACTGAAAGGATTAGAAAAAGTGAAGGTGGTGGTGGCTCTGGGCAAAATTGGATTCGACGCCTACCTGAATTATGTGAAGCGCCGCGGCTTGCTCGCCAGCAAGCAGGGTCTCATCTTCCGGCATGGCGCCAGTTACCGGATGGCCGATGGTAAGGTGTTGCTGGCGTCGTACCATCCGTCGAACCAAAACACGCAGACGGGCAAGCTTACGCGGCAAATGTTCGTGGAAATCTTTCAAGAAGCGGCAAAACTTGCCGATAGATAAACCGAGGCGCCGCATGTGCCGGATCGCTCGACCCTCCCCTCGCACGGGGTCACAGCCTACAAAGCAGGGTCACGAACCGGGGCGGCGCCGATTTTTGATTATGTGGGACGGACACTCCTGTCCGTCGCTTTTGACGTTGAATTTTAATTTGCATTCAAGAAAGGCAAAAGCAAGATCAACTTCAAAAGCAGCGGACAGGAGTGTCCGCTCCACACCAAACTAGCGCAGCTTCGTTACCGTCACTTCCAATTGAAACTGGCGTTTGGAGTTGGGGTCGTCCGCGCTACCGATGACAACGGTCTTGGACAGCGGCAGCAAGACGGTGCCGCCCATTTTCAACTGGCGGATGATGGGATGCAGGTCACGTCTTTCCGCCGAATCCGGCATGGCGAAGCTGCTGGTCTCGGCGCGCACTGTGAGTTCAGTCTGTCCTCGGGTTTCGCCGATCCTGGCAAAGAGGCTCGTGCCCACGTCGAGATACTGGAACTCTCCTTCTTTCGATTCGACCGGGACTCGCGTGCCAATCTTGATTTCGTTTCCTTCGTTGGTGGAAAGGTTGGTGGAGTATTGGCGGGAGTTGATCTTCTTTCCATCCTCGATCTCATTAATGGAGAAGTCGAGGTGATACTCTTCCAGAGGTTTATCCCACCCCTGAGATTTGGCTTTCCCTTCTGAACTCTCTGACTGGGTCGTGGCCTTGAGCGCAGGTTCTTGCGCGGAGGCGCCCGCCACAGACAGCATGGTCCACCCCAAAAAGACTGCCAGCAAAAAGGTGCTCTTTCTCAGCATTTCGATTCTCCTATCGGTTCGTATTTACCTGATCCCCATGTGCTGCTTCTGCGGGACCTTGCGCTTTGTCGATCAATTCCGCCCGGTCCTGCTGAAGTTCTTCATTCGCCACCCGTGCGATCAGCACCGCCTGATCATGGAAGTGCGCTACATAGCTGGCCAGAATTTTTTCCTGTTCGGTCAGCGGTTGCGGTGACGGAAACTGATCGAGCTTGGGATGAACGGCCGCAACCACGGTGGGCCGAGGCCTGCGAACGGCTGGCTTGGGCACTCGCCCCGGGCGAAGCTGTTTCGCGCCGCCAGTTGCCGCCACATTTGTTTGCGGCTCATTCGCGCCAGGCCTTGACGTTGAGGGATGGTTCACCATGACTGGAGACTTTCCCAATCTCCGGCCAACGACCAGCGCTGCGAGCACTACCGCGGCCAGCGCGGCGGCTACGCTCCAGCGCCACCAGGAGTGGTTTGGCACTCTCGCCCGTTCCGCGCGGAGGTTGGCCAGAACTCGTTCTTCGAGTCCCGCTCGCGGATCAACGGCGGAGTATTTTGCCAGCGCCGTTTCAAGTTCGCGGTCCAGTCGATGGCGCTCGATGTGTCCGCGCGGATTTCGTTCGTTATGCCTGCCTGCCATGCCTCCCACCTCTATTACCTGCCTATCGTTTGGGCCAGCTTCTCGCGCAAGATGTGCCTCGCCCGAAAGACCCGCGATCGCGCTGCCGCTTCATTCGTTCCCAGGATCGCGGCGACTTGCCGCGGAGACATTTCCTCGATTGTCGACAGGATCAGCGGCTGACGCAGCTTTTCGGGCAGGGCCGCGATCAGCCTTTCCAGGGCTGCGCCGACCTGGTTTCCGTGAGCGGCCTCATCGGCCGGTGTCTGCGAAGAGGCCACTTCCACAATCGGTTGGTCGGGATCCTCGAGGGCAATCTCCCGCCTGTGCCCGTGTTGCTTGGCCCTGTCCACAGCTACTCGCCACGCGATGCGCGCCAGCCAGGTCTTCGGATCTTCCACTGCTGCCAGCTTCGAGCTGTATCGGAGCACGCGCAGGAATGTCTCCTGCGTGGCGTCTTCAGCGTCGTGGTGGCGGCGCAGTACCGCATAGGCGACGCGGTAAACCAGCCGCGAGTGTTGCCGGACCAGCGCTTCGAGCGCCTCGTCGTTAGATTGCTCGGCTCGACTGCGCTCGTCTGCCCTGCGATCGCTCGTCGCCACGCCGCTCAGGATCGCCTCTCCCGCAACCACTCGTTTGCCCTCGATCATGAAGACCGCCTGGAGGTCCGGTGTGTTCAGGAAAATCTGGAAGGAGAACGTTCAGGGAAGGCGTGACTTGCAGGTGTGGGCAAATCAAAGTCAAAATCCAGGTCAAAGGCAGCGGACAGGAGTGTCCGCTCCACACTAGAGTCCCACTAAGACCGGCTCGGGTTCGAGGTGGAGGCCCCAGATTTCTTCGACTCGCTGCTGGATTTGGTCTTTCAAGGCGAGAACTTCGGCGGCGGTCGCCCCGCCGCGATTCACAATGGCCAACGCGTGCTTGCTCGAGATGCCAACGTGGCCGAAGCCGTATCCGCGGGCGAAGCCGGATTTTTCGACTAGCCAGGCTGCCGAGACTTTCTTGTTCTTCTCGAGCGCGGGGTAGATGGGGATCGACAATCCTTTCGCGCGGGCTCGCTTTTCGAGGTCCGCGTGCTGCTTTTCGGAGAGTACCGGGTTTTTGAAGAAGGATCCCGCACTCTGGCAGTCGGGATCTCCGGGGACGATCAGCATGCCTTTGAGGGCGCGAATGTGGCGCACGGCCTCGCGAGTCTCGGCGAGGTTTGGGCGGGTCTCGCGGCCAGCGAAGTGGCGCTTCAGATCGGCATATTCTACGTGCGGATCGCCGCCCGGGTTGAGGGCGTAGATAACGCGGAGGATTATGAATCGTTCTCGCTCGGTCGTGTTGAAGATGCTGGCGCGGTACGAGAACCCGCAGGCCTCGCGGCACAGTTCGCGCACCTGGTTGTCTTTGCGATCGAAGACTTCGACCGAGTCGATCGTGGCGGCGACTTCCTGCCCGTAGGCGCCGACGTTCTGCACGGGTGTGCCGCCGACGCTGCCGGGGATGCCGCTCAGGCACTCGACGCCCGCGCACTGGGCCATGACGGCATGCGAGACGAAGCGATCCCAAGATTCCCCGGTGCCTGCATCGAAGAGAACTTTGCCTTCGTCGTTAGTGCCGGGGCGCTGCTCGATGCCAGGGATTGCCATTTTCAGGACCAGGCCCGGCCAGCCGGAGTCGGCCACCACCAGGTTGCTTCCGCCTCCCAGAATGAAGAGAGGCAGGTCTCGTGTCTGGGCGAAGCTGACCGCTTGTTCGACCTCGGTTCGCGAACGCGCTTCCACGAAGAAGCGCGCCGGGCCGCCGATGCGAAAGGTAGTCAGCGACGCCAGGGGAATGTTCTCCTGAAGCAGCATGCACTCTCACTATAACTCGCTGTAGAGACGTTGCTGGCAACGTCTCTTGCCGGCGCGACCGGGATCTAGGCAACATTCTCACGCTACAATGGAGTACACGTTCACTGGGGGGACTAAAGACATGCCGATGTATCCGGAAATTATGGTGATTCCTATGCGCGAAGAGCTGACGCGGCTGGGAATAGAAGAACTGCGCACTGCCGAGGAAGTGGACGTGGCGCTGAAGAATCGTCCGGGCACAACCATGGTGGTGGTGAACTCGATTTGCGGATGCGCCGCTGGACGCATGCGGCCGGCGGTGCGTATGGCTTTGCAGAATTCTGCTCGACCTGACAAGGCTTTCTCGGTATTTGCCGGGCAGGAAACCGAAGCGACCGAGCGCGCCCGCGGTTATTTCACGGGATACCCGCCATCGTCGCCTTCCATCGCAATTCTGCGCGATGGGCAACTGGTCTACATGATGCAGCGGCGAGATATTGAATCGCGGGAGGCTCCTGCCATTGCAGCCGATCTGAAGGCGGCGTTCGACCGGTTGTGTGGCAAGGCTGTGCCCGCCCAATCGTAAGACTTCGTGGCGAGAGAGACGTAACAAGTTACGTCTCTACGACGTAGAGAGGTTGCTTGCAACGTCTCTTTTGGCCACGAGCAACGCTCTTACTGTTTCTTGGTGCTCACCATGAACGCCTTCACGACAATCGCGTTGGGCTGCATGCCTACGGGTATGAGCGTCAGTAGGGAATACTCGGTCGGTTCCAGCTTGCGCGGTTCGCGTTTCTGAATCACGGTGACGTCTCCCGACTGCGTGTCGAGGACGAGCAGATAGTTCTGATCCGGAGTGAGGGCCAGGCCATCCGGACGGCTGCCGACGGTCAGCGTCGCTATGCGGCGGCCCATGTCGATGTCATAGACGGCGACACTGTTGGAGCCGAAGTTCGATACATAGAGCCGAGAGTTGTCGAGCGTGACTACGCCGCGCGACGGACGCTGCCCTATCTCCAAGCTGCTGCCGACTTCGTCGTTGCCGGTCTCGATAATCGAGATGCTGTCGGAGTCGAAGTCGCAGACCATCAACTCACCGCCATCCGGTTTCAGCGTGAGACTGACCGGCGTGCGGCCGACGTCGAGCAGCGCGAGGACGCGGTCCTCTTTTTTTTCGGCGCCTTTGCCGGCGTCGCTTCTCAGGCCGATCGACGCCACTTGCGATGAGCCAGAGCAGGAGACGAAGGCTTTGCTCGAATCGGGGAGGATCGCGATGTCCTCCGGTTGCCGGCACACGGGCAGGGTGGCGCGAACGCGCAGGTAGGCCGCGTCGATCAGGGAGATCGTGTTGTCGCCGCGATTGGAGACCACGACGGTCGAGCCATCGGGCGAAACTCGCGCCAGTCCGGGCGCAGCGCCGACCTTCACGTTGCCAATCACTTGCCGCTTTCCCAGGTCGATCACGCTGACATTGGACGAACCCGAGTTGGCTACGTAGGCGCGTTTGCCGTCTTCAGCCACATCAATGAAATAAGGGCGACCATGCACGCCAATCGTGGCTACGACGGTGTTGGTCTCGGCGTCGATTACGGTGACGTTGTTCGATCCGGTATTGACCACGTAGATTTCGTTCTTCTTGCTGTTACTTGCTATGCCGGTGGGTTCGCTGCCGACCTGAATGGTCTTGGCCAGGGAGAAGGTGCGAAGGTCGATCACGCTGACCGTGTTGCTTTTGCCGTTGGTGACGTAGGCGTATTCACGGTATGCGGGGCCGTAGTCAGGAAGGGCTTGTGCGCGGAAGTACCACCATCCCAGGCCGGCCAGGATGGGAAGCAGAACAGCGATGAAGAGGAGCTTTCTCAAGAAATGCCTGCTCAGGAGAAGAGAAAGATTAGCAGAAGAGCACGCCTACGGACGCCTTACTTCGGCTCGATGACTCTAAGACCTGGGACCACGGTAAAATGCCGTTTGTTGAAGGTCGCTACCGTGCTGTCGTGCTCCAAAGCCGCGGAGGCCAAAATCAAGTCATGAGCCCCGATCATGTTGCCGGAAGATTCAAGCTCCGCCCAGAGCCGGGCATGAATCAAAGCCGTGGTTTCGGTGTAGGGTATGGGTTCGAGTCTCTCGACAATTGTGCGGAGATAGTGTTCGCGCTTTGCGCGATGCGGGGCCGTCGCTCGCTCAATTCCATGCCATAGTTCGGCGACAGTGATGGCGGCGATTTCCAAATCCTGGCCCGTTTGCGAGTCCAGCCACGCGACGAGGGCGAAGTTACCCCTCTCACCTTTGATGATCACATCCGCATCGAGAATTATCGCCATTTGTCTTTAGGCGGTTTTAACGCTTTACGCGCCGCCACCAAATCCCGATGCCAAGCCCTAGCCTCGCTTTCCGACAGGTCCACCTTCTTCAATGCCTTTGCCAATTCCGGGCCCGTGCATCTTTTTCTCTGCTCTGGAACAATGCGGGCTACCGGTGTGCCATTCTTGACCAGGACGAAGCTCACGTTCTGGTAGCGGACACGGTTCACGCACTCGGCAAAGTTGCGGGCGGCCTCAGTGACCGAGATGACCGTCGTTTTCATAGAATCAGATTATCAGAGTTTGCGGATAAAGTCATGACAATCGAGGGCCTTGATTATGGGGCAGAATTTCGCTTGACACGCAAAGTGCGGCGCGCAAGGCCACAAGTCAGGGACGTCTGCGATTGGTTTCGGGTAAGCCGGCCCCGACGGTCCAAACGGAACGAGATTTCTTTTTACCGCTGCCCCGATTCTTACCTTTCACGATCTCAACGTGCCCGCTGCTGTCTATCTCTTCTAAGGCACGTCGCAGTTTAACATCCCCACATCTCGCAAGGTGCGCGAGATATGGGGCACCCAGGTTTTTGATTCCCGGAATCTACTTGCTGACTGCCGCCGTCTCACGCACTCCAATTGCCGGCACGGTTCTTCCCACCACCGCGGCGATCTGGCGTACCTGCACCATCAATTCGTCGAACTGGTCGGGGAATAGCGACTGCGGGCCGTCGGACAGCGCCTGGTCGGGCTGATGATGCACTTCGACCATCAACCCGTCGGCGCCGACGGCTACTGCAGCGCGCGAGAGTGGAGTGACTTTGTTGCGTTTGCCGGTGCCGTGGCTGGGATCGACCAGGATCGGCAGATGGCTCAGGCGCTGCACTGCCGGCACCACGCTCAGGTCGAGGGTGTTGCGGGTGTGGTCGGCGAAGGTGCGAACGCCGCGCTCGCACAGCGCCACGTTGTAGTTGCCTTCGCTCAGAATGTATTCGGCGGCCATCAGGAACTCTTCCAGGGTGGCTGACATGCCGCGCTTCAGCAGCACCGGCTTGCGGGCGCGTCCGGCACGCTTCAGTAGCGAGAAATTCTGCATGTTGCGGGCACCGATCTGGATCACGTCGGCGTACTCCTCAACCAGGTCGAGCGATTCGTGGTCGATGGCCTCGGTGATGATCTTCATGCCAAACTGCTGGCGGATGTCGGCCATGATGCGGAGGCCGTCTTCGCCGAGGCCCTGAAACGAGTAAGGCGATGTGCGCGGTTTGTAGGCGCCGCCGCGGAAAAACTGCGCTCCGGCGCGACAGACGCGATCGGCCACGGCGAATGCCTGTTCGGGGCTTTCGATGGCGCACGGCCCGGCCACAATGGCCAGCCCGGGACCACCGATCGTGGCTGCCGTCCCCGGAAAGCGGATGACGGTGTTTTCCTCCTTGATGTCGCGGCTGACCAGTTTGTAAGCCTTTGAAACCTGGATGACTTCCTGCACGCCCGGCATTTCTTCGAGCGTGCCCTGCTCGACTTCTCCCTTGTTGCCGGTAATGCCGATGGCGGTGCGGGTGGCTCCCGGCATGGGGTGGGCGCGGTAGCCCAGTTTCTCGATCTTCTGGCAAACATCGCGCACCTGTTCTTCGGTGGCGTGCGCATTCATGACGACTAACATAGATTCACCTTAAGAACTGATCATGTAGGGACAGCCGCCCCCGGCTGTCCGGTCGAGCGAAGCTCGACTCGCGGCTGCAAGAGTAACCGCGCCTTCAAGTCTACCGTTGAGCAAGCTAGCCCGCAAATGGCGCGGCTTGTGGGATGTTTGGTGGCGAGCAAACTCCTCAGGACCGAAAGCCGGATATCCTAGAGCGGTCTCGCAGCTGATAATCTGTCGGCACTGCGGAGCTTCGCTCCGCCGGACAGCCGAGGGCGGCTGTCCCCACATGTGCACGAATGGACCCACTTGTGCGGACGGGACACAGCAATAAGCAAAACGCTGAGCAGGAGAAGAAACTCGGAGACCTGTCCAGGCCTGCGGCGGCTTGCCTTGACGAATTGCTCCAATTGGAGGAATTGAAAGGCGAACAGTGGCTGATGCGACTTTCCGTAGACGGTCATTCCCAGAGTTGGCAGCTGCTGACCCTCGATTCGGCGACCAACGATCGGTTGATCAAAGAGAGAATTGAAGAGAGCGAGAAGCCAATCACCGACCTGGTGCTGGCGTTTGTTGGAATGGTGGAATGGAGGAGAAAGAAGCAGTTGATGGCTTACCTGCAGGTTTTCAGATCCGATTACAAGGAGGGGCTGATGTGCCTTCGCCAACTGAAAGAGAGACCGGACGGAGCGAAGTATGAGGCCTTCGGAGGGTTTCTCGTGGCGGGCTTCTGTCAGAATATTTGGATTTAGGGAATCTCTGATTAAGTGTTGGAGAAACAGAACCAGGTCCCTCGACTGCGCGGAATTGATCGAGGCAGTCCGCGAATATATTCGGAATAATCCGGGCAACTGGGGAGCGGATCGAGAGAACCCGTTTCGCCCCCGTCCATCCGTAGAGACGTAGCTTGCTACGTCTTCTTGCCGGCAAGGTTTCGTGCAACGGCGAAAAAGACGTTGCAAGCAACGTCTCTACGACATCATATTTCCGGTTATGCGCTCCATGGCTCGGGAACAGGACATCCTTAAGCGGCCTTCGCCGAGACGGCCGCCCCGCCTCACTTCGCGGCGCATCGGGATTCATACCTCCACGGCTGGAGGCGTCAGCAATGCTGCCGAGCGCGCCTACCGGCTGGGGTGCAACGCGTTTCAGATTTTCTCGTCGAGCCCGCGGCAGTGGGCTCCGTGTGAGTTGGGAGAACCGCAGTGCGACGAGATGAACCGGCTGCGTGCGAAGTACAACCTGAAGCCGCTGGTGATTCACGCCAACTATCTCGTGAATCTTGCCGGTTCCAACGAGTTGTTCCTGGAGAAATCGATGGAAGCATTTCGCGGCGAGGTGGTGCGGGCGCTTTCTTTGTCTGCGGAATACCTGGTCCTGCATCCCGGTTCATTTCGGGGAAGCGACCGGGAGCAGGGATTGCTTCGCACCGCAGCGGGCATCGCGGCCTCGACGAGCGGGCTCGATCTGGCCAACGGGGGGCTGACGATTCTCATCGAGAACACCGCCGGGTCTGAGTTTTCCCTCGGCGGCAACTTCGAGCAGGTGGCTGAGTTGCTGGATCGGCTGCGGGGAATCGTCCCGGTCGCGGCGTGCATCGATACCTGCCACACCCACGTCGCCGGATACGACATCGTCAGCGAAGAAGGCCTGTACTCCACGCTGCAACATCTCGACGCGACGGTTGGCCTTAACAACGTCAAAGTCTGGCACTGTAACGACGCCAAGGCGGCGCGCGGTTCCAAACTCGACCGCCACCAGCACATCGGGAAGGGAATGATCGGCAAAGAGCCTTTCCGAATCCTGCTCAATGACCTGCGACTGGCCCATGCCGCATTCATCGCCGAAACCCCGATCGACGAACCCGGTGACGACCGCAGAAATGTCGAGGCGCTGAAGAGACTAGTGGCGTAGGAAGTCAATTTCCCTTCGAACGCTTAGCTCCGACACGGCATCTATAGCGGTCATGAATGGGACTGGCGTGTGCGTTTTCTCCCTGGTTCTGCTGTGGTTTGCGGCGTCGCCTCGTTCTTCGCCGGGCCGAACTCCCGGCCAAGCGGAAGCCGGATCCGGAGGACGGTCCGATCGGGGCACGGTGCAGGTGGCGATGAGGAACGTCATCTATCACTTTAGCGAGCCCATTGCCGTTCACATCATTCATCTGCAGGGAACGCTTACGCCGACAAGACCTGGAGCAATGGTTGTCTTCGACGACAAAAATTCGTTCATCCTCAATTTGGCCTCAGCCGAAATCACGATCAGCTGCAATTCGCTGGCGGAAGTGATGAACCAAAATGTCTTCCCGGCGGCGGACGCGCCGATCAAGAACGTGACCATTGCGAGCAAAGAGAGTCACCTCATCATCAAAGGGGAGCTGCACAACAACCATGTTCGGTTTGAATTATCGGGCACGCTCGCCCCCATCGGCGACGGACGAATTCGCTTTCATGTCGAACAGGTGAAGGCAGAGCACCTGCCGGTTAAGGGGCTGCTCGATCTACTCGGCGTCGATCTCGCGAATCTCATCAATACCAGGAAGGTTCAAGGTGTCTCCGTCGACAAAGATGACCTGATTCTCGATCCTCAGGAAATACTTCCTCCGCCGCACATCCGCGGAAGAGTCACCGCGGTCCGGCTTCAGGGCAACGACATTGTGCAAGTCTTCGGGACACCGCAACCGTCGAACTTCGCGGCCAAAGAAATTAGGCAACTACATGGCCTATCGCGATAGTAACCTGCGTTTTGGGAAGCTGATCATGGAACAAGCCGATCTCACGCTCCTCGACATGGACCCGCAGGATCCCTTTGATTTCTATCTGGATCACTACAAGGAACAGCTCGTGGCGGGCTATACCAAGACGACGCCGGAGTTCGGGTTGCGCGTCTACACTCGCGATTACAACAAGCTGCGAAAACAGGTTCGCGCCCGCGAGAGTAGATAGCCCCCGCCTTGTGCGGCCCGTACGATTTGTCAAGCCGGACGACGACGGCAGAAAGTGCGACCGTCTCACCGTAGAGACGTAGCTTGCTACGTCTTGCTTGCATAATTTCGGATGACGGCGAGAAGAGATGTTGCAAGCAACGTCTCTACCGTCGATACTCTTCATTCATGAAGCTCTACCGTTCGCGCCGCGGCATCGTGGCTGAGCACGCTGGCCGCTTTCACAGCTTGAATGCGCCTTCGTGGGACGATTTGGTGACTCGCGAAGACCTGCATGATTATCTGAGCCAGCTCATTCGCGAGGCAGAGCCGGTGGATGGCGTGCCGCAGGAGCTGCTTCCGCCTATCGGCAGCCAGGAGGTATGGGCCGCGGGGGTTACCTACTATCGCAGCCGCGATGCGCGGATGGAGGAGTCGAAAGGCGCCGGCGGCGGCGATTTCTACAACCGCGTCTATCACGCCACGCGCCCGGAGTTGTTCCTCAAAGCGACGCCGCATCGTGTGGTGGGGCCCGACGCAAAGGTCGCGATCCGCGACGATGCGGCCTGGTCAGTGCCGGAGCCCGAGTTGACTCTGTTCGTGACGCCCGGCGGCAAAATCGCCGGCTATACCGTTGGCAACGACATGAGTTCACGTGACATTGAAGGCGAGAATCCTCTCTATCTTCCGCAAGCCAAAGTTTACGATGGCAGTTGTGCGCTCGGACCCTGCCTGCTGGTTGAGGATGAACCCTTGTCCGCCGCCACAGAAATTGCGTTGGAAATTCGCCGCGGCGGCGTGGTGGTATTTTCAGGCGCGACCACGCTCAAAGAAATGAAGCGGAAGCCGCAGGAACTCGTTGAGTACCTCTATCGTAATAACAGTTTTCCACGCGGATGTTTCCTTCTGACCGGCACCGGCGTGGTACCTCCGGATTCGTTTACTTTGAAGGCCGGTGACGAGATCCGCATCAACATCCCGCCGATCGGAACTCTGATGAATGTGGTTGGGTGAATTTCCGGAAACCATGGGAACATGGAGCTTGTGTTGGTGCCCAGCTCCAGGTTTTTGCGTTGCGACGTGTAAAATAAGGAACTATTCACTGAGTATTTTTCCGCTATGGCGATTGGTGAAAAAACTGTCAACGGTGTGACCAACAGCCCTGAACCAGGAGCCTCCTCCTCTCGCCCGAATGACGAGCGTTATGACGCCCAGCGCGTAGAGGCGAAGTGGTCGCAGCGCTGGCAGCAGGATGCCTCGCTCTACGCTGCCGAACCCGACTCGAGCAAGAAGAAATACTACGTCCTGGAGATGCTGCCCTATCCCTCCGGCGCGCTGCACATGGGACACGTGCGGAATTACTCCATCGGCGATGCGCTCGCGCGTTACATGTGGATGAATGGCTACAACGTGCTGCATCCCATGGGATGGGATTCGTTCGGCTTGCCCGCGGAGAATGCGGCCATTCAGAACAACACGCCGCCGCGCGAATGGACCTTGCGCAACATCGCCAACATGAAGACGCAGATGAAGCGCATCGGGTTTGGCTACGATTGGTCCCGCGAAGTTACCACGTGTTTGCCCGATTACTACCGCTGGAACCAATGGTTCTTCCTCAAGATGTACGAGCAGGGACTGGCGTACCGCAAGAAGAGCAAGGTGAACTGGTGCCCGAAGTGCTGCACGGTCCTGGCCAACGAGCAGGTTCTTTCCAACGGATGCTGCTGGCGCCACGAAGACACTCTGGTCGAGCAGCGCGAATTGGAGCAGTGGTTCCTACGCATCACGAAATACGCCGACGAATTGTTGCGCGATCTGGATAAGCTGGATGGCTGGCCGGAAAAAGTACGTACCATGCAGCGCAACTGGATCGGCCGCAGCGAAGGCACGTTAGTCGACTTCAAACTCGACTATGCCGAGAACCACCGCGGCTTCGGGCCCGGGGGATCGACCATTAGCGTCTTTACTACGCGCGTCGATACGATTTTCGGCGCAACCTCGGTGCAGCTGGCGCCGGAGCATCCGATCGTCAGCGATCTCGCGGCGGAGAATCACGACCTGCGCATGAAGGTCGATCAGCTTATTGCCGAGCAGCGCAAGGCTAAAGAAGCTGGGGATATCGGCTTGATCGAAAAGCACGGCGTGCCCACCGGGCGGTACGCGGTCAATCCGTTCAATGGCGAGAAGTTGCCGGTGTGGGTGGCGAACTACATCGTGATGGATTACGGCACCGGCGCAATCATGAGCGTGCCCGCGCACGACGAGCGCGACTATGAATTCGCGAACAAGTACCGGCTGGAAATCCGGCTGGTGATTCTTCCGATTTCGAAGGATCCGGAAGAGACCACGGCCGAGCCGCCATTGCCGTTCGTCGCGCATGAAGGGGTGCTGATCAACTCCGGAAAGTACAGCGGGCTGACTTGCGAAGAGGCCATCCAGAAGTTGTCCGCCGAAGCTGAGAAGAAGTGTTTCGGCAAGGCGACGGTCACCTATCGGCTGAAGGATTGGGGCATCTCGCGCCAGCGCTACTGGGGCACGCCGATCCCGATGCTCTATTGCCAGAAGGATGGAATTGTGCCGGTGCCGGAAAAAGACTTGCCAGTGATCCTGCCGGAGAACGTCGATATCACGCTCACCGGCGGTTCGCCGCTGGGTAGAGTGCCGGAGTTCGTCAATGCGATGTGCCCCAAGTGCGGCGGCCCGGCGCGCCGCGAGACCGACACCATGGATACGTTCGTCGACTCATCCTGGTACTTTTACCGCTACACGGACGCGAACAACGGCCAGGCGCCGTTTGATGGGAAGATCGCGCAATACTGGTTCCCGATCGATCAGTATATTGGCGGCGTCGAGCACGCTATTTTGCATTTGATCTACTCGCGCTTCTGGACCAAGTTCATGCGCGACCTGGGCCTGATCATAAATGATGAGCCGGTGGAACGGTTGTTCACCCAGGGCATGGTGATTAAAGAGGGCGCGAAGATGTCGAAGAGCTTGGGCAACGTGGTCTCGCCCGACGAAATGGTCGCGCGCTACGGGGCCGACGCAGCGCGGCTTTACAGCTTGTTTGCCGCGCCGCCGGATCGCGATCTTGACTGGCAGGATACTGGCATTGAAGGCATTCAGCGATTCTTGGGACGCGTGTACCGGTTCGTGGTGCGCAACGCATCACCTGGGACGCCGTCGGCAGAGACGTTGCAAGCAACGACTCTACGGCCCACGGCGCGTGCGATTCAGCGCAAGTTGCATCAAACGATCAAGCGCGTTAGCGACGATTTCCAGGGACGCTGGCACTTCAACACCTGTATCTCGGCCATCATGGAACTGGTGAATGTGTTGTATGGAGCGGAAGAAGCGATCGCCCAGAATGCGGTTCCGGCGCCATTCCTGGCCGCGGTACAACGCGATCTTGTCTTGCTGCTCGCCCCGTTTGCTCCGTACTTGGCGCACGAACTATGGGAGATGCTGGGACAGACTTCGAGTCTGCTCAAGGCGCCGTGGCCCAAATATGACGCGGAGTTGGCGAAGGAAGAAGAGATTGTGATTCCAGTGCAGATCAACGGCAAGCTGCGCAGCCGCATCGTCGTGCCTGCTGACGCCACCGAAGAGTTCGTGCTGGAGCGAGCGCTTGCGGATGAGAAGGTCAAGGCAGCCATGGCCGGCAAGCGGGTAGTGAAGAAGATCTACGTGCCGGGGAAGATGGTGAACCTGGTAGTCAACTAAAACATCTTAAACGGGCGGGCCTCCGAGGACCCGCTCGTTCCTTCCGGCCGGTTTCTCGGCTGCTACATTGCCGAAAGCACCAGCGCTTCCTTGCTCTTGCCAAAGTCGATCTCTTCGATACGCTTGCTTTGGTTTGCCTGCGTACGGAGAGTCACCGAGCTGTAAGGAGCAGGCTCTGAAAGCCTCGTCATTCGTCCTTCCGCGGTCGCGACGATTTTGCCATTGTGCAGGATGGTGACATGCACATCACCGTTGGGCCCAAGCCATTCGGCTTTATAGTGCCCGGGCTGGAGCTGGGTTGAGCCCACGTGGGCGCTCTCGGTCAGATCGAACGTTCCGGCATTCGTGCTCCCGGCAAATGCTCCGGCCGACAATAGCAGTGTCAGCGCCGCCAACAGCGCCAAGTATTTTACTGATTTCATTACGTGTTCCTCCTTCGAAAGGCTAATGACGAGGCGGATTGGCGCCGCGCGAACCGCGGCACCGGCCCCTCCTGACGTTAGATCTCTTGTGTCTTGCCTTACTGCTATGGATGCCGGCTTGGGAAGACCAGTTGCATAATATATCGCGACACGATAGAGGCAGAGACACTGCAAAAGCTGAAGTAGTTCCTCTCGATTGTGCCCAGGGCGACGGGCCGCTCGTTTACTTGCCCCATCAATGGGTTAGGCGAGACCAGGTTGCGTTATCCTGATGGTATGATTCGCGTCTCGCCCACCCTTGAAGGTTTCCGTGTCGCGTTCCGGAGGCCGTCGCTGACGCTGGCGGAAATCACGTGGCGCTGGGCCGTCGGGATTACGGCCATCACTTTGTTTTTCTTTGGCCTCTTCGAATACCTCAATACGCTGCCGGTTACGAATGGCGAACTTCTGTTTCTGCGCAGCCGGCAGCCTTATCTTGTGTCGCAGGCGATTGCGCACATCTTGCGGGGGAGCCTGGGCCGCGCGGTGATGTCCGGGTTGGTCGCGGGACTGATGTTGACGTTGCTGTGGATCGTTGCAGCAGCGTTGGGGCGACTGGCCACGGTGCGCGCGCTGCTGGACTACTTTCGTGGAGACGTAGCTGGCTCCGTCTCTGGTGGTAGCATTCCGGAACATGGCGAGAGAGACGTTGCAAGCAACGTCTCTACGAATGGCGGGTCATTCCCAGCGCTGGTGCGGCTTAACTTCCTGCGCGCCGCGGTGGCGCTGGCCGCGGTCTGCGGCTTGGCGGGAGCGGCCATTCTTGCCGGTTTCGCGTCTCCGGATGCCCATCCGCGGCCGGGTTTGGCGTTTCTCTTGTTCTTGCCGCTGGCGGCCCTCGTTTATCTGGCGGGGGGGGCGATGAACTGGATTTTGTCGCTGGCCGGGATCTTCGCCGTGCGTGACGGCGAGGAAGCCGTGGGCGCGATCTCCGCAGCCGTGAGTTTCTCCCGTGAACACGTGGGCCCGGTCGCGGCCGTCAGTACCCGGACTGGGCTGGCGCATCTGGTCGCCTTTGTCGCTGCGACCACGGTGGTCTCGATCCCTCTGGGCTTGGCTGTGTTAGTGCCTTGGCGATTGGTGGTCGCGGCCATCTTCGTGATTAGCATGGCCTACTTCGCTCTCGCCGACTGGCTGTACATGGCGCGACTGGCGGGATACGTGTGCATTGCAGAGATGCCGGATGCGCTCGACCCCTCGCCGCGGCCTCCTCAAGTCGCACCCCCGTCTCCGATCCAGACCACAATCGACCGCGAAGAGCCGATTCTTAGCGACGTGCCAAATCTCGCCGTAGAGACGTAGCCCGCTACATCTTTAACGGCGGCATTCCGGAGGAGAGGCTTCAGGAACGATGGCAAAAGAGACGTTGCACCAACGTCACCACGATTCTCTTTACACTCGCTCACCGAATTTGAGAAACTCATTGGTGGCGACCCAATCCCCGCACAATCCATTGCAGAAACAATCCATCGTCATCCTCGACTTTGGCGCGCAGTATACACAGCTCATAGCGCGCCGCATCCGCGAACAGAATGTTTTCTCCGTGGTGCTGCCGTGCACGGCCTCGCTCGACGAGGTCAGGAGCTATTCTCCAGTCGGTATCGTGCTGTCGGGGGCGCCGTGGTCGGTGTATGACAAAGACGCGCCGCCCGCCGATGCGCACGTCTTCGAAATGGGACTGCCGGTGCTTGGTATCTGCTATGGCCTGCAGTTCATGGTGCACACGCTGGGCGGAAAGGTGCGCCCGGCAGACAAGCGCGAGTACGGCCGGGCGGAAGTAGACATCGTTTCGGATTCACTTCTGTTCCAGGGCCTGGCCAAGAAGTTGGCTGTCTGGATGTCGCACGGCGATGAGGCGCTCGAACTGCCTCCTGGCTTCGAGTTGATGGCGAAGACCCACTATGCGGTAGCCGGGATTCAGAATGTCGCCAAGAAGTGGTATGCGGTGCAGTTTCATCCGGAAGTGCACCACACGCCGCAGGGCACGCAGATTCTAAAGAACTTCGTCTTTCAGATTTGCGGCGCCAAGCCGACGTGGACTCCGAAGCTCTTCATCGAGTCGACGGTCGAGCAGATCAGGCAGCAAGTCGGTACAGGACGCGCCATCTGCGCACTTTCAGGCGGCGTGGATTCGTCCGTCGCGGCCGTGCTGGTCGACCGCGCTTTGCGCGATGCGAAGGGCAAGTCGCGGCTGACCTGCGTCTTCGTCAACAACGGCGTGCTGCGCAAGAACGAGTTCGAGAAGGTCCAGAAGACGTTGCGCGACAAGCTTGGCTTACATCTCGATGCGGTGGATGCAACGGATCGCTTTCTGAGCAAACTAGCCGGCGTGATCGAGCCTGAGAAGAAACGCAAAATCATCGGGAACGAGTTCATTAAAGTTTTCGAGAAGGAAGCCCGGCGCATCGAAAAGTCCGAGGGCAAGGTCAAGTGGCTGGTGCAGGGAACGCTGTATCCCGACGTGATTGAGTCGCGCTCGGTGCGCGGGCCCTCGCAGGTCATCAAATCGCACCACAACGTGGGCGGGCTGCCGGCGAAGATGAAGCTCAAGTTGATCGAGCCACTCAAAGATTTATTCAAGGACGAGGTCCGCAAGATTGGCCGCGACCTGAGCGTGCCGGAGGAAATCCTGCAGCGGCAACCTTTTCCGGGCCCTGGCCTCGCTGTGCGCGTGCTGGGAGAAGTTACTCCGGAGCGCCTGGCGCTACTGCGCGAGTGCGACGACATCGTGGTCAATGAAGTCAAAGAAGCCGGGCTCTACACCAAGATCTGGCAGTCGTTCGCGGTGCTACTGCCGGTGATGTCGGTGGGTGTTATGGGCGATCAGCGGACCTATGCCTATACCTGCGCGGTCCGGGCCGTGAGTTCGGAAGACGGAATGACCGCCGACTGGGTCCCGCTGCCTCCCGAAGTGCTGAAGAGTATCTCCATACGGATTGTGAATGAAGTGAAGGGCGTGAACCGCGTGGTCTACGACGTCACTTCAAAGCCCCCGGGGACGATTGAGTGGGAGTGACGAGAGTCATTCGCTCTTGGCTTTAGGCGCTTGGCTATTGGCTTGAATCGTTCCGCCGACTAGGAGTGACGACTCCACTCCTAATCCTGTGATTCGTCCCGGTGGACCGTCTCCATGGAGAACGCGGGCAGGCACACAGCGATGTACTCGGCGCCGCCGTCGAGGGGCGTGGAGTAACGTATCCACTCGCCGGCATGCGCGACTACCGCTTGCCCAGCCTGCACGTCGAGGGAACCGCCTTTGTACTCGACGCGTAGGGTTCCCTTCAGCACGATCGTGAATTCTTCGAACTCGGGAGTCTGCCCCGGTTCGAGCCATCCCTGGGGACTGCGCATGTGAGCCACGCTGGCGGCGGAAGTCTTCGAGTTGACGCGTCCGATGTACTCGTCGATGAGTTTGGGTTTGTTGCCAGCGGCGTGGATGCGCGTGGGTTGGGAGATTAGAGTCGGCATAGGGTTCGGCGATGATCCTGGAGCGGAATCTATTCCGACACCAGAGTACAACAAAGACTCTGACGGCGAGGCTCGTGAAGAAAGGCGTAGAGACGTAGCTCTGCTACGTCTCTGCCTGGAGCGTCCAACAGCCGGCGCCGAACCCTACACAGCACGAATGGCGCCGGTAGAGACGTTGCAAGCAACGTCTCTACGAATGCTTATGGGCACGGATACGGTGTGCCCGGTATCGACGGTGTGCCGGGAACGATGGTCGGCGGGCCGGGTATGCCGTCAGGTCCGGGCGGTCCCGGGATCACTGTCGGTGGGGTGCCCGGTGTATCCGGCGTATAGCAAGTACCGTGGTCGACCGGCATGTCGGGCGGCGGGGGCGGGAGCGGGCGTGGCGCGATGGGCAGCGGTTGTGCGGGATGTTGCTCGGATTGCCGCACTGCGTCGGCAACCTCATTTTGCTGCAGCGTGATCGGCTGTTGAAGGGTCATTTCAACCGGCGACCACACGTCGAGGAAGAAATTGTGGGAACTGAAGAGCAGGGTCATTGACGCAACCATTCCGGCGGCGCCACCGACCGCAGCGCCAATCACGGTGTCCTTTCCTTTGCTGGCTGGGACCGTCAAGCTTGACGAAAGGCATCCTGGCGGTGGTCCCGTGCAGCCGGGCGGCAAGGTGTTGGTAATTGTTTGGGGTGAGGAACTGGCGGCGGAGTGGCCGATCAGCGCCCCGAGACCCGCGCCCGCTGCAGGCAAGGCGAATGCGCTGACTATCCGGCCGCTTCCCGGATCTTTCAGCGCATAGCCGTCGTCGCTTTCCAGTGTTATAGGCCCGGAAACGGGAGCGACGTAACCGTCGGGGAAGGCGATCGACATGGATTCCAGATGCAGTTCCGCGCGTCCGCCTTTGCGTTCGAGTTTGCCCACTTTTCCCTGAACAAAAGTGCCGGGCGGGATGACGATTTCGTTGCCGGAGTTCACCGGAGAACTGACCTGGGCATAGATGTCATCCCCGCGATGAATGTACCGGCTCTGGATCGGATGCGTGAGCACCAGGGCGATTCTGGTGCCGGCTGGAATCGTTACTGTGTTGATTTTGATTTCCGCTTGCGTCTGCGTGGATGGGGAATCCGGTGGCGGATTGCTTTGCGACTGATCTTGGGCGAGGCAGTTCAGGGTCAGGAGGAGCACTGGAACAAGGGCAGCAATTTTCTGCTTGCTGTTTTTGCTAGCTGTGAACAGGTCTGAGAAAGACGAAAGGCTGAGGTACGTCACTGAGCACCTCCACTCGAAAGCTTTGAAGTGGCGCTTTCGATTCCTAGCGGGTCCTAATGGAAAGAACCCGCTTCCAGTCCATTTGACTCGCCGTTGTTTAGGAAAGGTATCCGCCTTGCTGGTAAAGCTTTGCAAAAGTACGTGGGGATTTGTAAACGGTGAACGAATGGTCACAGCGGCATGGAGCGGAGAGCCAGTTCGACGGCGCGGTTCATCTCTCTCTGGGTAGCTCCGTTGGCTGCCTGAACTCCCAAGCCGTTTATTACGATCGAAACGTATCGGGCAAGGTCTTTCGGATCTACGTCCTCAGGGAGATCTCCTTCGTCGCGCGCCTGCTGCATGCGCTTTTGGATTTGAGATAGTCCGCTTTTGCGCCAGTCGATCATGGCCTGCTTTACCGTTTCTGCGCCGGAGCCGCAGGCTAAGCCTCCCTGGAGAGAGAGGCAACCGCGCGGGTGGGTGGAATCGGCCAGAAATTTAACAGTTGCTCGCAAGAGCGTCTCGACGACGGCACGCGCCGTCGGCCGTTTTAGCGCCTCGATTAGAAAAGCCATCGGCCCTGCGGCATACCGGTCCATGACCTGCCGGAACAACGTTTTCTTGTCTCCGAAGGTGGAGTAGAGGCTTGAGCGGTTGATGCCCATGGCCTGAGTTAGATCGTCGAGCGAGGCGCCTTCGTAGCCCTTCTCCCAGAAGACACGCATGGCGGCATCGAGTGCGGCAGCCTCCGAGAAGCCGCGAGGGCGGCCCATCTTTGCGTTACTTGTCACCGTCCCCATACTTGTTCGATGCACTTTTATACCATCCAGTTCAGAAAAGGTGAATCCCGGCCTGGGTCGAGGACATCTGAAACGTACGGTTCAAAAGTAACCGGAAAGGATGGAATCAAAATGGCAGGCAAACTGGAAGGCAGAATCGCACTCGTCACCGGCGGCAGCAGCGGAATCGGGCTGGCCACAGCACAGGAGTTCGTAAAAGAAGGGGCGTACGTCTACATCAGCGGACGCCGGCAGAGCGAATTGGATAAGGCCGTGAAAATCATCGGCAAGCAGGTCACGGCGGTGCGCGCGGACGTCGCCAGTCTCGCCGACCTCGACCGCCTTTTTGCGCAGATCAAGCAGGAGAAAGGGCGGCTGGATGTGGTCTTCGCCAATGCGGGCGGGGGCAGTTTCGCGCCTCTGGGCACGATTACCGAAGAACTCTACGATCAAACTTTCAACACCAACGTGAAGGGAGTCCTGTTCACCGTGCAGAAGGCGTTGCCGCTGATTCCGGATGGCGGATCGATTATCCTGAATGCATCGATCGTTTCCATCAAGGGTGTACAGGCGTTCAGCGTGTATTCGGCAACGAAAGCAGCGGTACGGTCGTTTGCGCGGAGTTGGACGACGGACTTGAAGGACCGCAAGATCCGGGTCAACGTGGTGATCCCGGGGCCGATCGATACTCCTATAATCGACGGACTGGCGGAGTCCGAAGAACAGCGGAAGGGAATCCGTGCCCAGTTCACTTCGATCGTTCCGCTTGGCCGCATGGGGAAGCCGGACGAAATCGGAAAGGCCGCCGTGTTCCTTGCTTCAGACGATGCCAGCTTTGTTGCGGGGGTGGAGTTGTTCGTGGATGGCGGTTCGGCGCAGGTGTAACGTCGTACTGTAAGTACAACTGTGAAAGCGCGGCCTCTCCGGGGCCGCGCCTGCGTCCCCTGGGAATCTGACTGGCGGAAGGCGAGGGGAATTGAAACGCTACAAGATAGCGGTGATCGAGGGAGACGGGATCGGGCGCGAGGTTGTGCCTGAAGGCATTCGGGTGCTGGAGGCTGCTGCGCGTCGTTTTGATCTGTCGTTTTCGTGGCACCACTTTGACTGGAGTTGCCAGACCTATCTGAAGACGGGCCGCATGATGCCGGAAGACGGGCTTGAGCAGTTGCGCCCGCATGATGCGGTCTACCTTGGCGCCGTCGGCTATCCCGGCGTGCCCGACCACGTTTCGCTGTGGGGACTGCTGATTCCCATCCGCCGCGGGTTTAAGGAGTACGTCAATCTGCGGCCGGTCCGGCTTCTGGAGGGAATTATTAGCCCGCTCTGTGAGCGTAAGGCCGGAGAGATCGACTTCGTCATCGTTCGCGAGAACAGCGAAGGGGAATACTCCGAGGTGGGCGGACGAGTGAACCGTAACACTGAGACCGACATGGCCATCCAGGAGGTGATCTTCACCCGGTGTGCGTGCGACCGCATCATAACTTACGCGTTTGAACTGGCTCGTACTCGAAGAAAACATGTGACCTCGGCGACCAAGTCCAATGGCATTGTCTATACCATGCCCTTCTGGGATGAGCGTTTCGCCGCGATTTCAAAGCAGTATCCGGATGTGAGAGCAGACCAGTTCCACATCGACATCCTGACGGCACATTTTGTGGCTCACCCAGACTGGTTCGACGTCGTGGTGGGTTCGAATCTGTTTGGCGACATTCTCTCGGACTTGGGCGCCGCGGTCGTGGGTTCCATGGGGCTTGCACCTTCAGCGAACTTGAATCCGGAACGCGCGTATCCGTCCTTGTTTGAGCCGGTCCATGGATCAGCTCCAGACATTGCGGGGAAAGCCATCGCGAACCCGGTCGCGCAAATCTGGTCAGGTGCGATGATGCTGGAGAATCTCGGCGAGAAGCAGGCCGCTCAGGCCGTTGAACAGGCTATCTTCAAGGTTCTGGCTCACTCCAACGTCCGGACTCGTGACATCGGCGGCAATGCCAGTACCAGAGATATGGGAGAGCTGATCGCAGCGGAAGTGGCCGCCGGTGCACGAGTGCCCATCAGCTAGTACCGGCCAATTCACTTGCGGATCGGTCCGCGGTCGTCGCACCACAAGATCTCCAGTGGCATGACGTGATCCGTTCCTTAGCAGGTTGCGGAAAGAACTCCGGCCCGTGCAGGTTTTGGGAAGGGCACGACTTCCAGTTGTGCCGTTACGTCGCGAAAATGAGTGCGCGCTTTAGCGCCCGAGGGTCGCCCTTTGCCCTTTGCCGGAGTTTTTCCGCAACCTATTAGGGATCCCCCGTCATTTTGGGGTTGTAGCAGCGGGTTTGATGTCGCTTGCGGCCTTTTGCAGCGCCTCGACCGGGCTTGACTCCAGATAGTAAAGGGTCGGGTCATTTTCACGTTTCGCGATGAAACCGTCGCCCGACTTCGCAATGGAAGACATTTCCACCCGCTTGCCGTCATCGGACGTGACCGTCAGTTCAATCGTGGGTTGAGTCGTGCCGGAGTCCACGAACTTGCTGGCAGACAAATCGCGCAGGTCGGAAATTAGAGTCTCTACACTTCCAGCATCCATTTTCTTGCCGTTTTGCCACCAGTCGGCGCCGCCCTTACTCAAGAAATAAGCCTTCGAGCCGTCGTGCATCTCGATCTTGTTCGGTTCGTTGTAACCGAAGTCGAACAGCTTTTTGTTGCGGAAATCGTCGAGCTTTTTGTCGAGCGCTTGCCCGAGACTGGAGTCGATCTTGTAGACGCCTTCGGCTACGCTCGATTTTGCGTAGTAGGTGTCCTTATTTTTGCGAACTTGAAGTTCTTGGGTTCCGGACGGGTCCGTTACCTTTGCTGTCGCGACCGGCGTGGCGTGAGCAAAGGCCGATGCGGCTTCCGCGGCATCTTTGTCGGACGCAGTCAGATCCATATGCGCATCGGTCAGCTTTCCAACTAGTTCGCCTACCTGGATGCTATCGGCACGTAATGGTTTGGGTTTCAGGATTTGCCATTCATCTTTATTGCGCCCAAACTCAATCTCCTGGTTCTTCTCGATCAACTCTAAGCGGCTGATCTTGTCTGCGCTCACGGTCAGCAGGCGCTTGTCGCGCAGATCATTCAAACTCTTGTCGATGCTGGTCTTGTTGTAACTAGCCATCGTAAAAACCCGCGGATTTCCCGCCAGCATTGCGTAGACCGCGCCGCCCGCCGGGGTATCGTCGCCGATCAAGAGCTGTTGCATCTTCTTGTCTTTTTCGGTGATGTCCGCTTCGACCGATGGGTGATCCAGACCAAACTGCTTCAGATCGGAGGCCTTGTCTTCAACCACACGCTCGGAGTTCAGAGAAGACAGGGTAGATAGGACGCTGGAGACAGTATTCTGGTCAGCATTGAAGGGCTTGGGCTGGGCGATCTTCCAGGCACCGGAATTGCCCTTGGTGAGCACGATCGGCGCAGCGTCCTTTTTCTTCAGTTCAAGGTTGGTAATCGCCGCTTCGTCCAACTTCAGGATCGGGGGTGAAGTATCGGCAGATGCCTTCGCGACATTATCGGATGGCTTTCGATGTTCCGACCAGTAAAGCGTGCCGGCGAGTGCAAGAAACACGGCGGTTGCAAGGATCAGGCTACCTAGTTTCATGGCGCTTCCAAAGAACCAGACTGCAGCGACAAGACGTTCGCCCTCCGGGGCTTAAAGCCCCACGTGTGTGCGGCTTTTAGCGGCCCGGCTGAAGCCGGGCCCTTCCCAAATCTGTGCTTCCCAAACCCAGGGTTCCCAAACCCAGGCTTCCCAAACCCAGGCTTCCTAAACCCAGGCTTCCCAACCAGGGTTCCTAAACCCAGGTATGACACGAGTTGAAATCCAGGCCGAGCAATCCTGCTACCTCCTCTTCCACCACACGCCAATCCCGGCAATAACCACGATCCCAGGCAACAGGAATTGACTGGTGGCGCGTACCCATCCCAATTGCGCGCGGGTCATGGTAATGCGGCGGTCTTCCGGTTGCTTGGGCCGGATCGAAATCAAATCCTCGTCGGAAGAGAGCCAATTGATGGTATTCAACGCCAGGTCGTCATTGCCGTTGAAATTGATGAAGCGGTTGGCGATCCACGATGAGCTTCCCACAATCACAAAACGCCCTTGCGACTTCTCTTTGCCGGTGTTGTAGGTGCCCGCCGCCGCGATGGTCAGCGGTCCCTTCTTGTTTTTGGGATCGTTTACGTTGACCGCCGCAGAACTCAGATTGTTGGTTGCCAGGCTGCTGCCCGAGGAATCGAACAGCTTCTGCACGCTGGTCTTGTCGGTGTTCTTAATCTCAATGGAGCGGGATAGAGGAAAGCCGGTGGCCGTGCCTTTCATATCGTTCACAATGGGCTGAGTCCCATAACTGGTGACCAGCGCCACCTGCGGACCGAGGCCGGCTAGCTGTCCGATAGGGTTCAGGTCAAGAATCAGATCCTTATCCATCGTAACGCCCCAGGTCTGGAGAAGATTCGTGAGCGCATCGTTATCGGCGATTTCCTCGTGGCCGAGTTTGAGGGGCGGATCGAGCGCGAACAACGCGCGGCCGCCATCTTCGACATACTTCTTAATTGCATCCACTTCCGGCTGCTCATAATTGCGCGTGGGACCGGCGACGACCAGGGTTGTGCAATCGCTGGGAACCTCAGCCTTCTGCAGCAGGTCGATGCCCTTGCTCTCGTAATTGTCCTTGGTGAGCTGATCCTTGAAGCGCGAGAGACCCTCGCGGTCGCTATCGTCAAGTTGATGCTCTCCGCTGCCGGTCGTGAAGCAAACCGTGCGGGTGTTGCTCTTCAGATCGCGGATGAAGGCGCCAGTGATGCCCTCCTCCGTCATGCTCTTGGCTTCTTCTTTTTTCAGGCCGACCTGCACGATCGCAGTGCCGAATTCCCGGATGCCCGCCTCCCGCGCAGCTTGCGGATTCTTGTCGGGATCGACATATTCCACGTGCACCCTGGGAGAAAGGTTGGCGTATTCGTCAAGCACATCCTTCCCTTCGCGGAATCGCGTGCTCTGGTTAAAGTACGTGATCGTGGCGTCTTGCTTGAGGCCCTTGACGATTTTGGCCGTCTGCTCGGAAAGGCTATAGCGCTTGTTCGAGGTTGCGTCGTAGGATTTGTTGTAGCGATCCGCGAGTACGTTCGCAATCACAATGGCCGCAAGCACAATCAGAATGTAGCTGGTTGCGTAAGCCGCATACTTGGTCTGTCTCGCCTTTAGCCATTGACTTGCCATCCCGATCTCCTGATTACGATTTCTTGATTACGACCTCTTGATTACGATCTCCAGCGCAGCGATTCCATGGAACGCGCGGTAAAGAAGAGCCCCAGAAAAATCACGGACAGATAGTAGATGGCATCTTTGGAATCGAGCACTCCGCGAGCGAAGGAGTCAAAGTGTGAAATCACCGAAAAATAGGAGAGCACGCGAGCCCAGGTCGCGGTCTCATATTCACCGACCCAACCCACCACCCAGAGCAGCAGTTCGACGCCGAAGGTAGCGGCGCCCGCGATGATCTGATTCTTGGTGAGCGTAGAAATGAACGTACCGATGGCCAGCAGAGCGCCCGCCTGCAGCAACAGGCCCAGATAACCCATGGCCAGCGGCTTCCAATCCGGGTTGCCGTATCGGAACAGAAATGCAAAGTTCAGAGCGGTGAACAGCAACAGGCAGCAATAGAGCAACATTGCCGCCAACCACTTTCCAATGATGATTTCCAGGTCACGAACGGGAGAAGTGGCGAGCAATTCGATTGTGCCGGTGCGCTTTTCTTCGGCGAAGAGGCGCATCGTGATCATCGGAATAAAAAACAATCCGATCACGCCCACGTTCGACAAAAGAGGCCGAATGATCTGTTCGTTCAGATTCATGGGGGACATCTGGCCGCGCATCTGCATTTCCATGCCCTCAATCACAAAAACGCCCAGCGCGTTCCAGAAAAAGAAACCGAAGATCAGGCCAAACATCGTCAGCAAAAGATAAGCCACCGGCGAAACGAAGTAGCTGCCCAGCTCTTTTCGGCAAATGATCCATGCATTTCTCATTGCTGTGACTCCTTTGCCGGAACTTTCTCTTCCTCAGAGGGCTGGCTTCCCGTGAGCTGCAGGAAGACTTCTTCCAAGCTCCTGGCAGCCGGCCGAAGTTCGTTGAGATCCCAGCCAGCCTCGACGACGGCGCGCGCCAGGTCGCCTCGGATCGAGCGTCCCTTCTGGCTCTCCACCTCGAACCGGGCACGGGTGTCGACCTGCTGCTTGCAGAGCACGCGGCCGACGCCGGAGACTTGCTCCAACTTATGCTGCACGATCGAAATATCCAGACTTCCGTTGCGTCCAGCAATCTCGACCACGACGGATTCCGCGCCGCGCGCCCGGGATTGCAGATTGCGCACCGAGTCAGTGGCCACCAGTTTCCCTTTGTTGATGATGATCACTTGTTCGCAGGTCTGTTCGACTTCGGGAAGAATATGCGTGCTCAGGATAATGGTGTGGTCGCCGGCAAGATCCTTGATCAGGTCGCGCGTTTCATTGATCTGTTTCGGGTCCAGCCCGGCGGTGGGCTCATCGAGAACCAGCACATCGGGATTATGAATGATCGCCTGCGCCAGACCGACCCTCTGCCGGTAGCCTTTGGACAACTTTCCCAGGAGCTTGGTTTTGACGTCAGACACAGCGCAGCGGTCGCAAACGTAGTCGACCCGCTTGTGCAAGTCTGCGCCTCTGAGCCCTTTCAGTTTGCCCACAAATTTCAGATACTCGGCGGTCTCCATCTCCGGATAAATCGGCGGGGTCTCGGGCAGGTAGCCGATTCGCCTCTTGACCTCCAGCGGGTGTTCGAGGACATCAAAACCGGCCACCGTCGCCGTGCCCGCCGACGGCGGCAGAAAGCAGGTGAGGATGCGCATCGTGGTGGTTTTACCCGCGCCGTTGGGGCCGAGAAACCCAACGATCTGTCCCTTCGCCACTTCAAATGAGATTTGATCGACGGCAACAGTGCGCGCATACCGCTTGGTCAGTTCTTTGACTGTGATCATAGGCAGTTGTTGTCAACAGTGAGAATATGCAGCTGTTGGGCCGAACCACACTGGCTCAGTGCGGGGCGACACCCATGTTAAAAAGCGCACCGCGATATGTCAACTTGCTCAGACAACTCGCGAACAACCGATCAAGATTACTAACAGCGCCGCTGACAGCCCGACCTTTACCGAGCATTGGACAATGGCGCGACTTTGATGGACTCCCCAGAGCTTTGCCTGGCTTGTTCAACGTTCAGCGAAGACCGGTCGCACGTAATGTCGTCGGACTCACAAGCCAAAATGTTTCGTTGCCGCTGGACAGCAGCCACCTCCTTGGCGTCCGCTGCAGTCAGCAGAGAATCGTCACAGTAGCCGCTGCCGGCCTTGCATGCCAGAAGATTCCTGTGATAATTCGCCTTGGCGACCTCTTGCACCTGTGAAGGCGTCAGCACCGAAGTGTCGCACGAATCATCTCCGCTCTGACAGGCCAGGAGATTTTGTTCGCGCTCGAGGCGCTTAACTTGCGAAATCTCAGCCGCGGTCAATAACGAGTAGTCGCAGGAATTTTTTCCAGTCTCACAATTCAGCTTATTTTGCTGTTCCTGGATCTTGGCTACTTCACCGGCTTCAGCAGCGGTCAGGAGCGATTGGTCACAGAGCCCAATCGTGGTTTCGCAGGCAAGAGCATTCCGCTCCTTTTCCACACCGGCAACCTGCGCCGACTCAGCAGCGTTCAACTGCGAATGGTCGCATTCACCGTTGCCGGTCAAACACACCCAGAGATTCTGGTCATGGTGCAATTCGTTGATTTGGCTGGCCTGTGCGTTCGTAAGAAGGGAACGATCACACGCCCCAAATCCATCGATACAATCGCGGAGATTCTGAGCTCTGCTGCCGGCGGTGCCGGAGGTCTGAGCGAATCCATAACAGGCAAGAGCACCGAAGAGCAGGGAAACGACGAGCGCGCGCTGCATTACCATCCTCCGTTTGTGAAATCTAAGTGTGCCGGGGTAGCCCGGCAAATGTGTTGTAAAGCCATGCAAACAGCAGGCCCGCGATTGCTCCATCCACCAGTCCATCCAGTGTGCCTACGATGATGCCTCGCATCGTGTTGATGTGGAATCCTGGGTACACAGAACTCATTACTTGCAAGAAATTTAATCCGTAGTCTGGGACCGCATGATTGATTAAACCAGCCAGCAGAATCGCTCCGCCCCAGAGAAACGCCCCGGCAAACATCATGCCTTTAAGTGAAAGCCGCATCGTTGTTCCTTCTTTCACAAAACCTTATTGTCATCGCTGTTGCTGATGGTTGCTTGCAGACGGCTCCCTTTCGAGAGAGGGCAGGTCGCCCCCAGTACCGACAACTGGTTCGATGCTGCTCGAAACCAGCCCGAAGTTCCCTCTAGCTAGTTTGGATTCCACCAAATTATATTATAGTTGTATCGTGCAACGATATAACCAGCTTTTCGTAAGAACCCGCCCTGGCCGCCTTGAAGTCTCATCACTCCAGGCCCCGACCCGGATTCCAATCCAGATGTGATTCCGCCTGTCCCGGAGCCGGCACCGGTATAGCCAGCAAATATGCGGAAAGGCGATTTCCAGTAGGCTTGGGCAACGGACGTCAGGCGACCGTCAAGAAACGCGACGCGCGTTTCCGGATCCGGCCAACAGTTCCACCACGCTGCGCAAGGCCTGGGGATCTGTCACGACGAATGAGGCACGAGTAGGCCCAGCGCCGACATGCACTGTCCAAGCATCGCCAGACAAGCGCTCGAAAAGGTCTTCGTCGGTGCGATCGTCCCCAACCGCAAATATGAAATCAGGATCGCGGTAGTCTCTGAGCAGCCGCTCCAAGGCCTCGCCCTTGTTGGCCCAAACTGGCTTGACTTCTACGATCTTCTCGCCGCGAAACGCCCGGAGTTCGGTCTCCGCGAGCATGGCCTCTAACATCGAGACCAGTTCGTTCGCCAGCCATTCCCCGAATTCCGGCTCCGCCATGCGATAGTGCCACACGAGCGCATATTTTTTTTCTTCCACAAAACTGCCGGGCGTGCGATCCACGAAGTGCTCCAGAATCGGGATCACTGTCTGCTTCCAATCCGTCGATGCTTGCGGGCGCAACGATTGCCAAGCGGATGCGGAAGGAGGTTTTATTTCGGCTCCGTGCTCCGCCACCAGCCACAGTTTTGGAACTGTCCCGAACCAGCGATCCAGATTTTCCGCCGATCTGCCGGAGATGATAGCTACGAGATTTCCCGGCTCGGAGGCCAGCGCACTTAGAAGATCGAGTACGGCTGCAGGAGGAACTGCTTGTTGCGGCCGTCTCGTGAATGGCACGAGGGTTCCGTCGTAATCGAAAATCAGCAGGCGATGGCCTGCCCGGAGATAGGCATCGCGGATTTCACTTGGGCGCAGTCTCTGCGGTTGCGTGTCAATGTAACGCCCGCGTTCCGACACCGCATCCTGCAGCGCGGAGAGAAACCGGTCTCCCCAATGGAAGACGTTGTTCTGGAGCACCCGGTTATGAAGTGAGGTCATGCGTAAGCGCCTCTCTTGGTCGTCGAGGTCCAGAGCGCGCTTGATGGTTGCGGCCGTCCGTTCCTCGTCATAGGGGTTAATCAGGAGCGCTTCTCCCATCTCGGCGGCGGCGCCGGCAAATTCGCTCAACACCAGGACGCCGTCACCTTCAGGCTTGCAGGCAACGTATTCCTTGGCGACCAGATTCATTCCGTCGCGAAGCGATCCGATCCAGCAGACATCGGCCAGCTTGTACAAACCCACGAGTTCGCTTCGCTCAATGGAGCGGTTGATGTAGACAAGAGGTACCCAATCGGGCGTGGCGAGTTTGCCGTTGATTTCGCCGACAAGCCGGTTCACCTCGGTTCGTAGCTCCTGGTATGTGTCGATCCCTTCCCGCGTAGGGACGGCGATCTGGATGAGAGTGACCTTCTCCTTAAGCTCTGGCGAGGTCCGGAGCAAATGCGCATAGGCCCGCAGGCGCTCGGGAACACCCTTTGTGTAATCCAGACGGTCCACGGCAAGCAGCACTTTTCGGCCGCGGTAACGCTCAACCCATGAGGCGTATTGCTGGCGGGTCTTCTCGTCATAGTTCAATAAGTCCGTATATTCTTCAGGCGCGATGCCGATGGGAAGAGCTTCCAAACGAACTGGGCGGCTTCCCATGGCAACCTGCGCGATCCGGCTTTCCATGCCTAGTACTCTGAGCAACGCTGCCCGGAACTGCTGCAAGTGCCCATGCGTCTGGAACGCAAGCAAATCGGCGCCGAGCAGACCTTCAAGAAGCTCCTCCCGCCTGGGCAAGACGGGGAAGATTTCTGAGGAGGGGAAGGGAATATGGAGAAAGAAGCCGATAGCCGCATCAGGCAACTTCTCGCGCAACATCTTGGGGAGCAGCATCAAGTGATAATCGTGAACCCAGACAAGATCGTCGGGCCGGTAACGCTCGACCACTGCGTTCGAAAACATTCGGTTCGCTTCGACATACGCTTCCCAGCCTTTGGCATCGAACTTCAATTGCGATGGGAAATTGTGGAAGACAGGCCAAAGGGTTTGATTGGCATAGCCCTCGTAGAATCCGGTCGCCACGTCTTCGGGCAGTTCGACTGCGAAGCATCGTTCTTTTTCTGCCCATTCGGCAAGAATTGCTCGACGTTGCTGACTGTCTTGATCTCCGGCGCCTCCGGTCCAACCGATCCAGTCCCCACCATCTTTTCGGAGCAAGGGGTTCATTGCGCTGGCCAGCCCTCCGGAACTTCTGACTGTCGTCCAGCCTTCCGCGGTTTTTTGCAACGTTAACGGCAACCGGTTCGAGACCACAATGAGTCGAGCGCCCGAGCGGGGCCGCATCGTCGTCAGATTAGGGATTGGTTGTGAACTCACTTTTCCTTCCAGCGTCTTTCTCCTGGCTAACAAGCAAATCATCGGGTCTGTCCAGCCGTGCCTTACGCTCGCCAGGAACAAACCACAGGGATTGGATGCCCAATCTGTCGTGCTAGTTTGCAGGTTCTGTTGTAGATGCTATGCTTTCCGACGTGCCCGACGCTGCCTCGCTCCCAAATTCGGAACCTACACGGCATGCTGCGTTCGTCCGCGTGACGCACTGGATTACGACAATCTGCTTCTTTGCTCTTCTCATCAGCGGAGCTGAGATCGTGGTCTCTCACCCGCGTTTCTATTGGGGGGAAACCGGCAACGATCTGACTCATACGCTATTCAGAATACCGATCCCGGCTTCCAGGAATCTGGTTCCCACTGGCTATGGCTATGTGATGCCCGACCAGAATGGATGGAGCCGGTATCTCCACTTTGAGGCGGCATGGGCCGTAGTGCTGACCGGCCTCCTCTATGCCATCTGGGGTTTGTGGACCGGCCACTTCCGCAGCAACTTGTTTCCTGCTCCATCCGATCGGACGTGGCGGGCGTTCATCGCGGTCATCGCAAAGCACATTCGCCTCAGGCGGCCGGACGAGTCCGAAGCCTTTTCGTACAACGCGGTGCAGCGGGCCGCATACCTGATGGTGATCTTCTTCCTGTTCCCCCTCGTGATCTGGACGGGTCTGGCGTTATCGCCCGGCTTCAATTCCGCGTTTCCGGCGGCCGTCAATGTGCTGGGAGGACGGCAATCGGCGCGCACCCTTCATTTCTTCATCTCCGTTCTTCTTCTGCTCTTCCTCATAGTCCATGTCGCGATGGTCATTTTGGCTGGATTCACCACACGCATGCGGGCGATGATTACCGGCGCCGCCAAGGTGCGCCAGGAAAGCACATGAGAGGAGCGTGCCCATGAACAAAATCTCACGCCGCAAGTTCGTTACCGCCGGTCTCGCCGCCACAGCAGGCGTGTCGGGCGTAGCCGTGGCTGCCAGCCTGGCGCGGCGCTATGGACTGGTCCCGCCCGATAGCGGCGGCATCTACGGTCCCGGTGAAACGCTGACCTACGCCGCACAGCGCCTTCTGACGAAGAACTCGCTAGCCCGGGAGTTTCCTCGCAGCATGATTTCCAAGATTCCTTTCGCCAATGAAATCGCGCCCTTTAACGATGCTTTCAAACGCCACCAGTCCAGCGCGTTTGCGGATTGGCGGTTATCCGTTGATGGGATGGTGGCCCGGCCCACCTCGTTCTCGCTGTCCGACCTCAGAAGTTTCCCCGTCCGCAGCCAGATCACTGAGGTGGTGTGCGAGGAGGGATGGTCCTACATTGCCGAGTGGATCGGAACACCTCTGCATGAGGTCCTGAATGCCACCGGAGTCCTGCCGCAAGCGCGATATGTCGTTTACTTTTCCATCGAGCCTGACTGGTGGGAGAGCATCGACATGGCAGATACTCTGCATCCCCAGACTCTCCTGACGTGGGGGATGAACGACGGCGATCTGCCAGTCGCCTTCGGTGGACCGCTGCGGCTGCGTGTGCCCCGCCAACTCGGATACAAAAGTGTGAAATTCATAACTCACTTGACGGTTACAGACTCACTCAAGCGCTTCGGCAAGGGGCTCGGCTCGGCATCGCCGGAAGGTGGTTATGCCTGGTACGCGGGCATTTGAGTCGCTGCGGTATCTTGCAACGAGACACACCAGTCGAGACACATCAGGAACGACCTGAAACGAACTGGTGCAACCCGGGTATTAGAATCTGGTGTGGTAACGCCCGTCAACCGAGACGCCCCCCAACTGATCTCGAGCCACGCTGACCGACCACCGCTTGTTGATCTGGTAATCGCCCTCGACCATTTCGTTGCCGGGTTGCGAAACATCGGTCGAAAAAGTGAAAAGGAAGTTTTTGGTGACACGCTGCTGCAGGGCAATGCGTGCGGATGGATTCTGATTGTTGCCGCCTATGAGTGGGTCGATCTGCAGGCTGGAGATACCCGCGAGTTTCTGTACCCCGCTGCTGACCCCACCTCCAATTGCACTTTGCGCACCCGATGCCAGCATGGAATCCGTGCTCTGGCCGGCGCTGGCTGCCGCCGACTCAGAGGTTGTCTTGCCGAAGGCGATCAAGTTAATGATGTCGGCGGTGGCGAGTGGGGGATCGGAAGAGTAAGAGGTGGTTAGTTTATCGAAGGTCCCGCGCAACGTGATGGTCAGATCGAATTGTTCTACCTTCGCGGTTACCGAGACATTCAGGTTCGGGTTGATCTGATTCGGATCGTCGAATGTAATAACGCCGCGCTGCAGTTGATAGCGCACGTTACGATAAAAAAGTTCTCCTGAAGTGAGATCGGTGCGGCCGGTGATGACCGGGTTTCCGGCGGTACCCACAACGCGCAAATTTATGCTTCCTTCCACGCTGACCTGCGAACTATTAGCGCTGAGATTTTCTTTCGATTGCACTCCAACCGCAAGCTTCACCGTGTCGGCAAAGCCCGGCTGTGACAGAGTTGCAGTGTTGCCGCCGAACTGATCGCTGAACTTGGAAAGATCGAAGTCAGGTGTGAACGATAGCGTATCGATGAGCACCCGTCCATTCACCGATGAGGCTTGAAGATTTCCGGTGAACGCGAGATTGCTATCCAGAACGGCCCTCAGACCCACGGGGTAACGCAAGCGGACGGATTTTCCCTGCAGCGCAAGATTGAATTGCAGATTTGGGCGGTAGACGACAGAGCCTCCAATTGAGAGCTGTCCGCCACCGACCTGTGCGCTCATGTTGGATACTTGAACCCGGCCGTTGTTCACATCCAGGGTACCGTTGAGCTTGTCGACTCCGAGAGGAGCGTCGGGAGTGTCCAGAGCGATATCCTGCAGGCGGACTTGGCCTCGGACCGAGGGTGCTTTAGGAGTTCCGGAGGCGCGAACGTCAAGAGCAACTGTCCCTGAGCTTTGCAGGTCTGGAGAAAAGATGCGAAGAATGTGGACGTCGACCGATCCTTGCGCGGTGAGTGTCGCCACCGACGTGCCGGCAAACGGAATGCTCCCTTGTATACGAAGAGACGTTTCAGTGCCACGAATTTCCGCTGGTTGGATAGTCAGGGTCGAGTTGCTATAGTCGGCGCGGATGGGTCCAGCAGCTCCTATTTGCAGCTGCTGATAACTGGCGTTGAGGGCAGGGATTGTGAGATGAGCTTCAAGGCGAGTCTTGTCTTTCAAAGGCCCCTTAGCGGTAGCGTGCAATTCCGTTTCTCCCTTGAAGCCCTGGGGAACGCTGCTCGACAGAGTCGCGAACAAGAGATCGAGTGGGATTGTCCCGGTATCGATAGACGCGTTGGTAAGGTAGTCGCCGGTGAGTTCCACCTGTGCGCGGGCGCGCACCGAGGTTTCCGCCACCTGCGAGTCGAGCGTCAGATTGGCTTGCTTGTTTGCAATGTCGATCTGAGCTTTCAGGCCGGCAATCGATTTGTCTTGCATTTCGAGTTTTGGCAACTGCACGACTGCGCTGAATTGCGGGTTGTCGAGCGTTCCTTCGCCGCTGGCCGTGGCGGAAAGAGTTCCGTTCAGGGCGATATTTCTCGCGTTTAATGTGTGCAATTTCTGCAGGACGAATGATGGCGCTTCGAACTGGATCTTGTACGCCTCGGTTTTGGGGGTGTACGTGAGTGTGGCAGTTGCGGATCCTGCGGGCATGGCGACGTTCAGGGTGGAGGCAATCGATCCGTTGGACGCGTGAAAGTGCAAAGCTAGAGTTTGGATGGGCTCGTCGTAGGCTCGGGCATTGGCGATGGTGGCCGATCCCCACCCCGAGGGATCAAGCTGCGATCCATTTACCGACAGGTTGGCTGACAAGTCTCCGCTGACTGGATAGTGAAGGTCGGCCAGATGTTGAAGATCCGTGATGGACATTTGTTGCGCGGAGAGATTTGCGTGTAATGCATTGCGGGGATGATAAGACCATTTACTCAATGCGACGGTGGCATCGAACGAAGCTCGACCGCGCTTCGCGTTCACAAGAATTCCTCTCGATACGTTGATCTGCGATGGATTCGCGGCGAGCGAGAGTTCCGCGCTCTTCCACTCAGTGCCTTGCACCTGAAGGTTCTGTCCGCTGAACTGCCCCGAGACTTCAGGCTTCTGGATCGATCCCCTCACCGTAGCTTCCAGCTTGGCAGAACCTGAGAGCAAGAGTGGACTCGACTGCTTCGAACTGAAGGCGGCGGCAAGGGCAGCCAGTTGATGCAGATCGTTCGCCTGGCCGTGAATATGCAAATTCGAGTGCTTGCTGACTTGCCCGTCGGCAGTTAGCGTCGTGGAGGGAATTTGGAGGCTCGTCTGTCGAACCGTGAGTACGTTATTCGGTCCGTCATAAATAGCGTGAATGGAACCATTCACTGGAATGTTCGCTGTGGAAGTCCGGTCGGTGCTTCTTGCCGCCGCCCTGACCGTCAAGTCGGAGCGGGCGCGAAGGTTGCCGAAGCTGCCGGTCCAGGAAAGGTCGGTGGTTCCATCGACGCTGCCCGTCACTCGAATGCCACCTTCGGCAGTTTGTTCGCGCACGGCCTGTTGTATGGCCTGGAGAGAAATGCGGCGTATGGTCGCGCGCACGCTGGCGGAGGGAGTGGCGTCGAGGTTTTGCATGTCGACGTCCGCGATGATTTGCCCGCCTAGCGACTCGGCCTTGACTCCGTGCGCGCGCAAGGTACCTCGAGCAAGCTGGTACGCTCCCTTGAGACTTCGGATTTCGAGGCGCCCCCTTGATGAAGCGACTAACAGGCCATCACTTCCGAGCTGGCCGTCGAGCGCAAGGTTTCGCAGGAAAGACTGACCGCTTGCGTTCTCATAGTGCATCTTGCCGCTCAGAGAAATGTCGCCCGCAGCCTTAGCGTTTGCCAACATCGCGGCAAAGTCTTGCGTGTGGACGCGGAAGTCATAGTCCGCTGCGACGACCGGATTGGAGTAGTTTGTGACTTCGGCGCGCAGGTTCGCCGTCGACGAAGCGACCTTCAGGATCGCGGATTCGAGAGAAAAAAGAGACGGGGTTGCGCTGAACTTCGCGCTGAAACTATGTGGCACTGGCGTGTATTGCAGATAATGCAGGCGTCCGTTGTCGTACGAAATGGTGCCGCTGTAACGGGTCGCAAGGGAGTCGAAGCTAAGGTCAGTTCGCAGGTCATAAAGGTCGGCATCCACGGGAGTCTTTTCATCGTTGTAGTCGACTTCTCCGCTCTGGAGCGCCAAGTGGCCAATCGCGAGATCAAAAATATTCGTGTGGCTGCTCGATTTAGTCGGGGGAGCTTGTGGGAGGTTGCTTTTTCCTTTGCGATCAACCTGGAGGTGAACTACCGGATGGCGAATGAGAAGCTCGCTGAGATTAATCTGGCGCCGAAGTACGGACTTGATCTTTAATCCGACCGTCAGTTCGTCCACCCGGAGCAGAGGCGGAGCGCCGGGAGGCTCCGTGCCGTGCAGGACGACATTGTAAAAAGTTGCACTGAGCTTCGATAGGCTGAATTCGAGTCTGCCGATTTGTGTTCGGCCTCCGATCGAATGGTTCGCTTGCTCTGTGATGTTACGAATAGCGAACTGTTGAAATGCGCTGCTCTTGAGATAGAGGTATCCGCCGGCAACGCCGAGTATCAGAACAAGGATGAGCCCTAATAAGGTCCAACCGAGCGTCCGTTTCCACTGCATTCGCTGCTCCTAAAAAGCCTGGCCCAGAGTGATGTAGTACTGGGTCGACTTGATGCCTGGCACCGGGTTCAGATTTTTGCCAAAGTCAATGCGAATGGGACCGATGGGGGTTGCGTATCGCAAACCGATTCCGATCGTATTGGTGTAGTTGTCGGCAAAGTCATGCAGGTTGATGGCGCTGTATACGTTTCCGCCATCGTAGAAAACAACCCCTCCGAGCGCCTTCATGATTCCAAGTGGGAATCGCGCTTCGGAATTAAGGATGAACAACTGGCGCCCGCCGACCGGAACGGTCACGTTGACGCAGGAACTCTGTCCTTGCAATACATTGCAGAACGGGACGAGGCGTTGCGGGCCCGCCTCGTCGATGGGAAACCCTCGCAGGGATGTCCCTCCACCAGAGAAGAACAGTTGGCTTGTCGGGACGAAGCTGCTGGCGAACGATTTAGCCAATCCGAGCCGGATGCTGTTCGCAAACACGACGGAGTGAATCGGCTTGTAGAGCGCGTATTGGCCGAACAGTTTGGCGAAGTTTGCGCTGGAGCCTAAGGCAGTCGGCGTGACTCCGAAGTTGAGTGTGCCAAATGCGCCGCGATGGGCGTCGAGCGGCTTGTCGCGCGTGTCGCGAAGCAGCGCGGCAGAAAAGGTAGACAAGCGCACGTTGCGGTCTGGCGCCAGCACAAGGTCCGGCACTAGAAGGTGTGAGAGCGCCGTCTTATTTAAGTCGTAGCGAATCTGCAGGCGAGTGTTGTACTTGCGGCTGATCAGACGCTCTACCTGAAAAGAAAGGTCGCCGAGGGTGGCGGCGAACAGCGGATTCTCGGTCGTGCGCTCGATTGAAAAACTACTCAGCGAACTCCACAGCGATCCAAGGAAGTGAGGCTGAGCGTAGCTGGTCAGCGCGCGCTGGTCGAGGCGGGAAAGCAGGATTGCGGCACTGGCGGTTTCGCCGAGCCCGCGCATGTTACGGCGATTGAACTCGATCGAGCCCCGAGGACTGGCAAACGTGGATTGGCTGGGTGCGATCTGATTGTTGCCCAATTGCACCGGAGGCAGGCCAGGGACGGCCACCGTCCCGGACGGAATATTGCCGCCGCGATGGGAAACTTCAAAACCAAATCCGTAGGTAATCTCGTTGCGCTTGGCTTCGTGTACCTTAACGAGCGCTGCCTCTTCGGTCTGGTCGGTGATCGGCTTTCTCGGGCCGACGCTCGCCCAGTCAAAAATGTTCAAGTCGTAAAGCCGGCTCTCGGCTTCGAGCAATTGGCCCCGCCTCATAGGCAACTCCGCCCGAAGCTTCGCAGTCTTTTGAAGAAGCTTCATCCGCGTTCGATTTTGTCCCAGGTAGATAACCTCACCAACGCGAACCAATTGATGCTCGTTTATGGAGTAAAGAACGTTTGCCCGGTGGGGATCATCTTTGCTGCGGTTAACGGTGGCCTTTACTTCAATGTTGAGATAACCGCGATTCAGGTAGTTAGCGGATATGCGGTTGCGATCTTCCGCCAGCTGTCGGGGAGACAACGGCTTGCCGGGCTTGAGCTCGAAGCCCACCGGGGCGGCAAGTTGATTCTCGGCGACATTGTGATTCCCCGTTACTTCGACGTTGTTGACCAGAGTCTGAGGCCCTTCTTCGATGTTGAATGCAACCTCGACCTTAAGTTCGTGCTCAATGGCCTGAGATGTGATCTTCACGTCTTCAAAGCCCCGGTCGTGATAAAGAGCCTCCAGGTTGGTAACGCTTTGCTGGAGCAGCTTTTGACTGACGCTTCCGTGAGACCAAAAGTGAGCCTTCTTCACAACTACTTGTGCGAGCAGGTCTTTTTCGGTTATCTCGTGATTGCCACGAAAGAGGATGGCATCGACTTTGTGCTTCTTCCCCTTGTCAATCTCATAGACGAGCAGTATCTGGTCAGGCTGGCGCTGGAAAGTCGTTTTTACTTGCACATCGAAGTAGCCCTTCTTCTGAAAATAGTCGATCAAGTTTCGTTGGCCTTCCTCGACGAGATCGCGATCGATCGTGCCTTCGGAGTAGATGGGAATAAGCTTCTTCATCTCCCGCCCGGATAGGAACGGAAGCAGGGACAGACGCGCACCCGTAGCTCGCACAACCACGACAGGACCGAGTTCGACTTTGAATGACACGTCGACCCGATTGGTCTCCGCGTGATATTGCGGCGGCAGTTCCTGCACTTTGCTGGCGAGACGGCGTTGCTGAGAAAGCGTTCGTCGAATCTGTGTAGTGGCTGCCTTGATACGTTCTGGAGTGTAGGGCTTGCCGCGCTTCAGCAGCCCTCCTGTAAAGCGCGCACGCAGAGATCGAACTGAATGAAGCAGACGAGCATCCTCGCCAGGTTCCGGGCCTTCAAACGTTATCCGGGCAATGCGCGCCTGCTTGCCGGGTTTCACCGAGAAAGTTACATTGACGAGTTGATGCGCGTCATCAATTTCTGAGCTGGTCTGAACACTCGCCTGAAAATACCCATTCTGCCGCAAAAAGGTTTGTAGGGACCGTTCGGCAACCGGGAGTCGCGCCTCATCGTATGGGTCTTGGTCTGGAAGATCGGCGACCTGCAAAAGGCGTGTGTAGGAGAAGCTCTTGGTCAGGTGTGGAAAGTTGACCATCCCGATGTGATAGGCGGGCTCCAGCAAGAAGTTCAGCCGTAGACCGGAAGGAGCGGGTTCGACATTTACACGGACATCCGGGAACTGCCCCGTCTGCCGGAGAGCGGAGATGCTGGCCTCGACCTTAGCCTGAGAGTAGGGTTGCCCGGCCTCCTGTGAGATCAGGTGCCGAAGGGGTTCGACATCGCGATGAGGATTCCCGATGAGATCGATGGTGTCGACGTGCTTGCCCTCATAGATAGGTCGCGGCTCTTCCACAGCGAGCTGAGCCCAACTCGTGGAAACGAACAGGAGGAGGACGAGTCCTAACAATCGCATGAGATAAACGGTAGATCCGCCGGCCGTGACGACTCGCCGGGCGAGGTTAGATGCGGCAAGAGTGCGGGGGAGTTGTCGTCGGTGGACCGAGTCGACGTTACTTTGGCAGGAAATGCCTCCTGGAAGCGCTACGGACTTGGCGAGACGGCTCTCAAGTAAGCGACGACTGCGCGAGCATCACTGTCGCTCATCCGAAAAGGCATCATGGGAGGCCGTAGCGGCTTGCCGGTCGTCCAGATTCCAGTGGTAAGAAGCTTCACCATGTCCGCGTCGCTCGCGGGTAAGGTTCCTCCAATTCTCGGCGCCCTAATCGCCCAGTCAGAATCTGGCCGCGAAGGCATCCAGATCACAGGCGCTCCCTGAAGCCAGCGGCTGCGGTCCAGACTGCCGTCACTGTTCCTCGGCGTGTGGCACTCACCGCACATTGCTACGCTTTCCACCAGGTATTTTCCGCGGCCAATCTCAGGTCTCGTATTCGCGTTGTCGACGCTCCGCGATGGATTCTTCCCCAGTAACGCCATCGGCGCCAGGAGAATCAGAAACGCAGAAAAAGCGGCAGCTATCCGCCATCGCTGCGACGGAGATTCTTGGGGCGAGGGCGATTTCACGATACGCTCCTCAACCGAGACTACCCGTGCGATGCAAAGCTTTTAATACCACGAATCGTGTACGTAGGTCTTACAGTTTCGAGACGTCCGGCGCATTGCTGCAACCTTCTAATTCGGCAATTCATCAGACCGCCGGAGCTTTGACGGAGTTGAACTTCAAGTGGAGGAGAACCCGGTGGCAGCCAAAAGAAGGAAGTCCGGTCTTCGGAAATACAGCAAGGGCGCAGGCAAGAACGTGGCAAGCGCGATGCGTCGGAAGAAGCATGGTACCCTTCGCTCGGGTCGGGGCGGCAAGGGAGGCAAGGTCAAGAGCCGCCAACAGGCTATTGCGATCGGTCTCTCGGAAGCACGCAAGAAAGGCGCGCGGGTCCCGAAGAAAAAAGCCGCATGAGCACTATTCTGCCTGGCGCTCAGAAAGCGCTTGCACCTCCCGCAGCGAATACTTGTTTTTTTCGCCGGTGAGGCCACCAATACCTCCGGACACAACGGACTGTGCACGGATTGGGCGCGGCATGCGAGGGTCTGGAAGCATCCAAAGGATCAGCAGAACCGAGTGCGTGAGACGGGGAGGCAATCTTTGGACAAAACGAAAGGAGTTGGCGTGACAATCGGAGTTCCCCCTTTGCATCCCGGAGAGCGCACGGCCCCTGGAGGAAAACCGGTAGCGAACGCCATCCTGCTCGCAGTGCCCGACGATGAATTTGAAACCATCCGTCCTCATCTGCATTTTGTCGTCCTGCGGCCCCATAACAGTCTTTACGAGGCGAACCGCAAGCTGGAATTCGCCTACTTCTTAAATACGGGCATGGTCTCGCTGGTATTCACAACTCGCAATGGACAAAGCGTCGAGGTCGGCATCGTAGGGAACGAAGGCCTTGCCCCTATAGCCATGGCGGCCGGCATAAGGAGAAGCCCACATCGCGCGGTGGTACAAATTGCAGCGGAGGGGTTCAAGCTGAGCGCCAATGCACTGGAGAGCGTGTTGCCATCGAGTCCACAGCTTCAAAAGCTCCTGAGCCGGTATGCGGCGGTTCACGAAATGCAAGTGGCACAGACGGCTGGCTGTAACCGGCTGCATAACCTTGAACAACGTCTTGCGCGGTGGTTGCTGCTCACCCAGGATCGGGTTGAGTCGGGGTTGCTGCGGATTACTCACGACTTTCTCGCGACCATGCTTGGAACGGATCGTCCCAGCGTGAGCATGGCAGCGGCAGCGCTGCAGAGGAAACGGATTATCGAATACACCCACGGGGCGGTGAAAATCTTGACCCGCAAAAAACTCGAAAGCTCTGCTTGCGAATGCTATGGGATTACCCGGCAGTTCAGCGCCGAACTGGCGCTTAAGTAGTATCGTGCAATGTTCGGTATCGAACACTAAAATGTTTCGTATCGAACACTAATAGGATCTGTATGGTACAGTCTTCTGTGTATTTCCCGTCCGCGTCGCAGAGCGTAGGGTTCAGAGAGTGCCTTTTCCCGTCTGCCGGCTATTGTCGCGTACCTCTAGCCCATGGCCTAGCCAGCAACCCGCCGAGGCGCAGCGGGGGCTGAATGTCTATCAGAATACTCATCGTGGACGATAGTTACGCAATCCGGCACTCGCTGCGAGGGTTCATTGAGCGGAGCACCGACTGGCAAGTGTGCGGCGAGGCGGAAAACGGAAGAATCGCCCTGCAGAAAGTCACGGAGCTTCACCCCAATCTGGTGATTCTGGATCTTTCCATGCCGGTGATGAACGGCCTGGAGGCGGCTCGCCAAATTACCCGCCTCGCTCCCTCGGTAGCCATGGTTATGTTCACCATGCATGTAAGTGCTCAACTGCGTGAGGATGCTCAAGCCGCGGGCATTCGAGAGGTGATCTCCAAGTCGGAAGGAATTGAAGACCACCTATTTCCTGCAATTAGAACTATTGGTGCTGCCCTGTAGATGCGGGGCTCCCTCCAAACTCCTCACGCTCGAATCGAACACACCAATGATTCTTATTGTCTGGAAGGTTGTGATCGGGCAGATTCACTGCGAGTGCCCAATTGAGATGTCTTCGGGCAACATCTGGTTGGCGTCGGTTTGAAGTACCTCTGGATCAGGGAATCACCGCGCTTGCTTAGGGTAGGTCCAGTATTGTTCGCGCAGACGGAAACCACATAGAGTGGCGGTGAGCCTTGACTGAACCCGATTCGGTTGTATTGCCAGTTTTCACCCGCTCGTAGCCGCTGGTTCTTCCACCCGTGTTGAGCATGCCGAGGTCCAAAACCATGAGTGCGTCCCTTCCATTCGCCGATCGCCGCGAGCGCTCGGGGCAGATTTCTCAGAAGGTGCGTTTTATCTTTAGTATGTGCAGCACTCGGAACCCTATGCGGGTGCGGCACAAATAAAGCGCAGATGGGCAATCCGGCTCCCTCGCAACCGACTTATCCTGCGGTACCGCCGGTACCGATTACCTGGTCCCCTTCGACGAGCCCGCTGCCAGCTCCCGGCGCGAATACGACTCTGCCGACCTGGACCGGGTCAACTGATTTTCCCCTGACCGTTTCCAGCCCTTCGACTAACACAACGGTGACATCGCCGGTAAACGTAGTGGCCTCAGCCTCACCACAGAACCCGATCTTCTTCATGCGGGTGTATGACGAGAACAGCAGCGATCCGAGCAGCAGTATCGCTGACTATTTCGCGTTCGCCAATTCCATAAACACACAAATCTTTCTCGCTCCCGGCCCGCATACCCTGGTAGTGATGGCGGAAGATAACCAGGGATACGTATCGGCGACTCCGCTGAAAATTACGGTTTCGGCGCAGGCGCCGGCGACGCAAGGGCAGACGACCATCGGCGACATCCAAGCCATGCGGGGCTGGCAATCCTGTGGCGGATTGTTTCCTCCTGGTTCCGCGCGCGCGGGACAGATCTGCGCTGCCGGTGGTGGCACGCCGCAGTCAAAGATGACGCAAAACGTATCGTCGCCGTCGATGGATAGCAACTCGGCCCAATTCACCATAGGCCCGTCATCCCCGGATTGCCCGGGTTATTGCAACGTGCTGTACTTCAACCCAGTGGCCGGTGGAGACAACGTCAGTCATTTCATCTACGACTTGTATTTCTACATCGACAATCCCAACGCCCCTCAGGCACTGGAGTTCGATGTCAACCAGACGTTCGGCGGCAACAGGTGGGTCTGGGGCTCGGAATGCAACTTCAACGGCTCAGGGAAGTGGGACATCTGGAATGATGCTCCAAATACCGGGTGGATACCCACTTCGATCGACTGCACGCCCTTCCCGGCGAACACATGGATTCATCTGGTTTGGCAGTTGGAAAGAGTCGGGAACCAGGTGCACTACATAAGCCTTACGGTGGGGGATCAAACCTACAACGTCGACACCTACTATCCGAACCAAGCGGACTGGACTTTGGAAGAGATCGATACGGCGTTTCAGATGGATTTGGACGAGAGAGGTGACCCTTACAACGTTTGGCTGGATAAGATGAAACTGACGGCTTACTGAAGTCAAATTTTGGCCCGTACGAATCTGGGGGAAGCTAAGAGCCTGCGGGTCGTAGGTGCCTGCACTCCGACCGCTCGCGGATGCTGGTCTTTTGAAGCTTACACATCGGAGAGGTCGCAATGCGCTGTAATAAACGTGTTGGGGGAAGGGAACACGTCACTCTAATCACTTGCATCCTTGTATTGCTTCTAGCGATGGGCACCCAGATCGGATGCCAGGGCTTGCCTGCGAATGTGGCGAACTGCCCAATCACGCCGAATCCACCAGCGAACACCTCGATCGTCCCACCCGCAGCCGAACCTCCACCGGCCGCGCTATGCGGCTTCCCATTGACGATTACAAGTCCGACGAATGAGGCCAGCGTCACTTCCCCCGTGCCCATCGTCGCGACGGCGACTCCTCCCGATCCGACTTACACTTTGCGACTTTATGTGGATGGCTTTGCTGTGCTCTATTCGCCAAAAACCAACATTAACCAGTTGATTTGGATGCCGAACGGAAAACACACCGTCGAACTGGTAGCTGAGGATACGGCCGGATACATCGCGACTTCTACGCTTCAAGTGAATGTGATCAATCAAGAAGCCGGGGCTACTAATATTCAGAACCGGAGCGACTGGACCTCCTGCTCCGCGGTTTTGGCTTCGGGGTCAACGTGCGCAGCGGGCCTCGGTGTGGCAACGTCCAGTCTCACGCACGATCAGTCTGTGCCTTCTCTCGACCCATCTTCCGCGCTTCGGTCTGGGAGGGATGCACCCGTATTCCAACGAGCTCTATTGGACTCCCTTGGGAGGCGGCGATAGCGTAAGCCGTTTCACCTTCGATCTCTGGTTCTACATGAACGATGCGAACGCTCCGCAATCTTTGGAATTCGATGTGAACCAGGCCTTCGGCGGAACGCGGTGGACGTGGGGAACACAGTGCGACTTCAATCAGACCCACATGTGGGACATATGGGACCCGCTGGACGGGAAGTGGGTCCCCACGTCGGTGCCGTGCAATCGCTTCCCCTCCAACACCTGGATCCATTTAGTGTGGAATCTGGAACGCGTCGGCAACCAGGTGCATTACATCAGCGTGAATGTGGCCGACCAGATATCCACCGTCGACACGTACTATGCGGCGCAGCCCAATTGGTACCAGGAGGAAATCGATATTGCTTTTCAAATGGACGGCAACTATCAGCAGCAGCCGTATAACGTTTGGCTGGATGAAGTGAATCTCCTGGCGAACTAAGTCGAGATGGACGATGAGGCGGCGTTCGCAGTCGATATCGGGATTCCATCGATACAAGGCGGCAAGTAGCCATGGCGATTGCTCACAGTCAACGTCATGCCGAGGCCGTTGATCTATTCCGCGAGGTTATGGCGAAGCGGGATCAACCCGAGGCGCATGGGAATCGGTCGGCAGCTTGTTGACCAACTTCGGCAGCCGTCACCTACGGCTCCTGCCCCCTAGCTGAGGAGGCACCAGAACGCAGTTCCTTGCCGTAGATTGGCGCTTCGACCCGTTCAGCGATAACCCGCCACGGCGGCTGCTACAATCCGCTGAAGATGATCGCGACCGTTCCCAAGCCCGCTTTCCTGCGCACGATCTTCCACGTCGACATGGACGCCTTCTTCGTCTCGGTGGAAGAACTCTTCGATCCCTCGCTGAAAGGGAAGGCCGTGGTGGTTGGAGGACAGCGCAACGAGCGTGGCGTGGTGTCCGCGGCTTCCTATGAAGCGCGCAAGTTTGGGGTGCATTCGGCCATGCCTCTGCGCACGGCCTCCAAGATGTGCCCGCACGCCATCTTTGTTGATGGCCATCCCGAGCGCTACCGCGAGTGCTCCGAAAAGGTCTACAAGGTTCTCGATGCGTTTTCCCCTCAGGTGGAAATGGCCTCGATTGACGAGGCCTATCTCGACATGACGGGCACCGAGCGTCTGCACGGGCCGCCGCTCAGGGCCGCGCACTCCCTTCACCAGCGCATGAAGGCCGAAACGCATCTGAACTGTTCCGTCGGCATTGGGACCTCGCGCCTGATCGCCAAAGTATCGTCGGCGCAGGCCAAGCCCAACGGTGTGCTGTGGATTGTGCCCGGGCAGGAGGCCAAATTCCTCGCCCCGCTTGACGTGCGCGAGATTCCCGGCGTCGGCAAGGTCATGGAGACCCATTTGCACGCGCTCGGCATCAAGAAAGTTGGAGACCTGACCAAGTTGGAGGACTCCGAACTGGACGCTCGCTTCGGAAAATGGGGACTCGCGCTGGCCGGCAAAGCGCGCGGCGAAGATGCCGGTGGATGGTTCGATTCCGAAGTCGGAGCCGATCTAGGCGCCAAGTCTATCAGCCACGAGCACACTTATAACGAAGACACCGCCGACGTCAGCCAGCTCGAAGCTACGCTCATGCGGCTCTCCGAGATGGTTGGTCGCCGCCTGCGCGAATCGAGCTTTCATGCGCGCACTGTCCAGCTCAAGCTGCGCTACAAGGATTTCACGACCATCACGCGCGCCCATACGCTCCCGGTACCGACTCAGCTCGACACCGAAATTTTCGAACACGTGCGTACGCTCTTCCGTAAGAATTGGAAAAAGGGCGTGCAGGTGCGGCTGCTCGGCGTGCAAGCCTCGTCGTTCACCAATGCGGCCCCTCAGATCGATCTGCTCGACGGTAACCGCCAGCAACGATGGAAAGATGCCTTGGCTGCAGCGGATCGCCTTCGTGATAAGTTCGGCGAGTCCAGCGTAGGGCTGGCCGCGGGGATGCGCGGGGCCTTCCGCGAGCGCACGCATGAGAATCCCGCTGGCTTGCCAGGGAAGAAGCCGAAATGATTGTCCGCCAGCCCGATAGACTCATTTTTCGACAAACGATTTCAGCCTCGCCAGCGCCTGATCCCATTGTCGGGAGACCAGATCGAGATACGCTTTCATTCCATCAAGGGGACGGGGATTGAATTCGAATAGCTTTTCCCGGCCCGTACGGGTGCTGCGCACCATGCCCACTCGGTTCAGCACCCGCAAATGTTTGGTAATCGCCTGGCGGGTCAGGCGCGAGCCCTCGGTCAGTTGCGCAATGGAATAGCGCCGTCCGTCCGACAGTTTTGCAACCAGCAGTAGTCGCGTTTTGTCGCCAAGCGCGGCAAAAACCGGTGCATGAGCCTCGATCCGGGTGGTGTGTTTAGGGTTTCGAGGTGACATAGCTCTCGATGTTCTTCATCTGTTCCGTCCAGCCGCCATCATTCCGGCGGAACGCTTCCAGCCGGCGATCACTCGGAATCTTATCGAAGCCGGATTCCGTGAGGACCAGCAGCGTGCCGCTGACGGTTTTCTCTAACCGGAATTCGACCAACGTCGGTGTCTCTTTGGAGTAGTCGATTGCGGGATCAACCGCATAGGGATGGCAGGTGAAGGAAAACAGCCGCTCCGGTTCCATTTTCTGCACCACGGCTTCCCACTTGACGTGCTCGTATCCGGGATAGGTAACCTGGCCGCGCGCCAACTGACCCGGCACGAATGGGCCCTCCAGCTTCACGCGAAACCACTCGCCGAACTCGCGATAATCCGTCAGTGCCCGCCAAACGCGTGAGACCGGCGCTTTGAGCTCGATCCGCTTTTCAATCCGATTGTCCATTTACGCAACCTCCAGGTTGCATATTAGCCCGCTTCCCGCTTAAATGCAACCGTTTGGTTACCTCTGGACTGATCTACGTTGCGCCGCCGCACCCCGCAAAGAACGAAGGCTGGGCAAACCGGAAGAATATTCCGGATCCCAGCCTGCGTCTTGCTTCAACTTGGAGTTACTTAATTACCTGAGCCCGAGTTCGCGGCCGCGGTGGTTGAAGTCGCAGCCGGAGCGGTGGCGCCCGTGCCATACCGCACCAACCGCGGGAAGAACGGCGTCACTTCAAACGGCATCTTATCGCGCGCCGAGGTGATGGCGACTGGAGCCGTCTTCACCATTTCTGCCCGGTCGTCCCAGGGATTGATCTTAACGCGGCCGCCCAGAGGCAGCGCCGCGATCTGATCCAGCTTGTTGTTGTCGAGCGCCGGGCCTTGCGTGGCCAGCGCCGACAGGCGCGTGACGGAGCCGCCCGCGGCCAGAGGATTGCCCAGGTGAGTCGTGAGCAGCGCTCCCAGTTGCGGAGCCCGCTGCTGCAATGCCTTCAGGAACAGTCCGACGTTGTCGAGCTTCTGCGCATACGGCGAGTTCTTCAACAGTTCGACCGCCTTCTTGTCGGCCGCTTGCTCTTCTTCCGGAATGTGCTTGAAGCCCAGGTTCTGGTAGGTGGAGTCATCGGAGAACAGCATGCGGTCGTTGAAGGCATACTTCGAGCCAAGGTTGTGGCCGAGCACGATGTGCGCCAGTTCATGCGAGAGCACAGCGGCCAGGCTGGCCTCGTCGGGAAGCACGTCAACCAAGCCGCGGCTGATCACGATGGTGTTGCCCACGCTGAAGGTTTCAAGCGGCGCCGTCAGCAGGACGCGGGTGCGCACCGGCCGTGGCAGATCGATATTGTTGGTCACTTCCAGGTTGTTGACCACGGTCTGGAGAATGTGGTCGACGTCGCCCTCGGGCGCGAGCAATCCGGCATAGGTCAGGCGCTCGACGACATTGTCTTCCGCTTGCTGCTGCCACACTCGCTCTGCCTGCAGCGGCGACGCATCCTGCGCGGCTGCGCTCTCATCTTTCACACTGTCCACTCGGATCTGGGTCAGTTCGTCGTCCTTGCCGCCCTTCTTCAGGTCATAGCCCCAGATGCGGGTCTGCGCCTTGAAGGCCACCTTGTTCTTCACTCCAGCGCTGAAGTCGCCTTCTTCGCTGTAGATGAAGGCCGGCACCCAATAGCCGGGGATCAGGTTCAACCGCCAGCTGTCCATGTGGAAGAAGTAGGAGTTACGCGGCGCCGGATAGTAGGTTCCGTTCAGGCGCACGATGTTATAGCCCTGGTCTTCCACCCACACGCGCCCCAGGAAGCGGCCTTTGCCCGAGTTCTTCTTCGGCGTTACATCGAACACCAGGCAGCGCACATCGCCCAGGAACTCGCGGCGCACGTAGTGAAAGTCGTAGTGTTCGCGGTCGAAGTCGGTACGGTCCGCGTATACCATCCAGGAAAAGCCCAGGGGCTGGTACTGAATCTTGTAGAGTTTCTGGAAGCCGCCCAGAAGACGGGCCTGCATGCCTTTCTCCTCGTCCTTCAGGTAGTCCTTGCGGTCAACCGTTTCGCCCATATCCATGCGGCCGAGGAAGTAGTGATCCTCGCTGGGAACTGGACCGAGTTGCGGATCGCTCGTCAGATTCTGCAGATACGTCTCGACCACAGGCGTGCGATTGGACAGCGCCTTGATCAGTCCGTGCTCGCGCTCGATGAACAGCGTTACCACCTGGTCCATCGTCGTAGGAGCCGCAACGGTAGCCGGAGCCGCCGGAGTCGCAGCCGCGTCCGAAGCCGATTGCGGTGCCTGAGTGGACGCGGGCTGGGCTTGCGCCGGTTGCGCCGCCGCGGGATCAGCCGCCTGAGACGATTGTGCCGCCTGCGCCGCATCGGACGCTGTCGGCTGGGACTGCGCCGCCTGCTGGGCGGCAGCGCTCATTGAGGCCAGCATTGCCGCAGTAAAGATCCAGTTCCAAGTACGCATGACTCTTTTCTCCAAGTTCTTAAAACCAGTTGTCGGTTGCCAGTTGTCAGTTGTCAGTTTTCAGTGGGTTCACTGACAACTTTCAGTACGCCATCTGGAAGACGACGTGAACAATCGCCGTCGAATCCACCGGCTGCCCATTGCGCAGTGCCGGCTTGAACCGTATCTTGTTAGCCGCCGCCATGGCGGCCTCATCCAGGCCGTGACCCAGCCCCTTTACGACACGATTGACGTGCAACGCGCCTGCAGCCGAGAAGCTCACCTCGAGCAGTACTTCGCCTTCGAGCTTTAAGCTGCGGGCGTCGTCCGTATAAACCGGATTCGGCTTGAATGTAATTTCAACCGGAGTAGTCAGCCCGCCGGAGTCCGCCTGCGCAATCTTCGGGCCCTGATGCACCACCTGTTCCGATCCGAATCCGCCGGTGGCTACGCCCTTGCCGTTGCTACGTCCATCTCCCTTGCCTGCGGTTGCGATGCCGCTGCCGAAGTCGGCGCTGGCGACCGTGCCTTTGATTCCCTTGGCTCCGCCCGATCCGTTGCCCTGTCCCGGTCCTGCCGGCATATCAAACGAGCCCAGTGCCGCGGCGTACAACTTCGCGCCCTGCTTGCCCGTACCCGGCAGTCCATTGGGATCGCCGAAGCCGCCGGTTTGCACTTTCTCGATCGGCGCGTTTACGGTCGGCGGCTGCGAGCTTCCGCCAAAGTCTCCTGTGTGCACCAGTTGGGGGCGCGCCCCGCCCGCGACCTTGATCACGGGCGCAACGAACTGGTTCACCACGACTTTCGGCGCCTCGACCGGTTGCGGAGCCTGGCGTCGCACTTCGCGCGGCACCACCAGCTTCGGTTGCTCGAACACCGGCAGCTTCACCGCTGGAAGCAGCTTTGTTTTGATCTCCGGCTTGGGCTTGATCGGCGCCGGTTCCGGGCGCAGCGCCGGCATCGGAATCAATTCCGTCACGTGATATTGCGTCAGCTGCAGTTTTTCCGGCAGCAGCAAGCTCAGATTGATAAAGAGCAGCACGAGCAGCGTCACCAAACCGTAGCTGGTGGCCAGAGCCCGCTTGTTGATCTTGGGTTCGGGCAGTAGTCCGAGTTGAAATCCGCGGTCAGGTGTCGCCATGCAAATTCGCTCCATTGGGACCCAGCCGAGGGAGTACGCCGGGAAGCTTGGAGTCTTCAAAATAAGGGAGATAGGACAGGGGGTAAACGTGTCCACGGCTCTTGACCTTAAGTAACTGAGGATATGTCCTTTTGAGGAAATGGACCAAAACGGGCGCGGGACAGGCATTTCAGCTCGCGGCTAGCTAAAAAGCCTTTAACCGCAAAGTTCGCAAGAAAATCCGCAAAGGACGCTGAGAAAAGCCGAAAGAAGAACGAATTAAGCGGTCGCAGTAGCTCTTCTCTGCGACCTTGGCGGCCTTTCTTTGCGAACTTTTGCGGTTAAAGGCTTTTGCTTTCCCGGCGCACGCGCGAGAAGTATCCAAACACCGGAATCCCGGCCAGAATGACCAACACGCCGTAGCCTGAATTAGGCCAGTCATTCTTAAAGGTGTAGCACAGCAGTGCGGCCGCAACCGCCACGAACAGCGCTGGCACGACAGGATATCCCCACATCCGGTAGGGGCGCGCCGCCTGCGGCTCGCGCCGCCGAAACACAAAAACCGTGCTGCCAGCGATCATGTAGAACAACCACTCCGCGAAGATTGCCAAAGAAAAAAGTTGCCGAAAATTTGCTCCCAAGAGCAGCAGCAAAATCGACAGCACCGCCTGCACCACAATCGCCACAGAAGGCGTGTGAAACCGCGGATGCACGTCGGCCAGCGCGCGAAAAAAGTATCCATCCCGGGCCACCGCATAGGGCACGCGCGCTCCGCTCATGATCGTGCCGTTGAGCGTGACCAGCATCGACAGGGCCATTCCCGCCGACACAATGCCAGCGCCCATGCGTCCCATGACCAGCGCCACGGCATCCGATGCCGGACGCGGCGAAGCCGCGATCGCACTCGCCGGCAGCACATACTGCACACCCGCATTCACCAGCATGTAGAGCGCGCCCACGGTGGCCACTCCGGCGATCAAGGCGATGGGAATGCTCCGCTCCGGCCGCTTCACCTCGCCAGCCACCATGTTCAGATCATTCCATCCGTCGTAGGCCCACAGCGCCGCTACCAGCGCCGCCATGAAGCCGGCCACGCCGCCCTTTGCACCGGCGAACGTTCCAGCAAAATTGCTCCATCCCCGCCCGGCCACATGACCAATTCCGCTAAAACACACCACTACGATTCCCAGGATGATCGCGACCTTCAGCAGCGTAAACACAAGCTGAAACTCGCCAGCCTTCTTGATCCCGAGGTAATTCAGAAGTGAAATCAGAACCGCCGCGGTGATGGCGACGATTTGTCCCCAGGTGATGGCAATCGGTGCGGAGATCAAGTTGGCAGAGAAAAAGGAGAAGACGGGAAACGTCCCAAGAATTCGCACCAGCCCGGTGACTACGGTTGCCACCGACGCCGGTTTGGCGATCACAAACCAGGTCCAGCCGTATAGAAACCCGGCCAGCGGCCCATACCCGTCGCGGACGTAAACATACTCGCCGCCCGCCTGCGGCTTCATCGCTCCGAGTTCGGCGTAGGTCAGTGCGCCAAAGAACGAAAGCAGCCCGCCCACGATCCACGCGAGATAGACGAGCTTGGCCGAGCCCACCGCCTGCATCATCTCGGCAGGCACCAGAAAAATCCCACTGCCGATAATCGTCCCTACGACGACGGCCGAAGCGTGGCTCACCCCAAGGTCGCGGGAAAGTTCAGCGGGCGGCGCAGACTTGATGACCTCAGGCATGGTGAGCTGGGAGTATACGCGAGGATCAAAAGCCTTTAACCGCAAAGATCGCCAAGAAAAGCCACGAAGAACGCTAAGAAGGGCAACTTCAAACGCTTTTCTTTGCGTTCTCAGCGGCTTTTCTTGGCGATCTTTGCGGTTAAAGGCTTTTGCTTTCCTCCGACGGCTCCCGATAGTTGTTCACCATCCGCTTAATCCCGTTCCTCAGCAGTACGACATGGAAGTTGATCAGAAGCCCAACCGGAATGTTCAAAAGCCGCAGATGAGACATCAACTGAGCCTCATCCGCCGGATGCAGCCCTTCCTTGCATTTCAACTCGACGACTCGCCCTTCCACGACCAGATCGGCCCGAAAACCGCATTCCAGTTTCACCGTTTCATAAACCAACGGCACAGCCTTCTGCTGCTCCACACGAAACCCAAGCTTCTCGATTTCGTGAGCCAGACAAGCCTCATAGGCCGATTCCAGCAACCCAGGCCCCAACTTGCGATGCACCTTGATCGCCGCCCCAATGATCTCCTGTGTAAGGTCTCCTGAATGCATAATGAACTCCCATGAAAGCTCATTCTTTGCGTCCTTAGCGGCCTTTCTTCGCGAACTTTGCGGTTAAAAGCTTTTCGTTGGCCCAGCAAAAAGCCTTTAACCGCAAAGGCTCGCGACGAACATCCGCGAAGATCGCGAAGAAAACCTATTCCCGCGCCATCGAGCTTGCGACGTACCCCACGCTGAACGTCACTCCCGTCCCGATCATCACCCACCACGTCCACGGCAGGTGCGTTCCCAGCCACAAGTACAGCTCCACTCCGAATCCGCAGACCATCCCCACCATTGCTCCGCGCTGATTCGCGCGCCGCGTCAGCACCCCCAACATGAACACCCCCAGAAGCGCGCCATAGGCCACCGACGCGATCTGTAGACCTACTTCCACCACGCGTCCAACTTTGTGCAGCGCGATCACGGCCAGCCCAAAGAGCACCAGCGCCCACGCCAGCGTGGCGAGCCGCGAGAGCCGCATCTTGGTCGTCTCATCCGTCTGCGGCCGCAGCCGGGCATAGAAATCCATGATGGCGCTTGACGAAAGCGAATTCAGCGCCGCGCTCAAGTTCGACATCGCCGCCGCCAGGATTGCTGCAATCAGCAGCCCGGAAATCCCATGCGGCATGTGGGTCACAATAAATGTTGGATAAATCCGGTCCGGCCGTCCGAATTGCGCCGAGGGCGCCCGATAGTAGGCCCATAAGAGGATGCCCATAGTCAGGAAGAGCGCAAACTGAAACAAAACTGCGACTCCGCTCGAAACCAGGGCGGTCGCGGACTGTTTCCGTCCACGCGCCGCCAGCAGCCGCTGCACAATGAGTTGATCGGTGCCGTGACTCGCCACCGTAAAGAATGTCCCGCCGATCACGCCCGCCCAAAAGGTGTAGGGAATCCAGATGCTTCCGCGAAAATCGAACACCTGCAGCTTGCCCGCAGCGGCCGCGGCGGCGTGAATCGCGGCCCAGCCCCCGGGCACGAGATGCAGAATCGTGACCAGTCCCACCAGCGTTCCGCCCACGTAGATCGCAGTTTGCACGACATCGGTCCAGATCACCGCCGCGAGCCCGCCCTCGAACGTATAGATGAGCGTCAATGCAGTGATGATGGCAATCGACGCCACCTCGCCCGTTCCCAGCGCAATCGCGACCACGATCGACACCGCATACACGCGCACGCCCTCCGCCGCCGCCCGCGTCAGCAGAAACAATCCTGCCGTCAGAGACCGCAGCCCGCGCCCGAAGCGCCGTTCGATCAGTTCGTAGGCCGTATACAAATCGCCCCGGAAATAATGCGGCAGCAGCACAAAACTGATCACCACGCGCCCGACCACGTACCCCATGACGACCTGGAGAAACGTGAGGTTCGTGTCATAAGCCAGCCCCGGAATGCTGATGATGGTCAGCGTGCTGGTTTCAGCCGCGACAATCGAGAGCGCGATCGCCCACCAGGGAATGTCGCGACCGGCCAGGAAGTAGTCGCGCAGCGTCTTATGCCTTTTGCGAAAGCGCAGCCCAAACAGGGTGATCCCCGCCAGGTACAGCCCAATAATCGCAAAATCGAGATGGTTCAGGCCCATAAGGGGCAAAACCAAAAGCCTTTAACCGCTGAGTTCGCAGAGAAAGTCCGCAAAGGACGCCAAGGAAATCTTTGGGGGTTGCCTTTCTTTGCGATCTTCGCGGCCTTTCTTAGCGACCTTTGCGGTTAAAAGCTCTCGCACTTCCGTCCTTTCCGGAGACCCAATTATGGAGGCAATCCCCCTCCGCCGCGAGTGAGACTCTGTAGACCTCGCCCCGAACTGAGACCCGCTCTTGTGTTAGAACTTTCCTCGTGCCCTACTATCTTGGAATCGACGGCGGCGGCACCAAAACTACCTCAGCCGTAGGCGATGAATCCGAACTCCTGGCAACGGCGACCGCTGGTCCCAGCAACATCGTCCGCGTGGGCGAGGCACAAGCGCGCGAATCACTCCACCAATCAGTGCGCCAGGCTTGTGCCGCCGCCGGCATTACTCCCGCGCAAGTGGCGCGCACGTGCGTTGGCGGCTCCGGCGCCGCTCGCTCCGACCTCGCCGCGATGGTCCGTCGTGCCCTGGCAGAGATTCTTCCTACTCCGATCGACGTCATTGGCGACATGCAGATCGCTCTCGAAGCCGCTTTCGACACGGGTCCCGGCGTCATCGTAATAGCCGGCACTGGTTCGATCGCTTATGGCCGCGACCGCAAGGGCGACACCGCACGCGCCGGAGGTTGGGGGTTCGCCATTTCGGATGAAGGCTCGGCGCACTGGATCGGCCGCACCGCCGTGAGCGCTACACTCCGTGCCGCCGATTCGACCGGGCACACGTCGCGCGACCGGACTTTGCAGCAGGAGTCTTCATTCGCTGTGGGCCTCGGCAAAGTGTGGGGCGTAACCACGCTTTTCGACCTGGCGCGCGCCGCCAACTCGATTCCGCCTCCCGATTTCGCCGCGCTCTTTCCCGCGGTCGCCGCCAGCCAGGACGATCTCGATGCTGCCCAGGTTCTTACCAAAGCGGGCAGAGAACTGGCCCAACTCGCCGCCATTGTGACTCGTCGCTTGTTCGCAGATTCCGACGTGGCCGCCGTCCCGGTGGCCATGACGGGGGGCGTCTTTCGTCACGCACCGCTGGTGGGCCGGGTTTTTTACAATGATCTCCGCCGGCTGGACCCGCGGGTGGAAGTAAATCCCCAGATCGTGGAACCGGTAGAAGGCGCTCTTCGCATGGCGCGAAGAGCGGGGTAATGTGGGACGGACACTCATGTCCGTCGCCGTTGCTCTTGGTGTTGCTGTTGAATTTGATCGTGTGAAGTTAAGTAAGCCCACCTGGCATGAATGCCGAACCCGAGAATCCGTTCCCCCTATCGTCTTCGGCGGATGCGAATGCCGATCTGCCATCCGTCGACGCCAAACCCGCTCTCACCGAGGACCTCATCCTCGCCCAGCTAAAAAATCGCGATCTGCCCGCCGACGAAATCGAACAAATCAGCAAGAATGCCGCCGCGAGTAAGTCGCGCAAACTGCGCCTCGCCCTCGCCGCCCATCCCCACACTCCGCGCCGTCTCGCGCTGCGCCTGATCCGCGAGCTCTACACCTTTGACCTGATGCAATTCACGCTTGAGCCCGCCGCTGCTGCCGACCTGAAGCGCGTTGCCGATGACCTGCTCGTCGCCCGCCTCGCCTCCGTCAGTCTCGGGGAACGCATCTCGCTTGCCCGCCGCTGCTCCGGAAGCGTGGCGGCAGCGCTGCTGCTCGACAAAGAGTCGCGCGTCTGGCAGACCGCGCTCGAAAATCCGCGGCTCACCGAGTCCGCCATCGTCAAGGCGCTACAGCGTCCCGGAGCTACGCCTGCCTTCGTCGACGCGGTTTGCCATCATGCGAAATGGTCGCTGCGGCTCGAAATTCGTCTCGCCCTCTTGCGCAACCCGCATACACCCATGGCCCGGGCTCTGGAATTTGCCCGCCGGTTGCCGCCTCCACAACTCCGCGACATCCTGCACGCGTCGCGCCTGCCGGAGAAGATCAAGGAATACTTGCGAGAAGACCTGAAAGCCAGAACGTAGACCATGACTCCAGATCAGATGACAACGCGAGGATCAGAAGCTCTTAACCGCAAAGCTCGCGAAGGAGGCCGCAAAGTTCGCAAAGAAAAGGCGGCCACGACCTTCCATCAACCTTTGACGTTGCTCTTCTTGGCGACCTTCGCGGTCTTTCTTAGCGACCTTCGCGGTTAAAGGCTTTTTTCAGCGGGCGCTTTTTGCCCGCCGAAGGACGTGTGCAACTGGCGGGGAGTGCAGAGGTCCTTCGGCGCCGAGAACGGCGCCTCAGGATGACAGGACTTCGCCAGAACGGAATTTGAAGCGCCGCTTTCAAACCAGATTCACTCGCAGCTAGACCGCTGTACAGCCAAAAGCCAAAAGCTCTACGCCTTCACCGTCTCCCGCTTCCCGTGCATCATTTCCACTATCGCTTCATACATCCGCTTGCGCACCTCATGGCGTTCGTTTGCGCGCGTGATGTAACGCACGTGCACTTCAATACCCGCCGCCGTGGGAACCACGTTGATCCCGGGCACCGCCGAGAGCGCCTGCACGCGATATTTTGCCGTGGCTTGCTGCCATTCCGCTTCCGCTTTGCTCGCGTTTGCCGCCGTTTCCTTTTCCACCAATTTCTGGATGCCATCCATGACCGGGTAAGGGTCCTGCCCCGCGGGAATCAACACCTGCAACTCGTCCCACATCCACTGGCCCGAGGTAGTGAAGTTGAAGAAGTGTCCTTCGATCGCGAAACTGTTGACGAACGAGACGCGCCGTCCCGTGGGATGTCCGGCGTCGGTCCAGCTACCGGTTTCCAGCAGCACCGTCTTCAGCAGTCCCACCTCGACGACCTCACCGCCGACTCCGTTGATTTCGACCCAATCACCCACGCGGATGCCATTCCGCCCCATCAGCACGAACCAGCCGAAGAAGGCGACGATGAAGTCTTTCATCGCAACCGTCAAGCCCGCGCCGGCCAGGCCAAGAACGGTAGTCGCTTGCGTGGGCATGCCGAAAATGATGAAGAGAATCGCGAGCGCGCCCACGGCCTGCGCCACAAATTTCGCTACCGCCCGCAGCGTGTCGACGCGCTTGTTCTCGGCCGCGATCCCAGTGAACAAGTGTTCAATGAACCGGCTGGCTATGTACACCACCACCAGAACCAGGAGAATCCCCAGAATAGACTCGATCAGGTGGTGCAGCGCCGCCCGCTCGCGGGTCTCAACCAGCACGATCCAGTTGGTGTAGATCTCGCTAAGTTCCTGCTCGTCCTGGATTCGGCGGCCTCGGTCCGCCAGGTTCTTTTGGTCGAGCGTGTACTGCTTCAGCGCGTCCAAAGCCGCCTTGGCGGCGGCTTTCGATTCCTCGCGGCTCGCAGACTTGCCACTGTTCGCGAATCCATTCGCCTGTTGCTTGGCCGCCAGGCGATTCTCTTCATCTTTCTGGAGCTGTGCGGCGAGTTGGTCGTGCCGGCGCGTCATATACGCTTCTTTTTTGCCGGCTTCTTTTCGCGCTTCCTCCAGTTGAGCCCTCTTCTCGCGCAGCGCCTGCCAGGCGCGGGCCACGCTCAGCAGGGTGAACGCCTGGTAGTCCTGCTCATGCGGATTCACCGCCGAACCGGCCGCGACGACATTATGATCGCCAGCCTCGTGCTCTTCCTGGAGACGCTTGATCTTCGCTTGTGGATCGCCTCCCGCTTGCTCCAGATCCTCGGTCGCGTCGTCTAACTCATCCTGATCGAGATCCATTTGCGCCTTGGCGACGTCGATCTGATCCTGCAAGTTGTCTTTTTGCGACTCGGGGGCGGCTGCCAGCTTGCGCGTGAGCAGCTTAATGTTTTCCTGATCTTCCTTGAGGGTCTCTTCGGCCTTGGCTTTGCGAGCGGCAATTTCTTTGGCCTCGGGAGAAAGTGGCGGAGGGTTTTCTTGGGCAGTGCGCAGGGCGTCGAAGAACGCGAGGTCGACTTCGTGGTCGCCGACTTTCTCCGCTTGGTGCGCTAGCGCTTGTTCTTCTGGCGTGCCGGCCGTGGTTGCCATGCGTCGCGCTGTTTGCAGCGGCCGCTGATCCACCAGTGGACGCGGCGCAACCGGCGCTTTCCTTCCCGCCGTTTTCTTGGCGGTCGGTGCCGTGGCAGATTCATCGGCCGGCGGCGGCAGTTCGCGGGTCCACACCAGACCCACAATGGCCGCAGCCACCAGAACAAGCAGCACGATCGCCGTAATCCAATGCCGGACCTTCATAAACTTAATCCAACGCAGAGACGTAGCTTGCTACGTCTCTCTAGCCACCAGAGCGTTTCCAAATTTCAAGGCAAGCCGGTTCTCGTCAGAACAATGTAACAAGAAAAGCCTGCTCGCTGCGAACGCCGCACGCTCGTAATCTACCCCACGCGCGCTCATGCTCCTAGAATCGACACACGCGCGCCCATGTTTGAGCCTGTCCAAGCAATTCTCGACGAACCATGGACACGGGTTTCCCGCCCGGCGCTGGTGGCATGGCTGGTTTTCTACATCGCATTCATGGCTTACGCGTTCTCGGCCCACGGAGGGTTTCTGTTTATCGATAACGCCAACCTGGTGGTCCATGAGGGCGGACACAACCTGTTCAGCTGGTTCGGGCACACGCTCATGCTCTGGGGAGGCACGCTGCTGCAATGGCTCGTGCCGTTTCTTCTGGCCGCGTACTTCTTCACCCAGCGCCAGACCACAGGCTTCGTCTTCTGCCTGTTCTTCTTTTTTGAGAATTGGCTCTATACCGCGACCTACATGGCGGATGCGCGAGCGCAGGTGCTACCGCTGGTCACGACGGGAGATTCGGATTTTGTGGAACACGACTGGTACGCCATCTTCTCAAGCATGGGTGTGCTGAACTCCGACACAAAGATCGCAATGGCAGTGCGAGTCCTAGGTTGGTGTGGAATGATCGCCACAGTCGCGTGGCTAGCCAGAAGAGACGTTCGAAGAAAATGTGGGACGGACACTCCTGTCCGTCGCCTTTGATCTTGGTGTTGGTGTTGGTCTTGATGATGTTAGTGTTGGCCCACAAATGTTGGGCCCAAAACACCAACCCCAAAGTCAACAGCGACGGACAGGAGTGTCCGTCCCACACAGAACCTATGGCACCCAGTCCCCGATAAAAATATTCGTTTCGTGCGGCGCCTTGGCGTTGCGGTTCGAGGCCCACACCAACTTCTTTCCATCGGAAGAGAACATGGGGAAGCCGTCGAAGCCGTCGCTATAGGTGACGCGCTCGAGGCCGCTGCCGTCGGGATTGATCAGCCACAGCTCGAAATTGCCCATTCCACCGGTGGCGTGGGTTTCGGGATCGTAATTCGAAGAGAAGATAATCTTCTTGCCATCGGCCGTAAACGCCGGCCCAAAGCTCGCCGCGCCCAGGCTGGTAACCTGCTTTTTTCCGCTGCCATCAGCTTTCATGATCCAGATTTCGAGCGACGTTGGCCGGATCAGGTTCTGCGCCAGCAATTCCTTATAGTCGGCAATTTCCTTTTCCGACTGAGGATGGTAGGCGCGGTAGACGATAAACTTGCCATCAGGGGAGAAGGTCGGCCCCCCGTCATAGCCGAGTTCGTGCGTGAGTTGCTTCGCGTTCTTGCCATCGGCGTCCATGGTGTAAATGTCGAGGTCGCCATTGCGCAGGGAGGTAAAGGTGATCTTTTTGCCGTTGAGCGAGATCGTCGCCTCGGCATCGTAGCCGGGCGTATGAGTCAATTGCTTCAGGTTCGAGCCGTCGGGATTGGCAGTGAATATGTCATATCCGGAATAAACCGCCCACACGTAGCCCTTGGAAAAATCCGGGCGCGGCGGGCACTCCGGGCTGGCCAGATGCGTGGAAGCGTACAGAATCTTCTTGCCATTCGGATAGAAAAAGCTGCAGGTGGTGCGTCCCTTGCCGGTAGAAACCATGTGCTGGTCGCTGCCGTCGATGTTCATGATGAAGATCTGATCGCACTTCACATCGCCATGCGATGACTGAAAGATCAGCTTCTTGCCGTCCGCGGAAAAATAGGCTTCGGCATTCTGCCCACCGAAGGTGAGTTGGTGCACATTGCGCAGATGCTTTTCCTGCGGCGTGGCCATGTCGGATGTTTGCGCGTGCAAGGCTGCAGCGGCGAGCAAGAAACAAACGCCGGCAGTGAGGAAAATGTGTTTCATGGGGATGGCCGTTAGTGTAGCAAGCGATCGCGTCGTTCACCAACGCAGCTGTTCTTCTTCGCGTCCTTTGCGCTTCCTTAGCGAACTTTGCGGTTAAATGCTTTTGTGCTGGTCAGCGAAAAGCTCTTAACCGCAAAGGACGCGAAGGAATCCCAAAGGACGCCGAGAAGAGCAAGAAACAGCTTGTCCTGATCCCGCACGGCGGGAGTAGAATGGCTCCAAAATTTCCAGGGAGACTCGATGAAAGCTTTGCTGCCGATTCTCGTCGTCGCTTTTCTTGTTGCCCCGATCGTCTTTCCGCCGCACTCCAGGGTTTCGGCGTCTGCGAAAGCCCAGGCCGATACGCTCAAGCGACTTGAGGGTGAGTTCATGAGAGCCGCCGCCGAGCGCGGCTCGCAGGGATACATGTCGTATTACGCTGATGATGCCGTCGAAGTCCCCAACGGTGCGGCGATCATTCACGGAAAAGTGGAGATTGCCAAGGGCATGGGCTTTCTGGACGACAAAAACAACCAGCTGATTTGGACGCCGGTGGGCGCCGACATCTCCAGTTCCGGGGATCTCGGCTATACCTACGGTACCTATGAGTTTCGCTCCAAAGACAAAGAGGGCAAGCCATCGGTTGAATACGGCAAGTACACCAGCATCTGGAAGCTGCAGAAAGATGGAAGTTGGAAGGTCGTCCTCGACATGGGAAACGCCAGTCCCGCGCCGAAGTAAAGTGCGTCTCGCTACGGATACTTTCGGGTTTGCGAAGGAGTGGACATGACAAGGATAAAAGTTGTGCTCTTCCTGTGTTGTCTGACGGTTTCGCTTACCGCGTTGGCTGCGGATTTCTGGGTCAAGAAACCCTACCAGAACTGGTCAGCCGATGAAACGCGCCGCATGCTGGAAGAATCTCCGTGGGCTACAACGCTTACGCTGGGCGGCATTCAGACCAGCGTCACCGGTGGTGACCAGCTCTCGAACAGAGGCTACCGCGGCGAGATGGAAGCCGATCCTAACGTTAGCTACAACATTCAATTCCGATCCGCCGCGCCCATTCGACAAGCCCAGGTACGTTCCTCGCAACTCAGTTCGCATTACGACAAGATGAGCGCGGAGCAAAAGGCGGCCTTCGACCACAGCGCAGAGAAGTTTCTGGCCGCCACGTTTCCCGACCGCGTCATTGTTGCTGTGACTTTTCACAGCAACGTTCAGAACGATGAGAGCTTGCTGCGAAACTACTGGGCGAGCCAAAGCCTGGCCAAACTCAGCATGACCGTGTTCCTCAATACTGGCTCAGAGAGATTGAGCCTGATGGACTACAGCTTCAAGGATGATACGTTTCAGTTCACCTTCAAGCGTCCGAAGCAACTGTCTCCGGATGACAAGATCTCGGTTGAATTTGTTCACCCCAGAATCGACCGCGTCACCGAGCAGCGCATATTCCAGAATTTCAGCGTGAAGAAAATGCGGGTGGAGGGAGAGCCCGCTTTCTGAAGTTGTGGTGTGGAGCGGACACTCCTGTCCGCTGCTCTTGATCTTGCTCTTGGGGTTGCTCTTGCTTCTTAGTTCTTAAGTTCTTGGTATTGAGGTCGCAGGCAGCAAGTGCTGTTCTTGCAGACGTTTACCTGCCGTGCCTCGCCAAAGCCGCGCGGGAAGCCGGAAGTAGTCCTGGGCGACCAAGTTTCCGGGGAAATGTTGGGCAAAATTGCTAAGGGCTTTGCGCTTGCACATGGAATCAATGAGTTATGAGCGAAAGAGAAAAGTTGCCGCGGGTCGCTTCGTATCAGCAAGTTACAAAATCAACGCTGGCGCTTGCTATAGCCTAAAGATATAAACAGCCGCCAGGCCACTTTCCCGTCGTTCTGGCGTGTTTTAGGCCTGGGATGACCTTTGGGGCGTTCTGGAACAAGATCGTGCATCCTGCCCAATTTCAGGCCCACGGAAGGGCATTCTACGAAGCATTGTGCCTGTCGGTTGGTGGTGCGGGATGCAGGGCTTTTCCCCCTCGCCCCTAACTCCAGTGGAATCAATTCCACTGTTTCGACCCATCCAACGAAATCAACAATTTCCAAAAGCGAATATGTCTATACGCCGAACGGCCCGGTGGCAACCCGAGCGAGATTCTCCAGTTCGTGTACGTACATCGGGCGAAGCAGCAGGGTTACGAGAGCTTTTTCGAAGATGCCGAGGAAGCCGGATCTTACCTTCAGCTCGGTGGAGATGGTGACGCGAGAATCCGCGGGAGCAGGGCCCTGGTCGACCGTAAACGTCGTCACGGCTCCGTTGGGATCGAGATTGGTCTCGACCAGCACGCGGCCGGGTTCAGGTTCGGTGACGGCGGCACGGAACCTCTGCTTCTTGCCGAAGATACTCATCTGAAAACGAATCACGGTGCCGGCGCCGATGCCTCCCTGCTCGACCACGATGCCGCTGAATTGTTTGGGAACGATCCGGGGATGTCCGTCATGGTAGTTGGCGATGAGAGCATAAACGCGTTCGCGGCGCGCCGGAATGACCGCGGAGGCGGTAATGCGATGTTTGTCAGGCTTGTTGTCGTTCATTGCTTATCAGTGGCCCTTTCGGCTTCACTGCAGGCGCGCTTTGATTTGAAAGGGCGCGGCTTCAGCGGCGCCGACCAGTGCCAGGGAAGAGCAGGCCTTAGGCCCTGGGCCACATTCCCCAGCGGCTAAAGCCGGACCTATCCACTTCCCCGTTGCGGCACGGCTGAAAAGCCGTGCCCTTTCAAAACGGCTAAATCTACACCAAACCACTCGAAACGATTTTGATTCGAATCTTACTACCGGTGCTCACTTGTGGAAGTGATTGCGGATCGCTTCCGCCTGCAAACGGGTCACGACGGCCGACAGGGCCGCGGCATCGGCCTGCTTGACCGCCTGCACGCTGCCGAAATGTTCGAGCAGACGGCGCGTCGTGCTCGCGCCCACGCCGGGGATCTCTAACAATTCAGTCGAGCGGTCGCGCATCTGGCGGCGCTTGCGGTGGAAGGTCACGGCAAAGCGATGCGCCTCGTCGCGAATTTGCTGAATCAGATGCAGCACGGGCGAGTGATGATCGAGAGCGATCGGATCCCGCTCTTGACCGGAGACGTAGAGAATCTCTTCACGCTTGGCGATGGCGGCCAACGGCTGGTTGATGATTTCGAGCGAGTCCAGCGCTGAGGCGGCGGCGTGCAGTTGGCCCAGGCCACCATCGATCAAAACCAGGCTCGGCAGCGGCTTGTTTTCTTCCTGCAGGCGCTTGTAGCGGCGCGTCACCACTTCGCGCATGGAGGCAAAATCGTCCACACCTTCGACGGTGCGAATGATGAACTTGCGGTAGTCCGACTTCTTCATCTTGCCTTCTTCCCACACGACCATGGACGCGACCGTCTCCGCGCCCTGAATATGCGAAATATCGAAACACTCGATGTGCTTCGGCAGTTCGGGCAGGCTCAGCGTTTCCTGCAGTTCTTCCTGAATCTTGCGGGCGCTGGGCTTGAGCACGCGGAAACGCTGGTCGTAGGACTGTTTGGCGTTGTTGCCCGCGAGATCGATGAGCGAGCGCTTGTCACCGCGCTGCGGAACGAGAATGTGCACCCGTGTGGGGCGGACACTCTTGTCCGCCTGTTGCTCGGAGAGCAAGTCCTCTAGTTCTTCGCGGTCCTCGAAATCAACCGGCACGTAGAGGTTTCGCGGAACGTATGGCTGGCCGATGTAGAGCTGCTTGAGCAAGGCAGAGAAGAACTCGCCGGGAGAAAACAGATCGCGTGAGGAGAGTTCATGTGGGGACAGCCGCCCCCGGCTGTCCATGCCGAGCGAAGCTCGGCTGGGGTTTTCGCTGCTGTCGCACATACCGCCGGCCAAATGCGCAGGCGAGCTTTGCTCGCCCGGACAGCCGGGGGCGCCTGTCCCTACATGTTCCGTGGCGAGTTCCAATGCTCCCGCGAACTGGGGCAGGTCTTCCCAGAAGAACTCGCGGCGGTCGACCATCTTGCCGCCGCGCATGTGAAACAGGTTCACGGCCAGCATGCCGTTTTCGCAGTGATAGCCGAAGACATCGGCATCGTCGCCTTCGGCGGCGGCGATGCGCTGGCGTTCCTGTAACTGCTCGACGGTTGAGATCAGGTCGCGGTAGCGCGCGGCGCGCTCGTACTCCTCAGCCGCTGCGGCTTGCTCCATGCGGTTGCGCAGAGAGCGGGCCAGGTCTGTCGGACGGCCTTCGAGAAACAGCTTCACGTCGCGCACCGCTTCCTGATACATCTCGGGCGTCGTGAGTTCTTTCACGCACGGGCCCAGGCAGCGCTTGATGTAGTACTGCAAGCAGGGACGCGGATGAAAGCGCGTCAGGTCGACCTTGCACGAGGGAATCAGGAAGTTGCGGTGGATCAGGTCGACGATGCGATACGCGAGGTTGGCAGGGAAGTAGGGGCCGTAGTATTCGCTGCCGTCCTTGCGCAAGCGGCGGGTGACGTAGACCCGCGGCCAGCGCTCGGCGAGCGTGAGCTTCACATAGGGGTAGGTCTTGTCGTCGCGCAGCAGGATATTGAAGCGCGGCTTGCGCTGCTTGATCAGGTTGTTTTCGAGCGCCAGCGCCTCTTTGTTGTTGGCGACCACGATGTAGTCGACGTCGACCGCCTCGCGCACCAGCGTGCCGGTCTTGGCGTCTTCCCAGCGGCCTTCGTGGAAGTAGCTGGAAACGCGGCTGCGCAGGTTTTTCGCCTTGCCCACGTAGATGACTTCGCCCTCGGCGTTTTTGTAGAGATACACGCCGGGCTCGGTGGGGATGGTGCGGATTTTGGCGAGCAGATCCATGAAGGGGATGCCTTCATTTTATGCGATTGGCAGCAAAAGCCTTTAACCGCAAAGGACGCTGAGGGCTCGCTAAGGACGCCAAGAAGTCGGATGATCTGAGCCCAACCGTATAAAATTTCCCCTCCCTATGTGGGCTTTGCGTTCCTGTGGGTGCCGGTGCGGCGGTTGGACCACTCCCCTCGATTGGGCAAGCCCTTGGAAACGTATATACTTAGATCGGATAGTTCCAGTTTGGAAAACTGGCATGTCCCGTGCAAAAGTAGGAGGCGGGACTTGATAGCACTCGGAAATTCCCAGGACCCCTCAGGATTTGAAGGCGGCGCGGGGCGACCCAGCGCGCGCGATGACAAGATGCATTAAGGAGCCTTACCCTATGACCCGCACTTCGTTAGTAATCTGCTTAGCCGCCAGCATGACGGCCACTGTAGGCTGCACTTCCAAGAATTACGTGAAGCAACAAACCACTCCGTTGATCAACAAGACCAACGAACTCGATGACCTGACCGCGAAGAATTCCAAGGACATCAAGGACGTTGACGCCCGCGTGCAATCCGGACTGGCCGCCGTGAACGCCAAGACTGCCGACGTGGAGCAGAAGGCGCAGACCGCCGGACAGAACGCAACGCAGGCGCAGCAGGTGGCCGATGCGGCCAATACCCGTGTGGGCGTGCTGACCGATACGGTCGCGAATCTGGATAACTATCACGCCGTCGCCGAAACCTCGGTGAAGTTCGGCTTCAACAAAGACAACCTCACGCCGAAGGCCAAGGAAGCGCTCGATCAGCTGGCGGGCAGCATTGCCTCGACCAAGGGCTACATCATTGCCCTCGAAGGCGGAACCGACTCGGTGGGACCGGCGGACTACAACTACGATTTGAGCCAGCGCCGCGCCAACTCGGTGATTCAGTACCTGGCCTCGAAATATAACGTGCCTGCGCACAAGATTTACGTGATTGGGCTGGGCAAGGACAAGCCAGTGGAGACGAACAAGACCTCCGCGGGCCGTGCCGACAACCGCCGCGTGGATGTTCGTCTGATGACGAACACGGTGGGCAACACCCCAGCCTCGACGCCGACGACGGGCCAGAACAATCCGTCGTCCATGTAGGAGCTTGCGACCGGAGATCCTTCGCTCAGGATTTCGGCGCGCGGCTCAGACGCCGCGCAAGCGCCTCAAGTTTAACCCTCCTCCCCGGAGGACTTCGCCAACCAGGCCGCTCAATGCCTCCCCCTGAGCGGCCTGCTTTTTTCAGCTTCCAGTTCGATTCTGCGGTTCAGCTTGCTTTGTATTCCCAGCGACGGGCCAAAGATTTTGATGGCGGGGGCGCTTAAGCATTCTCGGAGGACGCCGAAGAGGGGGCTATAATCAACCACATGGGCGTGGTGGAAGATGTCCGCAAGGTGCTGCAAGACCTCGTGACGCCAGAAATGCGTGCGCTAGCGGCTGAACTCAAGGCAATGCGCGAGGAAACGAGTCGGCGGTTTGACGACTTGCGGGTAGAGATGGATCGGCGATTCCAAGACACAAGGACGGACATTGCAGAGCTAAGGGGCGAAATGCGTGCCCAGGCGGAAGCATCGCGTAACGAGACCAAGGCCGCCGTGAGCTACATCGTCTCTCAGCTTCACATGGACGAACGACTTGGCAGACTGGAACAGGAAAACCAACGCAGAAAGCAAACGTTGCCAGACAATCAATAAGCGCGACAGTCCCTGCCCTGCTCCGGAGCCTCCCATGGGAGGCTTTTCGCGTCAGGAGCGGCGCGGAATCAGCCGTACTATATGGCCAGGAAGGAGCCCCGAATGTTCGAGGATTGCCGCATCAGGCCTTGTACAACTCTTTCGCGGCGGGCGTTTCTTACCATGTCTGCTGCATTGCCTTGGGCTTTCCGTGCGGTGGCAGCGTCCAGTTCGATTCCGATTGGATTGGAACTGTATTCGGTGCGGGATGCGCTGAAGCGCGATCCCGAGGGCACGGTACGGGCGGTAGCGAAGATGGGATATCAAGCGGTCGAGTTCTACGCTCCTTACTTCGAGTGGACTGAGCCGCAGGCTAAAGCGATGCGCAAGCTGCTCGATGAACTGGGCATCAAGTGCTACTCGACGCACAACGACGAGGACTATTTCAGGGCGAAGAACATTGAACGCGCGCGCGACCTGAACCTGATTCTGGGGACGAAGTACATGGTGCAGGCGTGGAGCGATCCCAAGCCGGATCTGGATGGCTGGAAGGCGGTTGCTGCCAATCTGAATGCCGCCGCGGACAAATTGCAGCCCGCCGGGCTCAAGGTCGGATACCACAACCATCAGGCGGAGTGGAAGGATATTGGCGGACGGCGTCCGATGGAGGTTCTGGCGGCGAATACGAAGCCGACGGTGATGCTGCAGCTGGACGTGGGGACATGTCTCGAGGCCGGAGGCGATCCGGTGGCTTGGATTCGAGCCAACCCGGGGCGCATTCGGTCCATCCATTGTAAAGACTGGTCGCGCGATCCCGATAAGGGCTACAAAGTTCTATTCGGTGAGGGCGTGGCGGATTGGAAGGGCATTTTTCAGGCTGCGGAGAGCGTGGGCGGAGTTGAGTACTACCTGATCGAGCAGGAGGGGAGCCGATTTCCGGAGCTCGAGACTGCGCAGCGATGCCTGGAGGCGTACCGCGCTGCGCGCGGGGAACGGTAGAATAAAGCTATGCGTAGTTTGCTTTTTGCGTTGCTGCTGGGCAGCGTGGCAGTGTGGGCACAGAGTTCTCCCGGGGCGTCCAATTCTGCGCCGTCGAAGCAGGATTCTGGATCCTCCACGTCATCGCCGTCCTCCTCGTCTTCCCAATCAGATTCGAAGCCGGTTCGCAGGCCGAATCTGGAGCCGCCACGGTCGGATCGCGTCAGGGCAGATTCTCTCGAAGATGGAGAGAGCTCGAGTAAAGATTCACAGGTCGATCTGAGCCCGCCGCCGGACGACAGCGTGGCGCATCCGAAAAGTTCGCAGACGTTGGAGGATGCCGAGGAATCTTCGGGGAACAGCGATGTGAGTGAGTTCCGTCCATGGGATCCGCACAAGGCGGCGAAAGACATCGAGGTCGGGGACTTTTACTTCAAGCGGAAGAATTACCGCGCGGCCCAGTCCCGCTATCGCGAGGCGCTGCTCTACAAAGACAATGACGCGCTAGCTACGTTTCGGCTGGCGATATGCCTGGAAAAAATGGATCAGCCGGCCGAAGCGCAGAAAGAGTACGAGAGCTATTTGAAAATCCTTCCTTACGGGCCCGAGGCCGCCGAGGCGAAGAAGGCGATCGAGCGGCTGAAGGGGCCGGCTGATCGCGCGGCGCCAACGAAGTGAGAATTTAACCGGCAGCGGAAATCGCAAAAGCCCTTAACCGCAAAGTTCGCAAAGGAAGGCCGCTAAGAACGCCAAGAAAAGCGGTTCTCTTCGCGATCTTTGCGGTTAAGGGCTCTTCGGCGGCCGCTTGGGTTTGCTGGGCGGATGGCGGTGACCATTGCCTACTCGACTTTTCTTGCCCTCGCCGAGGATCAGATTGGCGGGCCATTTGGGGCCTGAGTGAGCGAACCGCTTGGAGTGAGCCGCCTCGACTAAGGCGTCGCTGGCGTCGAGGCAGGCCTGAACCGTCTGGACTCGGAGAACGCCTTCGAAGCGGCCGCGAATAATGAGCATGACGGCGCCATGCATCAGCGACCAGACGCTCAGCATGAGACGCGTGTGTTGCCGCGGAGTGCCTCCGAGATGTTTGGTGAGCCGGTCGCGCAGAAGGCTGAACGAAGGCCAGGGCTCGTGCAGAGAAGGCGGCTTGCCCACGCCATCGAACAATACTTCATAGGCGTAGCTGTGGCCCAGGGCAAACTCAATATAGCGCTCGCCGGATTCGCGCAGCGTGCGGGCTCGGCTGATCGCGTCAAACAGTTCGCGCCGTGTTTCGAGGCGCAGGGCGCGCAGGATGTCGTTCCGGTCGCGATAGCGCTCGTAGACGGTGGGCGTGGTAGTGCTGGCCGCCTTGGCGACGGCGCGCATGGTGAGCGCTTTCTCGCCGCCGCGGGCCCACAGCCGCAAGGCCGCCTCGAGAATGCGCTGCTCCACATCAGGATCGGGTTGACGTGGCACTCTTCCTCCAGCACCGCAGTGATAAAAAAAGGCCCAAATCCCCCGTGGTATTAATTGCACAGCGTTTTGTTAACGCTGTATACTTTATTACAGAGTTTACGATCTCGCAGTGTGGGTTCGGCGGATTCGCAAAAGGCAGTTCTCCCCGATACGGATCCGGCAACCCGCCTGCGTGCATTTCAAAACATATCGAGGAGTTGTTGATGGTTGCAGCAGTCAAGAAGCAAATTGATGTGACTCGCCTGATGGCGGACCTCACTGCCGCCAAAGTGGAGTTGTTGAGCGCGCAATGCGCCGCCGATCGGATCCGTTTGCAGTATTCTCCGCAGGACATCGCTGCTCTCGGAGAGCCCCAGACCCTAAAGCGATTGATCGCCTCGGCCGACGCTCTGTATCGTTTCTTTTCCCAGATCGAGGCCCAGATCAAGCAGAAGGAAGACGCAGCCCCACGAAACCAGTAAGACGCTTTCCCGCGGCTGGCTCTTCCCGGCGACTCAAGCGGCGAAAGCCGGCAGACCTATTTTTCTACCCGCAGGAATTCACCTGTGGAAGCATTGACCGCGACGGTCAGTTTGGCTTGGTCGCGGCTGGCTCCAAAGATGACGTGCCATACCAGTTCGTTGGTGTTGTGGTTCCAATCGCAAACGTAGACGATAGGCGTGTTGGGCTCTTTCTCCAAAATCTTGTCACCGCCGTGCTTTAGCGCGGTGGCCAGAGCCTGGTCGGTGCGTTGGCCTGCGAAATCCGTTCCACCAGCAGTGTGTTGATGCCGCGGTTGGCATCGTACCGCGCGATGCGGGCCAGCCCGGAATCGATCACCAGCCGCACCCCGTCAATTGTGATCGACGTTTCCGCCACGTTTGTGGCCACCACCACTTTCGGCCGGTCGTAGCGCGCCACGGCGGCGTCCTGGTCGCGCGGCGGCAACTCCCCGTGCAGAGGCAGGACAATATAACCTTTGGCTTCCGACGCGCTGCGGATCTCCTCAATGGTCTGGGCGATTTCGAATCCGCCCGGCATGAACACCAGCACATCGCCTTCGCCCCCGGCGCGAACGAAGTTCCGGAAAACTTCCGCCGCCGTTTCCCACACGGGGGTCCGTTTTGACCCGACCGGTACGGCAGATATTCGATTTCCACTGGAAACGTCCGGCCTCGGAGGCCAGCGTGGCGCACGGCGCCAGGTATTTCTCCAGCTCGCGCGCATCCAGCGTGGCCGACATTACCGTCAACAACAAATCCGGCCGATGTTGTTCCTGCTGGTCCAGCGCCCGCGCCAGGGTGATGTCGCCGTACAGGTGGCGCTCATGAAATTCGTCAAACAGAATCGCCGAGACTCCGCGCAACTGCGGATCCTCGATCATTTGCCGCAGCAGCACCCCCTCCGTCACAAACCGGATGCGCGTCTTCGGTGAGGTCACATTTTCAAATCGGATTTGATACCCCACCTCGTCGCCGAGTTTTACCCCCAGTTCCGAGGCGACCCGGGCGGCCAATAACCGTGCCGCCAGCCGGCGCGGCTGCAGCACCACAACCTGGCCGGCTTCGGCCAGGCCGTGACGCAACAACATTTGGGGCACCTGAGTCGATTTGCCTGAGCCGGTCGGTGCGGACAGGATCAGCCGCCGGTCCTGTTTGAGGCGCGCAATGATTTCGTTCTCGATTTCGTAAATGGGCAGTCGCTCAGCCATGAAATTCTAGATTAACAATTTGGCGGGCGTTGGAAAAAATAAAAAACCAGTGGTCAGGAGCTGGAGTCCTGGGTTTGGTCGACATTTTTTTATGGGTTTCTTGGACATGATTAACAAGATTAACGGGATGGGAGAGAATGTCGCGCGACGAACGCGAAGGGGGCGAGGGCTGAATGCCGGTTTTGACAGAATGAAAGAATGGGCGGAATTGCTCTTTCTTTGAACAAAAGGCCAGGGTGGGGAGGGTGCGAGGCTGATGATCGGCGCCGGCGGCAGGCCGATGATCGGCACCGCCGCCCTGCCAGGGAAAATTGGGTTCGTTTTTTGGATTAGAGTGTTTAATAACACGACTTAAGTAATTCTAGTAAATGGTCTTAAGCGTGATGCCAAATCGGGTCCGTCGTGCATTTTTTACGGGTGGGCAGGCAGCCCCAGGCCGTTGGGGGATTTTTGCATGGCATGCTCGAGGGAGCGCGAAGGCCGCAAGACGCTTTTGACAGAATGACAGAATCTTTCGTTTTTTGAACAGCCGGCAATGACCAAAGGAGGGGACAATTTTGACAGGATTCACAGGATTCACAGGATGGAAAGCCTGGGAGCGGGGATGGGGTAGGGCGAAAGGCTGAAGGCTAAAGGCTAAAATCGAAAGGCGGAGCGCAAAGGCTTCCGCCGTCGCCCTTCGGGCTATGGCGCGGCAAGATGGCGCGACGAGAAAAGCTAAATTGAAAAAGTAACATTAGCGACGGATGATTCCGGATGGCTCGGCAGGCCGATGATCGGCACCGCCGCCTACCCGGAAGGTTGGAGAAATTGGTTTCGCATTGGTTTCGCTTTTGGAATTGGTGTTCTTGACACGAAATGACATAAGTTGTTCATGTAAAATGTCTTAAATAGGCACGATGGTCTTTTCAAATTGGTTTCGTTTTTCATTTTTTTCTTTTTGGACAAGGGTTGGCCACAAGGCTCCGAGCGTCGGACTGGCAACAGAGAAAAAACGGGAATCTTTCCATTCTTGAAAGGAGGGTAACAGGAACAAAGAAACGGAGGCCGGTGATCCACCGTCGAGCGCCGGGCTTTGGTGGACAAGCGATGATGATGTTTTATTCATGTTCATTCGTGGATCTTAAAAGAGTTTAGGCGGAAGAAAACGCCACCGTCCCGTTTTAGGAGATTTTTTGCCACCGAGCAAGGACGCCCCCGGACTCAGAGGCACAGAGCAAAAACCATAACAGTTTGGGCGACCGATGATCGGCACCGGCGGCAACACCGCCCTACCTTGAGTTGGTGCCGGCTAGAGGGTGCGACGCGGGACTGGCAGTTCCGATACATCGGAACCTCGCGAGGCCACAGAGCAAAAGCCCGAACGACCAAATTCGAGGATGATGTTTTATTCATGTTCATTCGTGAGATCTTAAAAGAGTTTAGGCGGAAGAAAACGCCACCGTCCCGTTTTAGGTGGTTTTTTTTTGCCACAGAGCAAGGACGCCCCCGGACTCAAAGGCACAGAGCAAAAACCATAACAGTTTGGGCGGCGCGGCAGCTCACTGGTGTCCAGCTATTCTGAGGGTGGCCTAAATAATCGCGATTGTTTAAGGCTTGGGATGAGGGTGATGGTTGTTATCGACATGGAGTTTGACGCTCAAGAAATCCTTCGTTTCTTGGAATAAACCTTTGACAGTTTTGAGGGCGTCAAAATGGTTTTTTCATTCACCCTCTTGAATGCAGTCTCAGGCGACCCTGTTCTCTCAAATCACCGGCGGCCTTCATGCGGCGGAATTTTCCAGAGCCATGAAGAAGTTTCCCCTCGCCAAACCTGCCCGGGGACTGGCGGAATACGACCATTTCCTAGCGCTGTGTTTTGGCCAGCTGACCTACCGTGAAAGTTTGCGCGATATTGTGGCCTGCCTGAATTCAAAAACTTCATTGCTTTACCACCTGGGTTTCCGCGGCCGGATCACCCGAACCAATCTGGCCTATGCCAACAAACATAGAGACTGGCGACTTTTTCAAAGCCTCGCCGAAACTCTCATGCGGCGGGCCTCGACACTGTATCACACCCCCGCGGTGGACTTGGAAGTGCCCGGCTTGGTGTTTGCCTTGGACTCCTCAATTATTTCATTGGCGTTGAACCTGTTTCCCTGGGGTTATTTTGCCCGCACCAAGCAAGCGGCCCTTAAATTGCATTTGCTGCTGTCTTTGCAGGGAAATCTGCCTGCCTGGGCCATGATTACCGACAACCAAGTCGGCGACCAGCGCGGGCTCGACCATCTCCCCATCCATCCGGGTGCCCACTACGTCATGGACCGGGGTTACATGGATTTCGTCCGGCTTTACCGGCTTCACCGGGCTGGGGCTTACTTCGTCGTGCGTTGTAAAGAGCCGGTGAGTTTCAAGGTTCTGGCGAGCCGCCCCGTGGACAAGCGCCACGGGTTCAAATGCGATCAGACCGTGCGGCTCAAGAGCAACTGGTCGGAAAAATCCTTCCCTGAGCCGCTGCGAAAAATCCGGGTGTACGATGCCGAACACAAGGTCATGCTGGTGCTGCTGACCAATAACTTTTCGCTGAGCGCGGCGACCATTGCTCAGCTCTACAAGCAGCGCTGGCAGGTGGAATTGTTTTTCAAATGGATCAAACAACACTTGCGACTGAGAGCGTTTTATGGCCGGTCGAAAAACGCGGTGCGCGCCCAGATTTGGAGCGCCATTTGCGCTTACCTGCTGGTGGCGATATTAAAAAAGCGGAACGGAATTGAAAAAAGCATGAATGAGATTTTACAAATTTCAAGTATCAGCATATTCGAGCAAACTCCTGCCAGGGAGATATTTGCAATCCAAACGCGCGAAATCCCTCCTCCAGCCACTCACCACGATATCCAGAAGACATTTGAGTTCAACCAGATATAGCTGGACACCAGTGCGCGGCAACACCGCCCTACCTTGAGTTGGTGCCGGCCAGAGGGTGCGACGCGGAACTGGCAGCCGAACGTCGGGCCTCGCGATGGCACAGAGCGAAAGCCCAAATGTCCAAATTCGAGGATGATGTTTTATTCATTGTCCCTCGTAGGAGACGACGTCAGGAGATTCATTTTCAACTGATAACTCGGAATTACCCCATTTTATTAACGCTCTTAGAGTGGTTAGCCGGTTCATTTACAACGAAAATGGCTTCATATTAAAAAAAATCAAATACCCCTTGACAGCTCAATTCTATGCAGCTATAAAAGGCGCAACGACAGTCGGTTAACCTTTAAGAGTGCGACCGGCCAATCAAGGGGGTTCTGTACGTACCTTGGCGACTCAAATATCACGACTTTGCAGTTATAACGATAATGAAAACAAAAAAGAACAAGGCTGCGGCACGGCGGTCCGATTAGTCAGAAATCTCCACCCGCTAATTAATTTACAGTATTTAACCTGTTTCCTAACCTGTTATGAAACTTAACGGACTCTTTTTTGTCGCTTTTGATCCTGGTTGCCGGCATCTGTGGTTTGGGTGCCCAAACGGCACCTGCTGCCGCGAGTCGGCGGTGGCTCAGATGGATCGTTAGGCGACATCCGATTATATGACTATTTACGATCTTTTGAAGTTTTCTGCCCGGCTGTTAAGCTGGCAAAAAATAGTTTCACCGCGGAGGAAAAAATGTTTGACAAACTGAGTCCGTAGTTACAAAATAAAAGCATTCGGTAAGAAGTTCCTGTTTGTTTCAATTAGTAAAAAGGGGTTTAGTTGTATCAATTTAATTTTGAAAGCAGCAATGCTATGATTGTATTGCACGTCAACAAGTGAGAATATCCGCATGGAGGCCTATTAAGCACGAACCGTATTTACCTATTATCAATTCACCTCTGATTTTATAGATTATGAAAATCCCGATTTCTGCGTTCATTTTGTTGGTCCTTCTTGAAACCGGCCTGGAACGGCAATCAGCAAATGCCCAAAGCCAAGCTGTTTTGCCCGGTTCGAATCCTTACACCATTGTCAATCAGGATGCCAATAGCCGGGTGTGGCAACGACAAGAGTATGAGACCGGGCCAGATGGGGTGGTCGTCACAAATATACATAGCTACACTGAGCTTGCGACGGGCTTGAATTTCTTAAGCAACGGCCAGTGGACAGTATCGAATGAAAAGATCGACATCTTCCAAACGGCTTGGCGGCAGCGACTAACGGGCAACATCAAGTCTATTTTCCGGCTGACATTTCCAATGGTCGGATCGAAATGGTAACGCCGGATGGAAGGCAAGTATTCAGCCAACCATTGGAGTTGGGCTACTTTGATGGCAGCAATGCGGTTGTCCTTGCAGAATTGACCAATTCCGTCGGCGTTTTGGTCGGAAACAACGAGGTCATATACCAAAATGCGTTCAATGGATTGAAAGCTGACTTAAAATATTCTTACACTCTGAGCGGCCTGGAGCAAGATGTTATCATCCATCAACAACCAATGACGCCAGAGTATTATGGATTAAATCCAGATTCAGCCCGTTTACAAATGATTACGCAGTTCTTTACTTCACCCAACCCTACGGCCCTAACCACAATATTGCCCGAACAAGCAGGAATCTCTTTGGCGGATGAGAGCGTTGGCTTTGGAAGAATGCAAATGGTTCTTGGGCGGGCCTTCCTAACGGGCAATTCAGCATCGGATCCAGGAGCGCTGGTGGCCAAGAGTTGGTTGGCAGTGGACGGGAGACAGTTCTTGGTCGAAGAAGTGCCGGTGAACGCCATTGCTGAAGCTTTATCGTCTCTGCCTCTGACTTCTATGAACGAACGCCATAGCAAGGCATCCCACCTTGCTTCGCATGGCTTAATGCCCCCAAAGCATCAATTTGGAAACAAAACGACCTTAAAAGTGGCTTTCACGAAGGGCAGTTTGCCAACGTCCGGATTTGTCATGGATTATCAAAGCATCAACAGCGGTCTCACGAACTACACGTTTCGCGGCGACACGACATATTATATAAGCGGTACTGTTTACTTATATGGAACAAACACATTTGAAGGCGGGGCCGTTTTAAAGTATACAAACAGCGCCATCCTCAACTGCCAGTCGAGCCCAACAATAGTATCCTCTGCATATCGACCGGTAGTATTTACGTCGAAAGATGATGATAGCGTGGGTGATGCCATTTCCGGTTCGACAAGCCACCCGACTAACTATTACGCCACGGATGCCCTGCTTTTACCAAACAATAGCAATATTTCTCTACAGCATTTACGCTTTGAGTATGCCCAGACGGCAATCGGAATTGGGGGGACGTTGAACTTGACAAATGTTCAAGTAGTCAACTGTTTATATGGAGTGGTTGGAAATAGCTCCCAAAGGCTCGACCTGAATTTAGAGAACGTGCTGATGGCGAATGTGCTTACAAATGTTGTTTTTGGCAATGCCTGCCCGAGCGGAATCATCACCGCACAGAATGTGACCTTCGCGAACAGCGCGACAAATGGCAGCAGCATAGTAGGCAAGTATCCTATTAATAATTGGGCAATTAATTTAACCAATTGTATGTTGGTTAACATGCAGTATAAGTTTAAAATAGGCGATTATTTGAATGGCGACCATAATGGCTCGTTTCCCCCAAATTATATTGGAAACAATTATATTAACTCAACAGTGTACCCATTTACAAGCGTGGGGGCGGGTAACTATTATCTGACAAATGGAACTCCGTTTAGAAATGTCGGCACTACCAATACCGATTCGGCCCTGCTAGAGCTTCTTGTGAAGGGGACAACTCAACCACCCTTGGTGTTGTCCAACCTAATTTCCTCATCGTCGACCAACTTGGGGCCACAGGTTCAACGGGACACGAATGCCTTTCCCGACTTAGGATATCATTATGATGTAATTGACTATCTCGTTGACAATTATTGGATTACAAACTGCGTCTTAAATCTTACAAACGGCGTGGTTATTGCGTGTTGCGACGATAGTGGATTTATTATTACTGATGGCGGTTCAGTCAGTTCCACTGGATCTCCGCTGACACCAAATATTGTAACGAGTTACCAGACCGTACAAGAAGAGCCGGTGGCGATAAGCATGAATGGCTATGGCCCAGGCGCAACCGAGCCGTTTAACCCTTATCATGTAACTGTACCGCCAAATGGTTTGTTTGATTTTACAACATTTACCTGTCTGGCTGGTGGAGGGTATCATATATATCAAAGTAGCGCAGGTTTTACTTACTCGAGTCTGAGCATCCAGAATTCACAATTCTGGGGTGGTCAAAACAAAATATATAGTGGTACTGGACTAACAGCGATTATCAGCAATAATCTTTTTGTCCGATCCACATTAAGCTCCATCACAGCGCAATCGTGCGTAATTGCATTAACAAACAATCTGTTTTGGGGTGTCTCAACAAACAATCCGATCAACCTTTACGACGCAAGCAATTCAAGATTATTTGCGTTTAATAATGATTTCGATTCGTGTGCGTTAACGGCGCACCCCACTAACTGTGTCAATGGCTATAATGCATTCCTGAATTGCAACACACAACTTTATCCGACAAATGGAATCGCAATTGTGAGTACAAATGCGCTCAATTATCAAACCAGCTTTTTGGGATCATTTTATCAGCCGACGAACAGTCCCTTGCTTTTGATGGGAAGCACAAACGCAAACCTCCTGGGCCTGTACCACTTTACGACCCAAACCAATCAAACCCCCGAGGAAATAGCATTGTTGACATTGGGTATCACTATGTCGCGACCGATCAATACGGAAACCCGCTAAACACAAATGGCGACGGAATTCCGGATTACGTCGCCGATTCAAATGGTGACGGAATATATGATGCTGGAG
>CAVTNF010000008.1:0-204789 GCA_963735975.1 uncultured Acidobacteriaceae bacterium
GAGGCTGCTCATTCCCCGTTGATAGTCTTCCGTAGCGGCCTTAGCAAAAGCACGGCCACCTGGCTGAAAAATCATTCCAGATGAAGAGAGAATTAACGAATTAACCCTATTCGGCTGAACGGATTCCGTACTTGGTGAGCTTATATGCCAAGGCGCTACGGGAAAGCCCCATGCGGCGGGCTGCCTGCGCTTGTGCGCCATGGGTTGCGTTCAGCGTCCGCACGATGAGTTCTTTCTCTGTGCCTTCCAGAAAGCCGGTGAGGTCGAAAGAGTCGGAGACAGGGACGGTGATCGTGTTGGCGCGGGCGCCATTTCCCCCAGCAGGCGCGACTTCCTTTTGTGCCAGGGGCAGATCGTCTGCGCCGATTTCAAGGTTGCTCGTGAGAATGTGAGCCCGCTCCATCAGATTCCTAAGCTCCCGCAGGTTTCCCGGGAAGCGATACTGCTGCAGTTTCTCCATCGCCGCCGCGCTCAGATGCCGACGCGGCATCTTCAGATCGGTCGCAGCCTGTTGACAGAAGATGTCGCTCAGGCCCGCGATATCATCGATCCGCTCGCGTAGAGGCGGAAGATGAATCGGCGCTACTGCAAGCCGGTAGAAAAGGTCTTGGCGAAACAACCCTTCTTTCACCCGCTGTTCAAGATTACGACGAGTGGCAACCAGGACACGAACATCCACACGCCGAGGTCGGGTTGAGCCGACGCGTAGAACCTGTCCGTCGGTAAGAACGCGTAACAGCTTGGCCTGTGCCGCCAGAGACATCTCCCCGGCTTCGTCCAGGAACAGGGTGCCCTCGTGGGCCACCTCGAGGAGTCCCTGGCGCTGCCGATCGGCACCGGTAAATGCGCCTTTCTCGTGGCCGAAGAGTTCGCTCTCCAGCAGAGTTTCGGTGAAGGCAGCGCAGTTTACCGTTACGAAGAGCTTTGATGCTCTTGCGCTGTTGCGGTGGATGGCGCGAGCGACCAACTCCTTTCCCGTGCCGGTCTCACCCGTAACCAAGACGATGGCATTGGTCGGCGCGACGCGTGCAATGCGGTTGCGGATGTCTCGGATGGCCTGGCTTTCGCCATAAATCTCAGAGGCTCCTTCCAATCGCACAACGACATCCTTCAGCAGGACGTTCTCACGCAGAAGCCGGGTATGCTCACAAGCTCTGCGGACAGTGGCGCGCACAACCTTGGGTTGAAATGGCTTGGTCAGAAAGTCGAATACGCCTTCCCACCTGCCTTCGGCGGCCAGTTCGATGCTGGCCGCGGCGGTCAGAAGGATCACGGGAATCGTCGGATCGACTTCGCGAGCGGACGCAAGAACCGCCAACCCCTCTCCATCCGGCATTTTCTGATCCGTGACCACGACGTCGAAGTCGTTGGCCGCGAGAGCTCGCTGTGCGTCCTGAACCCCGGAGGCCTCCCAGAGTTCATGCTGATCCTGGCACAGGTTAGATGCTAGGATTAGGCGCATGCTTGCTTCATTGTCGACAATGAGAATTCGTCCCATTCCTATACTTTCTTTTCTTTCTCGAGTTTCTTTCTATGGGGAGACGCCTACCACCTTTGGCTGGTGTGCGCTGGCGTAGTCCTGAAACTCTGCCTTCAATTGGTTCAGCGGCGCCCCCTCGTCGGAGTTGGTCGTGAACATCCTTTCCCGCTGCGCACCCGACAACTGCTTCGCAGTCGATCGAGTTGGCGATCATCGCAACTGGAATCCTGATTTCATGAGCAGCAGTTTTTCTTGAGCGCGCTCCAGTTCATGCAAGTTGTCTGCCAGACGTGTCTCTTTGCACCGGAGGATCGCGCTCGACTCTCTTAACCGTTCCCGCGCGCCCGGGCAGCGGGCGGGTCTACTCCTGGAAGGGATTGGTAGCGATGAGAGCGGGATCCGCTTGCGCGTGGTCTTGCCCGCCACCGTTTTGTCAGGCGATGGTCGAGCCGACTCCTTGACGAGCCGTCAGAAACTGGGGCCCGAGGACATAGTGAGTGGGTCCCAATGACCCAGGCTGTCCCGCAGCGTCGCGACAAACAACAGACTTACCTGCATATTGCGTTTGGCAGTGTATGTGCTTTTAGCTTGGGCGCGAGTCAGCCTCGATCTGGCTCTCCACATTTGAACCCCCAGGAGAAACACCCATGAAACGATCACTCTCTCTAGTTCCGGTTGTTCTGCTGATCGGATCGGTGCTGGCTGGCGCCTCAACACTGATCTCGAAGCAAGAGGCAGAACAGGATGCCATTGTCGCCGTCGGCGGAGGAACCGTAACTCAAGCCCTCAAAGAAAAAGAACTCGGCAAGATCATTTGGTCGGTGGATGTGGTCGGCGCAGCCAACGAGTATGAAGTCTGGTTAGACGCTCACACTGGAGCCACTCTACGGATCATCACGCAGCCTATGTCCGAGCAAGCTTCGGCGCAGGGCAGCTACATCAGCAAACAACAGGCGAAGCAGGATGCTCTGAAAGCTGTCGGCGGTGGTACAGTGGTGCAAGCTCAGCGTGACCAATGGAAGGGCTACCAGATCTGGGATGTCACCATTACCCAGCCCGGATTTGAGTACGAAGTGTATGTGAACGCCCGCGGCGGCGCGATACTCAAGACCACTAAGGTCAGCGATAGCGCACAAGCAGCTCCGAAATACATCAGCAAGGCCAAGGCTGAGCAGATTGCGCTGAACGCAGTTCACGGCGGTAAAGTGCTGCTGATCGTGCTCGAAACGAACGACAATCCGCCAGACTGGTCGGTGGATGTTTTGGCAACCAACGGGACCGAATACGAAGTGAAGGTAAATGCGTACACCGGCAAGGTGATCGCGATCATCGTTGGAGGTTAGTGTGTTTCTCCTCTGGAACAATGCGGCGGCAGGAACTCGCAGACTCACTCTCCCCGGTCTGCGGGTCTCCGTTTTGCAAGGCTTGGGTGTTTGTCGTCGCTGGGCTACGGTTGCAGCCCTTCCCCTCTGGGCAGCGTTTTGGTTGTGCGTCGCCCAGGCACAAATTCCTACCGGACCGTCTCCCGCGCCCTTTGCCGGCGCCATCGTCTCCGAATGGAAAGGCGAGGTACACGTGCAATTGCCGGGAACGAGCATGTCGCGGCCGACGCGGGGACAGATCCTTCCTGCTGATACCGTTCTCGATACCGGAGAAGGGCGCCTGGTACTTGTGTTGCGCACCGATGAAAGCGAAATCATCGTCCAGCCTCACACTCGCTTGGTGGTGAAAGAGCCTGCGCCCGGTAACTGGGACGCCCTCGAAATACTGTTGGGTCGAGTCCATGCTTACATCCGCAAGCGAACCGGCGGAACTCCACCATTCCAGGTGGGCACACCAAGCGCCGTAATCGCAGTCCGGGGCACACGCTTCGACGTCGAGGTGAACAGACCTGGAGTGAGCGAAGTGGACGTCTTCGACGGACTAGTTGAAGTGGCGTCTTCAACAATTCCCGGATCCTCGGTCCTCGTTAGTCCTGGATTCTCTACGCGCGTTGGGATTGGAACTGCTCCCGAGCCTCCGGTTCCAACCGGAGAAATTCGTCCAGGCGTGGAAGCGCCAGAGGAAATGGCCAAGCTGGAATTTGCCCGAGAGCGGGCCGCGCAGTCAGATCGAACCTTGGAGAGTGAACTCGGCGAGCGGCCGGACTCGGAACTGGATGACTCTGTGGACGAAAGCCGCGAGTCAGAGAAGGGGAAGCACTAGATCTCGACTCGCGAGGAACGGACTCTGCCCGCTGTGCGCGCTGCATATGCCATCGAGTGTTCGTGCTCTTCAGCCAATCCCCCGCCCCTTTGCGCTCAACTGTACAGCTCAACCGCCGGCGCTTTCAGCAAGATCGGCAGCATGAACGCGGCTCGCGTCGGACACAGTTCCACTTTGTTGCAATCCGGGAAAGTGCTGAACGCTGCCCACAGCGATGCCGGCAATGAACTCAACAGCGCTGAAACCTATCAGCCGCAGTAAGTGCAGTAGTTTCGGTCTGCCTTCTGTACTCCGTGGGCTGTCCTTCGTTTCCGAAGGCCAGCGTTTTTCTTTCGGAGCGCTTACGATGCCGGATGTCTCCCAGAGTCTCCAACTCTCCAACTTAGCTCTCGACCGCCACCGTTATCTAGTGTGGTGCGTCAAACAGATTGACGTTTATTCAGGGTGCGGCGGGCGCGTTTTACTTTTTCCAGGATGTCGGTGGCCCGCGCGGTCCAGATGAAGGGTTTCGGACTTTCGTTGTGGCGGTCGATGTAGGTGCCGATGGCCATGATGAGTTCCTCCAGATCACGGAAGACGCCCCGACGCAGGCGGTTTTGAGTGAGGTCGCGGAAGAAGCGTTCCACCATGTTGAGCCACGAGGCGCTGGTGGGAGTGAAATGCAGGTGGAAGCGCGGATGCCGCGCCAGCCAGCGCTGAACTTTGGGGTGCTTATGGGTGGCGTAGTTATCGCAGATCAAGTGCAGTTGCCGGTCGGTCGGAATGGTCTGGTCGATCAGACGGAGGAACTTGAGCCATTCCTGATGGCGATGCCGCTCCTGGCACAGGCCAAAAACCTCGCCGTTGGCGGCATTCAGCGCGGCGAACAAAGTGGCCGTGCCGTTGCGTTTGTAGTCGTGAGTCATGGTGGCGCCGCGTCCGCGTTTCAGCGGCAGGCCGGGTTGGGTACGATCCAGAGCTTGAATCTGGCTTTTTTCGTCGGCGCACAGCACCAGAGCGTGTTCCGGCGGGTCGAGATACAGTCCCACGATGTCTTCCAGTTTCTCGGCGAACGCCGGATCGTTGCTGATCTTGAAAGCTTCCACGCGATGCGGCTTCAACCCGTGGGGCGCCAGATGCGCCGCACGCTGGCTTCGCTGATGCCAACCGCCGCGGCCATGGTGCGCGTGCTCCAGTGGGTGGCGTTCGTCGGTTGCTGGCGCGTGGTCATAGTCACCACACGTTTCGTCAGGCGGACGCCGATCGTGGGCTTGCGTCCGGGCCGGGGCGCGTCTTTCTGCAAGCCCTCCACGCCCAGCGCCAGGAAGCGCTTGCGCCAGCGGGAAACTTTCTTCGGGGTAATCGCCATGCTGGCGGCGATTTCCTTGTCCGGTTGGCCCGAGGCCGCAAACAACACGATGCGAGCGCGCTCCGCCACCCGCACCGGGAGAGATCGGCTCCGGGCTTGGGATTCCAACCGCGTCCTTTCCTCCGAACTCAACGTAATGGCTGGGGCGATTCGCATCCGCAAGCGTCTCCTCCATCATAAGACGCTCGTCGATAGATAAAGATTGTTACTTGTGACGCACTACACTAGAACTCGTCAACGGTGTCTTAGTCTGACGTTTACGGTCTACTAAACCGCCGCCTACCGCCCAGCAAAGGTGCTCGTCACCTGTGTGCAGCGGTTTCTTGGGAGCGATCCGCATTTTTTCTAGGCATTTCCCTCCGGGCAGCACGGCGTAATCCGACCCAAAGGTGATTGGACGTTACTGCATTATTGGGCAGGAATGCGAAGTCGATGTCGTCGCGCTTCTCGTCACTGGCCAGATTGATCGCGATCGCTTCGGCACGGTTCTGCATATTGGGATAGTACAGAGATGCGGCAGGAATTCTGTCCTTACATGCACCCGCGCAACCGTCCAGCTTCCATTCAGAGTCGCCGGGCAGATTGATCGCGACCACATACTTTCCGGGCGGTAATGAATCGAACCGAAAGTAGCCTTGTGCGTTGGATTTCTGCGTGGTAAACCATCGCTCGTCTACCGTCATGATGAGGACAGGCACTTGGGCCGCCGGTGAGCCATCGGAGTGTTGCAGGTGCCCCCCAAGCTGTGCGTGAGGGGATCGGGAGAGCGTCAAATCCCAGCAAGCACGGCTCTTGATGTCAACACCGGATTCGTCGGGGCGAAATGATCGGACTGGGTCTACGTTAAGTTTGTACCTGCCGGGAGGAAGTGGCTGGAATTCATAACGCCCGTCAGCATCAGTTGTCGCGACAAACTGCGCATCGTCCGTCGTTCGATGCGCGACGACGTGCGCATTTGGGATTGAATTTCGTTCGCCAAATGGTCCTTGCATGACTCGCCCACGCAAGATGCCGTTCTCGCCGATACTCCTAAGGCGGCGAAGAGTCTCAATCTGCGGCTGTGCATCAGCCACAGGACGGCTGATATTGCCGTAGAAGTCGAGTACGATAGGATTCCCGCTGCGTAGATGAAAAAGCCAATGATCCCCCACCTTTATTTCGGGGAAACACGCCCCCTGTGACGTGAGCACGATCAGCGGGTTAGTTGGCTCGCCTTTGAAAACCTCATCTGGGATTATGTGGAGTTCTTTTTCGCCGTCTTTCGTTGGTGTAACTGCGGAGATGGTACCCACAAATACGTAGGGGTACCAATCAGATTGCGTACCGCAATCTTTCAGATCGCTCGACAGTCCATTGTGCATGCACTGGATCGTCTTATCACCGTCCTGCTTGAGCATGATTATCTGCGCTTTGGCGTCGCTACAGCAGCAGTGCCTCACGATTACAACCGCGGCAACCCATCGCACAGAACTTGCCATTTTCGAACACCTCGCTGGTCGGAAGGATGCTAAAGGACCTTCCGCCGTTGCTCAACTGGCGAAAAAGTGCTCCGTGAAAGGCGCTGGACTTCGGCGGCGGGCAAAACGGGAAATGGTTCGACAGTAATCTGGAATTGCCCGCCGTTTCTTGCTACGTTTCTCGTACAAATGTTGCCACCAGTCCTATGGAGGGTCGCCGCACTTTGGAGAGTTGGCCTTAGGCTGGCAGGATTGCTGTTGCCCCCTGCCCTCTGTCTGGTAGGTCTAATCCGAGGCAGGAAAAAGGGTCCTCTACGGGATTGGAAGAAGGTTTCTCCCGTTCTTTTAGGTGTGGTGGCGTTGATCAACTGGATTGTGCTTGTCTGTTTCATCGCCAATGAGAAGGTGGGAGTCGGCCTCGATTACCATCTCTCGCACTGGACTCCGGCGTTGCTGGGGCTTTCGCTCTTGTCAGTTGTGGTCTCCATTGGCGCATACGCATTTCGGCGTAGTTTCCTCATTGCAAACTTCCTTCTGTTATTTATGTGGTTCGACATCGGCTATGCACCGAGCCATTGGCTGGAGCGAGTGGATTTCAGCAGCGTAAGCGTGAACGGCCAGCCCGTGCCCGCCACCGTGTACATTGGCAACCCAACCCTCAGCGAAGCCGAGGCGATTGCGTTTGTGCAGGTACCGAGCGTCGGAAACTACTTCGTTGACTTCAGTTCAGAAAATTTTCGCGAGGCATCGTCCCACGAGGTCATCGTTTTGCGTTTCGGCGCGTGGACTTGGAAACCGATGAATCAAGGTCAGTTTCGTCCACCCTTGCCATATCTTCACGTCAACGAATGTCGTATCCCGATGTCTGACGGTCGCGTGATGGCCGTTGCGTTCTGAGTTGGCGGATACGTAGCTGCTGAGAAATCCCCATATCGCTCACCGACCAGCGGTCAAAACGTGAAACCGCCTCCTCGTCAGTCATCGCGAGGTGTCCTTCACTGGCGCGACAAAACGTAAGTGTTGACCGCTCGAAGAACACGTTCGATGACGGCGGAATAGAAGCGCGATGCATTGAAGCAATTAGCTTCCACGACTCCTAGACGATCACCGCTGGCTGCGAGATCGAGGCAGTATACGTCCGCAGGTGACCAGCGCAACGCAAGGTCTGCCGCAAGATCAAGCGCCGCGTGAGGTGCAAAGCCCTCGCTGGAGGGGCGGCCCCAGCGTCGGTATTCGGAACAGCCCACGATTTCTCGATTCACGACAAAAAATCGCCATTCGGCTTCGATGTTGAGCGGCGAAGCGACAACGACTGGAGTCGCACTGGGGACCGCTGATTGCTTCGTAACCGCTTCAAGGCGAAACGCATCGTAAACTGCGCCCTCGAAAACTTTGGAATCCGAATCAGAGCGAACAAATGCCGTCGCCCGTTTTTGAGAAAGTCCCGCGCATCCGAGAGTGCCATGACGCGGCCAGCGGAGGAGAGAATTGCTTCGCCCCAGCCTGAACGGAAGGCTTCCCAGCGGAACGTCTCGGGATCAAGAACAATCCTGCTTTAGGGCGAGGATGATGTGCTGCTCGGGTAACGAATCCCTGCCCATGGCAAACAATTGGAGCATCGTCTGGCAGGTTAGGTATCAGGGGTACGTCGAGGCTCTTGTTCAGCCACACCAAATGCGGCAGATGACTGTCGGATTCGAGCGCCTGCACCATGCGCCGGACTCCGGTCGAGTCTCCTTGGTTCTCCTGAATAATCCAATGAACAGGTGTCATTCTGCGGCGCTGATCCAGTCTGCAAGGGCAAACACTGAACGGGCATATCTGGAAAACGCGAGGCCCAGTTTAGTTCATCTCGCTGGTTGGCGTAACGATGCGCCGTGAGAAGGCTCTGGACTTTGGCGGGTGCAACTCCCGCCCCGAAACTTCGTCGCTTCACCCGATGGCAATCGAAGTCGGTTGTTTCTAAGTTACGAAAAGCACAGTTTTCTAGGGATTTCCGTGCGCCCAGCCGGGCGGCACCAGTTCCTTTGCCGCGGGGGAAGCGTAAATGCCTTTATCGTCAGTTCGCCCTTTTATGCCATCCGCCAGTGAAAGGAATCATAATTTCGAGATGTCCTTTCGACTCTGCCTTTTACACATCGCATTCCGAGCGTCCATTCTGTGCGTCGTCCTCGTTATCGCAGGCACGACCACCTTCAGCCAAACGGACAGAACCAAACTGTCTGAGCAAGAGGATGCATACATCAGTGCCGAAGCTGCCCACCACTTCTTTCGTGGAGGCGTTCTGGTGGGAATCAACGGTAGAATTGTCTTTGAGAAGGCATACGGGATGGGCGATGAAGAATGGGCCACCCCTAACACGCTGAATACGAAGTTCAGAATCGCTTCGCTCAGTAAGCAGTTTACATCTGCCTGCATTTTGCTTCTGCAAGAGCGCGGTCGGTTGAACGTGCACGACCCAAATCCGGCCTTCCGGCAGCGTGGCAAGCCATATCGATCCATCAACTGCTTACCCACACTTCGGGAATACCCGACTACACGAGTAGCCCTGACATCGCGAAACTCAACCGCACAGGAGCATCCCCGCAGCAAATGATTGCGCTTGTCGCAGACAAGCCATTGGAGTTCAATCCCGGTACGAACTGGAGCTACAGCAACACCGGGTATATTTTGCTAGGCATGATTATTGAAAGGGTTTCCGGTCAGCCGTATGCCAACTTCTTGAAGAGCAACATTTTTGAGCCGCTGGGAATGGAGCATTCCGGGTATGACCGGGCAAGCGACATCATCAGGGAAAGGGCTTTCGGGTATCAGATGCTCGATGACCACTTCGCGAACGCCGACTTCATCGACATGAGTATTCCATTCTCTGCGGGTGGTATTTATTCAACCGTAGAAGACATGTATCGCTGGAACGAGGCCGTCGCACAGGACGGAAAGTTGCTATCGACCGAGTCTCTGAAACGGATGTTCACTGAATACCCGGAGGCCACGCACGAACGACAGCACTACGGCTACGGGGTCGTGATTTCTCGGCTGAAGTTCGGAAAGTTGCTCTACTACCACGGAGGAGGCGTTGAGGGATTTTCGAGCAGCCTTCAACGCTATCCACAGGAGCGAGTGTGCATCGTGATACTTTCAAACTTGGCGACTTATAAACCTTGGGAACTAGGCGACCACATTGCCTCCGACCTCTTCAATCAGCCTCTTCCCGCTACCCACTAGGATTGATGCGACTCCCTCAACTCCCTCAAACTGATTTCGCTTCCTAGGTGTCGAGAAAGTGCGCCGTGAAAAGACGCTGGTGCGACCCCGGCCGGGAAATTCAGCATGGCTGTCGGTTTCGAGACGGGAAAAGCGGCACTAGCTCTGAATCCGAGGCCCGCCTTCGGCTTCATCTCGACAGCAGACGCCGAAGTGCTGCCACAGCCGAAACCAAGGACTATGCGCGAGCATTTCATCGTGCCTTCGATTTGCAGCAGAGATGTCGGTTGCGCTGAGTGGCCGGATATCCGGCGCTTCGAACATTTCCCTCAGTTGCTCGATATCGCCGATGATGCGTTCAACGTCCATTCCGTTTCAAATATCCAACATGAGCGTGGCCACCGTCAAACGGAGCCGCATCTGGATGCGCGACTTTAGTGAGACCTTGACCGAAATCCACTATAGGTCAAGTAGACGCCGAGGACGAGCGAGATAGCTGAGTACAGGTAGAAGAGTTGTTGATAGTGTAGCTGCCCAAGGAAAAGTCCCGCTTCCATCCCATGCGGCAGGAACAAGAAGAAGAGGCTCTTGATGAGCGCCATCCAACCGACGAGGGTGACCACGACGACGAGCGTACCTCCCGACCAGATATTGTGCGCGAGAACCATCGCCAGCCCAGCCGCCAGCGTGATTATGCCTACGATCAACGTCATCGATGGATTTTGAAGAAGGACGGTCACCGTCTCCACGGTGGCTTGTCTGCGAGTCATCATTGACAGGGCGATGAGCATGCAGTACAGACCGATCAGCCTGCTTAGAAAGATTGTGCGCGGCGGCATGGCGTCCTCCCCTTCTGGACGTGCCAAGGCGATTCGTCCTCGGCCAGTTGATCCCGGCAGCGCCCAACTAACACCCGCTGCTCTTGCCAACGGGCACAGAGTACCATGTGGGCATGAGCAGAATACGCCCACAATGCCTCGACGCAGACAATTCGGCTCGCTCGGCACCATCCGATGTCCTTCTTCGGGAAGAACCAGACGAGGAAGACGACCGCGAAGAAGATCACGATGATGGCGACAATGACGAGGGTTACTCCGAGTGAGCGTAACCGTTGTTTAGACAGTGGGTGAAGGGTGAAGCGGGAAGACTTCATCAAAGCCCCCCCACTCTCGATGTCGGTTTGATCTTTAGCCAGCACGGCAAGCGTCTTTGCCGAAACACTTAGGTAACGTTGACTGCTCTGGAGCCAGTTGTAATTCTGCTTACAATGCCGCAGAAGATCGACAAGCGCCACAAACACCGACCACCTCGGATCCGTGTCCCCCACCAACAAAAAGCAATCTTCACGGTCGATAACCAGAGGCTCGTTGGTATCATTCAACGCCTCTCGTTGACAGGGGGATCGGCTCTGCTTGTTAAAGGGCGTATTCCTGCGGGAACGCTTGGTGAAATGACTTTGGCTACAGTTTTGGGAAAGGTAAATGCCCAGATTGAATTTCTGCATACCGGAGCCGACGGTGTACCACTCGCGCAGGCATTCCGCTTCCTTGCGATGGATGAGGTAAGCAGCAAACGGTTCAAAACGGCTGCCGAAGAAATGCTTGCAGGTTTCTCGGACGTTAAACAAAAACAAACACCTATGGATGTGGCGTTCGACACTTTGCGGGAGAGCGTCCGTCAGCTTTCGGGAATGCTCGCTTCGGGACGACGAGCGAAATCGAAAGGTTAATCCCGATGGAGCCTAGCCTGAGATGGAGCAGTTCTCGGGGCGGTTCGATGGACGGATAAACGTGCCGCGACTGCATGGCTTCGCAACTCCGGGTGCTCCTAACCCCCATTCTTCCGTTTTGATTGACTACGGACGGCGTGGATCGTGCAGCACCACAAACTTGCACTTCCCCTCGGCAGTGCTTCTTGCCGCACAATTCCTCTCCCGCAGCCGATGGTCGCCGCACTCGCTTTGGTAAGCGCAGTGACAAAGTCCAGCCCACGAATTCCCGCCAGAGTCAGTGGCTACCTGAACGCTTAGTCTTAGCCTTTCGCGGTGTTAGCTGCTTTCCGAAAATCGCCACGACAATAGCAACAATAATCCACAAAGACGCAGCGTATACCGCGTACCACAGTGCTTCTTGTGCAGCCTTCGCCAGAGGAGGACTGAAAACGACCAATGATCCCGTCGAGCTTGCGTGCATCAACTGCACTAGCGGGATACTCTTTGTGTTCGTATAGGTCCAAGCAATTAGCACTCGCATGGCGGTCATGGCTCCTGTGAACGCAAGGAAGTAGGGCACCAAGTATCTGCCGTGAGGGGTAGCTGTTCCCAAGAAATCAATAACCGGAAGGTGCCAGAGTCCCCACAGCAGACCGAGCCAGATGCTCGCTGCCAACGCGCTCGTCCGTCGGCACATCTTGGGGAACACATAGCCAGTCCAACCGATCTCCTCGAAGAACCCGGCTGGTATGCCAAATCCTATGCCCAGCAGAAAAAAGTTGGGGGCAAAAGTCGCCGAGAGGAACGTTTTCATCAAGAGGAGAACGACCAGAATCAGGCATGGCGGAATGATAAGCGCCATGTACCAGTGCGCCGGGAAGCGGAACTGACGCATTCGCAAGAATAGGTCATGAATGCCGCCCCGTCCGTCTTCTATCCACGTGAGGGCAAAGCCAGCAGTAGCGGGGCCGAGAAGCATAACCGGGAACATGAGCAGCCCGGCCATTTTCGGCACTGCCTCGCCCCGCATGAGCCTTGGAGCGGCGATCAGCAAAGCGCCCAGCCACGAGATCGAGTATGTCAGGACAAAATAAGCAAGGACGGGATGGCGCTGAACCAGAGTTTCGCGTCGGAAAGAGCTTGGCTGTTCCACTGACATCGGGCTAGTGAATGGCGACCCCTCACGAATGTTTCATGTGCATCATGTCAGGATGGCATGAGCGATCCGAACCCACCAAGAAGCCTCACTCCGCCAAACGAGCGTCACCAGAACTTGTAAGACCATCAGCGTAGGCAGCGCGATGATATAGACGCGGTGGATGCGGCGATTCACCAGAAGATCGCGCAGGATGCCGAGTCCAATCACGAAATCGGGGCAGAAAAGAAAGATGTTGTAATTGAAAAGGAAGTCGAAGCGGGCAAAGGGCGCGTCGAGCAGCGCACAAGTGGCGATAAAGATCAATCGACGATGCAGTTCGGGCTTCTTGCGCCACACGACTGCTAGGGCGAGTAGCGTGCCGAATGCTGCCATGTCGAAGAACGGAATGATGAGGAAAGGCTCCGCTCCGGTTTGGTGGAGTTGGTAAGTATCGAAGCGCCCCATCACTATGGCGGTACTGGTGCCGAGCGGAACCATTGCTGCTCCGAGTGCCGCTCCGAACCAACCGAAGAAGCGATGCCACTTTACGTTTCGCGTGCGAACCAGAACGGATTGACACATGAAGAAGACAACCCAGCCGGAGAACGCCGCACCGTGGAACCACAGAATGAGCGGTCGCGGGACGACAGCGCGAAACAGGTTCTCGTTGACCGTCCGGCTGAAGCCCCAGACCACAATCACCGGGAACAGCAGCGACATCGTGAAATAGAAGTACCTATCCACGAGTCGCCTTCGCGGAGCGAAGGTTTTCATCGGACGCGCCGGGACGGTGTGAGAAAGTGTAGCCATGCCAGAACCTTGATCCGCTTCCGGTACATGGAGCGGGATGTAGCCGCGCCATTCTAACGCGAATTCGCGTTCTACGTTATTTGGTCACGATTTGCATGCGGTGACCAGCTACGCCGCCTCCGCGCCCACGCTGCAATGTGCGCCTTCGGAATCGACGAACTGGGCAAGCACCCCGCCGAAATCCTGCTTCTTGGGAGGCATGCTGAACAGAACGCCTTTGGCGCTCATGTCTTGGTAAAAAGCTTCGACATCGGGGACAGTGAATCCCAACTCGACTTTTCCCGCTGGATTCTTGTCGGAAGCAGGATGGAGAGCGAGGGTGGTTTCACCCGTCACGAACTCGCTCCACCCCGGCGACTCGAACTTCAACTTCAGACCGAGCACATCGCGGTGGAACCTCACGGCTTTGCCCATGTCAGCCACGAACTTGATAACGTATCTAAGCTGTGTTCCTTGCATTTGTGCCTCCTCTCTGTGACCCGCTAGGGGCGAATTTTACTCCTGATGCCAAGTAAAAAAGCACCAACCCGGCAAACCGCCGAATCCTTATGGTTGAAGTGTTTCTAGCTCGGAGGCCGATCATGGCAACACTAACTGCCAACAAGAAGCGCACGTCAGTGCGTGGCCTTGGGGAGATCGCACTCCGCGTCAACAATCTGGACGCCATGCTGAAATTCTACGAGGAAGTCATCGGCTTGCCGCTAATGACGCGAGTTCCAAACTGTGCGTTCTTCAAGATTGCGGAGGGCTACGGCGGTCACACCCAAGTGCTCGCCTTGTTTGACCGTTCAGAAAGCCCCGGCTATCGGGGCACGGACGCAACAACTTCCACCATTGACCACATCGCTTTCGAGATACCCCTTGCTGAGTTCGCAGACGAACGGAAGAGACTGGAGTCGTTGGGGCTTCAAGTCGAAGTCTCAGAACATGCGTGGGTGCATTGGCGCTCTCTCTACGTGACCGATCCCGAAGGCAATCAAGTGGAGCTAGTCTGCTACGACGAGACGTGTAAATAGTGACTGCGGGATGGATTTTCAAACCGCCTCAAGGATGATGACGGGGATATGCCTGTCTGTACGCTCTCGGTAGACCTGATAGCCGCCGTACTGACTAGCGAGGAACGGCCACAGGCGCTCGCGCTCCTCAGAGGTCGCCTCCCGTGCCCTTACCTGCCATATTTCCCGTCCCAGTTGGACTTCTGCCTGAGGGTTGGCACGAAGGTTGAGATACCACGAGGGGTAGTACTTCTTCCCAGCATTGGACGGAACCACAACAATGGATTTTCCTTCTCGGAACCCGAATATCGGAGCGGTTCGGGGCTCGCCGCTCTTCCGCCCAGTTGTAGTGAGGAGAACGACCGGGCATCCCACCGAGCGGCTGAAAATCCGTCCCCCCGACAGCCGATAGATTGCTCGATGGAGCGTGTAGAAGAGGCGAGTGGTAGCCAGTTCCCCCAGCAGCACATACCCGAAGCGGTGCAGTCTCCTCATGCGGGGGCTAGCTCTCCATTTCCCCTAATCGGATTACCGGAGACTCGGATCGGCAACAGATGCCATACCGCTGCCAAAGCCGGAACCACGGGCTATGCGCGAGCATTTCATCGTGCCTTCGATTTGCAGCAGAGATGTCGCTCGGGCTCAGCGGTCGGGTGTCTGGCACCGCGAAGATGCGCTCAAGGCGCTCGATCTCGGCAATAGTCTGCTCGGCGTCCACCCGTCCTCCATGCGGAATGGTCAAACAGTCAAACGACCCACCGTGACCTTTCTCGGTGATACGTGCGCTACCAGTTGATCCGCCAACCCTGCCCCCTGCCTCCTATCGGAACCCCACGAGCAAGGTGAAGGAGTATTATCCAAAGTTTGATTTCGTGGGTGAACTTCAGTGACACGACAAGCCGCGCTAACAGATGCCTCATTTAGCATGGTGGAAAGGCTTATCAATGCAAAGCAAAATGCCTCCGGGGTCTCAGGAAATTCTGATGGGACGTTTCATCGCGAGTCTGGGTACAGAGAGCAAGGACGGTTCCATACATCTTACGGCCGTGTGGTATCTCTTCGAAGGCAGCAACTTGTATGTGGCAACTTCTTCACGGAGTCGCAAGGCTCGCAACGTATTATCCAGACCGAAAGCCACTCTAATGGTGGACATCAGAACGCCCGCCTCGGAACGAGGTCTGGCGGCGGTGTGTACGGCAGAAGTCATTAGAGACGAACGCTCAAAGCAAATCAACACCCGCATTCACCGCCGTTATATGAGCGAGGCAGCCATAGCCGACCCTCGTGCAGGCGGTACGATGGCAGCGATGGACGACATCACACTGAAACTGACACCCACAGGTTGGTATGAATGGGATATGCGCACTCTTGACGACATTTTATTCGGAGGCTCCATGAAGACTCCGGGTTACCTGCTTCCGCTTGATTAGGGCAACGCCCTAAAATGAAGGGAAGGGGAAGCCATGAAATTCAGCATACGGGGTCTGGCTTTGGCGTCAGGAATCCTGTGGTGATTGGCGATGCTGTGCATGGGTGTAGCCAACTTGATCTGGGACGGCTATGGTCAGCAATTCCTCCAGACAATGGCGTCGGTCTATCTCGGCTACCATGCGACTCGCAGCATCGCAGAAGTCATCGTCGGGACTCTCTACGGAGGGGTGGACGGTCTCATCGCTGGCGCTGTCTTCGCTTGGCTCTATAACCAGTTTGCCCAGCCCAGCGTTTGAGCAACGAATCGGCTCAGTTTCGCGGTGCGCCAGTCATCCCACGTCGATACTTACCCAGAGGAATCTCGGCACATTGAGCGAGGCAATACGCGCCGAAGACGACAACGAGGAACAGACCGGGATGGAGCGGCACAAGACCTAATCCTGAGAGGACGATGAAAACCGCTGCTAGGAGGAACAAGGGTCCCGTGACGTAGCAGTGGGTGCGCCCGCACTGGGCTGCATTCGCGAGGCAGCCAACACCCATTACGACAAACGCTGGCACCCATAACCAGACTCTCCCTCGACTCCAGTAGAGCCGACAATTACAAGGATGATCGGCAAGTACCAGAGAAGCCACGCTGCCTTTCGTCCGGTTAGGTCTCTAGTGGAACACTCACTTGAGTGGCAGGGATTGTCCATTTTAATCCTCCGTCTTGCCGGGAAGTCCAGCAAACCTCCGTTCAAGAGCGGGCGCTGCATGCACGACAGTACCATCCGCGAACAACGGCGAAGAACCCCACTGCGCTTGGTTCCCATAGAGCACAGCTAAGTCCCACAGTATGCCTTTGCTGCGGCAGCAGCTTGGCTCCGAGGAAAGCTGATGGCGCAACTCTCCCGCGACGAGATGGTCGTGATCCCAATACTGGATAACCCGCGTGTCTGAGATTCGGGATTGAACCATCCCACTAGGTCGCGACCAATCTGTTGGAAGGATTGGCTCCACAGTACAAAGACGCGGATCGGCAGCGAATGTGTCTGGTTAAGCAAACTTTCGATTGCGGATGCCCCCCGCAAGCAGGTCGGTCAGGTCGGCGACAGCAGCAGCACCAACCGGGCTTCGTCGCCAGCGCCATTGAAGTCATGCCTAAACTGGTTGAGGTTGTTTTGTGTGAGTGATGTGAGCGGAGGTTGACCGTGTGGCGTTCCCTTCGACAGCCAGAGATACCAGACGATCAAGAGCGCAGCAGCGATGCCGACGAGCCAAATTGCGTACTTCGCTCTTGATATTGACATGTTTCACCCGGCAAGCAGGTTGGCTATGGCTTGTGGGAAAAGAATCACAAGAAGGACGATTACAGCAGCGCCCCAAAATAGCGCAATGCTCAACGGGCTTCGTTTCTGACACTGATTGCGCCGAGCGTACAACTGAATGAAACCGACGCCTAGCAGAATGGCTGCACTGACGAGCAACCAAGGACGTAATGACTGCAACCGGGCGCTTGCTCCCGCCAGCCCTAACGCTCCCAGAAACGCGAGGGGCAAACAGCAGGACAGCGTCGATAGCACAGCGATCACTGCTGCTACGGGTGTTGCTCGTTCTGCTACTCGCATGCGAATCTTCACTCCCTCCGCTTCGCGCTTGAAACCGCCGTCCGCAGTAGCTCCTCTGACGGAATGCCGCTCCGGTTTTCATACAGGCGACACGATAAGCCGGGTGCGCTCGTCCGATGTCGTTCGACATCCTCCCCGTTGATGCGAACGGTGGGAGAGCCGGGGAATAGCAGAGCCTTCGCTTCAACTTCGGTGGTCACAGGCATCCCCTGAATTCCAGTCTTCACCGCTTCGGATGCCAAGACCGTCTGAAGCCTCTCGAACGTGGGCTGGTAGTTCGGGCAGCCGGGGACGTACAGAATCTCGATCTTCATTGGCTTCCCCCTGCCGCTTCTTCGAGCACCGGGCAAGCATGGTCTGCGTGCCGCCGACGATGGTTCAATTCGCGGTTGCACCTTCGCAAATCCATTTCTAGCTCCGACTCCAGATGCCGTAGTTCTTGCATCTTCGCTCGCACATCGGTCAGTTTTGTGTTCAGCAACTCTTTTACCGATTCGCAGGCTTCCACTTTCCGCTCTCGGAGCCGGATCAATTCCCCGACCTCGCGCAACGAGAAGCCGAGTCCCTGCATCTGCTGGATGAAGTGAAGTCGCTCGACGGTGCTCGCTCCGTACAGTCGGAACCGACCTGCACTGCGAACCGCCTTGGGCAAGAGCCTGCGCTTCTCGTAGAATCGGATCGCGTCTACGGTTAGGGATGTGCGCTTCGCGACCTCGCCGATCTGCATCGCGGTGCTCTCAGTTTGGTAATCGGTCGCCATGACAGAATCATACAATCTGGAGTGCAGTCCAGAGTCAAGCGAAAGGAAGGAGCGGAGATGAATATTGCTTTCCTGATCGGAAGGATTATCTTTGCTGCGTTTTGGTTGATGGGAAGTTTCAACCACTTCAAGAACCTCAATTACATGAGCGAGTACGCGAAGGCGAGGGGAACACCGTCTCCCAAAGTTGCGGTGGCAGGAACCGGGGTCATCCTGCTGTTGGGTGGTCTCAGCATGTTGCTGGGCGTCTATCCTGTGGTTGGGATCATTCTGTTGATTGTCTTTCTGCTGGGCGTGTCATTCCAGATGCACACCTTCTGGAAGGTAGACGACGCCCAGATGAAGCAGATCGACATGATTAACTTCACGAAAAATATGGCGCTCATCGGAGCATTGCTGATGTTCTTGCTGCTGCCGCATCCTTGGCCGATGAGTTTGGGGATCGGTTAGCGGCAAACGGCATGCGCGGGAGGTCTTTGACCGCGAAGCATGCGAGTACAGTGCCATAATGTCGTGAATGGCTTCGGTGCTGCAAATAGCGAGTCCAGACGCTATCCGGCGAATCCAGAGGGTGCAGACCGTCACAATCGCTTGGATGAGCGTAGAAGCGGCGGTATCTCTCTTCGCAGCGTGGCGGGCGACTAGCCCTGCGCTCCTCGCATTCGGTGGAGACAGTGCCATCGAACTTCTCTCGGCGGTGGTAGTGCTGTGGAGATTTCGTGTCAGTGATGTTCACGAGGATGCGGAAAGGCGGGCTGCCCGTGTCGCGGGAGGTTTGTTGTTCGCTCTGGCTGCCTTTGTTGCCGTCAGTTCGATCACGAGTCTACTGGGGTATAGCGAACCCAAACCAACATTTCTGGGAATAGCAATTTTGATCGCAGCCGCCGCGGTTATGCCGTGGCTTGCGAAAGAGAAGCGGCGGCTGTCAGGAGCTACAGGCAGTGCAGCGTTGAAGGCGGACGCCGCACAGTCGGCACTGTGCGGATACCTTTCCCTAATCGCCTTGGTGGGATTGGTTGTGAATGCTGTTTGGCGCGTGGCGTGGGCGGACTCGGTTGCGGCGTTAGCGATTGTTCCGCTCGTGGTTTGGGAAGGGCGGGAAGCTATGCGCGGGAAGACCTGCGGCTGTTGCTAGTGTCGCCGACCCAATCCGGCAAGAATCTCTTCGCTGCGAGACTTCTGGGCTTGGGAGGCGTACACGCCAGTGCGTCAGGCGACTTTGTCCTCCCGCTTTTTCGTGCTCAGACCGAGCACCCGATAAGTCAGTCATATCCCGCAAAAACCGCTAAAAATGACCGAAGCTCCGGCGATCGCTAGTCCCCACCGAAGGTACGGATGACCGCTGACAAAGATGGATGCGACTCCGAGGGTGGTGCCCAGCACAACGCGCAAGGTACGATCCATCCGTCCCACATTAAATAACGTCGCCATAAAGTCTCCTCATCCCTCTATTTCGTGAATCGCCAGTGCGTGGAGGTCAGCACGATCTTGGCTTTGTGGCGCAAATCAGGGCGTACCCAAGTTCTCCGCGTCTGACTGCCTCCATCGCGCAGTTCGTCATTCGTTGTGCAGCCCCAAGGTCAATTCCGGGCAGTTGCAGTTTGTCTCGATAAAAGCCGACAAAGTAGCGCAATAAACGGCGAAAGGCGTCGTCCGATGAAGCTTTGACGCGGAAAATCGCACCGCCAGCGTATTCGGGAAGGTCGCGCGCTCGCAGCGTCACCTTGGTGACCACACCAAAACTCCCGCCTCCGCCTCCTTTGAGCGCCCAGAACAATTCCGGATTTGTGCACGCATTCGCGATCCGAATGTTTCCGTCCGCGGTTACAACTTCAGCTTCGAGTAAGCCCGCGGCGCAAGTCCCATAGCGCTTGGAAAAACTTCCAAAGCCACCGCTCTGCACCAAACCTGCGACACCCACCGTCGTACATCCACCGCCTTGCACGTATGCGCCAGCCTTGGTGGTTACAGCGTCGTACGCCTGCATCCAGATTGCGCCGGAGCCACATGTCACGGCACGCTGGGCAGCTTGTCTCCCTGCGCAGCCCTGTGGAACAAACGCGTCGTGCATCGTGACGTCGTGCATGTGCCTCGTCCAAATCAGCAGAGAATCGGGTGCGTTCGACGTACCTTGATAGCTGTGCCCGCCGCCCTTCACCACCAGACGCAGATCATTCTCACGGGCGAAGTTGACCGCTGCCGCAACGTGGTTCGCATCCTTCGCTGCGACCGCGAACACGCTCGGCTTCGTGAACCAAGCGTCGACCCATCCCAGGGTTTGCGTGAGGCCAGCCTGCTCGCCGATGTAGTACGGATTCTTGATGTTCGCGATCAAGCTCTTGCAGCCAGCACCATCGACATCCTTGATGCACGCCTCGAGCGGAAATTCCACAGGAATCAGGTTTCCGTCAACTGCATCGTTGAGCCGTTTCCATGCCGTCTTGGAAGGCCAGTCTGCATCCGGTGGACGCCGCCGGCGAAAGGTCTTGCCGGCAAACAGCGAACGCGGCCAAAGCGGCAGCAATGCAGTCACACCAGATCGCTTTAAGAAGGTTCTTCGGTCCACTTAACTCGCGCCTCCTCGTGAATGCTCCCGCCACCCAGCTTTTCGACGACCCGGTAGCGCGAAAGGTTATGACTGATCGCTGGACTGAAACGTTAGCCGCAAGGTCAGGGCAAGTCAATGAGGGCTAGGCAGGTAACGGCGTTACGAGTCGTCAAATGTTGAAAAATCGCCATTTCACGTGCGCCGTGAAAAGGCGCTGGTCGACTGCGGGTGAAAGTCCCGCCCGGGAGACAACGGAGCTCTCCAATGGTAATGCATATTATGCGATTTTATCGTATATTTTGCATATGTGGATTCCACGCGCGGTTGAACCCCGCCTGCAACGCTCCGTGAAAACGCGGCCCGTGGTCGTATTGACCGGAGCCAGACAGACAGGCAAAACCTCCACCTTTCGGCGCTTGTTCCCGAGACATGCATTTGTCTCCCTCGACCTGCCCAACGAGGCTGAGCAGGCGGAAAAGGAACCGGGCGCTTTTCTCCAACGTCATCCGCCGCCCGTCCTCATCGATGAGGTCCAATATGCGCCCGGCTTGTTCCGGCACCTCAAGGTGGCCGTCGATGCCCACCGTACACGCAACGGACAATTCCTGCTTACGGGTTCGCAGAAGTTCACCCTGATGAAGAACGTTTCCGAATCGCTGGCAGGCCGGGCCGACATCGTGGAGCTTGAAACCCTTTCCTTTGCTGAGATTCAAGCGGCCTTGCCGCAAACAGGGATCGATACAGCCGTCGTGCGTGGTGGTTTCCCGGAGTTGTACGCCAACCCCGATATTGATGCGGTAGCCTTTTACAATTCCTATCTAGCTACGTATCTCGAGCGCGATGTGCGCTCCCTAACCAATGTTAGCAGCCTCCGGGATTTCGAGAGATTTCTGCGCGCCTGCGCACTCCGTTCCGCAAACCTGTTGAACAAAGCAGATCTAGCGCGGGATGTTGGGATTGCTCCTTCAACGGCGAACCATTGGCTGTCCATGCTGGAAGCTTCCGGTCAGGTCGTATTGCTTGAGCCGTGGTTCTCCAATCGAACCAAGTCCATCGTCAAGAGCCCCAAACTTTATCTTGCTGACACTGGTCTCCTTTGTGCTCTGCTGAATATTCGGTCCGTGGAAGCTCTTCGGCAATCGCCGGCCGTAGGGGCTGTCTGGGAGACGTTCGTTTTCGCTCAGCTTCGGGACCGCGAACGATGCGGAGGGCGCACCGGCAGCCTCTTCTTCTGGCGTGATCGAACTCGCGAAGTGGACTTTGTGGTGGATACGGGCGGGCGCCTGGAACTGTTTGAAGCGAAGTGGACGGAACTGCCAGATGTCGGGGATACCGTAAATCTCGACTTCGTGCGCAACGTAGTCGGCAAATCACGGGTAGCCGCTGGTGCGGTCGTCTGCCGCACACTAAACGGATTTCCGCTTCCGAATGGATTTCGGGCGCTACCTGTGAACGAACTCAAATAAGCTTGCCGCGTAAGAATTCTTAAGGTCGAGGAGATCGGAAGGGTGTTACAAGAAAAATGACATTGCCCGGACTAGGTATGCCGGGAACCGAGCACTCCGCAAGGCGTATGGCATCGGGATCTGCTCGGTCGACAGGAATTGAAACCTGTCATTCTGGCCGTATCAAACGGCGGTTGTGCCTAAGCAACGCGAGGCCTTACAATTCTGTGAAGTTATGCATCGCCTTTTGAGTACTCTCTTTCACCTGTTGGGTTTGTTGGTTATCACTGGCATTCTCGGGTGCTTCCAAGTGGTCGCTGCACAGAACAGTGCTGCGCCTCAGCGAGCCAGCCTCAAATCCGACCCCGCCAAGGGACTATCCGGAACTGTCAGCTCCACCTCGAGCGGATCCCCAGAAGATAAAGCACCGCCACAACAGGGCTCTTCCGCACTGCTGATCGGCCCCGGCGATGAAGTAGAGATCGCCGTGTACGGGGCACCCGATCTTTCGGAGCACACTCGCGTCAGCGCCGGTGGAAATATCTCGATGCCCTTGATCGGCTACGTTCAAATCGCTGGCCTCAGTAGCAGCGAAGCCGAAGGGGCGATCGAAGAGAAGTTGCGCCAGAATAACATCGTTAATGATCCGCAAGTCTCGGTGTACGTTAAGGAATACACTAGCAGTGGATTTTCGGTCGCCGGCGAGGTCGCCAAGCCCGGGTTCTATTCCGCGATTGGCCCCCACCGGTTGTATGACGTGCTGCAAGCTGCTGGCGGGCCCACCGATAAAGCTGCCAACAAGGTCATGATCACCCACCGTGACCAGAAAGACGCGACGACCCTCGATATCTCGAAAGATCCGGCGGAAATGGCCGCCAGCAACGTTGCGCTACAGCCGGGCGACACCGTTGTAGTTCCGAAAGCGGGTATCGTTTACGTGCTCGGGGAGGTCACTCGGCCGGGTGGGTACGTGCTAAATTCCACGGGAGGAATCACGGTCTTGCAGGTGGTGGCGGTAGCAGGGGGTCCGACTCACATCGCCTCCGCCGGAAAGACGAGACTGCTTCGTCGTAGTGAGAATGGGTTCCAAGAGCAACGCATAGACCTGAAGAAACTTCTACGTGGCAAGGCTCACGATGTTTCCGTCCGGAACGAGGACATACTCTTCATTCCCAGTAGTGCGATCAAGACCGCGCTGAATGCTAGTGCGCTGGTTGGCATCGCTGCAAGTACCGCGATATACCGTATTCCCTGATATACCGTGTTCCCTTCTACTCGTTCACGGTGCCTGGGTGGGCGAACAGTCGGCGGCTATCTCTTGTTCGTTTGAGCCTGCCGACTTGTGAATGCACCGCCCCGCGCCCTCATCCTGGTCCGCCGCCGCTCCGAGTAATCCCCTCCGGCCCGTAGGAGTCAAATTCTCGCCATAAGCCCGATTTCAAAACTGAGAGGACTCACACAGGTGTGCCGTTTCTGAGAGCACCTCATGCACAATGGAGCTCCGGGGGTGCTGCTCTACTGCTCTACTCGCTACTACGGTTCTTCACATTTCTGCCCAAAGAGCAACGGTAGTTTCTTGAAGGTCTTAGCGAGAAGGCATCACGAGACCGCGGCGCCCCATCTGTCGCCGCATGGGGCCGCAGCCGACGGCGTACGACAGTCTCCCGCAGAGAGTCCTGTGTGTCGAGTCCGCTGGCGGTGTCAGTTGTGTGGTGGATGTCAAACTTGGAGTCGCCACAAGCAATTTCGCAGTTAGTCCGGGAATAATTCTGAACAGAACCTCATCATGCTGCTCAGCGGCGGCCATTTGACTTTGCATGCCAGTCACTCTGTTCAATGGCGTTAATCATTTGCGGAACGAGCCGATCTTTCGAAAACAATTTTTGCACTTCAAGCCCGCGCGGCAAATCATGTGCGGTGGTTTTCACTGCGCGCAGGATATTTGCTACGACTCCTTCGACATCACCGTGTGACGAAACATAGGCGCCAGATCCTCCAATGATGTCTGTCACGTGACTCTCATTGGGCCCGATGTAGAGGAGTGGTTTTTCCACGGCGAGCACGTTGTAAATTTTGCATGGGTGGATAATGCCGACATACGGCTCCCCCATCACGACTACGTGGAGGTCGGCTGCCGACAGCGATCCCGATAGCCTCTCTATCGGTTGGTAAGGAATGCACACCACATTGCGCAAACCGCGGTCCCGGGCACGCTGCTTCACCTTGACAAATTCGCTTCCGCCTCCCACAAAACAGAACGCAACGCTCTCATTCTCCGCCAGCCGCTCCGCCGCTTGCAGGAGGGTTTCTAATGGGTGGCACGGGCTATGGTTCCCCGAATACATAACGACGAATTTATCCGAGAGCTTATAGTTGGCACGGAACTCTTCCCTGCCCGCTGGATCGAAACTGACGCGGTCATCGTGTGACCAGGGCGGCACAACCAGAACTTTTTCCGCGGGGATGCCCTTCGCCTGAATACGGTCTTTCATAAACCGATCGAGGGCAACAACGACCGCAGCCCGTTTCATGCTGTACAACATCATGCGTGACAATACACGTGCAGCGAGTGATTTTTCCGATAGCCATCCGGCAGCAATAGCCTCATCCGGATTGAGATCCATGGACCAGAATACGAGGCTGGTCGCTCTGCTGGGCACGGCTAAGCTCGAAAGGAAAGAAATGAGGGGCGGAGACGTCATTGCCACTACAACATCGAAGCGCGGCAGTAACCACAAACGAAGGGCGCAGATTGCCATGAATGTGCCGAAGTCGCTTGCGCGGCGCCATTTCGAGGCCTTGCCGAATCCAGTCGATCGTATGCGGAGGATATTGACATCGTTCCAATTCTCCCGCTTGGGAAACCGAATATGCGGATCGTCGTAGCCTCGGGAACTACACACGACCGTGACCTCGTGTCCAGCCTGCGTCAAGCCCCTTGCCAAGTCAGCCGCATGCTGTGCGGTCGAGACTACGTCCGGATAAAAGGCTTGGTTCAGAAGCAAGATGTTCATGATTGCTGGGACGCTTAGCTAATACTTCAAACAGAACCGCAGTGTTTCCCGAGGGTAACACTTCTATAAAACCTCTTGAGCAAAGGCTGCACCGGGGCCTGCCGCAGTCGAAATAATGCACTCAACCTCTCTCCACCTCCGCAAATGCTGTCCGATTCTCGCTCAGATTAACGTTTTCTTCCTTGTGTAATACGAATCCACCGATCGACAGCACGTCCATCCGCGTTCGCAGGAAGCAGTCGATCGCTTGGGCCGGTGTTTGGACGATGGGCTCATTCTCATTAAAGGACGTGTTCAGCAGCACCGGCACTCCTGTCACTTCCTCGAATTTGTGAAGCAGCCTCCAATACAGCGGATTCACTTCACGTGCCACCGTCTGGAGCCTCCCCGTCCCGTCCCCGTGCATCACCGCTGGAATCCTGTCGCGTTGCTTTGGCTTGATCTTGTATGCCATCACCATGAATGGCGATGGGTAGTCCGTCTCGAAATACTCACCTACCCTTTCCGCCAAAATCGACGGGCAGAACGGCCGGAATGGCTCACGGTACTTGATGCGGCTGTTGAGAATTTCTTTCATATCCTTGCGGCGTGGGTCCGCAAGAATGCTTCTGTTCCCTAACGCACGCGGCCCAAACTCCATGCGGCCCTGGAACCAACCCACAATCTTCCCCCGGGCAATTGCCTCCACCGTATTGCCAATCAGATCCTCCTCCGGGACCTTGTGGTACTTGCATCCGACGGCCTCCAAATCGCGGAGGATCTCACTGTCCGTGTACTCGGGACCATAGTACACATGGCGCATCTCAAAGCACCGAGGCACATTCAGCTCTTGATGCTGAACATACAGCGCTGCGCCAATCGAGGTCCCCGCGTCGTGCGCCGCCGGCTGCACGTACACGTCCCGGAAGTTCGTACGCTCAAAGATCATGCCGTTGGCCACGCAATTCAACGCCACGCCACCTGCCAAGCAAACCACGGCCTTACCCGTCTGCTTCTGGACAAAATTCAACAGGGTGAAGTAATTCTCCTCCAGCACCAGCTGCACGGAAGCTGCCAGGTCCATGTCCCTCTGGTGGATCTCGGACCGCGGGGTCCGCGGATCGCCAAACTCCTCCACCATCCTAGGCGAAAACACAGTGCCCAGCACCGGTTCCCCGCCATACCAAGTCATCTCTACGCCTTTACTGTGGTGGGTGAAGTAGTCCAGATTCAGCCGGCACTGATCTCCCTCCGTGCGGACCACGCGCCTCACCTGTTCAGCAAACCGAGGCTCCCCATAGGCGGACAGTCCCATCATCTTGTACTCGTCGCCGTACTTGGCGAAGCCGAGGAATTGGGTGAACGCGGTATAAAAAATTCCCAGCGAATGCGGAAAGGAGACGGAGCCTCGTACGTCTATCTGATTTGCCTTCCCCACCCCCCACATCACGCTGCTGAAATCACCGAAGCCATCGATGGAGATAACGGCAGCCTCCTCAAAAGGCGACGCGAAAAATGCACTGGCCAGATGCGCCCGGTGATGCTCGACGAAGTTCACCTGTCGCGTCTGCTGTGCCACAATTCCCTCAGCCGAAAGCAACTCGCCTACTTGGGCGATGCGCATGCTGTTGACGGCACGGGAACTGAGTCTCAACCAGCGGTGTGGCCGCAGTGCCGCCCGCACCAGTTTGTCCGTCAGATGAGCCTTGGGATTGCGCGAAATCGCGATATAGTCTGGTTGTGCGCCTTCGAGACATGCTTTCGCCGCACCAACTGGGAGTCCCGCCCAGTGCTTGATGCGATTCAGCCTTTCCTCCTCCAACGCAACCACAAGCTGTCCGTCGCGCAGCAACGCGGCTGATGCATCGCCGTGGAACGCGTTAAGCCCGAGAATTTTCATCTCTGTTTCCAATGCTTGCTTTCTGCGGTTGAAGCGGCAGCGGCACCACCCTAATCCGTATTTGTTCCTATGATTTTCAAGCGACCAACTGCTAGCTTGCGCCTGCTGACTGGACTTGTGTGGATATGGTGAAACGGTTGCAATTCTTCTACCTTATAGATCTCGCGACGCATTTTATTTCATAGATTTTCGCTTTGATGTGGAAAAAATGTGTCGACTGGAGAGCACAGTAGATTAAACCTGGCACTCCGTCCAAGAAACCCAAACGTAATATGTATTTGTACAAGAAGAAAAAGACCGGCGAGCCCGGCAGCCCAAAATAGCGCTTCTTTAGCCACCTTCTGCGCTGCGCCTGATTCCCAAACAATGCGGGAGGCAATTCATCAGCTTGCTCCGCCGCCTGCGAAAGAACCCTCGCTTCCCAGTTTGAATATTCATTGTGTTTCGTCAAATACCGGTCAAGAGTTTCAACATTGTGGTGGGGCAGAGCATGCCGCAGTTTGCCAACACGACCGTCCACGACTACGTGCTCATGAACCTCGATATCACTCATCGAGGGATCTTGATCTCTCAAGCGGCATTCGAAGTGTCCTTTGCCGCGTCGAAAAAGAAACAGCTTCCAGAAACCGTTTCCTCCAAATCGAAGTTCCCTTCCAAGAAAACTGATCCGGAGGAACACCCGGTACCCTATGAGATTAGGAGCGCGAATGGCCTCTCCAATCTCATTACACAAATCCGCCGTCAAAACCTCGTCAGCATCCAACAGCAAGACCCAATCGTTCTCGAACGGAAGAGAATCGAGCGCCCATTGCCGCTTCTTAGGCCAGCCTCCATGGTAGTCAAACTGCAACACTTCCGCGCCATAAGCACGCGCTATTTCGACAGTTGAATCCGTACTGTGCGAATCCACTACATAGACTTCGGAAAAGCGACGCACCGCGTCTAGACAGCGCGCTAGGTGACGTGCCTCATTTCGTGTCGGAATAACGACAGTGACAGCAATGGAATCGGAGTTTGTGCTGCGCGAGGGTGCCGTCCGAGTGTCCGCCAGATTTTGCATGTTGAGTTTTATTCAGGAACCAAGACCGAAATCGACAAGAATCAATATCTATTTCGCACGTCGGGACGTGACCTGCGCTAATTATAAGACACGCAACGAGGTCGTCAAGGCAGCACCCGGAGTGCTAAAATTTATGCCGTCTACGGAGATCCGATGACTGCCAACGCGAGGACGGGCTCTCAGAGCGGGATAGTCTGGCCAGTTCCTTGCATGTCCGATCTTGGTATGCACTTTTGTGCTTCGGAAATCAACTCTGCGCTGGAATGAGCCATTGGCTTCATACCTGGTGCCGCTGCATGCTGCGCCCCAAGCCAGAACCCGAGAGTAACCAGAGCCCACAATCGTGACCAGGCCGGGCTGTCTGGCTCGCGACGGAAGATTTCCTCCACATCGTCGATTCCAGTTGTGTCAAGCAATCCCGAGTCGCGCAGCGTGCCAAGACTCACTTCCATGACCTCACGCAAGGGCCCCCGCAGCCAAGAGGAGATCGGAACCACGAAGCCCCGTTTGGAAGACGCGACAGGCAATTGCCCGTAGACCTCAGCGCAGATCTTTCGCAACAGATACTTCAAAGGAGCACCCTTGGGCAGCAAGACATCCCCAGGCAATCGAAATGCCCATTCAATCAGGTCGAGGTCGAGAAAGGGAACACGAATTTCCAACGAGTTTGCCATCCCGAAGACGTCGCTGTCCCGCAGCAGAATGTTCTTCAAGTAAAATGCAGCATCCAGTCGGGCCACGGAAGCCAACAAATCAGCCGGAGTGTAACAACCCTCATACTGCAGTTCCGGAACCTGAAAGTCTTCTGACAAACAGAGCGTTTCGGCCTGAAAGCCAAATGCTTCCAACGCGGAGTCGCCGATCAAGCGACGCTGACGGAAGTACAGCCCAATCAATCCTGGATTAACTTTAGCCATCTCATGGGCTTTTTGTCTGACGGTGTCGTTCGTGAATGCCGTAGCGAGCCAAGCAGCAGTAGTACGCACTGATTCCGGAAAAGGAATGAGCCAAGACAGAGCGTTGTAGATTCGGGGCACACGATGAAATAGTTCGTAGCCTCCGAAAACTTCATCGCCACCCAGCCCGGAAAGGGCTACTGCGATCCCGTGTTCACGGACTGCGCGGGATACAATATAGGAATTGAAGCCATCCATCGAGGGCTGGTCCATAGATTCCAAAGCTTTGTGAATCCAGTTCAAGGCAGTATTGTCGCTAACTGGACATTCGTGATGACGCACGCCGAAACGTTCCGCCGCGACTCTAGCCGCCAGAACCTCGTTATACTCAGGATGGTCCGGGAACGACACTGTAAAGGCGTCGAGGTTGTGTTTTTCGGGAGTGAGCCCCAGCAACGCGGTCGAATCCAGCCCTGAACTCAGGAAGAGACCGACTTGCACATCGCTGAGTAGATGCCGACGCACCGATTCCTGCAGTATTCCGCGACCCTCTTCTACGAGATCTGTTAGAGGACGCCCGCGCTGCGACTCCTCTGGCAATGGAAATTGCCAGTATCTTCCTCCCGCCACGACATTCCCAAGATCATCCCGTTCCTGCCAGCAACCGCGAGGCAGGGAAAATATGCCATCGTAGATCGTGAGCGGCTCCTGAACAGCGCCATATGCCAAATATCCAGCCAGCGAGCGAGGGTCAATGCGAGAATCCGGCAAGCCGCTTTGGAGTAGAGCTCGCACTTCGGAAGCAAAAACAAACCAACTGTCCTTTTTGGCCGCATAGTACAGCGGTTTGATTCCCATGGGATCCCGCGCAATCACCAGGCGTGAGCGACGAGCATCCCATAAAGCGAAGGCAAACATTCCTCGAAGGCGAGTCAGACATTCGGTTCCCCAGCGCTCATAAGCACGCATGAGGACCTCCGTGTCGCTATGGCCCTGGAATTCAAGACCCTCCGTCCTCAGCAGATCACGGAGAGCAGGAGCGTTGTAGATCTCACCGTTGTAAACAAGGATGTCGCCGGTGGCTTGGTTAACCATCGGCTGGTGGCCCAAGGGAGATAGGTCTTGGATGGCTAGGCGTCGGTTTCCGAGGCCAACCGTTCCGCCGCGAACAGGTATCACGGTCAAGCCGCCGTCATCCGGACCGCGGTGAAACTGTGCGTCGAGCATTGATCGTAGAGGCCCATCCACTTGCCTACGTGATAGTGCACCCACGATTCCAGCAATTCCGCACATTCGATCACTCCTCGACGTTACCGATATTCGATCAATGAATTCATCTGCTACGATAGCGCCGAGCACACTCCTGATACAAGGCCAGCATCTGGTTAGTTACAGAACGCCAGGAAAACTCTCTCTGCATCCATTCTCGTCCTCTCCGCCCCATATCCTGCAGCGGCATGGTGCTAATGTTGCGAATTGCATCGGCCAAACTTTCAGGATCATTGTCGACCCACAAGCCACACCGCATATCTTCCAAGCGGCTCCAGGGAGTTCCCTTACTAGCAATCACTGAAACTCCATGGGCGAGAGCCTCGGCTACCACGATAGCGAAATTCTCGGTGTAAGAAGGCACAAGCGCGACATCAGAACGTTCGAACAGTCCCTTTTTTTGTTCCGATAAAACTGGTCCCAACATCTCCACTCGTCCACCCAATCCCAGCGCTTGGATTTGATCTTTGAGATGCGAGACATACTCGGGTTGCCCCCATCCCGCGATCGCAAGGCGCCACGGAGGTGCTAAATCGATGAGACTGCTGGCTTTCAGCAACGCCTCAATTCCCTTCTTCGGATCCAAGCGTCCGATGAAAAGCAATCGGAGCTCTCCATTTCGCTCGACTCGATGGAGGTCGACTGGGACATCCACTCCGTTGGGAATCGTGGCCATGCGCAATTTCGGGAAACGAGCCAGAGTCTCGCGGCTTTCCTGTTCTGATGTAACGTGCATCGTCAATTCCACACGATCCGCCGTGTGATACCACAGAAAATCCCAAAGCCCCTTTAGGCCGATTCGTGAAGAGCCTTCCCAGCGCTGAAGAGCTCCTCGCGGTGACCAGATCAGCGGCTTGTGCAATAAACGGTTCCAAAAGATAGTTGGGAAGGTTGGAAAGTTGTAAACTCCCGTGAGGTGGACAACATCAGCCCACCGCATATATGTGGGGAGTAACCGCATCAGGGTTGGTGAAACTGAATGCCGTTGCCGGCGCGGACAATAGCGAACGCGAAACCCCTCTGGGAGTTCGACCTCCTTGTTTTTGTCCACGTCCAGAACACGATCTAAGCCATTCGCGTCCGTGGTCAGAACCCGGACCTCGCAGCCCAATTCCACAGCATTTCGACAGAGCTCGAATGTGGAGCGAATCGGGCCGCCGTAAGAATAGGCGGGGTGGAACGACGGCACCACATGCAAGACCTTCATAAAGGCGGGTCGAGAGTCCAAAAAACCTACAAAAGCCCTTTCAATTTGTCGCTAGAAGATGATACTAATGTTTCCGAAACTCAGCAGGGCTACCGTGCGTCCTAAAATCGCTCTAGTCACCTCCGGACTCGGAACCAGGCACGGCGGCATTGGCGTGGTTGCTGATCTGATCGTCTCGGCACTGGAAAAGGATTCCGATATATCGGTGTGGGAACACCACGCCTTTTGGCCCCGATTTGCACGCATCCCGGCAGCTGTGGGAAGGGCATTCTGGGGCAGTCTGACGACTCCCGACTTTGTTCTTTATGACCATGTCGATCTCGCGATTTTGCACGCCATCATACCCCGTCTACGGCCCATTCCTTATGCTGTGTTCTTGCATGGTATAGAAGTTTGGAAGCCTGTCGTCGGTCGGCGCCGAGAAGCACTTTTAGGCGCGAACCTGCTCCTCGTGAACTCGGCCACGACGGAAAACGAAACCCGCGTTTTCAATCCGTGGTTGCCGAAAGTGGAAGTTACATGGCTTGGCGTCGAGCGACAGAATGAAATCACGAACGTCGGCTGTAATCCTCCGGTCGGCCTGATTGTCGGCCGAATGGCCGACTCCGAGCGCCTCAAGGGCCATGATTCTGTCATGGATGCCTGGCCACTCATAAAATCTTCCGTTCCCGATGCGAAGCTAATCATCGTGGGGACTGGTAACGATAAGCACCGCTTAGAGAACAGAGTAAAAGCGGAGCACCTGACAGGAGTCGAATTCTTCGGTTGGATCGGTGACGCGCAGCGCGATCAGATGTATCGCTCCAGTCGAATGCTTTTTTATCCATCCAAGCAGGAAGGATACGGACTGGCCGGAGTCGAGGCGGCCAGCTTCGGGGTACCTGTATTGGGACTAGCTGGCACCGTCACAGAAGAGCTCTTTCCACCCGGCACGGGCGCCGTAGTCGCTAAGGACCTTTCGAGGGAGAGCATCGCGGAAGCCGCCATCCCTCTTTTAGGTAGCCCGCAGCACGCGCAAACGTTGGGAAGGGCCGCGGCGGCCCGGGTAAATGCAGTCTTTCTGAAGGAGCACTTCGCTAGCCGCTTACGTCGAGCGCTGTCACCGCAGCTGTCTGTATGCGAGGCAGTTGCCAAAGACATCCCTCGCGCAGATCTGCGAAAAAGAAATACGTCTGTCTCCCCTCAGGTGGTTTCTAAGAAAAGCCACCAATCCCCGGTTGGGCCTTCGTAACGGTGAAGGCTGCGCTGGACCAGACGCCGGACCAAACCGCTGCGTCAGAGTTTTGCGCGTTTTCGTTCACCTGAGCTGGAAGGTCGAGCCAATGCTGATTGAAACGTACAGCCTTGCATACAAGGCAAGTACCAGCTCGCCCGCCCAAAATGCAGGGCGGCCCCGAAAGCCGCCCTACCTAAATGCTTCGATATATAGAGAGTGAGGCGAATTGGAGCCATCTTCCAATTCGTAGCAAGGTACGTTTGCACCGTAAAGCCTACTCTCGCCTTCCCGAACTTCCACTACTTCCGAAAAACCTGCTGTACTGAGCATTTCGCGCATATAGTCATAATCGAATGCGGTCCTGTGTTGGCCATCGCAAAAGATGAAGTTGGAAAATCTACCTCCAAGAGATTCATAATGACGGGGGAACTGACTAAACCACGCGACGTTCTTGTGATTGTAAGCAAGAATCGCATTCGACAAACTCGGCACGACGATGCGCATTCCGCAACCTCTTTTCAGAACCCGAGCAGATTCGCAGAGCACGTTCCTAAGTTCATCGGGATAAAGATGCTCCAACACGTGTGTAGAATATATGGAATCCACGCTGTCAGAGCGGAAGGGAAGCCCATTCCTAACGTCCAACCACAGGTCAATTTTTCGAAGTGGATTCGCATCAATGTTTACGAAACCTTGCAGGTACTTGGGGCCACAGCCTAAGTGCAGATGTAATCCCGAGCCGTTCCTGGACCTCGGATGGATGACAAACCTGTGAAACCAATAACCAGGGAGCGTGGCCTTAGATATCATCAAGAATAGAATGTCTTTCTGGCGCTGGTGTAGCAAGGATCTCTCCTTTCTCCGGGTTCCGATACTCTGCCGTTAACTTGACGGTTCTATTGTAGAGCTTCAACATTTCCATTTGCCGCGAATTCCCCGAAAACATCTCTCCGGATCGGTTTGCATCCACACTGTCCACCTCTCGCGAGGTGTCATCTTGGTCGTTTCCTGAATTCGACTCGCCGATATCTGCGCATCACTCTTAAGCGAGAGTTTGGTTTCGAGGACCAACATACCCGCTCGGAGCATCCATCGGTCGATGCAACATGTTCTACCACAACCCAGCTTCTCCTTCTACCGTCATCAAAACAATTCGCGGCTATGCTTCCGGGAAGCCAGATCCCAAGCGATGCCGACCTGCTGCACCTATTCTGCTTCGGTCAGTCCCATCCTCTCACGAACGAAGGGCCCCGTCTTGAAGTGCCCCCATTTGCAGTACCAATCGCAATGTGAGTTCTCGGTTGATTGACCAGCCTGCGCCAGATGACCGAATGCGCAATGAGTCGTCAGATCGTCGCCGCTGTGCGAACTCTGCTCGGAACAAGATCTAGCTAGAGCGGTGTACCGGCGCGATGCCTTTTCCTTGACCGGACTCAGTCGATGTCGAGAAATTTTACTTGGCGGCCACTGTCCAGTTGATCCCGTCGCAATAGGCGAGCACGTGATCTGATCCGCCACCGGTGATAGGCGCGCCCCAAGAGTTTGTCGTGGAATCCGAGACGGGTTTTAGCATTCCTTGTGTCCCCGTTGCGCAACGCGGCAAATTGCGGAAGACAGTAGGGTCGATTCGGAGAGACCCAGTGGGTCTGCCCAAATGCATCCCGCCATAGTTGCAATTCCCGCCAGTCGGTTGATCGTTCAGACTGCTATACATTACGCCGCTGGATCCAAAGGCCGCAGCGATGCAATTAGTAGTGTTGGGGTAGGTATTCCCTTGGGAGTCCAAAACTCCAACGAAAGTTCCTCTTCCCGTCGACCCAAACGGCGTGATCGTAGAATTGTTATCCCATTCGTTCTTTATCAGTCGGACGAGGCCACCTGTATTCGAGTAACGATAAGAGATTGTCGTTGTGCTGTCGGTCAATCCCGAAAAGGACAGACTTTCAAGAGTGAGGTCAACCATTCCTGAAAAAGAGACGTTCCCAATAACAATTTGTGCGACGCCGTTCTCGCTGCGAAAGTTCCCATAACGCAGCAATCGCCCAGCGTTCACCTGTAAATCCGTATAGTTGTCTCCCATCAGCCCACCGTCTATATCAATATTAAAGCCGCCTTCGATATCAATCCCTTTGCTACAGTTCGTATCCTCAAGCCAATGAATGTACTCATAGTATGGCTCCGCTCCACCGACGACTTCATACTTTATACCCGTCCCATTGCTCGTTGCGGTCGGAGTACCGGAGCCACATGTTAGAAACAGACGGTCAAAATTTTGTGCTTCGCAATTCCCTGGTGCTTTGGGGCAAATGTCAATTCCGATATAACCGGAGTTCGCCGCGTAGTTAACCACCTGCAGATTATCGAAATGGTTGTTAGTCACGATGTTCGTGACTGGTGCGATTTCGTCGATCAGGATGCCGATGTTCGCGCCGGATGCTTTGTAATTAGAGGCATTGGCAAGAACGGTTAAGTTCCTGAATACCGAGTCCCGGGTTTGATTGATGTTAAGGACCGTTCCCCCGAGCGCACCATACCAGAGAAGGGCCGCATTTCCCGATCCCTCTCCCCCTGCTGCGCCGATAGTCGCTTGCCCTTGAGACTGGCTGCCATCTACGGTGATTCCCGAGCACTTCACAACATTCAGCGTTCTCGTGAGCTTAACAGTGCAAGAGTTAGGCAGTATGAGGGTCTTTCCACGACCACCTGCATTGCAAGCGGCATTAATTGCATTCTGCATAGGCATCGTGTCGTCGGTCGTTCCGCTGCACGTGACTCCGTATTCTCGGGCGTTAAGGACGGCTTTAGTCTGATAGAGAGGCGGCTGGCCAGCAGCGTTCTGCGATTGGGCTGTCCTCGGTGTGTCGGGAACACGGGGTCTTGGCTCCTGGGCGACTGCACATGAGGCCGCTGTTAGTACGATGATGGATAAAATCCACTTCATTGCTTCTTCAGTTCGGATTGTCGGCAGCAAAAATAATCCACATCCACCCTGCCTCGGTAAAACTCGTTTGGGAGGGATGTGCTTGCGAACAGCACGGAACTGCACGATATAGTTAGTTGCAATGGATGTCGGCTTCAGGTGCCCGTCGAGAAGCCTATACCCTACAGATCCTAGTCAGTGCATGGAAGCGATTCTGTCCGCCTATGTTTGCCCATCAATCGAACTTTAAAAGGGGAGCGACCTCAAATGAAGATCTTGAAAGCAAATTCTTGCAGGGTGTTCCCCCCACTCCTGTCGCAGTGGACCAAGGCAAAGATTCGCTCATTTTGATATCAACACCGAATTGAGAAATCTTCCTCACAAGCGATTTCCACTCAGCACCGGTCGCTCTTTCTGATCGGTCCTGGCAGCCAAGAAGGATCGCGTTCCTCGATAGGATCCATTACGGTGAAGGTCAAACATGGGAGCCAATGTAATCAATGCGACTGCGACTTGCTGCCCTACACCTGCAAAGTACTGCGCTAGCTGTGCATCCACGGGCAATAGACCAGGTAGGAGACTCACACCAATGCTGTTCAACAGCAGCCCCGAACTGGGACGCAGAAACATCTTGTCGAACGAACCTAGCAGTATTCCTAAGCAACCCATCACCACGGGCGGCCCAACCCAGCCAAAGTTTATGTAACTCTCAGGCAAGTAGCCCACGGCAATCGATACGCCGTTCAAGTCTTGGCGCATTGTCAATCCGTATGCGACTTGGTACCACCTGTTCGACTCATTGACGGAAGGTTTGTCAGGCCAAAAAAGCCGTGGAACGAATGTGACCAGCATATACGAATACAGTCGCCCTTTCTGATACGGAACATGCTCAGGTGTTGATTCCACCACATTCGCTGTTTGCTGCAGCAACGAGAGTCGCCCTAACGTCTCACTGGCCAAATTTCTCGCTTGCTCCTCGTCTGCATTCAACAGAACCTTTCCCCATTCATCCCCAGAGCTCCCCATCCAAAAGTTGAATCGCTCGACGTAGCTCTCCGAAGCGCCAGCACGCCAATACTGTAGGCGAAACTTCTCTTTGCCGGGCTGCAGGAAAAGAACAATAGGAATACCTATCATGATGGCCACGACTGGGAATTTACTCCTTTCGTATACATAAACCGCCGTAGCCATGATAGCCAGGCCGACGAAACTTCCCAGCCACCCTGAAGAGATGCCCGCGACCAACGCTATTCCGGCATAGCCTGCCAGTAATATCTTATCGACCGGAATTGCCATCCCGTGTAGGTAACATCGTAGGAGAATTACAAACGCCACCGACGGAATAATCGTCTCAAGAATGGCTAGGAACTGGCGGCCTCCACCGCCAAGCACACTCAACGGCACAGCAATTTTCAGTAATGCCGCCGCGAGCAATACAAATCTCAAGTAATGCCATCGTCCTGGATTGCGATGGATGTCTAGCCTGAAAAAATTCATGAAGCGCAAGCGCTCACTGGCCGCCATGCCAATCCTCAACGCAGCCAGCCCGAAAACGACCAAGTAAAGGGACTGTGTTATAGCGTTCTCCGACAGTTGATGTCTCCCGGTGACCAGAGTAATGTCGTGCCTGAGCCAAAATAGCGGAATAGCGTAGGCCATCCAGTACATGATACCAATCAGAACGAAGAGCGGAATCTTCTCTCGAGTTCCCCTGACCCATTCCCGGTATGCAGCCCATGGAATCCAACAGAGGATGAACGCAGCAATGGCCTGAGGCAGGCTTACGTCGTAAAGACTAGTAGCCCAAAGAACCGCAGTAATGACTAGCGGGACGCCCGCATACAGCAGCACAGGCCGGCTTCTCGGGTTATTCGCGATCTTAAGCACTTGCATGCAACACTCTGGGATCCAGTGTCGCCGCTAGCGACTGGATAATGCCATCAACTGCCGTTTCGACAGAATAGTTTCTCAACCTGCTCTGGGCCTCAAGACCCATTGAAATCATGCGCTTAGGACTTCCTGCCAAATGAAGCATCGAATTCGACAATGCGTCCACATCCCCAAGCGGAAATATAGACCCGGTCTCCTGCGGAACAACTAGATCAGGGCCGCACCCGACTCGATCGCTCACTATACATGGTCGGCCGCAAGACATTGCTTCGTTTACAACCAGACCCCATGTTTCTCCTCCATCTGAGGGAAGCACAAGCGCGTCAGAAACAACGTACGCTTTGGTAATCTGTGACTGGTTCAAAAATCCGGTAAACCGAATCGGTACCCTCCGCTCTTGCGCGAACTCCTCACACCGAGGACGTAGCGGACCATCTCCCACCATCAGACCCTCGATCCGGGGATTGCGTCGCGCGGCCCGTTCAATCGCACATACGAAATCCAGAGGTCGCTTTTTGGGAATGAACTTTCCCGAGAAGACGAACACTATCGCAGTCTCGCCCAGATCCTTTTCCTTCCGCAGTTCGGATCGCCGCGGTTCAAGAGACTCTGCCTCGATCCGGAATCTTCCGCTATCTACAGCGTGCGGTACGAAAAAAATGCGTTCCGGGAGGGCACCGTAATGCAAAAAAAACTCCCGAGACCACTGGCCGGCCGCCAAACAGGCGTCAAACCGCGGAATGAAACGTCGGTATGTGAAAGATTTGACAGCTCGCTTCGCGATGCCTCGCGGCGTGTGCAAATGGGAGTCACCTCTCACCATGAGTTTCACTCTTGATTGCCAGCAGGCCCAGATGGCTTGCCACGCGCTCTTGTAATGCCAACCGTTCACTAACACCGCATCGTATTCGCGACGTCGAATGATGTCCTTAATTTCGGGCGTATCAAACCCGCCAAATCTCCCGTGGCCTGGCGAATCGGCAACGTTGTTCAGAAAGGTGTAGCGGTATCCTTCAAGTAAAGGCACATCCCAATCGAATTCCACCCCAAACCCAGCGCCTGCCTGCTCCCGAGGTGTCGCTTGGTGGCAATAATAGACGCGAAAATCCAATTCCGGACACGCAGCCAACGCCCGAAACCACGCTGAGTGATATTGGATGGGGTGTGTGCTCAGGATTGCCAATCGCATAGAAACCAATTCATTTCAGAAGGAAAAGGCATTATTGTCTCCTTATGACGGCTTGCTCCCCCCATGCGTCTTGCGTGCAATCAATAGGAGTTCCTGACCGATCAAGTGGTCGCTCGGGGCGTTTGCCTGGACTAGCTGCAGGTCGTATGGTGAACTGTGCACAACCGGCGCGTAGGCATGGCGCTTTGCCATAAACGTCGCCGCCTCGGGTCCGACTAACAAAGGGTGAACTTGTCCCCAAAGCTGATGATACTGTCTACTCCCATACTGCGCTTCTAGTCTCGAATCGCCGTTTGGGAAGAAACATACAATGATACCATTCGGACTTAGGACTCGTTCGGCAACGCGCCAGAGCAAATTGGGATCCGTCAAGTGTTCCAATACATGTGCGTTAAAAAGGCAGTCGATAGGTTCAGAGTCGAGCTCGTCCCCTACGATTGAGCATCCCAATTTCCTACGGGCAAATTCCGCTCTGCTTTTGCTGACTTCATAAGAGTAAACCTTAAAGCCAGCCTCCCGAAGTTGCCAACTCCCATAACCCCACGAACACCCGAAGTCAAGAACCGTCCTGCCTGGCTCAATGCCGATGGCCTGCAGTACGGTAATGTATGTTCGGTAGTCTTTAACCGTATTCTTGAAGCGGCACGATAGCATCTCTTTCAATTGTTCGTCCGAAGGAACATCCGTCGTGAAGCCCTGCTCGTAATCCTCCTGATAAAAATGCCTTGATCTGGTGGACGTATCCTTCGGAACCCGAAATCGTAATCCACAGTTCTGGCACTCTAGTAAAGCTGTTACCAGGAACTTTCGCCGGACGGTACAAACTTGGACACCACTACAACTAGGACATGAACGGTCGCTCCTGTCCCCACGGGCCAGAGCCCAAAGAAAATATCGAAATTTAGGTGACCGATTCGTAAACGTGGATCCTGGCGGGCTGTTTCCGAATACAGCTAGCATACGACAGCCGCAATAGCCCCTCAAAATAAAAAGGATTACAGAAACCCGGCTGTTGCTTCTGTGACGGTGCCACGGTAGCGCTCCCAAGTACACAATTCCGCCTGTTTCCGTGCCGCACGGCTCATCGCGGGCAGGCGGTCCCGATTCTGGTCGAACCATCGCAACGCGTCGATTAGCAGGTCCAGATTCCCGACCGGTAACACACGCCCGGACGCCTCGGTCAGCACATCGGCACCACCTGTGGCTGCAGAGGCGATCGCGGGTAGTCCGCATGCCATGGCCTCCAGTAGCACCAGCGCAAATCCTTCGAAGAAAGAGGGAAACACGAACACGTCGGCATGTCGATAACGATCACGAAGTGCTTCTGAAGAACAGGCCGGGATATAAACGACTCCGCGCGGCAAAGAAGCCTTCTTGTTCCTGCTCAAACGCCAGGAACCTACAAGCAGTAGTTCCGCAGACCCCAATCCGGCGTTCTCCCAGGCCTGCAGCAAGCTCGGAATGCCTTTACGTAGCGAGATCTGTCCGGCATAAATGAAGCGCAACACTTCTGATCCCTTATTCCGCACGCCCGCCTGCCAGAATTCAAGGTCGACGCCGTAAGGCGCCAAGGCTAGCGCCTTGTTCGGATGGAACGCTCGAACGGTATTCGCGACGAAGGTGCTTGGCGCTAAAACCAGATCAGCGAGTTCCATTTCCTCCTGTTTTTGCTGGGGACGCACGTAGCGGCTGGACGGCAGCTCCCCGGCGGGAAGCCAGTCGACAAATTGTCGCGCTAGGTCCGCCTGTGTCTGCTCCCATGCGGAATAGTACCCAATCGGCATGTCATAAATACATGCCTTTCCCAGACGCTTGGCCTCTTGAAATTGCCAGAGTGAACAATCTTCGTACGCGTGAACCGCGCGTACACTGCTACGTCGACATTCGCGGCGCATAGTGCTCATGAGCCAGTCATTGGCTTGGTAGGATAGTGCCTCGTCGCCCCCTCCGAATCCACGTGTCATCAGCCGACGCACCTCCGCCAGCCGGCCCTGAATCTTGGGAGCGTCTGCAAGCGCGTCGAAGTGTCTGCGCCTTAAGCGTCTCGCCATCGGCCGAAGGGGAGCGACACGGTCAAGAAGTTGCAGGCTCAGCCGAGAAGGCATCCAGGGAACACAAAATGCTTCCAACTGATGGGCCTCAAAATGTGCGAGTGCCGCATTATGAGAATTCGGGTTACCGCTTGGATGGCCGAATAGAACGCTCACCATACCACCGGCGATGACGAACAATCGATTCCGTAGAAAGTAATCGGTCACCTCAAAGGCATGCTTCGAACAAGTTCGCGTGACGCCGTGCCATCGCCGGCGCCAAATAGGGAGTAATACCGGTGCCACGGTCAAAAACTCTTCGCGCGACGACCTCGCGAAGGAAAGTCTCCAACACGCTCATGGCCTCCTCAAGAGGCATGTCTTCGTTTTGCCCGATCCAAAGAGCATGCCCCAAATCCGAAAGGCTCTGAAACTGTGAAAAGGCGGGCCCTTCGCGATGCAGAGTAGCCAACAACGGCTTGCCCGAAAGGGCATAGTTAAACAGCTTTGATGGCATATACCCAGCGTCCTCGACGCCGAAGATGAGCGCGCCATCGCTTTGGAGCAGTAGCTTAAGAGAACGCCGGTACGACAATCGGCCGGGCTCTTCGCGAACCAGATCGCCGATGCCCCACTTTGTAGCAATATCCCCTAGAACGCGGGCTTCGCCCGGCTGCCATCCGAGCATCGTACCGAAAAGTTCTATGCGAATTCCTTCGCACACCTTGCCTGAGCGCATTCGCAACCCCGCCAGCGCTCGACTGAACAAAGTAAAGGATTTCGCCATTACAGAACCGCCGACGCCGACATAAACAATACTGTAGGGCGGTCCATTTTTTTCGGCTGGGAGCGCTAAGCCAACAGCCGCTTCACAAAGATCCCGCGGCAGAGCCGAAAACGGGATTGCCTCACAACGTCCCGGTCCTAGCCAGGCTGGCTGTTTTGCTTCGTGACGCTGGCGTAGAATATCGATGTAGTTGGGGGAAACAGCAATCAATCCCCGCGCCGACTCGACGGCGTTGGCTTCCACGCGCTTGGCGAGAGCGTTGCTTACCCGGTGTTTGAGACGGGGTTTGTCCCAAACTGGGTGCCGCGTACCCTCTTTGTACATAGGATCGTGAAGATCCAAAACATAGGGCACTCCGAACCGTCGCTGCCAGATGCGCCCAAGCAGAAACAAAGGAAATTGAGCAGTCGAGATATAAACCAAATCGAATTTTCTCTGGTGCAACAACCGATTGCCCGCAGACCACAGTGGCAACAGGGCTCGCCAACCAATATTTCCAACTCCCGCAATCCTAAACAGGCCCGGCCACATTTCTGGCGCGCAATGTACCTGAGAATGAGGCGAGAACAATCCGGCGCTATCCTCGTCTACGCATGTCGGAGGTTGATATTCGGTAGACGGACTCAGAACTTCCACTTCCCAACCCAGCTTGGGCAACTCCCAGGCCAATTGGCGCACCCTCTGCATGTCAGCGATCATCGTGGGAGCATACGAGCTCGTTACGATCAAAACCCGACGCATCAAGCGATACCTGGGGGCTTGATAGCTTTGACGTACAGGCTAAAGGGTATGCGCGGATTCAGTGCAGCGAACCACACCGCCGGGAGCGCAATCGGCAGCAGAGGCAGGGCAGCCCAGTCGCCAAATCGATTGCGGATCGCGCGAAGTATCCGGTCGGCATGATAGATCGCTGGCGTGCCGATTCCCACCACGGATTCAATCTGGAATCCTATGGGCTCGAGCACGCTCCGATAGTCTTCCTCGGTGTAGCCAGCTCGCACATGGCCGCCCGATTCTTGCGTGTCCAGCACCTCTACCCGATGCCGAGGGTGCAGTCGATGTGGACAGCACAAGTGCAAGGCACCGCCTGGTCGCAAAATGCGGTAGAACTGGGTGACCACATCCCGGTCGTGGCGTAAATGCTCCAACACTTCGAAGCAGATGACCTCATCAAACGTCCTAGTTTCGCGGTTCAAATCGTAAAGATCGCGTTGTTCGAACCTCAAGCGGCTCGGATCGGCCCGTTTGTGAACGATGAAAAAGTCGCTCGCTTTCTGCACCTGCCCTTGCTCGCAGTTTATCGCAACAACACGCGCCCCGGTCTGATACGCCAGCCAAGAGAAGTACCCGTTCCCGCTACCAGCATCTAGCACGTCGCGCGGTCCGGTTTGCCAAAAGTGGCGGAGCGAAGCACGGTTGCGCGTGTGGAGGTCGAGGCCAGGGTAGAAAAGGTCGCGAATAAAATAGCGAATGGCGGCGATAATCATGTCATTGGAGCCCACGAGTAGCGGCACCCTCAGCGGACCGGCACGGCCCAGATATCGGTAGATCGCGGCCAACGATCGCCTTCGATTTCCTCGGCCCAGTTCCGTCCGATTGCAAACAATCGGTAGCGATGCGTTCGGAAAAACTCACCCATTAGCTCTGGAGTCCCGCCTCCCCTCAAAGTGCTTTCGGCATTGTATTCGAATACGATATGCGGCCGGAACTTGGCGATCGTACTCTCTCCGCCTCGAAGAACCCGCCATTCGAACCCTTCGACGTCGATCTTAATAAGATCTAAACGTTCGATCATTGCAGCGGCGACGATCGCGTCAATCCGGCGAGCGTCCACACGAATCGTGCCACTACGCTCTCCTGGGGCAAGCGCGACCACGTGACCGTTCCCCGAATCCGGGTCATTCGCAGTTGGCGCGTAGAATTCCAGCATCCCTTCAGTGTCAGCTGCGGCGCAGGGCACAATCTCCACGTGCCTGAAATGGTTGAGGCACAGATGGTCATGCAGCCGATACCGCAGCGCGGGATTAGCTTCAATTGCGAGTACGCGCCCGGTACCGCCGACGAGCCGAGCCATCAGTAGCGTATGCCAACCGACATTCGCGCCGACGTCAAGCGCAATGCCCCCCAACGGCAAGACGGTCTGGAATATTCTTCGGACTTCCGGTTCGTAGGTTCCAAAAAAAAGAACGTGCCAGTCAACCTGGACGCCGGGCCGAGCAAGGAAAACGAGTCCGTCACGCACTAGGCACAATTCTGGAAGGCTCCTACATTTTTCCGGCGAGGCAACCAATCGCACAACCCTTTCAAAGCCCCTTGGCTTGCCGAGTCGATTGCCCAGCCACGTAAGAAGTTGGATCGAATTCTTGATTGCCACGGCGCCTATCTCGCTGACGGACCCAATGCACGATTGATCGATTCCAAGAGTGCTTGCTCCTGACGCTCCCAGCAGAATGTTGTCTTTGCCGCGTGCAGTCCTGCGGCCTTGGCTTGCCTCAAGGCGTCGGAGGAGCCGAGAAGTGCGTCGAGACGCGCCGCCAATGCGCAAGCGTCGCCTGACGGATACAGAAAGACGCCACCGGGCGCTTGCATCGCCACTTCCCGCTGACCCGCACTATCGCTGGCCACAACAGCAAGTCCTGCGAGCAGATAGTAAAGAATCTTATTTGTGACCGTCAGATCTCGGCTACGAATGAGCGTAGTCTCCCCGGCAAAGCCGATATCGTGTTCAGCGATTCGCGACAAGAGTTCCGCGTTGGATACAAGGCCGTGAACCTTAATCCGCCCATGCCAGGCCTCGTGCACGCGATCCGCGATCCAGTTCTCGAATCCCCTAACGGGCTTCCCCCGGAGATGTATCTCAGCTTCATGCCTCACAAATGGCAGGGCGGTAATGAGATCCTCCAGCCCGCGGCCGTGGCCAAGGGTCTGAGAGAACCAATGTATGGACGGAAGGCAGCGCTCCCTTCGGTCCTTGAATAGACCGTCCATTGACTCTCGATCGGACCATGGAAATGCGTTATAGATGACAGTCGGTTGTGGGCATCCAAATTCTCGAGCGAGGGCTTCACTCATTGCATGGGAGGGACAGGTGGCATGCGCAGTTGTGGTCAGCAATTCGTGCTCGAGTTGGCGCAGCAGACGTATAGGCCGACGCTTTCTTGCTTCCGGGCTCAGATCTTCTGAGAACCAATCCTCTACATCGATGCCCACGATGCGACCCTCTTGCGAAAGATCCGCGGCTACTGCCATCGCTGCCTCGGAATGAGCGATATACATATTTGCGGGCCGACGTGCCACGGCACGAAGATTGCTATAAGCATATCCCAGTTGGCTTCGATTTTCGAAACCAACAAATCGGTGCGCGATTGCTCCGACCTTGGCATTCGCGCGCATCATCAAGCGCGGCAGCGTATTCTCTGTGGTGTCGATTGCCGGCTTGAAGCTGAACGGCAGTGATTTCTGCAGTTCCAGGTCACGCGTTTTGAGACCTCCGTCGAACCAGGCCCCAATAACCGTCACTGTGTAGTCTGCGTTCGCAAGCGTTGTCCCCTCTTTGATCACGCGGGGATTGCTGCACAGATGGTTCCCAGTCAAGAGAACGATGTTAGTACGCATCTTTGCGGTGGAACTCTGGTCCACGCAACTGGCAGGCGATCCTGTGTAATCACGTGGACTTTCTTTCTTCAGCTAATCTGATTTGTGGAACAACACAAAACCACCATGCCACTGTTTGAACTTCAGAAACCCTCTCGGAATCTGGTCCGAGTCCTTCCCGAAGTACCACTTCACCGGGATTCCCTCTTGGCTAAGCAGCGAAAGGCAGCTCTCAATATCACTCTCAAGAAAAACCGCCCTTCGATCTCCGTACCAGGCGATTGAGGGCACGTTTACACTTCCACTTGCGGCGACTACTTCTGCTTCCGGCACGATTTCATGGAGTTCTTTAAAGATGGCCAGGTCTGACGAGTGAAGGTGTGCAAAAGGATCACGAATAGCCTGTGCACCAGCCCCTAACAGATAGAGACCGAGCAAACCGACAATCGCATAGTTCCGTAAACCAGTTCGCGGATTCAAGAAAGCGAGGAATGCGCTAACACCCCATGGAAGCAATAGAGGGGTGAACACGTCAAAATAACGAAGCGGACCAACGAAGGCATCCCCTTCGGTGAGAAAAGCAAGAGCCGCCGCAGTCAGGACAACGAGTGCGATCGTGATATTCCTCGCATCTCGTTCAACGGGCCGAGTAGGAAGAAACAACGCAAAGATGCTCATTGCGGAAAACAGAGTGATGCTCCCAAATTGAAAAAGATACATACAAACCCTTGTGATCTCATGCAATGCCTTGGCGAGTATTTCGAGAGGATGATGGAGGACGAAATTCACTGGGGACTGGATTGCGAGTGCTTGGTCACCTATTCGACCAGCAAGATTTATAGCAAAGAGCTCGTGACCGCCCCCCTTCAAGTGCAGCACAAATCTTACGAACAGAAATGGGATTAGAAAGCCGACACAAAACAAACCAAGTTGAGGCAGCTTCTGTTGGCGACTGGAACGGCAGACGAGCGAACCGAGGATCACTATTGCCCACAAATATGCAACGGGACGACTGAGAGCGCAAAGACTGAGAGATGCTCCTGCCCCAAGTGCGGCCATGCCGAAATGTTTGTTCACTACGACAAAGAATCCGCAAAGAAGAAAAAACATTGCAGATGGCTCCGTCAGTCCGCTTCTAGCATAGATAAGACCACAACCAGAAAGCGCGAAGATAATCGCCGATAACACAGCAACCTTCGCTCCGTGGATCGGCTCAAAGGTTAAGAAAATTAAAACGACCGTGCCTATATAGAAAAATCCCGACCAAAGCACCGCTGTTGCATCGCTGATGCCGAACAATCTGAAAGAGAGAGAAGTTAGAAAAACAGGGAACGGAGGCCGGAACAGACTCGGCCAGGGTTCATCATCGCGAGCACTCTGAGCGAGAGAGGAAAGAAGAATTTTGCTAGTATGTCCCTCACCTCTTGCTAGCTGCCGAGCCAGCTGTGCGTAATCTTGGCCATCCCAACTGAGCTCTGGACCCGTCACCCGCAATGTTAGCGCAAATGCGAGAACGGCTATAGCCGATAACAAGGACACAATCGCGAATCTGTGTCTCGTAAGTTCAATATTCATAGCAATATGGTGAACGACACTATTATTTCCATACTCGAAGAAGGAGAGAAACAGCTTTGCACACTCTTTTGGAGTATGCTTCTCTAAGAAAAAATCGCGCGGGTTGAAGACCCCGCGACTCAAAACTCTTCGCAGTGTTCAGACTTGAACCAGTCAAGCCATCGTCAACGATGATGATGTCGACGAGTGAATACGTCTGTGGCAGCGCGCTCTCCAGGCACTCCTGCAAGTTGGCCTCGGAATTGTAAGACGACACCAGAACTGATACGGAACGCAAGGACGAATTAACACATTTCATGGGAGCGACCACTTACCCCGAAATACGTAGCGGTCGTGCAGTTCTTTCAATGGTTGCAGAGTCCTCCGGCACCGGTTCCATGAGTGGGGACGCCGAGTCCGACCATTGCTTCTAGTCGAAAATGACAGAGATCGCACCGCGCCCCCCTTGGTGTCAGGTTTCCTCGCCCTCGACGTAAAGTCCATGTTTTTGGATTACTGCGCTATCCAACCGGATACTTTCTGGTCGCAGCCGCTTTCGCAGACCGGCCAGGGGCTTTTCCACAATTACGTATGATAGCGCTGCGCAGCAGAAGGTGGAGACGACGTTGATCGGGAACCTCTGGAATAACGCCATCCCTTTCGGACTCAAGAACACTTGTTGCCATAGATACATCGAGTAGCTAATTCGGCCGACCGCGGCCAATGCGCGATTATTAAGAACCATTCCGCCGATCGTTGTGGAGAATTCCGTATAGCGCGCAATGCAATAACAGATACAGAAGTTAAGCACTGTTTCAATCACCAGCAGGTGAATCCTTGGATGATTCCGGTGATCGATCAGCGGAATCATGAGTATGGCGAGACCCCCCGCACGCGCTGAAAGAGCCGTCCAGAATAGCTTTTGGCGCCGAAGCCAAGACATAACTCCCGCAAGCACACAACCGCAAGCAATCGAGTCGGAAACAACTCCCAAGAACCGGATGCCTAGATCGTGGCTCATTTGGTACAAAGCCAGGGCCACCAAAGGGGAACCGACTGCCACGATTGCTGCGATTGCGAGCGCGCGTCCCTTGCCGGCGAACTTTATCGCGGCGGGCCATACCAGATAGAACTGCTCTTCCGCTGAAAGGGACCAGAGATGGCCCGTCATCCACGTCCCTATACCAACCGGCACCAAGTTCATCAGATAAGCAACCGCGAACAGCAGATTGTATTTTGGCAACCGAAGCATGCCTGTCCATACGCCTATTGTCAGCACCAGCAGAAAAAGATAGAAAGGAGGAAAGATACGAATGGTGCGTCGGGCATAAAACATCTTCAAAGAGATTGATCCCGTCTTTCGTTCCTCGTCCAGAATTAGGGTTGTGATGAGGTAGCCGGAGATGACAAAAAATATCTGCACTCCAAGAGCCGCATGCTCCGTCATAAAGGATGGTATCCACGAAGGAAAGCCCGTCGTGCCCCGCGCATGACCCAGGATGACGAGGAGTATCGAAACCCCGCGTAGCCCGTCGAGAGACGGGATGTTCCGGGCGCTCTTGGATGGTGGCGACGCAATCATTTAGCGTTATCGAGTCTCATTCATGAACAAGAGAAACTGCTCCGAACATCCTTCGAGTGTCAGGTTCTCCACAATAAAGTCTCGCGGACAATACGCCGACGCCTTTATCTTCTCCATAAATATAGAAAGCTTCTCTTCAAGCTCCTCAGGCCCCGCAAACCGTTCGCCGCACCTCTCATCAAAGTACGGCACGCTGGTGGCGGCGATATTCGCTTGTCCCCAGGTAAATCGATTTGGATCGAGGCAGTGTCCCTGGTCCCACGCCAGCACTGGCACGCCACTGGCCATGCATTCCTGGTACGCCAACCCCTGGCTTTCGTGCTCGCACAAAAAAATCATTCCCTTGCTCCGGCCAAGAAGCGATCGATAATCCTGCTCAGCGTATTGTCCGTACGTTACTGTTTGCACTGCCAATTGTTTTCGCAGTGCAAAATTTCGAATCACGGCATAAAGAGGCGGCCTGACCACGTCACGGTTCCACATCACCTTGTCATAGATGAGGAGGTCGATGTCTTTGCCATGGTCGGCACTGGGCGCCCACGCGTCGGTGTCGATGCCCACCGGCCAAATACCGCACCGGTCTCCGTAGTATGGCCGGTACACGTCGTTCGCCCATTCAGAATGCTGCAGGTAGCGTTTCACCGGATAATCCTCGCACAATGTCGGCCATTCGCTGGGATGGGTCATCAGCCCAATTCCCGCCACGATTGGATTCGTCCTGTCATAACCCTGGAGTGAATAGCGGCCACGCCCAAGCACTCCAACCCGATCGTCCGGCTTCAATTCCTTGAAAGGAAGGTTAACTGAATATTCGACGCCGAGACGATCCAGCCCAAGGCAAAGGTTGTAGAACACCTTCTCGACACCACCCATCCGAGATTTTCCCCGGATGATCCTTCGCACCAGTGCCCGAATCGCGTGGTCGCCGCGCACCCAACGATCAGCCTCTGGAGCCTTCCGATAGTAGAGGCAGATTCTACTCATGTGGAATGTTGGTCAGACCGTGCGCTTTCGAGTGTGAGAGTTGGTCTCTCCATCGGAGCACGGGTTGCTCGACGAACCGATAGGAGAGCCAGGCACAGAGCAGCGATGCCGGCAACCACAGCCAACCCGAGCGAAAGTCTCTCACCCAGGGTGCCGATACAGCGATTAACGGCCCAGCGTTCAGCCAAGATGGCGGCCTAACAATAACCGCCAGCATCGCGATACCGACTGCAAGATTTAGCAATGGAATTCCCACCAATGAAGAAAATGTCGGACGCCGCGAGTAATGGTTGGCGGCAGGAAGCAAGATTATAGGCAACAAAAGTAAGGTGGCCATTGGGATCGAGCGCGGCCAGGCACGCAATAGAAACTTTTCCACCGGTTTTCGATGAATCGATGCGAGACAGCCGACCGCGAAAGAATCGGCCACAGTGTCGAACCTGTATTCCCCGTAGGCTACGGTTCTCGAGACGATGGCGACTACGATTAGAATCACACGAAAGATTGCCGCCTTACTCAATCCGCAAACCAAGAGTGCTGCCGGCCATAACAAATAAAATTGTTCCTCAACAGACAACGGCCAAGTATGGTGCAGCGGCCATCCCCATACTGGGACGTAATCGGAGACGTAAGTGGCAGCAGACAAGATCCTCAACGGACCGTCCTGTCCGGTGGAAACGATTCCGCTCGCGTGCCCAATCCCGACGAGGAACAAGAACGCATACATCGCTGGGAAAATTCTCAGAGTTCTAAGCCAGTAAAACCGACGCACTGAGAGCGTTCCAGTTTCCTGGAATTCCTTCAGCAACAATGAGGTAATAAGGAAGCCGGAAAGAACAAAAAATATTTTAATGCCCGTGTATGCCAGAACGGTCAGATAGGTGGCCGCTCTCGCCGAAATCATTGGCGCACCGCGCTGGACAGCATGAGCGGAAACGACGAAAGTGATTGCGATCGCCCTCAGACCGTCCAGGCTCGGGATGGGCTTGGTCATTTTGGAGGGGAGAAGGCGAGGACTGGCCGTTGGTTCAACTTCCGCTACTGCCGACTTTTTCCCCGCCATCCACCCCGCATTGGAATTCAAACCCTCACCCCTTTTGGTCTGACGAGAGTGCAATCAAAGTAAGTTGATTCGACCGATTGTATTCCATCCCCCGCATGAGATAATCGTCCCCCCATGCCCCACAAAATAACACCCCTACCGATACGGATTTTGCGTAGAGCGCTCAGGCCAGTCTCCGAGGGACTGTCGCGACTCGGATTTCTCTGGCTCCGGCGGCATCGCGAATATCTCTCGCGTCAGTGGCTGTTCGACACGGTGGCGGGATTTGTAGACGATTGCCAAATCAGCGGTGAATATCTTGAATTCGGCTCCAGTAGCGGCTCCTCCCTAATTGATATGTCTAAGGCGATCAAGCGCTACCCGCGTCTGGCCAATATGCGCTCGTTTATTTTCGATTCATTCGAAGGTCTCCCGAGACCCGTCGGAATAGACGCCGACGAATCTCAGCGATATGAACCCGGCGAGTACGCTTGCGACCTCGACCAGTTCAGGTCCAACGTAAAGCGACGTGGCGTTGATCTCCACAACGTCCGCTGCATTGTGGGCTGGTACGACAAGACTTTGACCCTCGCGCTCAGGCAAGAACTGAACATTCAAAAGGCATCAATCATCCTAATCGATTGCGACTTGTATGAGTCAACGGTTCCAGTTCTTAACTTCATCACTGACTACCTCCAGACTGGCACTGTGCTTATCTTTGACGACTGGTATTCGTATAAAGGCAGGCTCGATCGAGGAGAAGCGAAGGCTTTCGCCGAATGGCTGAAACGGAATCCGCGCATCCAAGCCAACGAGTATCACAAGTGTGGACGCACCATGATGTCCTTCATCCTCCAGATCGATTGACAACATGATGGCTTAGGCGTGTCAAATTAGGATTTGGTCTTCGTCGAGAAGTGTCCATTCACCGCGGAGTTCAAACCGCGCATGAACAATACATCGGTTTGGGCGACAGGTTTTCCCGTCGGTGTATTGATTCCGAAGGCTTGCAGGAATAATCCGAACCGCACCAAATGGGCGACGATGTCATGAAAAAGACATTGCCCTTCGTAATATTCAATGAAACTGACTTCGGTGATCACCGCCTTCGCTGACATCAGACACTCCGGCGCACCCCGCAATGCCTCGAGCTCGAAACCTTGTATGTCGAGCTTGATCAAGTCGGGCAGGAGAAGCTGTCGATTCCGGCGATAATCGTCCAGCCGTACAACGGGAAGCTGAAAATGCTGCACCTCCCGCACCCCGAACTGTGACCAGCTCGCTTGACTTGGCTGCAAGAGGCTGGAGGAGTCCGAAAAATTCGTGACGTGAAACGTTTCGGTGCCATTGTCAGATCCAACTGCGATTGGGTGCAAAGTTACATTCGCGCTGTCTGTAAAGTTGCGAAGAAACCCAGCCTGGTGGTTCGCCAGAGGCTCAAAGGCGTGAATGCATGCCCCAGGGATCAGCGACTTTGCCAGCAAACTCCAACTACCTACGTTGGCACCGATGTCGTAGATCACGCTGATTCCCGCCCCCCTGGCAATCTCGATCAGTTCCAGCGTGTCGATATGCCCCAGCGCAAGGCTCGCCGCCGGCGTGCCTTTGAGCGTGGCTATCCGTCTTCGTACTATCGATTCGCTCGCCAGGCGTTCGCAAAGCAATCTCGGATTGTACAAGAGTTCTAATCTCATGAGCGGGCTCAGAGCCCAAAATGCGCGCGGATACGTTCGATACTGCGGCCGACGGTATGATCGGCAAGCGCCCTGCACTGCGCCCGCTGCCGCATGGCCCTGCGGCGCAGGGCGTCCTTGCGCAGTTCGCTGAGTTTGCTGGTTAACTCCTCGGATGTTCGATAGGTCTCGATTTCCTTGCCTAATTCGTACATGTGCTCCAGCCCTTCGGTCCATTCGGTCAAATAGCACGCACCTAGCATCGGAGCCTCAATGTCCCGTAAGCGCGAATAAACCAACGGTCGATGCGGCGATCGATTCGCGCTGGGCACACGGTTTACGCCGATGGTAACCATCGCCTCGCGGCTGACACGAAAATACTCTGCATCCGATAGGGGAACGCCAATTCTTGACTCCTCGATCAGCAGTGGTCGCAGAGGCCGCAGACGGGATTTCACCTTCGCTAGGAGAGCGCCCAGCCCGTGCCTCCTTACCACATCGATCTGATTGCGAATCAGGGTGGCGGCGGTCCGAGTCTGTTTCGACTGGGTTGCAGTCTCCGCCAACCATCCGTTGCCTCGTATGACAAAATCTGCCCCGTCCCGCAATGCCAGACCCAGAAGATTCCGACGAAGAACGTCAGCAGAGCCAATGAATGTCGCCGGCTCAGTTTCCAAGCGGGACGCATTGCGCAGCTCGGCTGATATCCAACACGGCATTGGAGCGTGCACGAACGCCAGGCCGGCCTTTCGGTAGATCGGCAAGGCTTCAAACTCCGGCACCCAGTGCAAGGCAAAGGGCATGTACTCCGCGGGCGGTTTAACAAATTCCCGCACATTGTCGCAGAAGAAATTCACGCATGGAATTCCCATCCGCTGCAATTCCTGAATTGAAGAGACTTCCACCTGCTCGGGATAGAAGTAGCCGATAAACAATTCGATCGGTCGCTCTGCAATCTCCTGACGGACAAAGGTCTCAACAATCTCCCACGTCCGCGCCCGCCAGGCATCCGACGCGCGACCCGGAGGATACGTGATCCCCTCCGCCCAATCGACATTTGGCACCTCGACGACCTCGTGACCCGCTTCGATCAGACCCTCAACAAAGTAGCTTCGCCAGTGACCATGAGCAGGGATGGAGTGCCGCTTGAGACTTTGTAGACAACTAAGAAGTATGCGCATTAGATCATTGAAACTAGGCCGGCTGTTGGAAACAGATTCCGTTAGAGCGCCTTAGAAGCCAGATTCCTGGCAGCCGCTCGGGCGGAAGGAATCCAAACGGCTCGGTCAACGATCTTAGATCATTCGAGGTGAAATCGTCATGACACTCAATACATATCGAGTCCACCAATTCAAGCCAGCCTGCGTTTTCCGAGAGGAGAATTTTCTCATGGCCTTCTATGTCGATTTTGAGCAATCCGATTCGGTTCCACTTCAGCATATGAAGTAGAGTCGGAACAGAAACTGCAGTCACTTCGATATATTGCTGCCCAGATGTTCTGTCGATCTTAGCCACTCGATGTCCATAATCCTTTTGAGCAACTTCCATGAGCAGGGGGCCGTCGGTTGGATTAATTGCGCAAGAAACTATTGTTGCTTCCACTGCGTTTAGCCGCAGGTTTTCCCTCAGTGCTTTTAGGTTTCCGGGAATCGGCTCAACGCAAGCCAACTCGGCATTAGGGAAGCAACGATGGAAGTAGATCGCCGTCATACCGATATTCGAGCCCAAATCGAGAATAGTGGTTGGCGCAAAAGGCAATTCAAAGTGATAGTAGTTGTGCTCAAATACCTCGCCGTGTATAAAACCATCGGCTCCGTCGTTAGTCCTCAAGAAAAGACGAAGCGGTCCTATTGGCTGCGGATAACGAAAGGAAATAATCCATTCGCGCCGGCGCATAAACCGAGGCAGTCGAGCCGAATACACAAAAAAGAGGCGCGCGAAGAAGGACCCTAATGCGCCCCGATAATGCCAGGAGGCCCGGATATTACGCTTTAGCCAAGATATATCCATTTGCCATACGAGCGAAGTCGTAAACAAACGACACGGATGACGCTTGCCGTTCGCTATGGGTTTACCAAAGCCGGGCTGCGTTCGATGATTTTCGAGAATGGACCTCGATCGATGATTCTTCCACTCCGCATAAGATAAACGATGTCGCAATTCTCAACCGTACTCAGCCGATGCGCAATAACAATCACCGTCTTCGACAAACCGAGACCTAAGATGGAATCGACGATTTGCCGTTCTGTCTCCTTGTCTAGCGCCGACGTAGCTTCGTCGAGAATCAAGAGTCCAGGCTCATGATAGAGCGCACGCGCGATGCCGATTCTCTGGCGCTCGCCGCCGGAGAGACGTATACCACGATCACCGACCAGGGTTTCCATACCGTCGCGCTGCGTTCGGATCACAGGGTCGAGGCCCGCAAGGTGAATGGCACGCTCTACCGCTCGCATATCGATTTGGGTGTCGGGAACTCCAAAAGCCACATTACGCACAATCGTATCGTCCCGCAGGTAAATACTCTGGGGGATGTACCCGATTTGCCTGCGCCAAACGCCAAGATTCTCCCGAATGTCGTGACCATCGACCGTGATGCTGCCATCAAACTCAGGGAAGAGGCCAAGAATAAGATCAACTAGCGTAGTCTTCCCAGAGCCGGACTGCCCAATTAGCCCTACAGTCTGTCCCCTCAGGATCGTCAGATCGATGTCGGCCAGAGTGAAATGTGGATTCGTTGGATATGCGAAAGACTTGATGGAAACGGAGAGGGATTCTCGAAGATGCAAACTGGAAATAAGGGTAGATTTCTTGACTCCCGCACCGGCGTCCCCTACATTTGCTTCGGACAGTCCAGCCGCAATGACATCCATCGACGGACGATAAAAGCTTATTGTGTTCCATGCCTGTAGTATTCTTGTAGCACTCGGCACGATGCGGACCGTCGCGATCGAAAACACAGCAAGAACCGCGAACAGATTCGGCCCGAAGGTGCCGCCCAGCATGGCGAACAAGGCGAATATTACCATTCCGCCCACGGCTCCTGTTTCCAAGGCCACGCGCGGAAATTGCGCGAGAACATTGTAGTGTTGCTGCGCCCGGCTATACTGCTCCACTTCCGTAGAATATGTATCCACGAAATATTGTTGGCATCCGAGAACCTTTACCTCTTTCGCGGAGCTTAGTGATTCGTTTACGGTACGAATCATCGCCTTCCAGTGCAACTCATTCGCATTTGCGTGACGAGAGATCCGCCCCCTGATCACCCGCTTAAGCAAGATGGAGAGCCCGCCTATGAACAGCAAGGCAGACAATGAAAAGACGGGGTTCAGAAAAATGAGGAATGCAACAAGACCGACCGCTACGATCAGTTCGGAGGCCAGGGACAGCGTCGATTGAATAACTCCTACGCAAAGCTGGGACAGCGAAGTAGTGAGATTTCCAATGAGCACCGACGTATTTGCGGAAAGGAAAAACGCATACGATCGATGAAGATAACGGGAAAGCAGCGTGCGCCCCAAGTCCGCGAGTTTCAATCGAGCAAACCTCGCTTGAAAATTCGTGACCCAAAGAGCTAAAAAGCCCTTCGCACAAAATGTCAGCAGCAAGAACACGCTCATCGAGATCAAGAAACTGCGATGCGACTCGAAACCCAATCCTTTGTAAACTGCGCTGACATAGCGCATCTTCGAAATTGCGGAAGGATCCTGCAGAATCGAGACATATGGGAACAGCATTCCAATGCCAAAGACTTCAAGCAACCCGCTGAATACCATCAAAAACGTGAGCAAGATGAGCGTCGCGAGATCTCTGCGCGTGAATAGGTAACGCAACTTTATTCCTATGCGCAAGGGACGACCTTCGACGTAGTTTCAAAGCGGGATAGCTGCAGTGGCTCGATCAAGGGGATTCTGCGACGAGACTCCCACAATGCGGGAGGAGTATAGACCGGCACTGGGTGGGAACAAACGTCCAGAGCACGAAAACCGTGCCCAGACAAGCTACCGCCCTTTGGCGCACACTCCCAGATTTTGGGAACGACCACTTTCCCCTTCGGGCCACCAGATTTTAGCTTACAACGACTCGTCGCGATTCGTGCTTGAAAACAACGGTTCAACAATATCTTTTTCGATGACGACTGAGACGGCACGCTGCAGCAATGTAACGGAAACGATCAGATGATACTCATCCTCGACACGCAAGAAAATCCCTTCAGCACCCGCTAACGGACCAGCTTCCAGCCGGATCCGCTGTCCTAATCTCAGGAAAGGCCACGGCTGAACAGGGCGTCCGGCCAGCGCAATAGTTCGGATGGAGGCGATTTCAGTGTCGTCGACAGGCTCCGGCCTATTTCCTCGCCCAACAACTTCTACAACGCCTGGAGTTTTTAGAATCGGCAGGCGCTTGTTCGGGTCGAATTGGCAAAAAACGTACCCGGGAAACAGCGCCACGTCAATTTCGGCGATTCGATCGATTCGCTTGCGCTTCGTGCGATAAGAGGGCGAAAAAACACTGCAACCCTTGCCTCTCAGACTGTTTTCGACCGTTTTTTCATGTCGCGATCGAACGTATAAGGCGTACCATCGATGAGCACCGACATCAGGCTCACATCCGAAATGAAGAGGAGCCACACCTGCCAGCCCGACCTCACTAGTAGAAGAGGCTTTCTCCGACCACCCTTCCACGCGCCCTCCAATATTTATCTGCCAGCAAATGCGAAACCAGCGCTGAGCAGTGCTCAATTCTAAGCCGACCGTCGAGGCGTCCTCAGCGAAACAGCCTCAAATCCGTTCCTTCTGACTAAGCTCCACTGCGCTTTTCTCGGATCCGTCGCTGGGCGATCCCCGAGGGTTTGATTTTACTTGGTTGGATCCACCACGAGGCGTTTGGCACAGTCGGAGATCAGAGTCGTTACAAGAAATATAATAGGTGTTCTTCACAGCGTCAAAGCTTGCGTGAAGATTTCTAGTTCTGGCGGAATAGAACCCGCGGGTTCCGCATTCAGAATTAGCCGTCCCGCCTCGGGACGTGCACCTCTTCGTGGCAATCGACGCACAGTGTGATCAGGTTTTCCTCTGAGTCGTCGCCGGAGTGACTCCGAAACAGTTTGTGGTGGACTTCCAGGTTTGACATCGTGCCACACGCTTGACATCTCCAGCCATCGCGACGCAGGATCTGCTGCCGGAGGCTATCATAGGACGTAGCATCCAGTCGCAAGTGCGTGCTTCTTGGCCCAATTGAACTCATGATGCCTTCTCGCTCAACCCTCCAAGAAATGCCTGTCGCTGCTCTCCGGGCAGGAACTTGAAAAATCTCATCATCGAGAACAGCAGCGTCTCCGGATCTCCGTTGTCCAGGTTGGCCCCCGCCAGGAAGTCCGCACAGATCATTTCCAGGCAGTAGCCTCGAGACCGGTCGCTTCCCAGCATGAGAGCTGCCGTCTCAATCGCCCGCTCAATGACCGACATCTGGCTCTGGTACAGTTTGAAGTAGATAATCTCCCACGGTTCCGTTTCCCGCCCGGTCAGTTCCCGCTCGACCTCCTTCTTGAAGTCCTCCTTCGGCATATGACGGGCTTTGTGCAACCAGGTTGCACAATCGAAGCGCTGTCCGTCCCTCCTCGCCAGTTTGGCGAGCTCCAACCCTTTGGTCCAGCCCACTTCTTTCAGCTCTTTTCTCGCTTGCGGTGCCAGGTGTTCGTGAATCGACATCAGGTAGTATGCTTTTCTCCTCGATTCCGGGAAACGCCTCTCCAGAAATTCGTCGAAACACTTCAACTTCTCCAGTCTCCAGTACTGTCCCGCCCGCACCTCACAGAGGTAACGCCCGAGTTCGACCCACCGGGTATCCCGCTCCGTCTCTTTCCGCGCCTCCCATGCGAGAATCTCGTCAATCTTCGTGAGCACGAACATGGCTCGCCGGCGATTGAGCTTGGGCAACATGGGCGGATTCTTAGTAATTAAGCTCGTCAAGCCAACCAAAATCTTCTGCTCCCGGGCGCCGCACCAGGTTTGTGCTAGCCATTTCTTGCCTTCCCAAACAGAGTCCCACATAGGGGCAGCTGCTGCAGGGATCCTGAGGAAAACGGATGCCGCCGTGGGGAAGGAACTGTGCGGACTCGATTCTCCGGATCGTGTCCTCCACCAACTGACCGAATTCCTCGCGCTGTGCGTCAGTGATTGTGGTGTGCAGGTATTGAACTTCAACCTGCCGCTTGCGAACGAACACCACCTGGGCGACTTCGGAGATTCCGGTGATCCACGAATAGCAGACTAGCTGTGGGTCCAGAGCCAGCAGCCCCTCTGGCTCCTCCGGATAACAGCTTGAGGACGTCTTCCATTCCAGCAGGCAACGAACGCCATCGAGCTTCCCGATACCGTCAATGTAGGCGACAAATTCGCTCCTTCCAACCGGCCGTGTGAACTTGATCTGCAGGTTGCGGGGTGGTTGGCAAACCTGGATGCGGTCGTCCTGGCAGAAACGGATGAGGAGCATGATCCCCCGCTCGAGCATCCGGTCCCAGGTGTCATGGTTCGAAAACTGCAGACGTTGATCTTTGTAAACAGACCATTCGCGAAACAGTACGTCCCCGGGATCCTCCCGGCGAAAGTAGGCGCCCAGAGCCACTTCGAACGCGCGGCCGAAGAGCATTGCAGCGCGCGTATCCTTCGGCTTCCAGCCATCGAGGTAGCGGTGCCGATATCGGCGGGGACACGTCAGGTACTGGCTGATCTGGGTGTAGCTGTAGTTCATCAGGCCACCTGCGGGCTGTCCAGATTTGCCGGCGAGAGTTCTTCCCAGCGATCGGCGGGAGCGAAGCCATCGAATCGGAGCCAGGAAGCACCGTTGAAAACGATCTGACTGATTTTGACCACGCCCTTCAGACCCACGAGCTGCGCTTCGTCGACTTCGTCTCGTCCGAGCAGTTCAGTGTCGTAGCCGAAATCGCGCAGAAACCACTTCAGCTTCCACAGGGCTTTCGGATTGCAATAGAGCCGGCTCGAGAGGGTACGGCCAGAGAATCGACTGGGCTCAAGAATTGCCAGAGCCACTGTGTAGTAGGGCTTTGGGGCTTGCCGACGAAACTGGACTCGTTGCACCCGAACTAGGAAAACGCCGTCGGGTACCTGACCAGCGGCATAGCGATCGGCGCGGTGGGTCATGAGGACACCTCGGGCCGCCGGTGATCACAATCGGTAAACATCGATAGTTCCTCCCAACGGGCCGCCGGCGCAAAGCTGTCAAAGTTGAGGAGCGAGATGCCGTGCACTATCACTTCGCTGACCTTAATCACGCCCCACAGGTCAACGAGGGCCTTGTCATCGATCTCATTTCTTTCCAGCAGCTCGGGGTCGTAGCCGAAGTCGCGCAGGAACCAGCGCAGTTTCCACATGGCCCTGGATGTGCAATACAGCCGTCCGGTCATGAAACAGCCGGTCAGATGCTTCGGCTTGAGAACGACGAAGCGGATCTCGTAATAAGGTTTCTGCTTGTGCCAGCGATACTGTGCCCGATCCACCCGGACCAGGAACAGACCATCTGGAACCGAGTGAATGGCCGATACATCGGCTGGGCGGAGAGATTCGAAATATCGCCTCACGCTGCACCTTCCTTGCCACCGAGATAACTGTTGAGCTGGCAAAGCAATGCGTTCCGGTCTTTCTCGGCCCAGTCAGCCAGGTGGATAACGAAGCCCTCTACCTGTTCGCGGGAGGCCTCGCGGAGGCTTTTCGTTCCGCAGAAGTCGACCGCGTAGGACTTGACGAGACTGGCATCAAGTTGGTGCTGGCGAATGAGTTGGCAGAGGCGGTCACGGACCTTGGGACCGCAGTAGTTTCCATTGTTCCCATTGGCCGGTGGGGATGGGAGCTTTTTCGGCTCGCGAGGGGACGGGACCGGTTCGACAAACGAACCGATCTCTTCGACCGAGCAGATGCCGATGCCGTAAGCCTTTCGGAGAGCGCGGTTCACAGCCCGAGTCTCTGCCACGCGCATCTCGGCGCCGCGGACCAAGGGAGACACATTGGAGGGATCGGCATCGCCGTACCCGACGAAGCTCGTTGAATTGGATTTGTGAACTGTGGCTCTGAAAACCCACCGACCCACCGAAGGTTCTGTTGTGTGTTGTTCAATCTCCGTCTCTATCCCCGCGCAACGCCTCCGGTGCGCTATTCGGAGCAAACCACCGTGGCTTACATACCATTTGGCGCTGAAGTACAGGATCTCGCCCCGGAATATTGACAAATGGAGCCTGGCTGTGAGATCCCGCAGAACTGAGAGTTGTTGTTTTGGAAGATCTGGATATTGTCTCTTCGCGTCACTAAGATTTCGCCGTAAAAGCCTTCGGTTGCGGGCGCTATGCTTTCTCATGACTGTTTCTCCGTGAACCATAGTGTATCAGATGGTATCACATTGTTGCATACCGAAAATTGCCGAATCCTGTTATTTTTGCTTTTAGCCATGACGGAGCCCAGAGTCGCGCTGCTAGTTCGAGTACCGACAAGTCTCAAGGCACGCTTAGCGGAGGTGGCGAGACATGAGCGCAGATCCCTGAGTAAGCAAGTTGAGTTGTTGTTAGAAAAATGCCTTGAGGTTGAGGATCGAAAAAAAGGCCTTGCAGTGGCCGCAAAGGGCAGCCGGCGCCGGGAGAGTTGACCACGGATTCTTTAAGCACAGTCGAAACGACTGTGCAGTGGATTGGTTCCGTCAGTACACCAAAGTGCACGGTGGTCACGGCCGTGGCGACCCTGGACAAGTTAGCACTCGACGGCTCGCACGAACCATTGTAGTTACACGCCAGCTCTTGACTTCGGAGACCCCACACCGTATTAATGAATTAGCCTGCGAGTCACGTGAGATACGAGTTCGCCGGCAGGTCGGAGTGCTGACGACGTCAACGGGCGAGCGAGATGCAGACCCGGATTGTGTTGTTAAGGCTCCCACCCCCTACGCCGAAGAGGGATTCTGACGCGAGGGCAAACTTAGGCGGTTTGTTACGCCAAAGGATTGCTTTCAGCTCAGATGACCTTCCTAATCAGTTGTGTCTTTCGACTCACAAACCGATCTGCATGCTACGACCATGGTCTATTTCAGCATTTCGCCTTCTCAGCGCCGAAGGAGCTGACCGCAAGATCGGTAAGCCTACCCGATAGAGCCGCGTGCCGCCCTCCAGCTCCTCTTCAAAGACGTTTGCAGACTAATCTACCGCTCAAGACAAGACCTCAATGTTCTCTGGAACGTGAGACCTTTTGCCGAGCAGTGGCCGGCGCAACGCCACTACTCTTACAGGAATCGCGATTCATGCGCTCGCGCGGCCACTTCGGCGACGTCATTAGTTGCTTGGTTGGCACGTCCATTTCAAGGTTGGGAACCCATCCACTAAGCACAACGGAAAAGAGGCCACCTCATGAGTCGACCTAGGAATTCGAAGATTTTCACTGAAGATCAGATACAACAGCATTCGCACCTACAAGACCTACTGCAAAAAGCTAATGCTGAGGCTGCGCAAACGTTGATAGCACTCCGCGCATTCGGTGCGGATGAGAAGCGGACGAGACACATCTCCACCGATCTTGCGAATGTCGTGCGCTGGATGAATTCATTAATCGAATGCTGCGAACTGGTTGTGGATAGCGCCTCCCAGCAAAACCCGACGACGGTCTTGCTCATATTCGGTCTCACTTGCGAACATTGCGAGGATACGGGCCGGAGCGTTAACGGTAGCGGCGCACAAAACGATACGGGGACTCTAGCAGTTGACCCCGTGTGGGGCAAATGCGTGACGAATTTGTTGTTGCTGGCTATCTCAACTATATGTCGAACGTGCGCCGGCTCTGCGCTGGGAAAATTCAAGGAATCTCAGCGGTGCCTAGCTGATTTGTCCAAGGCACTGCGCCGCCAGCAGCGACATTTGGCGCGTATAGGTGGCAAGCATACACCGAAAATAGTTGTCATGGAGGACGATAGCGAAGTCTGCTCCGAATGCGGACATCCAAAAACAAGTGGACCGCTCGTGGGCGGCGACTAGGACGACGATGATCCCGAAACGAAACCGTACGATGAGGTTGATCGAAGCCTATGAGGAATCTCTCTGCTTTTGAAAAACGCGTCAGAGCGCTCGAGGAAACCCCAATGCACATCATAGATGACTGCAAATGTCGATTGGGTCAGGTTACGAAATACCATACGGCAGCAGATCTTGAGCACATCATGAACGTTTCCTGCCCGGCCCACGGGTTTTGTGACTTGGGCGAACTGTTATGGGTACCTCCAGGCATGCCGCTGCGGCCGGAGGATCAATACTTGTGCTCGTGTCTATCGAATCCGACGCGCGAGTTGCTGGAGGGCAGGCGTGGTCCCCTGACCGAAGAGGAACAAGAAGCAGAGTGCAGCACTTGGGAACCGGAATTAACGGCGGGATCAGACGAGCATCTAAGCATCGAGCAAACACAACTTGAACTACTCTTGAACAGTTATGCCAGGAAAAGGAGCAGATCATGAAGGATTGCAAAGGTAGAACGAGAACAGGCGCCGCATGTCGCGCCCCGGCGGGTGCGGGAGGGCTCTGCTTTTTCCATGCCAATCCAGATAGTCCGAAACAATTGGGCAGGCTAGGAGGGCAGAAAAATCGTAGATCGGCGGTTGATCTGGAGGTGCCCGACAACATGACTGCTTCCGACCTCTGCAAAGTCACCGGACAAGCCATGCGCCTACTGCTATCGGGCGAACTAGGGGCACGGGAGGCAAGCGCTTTCGCCCAACTCTGCAATTCGCTGTATCGCGTCATCCCGACGGTCGATCTCGAGATGCGCCTAACAATGCTGGAGAAACAGATCATTCAGGAAGGGCAAGCCGCTCAGAAAGAAGGAGGAATTGCGCCAGACAATTATTCGAGCGACTCGACTACAGATGAAATCGAGGTATCTGAAACGTTCGTATCGGTGAATTCGGACGAAACCGCGAGCTCGATTGATGCCACCTCGGAGCAAGGGGAGCCAGCCGAGAGCGTGATCGACGAACCAGGCGAAGGCGAGGAGGCATAGTGGCTATCGGTCACCGGAGAAAGGGCAATTGTTGCCGCTTCTATGGCTTAAAGCCATCTGGCGTAATAAGGGAAGAGCGAGATGCGAGAATCGGATTGGTCCGGCTGAAATCTGAGGGGCAGGCAGTGCGGTACGGCGTATGGTTGTGTTGATGCCAGCGGCTCAATAGATCATGTCTTCTGATGGCTCAAGCAGTGAGTGATTGACTAAGCCATCGACCGACCAGAGCTCCTCGCGACGGGCCGGCAGCGGACGAAGCGGCCAAGACGGTCTGAACGCCGTTTCTTGAGAAGCAGGTGATGTAAGATTGGACGCTGCCAGCATCCCCGTCGATCTTTCCGTCGCTGCGCGTCGACCCTGTCTGGAAATGCCAAAAAAAATCATCGAGAAAAATCCCTACGGAGCGCCTCTTCGACAGAGAGCGCGTACAGAATCTCAGATCTGCGAATCTTGGCTCTATCGGCAAAGCCGCGGCCGCAAGTCTGCGCGCTGAAAACATGCAAAAGTTGTCCGATGAAAACGCGAGGAGAGATGTTAAAATTCGCCTATTCCTGAGACCGAACAGGTCTCACAGAGGGCCACAACGCACCTGAAGGGATTCCTGGGGACCAATTGATGGACTTGCACTCAAAACGCAACGGCTCGGGCGGGGCGGAAGCGTTAGAACCGATCGAGCTTCCGGTCTTTGAAAAAAGTCACCACCTTCCACACCCCTATCTTGCTGAAGAACTAAACCCTCTGCTGCACTACTGGCGGATTCTCAAGAAGCGGCGATGGACAGTCCTGGCCGCTGCCAGCATCATTTTTGCCCTCGCCGTATTTGCCACGCTTAGGACGACTCCGCTGTACGAAGCAACATCGAAAGTGGCGATTTTTCCAGAAAATCCGAATGCGTTGGGATTCAAGGACCTCGAGAGCAGTTCGCCTGACTTCGAATACGAAGTTACCCTTGAGACCCAGGCGGCGATCCTCCGGAGCGATGCCTTAGCAATGAGAGTGATTGAGGTCATGCACCTGGACCAAAATCCCAAGTTCATGGCTGTAGCCCCCCGGCGAACTGGAGACTCACTTCAAGCTTCGAGCATGCAACCTGATCCAGCGATTGCGGCGGCCCTGCTCGGCAGATTTCGTGCCGGACTGAGCGTTCAATTAATTCCCAACTCCCGACTCGTACAAATCAGTTATACGGATCCCGACCCTCGACTGGCCACCGAAATCGTGAATGCATTGGTGAGAACATTCACCGAAGAAAACTTCAAAACGAAATACGAGGCAGTCACCCAAACTTCAGATTGGCTTTCGACGGAACTGGCCGATCTCCAGATGAAAGTCCAAACGTCCGAAGAGAAGCTTGTCCGCTACCAGAAAGATCACAGCATTCTGGGAGTGGACGAGAAGCAAAACATTGTAACGGCCAAGCTGGACGAACTGAACAGGGAGCTTACCGCGGCACAGACGGATCGCATTCAGAAGGAATCCAATTACAAACTCTCGGCGGCTGGGGACCCTGCCGCATTCTCGAAAACTTCCCGGGAAGGCTCGAGTAGCATGCTGGATAAGTTGCGTGAAAAAGAGGCTGAACTCGATACCCAACGCGCACAGGTTTCAACCCAATTCGGTACCGGATACCCTAAGGTCGCCGAACTGAGCAATCAGCTCAAACAGGTGCGTGCGGAAATCGCAGCCGAAGAAACGAGAATGCAGGAGGGGCTCCGGGATGAGTACTTAGCGGCGGTTCAACGGGAGAGTTTGCTGGTAACCGCGTTCAATCAGCAAAAGCAGGAGGCTAACCAACTTAACGAAAGCGCGATTGAGTACTCTGTTCTTAAGCGAGATGCAGAGGCGAACCGACAGCTGTACCAGGATCTCCTTCAGCGACTCAAGGAAGCAGGGGTTAGCGCCGGCCTGAGATCGAGCAATATCCGTCTCGTAGACGTCGCGCGGACGCCGACAAGTCCCATCAAACCTAATGTGCCTCGCAACATCGAGCTCGGCATCCTGCTTGGCTTGGCCTGCGGCATTGGACTCGCATTTGTGCTAGAGAGCCTGGACACCAGTATTCGGACTCTCGAAGAGATCAGCACGATTTCGACGCTGCCAGCGCTAGGGATGATACCGCAGTTCGTTACCAACAGCTCCTTGCGTAAACGGTTGACAGCGGTATCGATCGAGCCCGAGAAGTCCCAATCCTCAGCTCTTGTCACATTTGCACGGCCAAGATCAGAGGCCGCCGAAGCGTACCGATCCCTCCGCACCTCCATTCTTCTCTCCTCGTATGGTGCTCCACCCAAGGTCATAGTTGTTACGAGTGCACTGCCGCAAGAGGGGAAAACCACGATCAGCGCGAATTCAGCGCTGGTCTTGGCCCAGCGCGGGGGCCGCGTGTTGTTGATCGATGCGGATCTGCGTCGACCCGGCATTGACAGGCTGTTTGGCTTTCGGTCTCGCGGAGGCCTCAGCACGCTGATAAGCGGGGGAGACAAGCTCGAAGATGTGATCGTTCCTTTCCCAGATGTGCCCAACTTGTGGATTCTGCCGGCAGGCCCCATTCCACCCCAGCCCGCAGAGTTGCTCGGGTCGACGGTAATGAAGGATCATATCGCGCACTGGCGTACCGAGTTTGACCACGTCATCATCGACACTCCTCCTTGCCTCTCCGTGACCGACGCCGTGGTTTTGTCACCTGAAGCAGACCGAATCATCTTGGTCGCACGAGCAGGGAAAACCACAAAAATCGCCCTGCGGCGGGCCTCCGAGTTGCTGTTGCAAGTCAACGCTAGGGTCATGGGTATTGTCCTGAACGCTCTCAATATGCACTCAGCCGACGGATACTACTATTACGGGGGGCGATATTCCCACTACTACGAAGAAGAGGAGTCGCGGGAAGCCAAGCCAACGGTTAAAGTTTCCTGACGTAATTCCCTGATACTGCACGACCCGAGTCGCTGGTTCGCTTAGACACATCGCCTCTATCGGCGGAAATTCAGATGCGGATTGAATTACGGTCCCCACTTCGGAGATTTGGTTTTGCAGGGGCTTGCCTGATTGTCATCGGATCGTATCTGGTATTCGCTGGGCGCGCGTACTTCGCGGCGCACCTCGCAGCCAAATCTGACCTGCCGAATATCCAAAGAGCCATCGGGCTGGAGCCATCCAACGCGGAGTACCCCGCACTTCTCGGCGGATTTCTGATTCTGTCTGGCGGGAGTCCAGAAGGGGCTATTGCAGATTTTCGAAAAGCTGTTGATCTGAATCCTTATGACGCGCACTACTGGCTGGATTTGGCGGGCGTCTATCAGGTCGCCGGACGCAGCGACGAACAAATACAGAGCGTCGAACAGGCAGTCAAAGCCGACCCCACTACCCCAAATGTCGCTTGGGTGGCAGCCAACTTGTTTCTCGTTCAGGGGAATCTCGGCAAAGCACTTTCCTATTTTCGTACGGTTCTCGCGAATGATCCCGATTCGGTTGACGCTGCCCTTCGGCTCTGCTGGCGTGCGACCGGAGATACGGATCAAATTTTTGACCAAGCGCTGCCACGAAGAACCGACATCTACTTACGATTCTTGAGTTTGCTTGTGTCCAAACAGGAAGTGGTGCCTGCCGAGAACGCCTGGGATCATTTGATCGGGTTGCATCAAACTTTCCCCACGAAGACCGCACTTCCCTATTTCGGGCTCCTGATCGCCAAGCAAGAGGTCGCGGCCGCAAAAACAGCCTGGCAGCAGCTGGCCCAAATTAACGAAGAGCTGCAGCCGTATCTCCCTTCCCGACAAAACCTGATGGTCAATGGCGGGTTCGAGGAAAACCTGCTGAACGGTGGATTTGACTGGTGGTACGAACTGAACCCTCATGTTGCTTTGGCCATCGATACCGATCAGTTTTATAGCGGGACCCGATCTCTTTCCGTAACCTTTGATGGCCGAAACTCACCGGATGCGGGAATCGCTCAGTTCATCCCGGTAAAGCCTGACACGGATTACGAATTCAGCGCCGAATCGAAGACCCAGGACATCGACAGTGCCAGCGGCCCGCGCTTTGCGATCACGGACCCCTACACCAATGAATCTTATGTCCTCACCGATGATTTGCTGGGCACCAATCCCTGGCATAAGCAACAGGCACGATTTCACACAAGCCCTAGGGCCAACCTTCTTTTCCTGAAAGTCATACGTCAGCCAGCTGCACCCTTGATCCGGGGCAAACTATGGATCGATGATGTCAGGCTAGTGGAGACAAGCGAACAAGGAGTGGAACACTGAAGATCTCGTCACATCTGATGATCGATACGAGCGACTCGATCGATCTGGCGTTGCCGCATCGTCCCGAGCCAAAAACCCTGCAACGGGTGTTCGTCTTTGGTCTATGCTCGCTCTTAATTTTCGCCGTATTGGCGTTCGGTGCTGTCCAGGAATGGTCAACCTTTGCGTTCGAGGCCGGTGCTGCCGTTCTGTTTCTCGTTTGGGCGGGAAAGCAGGTGATTTCCAGCCATCTGACGTTATCGCAAAACCCTCTGTACCTGCCCGGCCTGTCTTTTTTCGCACTCCTTGTCGTGCAGGTGGGGCTGGGTACCTCTGCCTACGGTTACGTCACCAAGTATGAAGTACTTCAGTACGTCGGGTACGGGATTGTGCTGCTCATCGCCGCAGAATGCGTCCAAGAAGAGGATGCCCGGAGAACCTTGATTTTTACACTCATCGTCTTCGGCGCCCTCTATGCCTTTTTCTCATTAGCGCAGGAACTGACCTCGAAGGGTAAGATTTTTTGGTTCTACGCGCCACGGTTCTCTGGATCAATCTACGGAAGCTACGTCAACCACAACCACTACGCGGGACTGATGGAAATGCTTGTACCATTTCCCATGGTCGCCAGTATGGGCCATCTGTTGAAAGGCGGAAAGCGGGCCTTGGTTGTTTTCTGCGCCGTATTGATGGCCAGCACAATCTTCCTTTCCGGCTCACGGGGAGGAATGATTTCCTTTGTTCTTGAGATTGCGGTATTCGCCGCTCTGACTCTCATGCAGAGAAGAAATCCTCGTGTTGCACTCGGCATGGTCGCTTTGTGCGTCTTGGTTCTTGCTTTCTTAGTTTTTCTCGGCAAAGGCCAGGTTCTGGGTCGACTTGGGAACTTGAGCCCGGATATGCGTTCGAGTATCACCAAGGACTGCCTGAGAATGTTTTCCCATCGGCCAGTGCTGGGCTGGGGCCTGGGAACCTTCCCGACGGTCTACCCCAGCTACCGCAGCTTCTATACAAATCTGTTCGTAAACGAAGCGCATAACGACTACGCACAGCTGCTGGTGGAGACCGGCTTGATCGGCTTCGGGCTGATGCTGTGGTTTCTCGTCCGCCTCTACGCATCCGGATTACCGACCTCTCGGCGATGGGAGTTTAAATGGGATGGGGCAGTCTCTCTCGCCGCTTTGCTTGGCTGTACGGGACTTCTGCTGCATAGTCTCGTGGATTTTAATTTGCAGATACCAGCGAATGCCGCGATGTTCTATGTGCTTTGCGGATTGGCCGCTTCGCCGTTACCTCGGTTATCCAAGGCGCGGCATTCTCAAAGCCGTAGCAATTCGGAAAGTGGGGGACGTCGCACTCCGTCTGGCAATGGTAACTCGTTGGCACCGTCGATATAATCGAGACGCTCCTTCAAGTGAAGGTGAGTCTCCGGGTTATCCTGGGCCAAAACTTGTTTCGCAATAATAGCGAGGGCAGGAGGGGAAATGTCGGGGAAACACCTCACCATCGGGGCTGTGGTGGTGGTTTGTACTTTCGTGGCGCAGGGCGCGGCGCAAAAGAACGAAGTGGCGGGAACCCTTGGTCGCACCTTCATTAGCGACCAACGCATCCAAGGTGCCCCTTCGTATGATCCGAACCTGCGCTTCGGCGATGGATTGACGTTCGAAGCGAATTATGCTCGGAGTTTCCTGAATGCAGATGTCATCTCCATCTCTCTGGAAGTTCCCTTCCTGGTGAACCTGGACGAGGATCTGCACGCAGCACAGAATCTGATACCCGAACACTACTCATCTTACTTCTTGACCCCTGCAGCACGGGTCAATCTGTTTCCCCTAACGGCAGTTTCTCCCTGGGTCAGTTTTGGTGGAGGGTTTGCCCACTTCAGTAAAGGCTCCACTCTCGAATTTGGAGGGTCAAATCCGGGTAAAACAGGGACTACTACGGGCGTACTACAGGCAGGCCTTGGACTGGACGTAAGGTTGTTCAGGACTTTCAACCTGCGAGGCGAGCTTCGAGACTACTGGTCAGGCATGCCGCAACTGAACGTCAACACGGGAAAGAACCACCAGCGCAATATTTACGCCGGCGCCGGCATCGTCTGGCACTTCTGAATGGAAGCTAGGCCGGATTTCTTGTGAGCACTGCAGTATTTTGGGCCGAAAATCAACCCTGTGGACAGCAAATCGGACCGTATGTCGGGATGGGGTTAGGGCAGTCAAGACCCGGCCAGATCCAATTCTAAGAGCTTATGGCTTCGCTGGGCTGACCGGATTATCGTTTTGAACGAGCACCCAAATTGCGCCCCCAGCGACAATACCCGTGGCAATTCCGATCGCAACCGGAGACTGCAAAACGCCTCTCGATGCACCCGGAGCAGTGCCGGCAGCTCCTTTTCTCTTTTTCCGATTGTCGGTCTGCGACTGTGTTTCGTCCCGAGTGGTCTCCTGACCCTGTGCCAGTGAAGTAGTCCCGGTCTCATCGCTGATCTTGAGGTCGCCTTTTCGCGCGGCGACATGGACTGTGCCATCCACATCTCTGACTTCAAATTCGGTCCAAGCACCAGAGGCGGGTGACACGGTCATACCCCCGACGCGAGTCGTCATCAGTTTGGAGGTCGATATTCTTACCCCTCCATGCTCCAACGATACCTCGTTCCCCACATATTGAACTAGCGACTCGTTCAGAATCAGCACGGTTGAACCGGTTGCATTGATATTGGCGACCGAGTCTGCCCTGGTCTCTATCAAGTCTCCGGAAAACAGAGCCGAAGATCGCGGGACGGTGGTCCCATTCAGCGTCGTGTCCCCCCGAGCGTAGAGCATCGCAACTGGAGTGGTTTCGGCCCCCAACAACGCAGCGGGAAAAATTACCAACATCACAAAACATGGGACCCTGAAGCACAGAGACCTTCGCATTTGCAAACACTCCGGTTTAAGCGGAAATACCCGTAGATCGTAATCCGAAAGCTGACCTCAGTCAATGCTAGGTATGTCCGTTTTGCTCAGTAGCAACTGTGGAAAACTTATTCTTGCAGTGGCAAACTCGGAAAGCAGACGTGGTTCAACGCCATCGGTCTACGGCGTTCCACCACAAAAGCCTCAGCCATTCATCCGCCAAGGTCTTGGCCCACTGCCGGTGCGTCCACCAGCGGGTTCCAAACTGCGCGGCGTTATGCGAAGCAGCGATCGAGAACGTCTTCCCATGAACTTCGTGGCGGAAAATGCTGAGCGCGCGGCGCGTGTGGAAGTCGGAGGTGACAATCAAAACTCGACGTGCCTTGCATCCCGGCCAGGCACCTGGCCGCGTCGCGGGATTCGTCGCGGGTCGACAGTCCGACAATGGCACAGACCCGCACCGATGCGTCGGGACGATCCTCCGAGTACTTCTTCGCCAATTGCACTTCGTCAAATCCAAAGATCTCAACTCCGGCGGGAACATCCAACACGACACTTCGCCCGTAACCTTGATCGAAGAGTTGGAGCCCGCGCGCCGGACGATGATCCGTTTCTCCCGCCAGAACCAGAATCACATCCGACCGCTCTGGGGCATCCACCACCAGGATGCGGCCCGCGTCGGCCGCGAACGCCACCGCCAGCGCGGCCAGCAACCCACAGGCAAACATCCAACGACGCAGTCTCCCTTTCACCAGGCTCATGAATCGGTCCGCTCTCGCTGGACACGCGTGAATGAGTGCTCGCGCATCGCGCGGTTTTTAATGTCAGGGCCGCAATTGCGGTGTAAAATTAGGAGTATTTTGGGCTTCATATCTACGTCTCATACAGGACGCCTTCATGACGACACACTTCGTAGCCGATACACTTTTTGACCAACTCAAGAGCAAGATACTGCAGCGACAAGCCCGAGTCGGCATTATCGGCATGGGTTACGTCGGACTTCCTCTCGCCCTTTTGTACAGCGAACAAAAATTCAAGGTCACCGGCTTCGACATCGACGCTCGCAAGGTCGACACGCTCGCCAAGGGCGGCTCTTATATCTATCGCATTCCAGCGGAAGAGGTTCAGGCCGCAAAAGCACAGGGCTTTTCCGCCACCGCCGACTATTCTCAACTCACGGCCATGGACGCCATCATCATTTGTGTTCCCACGCCGCTTGATGAATACCACGAGCCCGACATGAGCTATATCACCGACACCACGCACTCCATCGCTCCCCATCTGCGTGCCGGACAGCTCGTCGTTCTCGAGAGTACGACATACCCGGGCACCACGGAAGAAGTCATGATCCCGATTCTCGAAAAGGAGAACAAGGCCGGCCTCAAAGCGGCACGCAATGAAGCTTCCGCGTCGAATGAATTCTTTGTCGCCTTCTCGCCGGAGCGTGAAGATCCCGGCAATACCACCGTCGCTCGCAGCGACATCCCGAAGGTGGTTGGCGGGCTAAATCCCCGATCGTCAGAACTTGCCTGCGCATTGTACGGGTCAATTTTTCATCGCACCGTTCCCGTCTCGACCCCCGCCGCGGCGGAGATGACCAAATTGCTGGAGAACATCTACCGCTGCGTAAACATCGCGCTGGTGAACGAACTGAAGTTGCTCTGTCTTCGCATGGGTATCGACATCTGGGAAGTGATCGGGGCGGCCTCGACCAAGCCCTTTGGTTTCCATCCGTTTTATCCCGGCCCAGGGCTGGGCGGACACTGCATTCCCGTCGATCCGTTCTATCTGTCGTGGAAGGCAAAGGAAGTCGACTTCCGCACGCGTTTCATCGAACTCGCGGGTGAGATCAACACTAATATGCCTTACCACGTTCTGGCCTCCGTGACCGGCGCGCTCAACCGCCACAAGAAGGCCCTTAATGGTGCGCGCGTGTTAGTGCTTGGCGTGGCTTACAAGAAGGATATCGACGATCTGCGCGAGTCTCCCTCGCTCACCATTATTGAACTTTTGCAAAAGGATGGAGCTCAGGTCAGCTATCACGACCCCTACTTCCCCTTCATCGGAAAAGGCCGGAAATACGACTTGCAACTGAAGTGCGCGGAACTCAGCGACTTGGGCCAATACGATTGCGTCGTGATTGTGACCGACCACTCCGACTACGACTATGCCCAGATCGTCAAGGAGGCGCAACTGGTGGTCGATACGCGCAATGCCACTCGCGGCATTGCCAGTAGCAAAATCGTGCACTGTTGATGAGGCTGTTTCGCTCATGCAACGACCTTTCCTGTAGATTGAGCGCGAAATCTATCTACAGGGAATGTAGTTTTTTGCACCGGAGAAGGCCGGAAGACCGTGCTGGTCCGGATCTTAGTTCCCGTAACCCATTGATCTCTTTAGGCTTGCATCTCTGAACCGAGGCGGCGGAATGGCCTCCGTCGTGCATTAGCAAGTTAGGGTTGGTAAATTTGCGCATAGAAGTGGCGTTCCTGATTCCCCAGGTTTAGAAAACACAGAGCAGAACTTTTACACTGGAACTGGTGTTTGGGACAGTGAACTTCCAATTCTGATTGTGGGGCCATCGGTGTCTGAACCCATCTTGTTTACTTCGCTGCCAAAGTGGAAAAAACCGTGGTACGAGTTCATCCTCAGCTATGGTGCCCAATCCATTGCAATCGCTATCTTTGTTTGGGTGCCGATTCTTCATCCCGAGATTATTGACCCTCCGAAACGCGACTATCACGCCATCGAATTAGTCCCGACGCCGGTCCCCGAAAATCATGAGCCGCAGCCGCAACTTCCGAAGCGGATTCTGCTGGCTGAACTCGATCCTCCGCCAGCCGCATTGCGTCTGGCCGCTCCTCAGCCTCTGCCCAAACCAAAGACCGAAGACGCGCCGGCCCCGGAAGTAAAAATCGCCAACAAGAAGCCAGATCTCTTGCCCGTTTCCACGGCGCCCGTAATTCCGAAGCGCCCGGTTCAGACCAATCTGTTTTCCACCGGCAGTTCCGCGCCGCAGACAATCCAGCGCCCGGTACAACAAGTGCAAACCGGAGGCTTTGGCGATCCCAACGGCGTCCCTGCAAAGACAACCCAGACTAGAGCCGTAAACATCGCGCAATCCGGCGGCTTTGATCTGCCGACCGGACCCGGCTATGGCAACGGAACAGGTGGCGCCAAGGGCGTGCCGGGCGTAGTGGCCAGCACTGGCTTCGGCGGTGGCGTTGCCGTTCCCGACACTCGCAACTCGACTCCTCGCGGCGCCGTCCGGCAGGCCGGGTTCGGCGATGCGGATGTTCCCGCGCCGCCAACCGTTCAAGCGCGCTCTGCCGCGCCCGCGTCCGAAAAGATTGTTCCAGCGGAAATCCTTTCCAAACCCGTCCCCATCTACACTGAGGAAGCCCGTGTCAAGCGAATCGAGGGTGAGGTGCTTCTGGAAGTTGTTTTTGAAGCGACGGGTAGAATTCACGTATTGCGTGTCGTTCGTGGTTTGGGGCACGGTCTGGATGATGCCGCAGTACGAGCGGCCGAGCAGATCCACTTCAAGCCCGCTCTCAGGGACGGACAACCCTCGGATTCGACCGCCCTGGTGCATATCATTTTCCAATTAGCGTGATTCAATGACTCCCCGAAGGTTCTTATGCGAAACGTTGGTTGGGCCTCAGTTGCTTTGGTAGTTTTGAGTTGCGTATCTCAGATTCTTTCTCAAGATTCTCCTGCCTCTGCGGCTCAGCCTGCCGCCGATTCCCAGACGATGCCCGCAGCGACGATGCCCGCAGCGACGGTGCCCGCTCAAAGCGCGGCGCCCACGTCTCCGGCTCCAACTACCTTCAACGATGTCCTCGATCATGTCGTGCAGCGCGAACACCTGTTCATCGCCCAGATGCGCCACCTGCATCCCATGGTCGAGACTTACTTGCAGGACCTCAAGACCGACAAGGCAGAAAATGTATATCCGGTGAACGACCGCTATTTCCTCGGGCGCCTCGACATGTCCGACGGACCGGAAGACACTTCCTTCATCGGCCAGCCGGGATTCGGCCGGAAGGTGGTTGCCAAGTTAACTGGCGTTTACTCCCTCCACTTCCTGCCCCTGGGCTTCGCCCAGATGGTGATTCTCGACAGCGATTTCCAGAAGAAGTACTACAACTTCACCTTTGTGCGTCGCGAATTTCTCGGCGAGATTCGTTGCCTCGTCATCGACGTTCAGCCCAAGGAAGGCCAGAAAACGGCGCGCTTCATGGGTAGGATTTGGGTCGACGATCAGCAATACAATATCGTCCGCTTCAACGGAACCTACTATCCTCAACCCAAGATCAGTTTCTTTTTCCACTTCGACAGCTGGCGTTTGAACATGCGTCCCGGAATGTGGCTCCCGGCCTACATTTACACCGAAGAGGCCAATCTCAAAACCGGCCTCACCAAGACCTTGCATTTCAAGGCGCAGACCCGGCTGTGGGGTTATGACCTGAAAGCTCTGAACAAGAATGAAGAGTTCACCCAGATCCTGGTTGACTCGCCGCAGTCAGTGAAGGACCAAAGCGATGCGGCGGCTGACGCTTCTCCGGTCGTTGCAGAACGCATGTGGGAGCGGCAGGCGGAGGAGAATGCGGTAGAACGAATTCAGAAAGTCGGACTGTTCGCGCCTCCTGGAGAAGTCGACAAGGTTCTGTGTACGGTCGTCAACAATCTGCTGGTCACCAACAACATTGATCTGCAGGGAGACGTGCACTGCCGCGTGCTCCTGACCGCTCCCTTGGAATCCTTCACCATCGGCCACACCATCGTCATCAGCCGTGGATTGCTCGACGTTCTTCCCGATGAAGCCTCATTGGCCATGGTCCTGGCGCATGAACTCAGTCACATCGTGCTGGGACACCGGATTGACACCCAGCTTGCGTTCAACGACAAACTACTCTTCCCGGATGAAGACTCGTTCCAGCGCCTCGACTTCAAACGCAATGCGGCAGACGAGGAAGCAGCCGATACCAAGGCTCTGGAGCTTCTGAAAAACTCGCCTTACAAAGACAAACTCGGCAATGCCGGATTGTTCCTGAAGGCTCTGCAGGAGAAAGCTCCCGACCTGCCCAATTTGATTCGGCCTCACTTGGGGAACAGCCTGGCAGCAGGCAAGAGCATCCGCATGTCGACTCTGCTGGCGGCGGCCCCGGCCCTCGACGAGAAACGCCTGGATCAGATCGCGGCGCTGCCCCTGGGCGGTCGCATCAAGGTGGATCCTTGGAGCGACCAGGTCGAACTTTCCAAAGCGAAACCGGTGGCTCTAACCTCGGCTCGCGAGAAGATGGAATTTGAGATCACTCCGGTCTTTCCGTACCTGACCCGGTTGTCGGCCAGCGGGGAAAAAGTCGCGCTTACAACGCCCGCATCACCGGCAACGACAACCACGTCGACATCCGAGCAAAAGTAGTTATCGAAGCTGACGAGTTATAGGGAAAGTAACGGGGAGAACTTAGAGGGGATCTGCGGCGTCGGATCTGCGGCTCAAACCCGACAGTGCCTGAAAAGCTTACTGAATCGAACTGCCGACCTGCGAGAACACGTTGTTGGCATTCGACCCGATGAGCCGGATGGTCCCCACGACAATCACCAGAATCACAGCCAGCATGACTGCATATTCTGCGATGTCCTGACCACCGTCATCGTTCCAGAGGTGCAGTAGAAGATTTGCCACGGGCTCCTCTTTTCCAATTCTTTTTCTTTGGCTAACCCTAACGTCGTTAGGAGGGATCACGCAAAACAAAGCGGTGTTCCCGAACACGTACTTATACAAATCATAGTCTTGCTGGCCTGCCCGGCCAATAGCACGAAGGTGCCACCGATTCACCCCAAATAGACGGGATCGCCGGGTTTCTCAGGCAATGCTCTTGAGCGGTAGAGCCTGATTTACCGCGAACAACGCAAGTTCCAGGCGCGTCGAGACCCCCAGTTTGTCGAAGATGTTGCTCAGATGGTGCTTCACCGTGTCTTCGCTGATCTTGAAATACTCCGCAATCTCCTTGTTCGAATATCCCGCCACAACGGCTGAAACGATTTCAATTTCGCGCGGCGTGAGGCCGAATTTCTTCTGGCGCGCTTCGTCGCTGGAGGATTGCATCAGCGTGCGCAAGTATTGCACCAGGTTGGAGACGCTTTCCCGTCCCACCCAATACTCGCCCGACATCACCGTATGAATGGCCTTCAGCAGGAGTTGTGTGGCGGAGTCTTTGAGCACGACTCCGCGGGCGCCCAGTTGCAGGGCCTCTACAATCTGACTCTTCTCCGCCGCCGCGGTTAGTAAAATCACTCGCACTGGAGTTGCGTTCGCCGGAACACTGAGGTCCCGCAGGGCCTCCAATCCAGGGTGCTTGGGCATGGCGAGATCGAGCAGAAGAATATCGGGCTTCAACTGCCGAGCTAACTTCACGGCCTCTGCCCCGTCCGAGGCTTCTCCCATCACCTTAAGATCCGGCTCGGCCTCGAGCAACCTTCGCAATCCATCACGAAAAATCGGGTGATCGTCGGCAATTACGATGCGAACCGTCTGCGGTTTCCTAAAATTCATGAGGTCCGTCCCCAGCCCGGGGAACTATCACTTCCAAGCGAGTTCCCTGCCCGGGATTTGATTCTACAGTGAGTTCGCCTGCAAGCAAACGCACTCGTTCTTTTATTATCATTGGGCCCTTCCCCATCTCCTCCATCTCCTCTTGCTTGAAACGTCCGGCGAAGGGGAAACCCTTGCCGTCGTCCTCGACCACCAGATTCCATCGCTCCTGGCTCGAACCCAGACGAACCAGCACATGGTGCGCGCCGCTGTGCTTCCTGACGTTGACCAATCCTTCCTGGACGATGCGGAGCAGTTCGCGACAGACCCGCTGCGGCATGTCCAGATCCTCGATGTCGGTCACGAATCGCGCACTGATCCCGGTCTCCCGCTGGAAACGTTCCACCGTGTCGTTCAATACCCCCAGCAGACGTTGCGCGTCCACGTCGATGGCCTTCATCTGCTGCATCAGTTCCCGCAGCTTCAGCACTTCCTCACGCAGCAGTCCCTGGATCCGTCCCAATTCACCGCTGATGGGTCTGTCCGCTTCAGCTTGCCGACGCACCACGTCCACCTGCATTTCAACGGCAATCAGGGACTGCACCGCACCATCGTGCAGTTCCCGGGCAAAGCGCGCGCGTTCGACCGCGCTGGCCCGACGCCTGAGCCGGTGCAGGAGGTAAACGTTGTAGATAGCCGGGCCCACCTGCCGGAGCAGGGTCAGCAGGAATCGCAGTTCCTCCTGCCGCTCTCCCCGCCAATTGGGGTTAAACAGAAATACCCGGCCCCTCCACTCTGCTCCGAAAAGGAATGCCATCGTAATCAGCGAGCGGAAGCTTTGCCGTTCTTGCAGGCGCAAAATTGGCGCAGTGCTCGCCGGTGCGGCTGGTTTCCCGTCCTTATCCAGGGCTATGATCTGCCAGCGGTCGCCGTTACCGGCGGCGTAACAAACGTCTCCGGGAAAGTCATCCAGGTACATTTTGGCGTCGCGCGGCGCGGAGTCCAGCCAGCGGAACTCCGAGATCGCGCCGTTGCCGGGATTCTTCAACCCTCCAACAAAAATGCGGTGGCTGTGCGATTCCTGAGACGCGACCAGCAGCTCGGACGCACCGTACATGGAAATAAATTCACTGAAGATTTGTTGCAGGGTCCCGTTGAGTCCGGCTTCGACCCGTACTCTCGACAGAATGCCATTGACCACCGCCTTTTCTGCCCGGAGATGCTTTTGCTGCTCAGCCAGGTATCCCAATAAGAGTCCCATCACAATCAAATAGATCGACAGCATGAACAGACGCCGCGGGTCGAATACCGTCACGTTGACCTTCAAACCAGCGAAGGCGAGTTCTCGCAGCGAGCCTCCCGGCGCTAGCCGCATTTGCAGCAGCACAAAGCGTTCGATCCACAAAAGCCCCACCTCGGCTGCAGCGGTGCCGAGCGTCTCCCAAAGTCCCCAGCGATACGCTGCCGCCGCCAGCGCGAAAAAGAAGAACAGAAAGAAAGGGGTCCTTGGGCCTTCGGCAAAGATAGAGATCAGCGCCGGCCAGGCAATATCTCCCGCGTGCACCAAGAGCCGAAATGAAGAAGTAGACTGCTGCCGCCGCCGCAGCAACATCAGAATCAGAATCCCGTTCGCCAAATAGAAGACGAACAGGCCGTAGGCCGCCCACGAATGCCCGAGCTCAGTGGGATCCATCCGGAGAGCCACCAGGGTGGAGACAGCCAAGAACACCCGCGCCGTCGCAAGCCAGCGCTCGATCCGGCGGGTTTCCTCCGGATCTGGCGGGATGCGAAGTCTCCAGGAATCTCGATACCGCTCAGCGCGAGGATCCAATTCAGTCAGTCTCCGCAGGGGTGGCGACTCTACTGCATATTATTGAATAGGAAAAGTTTAGGGACAAGCATCCGTACCCTGCCCGCCAACGCCTGGTTGCGCCGTGAATAGTCCTAGGTTACTACAGTAACCAGACCGATGCGGTGTCACGAGTCTAGAATGTCGGCTGAGAGTGCGTCTTGAACATCCGTTCCAAACTGTGGCTGTCGTCCGTCATGGGGGTGTTGGCGGCCTTCATTGTGGCGGCTCTTGTGCTGCCGCAGTCGTTTCGTCTCACGGTTTTCACCGACGTGATCGAGACCCTGCTGCTGATGTCCGGTGTTGCCTCCTTTATCCCGCTGGTGCTGCGCTCTCCAGGGCGTATGCGCGTGTTCTGGTCGCTGATCGTTTTCGGTCTGGTCCTGTGGCTCACCTATCAGTTGCTGTGGGTTTACTACGAGATGGTTCTGCGCCGCGACGTGCCGGACCTGTTTAACGGTGACGTGATCCTGTTCTTGAACCTCGTCCCGCCCATGGCGGCTTTGGCCGTGCGGCCGGACGTCCGCCGGGACGAGTATGCCGCCAAGTTGGGACGTCTTGATTTTGCGCTGTTGCTGGTGTGGTGGTTCTATCTCTATGTCCTGATGGTCATTCCCTGGCAATATGTCGTCGCCAATGTGAGTGCTTATAACCGCAACCTGAACGCCGTTTACCTGGCCGAAAAGCTCGCCTTGCTGGTTGGCCTGGCGGTTTGCTGGATCGGCGGCCAAGGCCGCTGGAAAAATCTCTACGCCAGCCTGTTCGGCATGATGTTCAGCTATTCCGCCAGTTCCGCTATGGCGAACTGGGCGATCGACCGAAACGTCTATTACAGCGGCAGCTTTTACGACATCCCATTGGCATGCGCTATGGCATGGCTCACATGGATCGGCCTGCGGACCAAGGTAGAGGAGCCCGAAGCCGACGCCCGCGAGGTCTCCACCGTTTACGGGGTGTGGGTTGCGCGGCTCAGCATGATTGCGGTTTTCTCCCTGCCCCTGTTCGCCGCATGGGCCATAACGGAGGTCGCGGTTCCTCTGCGCATCCGTTTGTTCCGGCTTACGCTGACTTTGGCCGCAGCTTTGCTGATGGGCCTCATGGTATTCGCCCGCCAGCAACTACTCGATCGCGAATTAATGCACCTGCTCGACCATTCGCGCGACTCGGTCGACAATCTGAGTCGCCTGCAGGCTCAGATCCTTCAGTCCGAAAAACTGGCTTCGATCGGGCAATTGGTCGGAGGCGCGGCCCACGAACTCAACAATCCGATCACCGCTATGCTGGGCTATTCGGACTTGCTTCTCAGCACAAAACTCACACCCGAACAGCAGCCCTTGGCCGCCACCATTGGCCAGTACGTCCGGCGCACCCGGTCGCTGGTCGCCAGCCTCATCAGCTTTGCCCGGCAGGCCCCGAGTCCAAAAACCCTGATCGATCTCAATACCTTGGCTCGCACCGCGTTAAAGCTCACGCAGCCGCACTGGGCGTCTGCCAAGATCGAGGTCCGCACTCATTTCGATGCCGAACTTCCCAGAGTCCTGGGTGACTCCAATCAATTGATTCAAGTCTGCTTACAACTGATAGGAAATTGCGTGCACACCATGGCCACACGTGGAGGTAAGGTTCTCACGGTGAGCACCGAGGGCCACGCTGGCGTTTCGGTGTTGCAGATCGCCACCGAACCGATACCTCCGCAGCCCGCGGTCGGCTCCAACGCAGCCTCATCGCTCGACCCTGAAGACAGCCTCGGCCTGAGTGCTTGCCAAGGAATTCTGCAAGAGCATCGCGGCCAGGTTTTACGCGAGCGCCGTGAAGATGGGTCTTTGCTGCTGCGGGTGGAACTTCCCGCCACGGAACCGCCTCCGGCAAAGTCCAAGGAGCCTACGCTACCGGTGCTGTGGCAATCTCAACCGTTCGCTTGAGCTGGCCGCAAGCCGCATAAATGTCCCGGCCTCGCGGACGCCGCACGAATGCTGGGATCCCCGCTTTGATCAATGCTTGCTGAAAGGCCGCGACCCGCTCTTGTTCAGGAGTAGAAAAACTGATCCCGGGCCCCGGATTCAGCGCAATCAGATTCACCTTTGCCCGCATGCCGCGCAACAATTCTACGACTTCCTCGGCGTTGCCGATAGCGTCGTTCACGCCGTTCAGGAGCACATACTCAAACGTGATTCGCTCCCGGTTGCGCAGCGGGAACTCCCGCGCCGCGGCCATCAGGCTCTGCAGATTCCACTTGCGATTCAAGGGCATCAACTCTGTGCGCAGCGTGTCGTTCGACGCGTTCAGCGAGATGGCCAGCTTCGGCCGGATCGACTCTTGTCCGAAATCGTGAATTCGCGGCACTATGCCGGCGGTCGATACCGTCATGCGCGATTCCGCCACGCCCATTTCTTCGACGAGCAATCGCACTGCTTTCATGAAATTGTCGTAGTTCAGGAACGGCTCTCCCATTCCCATGAAGACAAGGTTGAGGCGTTCCTGGGGCGGAGACGTTCCCTGATCTTTGAGCACGGCGCAGACCTGCCCCACAATCTCGCCTGCGCTCAAGTTCCGCTTCACACCTAACAGCGCTGTGAGGCAGAACCGGCAGTCCACGGCGCAGCCCACCTGGCTCGAAATGCAGATCGTCGCGCGATCCCAGCTGCGGCTGCGCTCGTGTGGGGACGGGCGCTCTCGCCCGTCCGCCGCTCGCAGACTCCCCGCATCGAAGTCCCCGGCTTCAGTGCCGTCTCCTGCTTCTCCGCCGTCACCCTCGGGCATCCACACCGTCTCAACGCTCTGGCCATCGGCCAACTCAATCAGATAGCGCACCGTTCCATCTTGCGAAACGAAGCGTTTCTCGATCCGCGGCTGTCCGATCGAAAATCCCTTTTCTGCCAGCTTCTGACGAAGTTGCTGCGGCAGAGTCGAGATTTGCTCGATGGACTCGACCCGCTGCCGGTACACCGCCTCCAGAAGTTGCTGCGCGCGGTAGGCAGGCTCGCCCTCCAGTTCGACCAAAGCCGCCAGTTCGGCCCGATCCAGACCCAGAAGTACGTTTTGTCCTGACCGATCCAGCATGGTTTGCGTGGTTCACTGCATTCTGCAGAGATGAACTAAACTACTGATTCTAAACAGCTAAACTATTCTCGCACAGCCCGCGCCCCTATGTCAGAATAGTAAAGGTTCCTCCGCAGCAAGTTTACTGGGGTTGAAAAGTAGTCTTTCATATCAGGACCAGCATAGAAGAATTTATGGCGCAGGAAGTTCGAAATATTCGCCGTCAGGTTTTGCCCAACGGCCTAACCATCATCACCGAGCAGATGGCTCACATCCGCTCGGCATCCATCGGCGTCTGGCTGCAGACCGGTTCGCGCGACGAAGACCCGGAGTGGAATGGCATCTCCCACTTCATCGAGCACATGGTCTTCAAAGGCACCAAACACCGCACAGCGGAGGAAATTGCACGCCAGGTCGACTCCATCGGCGGCAACATGGACGCCTTCACCGCCAAGGAGTGCATCTGCTTCAACGTTAAGGTGCTGGACGAGCACATTCCCAGCGTGATGGACATTCTCAGCGACCTGGTGCTGAACCCGGTGTTTGACGTCGCCGACATCGCCCGTGAGCGCGGCGTCATTCTGGAAGAAATCAAGATGGACGAAGACAACCCCGATTACCTCGTCCACGAAATCTTCACCCAGAATTTTTGGAAGGACCATCCGCTGGGCAAGCCGATCCTGGGCACCAAAGAAACCGTCAAGCGTTTCGATCGCCAGCCGGTGCTCGATGCCTACTCTCACCGTTTCGCGCCCGGCAATATCATCGTTTCGGCAGCCGGCAATCTCGATCACGACCGCTTCGTCGAACTGGCTACCCGCCACTTCGAACACATGAAGCCGATGCAGAACGGGTTCCATTCCTCGACGCCGAAGATCGTCTCTCGCATCATTCTGCGCAACAAAAAAGCGCTCGAGCAGGTGCAGTTGTGCGTCGGAGTACCGGCGCATCCCATCGCGCATGAGAAGCGCCATGCCGGTTACGTGCTCAACACGCTGCTGGGCGGCGGCATGAGTTCGCGCCTCTTTCAGAACATTCGCGAGCGGCAGGGACTGGCTTACTCCATCTATAGCGACCTGAACCCCTACCGCGACACTGGTTGCCTCGCCGTCTACGCCGGCACTTCCCTCGCCTCCGCCTCCAAAGTGGTCCAATCGGTGGTGAGCGAATTCCGCAAGCTGAAAACTGAACCTGTGCCCGAGGAAGAACTGAGCCGCGCCAAAGCCCAGCTCAAGGGCAGCCTGATGCTCTCGCTCGAATCGAGCACGGCCCGGATGTCGAACCTGGCCCGCCAGGAAATGTATTTCGACCGCTACTACGACCTCGACGAACTGATTCAGAAGATCGAGGCTGTGACCGCCGATGACCTGACCATTCTCGCCAATGAGTTCTTCAAGACGGAGGCGGTAGCCATCACAGCATTGGGCAACCTGAGCGGCCTGAAAATCAGGCGCGACCAACTGGCCTGCTAGGCTCTTTTCTGGCGAACCTTTCTGGCAACCGTGGGTACGTACATAGATGTGCGTATATTGCCCATATGTACTCATATTGTTGTACGTACACTCGTCGACCGACATTCCGATTGCCAAAACATCCTCCTGCTCATCTTCCAGGATGCCCTTCTTTGAGCCGGAAACGGCCCTGGCAGCGACGATCGTCGCGACGATAGCGGGACAGCTCACATCTGCCGCATTTCGCGTTCTGAAGCGTTCTAATGGCCCGCAACGAATTTTCAACAACTTACGCGAAGTCAGGCCGTAAGTGCAGCAAAATGAGTCGCGGCTTCGGCGCTGCGACCGAATGCTGATGCCCTTTGGCGGCATCGCGAATGCGATGCCCTGATACAAATCACCCTCCAACTTGCAAATGCCATTTTCGCCTGCGGTTGTAACTTTCCTTCTTCTCGCTGCTCCTAATTGTGCGACCGCGGGTAAACCACCTGCCGACGCGCATTCAAAAACTCGTTCAAGGAGAAACCATGAAGAAAGCTCTGAGTAGTCTCACTCTCGCTTGCATCCTTTCCGCCTCGCTGGCCGCCTTCGCCCAGGACACCATGAAGAATGATCAGATGAAGAAGGACGATGCAACGCACGACACCATGAAGAACGATCAGATGAAGAAAGACAACAAGGGCAAGAAGGCCGGCAAGAAAGACGCAATGAAAAAAGACAGCATGAAGAAAGACAGTATGAAAGACGACAACATGAAGAAGGACGACAACATGAAGCACGACGAGATGAAGAACAACTAGCCCGTCGTCCGATTCTGGGGCGCGGGCACTCTGCTCGCGCCGTGATCTTCTGGTCTCTCCCGCCGCAGTTGGCCAAGTGGCGCGAAGAGTCACAATCCTGGGCTGAGCTCGAGTCCCTCTAATGCGCGGCAACCCGAACGTGATCTTCATCCCCGTCGGCGTCCACATCCGCATCTGCCTCGGCTCCTAAAGCGGTATGCCCCGCGCTTGCCGTCTCCAGATATCTCCGCATGCAACGCAGACAAGGCACATATCCCTCCCTCAGCGCCTCTTTCGCCGTTAGTGTCCGCTCTTTGTTCTTGTTGTGAATGAAATCGCACCCGGGCGCGTGAAACACCTTTGCACCCGTCGAAACCACCACCAGCATGTCGGGCGGAATGTCGTGCCCCGACTGCGCGTGTTCGGATCGGAGCGGCGGCTGCCCGCTGGTCCGGGAATTCGCCAGCCGCAATCCGCCCACAAACAAGGCCAAGGCTGCAACCGGAACCAGCCATGTGGACCACGTCGGCCAAGGCCTGTTCACACGCGCGCTCCGCGCCAATCTTTTTTCCAGCCGCCGTCCAAATCCTGCGGGCACTTCGATCATGCGCTCATCGCCATACAACCGGACCACATTCCGCGTCCCTTCCAGCACGGACTTGCACCGCTGGCACGTGCTGAAATGGTCGTCCATCGCCGTGCGCAGCGCGGCATCCACGTCGCCTTCCAGGTAATTCGAAATCTCGTGCCACACGAGTTCGCAATTGACGTCTTCCCGGTTCACCATGGCTTGTTTCCCTTCTCGAACGGCAGGCGGCTGAACCATCCTTGTTCCCAACCTCCGGCGAGCAGATCGCGCAACATCAGCCGTGCCCGCAGCAAACGTGTCTTGACCGACGCGACTGAAATTCCCAGCGCCTCGGCCGTTTCCTGGATATTCAACTGCTCCATATCGCGCAACACGAAGACTTCGCGATACTTGCGATCCAGCGTCGCCAGGGCCTCGGCCAGTTTCTGCCTCACTTCCTTGCGCTCCAGCGCCTCAGAAGGAATCTCGCGCCAGTCGGCGAACTCGCGGGGCGCGTAGTCGGTTTCTTCGTCGCGGCGGTCGTCGATGCCTTCCATGACTACGGTTCGCTCCCTTCTGCGCCGCATCAGCGCTTCGTTGACCGTGATCTGAATCAGCCAGGTGCTGAAGCGCGCCTCGGCCCGGAACTGCCGGATGTTGGCAAACGCCTTGAGCATCGCTTCCTGCGCCACATCTTCGGCGTCGGTCTCGTTACGAAGAATGGCAAGGGCCGCGGCGTAGACTCTGCGCTCATACGGTTGAACTAATTGGTAGAACAACTCGTTCTGGCCACGCTGCACGCGCGCGATCAAATCCTGCTCGCGCGTCGCGCCCGCCTGGTCAGCGCTATTCGAGATCGGGTTGTTCAAAACCGGGTCTGGTTCGGCCATCTCGCCCGCCCCGCGTGTCAGTATTCGGGATCTTTCTTCCAACCCGTAAGCATGGAAAGAAAGTTGTTCCAGCCGTGCAGAATCACCATCACCAGATGGCCGAGCACAAAAGCCAGGATTGCCCACATCACCAGAAAATGCCACAAGCGCGCCAGATGGAAACCGCCCATCAGCCACGCCAGCCATGAAAATTGCACCGGCTTCCAGACCGCGATTCCGGTCAACACCGAAAGCACACCCAGCCCGATGGCGCTGCTGTAAGCATGCTTCTGCAACGGGTTGTAAGCTTCATGCAGCGGCGGCTTCGGCCCGAAAAAAAGTAGTGCTTCACCATCGGCCATACGCCGGGAATGTCGCGGCGCGTGAACAAGACCTGCCGATAATTCCCGCTTAAAAGCTGGTAGCCGAGATAAATCAGTCCGGTCGCAATGTAAATCCACGCGAAGGTCAGGTGCCATTGCAGGGCCCCGCCCAGCCATCCGCCAATGGCAAACGCCTTCGGCCAGTTCAGCAGGTCTTTCTGCGGAATCTTGGCGCCAAAGCTGGGGAAGGCGCGAAAAATCTGCAGCCCGCTGCCCACCATGACAAACAGAGCGATCGAATTCACCCAATGGCACAGGCGCACCAGCAGTGGATGTTCGTACACCGCGCGCGCGACGGTTTCGGTTTCTTCGTCCTTCGTGCGAATGATTTCGACGATGGCACCGCTCATGCGTTGACCTCAGCGGCTGAAGCCGCTACTCATTTTGCTGCACTTACGGCGCAGCTGGAAGCCGCGCCCTTTCAAACACACTGGCATCACAGCCCGTAGAACTCCGAATATCCCTGATCTTCCCAGTAGCCCAATTTGTCCAGAACATTTGTGACTTTCAGGTCGGTCAAATACTTGGCCTGCTTGTAGCCCACCTTCGTGGGAACGTTCAAGCGCAGCGGCGCGCCGTGCTCCCGAGTCAGCGGTTGGTCATACATCTCATAGCAAAGCAAGGTCTGCGGATGCAGTGCCGTTGCCATGTCCAGCGTTTCGTAGTAGTCGTCGGCGCAGGCAACGGTGATATATCGCGCAGTAGTGTCGGCGCCGATCAGGGTGAGAAAATCAGACAGCTTCGCTCCTCCGAACCGCCCGATCACGTCCCAACCCTCGACGCAGACGTGGCGCGTGTTTTGCCGGAAGCGCGGCAAGGCCTGAATTTGTTCCAGTTTGTAGTCGCCGGGTTTCTTCACCGCACCGCTCACCGACAACGACCAGTTCTCGAAGATGACGCCGGGATCGTCGACGTCGTAGTCGTTAATCGGAAATCTTTGAAATGGAATCAGCTCGGCATCGTCGAAAGTGGGCGCGAGGTGCCCCTGGCGGAACAGCCGCGCTGAAACCCAGTCACTGAAGGCCAGCCCTTTCTTGAGCAACGGCTCCCGCAAGCCAGGAATCGCAAACGCTCCCAACAGGACGACTGGCGCGACTTTCAACAACTCGCGACGGGACATCCGGGCAAAACTGCCTTCGGTCATCCTGGGATCGGGCTTCCACCGGGTCCGAGGGGGTTTGACAATTTTTGGCACCATCCGCCTCCCATTTTTCCTCAGCCTGCTCACCCATGGGATTCAAAAGGCCCGACAAAGTTACGGCCAAGATAGCACGAACGGGCCATGGAAACGGCTCAAAACCGCTAGCCTTTCGCGGGCTTTAGGGGCATACTATGCCAAGAGAACTCCCAGGAGCGGCCCAGCTTGAGCATTCTCCACACCATGTTTCATAGCAAGACGCTGGACACCAGAGCCGATCAGGAGTTCTTGCCCGCTCCGATCGCGCCTGAGACTACGACGACGCACAGCGAGCCCAGGCAGCGCATAGCGATGCTGGTCGCTTTGGCGTTGCTCATTGTCGCGCTGGGGGTGGTGATCTACCGCGATCGCGATTTCTGGTTTCCGGATACCCAGGAGTCCGAAGACCAGCTTGAGCCGGTTCCCGTAACCGCGACGCCGCCGCAACAGCAGGTCGCCAAGGCTGTTGTCGAGCAGCCAAAAGCAGGGCCCCGGGCGGCCACCAAGGCCGCGACACCTGAACTTAAGCGCCACATCTCCAAACCTAGAGTGAAAGCGTCGCCTGCAATGGCTTCAACAGCCACAGTAGCGGCATCGCCCGTGGCGGGTTCTACTCCCGCATTGTCGGCAAAATCTTCTTCCGCTGCCGCAACTGCAAGCGCGCCGTCTTCCACCGCTTTGGCACCGTCAGGTCAGCCCGTCAACGCGACGGCTACCAGGACGGTTCTTCCCCCGCTTGAGGTTGAAGTTGTTGCCGGCGACAATCATAGTACGGTTCGCCCCGGCACCAATTCCGTTCGCGTTGATCTGAAACCGGGTTCGCCTCCGAGGCCGTTTACGGAGCCCTCCGTGGCGAGCAATCCGCCGGCAACGGCTGCGAGTGTGACCACCAACGCTTCCGAAAGAGTGCAGATGTCGGCCAGTGCAGCCGAGGTTGTGAGCCAACCCGTCCAACCCGGCTACCCGATGTTAGCGCGTCAGATGAGAGTCCAGGGCTCGGTGATCCTGCAAGCCCTGATCAGCCGCGACGGATCGATTCAAGACCTTCATGTGCTCAGTGGTCCGGCAATTCTGGCCAACGCAGCGCAGGATGCCGTGCGCCAATGGCGATTCAAGCCGCACTACATCGGCAATGAGGCGGTCGAAACCCAAGCCAAGATCACCGTCAACTTCACCATCTCCACCAATTAGATCCTTCGCAGAGTCGCCGTGAAATCGCTACACCAAGCCAGAACCTCCCAGCTGTTCCGGAAAGCCGCGCGGCTGAGGCTCCCTGCCGTTTATGCCGCTATCTTCACGATGATCGCGGTCGGCCCAGCGAACTCATTCGGCGGGCACCGGCCGCTCTTGTCATCATTCATCTCATCGCTGGGCTCGTCATTGCTGGCCTCGCGCAACGGAGAAAAAGCCATGTCACTCACGCTTTCGTGTCCGAGTTTCTCCAATGGCGGCGACATTGCGAAAAAGTTCACCTGCGATGGCGCTGACTTGTCTCCCCAGCTCGCTTGGAGTGAGCCTCCTGAAGGGACAAAATCCTTTGCGCTTCTGGTCGATGATCCGGATGCTCCGGTTGGCAACTGGAATCACTGGACGTTGTGGAATCTTCCGCCGAGCAGCCGCGGCCTCAGCGAAGGCGTCAGCAAGGAAGCCCGCTTGCCCGATGGCTCCGAGCAGGGTCTCAACGACTTCCGCAAAACGGGCTACAACGGCCCCTGCCCTCCACCGGGCAAGCCGCACCGCTACTACTTCAAGCTCTTTGCCCTCGATGCGAAGCTCGATCTTAAAGCCGGGGCCGGCAAGCGAGAGCTCGAAGCGGCAATGAAGGGCCACGTCCTGGCCCAAGCAGAATGGATGGGACGGTTCGGCCGCTAGTCAATCATCCTCGATTCCCGTTAGTGGTTCAGTTTGAATTGAATTCGCTTCCGGCGTCCTCCCGAAGGCCGGCGTTTTCTCCAGCGGGCCGAGGGATCTCCCGCCACGGTCTGCAGAGGGAGATCCCGCTGTCGGGCTGCCTCTCGGGCCCGCTTGACCTTCCATCTTTGGCCGCTCACCAGCGGTGCGATCAACTTAACAGGCGGGCTAATACCGTCACATGTACTTGAGGTTCATCGAATAATTGCAAGATTCTTTCCTGAAACAACGATAAGCGCCCTCTAGGGCTAACGCCCGAATTCAACGTTGCGCTTTCGGCGCGGCTCGAAGCCGCGCCCTTTCAAAGCGCTCCGACTTATGTCGCGAACCTCTGTTACAGGACACTAGAAAAAATCCGCGATCTCCTGTCGAAATTGCAATCTCTAGTTCGACGTGTCAATAGAGCGGCAATCGGGGCTCAGGAGGCAGGTATGGCACGGCAGCGGACGACCATTCAGAATACTAGATCAATTGCGGGAGCGGCCCTTGCCGGAATCGGGATGTTTATCCTGTACCTTCACCTGACGGCAGGGGTGACTCGCCTAAGCCAGATGCTCGGAGAAGGCGGCTCCGAGGCGCTGGCGCTGCTGCTCTCTGTCGTCCCGTCGCTGTCGCAGGGTTTGCAGGCCTATGCCGCCGATCACCACCGTTTTGCGCAAATCATGCTTGTATCATGCTGGCCACTTCTGCTGGTCGTGGTCGGGACGGCGCTGGCCCGGGATACCTTCACCGACAATGGCCACTGCACTTCCTCACAAAAATAATGCGGGTTGTGTCGATCGGACAGCCTGTCATTCGACGTCAAAGTAGAGTTAATGCGGTTCCAGATCCTAAAAGGAGACTTAACGATGCGAGTCATGGTGATAGTCAAAGCGAGCAAGGATTCCGAGGCAGGTGTGATGCCGACGCAAAAGCTGCTGGCCGAAATGGGGAAGTTCAACCAAGAACTGGTGAAAGCTGGCGTGTTGCTCGCTGCTGATGGTCTTCAGCCCAGTTCGAAAGGCAAGCGCGTCCGCTTCGCGGGAGAGAAAAGAATCGTAATCGACGGCCCGTTCACCGAAACCAAGGAGTTAATCGCAGGCTTCTGGCTGTGGCAAGTGAGGTCCATGGAAGAGGCGGTCGAGTGGTTGAAGCGTTGCCCCTGTCCCCACGAAGGGGAGTCTGAGATTGAGATCCGCCAGGTGTTTGAGGTCGAGGACTTTGGCGCCGAACTGACTCCCGAACTCAGAAAGCGGGAGGAGCAGATGCGCGCTGAATTGGCTGGCAGGAAGCGATAGTTGCAGTTTGCGAAAAAAAGTTCCGCGCCATGTCGATTTCGCAAACCTTCATTCGACGCATCAATAGAGCCCAAAGCCTGGGGTTGAGGCTCTCGGAGACTTGGCTCACAAATCAAACTAATTCAAGGAGATCTAACGATGAAATTCATGATGATTGTCAAGCACGCTGAGAATCAGGGCCCTCCCCCGAAGTCGCTGATGGACGCAATTGCGAAGCTTGCCGAGGAGGAAGCGAAAGCCGGCACGATGTTAGGCAACGGGGCGCTCACCGGGACCGCGCAGGGCACCCGCGTCCGCCTTTCCGGAGGAAAGATTTCGGTGATCGATGGGCCTTTCACCGAGGCCAAGGAAGTGATCGGGGCATACGCGCAATTTGAATTGAATTCCAAAGAAGAGGCGATCGAAGGGGCAGTGCGCTTCATGGAACTGCACAAGCAGCACTGGCCAGGATGGGAGGGCGAGACCGAAGTTCGTCAGATGTACGGGCCTAACGAGTTCCCCTGCCAGCCCTAAGATCGGTCACGGCCGGCGCATGGAAACCAATTCGCGAATTTAGATCAACAATAAAAGGAGAAAAAGCATGCGATTCCTGAGTATCTACAAGACAGCGGAACGGAGCACACCTCCGACTCCGCAGGAAATGGCCACCATGGGAAAGTTAATCGAAGAGGGGATGAAGGCGGGCTGGCTGCTGGCGACAGAAGGCTGCTTGCCGACAAAGCTGGGTGCGCGGGTGCGGCGAGCCAGCGGCAAGCTGACCGTAGTCGACGGGCCCTTCACGGAGGCCAAAGAGGTCGTCGGCGGGTTCGCAATCTTGAAGGCGAACTCCAGGGAGGAGGCTATCGAGCTGGCCAGACGGTTTCTGCAGGTCGCCGGAGAAGGCGAGTGCGAATTACGCCAGCTCTACGAGCCGGGTGTGGATGCGAACTGCGCGGGACAGGCGGGCCGTGAGGTGTTGTTGCAACGAGAAAATGTCGTATTAACTGCAACGAGACTTTGTCACCCCTTAACGTTTAAGTAACGGCCGCCAACGCGGGGCGGCCGGAGAGGTTGTAGATGCGCGGGGTTGGCGATTTTCGTTTCTGCGCAGAGGTGAGGAGCTGGGGTCGGCGCTCGGCGTGTTCTTCCAGGGGCGAGGGTCGGGCGAGCAAGAGAACATCTCCGCGAAAAACGCGCAACACGCCATCGAGTTGATGGGAGAGTTCGACTGCTTCTCCGGCGTAACCACGATGGCCGGGCAAGGGTGGCAGCGCGATCGACTGCGCCCCCAGAGTGACGGTGTGATCGGCGGCGACGACCCGCTGGTAGTGCAAGCTGAGGCAACGGGCGAGATCGAAGCGGCGGGGCAGGCGGCGGAAGTCGCAGGCAGCCTCGGCGGCGGGACGGGCGAAGCGCTGGTTGTAGTCGGCGCAGAAGCGGGCCAGCACAATGTTGGCTTGCTCGACGGTGGTGGCTTGAGCCAGACGAAGTTCGCTGACCAAGCGGTCCTGGCAGGTGCGCCAGGCGCGCTCGATGCGGCCCTTGGCTTGGGGTGAATAGGCGGGGATCTGCTGGATGCCGAGCTGCTCGAGAGCCCGTCCCAGCTGAGTGGGAGATTGTTTTCCGGCGAGCTGCTCGGCGAGACTCCAGTACGAATCGTTGCGCTGGAAGATGGAGTGACGGTCGTGGTAGAGGCTGAGGGGAAGGCCGTGCGCAAGGATCATGGCATGCAGAGCACGAAGATAGCCCAGCGTATTTTCGGCTTCGAGTTGGAAGTGAGCGGCCAGGATCTGGCCGGTGGCGTCGTCCTGAAAGCCGATGAGGGTGAGCTCGGGGCCACGGCCTTCGAGCCAATCATGGCAGCTGGCATCGGTGAGCACCATCATGCCGAAGCGCGGGCGGGGCGGGCGGCGAGAGCGATATTTGCGGGGCCGGCGCTTCTGCGGCGAGGCCAGTTTGGCGGCTCGCAAGATGCGCCGCACGGTTTCGCGGCCGACGGTGAGGTTTTCTTCGGAGTGAAGTTTTTCCGTGAGATGAGAATCGTTAAAGCCCTGATACTTGCCGCGCGCTAAGGTTAAGATCAACTGCTTCTGGGGAACGGAAATGGCCCAGGGCGCGGCGCGTCCGCGATTGCCGTGGTGTACCCAATCTGTGGAGTTGGGCTGATAACGGCGCTTGAGCCGCTGCACCTGGCGCTCGCTCAAATGCAGCAGGCAGGAGGCTTCGCGTACGCTCAGCCTCCCGCCTGCCGCATTTTCAATCACTTTCACTCGTTGGAACTCTTTCTGACTCATCGTCACCATCCTTGGAGGGTGACAGAATCTCGTTGCAGTTATGGGGTGACATTATCTTGGAGCATTTACACAGGCGGGCCGTGAGGTTGCGCTGAAGGCATGAACATGATGTGATCGGTAGCTATGACGGCTGTCGATATACATCGCACCATCGACGCGGTCTGGAGGATCGAGTCACCCCGGCTCATTGCCGGCCTGACGCGGATCGTGCGTGATGTGGGCCTTGCCGAGGACCTCGCGCAAGATGCCCTGGTGGCCGCGCTCGAACAATGGCCGGAATCAGGCGTCCCGGATAACCCGGGCGCCTGGCTCATGGCGACGGCCAAGCATCGTGCCATGGACCACTTCCGACGAAACACGCGGCTTGAGCGCAAGCACGAGGAACTGGGTCGAGAGCTTGGGGCGAAAGAGATGGCCGTGCCGGATCTGGAGTCCGCTCTTGACGACAATGTTGGCGATGACCTGCTGCGCCTGCTCTTCATCTCCTGTCATCCGGTCCTCTCGACTGAAGCTCAGGTTGCCCTTACGCTACGCCTGCTCGGAGGCCTGACGACTGAGGAAATCGCGCGTGCCTTCCTTGTCCCGGAGCCGACGGTCGCCCAGCGCATCGTGCGCTCCAAACGCACGCTGTCGGAAAAGCAAGTTCCTTTCGAGGTGCCGCGAGGCGACGAGTTGGTTGCCCGATTGTCGTCGGTGCTGGCAGTGATCTATCTCATCTTCAATGAAGGCTACTCGGCGACTTCGGGTGACGACTGGATGCGGCCGGCACTCTGCGAAGAAGCGCTGCGACTGGGACGCATCCTGGCGGAATTGGCCGCGAAGGAGCCGGAGGTTCACGGCCTCGTGGCCCTCATGGAAATCCAATCATCGCGTTCCAGAGCGCGCGTCGGTCCATTGGGCGAACCCATCCTGCTGCTGGAGCAGAACCGCGCACAGTGGGACTATCTCCTGATTCGTCGCGGACTCGCGGCGCTCGATCGAGCGGAAAAGCTGCGGTCACAGAAGGAACCTAGCGAGACGCGAGACGCCGCCCGAGGTTGGTACGTATTGCAGGCTGAGATCGCGGCCTGTCACGCGCGGGCGCGTACCCCAGAGGAAACCGACTGGACCCGTATCGCGACGCTCTACGCGGAGCTTGCCGAGATCGCGCCGTCGCCGGTCGTGGAACTGAATCGCGCAGTCGCGGTGGCGATGGCATTTGGTCCGGCCGCCGGGCTTGAGCTGGTGGATGCTCTGACCGGCGAGCGCTCGCTGGAAAAATATCACCTGCTGCCCAGCGTTCGCGGCGATCTGCTCAAGAAACTTGGCCGTTTGCAGGAAGCGCGCGCCGAGTTCGAGCATGCGGCAACCCTGACCCGCAACGCGCGAGAGCGCGATTTGCTGATGGAGCGGGCACGGTCATGCCTGGCCTGATCTTGCCCAAAACCGCTGCAGCGCGGTGACCACTGATCAGGAACGAAAACTCGCCGCAAAAATAACGGGCGTCCCGAGACTCTTTCGAGTCCAGGACGCCCGGGCAGCCCTCCCCCAGAACTGCTCAAGGAAGAAGTTAAAACGGCTAGTGGGATTCTGAGTATGGCACTTCCGTGCCATATAACCACGCTTGGGTGCCAACCGTCGATTTCATTGATCAACAAGTAGTTAGATCACAGTTATGCAAAATTGATAGACCCGTCCCGGTGAAGGCTTGGGAAATCCTGCCGATGAGCAGATTAGCCCCGCGGATTGGTGCGCGGTGTTCTATGCCTGCATTTCTCGATGCCGAGATCTATCGCACCCTTCTCGAGAGCTTGCCCACGGGCCTGTGCGTGGTCGACCTGCAAAAGAAAATCGTGCTGTGGAGCGACGGAGCAGAACGCATCACAGGGCATCTGCGCCATGAGGTCATCGGGCAAAGTTGTGTGGGAGAACCGCTGCTGCATTGCGATCAACAGGATTGCGAATGGTGCAACGATGATTGTCCCATGGCCCGCGCCATCAAGACATCGCAGCCCGCAGAGGCCATCGGATTCCTGCACCACAAGGCTGGCCACGAAGTCCCGGTCCGCGCCCGCGCTGTGGCGGTACGCAATGCGCGCGGCTCCATCATCGGGGGTATGGAGATTTTTGAAGAGCAAGAATGGGCTGCCAGTCCCAATCACGGGGAGGAAGATCTCCCTGGCTGCGTGGATGAAGTGACCGGAGTGGCCAGCCATCTTATGATGCAATCGCACTTGCATCGGACGCTCGGGATCCAGTCCGAACTACAGGTTCCCTTTGGCGTGCTCCTGATCCACCTCGAAGGATTGGAGCATTTTCGCGCCAGCTTCGGACCCGACGCAGCTGCTTCGTTGCTGCGCGTGGTGGCCCGCACGCTGGCCGGCGCTCTTTGGAGAACGGACTTCGTCGGTCGCTGGAGCGACGATCAGTTCCTCGTCATTTTGAATGGCAGCCGCGAAGAGGAGCTACGTTCGGTGCGCGACCGGGTGCACCGCATGCTGGCCACCGACGGCATCGAGTGGTGGGGAGAGAGGCGGTCGCTTCCAGTTTCGATCGGCGAGGCTCCGGCATTGCCCGGCGACTCGATTGAATCCCTCCTGGAGCGAGCCCAGAAATCGGTGTTCACGACCTCCACCGCACGCGGCCGGCCAGCCGCCGGGTGCGACGGAAACCATTCTTCCGGGAGTGAGTAATGTTCGCGATTATCGGCATCGTCGTCGTCTTCGGTTGCATCGTAGCCGGCTATCTGATGGAGCAGGGCAACATCCGAGTGCTCATCCAGCCGGCGGAGCTGCTCATTATCGGGGGCGCTGCCGTGGGGACGCTGCTGGTGGCGAACCCACTGCACATCATCAAGAAAATCGCCGGTGGAATTCCCGGGGTGTTTGGCGCCTCCAAGTTTGGCAAGCAAGCCTACCTTGATGCGCTGAAGATGATGTACGACCTGCTCAACAAAGCGCGGAAGGACGGGTTGATGGCGCTGGAAGCCGACGTGGAGGAGCCCGACAAGAGTCCCGTGTTCTCCAAGAACGTGGCCTTTATCAAGAACCATCACGTCTGCGCATTTGTATGCGACTCGCTACGAATGGCCATTACCGGCATTGACGCGTTTGAACTCGACCAGATGCTCGATCTCGACCTGGAAGTGCACCATCACGATTCGACTCAGCCCACTACGGCGCTGGGCACCATGGCCGATTCCCTGCCCGGCCTGGGCATTGTTGCGGCTGTGCTCGGCGTGGTGATCACCATGGGAGCGCTGGGCGGGCCGCCGGAAGAAATTGGACGCAAGGTTGCTGCCGCGCTGGTGGGAACTTTCCTCGGTATTCTGCTGTGTTATGGACTGGTCGGACCCGTCGCGGCGAACATGACAAAAGCAGCCGAGGAGGAGCACGCGTTCCTCTATGTGCTGCGCGTCTTGATGATTTCCTTTTTGAAAGGCAGCGCCCCCATCATGGCGGTAGAGGTCGCCAGGCGACGCCATTCCCGGGCACGTGCGGCCATCGTTCAAAGAGCTCGAACAAGCCTGTCGCAGAGGAGGAAGCGCGGCAGCAGCAGCGGCAGCGGGAGGGGAAGGCACTTCTGCCTAGCCGCACGCGCCGTAAGAACTCATGGACAAACAGCGCCCTATCATCATTCTCAAGAAAAAAGGCGGCCACGGCGGCCACCACGGCGGCGCATGGAAAGTCGCCTACGCCGACTTCGTTACCGCCATGATGGCGTTGTTTATCGTGCTCTGGTTGCTTAACTCCAGCAAAAGAGTCCAGATCGCGGTAGGAGGATATTTCAAGGATCCCACTGCAACCTCAAAGAAAGCCGGCTCCAACCTGGCGGGCGCGGGAGAAAATTTCATCCTGACGCGCGACAACATGCCGAAGCTTAAGGATCAGTTGCAAATGGCGATCCAGCATATGAGCGACTTCGAAAAACTGAAGAGTCACATCGAGATGACAGTGACGACAGATGGTCTTCGCATCGAACTCTCCGAATCGGCGACTGGGACATTTTTCGACAGCGGCAGCGCAAAACTCAACGGCGATGGCCGTGAACTGCTCATCACTCTGGCACAGGAACTGGGGAGCCTTCCCAACAAACTCTCGATCGAGGGCCAGACCGATTCCCAGCCTTATTCCGGGTCGGCGAACTACGGCAACTGGGAACTATCCGCCGACCGCGCCAACGCTGCCCGCCGCCTGATGCAAGGCAATGGGATCCGAGCGGACCAGGTTACGCAAGTCCGTGGCTTTGCCGACCAGCAACTGCGAAAACCCGAAGCTCCGCTTGATCCTGCCAACCGCCGCATTTCGCTCATCGTGCAGTACATCGTGAAAAACGGTGATGATGAAGACACAAAATCGCCCGCCGAAAGCCAGAACCCTGCCGAGAGCAACAAGCCGTCCGCTCCCGCGGAAAAGCCAACTGGAAAAGAGTAAAAGGCGGAGTGAGTGGACAGGTCCTTCTCTTGGCTCAGGATGACCAGTAGCTTGGTCCGCGCCTCGAGCCACCTTCAGTTGTGACTATCTTGGCCGTGGTTCAGTTTGAATCTCGGCCGTCATCGAGGATGGGTCATCCCGAGCGCAACCGGTTTTCAGCGGAGCGAGGATCTCCCCCATAAGCGCTCACTTAAGCCGCTATTGTCTCGGAGTGGCCCGTCGAACACTACCGAGGCAAGAGCCCAATGCGACGCTCCAAGTCAGCAAAGCGTGCGTCTGATCGGAGCGCGTCGAACTGCGGTTCAATGGCGAGCTCGGTTATCTGCGTGTCCCGTTCCGCTAAGGCGTTCTCCAGGTTCTCGAAAGCCTCAGCCTTCTCTCCTAGGTGGGCATAAATGATGGCGAGACCGTAAGGACGGAAATAAGCTTCGGGAGGATTTTGCTGGCCCCGCACCAACTGGAGTTGTTCTTCCCAGTAGCCACGCTCGCCCTTCGTAGCTAGTTCCCGTTGCAGCGCGTTCATTTGCACAAGCACATCTTGCGGTTTCTCGCCGGCCAGGAGGCGCGCCTTCGTTTCCTCAGTGATGGCCTGGTCGTATCTTCCGAGGATGGCGCATAGCTGAGCCAAACGCTCATGGTTTAAGGGGAAATTGGGATCTATCTGGTTCACTTTTTGGAATTGTGCGAGGGAATCGTCGTAACGCCGCGCCCACTTGAAGGCTACTCCAGCGAAGGATTGGATGGGGGGGGAAAGTGGATCCAACTCCATCGCTTTTCTCGTCTCTGCAATGGCCTCTTCGTGGTGGCCGAGTGGCGATAGGTAGCTGTTGGAGTAAAAGAGGTGAGCATACGCATCGTTCGGTTCGAGTTCGATCGCCCGACGAAACTCACGCTCCGCAGCCGGCCAATCGTATTCGTAGTGTGCTTTGACAAATCCCAGAGCGCAATGAGCATCGGCCAGCGTTTCGTCGAGGCTGAGGGCGCGAGTGGCAGCCTCCAGGGCTTTGGGGGCCGCCTCTCCGGCGGGCACGCCTGCGAAAATCGGGGCAAGCGAATAGACACGCGCAAGACCGGCAAAGGCAGGCGCATAGCCAGGATCTAATTTTGTGGCTCGGGTGAAATTCGTGATTGCCTGTTGGAATCCATCGCGCGTTCGCAGGTTCCAGCCTTGTAGGCCTCGCAGATATGCGTCGTGGGCCTCCGCATTCGTCCGGCCTGCGGCAGCCAGTCGTTGATGGATCTGCTGCGAAAGCGTAAGCCGGATTTTACTCGTCACCGAACTGGCTATATCGCTCTCGATCCTCAGAACATCACTGAGTTCCCGATCGTAGCTGTCGGCCCAGAGGTGCGATTGGTCGGATGCCTGGATCAGCTGGGCGGTTACGCGGATTCGGTCGCCGGAGTGGCGGATACTCCCTTCGATCAAATAATTAGCGCCGACCTCGCGAGAAATTTCAGCAGCGCTCTTCTGTGTGTGTTTGTAGTGCATCGCCGACGTCCGAGCAATCACGCCCAGATGTTGCGGGTCAAGGCTTCCCAATTGGGCAATGATTTCCTCGGTAATTCCGTCCGCCAAATACTCCTGTTGGGAATCGCCGGTGAAGTTCTGCAGAGGAAGAACCACCAGCATAATCTTACCGGGTCGTGGTTTGCGTTGTCTCGCGGATCGTAAGAAAAGTGCCAGTGCGCAGACCGCGAAGAGAACAACGGCGAAACCGATCCAGCGGATTCGGAGAGAAACGGGTCGCGACTTCACCGCAACCGTAGTCGTTGGAGGAGGAGAGGGTATCAGTGCCGGCTCAACCGGCGCTATGAAGCGATACCCCCGACGGGAAACGGTCTCGATAAAGCGTGGGTTCTCAGCAGAGTCGCCGAAGGCAACCCGCAGTTTCCGGATGGCCGTGTTCAGCCCCTCGTCGAAACCCACATACGTGTCGGCAGACCATACCCGCTCCTGCAACTGGTCGCGGGTAACCACTTCTCCAGGAGACTCAAGTAGAATCGCCAGAACTCGGAAAGGCTGCTCCTGCAGTTGCACTTTCCGTCCCTCTCTGTGGACTTCGCCGGAGCCGAAGTCAATTTCGAAGAGTCCGGTACGAACACGGCGGCGGGAACTGGCGGGCGTTTCCATTAGCCTCTACCCAAGGAACTTGATTCTACCCCCAAGACTTCAGTTCATGGAACTCGATAACTCCTTGGGCAACTTTGTCTTAGCAAGTCAGGGAGGCTTTAGGGCGGGTCCATTGACTGGGTTCGGGCAGCGCGTTAGGAGTACACAACTTCGGCAGGTTGCTCCGCCATGAAACAGCGGAGCGCTGAGGAAAACAAACTAACGAGGAGGGTTTGTGAACAAGAAGCTAGTCGTAAATGTGGTCGCATTGGCTCTGCTAATGCTAGGGGCCTTGGGGTCAGGATACGCGCAGAGTGAATCCCTTGCTGCCTGCAATAACAGACTCATCGCCGGCAACTACGGATTCACAATCCAAGGCAACAAATTGGGCGGCCAGGGACCCACCGGCCCGCAAGTGGGCGTAGCGATGACTGAGTTCGATGGCAAGGGTAAGCTCACCCAGATCGACACGGTCACGGTGAATGGCGAGGTCGTCGCCGATTTCACCCACACCCCGGCCACTGGTACCTACAAGGTGAATTCCGATTGCACCGGCACCTTCACAATCAACTTCACTGACGGACGGCCGCCCGTCGCCGCGAACTTCATCGTGGTGGAAAGTGGTTTGGAAATCGACACCGTAGTGATCAGTGCGGGTGGAAGCCAGGGAATAATCGCGACCGGCAGCACCGGGAAAAGGCGGTTTTTCAAACACTGACACCTCGGCTCGCTGATCGAGGGCAGAGGGATCGTCCGAACGAGGAAAGATGAACCGAGAACTCCGTTCCGACGTCCCGCGGCCCTCGAAGCCAGCCAGCGGGGCGTCATGATTGTGTTTGGCGAAAATCTAAATAAACAAGGGCGGAAATCCGGCCAAGACAGCAATGGTTGTACCGCCAACTCGCGTTTTCGTCGACCATCCAAAAGGAATTCCGCTTAAGTTAGCGCTTATGGGGATCTCCCCCCCGCAGACCGTAGCGGGAGATCCCTCGGCCCGCTGGAGAAAACGCGGGCCTTCAGAATGACGGCGGAAGCGAGTTCAATCCAAACTGAGCCACTACCACTGTCTGCCTCCGGTTGACCTTCCGAAAGAACTTGTGACAGACTTACGCCGGAAAGCGGCTATGCCTCGTGGCGCCACCACTCGTTACGGCCCTCCTCAACGGTCCTTAGCTGCCGCGCTTTTTCTCGTTTGTATGCTCCCTGTGACTGCCCTGGGTCAAGCGTGGGGCAGCGCTGGCCATCCCGACGAGTCGAGAGTTGTCCTCCGTACGGCCCCGAACACTGGCATCATCACCTTCAAAGTTTTCGCGGAGCACAACGGCGCTCGCCTTGACCGGCAGGCGGTGGTGAAGCTCGTCAACCTCTCGGACCAGACCGCCACGTGGCAACCCACCAGCGAAGGCTCGGAAGGTGTGTTTACCGACGTCCCTTGGGGAGACTACGACGCTGAGGTGAGCGCCGTCGGTTACTTGAGCTCGCATCAGCCTCTGCAAATGGTGGCCACGCGGAACACGCTGGAATTCGATGTCGTGCTCCATCGCGATCCCACGGCCATCAACCTCGACGTGGGCGACACGGTCATGTCGGCGAAAGCGCGGAAAGAAACCAAGCGCGCCATCTCGGCCCTTAAGTCGGGAAATCTCAAAGAAGCGCAGAAGCAACTCGACGAGGCCTACAAATTGGCGCCCTCGAGTTCCGAGCTGAACTTTCTTCTGGGATACCTGTTTTTCCAGAAGAAAGATTTCTCTCAGGCCGGAACTTACTTAAACACGGCCACGAGCCTGAATCCCCGTAATGCCCAGGCCCTCACGCTCCTGGGCACAGCCGGCCTGGAACTGCGGGACTATCCGGCGGCGAGATCGGCGCTGGAAAAGGCAATCCTAGCCGACGCAGAAAACTGGGTTCCGCATAACTTGCTCGCCGATACATATCTCCACCAGAAAGATTACGGCAAGGCGCGCGACGAAGCGCAGGTGGCGATTGCCAAGGGCAAGATTGCGGCCAGCCCCGCGGAACTGGTTCTCGGGGAAGCCCTGGTGAATCTGGGGCGTGAGCAGGAGGGCGTCCAGGCGTTGAATGTGTTTCTGCAGGAGTCGCCGCAGCACTCCATCGCGGGGCAGGTTCGCAACTTGATCGCTGAGATCAATGAGCACGGCTCCAGTCCCGCTCCGGCAGAAGAGACGCACGGAACAACGGCTCGGCTTTCAGGTGTCGACCCTTTACTGGCTCTTCCCGCGCCGCGACTTTCTGTGAAGGCCTGGCAGCCCCCTGGCGTTGACGAGATCAAACCGTCTATCGCGGCTGGAGTCGCCTGTCCTACTGAGAAGGTAGTGGAAGCATCGGGCAAACGAGTGCAGGAATTAGTGGAGGACGTGACCCGCTTCGCCGCGGTCGAAGATTTGTTTCATCAGGCCCTGGACGAGTATGGCACTCCAGTTCGCACGGAAACCCGCAAGTTCAATTATGTGGCCTCGATCTCGGAGCCGGAGCCGGGATTTCTTGCGGTCGACGAGTTTCGCGCCGACAAGCTCTCCCTGGCGGGCTACCCCGACCACATCGCCAGCACTGGATTTGCTGCGCTGGCTCTCGTCTTCCATCCTGACATGCGCGACAACTTCGAAATGTTGTGCGAGGGCCTGGGAGACTGGCATGGACAAGCCAGCTGGCTCGTCCACTTCCGCCAGCGCGACGACCGCCCCAACCGCATGCACAGCTACAAGGTTGGAAACCTGATCCATCCGGTGAAACTCAAAGGAAGAGCCTGGATTACCGCCGACAAGTTTCAGATCGCGCGCATCGAGGCCGAGATGGCCAGCCCCATGCCGGAAATCCAGCTTCTGAGCGAGCACCAGGTAGTCGAATACGGACCGGTCCCGTTCGCGCGGAAGAACACCACGCTCTGGTTGCCCAAGAGTGCGGAGATCTACTTTGATTTTCGCAAGCACCGCTACTACCGCCGGCACAGCTTCGACCACTACATGCTGTATTCGGTGGACTCCGACGAGAAGCGGAAAGAGCCCGCGAGCAAACCTGCCAGCCAGCCTGCGGACGATAAAAAGAAATCATAGCCTGGTCTTGAAATAACTTTACAATTCGCTGCCGCTCCGCGCTCTTCGCCCACCTGTATAATCGCCGGTTTGATTTCCACTCAGGAGCGCTCGTGTCCTGTAAAAGAGGTTCATCGAATAATTGCAAGATTCTTCCCTGGAACAGCGATAAGCGCCCTCAGGGGCTTTAAAGCCCGAATTATCAACGTTGCGCTTTCGGCGCGGCTCGAAGCCGCGCCCTGTCAAAGCGCTCTGACTTATGTCGCGAAACTTTGTTACAGGAGCGCCAGGCATGCGGAAATGTGTGCGACTCTTCCCTCTTTCGGTCGTGATTCTGTTGCTGGCTTCCGCCAGTTGGTCTCAGGAAAAAGTCGACCTCGAAACCATCTCGCGCATTCGCTATGAGGGATTCCACGATTCCAAAGTCATGGACTTCGCCACCGGACTGATGGATTCGATCGGCGAGCGACTCACCGGTTCGCCGAACATGAAACGCGCCAACGAATGGACGCGCGATGAACTCACGGCCATGGGCCTGAGCAATGCTCACCTGGAGGCCTGGGGACCATTCGGCCGCGGGTGGGCCAATCAATACGTGAATGCCCGTATGACATCGCCCGATGTCGTCCCGCTCATCGTCTACGCGAAGGCGTGGACGCCCGGCACCAACGGCGTGGTCACCGGCAAATGCATTCGCGCCACCATCGAAGACAAAAAAGATTTCGACAAATATCGCGGCAAACTGGCTGGCACGATCGTGATTTTCGGTCCCGATGCGGAAGTGAAGCCCATCGCCGAAGCTCCCTACAAGCGCTTCTCCGACGATGACCTTGTCAAGGAAGGCCAATACCCGAATCCCGGTGAACGTCCGCCGTTCCGCGTGGCGGACTTCGTGCGTCGCCAGCAGTTCATCAAAGATTTGAACCAGTTCTTCGCCGACGAGAAAGTTCTGGCAGTCGTCGACCACAGCCGCGGCACGGCAGGGGGCGGCACGGTCTTCGTTCAATCTGGCGGCTCCTACAAAGTTGGCGAGACCACAACCGTCCCGCAACTCACGATGGCGACGGAACACTGGAGCCGCATTGCCCGCCTGCTGCAGCAGAAAAAAGACGTCACGCTGGAACTGAACGTCGTCAACAATTTTTACGACGACGACCCGATGCAATACGACACCATTGCCGAAATTCCTGGCAGCGACAAGAAGGACGAACTCGTCATGCTAGGCGCCCACCTCGACTCCTGGCATGCGGGCACTGGCGCCACCGACAACGGCGCGGGCACCATCGTGATGATGGAGGCGGTACGCATCCTGAAGGCACTCGACATCAAGCCCCGGCGCACGATCCGCATCGGCCTGTGGAGCGGAGAAGAGCAGGGCCTGCTGGGCTCGCAACACTATGTCGAACAACACTTCGGATCCCGCCCTGCGATGGATGATCCGAGCATGAAGGGCATGCCTACTCTCCTGCGGCGAGAGGCGGGACCGGTCAGCGTGAAGCCCGAGCAGGCGAAAGTGTCGGCATACTTCAATGTGGATAACGGCACCGGCAAAATCCGCGGCGTCTACCTGCAGGAAAACGAAGCCGTAGCGCCTATCTTCGAAGCGTGGATGCGGCCGTTCAAGGACCTCGGGATGAGCACGCTCACCATGAGAAATACCGGCGGCACTGACCACCTCTCGTTCGACGCCGTCGGCATCCCGGGGTTTCAATTCATCCAGGATCCGATCGAGTACGAAACTCACACGCACCACTCGAATATGGACGTGTACGACCGGCTCCAACCCGACGATCTGAAACAGATTTCAGTCATCGTGGCCAGCTTCGTTTACGACGCAGCCATGCGAGACCAGATGCTTCCTCGCAAGCCGATCGAGAAACCGCTTCCCAAAGAACCGGAGAAGACGGAAGATCACTAGCGGCGAGGACGAGAAAATGATGAAAGGAAATCTCTGACCATGTTTTCACCGCGGCCGATCGGGTACGTGAGAAGTCCGTACCAGAAATCGGCGGGAATACCGAAGGGATTTGGCGCCAAGCACGATGCCGAGGGAGTACTTGAGATTCTTCCCGAGTTCGAGACCGGGCTCACCGACGTTGAAGGTTTTTCTCATCTGTTCGTTCTGTGGGTTTTCGATCGTTCCGAGGGATTCGAATTGCTCGGCATACCGCCAATCGACGACCGGCCGCACGGAGTTTTTGCGACGCGGTCGCCAAGACGCCCGAACCCGATCGGACTCACCGTGGTCGAAGTGCTGGGCCGCGAAGGAGGACGCTTGCGCGTCCGTGGTGTAGACATGCTTGACGGAACGCCGATTCTGGATATCAAGCCCTACCTGTCCAGCATTCCGCCCGAGAAGTTGCAGCGGGGCTGGATGGCTGACGCGGAAGCGCGCCGAGCGAAAGAACCGGCTGGGAGCAGTCAGCAATGAAATTCGTCTGACTACAAGTCACTTTCCCACCTTGGATGGTAGTTTTCACCGCAAGATGAACTCCAGCGGGTCTTTTCCCACTGCGGGTCTTTTCCCTTGACACTATAAAGGTCACCAGCGAGAATGGCCGACGGACGGCTTCTGTGGGCTGTTCCCTCCATCTTAGTTTCGCGGTTCTTGGCCAACATTTTGACCAGCGAATCTGCGCTCCTCCCCCTCGGACGCGGTGCAGCGCAATGGTCTGCACATTTGTGTGTTTCGGACAACTCAGGAGAGAACGCGATTATGCGTGGCAGAACTTCAACTTTTCTTGCGCTGGCAGTTTTATTGGCGGGCTCCCAGCTTGCGGTGCAGGTTTCCGCCCAGTCTTTCAATATTCCAGCCGGCGGGTTCACCAGCAGTAATGTGTGCGCGAACAGTAGCGCTCCAGCAGCCGCCTGCCAGGTTTTGACCGACGGTTCTCCGAGACAGCCGCAGGTCGCGAATGGCGGAGTTTTGCGCTTGACCACGGCCAACCTGAACCAGCACGGCTCGGCGTGGTTCAAGATCCAACAACCGCTTTCTACCGGATTCACGACCGCATTCCAGTTTCAGATCTCTAAAACCAACCTGTGCTTCTTCTGTAGTTTTCCCGCCGATGGATTGGCCTTCGTGATCCAGAATGATCCCGCCGGTACCGGTGCCATCGGCTACACCGGAAACGGCGAGAACATGGCGTACGGCAATAACGACGTGTCCACGGCCAGAAGTCGGGGAGAAGCGATCCTGAACAGCCTTGCGATCGAACTGGACACACACCAGAACAGCAATTACAGCGATCCTGATGGCAACCACATCGCGGTGCAGAGCTGCGGCCCCAACAATGCCGGCACGCTCACACCGAACAGCGCCGATCACAACTACGCCTGCCCGGATGGCAACCTGGCGAAGCTGGCGCTGCAGAGCCTGCCTGCCGGGATGTCGCTGACCGACGGTCTGGTCCACACCATCACCGTGAATTATCTTCCTCCGGGAAGCTGCACCAGCGCCTGCAACAATCTGAGCGTTTACTTTGACAGCACTCTAGTCCTGCAGGCGACCTTGGACATCACCAAGCAACTCAACCTGACCGGCGGCAGCACGGCGTTCGTGGGCTTTACTGCGGCGACCGGCTCTCTAGTCGAGAATAACGACATTGTGAGCTGGTCATTCAGCCAGTGGCCGCTGGCCCCGATCACCATCACGCAGCCGGTGCAGCCCACGGTGACGAACTTCAACTACACCACCAACCTGAGCGCCATCACGGATTACTCGCAGAGTGGATTGCCTGCCAGTTCATTTCAGGGCCTGTTCATGCAGGGCACCGCCACCGCGATCACCGACCAGCAATTTTCCGACCTGGTGGCCAATACTCCTTTTCAGGGAAGCACCTGTCAACACCAGGACACGGGCAACGGAACCTACGCTTGCGTTACGACGACCGATCTGTGCACCACTCCCACGAATCAAGTGCCGGCTGGCGCAAACTGCCTGACCACCGGGACTACCCCTCTTATCGTCGTATCGAATACGTATAACCTTGATCCCACGCAAAAGCCGGTCATCGCTCCGGGTTACATCATGGGCAAAGATACCGCGCTGAGCTGCGGAGCCGGCGCCGACAACACTTGCAAAGGTCTGGTCAGCATTTTCAAAGCCATCAGTGGCGACAAGATGACCAGCAGCGGAGGCACGAACAACTTCAATTCTGTCCTCATTCCGATTCTTGGCGGCGTTCAGCCGAGTACGAGCATCACGACGACTCCGCCACTGAACGCAGGCTGGACCAACGGCAATGTGAGCGTCAATTTCAACGGCGCAGAGATTGTCCCCAGCAACAACACCGGAGCACCATCCCCGCTGCCAACCGTCACTTCAATCAACCACGCTGTCACGGGAGCAAACTTGCCGTCTCCCCCGTCCGGAACAATTACGGGCGCGACTGGATCGATCCATGTCCCCGTAACCACGGAAGGCACAACCACAATTACCTATGCAGCGACGGACAGCTCAAATGTCGTGGAGACCGTGGTCACCAACAGTGGGCCCAACGTCAGCAGTTCGGAACCAAGCTTCACATTCAAGGTAGACCTGACGCCACCCACGCTCACCTGCACGCCGCCGGCGGTTGCCTGGCAGGCCACCGACGTCATCGTGCCCTGCACGGCCAGCGACAGCGGCTCCGGAGTTGCCGGCCCTACTTCGTTCAGTCTTCAAACCAACGTCCCCGCCGGCACAGAAACGAATAGCGCGACCATTCCGCCGGTCACGGTGAAAGATGTCGCAGGGAACACCTCGGCGCCTCAGCCGGCCCAAGGATCGTTCGGGCCCTTCAAAGTCGACAAAGCAGCGCCGGTGATCAATACGCCAACGATTTCGCCGGCGTCTCCAATCTTCGGGCAGTCTGTGACTGCGACCTACAGCTGCGCTGACGGAGGATCGGGCGTCGTGCTGTGCGGCCCGGCCGGTTCTGCGCGGATTCCAGCGACAACGAACACAGGACCCATCGTCACTCCCGTGAACAGCATTGTCGGGACGCACACCTTCACCGTCACCGCGCAGGACGCGGTCGGCAATGTCAGCCCGGCGAGTTCGGTGACTTACACGGTAAGCAAGGCTACACCGGTGATCACCTGGGGAACTCCGACGCCGATCACCTATGGCACCGCACTGAGCGCGACTCAGTTGAACGCCACGGCCAATATAGCGGGAACATTTGTCTATTCTCCGGCGGCTGGTACCGTGCTCAAGGCTGGGCTGCAGACGCTTTCGGTGACATTCACGCCCAGCGACACGGTGGACTATACGTCGGCGAGTTATCGGGTCACGATTCTCGTGACCCAACCTTTAATCAGCTTTTCACCGGGTGCCGTCAACTTCGGAACGGTCAAACTGAGATCGAAGGCCACAGCGACAGTAGTCGTCTCCAACCCAGGCACTGCGCCGCTGAAGATCGGCAGCATCGCGTTGGCGGGCAAGAACGAAGACAACGATCTATTTAAAATCACGAACGGCTGCACCTCTGTGGTGGCCCCGAACGGCAACTGCAGTTTCACAGTAACTTTTTCCGCGGACGAGGTGGAGACGTTCGCGCTGACCATTCTTGTAACGGACAACGCTACGGGGAGTCCACAGCAAGTCCCCGTAACAGCGAGGGGAGTTAAGTAAGCGAGGTCAAAGAGTCGATAAGCGGTCTAACCGGTTGCGGAAACACTCCGGCAAAGGGCAAAGGGCGACCCTCAGGCGCGCACTCATTTTCAGCGACTTAACGGCACGAGTGGAACTCGTGCCCTTCCCAAAACCTGCGCGAGCCGGAGTTTTTTCCGCAATCTACTAATGAGCTCAGGCCTGCTGGCCCCCGCCCTTTTCCTGGCCTCGGGCCGGGCCTTTAGGAAAAAGGCTTCACTTCTTATTGTGAAACCTGCGCCGCGGCCGCAAAGATGGGCTTCAGATCGTAGCGCTGGGTCAAGTGCTCGGCTCCCGGTTCCTTGCGGATTTCGTCGAGCACGCGTCCGGCTTCACCATATTCTGACGCAGATTGCGACGTATTGCCGGAAAGCCGGAAAGCTTCGCCTAACAAGTAGTGGACGCGCACAACCTCGAGCCGTAGCCCGAGCTTTTCGGCCGTTCCCAAGCTCCGCTGCAATTCCTGACGTGCGGCCACGTACTCCTTGTTCTTGATCATGGCCTCGGCCAACAAAACCGAAGAGGCCACGGAAATGTACTTTCTGCCCTGAGAATCAGCCTGCCGGGCGAGGCGGCGCAGTTCGTTGACTGCAGTCCGGTCATTTCCGTCGGCTACCGCAACCTTGGCCAGGTTCATCTTTGAGGCCAGCAGCACATCCTTATCGGCCGCGTGCGATGCGAACTGCAGCGCCTGCTCATAGGAACTCTTGGCCGACTTCAGGTCGCCCTGATAAAAAGAAACGGCCCCCCGTTCGTTCAGAACACTCGCCAGCAGCGCGTCATTTTTCAAACCGCGAGCCAAGCCCTCAGCTTCGTCCAGAGAAGTCGTCGCCTCAGCCTCCCTTCCCGCCCTCGCCAACGCTCCCGCCAGACCAATGAGCGCCTCTGCCATCGTGCTGCTCCGATCCCCGAGATCCCGAAAGGCCTTCACCGAATCCTGCAATGCGCCGATCGCCGGCCCCAGCCGGCCCTGATATTCGAAGACCAGGCCCATACTGTGAGACGTCTTGGCCGCACCCGCATTGTCGCCGGACTTGCGGTAAAGATCCAGGCCACGCATATCCGAGGTCATGGCCTGATCGAATTGCCCCAACGCAGCGTAGGCCTCGCCCAGGTTTTGCAAAGTATCGGCGATGTCGTCCGGCACATTCAACTTCTCGCGGATTTGCAAGGCCTGCTGCAAATAGGTGAGTGCATCCTGGTTCTCACCTTTTTGTGTGTAGGCATTGGCGATATTGTTCAGGCATAATCCCTGGTAGGTCTCATCCCCGGCGTCGCGCTGAATCTGCAGCGATTCCTTGAAGACCTGCAGGGCCTGATCCGGTTGACCGCGATCGAGGTAAAAGACGCCAAGATCGATCAGCGTATCGCCCGCTTCTTTCTTGGCGCCGATCTCGCGCCGGATCTTCAGCGCGTCGTTATATGCAGCCAGAGCCTCGTCGGATTTCCCCAGCTTCAGTTGCACTTGAGCAATCTCCACCAGGCTGGCGGCAACACCGCGTTTCTGGCCCAGACGCTGGTTGATCGCCATCGAGTCCTGATAATTGCGCAGGGCCTCAGCCGGCTTGTTCATCAGTTTGTAAGCAATGCCGGTCGCTTGCAAGATGAGCGCCTGCTGTTCCTGATTGTCCAGATCGATGGCGATATGCCGGGCACGATCGAGCGGATCGAGTCCCTGCTGCGGATTGCCGGACTTGATTTCCACTCGCCCGATTGCCAGCAGCGCGTCAAGGTTCTTGCTGTCGGCCTGCAATACCTTGCCGTAGTAAGTCCGTGCCTTGTCCAGATCACCAGCGTCCTCGTTGAGACTGCCCAGCGCGAACAATACATCGAGGTTGTCGGGGAAGCTCTTTGCCAGATTTTCGTAGGCCGCCATGGCTTGCTGGTTGTTCTTGGTCACGCGCGCCAGGCTGGCTTCGATGAAATACTTTTGCGCGAGCGGAAGGTTCTGGCTGAGTTCCACCGCGCGCCGGGCGGCTTGCTCCGCGTCGGAGTCGTATCCTAAAGCCGAGTAGGCCTCACCGAGTCTTGAATAAGCAACCGCAAATTGCGGGTCTTCGTTGGTCGCCGCTAGTAACCGTTTCTGCGCCTCCAGGTTGTTCCCTTGCCGCAGAGACTGGAGGCCTTCGTTGTAATCGCGGAGCGCCTCCACAGAGCTCGATGTGGGCTTGAACGACTGCGCCCGCAGTTCCTTCACCAGATCCTGCGAAAGCGAAAGGTTCTGGCGGATCTGTTCGGCCAAGCGATCGACCGCCGCTAACAGCTCCTTCTGGCTCGCCGCCTCCGACTTCACCTGAATGGTGCGGTTGTGCTTGCGGTCTTGCAGCGTGGCGTCAATCCGAATCTGGTCGCCGAGCCGGGTGAATTGCCCCCAAACCAAGGTGTCGGCGTTGGTGAATTCTGCGACTCGTCCGAGAGTCGAGGAGTCGACGATTGAGTTCGCACTGATCCTCAGGTCATGGAAGACCTGTTGCACTCGATCCGGCGAGACGGTTCGCAAGTGTGAAGATTGCCCCACATCGGTGCTCAGCATATCGGCCAGGCTGGGCCCGAGCCAGTCCCAGGATTGGTCGCCCGAGGCATTTTGAAATGGCATCACAGCCAGCGATAAAACCGGACCGGCTTTTTCCACCGCAGGTGCGAAGAGTGCTCCGCGATACACATAGCCAACAACGGCCAGGATCAACACACTAACAATACCGGCCAGCAGCGGCCACGGAATCGTCTGGCCCCACGGTTTCACATCGGCGTGGAAACCCAAAGTAGCGGCGGCGCGCTTACCCTGCCACGCGTCAAGATCGCGCAGCAATTCCGTCGCGCTTTGATAGCGCAGTTTCGGATCGCGCTCCAGACACTTATTCACGATCCCCGTCAGCGCTCCAGGAAGGGTCGCGTCGTGATCGGAAATCGGGATGGCGCGTTCTTGCGTGCGCTTGATCAGGCTGGCCAGAGCACTCTCCGCTCGGTACGGCATCTTGCCGGTCAGCATCTCGTACAGAATCAAACCGGCGGTGAACAGATCCGAGCGTTGGTCCAGATCCTTGGCCAGCGCCTGCTCCGGCGACATATATTCCATCGTGCCGACCAGCGCTCCAACCTGCGTCATCCCGTCGCCTTCCATGGTGCGCGCCAGGCCAAAGTCCATCACCAGAATGCGGCCGCTGTCCTCGCGCATGATGTTTTGCGGCTTCAGGTCGCGGTGTATCACCCCTACGTTGTGCGCCGCCTCCAGCGCCTGGCATACCTGCTGCATGATCTCCACTGCTTCTTCCGGAGAAAACTTCTTCTTCTCCTGAATCAACGCGCGCAGATCGCGGCCTTCGACGAACTCCATGGTGATGAACTTCACGCCATCGGCATCGCCAAGATCGTAGATGCGGATCACGTTTTTATGCGTGACCTGGCGGGAGAGCAGTAGTTCCTGTTTGAAGCGGGCGAGGATCGACGGACTGGACGCCAGTTCGGGCCGGATAAGCTTCAGAGCCACAGGACGGTCGAGTTCGCGGTCCCGGGCCTTGTAGACCGCGCCCATCCCGCCCTCGCCCAGGAGTTGCAGAATTTCGTAGCGACCGCCGAGTACGTCTCCCGCCTGCAGCAGCGGGCCGCTGGCCTGTGCACGAACCGGTTTGCGTGCGGGTGGTGCGGGAGGGGACGGCCGAAGTCCGCCGATGGGACCTGCATGAACGAGCGTGGCATCAGGATCGACCCAAGTGGCTTCCGGGTCGCTCGCCGCATTCGGAAGATCCGCGACGGTCGGACTGTCGGAATCAGACGGGGGCGCGGAACTATCCCCCTTGATGGGTACGCTCACTCCACCCTGCTTGCTGGTGTCCGCCCGATCTCGACGATCGAACCCTGGGTCTGGTTTCTCCATGTGTGGCGTATCAGAAGGCAGCCGGAGGCACTCCGCCGCGCCCCCAGACAGATTGGGGAGAAGTATAACAGCACCACACCTTCATCATCCCCAGAATGGGTCATGCCGAGCGCAGCCGGTTTCCGGCTAGCACGGCTGTGAGCCGCTTCGGCCCGGCTTCCAGAATATGCTCCGGGCACTCTGCCATCATCAGCTTGAAGTTCTCGATGAAACGCGCGGCGAGCGCGTCATACTTGCGGAAATACTCGTCGCGGCTGGGCCAGGTATTGGCCGGATCCAGAATCTGCGATGGTACTCCCTCACACTGAACCGGCACGTCGAAGCCGAACACCGGATCTTTCTTGTACTCCACCGAAACGAGAGAGCCGCTGAGCGCCGCATTGAGCAAGGCGCGCGTGTGATGGATGCTGATGCGCTTGCCCACCCCAAACGGCCCGCCGGTCCAGCCCGTGTTCACCAGCCACACGTGGGCACCGTGCTTCTGAATCTTCTTCTTCAGCAGTTCCGCATAGGCCAAAGGATGATGCACCATGAACGGCCCGCCAAAACAGGTGCTGAACGTCATCTCCGGCTCGACGCCAAGCCCAATCTCCGTGCCCGCAATTTTGCTGGTGTAGCCGGAGATAAAGTGGTAGATCGCCTGGTCCGGACTCAGCTTCGAAATCGGTGGCATCACACCCGAGGCATCGCAGGTCAGGAAGATGACGTTCTTCGGATGTCCCGCGCGCTTCTCCGGCATGCAGTTCTCGATGTAGGAGAGCGGATACGCGGCCCGCGTATTCTCGGTCAGGGTGTAGTCGTTCAGATCGAGATGCCGTGAGACGGGATCGAACACGACATTTTCCAACACGGTCCCAAACCTCCGCGTGCAAGCATAAATCTGCGGCTCGGCATCCTCGGAGAGACGGATCACTTTGGCATAGCAACCATCTTCGAAGTTGAACACTCCGTTGTCGCTCCAGCCATGCTCGTCATCGCCAATCAGGCGGCGCTTGGGATCGGCTGAAAGCGTGGTCTTGCCCGTTCCCGAAAGCCCGAAGAAGATGGCAACATCGCCGTCGCTGCCGACGTTGGCCGAGCAGTGCATCGACAGCACGCCCTCGAGCGGCAAAAGAAAATTCAGGACCGTAAAGATAGTTTTCTTGATCTCGCCGGCGTAGCTCGTGCCGCCGATGATCGCCAGCCGCTCCCGGAAGTTGATCACGATGAAGGTTTCGGTGCGCGTGCCATCGACCATCGCCGACGCCTGAAACCCAGGAGCCGCGATCACGGTAAATTCGGGTATGTGGCGCTGCAGAGCGTCCTGATTCCGAATCCTAAGGAACATGGTGCGCGCAAACAGGCTGTGCCACGCCTTCTGCGTGATGATCCGGACCGGCAGGCTGTGTTCCGGGTCGGCACCCGCGAAGCAGTCCTGCACGAAAACGTCGCGCCCCTGCAAGTAGCCCTGCAGGCGTGCCAGCAGCGCGCTGAAGCTCTCACCCGTGAATGGACGGTTGTACTGTCCCCACCAGATCTTCTCTTCGGTGGATTGCTCGCGCACCACGAATTTGTCGGCCGCCGCTCGCGCTGTGTGTTTGCCAGTGTCGACGACCAGGGGCCCGAGGTGCGAGAGACTTCCCTCCGACCGGAAAATACTCTCCTCGTAGAGCGCCGGCGTCGGCAGATTCCAATAGACCCGCCGCAGATTGACCAACCCGTGATTCTGCAGGCCGTAGCTTGAGGCCAGTTTCCCTGCCTCTTTCACCGCTGGAGATTGAACGTCGAGGTAGATATTCATAGCCACTCCCTCACCAGCTTGCGGTCGCCAAGATAGAGTTCATTCGATGAATTGGGATCCAGCGCCCACTTGATGCGGTCCAATCCCTCGGTGATGTCGCGGATCGTCCCGCAGTAGCTCAAGCGCAGATGGCCTTCAAAACCGAATTCCTTGCCCGGGACCGTGACCACTCGCACCTTGTCGAGCAGGAACGTGGACAGCTTTTGCGAGTCCTTCATATAGGCGCTGAAGTCGGGGAAACAGTAGAACGTGCCGTCGGGCTTATGCACCTTCACCCCGTCGAATGCCTTGAGGTGGTCCAACATCACGTTGCGATTGTTCTCCAGGGTGACCCGCAGGCTCTCCACCGACGACTGCACTCCATTGAGGGCGCCTACTGCCGCCCACTGCGACGGCGAAGCCGGCCCAGAAGTCTGCTGCGACTGAATCGTGGTCATCGCTTCGATCAGCGGCTTGCTGGCGATGGCCCAGCCGATGCGGAATCCCGTCATGGCATACATCTTCGATACGCCGTTGATCACCACCAGCTTCGATTCGTCGAGCGGTACTTTGGCGAAGTCGTAGCAAATCGGCGCGCTCTTACCGTCGAACACCAGCCGGTTGTAAATGTCGTCCATGATCAGATAAATGCTCTTCTTCTCGCAGAACTCAACCATCTCCTCGACGAAATCTTTGGCCAGCATCGCTCCCGAGGGATTATTGGGACTGTTCAAAATGATGGCCTTCGTATACGAGCCGACGGCATCGGCGATCTCCTGGACCGTCGGACAAAATGATCCATCCTCGGCGGTCACGGGCACCGGAACACCGCCCGCCAGCTTCACCATCTCCGGATAGCTCACCCAGTACGGCGCAGGGAAAATCACTTCTTCCTTGGGATCGAGGATGGCGTGCAGTAGCACCATCAGCGCCTGCTTCGCTCCGCCGGAAATGATCAGGTTGTCCGCCAGGACGATCTTCCGGTAGTGCTCTTCGGTGTATCGAATCACCGCTTTCTTGAGCGCAGGAATTCCGTCGGGCGCGGTGTACCGGATTTCTCCCGTATTCAGCAACGACGCGCAGTTGATCACCGCATCGGTTGGCGCCTTGCTCTTAGGTTCGCCGCCTCCCAAATGAATGATCGGTTCTCCCTTATCGCGCAGGCGCGCCGCGGTTTCGTTCAGCTTGAGAGTCGCCGACTCTCGGATGGATCGGGCAAGCTGACTAAGACTCATACCGTTTCCCTTCCCTCTTTGAGTATCTTCGAATTCCTGACAAGTTATAGGCATTTCCTTCGGCTCCAAGACGCAGGACTACCGTTCCCTTTTTCTGGCGCGCTTGCTGCCTGAAGCAATCATTCTCTCCGGGAATGCTGTGGAAGGGGTGTGATTACGATCACTCGTGTTTGAACATGCTTCTGGAGATTGAGAAGACCATGTGGGGACACCCGGAAGTGTGGGACGGACACTCCTGTCCGTTGCTTTTGATTCTGATCTTGATCTTGGTGTTGGTGTTGCTGTTGGATCTTCAACGTTTGATCCGTCTCAACTTCAACACCAAAGTCAAAAGCGACGGACAGGAGTGTCCGTCCCACATGAGTTGATTGAACCGGCAAAAGTCCTATAGGGTGGTGATGGGGTTGCTGTTTTGGACGTCCACCTGATCGACGGTACATACGAACTCTTCCGGCATTACTACGCTCTGCCCTCGGCACGGGACGAGCAAGGACGGGAGGTAGCTGCGGTTCGCGGCGTGCTCGCATCGGTGCTGAGCATGGTCAAAGCCGGCGCCACGCACATCGCGGTTGCGACCGATCACGTCATCGAGTCGTTTCGCAACGGATTGTGGCCTGGCTACAAGACGAGCGAAGGCATCGAACCCGATTTGTGGGCGCAATTCCCTCTTCTCGAAGAAATGCTCTCGGCGGCCGGCATGGTCGTCTGGCCGATGGTGGAATTCGAGGCAGACGATGCGCTGGCTGCAGGCGCGGTTGCGGCTGCTCGTGACGAGCGTGTGGAACACGTGATCATCTGCACCCCCGACAAGGACCTCGCTCAATGTGTGAGCGGCACTCACATTGTCCAACTGATTCGCCGCACGGGAGTTACTCTGGATGAGGCCGGCGTGATCCAGAAGTTCGGCGTATCGCCAGCATCGATCCCCGACTACCTGGCGCTGGTTGGCGACGCGGCAGACGGTTATCCGGGCCTGCCCGGCTGGGGCGCAAAGTCATCGGCTGCGGTCTTGGCGAAGTTTGTCCACCTCGAATCGATCCCTGCGGACAGTCGCGAGTGGCACGTGAACGTTACGAACGCAACCGCCTTAGCCGCCACCCTCTCCCGCGAACGAGAGCGCGCGTTGCTGTTTCGTACACTAGCCACGCTCCGCACCGACATTGCGCTCTTTGAAGATGTGGATCAATTGCGCTGGAAAGGCGAGACGCCTGCATTCGCCGCGGTCGCGGCACGGTTGGATGCAGCCCGCACCGAGAAGCGGCGGACCGTGACAGGTCGCTCCCGGAGGGCAGCGAATCTCAGAGCCGCGCCGGGGAAATGATCAGGAATCTGCACCCGATAGGGCCGCGGTTCGAGTAAGGTTCGTATCAAGGTATGCCTTCAGGCATGCCGTGATTGCGCCATTACCAGCGCGCCTTTAGGCGCTGGCTTTTCAGGTCAGAGTTCCACGACGGGCTGCTAGTTTCCCGTAACATGAGGTTCATCGAATAATTGCGAGATTCTTTCCTGAAACAACGATAAGCGCGCTCAGGGGCTAAAGCCCGAATTATCAACGTTGCGCTTTCGGCGCGGCTCGAAGCCGCGCCCTTTCAAAGCGCTCTGACTTGTGTCGCGAACCTCTGTTACAGGACACTAGACCTCCAGGAGACTACGCAAATGTCATCCTCATCGTCATCCAGCAGAAAACATGCCGGACCTGGCCCAGCCAGCGACCAGCCACCGATCCCCGAGCCTTCGTTCGCCGAGCGAGCCCGCACCCTGATGTACCTGGGCCGCATCGGCAGCCTCTCCACCCTCTCGCGCAAGCAGCCGGGATTCCCCTTCGGATCAGTCATGCCTTACGGCTTGGACGATCACGGACGCCCCATCTTTCTGATCAGCACCATGGCCATGCATACGCAGAACCTGCAGGCCGATCCACGCGCCAGCCTGCTGGTGACCCAGGACGACGCCAGCGGCGATCCACTCGGCGCCTCGCGCGTTACGTTAGTAGGAAATGTCCGGACAATACCCAAGGCCGAGGTGCCAGAATCGCGTGACCTCTACTTGGCGCGTTACAGCAACAGCAAATATTGGGTGGACTTTGAAGACTTTTCTTTCTATCGCATGGAAGTGGTCGATGTCTATTACGTTGGTGGCTTCGGAGTAATGGGCTGGGTATCTGCATCGGATTACGACCGCGCACGGCCCGACCCTCTCGCCGACTCCATGACAGAAATCATTGAGCACATGAATGCGGATCACAAGGACGCACTCGTCCTGCTCGCTCGTGAATTTGCTCGGATTGAGTCCCAGGAAGCGACCATGACAGCGGTCGACCGCCTCGGATTTCATGTGCGAATAAAGACCCAAGAAGGTATGCGCGGTGCACGCATCGCATTCTTGCGGGAAGTGACCAACGCGGCGGAGACTCGAACCGTTCTGGTAGAAATGGTGCAACAGGCCCGCTCACAAGCGACGTGAACGCCTTCTACGCCGTTCGATTTAAACTACTATCCAATTGAGGACTGTTTAAACTCCTTCTTTCCTTCTTGGAGGCTTCTTGGCCGGCTTTCCCAAAATCTCTCCCGCGTTGAAGAAGCGCGCCGCTCAAATCAAAGTGCTCCTTATGGACGTAGACGGCACCATGACCGACGGCGGCGTCACTCTTCTTTCACAACTCGACGGTACCGCCCTCGAGATCAAGACCTTCGACGCACACGACGGACAGGGGCTCACCCTGGCGCACACCGCCGGTCTGCGCACCGGCTGCATCACGGGCCGCGAAAGCGCGTCCCTTCTGCGCCGCGCTCACGAAATGAAGATGGATTTCATTTACATGAAACAGCCGGTGAAGATGCCGGCCTATGAAGATATTCTCAGAAAGGCCGGAGTCCCCGATTCCGCAGTCGCTTATGTCGGCGACGACCTTCCCGACATTCCACTCATGCTACGTGCTGGCCTCGCCATCGCGGTTGGAGATGCCGTCCCCGAGGTAAAACGCGCGGCTGACTACACCACGAAAGCCCTCGCCGGACACGGTGCCATCCGCGAAGCCGTCGAACTCGTTCTGAAGTCGAAAGGAATCTGGGAAGCGATGATCGACAAGGCCCGCGCCTGACGTACGTATTTCGTAGAGACGTTGCTTGCAACGTCTCTCTCTCCAGGATCGGACCTTCGCAGTTCACGACCCTGACGGCAAGTTAAAGCCCGCGCGGCTTCAGTATGAGCAGGCCCAGGTTCAGTGCCCCTGGTCGTGCGGTACCGTTACGATTGTCGCCGCCGAGCCCACATTGCCGGCGAGATCCTTAACACGGACGGTGATCGTGTAGTGTCGTCCATCCTTGTCGTGTCCATTTCGTGACGCCGGAAGCAAGATAATGAACGAGTAGCTACCCCCAGGTCCCAGTCTCACCGGCCCATGGGTTTGAACTTCTCCCTCGTTATCCACCACCGCGAATGTCGCAGAGTTGGAGTCAACCCCTGACAAGGCATCGGTAATAGTGCCGGAAACCGTGACCCGCACCCTCCTGCCGTCGGGCGGCCGGAGCGACGAAGGGCTGGCCGAGATGGTTACGGCCGGAGGCGTCAGGTCAATATTCACGGCCAGGCTCGCCAGCTTGCTGATGTTGCCGGCATTGTCGAGCGCACGCAGGCCCACGGAGTTCGTGCCCGCTCCGCTGATTTGCGTCGAGGCACTGCCTCCTGCCGCCACCGTCACCGCGCCATTATTGATCCAATAGCGGAGCTGTTGAACGCCGCTCCCGGAATCCGTGGCGCTCAGGTTCACCGTGACCGGGCTGGTATTGATCCAAGCATGTCCATTGGCCGGAGGAGTGGTGGTAATGGATGCGACCGGCGGCACCAGGTCCACATTCACCGGAGTGGGCATGAGCACTACGCCGGTGCGAGCTGCAAGCGTGATAGCCACATTGCCTCCGCTCACCGAGTAAGTCGCTCCGGTCAGAGCATCCTGCAACTGCGCGCCATCACTGAACAATCCGTCCACCGGGATCGTGGCAGCGTTACTGGCTGAACCGTTGTTCATGGCAATCAGCGCAGCCGTGCTACTCAGCACCCGCGCATAAGCATAGGTGTTCGGAGCCGTGCTGGATTCTTGCGTGTCGCCGGTAAGCAAAGTGACGAACGATCCGTTGCGCAGCACCGGATATTGTTTCCGCAAGTGCGCCAGGTTCGTGTAATACGACTGAACGCTGGTATCGGGCGGGCCATAGATCGTCGGATCGCCCGGCTGATCCGGCCAAGGATAAGGCGGCCGCGTATAAGGATCGCCAATGGGGCCGTTACCACTGCTGGCCAGTGACGGCGAATTCACCGCGACCTCATCGCCGTAGTAAACCATGGGCGCGCCGACGTAAGTGAACTGGAACAACGTCGCCAGTTCCAGCCGCTGCTTGGCCTGCGCCAGTCCGGTGTCGCCCAACTCGGTCATCACATACAGCGCGCGATTGACGTCGTGCGAATCGAGCAGGTTGAGCATCGCTGCCGTGGCCTGCGGCGGATAATCGTCGCGCACCGCGCGTATGGCATTGTCGAACTGGCTCGGCGTCAGACTCGGAATATCATTGGTGCCGTTATTGTTGTCGTCGTGCCATTCCGCGTTGCGCACAAATCCCGTGATGTTCTTGCGGAAGCGGTAGTTCATGACCGCATCCATCTGGTCTCCCGCCAGCCACTGGCTGGCGTTGGGCCAGATTTCGCCGATCAGCGGACCGTTGCTGTTGTAGGTCTTGGCATGAGTGCGATAGTCCACCCACCAGGAGTGCGGGAAGTTGCCATCGTCCGCTACATCGAAACGCCACCCGGAGGCTCCTTGGCCAAACCAGTACTGGGTCACGTTCCCCGGCGCCCGATAGAAGAAGTCCTTCACCGCATCGACCCCGTGGTTGAAGGTCGGCAGGCTGTCGAGCCCGAACCATCCGATGTAGTCGGCGGTCTGGCAAGGCACGTTGTTGTCGGTGAAGTTGAACCACGTGCGCCACTGCGATTGCAGCGACAAGCAAGCGCCAATGTTCGGCGCCGTCCCTCCAATACGGTTATAACGATCGAAGTACATCCCGTCCGAAGATGCATGGTTGAATACGCCATCGAGAATCACCTGCATCCCGCGCCGGCTCAACTCGGTCGCCAGCGCTGCGAAGGCCGCATCTCCTCCGAGTGCGGGATCGATGTGCAGGTAGTTATCGGTGTCGTAGCGGTGATAGGAGCGCGCGGAAAAAATCGGGTTCATGTAGATGGTGTCCAGGCCCAGCGACTGGATGTAATCCAGTTCGTTCTGCACGCCCTTCAGATCGCCGCCATAGAACTGATTGCTGAACTGGCCGGTACAGCCAGACGACGCGCTGCGCGGATCGCAAATTTGCGTGTTCCACAAGTTGTAGGTAAACGCCTGCTGGCTTTCGTAGTAGAGCGGGCAACCGGTCGTCGCCCCTGCGCGGCAATAGTCGTTGGTCTGGTCCCCGTTGCGGAAGCGGTCCGGCATGATGTGATAAACATTCGCGTTCTGCAGCCAGGCCGGGGTCTGGAAGTTAGGATCGTAGACCGTGATCTGGAAGGACGGGAACGGTTCACCGTCGCTGGCCGCGCCCGTGCCGTCCTTGTGGACGTTGTCGTTGTCATCGAGGTAGTCATCGCTATACCAGCCGTTCGTGGTATCGCGATTGATCTTGAACTTGTAGTAGTAAACCGTCGGCGTCGACGGCATCGTCAAAGTTGCTTTCCAGACGTCATATTCTGTCCCGTTGACCGTTATGTTCTGATCAAACGGCATTGCGGCATCCGCCGGACCGGTTGTCGTGCCCGTGCCTGTATCGAACGAGTAGGCGCGCGCGGTCACGCCCGAAATGCCGCTGGAATGCAGCGTGCGGAATCGCAATGTGACCGGCGTGTTCTCCGCAACCGCACCCTCCTGGTCGCGATAGAAGGGGTCGAACGTATTGTGGAAAAATCCCGCCTTGTCGGCGCCGCTGAAGCCAGCAGGCTGCTCGTTCGAGAAAGGCGGAGTGCTGGAACCGTTTCCCGTATTCACGATCGAGTAATACTGTGTCGCCGTAATGCTGGTACCCGCGACGGCACCGATGTTGTTGTCGGTTGGGGCTTGGCCGTAGATATAACCGCCGCTCGAAGTCAGATAGCCGAAGAACACGAACGACGAAGGAATTCCACCGCCGCTGGTAATGGCGTTCCAGGGAATCGCGACCTCGCGCGTGTTTTGATTGCCGCTGTTATCGGCGTATTGGCCGTAGTTAGCTGTGGCGCCAGTCCAGCTGCCATTGCCGTCGGAATTGCGATACTCGCGATAGCCACTCTTAACGTACGTCACAAATTTCGCTCGAAATGGCAACGACGAGAAATCGGTCCCGTCATAGTTAAAGCCAACGAGACTGCCGTCGGTATTGCCGCAACACGTGGGAGGGGTCTGCGGATTACCCGCGACGTAAATCACCGCACCTTCGGCAAGATTGGCATTCACGATGCCAACATAGAGATTGTTGGCATCCCACGTCATGTACCATATCTGGCTAGTATTGCCGGCATTGGCGAGTGAGTTGTTGGCTCCGTATTCTCCTGAAGTGATCATCCCATCGATGGTCGGCGTCGCCCACTGCGCGCTAACGGGCGCTACAGCCGCAGCCAATACAGTCAGGAGAAAAGCGAACTTCAACACGAGAGCACGGCGCATGGCAAATCCTCTCAAGTTCTCTGGTCCTCTAACGGCCAGCGGCAAGCAACGAAACGTTCTGATTTGACGAACCCGGGAAAGTTAGGAATGAAGTTATAGACGTCGGGGCTTCCACCGCTTGGGGCCCGAGGAACTGGACTCGCCTCCGACGGCCAAAAACCGGGAAATGGTGCTGCTCCCTTCTCGCACATTTGTTCCACAATTGCAACTGCGAACCGCTCCACTTTCGGATTGCTATCGGCTGTTCTCGACGCTCGGTTTTCCCAGAAAGGCATGCCGGGCCGGCTTGCCCGATGCCTGCCAGACTTTCAAAATCTCAAAAACGATTGTGGTCCCATACGTGACGGCGATCCAGACTGTAACCGCCTCGATCGGCAATCCCGCCCATGCTCCAATGAAGAAGCCCATCATCTGCTTTTGCTGGTAGCCCCACCAGCCATAGGGCACAGCCAGAGTTGCCTCCCAGAACATGCTGATGAGCAGAATCATGAATATAGTCAGACTAAAAGCGCGCCAATTGATGAACCGCCGGGCCACAGGGAAAAAGCTGACCGAAGGAACCAGGCCTCCGATCACCAGCACGGTGAAGTAACCAGGAAATCCTTCCGGAAATTGGGAGTGCTTCTTATACAGAAGCGCCGCCGCGATCAAAATAAGTCCCACAACCAAAGAAGAAAGATGGAAGGTGAGCAGACGCTGAATCTGCTTTGCCTCACCCGGATAGTCGGCCACGTTATAAGCCACCAGCCAGTATTCGTCCAGCCAAACGTAGATCAGAAGGACAGCAATAAACCCCGTGAAGTAGAAAATATATTCCTCGACAGGGACACTGCCGCCCAGGGCGGGAGCGCCGATCCCGAGTGTCGCCTTGGCGTTGGGATAGACGAAAAACCGGTTGGCAAAAAAGAAATCCAGCCCAAACCCAAGCGGCACCAGAATCCAAATCGTCCGCCAGAACGCACGCTGCGGAATCCTCAGGCCCTCGCCAGGAAGAAACCACCACGCGATGACAACAATCGGCACGACAAATAACAGCAAGCTCCAGCTATATCCATAGGGCGTAGGGTTCGCACTGGGAACTTGGAGGAAAGCCGGATCATGGACGGTGTGCAGCGTGATGCCCGCCGGCACCGCAATCATCGCCAGCATGACCAACACAAGCCATGCGCTCAGCCGCGGGTTTGGGGAGCCTCCATGCATAAGTAAAGAACTGGCGGCGGGGGGCCGGACGCAATCGCACAGATTCTACTATCACTTCTTGTGTTATCAACCGACCGGGTTGTTCCAGCCACCGGAAGCAGCGCGAGAGTATAGGTCATTGGCAGCGGGCGAAAAACGCCGGAATTGATTTGGAAAGGCGCGGCTTTCAGCCACGCCGCAAGTGGGGAATCAGTGGGCCCTTTACAGGCCGCGGAAAAATCGGCAGGAGCAGGAAGAGCAAACCTCAGGGGCTAAAGCTCGCGTTGATTTTGCGCGACTTATGGCACGAGTAGAACTCGTGCCCTTCCCAGTCTGGTGCGGATCGGCATCTTTTTAGCGGCCTGTTTAGCCGCCTTCTAATTATCTGGTTGCTTCAGCAGGCCCCAATAGGTAGTGTAGAGGGGTGCCCCGACCGGCGTTTCCCAAGACGCTTCGCCAGTTTCAGTCTGACTTTGCCACCGAGGAGGCCTGCCAGAAGTATCTGGCGGCTTGTCGCTGGCCAGATGGGTTCATTTGCTCTCGATGCGGGCATGAAAGATCCTACGAATTGGTGAAGCAACGGCGCTACCAATGCGCCAACTGTCGGTACCAGATTTCGCTGACGTCTGGGACCATTCTCCACCGGACAAAAATTCCGCTGACCTATTGGTTCTGGGCGGTGTATCTGATGACCACGGACAAGCGTGGCGTACCTGCCCTGCTTCTGCAGCGCCAACTCGGACTGTCTTGTTACGAGACCGCGTGGATGATGCTTCACAAACTCCGCCGCGCGATGGTGAATGCGGCTCGGGAACCCCTGCGCGGCGAGGTAGAGGTTGATGACACGTGGGTTGGCGGCGAACAAGCCGGACTGCGGGGGAGCCGACAACTTAAGGAACGGCGAGCTGCTCTCGTCCTGGTGGCCGTGGAAAAGCGCGGCCAAGCTTCCGGTCGAGTCCGCATGAGCGTGATTCCCGACTTCAAGGCCGCCACGATAATGCCGTTCCTCGCCCAGAACGTCGCGCTCGGTTCCACCATCTATACGGACGGCCTCAAGAGCTTCTCCGGTCTGTCGGAGGCCGGCTTTCAACATGTCGCTCGCAACCAACCCCTCCGATCGGAGTTGCGCCGAGGCGCGAAGTCCGCTGTACCACTTGCCGATCGGGCGATTGGGAACCTCCAACAGTGGCTGATTGGCACCTACCACGGAGTGAGCAAGGCCCAACTCCAGGTTTACCTCAACGAATTCGTGTTTCGACGCAACCGTCGCAAGACGCCCGCAGCCGCATTTCAGACACTCCTTGGTCTCGGAACCAGCCGCAGATCAACCGAGTACGAGCAGATTCGGGGAGCCAGGGATCTCAACCCCAACCTATTGGGGATTGCTGAAGCAACCAGATAATTAGAAGCCGCCTAGCGGAGGCTGGGCGACGGAGACACACTTTTCCGCAGCCTGTGTTAGATCAATGAACCTGCGACGACGCGTCGGAGGCTTTTGTCTGGCCTACATCCGGCTTGAACCCGATCCGCTCGAGCATGGGCTTGATCTCCGGATTCGACATAAACATTCTCCAGATCAGGCCGGTTCGATAGTTCTCTACCATAACGACGATCGGCGCCTGGTTCAGTCCTATGTAGATGGGCGAAAACCAGTTATGCTCCAAGTTAAAGGCATCGCGAGGCCCGTAGACCCCCCACAGCCGGTCTCCCAAGTCGCGATAGAAATGTTTCAGAGCCGCCATGGACTCGGTGGGCGTGTATGGAAACGACGCGAGTGCTCCCGTCGGCGTGATGGTGCCATTATCGTCGAGCGCATCAGGGGCGTGTGGCGAGTAGCCTAACTGATCGTCGCTCGCCGTAAGACCCCAAGCCCCAGGACCGTAGCCTTTGAAGTGATGGGGATTTTCGACCGAATACCTGTAATTGATCAGCGCAATGTTCTGGTTATTTTTGAAATAGTCGGTGTATCGATCCCGAATGCCTCGCGGATCGAATCCCATAAACGAATATTGGGTGAAGAAAAGTGGGCCGCCGCTGCCCACCCCTACATCCAGCTTGATGCCCTCGTAGGTGTGCCCGTTCTCGTAGTGATTCCCTTGCTCGGTTCCTGACCATCCCGAGCGATACGCCACGGCTGCCGCCGACTGCCCGGCCCATCCGGAGTAGTAGAGATCCGCAGGAACGCCGTGGGTTGGAGACGCAATAGCCAAGAGATATACGATCATTACCTCGTTGAACCCGGTGAGCCGATGGTTGATGTACCAGGACCAGTGCGGAGACCAGTGCCAGTAGAGAGCATCGCCGCCTTGCGATTTCTGGAACCAATCCCATTCCACCGTCTCCCACAGGTTGGAGATTCGGGCATAAAGCGAGCGCTCCGCCTGGCTCGGCCCGTTGAAATACTGCCGGGCCGCAAGCAGACCTTCCATCAGAAATGCGGTCTCGACGAGATCTGCGCCATTGTCGAACATGCCAAACAAAGGCAGAGATTCTCCGGTATTTCCATCCATGAAATGCGACCACACTCCGTGATAGCGCTGGGCTTTCTCCAGGAAACTCACAATGCGCGCAAGCCGCTCGATGCCCTGCTGCCGCGTGATGAATCCCCGGTCGACTCCCACGACGATTGCCATAATGCCGAATCCGCTCGCTCCCGTGGCCACGATCCGCTCGTCACCCGGCACGTTTTCCCGCGTCGTCCCGGAATGGGGGTGCGAGCCCTTCTCCCAGTAATATCGGAAGCAGGCTTCCTGCAGCATAGTCAGAAGTTCGTCGTCCGACAGAGCGTGGGTGGAAGCACTCACGGCTTCAGAAAACGCTGACTGGCGGTACGCCTTGTCGACGGCCGCGACCTTGTAAGTAACGCTGCGCCCTGGAGCCCCTATGTAGTCGGAGAAGCGATTGATTCCTGGAACCTGTATTCCTGCCGGCTCAAAGTTTTTTCCTTCGGTTGAGCGATATACCACAAAGTTCTGCAGATCCAGGTCGGCGGGAGCATCCCAGCTAAGGTCCACGTGCCGCTCGTATCCCTTCGCTTGAAGGTTGACGGGAACCGCGACTGCCGGAAGCCCGCCGCCCTCCGACACGGATTCATCGTCAATTTTGATTTCATCGACGAGCAGCGTGTGCGGCTTGTCGTCAGCTACATTCTGCGAAAAGTACACGCTGTGCAGTCGTCCAAAGTCGACCGGATGGACCGACGCGGACGCAAACGCTCGCAGCGGAATCCGCAACTGCATCCACTTGCGCGCCGGCAAGTCCTTGGTGAAATTCTCCATTCGCAGGGGAGCGGTGAAGTTGTGGTTAATATCCAACAACTGCAGTTCGGGCAACTGAGGCGCCGCTATCACATCCGGCGAGTAGCACCAGAAATATAGAGTGTCGCCGCGGAAATCTTGGGGACGGTTACGGATGCTCACGGCCCGCACCTCAGCGTCCCAACTGCCTCCTGCCACCGAGCGCCACTCTAGCCGCAACGCATTGGGCGGGGTGAAAAACAATTTCCTCTCAACCGGAATTCGTCCTTCTTGCGTGGCCAGCAAACTGGGGAGCACTGCACGCGCCTCGCTGTAATAATCGTCATCCGGGGTCAGACTGTTGTCGAACAGAACGTGGTTGTAATAATCTCCGTCCGCAGCGGCCGCTGCAGACAGAGCAAGTGCGAGGAGCATTACGAGGAAGCAAAGCACGGTTCGCATATCCGGGACCATTTTGAGTGATTATCCTTTGGTCCCCGATACACGCGCAGTGTCGACAGTCCATGTCCTAATGGAGAACATCCGAAGCAATAATTCCAGTGGATTTACCTACTCAAATAGTAATGTATCATTGGCGCAACCGGCTGTTGTGGCGCCATCGGAAGACCGCATTCTGAATCAGGCATTGACCTGTGCAATCAGATCCGCGCCCAGTCGCGCAAGGGTGGCATCTTCACTGGAAGACAATCCACTCACGGCGACGGCACCGGCGACTTCGCCACTTTTGAAGACCGGAATGCCACCACCCCAGCCCACAAATCTCGGATCACCGTAATACGAGATGTCGTGGCCTCTCTCAGGATGTCTGACCTTTTCTCCAATCTCCTGCGTGGGCTTACCGACACGCGCGGCAGTCCAAGCTTTGTTCATGGCGATGACTACGGAAGACACAGGAGCTGCATCCATGCGGGCAAAGGCGATGAGTTCGCCGCGGCAGTCGGCCACTGCGACTACCACTGCTTTCTGCATCTGAGCCGCTCGCTCCACGATCAGATCGAGCGCCCGCCTCGCCTCCGAATAGCCAATGGTTGGAATGGTTCTCATGGAGCGGAAGCTTATCAGAGATGACAAAGAATCGCCGGCCTGGAACGAGGTTCCAGCCCGGCGATTGGCACGTGTCGTCGCGGGCCAGCCCAGAAGCTGGCCAGGAGAATTCGATCGGGACTAAAACACAAACTTCAGTGCAAATTGAATCAATCGTTCGGGCGAAGCGACACCACCCTGTTGCAACGGAAATAGTGCGACGCGACCATGACCTTTACCCACACCGAGGGGAATTTCGGCAGGCCTGAAGATCAACGAAGGTCAATACGCCGCCAACGCTGGATCTTAGCTGGAGAGGGCCTATCTCTGGAGAGCCTAGCTTATGAGGACTGATACTGCTTCCACTGAAGCATCGCTGAGCGTCCCTGACCGACGGCGGCATGTTCGCTATCGATTCAGCGCTCCCATTAACGTTCACCTTGGTGGAGGTTCAGCAATACGGGGAATTTGTCTGGAGATCAGCGAAAGTGGCTTGTCCGCTTTAACCGGCGATGTCTTGGTTGTGGGCGACACCGTTGGGTTGGAACCGGTTGTGGGCAGCAGGGTCTCGACGCTGGTACGGCGGCAGAGCGGCAAGATCTATGGTTTTGAATTTCTTAATCTTACCCCCGAACAGATCCAGCGAATCGCGGAGGTTTGCAAATCGCTCCCCAAGTATGAATGCAAGAAGATGGACATCTAGCTAAGGGAAACGAGTGTGGGGATCCAAGGACAGAGCCGAACTCATCGCTCTCCTCCGACGATCTTCTAAAGTCCGCTCCGTTTTCCTCGATATATCTTAAGTTTGGCCAAGCGCTGGTGAGCTTCGGCGCCAACGGCCAGCGACAAGTCAGCCTCCCCAAAATCGCCGTCACTGCTATGTTTCGTAAATCGAGAAGAAGCACTCCGGTTTCATTGAAAGTCGTGATCAAGGCTCAGGGCGTCGCTGAACCTCTGACTTGCGAAGGGGAGACAATCATCGTCAACCTTCATGGAGCATTGATCTCGACTCCCGTTGCCCTGACTATGGGAATGAAGATCGAGATTCACGTCTACCTGACGGACAAGCATGCTAATGCAAAGGTCGTCTATGTCGATCCTGAGCAGCCAATGCGCTGCGGAATTGCTCTAAGCCGTACCGAAGAACATTTGGGGAATGTCCTGCCCCCGGAAGATTGGCATGAACTCGATGTAGAGTGACCCTCAGTTGCAACACAATCCCAAAATCTACTGTCCTAAGTAAATCTCTTAGGCATTTTGTATCCCCCAAATTTCAGCTATTTGGGAGGAAACTGGACTTTTTCAACAGGCACTCCCCATTACACGCAATATAAAAAGGCGACCCACTTTTGCGATAGGTTGGGATTGTTCCCACCACCAACCTAGCGAAAAGGAGCGCCTTTATGGGCACGGCGCAATAGTTGATGCACCCATGGCTATAGAAGCACTCATTGACGGTTGCAGGGACAGGTTAGCTAATCCGGCAGTTGGATTCGATCCGGGTGCTTCCGCTCCGGTTCGTGCTCTTCGGCAAGAACTTTTTCGAGCCAGTACGCTTGTCGCTCAGCAGCTGCCTTGTCCCCGAACGTGGGATCATGAAACACGGTGAACTCCTCGTCGCAACTGTCACACCGAAGAGTGCCCATTGCTTTGAAATCTGGTGCCCGCTCTTTCGTCTGACCCTTCTTGATCGCCACTGCTTTCATCGACTGACATTCTATCTGGGTGCGTACCCTCTTTTTTCACCGCTAGTGTCGCCGTTTGTAAACACTGTAATGCCCGCGGAACGTGCGGGACGGAGATGCAAAAAAGGCTAGAAGAATTGTTTGGTCGGCCCCTGCCGCATTCTTTTCACGAAGAGGCTGGGGAAGGCCGAGATTCTAAACTGCCGAGGTTGTAGCACCGCTCTCAGGAATGGTTGTCGCGATTTCGCCATAGTGCTCATCGACGAGCCTCATGGCTACTTCGCTTTCAGTTCTCGAACTGCTCTTGCGTACTGGTCAGTCGCTGTCTTTAGTTCGTCGCTGAGATGGTTCTGGTCTTCCGCTTCGGCCTTCCGCAATGCGTCCAGAAGCTCTTGCACCCTGGTCTCGGCTGCTCTTACTTCTTCAATAGTTGACATAGCTATGCGCTCCCGCCGTAACGTTGCCTACGAGACTCCCAGAAGGGAGCGCCAAAGTCTGTACGTCTGGTCACATGTCAGATTGAGGGTGCGCGGCTGCCCCGAACCCGCTGGGGCGTTTCCGGAAGCAAAGTCGAGTCACTTGGACTTTGCCGTTTTCGGGGTGGCGCGGGCCAACTCCGAACGATTTTCCGATGACGCGAGCCGCGCTCGTGCGCGTTGCGGGCGCGTGCATTGTTCTTGATCCGCACCTGGCAGAGCAGGCACGTGATCCTGAACGCGCTCTCGATGCGGTATGTCGGCTCGTCTCCCATGGCGATCTCGTTTCTGACGTGTGGTCAGGCCGCGATGCGCCGCCCCACGGCGAGGCTGGTCAGCGGCTTTCCTTCGCTCAATTCGATTGTCGCCGACTTCCGCTATTCAACCCTGACTTTTCCTGCGGCGATGTCGTCGAAGTTCGCACGGGTCGCGTTGAGGTCGCGTGCTGACATTTTCGATTTGGCGCTCGCCTGTCGGTTCCGGCTCACTCTCAGAATGTTCTCACGGCTGCGAGGACTAGACCGAGAGACTGTAGGTAAAAAATGCCAGCGTTCCCGACGAAAAAGCAATCCCGATATACCAACATTTGGAACCTCGAATCGCAGCGATAAATGAAAACAGCGTAGACAGTAGAGCGGCACCTAAGACGATCTTATATTCGTGTTGTGACCCGACGAGACTGTTTACAAGATGGTCGGCTTTTGGCGGATTGAGAACAGAAGACCAGAGCAGCACAGTGAGCAGCATTCCGGTCGCACCGAGTAGGTGGGAGAGTTGGCGTCCCATGTTGCAAATATACGCCTCGGCGAATTTCTCAATGAATGTAATCACAGGTTGGTAAAGTATCGCAGAACAAGCGAGAAAAGGAGTCACCCGAGCTAAGTCGGCTGACTCCGACCTTCCCTCGCGATCACTGGCGAACCGTCGTCCCCTCCGCCTTCACCGTGAGAACTTCGGAGCCAGTTCGCCCGCCAGCCTTAAGAGTGGCCTGGATTGTCTTCACTTGCCGTGGTTTTATCGGTTTTTTACGAGGTTCACAAACGCAACCTTGCCAAAGAATCCGGATCAGTCGCCGAACTTACAGCTACATCGGCTCAGCCCGAGGTAAAAAACGCTGATCAACGACACATCGCCCGCAATCCGGTCAGACGAGTGCAAAATGTCATCCCGGCAAAACTGGGAACCGCCCAGACACCCGACACAGCGAAAGAGGATGATCCTGTCGAGTTGTGGAAGGCGGTCAAGCGTGGCAATGTTAGCGCGGAGGTCGCACTAGCCAACCTTTACTTGCAGGGAAAGTCGGTTCCTCAAAGCTGTGAACAGGCGCACATGCTTTTACAGACGGCATCGACCAAAGGCAGCAAAGCTGCCGATACTCTTCTGAAGAGTAGCTATCCAGAACGATGCGAGTGATGGGCTCCGCTGGCTCGATTCGCAGCCGCTCCGCGGCCCCTAACCAGCCTTCTCCTCTAGCTGCTCGAACGAAATGGGCGGGCTTGTTACACCTTCGCCGGGCTTGGAATCGAAGACCTGTACAACCTCGGCATGAGGCGAGTACGGCTGCGTCCGCCAGTTCAGTTCTGCCAGCCGTTCCCGCATCTCAATCCCGCACTTTTCACGAGCTTTGCAATATTCGCAGTCTGGACGGTGGATTCTCAGAAGAGACAGCAGATAACACCTTAACTTCACAACCAACCTCGCAGGATTCAGCCTATTCGCCTCAGGGGGTGTTGCGTCTCAACTGGCGGGAACTGCTCTTCGAAGAGGCGGGACGTATTATGCACACGATGGGGTGTCGTTTCAAGAAAATTTGGCTTCGGGGGGCGAGGCCGTCAGGAGACCCGATATCCGAATAGCTTTCGGCACTCCGGTCTCAAGAAATGGTCGAAGACGGGAATGCAAAGACCGCCCTTTTCAAGGACGAATTTGCATGAAATGAGACAGGCACGCCATTTGAATTCCTCTGTTCCGTGTTTCTTGCCGTAGGCGGTGATATCTTCTTGGGAAACGCCAAATACCACCGCCCCTATTTTGGACCAGACGTAGGCACCCGCGCACATGGCACAAGGCTCGTGCGTGGAATACAACACGAAATCCGGCAGATACCGACCATAGCCGGAGGAAACATATTTCAAGGTTTCAAGCTCCACATGCTTGATGGATGAACCCGAGGTTTTTACCCGGTTGCCAGCAGAGGCGATCACCACTTCCCGTTTCCCAATCACGCGTGTGATGACCGCGCCGATAGGATAATCTCCTCGGTCACGGGCGCGTCTTGCCTCCGCGATTGCAAGCTGCATAAACCTTTTCTTCGGTTTGTAGGTGGGAGGAATCATTTTCTCCCCAAGTCCAAAGGTCTATGTCGCCTTCTTCTTCCCCGCCCGGAACCTTGCCCAGCGTTGACGTGCGGCAGCCGCGATTCTCTTTTTGCCTGCTGCTGAGATTTTTCGTGTGCGTTTCACAGGAGCGGTCGTTTTCACCCCTGTTGGCTTCGACCCATTCCGAGCCCAACGCCTTTTCTGCGCCAAGCTGATCCTTTTTCGAGCAGACGCCGACAGAGTGCGTCCCGGTTTGGTGTGATTACTCCCGCCATTCAACTTGCCCAACACCGTGAGAGCAGCATCCACATGCCGAAGCTGATTTGCCAGATTCGTTCTCTCCACCCTTAACTCAGACACAATCGATGCCAGCCCCTTTAGATTTGCCATGAATTCCCCCTCAGGAATGGATTGTAATTGATTGGGTCCGGTTACTCGGTGACTGACTGGTGTCACCGTCCGATGTATGCCGGGGACGCGGATAGGAGGAGAGAATAGCAAACTCGGGTAAAGCTATTCATCCTTGCCGTATTTGCCGTCTTCAATCTCGATTGATGCCCAAATGAACCCCTGCACGTCGATCCGCGAATGTGGCTTCAGTCCTCGGTTCTTCAACTCCAGTTCCACCCGGTCAGCCAACTCCTGAAGTTTGGAATAGGTCAGCCAATTCGGTTCCGCTTTGTAGTTAAGCGAAATCTTCAGTGACCCAGCCATGCGTTTCATGATAGTAGGCTTCATGAACATCCATTTGCCGTCCGTCGCGAGAAATTGGAAGTACGTGGCTATCGGCCACTTGTTTGCGCCGATTTCCGACAGCCGACCACAGAAGTTGGTGAAACGCCGCTCCATTTCATCGACGCCGTACAGCAGGCCGAACAGTGCATTCGCAAAACGCTGATGATTTGTCACGTTGTCAACGGCATCAGCGAATTTGGCTTTCTCAATCCGAAAAACGAGATTGGTGCTTTGCAGAACATGCTTCGCAATGTCACAGACCTCAGCGTAATGTCGTTCACGAATCAGACTCTCAAAGGTATCCGCGCCTAGCTTATCCTTGAGTTCGCTTGCCGCATCCGACTTATCTTTTCGCTCTCTTTCCTCAAAGCCTTCCGAGTCAAAGCCACGATCAAAAACCCGAAGAAAACACTCCACGAGATGGTCAAGATCCGCTGGGGGTCGGCGAGGCGGACCTTCCACTTTGAACCGAGGTGTAGTGCGAGATTTGATCTTTTGAATGGGAAACTTGAAACCCGGAGGAGACAGGGCAGGCTTGAGGTTGGCGTTCTTCAGGATAGTCTTCGCACCAGATTTGACGAATTCAATGTCCAGCCTGTCACCACGGTCTTCGCTCACGCATCCTAAGCCGAAGGCCGGATGTTCGACCCAGTCGTTAGCTTTGCAGTGCATATCCCTCCAATGAAAATCGCATGATTCCGGACATTCTGGCAGTCCGTAAACTGACATAACTATTATGGAAGCACTCGGATTCCCCGTGGTGACGTAAATTCGATTGTGTAAAAGCGAGAGGGTGTAAGTTGGCTTTGGCCTCACAAGCTAAAGCCCTTCCGAAAAGGAGACCTACACCCAATGGCGAAGATAATCCCAATCACCGAGCATTTCCAACATTTTGTGGCCGAGTTACAGGAGAGTTTCTGGGGCGATTTACAAGGGCGAGTGCAACAAGCAGCGCAGAGGTTTTTTCAACAACTGAGCGAGCGGCAACGCGACCTGTACATGGTGAGCCGGCGCTATCAGCGGTCGGAGCAGCGCAAGGACTATCGCAACGGATATTACTGGCGGAGTTTCGTGACTCGCTTCGGGGAGCTGCGCTTGCGCATTGCCCGCAGCCGTAAGCGGGGATTTCTGCCGGAGGTGGTAAAGAAGTTTCAGCGCCGGGCGGAAGAGGTGACGGTGATGATCCGGGAAGCCTTTCTGCGCGGCATCTCCACTCGGCAGGTGGGCCGGGTGGTGGCCACGCTGACGGGAGAAACGGTAAGTCCGCAGACCGTGTCGCGCATCACCCGCTCGCTGGACGAAATGGTGCGCCAGTTTCATCAGGCGCGGCTGAGCGACGATTACGCGTATCTATTTTTGGACGGGGTAAGCCTGCGCATGCGGCGTCCGGCGGGGCGCAAGCGGGTGCACATGTTGGTGGCCTACGGGGTGCGCCGGGACGGCACGCGCCATTTGCTGGCTTTTCTGCGCAGCCGGGGCGAGAGTCAGGCCGACTGGGAGGGCCTGCTCGAAGATCTGTATCGCCGCGGACTGGAGGGCAAGCAACTGCTGCTGATCGTGACCGACGGCTGTGCTGGCCTGGCGGCCGCGATCCAGACCGTGTATCCGCGCGCGGCACATCAGCGCTGCTGGGTACACAAGATGCGCAACATTTTAGAGCACGTGCGCCAGCGCGATTACGAGGAAGTAAAACTGGGCGCGCAGGCGATCTATCGGGCCGAAACCCGGGCCCAGGCGCAAGCCGCCTTTCGCCGCTTCCGGGCGCGCTGGTCGCGGGATTACGGCCCCATGGTGCGCCGCCTGGAACGGGATCTGCCAGAATTACTGTCCTTCTTCACCTTGCCCCGGCACCTATGGAAGAAACTACGCACCACCAACGTAATCGAGCGCTGCTTCGTGGAAGTGCGTCGCCGCACCCGGCCCATGGTCTGCTTCGTCAACGTGGCCAGCGTCGACCGCATCATCTACTCCATCTTCCAGCGATTCAACCTGGAATGGAAAAACCGCACCCTCAAGCTTTTTACACAAGCGGCTTGACATCACCTTCCCCGTACTGTGATTCCCATCACGGACGGAGTTACTTTATTATAGTTGGCGAGTTGCTGGGAAAAAATCGCGGTGGGTGATTTCATCGAGCGTCCAATTTACATCCGGTATTCTTGTTCACTGGATTCGGGGCATCAGACGTGCGCATCGCAACGTGGAACTATGGAATGGTCCTTGCGCGGAAAGCGCCTAGTTTATTGGCGCTCAAGCCAGATATCACAGTCATTCAGGAGTGTTCGAAGAAATCCGTGGATGTTCTCGACGGCCACGGTCTCTCCGGTCTTTGGTTCGGTGCCAATCCGAATAAGGGCTTGGCTGTCTTTTCCAGCAAAGCGTTCACGGTGCAAGCGGTGGGCAAGCCCTTCGGCGAATGGGTGGTTCCCATCTGGGTTCACGGAGCAGCGGATTTCAACTTGCTCGCGGTCTGCGCGTGCCCGGTCGGGACTAAGCGTGCGGACAATTACATCGGTGAGGTTCACCGATGTCTCGTGCCACGGTCTGATCAGTGCATACCATGCTCATCATAGAGAGGCGCAAGGAGCCGAAACGCGCCCGACCTACTACTTTTACCGCCATCAGGACAAGCCATTCCACATCGACTACGTATTTGTCCCGAAGGCTTGGAAGTTGAGATCAGTTGAAGTCGGGTCGTTCCGAGAGTGGGGACAAAACCGTTGGAGTGATTCAATCAGCGGATGCCGTTAGGAACGAAGCCACGAGTCTGTCGCTGAAATTGATGCCGCAGGATAGGAAGCTCGTCGGCAGAATTCTGGCGAGCGCGAAGGCTCCCGGCACCGTGCTCCCTTACGTTCTCAGTTTGAATAGGAACGCTAATTGAGCCCGACAGCCCGGTCGCTCACAGAGGAAAGCGGGGTAGCGGTCGAATTTCGCGTCAGTCTTTCCATCTATTCCGCATACCACTCCGGGTGCGGCGACCATCGGCTGGATAAGAGTTCGAGAGCCACCAATTTAGTGCGGTGGCAAGGCAGAATTTGACGTTCCTTGCGTAGCCAGAGGCTTAGGAGCATTTATAAATACGAGCACCGCCGACCACCAGCCTTCAGTTGGCTTTTGATAGAGATCGTTGTGACGATAGCCGTGCAGAATGGCAAGCGTCTTCGGTTGCCGAGCGGCAGCGAAGATTTTCCTCCCTCCATCGATGGGATTTACTTGATCCACGTCACTGTGAACAGCCAACAGGGGTACGCGAATTTCTTGTATTGATTTCACGTTGTCCCACCAGTCGGGTATGGTGTAAGCAAGAACCCGATAAAACGCACCCTTCGTCGCGGAGACGGAGCGCAACGAAGCGAAAGCGTTTGCTACAATAACTCCCGCTGGCTGCGAAGAAAAGTGCGGCACTGCCTCTAGCATCGGAGCATTGCCCATAGAGTGTCCCAGCGCATAGATACGCTTGCCGGAAAAGTGGCTGGAAGCGAACCCGTAAACCCGAACACAATCCTCGCCGACCGCTTCAAACCGCGCAGGACGCGAACTATTTCCGCTTCCTGTGTAATCGAAAACGACCGAGGAGACACAGTGGTCGTACAGAAAGCGTTGTGCCTTTACCCACTCTGAGATCGTTTCCTGCACGCCGTGATAGATCACTATGACTGGAGGATTCTCACACGCGCCATCGGCTGTGACCACGTAGCTATCGATCCGCCGAACACCGCTCGGAATAGCAACCCGTTCGAAAGGCACGCCCACATCGGCAGGTGTTCCGACCCGCTTGGGCCTGTCGTGAGCGCACGAGTTTCCATGAGATGGCGAGCTAGTCTGGGCGCTCTGAAAACTACAGCAAGAGCGATCCCCGCCAGCAGAAACTTCCACCATCGTCCGACGATTTGCAAGCTAGAACGCATCAGTTCTACCCGCAGGTTATAAGCCAAAGCTCCCTTAGTACGACTACTTCGCCTGTCGTTTCATTCATACCAATCCGAATGCGGCGACGAGCGGGCGCACGCGAGACATTGCATTCAGACTGGTAAGTACAGACTGGAAGTCCCTCTTCTCTACCGCACTTCTTCAATCGGGATTCGCAAGAGCAACCCTTTCTTGTAATCGGTAATCCAGCGAGTCGAATCCGATGCGGAGAGAATCACCACCCTTGCCGATCCACTGCTTCACGACTCCGTTCGAGGTGGCATCAATCCGAGTGAGTGGCACGTCAAACACTGTGGGCCAAACAGAATCGGCTCCATAGCCGATGTCGCCGCCTGCGCCGGGTATGCCCACTCGAATCGTGGCAATCACCTTCCTGCTTTTCTCATCAACCCGGCTGACGGTTCCGTCGCCTTGGTTCAGCGTCCGAACGGAACCTCCACCAGCCGTAAGGAACCGAGGCTTCGGCCCAACAGCTATCGAATCCAGCACTCTCCCAGCGGCGGCATCCACGGCAGTCAGGACGCCGCTCTCCGGTCCGGTGATCCAGATGAAGTGCCCCCGTTTGCTGTACCAATCGCAATGTTAGTTCTCGTGTGATTCTTGGGTTCAGCGGGGATGAGGTCCGGAGCAGGGGACGGCGTTTGAGTCCCCTGCTCTGGCAGCCTTGTACTAGCTTTCCTCATGCCTGCATCTCCGTTGCAGTCCGTGCAAACTCTGCGGGCGGCAAGTAGTTCAACGAACTATGTGGGCGTTGTTCGTTGTAATCCTTCCGCCAAGTTTCGATTTTTCTCCGTGCGTCGCTCAAACTGGTGAACCAGTTCGCGTTCAGACATTCGTCGCGCAGTCGTCCGTTGAAGCTTTCGATGTAGGCATTCTGTACCGGCTTGCCCGGCTGGATGAACTCCAGCCGTACCCCACGTTCCTCGCTCCAGGCTGCCAGTGCCCGGCCGCGAAACTCCGGCCCGTTGTCCACAACAATCGCTTCTGGCAGTCCGCGCTCGATCGCCATCCGATCCAGCGCTCGACCCACACGAAGTCCGCCCAGCGAGGTATCGACCTCGATGACCGGACATTCCCGCGTGCAATCGTCCACGATGGTCAACATCCGAATCACCTTCCCGCTGCTCACGCAATCGCTCACGAAATCCATCGACCAACGTTCGTTCGGCTGACTCGCCGCGGGCTTAACCACTGCGCCGTTCCAGCGGATCCGCCGTCGTTGCCGAATCCTCATCGCCAACCCTTCCTCGCGGTAGAGTCGGTACACTCGCTTGTGATTGGCCGACATTCCTTCTCGCTCCAGCATCGCCGTCAGCCGGCGATATCCGAACCGCATGCGCTTGGCGGCCAGTTCTTTCAATCGTATTCGCAGTGCGACGTCTCGCTCCGCCTTTCGCGCTCGATAGCGATGCGTCGATCGCCCCAATCCCAGCAGCCTGCAGGCGTGCCGTTCGCTCATCTGGTACCCGACTTCCACATAACTCACGGCTGTCCGAAGTCCCGCAGGCGCTACCAGTTTTTTGAGAGCACGTCTTTCAATGCCCGATTATCCAGCGTCAGCTCGGCCACTACGTGCTTCAGCTTCCGGTTCTCGTCCTCCAGTTGCTTCATCTTCTTCGCGTCGCCACTCTCCATCCCGCCGTACCTCGCCTTCCAGCGGTAGTAAGTCTGCTCCGTGATCCCGTGCTGTCGGCATAACTCCGCCGTCGTCAATCCTGCTTCGCCTTGCTTCAGGATCGCGATGATCTGCTCTTCGCTGTGTCGCGTGCCTTTCATTGCGGTTCTCCTCCTGGGTTTGGGAGAACTCACATTTTACGTGGTCCAGTTTTCGGGGGCTGGGTCACAGGTGTCGCTGCCCAGCAGCGACCAGTCTGAGTCTTTTCTCGACGACAAAATAGTATCGAGACCATAAACGTATCGTCGATCCGAAGTATCGAACGCGCCCCTCTCCAACTTAGAGTCACAGCAACGTGATCCGGGAAAAGCACCTTGAGTTCATCTCCAAGTGATTTTCGGAGTCGTTTCGATCGCTGGAATTGATCTGACCTGAAGACATAGCAATCATCGAGATCGTAGCCGAGTCTCTCGTAGAGTTGTCGGTATGAGCCGAAATGTTTATGGATCGTAGATGCTGAAGGCATCTCTCGCGCTTTCAGTAGAAGACTCTCACTAAGCCGCCCCTTTGCCTTCAGTAATCGTCGGATTCTCCGCAGAATCTTTTCATTTGGCCAGCGGGAACCGCGCATTCTTTGTAGTGTCTGTTGTGCACGATCAAATGTTTGTTGGTCCACAATAGGAGGAAAAGAAAGTGGTTTTCCCATCCAAAACTGAGGTTCGACATTTCTTAGTGGTGTGTGAAGGCGTTGAGTATGTCGATTCCAAACATTGGAGCCGATATATTTTGGATTGTCTAAGATGTGCAGAACGGTTACGTCGTTCCAATGCTTTCCATTGATCAATATTCGCTTTCGATCAAGCTCCCGAACGATATCGGTGCAATTGCTTCCTTCGGCAGCCAACGAGAATATCAGTCGCACGCTCTCGACCTCCTTCCGGGGGCCTAAAACTAGAGTGATTCGATCAGTTTTCAGGCTCTTCTCCTGTCCTTTTTTCAGTGTTTGCTTGAGTTTCCCATCCGCCGAGACCATACGTCTTCGATAGCCGTAACCAGCAGGCCCGCCCATCCAAAACCCCATCTTCGCTAACCGATTCTTCCCGCGAACCACCTTCTCTCCCAACTCCCTGCTAAATTCCGCAGCCATGCTTCGCTTCAGAGCCTTGAAAATAGAACTCGACGCGGTACCATCGTTACTGAATTGCTCGGCACAATAGTGAAGCGGAATCCCTGAACTCGCGCAAAGGAACTCGTAATGCGCGGCCTCGTCGGGATTCTGAAATCTGCCCCAGCGGCTCACATCGTAAACAAGAATCGCCCGGAGCTCTGCCGCACCACTAACAACGTCTTGCAGCAGAGAGCTGAGACCCTTTCGGTGCTTGAGGATTACTCCGCTCTTACCGGGGTCTTCGTATGTCTTGATGATCTGGAAGCCGTGGCTTAGGGCGTACTCTTGAATTCGGATGCTTTGATTGGCAATCGAATATTGTTGATCCTCCGTAGACATTCTCAGGTATTGTGCAGCGGGGGTGGGAAGCGTGGCTGACATGTGAGATGAATCCTCCTTTCAGGAGACTGTGATCAGTTTTCCACAGGCGCTTTTCAATTTCTTGTGACATCTGTCACATACTTTTAGGGGACCATTGAAGTACAGTTTCAGAGTGGAATGCGAATCCGAGATATGTCGGCGCTACGCGGCGGAACTGGCCGAGATTGCAGCACTAGATCGGGGCTACTATCTCAATGAAATGCCTACTCCCGCTGACCGCGCCGGTTACGTCAGGCGACAAGCCCAGTTGGAACGAGTCCGTTTGAGGTTTTATGGAGAACTGAGCATGGCTCGACACTCAGAGCCTATGAAACCGGGAACGTTCCGTGTGGTTGTCAATGACCGTTTAATCGGCGAGCCAGTGATGAGCGCTCCCCAATGTCGGGTATTACATGATCTAAACAACTTCCTTGGCGTCGTGATCGGGCGTTGCGAGTTGCTGGCGGACTTCGTTTCAAAGGATGCTGGGGCGGTGAAGCACTTGTCGGCAATCTTGGATGCATCAAGAAACATGGCCGAGCGTATTCATGGCGGTGCGTGCCCGAACCCAGAAAGTTCCAGCAAGAAGCACGGTCCCTGTTTCGATACCCGTGAACCAAACGGGCTAGCACGGTAGCAGAGCCAAATTGACTAGGGCGTGTTCACACTACATCAATAATTGACGAGTAAGATGAGTGGCATGGAACTTACTCAACAACAGTATGAGCGAATTCAAGAGTGCTTGCCGGTGCAACGCGGCAATGTGCGTCACGAGAATTTGGTCTTGCTCAACGCCATCCTCTATGTGGCCGAGCATGGGTGCAAGTGGCGCGGATTGCCCTGCCGGTTTGGCAATTGGCACAGCATCTACGTACGCATGAATCGCTGGGCCAAGAAGGGTGTGTTGGATCAGGTATTCGCCAAGTTGCAGCAAGAGCAGATTCTGCGGCTCAAGATCGAAGCCTTCAGTTTGGACTCGACTTCGGTGAAGGTGCACCCCGACGGCACTGGGGCTTTAAAAAAAACGGACCGCAGGCCATCGGAAAGTCGCGCGGCGGATGGAACACCAAAATTCATCTGGTTGCCGCGAATGCTCGAACGGCAATAATTTTCTGCTTGTCGCCCGGAGAAGCGCACGATGCTCCGGTGGGCCGGCAACTGCTGCTGGAACTCGGTCCGCTGCCGGTCGAAGTTCCGCTAGTGATGGACCGTGCCTACGAAAGCGACGAAACCCGTCAATTGGTGCTGGAATTGAATATGATCCCGGTGGTGCCGCCCAAATCGAACCGGCGCGAACCTTGGGATTACGATCGCGAACTTTACAAGAAACGGAACCAGATAGAGCGCCTGTTTCGACGACTGAAAGGGTTCCGCCGCATTGACCCAGCCCCCGAAAACTGGACCACGTAAAATGTGAGTTCTCCCAAACCCAGGAGGAGAACCGCAATGAAAGGCACGCGACACAGCGAAGAGCAGATCATCGCGATCCTGAAGCAAGGCGAAGCAGGATTGACGACGGCGGAGTTATGCCGACAGCACGGGATCACGGAGCAGACTTACTACCGCTGGAAGGCGAGGTACGGCGGGATGGAGAGTGGCGACGCGAAGAAGATGAAGCAACTGGAGGACGAGAACCGGAAGCTGAAGCACGTAGTGGCCGAGCTGACGCTGGATAATCGGGCATTGAAAGACGTGCTCTCAAAAAACTGGTAGCGCCTGCGGGACTTCGGACAGCCGTGAGTTATGTGGAAGTCGGGTACCAGATGAGCGAACGGCACGCCTGCAGGCTGCTGGGATTGGGGCGATCGACGCATCGCTATCGAGCGCGAAAGGCGGAGCGAGACGTCGCACTGCGAATACGATTGAAAGAACTGGCCGCCAAGCGCATGCGGTTCGGATATCGCCGGCTGACGGCGATGCTGGAGCGAGAAGGAATGTCGGCCAATCACAAGCGAGTGTACCGACTCTACCGCGAGGAAGGGTTGGCGATGAGGATTCGGCAACGACGGCGGATCCGCTGGAACGGCGCAGTGGTTAAGCCCGCGGCGAGTCAGCCGAACGAACGTTGGTCGATGGATTTCGTGAGCGATTGCGTGAGCAGCGGGAAGGTGATTCGGATGTTGACCATCGTGGACGATTGCACGCGGGAATGTCCGGTCATCGAGGTCGATACCTCGCTGGGCGGACTTCGTGTGGGTCGAGCGCTGGATCGGATGGCGATCGAGCGCGGACTGCCAGAAGCGATTGTTGTGGACAACGGGCCGGAGTTTCGCGGCCGGGCACTGGCAGCCTGGAGCGAGGAACGTGGGGTACGGCTGGAGTTCATCCAGCCGGGCAAGCCGGTACAGAATGCCTACATCGAAAGCTTCAACGGACGACTGCGCGACGAATGTCTGAACGCGAACTGGTTCACCAGTTTGAGCGACGCACGGAGAAAAATCGAAACTTGGCGGAAGGATTACAACGAACAACGCCCACATAGTTCGTTGAACTACTTGCCGCCCGCAGAGTTTGCACGGACTGCAACGGAGATGCAGGCATGAGGAAAGCTAGTACAAGGCTGCCAGAGCAGGGGACTCAAACGCCGTCCCCTGCTCCGGACCTCATCCCCGCTGAACCCAAGAATCACACGAGAACTAACATTGCGATTGGTACAGCAAACGGGGGCACTTCAGCATCTTCTCGCGTTTCGAGAAACTCGACGTTGTCTTTCTGGCCTTCATCTACTTTGCATTCATCATCGAGGCTCTGCGATAGTGTGAACAGGCCCTAGTCTGACCACTTGATCCGCCGCAACTTCATCCGTTTTGGAGTCCATTCCCCGCGTGCCAAATCGCTCAACAATGTCGTGGCGCTCCGAACCCGCTCTTCGCCGTTCGGTATGTCACTCGTGTCGCGTTCAGGAGAGGTGACGATACCCCTTCTTTGTAGACACCAAAACAGTCGCTTTTGAATTCGCGTCGCGCATTGACCACACATCCCGTTAGACGCGTGAGGACGGTCCTTACTCTTGCAAATTAAGCAGCCCCAGTCTTCAAAGTAGTAGCGCATCTTATGGAGTAATGCGCGTGGAACGATGCGACGTATCGCGGCTGCACATTCGTTATTCAAGAACCATGGCTGTAGAGAGATTTCGTTTAACGAGCCACCTGCCCGGCTCCTTCTATTCATACTTAAGCTCCTCTCGGATGCAATCGCCTGAATTGTTCCGCCACATGAGAATTGGACAGACGCAGGTAAATCGAAGTCGAACTGAGGCAGCTATGACCAAGTAGTGTTTGGATTGTGCTGAGGTCTGCCCCATTCTCAAGAAGGTGGGTTGCGAACGAATGTCGCAACATCCGTGCTGGCAGGAAACGTAGTCCTACCCGACGAGCTGCTGCCGTGAGAATCTTCCATGCAGTCTGATTACAGAGTGGCTTGTCTGGAACGGGACGCACCAAGTTCACACCCTTTAGGAATTGTTTGAACCGGGCTTTCGCAGTGGCCTCGGCGGTCTTGTCGAGAACTCCCAAGTACTGGAAGTGCTGCGTGCGCTTTCCGTTCTCGTAGGTGGAATAGTGACCCGTCCACGTCTTTGTAGTTGCGTGAACGTGCCCGAGCTGTTGGCGATATTCAATCTTGAACAAATAGCCATCTTGGCGGTTACCGAGGTACTGACGGAGAGCGTTTTCAGCCTGTGAGCCAAAGTAAACAATTCGTTCCTTGCGCTTGCCTCGCACTCGTGCCGTTCGTTTATCAAGATCGACATTTTCGGTGCGCAAATCTAAGGCTTCCCGCTGTCTACATCCGGTGGCATACAAAAATTCCAAAAACGGCTCGGTCACGAAAATTCTTGGTTCGTTCTAGGAGCTTCCGCACTTGTGGTTGTGTGAATACCTGAGGGAGCTTCCTTGTCACCTTTCTGGGGCGGATGAATCGGGGCGGTACAGTGTTTACGACTCCCCCCATGTACAGGAAGTCAAAGAATGTCCGCAGCGCTGCCAGTCTGCTGTTAACTACTGAGTCCGCCCATTTGTCTCGGAGGTTCGACGTAATGAAGTCGGAGACATCGAGAGGAATCACTTGTCGCATCGGTTTGTTTCCGATGAACAAGCAAAACCCTTTACATAGTCCACAATATTTCTCTACGGTACTAGGGATGTATTTCTGGGCGGTTAGCCACTGTCGAAACCGCCGCACCATCTCGGCGTTCTCCTCCTTGGGAGGAACCTGCTCGAACCTCAAGGAGGATTTCTTTCGACTCATTTCGGAATGGTGTCCTCCACCTGAGTCTACGCCAGTTGTTCCTTTGGCCGTGGAGGGGCTTGAAGGCCAAGACAATTCGCCTTCGAGGCAATGACGGGCACGTCCCGGATCAGCCTCGGGAATTATCGAATCAATTGACTAATACATTGGTTTGGTATGCAGTCGCACAACAATATCAGTGGGCTGTTACTTCACGGGTAGAGCTTTTCGCAGTTCGCTTTGAGTCGCACGGCGGGATAACCCTATCGCAGCAATTTCCAAGTGAGGTCCTTCAGAGTCCGTTCGGATTTACGAACAAACTCCCATCAGTGGTGGTAAGGCAGCACAATCGTGCTAGTGTCTCCCAATCGTTCAAAGGTTAGAGTCGGGTAGCCGAACCTGATCCAAGCGCCACCGTCATGCAATGGAAGCATAAGCGTCGTCTTGTCCTTGCAGCGACCCCGGAGTGGTTGGGGTGGTTCTGTGAGCGTTGTTGTTGGCACATCACGCTCGACACGAAATCCCTGTTAGTGCAGCCTACTGTAAACGTCAAAGCGCAATTCGATGCCCACGATTGCGAAGAATTTGCTCGCCAGAATTGGAAGGCCGGGGGTGAGGCCCAGTAGAGGGTTGAGGAGTTGAAGCGGCGATGCTGGGAAAAGCTATCTAAGGACCGCTCATTCGTAGCACCTGCTCCGGTGATTCCGGCGCGATTCACGACTCTTTTGCCGACCGAATGCTGGGCTCCTAGTACCGTGAACCGTGTGATTGTGTAGTCAAAGGTATGGCGAGCTTTCTTGCGAGTAAAGGACCATCGAATCGGAACTCGATCGCGATTCATGCGACGGCCCCAAGCCCGAGTTTCTCGCTGCAGAGAGCCTCGGTCTCTGATGCGGCGTCGACCCAGGCATTGCCGGGAAAACAGGCTGATCGCGATTTCGGCTTGGTTCAGCCAACCACCGTGCTTGGGGGTGTAGTGCACGGTAAACCGATTCCACAACCAGCCTCCGGCTTTCTCGCCAAAGCGTTCCACCGCCGCCTTGCGCGTGTGCGAACTCAGATTGTCTAACACCAAGTGGATGGTGTCCGCCTCCGGGTAGCGGATGGCAACCTCCAGCAGGTAGTCGGCAAACTCGAGGGAGGAACGGCTGTCGGTCACCTTGGGAAAGTATCGTCCCGCTTGGGGCTGTACTCCGCAGAACACGTTGGCCGTGCCGCAGCGCTGGTATTCGCCATCGCGCCGCGCCACTCGTCCCGGACGCGTCGCCTGCGGAGGACGAATCTCCTGATGCAGCACCACCGGTTTCTCATCGACACAAACCACCGGTTCCCGTGCACTCAGCGGTTTTCGTACACTGCCAAGATGTCCTCCATGCGCCGGATGTACTCTTCATCCAGTTCCGCCACGGTCGCGGTAGGGACGGCCATCACTGGCCGCCCCCCGCGCAGATCCCCACGAGCGGTATTACCGCATGAGGCTCTTATCTCGGATGCATGGCGTCGAAGCGAACTCTGGGGTACGGATGAAGCACACGCGGTTGGGGAAGCCAACGATCCGCTAGTCGCTGCATCCGCGCCCAACCCAGATGATGCCTCTGACCACGATGAATCAGCATCGTCCGCCAGAGACGCACCAACCGATTGCGGAAGACATGCAGGCTGTCGGTGTTTCCCGGTACCGCGTGGTAGTTGAAGTAACCTTGCACGATCGATTGGAGCCATTTGCCCGTGAGCGTGATCGGTTCGTGTCTGCGGATGCTCAACTGCTGCTTGAGTTCCAGCAACTTGGCTCGCATTCGCTTGCCGACGGTCTTGCGCTTTACTGCAAAGTCCCCGTTCCTATCCTGCCCGCTGATGTGCGTGAAGCCCAGGAAATCGAACGTCTAATGGAAATCGAGGAGGTCAGCTTTCTAGCTTTAAAAATGCGCTCTTCGTAGTCCGGCGTTGCCGACAACCGTGGGAGGCGAACACGGATCGCAGCCAATCTATTGCTTGCCTACATCCCAGACCGCATCCACGACGCCGCCGCGAAAATTCGAAATCAACCAGGTCCACGTCCCGGCCTGACCTTGGCGAGCCCCAAGAACGCGATTTTCGGGTAATCTCTGTTCGCCGATCGAGTGTTCGCCCGTGTCCCACGGGCTGATAAAGAGCTGGGGTTCTGAAATTTTCCAACCGGCAGCAACATAGGCCGCCAGATCAACCACGAAACAATACTGCGCAGACCGAAAGTTGCTTCCCGTATGGAAATGCACATCCCGTCCGCCGTCATTGAACCCGTTCCATATGCGCAAGGTTTGGGAGTGGCAACGCCCAGGTTGAGGTACGAATTTATAAGTCGTTTCGGTGCCACTCTCGCTGAAATCGCCGACCTCATCCTTCAGTGCCATATTCGGAGGCACCGCCTCGCCAAACTCGCGAGGCTGCATGTCCACGTTCGCCAGCAAGTAGCCCCGCTCGTTCGTCTGGTAATTGAATCGGAATAAATCCACGCAATGATTCTTGCTCGAGAAACACACTTTGCGTGTAATTTGTGCAAAGTTGTCGGAGTACTCGGTCAACGCCACACCGCGGCGCTTGGCGACGAAGGCCTGTTGATCTCCCGTGAGCGGCGACACAGCCACAGTCGTTTCATAGGAATCGATTTCAAATATGTGGCGGTGTCCTTCTGGTTTCAGCAGCGCTCCCGTAAGTTCTTTGTACACTCGTGCATCGCGGCTAAGAGGCTTGGGATGGAGGACAGTGGAGTGATCCCCGGGCAGAACTACAAACTTCTCGAATGACGCCTCGGCTGATGCGGAACGTACCACGCCGTCGGTTTCCCCCCCGAAGGACACAATCGGAATGGGACAATTGCGATCGTCGCACGCGCTCGCTCCCATTACTTGCGTTTCGATAGACCTGCGCGTATCGGCAACGTTCGGATCGAACGGGCGAAGCCTTTCTTCTTGTGGATTAGGCATCAGGCCGAACACAAGGCGACGCAGCGAGCCACCGAGCTCTGAGCCCAGAGTAGGGGTGGAGAAAAGGAGAATTTCGCGGACGCGCAATTTTCGGCCCTCGCCGTTGTTCAGCCGGCGAATCAGCCAGTCCTGGATGATCAATCCGCCCTGGCTATGACCGCACAGATAAAGCTCGTCGTAAGCGGGCGTGAAGTTCACGTTCAGAAAACCTTCGAATTCTTTCGCTATGACGCCATACTCGGGGAGCTTCCTTAAGGGATGGAATAGTGTAGATTCGACGCGCGACGAATAGTCGAACGGGACCAGCTCAAAAGCCGAGGTGATTGCTGGATCCTGTTTCATTAAACCCAGCAAGTCGCCCCAACACTTCTGGGAGTTACTTTCGATTCCGTGTACGAAGACAACCAGCGATCGATTCGTCATTGATTAAAGCCCTCTGCACAGCGATTTGCACGATGCGAACTACTACGGCTGCATTGTTATCTCCCACACATCCAATGCACCTGTTTGCGCCAAGACCGCATTTTCTGCCACTTCCGGAAAAGGGTCAGAAGTCGTCTTCAGGAAGATCGACGATTGATCTCCTCCAAGCCCGTCTCGGCAGCAGCACAGCACACTTACGAAAAAGCCGACCGCGTTCAAGTCGAGCGCGTCCAAGCAAGGATCGTGCGGAACACATGCTGAAAACTGATACGCAAAACCAGGCTTAGGGGGAGTTTTCTTGGCTACTGGGTCGCCTCACGTTTTAAGCGGGCCTGAACGCTCTCTTGCATTTCCGTCAACGCTTGGGCATCTTGTTTCCCGAACATCCATTCCAGTTCTGAGACGTGGCGTGCATCATTTATATATTCTCGTAGCGCCATCAGCACAAAGGCACATTCCGCGGAAAGAAAGATCGCCAGATAGAGCAGCTGCAACGAGGTGGAGTATGGGATGGGGCGATCGTCCCAGTGCCTGAGGACGTCAGATTCAGTCTTGAACTCCGAGACTTTGTCCTTTTCAGCATATGTCCAGCGATTCTTGTCAGCCTGCATCAGGGAGATACCTGTCGATGCTCCAAGAATCTGGAAATATCCGATGAAAGAAGCTACTGTGCCGACAATGAGTAGAAGCGGAATCGTATTAATAAGGAACCGGAATCCCCTGACGAGGCTTCCCAGCGCGATTGTTCTGCGTATATAGAAGAGCCAAGCGAGTAGCAAGAAACCGAGGATGCCCGACAGGGTGGCTAAAGTTGTCCTTCGACTCTCGTACGTCGGGATAGCCTTCAGAAAAGTTAACAGCGGGGCAAGCGCAGCGGTGACTACAGGCATGACGCCCATGTACCCCTTGAAGGCGTTCGTGAAAACGAGAAGTCGGTTCTGGGCGGTTGTCTGCCCTATCGGCGGGGAATCCGAATCCATTAAGCCCTCCTTGTCGCGACTGGTTTCCACCTAGCTGGGGCGCTACGTGACGCTGAAACAGTCCTGCTGCAATCGAGTGCGGATCGGCACGCATGCTGTCCAACGTTACTTCCAGCAGCAAACGTTCCGCATTCCACTTGCTCTCGGGGTTTGCACGACGAAAGTCTTCGAACTGGGAAACGATGCGGTAATATCTCTGGCCACGCACATGCCACAAGTCGAGTCGATCCACCATCTCGGAAAGAATCCTGGAGAAGTGGTAGCCCGCAAAGAGTTCCTGATATGCCAAGCCTAAAAGGATACGTACTTCGTCCACTTGCGCTGCCGGCAGGAGGCCATTCTTCCAGCTGGTATCAAGAATTACCTGCTGAAGGTCCCCACGGGTATTCGCATCGCGGACTTCGGCATAGGTAGCAATTACGGAATTTCCATCCACGATGCTTTGGATGATTCTTGAATTCAAACCCGGCCGGGGGTTACCGACTTCGTTGTCGGCAAAGCTCTTCTTCACAAACGATCCACATCCGAACCCGACAATCTCAACATTGTCTTTGCCACGCATTTCCACGACAGCACTTCGCGTTGCATGGGACATCTCCAATAACTGCTGCCATGCCTTGATTGCGCGGCCCTGTCCAACGATTTCCGCTCCATTCTTGGCTGGATGCAACTGAAGGCATTTGGCGAGATCACTGGCTCGCGTCTTCCGCCAGGAGAACAAGACATCCATCGCTGTCCCCCTAAAAAGTATCCTAATAGGCCATTGCAGGGCGTTAAGGCGCTGTCTAGAGTACACCAACTTGGGCCAATTTCAGAAAACTGTTCCATTTCTGAGGAGGAGACAGCAATGCAGACGAACAATTCAAGGTTTGCCTTATGGATTGGCGCATTCGCGCTCGCGATAGTTGTTGTTCCTGGCGCTACGGCGCAGTGCGGTATTTCAATGAAGACGTTCAAGCCATGAGGATGGCAGCCCGGGTCTGGGGATGCGAATCAGGGGATCGTGCTGGTCGACTTTCAGGAGAATCACGAGGCTTCGATTGTCGGTATGTGGCACGTTATCTTCACCGCTCAAACGCTGAATGGTCAGCCGTTTTCCGGAGTGATCGACAACTCAGTTGTGGTGTGGCACAGAGACGGTACGGAGATCATGAATTCCTCGCGCCCGGCGCAGGACGGCAATTTCTGCTTGGGCGTGTGGACCCGTACGGGAAAACTCAAATATTACCTCAACCACATCCCCTGGGCTGGTAATGACACCGAAAATGCGCCCACCGGCATAGGTAATCCGCAGGGAGGAGCTCAACTGACTGAGAAAGTTACCCTGAGCCCTGACGGGAATTCATACTCCGGGACTTTCACGTTGGATGCATACGACACTTCCGGGAACCTAACCGTGTCGTTTACGGGCGTGCTCAAAGCGAAACGGATCACCACGAACACCTCGTTCAGCGACCTTCTTAAGGACTGACCATTCGGCTAAAAGGGACGGCGAATTTTCCGATTCGCCGTCCTTCAGCAGCACGATGACCGGTTTGCGAACTTCCCGAGACACTCATCGCACCCCACTTTCTGAATTACGGCAATACGAACTTAAGTGTTGTAACCGCATTATAAAAGGGCGCCCCTTTAGGAGTAGGTTGTGATCGTTCGCATCATGACCTACAGAAAGGAGCACCCTCGTGAACGATGAAAAGTATATTGGGCTCGACGTTCATCAAGCAACTATCGTGGTGGCGGTGATGGATTCCACTGGTAAGTTAGTGATGGAGTCCATTCTGGAGACCGAAGCGGCGACGATTCTTCAGTTCTTTGCCGGCTTGCGCGGAACTTTGTCAGTGACCTTCGAAGAGGGAACCTGGTCCGTCTGGCTATACGATCTGCTCAACCCTCACGTTGACAAACTGGTGGTGTGCAATCCACGGAAGAACGCGTTGCTTAAGGACGGGAACAAGAGTGATCGGATCGATGCCCGCAAGCTGGCCGAGTTGTTACGCGGCAATCAACTCAAACCGGTCTACCATGGCGAGACCGGCGTGCGGATGCTGCGGGAGTTGTCCCGAAGTTATCTGACCATCGTCAAAGACCTGTCGCGAGTCATGAACCGACTGAAAGCGGTGTACCGCAGCTGGGCGATTCCGTGTGCAGGAAGAGATGTCTATTATCGTCGGCATCGAGCGCAGTGGCTGGCCAAGATCCGGGAAGCCGGCGTGCGGCGTCGAGCGGAACGACTCTATGAGCAGCTCGACATGTTGTGACACTTGCGTCAGCAAGCACGGCGGGAACTGCTCGCTGAAAGTCGGAAGCATGCCATCACCGCGAAGCTGCGGCAGATTCCTTATCTCGGACCGATTCGATGCGCTAGCGGTGGCCCTGATCCAGACTCCGCATCGTTTCCGCACCAAGCGACAACTATGGGCCTATAGCGGACTGGCCTTGGAAACCCGCATCAGTGCGGAATATCGCTTGGTCGAAGGTCAAGTGCGGCGTTCGAAGAAACTGCTTTCCATTCGAGGCCTGAACAAGGACCACAACCATGATCTGAAAGGTTTATTCAAAGGAGCCGCCACCATGGCCAGTGTGCGTCCCGGACCGTTCCAGGATTTCTACCAAGCTGCGCTGGCCAAAGGCATCAAGCCGACTATGGCGCGTCTGACGCTAGCGCGCAAGATGGCAGCGATTACGCTCACTCTATGGAAGAAGGGAGAAAACTTCGACGCCGAAAAACTAAAATCGCAAGCCGCTTGAGCGTCTCGGGTGAAGAGCCCCTCCATCTCCGGTGATCTTCTCTGGTGGTGGCCAGTCGGTTCTGGAGACGCTCGGGTTCGAGGGTGAGTATGACTATGGCCTGTAGACGACACGGTGCCTGTGGCACCCAGTCTCTGTGTAACCCCTATGCTCCCTCGGATAACCCGAAAAAGCACTAGGCCCCGAGCCTCAGATAGACCCATGGTTGACACCGTACAACCGCACGGCTTGATTCAGTTTCGAAACTGATTGGCGTCGTCGCGACTAACGAAGATGCGGCTGCTGAGATGGAATAACCCAGGGCCACGACACCACACCAGCGTCTTCTATGGTGAGAGGGGCTGGATGTCGCGAACCAAACCCGCGCCTCCGGCGGAGGGAGAAAAATGTTCTTGACATCCCCTTATATAGAACAGGCCATAGCGCAAGTTTGCGCCGTCTGTTCGCCTACAGCTTGGAACGTGGGTATTCCGCTCTCGGCGCTCACGCCCCCCATTTTCGACTGCAGATTTGCCCCAACCGCCCGTCTTGAAAAGGCTCCTGTTCTTGCGGATAATCGCATTCGCCCATGCCAAAGAGCACGATTAACTTCGACACGGTGCGGAAGATCGGCTTGATGCTGCCCGGCGTGGAGGAGAGCACTGCCTACGGGTCACCCGCGCTCAAAGTTCGCGGAAAACTGCTGGCGTGCGTGCCTACTCACCGCTCGGCTGAGCCGGGTTCGCTCATGGTTCGCGTCGGTTTCGACGACCGCGCCGAACTGCTCGCAGCCGCTCCCGATGTTTACTAGGTGACCGACCACTATCTCAACTACAGCGCCGTGCTGGTTCGCCTGTCCCGCGTCACGCCAGATGTCCTGCGCGACTTGCTCGGCATGGCTCACAAGTTTGTGACCGCTGACGCGGCACGCCGTTCGCCGTCACGGCACCGCCGCAAGCCTGCCTGACTCCGGCTCTGAAGCAAGCCAAAGCCGAGTACGCGAAGCTGCAATGACCGCTCGCGCTATGATGACGTGATTGCAAACGTGAGAAGGAGGGCACCATGTGTCGAGAACGGGCGCTGAAAATTCTATTCTTGACCTTCGCCTGCTGCGTGGCGGCATTCTCTGCGTCCACAGAGCCAAAGAACTCCAAGATTCTCGCACCAGCCGACGCAAAACAACAGGTTCTAGACCTAGGAAAAGAATGGGTTGCCGCCGAGGTCAAACACGACGCAACGACCCTTCAACGTATCCTTGATGACAAATTCGTCGCCAGCTTCGGCGTTAAGAAGCCCTACGATAAAGAAGGATTCATCAACGCAATCGTCTCTGACGATGTCGATCCCACAGAATCCCAAACCCTGACCGACGAAACCGTGGTCATCGACGACGACACGGCGGTCGTAGTTGGCACCGACACGGTGCGCGGAACAGACAAGGGCGCGGCATACACCGTGGTCTACCGATATACGGTGACGTACATTCATCGTCACGGGCAATGGTTAGCGCTAGCCGAGCATCTAGTCCAAGTGCCGCGACCAAACTAGTGGAACTTGAGAGGAGGCACCATGCGTAGAGATCGGGCACTGAAGATCGTGTTGGTGGTGGTGGGATTGATTTTTTCGGCTGGCATCTACCCCGTGACGGAGTCTTTATGGCACCAGAATCAGTCGATGTATACCTTTGATATGATGCTCAGCCTCTATGTCGCTCTCGGCATTTTCCTGCTCATTGCAGTGCGTAACCCTTCGGCGAATCGCAGCCTGATCGCCTTCACAGCATGGTCGTGTTTCGCTCACGCCGCTGTTATGGCGGTGACGGCATTCTCGAAGGGGGGCTATCGCGGAGACCTGTGGGGCGTGGCTGTGCTTGTCATCATCGGGGTAGCCCTGATCGTGCTGGCTCCGGCAAAGCCGTCAGGTGAGCGGGTATCGGCAGCCGTTGCGTAGGTCGCACTCCAAGAGCGCACGCTTGATTTCGCTGGAACAAAGAGAACGAGTATGAGCACAAACTGACCATGAGGGGCCTGATCACAGAAGCGTCGCCGCGTGCTAGGGCTAGGATGGCTGGTATCTTTCAACTGCTCGAAGCCGTGACGGCATCATTCCCCGGATTATTCGTTCTCGGCAGGCTTGTTGTCGATGGCAACGCCGCCGCTACAGCGGCGAATATCGTGGGACATGAGCGGTTGTTTTGGTTGGGGTTCGCATCCTCGCTCATTGGGGTTGCGTGCCATGTTGCTTGGGCACTTCTGATGTATGAGTTGCTCAGACCTGTAAACAAGAGCCTCTCTTTACTCGCAGCGTTCTTCGTTCTCGTGTGCTGCGCTATGCAGGCTCTTACCAGCCTCTTTTACCTCGCTCCCTTTGCTCATCCTGCAAGGAGGTAGCTCCCTGAGTGCATTTACGGCGGAACAGTTGCAGTCGCTGGCGCTCATGTTTCTCAAATTGAATCAATACGCCTACAACATCGACCTAGTCTTCTTCGGATTATGGTGCGTCCTGACCGGCTACCTCATTTTCAGGTCGACCTTCCTGCCTCGAATTCTGGGAGTGCTGTTGGCGATCAGTGGTTTGGGTTGGGTGATCTATCTGTACCCGCCGCTCGCATACCGTCTGTTCATCCCCTACATCGCTGTCGCCTCCGCCCTTGGGGAAATACCACTGGAGCTATGGCTCATCGTGATGGGTGTGAACGCCCAACGATGGCAGGAGCAAGCCAGCGCAGCAAGGGAATGATGATTGCATTTGGAAAGACGCCGACCCCGACATCCCCATCCTGAAACAAGCCAAAGCCGAGTACGCGAAGTTGCAATAGCCCCTCTTCGAGTAATTGCAGCATCATGGGTAGCGTGCCCCGGATCGTGAAGCTAAACTGGTTCGAGCGCAGCCGCAAATCCGATGAACCGCTCTGTCACTTTCTGGGTCATAGGGGGGCAGGCAGTACGGGGAGGGCGGTCGCGAAGGAGCTTCGCCGCTCTACCGATAGAACGATCCTCATAGGTGGACGTAATCTTGCCAAGCTAGAGGTCGTTGCAGTGGAGCTTGGTACAGGAATATCGGGCATGCGAGTTGATGTCCGTGATCCTCGGTCGCTGGAGGAGTTTTGCGGTCGCTGCTCCGTTGTGGTGAACTGCGGCGGTCCGGTATCCGAGCTACAGGATGTAGTCGCGCAAGCGTCGCTTAGAACCCGGAGCCATTACGTCGATGTAGCGGGATTGACGCTGGTGCCGCAACGGATGATGCCGCACGATCAGGAATTCTCCGATCTCGGATTAGCATGCGTGATGTCTGCCGGATGGCTACCGGGCATGACAGAGTTGCTGCCTGCGTACTCGCTTGCTGTGTCGAAGACGCGGATGGATCGCATTCTTTCCCTCACGACCTATTTTGGCGATTCCGGCGAATGGTCGAACAGCGCGATGCGCGACATTGTCTGGTATCTGCGCAAGTTCGGTCGAAGGCGACCAAAGTATATCCGCGATGGCAAGTGGGTTCGTGCAAAATTCGCTGAGATTCTGATCGAGAAAGACATTGGCGTTCCTATAGGTCGTCGGCTGTTCTCGATGTCGTGTCTCCCTGAAATGGAAGCGCTGATGGGACGTTTAAAGGGCTGCGATGGGCGGGCGTATACCTACCTGCCGAGTCGAGGCACAGCAGTCGTAGGATCGCTGGTAGCGCTGGTGCCGCTTCCGACCGAGGTCGCTATTCGAACGATGCGTGCGGCTCTTTTCGCGGAGTTCTTGTCTGTTGGCGGATTCAGTGCTGTAGAGATTCAAGGTAAGAGTAATGGTCGTGAGGTCACGCACCACTATCAAGTTACTTTTGAGAAAGGCTGCGAGTATTGGATGAACGGAGTCGTCGCGGCTACCGTTGCACGGTCGATCTTCGAGGGCGGAAGTGTGAAGACTGGAGTCCATTATCTGATGGATGCAGTTGACCCAGTTACGTTCATGCAGGAGGTGCGAACAGCCGGAGTGTCTTGCGATAGCCCCTCGGCTTCATGACGTGATTGCGAACGTGAAAGGGAGGGCACCATGCGGAGAGACCGTGCGCTGAAGGTAGTGCTTGTAGTGGTAGGATTGTTGTTTACGGCGGGAGTAATCCCGCTGACAATGTTTTTCTCGCGAAAGCCTGCGGTGCCAATGATAATGAGCATCTATGTCACACTCGGAATTTTCTTGCTGCTGGCGGTGCGCGATCCTGCGGCGAACCGCAGCCTGATCGCCTTCGGCGGATGGGCAAATCTTGCGCATGCTGGGGTAATGGCTGCGCAGGAATACCGGAATGTGATTGAGCGCCGAGAACTCGCGGGAGTGGTTGTGTTCGCAGTCGTCGGTGTTGTGCTGGTCGCGCTGGCTCCGGCAAAACAATCAACCGAGAGGGCGTCGGCTGCGACTACGTAGGCTAACCATCAGCCCATAGTCCGCACTGTTAAGGTTGCGCTGCTTCCGAAGCATGAAATGAGACCACACGCCACTGCCCCGCCTCGCGGACATACGTCTTCGTGAAACGCCAGTCATCAGATATTTCCTGCCCGTTCATTGAACGAGTTCGCTGCAAACGTCCCGTGACAACAGCAGCATTGTCATACACCCGCACACGAATGTCCGATGTCCGATAGCTAAGGAACTTCATACGCCCAGAGCGTGCAAACTTCAGTGCGTCGGCTTTTGTCAGCACGGGCATTTTGGGCACAGCGACCTCCATGTCGTCTGCCCACAACTTCTCCAGCACATCTGCATCACCGCGCTCGTGAGCTTCGTTCCAGACGGTTTCCAGCCGTTCAAGCTCGCGAACGTCAGCATCATGGGGTGTCTGGGCGTAACTGTTCGTGGTCACCGCCAATGCTGCCGAAATGACAACCGCAAGGACTGCACAGGAAAGAGACTTCACCACAGATGCCCTCCTACGTCAGGATAGGCTACCACCGATCTAGTGTGGGGCGCGTGCATGGCACAATCCGCCATGTTGTAGGTTGTTAGATTTACTTTTCAATTGGGTTCATTCGTGATTTCCATACGATCTCCCGTCTGGTGCTCGGAAATCTGAAAGCGCAAGAACTCGTGGACAGCCTTCAGTGCCGCTGGGTTAGTGGTCGCAATCACGATCTTGGCACCCGCATCGGTTTGTTCGTAATGGTAGTGAATCTCTTTGTGTAGCCTCTCCATCGTCGGGACGCCGGGAGGCGTGGTGTCGTGGATGAACATCGGAATGTTGAAGTCGCCTTTCGAAAACATCGTCGCCACATGCGATAGGTGCATCCGAATGTGGTCGCGGCTGACGTCATCCTTCGGATCGTTCGCGCTGACTCGGATCACGCCTCCGTCCCTTAGCAAGAAGAAGTGGTGCGTTGTCTTCTCGTGTGCGAATCCCATCCCGGTGTCGCCGCGCTTCATCATCTCGGCATGCTGCTGTTCCGGTGCTGGTGCGGTTGGCTGCTGAGCCAGAATCGAGGATGCAAGAATCAGAATTGGGGTTATCGCTCTTACACTCATCGCTGAACTCTCCTTCTGCGTTTTGCAGCGAATGGGTTCGAATCAGTGCTTATCAGGTCGTCAGGAAGAGTCTCTAGCAGCCGCGCTGGTTTTCTCTTGCCGCTGCGAGCAAGTCGGTTGTCCCAGTCCTTGAGAATCCGCTCAAGCTGACCGCGCATACCGATCAGGTCACTGATCTGTTGCTTGACCTCGCCGAGTTTGTGCTCCGCGATGGCTCGAACCCGCTGGCATGGAACCTCTCCGCGATCACGCATTCTCAGGATGGTCGTCAACTCAGGGAGAGAAAAGCCTACCTTCAAGGCATTCTGGATCAGTCTGACCCGTTCGAGGGAACTTGGATCATAATTTCGATAGCCGCCGTTGGCGCGGGGCGGCTTCGGCAGGAGACCAACACGTTCGTAGTGCCGCAGCGTGTCGGCGCTCACACCAGCCAGACGCGATAGTTCTCCTGATCGCACAAGTGTTCACCTTCGGGGTTGAGCATAAACCCCGGAATCGGTTCCAGAGTCAAGCTCATATTTCAGGGGCGAGTAAATCGGGCAAAACCTCACTGGCTTTCGCCAGATGGCACTCGGTGAACGCGGATGCGTTCGCAGGTTCCTCTGCTCCAACGTAAATAGTTCGGGCACGACCGCCTACATGGGCGACAAAGCTAGCGGCTGGCTCGACGACGCCCGACGTGCCGACAGCCATGAAGATCGTGCATTCATCCAGTGCACGGAAGATGCGATCCAACTCGAACGGCACTTCTCCGAACCAACAGATGTACGGGCGAATCCCGCCGCCGCATTCGCACCGGGGAAGCTCTGTCGGAGAATCGTAGGTGTTTGCGTCGCGGAATGGCGGTCGGCTGCACCTGTCGCAATGGCTTTTGAAGAGTTCGCCGTGCATGTGGACGACGCGCAGCGATCCTGCCTGCTCATGCAGGTCATCCACGTTCTGGGTGCAGAGGAACAGACGGTCTTCCAACCTCTGCTCCAGCTTCGCGAGAGCGAAGTGCGCCGGATTCGGTTTGGCTGCCGCAGCGACACTCCGCCGCATCGAGTAGAAATCCCAAACCAACCGGGGATCGCGATGCCACCTGTGCGGCGAGGCGACTTCTTCGATCCGGTAGTTCCGCCAGAGACCATTGACGCCGCGAAACGTCGGTATCCCGCTCTCGGCGCTCACTCCGGCTCCGGTCAGGATGAAGACGCGATCATGGGGAGAAATGGCAAGCACGGATCAAAGTGTAGTTCGATCTCGACCTCGCGAACAGTGTGGGCAAGGCTCCCTCTGTCGGACACCGGCACTATCCCGTCCTACCTCCCAGTGTCGCCCTTTGCCCGGCACGACAAGCGACCGCCTTGGATGGGGGATTTTGAGCGTTATGGCGCTTGCGAATGACGACGGATACGCGAGCCTCAGTTCCGCTATCAGGCGTTGACAATCAAAACCCCACACAGGGTCAAAAAGTGATAGTTCAATCCCCATAACGGGAGAATGCCCGTCAGTACGAACAGGCTAGGAATGTAGTGACGGGCATTCTCGCTACTACGACATCAGGTTGTAGGAGCATGGTAATTGGAGTTAACTTGGGCGTCTGTGATTGCCATCACTGTGCTTTTGTGAGGGTGATAATTCCGAAGCGTTCAATTTCGCGAAAACAGGCGATTTCGCTCATCCTATGAGAGAGGATGTCAAGCAAAAACACTTCTCCACTCCTCTCCGTGAGGGCTCGATCGGTGCTTGCATCCAGGCCCCTTCTTCCTCGTGGAGAGGATTTTGGTTTTAACGCCTGGAGCGTCACAGAGTACAACAGGGATACGGAGCCCAGTTGCTGGTCTTCCTTGAGTGGTTTCATGCAGCGGTTCCGACGCCATTCGTTGCGAAGCTGTGCAAGCCAACCGTTGGCTTAAGTGCCAACCATCATCCTATGTGAGGCTCGAGGCCTATGGCTTTTTTGGGTTATCCGAGGGGGCATAGGATTGACCCGGAGACTGGGTGCTGATGGCAGCACCCGGAACGCCTAATGAGCGCATGGATACTCTCCCTCGAACCCGAGCATCGCCAGAACCGATGGGTCACCACCGAGGCGTGAAACCTGGGAGACCACCTGAGTTCTGTGCAACGCTCAAGCTGCTTGCGGCTTCAGTTGTTCCGCGTCGAAACGTTCCTCCTTCTTCCAGAGTGTCAAAGCAATGGCCGCGATCTTTCGGGCTAAGGTCAGACGCGCCATCTCGGGCTTCATTCCCTTGGCCAGCAAAGTTACATAGAAGTCGCGCAACGGACTCTGCCCACAGCTAGCTCGGATCGCGGCTCCCTTGAAGATCTCTTTCATTTCGTGGTTGTGATTCTGATTGAGACCGCGAATCTGTTGCGGTTTTTTCGCACGTTGCAGTTGTCCGCCCACGTAGCGATATTGCGCACTGTCGCGGGTCTCAATGCCCAGCCCACTATAGGTCCAGAGTTGCCGTTTGCTACGGAAGCGATGCGGCGTTTGCATCAGTGCGATTAAGCGGGCGGCTCGAATCGGACCGATGCAGGGTATCTGACGTAGTAGTTTCGCAGCTTTGTGTTTCCGGCTCTCTGCCAACAGCTCCGGGCGCAGGGTTCGTCGCAACTCCTGCAGTCCATCCAACTGCTGATAGAGCAACTCGGCTCGCCGGCGCACGCCTACGTGCTCGATCTTGTGTAACCACTCCTCGCGATAACGCGGGGCATAGACCTGAGTACCCGCACAGGGAATGCTCCAGCCGCGATACAGAGCTTTGATCCGATTCATCACCCGGTTCAGATCTTGGCTGAGGGTCTGATAACTGCGCCCCAGTTCGCGCAGCGTCCGCAGTCCGTGTTCTCCGTGATAGACCGGGCGCAACATAGCCGTGCGTAACAAGTCGGCCAGCTTGCGCGCATCTATCTTGTCGCTCTTGTTGCCTTCCTTTAATAAGGCGTTGCGCCGCGGATCGCAGACCAGCACCCGCGTCACCTGGGGTTGCAGCAGATCGTACAGCCAAGCCGCCCAGGTCCCTTCTTCCCAGGTCACATGCAACTCGCCCCGCAGACCGTGGATGAACTGCAGAATGCTGCTCGCTTTCGTTTCAACGATCGACTCCATTACCAGCTTGCCACTGCTAGTGAGGACAGCGATCACCACCGCTTCCTTGTGCACGTCCATGCCGATATACTTGAGGTCGCGACTCATTCAGTTGCCTCCTTGGGGGAAAGATCATTCGCGTCCAACGGAGTCTTTCCCTCAAGGTAAAGTGCCATTCTTCAGTAGCTTTTCCTAGCTTCCTCCTGCCGCCCAACAGTCCTCGACTAGATATTTACGAGGCCGCTCTCTCATAATGCATTGACGTGTCGATGAGTGTAACCGGGATTTTGCAACAACTATGGACACCCGCTATTCACCGAACCACTAGAGATGTGACCCCTGTCACTGACAGTGCGTGGCCATCGGCGCAGCATTAATACGTCTAGAAAAAGTCTCGCCTCTTCGAAGAGTAGGCCCCGCTAGTTGAGAAAGGAGTACACCCGGAGGCGCGGCTCGAATTTCCGAGGACAAAATACCTCTCCCATCCTGAAGAGTCCGTCAGGGTGGTTCGTGTGGTATGGCATTGAAGACGGGCCCAGGAAGAGTGTCGCCATGTCGCTGGATGACGCGAAGCATTCGGCTAGCGAGGTCCGGGAACTACGAGAAGCACTGAAGATGCTGTATGACCTTCTCGAAGATTATGCCCCCCCATGGTACACAGAGGAGTATCACGACAAAGCGGAGGCCGCTCTGCGTATCGTGAAAAGTGACGAGAGCGAGAACTAGATATGCAACGGATCGTGGATGAAGCGGAGTACGTGTTGGCCGCACTGGCTCGGTAGGAACAAAGGCCCAAGGGCCGGGCTAATCGCGAGGGAGGATTTGGTCGGAGGAACTAACCAAGGAGGATGTCGTGAAATCCGAACGGAGTCCGCAGCGATCCGATCCCACCACTCAACCATTGAGTCTGCGAAACATCGACGATCACCTTTACTGGGAGTGGGAGATGCAACAGGAGCACCTTGCGATCGAACTCTGTGCCTACGAGTTGTTTGCGGCGCGTGGCTACAAACATGGTCACGACCGGGAAGATTGGCTCCAGGCGGAATCAGAGCTGCACCTCAATGAGTGAAATGGGGATATTTCGCCATTTGACGTGCGGCGAAAATGAGAGAGGCGTGGAGGCCCGTATTTCCTAAAAGCGCAGTTGGATCGGCAGAAAACGCAGCGAATCCCCGGTGAGGTCTTGGACATTCCCGTCTGCTTGTCGTCACAGCTAAACAGACTGAGGATGTTTCCTGCACACAAGTGCAGACACACTCACGCAATCTGGCGCTCTTGGTACCTCTTAGGCAGATCGCGCGGATGTCCGCGCAGTCGAAGAAACAGTCGCACCGCTTGCACTGTGTCAGGGTGCTCGTCGCCGATGGTGGCCCATTCCTAGTTAGAGGTAGAGGGGCGGTTCTCGACCCGATTCTTGGTAGAGTCGGGTTGGAAACTTTCAATGGAAAGGAGAACCGCCTTGCAGAGAAGCTATCACACCCTCACCACCAAAGGACAAACGCACGCCAGCAAACTGGCGGAGTTTCTCAGGCGCCACGGTCAAGGGCTGCTGCCGATGGTCGATCTGATCGAGCAATCACGACTGGCCGTCGATGAACTGATCGATGTAGCCGGGCGAGCTACGATTGAAGCGGTGTTGCAGCTCTCGGCCGAGCAAGTCGCTGGGCCGCGCACACCCGGCCAGAGGCGCACCGGTCTGCTCTGGCATGGTCGGCAGGCGGGGCGGGTGTGTTTGAAAGAACGCAAACTGGGAGTGACGAAGCCGCGACTACGGGAGAGAGGCGGCGGCGAAGTGGCAGTTCCGGCCTATGCGGCGATGCAGGAAAACGGGATGAGCACTCGCATCTTGGACGTGTTGATGCGCGGCATCTCGACCCGCCAGTATGCGGAGGTGTTACCAGAGATGGCTTCGACCTGCGCGGTGTCGAAGTCGACGGTGAGCCGGGAAGCGGCGGAAGCGGGAGAGGAAGCGCTGAAGGAGCTGCTGGAGCGGCGCTTCGACAAGATCGATCTGCTGGTGATTTACATCGATGGGATGCAGTTCGGTGAGCATCACGTGATCAGCGCGGTGGGCGTGGATCGCGTGGGACACAAGCACGTGCTGGGCATGCAGCAGGGAGCGACAGAAAACGCGGCGGCGGTGGAGGATTTACTGGAGCAGTTAGTGGCGCGCGGGGTGGACCCGAAGGCCAAGCGCTTGTTCGTGATCGACGGCGCCAAAGCGTTGCGGGCGGCGATCCACAAAGTGTTTGGAACGCAGCATCCGGTGCAGCGCTGCCGCAATCACAAGATCCGCAACGTGTGCGACCGACTGCCCGAAGAACAGAAAGATCAGGTCAAGGCGGCGATGCGCGCCAGCTACAAGCTGGAGGCGAAGGAAGGCATGGCGCGGCTGAGAAAGCTGGCCGACTGGCTGGAGCAGGAATGTCCGGCTGCCGCGAACAGTTTGCGGGAAGGATTGGAGGAATGTTTCACCATCAACCGCTTGGGCATTCCACCGTCGCTGCATCGCTGCCTGGCCACGACCAACTTGATCGAGAGCCCGCAGTCGGGCGTGCGCATGCGAACCCGGCGGGTGTGCCGCTGGCGTGATGCGGCCATGGTCCAGCGTTGGGCGGCGGCTTCATTTCTGGCGACGGAGAAGAACTTCCGCCGCATCATGGGCTGGAAAGATCTCTGGCAACTGGAGACGGTCTTAGGAAGAAAAGTAGCAGACGATGCTGCGACCATGCAGGAGGTCGCGTAAGATGTTGACTCGAACCGCTCCTTCAACCTCCAACTACGCGCCGGACACCGTCTCGTCGCCTTCGCGGTCCGCTACTGAATGGAGGAAGTTGAACAAGAGGTTCCGTACGAGCCGCGCGTCGTCATCTTGCAGCTTCACAGTCTCTTCTTCCTGCGTCTGCTGAAGTTTTGTTTTCATACCAACTAGCCTACCTCTCTCTGCTTTCTAACATCTATGACTGGAATCACAGACCCTTCCAGCGGCAAAATCGCAGTTCGGAAAGTATCCCGCACGGGAGCAAATGTCGAAGACAGGCGATAGCGCAAGCTTGCGCCGTCTGTTCGCCCCTCGCCTCTCCGCGATTGGGATTTTGAGCGTAATCGAAATTTTTCGCCAACTACGAGCTAGGTTCCAGCCTTGCCTGCGCAAGGACGCTGGCAGGATGGGGCAAGTGGCCCACTTTCTACGTTACTGTACTGCGTTCAGCTTCTGGTAAAGCCACATCGCCGTGAGCACCATCAGAAATACCCCAGACCCGATGCTGAACACGCGCGTCGGGATGATAAGCCGGTTGACCTTTGCCAACAGTTCCGTCTGCTCATCGTGCATGTGCGAACTCGCGTCATCCAGAAACAACTGGTCATCCCTGTGCATCGTGAGTGTGCTCTTGTAGATCAGGAGGACGATCAGACCAATAGCGAAAACTCCGAAGATCACCGCCACGATTGTCAGCGTCATAATCCACCTCCGCAGATTCCACTATGATGGTCCCACACTCCAGCACGCGAAACTGATCAGTTTTGGTCATACGAGCCGGGCGACGCCCGGGCGGAACTAGTCGCTTCATCAGGTGAGTTTACGACAACAGTAGAGCTGGCGATCATGGTTCGACTGTCTAAAAGTGCTCACTTTCGCAAATAGAAGTGGAGGTAACATCTTGAGCAAGAATACTCGGCATTAACCTGTACGGGCCACCTGCACGATTCCGGCGGTACGAATGGCAGAGGTGGCAGCATTAGCCCATAGACACGTTCCGTGACAGGGGGTTCGCCATGAAAGCGTATCAACATGAACTTGCCCACCTCTACGAGCATCGTAAGAAGGTCCTAAACTTTAGTTCAGCGTCTCTCTTCCAATCTCTGATCACAGCAAGCGTAATAGGCGTTTTAGTTGGGTTTATTGGAGTCGCGCTGGATACGGTCCGGCGGCAGGGAAACAGTTCGTGGTATGTGAGCGCAACGACCGCAGGTGTGTTGGAGGCGACTATCGTCGCTATCCTCGTAACGATGGTGATCGAAGGGCGACGCAAGCGAGCGATCCGACGGACTCTGGAACTCGCCTTCCTGAACCACCACATCCGCAACGCCATCACTCAGATGAGTATGGCGGAGCACGTCGCTGATCCTCAGCAGCACGAACGCTTTGTGCGGGAAGCGGTCGGCCGAATTTCCGAAGCCCTGTTCCGAATCGCAAACAGTGCGGACCTGACCGGACTGTCTCTCGAAGTGGACTTACAGGGCATCCAACTGACCCATGAGGGAGCGGCGCGTGAGCAAGAGGACAAGAAGAGAGCGAGTTAGAGCGACGGGATTCAGGGCACAGGGAGAGGATTGTTGATGTAACCAGGGCGATTTCGCTCAAAATCCCCGGTCAAGTTCTGGACGGTGGCGATCCATCCGACAGCACAGCCTGCAAGGTCGAGTCCTGTATCACCGATCAGGTGTACCTGAGTCCTCAGATGCTTCGCCATGCGGATAGCAGGGCGTCGTGGAATGCTCCGCTGCTTCCATTGGGGTGAACACGTGCTCGCAGATCAGGCATCGCCGCATGCCTTGGACAACCACAAAGACTTTGCCCACGCATTCCGGCTGGCTGTTTTTCATTGGGCAGCGCCCGCCGCGCTGGCTTGCCCCGGCATGCTCCCGGCGAACGCGGGAACTGGGACATCCGGGCTGGCGCTCGCCTCTTTCATAAGCCTGCACACCGAGGCTCTGGAAATGTTGTGCCGCTTGGCGACCTGAGTCAGCGACATGCCACCACGGCGATCACTGATGACTTGCTCCCGGTCTACATCCAGCCGTGCTCTGCCGATCTGACGCCCTTCGAGCTTCGCCCTTCGCATTCCACTTTTCACTCTTTCCACGACGAGTGATCGCTCCAATTCCGCTATCGCCGAGATGATCGTAACGAAAAGACGACCCATCGCGTCCCCCGTCGCCACGCCTTCTCGGCGGCTGACAAACTCGATTCCCAGACTGTCCAGTTCGTCCACTACTTGCAGAAAGTTCCTAGTGCTCCTCGCGATACGGTCGAAAGCCGCCACCAGCACGACGGAGAACTTCTTCTTCCGGGCATCAGCCATGAGAGCATCAAGACCCGGACGACGTGCCTTCTTCCCACAAACGCCACGGTCTTCATATTCGTGTACCACCTCGAATCCTCGCTGCGCCGCCAACTCTCGGAGATCGTACAACTGCGATTCCACATGCTGGTCGGGAGTCGAAACGCGGACATACAATGCGGCTCTCTTCATCGGCTAAATACCTCCATGAAGTCAAATTATAATACGTATATACGTACATGCGTATGGCACAGCGGAGCCATCCTTAAGGCACCACCGTGTGATACGCACTTACGTAAATACGTGTACAATGGTTGTCGAGATAGCAACCTTGAAGAAGAAGACCTCAATCCGCAGGGCGCAGACGCAGACAAAAGGCGCTCGGACGGCTGGCGATCCAAGCGACGAGAAGCCTGTCGCGCTGACGCTCAAGGTTGATCACGCCACATACGTCCGCCTCTGCACGCTAGGGGCGACTGAGCGTCGCACGAATCAAGACATCCTCCAGCAGGCGCTCCAAGAGTATCTCGACCAAGCGGGAAACTGACCGCCTGCTGTTAGCAAAGTGCCTCCCCCGAAAACTGAGATCGACTACAGGAGGTCGCATTGTCGGGAAAATCAGCCATCGCTGTTTCTCCGCACGAAAGTATTGAGTGCCCTTTGTGTGCTGGATCGGGCAAACTCAGCCGCGCTGAGATTCTGGATCGGCTCGGAGTGCGTGACTTTGCCCGCATCGCCCAGCTTTCCGCCGAGGAAGCGTTTCGTTTGCTCGCACAGAAACATCACCACGAGGAACAGAGCGTGTGGTCGCGCTTCGAGACTGAACTGGCGAAGCGGGTTGCCGAGATCAGGGAGCAACACAAGGACGCACTGCGGACGGCGCACTCCGACAAGGATGACCTGACGCGCCGCGTCGAAGCCTGCCTGAGAGAGGTCGCTGAGCTTCGAGAACGGAACCAAGAACTCGAAGGTGAGATGTCCAAGGCGGCGCGGCGCGGAAAGCTCGAAGAGGTGAGCTTCGAGCAAGAGGTTCGCACGTGGGCGGGCATCGCCGTGAGCGAGAAGCTGCCGAAGAACGGCGACTTCCTGCTGGCGTACCGCGATCCAAGCGGCGCTCCGCTGGAGCCACGCATGGTCGTTGATAACAAAGACAAGGCGTCCGTAACCGAAGGCGATCTCAAGAAACTGATCCGCGATGCCAAAGAACGGCGCTGCCTAGTGGGAATCATCGTTGGAAGAGACGAAAGCCAGCTTCGGCAGCATGATCGCGAGCGGCGCTGGGGTCGGGAAGAGGGCGTCTGGATTCTGCGGACGACACGTCAATGGCTGCCGAGGGACTTGGAGGTGCTCAAGCCCGTTTTTGAAAGGATGAGAACCGAGGGCGCTGATTTTCTACAGAAGAACTCCGCGCTGGGGGAAGAAGTCCGGCGCACATTTGTTGACCTTGATGAAATCGAGAGGGAGCTAAAGAAGGCAGCGAAGGCAATCGACACCGTGTCCGACCTGACTGCGAAGTATCGAGGTCGGTTGCAGGCACTCTGCGATACCGCCACAGCGACCAAGATCGCCCCAAAGTCGGAACGAAATGGTGGGATTCCGCAGACGGTCGGCGCGTAAAAGTTCAACCAGCACTTGGGAGGAACGTGTGGATACCATATTGCGTTTCATTTGGCGCTCAATTCTGACGTTCTTATTCCTGTTCTTCGCCCCGGCGATCCTCTTGATCGTTCCGCTTCTGGTCGTTCACTACTTTCCGGGGGACGACGCCATCGGGCTGCTGAAGGTATTGCTCGGCGTGTTCGGTCCCTTCGCCGCCAGCTTTTGGTTCTTGATCTGCTGCGAGTTTGCAAACTTCTACGCCGCTGCGCGAGATGGCGGACATGTCACTACGGGCATCGGGTTCCATCTGAAAGCCATCGGCAAGATGGTGTTCGGATTCATCGTATCGGCTGCCTCCGCTCTCTACGTGGGAGCACCGAGATTTAATGTCGCTTCAACCGAGTCGGACTCGCTGTGGTTCATAGAGATGTACCTCGCAGTGTTCAGCCCAATTTTCTTGCTGCTCGGTTGGCGCGTGGCGAAGCGCATCTGCGCCGGGCGGCAGACGTGCAGGTGGTGCCGCGAGACGGTGGGGGCGGCAAGCCTAGACAGTGTTGGGCTATGCTCGCCTTGCCATGATGCCGCGCTGGAAGAGAAGGAAATAGACGAGGAGCAGGAGGCGTGGATACGCAAGGTGAAATACGAGTTGCACGACAAAGCGTGGGCGTCAGACCTTCGGCGTGGGCGGCGAGAAGCGCTGAGGTGTAAACGCCGCATCCTGAGTTTGCGCTGAAATGATCGGGAGGAAATCATGGAAATGTTCGACACCTACGTGCTCACGAGTCTAAGGATCGACAGCGATGGGAAGGTCATCAGCACCAACGTCCGCACGTTCGAAATCCATGACGTTGAAGCTCACAGAGATGCGGATGTCGCGAACGACTTCGAAACAACCAGCGTCACTACTGACTGGCGCGAGGAGCAGTGAGTATTCACGAACTTGCTCGATATTACCTGTCGCAAAGAAAGACGGTAAGAGCGGCTGGCTTGATGCTCAAGCTGATCGAGACGGAGCCGACGCCGGAGAACCTTACGCTGCTTGCGGAGATTTATATGCAGCAGGGGTTGTTTGATGACGCGAAAGCATTGTACTTGCGTGTCGTCAAAGCGGGACTGAAATGAAGCCCCTAATGGAAGAGGAGGCGTTGCGGTGAGGATCAGCAAATCAAAATTCGTCGCAGGCGTGCAGTGCCTCAAGCGTCTTTACCTGCAAGTCCACCAGCCGGAACTTGCAGCGGAGCCGGACGGTGCGACAGAGGCGATCATGCAGCAGGGACACGATGTGGGCATGCTTGCTCGAAAGTTGTTTCCCGGTGGGGTCGAGGTTGATTGTTCGCGTGGACTGGATCATGCGATTCGCGCAACTCGCGAGTTAGTCGCGAATCGCGAAATCCCGGCGGTCTTCGAGGGTGTGTTCGAGCGAGGTGGAGTGCTTGTGAAAACGGACATCTTGCAGCGCCAGAGGGCAAATAGATGGCGGCTGCTTGAGGTCAAATCGACCACTGAAGTTAAGGATCACCATCTGTGGGACGTCGGAATTCAGAGCCTCGTCCTGCGTCGTTCCGGACTGAGGCTCAGTTCTGTGAACCTGATGCACGTGAATCGAAAATACGCTTTTGAGGGCGGATCGGTCGATCCCCAACAATTTTTCCGCATCCGTAGACTCAGTCGGCAGATTGCCGAACTGAACGACAAGCTAACCACCCAGCTTAGTGCAGAATTCCGCACCCTTACCCTGTCTGCTGCCCCCGACGTCGCTCCCGGTCGGCACTGCACCGATCCCGTGACCTGCGAGTTTTTCGACCGCTGCAACCTTCCCCGTCCAACCGACCACGTCGGATTCCTGCCGCGAATCAACGCCAGCGCGGTCGAGGAACTCACGGAGATTGGAGTCGAGTCAATCGGCGACATCCCAGATGAATTCCCATTGAACGAGCGCCAGCGGCGTGCGGCTACGTGCGTGCAAACGGGGAAACCTTGGATCAGCGAGGAACTGGGGAAGGAACTGCGAAGTCTGAAGTATCCGCTGTACTTTATGGACTTTGAGACGGTGAACCGGGCAATCCCAAGATTCTCTGGCATGCGCCCTTACGACCAACTGCCGTTTCAGTTTTCTGTCCATTCGCAGACGAAACCCGGCGCGAAACTGGAACATCACGAGTTTCTTGCCGCAGAAGCCAGCGATCCGCGCCGCGAGTTCATCACATCGCTGTGTGCTGTGGTAGGAAAAAGCGGCAGCATAGTCGTTTACTCAGCGTTCGAGGAGCTGCGGCTCTCGGAGCTTGCGGCGTGGCTGCCGGAGTTTGAGGGGCGCATCAAGAAAATCCAGCGGCGTCTGTGGGACTTGCTCCCCGTCGTCAGAAGCCATGTCTACCATCCCGCGTTCGCAGGGTCATACTCGATTAAGAAAGTGCTTCCTGCACTCGTGCCGGGGATGACCTACGAAGGCATGCAGGTCGCGGATGGCGAGGACGCCGGGCTGGCTTGGGAATCGCTCATACGGGGCGGCTTGGATCAGGTCGAGCGCGAAAAGACTCGGAAGGCGCTGCTGGATTATTGCGGGCAGGATACGATGGCTTTGGTCAGACTGCTGGAAAAGCTCAAGCTGCAAGCACGCAGCGAAAAATAGGTGGTCGAGGCTGACGACTGCCTTTATGAGCCAGCGGGCTGGTGTGTGAGAGTGTCTGGTGCGTGGAGGCAGTGCTAACCTCCAAAGGTTCTTATTCCACGAGCCGTGCTTTTCTTCCTTTTTCGAACGCCACTGCCAACTATCGCTTCAGCGATAGCAGCTTGAAACATGGCTGCACGCTCCTCGGGCGTACGTTCGCGAGCCGGATACTTCGCTTCCATTTCAGATCGAAGCTCCTTGAACCCTGCAATCGCACCGCTGCTTAAGCTGCATACATGAAGACGGCGTATGTTGTAAGCTACCGTGTTCTCTTCATTTTGAGGATGTTGTGCAGGTCGGTCTATGGACAATCGCTTTTTTGAGCAGCCAATTCTTAACTCCCCGTACGACCCACCTGACCAACACTGGGAACTCGATCCGCAGGGACAGCCCACCCAGCGAATCATGCCAAGTCGTCGCAAAGCTGAGTTCATCACCCCAATCCCTAAACCGAAAAAGCAGAAACAAACGGAATATCTAGTCTTCGATGAGGGCATGGGGCTCTCAACACAGAAGCAGCAGTACGACCCGACGCCAATCATCAACGAGCTACGCTATCAGGTTGACCAATGGCGCAAGCTATCGAATCCGAGCGATTGGCTCGTAACTCCTGAGACCGCGACTCTTCTACAGCACTGGCGGCAGTTCAAGTTCAACAACATTCGCCCGTTCTTCTGCCAAGTTGAGGCAGTTGAAACTGCAATTTGGCTTACTGAGGTAGCCCCAAAGTTTGGGAAGGGCGGCAAGCCGTTTCTTGAGCACATAGAAAATGCGAATCGGGACGCCAACCCCGAACTTTCACGATTGGCGCTGAAGCTCGCTACAGGCGCGGGAAAGACCACGGTGATGGGGATGATCATCGCGTGGCAAACCATCAACGCGATTCGCAGACCCGGAAGCTCTAACTTCACTCGTGGGTTCCTCGTTGTGACTCCGGGCCTGACTATTCGTGATCGACTCCGAGTCCTCCAGCCAAACGATCCCGACAACTACTACATCAACAGCGAACTGGTCCCCGGCGACATGGTTGGGGAACTTGAACGCGCCAAAATCGTCATCACGAATTACCACGCCTTTAAGCTACGCGACCGAGTGGAACTCTCTAAGGGCGGGCGTTCCTTGCTGCAAGGGCGCGGCGAGGAGCTAAATACCCTCGAAACCGAGGGGCAGATGATTCAGCGTGTTATGCCTGAACTGATGGGCTTGAAGAATATCTTGGTCTTGAACGATGAAGCCCATCACTGCTATCGCGAAAAACCGGGCGAGGACGGTGAGCTTGATCTTAAAGGCGATGAAAAGCAGGAAGCCGAAAAGAACAACGAAGCGGCGCGGCTCTGGATTTCAGGATTAGAGGCTGTCAATCGCAAACTTGGACTTGCTCGTGCCATTGATCTTTCAGCCACGCCTTTCTTTCTGCGTGGCTCCGGTTACGCCGAGGGCACTCTCTTCCCTTGGACAATGAGTGATTTTTCGCTCATGGATGCCATCGAGTGCGGCATCGTGAAACTTCCGAGAGTTCCAGTAGCCGACAACATTCCCGGCGAAGAAATGCCAGTCTTCAGAAACCTGTGGGAACACATCCGGGGGAAAATGCCGAAGAAAGGCAGGGGCAAATCAGGATCGCTCGATCCCCTCAGCCTACCCGTCGAATTGCAAACCGCGCTGGAAGCACTCTACGGACACTATGTAAAAACCTACGATCTCTGGATAAAGCAGGGCATCCGAGTTCCTCCTTGCTTCATCGTCGTGTGCAACAACACGTCTACCTCCAAGCTCGTTTACGACTACATCTCTGGCTTTCAACGGGAGAACGAAGACGGCTCCACCACGCTGGAAAACGGCAGACTAGCTCTATTTCGCAACTACGATGAGCATGGGAACCCCATACCTCGCCCTCGCACGCTCCTCATCGATAGCGAGCAGCTTGAAGCGGGTGATGCTCTGGACGACAAGTTCAGGCTTATGGCGAAGGATGAGATCGACCGTTTTCGCCGCGAGATTGTGGAGCGCACAGGAGACATCCAGCAGGCAGAAAAGCTCACGGATGAGGATTTGCTTAGGGAAGTCATGAATACCGTGGGCAAGCCGGGGCGGCTCGGCGAGTCCATCCGCTGCGTGGTGTCGGTGTCGATGCTCACAGAGGGGTGGGATGCAAACACCGTCACGCATGTGTTGGGCGTCCGTGCTTTTGGAACGCAGCTACTTTGCGAACAGGTCATTGGCAGAGCCCTTCGCCGCCAGTCTTACGAGATCAACGAAGACGGCCCCAATGAGGGGATGTTTAACGTTGAGTATGCGGATGTTCTCGGTATCCCCTTCGATTTCGCCGCGAAGCCAGTGGTCGCTCCGCCACAACCGCCACGCGAGACCATTCAGGTCAAAGCGGTGCGTCCAGAGCGAGACCACTTGGAGATCACCTTCCCGAGAGTGGATGGTTACCGGGTTGAACTACCGGAAGAAAGGCTTGAGGCTGATTTCAACACAGATTCGGTTCTCGAATTGACTCCAGATTTGGTTGGGCCCTCCATAACGCGGAACTCCGGCATCATCGGCGAAGGTGTGGACTTAAGCCTCGAACACTTGGATGACATGAGGCAATCCTCGCTTGTGTTTCACGTGACCAAGCGCCTGCTGTACACGAAGTGGCGCGATCCCGGCGAGGAACCGAAGCTCCACCTGTTCGGGCAACTCAAGCGGATTACAAAGGAGTGGCTCGATAAATGCCTCGTGTTCAAGGGCGGTACTTTCCCCGCGCAACTGATGTATCAAGAATTAGCTGACATAGCTTGCGAACGGATCACTGCCGCGATCACGCGCAAAACCATCGGCAAGTCTCCCATCAAGGTTATTCCCGATGCCTACAATCCCATTGGCTCCACGATTCACGTCAAGTTCAATACTTCCAAAAGAGCCGCTGGGAGACTGATCCTCGACGGTGCCACATCAATTACGTCATTCTGGATAGCGACTGGGAGGCGGAATTCTGTCGTGTGGCGGAGTCTCATCCCCGCGTAAAGGCGTACGTCAAGAATCACAACTTGGGTTTCGAAGTGCCCTACCGCTACGGTTCTGAGAAACGGAAGTACCGACCTGACTTTATCGTCCTCGTGGACGATGGACACGGGGAAAACGACCTGCTTCACTTAGTAGTCGAAATCAAGGGGTACCGCCGCGAAGACGCCAAAGAGAAGAAGTCCACGATGGAAACCTATTGGGTTCCCGGCGTGAACAACTCAGGCAAGTATGGTCGCTGGGCGTTTGCTGAATTCGCCGAGGTTTATCAAATCGAATCGGATTTCAAGGCAAAGGTAGAAGCGCAGTTCAACAAGATGATTGAATCCGTCTCGGTGACGCAGGTGGTCTCGGAGAGGTGAGCATGGCGAAGACGATTTCGAAAGAAAAACAAAAGAAGAAAGTTGAGACACTGACTCACAAGAAGGCGTCGCGCTTGAACATTCCCACTGCCGAATATCAGTCGGTGATGCGAACCGAGGAACTAAGCCCAGTTCGAGTCGCGTATGAACGGCGCAACCGCGACCTAGACCCACAACTTGTGTGGCGTGGAAAAGATGAGCGAGACTGGTCCGACTTGGTAGTGCCTGCTCCCCCTCTCTACATCCAAGAGAAGGTTCACCCCAAAGTATTGATTGATGATTTGCAGCGCCGATCCGCGGTGAACGCGAAGGCTTCAGAACCTCAGATCGATTTGTTTGCCAATTTCAACGGGCTTCCTAGCGAGACAGCAAAAACGGAGTTCTACCAGCACGATGCCCATTGGGCGAACCGCATGATTCTTGGCGACAGCCTACAAGTAATGGCGTCACTACTAGCAGAGCGAGAGGGTTTGCGCGGCAAGGTGCAGTGCATTTACCTCGATCCGCCTTATGGGATCAAGTTCAATTCCAATTTTCAGTGGTCAACGACGAGCCGTGATGTAAAGGATGGGAATATCGATCACATTACGCGAGAGCCAGAGCAAGTCAAGGCGTTTCGCGACATATGGCGCGACGGCATTCACAGCTACCTCACTTACCTGCGCGACCGCCTCACAGTTGCGCGAGACCTGCTTGCTGATTCCGGGTCGATTTTTGTGCAAATCGGCAACGAGAATGTCCACCGTGTTCGGGCAGTGATGGAAGAAGTGTTTGGAGACGAGAACTTCTGTGGACTCATCCAAGTGCAAAAAACGTCCGGTGCGGGAAGTCCAGCCATTGGCACGGATGTCCTAGCAAGCGTGATGGACTACTTGGTCTGGTTCGCGAGAATCAAAAGGTCGATCAAGTATCGGCAAATGTATCGCGAGAAGATATTAGGTGAGGAAGGAACAACGCAGTATGTAAACTTTCGTGACCGGGTACGGTTAACTGACCACCGACTAGCGAGTACTGCGCGTGACATTTCAACGAGTGACATATTTGCATCGGATAATTTGACCAGTCCAACTGCGGCTGATACCACAACGTTTCAAGTTGAAATCGAAGGGGGTTCGTTCATACCAAAGAAAGGTGGCTGGAAAACAAACCGAGTCGGAATGGATCGCCTGCTGAAGGCTGCTCGGCTAAAGCCGATTGGGAACACCCTAATGTACAGGCGTTATCTGGCAGATTTTCCGGTGTCCCCAATCAACAACTTGTGGCGCGATGTTCTCTTTACAGGATTTGCGGAAACCAAACTTTATGTTGTGCAGACCGCCGAGCGTGTCATTGAACGATGTGTGTTAATGACCACCGATCCGGGTGATCTAGTGCTCGACCCGACCTGTGGTTCCGGCACTACAGCCTTTGTTGCCGAGCAATGGGGGCGCCGTTGGATCACCATAGACACCTCACGAGTTGCACTAGCGCTGGCTCGCGCCCGAATCATGGGCGCACGTTATCCCTACTACCTGCTTGCCGACAGTCGAGAGGGGCAACTAAAAGAAGCCGAGATAACGGGAAAAGCTCCTTCGGAAATGCCCACCCATTCTGATGTTCGCCAAGGGTTTGTCTACGAGCGTGTTCCCCACATCACACTTAAGTCCATCGCTAACAATGCAGAGATTGACGTGATTTGGGACGAGTACCAGACAAAACTGGAGCCTCTGCGTCAGAAACTCAATCAAACCCTAAAGACCAAATGGGAAGAATGGGAAATTCCGCGAGATGCCGATGAGAAGTGGTCGAAACAGGCGAAGGAACTTCACGCCGAGTGGTGGAAGGAACGAATCGCTCGTCAGAAGGCTATCGACGCGTCCATTGACGCGAAAGCCGAGTTTGAGTATCTCTACGACAAGCCATACGAAGACAACAAAACGATTCGCGTGGCAGGGCCCTTTACGGTCGAGAGTCTGTCTCCTCACCGCGTGCTCTCGGTGGGCGAGGACGACGAACTGCTTCAGAAGTCCGGGACATTCAGCGATGATAAGGACGACGAAGCCGACTTCGTCGAAATGATTCTGGAAAACCTGAAGACTGCCGGAGTTCAACAGGCGCACAAGGAAGACAAGATCACTTTCTCTTCGATTGTCCCGTGGCCCGGCTACTTTGTTTGCGCGGAGGGCAAGTACACCGAAGGTAATGGGAAGGCTGGGACAGAAAAGCGAGCGGGGATTTTCATCGGTCCCGAGTTCGGCACAGTCTCTCGCCCCGATCTCGTCGTCGCTGCTCGCGAAGCTGGTGATGCCGGATTCGATGTGCTCATCACTTGCGCCTTCAACTACGACGCTCATTCCTCCGAGTTCAATAAGTTGGGCAAAATCCCGGTCTTGAAGGCACGCATGAACGCCGACCTGCACATGTCGGACGAATTGAAAAACACGGGTAAGGGAAACATGTTCGTCATCTTCGGCGAACCCGACATTCAAATCCTAAAAGCGAAAGACGACCAGATTCAGGTAAAGATCATCGGCGTGGATGTCTTTCACCCCAATACGGGCGAAGTTCGCAGCGACGGAGCCGAGGGAATTGCTTGCTGGTTCGTGGACACCGACTACAACGAGGAGAGCTTCTTTGTGCGCCAAGCCTACTTCCTTGGCGCGAACGACCCCTACAAAGCTCTAAAGACAACCCTCAAGGCGGAAATCAACGAAGAGGCGTGGGCTACATTGCACAGTGATACTTCTCGAACATTCGATAAACCAAAGTCGGGGCGCATCGCGGTAAAAGTCATCAATCATCTCGGCGACGAAGTGATGAAGCTCTTCAAGGTATGAACCGACTCTGTGACGAGACTCGCGGCATCTGCAATTGGCGCGAGCGTCTGGGCAGATTGCCCATTTGCTAGGGATGCAGAGATCGCTTCGGTCGCATGAGTGCGGAGAGGTCTCTGATCCCCGACAAGGGTTGAAGCTCATTGCAATGGAATATCGAATCGCAGACACATTCACCGACAGTCTAACCCGATTGACGGGCGACGAGCAGAAAGCCGTCAAGACAACTGCATTCGACCTTCAGTTAAATCCCGCCCATCCGGGTTTGCAGTTTCACAAACTCGACAAAGCAAAAGACCCGAATTTCTGGTCGATAAGGGTCAGCAAAGATGTCCGAATTATTGTCCATCGCACCAGAAATAGCCTCTTGCTCTGTTATGTCGGACATCACGACGATTCCTATCAATGGGCGGAGCGGCGGAAGCTCGAAACTCATCCTACGACGGGCGCGGCGCAGTTCGTCGAAGTTCGAGAGCGAGTCAAAGAAATCACCATCCCAAAATATGTCGAAGCTGCGCCAGTCCCAAAGCCTACTTTATTTTCGGAATTGACGGATACCGAACTTCTGGGCTACGGCGTGCCTTCCGAATGGTTCCGCGACGTGCGCAATGTAACCGAGGAAAGTTTGCTAGAACTTGCGGATCACCTTCCAAAAGAGGCGGCGGAGGCTTTGTTAGACCTTGCGACCGGAGTGATTCCGCAGTCCGTTTCGATTAGTGCAGCGCCGCTTGAAGCTGTGGTTTACTCCCCCAAACCCGAAGCGATCCCGTCACTGCCGGAGTTGGCGGTTCCCACAGCCAAATCCTTCCAACATCCAGACGCCCAGCGACGATTTCGTCTCATTGGCAGCGCGGAGGAACTGGAACGTGCATTGGAATACCCGTGGGAGAAATGGACAGTTTTTCTTCATCCCGCCCAGAGAGAATTGGTGGAACGGGACTTAAACGGTCCGGCACGAGTTGCGGGATCAGCAGGAACGGGCAAGACGATAGTGGCAGTCCATCGTGCGGTCTATCTGGCTCGAAAGTACCCTGACGCCCGGTTGCTGCTGACCACCTTTTCCGAGCCGCTTTCAAACGCTTTGGGAACAAAGCTACGCTATCTGATTGGGAATCAGCCCCGGCTTGGGGAGCGGATCGAGGTTCATTCGCTAAACGCGATTGGCAAACGGCTCTATGAAACGAATATCGACAAGCCTCGTTTTGTGACCGCAGAGACGTTGCGGGAACTGCTCTCGAACGTCGCCAAAGGAACCCCCGATAACCGTTTCTCTTTGCAATTTCTGCTCTCCGAGTGGGAGCAGGTTGTGGATGCATGGCAGCTAACGTCTTGGGAATCCTATCGAGACGTTGTTCGGCTGGGTCGGAAGACGCGCCTCAAAGAACCTCAACGTGCTATCGCGTGGTCGATATTTGAGAAAGTGAAGGTCGCTCTCAAGGCAAAGCAACTGATTACGCTGTCCGAGATGTTCAGTGCGTTGGCGACCTTCTATTCCACGCATGTTTCAAGACCCTTTGAGTTCGTTATCGTGGATGAAGCACAGGACGCGAGCATTGCTCAACTCCGATTCTTGGCTGCTGTGGGAAAGGATAGCCCCAACAGTCTCTTCTTCGCTGGTGACTTGGGGCAGAGGATATTCCAACAGCCATTCTCGTGGAAGGCGCTAGGCGTCGATGTGCGTGGACGAGCCACGACGCTGAGGATTAACTACCGAACCTCTCACCAGATCAGGATGAAAGCCGACAGGCTCTTGGGACCGGAGATGGCGGACGTGGACGGAATCGTTGAGCAGCGGAAGTCCGCAATTTCTGTCTTCAACGGACCACCGCCGACAATTCAAACACTCGATTCCATCGAAGCCGAGGCGAAGAGCGTAGGCAAATGGATTAAAGCAAAAGCGGAGGAAGGCTTGCTACCGCACGAAATCGCTATCTTTGTCCGTTCATCTTCCGAACTGGATCGAGCCCGAGCCGCCGCCGAACTGTCTGCGATTCCATTTAAGATTCTCGACGACAGGGTTGAGACTGTACACGGTAAAGCTTCGATAGCCACGATGCACCTCGCCAAGGGGCTCGAATTTCGTGCCGTGGCTGTGATGGCTTGTGACGATGAAATTATTCCGCTGCAACAGCGGATTGAGACTGTAGCCGATGACTCGGATTTGGAAGAGGTCTGCAACACGGAAAGGCAGCTTCTCTATGTTGCCTGCACCCGTGCCCGAGATCACCTACTGGTGACGAGTGTGGCTCCAGCATCAGAGTTCTTGGATGATTTCGAGAAATGATTAAGGTCTTGACACTCCACGTCTCGCGCCCGGCAACGAAGTGCCCGGAGAGGAATACGACTGCCAACTCATGTCGTGAAGCCGACCGTGTGACGTGGATTTACAGTTGCCCACGCGATCACAAGCATGTTCTCCGCGACTGACATAGCGAGCTTTCTCGCCTGCCCGCACACGGCGACGCTCGACCGCGCCGAGTCAAAGAACGAAATCACCAAGCCCTTCTTCAACGACCCAGCGCTTGATCTGCTTCGGACGCTGGGCTTCGAGCACGAGCAGCAGTACCTGCGCGAACTGGCTGAGAATGGCGGACGCAAGGTTGCTCAGATCGACCTGAACGGACGCTGGGACGACGCGGTTGCGGAGACTCTCCGGGCGCTTCGCGACGCCTTCGATGCCGTTTACCAAGCCACGTTTCTTGACAGCCCGTGGGGCGGTCGTTCGGACTTCCTCGTTCGGACAGACGCTCCCAGCGTACTCGGAGCGTGGTCTTACGAGGTCGTGGAGACCAAGCTCGCACGCTCCACCAAGGCGACCGCGCTGGTTCAGCTTTGCTTCTATTCGCACTTGCTGTCGCGGATTCAAGGTTTGGAGCCGAAGAAGATGCACGTGGTGCTGGGCGGCACAGCTAGTCCAGAGCAATTCCAAGTCCAGCGCTACATCGCCTACTTCCGCAAGGTCAGAAGCGAGTTCGAAAGGGCGTGGAAGTCCGAAGCAGACACGTACCCCGAACCCACGGAGCATTGCGAAGTGTGCTCGTGGTTCCCGATATGCGACAAACGCCGCAGGGATGACGACCACCTCTCGCTCGTCGCCGGAATCTCGCGGAACCAGCGCAAGGCGCTCGTCGGGCGCGGTGTCAACACCGTTGCCGATCTCGCGAAACTCGCCCTTCCCCCAAAGCCCAAGATCGAACGCATCGGGGATGCCGCCCTGCTGCGAATCCGCGAGCAGGCACGCCTTCAGGTGCAAGGTCGGGAGGCTGGTCGCCCGATTTACGAGTTGATCGAAGATGCGGAAGAGGGCAAAGGTCTCGGCATATTGCCTCTCCCGTCGCCAGCAGATTTGTTCCTCGACCTTGAAGCGAACCCCTACGTGTTCGACGAGGGCTTGGAGTACCTCATCGGCATGGCGACGCTTCCCGCGAAATCAGGCGGGGAACCGATCTACGAGTCCCTCTGGGCGCTGAGCCGCTCAGAAGAGCAGAAGGCATTCGAGGCATTTATAGAAAAAGTGATGGAACGATGGCGGCGGCACCCTGAGATGCACATCTATCACTACGCCCCCTATGAGCCAACCGCAATCAAGCGGCTGACCGGAAGGCACGGGGCGTGCGTCGATGAGGTTGACGAACTGCTGCGGGCGGGGGTCTTCGTCGATCTCTACCGCGCCGTGCGGCAAGGCATCCGGGCGTCGGTCGAGAGTTATTCCATCAAACGGCTGGAGCCGCTCTACGGCTTCACCCGCGCCGTGCCGCTCCGCGACGCGAACGTCGCCCTCCAGTCCTTCGAGGCTGCAATGGCACTTGGAGACGGTGAAGGAGAAATCGGCGACCTCCTCAAAACCGTAGAGGGCTACAACCGGGACGACTGCGTGTCGGCTTTGCGGCTGAGGGATTGGCTGGAAGATCGGCGCAAGGAACTGGAAGCAAAGAAGGGTTGCGCTTTGCCGCGACCTGCCGTTCAATTTGGCGACGCGAGCGAGAAATTGAGCGCACGGTTGCAGGGGATAAGGGCGCTCGCGGCTCGGCTGCTTGCCGCGCTGCCTGAAGCCGAAGCCCAGTGGACGGACGAACACCGAGCGTACTGGCTTCTCGCCCAGATGTTGGAGTGGCATCGCCGCGAAGAAAAGTCATCTTGGTGGGAATACTTCCGCCTGTGCGAGCTATCTGACGATGAACTCCAAGAGGACAAGAGCGCGTTGGGTGGACTTGTGTATGTCGGAGCGGTTGATCACATCAAAAGGTCGATAGTCCACCGATACAGCTTTCCGCCGCAAGACCACGCCATCGACCGGGCACTGGAAGTCCGCGATCCGAGGACGGGACAGAACGCCGGAGGGGTAGTTGCCATCGACGAACGCAACCGCACGATTGACCTCAAGCGGGGCGCTGCTTCTCATGTCCCGCATCCGACCGCCCTGATCCCTTTCGACATTGTGGACTCTACGGTCTTGAGCGACAGCCTCTTCCGTCTCACGTCTTATGTGGCAGAACATGGGATCGCCGGGGCAGGGCAGTTTCAACCTGCGCGGGAGCTTTTGCTTCGACAGCGCCCTACAGCGCTGGGGAACTTCGAGGGAACATTGGTGGGAGAGGACGGTCAACTGACGCCAAGCGCAAAAAACCTCGTTCGTTCCCTCGCACGCGAGACTTCGGTGCTTCCTATCCAAGGGCCGCCGGGTTCGGGCAAGACGTTCACCGGGGGTCGAATGATCGTCGAGCTTGTCAGTCAGGGGCGACGGGTCGGAGTCACCGCCGCCAGCCACAGGGTGATCAGCACTCTCCTGCGCGAGGTTTGTCGCGCCGCCAAACAGTGCGGGGTTCGCGTGCCCGTGATCCAGAAAGCAAGGGAAGGCGACGAATGCGATGATGCTTCGGTCATAAATGCGGAAAGTAACGAGGCGGTGCTGGATGCCCTGACCAAAGGCACCGCAAAAGTCGCCGCAGGATCGGCTTGGCTTTGGGCACGCGAGGAGATGGCAAACTCCGTAGACGTGCTGTTCGTGGACGAGGCGAGTCAAATGTCCCTCGCGAACGTTCTGGCTACCTCGCCATCGGCGACCAGCATCGTGCTGCTTGGCGATCCGCAGCAACTCGACCAGCCGCAGAAGGGTGTGCATCCACCCGGCGCAGACGTCTCGGCGCTCGGTCACCTGTTGAATGGGCGACCGACCATAGCTGATGACCAAGGCATTTTCTTGACTGAGACCCGCCGTCTTCATCCAGATGTGTGCGCGTTCACGTCGGAACTGTTTTACGAAGGTCGGCTCGTGGCACGCCCAGAAAATGCTCAGCAACGGCTTAACGCGACCGATCCCCTTGGCGGAACAGGGCTGCGATTTGCTCCCGTGCTGCACTCTGGGAACCAGAACGAGTCGCCGGAGGAAGTGGACAAGGTTGCGGCGGCAGTGGACGCTCTATTGAAGACGGGAGCAACTTGGACGAATAAGAACGGGGAAACTCATGTCCTCACGCTGGAAGACATCCTCGTTGTCGCTCCCTACAACGCGCACTTCGCGGCCCTGATAGAAAGGCTCCCGCAGGGGCGAGGGTAGGAACGGTGGACAAATTCCAAGGGCAGGAAGCCCCGATTGTCCTGTATTCAATGGCAACTTCGACCCCGGAAGACGCACCGCGAGGAATGGAGTTTCTGTACAGCCTCAACCGCCTGAACGTTGCCGTCTCGCGTGCGCGATGCGTGGCTGTGATCGTCGCCTGCCCTGCATTATTTCAAGTGCAATGCAAAACTCCGCGCCAGATCGAGCTTGCCAACGCATTTTGCCGCTATCTGGAAATGGCTCGTTCCGCCTGACGGTGTCGGCTATTTCGTAAATTCTCATGAAGCTGGTCATCAACGGCAAGGAACTGAAAACGCTGGAGCGGGTGGAAGAACCCTGCCAGAAGCCTTGGGACTCCGAGTCCCTGCGCCTTGTGGTCTTCTCCGACTATCGTGTTCAAGACATCTCTTTGCTGCTGGATTTCGTTAAGAGCGTAAGGCCCGTGCCACAACTGTTGCTGTACGCGGGAGACGATGTTGAACGCTTCCAAGAAGGATCGCGCAACTTTTTTGAGGAGCTTGCTGCGCTCGCAACGCACGGGCTTTGTGCCGTGATCGGGAACGACTCTGCGACACGACACGAGGATTCGGTTGAACGGATTCGCATTTTCGATGAGGTGATGGCGACGAGGGCATTGATCAAAGGGAGGCACGTACACAATGTCCACTGCGAACCCGTGATCATCGGCAACTACGCCGTGATCGGAGTAGAAGGCTCCCCTTTAGATGAAACGCTCGGAGCAGTAGGAACAGTCAGCTATCCAGAGGTCTTCATCTCAAGACATCTCCGAATTGCAACAGAAGCCGTGAAGGGAAAGCGCCTCATCGTTGTGTCCCACGCTCCTCCAAGAGGCGTGCTGGATTCCGCGATTAGATTCGGGAAACGACAGATCGGATCTAAGGCTCTGAGACAGTTCCTTGTCAAACGTCGAGATGTCCGACTGGTGGTGTGCGGGCATGTTCATTCGTGTGGGGCACAATCGCAGCGCCTCGGACATGCGACCATCGTCAATGCGGCATCCCACGACGATCCGGGAGCGCCGGGGAGGGTCGCGATAGTTGACCTTCAACCTCGCAAAGTGCCCAGTGTGCAGTGGCACATCCTGTGGGAACTTGCATCAGTGCCCGGCATTGGGGAAGGGCGCGAGTCCCGGCTAAGAGATGCCGGAATACACAACCTTCGCCAGCTTGCTGAGGCGTCAGGGGAGTTTATCGCCAAGTCCATTAAGGGTGGACTCGGAGAAGGGACGTCGCTCAGGTCGAGGGCTTCGGCACTTCTCAAAGGTGAAATCGTACAGATGAACCCGTTGCGGCTGCCAGCAGGAGCGCGGGCGTACCTAGACATTGAGACGGACATGCTAGGCAAGTTCATTTGGTTGGTCGGAATCCATGTAGAAGAGGAGGGCAAGACATACTCGTTCTATCCGGACACGCCGAAGCAAGAGAAACAAATCCTTAAAACGTTCCTGACTTTCTTGAAAGTTCGACCTCACCTTGCTCTCCTCTCCTATTCTGGGTGTCGTATGGAGCAGCGGATGCTCAGCCAGCGACTCGCCGCTCACAAACTACCAACGGAATTTATGCAACGTGTACAGGATGTGTATTTCGACATCCATAACTGTGTTGCATTTCCGACGCAAGAATTGACTTTGAAAGATGTTGCCAAGCACTGTGGGTTTGAATGGAGAGATTCCATCGACGGGTTCGCCGCCGCCGTGCTTTACGGGTCAGGCAAACTCAAAAAAGCCACAAGGCAGCTTTTGATTAGGTACAACGAGGACGACCTGCTGGCATTGAAGTGCGTTGTGCATCAACTTGAGAAGCTCGAACCTAGCTACCTCTCTACCCCAATGCAAATGACTCTGCTATGACTCAATCGAGAGACTCCCTTTAGTTCAATAAACACTGGACGATGGCGACCCATTCAACATCGAGCGGCTCCCGGCAAACGGGCTTGCCCGCCCGGCGATAGACTGCGGCGGCAGGGGCACTCCCAACCGTCCCTTGATACTGTGCGCACTCACTCAAGGATGGACAAGGGCATAAGATGTAAAAAGAGGCTCATGAATGGCGATCATCGTGTCTAAGAAAGGTTCCGGCTCGACAGAGGTTGTGAACAAGTCCGATTTTGCCCAAGAACGGAATCTTCAGGAATACATCTACGACCACCCCGAATCCATTCCCATATACGAATTGCGGGAGGATAAGCGCCTTCTTGTCGCTGCGCGAGAGCTTCAAACCGACTCCGGACCGATTGACGCATTCGGCATCGACAAGGACGGCGACCTCTACATCGTGGAGACCAAGCTCTACCGGAATCCCGACAAGCGTACTGTTGTGGCGCAAGCGCTTGACTACGGCGCATCTCTCTGGCGACGCAAGGATTTCAACGAACTGCTCTCCACACTCGACGAAGCGGGGACAAAGCAATGGGAAATGAAATTCCGTGAGAAGCTCACGAGCTTCTATTCGCTCGACGAAGAAGGTGTCAACGCTCTCATCGAATCCATGCGGAAGAACTTGAGTGAAGGCAATCTCAAGTTCGTCGTCCTAATGGACAAGCTCGACGACCGGCTCAAAGACCTCATCACCTACGTCAACAAAAACAGCAAATTCGACATCTATGCCGTCGAGCTTGAATATTACAAGCATGATGTTTACGAGATCATCATTCCAAGGATATTCGGAGATGAGGTCACGAAAGACACAAAGCCGAAGCCTCCGGGCAAGACATGGGACTGGAAACTATTCGAACCGCGTTTGAGAGAAATCGGCGACGAAGAGGTAGTGGCTGCGCAGGCGATCATTGCTTGGGCTGAGAACAACAACATTACTATCGACTGGAGCAGTAGCCAGCGCGGCGGTTTTGTCCTCTGTTATTATCCGCAAGGATTTTACCCGTTTGCCGTGACTGGTGATGGCATGATTGAATGGAACACCCCACGCCAAAGAGATAAAAGCCCGCATCCGTTTAATGAACGGGAAAAACGGGCAGAAATATTGAAACGGCTACAATCGGTCAAGGGCGCGACGGTTGATTTGAACAATGTCGATGGATTCCACGGATTAAAACTCCCTCTCAGCGCAATTGCAGACGAAGATGTCCGCCGTGCATTCTTTTCAGTCTGCTCGTGGATAAAAGATGCCTTGAAGACTGGACTGTGATTTGCATAACACAAGATGAAATCACGTCGAGCAATGTCCTAGATGCCGTCAAGTGGACATTCGCTAAGACATACGCCAAGACAGCGCCGCACGAGTACATAGTGCGGGAACAATATCCAGACCACTTTCAGCGGATGGCAAAGGAAATCAAGGAACACGGCATTGATGAGCCGTTCGCCTACATCCCGCCCGCGACGCGGCACAACGTGAAGAACACCGGATCGCAAGTCCTTGAGTACGTCTGGGTGGTCGCACCGACGAACGGGGCAGGAAAATGATCGCAGTTCTGGTAACGCTCCGATTTCATCAGGAGGGTTTATGGAAGCTATTGGGCAGAGTGCCATTGTCCGCGCTCAGCCGCTAATCGCAGTGCGGAACGTACGGGCGAGCAGCAAATGGTATCGGCAACTACTCGGCTGCGATTCACTCCCCGAACATCCCCATCGCGAAGTGTACGACCGAATGCAGCGCGGTGGTGAACTGATCCTTCAACTCCATGCTTGGGACGAGGAAGATCACCCTAACCTTATGAACGCAGATGCGGCACCACATGGGCATGGCGTCTTACTTTGGTTCGAGGTTGACAACTTTGATGTGGTCGTCGAGGAAGCCCGTGCATTGCACGCTGAGGTCATCCTAGAACCGCATATCAACCCGAACCCGAATCACAGGGAAATATGGCTACGCGACCCGGACGGTTATGTGGTTGTAGTTGCGAGTCCGGACGGAGAGGCGGTTTCGTGACCCGCAATCGGTCGCACCAGACTTGCCCAGCCACACTCAATCCCAGCCCTACCACGCGATGAGCGGAAAAGTGGGGGGCAAGTGAGGACGGGCTGACGCTACGACGTGCTCGCTGGGCTGGTCACAAAACCCTCCTGCACCTCTGAAACGCCCCAGCCGACCTGAACCTCCTCCGTGCAGCCAAATCCCAGCAGAATCGCTTTGCCGAATGACGTCACCCAAGGCAGACCGTCCGTGGGAAAATAAATCCCCACGCATGAATGCCGCGATTCCTGAACGCAGACCCTCGACCGAGGAAATCTCCGGCGTGATCGAGCGTGTCACCTTCCACAACGAGGAGAACGGCTTCTGCGTCCTGCGCGTGAAAGCACGCGGGCAGAGGGAGGAGACGACGGTCGTGGTGTCGCTGCATTCCGTGGAGGAGGGTTCTGGTCACAGACGCGACGGAAGGTGCTAGTCTCAGCGGTGGATGAACGAGCTTCTTGTGCGACAACTCTGAATCGGAGTCCTATGAAATGAGCGCAACCGATACCTTTGAGTCAGCTTCAGCCTTCGTAGAGCGTTTGCATTCGCTTCGTCAGGCGCGGCGCAAGCGCAAGCTCGAATTGCGCAATCAGTTGATCAGACGGTCTCTATCCCGTGGCGAACGAGAAGAAGTTCTTGCCAAAACAGATCGCCGATGCCACATCTGCGGTGGTCCCATAGAGGACAACAAGTGGGAAGCCGACCATGTATTTTCCCATTCTCTGGGTGGCGAGCATTCTTTGGATAACTATCTACCCGCTCATTCGATCTGTAACAGCTATCGGTTTTTCTACGAACCCGAGGAGTTTCAGTGGATTCTCAAGCTTGGCGTCTGGCTTAGGACGCAGGTTGAAACAGAGACGGAATTGGGGCAGAGGGCGGCGAAAGCATTCTGTAAGCACGATTGCATTCGGGCATCCCGTCGCAAGAAACCCAGCGCCAATGCAAAGGGTGCCTCAACTGATGCTCGTTAGAAACTGCTGTTCTAGTTCCACAGACGGTCGGGTCACATTCGCTTGCTATGCTGTAGCCCGCTGCGTTCTGCAAGTCCTGCTGCTGATCTGGGAAGGTCGGCTTCCTCATGCGTGCCAAGCTCACTGGGGCAAAACTCAACGCAGCATTCCAGCGTTCTTCGTTCTCTCCGGGCGAAAGTTGAAATCTGTGATGTTAGTTTGTGGGATTTGTATCCGTCTTCTCCGGCACCGAGTATTCGCCTTCCATATTCGCCTCGCCGCCATTCTCGTTCTCCGTTGCGGTGTAGGTGCCCTTTCCCGTTATTCCCTTCAGCTTTCCAGTCCCGCCCGTGAACGCCCAATAACCTTTTACGGTTTCCGCAGGAGTGCCGTTTTTAAAGTTAGTCCAGTGAAATTCAATGTAGAACTGATCGCCATTTTCCATACTGCCGACATAAGTCCCATGTGTTGCGGCTCGGTGGAGACTCGATTCGGAGAACGCGACAAAGGTTCCTGCCGTCGCCCTTTCGCCTGTCATTTTGAACGGAATCAACCATGTGCAAGTGCTTTTCTCCAACGTCATCGTATGTCCGGCTTCATCGCCCGGCTCCGCTGTCGCAAGCGCCTGCGGTTTCGGGCAATGCTGCTTCCCGGCGACCTTGGTCTGCCCCGCAAGGGTCGCGGCAAAGAAGAAAAGTAAAACCACCACGGTCACTGTGCGCATGTTCATAGAAGTGCCTCAGAATTTTGCATCGAAACCGTTTCGATGCTATTTCTCCTGACCGTTTGCTGCTGTGACCGCTATCACCGGTGGATGAAAATGGGGCGCTGGTGCGGCAAGACTCTGTAAGGGGAGTGCCTCGTGCTCTGGAGGAGTGGTGTCCAGTGCGGGTCGAGAAGTGGCTGGATCAGGAGACGCGGTGAGGGCGTGACGCCGCGACTTGATACAATCCCCGGCGAGGGGGACTCATGGCTAACTTGGCTGGTGTTGTCCAGCAGTTGAAGGAAGAGCGGGATCAAGCGGCGAGAACGGTCGAACAACTGGACGCGGCTCTTGCGGCTCTCACCGGGGTCTCTGGGAAAGGGACAGGAACTAGGAGCCGTCTGTCCGCGGCAGCACGGGCAAGGATCGCGGCTGCCCAGAGAGCACGATGGGCGAGGGTGCGCGGGACAGGCAAGCAGAAGCAGAACGTTGTCACCAAGCCCAAGAAGAAGACGATGTCGGCTGCGGCCCGCAGGAAGATCGCCGCTGCTCAGAAAGCACGCTGGGCAAAGTGGAGGAAAGCTCAAAAGAAGGGTTAGCTTGTGTATCTCGGTGCCAAAAGACTATTCAATCTGCTTTTGGCAGTCCAGCAATGAAGACCCGTCATCTCCATACAACTGCGCAATCGTGTGACGCAGGGCTATCAGATTGCTACGCGAAGATGCGGTAGCGTGACTGGTAGGGTCACTGGCAAGTTCTGCCTCGTACAGCCTTAGCAGCAAGGCGCTCTGCTTGCTCACACGTTCCATTGTTTTCAAATCGAGTTGTTCTTCAGACTGCATACTTTATTCTACGGGTTTTTCGACAGAAAAGTTCCCCCGTCGATGGAAATGGTTCGATTTCAGCAATACGCAGGAGTGCATGGGGTTATTTTGCGGGGGAATATCACGCGCAGTGGATGATCAATTCTTGATCGTTTTCTTCAAGACATAGTCGAAGAATTTTTCAGTCGTGCTGCCGGATGTCCACTCGGCACGGAGCGTCGTCCGCTTCTCCACCTTTCTCAAAGCGGAAAGAAACATGCGATTCAACTCTCTCCCGCTGGCTCCTTCCATCTCGGCTTCGACAACGAATTCGTCGCCATCTTTCGTAACGGAACCCTCTGCGGCGAGTTGGTCAAGAGCCTGCCGGATCGTCCGGGCGTCCGAGCGGTTGATGCGTGTTTTGAGCTTGAAGGTCATCTGAGGCGCACAAAGCCGCACCAACTTCGCCACACGGCACTGCTTGGTTATTTCCAGCCTAACTCTTCTTCCCGGTCACGGCATAAAAAGCAGTCGCTTCTTGCTCCACGTTCTTGCTGCCGCATTTGGGGCACTTCGCCTCTGCTTCGTGTTGCTTCAGGGTAAGAGTCAGTTCGAAGGTTTTATGACAATCGTTGCAAACATAGTCGTACACGGGCATGGGGGCCTCCCGCTCGGATTCGGTAACGAGCTATTGTTGAAATTGTAGCGCTAACCCCCGCCGTTCGTCCGTGAGCATGAGGCTCGCGGTAGCGTATCGGTATTTCCGGTCGCATCGGGTCAGTCCCAGTGCCCACGCGAGCGATCTACGTCGCAACATTCCCAAGGTCGGGCGGAACGAGCCGTGCCCGTGCGGTTCCGGCAAGAAGTACAAACGGTGCTGCGGCGGGGCGGCTGTGAACTGAGCGCACTGCGGTGCTGCCCTGCCTGAAATCCTTTCAACCCGGAAGTGCGATAAATTGGGTGTAAGAGGTTGCGGTCATGAAGAGCAGGCTGGGGTACAAGGGCTACGTTATCGAGGCACGGTCATACCAGCAACAGGATGGGGGATTCTCGGCGGAACTTTGGATCGAAGAACATGATGCGTCCGGCGTGACCGAAACTCAGTTCTACCTGCCCGATACGTTCCCGACGCCGGAATTGGCGATTGAGGCAGCGGTTCAAGCCGGGCGGGTGAAGATCGACGAAGGCTTTGAGCCGCGATCCGCAGTTGCCAGCGGTTGAACCAAAGCCAAGGAATGGGAAAGTTCTCACCAACAAAGCAGCACGGCGACTGCGAGGAGATCGTCAACCTTTCCACCGCATACGGGCGGCGTAGGCGCAACTGGATCGACGCGCACGGTGCCGTCCCTCCCGGTCAGGTTGTCGATGCCTCGTGCGGTAATACAAACTGCATCGCGCTGCGGCACACCTACCTCCGTGCTCGCGTCGAGCAGCCGGGCACGTACCGCAAGATCGCGGACCGCATCCACAGGATGAAAGTCGGTGAGCACTTCGAGGTGCGCGGTGTCGGCACAGACGAGAGGAGCCGCAACCGATTCCGCTCAGGATTGTACGCGGCTGCGCGTCTGGACAGAGTGTCGGTGCGCGGGCAGCCGGACGGGAGCGTGCGCGTCACGAAAGTCGGGGAGTGGGCGAGCGTGCGAGGCTAGGTAGCGCGAAGGTAGCGAACCCCGCTTCTTGTCCCAATTTGTCCCAAAAAATTCAAAAAAACGAACTTGAATTTCACCATGAATTGTGCAAAAAAGGAGTGCTCAAAAAATCGGGGATTTTCTGTCCGCTGTAAGTTGAAGGTGCGGAAGCAGTAAGAATTCCTCATTTTTATGGGCAAAATTCAATGGGTCACAACTTCGATTCCCGGTAGCGCTACCATCCCTCTCTTTTCTATCAGTTGCCAGCGTTTGTCCACACTTGGTGTCCAAAAATCTTTCTGAGACATGATTAATAGCGTCTCCCCTGGGTAATAGAAGTTCATTGGAGGGGGCTCATGGCTCACAGGAAAGCGTGGTTGACGAAACGGGTAAAGCTGGATGGAGTGTGGCGTACGGCTGCTCCAGTTCTGACTCAGGCCGGGGTGCCAACGGAAAAAGTTTTGGCGGAAGGCGCCAAGCGCGTGGCTCCCGGAACGTTCGTTGTGGAATTTTACGACCGGCAAGGCCGGCGCTGCCGCAAGACGGCTGGTGCGAACGCCATCGTAGCGTTCAAACAGCTCAAGCATCTTCAACGGAAGCTCGAAGACCAGGCCGACGGCCACGAGGTCAAATTCGAGAGCGCCAGGTTGAAAAAGCACCCCTTCAAGGTGGCTGTAGGCGATTACGTTTCAGAACTCCGGGATATCCGGGGCCTCACGGAAAAAAGTATTCGTGGAATCGAGCAGTTGCTGGCCCTGTTCGAGGTCGAATACCTCGAAGATCTCAAAAAAGAGGACGTAATCAGAGGACTCATAGCGAAGTTGGCGGCCGAGGAATACTCAAAGCAGACAATCTTCGACCGCTTCGCCAAAGTGGTCTCTTTCCTGAAGTGGTGTCGTGATCCTGAGCGTGGTTGGTCCGCACCCGTTGTGCGGCTGAAGGACGGTCCACCCAGGCCACGCAGGAAGGGCAACAGCGACGGTGGCCGGAAGCAGCCGTACAGTGCGGCCGACCTTAACGCTCTCTTCAAAATGAGCACGGGGCAAGAGAAACTTTGGGGGCTGTTCCTCCTGCACACCGGTTGCCGCGAGGGAGAAATGACCCATGCTACTTGGGGTGAGCTGGATTTGAGAACCCGCGAGTTCCACGTGACCTTCAAAAAAGGCTTAGTACACCCATCAGCACTGCGAGCAAAGCCATCACCCATTGTGTAACCAGCAGGATTCGGCGCCGCTCCATGCGGTCGGCAACAACCCCGCCGAATGGCATCAATAGCAACATAGGAATGGAGGCTGCAAAGTTAACTGACGCCAGTGCGAATGCGGAACCGGCCAGAGTGGTGACGACCCATCCCTGCGCAAACTGCTGCATCCAGGTCCCGGTTTGTGAAATGGCTTGTCCGCTCCAGAAAAGTGCGAACTCGCGATTGCGCAGCACACGAATGACGCCGTGTGCGCTTGTCTCTGGCACATCTGCCGCCAACGCTCCGCGGCGGTCCATCCGCCCGGATTGTGTCCTCTGTTCCGGTTCTTGTTCTGACCCGACGCGTGTATTGGCGGAACTCATCTTTTACTCACCTGTTCATCACAACCCGGCTTGGATCTTGTCGAGCTGTCTTTCTTTTCCTGCATGTTGTGCGCTGCGACCAACCACGTTCCGTGTGACTTGATCACCACAAAAGTATCGGTCTGCGAGAAAGGAGGAAGGCGCTCGCCATCCACGAGCAGAATTCCATTCGGATATCTCCAAATGATTTGCACGATTGCAACATCTGGTCGAATGAGTCGGATGTGATCGATCGTTACAACCGGGTGCTCAGCATTTCCAGAAATTACTTCGAAACTATCTGACCAGAGCCTTTCGTTTTCATCTCGTCCCGATGGCACATGCAACTCGCCGAAGCGGTCTACGGTTTCCATATCCGGCGTTTCGAGTTTGGCAACCTGTTTGGCATCGAGATGCTGATAGGCATCAATCCACTTCGAAATCAGTTCGCGAACCGCCCCTTCCTTGTCTGCCCGCAGGCGTCGAGACATCGCAAAAGCTGAGGAGCATATGAGCAGCACGCACATAGATCCGAGCCACGCCGTATTGAGCAACTTATTACACACGTCTTCTCCTTTTTCTTTAGCAAGAACTCCGAGGCATCAGAGCGCAATCATGAATGGATATCGGGGTACAGGATCACTTCCTGTTCCATTCACCAAGTACGGAACAGTGGATGAGGTACAAAGTCTTCCAGGACCTGCATCTCCCAGCGCATAACATCCGACGGCATGTAAACGCATTCGTGTCCGCATAAATCGCAGCGCGCCGTGAAGGGCTTATCTACGGGCACCCGCGAGAACCTGTCGGTTTGGCCCAGTGGAATTTTGTGCGAATAAAACGGATCCGAACGATCATGAAACTGCTCGTTCTTGCAGAGCACGATCCAGAAATAATCAGCATTTACCCACCACTCTTTGGGCGACGGACCTCGTTCTGCGGCTCCTGCCTCGGAGACAGTTTCCGTGAAAAGCCCCTTTCTCGATGCTTGCCCGACTTCGGCCGCGTCTTTGGTTTCAGTTGTTGTTGCCCAGGAGCCTTGTTGCACCAGAAGAAAGGTACAAAGACCCGCTATCGCAACAATAAGTAACCCTGCTGTTAGCCACATGTGTTCTCGTTCCTGAAAAAAGCAAATGCAAATCATCATCAATGGAGCTGAGACTCGTCCCATCCGCCGCCCAGGGCCTTAACTAAATTCACGCTTGCCGTGATCTGTTGTTGCCGGAACGTCAACGCCGCCTCTTGAGCATTCAGGAGAGCAGTTTGAGCAGTGATCACGTTCAGGTATGGATCGATGCCGGAACGATATCGAACATCGGCTTCTCCAAGGGTTCTTCTTGCCGATTCGACTCCTGAGTCCTGCTCACGGATCACGTCGGACAAGATGCGAACGGCTGCGAGATTGTCTTCCACCTGTTGGAAAGCTGTGAGAACGGTCTGACGATAATTGGCGACAGTTCCCTCGTACACTGCTTGTGCCTGCTGCACCGTCGCACGTCGTGACCCGCCATCGAAAATAGTCTGCGTGAGGCTCGTACCAATGGACCAAACGCGATCCGGCCAGTTGAACCAGTCTGAGATGGAATTGCCCTGGAATCCGCCGCTGGCAGTCAGCAGGAGCGTGGGAAAGAAAGCTTTCTTACTCAAGCCAACCTGAGCGTTGGCTTGCATAACGGCGCGTTCCTCGGCTGCGATGTCCGGACGCCGTTCCAGCAGTTCCGATGGAACACCAACGGGAACGGCAGCGGGATTCAACGCGATGACTTGCGGCGCCACCGCGAAGCTGGAAGCCGGCTGTCCGATCAGTACGGCGATTGCGTGCTCGTATTGGGCGCGCAGCACACCGGCGTTTACAGATTGAGCCCGCGTAGTTTCGAGTTGTGTCTCGGCTTGCGCGACCGATTCGTCTGAATCGAGTCCAGCAGCATAGCGAGCACGAGCCACATCCAGAGCATCTTGGTAGGCGCTGACTGTCGTGTCGAGGATTTGCTGCAGACTGTCTTGCACTCTCATTAGGAAGTAATCGTTTGCAAGATCCGCTTGCGCGGACAGACGCACGTTCTCCAAGTCCGCAAGACTCACCTGGACACCATACCTGCCGGCCTTCACTGCGCTTCTTACACGGCCAAACACATCGGGCTCCCAGGAAGCATCGAGTGTGCCTGAGTATGTGCTCGCCGTTGCGCCGCTCGGCCCTATCGGCTGCCGCGAACGCGTGAAGGAGGCACCCGCCGTCACAAGCGGGAAATATTGCGAGCGCGACTGGCGTACGATCGCACGAGAGGCCTCGACGTTCGCGATCGCCGCCGCGATGTTCTGATTAGAGATGTCGAGCGACTCTTCCAATCGGTTCAGTTGCGGATCGTTGAATCGCTCCCACCACTTTCCTTTACTGAGTTGATCGCCCGGTTCGCTCGCCTTCCAATTACCGAGTTCCTTGAACGTCTGTGGCGTTTGCACGCTGGGACGTTCTTTGTTCTCTGCGACTGCAAAAGAGCAGAGCGCGACAACCGCAACGATGAGCGCAATCACAAAATCTGTAGAGCGATGCATATCAGCCTCCGATGTAGACATCCACCAATTGGCCGGGATAGAGATTGGCGCCCTTGACCGGCTTGACCTTGAAGATGATCGGGAGAACGCGGACGTCCACGCGTTCTTGGCGCTGGTTGGAAAGTTCGATCTTGGGTGAAATGATCGGCTGTGTGCGCACGTACTCCAGGTCGACTTTCACATTTGACCCACGAACGCTCATTTGCGCCTTCATCTTGTCAGGCGCGGGAAGATGAGAGACGAGGATCTCATCCACATACGCGCGCACGTTTAACTCGCTCTCGGAACTGCCCAGAACGATTACGGGCGTCATGCTTTCCGTGTAGCTGTCGTACGCTCCTTGTGCGGAAACGTAACTTCCGACTGTCGGATTGATGGCCAGCACTTTTCCGTCCCGAGGCGCTCGGAGGCTGTACTTGGCCAGCAATGCGCTGGCAGACAAATACGCCTTCTGTGCCGCCTGATACTGGCGCTGCTGGTTGTTGATGTCGTATGTCCACGCGCCCGCTTTCGTGAGGTCGCGTTGCTTCTCCGCGACTTCCAGATTTGCTTTTGCAGAGGCAACGGCATTAGCAGCGCTGTCCAAGGCGTCTTTTCCAATGGCCCTCGGATTGAGGTCATACGCCATCTTTTGCTTGGTATACGTGTCCTGCGCTGTTTTCAGTGCTGCCTGCGCTGCCACAACCTGAGCTTCGCCCACTTCAAGGTTTTCCTTGCGGGGCTGGGCGCGCAGGCCTTCCAAGGCACTTAACGAGGCGAGCGCCTGCGATTGCAATTGCTCGACCGTAGCTCTCTGGATCGAGTCATCGATCTGAAGAAGCAAGTCCCCTTTATGGACATCCTGGCCTTCCTTGACCAGGATCTCCTTCACGGTCCCAGACACCTCGGGATAGACATTAACGTTCTGGCCGCTGGCCTGATTGCTCTCCAGGATGCCACTGGCATAGATGCCATCCTTGTACGGATTTGCCGCTGGATTAAAGGCTGGCGGCAATGCTGCTGGAGTTCGGGCTCCGACGTAAGCAACCACACAGCCGCCGATGAGGCCTACAACAGACACAATAAAAATCACTTTTCTCATGACACTCCTCCATTCGTCACCGAGACGAGGTGACCGTCCTCCATCTTCAAAATGCGTGTAGCGAGATCGTAGATACGGCTGTCATGCGTGACGACGATGACGCACCGTTTTTCACTCAGGATTTGGTTCTTCACGAACGTCACGATGCCGTGACCGGTGTCGCCATCGAGAGACGCCGTCGGCTCATCCATTACGAGAATGTCCGGCTGTGCAGCGATGGCGCGGGCGATCGCGACGCGTTGTTGTTCGCCTCCACTCAGTTTCACCGGCGGCAGATCAGCGCGGTTTGTGAGCCCAACGATCTCCAGATACTCACGAGCCTTGCCGACGGACTCCTCCCACGGCTGCTTTTTCAGGATGAGAGGAATCGCGACGTTCTCCGCCGTCGTCAGCCGTGGAAACAGGTGGAAATCCTGGAATACGAAGCCGATCTTGTGCAGTCGCAACTCCGCCAGCTGGTCGGGAGCGAGCGACCATATATCGGTGCCTTCGACCGACACAGTACCAGCATCCGGCCGCAGTACGCCGGAGAGAACGCTCAGCAACGTCGTCTTTCCGCTGCCGGATGGACCGACGATGTACAACATCTCGCCGAAACGGGCCTCAAGACTTACGCTACGCAGCGCAACGGTCTTGGCATCTCCTTCGCCGAACCACTTGCCTACTTCTGAGGCCTGAATCGCTATCGTTGACATATCAACCTCTGAAAACCTGGAATGGCTCGACGTTCAGAACGCGGCGGATCCCGAAGTAGCTCGATACGGCTGCAATCACAACGACCATGAACAGTCCCAACCCGAGATTCACGACACTCATCTGCGAGGCAAAGGAAGGCAGGCGCATCTTCGCCATCGTGATCATGAACGAGCACAGCCCCACGCCCAGGCCGTAACCAGTGAGTGCGGTCAATCCGGCCTGCGAGAGAATCATCGTGATCAACTCGCGGTTGTTTGCGCCCATCGCTTTGAGCGCGGCGAACTTGTCGATGTTTTCGAGAACGAACGTGTAGAACGTCTGACCGGAAATGGACAGCCCTACGATGAAGGCCATGACCGCCATGATCATGATGTTGATCCCGAGCCCCGTTTGCCACATGTAGAAGCTCGAAGTGCGGTCGACGAACTCGTCCTTGGTCAGCGCGACATATCCCATCGCCTTCACCTGTGCCTTAATCTTCGGGATATCGCTTACGCTTTTCGGCTGCACGAGGACGTACGAGATGGTGAAGCGCGGATTGGGCAGGTATTGCAGCGCTCGGTTGTAAGTCGTGTACAGGGTAGGCGTGCCAAACAGCGTGCCGCTGGCGACGTTGGCGATACCGACGATTACTCCGCGGTGATCGTTCACCTCGAACTGAGCTCCGATTCGAGGACTCCCGAGTTTCGGGTAATCCCCATCCTTCACTACAACGAAGGCGTTCTCTCCGTATAGGTCCTCGATTCTGCCTTCGATAAGCTTCGGCCTGCCGTAGAGGCTGGTGTCGTCGAGTCCGATAATCGTGACCGCCTGGTAAGTGCCGTCGTCGAGTTTCGCCAGAGTTGTGCCCTGATAGACCGGCACCGCATAGCTGACGCCCTGAACGCTGCGCGCGGCGTCGAGAACGTAATCGGGTAGCCCTATCGGGGCCGACGCGCTCTGCACCGCCGGATCCATGATCCACATCGGCGCCGCGATGTTGTAAACAGTCGCCGACGCCCGCTTCATCATGCCGATGAAGGTCGACGTCACCTGTAGCATCAGGAACACGGCAAAGCTGATGCCCACGAGCAGCGCGGTGAACTTGGCCTTGTCATTGACCAACAACTTGTAGGCGAGTTTGAGGATTCCTTTCACGACCGCCTCCCCAGCGTTTGTTCGATTCGCGGTCGCTGCCCTCTGGGGCGCCGCTCTTGCTTCCGGTGCGCTATTTGCTCCATGCCAGCCAGCGAAAATTCCACAATGTGATCGGCAACTGCTCGGCGCTGCGCCGCGTCATTGAGGTCGAGATCCGGCCACAACCTCTCCAACATTGGTGGCGATTGCATGTAGTGCAGGACCTGACCGACTACACTGTGTACACACCTGCGAGTACGAGGGTCATCAGGACCAGAACCAATGATGTTGCCCACCCGAACGCGAAGCCGTAGGTAGTTGGTCGCCATCGCCTCAGCGACGCGATCGAGCGCCGGTGTGGGATGGGCCATCTCGTGGGCCATGATGCGGGCCATCCACGAAGACTTGCCTCCCTGGCGCGCCCTTTCAAGCCATGCGTAAATCAAAGCCTGCAAGCTGGCCCGTGGCTCGGAGGGATGCGCGAAGGTTCCATTCAACGTCGCATCCTGTTGGGCGATTACAGATGACTTCAGGACTTCGGTGTAGAGACCTAACTTGTCACCGAAGTGATAGTTCACAGCTGCTACATTCGCCCCGGCTCGCGCGCAGATCTCTCGCACTGTTGCGGCCTCAAACCCTATTTCCGCAAACACCTCGCCAGCCGCTTCAATCAACTTCTCTCGGGTTACTGCTGCGGATGTTTGATCTGTCAATGTCATAAATCCTCGTCGTTAGCCGTCACCGGGTCGGTGGCAATTACGCCGCATCGAACTCCAAGATGTTCCCGTCCGGATCGTGTACCCGGAAATTCGTCCTGCCAAAGAACTGCTTCGTGGGAGGCTGGTCCGGCTGGATGCCTGAGGCCTTCAGTTCGTCATACAGCGCGTGCAGATCTGGCGCGTTCATCTCGATGTGAAAGTTCTTCTCGCTGAGAGGAATCGCAACCACTTGAACGTGTCCATCTCCGATCTTGAACTTCGCAAATTCGCCTTCGCGGTGCATGATTAGCTGTGCCCCTGGCAGCTTCGAATAGAACGCGACCGACTTCTCGACATCCGCGACATGCAAGCTCACACCTTCTAAGCTGGTCGACATGGTTTTTCTCCTTCTCTTCTAATCGGGTGTTTCAAACGCCCGTTTCACGCAGAGGCAAAGGGCACCCATGGTGCCAAACCGAATGCACCAGTAAACTCTTGAAAATTCAGGGGAGAGAGCTATCAACCGCCGTTGACAGTCAAAGTTGTCAATGACTGTCGTGACTTAAAACTCTGCGACTCCCGGGCTGGCGAGACATCTTTTCTGGCATATACTTCCCGGCAGGGCATGGGTTCGTTCGGACGAGAAGGACGCATGAGCGGGAACTCGGAGAAAGAGATCGGGAAATCGGGCACCGAAGCAGCCGCGAGGCCGCAACTTGTGCAAACCGATCGCTCCCTCCAAGAGCAAAACGAGCGCCTGCAGTTGCTGCTTAAACTGACAAATAGCATCACTTCGAATTTGACACTGAAAGAGGTGCTACACACGGTGGCATCGAATGTGCGTGAGGTGATGCACTGTGACGCGGCGAACATCGCCCTGTCAGCCGAAGAGCCAGGAACGTTCCGCCTTCACGCTTTGGAGTTTCCAGGCAGCAGGGGATTGTTCAAGGAAGAACAGATAGTCACTCCGACCGACGACAGTCCGCCAAGGCGTGCCTTGACTACCTTGAAGGCGGTTAGCGGGCCAGTAACTTCTACTCGTGCAGCCGCAGAAGGACTGAAAACGGCCTGCTTCATACCACTCGTTAATCACGGCCGCGCGTTGGGATACATGTCGCTTGCACGAGTGAGCGAAGATGGGTTCACTGCGGCCGAAGTCGCTTTTCTAAGCCAGGCGGCGGGACAAATTGCTATCGCTGTCGATAGCAAGCATATGCGGGATAGCGCACTGATCCACCAATGTCCGTCCCTAAAGCGATGTGCCCGATGCCCGTTGCAACGGCAGCAGCTCCACCACCCGTGGATCCGCCCGGGGTCAGTCCCCGATCACGTGGGTTGTATGTATGCGTGCCGCCATGGAGCAGGTTGGTCGTAAACCAACGCAGGGCAAACGTTGGCGCATTGCTGCGCCCAAGCAGCACTTCCCCTACCCGCACCAGATTGTCCACCACCGGGCTGTTGAATTTTGCGACGAGGTTTTCTTGCAGCCTGCTGCCGTTGGTCGTGGCGAACCCTGCCTGGTCGGTGTTGATCTTGACAGTGACCGGTACGCCTGCCAGTGGGCCCGGATCGTTTCCGCCCGTCAGCGGGGTGTCGCATTGAGCACGTACACCTTGTGCCGGTTCAAGACTCTCTTGCCCGCCAGACGAAAGTCAAACGCCGTTGTCATTTGTTCGATGAGTGTGTGATCACGCTTTCGGTCGGCCTGGTATTTTGCAATTCTTTGGCATCTTTTCTCCGGCGACTCGTGTTGCCGTTCCGCTACAGCTTTGTCGTATTTTTCCTGTTCTTGCTTTTGTTTTGCAACAGGGAGAGGACGTCCGTTCATCTCGATGAGCCGTTCATAAGGGGAACCGTAAAGCATGGTAACTGCGTACGTCTTATCCCCATCTTTGTTGCGGCCACGTTCGTAGTTATCAAATTCGGGAACCGCGGCCCAATCGCGGTCGTTGGCTTCGGACGATCGGCGAATAATGGTAGCCACATCCGCCTGAGCAGCAGCGGAAGCAAACGACAGGAAGATGCTGCCATAATTTCGAGAATGTTTACGGATCGCCAGCGGAAGGCTTTCACCCGCGCCTCGAAGCAAGCAAAACTGCGGCTGCGATGGCCGCCAGGCCGGCGCCGATCCAACGGCGGCCAAGGCTTGCCTGAAGCTCAAAACTGGTTTCGTGTGCCTGATGGTCGAATGCCCATGCGCGCCATGATCGCCCTTCAACGGTTCCCACAAGTTATTCGGCCGATTGGGGTCCTCTGGCTCGGACGTTTGCTGCGAATCAAATCCAGTCTTGCCAAGATAGCGATCAAGCAAACCGGGAGCCAGTTTATTGCCCACAATGGCCTCCACAGTAGGCCAGCCCGCGTAAATTTCCCGCCGGGAGTGGTGTGCAGCCCAATAGATCGCTCTTGCGCCGACTTCCGGCTGGAAGATAGGTGGCACCGGCTGAGCCTTATGCTTCAGACGACTTTTGACCCAACCAAACTGCGGCGTATTCAAAGCCGGCCGAAGCGACTAGCAACGCGAGGCACGGGTGAAAGCTCCCGTACAAACAGAAAACCTCAATCTGCCCGCGGCAAAGTGTTTTCGAATCACGGTAAGCACTTCTTCGTCATTCATAAGCTCTTGCTGTCCGAACCCGCCGGGCACCAGCAGAACATCGAGTTCCGGCGCCTCGGCCATGCTCATTTCGGGCGTCAGAATCAGCTCCTGAATATCGCGGACCGTGGACTTCGTTTTCGCTATCACATGAATGGTTGTGTTTGGGATTCGCGACAGCACTTCGAATGGGCCGGTGAAGTCGATTTGGTCCATCCGGGGAAAAATTAGACAACCGATGGTCAAATGGTTGCTTTGGCGTGCGGGCTTGTTTCGGTCTGAAATCGTGATTGGCGTGTCCATATCGTAGCTATTCCTATGCGCTTTCGGGGTTAAGAAACATACGCTCGATCCGCAATTTTTGTGCGGTTACGGATTGCGGCGTACCCACCGTCATGATGAGCGCGAAATAAGTTGCTTTCGTAAGCGCGTTCAGTTCCGGAGCTTCCTCGCGCATTCGTTTTAGATTGGAGCACAGCCGCAAGCAAGCAGCAGGACATTCCGCTCGCGCAGCGGAATGTCCGACTTCTCTGAGACGAGCAACAGCAAGTCTTCGCTAGGCGCGTCATGCAGCGCGGGAAACGCCACTGCTCCGACCTTGATCCATTGAAATTGGCGCAGTACGAATCGACGCTGGCGGCACGACGATCTCAACAAGCCCGGTCGCCACGTCATAGACGAGGCCTGATATGAGCCACTCAGCCGGCAATGCCGGAATCGCGCGGAGCGAAGCAACGTCGACGGTAACCGCAGCGCGGGGGTCGGTAACCGCTTCTTTCTTGAGTTTCCCTTCCTGTATCTGAAAATAGTGCGCCAGCATGGCGGGGTCGCCTACAAGGCGAGTGATACCGCAATCGGTGTGATGAAGTACGATGATATGAAATTCCCCCCCACCTCCAGGAATCTCTCCGGCAACTTCACCGATTCGCCCGAGTAGTCCCAATTGCTCCAACAATCCTGGCGTGATTCGACCGCCGATGTTACGCATCACAACGGCCTCGCCCGGCTTAATTCCAAGTACATGGGCCGGATCCACACGCATATCAGCGCAACCGATTATGATCGCCTTCACATTTGGCAACGCCCGCGGAAGCGAGGGCATAAGGGTGCCTGCAGCAGACTGCTGAGCGGCCAAGTCTTTGTTACGTTCTAACATTGAGTCAAGACTGTTCATGTTGGTTCTCCTTGAGAGATGTTGCTGTATCAGAGTCGTCATTTTGTTTCCACTTTTCAGTCATTATTGCCAACCGCCACCAAGAGCCTGATAGAGCTGGACGAGAGCGATGAGTTCGTTGCCTCGCGCCTGCGCTAGTCCCAGCTCTGCCGTAAGCGAGTTCGTGTCGTTGGTTAACACTTCCAGGTAATCGGTAGTCCCGGCCTTGAAGCGAACCTCCGACAATCGCGCCGCATCCTGTGCCGATTCGAACAGGCGCTGTTGCTGGGCTGTGAACTCTTGATCCTTGCGATAAGCAACGAGTGCATTCGAGACATCGCGGAAAGCGCCCTGGATCGTCTGTTGATAAGTCAAGACCATCTGGTCGCGCTGCGCTTGAGTAAGGCGAACGTTCGATTTGAGTCTTCCTCCCTCAAAGATGGGCTGCGTTAAAGAGGCAGCCAAGTTCCAGACACCGGCCGGGCCGGTGAACAGATTTGTGAGAGCAGGACTCTCGTAGCCGGCAGATCCGGTAAGCGAGATTTGCGGGAAGTACGCTGCCCGGGCTACGCCGATCTGCGCGTTGGCGGCGATGAGATTTGCCTCGGCCTCGCGGACGTCCGGCCGCCGCTCCAGCAAAGACGAAGGAAGCCCGAGCGGCACCTCGGGAGCGTGAGGTTGCTCGGTCAAGTTGAGCCCGCGAGGTACGTCGCCGGGATTGTTGCCCAGAAGAATGCTGATGGCATTTTCCTGTTGTGCCATCTGGCGCTCGAAGTCCGGGATTTCGGTTGCAGCGGTGTATACGAGTTGCTCAGATTGGCGCACATCCAACATCGAGTTGATTCCGTGCTGCTCCAGAGTTCGCGTCAACTGCAGAGAGTCGTTACGCGAGCTCAGCGTGCGCCTGGAAATTTCGAGTTCGAGATCGAGCTGGCGAAGCTGAAAGTAGGAAGTCGCCAGATTCGCGACCAGAGTTGCCCTGACTTCCTTTTGCGCCCACTCGCTGGCCAGCAAGTTAGCCCGCGCCGCTTCCGTTGCCCGGCGATACTTTCCCCAGAAGTCCAGATTCCAGGCTGCGGACCCGGCAACCTCTCCCTGCGTGATCTCGTAGCCAGGAATAGGCCCAAGTTTGGGATTCTGCACGCTTGTGACATTACCGCCTGCGCTCAGGGACGGAAGCTGATCAGCGCGCGTGATTCCGAGTTGCGCCTGCGCCTGGAGAACTCGCGTCGCGGCGATGCGAACATCGTAGTTGTTCTTGAGGGCGGTACGAATCAGCACCTGAAGTTCAGGATCCTGAAACACGTCCCACCATTTTTCGTCACCCAAGGACTGCACGGACGATCCCGCGGGCCGCTGTTGTGGCTTCGCTTGCTCTGGCTGAGCATTCGGACGAGCCGATGAGTCAGGCGTCGCGTCACGATACGTGACCGGAACATCGACGGCCGGACGCCTGTAGTTGGGTCCGACCGCGCAGCCGGCCAGCGCCGCGATGGCGAGTATAAGGCTCACACCGGAATAAGAAAATCTCAGACTTGAACGCATGGGATTAATCTCCACTTCCTTGTTGCAGGGCAAAAGCCGGATTTGGTACCGGCGCCGGTTTGCGGGTCGAGCGCAGGAAAGACACACGATCCAGCACTTTTCCCTGGAATTCCTCCAGGTAGAGATAGATGGCTGGAGTTACGAATAAAGTGATGAACTGCGAAACAATCAAACCCCCGACCACCACGAGACCCAGTGGCCGGCGTGACGAGCCGTCAGCACCGTAACCGAGCGCGATGGGAAGCGCGCCGAGCAACGCTGCTGCTGTCGTCATCATGATCGCCGGAAGCGTTCCATGCTGGCGTCGTGAATTGCCTGGTCGTCGGCGACGCCTTGGCGAACCCGCTGTTCCGCAAAGTCGACGATCATGATTCCGTTTTTCTTTACGATGCCCATCAGCATGAACATGCCAATGTAGGCGTAGAGGGAAGCTTCCGCGCCAAAAAGCCAGAGCGTCAGCAATCCGCCCAGCAGGGCTACCGGCAACGATGAGAGCACCGTGATTGGGTGCAGATAGCTTTCATAAAGAATGGCGAGAATCACGTACATCACGAACACGGCAACTACCATGAGCATCGCCAAATCCGAAACCGTATTCTGAAAAACCAGAGCTTCACCTTGCAACGATCCTTGAATGCCCGGCGGAAGAATCTGCTTCGCGGTTTGTTGCACAAACTGAGTTGCCGGACCGATCGCATATCCAGGCTTCAGGTTGAAGAACATGGTTACGCTGGTGAATTGATTAATGTGGTTGACCGCCTGCGGCCCGATGACTGTATGCGAACTGGTGACCGCACTGAGTGGAATCATGCGTTGACCGTCGTCGCTCTTGATGTAGAGCTTGCTCAAGTCTTCGGGAATCGAGCGTTCGTCGTCAGCGACTTCCAGAATTACCTGGTACTGATCCGTCGCCTTTTTAATGAGGTAGCTGTAGTTCTCCGAATAGGCGTCGTGCAGAAGAGTCAGAATGCGGGTCTCCGATACTCCATAAAGCTTCGCCTGATCGCGCAGAATATCGACCTGCAAATTCGGGGTGTGATTGTAGAGATCGGAATTCACGAAGAGAAATCCGGGGTACTCGTGCATCTTCGCCATCATCTTTCCAGCGGTTGCGTACACTTCGTTGGGATCAATGCCGGAAAGGGCGAAGGCAAATTGGCCCTGCGCGTTGGCCGTTGCGCCGGTGCTGATCTCCAGCGCCGGATTCGGCTGCAGGAAGGCCACCACGCCAGGAATCGTGCCGGCAATTCCACCCATCAACTGACCGGCCACCTGAGCGATGGGGGCACGTTCTTTGGGATCTTTGAGAAACGCGATCAGGAATGCCTGGTTCGAGCCGAGGAAACTGGCGTTCCCGCTCATCGTGAACGTGCTGCGCACGGCGGGATTTGCCTTCATGATTTTTTCTGCCTGCGTCTGATAGGCGCGCATCTGGTCGGGCGACGTTCCCTCCTGTGCGACCAGTACGCCGCGAATGAACGAACTGTCGCCTACCGGAAGGAATGCCTTCGGGACCACATAAAAGAGGTATGCGGTGCCCGCTAGGCAAATTACCCAGGTCACGGCTGAAATCCAGCGATTGCGCAGAAAGAACCAGAGGTAGCGTCCATACACGTCGAGTACTCGGTGTTCGAAGGCGCCGAAGACCCGCTCCATCCAGGTTTTCTTCGCTCCTTCTCCACGATTGCTCAGCAGTCTGGAAGTCATGAGGGGCGTGAGCGTAAGCGAAACAATTCCGCTGGCCAGAATCGAGATGACTATAGTGATGGAGAATTCGCGGAAGATGCGTCCCATCAAACCGCTCATGAAGACGAGAGGAATGAACACGGCAGCCAGCGAGAGCGTCATGGCCAAGATTGTGAAGCTGATTTCTTTGGCCGATTCCACCGATGCGTCGAGGGCGCTTCGCCCTCCTTCCATCAGTCGCACAGTGTTTTCGAGAAAGACGATGGCATCATCAACCAGAAAACCGATGGCCAGTGTCAATGCCATCAGCGAGAGATTGTCGAGGCTGTAGCCTAGAACTTTCATGGCAATGAAAGTCAGCAGCAGCGACAACGGCAGCGCGACGGCAGGAATCAGCGTGTCGGTCGCGCGCCCCAGGAAGATGAAGATCACCATGACTACAAGAAAGAAAGCGATGTAGAGCGTCATCTGGACGTCTTTGATTCCGCCGACGATGGTGAGCGAGCGATCGTAGGCGGGCACGATCACGACAGAGCCGGGAAGCTGAGATTGAATGGTGGGGAGAAGATCGCGCACGGACTTCGCGACTTCCACTGCATTTACACCTGCGACGGAATACGCCCACCACCACAGTTGCGCCGGGTTGAGGATAACCTCGCACCCAGAAGCGCATGTCAATACGCTCGTTCTGCAGGCCGTCCTTGGATGACGCGACATCCTTCAGATAAACCGGCGCACCATTGCTTTGACCGACGATGAGATTGTCGTATTGGTCGGCGGTCACGAGTTGTCCCTGAGGCTGCAACAGGAAAGTGCGATGCGGACCGTCGAACTGGCCGGCGCCGGTGTAGGCGGTGCCGTTCTTGATCGCGTTGGTCAGATCTTCGAGGGTGATGTTGCGGACCGCCATCTTTGACGGATCAGCCTTGATCCTTACTGCCGACTGAGTGCCGTAGATCGCAACCTGGCTGACTCCGGGCAGAATGCTGATGCGCTCGCCGACTTGCGTATTCGCGTAGTCGTAGAGCTGGCCCTCGGTAGCCGTGTCGCTGACCATCGCGATATACATGATCGGCTGATCGTTCGGGTTCGTTTTCGTAAACGTCGGAGGGCTGGGCAGATCGACGGGAAGCTGTCCCTGCGCCCGCGTGATGGCGGCTTGCACGTCCGTGGCAGCACCGTCGAGGCTCTTCGAAAGATCGAACTGCAGCACGAAGCTGGAAAATCCCTGACCGTTGTTGGAGGTCACCAGTTCGAGGCCAGGAATTTGCATGAACTGGCGCTCCAGCGGCGTGGCGACGTTGTTCGCCATCGTCTCAGGCGTTGCGCCAGGATAACTGACCTGCACTTGGATTACGGGGTAGTCGATGGCCGGAAGATCGCTGACCGGGAGGCGAAAATAGGCCGCCACTCCGAACAGGATCACCGACACTGTCAACGCCACCGTCATAACGGGGCGACGAATAAAGAGTTCAGAGAGATTCACGACTGCCCTCCCGGATTCTGAGTATTCTTTCCACTGGCGTTCGAAGTGGGCGCTGAACTGGAGCTGCTATCGACTCGGACCTTGCCACCCGGTCGAACCAGCATTTGGCCTGCGAGCACAACGCGCTCATTCGGGGCGACTCCTTCAGTAACAACAACCTCATCGCCCTGCCGCTGCCCAAGTTTCACAGGGCGAAGTTCGGCGGTGTCGTCCGACTTCACAACGTAAACGAAGGGCCCGCGCTGGCTGATCTGGGCAGCCTGATTCGGAATCAGCACTGCCCCTTTTTCCGTGGACAAAACGAGTTTCACATCCACAAATTGGCCAGGCCAGAAATGATGGTCAGAGTTGCTCATGGTTGCCCGCAGATTCACCGTGCCCGTGCCGTTTTGCACGGCGTTATCGAGGAATTCGACGCGACCGCTTCTGGCAGCGTTGTCGGCGTCCGAAGGCAGGCGAACCGCAGCTTTCAACGTTCCGTTGGACATCTGCTTCTGAACCGCCGGCAGATCGCCCTCGGTGATGGTGAAATTCGCGTAAATGGGATCGAGGCGCTGGATCGAAAGCAGCGCTGTCGTGTTTGGCTGCACGACGTTCCCTACATCGACCAGACGGGCGCCCGCTCTGCCATCGATGGGGGAATGAATGTAGCAATACTCGAGATTGATCTTCGCGGTTTCGAGGGCGGCTTCAGCAGCCTCGACCTGCGCCTGATCGACGTCGACGGTGTTCTTTTTCGTGTCATAATCCTGCTGCGAGATGGCCTTCTCGCCGATAACTTCCTGGTCGCGGACAAACTGGATCTTGGCCAGATCGAGCGCTGCTTTTGCCTGTGCCAGGGCTGCTTGGGCCGAGTCGACCTGTGCCTTGTAGGGGCGAGGGTCGATGACAAACAAGAGCTGCCCACGCCTGA
>CAVTNF010000009.1:0-179056 GCA_963735975.1 uncultured Acidobacteriaceae bacterium
CCCGGTTTCTCGCATTGTGTTCTGGACGGGCTCCGTTGCCCGCCGCGGAGGCTCCCATGACTGCATCACGGCCCGACACCGAGGCGATCTTTCACGCCGCTCGGGACATCCCCGACCCGGACCGCCGGCGGAGTACGTCCGCGAGGCGTGCGGCGGGGACGACGCCCGCATCGCCCTCGTCGAGGCGCTGCTGGCGGCCGCCGACGAAACCGACAGCCTGCTGGACCTTCCGGCGGCGGGCACTCCCGGGGCAATCATCGACCAGCCGACCACGGAGAGCCCCGGCACGGTGATCGGCCCGTACAAGCTCATCGAGCCGATCGGCGAGGGCGGCATGGGCAGCGTCTGGATGGCCCAGCAGACCGAGCCGGTCAAGCGCCTCGTCGCCGTCAAGTTGATCAAGGCCGGCATGCACTCCCGGCAGGTTATCGCCCGCTTCGAGGCCGAGCGGCAGGCGCTGGCCCTGATGGACCACGCGAACATCGCCCGCGTGCTGGACGGTGGCACCACCGGCGGCGGCCGGCCGTACTTCGTCATGGATCTGGTCAAGGGGGTGCCGATCACCCGCTACTGCGACGCGCACCACCTCACGCCGCGGCAGCGGCTGGAGCTGTTCATCCCGGTCTGCCAGGCGGTGCAGCACGCGCATCAGAAGGGCATCATCCACCGCGACTTGAAGCCGTCCAACGTGCTGGTGGCCCTCTATGACGGCAGGCCGGTGCCCAAGATCATCGACTTCGGCGTGGCCAAGGCAGCCGGGCAGCAGTTGACCGACAAGACGCTGGTCACCGGCTTCGGGGCGATCGTGGGCACGCTGGAATACATGTCGCCCGAGCAGGCGGAGGTCAACCAGCTCGACATCGACACGCGCAGCGACATCTACTCGCTGGGCGTGCTGCTATACGAGCTGCTGACCGGCAGCCCGCCGTTCAGCCAGAAAGCGTTGACCCAGGCGGGCTTGCTGGAAATGTTGCGGGTGATCCGCGAGCAGGAGCCGACGAAACCGAGCACGAAGCTGAGCACGGCCGAGGGCTTGCCGACGTTGGCCGCCAACCGCGGGACGGAACCGGCAAAGCTGGCCAAGCTGATCCGGGGGGAACTCGACTGGATCGTGATGAAGGCGCTGGAGAAGGACCGCAACCGCCGCTACGAGACGGCCAACGGCCTAGCGATGGACGTGCAGCGCTACCTGGCGAACGAGCCGGTGCACGCCTGTCCGCCGTCGGCAGTGTATCGGTTCCGCAAGTTCGTGCGCCGCAACCGCGCGTCGCTGGCCCCTGCAGCCGCCGGGCTGGCCACAGTCATCGTCGGGCTGGCCACGAGCACTTTCTTGATCGCCCAGGAACGCGACGCCGCCAGCGATGCCGCCCGGCGCGAAGGCCAGGCGGCGGCGCATGAGCGCCTTGCCGCGAAAGCCGCCGAGGACCAGCGCGCCGAAGCCGTCCGGCTGGCGGCCGAAGCCGACCGCGAGCGGCAGAGCGCCGAGACCAACTTCCGCAGGGCCCGCGAGGCTGTGGACCGCGTCTTCACGTTGGCCGCCGAGAAGATGGCGCGACGAGCCGCACATGGAGCAGATTCGGCGGGCACTGTTGGAGGACGCCCTGGAGTTCTACCAGGGCTTCCTGAAGCAAAAAGGCACCGACCCGCTCATTCGCCACGAGACCGCCCGGGCCTACCTGCGGGTGGGAACAATCCAGTTGATGCTGGGTCGGCTTCGATCAAACCGAGGGCCCGCTGCGCCAGGCTGTCACGCTCTTGCAACAGCTCGCCGCTGACTACCCGGCGGTGCCCGAGTATCGGTCGGATCTCGCCGCCGCCCACGAGCTCCTCAGTGTGATTTTCTCGGACAGCCAGTTGCACCGGCCTCAAGCCTGTCTGGAGAGCGTACTTGCGGCGCTGGCGATTAGCCGTAAGCTCGCGGCTGACTTTCCCAACCGACCCGAATTTCGCAAAACGGTCGCCACCTATCTCGGTAGGGTGGCGATTAAGTATTCGATGGATATGCAAGACCCTCGAAAGGGCGAGGAGTACTTCCGCGCGGCACTGGCGGCCTGGCAAGACATCGAGAAGGAAGCTCCCAACGACCCAGACGTGATACGCGAGATAGCTTGGAACCGCTGGTGGTTTGGTGAGCTGTTGCAGCGATCCAACCGGCTTCAGGAAGCCGAACCGGAGTTGCGCCGTGCGCTGGCGCTTCGCGAGAAACTGCTGGCCGGCAGCCCCGGCGCGCTGGGCCTGCTCGCCGACCATGCCCACAACAAGGCCTATCTTGCTCGGCTCCTGCTCGATGCGAACAGGCCAGCCGAGGCCGAAACCCTGCTCCGCGAAGCCATCGCCTTTCGCGAGCGGATGATCCACGATTACCCGAAGTGGTACGACCACTGGAGGAGACTCGTCATCGAGCGCCAGACGCTCGGCGACTGCCTGCTGGCGATGGGTCGGACAAAGGAAGCCGAAGAGACGATCCGCCGAAACCTGGCGATCAGCCAAAAGCTGGTGGCGGATTTTCCTGAAGCACCCGCCAACTCGTACGAATTGGCTTGGGCGTTTTATGCTTTGGGTCTACTGCTTCAAGACACAGATCGGCCCCAGGAGGCGGCCGAGGCCTTCCGCGACGCAAAGAAACTTTTCGAAGAAGCCGCGGCGAAGTTTCGCGGCGGCGGTTCGAGGTGGGCCCCGCCCACGCCCTCGCGTGGTTCCTGGCCGATTGCCCCGCGACCCAGTTTCGAGATCCCGCGCGAGCCGTCGAACTCGCAAAACAGGTTCTGCAATCCGCGCCCCAGTCCGGTCGCTACTGGTTCACGCTGGGCGTGGCCCAATACCCGCGAGCCAACCGCAGGCCGCAATCGCATCGCTCCAGAAGTCCATGGAGCTCATGTCTGGAGGCGACAGCCGCCACTGGTTCTTTCCTGGCCATGGCTCACTGGCAACTGGGCAACAAAGTTGAAGCCCACAAGTGGTATGACCAGGCCGTGAAATGGATGGAAAAGAACCAGCCCAAGGCCGAAGAACTCCGCCGCTATCGGGCGGAAGCCTCTGAAATGTTGGAGCTAAAAGCGAAGAAGTAGAACGTTTCGATACCGTTTCGACCTCGAATGCCTCTCGCAAGAAAAGCGACAGTTCGGCAGAGGCTGAGTTGCCGACTGACGACAAGTTGGCCAGCGACAAGGCCGATCACTCTGCAACTCGCCGTTCCCACGGAAAATCTTCGTCGCAGCCGAAAAGGAACGAAGATGCCGCAGACATCCGCGAAGCGAGCCCCACGGCGCGCGGCGATCGCTCGCTGATTCGCGCCCTGGGGCTGAAGATTGGCAAGATTGTGATTGATCCCGGCCACGGCGGGCACGATACTGGGACGATCGGACCGAACGGCCTGGAGGAAAAGGACCTGGTGCTCGAGGTCGGCCGACGCCTGGGTAAATTACTGGAGACGCGCCTCGGCGCCGAGGTCGTCTACACTCGCAAGAACGACACGTTCATTCCGCTCGAAACCCGCACCGCCATCGCCAATCAGCAACGCGCCGACCTGTTCATCTCGATTCACGCCAACTCCAGTCAGGATCCGGACGCGCGCGGAGTCGAGACCTACTACCTGAATTTCACGTCCTCACCCGACGCTCTGGAAGTAGCCGCCCGCGAGAATGCCGTGTCGGAGAAGTCGATCTACGAACTGGGTGACTTAGTCAAGAAAATCGCGCTAAAGGAAAAGATCGAAGAGTCGCGCGAATTCGCCGGCGACGTGCAGGAATCGCTGCACAGCGGACTGGCCGCGAAGAACCCCGGCATCCGCAACCGCGGCGTGAAGAAAGCGCCGTTCATCGTGCTCATCGGCGCGAATATGCCTTCAATCCTGGCCGAGATTTCCTTTGTCAGCAATCCTGGCGATGAACACCGCCTGGGGACCAGCGAATACCGCCAGCGTATCGCCGAATCGCTCTACCGCGGCATCGCCAAGTATGTGAATGGATTGAGCGGAGTGAAAGTGGCCAGCAAACTCGAGAAAGTGAGCGGCCAGTAAGGCTCCCACCTAGACTACAACCTCGCACGCAGTAAAGGCAGCAAAATCGCGGGTACAGTTTGCTTCCTGACCAATATCCCCGTCTTCGCCTACTCTGGATTCATAGCCTTCTTCTTCGCTATGGGTGGTCCGAGGTGAGTTGCTCACAACTGAGCGAATGAAGGGATTTTATTGGGTTCTGAGCGTAATGGCCTGGTTTCGCCAGCCACTGGATTCGCGGCGGCTTCTGCGGATAAAGTCTCTCGATGGCACCACGCGCATCGTTCTTCGTTAGCAGTCTCATCGGCGCAATGTGTTTGTTCTCTATCACTGCGAGAGCCGCAGACATTCAAATCAAGAAAACATCATTCGGAACGGGCGCGGAGGTGGGTTTCGGATTTGTCCAGTACCACAACACCCACATCTGGTTTCGAGTGATTTTTATCTCAGACGACTTCTTCAAAGACATCCAAGAGCATAAGACCTCGCACGGGATAGAGTTTCGCAAGAAGAAAGAGAAAAAGATATACACCGACTTCCCTGACCGACTGGTGGTGGTCATTGAAGCACATCCACTAAAGCTCGGAACCGCAACCGTGCTAACTCCACCTGACTACGCCGCTGGCCTTATGGAGAAGCCATCGTTCCAACTTTCTTGGGAGAGGGGCGACGAAACGCGCCCAGTGGTTGTGCAAGCAACAGAAGAACACCACCACCCGCTGAGTTCCGGCTGGAGTTATGTTCTCACGGTGACTACTGCGACTGTGCCTCTGACTGACAGTCTAGCGATCGACGTTTCCTTGCGACAGGGCATTTGCCGAACGCATTTGACAGCAAACTTGGATAGTCGGAAACAAAGGCTCATCCCCAGTACCTGCAAATGAAACAGCACGAGATCAAGACAGTAGTTGGCGTAAAATCCCCATTACACTCGCTGACTTGGCCGCGAGTGTCATCACCTGGTTCCGCGAACAGTCGGAGAGCCAGGACCGCATCGCCCGGCCCTATTCCGACGCCTGGAACTCCATGTTCTCGTCGACGGAAAGCTGGGCGGGGGTGCCCGAGGTGTTCTCGCCGGAACGGGTAGCCACCACACGAAAGCCGCTGGCACTGGTTTGTACCTCGTAGGTGTAAGGAGGACGCTGCCGGGCCACGGTTATGTAGTTGGTCGAGATCAGCTCGTCGAGGGAGGCATACTTTCCTTCGCTGGCGAAGTACCGGCGCTCCGCCGAGGCGATACTGATGAGATCGCTCCGCACGCCGGTAATGTTGATGGCGCCCTTCGGATTGTTCGCTCCGGCCGGGGCGGAAGAACTCTGCACCTGCCTGGAATAAAGGTACAGGCCGATAGCCATCACAACCACAACGCTGATAAAGCCGAAAAGACGACCCATGAGTTTTCCCCCCGAGCAATTGCACTGCGAAACGGGGCGGCTGACAAGTAACTGGAGGGCAGTAACCGCAGGGTTCTTTTAGCCAATAGAGGTTGCGGAAAAGTAATTCAGGGATAGCTGTCGCGAGTGCGCATCCGCACCAACAAATCCTGGGCGAGATGTCCGAGATGCGTTTCTAGGGGGAGTCTACTGAATCGAGCTTCCTACCTGCGAGAAGATATTCCCTGCGTTGGATCCGATCAGACGGACCGTGCCGACCACGATCACCAGTACGACTGCCAGAATGATCGAGTACTCGGCGACGTCCTGACCTTCCTCATCCGACCACAAATTGTTGACCCAATAATTGCGTTTTGCGTTGCGCATGCTTTCTCCGTTGGCTCTTACAGAACGCCCGGCGCTTGGGAAACTGCCACCGAAATGGGCTCGCTATTAAACTCGGCAAAGCCCATCCCCCAAGCTTCCTTGTCCTGCGTGAGCGCCCGCAGCCCTACTTGAAACTCAGACGTTCCCTTCAATTTCTTCGTCCATACCACGCGATACTGCATTTTTCGCTTACGATAAAAAATGGTGATCTCATCCAGCACGTTCAGCTCGCAGCGCACCGAACCCAGCCGCACACCGGACGCGGTCACGTCGAGCGTATGCACCAGTTCCTCGAACGGCTTCCCGGAACTGTCTTTCCCCTTAACTCTCACGGGAAGAACGGCCTTCGTGCGATTCCCCCGCCGCTGCTTCGCTTCCACACTACTCGGTTGCATCGGTCACCCACGGCTAGTTTCTCCTGAGATGAACGGCTTGTGAATGGCTCGGATGTGGGGGGGGCGCCGGCCCGAGGGTAACCACTCCCAAGCTGCTGTCAGGGCGAGACTTGCCGGCTGCAGAAACATTTCGTCCGCGGCTGTGGTCTAATGAAGAAAAGGTCGTTGCAGGGTCGCTCATGAGGCTTTCCCGGTCTTTCCGAATCATCGTATTTCTTGTGCATGGGCTAAATGCGGCTTTTGCTGCGAGTGCGCCGGCCGCCCAGAAGGCTCCTTCCAGTCAAGCGCCCGCTATTCTTCCGCAGCAGTTTGCCGGGTGGCAGAGGCAAGGTTCGGTCGACACCAGTGCCGACCCGGCGTCGGCCGACCCCACCAACGCCGCGGTTCTCAAGGAGTACCGGTTCACCGATTTCGCTGCTGCAACCTACCTCCGCGACGACGGCCGCACGCTGAAGATTCGTGCCGCCCGCTTCGCCGATGCCTCCGGCGCTTTCGGCGCCTATACGTTCTATCTGCAGCCGGAAATGACAAAAGAGGAGATCGGCGATCAGGGTGCTTCTCTCGGCCAACGCGTGTTGTTCTATCGCGGGTACCTACTGGTTGACGCGCAGTTCAGCAAAGAATCGCCCATGTCAGGAGCGGAGTTGCGCGCGTTGGCGGGGGCGTTGCCGCAACCCGCAGGCAGTGCCGGCAACCTGCCCAGCTTTATCCAGTTCATGCCACGCCGCGGATACATCTCCAACACCCAGAAATACGCCATGGGACCGGCGGCGCTGGCAGCGTTGGCGGCGCCAGTCTCCGCGGATCTGGTGGATTTCGGCACCAGTTCGGAAGTGACGCTGGGCCGTTACAACACGCCCAGCGGCGAAGCGATGTTGATGCTGATTTCCTATCCTACGCCCCAACTGGCGGCCGACCATCTGCGGCGCATCGATGCGGCACATCATTTGGCTCAACCGCAGGCGGATATTTCGACCATTGCGGGCTCCGGCCAGTTTTTCGACAAGCGCAGCGGTCCGATCATCGCCGTAGCCACCGGACCGATGTCCGACAGCGATGCGCAGTCCCTGCTTGGCATGGTGAATTACGAGGCTAGCGTCACCTGGAACCAGGCGACCGATCAGCACGACGTTCACGATCTTTACCTGCTCGTGCTGAACGTGGTGATCCTGTGCGCCGTTCTCGGCGGCTTGGCCATCGTTGCAGGGGTCGCCTTCGGAGGATTTCGCATTCTGATGAAGCGCTGGTTTCCCGACAAGGTTTTTGATCGTCCCGAGCAGATGGAATTCATCTCCCTGCACCTCGCAGAGACCGCGGCCCAAGGCTCGTCACATACTGGGCCTGAGAGCGGTCGTCCGACCCCCGGAAACCCCTCCTGACAGGCATAAGTAGCTTTAGAAAGATTGGCTTAGGCCCTTCGCACGAGGATTTTGTCTCAATTTGTTACACTCCTGGGCAGTGTTAATGATCTTTGTAACGTATTGAAAACAAAGACATTTATTTCATAAAAATCCCTTGACACCCCCGTTTTTAGGCTCATAAGATTTCGCCAGAAAGTTTTGACGGAATTTCAAAGCCTCCGTTGGAACTATTCTCCCTTGAAGAAGAGGCCGCCCAGTTGCCGGGTGGCCTTTTCGTTTCTGCATTTTTCGATTTGGGTGCGGATGCAAACTGTGAGCTAACGAGCTCTCGAAGAGGAACGTGTACTGCGCGTTCTTCGTACCAGCTGTTGAGAGTATTTGTAAACTCATTCGAAATCGTGGGAGGCACACATGTTCTGCGATGGATGCGGCGTGGCCGTACAACCGGGACAGGCATTTTGCAGTAAGTGCGGCAAGCCGATTCTAGGGCCGGTGCTGGCCGCGCAATCGGTCACGGGCCGCGTGCAACAACATGTGCACCTTCTCGGAATCTTCTGGCTGGCGATCTCCGCGTTTAACGCGGTTGCCGGATTGATTCTGCTGGTTCTTGCCAACACTCTGTTTGCCCATTTGCACGAAATGGGAGCGCCGCCGCAAGTGCCCACCGGATTCCTCAGCGCATTGCTGAGCACGATCGGAATCATCGTCCTGGCCAAGTCTGCCTGTGGATTCTTCGCTGGATGGGGGTTGCTGCAGCGCGAACCTTGGGCGCGGATCGTTGCGCTGGTACTTGCGTTCATCTCGCTGTTCAATATCCCGATTGGGACCGCGATCGGCGTCTATACCATGTGGGTGCTTCTGCCCGGCCAGTCGCAACAGGAATACGACGCGATGGTGGGGCAGCGCGCGGCGTAGCTTTCGGGAGGATCGATCACTCGCGTGAGTGAGCGTGAGTCAGTGGACAGGGCCTGAGCCCAAGTGATCGATAGTTACAGCCAGGAACGGGTGGCAACGAAGAAATGTGGGCTGTTTCCAGTCGAGCGAAGGATTCTCGCAGGCCACTCTCGAAGATCAGAACGTCCCCGCCTGATTCTGCTCCTATTCGGCGGCATCCCTAACAGCCCACTGCTCTGAAAATGTCGTGCTAAGGCAATGCTACTTGGATGGTGGGCCCGCACCGAAGGTCACGAAAGTAATGAAGGGGAAGCCGGCAGTGATCTGGAAAGATACTCTCTTCTTGGTGCGACTGAATTCATCCCCGCGCTTCTTTACGCTTTGCGCCTGCGCATTTAGAATCGTCACAGGCCGACGTAGCTCAGTTGGTAGAGCAGCCGATTCGTAATCGGCAGGTCAGCGGTTCAAGTCCGCTCGTCGGCTCCATCCCTCTCAGAAGCTTACAGATCAGTTCATCGCAACCTGCTGCAGATCTGCTGGCACGTGATGAGACCCTGGCCTCAACATCCCAGCCACGGGGCTGTCGTGCGCTCTTGAGGAAAGTGGACTTCTGAGCATCCGATTACGACTTCGAAGCACAACTCACTCGGTGCATCGGGAAGAACTGCGACTATTTGCTGGGGGCTGGGTCTTCTTTGGCGTCCGTAATCCGTTCAACCTCAGCTTCCTCTGGGCCAAATACTCCCGGTTCTGGCTCACGTCGGAGACTGCTAACGAGCCTGTCAATCGCTTTGTACTTCGTCAATAGTGCTCCAACGCTGTATGCAATGCCGGAATAAAACGGAATTGTCACGTCGATTTGCTGCGCAACACGAACCGGGTCGCCGCTCAAGAATAAGTTGGAGAACGTCGGCATGTGCGGTTGGATTACAAAATAGTAGGAGAAGCGAGACCATGAATCGGCTGAAGCAAGCACAGATGCGTTGGCGTCGGTGAATGTCATCAGTTTGTACGAAAGAATGATCGTCGGCACAGCCCAAGCCCACGCTGCGAGCTTCTCAAAGTACCGAGCGACCACAACACCGAGAACCAAGGCTGGAATGATACTGACCAATTCCAGATGTTGTAGCCAATAGTCTGCTCTGGGAGTGCTGGGCGAGCTTCCGACTACAGGTAATATCCACACGAACCAGCGGCTCAGCAGCCACGGGCCGATGTGAATGCCGCACACAGCAGCAGCCGTCGTATGAAGTGCAAGCGAGCCGATTGCCCCAGTTCCAGGCCACACCAAGCCGTTGCGTCGTGCTACATCTTCCGCCTGGTTGTCCTGAAGACCGCTTCTATTTCCAGCGTGGAAATGCTATCAAGTACCACTGCCATGCGAGGGCTAATCCGCCTGTCACGTAGTACGGCCAGAGTGATGGGCCGAATTGATAAATGCCCCAAAGAACAACCAGCGGAATGGCTGCGATTACGGGAACCGTTATAGCCAGATGTCCGAGAAGGATCAGGCGAGGGGGAGGGTTGTCCGCATCCACGATGGGCGGAGTATAGCCCCTACCCCGCTGTTCGTCCAAACTTAGGGTTTGTTGGTGGCCTCAAAGTCGTTTACGGGCCTTCGATGGATCGAAAACGTTGGGCTTGAAAACTTCCGAATGCGCTTCGATGCCTCGATTTGTCAAACGGAGGGCATCACGATACTCGTTAGTGCCACAATCAGGACTTGCTCTTGATGTAATAGTAGTCTCAATGGGCCAAAAGTCGCAGGAGTCGTTATGCCGCCAGGGACCGTCCAGAGTACTAACCCGAACGAGGGCCTATTTTTCTGCGTGCCGCCACTTCAGCAGCGGTGACCGCCTTGTCGGTGTGCGATAGGGTCAGTCCTGCGGCCGGAAAACCACATCGTCCTCAATCCGGATGTGCTCCTTGTAAATTGATGCTCTTCCCGCGCTATTGTGCATCCTTTCACTCACCGTGTTCTTCTATCATTGGATGATGCTGCTCGTTTGCGGCCGGAACGAGCTTCAGGAAGACTTCCTGAGGCAAATGAGTTTGCCAGTGGTTACTCAATTTTGCATATCCAACCAGGCCGAAAAAGATGACCGCGATCCCGGCAGCGAGGCGCCATGCTGGCACGGCCCCTTGCAGTCTTAGCGGCCCGGCGAGTTGTAGCGAGATCGCGTCTTAGGCGGGGCACACAGCTACGCACTCCAAACAACTCATGCATTCCGCGGAACGAACCTGGATGAGTTGATCGACCGGAAGCGCTGAAGGACAAGCCTTGGCACACTTGGCGCAATCGATGCACGCACTCTCACTGCGTTCAATACGCACCGGACTGAACATGGAGATCAGTCCCATCAAAGCGCCGTAAGGGCACAGATAACGGCACCAGAAGTTCTGGAGGAGGACCGATGCCAATACCAACCCTCCCAAAACATAGGCGGTTGTGGCCCCTATGAATCGGAAGAAGTTGAGCATGCGGACATCGACCACCAGCCCATAAGGGCTGGCGACAAACTCGGCAATCGCTGCGGCCGACATCATGGTTACGGCGTAAACGAAGAAAGCCAGAAGAAAGTACTTCAACGAACGGAGCGCGAGTTCCATCCAGCGCGGGAGTGGGAAGTTTCGACCAAATAACTTCCGCCCGAGTTTCCAGAGATATTCAGAAACAGTTCCGACCGGACATATCCAGCCGCAGAATGACTTCCGAAAAAGGAGCGAGCTGAGCGTGAAAGCAGCGAAGAGGAAGAAGGCGGCAGGATGCAATCTCGGCAATTGCCCGCTCGCGACCACATACTTGAATTGCATCATACCTTCAATTGGCAACCACCCTTCAACGCCTGCGGGTCGCGAGACTGCGGCTGTTCGGCCCCCGGTTTCGGCCCAGCGAACCCAAAGATAGAACTGCAGACCGAGCCAGATGTTCAGGACGAGGAATACGGTTTGTACGGCGAGGCGAATACGTTGAGAGAAGTCCTTCGTCTCGCGCCGCACAAGCTTTTTCCGGCGCTCCGATTTGTCGCTATCTCGATGGACGAACTGGACCTTGGGAGTCATGCCGCTCGATGTTGAATTGACATGGTGCTCAATCACCGTTTCCACGTTTCCTCCTCCCATTCTAAATAGCGGTGCAGACATAGTGTCTTCTCTCAACGCCCCCTTTCCATCACGATCGCACGGGGGAACAGAATGTTGTTTTCCAAGTGAATGTGCTGGTGCAGATCAGCTTCGAAGGCCGCCAGCGCCTTATACAGCGTCTGGTAGCTTACGCAGGCATCGGCGGGGGCGGTGAAGTCGTTGCTCGATTTGCGCATCCAACGCAGAGCATTGCCGGCGGAGTCATGCTCGTGCTCCATCATTGCCACGGGATTCCGCACGGTTCCGAACGGCGCCGGCAGCACGGGTTCTTTCTGGATCACCGCCTCCTCCATTCTTTCAATATAGGGGAACAGCACCATCTCTTCCTTCATCAGGTGAGTCGTGAGCTCTTGCGCCAAGCCCTTGAACGTGCCCTGGATCTCGAACAACTCCGGATGGTTCTTTCCGTGAACTGAGCAGACCTTCTGCAGCAGGGCCGTGAGACGCACGATTTCCTCGCGCGTGTATTTGTGATGAGTATTCTTGATGTGCGCGATAAGTTCGCTCAGCGGTTCTCGGTTCCGGTCGCGCACTTCCTGGGCTGCACGTGCCGTCTCTTCTGCCATTTCGAAGGTATCCAGAACTTGATCGATCGAAACATTGGCTTTCTCGCAAGCCTGCTCCAGGGACTGAGTGCCACCGCAACAATAGTCGATTCCGAACTTTTCAAAAATGCGAGTTGTTGCTGGATTTTCTACGGCCAACTCACGCACGGTTTTCGCTGTCATGACTGCCATCGGTATCCTCCTCGTTTGCTCCTTGCAGGCCATATTCGGAAGATATCGAAATGCCGGAACTATGCCGATGACTTATGTCACGGCATTCGAAGATGAGCTAGGACGGCGAAAGGGGGTGGATCGGGGTGGATTATTCGGGCGATTGCAGCTCGGCTTCCAAGGCTTTCAGACCGGTCACTACGACGTTCCGTTCCTCGACCTTCAGCATTCCTGCGGCCTGAAACCGGGAAAGATTGCGCGAAACGAGCTCACGCACCGTGCCAATCTGTGACGCCGTATCAGTGGTGCGGGTCCATTCCGACAATGAACGCCCCATCGCCGTCTACTTGTTCTTCTTGTTCTTCTCAGTTTTCAGCAATAATAGGGACTCCATGCTCAATCGGCGCACCTTCCTTAAGACTGGCGTAGCGTCCCTTCCGCTGGCCGCAGCGATCAAGGCACTCCCCCAAGATGTTGTGCTCGCGGGTGAAAGTATTGCCGAGGTCGCAGGGAGCAGCGCCATGCCCAAGCTTGTTGCGCTGCCGCCGCGCCTGGCTCCGATCGATCCAAACACCCTGCCGTGGCAGCAGAATATTCGGCGCGTCGGCCAGAGCAACATGACCGAGCACGACCCTGCAGTGATGAATATCGAGCAATGGGCGGATTATTGGCACTCGGCCGGCGCAGACATAGTCTTCATCAGTGTCACCGGCATTCTCGCGTTTTATCCGTCAAAGGTGAAGTTCCATCGGCCGGGGAAGTTCTTGAATGGCCGCGATTTTTTCGGCGAATGTGTTGCCGCCGCCAAGAAACGAGGAATGCGTGTCGTTGCTCGCATGAGTCCAGACCTGAACTGGGGCGATGCACTCGAGGCTCATCCCGAATGGGCCATGCGAGATGCAGATGGTTCTGTACAGTTCAGTAACGAAGAGCCGCGGCTCTTCCGAACCTGCATGTTCACCAGCTATATGGACGATTATGTCCCGGCCATCATGCGCGAGGTCAATTCACTCTATGATGTGGATTGCTTCTACACCAATGGATGGCCACCGATTGGCAACTTGCCTGACTGCCATTGCGCCATATGCAGCAAACTGCCGCCACCAAACACGCCGGCCTATTGGCGCATCTTTAATGATCGCGTGCTGGAGTTATGGCATAAGTATGACGCGATTGCGAAGGAGAAAAAGCACGACAGCTTTTACTTCGCAAACCTGGGTGGCAATGTACGCTGCGGGCCCAATCTGGATCTTCTCGGCAAAAGAGCAGTCTGGTTTCAAGCCGATAACCAGGGTCGTACGTACGACGATCCTGCCGTTTGGGGATGCAGTCTGCAAGGCCGCGTGTGCAGTGCCGTGATGGATGGCAAGTTTGCCGCTAACGTCACGGCCGCTTACTCAACAGGGATCGTGCGTTGGCGCAATGCCTCTAAGAGCGCCCGTGAAGCGAAGATGTGGCTAAACGAGACCCTGGCCAGCGGCATGGCGCTCTTCTACCACTTCATTGGTTCCGAGGCCGGTCTCGGGGAGGATCGCCGTTGGCAGGAGGTCGGTTCTGATTACTTCCGTTGGTCCGCAAGGCACGATTCTCATCTGAAGCCGCGGCGCTCGATCGCCAACATCGGCGTCGTGATCGGCCAGAGTACACAGCTTCTTTATCAGGGTACTGCGGCTGCCCACTCGCACCATTACATGCGCGAGACGACTCACGGCATCTATGAGACTTTGCTCGCCGGCCGCTGTGCCTTCGACTTCGTGCACGAAGATCGACTCGATTTGGCACGGATCACGAAATACCGTGCGCTTCTGCTGCCGAACATTGCCATGCTTAGCGACCGGCAATGCGAGCAGATTCGTAGTTACGTGTCCGCCGGCGGTTCGATTATGGCAAGCTTTGAGACCAGCCTGTATGACGAGAACCTCAAACAGCGGTCGCAGTTTGGCCTAGCCGAACTGCTCGGCATCAGCAAGGCCGGGGATGTAGTCGGCACCAATGGCAATGCATACTACGGGCGCATTGAGCGCACTCATCCGATCCTTGCTGGCTTCGCGAATACGAACTGGATTCCGGGCGCGCAAAACCGAGTTCCGGTGAAACCAGTGCAAGACCCGGTGCTGACAGTGGTCCCTGGTTTCGTGCAGTATCCACCAGAATTGGCGTACCCACCCGTCTCGCACACGGATGAGCCAGCGGTTGTGCTGCGCGAAATTCGCTCCAGCCGACTTGCCTACTTTCCGGGAGACATCGAACGGACTTACTGGCTTACCGGTCAAACCGATTTGCTGCGCCTCCTGCACAACACCATTCGCTGGATTTGCCGGGACGAAAGTATGGTGCACGTGGAGGGTGACGGATTCGTCGAGCTGTTTGCCTGGGAGACCACTCCTGGTTATGCCGTGCACCTGCTCAACTACACAAACCCTAATGCGCATCATGGCTGGCTGGACTCTGCCTACCCGTTGGGTCCGCAAACCGTCAGCATGAGGTTGCCCACAGGAGTAAAGGTCAAGTCGATCCAACTATTGCGCGCCGAGAGCAGCATCCCTTTCCAACTCAAGGGGGAGCTGTTGCGCTTCACCGTTCCCCAGATTGAAGACTATGAGATCGCCGCCATTGACGTCGAGTAGGTTGGAAGCAACCAGCCGGGTTGAGATCGCAAAATCGCGTTCCAGAAGCCGACTTTCTAAGACTTGTCGTTCCTAATCTCTTCGGTATACGCTCTGGTTCTCAGCTGCGAGTCGATCGGAGCGACTCGCCTGAGTGGTGCATGAAGAAGATAGCTGCCAACGCCGACAGCCAACGCTTCCAGAGCAGAGCGGACAAGTACGCCGCCTATCTCAAGACCCCCGAAGGCCGGTTACGTCTCGATTTGGCATTTGCGAGCCTGCACGAATTTCTGCCCCCGCCACGCTCCAAACGGTTGCTGCGCGCTCTTGATCTCGGGTGCGGCACGGGAGCGAACGGGTTGCGCCTCGCGCGACTTGGATTTGAGGTCACGCTTGTGGATTCCTCTCCGGCGATGTTAGACATCGCGAAACGCGCCGCAATGCGAGCAGGAATTAGCAAGAGAATCGAATTTAAACCTGGTGACGCCGACAGAGTGGCGAACTTATTCGATCCCGAATCGTTCGACGTAATTCTTTGCCACAACATCCTGGAGTTTGTCGACGACCCAGGTGCTGTTTTGCGAGGTGTAGCACGCGGGTTGCGAGACTCATCGGCGATACTGTCTGTTCTTGTTCGCAACCATGCCGGCGAAGTATTAAAAGCGGCCATCCATGCGGGAGATTTGACGGCAGCGGAACATAACCTGATCGCTCAGTGGGGCAATGAGGCTCTGTATGGGGGCAGGGTGCGATTGTTCAGGCCAGACAATCTGCACGCCCTGTTGGAAACCGCGTCTCTCGCAGTGATTGCGGAGCGCGGAGTACGGGTCATTGCGGATTATTTGTCCCCACGGATTTCGCTCAGTGCTGAGTACGACCGGATTTTAGAACTGGAGCGCAAACTGGGTCGCCGACCGGAATTTGCCGCAGTCGCCCGCTATACGCACTTCCTGGCACGGCGCGCAGGCTCGATGAAGGAGGGTGCATGAACAACGTCACCGAACCCTCGTCCTCGAAGCCAGCTGGCGGTGTGACGCTGGATGGCGGAATCTCCCTTGGGCTCGGGCTCACCAACGAGTGTAATCTCGCCTGCGCGTTCTGCTACCGCGACCCGACTCGCGCCGACCGTCTCTCCCTGGATCAAGTGAAGGCGGTCGTGGAGCGACTCCCCGTGCGATCGGTGAATCTTGGTACAGGCGAGAACGGCATGCATCCGGAGTTCAAGGCGATACTGGGATACCTGCGCACGCAGCCCGTGAAGCTCACCATCACTTCCAACGGTCATAGTGTTGCTGTTCTGGAAGACCATGAACTGCGAGCCTTTCATGACATCGAGTTCTCTCTCGACTACCCCACACAAGCCGAGCAGGATGCACAGCGCGGACCCGGCAATTGGGAACTCATCCATCAACAAGCAGAACGATGTGTGAGGTTGGGAATTCCTGTCACCATCATCGCCGTCATGATGAAGTCGAACTATTTGCGTCTAGCGCATGTGGCGCGAGCAGCCAAACAGTTTGACGCTCCTTTGCGAGTGAATGTGTACCAAGCCGTGCGATCGGACGTCTATGCCCTGAGCTACGATGAGTACTGGGAAGGGTTCCGGCGCCTCTTTGAGGAGACTGACGTAATCGCTATTGGCGAGCCGCTGGTTCGCGCCATGGCGGGACTCCCACCGCTTCGAACAGGTTGCGGCCGAAGCACCGTACGGGTGACACCAAGAGCCACGACGCAACCCTGCGTCTATTGGCCGGGATCGGGTGAGCTGCTTTCAGATTTGATCGCCGCAGGCGTCAACATTCTGAGCTCAACCCCCTTCGAGCAGGCTCGGACACTTCCACATGCTTGCGAGCCTTGCGAGTTCCGGGACTCATGCCACGGCGGATGTGCCGGACGGCGACGCTTGCAAGATGCATTACTACATCCTGATTCTTATTGTCCGATCATTCGGGGCGAGCGTCCACGGCTCGAGATCCGCATTGCCGCAAATCGCGATATGCCCAAACTGAGCAGTTCCTGCACGACTCTCGTGATCGCCAGATAGCCTGACTCGCGACGAACGATATCACATGTTCAAAACAGACCCCTATCGCTCATTGCGCCTTCACCCACTGATCCGAGCCTGTCAGTTTCACTGCCACGTCTGAAATGAATATGTGCAAGGGCTTGCCATCGGCGGTGCCGCGGTGCTCCGTTGAGATCAGCAGGGGGCCTGCCTTTTTGTAGCCTGCCCAGGTTGCGGTCACGAGGCTCGGCTTTTTTGGCCCGCCGCGGTGGTAGACCAGGCACTCGACGCGCTTGTCTTTGCCGACATAGAGGTCCCAGGTGTCGCCGGGTGTGTAACCGCCGGCTTCCGCGGGATACTTCACTGAGACCAGTTCGGCCGAACCGCTGCCCACCGGCAGTTTCTTCATGCCTTCGTCGGTGACCGTGGCGCTCTTGTCCCAGTAAGCGCGGAATGGAAATAGAAGCCAATAGTTGTCATTTACAAAAGCCGGTTCGACTTCGTTCTTCACCTGGTCGGATTGGCTGCTGAGCTGTGAGCTGTCATAGGTAACCTTAACCGGCTTGCCGTCTTTGTCCTTCCCTTCGTACGTGATCTTGCCGGTCTTTGGCTCCCACTCCCATGCGTGAGCAACTTTGAATAAACCGGGAATTTCCCCGTTCCAGGTGTAGCGGATAGCCTCGATTTGCCCATACGAATCGAGACCATATGTTTTGGCGATTTTTTCGAGAATTGGCGGACGCTCTTGCGCCCAAGAGTTTGCAGCCAGGACCAGCACCCCAAAAAATAGGCAACAGATCGTTGTTGAACGGCCCAACTTTGTCATGGAGGGTCCTCCTTCGGACGGTCTAACAGTTGCGATTAAGCCATAGCTGAAAAAACAAGTGTATTGGACCAAGGTATTGATCGATACTTTGGCATGTTGATGATGACGCACAAACACTCCTGGATGCACAAATCGTGAGTGGTGCGCTTGCCTTCACCCTACCGGTCCGCTGAGCATTGTAGTGCGGCCGATCGGCTAATCCGCCGCAAAGCGATAATCGCGGCTGCGATTGCCACGCATCCGTATTCCACCAGCATGACCCAACCCGGAAGCGTCCCCCACGGACGCCCGAGCGCCCGCAAGTGCCATTGGACGTATGTGAGGCCGATGCTCACAGTCCAGATAATGATCAGCAGCGTCGAGACCGACGTCAGAAATGGCAGCAGCCAGAGAAGATACCAGGGGAATACAGCGGGTGCGCACAAAAGAGATGCTGCCATGGGCCAAGCAAATGGCGCCCAGGCAAATTGGTCCGGAGACACCTCGGCCGCCGAGCTTCTTGTTCTTTGCCAGGTTGCAGTCACCATCCCGACGAGCACTGCCAGCCCGGCTAGCAACTGCGGAGACGCCACGCGATCGAGTGCGGCAAACACGGGACCATTAAAACGGAAAGTCTGCACATACGTACCCAGCGAGCCGATCGGAATGCGGCCATGATTGAGAAATGGCGCGTACAGGAGTCCGACCACGACTCCCGCCAGCGCCGCGTCGCGAATGCGCACCCGCTTCCAGTAGAGGGGCAGCAATACAATCGGCAAGAATTTCACAGCAACAGCTAGCCCAAACGTCAGGGCTGCGATCGCACGCCAACTGCGCGCGAGCGCTGCGACCGATATCACCAACAGCAACGCGCCAAAAATATCGACGTGACCGCTCCCGGCCACCTCAATGGCCAACAGTGGGTTCCAGGCGAACGCCAGAACCAGGTGCGCTCCCTGCTTACCACGCAGCACATCGAACAACACGAAAACAATTGCGAACTCGCAAACCACAAATGATACTTTCATCGCAAAAGTGGATTCGTGAATGGCGGTTACGGCGCGGAAGAATAACTGCGCCCCTGCTGGATATGGGCTCGGTAGATCCGGGTTGTTCAAGGTGCGGGTTTCCGGGGTATGCAGCCCCTTAACGGCAGGATCGCTGGGAACGACAAGATAGGGGTTGTAGCCGAGCCTCTGCAGGCGGCCATCCCAAACATAGCGGTGGATATCATCATCGCTCCCCGGGGGCAGTCGAAGAAATTCAATGTGCCACACGGCAGCCAGGACGAGCCCCATGACGATGACGTGGCGCGGAAATCCTGCCGTTGCGAAAAACTCACGGATGGCTAACAGGTACGCAATGCCCGCGAGCGTCAAAGAGGCCATGAAGTACGGTCCACCCCGATCACCGAAGTTGCGCGAGCAGATCGTTAGCGCCACGCACAACGTGGCGCCGAGTATGTACACTCTCCACTCGGGGGTGACCTTCACAGTTCTCCCGTACCCGTTCGTAATTGTGCCGCCAAAAGGTCTGTATGTGGAGCTTGTATGTGGAGCGGGCACTCCTGCCCGCTTTGCTTGCGGCGGCAAGAGCTAGCGGGCAGGAGTGCCCGCTCCACATAATCTTTCCCACTCTTTAAGCCACGCCGCCGTGCGTGGCGCCCTTGCCGGAGCCAGCCGCAACTCCTCTGCCAGGCGAGTCAGGTCGTCAACGACATCAATGTCGTAAAAAGGAGCTGCATGACCTACGGAAAGCTCAAGCGCTCGGGCGCGCAATAGGAGCCTCTCCAGCGCGCTGCTGGTGCCCATTCCGTCGTGTGCGAAAAGCGTGGGATGAGAAGCCTTTGCCCCTACCAGATAGTAACCTCCGTCGTGCGTTGGCCCTACGACCATGTCATGTGCGGCCAGCGTTTCGAATGCGTCTTCGAGAACAGAACGCGGCAGGTGTGGGCTGTCGCTGTTGAAGGCAATGGTGGGTCGTTGATGACCTTCCACGAAGTGTGCAAACACCGACGTGAGCCCTGCCGCAAGACCTTCACCTTTCTGCGCGACGACGGTTACGTCACTGCCAGCCCATTGCGCCAGCTCGTTTACGTCCGAGTCTGGGCACATGATGGCAACTTCCACATCGCTCAATGACCGTGCCAGCGCGAGGGTGTCGTCCAGAAGGCAGCAATAGAAAGCAGTAACAGCCGCCGGAGAAAGGATGGCCGCCAGCCGGGTCTTGACCGCGCCCGGCTTCGGTGCCTTCGCCATGATGACCAGCACACGGTCCCTGCCTGACGAACGCACCAAGGTGTCGCTTGAAGATTTCATAAGTTGTTGGGGCAATAATATATGACCGGTGGCCCACTCAAGCCCGGTTTTGGCTTGAGTGGGGATGTTCAGATCTCCCAACTCTGTCATCCCGACCGGAGCAGATCATCGCAAAGCGATGATCTGCGGAGTGGAGGGACCTTGTGTTTTTCGGGGGCGAGGGACGCGTGAAGATCGATTCGGGGTCAACGACCCGAAAACACGAAAGAGCGGCAGGAAGACTTTGTCCGGCTGTAGAACTGCCCCACCCATCCGTGTACCGTCACGGCTCGTAAGCGGCCCAAATGATGAGGTCGGCTTTTCGGATTTCCGAGAAATGGGCGGCCTTGGGAAATTTCTGATCGAAAAGCGCTCGCATCTCCTGCCACTCGGGCGTCAGCGTGAACGCTTGGATTCCTAGCCGAATTCCCTCGTATCGTCGAAGTGCCTCAGAAAGCCAATCCCGACGGGGTAACGGAGTGGAAGCTACGCCAAAGTAGTCCGCTACATTCCGGTCGAAAATGACGGCATCGTCAGCGATCGTCGCCAGCATTTTCGTGCCGAAAGAAAGGTGCCTCTCTCCGGTATTGGCATATAGGTTCTGCAGGGTTGTCTTTAGGGAGGGAGGAGAGGGAGCGTGAGCAGACTCCCGGAGCATCGAGAAGAAATGCCGATAGAATGCGCCCTTCCTCCGTCCCATTTTGTAGTATCCGTTGAACGTTCGTTGGTAACCAGTATCCATTGCAAGAGCAGGATTCGTCCTGACCTCAACGAGTAACAACACTTTTTCCACCGAGCCTCGCCGTTCGAGCTTCATCAGTGCCGCCCGGGCCCGCTCTATTGTCATCGTGTGTTCCCCTTTGCGTCCAATGATCATTGAATCCCTTTTCAAAAGAGGAAGACTCGTTTTCGACCATGGGGTGGCCCACGCTTGCCTGCTTTTGGCAAAACGTGGGATCTCGCTCGAAGAGCAAATCTGTCCCCAGGTTCCCCCGTAGTTTGCCCCGACTCGCATCGCAACGCTCACGATTGCGGCGCGCGGTTTGCAGGAATCCCGCGCCGTCGGAAATAATAGCGCACGATCAAGCTGAGAATGAACCAGCCAGCGCCGACCGTGCCCTTCAGCGTACCGCTGATCTTCGATTTTCCGATACGCGGATAGTAGCTCACCGGGACTTCCACAATGCGGAATCCAGCCAGGGCGCCTTTGAGGATCATCTCGACTGCCCAGCCGTAGGTGGTCTCTTCGAGCGCGAGCGCGCGTAATACCTCTGCCCGGCCCGCGCGAAACGGGCCGAGATCAGTGATTTCTACTCCGTACAGAAGCCTGATCAGGCTGGCGGCGAGACGATTCCCAAACACCTGATGCCAAGGCAACGCCCCAGCAGAACGCCGCTCGTGCAGGCGGGACCCGAGCGTGATGTCGGCACGCCCCTCAGTGATTGGCGCTAAAAGAACCGGCAGTTCAGAGGGCCGATCGCTGTAGTCGCCATCAAGGAACACAACCACGTCAGGGGAATTTGCAGCAGCCAGTCCGGTAAGGCACGCTCGCCCATATCCGCGGCGCGGTTCCTGAACGACGCGGGCTCCCATTCTCGCGGCGATCTCGGGTGTCCCGTCAGTCGAGTTGCTGTCGACAACAATGACCTCCGTCGTGAGATCGGACGGGAGATCCGCTAAAACGCGCTCAATCGCCTGCGCTTCATTATGGGTGGGGATGATAACGGACACGCGCACGTGATCGTGATTCAAGTGATTCTGGCCCCGATCACCACCCCGATTACCACCACGGCGACGATGGCCACCGTTGCGCCAGCCAGGCGTCAACGCCCCATCTCCGGCCGGCACTGCCGATAGCGACCCCCAGCGAAGCCAGCACCGGAACCAGCAGTTCCCAGATCCACGCGGTGCCCCACTCCGAAATCCAAAGGCTGCCGAGATACAGAAAAGCCACAAAGGCGGCCGGTCGGGTAAGCAGACCGATGACGAGCAGGATACCGAGAGAGATCTCGGTCAGGGCCTGCATAGGAGCCGCCATCGAGGCGTGGCTTGCCGCCAGGCCCATCACCGCTTTCCATGCAGCTGGCGAGTGGCTCGCCTTAATGTAGTAATTGATCAGACCCGCGTAACCCGCCGGTGTGTACAGGCCTTTTCCCAGATTCTCAAAAAAGACCCATATCAACATTGCCCCGATGGTCACCCGCACAATTGCCAGACCGTTTGCTGCGTGCGGTTGGTGGGCTACTCCGGGCACCTCATTTCGCAGAGGGGTTGCGTTCGTTGTCATCGTGAACCTCGTGCCAATGGATGCTATACCAGATTGCAAACGTTGGACAGTCGGCGACTCTTTTTGAAACCACTTCCCTGCAATCTAGAACGTCCGCTGATCCGCGTGATCGACCTGCGTGTCGGGGACGTTCTTGCTCCGGGCAACGCTGAAGTCACGGACGTTTCTTAGTGCAAACGTTGGAACCTCCTTCGCATAGGGTGCGCGGATGCGGAAAAAGTCGGCACCTTCGACGTCGCGCGCGACGAACGCGGGGCGGAGGTCCTTCTGCAGAGAACTGATCTCCAAGTTGCTGACCGAAATATTCTTTACGTGGCGGAGGAAGATCCCGTGGGCCGGCGTGGGCCCGAACATGGTGGGTTCGGGGTATTCCTTTTCCTCTTCCGCGGGCTGAATCGCCGCGTCTTCGGCTGTGCCGCCGCCGCGATGCTGGATGTAGATGTCGTTCAACTGAATGTCCTCAATCCTGTGGCCGGGAATGCCGCTAAGGATCGAGCAGATTCCAGGCTCGGCGTTGGAGCAGACGAGGTTGCTGATCAGAATGCGGCGCATCGCTCCCACGGCCACGCCGTCCGGCCCGCGCATGCGGCTGCCCAACCGGAGGAACAAGGGAACAAGGACGTCGCGCATCGTGATGTTGGTGATGGCCACATCTTCCAGCAGCGCTCCATCTTCACTCTCCAACGCGAGGCCGTAGCAGCCCTCGAAGACACAGTTGGAAACCGTAATGTTCTTGAAGCCCCCGTTCGATTCGGTCCCAAACTTGATGCGGCCGGTTCCGTGCGCCCGTTCGGCAGGATCAAAGCGCTGGAATGTACCGTCGAGCAGCGTACCCAGCTTGTAGATGCCGGTTACGTAGCAATTGGTGATGGTCAGATTTTCGGTCGCTCGCGCATAACCAAGCGCAAACGAACTCTTGGGGCAGATGGCATCGTCCCACGGCGAATTGACGGAGCAGTTGGAGACGCGGATGTTGCGGCAGCAGTCGATATCAATACCGTCGCGGTCGGTATCAATTCTCAGATTGTCGATTGTAAAGTTGTCCACGCCGGTGGCAAGGACGCCGAAGTGTCCTCCCTTGAGAATCGAAAAATCGCGCAGTGTGACGTTTCGGCAGTTCTTTAGGCTGATGGCCTTGTTGGCAACGCCGGGGTTCTCGGCCGCCGGCCCTGGCCCGGAGCCTCGGCTCAGCCCCCGGCCCCAGATGAGACCTGGACCCAGAATAGAGACATTCTCCAGTCCCTCGCCCCAGATCAGACTGTTGTGCCAGTGATTGTGGCCGTAGTCCTGGTAGGCGTCCCATGGATTCTTGGGCTCGGCCAGGTCATATCCGCCAGAACCGGAGGAACTCGCATCGGCCGCAATGATGGTCGCCCCTTGCTCCAGGTACAGACCGACCTTGCTCTTAAGGTGAATCGAATAGCAGAGGTAGGTTCCGGCGGGGAACAGCACCCTGCCTCCCCCGGCTGCGACCGCGGCTTCGATGGCTCGATTGATGGCAGGGGAGTCGATGGTTTTGCCGTCGCCGACGGCACCAAAGGCCCTTACATCATGGGCGCCCGAGTTTGGCGAGGGTAAATTTGATTGCGCTTGCGTGGAGCCGGACTGCCAGGCGGCTCCGGCGATCCCAGCGCCGGATAGTCGAAGGAAATCTCGGCGTGGCGTGCTGTGTAGGGACATTCGCGGTCTCCAGAGAGGGATGACGGCAGACGGCGGCTCAGGGGTCATTTTATGGGTCAGGGATGCCGTTCGTAAACTTGCGGCGCCTGCCGCTATCACCGGGTTTGTTCCGGTTTTTCTGCCCGTTTTATTGCTACCCCACTTTCGTGCCATATATGGCACTGGTGAGCCATTTACCGGATTGGGGGTCAGGATTAGAGTTGTTTTCGAGCAGCACTTGGGGGAGGGCTGATCAACAGACGTCCCGGGACTCAAATCGAGTCTGGGGCGTTTTGTTTTGCGCGCAAAACAGCTTTCTAGGCCCTCCGTTGGTGCCATGCCTTAGCACCGGTGAGCCATTTACCGGATTCGGGGGTCAGGCTTAGAGTTGTTCTTGAGCAGCACTTGGGGGAGGGCTGATCAACAGACGTCCCAAGACTTAAATTGAGTCTGGGGCGTTTTGTTTTGCGCTCAATCCTCTGGACCTTGCAGTTGCACATGTGGGGACAGCCGCCCTCGGCTGTCCGGCGGAGCGAAGCTCCGCTGCGCCGCCAGATTCATCAATCGGATTGCAGATTGAAGATTTCAGATTGCAGATTTCAAACCCGGGATCAATCTGCAATCTGCAATTAGAATTTCCCACGGAGCTGCCCTTATCGAATCCCTCCCGCCCTCCAACTAGCCTCGCCCGTTTCGATGGTGGTAGATTTGTTTGCGCCCTTCATTGCTATCCCAACCGTCGTTCGAGGAGCAGTCATGCCCTTGCAGTTTGCCCGTCGCGAATTTTTGCGGGGAATGATCGCCATGACCGCCGCCGATGCCGCATCCCGGCTTTCACCGCCTCCTGATTCCATTTCGCCCTTCCGCATCGCCGTCATCAACGATGAGATCTCTCAGGATTTTGGTCACGCCTGCGAGGTCGCTGCCCGGGAATTCGGCATGCACTGGATCGAACTCCGCAGCATGTGGAAGAAGAACATCGTCAGCCTTAACGAGAAAGAGGTCGCGGAAGCGCGCCGCATCCTCGACAAGTTCCAGTTGAAAGTGACCGACATCGCCAGTCCGCTGTTCAAAGTCGACTGGCCGGGCGCTCCAAAATCGAAGTTCAGCGAGGGGAAGAGTTTCGGTGCGAATTTCACCTTGGCGCAGCAGGACGAAGTTCTGGACCGGGCCATCGACATGGCCAAGGCGTTTCAGAGCGATCGCGTGCGCTGCTTCGATTTCTGGCGGCTCGCCGACCAGGATCGTTACCGCGCTGCCATCAATGACAAACTTCTCCAGGCCGCGAACAAGGCTGGGAAAAAGGGAATCACGCTGGTGCTGGAGAATGAACCCGCGTGCAACACCGCGACCGGGGCCGAAGCCGCCAAAGTGCTCGATGCCGTTAAGTCTCCCTATCTCATGCTGAACTGGGACCCCGGCAATGCCGCCACACTCGGCGAAACTCCTTATCCCGACGGCTACAATCTCCTGCCCAAAGAGCGAATCGGCCACTGCCATTGCAAAGATGCCGTCAAAAAGGGCAAGGGCTACGACTGGGCGCCGATGGGCGGAGGGATCATCGACTGGGCTGGCCAATTCACAGCCCTCAAACGCGATGGATATCACTTCGCCGTCAGCCTTGAGACGCATTGGAACGGCGGCGGTTCGCCGGAAGAATCGTCGCGCAAAAGTTGGGCTGGAATGAAAAAACTTCTGCAACAGGCGGACGCGTTGTAGCTCCGCCCGCAGAGACGTAGCTTGCTACGTCTCGACCGCCACCAAGGAGGATTTCGTGTCCGATCAAAATCTCGATCAAACCGGATTCGCTCAACCGCAAACCCGCCGCACATTCCTGAAACAGGCCGCGCTGGGAACTGCCGCCGTTCTGGCCTATCCGCCTTCGAGAGTATTGGGTGCCAATGATCGCATTCGCGTAGGCATGATCGGCGTGGGTGATCGCGGCACGGACCTGCTGGGGCAGATTCACTCAGTGCACAACGTCGAACTTATCGCCATGGCCGATGTCTATAGCCGGCGCCGCGAGCAGGCGAAAAATAAGGTTCCCGGCATTCAGACCTTCGACGACCATCGCCGCGTGCTCGACATGAAAGATATCGACGCCGTCATCGTGGCCAGCCCGTTGCACTGTCATGTGCGGCATTTCCTGGACACCCTGGCCGCCGGCAAAGATCTCTATGCCGAGAAGACCATGACCTGGTCGATACCAGAGGCTGACAAGTGCGTGTCCGCGGCCAAAGCATCAGGCCGGGTTGTGCAGATCGGCCTCCAGCATGAGAGCGAAGGGGCGACCTTCGACGCCCGCCAATGGATCAAAGACGGCTGGCTCGGCAAGATCACCAGCGTTGAATCGTGGATGAGCCGCAACACTCCCCACGGCAAAGGCCAGTGGGTCCGCCCCGTGCCCTCCGATTGCATCACGCAAAACGTAAACTGGCCGGCGTTTCTCAACGGCCGCCCCGACCGCGCCTTTGATCCGTTCAAACTGATCAACTGGCGGCTGTTCTGGGAGTTCTCCGGGGGCAATTGCACCGAAAACATGGTCCATCAGATCTCCTGGATTATGAGCGTGCTTGATCTGCCTCTGCCCTCGGCGGCCTACATGTCGGGCGGCATCTTCTCTGAGAAAGACGGCCGCGAGGTTCCTGACACAATCGCTGTGACGTTGGATTTTCCCAAAGACATCGTCGTTACCTGGCAATCGACTTTCAGCAACAGGCATTACGACATGGCTAATCGCATCCTCGGGAGCGACGGCACTGTGGAATACCACTTCGATGGGCCGCTGCAGTACTGGCCGGAGAAGGTGAACCGTCCCGATGGAGAGTCCACCCTTGGCAAAACGCACGACCAGAACCATATGCAAAACTGGGTCGACTGCATCCGCAGCCGCGGAACGCCGAACGCTCCGCCCGAGATCGGCTACCGTTCCGCCATCGCAGTACACATGGCCAACCTGTCCTATAGAAACAAACGGCGGATGACGCTCGAGGAAGCCAAGGCGATGACCCCAGAGTTCTAGCGGGCTGCGAATAACTCAAATTGCGCTTCCTGTTTTGAAAGGGCGCGGCTTTCAGCCGCGCCGTAGGTGCCACTATTGCTCGCGGCTTTAGCCGCTGGGGGTCGGCATTCCGCTCCCTCGCTAAGAATGTGGAATCTAAGTTCTTCCTTGAGGCGAATCAAAATGACTGACGCAGGCAAGTCCCTATGATTGGTGCGCTCGACATCGGGGGAACAAAGATCGCCGTCGGCGTGGTCGACGCCAGCGGCAAGGTCCTCTCCAGAACGCAGGCTCCAACCGATCCTGATCGTTACTCCGGCGGAATCGAAATGATCGCGCTCATGCTGCGCGAGACCGCAAAGACCGCAGGCGTCGAGCTTACCGGAATCGGCATCGGATCGACAGGGCCGGTCGATCCCATGCGTGGTGAGTTTGGCGATGTGGATTTTCTTCCAGGATGGCGCGGCAAGAGCCCAGTCAAGGATCTGGCAGAGATTTTCAAAGTCCGCGTCGCGCTCGAGAACGACGGCGACGCCGCCGCCCTGGCCGAGGCGGGATGGGGCGCTGGCCGGAATCGCTCGCGGCTGATCTACGTGACGGTCGGCACCGGCATCGGCGGCGGCATCGTTCTTGACGGCAAGCTTTACCGTGGCGTGGACGGCGCCCACCCCGAGGTCGGCCATCAGGTCCTCGATCCCTCCGGTCCGGCCTGCTCCTGCGGATTCCGCGGCTGCTGGGAGGCGCTTGCCGCCGGTCCTGCCATGGTGGCCTGGCTTGAAAGCCACGCGCCCGCCGCCTATCCTCGCCAGGGCATCACGGCGAAGCGCATCTGCGAACTGGCACAGCAGGGGGATGCAGTTGCTCTCCAGGCCATCGAGCATGAGGCCTACTATCTGGGCCTGGGGCTCGCCAATCTTATTAACCTGTTCACGCCGGACGCGATCGTGCTGAGCGGCAGCGTGATGAAGAGCGCTCCCTTGTTTCTCGACCGCATCCGCGCCGTGATTCGCGGCGGCTGCCGCTTCGTCCCGGCTGAGAAGACGGAATTGACCCTCGCCTCACTGGGCGAAGACACCAATCTGATAGGCGCGGCGAGGGTGTGGCACTACCGCTTCGGCTAAACGTAAACATCTCATGTGGGGACAGCCGCCTCGGCTGTCTGGTCGAGCGAAGCTCGACAGTTGTCAGCCACTGGCGGTGCGTCAGTTCGCCTCCATCTTCCAGTTCCCCGCCTGATCTGTTACTGTTTTCGGTTCCCCTTTATCGCCGTGTGGACATCGCAGACTTTCCCGCACGAAAAGGATCGAGCCGCTTGATCGTCGGAGTTCCAAAAGAAAGCTATCCCGGAGAACGGCGGGTTGCGCTTGTTCCCGTCGCCGTCCCCAATCTCATCAAGGCGGGGCTTGAGGTCGTTATCGAAGCCGGCGCGGGCGAGCAGGCGGGCTACCCCGACGCAGCCTACGTGGAAAAGGGCGCAAAGATCTTGCCTGACCGCGCTGCTGTGTTCGCAAAGGCTGACATTGTGGTGCAGGTGCTCTGCTACGGCTCCAATGACGTGACCGGCAAAGCCGATCTTCCCCTGATGCGTCGCGGCCAGGTGCTGATCGGATTCCTGCGACCCCTCGGGTCTCTGGAAGTTGTCCAGCAGATCGCGCAGGCCGGAGTCACCGCATTCTCCGTGGAGTTCATGCCCCGCACCACACGCGCTCAAAGCATGGACGCGCTTTCCTCCATGGCCACTTGCTGCGGCTACAAAGCCGTTCTGCTTGCTGCCGAGACTTCGCCGCGCATTTTTCCCATGATGACCACGGCCGCCGGCACGATCACCCCCGCTCGCGTATTCGTCATCGGCGCCGGAGTGGCCGGACTGCAAGCGATTTCGACCGCCCGCCGCCTCGGCGCCGTCGCCTCCGCCTACGATATGCGCCCCGCGGCCAAAGAGCAGGTCCAGAGCCTCGGAGGCCGTTTCGTGGAGCTTCCAATCGAAGCCCAGAATGCGCAAGACGCCCGCGGCTACGGCACTGCCCAGGACGAGACCTTCTATGCCCGTCAGCGCGAACTGCTGGCCCGCGTGGTCGCCGAAAGCGATGTAGTAATCACCGCCGCCGTAATCCCGGGCAAGAAGTCGCCCGTGCTGGTCACGGCCGACATGGTCAAAAGCATGGCGCCGGGTTCGGTGATCGTTGATCTCGCCGCTGAGCGCGGCGGAAACTGCGAACTGACGCGCACCGGAGAAACGGTGAAGGCGCACGGCGTGACTATCATCGGTGCTATCAACTTCGCCAGCAGCGTGCCGTACCACGCCAGCCAGATGTACGCGCGCAACATTACGACCTATCTCACCTACATGGTGAAGGACGGCAAGCTGCAATTGAACCTGCAGGATGAAATCATCCGCGAGACGCTGATCACCACCGGCGGAGAAGTGGTGAATGCCCGCGTGCGCGAGTTCTTTAAGCTGCCGGCGCTAGCGCCCAGCAGTCAGTAATCAGGTTGCGATTAGCGGCTGTGTCTCAGCGACGAATGATCGATACGGAACGAGCGCTGAACGAAAGGAGCCATCATGCCAGCGGATTTCATTTCTAATCTTTACGTCTTCATTCTGGCCGGGTTCGTCGGGTTTGAAGTGATCAGGCGGGTTTCCCCGCTGCTCCACACGCCGCTTATGTCGCTGACCAACGCCTTGGACGCAATCGTGGTGGTGGCCGCCATCATCATCGCCGGGCGGCATGAGACGCGGCTTACCACGGCTCTGGGCGCGATTGCGGTGGCGGCATCCTTCAGCAATATGGTGGGCGGATTTCTGATTACCGACCGCATGCTGCGTATGTTCAAATCCGGCAGGTCGAAACAATCATGACCGCGCTCGTGCTTCAGCAGTATCTCGATTTCGCCTACATAGCCGCGGTCGTTCTCTTCATTCTTTCCCTCAAGTTTCTGAGTTCGCCGGCGAGCGCGCGCTGGGGCGTTCTGGCAGGAGAGATCGGAGCGGCGCTGGCGGTCATCGCCACCCTGTTCAACCCCGAACTGGTGCAGTACAAGTGGATTCTCATCACCCTGATCATCGGCGCCGGAGTCGGTGTCCCCCTGGGACTGGTGCAGATGACGGCGGTGCCGCAGCGAACGGCCTTGAGCCATGCTTTCGGCGCCCTTTCGGCGGCCATGATCGGCATTGCCGAGTATTACGTGGGGACCGCGCCGGTCACGCGGTTTCAAATGGGCGAGATCGGGCTGGAAGTCATAATCGGGTCACTTACGTTTACCGGCAGCCTGATCGCCGCGGGAAAGCTTCAGGAGTTGCTGCCGCAGCGGCCCATCGTCTATCGCGGGCAGAATATCGTCAGCCTCTCCGTTCTTGCAGGAGCCCTCGGGTTGGCGGTTGCGTTGGTGGTGAATCCCGCGCACGCAATACTGTTCCCCATCATGGTGATTGTGGCGCTGATTTTTGGTGTGCTGCTGGTCACTCCCATTGGTGGCGCAGATATGCCGACCGTCATCTCGCTGCTGAATTCCTACGCCGGCTTCTCGGCAGCGCTGCTGGGATTCGTTTTGAATAGTAAAGTGCTGGTCGTGGCGGGCGCGCTCGATGGGTCTTCCGGCTTCATTCTGTCCGTGATCATGTGCAAGGCCATGAATCGCTCCTTCGCAAACGTGATGTTCGGAGCGTTCGGCCAAGTGCAGGTGTCCGCCGCTGCCGGCAAAGAAGAACGAGTCGTGCGCAGCGCGACTCCGGAAGAAGCCGCCTCGATTCTCTCCGCCGCGAACACAGTCGTAATCGTTCCCGGATACGGCATGGCGGTCGCGCAGGCGCAGCATAAAGTGCGCGAACTCTACGACGTGCTTACAAAAAAGGGAATCGACGTCCGCTTCGCTATCCATCCCGTCGCCGGACGCATGCCCGGCCACATGAACGTGCTGCTCGCCGAAGCCGACATCCCTTACGACCGCCTCATCGAGATGGACGAGATCAACGGCGACTTCCCCCAAACCGACGTTGCCCTTATCATCGGCGCCAACGACGTGACCAATCCCGCAGCCCGCACCGACCAGTCAAGCCCCATCTTCGGGATGCCGATCCTTGATGTGGACAAAGCCCACACCGTCATGGTCATCAAGCGCAGCATGAACCCCGGCTTCGCCGGCATCGACAACCCGCTCTACTATCTCAACCAGACGCTCATGCTCTTCGGCGACGCCAAGCAGTTCGTCGGCAGCATCGTGCGAGAGCTGAGCGGAGGCCACTGAAGCCATGTGGGGACAGCCGCCCCCGGCTGTCCGGCGAGCGAAGCTCCGCAGTGTCGGCGCGAACTGAGTGGCGGCCAGTGACCTTCTTGCGCCCTTTATTAGGCGAGATGACACTAAGTTGGTTTTGGTTAAAATCCCGGAGTAGACTTAGCGGGAGACTGAAACTATGCCCTCGTCTAACAGCGTGATCACCTGTCACCCTGACGTCCTCGGGGGCACGCCCGTCTTCGGTGGGACCAGGGTTCCTTTTCAGTCATTGCTCGATTACCTGGAAGGCGGACAAACCCTTGACGAGTTCCTCGATGACTTTCCGACCGTGACCCGCGAAGCCGCCGTTCAGGCCCTTGAGGGCGCCAAGTGTTGGTTGTTGACGACATTCGTTTTGGCCGTCAATCTCGGACTGGAGGCCGCCGAGCGCGGAGATTTCGTGGAGCATGACGAAGTGGGCAGGAAGCTAAAGCGAATCTCGCCCTAAGGCCCTGCACTGACCACACCCAGGCCTTCCCGAGTGTTAGATTCTCTTACATTATGCGGAGCCTCCTGATCGTACTCGCCTTCTTCCCATTCACACTTCTTGCTCTAAGCCAATCCCAACCCTCACTCAACCTCATGCCCATGCCCGCCAGCGTACAGCCGGGCACCGGTCAATTGCCGATCACGCAATCGTTTTCCGTTGCAGTCACTGACGCTCATGATGCCTCCCTCGATCGCGAAGTCCAACGATTCCAATTGCAGCTCTCCCGCCAAACTGGAATTCCCTTTCGCCCCACTCCTGGCGCCACGCCAACGCTCGACATCCACGCCGACCACGGCCGCCAGACCGTACAAAAACTCGGCGAGGATGAATCCTACGAACTGACCGTCACTGACTCCGGCGCGAAGCTCAGCGCGCCAACCACCCTTGGCGTCCTGCGCGGCCTGCAGACATTTCTGCAGCTCGTGCAGATCACGCCTAGCGGATTCGCCGCTCCCGCCGTCACCATCAAAGACCAACCCCGCTTCCCTTGGCGCGGCATGATGATCGATGTCAGCCGCCACTTCATCCCCCTCGACGTGCTCAAGCGCAACCTCGACGGCATGGCCGCCGTTAAGATGAACGTCCTCCACTGGCATCTCTCCGACGATCAGGGATTCCGCGTCGAGAGCAAGAAATTCCCGAAATTGCAGGAAATGGGCTCCGAAGGCAAGTTCTACACCCAGGATGAGATTCGCGACCTCATCGCCTACGCGCATGATCGCGGCATTCGCGTGATGCCGGAGTTCGATATGCCTGGCCACAGCCGTTCTTGGTTCCTAGGATATCCCGAGCTTTCCAGCGGCGCCGGCCCGTACAGCCTCGAAGGCGGCGGAATCGATCCGATCATGGATCCCACGCGCGAGTCGACGTACAAGTTCCTCGAAAAATTTATCGCCGAAATGTCCAAGCTTTTTCCCGACGCCTACTTCCACATTGGCGGCGACGAAGTCGACGGCAAGCAGTGGGATGCGAACCCGAAAATTCAGGAATTCATCCATGCCCATGGCATGAAAAACAATCAAGATTTGCAGGCCTACTTCAACCAGCGCCTGCAGAAGATCGTGGCCAAGAACCACAAAATCATGGTCGGCTGGGATGAAATTCTGCATCCCGATCTGCCCAAGACGATCGTCGTGCAATCCTGGCGCGGACAGCAGTCGCTCGCGACGGCGGCCAAACAGGGCTACAGTGGCTTGCTTTCCTTCGGCTACTACCTGGATCTGATGTGGCCGGCGGCGCGGCACTATGCCGTCGATCCCATGACCATGCCCGATCCTGCCACGTCGTTGACTCCCGAAGAGACAAGCCGCATCCTTGGCGGCGAGTCTTGCCAGTGGGCCGAGTGGGTCACGCCGGAAAATATCGATTCACACATATGGCCGCGCGACGCCGCGATCGCCGAGCGCCTGTGGTCTCCGCAGGCGGTCAAAGACGTCGACTCCATGTATGTGCGCATGAACGCCGTGAGCCTCGACCTCGAATGGCTGGGCCTCGCGCACAGGTCGGCTCGCACACAAATGCTGCAGCGCATGGCCGGCACCGCCGATATTTCTGCGCTCCGCGTACTCGCTGACGTGGTCGAGCCCGTAAAAGATTACAACCGGTCTCCCGTCGACGATCAAGGTCACACCATCCCGAACATCGATTTCCACGCCCCACTGAACCGGATGGTCGACGCTGCCTATCCCGAGAGCGACACAGCCCGGCAGTTCGCCGGCCTGGTGCAGGCTTTCGTTCAAAGTGGCGCGAAGGATCAAGCCGCCGAGGCGCAGATTCGCTCCTGGCTCACGCTCTGGCGCGACAACGATGCTAAACTTCACCCCTTGCTCGACCAATCGTTTCTCCTGCAGGAAGACGCGCCTCTGTCTCAGGACTTGTCAACATTGGGGAGAGCCGCTCTGCAGGCGCTGGATTACCTCGACAAATCTCAGCCCGCGGCCGATTCATGGAAGACGCAGCAACTCGCGCTGTTCGACCAGGCCAGAAAGCCGAAAGCCAACTTACTGCTAATGGTGGTTGCGCCGGTGGAGCTGTTGGTGGAAGCCAGCGCAGGCCGGCCGCACAACTAGCAGTTGCCCAAAAAGGCGGAGCCTTGTGTCCCGCTTCACCATATGATATCGTGATATCGGTAACGGGAGGGGGGAGCGGGATGGCCCAACTGGTAGTCCGCAACATCGAAGACGGAGTAAAGGCTCGCCTGCAGCGCCGCGCGCGCCGTAACGGCCGGAGCATGGAAGAAGAGGTGCGCGACATTCTTCGGAACGCGGCCAACGAAGGCGAGAAGCCAGCTGTGGGATTGGGTACGCAAATTGCGGATCTATTTAGAGGAAAGGGCTATGATTTCGAAGTTAAGGAATTGCGGGGGCATCCCGTGCGTCCGGCTAAATTCGATGAATAGTTGACATGATTATTCTCGACACCAACGTTCTCTCGGCGCTGATGCGCAATGTGCCTGATCAGAGCGTTGCATCCTGGATGGATTGCCAGCCCCGGGGTTCCATCTGGACGAACTCGATCACCATCCTTGAGATCCGGACCGGATTGCAAGTCATGCCGGCCGGAAAGAAGAGAGCTTCATTGTCGGAAGATTTCGAGCAACTGCTGGATCGTATCGACCATCGTATCGCAGCCTTCGATGAGCAGGCAGCTCGATTGGCGGCAGAGCTTACCGGTTTACGACAGAAGAGAGGGCGAGTTGTAGAGCTGCGCGATACGATGATCGCCGGAATTGTCTTGGCAAGTCACGCCAGCCTGGCGACTCGCAATGTTGCCCATTTTGCCGACATCCCCGCCACGGTCGTTAATCCGTGGGTAACCTAACGATCTCGACCCGCCGTGATATTCTATTCACACCAGCTGCGTACCGTCTTGGCGGAATTCCCCGCAGTTCCTGAAGAAGCCCAGAAGAGAAGTTACAAATGCTTTCAGTCAGCAATGTGTCGATGCGCTACGGCGCCAAAATACTGTTCGACGAGGTCTCCACGGCGTTCACGCCGGGCAAGCGCTACGGCCTGACCGGCCCCAACGGCGCCGGCAAATCCACGTTCATGAAGTTGCTCAGCGGCGAACTCGAGCCGCAAAAAGGCACAGTCGTCCGTCCGCGCAAACTCGGCGTGCTGAGCCAGGACCAGTTCGCCTTCGACGCCTACTCCGTCCTCGACACCGTCATCATGGGCAACAAGCGGCTCTGGGCCGCCATCCAGGAGCGCGACGCCATCTACGCCGAGCACGACATGACCGACGAAGACGGCATGAAGCTGGGTGAACTGGAAGGCATTGTCGGCGAAGAAGACGGATACACCGCCGAGAGCGACGCCGCCATTTTGTTGCAGGGCCTCGACATTCCTGACGATTTGCACACGCGAAAGATGAGCGAGTTGCAGGGCGGACAGAAAGTCCGCGTACTCTTGGCGCAGGCCTTGTTCGGCCATCCGCAAGCCCTGCTGCTGGACGAGCCTACGAACTACCTTGACCTCGACTCGATCCACTGGCTGCAGGGATTTCTCAATGTCTACGACGGCGTCGTGATTGCCATCTCGCACGACCGCCACTTCCTCAACAGCATCTGCACTCACATCGCCGACATCGACTACGAAACCATCATCACCTACACGGGCACGTACGACGACATGGTCGTGGCCAAGACGCAGGTCCGTTCGCAGATCGAAGCCCAGAACGCGCAGCGCGAGAAGAAAATCTCGCAGTTGAACGAATTCATCGCGCGTTTCGCCGCCGGCACGCGATCGAGCCAGGTGCAGTCGCGGCGCAAAGAAGTCGAGCGCCTGCAGGTCACCGAACTCGCCCGCTCCAACATCCAACGGCCATTCATCAAGTTCGAACAGAAGCGGCCGTCGGGCAAGCACATCCTGGAGATCGAACATCTCGCCAAGGCCTACGACGACAAGAAAATCATCCGCGACTTCACCGCCAGCATTACGCGCGGCGAGAAAATCGCGCTCATGGGCCGCAACGGGGCAGGGAAGACCACTCTGCTGAATGCGCTCCTGGCCAACTCTCCGACGACGCCCGAGGCCGAACTCCGCAAGACCAGCGGCTATGACGGCCCCTTCGTCGACTCCGGCAAAGTTATCTGGGGCCACGAAGCCTCCATTGGCTACTTCGCCCAGGACCACCGCAGCCTGATCGAGACGGGGACGACCGCGATCGAGTGGCTGCATCAGTGGGACCCGGGGGCTGTAACCGAAGAGCTCCGCGGAATTCTGGGACAGATGCTGTTTGCCCGAGAAGAAGCCACCAAGTCGACCAGCGTCCTCTCGGGTGGCGAAGCTGCCCGGCTGATCTTCTGCAAGCTCATGCTGCAGAAGCCGAATGTCCTCGTGCTCGACGAGCCCACCAACCACCTCGATCTCGAATCGATCAACGCCTTGAACATCGCGTTGCAGCGTTATCCCGGCACGGTGCTGCTGGTCACGCACGATCATGATCTGATCGACGAAGTCGCCACGCGCATCTGGCACTTCGAGAGCGACCATAAGATCACCGATTTCAAGGGCAGCTACGAGGACTACCAGGCTGCCACTGTAGCTGTGTAACTGCGAACTGGGGAAAAATCGCGGGTGCCCCATTTCTCGCGCGTTCCCTTCGACGCGCTCAGGGCAGGCTTTTGCGCGAGAAAGCCTGCCCCTGAGCCTGCCGAAGGGTGGGGATTTCGCAACTCGTAAGCTCGGAAGTGGCCGCCCGGCGGGCGTTGCACCATTCCCGCTGCATGTGGATCATCCAGGTTCTCCACAGCTCTCCACAAGGATTGCAGTTGCGTTCTTTGCCGCAAGTTGAGGATAATGGCGGCGAGCGTTCTGCGGCTCGGGACGCGGTGTACTGTCGTGTATAGCCGAAACGATTTACTCCGGATTCTCCACATCACGCCTCGCCAGTTAGCGAACTGGGAACGCATCGGACTCCTGACGTCTGCGGAGAGGTATTCCTTCTCCGACCTGCTGGAAATCAAAAAGGTTCGTGATCTGTGTGCCATGAAGGTGCGGCCCACCATGATTCGTCAGTCGCTCGAAGCCATGCGCAAACAGATGGCGGGCGTCGAGAATCCGCTGCTCGAAGCCGGGACCTGGTCCACCAAGAAGCACCGCGTCGCCTTCCGGCACGATGGCAAATTGGTCGAGCCGATCGCCGGCCAGTTTCTCATGGATTTCACCGAGCGCGAGAACGTGGTGACCAGCACCCCGGTTCCGCGCCAGGAGCCCAGCCCGCGCGAGACGGAAGTGGCCGCATGGTTTGCCCGTGGCATCGCGATGGAGGAAGATCCCAACACGCAGGGCGAAGCCATCGCCGCGTATCACAAGGTGCTCGAGATCGAACCCTCGCACGCGGCGGCTCACATCAACCTGGGGACGCTGTACTACAACCGCCAGGATTTTGCTCTCGCCGAACGGCATTACCGCGAGGCCATCGAGACCGATCCGCGTTATGCCCTCGCCTACTTCGATCTGGGCAATGTCCTCGACGAAACCGGCCGGGTGAGGGAAGCGATTCAGACCTACAAGACCGCTCTGCAACTGGCTCCCACCTACGCCGACGTGCACTACAATCTGGCGCTGGCCTATGAAAAGCTGCGCGAACCGCGCAAGGCTCTCAAACACTGGCAAGCCTACGTGAAGCTCGACAGTTCGGGCCCCTGGTCCGTGCACGCGCAAAGTCAGATCAAACGCATCCTGCAAGCCGACGCGCTGAAGCTGGTCTACAAGCGCGCCTGAGGCCGGTCCTCCCCGACTTTATCTCCACTTTACTTTCGCCGGTCGCCTCGAGATTTGTTTTCCGCATCAGGGTGCTAAAATTACCGGTTTGCCATCCTAACGTTGAAGGTGTTCCCATGCCCGATACGACATTGCAGGCCTCTTCCCCCACGCCCCTGACCATCCTCACCGAAGACGAAATTCTTTTCCGCGATAACATCCGCCAGTTCGCCGATGAGAAAGTCCGCCCGCTGGTCAAAGAGATGGACGAGAAAGGCGTCTTCGAGAAGGATCTCATTCACGATTTCTTCCAGCTTGGCCTGATGGGCATCGAGATCCCTGAGCAATACGGCGGAGGCGGCGCCAAATTCTTCGAGGCGATTCTGGCGGTCGAAGAACTGTCGCGCGTGGACGCATCTGCCGGCGTCGTCGTTGACGTGCAGAACACGCTGGTGAACAACGCCCTGCTTCGCTGGGGCAATGCGGAGCAGAAGAAGCGCTACCTGCCGAAGATGGCCTCCGAAACCCTGGGCGCCTACGCCCTCAGCGAGGCCGGTTCCGGCTCCGACGCGTTCGCCCTGCAGACGCGCGCCGACCTCAAAGGCAGCGAGTACGTGCTCAACGGCCGCAAGCTCTGGATCACCAACAGCAAAGAGGCCGGCCTGTTCGTCCTGTTTGCCACGCTCGACCCCAGCGCGGGATACAAAGGCATCACCGCATTTCTGATTGAGAAGAATTTTCCCGGCTTCACTGTCGGAAAGAAGGAAGACAAACTCGGCATCCGCGCCTCATCCACCTGCGAACTGATCTTCGAAGACTGCCGCGTCCCCAAAGAGAATGTCCTAGGCGAGCCGGGCAAGGGTTACAAGATCGCGATCGAGACGCTGAACGAAGGCCGCATCGGCATCGGCGCGCAGATGGCCGGCCTGGCCCGCGGCGCCTGGGAATTCGCCTGCAAGTATGCCGTCGAACGTAAGCAGTTCGGCAAAGCTATCGCCGACTTTCAGGGCATCCAGTTCCAGATCGCGCAGATGGCCACCGAAATCGAAGCCGCCCGCCTCATGGTCTACAACGCCGCCCGCATGAAAGACGCCGGCGTCAACTTCGTGAAAGAAGCGGCCATGACCAAGCTTTTCGCCTCGCAAGTCGCCGAGCGCGTAACCTCGCTGGCCATTGAAATCTATGGTGGCTACGGCTTTACGAAAGACTACCCCGTAGAGAAGTACTGGCGCGACGCCAAGATTGGCAAAATCTACGAGGGCACGTCGAATATGCAGTTGGCAACCATCGCCAAGCTGGTGCTGGGTAAGTAGGGGCAAGAGGGACTCGGCCCTGCCGACGCCCTATCACTTCGGGTTGAAATGCAGTTCGATGACTTGCCGCGATTCACCGGCGGCCGGTGCAAACCTCCATTGCGAAACCGCATCCTGCGCGGCCTGGAGGAGGACTGGGTTGCCTCCCACGGGCTGAACTGCCGTCACCTTTCCGTCGGGTGCGACCACGGCCGTCACCTTCACCGTGCCGGCAAGGTTTATTCTTCGTGCAATTTCCGGATACCGGGGTATGACCTGTTGCACGATCTTGCGGTCCTGCTGTTTGGACGAATCCTGGGTCTGGGCAAAGGCAAATCCCAAAGAGATAGTTAAGAGGCCGGAGAGGATTAAGAAGAAACGCATCCGCATGGTTGCGATCCTTAGGGGAACAGTATTGAGATCCAAACTTCTACGCAGTACATCATCCTAAGAGCTGACTCATCTCGCCGAAAGTGACCCCGGTAACATGGGCAAAGAAAAAACGGAGGTCGCCCCTCCCAAAACCGTGTCCGACAAGGGTTTTGGGGCTCTGACAGCCCTGCTCGCGGCAAATCTCACTTGCTCATAATGTGCATGGAGTTGCACTTCTTCCCTGTCGATTGTACCTGGCCAGAAGAGTTAACCTTCCTGCTATCAGCGATTTAATTGGACCTGTGCCGTTGGCTCGCGGGGTGCAATTCCCTGGGTGCCTGCGGGTTTTGGGGCACAAGATGGGAGTGCCATTTGACGACACTGTTCAGCGATACGGCCATTGCCACCGTAGCCCCGACTAATGCCCCCGTTCCCCGTAAAAAGCGTGGCTGGATGCCGATCTTGACTGTCCTGTTTTGCATCTCGTACGGTCTGATGACCATGTTGATCGTCGAGCAAGGGCAGACCATCGAATCCCAGCGCGCCCTGATTCGAGAGTTGTTCCGTGATAGCACCGAACTGTCGGCCTCCAAAGTGAAGGCCTTGAAGGAGAAGCGCGCAGCTGAGGCGCGTGCAGGCAGAACCCAGACTCCGTCAACCCAAATCCCGTCAACCCAGGCCCCGTCAACCCAGGACCACTCGAACCAAGCCCCGTCTTCCCAGGCGGCACCGCAAAATGGCAGGCAGAATTCGGCACAAAAAGCGAAGCCGCAGTTCCAGATGCCGTCCCGACCGGCGGCGGATCTGGCCGACGCGCGACGCGCGCTGATTACGATTTAGAAGCACGACGACAGAATCGTGCCGTTTCGTTCTGTGGATGAGCAGTATCGGTAGGTAAGCAGTAGCGGATGAAAATCCGAATCGAACAATGAAGGTCCTGACCCTAGCCTTGTTGTTAAGTCTGCCGATAGGCCCTCTGGCCCCGCCGAAGCCCATGCCCCAGCCTTCCAGCCAAGCCATGAAGCACACCAAGGGTGGACGCTGGTATTTTGCGGCCAACGGTCACGCCGTCTATTGCTACGGCCCGGTCATGACCGTTCCCCTCGCCAACGGCGGCCTGCAACGTGTGGCCACCTTCTGCCGCGATGGCAGCCCGGTAGTCCCCCTGAAAGACTAGAGACTCGTGTGGCCCCGGACGCATTCGTCCGGGGGGGCGTCCTCTGCGAATGAACCAATGCGCCGGGTGCCCCATTTCTCGCGCGTTCTTTGCGCGGGAAGGGGGCAAATCACTTCCCAATATCCTCATCCCACAAATCAGCATGCTCGCGGATGAACTCGCTCATCAACCGAACGCACTCAGCATCGTCGAGCACCACCACATCAACGGCCCGCTGCCGGAATAGATCCTCCGCTCCCATGAAATTGCGATTTTCCCCAATGACGATCCTGGGAATGCGATAGAGCAGAGCCGTCCCCGTACACATAATGCACGGGCTCAGCGTGCTGACCAGCGTCAGTTCGGCCCAATCCCTCCTCCGCCCAGCATTGCGAATGCAAACCGTCTCCGCATGCGCCGTCGGATCCCCAGTCTGCACCCGCAGGTTATGCCCCCGCGCCACGATCCTCCCCGCACGGTCAGCCAGCACCGACCCGATGGGCAACCCACCCTCCTGCAATCCCTTGCGGGCCTCTTCTAGCGCTTCCTGCAACAGTGCCTGATCGTCCATGGTTTCTTAGTCAGTGAGTGAAATCGCGATTTTTCGCCAACTACAGCATCCCTTCGCGGATCATGACCGAGACTTCCGGCTTATCCGCTCGATAATGGAGCTTCACGGCACGCTCCTTGCACTCAGCTTGAAATCGATCTGCATCCTCAGCATTGGTGAACAGGAAGAACTCGCTGCCTCCGTACCGCTCGTCATGGATTTTGTAGGTGTACGTGAGCGTTACACGGATACGTCCATCCTCGTTTTGGCTCTGGCCAGTGGCAAGCACTCGTCCATCTGCTATAGGCCAATCACGGGCCTCTCTTAATTGTCTGGCCTTCCGCACGTCGAAAAATGCCAAAACGCAAACAACAATTCCCCACAACGCAATAGACACAACCAGCCACCACGGCTGCTTGAAGTGCCAAACAGCGAATGCACAGTAGAGCAGATATGGGGCGATGATTTTATTGGGTACCTTTCGCGGAATCCATCGCTCCCACGGCAAGAACCAGGTTGCGATTAAGGGAATCGCTGGAATCAACGGAATGAAAATGAGAACGTCAACAGTACTGGCGCTCACGAGAATCGCCCCTTTGCCGGGGCATATAGAAATTATAAAGCTGCTCGGTTCCGTGGTCGACGCTAACAGGCAATTCACAAGTTGAGAATTGGGCCGGTCCCCTGTCGCCCCTGCGTCCAACCTTCTCCCAGCGGCATCAAAAGCACGAACCACCAGAGAGGCAACACATGTCCATTCGACCCATCAAACGGCTCATCAAATCCAAGCCCGCCATTGAAGGCGCCGGAGTCCATCTCCGCCGCGCTTTCGGCTTCGGTAATACCCATGACTTCGATCCCTTCCTCCTGCTCGACGACTTCCGCAACGACGTCCCCGAGGACTATCTCGGCCGTTTCCCATGGCACCCACACGGCGGCATCGAAACCGTTCTTAGGGCGTACCCTACGGTATAGAATCGCCAGTCCGCAGCCCCGCAGGGGCGGCATATGATAGCCCAGGACGTAAGTCCTGGGTAAGCCATAAGGAGAGGAACAAGTCCCGCAGGGACGGCACGATTTCCGTGCGGTCTCACCATCATTTGCCCCGCACGCGGAATCCGAACCCATGCCCGAACTCCCCGAAGTCGAAACCATCGCCCGCGGCCTCGCCAAGCGCGTGACCGGGGACGTTGTCGAATCCGTCTGGCTCGGCAAAAAAAAAGAGCCGCTGAAATCCCCTGCGACCGAAATTGCAGCCACGCTCGAACACAGCCGTATCGCCGACGTCCGCCGTATCGGCAAACATATCGTCTTCGACCTCGACCGAAGTGATGATGTGGGCCGGACACTCCTGTCCGGCAAAGCCGGGAAACTAAAGCCGCCGCGTCCGAGATCTAAACGGAAACTTCCGGAACCGCCGTGGAAGTCTCCCACCGCCCAATGGATTGTCCACCTCGGCATGACGGGCCGGATGCAAGTCTGCGAGCCGCAAACCGAAGTCGAGAAGCACACCCACGCCATCCTGAGATTGTCCTCCGGCAGGGAACTGCGCTTTGTCGATCCCCGTCGCTTCGGCCGTCTCAGCGTTGCGCCCGCCGCGGACTTCGAGGCCACTGGCATCGAACCGCTGGAAATCGATCTTGACCCGTTTGTCGCTCTCTTTCGCGGCCGCAAGACTCCCATCAAAAGCGCGCTGCTCAACCAGAAACTTCTCCGTGGCGTAGGTAACATTTACGCCGATGAATCTTTGTTCCGCGCCGGCATTCGCCCCCGCCGCCGCGCCGCGACCATCAGCCTTGAACAATTGGCCGAACTGCACACTTCAGTGAAGGAAGTTCTCAGAGAAGCGATCGCGCTGGGTGGCTCCTCGATTTCCGACTACGTCGACGCCAACGGCGACGAGGGATTCTTCCAGCTCCAGCACCGCGTCTACGGCCGCGAAGGCGAGCCCTGCCTGGTCTGCAAGACGCCTATCAAGCGACTAGTGATCGCAGGCCGCAGCAGCCACTACTGCCCCAACTGCCAGAAGTGATGCCTTGTCATCCTGAGGCGGGCGCATTTTGCCCGCAGAAGGATCTGGGCGAGCCGCGCGATTAGCCTGCCCTGAGCGAAGTCGAAGGGTCGCGTTCTTTGCGACGCATTAATCGCGCGTTTGGCTCGCTTCCTGATTGATCCCAACAACGACGAACCATCAACGAACAGACTATTCTGGTACTCTCTCCCCATGCCCGATTTCTCTATCGGAGTCGATCTCGGCGGCACCAACCTGCGCATCGCCGCCATCACCACCGACGGCCAGCTTCTCGAGAAAGTTACTCTCGGAACCAACATCGCCTTAGGCGCGAATCACGTGGTCGGCCAGATGTGTGACGCCATTCTGCGCCTCACGAGTCAATACCGCAGCGGCGGCAAATTCCTCAGCGCCGGCATCGGTATCCCCGGCATCATCGATCTGGACACTGGAATGGTGCGCGCCTCGGCAAATCTTTCGGGCTGGGCCGGCTATCCCGTGCGCAATGAGATCGAGCGCCGCTTGGGCGCTCGTATCTTCCTGGAGAACGACGCCAACGTCAACGCCGTCGGCGAGCAATGGCTGGGTGCGGCCCGCGATGTCGAGGACATGGCCATGATCACTCTCGGAACCGGTATCGGTGGCTGCATCATCCTCAGCGGAAAAATATTTCACGGCATGAATGGCATGGCGGGGGAATTCGGCCACGTCACCGTCGAGCCGGATGGCGTTCCCTGCGGCTGCGGCAATCACGGATGCGCCGAACGTTACGCTTCGGCTACCGCCGTCGTGCGCATGGCCCGTGAAGCGATCCAGTCCGGCGAAGCGCCGGAACTCTCCAAGGCCGCCAGCTCCGACCCGGAGTTCAGCGCTAAGTCCATTTACAATCTCGCCATTCAAGGCGATGCCGCCGCCCAACGCATCTTCGGTCGTTTCGGTCGCGCCTTAGGGATCATGCTCGCCGACATCATCAACATTCTCAACGTCGAGATGTACGTGATTGGCGGAGGCGTCTCCAGTGCATGGGACGCGTTTGCCCCCAGCATGTTCAAAGAAGTTTGCGAACGCTCGACCATCTATGCGGCCACCGCACCCGATGATCCTGTTAGCAAAGAAGGCGGCCTTTTAGACAATGGTGCCACACGACTCCGGCGCAAGACCATCATCACACGCGCGCTGCTCGGCAGCGACGCCGGCCTCTACGGCGGCGCCAGGCTGACCACGTCGTAAGCGTCTGAAGTTTTGAAAGGGCGCGCGGCTTCCCGCCGCGCCGTAAGGTTGAACAAAATCAATCGCGGCTTTTAGCCGCTGGCCGCTAACGCCTGGTCCGCCCCGCGGCAAACTTGCGCGCTGCCTCCAGAAAGGCTTGATTCTGCTCCGCCGTCCCGATGCTCACACGCACGCAACTTGGCGCTCCCCACGCACCCAACGGGCGGACGCTAATTCCCTCCGCGCGCAATCTGCCAGCGAACCCCATCGTGTCATCGCCCGCATCGAAATAAACAAAGTTCGCCCACGTCGGTACTGTTCGATATCGCAACTCGCCTAACCCATCCAATAAAACCTGGGCCTGTTCCGAGTTGTTGTGAACAGTGCGCTCGATGTGATCCTGATCGTCAGTCGCAGCCAGCGCCGCGGCCTGGGCCACCGACGACACCGAATACGTGCTGGCCATGCGCGCACAGTATCCAAACAGTTCCGCTGGACCCAACCCGTATCCAACGCGTAGCCCAGCCAGACCATGAACTTTTGAAAACGTGCGCAGCACGACCACGCTGGCGCCCTGCCGAACGTAATCCAATGACCTCGAATATTCGACTTTGCGCATGGCCGCGAAATGCGCCGCATACTCGTAGTAAGCCTCGTCCAGAACCACCACAACATGCCCCGGGACCTTGGCCAGAAACACTTCAACGGTTCCGGCTTCGAGCATCGTTCCCGTGGGATTGTTCGGATTGGCCAGAAAGACGACGCGGGTATTGTCGTTGATCGCCGCCAGGATAGCGGTGAGATCGAATTCATCCCCACGCATCGGCGCCTCGATCAACCGCGCCCCCACAGCTTGCACGGCCATCGAGTACACAATGAACGAGCGTTCGCTGGTCACCGCGTTCAGACCCGGCCCGAGCATCGTCTGGCACAGCAGGCTAAGCATTCCGGTCGAGCCGGCAGTTGCCAGAACATTTTCAGCCCGCACCGCGTGGAATGCGGCCAGCTTATGCCGCACGGCCGCGCAGTCGTTGTCGGGATATTCGTGCGCCGAGGTCAGCTTCGCACGCATCGCCTGCATCGCTCGCGGCGAAGGGCCGAAAGGATTCTCATTTGAGTTGAGCCTGATCAGGCGGGGCGATGCTTCTGCTGGCGCAACGTGCTTTGTGGAGTCAGGCGAGCAACTTCCGATTTCACGCGCCGGTTTCGACACCAGATCAGAAAATCGGCTCATAGTCGACGCATTCTACCGGGCGGAATGATGGCCTCGCGCCGTGGACGCTCCGATAGCCGACTTCAGCCGCTCCACTTCCTTCTGCGTGAGCTGCCTGAATTTTCCTGGAGGAACATCGAGCGCAAGCGGCCCGTAACGCACGCGTTTGATCTTCTCGACGTGATGTCCGACCGCCTCAAACATGCGCCGGATCTGCCGATTGCGGCCTTCGATCAGCGTGATCTCATACCAGGGATTTGCCCCTTCTTTCACGATGCGCACTCCCGCCGGCCCCGTCCGCACCCGCTTGCCATCATCGGTCGCAATCGAAACCCCCGCGCGCAATTTGGCAATCGCCTCTTCCCTCGGAGTCCCCGCAACCTTCACCACATATGTCTTCGCCACATGCGAAGCCGCCTTCATCAACTGATGCGCCAGTTCGCCATCGTTGGTCAGCAGCAATAATCCTTCGCTGGCATAGTCCAGCCGGCCCACAGGATACACGCGTCCCTTCACCCCGTGGAGCAGGTCCATCACCGTCGGCCGCTTTTCCGGGTCGCTCATCGTGGTCACATATCCTTTCGGCTTGTTGAGCAAGAGGTAGACGTGCCTCTGTGCCCCCTGCAGAAGCTTGCCGTTGACGCGCACGTGATCGCTCTCCGGATCAGCCTTGCTACCTAGTTCGGTGACAACTTGACCATTCACCTGTACGTGGCCAGACGTGATCAGCTCCTCGGCCTTGCGCCGCGAAGCGATTCCAGCCGCAGCGATAATTTTTTGTAGTCGTTCGAGGGGCATGATGAATTTTCAAGGCTCTCGGAAGAGAATGCCGAGCCCCGGAGGGGCGAAAACAATTTAGCCCAGCGCTTCAGCGCTGGGTAGGCAACGAAAAAAGAACAAGTCCCGTAGGGACGGCACAACAACCACGCGCGATCAGCCCGCTTTCTCCGCTTCCGACACTTCACTGGCCGGCTCCGCCGCCGCACTCTCCGCCGGCTGCGCAACCGCGGGCACGCTCTCCGCCGGAAGCAATTCCGCTTGGAACGACTCTGCCACCAGCTTTTCAAACTCCTCCATGCTCGGCAGTTCGTTGACATCCTTCAGCCCGAACCGCATCAGGAATTCTTTGGTGGTCTTGTACAGAATTGGTCGCCCGATGACCTGCTTGCGTCCCGCAGTCGTGATCAACTTGCGGTCCAGCAGCGTCCCGATCACGCCCCCAGAATCGACGCCGCGAATGTCGTTGATCTCCGGCACCGTGACCGGCTGCTTGTACGCGATCACGGCGAGCGTCTCCAGTGCAGGCAGCGACAGGCGGATCGGCGGCTTCAAGCTCTTGGCAAACGCACGGACCACTTCGTGCTGCTCCGGCTTGGTCGACATCCGATACCCGCCCGCGACCTGGCGAATTTCAATTCCGTGACCCGACCCACCGTACTCTCCCACCAGTTCTTCCACGCCCGCTCGCACGCGCGACTTGATCTCGTCATCACCCGCAGTGCCTTCGGCCACGACCGACTCTTTGACCAGTGCGATCATTTGCTCCAGCGTAATCGGCGTCTCCGCCGCGTAAATGATAGCTTCGAGTTGAGCTTTGAGTGACATCGATGTTTGAAACCTTCGTTTCTACCTCCAGTCGTCTCTCACCGCCGACTGTTCCTTCATAATCTCTTCAAAGTGGGTGTGCTTGCGCACCGCAATCTCTCCAAACAATCGCTCCTGCCGCACCTGGATCGCCTGCAGCCGCACCAGTTCCAGCAGCGCCAGGAACATGCATACGAGCGCCTGCCGCGAAGGGATCCGCATCAAAAGTTGCTTCAGTCGGATGGGCCGGTCTTCCAGCGACAACCGACGGCGCAGATAATCAATCATCTGTCCCACGGTGACCGTCTCTTCATCCACATTCAGCACGGGACGCGTGCGCACCCGCTCCAGCACCTGCTGAAATGTCTTCACCAGGTCGATCACGTCGGCGGCGATCTCGGGCTCGGCGCCCTCCGCCTCCATGAACTCCTTCAGCGACGGATTCGACATCACCGCGTCTTCGATCTGCTGCTTCTGCAGAAGCATCTGCGCTGCCGACTTGAACTTCTCGTGCTCCAGTAGCCGGTTCACCAATTCGTTGCGCGGATCTTCCTGCTCCTCCGCCGTCGCCTGCGGATCGCGCGGCAGCAACATCTTCGACTTGATGTGAATCAATACCGCCGCCATGTAAATGAAATCCGCCGCGACATTCACATCTAGTTCGCGCATCTTCTCGACATACGCCAGGTACTGCGCCGTGATCTTCGCGATCGGGATGTCATAAATATTAATGTCCTGCTTGCGGATCAGGTCCAGGAGCAGGTCCAGCGGCCCCTCATAAACGTCCGAAACCGCCACCGCAAACGGAAAGTCGCTCTCTTCTTTCTTGGTCGCTGGTCCCTTACTGGAGGTGGGTACCCCATCCTTCACGCTTTCTTTGCGAGCAGGGTGGGTGGTTCCAGACTCCGCAGCCTGGATGGGCGGCGCTATCGCGGCCCCTCCCGAACCCGGCACATCTTCCCCGGAGACGACTTTTGCTTCTTCGTTCATCACTAAATTCGACTTGTCATCCTGAGCAAAGCGAAGGATCTATGAACTCTGCCTACACCGCCCTACAGTGTTTGCCCCATTTCTCGCGCGTTCGTTGCGCGAGAAGGGGGATATTTCGACAGAGCGCGCTCGAAGGGTTAGGAACTACTTTGGCGCTTCATACTCCACCGACATCCCCATCGCCGCGCGCACATCCGACATTGTTGCTACCGCCGCCGCGCTCGCCCGCTTCGTGCCGTCCTCCAGAATATCCCAAGCCAGCCGCGGATTCTCCTCGAATTTCTTGCGCCGATCCTGCATCGGATTCAGTAGTTTTACCACGGCGTCCGCCGCCCATCCTTTGCACTCGATGCACCCGATGCCCGCCGACCGGCAGCCTTCATTCACCTCGGCCATCGTTTCTTTGCTGCTGAAAATCTTATGCAGATCGCCCACTGGACACACATCCGGATTCCCCGGATCCGAGCGTCGCACCCGCGCCGGGTCTGTCACCATGGTCTTCAACTTCTGCCGTACCACCGGCTCCGGATCGGTGAGCAGAATCGTGTTCCCGTATGACTTCGACATCTTTCGGCCGTCTGTCCCCGGCAACTTCGCAGCAGGAGTGAGCAGCGCCTGCGGCTGAGGAAAAACGTCTCTCGCGGTGCCGTAGAAGCTGTTAAACCGACGCGCAATCTCGCGCGTCAGCTCCACATGCGCCACCTGATCCTCCCCCACGGGAACGCAGTCCGCCTTGTAGACTAGAATGTCAGCTGCCTGCAGCACCGGATATCCCAGGAACCCATAAGTGCCGAGATCTTTATCCTTGATGTTCTCGCGCTGTTCCTTATACGTAGGCACGCGCTCCAGCCAACCCAGCGGAGTGATCATCGAAAACAGCAGGTGTAATTCCGCGTGCGCCGGAACGTGCGACTGAATGAAGATCACCGACTTTTCCGGATCCAGCCCTGCCGCCAGCCAGTCGAGCGCCACCTCCAGAGAATTCTCTTTCACTCGTGAGGTGTCGGCGTAATCGGTCGTCAGCGCGTGCCAGTCGGCCACTTCAAAAAAACATTCATACTCATCCTGCATCCCGACCCAGTTCTGCAGCGCGCCCACATAATTTCCCAGATGCAGCTTTCCGGTCGAGCGCATGCCGCTGAGCACGCGCTTGCGAGTTTTCGTCGATGTCATTTTGTTTGTAGTCAACTGGAACGATTGCCTGCAACACAAGATAGATCACGCGGCCCAAGCCGGGTGAGCACAGGTTGCAGTGTCATGCAGGACTGATTTCGATAGTAACACTGCGGGACAGAAAATGTGGGGACAGCCGCCCTCGGCTGTCCGCCGGGCGCAGCCCGGCTCTTGCCACAGACCCAATGATTTATAATTCGCGCCACTCCAAATCAACGCCCCAGTGACCAGTCTAGCCCGCAAGCTCCGCGCCACCGACTACTTCACTCTGGGCTGGGGAACTATGGTCGGCGTGGGGTGGCTGGTCATCATGGACGACTGGCTCCTGCGCGGCGGCGCGCTCGGGGCGCTGCTTGGCTTCGTCATCGGCGGCGCCCTGCTGCTCCCCATCGGATGGGTCTACGGCAAACTCGTCGTCGCCATGCCCGATGCGGCCGGAGAAATCGCTTACACCTCGGCCGTCTTCCCGCGCCCCATCAGCTTCGCCACCGGCTGGATGATGACTCTCGCCTACTTCATCGTCTGCCCCTGGGAGGCCGTCGCCGTCGGCCGCATCGCCGGCTATATCGTTCCGCGACTCGACTCCCTCGAACTCTACCGCATCGCCGGACGCCCCGTGTATCTCCCGCACCTCACCATCGGCCTGGGTCTGACAGCGTTGCTCACATTCCTCAACTATCGCGGCGTCCGCCTCAGCGCGACCTTTCAGAACTGGACCAGCTTCGGTACCCTCGCGCTCTTTGTCCTCTTCGTAGGGTTGGGCGTGAGCCGCGGGTCAGCGGAAAACTTTCCTCCGCTGTTCACACACGCTCCGTGGATCTCGATTCTTCTGGTGATTCAGATCGTCCCCTATTTTATGACGGGCTTCGAATCGGTCGGCAAAGCGGCGGAAGAGGCCAGCCCCGATTTCCGCGCCCGTGGCTTCTTTCGCGCCATCTGGATGGCCATTTTCGTCGGCATCCTTTTCTACGCGGCCATCGTCGCCGCCGTCGGACTCGTCGCCCCTTGGCGCCAACTGACCGGCGAGAAATTCATGACCGCCGTCGCATTTCAACACGCCGTTGGCGCGCGCTGGATCGTCAACATCATCATGGCCGCCGCGCTATTGTCGCTATTCAAATGTTTCAACGGAAATTTCTTCGCCGCCAGCCGCCTCGTCTTTGCTCTTGGACGTCGCAGCATGATCGCCGCGCGCGCCGGAACCATCCACGCGCAGCACCAAACGCCGTCGTTCTCTGTCCTCTGCATCGGCCTCGCCACCGCCGCTTGCATGCTCCTGGGCGACGCGATCCTGGTCCCCATCACCGAAGTCGGATCAGTAGCCTGCGCCATCGGATGGTCGGCCACCTGCGCCGCCTGCCTGGCCTTGCCCCATGCCCGGCCCGGCATGATGAAGCTGTCGCTGGTCGAGCGCGCCGTCGCGATCTTTGGCCTGCTGGTCGGAATCGCCATGGCGCTGATGAAACTTGTGCCCGCGGTTCCCGGGCATTTCACGGTATATGAGTGGCTGGCTCTGGCAATCTGGATCGCGCTGGGTTGGATCTCGTACCGCGGAAGCAGCACTAAGATTGGAGACAGAATTCCATGAAGGCCAATGAAACCGCACAGTTGTTGAGTTGCAGGCGCCGCACCCGAGAATACCCATGTGGGGACAGCCGCCCCCGGCTGTCCGGCGGAGCGAAGCTCCGCAGCTGCGGCATGCAGAATCTCCGGCTTCGCCCAAGTTCCAAGCTGTTTCGAGTGGCATGCGCACTCATTGTGGCCAGCGGGATTGCTCTGGCCCAGAACCCTTCTCCCGCCTTCGACCTGGTCATCACCAACGGCCACATCATCGACGGCACCGGTTCTCCCTGGTACTCCGCCGACCTCGGCATCCGCGATGGCAGAGTCGCTGCCATCGGCAACCTCGCCGCCCAACCTCGCCAGCGCACCATCGACGCAGCCGGCAAGGTCGTAGCCCCGGGTTTCATCGACATGCTCGGCCAATCGGAAATGACCATCCTCGTCGATCCGCGCCTGCCCTCAAAAATTTTCCAGGGCATCACCTCGGAGATCACCGGCGAAGGCTCCTCCATCGCCCCGCTCAACGACGCCATCATCCAAGCCGACCGCTCCAGCTATGAACACCTCAAGATCACCCCGGACTGGCGCACCTTCCGCCAATATTTCGCGCGTCTCGAAAAGCAGGGCATGGGTATCAACCTCGCAAGCTACGTTGGCGCGACGCAAGTCCGCCGCATGGTGCTCGGCGATGACGACAAGCAGCCTACCCCTGAACAGCTCGAGCAGATGAAAGCGCTGGTGCGCGAAGCCATGAAAGACGGCGCGGTTGGCGTATCCACGTCACTCCAGTACCCGCCAGCTCCATATGCAAAAACCGATGAGTTGATCGCCCTTGCCACCGAGGCCGGCAAGTTCGGCGGCATCTATGCGACCCACATGCGCAACGAAGCCGATTCGGTCCTCGAGGCCATCGACGAAGCCCTGCGCATCGGGCGCGAGGCGCATGTCCCGGTCGAGATCTGGCACATCAAAGTCGCGGGCAAAAGCAACTGGGGACGCATGCCCGAAGTCGTCGCAAAAATCAACGCCGCTCGCGCCGCTGGCGCCGACGTCACCGCCGACACCTACGCCTACACGGCATGGTTCAACGATTTCTCAGCCTTCATTCCACCCTGGGCGCACGACGGAGGCACAGCCAAACTAGTCGAACGCCTCAAAGATCCCGCCACGCGTGACCGAATCCGCAAAGACATGCTGACTCCTTCGAAAACCTGGGACAACGAATGGCAGGAAATCCCCGGCCCCGACGCCATCATGATCGGTGCCGTGCAAAATCCCAAACTGCTGCCCCTCGAAGGTAAGCGTCTCTCCGAGATCGCCAAAGTGTGGAACAAGGATCCCGTGGATGCCCTTTTCGACTTCCTGATCGAAGATCCGTACACTGGCGTCGCAGTATTCGGCATGTCGCAGCCGGACGTGACTCTCGCGCTCCAGCAGCCTTGGGTTTCCATCGACAACGATTCAGAAGGCACCTCGCCAGAAGGCATTCTCGGTCAGGCACATCCGCATCCCCGCGCCTACGGAACGTTCCCCAGAATCCTGAACAAATATGTCCGCGAAGAAAAAGTCCTGACACTCGAAGATGCCATTCGCAAGTTCTCAGCGCTGCCCGCGCAACGTATGCGCTTGGCCGATCGCGGGGTTCTCAAGGCAGGCATGTGGGCCGACGTCGTGATCTTCGATCCCGCCACCGTCCGCGATCGCGCCACTTTCGACAATCCGAATCAGCTTTCAGAAGGAATGGAATACGTTTTGGTGAATGGCGTTCCCGTGATCGCTCAGGGAAAGATGACCGGGGCTCTCCCCGGCAAAGTGCTGCGTGGCGCGGGCTACGTGCGCTAGAAGTTGAAAGGCTGCGCCTTAAAAGCAGTGCCGCAAGAGCCCCCACTGGGGCGTCATCCTTCTATGAAAACAGGCGTAGCCGTCCACAGGTATTTTTGCGGCGATGCGGACAGGCTTCTATTCGTCCTCGAGGCACATAAGGTATGTCCGGACTCCGCCGCTCCATCTGAGCGTCGCTCTCGAAGAGCAAGGATGACTTCGAGCTGACGGATTCCCCTTACACCGCCGCAAACTTTTCTTCGTCAAACAGCACACCATCGTGCAGCAGGGCATAGACCGCAATCAGTAACTTGCGCGCCAGCGCCACCCGCGCCACGTGTTTGTGCTTCTTGCGCAGCAACCGTTCATAGTAACGCTTGGCCGCCGGAGAACAACGCGTCGCCACCTGCGCCGCTTCCACCATGATCCAGCGCATCCAGGGCGAGCCCTGCCGCGTAATGCCGCAGCGCGCCACCTTGCCTGCCGACTCCCGCACCCGCGGCACCAGCCCGGCGTAACTGCACAACGCTTCCTTGTCCGCAAAGCGGCTGATCTCTCCGATCTCGGCCAGCAGCATCATCGCCGAACACTCGCCGATCCCCGGTATCGTCATCAGCCACTGCGCCCGCTCGTCTTGTTTTGCTTTTTCACTTAATTGCAGATTTTGTTTTTGAATTTCTCCGCGATAGCCGTCCAGCAGTCGCAGGCACACGCTCACCGACTCTCGCGCCTGCGCCGGCAGCTTCACTTCCGCCAGCCACCGCCGTCCCCGTTTGCCAAATAAATCCGTCACCGGCGAATGCAGCCCCTGCTGATGCAGCACCGCATGCACCTGGTTTTTCAGCCGCGTCCCATGCCGCACCAGCGTGGCCCGCAACCGTACCTGCTGCCGCCGCGCTTGCGTCTCCCGATCCGCCTTCCACGATTCCGGCAGCAGATCGCAACGCAGCAATTGCGCCAACGTCTCCGAATCCACACGGTCGTTCTTCAGCTTGGCCGAAGCAATCGCCTTCACCCGCTGTGGATGCACCAGCACCAACCGCTTCACCTCCGGCTCCACAACCTCGCGAAACCCCGGCCAAAACCCGCAGGCTTCCACCGCCACCTGCACCTCATCTCCCCGAAACTGCCGAAAATACCGCCGCAGCGCCAGCTTCTCATTCCTCACCGGCCCCGCCTGTAAAATCTTGCCTCTTGCTTCCAGCGCCGTCATGTAACAGAATCTCTGGTGAAGATCTACTCCAACGTGGATCATCTCGTGCCTCCTTCAGGGCTTGTGCTTCGAGCACGTACTCTACCCTTGGAGGCACGACTTTTTGTTTTCATTACATCTGAGCGGAGCCGTTCTTCAGGCGCAGCGAAGGATCTCGCGCGCATCAAAACACCAACGGCGCCTGAACCGCGAGATCTGCCCTACTTCGCTGCCTACGGCTTCAGCCGCGCCTGCTCCGCCCCCGGCATCGGCGCCACCCGCGGCTCCGCCAAAGTCCCTGTGATGGTGTACCCCTGCGCCGCCGTTCCCTGCGGAAGCCGCGCCAGCTTCAAATCGAGATCGCGCTTCAACGAAGCTGTGCCACTCAACTGAAATCTTCCGCCCGCCGAATCCAGCTTTGCCTCTTTAACCTCGATCTTGCCGCCGTGCAATCGCGCCTGGCCCGTCAGGCGGGCGATCTGAAGCGGTCCTTCGTCTTCGGCGAGCGAGATGTGCGGTAGCGTTCCGTTACGAACGTCAAACTGAACTGTGCCTTCCGCGGATGCCCAGAATCCCGCCGCGCACGATCCCGACACCTGGTAGGCTCCATTCGCCGTGCCCGAGATCCAGGGATCTTTTGTCGCGTCGGCAACCCGCGCCAACAAAACTCCGCTTAGACTCCCGCCGCCGCTGCAAACGGCAGGCTTAACGGTAAAGTCTGCCTGCCACTCCCCGCGATGCCTTCCTCCGAGAAAATCCGCGTTCAACTCTGAAACCTGCAACTTGCCACGGTCGAGGCTCACGTTTGCCGACACCCGCGCCGCCGCCAGGCTGTGCACCTGCAGTCGGTCCACGGCTACGTGCCCCGCCGCCCGCAAACTCCCCAGCACCGTAGGCCCTGCTTGCGCGTTCGATTCCAGTATGCGATACCACGGCCGCTCCTTCGGGCGCGGCCTCGCCCACTCACTCAGTTCGCCCAGCGCGATGCGGTTCGCAGTGAGATTGAAGTGAACCTCACAGGCGCCCGGAGTTCCACACCCACGCGGCATCTCGAGCGAACCCGTCCATGATGTATTGGCCGCAATCGCATTTAGCTTTTCGACCCGCACTCGGTCGCTCCCAAGGTGCAGGTCTGCCGAGGCAATTTCCACTGGCTCGCTCGTGCCACGAACCGGGACCCGCACATTGCGCAGCTTCACCGTCCCGGTAAGCTGCGGTCCCAGAAAATCGGAGTGTGTGCCATTGCTCCAGTTGGGCCAAGTGCCGGCAATAAGCAGATCGAGTTGCGCCGCACCATCAGCGGTCGCGTTCAGCACGGGGAGCCCCAACATCCGTGACACGCGCAGAGCTTTGGCAACCTCAGCTTCCCCGGCGAGCGCGATACCGTAGCCGGAGCGGTTGACCCAACCACGAGCCATCGGAGTCGCCATTGCACGCCCGATCGCAACCGGGAAAGGCCCAAACTCAACATGCGGACTCTCCGGAAACCTCAGTACCGGGGCATTCTTGTGCGCTGACTTTCCTGATTGACCGGTATCTCCGCTCGCGAAAACGAATGGGACGGTTTGCGGCCCGATCTCTGCGTTGTCTGCCGCCGAGGCGAGGCCAAAGCCTGTGATCTCTCCTTGCCCTTCCAAATGTAGCTTTTGAGCGGCGCTCTCATCGATCGTGACGCTTCCCCGCACCAGTCCGCTCGCGATCAGGTCGTCCGGCAGATTTTTCTTGGCCCGTCGCGCCAAAGCGGCTGCGGCGCTCGCGGGAACGTCCTGGGCGGTCAACACCAGCCCGTAGCGGTGACTGCTCGGGAGTCCCATGTCTCCCTTCAACGTGAGCAGTCCGGTGCCTACCGGAGCGCTGCACATCACGTCATGAAGCGCACGATCGAGTGAACTGTATTTCCCATCGCAGTGGACGGCCAGGCGCAGCGCATCGCCGGCGGTAATGTCATAGCGGCGGAAATCCTGGATGGAAACGCTGGTGCTGATCGTGAGCTTCGCCGGGGTTCCGGCCAGCATGGTCTCCAGCTGCACGCCTCCGCGCCAGCCCTGATCATTTCCGCTGAACAGTTTTGTGAGTTGGCCGAGCTGCGGACGATCCCATTCCACGCTGAACTGGAGCGGTGTATCACGAAGCGTCGTTGCGCGCTGCCACGTGCCACTCACCCGGAGCACGCCGGTGTCGTTCAAATTCAAATCGCTGCGCATCGGCTGGGCTTTCAACCGGACGCCCCAGGCGTTCTCCGAATCCTGCCACAGAGAAAAATCCGCGTTGGTCAGTGCGTACGGTTTTTTCTCCGGCCCGTTCTTGAAATTGATCCGCGCTGAAGTGGCTTCAATGTAAGGAAACCCAGGCCGCGGTTCCAGTTTGGCCTTCGCCGTCGGCGCCAGCGGCGTGTGCGCCGCGCGCTCCAGCAGGGTCTCCAGGTTCCAGCGCCCGTTCTCGCCGCGCACCAGGTTCAGGCTTGGTTCCGTCAGATCCAAGCGCGCGATTTCGAGTCTTCCTCGCACCAGCGACGTCAAGCGCAGCGCCGCCGTGACCTCACTTGCCCGCAGCATGGGCTCGGCCCCAAACGCCGGGTCGTCATAGACCACCAGATTTTCAAGGTCGAATCCCGGCCGCGGCAGCAGCCGGAGGTGAACCGAGCCAATCTCCACCGTACGCCCGACGCCCGAGCTGATGGACATGGCAATCCGTGATTTCAACCGGGACGCGCCCGGACGCAGCAGAAACAACAGCAACAGAATGGTCGCCGCCGCGATCCAGCGCCGCTTGGAAGAGGAAAACTTCACTACGCCCTCACCACGCTCTCGAGGGGCGTCATCTTACAACCTGCAACGTCCGCCGCCAGCGTGTCTCGTCGAAGAAGTGCAGCACGACCTTGCCCAGGAACAGAAGCCGATCACTCCACGCCGTTTTGCGATACTGATTCTCCGGCGTCTCGAACGACCAGTAAATGAACATGGGCCGCCCAATGATGTTCTCCTTCGGAACGAAACCCCAGTAGCGGCTGTCAAGGCTCACGCCACGATGATCCCCCATGGCAAAGTAGTGGCCTGGTGGAACGACAATATCGTCCCCTTGAACGTAGGAATGCATGTCCACAATCCAATTGGGATAGACTCCGTATTCATCCGATGGCGGCACCGCAGGAAAATTATTGCGGTAGGGATCGTTCGTGTCCATGTCATGCAATACGTAAGGCTCGTCCAGCGCCACTCCATTGCGATAGACAACTCCGTTTCGCAAGTGGATCCGGTCGCCGGGCACGCCAATGACCCGTTTCACGACGTACAGCCCCGGTTCCGCCGGAGATAAGAAAACAACAATGTCCCGAAAGTGCACGTCACGATAGGGCAACAGCGGCCCGACCCACGAACTCTTCGGCGCAAACTGGACGCGGTTGACGAACACGTGGTCGCCGATTTCCAGCGTGTGTTCCATCGAGCTCGACGGAATCTCAAACGCCTGCACCACGAACGTGATGATGAACAACCCCGTCACCAGCACGGCTGCCAGCGAAGCCAGAAACTCGACCGTCGTCTCTTTCGGCTTCTCTTCTTCCGGCTTCGCTTTCGCGTCTTTCTCTTCGACGCTATTTTCTATCTTCGCCACGGTCGTCTTTCCCTGCTCCCTTTGAACCCGCAGGTTCTCTTCGCTTAGCGACTGCCTTTACCTAGTGCCTGCTACACACCACCTCTTAGCGATTGCCTGCTGCCAATTACCGACGGGCTTTCTGCGACTTGCCTTTGGGAAGGGCACGGCTTCAGCCGTGCCGATAAAGCCGCAAAAAACATAGGACTTCAGCCCCTGAGGGTCGCCGGAAACCTCCGGACCTTTCAGTGTACCAGCCGCAACGTCCGGTTCCAGCGCGTGATCTGAAAGATGTGCGTCACCGCATAGGCGACGTGATAGAGCCTGCCGGTCAGCGACGACGACGGATTGTGATCCCAGTCCCGTACCGACCAGTAGATCACCAGCGGCCGCCCAATGATATTCTCCCGCGGCACAAAGCCCCAATAGCGGCTGTCCTGGCTGTCATCGCGGTTGTCGCCCATCACGAAGTAATGTCCCTCTGGAATGATCAACTGCCCGTCCTCCACCAGTTTCCGCATCTCCAGCCACCACTTGCCTTCCATGCCCAGCGCTGGAATATCCACCCGCGGAAAATTATCCCGGAACACGTTGTTGGGCGGCTCCAGAAACCGCACGTAAGGCTCTTCCAGCGGCTTGCCGTTGATCCAGACTCGCTTGCTGATCATCCGCAACCGGTCTCCCGGAAGCCCGATCACCCGTTTCACGAAGTGTTGCGTGGGATCCACCGGATAGTGAAATACAACAATGTCGCCCCGCTGGATCTTCTGATAAGGCATTACTCCCAGCCCGCTACCTCCGTAGCACATCTTATTGACCAGCAGGTAGTCCCCCACCAGCAGCGTGTTCTCCATCGATTGCGACGGAATCTGGAACGCCTGCACCACGAAGGTGATCACGAACACCGCAATCACGATCGTGCCCAGCAACGACTGCAGCGATCCGATGAGGTCTGTTCCGAATGTTCTGACTAAGGGCCGGTTGGGCGAAGCGGCTGGTACCCCCGTCGAGGCGGTTGGCGGAGGCGGCGCGGCAATGGGGTGGTCTACTGAATCCATGAAAATCTACTTTTCTGTTGGGTGGGATGCTCCCGCCGCGGCTCTGGTTTCAGCCCCCTTCGACCGCGATGCCAGAAACGTCAGCAGTTGCCGTGCCGCATCTTGTTCGGCCGTCTTCTTGGTCGACCCCTGCGCGCGCCCCACGAACTCCGGTTCTTTACCGCTCTTCGAAATCAGACGAGCCTCGACCGTAAATGTCTTGCTGTGCTCTGGACCAGCCTCCTCGACCAGCACATACGCCGGCTGTGGTAGTCCCAGGCTCTGCACCGCCTCCTGCAGCGCGGACTTGAAATCCGTCACTGGCAGCGCTCCACCCTGTCGCTCCATGCCCTCCAGTTCTGGACCAACAACGTTGCGCAGCACGAATTCGCGCGCCACCTCGATCCCGCCATCCAGGTAGATCGCCGCCAGAATCGCCTCCAGCGCATCCACCAGCAAAGCGGTCTTGCTGCGCCCGCCGCTCTTTTCTTCCCCCCGCCCCAGCCTCAGGTAGTGTCCCAGTTCCAACCGCTGCGCCACCCGAATCAGATGCCTCTCACTCACCAGGTGCGCCCGCAGCTTCGAAAGTTCCCCTTCGCGGAAGTGAGGAAAACGCTGGAACAGCTCTTCACTCGTAACCAACGAAAGAACTGCATCACCAAGGAATTCCAGTTGCTCGTTGTCGCTGACTTTGTATTTGCTGTCGCCCGCCTGCTGCGCTTCCTGCTCCCTCGCCTGCGAGCTGTGCGTGACCGCCTGTTCGATCATCGCCCGCCGCCGGAAGTGATACCCCAGCCCCGCTTCCAGCGCCGAGATTTCCCGTTCCTTCATATGCTGGGACGCACCACCACGCGGGAAGTACAAATGCGGAGACAGCGGAACAGAAAATGTGGGGACAGGGCCCCCGGCTGTCCAGCGAGCGCAGCTCGCGCGGTTTTTCCGCCCGTGCGGAGCTAATGTCAACTCGCCCTATTTCGGCGCACTCTGTCCCGGCGCCGTGCCGCTGTTCAGTTTCGTGAGCCGGTCCTGCTCGGCTCGGGCTGCCTTTCCCGCGCCCGAGTCGGGACGATCCTTGGTCAGATCCACCGCCTGGTTGGCGTACTTCAGAGCCTCGGGAATTTTGTTCTGCATGTCGAGCGCCACCGCCAGCCGTAGCACCGCGATCGAGTCTACCTGCTCTGGAAATGCGTCAATCGACTTGCGTAAATTTGTCTCTGCTTCCGGCCAGTTCTTGGCATTCGTGGCCAGCGCACCCAGTTCCGCGTATGCCTCCGAGCGCAAGAAACCCTTGTACTGCGCGAGCTTTTCTGGCGGATATCCTGTCGTCGGCACGTCGGTGTCAACCGTGACCAGTGCCCGCTCCGCGTCCTTCTTCGCCTCCGCCAGGCGCTGGTCTTTGTCCAGATCGGTCTCCCGCGTGCGCTCGGTAAGAACCTGCGCCACGCCCAACAGCGCTTCCGGATCATCCGGATCGTAGGTAAGCGCCTTGTGCGCCATGTCCATCATTTTGTCTGCGTCGTTGGTTTGCTGATATTTCTGCATCGCCGCCTTGTACACCATCACCCGTAACTCGCTGTCGGGAAATTTCGCGGCGAAATCGTCGGCCGCCTTTTCCATGGCCGGTGCGTCGGCCGCCGACATTACCGCCTTGTAGGCTTCAAACTCCGGCTGCGTTTTTGCCTGCGGCGGCCGCTTGCCCTGCGGCGCGGCAGTTTGCCCCGCTGCCTGACCAGCCGGCGGATTCTGCGTCGCCGGTTTGTCCTGCCCGTAACTCCCTACACATATTCCCAGAACTGCGACCATGATCGCTGCTCGCTTCATGCCCTCTCCTCGCTACGCGCCGTTTTCTACCTTAAGATTTTTCGACGTCCCAAAACTTGCAACCGTGAATTCTACCTCAGGAATCACCGGAGCCCGCGCTCGTTCCGAACCAGCAGCTAGAAGCTGTCCTACTGCGGCTTCGCCGGCGGCTCGTATGCTTTCTCCAGCCCGCGCTCTGCGGCAGCTTTGACCTCCGGCAGCCCGGCGCCCACCGTCAGCGCCGCCCGATACTCATTCATCGCTGCCTCGCGGTCTTCTTTCATATCCAGTATCCGGCCCAGGTACACGTGCGACCATCCTGCCACCTTGGGATCTCTCGTCGCCTGGATCGCTTTCTGGAAACCATCCACTGCCGCATCCCGATTCCTGTTCGCCACCGCTACCTGCGCCAGGATGAACAACGCTCGCCCCTGATCCCCAATCTTTTTGTCGAGCGCCTGCTGCGCCAGTTCCTGCGCCCCTTTTGCGTCGCCCGCCGCCAGGCGCTTCTCCGCCGTTCCCAGCATCCGCCGGTCTTCCAGCCGCGACAGTTGCACCAGTTCCGGCGCGGTCACGTTCGCATACTGGATCTCGGACGCTGCCTTTTGCTCCGCCTTCACATCGATCGAATCCAGAATGTCTCCGTACGCCGCCCGCAACCCCGCTGGATCTTTCTCGAACTTCACCAGGGCATTATAAAAATATCGCGTGAGGATGTACCCTTGCTTCACCGCGTCATCCACGGCCTGCGTTCGCATCGCCTCGGCAGTCTGCTTCGTGCCCATAGTACGGATCTCAATCGCCCGTATCAGGCATTCGGTCACAAGAAGCGACATGTCGGTCTTGAAAATCTCCTCCACCGGCGCCCGCTTTACCGATTGCAGCAGCGGATCGATCCGCTTGATCGAGCTGAAATGCTTATCCGCCAACGGATCCAGCAGGTAATGTAAATACGCATGCCGGATCTCCTCCATCTTCAAAGGCGCCCGCGAACTTGGGTCCGGCGACGGAAATAAGACCACGTAGTAGTCGCTGCCATAATTCCGCGCGTTCACCTCATTCGGATCGCCCAGAAAATCCAGATAGATCGTGAACGTCCTCCCCAGGTATCCGCCCGACTGCATCTTCAAATAGATGTCGTTGTCGAAGACCATCTTGGCCAGAGGCACGTGATACCGCTCCACCAGCGCGGCATAGTGGGCCCGGTGCCGCTCCCAGATCCCATGCAATCCGGCCTTGTCGTAGAACCGCTCCAGCATCGCACTAAAGCCCGCAATCGGCGCGGCATCCGGCGGCATCTCGTCTTCTTTCACTTTGGGAAGAAAATGGGGTGGCCCCTGAATATAGAGCGCCAGCGACACATACTGCGACAAGTCATGCGCCGCGTCCCGGCCCCGGTGTGCCTGATACCACTCGCACATGTTGGCCATCGCCGCCCGCGCCTGGTCCGAGCCCTGCAGGTTCCTCTCCACCTCGGCCCGGATGTTGAGTCGCTGCGCGTCCGAGACATTCAGATCCACGTCGTACCCGCATGTATTCATCGCCGCCAGCACGGCGAACAGCGTCTCGCTGGTATCCAGCGTGATGGGCGTATTGTTATCCGCTGCGCACACCTGCGCGACCAGCCCTACCAGGGCTGAAACCAGCAATCCTCGAATCACACTACCCAGGAAACGGCTCAGCAAACCCTCCCGCAGGTTGGCCATGAGCAGGATATGGCCACTCAATAGGCGGAGAACATACTCAGTTTAAGGTCTCATGAGCAGAGGGTCAAACCGGGGAGGGGGTGGTGTATACAGACGGCAAAATGCTCCCTCCCCGCACCCCGGACCCCGGTTTTGGCCTGGACCCGCCCGCCCGCGACGCGGCGCTCACTCGTTCGCTCGTGCGTGGGAGCGGGGTTTTAAGTGTAATCGCCTGTGGCTGTTGAAAAAGTCCCTCAACAGAGCGCCCTTTCATCTGCGAGCATGCCGTTGCCGGCTTTCTTTGTCTCCGTTCGACTAAGTGGTGGCCGGCAGAACCGGTATTATCGGCTGACTGAGGAAGCGGACCAGTCGCTTGATGTTCTGAGCTACCGCCGCCAGGAAGAACTGCTCGCGCACAAACCTGAGTCTCCGTAGACGCAAGCGCCGCAATCCGATCTGATTCTTCAGTTCCGCGAACAAGGCTTCCACCTTCTTTCTTTGCCGCTGTGCCTTGGCGAACTCTGGCGTGTTGACCAACTCCCGCGCACGTTGTCGGGCTGGTTCGTTCTGGTGGATGATCAGGCCCCGGAAGGCGGCACTGGTGCATTGTGGTCGGAGCGAGCACGGGCCACACTTTTTGCGTGTCCCGATGTAGTTGAAGGCGCGATTCCGATAAACTCGACCCCCATAGTTGAGTGGCTGGCCAGCGGGACAGATATAGCGATTGTGTTCGGGCTCGTAAGTGAAACGCTCGGGACCGAAAAATGGACTTCTCTTTCTGTGGATGCTGTCGCGGGTTCGCATATACGGAGTGATGTTACGATCCGCCAACCACTGTAAGAACTCCCCATTCCCATAGGTCGTGTCGGCCGCCACCGATTCGGGTGCTCGTCCTTGCCACTCGGCAAAACGGGTCAGCATGTCTTGCGCGGCCACCGTCTCCTGGCTCATGCGCGCCGCCGTGGCCTGCACTCCGATGATCACACAGCTGTCGTTATCCACCAGATAGTTGTCGTAGTAACCGAGACGCGCCGGGGTGCCGCCTTTGGTGGCATAGGTGGAATCGGGATCGGTGGTCGATATTTGATCCTGCTCATGCACCGGTTCCTCCACCGGGTTCTGCTCTTCCACCTCCCGCAGATACTGGCGCACGGTGTGATGGACCTGTGCTGCTTCCGCTAACTGCTCCCGTGGAATCCGGCTCTCCTTGGCGGCGTTCGCTTCCACGAAGCTGCCATCGACGGAGAGATTCTTCCCGCTCACCAGCCCCACCTCCACACACTGCCGCACGATCTGCTCAAACAACTGCTCGAAAAGCTTCGACTCCTGAAACCGCCCGTGCCGGTTCTTGGAGAACGTCGAATGATGCGGGATCTCCTGATCGAACCCAAGACCGGTGAACCATCGCCATGCCAGGTGCATGCGCAACTCTTCTACAAGTTTGCGCTCGCTGGTGATGCCGTACAGATAGCCGATCAGCAGAATGCGCAGCAGCAATTCAGGATCAATCGACGGCCGCCCTGTCTCGCTGTAGCTGTCCTTCAGTTGCTGCCGGACGAACTCAAAGCTGATGTGCTTGTCGATCAGCCGCAGCAGATGATGTTCGGAAACTTGATCTTCCAGACGGAAGTAGTAGAACAACGCTTCGGAGCGGTCGTGTTGCCCCATCATGATCAGCAGGCCTCCGACGATCAGAATCAAACAGAGCATGCGAATGCTCTCTTCTAACATGCTTCTGCCCAATTCCACCTGCCAATCTCAGTGACTTTTTCAACACCCACGCCTGTTCACAGAAGTTGGAGTTTTCCAGTCCTATAATGCGTCTCATGGAAATCAACTTCCGTAGGCTTGGCATTGTTCTAGTTCTCGCCAATATCGCGGGATTGTTTTTGGCCCCCCGCAACCTCATCGCTCAAGGTGAAGCCAAAAGCCAAGAGACTGAGCGGCAAGTGGTTTTGAGTAAGTTGTTTCTGCCCAATTATCCACCGCTGGCTCGACAGGCCCGCATTTTCGGTGATGTCCATCTTAAAGTTTCAATTCATTCAGATGGAAGCATTGACTCTGTCACCGTAATTGATGGACCTCCGATGTTGCGGCAGGCTGCGCTGGACAGTGCAAGGCAGTCGCATTTCGACTGTGAACACTGCGAGGGGGCAGGGCTAGTCGAGAGGACATTTACATATTCCTTTCAAATTCCAGGACAGAAACCCGTAGACTCGAGTTGTTGTTTGGAAGAACAGGTTCCGTCCGACAAGCGTCCGACTACACCGGTATCTCAGTCTGACGATCTCATTACAATCACAACTCCGGCCATGTGTGAATGCTCCGGTGAATATCTCGGCACCCTAATGGATCGTAGAATGCGGCTCATCGCCGGTAATGATGCTTTGGACTGCGGAAGGGTGAAACTCAATGGTGACCCAAAGGCCAGTCTCAGATGTGCGCGTCAAGCGATCTCAAAAAAACGAGCCTTCTTTGTACGCCTAGACAGTGCAGGCATGGACTCGTCTTTGTCTGACGGATTCGCGGGCGACGGTTCAGGCAACGTATATAGAGTCGCGTTTGATAGCCTCGGATGGGGGCCCTCCCGTGGTTCCGAAATTCTGGACAATAGCCACGACGCGGTCGAGACTTGTCCCAAACCTGTCCGAATCAGAAAAGAGATGTCGTCCAAGGGCGTCTTTATGGGCTATCGTTGTGCACCCCTAGAGAAGTAACGGTCCCAGATTGGCGATAAATCTCCATTTCACTCATCTACCGTGCGTCAAATCTTTTTCCTCACGCTTAATCGCCTGACCGTTTGTGGCTGGAATCGCGCTGTGACCCCGTAGCCACCGCGCAAACTCCTCATACGTATTCCGTTTTACTGGCAAACCTCGAACCAGTTTTCGAATGAAGTTCTTGCGATCGAATCTGCTTTCGCGAGCACACTTGTTTATGCGCCATGGGTGCCGTCGAAGTTGTATAGAACCGTGGCTGTAGTTCCAGTGATCTTGAAGATCGTGCCCGCTGAGCTCGTTCCGCCAAAGCTGAGATAGGTGCGAATGCTAATGCTAAGGACACTCTGATTAAGTTCCTTCTTGTCATCCCGAGCGAAGCAGAATTGCCGCTTTTCGGCAATTCTGCGTAGTCGAGGGACCTGGGGTCTGTTTCTCCAACGCTTAATCAGAGATTCCCTAAGGGGGTAGCCGAATTTTTCCGGAAAGAGACTACCCCAGTCAAACTGGGATGGGATAGGCCCAGACCGTTTCTTTCTGAAATGTTTTGGCGAGATTCTTCTTACGCGATTGTAGGCACTTCAGGGAGCAAGCGGGGACGTACACCTCATTCCCGTACGTCGCGAAGGTTAAGGAGATCTGACAATGCCAAATTTCGTTTACACGATGACGCTGGCGTCAGGAAATTCCAAGTTGGAGGGCACACCGGTGTATGGGTTTGCTCCACTCGAACTAGACCCTGCCGACCCCTATTACAAGGCCCAAAGTGCGCTGGATGCCCAGAACATCGTCTTCCAGGCGTCTGGCACCCCAGAGCTGACAGTAGCCGTACCCTGCCCAGAGGTGTACAAGTACTTCATCCCCAAGACGCAATTCGACTCCCTGACGATATTTTGGGTGCGGAACCAGGGGCGAAGTCAGGCGTCAGCGCGGGCCTGAGTCCGGCTCAATAGCTTCAGCGTAGAAGAAAAACGGTGGCAGGGATAATAGCATGTGCACTCCAAGAACCTTGTGGCCGCTTTTGGGAGCATCTGCGGTACGATTGAGCCTGAACGGAGGGAGTGCAATGGCTACTCAATTCTGCGAAAAATGCAAGCAAGCCCACCCCGGTCGCGAGTGTGACTACGACGAAAAAGGCGATTGTGCCGAGACGGCTGAAGTGGAGGAGGTCGCTGAAGCCGACAACGAGGAATCAAAAAAAGAGTAGCCCGCCGGCGGCTGGCCCGTCTTTAGTCGGTGTTTGATTTTGGTTGAGCTTGTCCCCAGGCGGGTGCCCCATCGTTTCGCGTCCTCTGCGAAAAGGTGAGGTTGGGCTGCCAAGAATAGCTTGCAGAGCGCTTTGGGCTGGCGATTTTAACCAGCCTCGTAATATATTGCTGAATATCAGCTCAAAAATATTCAGACAATAATTGCAGACGCGTCATTCTTCAAAAGAATCCGGGCAGGCGTCCCCATCCGCCGGTCATCCACGAGGAACATGGCTCAAAATCACTACACCACTAAAAGAAAACGCCGCCCCAAAAACAACAACCGTAAAGATCAGTCCGCAGCCACCATGGCCGCATTGCGCGAGTTGGCAAAGAAGGCAGCACCCACCAAGTAGCCGGTCGTAGAGACGTAGCTCGCTACGTCTCTGCCGCCAGCATCCGTGAAATCCAGCTACAGAATGCCACGGACGAGTGCCCAAGAGCCAAGAGCCAAAAGCCAAGGAGCCAAGAGCCAGACTCCTTCCGACCATACATCCCTCCCGCCCACCCTCCAATTTCCGCTATTCAACTCATCCCTCAGCACTTAGCATCAAACCCGTTGCAGCCCCCACTCCCCTCTGTTAAGCTTTTTCGAGGCTGCACTTTCGAGGCGCCGCCGCTCCGTCGCGGCCGCCCGGGTCCCAGGCTTCTCGCTCAGTTAACAGTTTTCTGCACCGGGCGTTTTCAAAGCCGTGCAAGGAACCAATAAGGAGATACACAACTTGGCAGCAAAGAACCGTTATCTATTTACCTCCGAATCGGTCACCGAAGGCCATCCCGACAAAATCGCTGACCAGATTTCTGATGCAATCCTCGACGCCTGCCTCACCGACGACTCCAGCAGCCGAGTCGCCTGCGAAACCCTAACCGCCACCGGCTTGGTCGTCATCGCCGGCGAAATTACCACCAAGGCCTACGTCGACTTCCAATCCGTAGTCCGCGGCACCGTCGCCGCCATCGGCTACGACAACGCCCTCTACGGCTTCGACGCCAACACCTGCGCCGTGATCTCCAGCATCAACAAGCAGTCTGGCGACATCGCCATGGGCGTCGACACCGGCGGCGCCGGCGACCAGGGAATGATGTTCGGCTACGCCGTCAACGAGAACGAGGAGTTGATGCCCACTCCCATCTCGCTGGCCCACAAGCTCACGCAGCGGCTCTCGCTGGTTCGCAAGAACGGAGCACTTCCTTTCCTTCGCCCCGACGGCAAATCCCAGGTCACAGTCGAATATGACTCCAAGGGCAAGGTAGTGCGCGTCGATGCAGTCGTAATTTCCACGCAGCACTCCGAGACCGTCACCAACGACGAACTTCGCGCGGAGATTTTGAAGCATGTCATCCAGGCCGTGATCCCGGCCCACTTGCTCGACGAAGACACCAAGTACCACATCAATCCCACCGGACGCTTCGTTATCGGCGGTCCCATGGGCGACACCGGTTTGACCGGCCGCAAGATCATTGTCGACACCTATGGCGGCATGGGACGTCACGGTGGCGGTGCCTTCAGCGGAAAAGATCCGACCAAGGTCGATCGTTCCGCCGCCTACATGGCGCGTCACATCGCCAAGAACGTAGTTGCCGCTGGCCTGGCGGATCGCTGCGAAGTGCAACTCGCCTACGCCATCGGCGTCGCCGATCCAGTCAGCGTGCTGGTTGAAACCTTCGGCACCGAGAAAGTCGATCCTTCAATCATCCCAGACCTGATTCGCGCGCACTTCAAGCTGACGCCGCGCAGCATCATCGAATCGCTGAACCTGCGCCGTCCCATCTACAAGAAGACCGCCGCCTATGGCCACTTCGGCCGCAGCGACGCCGACTTCACCTGGGAGGCAACCGACAAAGCCGCGAAGCTATCCAGCGACGCCGGCCTGCGGGAGCCAATAGCGGTTCGCAAGTAAAGATTTTCTTGGCGTCCTTCGCGAAGAAAGGCCGCGAAGGACGCCAAGAAGACCGAACCAAAGGGCTACTCCGTCGTAGTCCCAAGGGTGTATCCCACACGAGCAGCCGGAATCCTGACTGGTTCCCCAACCTCGTGTATGCTGAAAAACAAGCGTAGATCATCAATTTAATTTTCCGCCGCTTCACAGCGCGCCAGATAAGCAACGAAGAGGAGAAGTAATGTCAACCGCCGCTATCAACTGCGACATCAAGAACGTCGAACTGGCCGATCTGGGCAAGAAGCGCATCGAGTGGGCCAACCAGTCGATGAAAGTTCTGCAGATCATCCGCAAGGAGTTCATCAAGAACCAGCCCCTGAAGGGCATCCGTATCTCGGCCTGCCTGCACGTCACCGCCGAGACCGCGAACCTCGGCATCTGCCTGCGTGACGGCGGCGCCGAAGTCGTCCTCTGCGCCTCGAATCCGCTGTCGACCCAGGATGACGTCGCCGCCAGCCTGGTCCGCGACCACAACATCCCGGTTTTCGCCATCAAGGGCGAGGACAACGACACCTACTACAACCACATCCTGGCCGCCATCGATCACAAGCCGCACATCACCATGGACGACGGCGCCGATCTGGTTACCATCCTGCACACCAAGCGGACTGACGCGCTCGACGGCGTCATCGGTGGAACTGAAGAGACCACCACCGGCGTCATCCGTCTGCGCGCCATGGCTAAGGAAGGCGTGCTGAAGTTCCCCATCGTCGCCGTCAACGACGCCGACACCAAGCATTTGTTCGACAACCGTTATGGCACAGGTCAATCCACCATCGACGGCATCATCCGCGCCACTAATTTTCTTCTCGCCGGATCGAAGTTCGTCGTCGCCGGCTACGGGTGGTGCGGCCGCGGACTCGCCAGCCGCGCTCGCGGCACGGGCGCCGAAGTCATCGTCACCGAAGTCGATCCCACGAAAGCTCTCGAGGCCGTCATGGACGGCTTCCGCGTCATGTCGATGACCGAAGCCGCCAAGCTCGGCGACGTCTTCTGCACCGTCACCGGCAACAAGAGCGTGCTGACGAAAGACCACTTTACCTTGATGAAAGACGGCGCGATCATTTCCAATTCGGGGCACTTCAACGTCGAAATCGACATCCCCGCCCTGGAAAACATGTCGTCGTCGAAGCGCACCACCCGCAACTTTGTCGACGAGTACTCGCTTAAAGACGGACGCAAGATCAACCTCCTCGGCGAAGGCCGCCTCATCAATCTGGCGGCTGCCGAAGGCCATCCCGCCTCCGTCATGGATATGTCCTTCGCCGACCAGGCTCTCTCGGTCCACTTCATGGTGAAGAACCACAAGGATCTGGAGAAGACGGTTTACAAGGTTCCCGATGAACTAGACAAACGCGTTGCCCGCTTGAAGCTGGAGTCGATGGGAATCAAGATCGACCGCCTGACGCCAGAGCAGGAAGAGTATCTGGCAGGCTGGAGCGAAGGAACATAGTAGTGGAAGAGCGGCGCTTCAGCGCCGCGTAAAGGCAGATAAAGACAGGAACCGGGTGCCCCACTTCTGGCCGATGTTGCCGGGAGTGGGGATTTTGCTTATCCGGGTGTGCCAGCACGTTTACAATCTGCCGAAGGGACGGAATGATCTCGATGGATTCCGAGGAATCTGCGAGGCTGCTGCAATGGCTGACATCTACCGGCTGGCTTTTCATACCCGGAACCTTAGGGATCGACCCGCAGGGCATTCTGTCGATGCTCGGACCAATAATTCCGACGCGGTGGGGCTCTCCGTATCTCGACCTTGTGCCGCACACCAAGGACTCAGCCTCTCCTGCTTCCATGTCGTCGATGATCGGTATGGACGAGCAACCGATGCATACCGACTCAGCCTATAGTCCGCTCCCTCCCAAATATCTCGCTCTCCAGTGCATTAACCCGGGCGAGGCCTCATGTCCGACGCATGTATGGGAGTTCGACGTCGATCGTCTGAAGGGCGACCGGCCGACCGTCATGACGGACGTCCGATGGATCGCCCGAGGCGGTGGCCTCTCGCAGTTTTACTGCTCGGTAATGGACGTGGAGCGAGATGAGGTTAGGCTACGATTTGATCGCTGTTGCATGGTCCCGATCGACGGCGACACTGGTATTGCAAGTGAGACGAGCACGGTGCTCGAGGCCTATTCGCGAAGACTTTCGGTCGACTGGCAGACCGGATCGATATTAGTTTTGAATAATTGGAGATGTCTGCATGCAAGAGGCCTTGGGGCGGATAAGTCACCCTCCAGAAGTTTGCGACGCTGGAATGTAGGAGTTGAACATGGATTGGTCACCTGATTCTCTATATGCGAAAGCTAAGCTCTACGCCCACCGGGCTCACAAAGAGCCTGTCGAGTCTGCGCTATTTGGATTTTGGATGACGCTTTCGTTAGAGGTCCTCGCGAGAGCTGCCCTCGCATCTATCCACCCGGTTCTCCTAGCCGATCCCAGGGAGCCTGACAACATTCAGTACGCCTTCGGCATAGTGCCGAAGAACCCGCCGAAATCCATCCAGGCGAAAGCCCTTTTTGCCCGTTGCTCGGTGTTTGTCAAGGATTTTACGGATAGGATGTCTGGGCACTGCTTAATACTGGCGGATCGGCGAAACTCAGAACTCCATTCGGGGCTCGCCGCGTTCGAGAATGTTGACAACTCCAAGTGGCTGCCCGCTACTTACGAAGTGATTGAGGTGCTTCTGAAACATATCGGGCGTGATCTGGTGGGGTTCTTTGGTGCCGAGCACGGACAGGTCGCGATTCGGGCGTTGAACAATCGTCGCGACAGTCTAAGGAAGGAGGTTCAAGAGAAGTTGTCAGCCGCGCGGAAATTCTACGACGCGCAAACAGCAGAGTGGAAAGCGGAGCGCGCAACGATGGCCGGTGCTGCCATCAGTGTACTGACGAAGGGGAGTAAGCTTACAAAAGTTGGCGATTGCCCAGCGTGCAAGAACAAAGCCGTTGTTAGGGGTGAAAGCGTTACCCGTGGCGTCGTTCGAATTGACGAAGATAAGGGCGTTATTCGGCGAGAGGTTAGGGTGCTGCCGAACTCCCTTAGGTGCCCCAATTGCAAGTTAGAGCTAAGCGGATTTCAGGAACTAAACGAGGTAGGCCTCGGCACGATCTATTCTACAGAGGAGGAGGTCGACCCGATCGAGTTCTTTGGAATCGATCCGGAGGAGTACATCGACATAGACGAGGTATTTCGAAAATATGGTGAGGACCAAGCAAGCGACTATACAAATGAATAAGTCAGTTTCCCTCTTTCCCACCCTAACGTCGCAAAAAGCGCGACGTTAGGATGGGGCACCCGCTAATCCTGTCTTGCCAAAAACCCGAAAAGTAGATCCCCACTTCTCGCGCACAGAACGCGCGAGAAATGGGGCAACCAGCAGGTGGGTGAAGACGGAAATCCGGAATGCGCGCAAACGGGAAGTGGCGGAGAAGAGCGCGTGCTGTTTCCCGTCCGGCTGGCTTCGTATGAGGCGTTGCGGGAGTGGAGGCTGTTCGACGGCGACGAGGGAGAGGATTTGGCAACCGAGATTCGCGAATACTACGTCCCCGACTTCAGCGAGTGGATGAACCACGATTCCTACGCGCGTGAGTTTGACAAGCTGCTGCGGGATTTGCGGACCGAGGAGGCTGCGGGGAGAACTCCCTGACACGTTCTTGCTACCGCACGGGGCACGGGGGTCCTTCGACTGCGGTTTCGCTTCGCATGCGCGAAGCGAAATCCTCGCTCAGGATGACAATCTCGTTGCCGCAGTGGAAGATTCACTGTCCCGGGAGGGACATTTGCTTTTCGGCAATTTTGGCGTCCTGCTTCGCTTTGCGCCAAACGTTGACCACGGCCAGCGTCCAGAAGGGAACTAGATCGACTCCCGGGACGAGTTTGGCAAAAAACGACGGCAGGAATTCCCAGTGCCACCCCAGCAGGTGAACCATCAGCGCTCCGACGCCGAGGTCGAGGACGTCGTCCGCCGGAGACAGTCCTCCGGCCACAAACAGCGGGAAGACGACGATCTGGAGCGCGTCTGCAACGATGGCCACGAACATGGCGGTGCGAAACTGCGGGCCGGGGGAGATGGTGATGGAGTCGTCGGGCATGGCTGGGCTCAATGCACTCCACTTATTCTAAACGACTATCTGTGGGATGAAGCAGGTGGTTACGAGGGGCGGTACATAGCCGCCCCTTCTTTGGTGCGCGTTGGGGGTCGAACATCCTCGTTGCAGCAACTTGGCGAAGCAGCTCTCCGGCGGCGTTAGTAACGACGATCGGCGGCCCAACGGAGAACTTCATCCTCGACCGAAAACTTTTCCAGAGTCGGCCGCAGAAACCTCGAGGCCATGGCAAATGCGTGCACCTCCAGAGGTACGGTGAAGTGCGCGTGGGTCTTGAGGAACCCGCGCACCCACAGTTCGGCATAGCGTTCGAGGCCGAGCACCTCGATCTGCACCGCATGCACCAGCCCGTGAAACAGCGCCCGTTCTGAAAGCTTTTCGTTGAAGGCCACAACCTCGAGAAAAGTCAGCGACTCCATGTGAGGAATGTCGGGCAGGTTGTTGAAACCCTGGACTCGCACTTGTGCGAAGAAATCCGGTGTGGCGACGCGAGCGCCTTCGAGTTCAACGATGCGGATGCGGTCCAGCAGCGCAGCCCGAAAGTACGGCGCCATGACCGACTTGGGCTGCGGATCGAGCGGACGAGACGAGGGCCGGTAATGCTGGCACTGTGCTCGCAGGTAGGACGAGAGCCACTCTACGGCCTGCGCGATCTGCTCGTCGGTCGCCTTGGGAAATGATTCGGATGGGCGCGGCGCGGACTGGGGGCAGCGCTCCTCAATCGACGCGTAAAATTTGCTGAGAGCAGTGGCGGCGTCGGCCGATTTGCGCAAGACGTCGCGCTGCCCGAAGCGGGCCAGATCGTCCGTGGAATAGTGCAGGCGAAGCTGATGGATGGCGCAATGGGCGCTCAACAGTTCCAGTTGAGCGTGGCGCAATTCGAGATTCAATTGGGCGATCGAGACCCGCTGGTCCGCCGAGCCGTCATACTGAGACATCTTGGAAACTACTCCTGAAGGAAACTTGCGGCACTGTCAGGGTGGCCGGTGGGATTATTTATACGCCGTAACGTTTACGCTGTCAACGAAATAATGCGTCCCCATCAGAGCTCTGCAAAGCAAGGGGCCGGGACGAAGGGCGAGCCAAAGAATTGGCCGGGAGAGGCATCGTGCCCGTCCCGGCCGTCTTTCCTGACAAGACGTCCGAAATAAATGGGGGGGAAGGCTTGTGTAATTAGATGTACAACGTTATGTCTACATTGTCAATATAATCGTTGCGTGGATCTGTTCCCGCGCCACAAGGAGAACAACAACCATGCCTCGGCGGCCTGATCCCGATCTCGAAGAACGCGTGCTGAAAGCGGCACAGTTTTTGTGGAGCCGTGGCGGCGAGAAGGCGCTGACCATGCGTGCCGTGGCGCGGGCGGCGCACACCAACACACCAGCCGTGTATCGCCGCTTCAAGAACCGTCGGGAGATTATCCGCGCGCTCCTGCGGCGGATCGTGGCCCGCACCGGCGAGCAATTCGCGAGTCGATCTCTCGAGCAGATGGCCGAATCATATGTGGATTACGCCTTGCAGCAGCCGCATGAATACGAATTGTTCTATACCTACGCGCACGAGCTTGCTCCCGCCAAGGTCGACGGACGGCCGCGGCCTATTCGGGAGTCGAGACCGAACTTCGCCCTAGTCGAACAGTTGCTGGCCAAAGAATTGGGCGGTTCCCCTGAGGATTACACGCAACTCGCCCTGGCCTTATGGGCCACCTTGCACGGAACGACTATGCTGCTTCTGTCCAAGGGAGTCGCAGGACACGAAGAAGCGCTGCGCACAGCTTGCCGCACGGCCGTGAAACAGATGCTGGGCCGGTCATCGGAATTTTCCTCTCGCCGGTGAAAAGCAGTGACGGCGGCGCACCACGTTCCCGCCGATGAGAACAATCCGGCGGAGCCTGAGAAGGATTTCATCTTCGAGTTTTCCAAACTGGTATTCCCACCTCCTGATCTGTTCCGGAATTCTGCCGATAGGAAACGTGAAGGGCCGGGTATGACGAAGATTCTGCTGGTCGACGACAGCAAGTTTCTCCGCTTGGCAACGGAGCGTGCGCTGGCACGGGCCGGGTACGAGGTGAGCGCGGCCGCAGACGGCGAACATGCTCTACAGATGGCGCGGGAGAAGCGGCCGGACTTGATCCTGCTGGATATGCTCCTACCCAAGATGACGGGCCCTGATGTGCTGAAGGCGCTGAAGAAAAATCCGCAGACGGCGTCGATCGCCGTGGTGATATTTACCGGGCTATCGCACAAGAACGCGGCGCGGCTGCAAAAAGACGGAGCGGTGGCGTTTCTGGAGAAGTCGGACCTTGCTCTCGACAAAGGTTGCGACGCGCTGCTGACCGCGCTGGCGGAGATCGTTCAGAAGCTGAAGCTGGAGGTTCCGGCGCGGCATGTAGCTGCAAATGCAATGAGAGCTGGTTCCTGAACCCGCCCAACTCAATTCTCAGAGCCTGATACCCGTTCGCATTCTTGCATGAGTGCTAGCGCGGGCGGGTGGTCAGGCCGGTTTGCTTCCATAACTTGTTCCACTTCCAGATACACGCAGCGTCCTCCGGCAGGCGATAGCCGAGTTGGTGCGCCAGCATCAGGATCTGTCCGCGATGGTGAGCCTCGTGGGCGAACATGTAGGCGAACATGGCGGCTCCGGCCGGCCAGACAGGTGTCCAACTTCCTCGCGAGAATATTGTGACGCGGCGCTCTGGGCCGGTCGACAAAGCGTCGGTCAGCATGCGCAAGCACTCGGTCGCGCTCTTTTTGTGGGCGGCCGCGGCTTGCTTGATCGTGCAACGGAATGGATCGAGCGGCGCGGGACACTTCAAGTGCGGCGCAGAATTCTTCAGCCACACCCGCCGGCTGTTGTGCAGATGGGCAAAGATCGCGGCGATCGTTCGCCCATTCTTTTTTGCGCCAGGCACTTGTGCGCGCCAGGCGCGCCGGTCGACATACGAGAGCACGGTTTGGTTCATCGCATCGTTGACGGCGTAGGTTTCCAACAGGACATCACGAATTTCGGATAGTGTGTCGGACCGAGGCGGCATTGGAAGATTTTATCCAGCGCCCGGCGCTTTTCAAGCGTCCTTACAGGACGCGGTTCGTTGTGGCTTGCGCTTGCCCGCCAGTGAAACCGGCGGTTTATTGTCGGGAGTCCCTCCAGAACCCTTTCTTGCCCAGCACCCGCGTGATGAGACCGAGTCGACGGTAACTTGTGGCCCGTTACCTTGATCCCGTGACAGCCTTGTCGGACGCGACGTTTAGCCCACCATGCGGCGCCTCCAGCTGATCCGGCTGAAAATAAATCACTTACGGATGGGAACTCCAGACACTTGTGCGGAGTCTATGTTGAGTGAAGTCTCGGCTCCGCTTGCAGTTAATCCGGACTTGCCCGGCAGTTGAATTTTCGGTTCGCGGCGCGGGTGGAAAATCCTATAATCAGAGGACGCCGCCATGGCGGGAGCAACCACCTTGGGTGATCTGGCAAGTGCAATCGGAATCCGGTCGCAGGAAGAAGCAGCCATCGTCTCGGAGCTGAAGGCCGGCTCGGAAGAGGCCTATGCGTGGCTGATCGGCGAGTTTCAACAACCGGTCTACGGGTTGGTGTACCGGATCGTGAACGACCCGGCGGATGCGGCCGATACCACCCAGGACGTCTTCCTGAAAGTGTTTCGCGGGATGAATCAGTTTCACGGCGAGTCGAGCCTGAAGACGTGGATCTATCGCATTGCGCTGCATGAGGCGGCGAATCGCAGGCGCTGGTGGTTCCGGCACAAAGCGCGGGAGACTTCCATTGAGCCGGTGGAGTCAGACGGCGCGGGCCCGGGGGAAAATGCGATGCAGCTGGCGTTGACCGATCACGCAGATTCTCCGTTTGACAGTTTCGCCCGCTATGAAGTGCAGCGGCGGGTGGAAGAGGAACTTCAGAAGCTGGCGGAACCATATCGCACGACGCTGATTCTCCGCGATCTGGAAGATATGTCGTATGAAGAGATTGCCGAGGTGCTGGAGATTTCGCTGGGAACCGTGAAATCGAGGCTGACGCGCGGCCGAGAAGCCTTGCGGCAGCGGCTGGCGCCATATGTGCGCGAGATTGCAGATGAGCTGGGGTTGACCGCACCAGAAGAGACCGAGAGTGTGCGGACACAGGTTACTGGAGGGGGTAGAAGGGTCGAGGTGATGCCATGAGGGGCACAGGAAGAATGAAAGAACTGCGGTGCCCGCAGGCCAGGCAGTTGTTCTCGCCATATCTGGATGGAGCAGTAACGGGTGCGCAGATGCTCGCTCTGCAGGACCACTTCGCGGACTGTGCGGAGTGCAGCGAGCAATGCCAATCGCTACGGGAGACGCAGCGGATTCTGATGAGCCTGGCGCGCCCCAAGGCTCCGTCGGATCTGGGATTGCGGTTGCGAGTGGCGATTTCGCGGGAGGCGGCGCGGGCAAGGCGGCCTCCGTTTGAAGGATTGTTGGTCCGGCTGGAAAATTCCCTGCGGGCGCACATGGTTCCGGCGACGGCCGGCTTTCTGACCGCATTCATTATTTTCGGAATTGCGATGGTGTTTTTTGTGGCGCCATCGTCGCTGCAGGCGAACAACGATGTGCCGCTGGTGATGGTCAACACCGCGCCGCAACTGCAGCAGAGCGCCTTCGGCATGGATACGATCAACGCGGATTCATTGGTGATCGAAGCCTACGTTGACGCGAACGGGCGCGTGCAGGATTATCGAATTCTTTCCGATTCGGACGAGTCGAAAGAAGTGCTGCCCCAAGTGAAGCGCATGCTCATCTTCACGACCTTCCGTCCAGCGCTGTCGATGGGGCGTCCCACGCCGAGCCGGGCTGTGTTGTCGTTTTCGAAGATCAGCGTAAGAGGGTAAAGGGAAAGAATGTAGCTTCGACCCCGCGCTTTTCCTTTCAAAAGTCCACTTTCAGAAATCGCCGTGCTCAAAGTCCCGGGCGCGCGAGAATTGCGGCGCCTGTGGTTACCTTCTGCTTGGACTGATGGCTGTGGCGCGTGCCGCGCGGTTGACCTATGATGATCTCATCATCATCGGGAGCGAAGGCCTTTCGCTCCGAGGCCGCGAGTGGGCGAATTCGGAGATAAATTCCGCAAAGCGCGAGAAGCGAAGAAACTTTCGCTCGACGACGTGTCGAACGTCACCAAGATCTCCGCGCGCATGCTGCAGGCGATCGAAGAGGAGAAATTCGATATCCTCCCTGGCGGCGTTTTCAACAAGGGATTCATTCGCGCCTACGCCAAGCATCTGGGCATCAACGACGAAGAAGCGGTGACCGACTACCTCGCGTGTCTGCGGCGCGCGCAAGTAGCGGCGCAGGCGGCGTGGGAGCCTCCGGCGCGCATGCCTGTGACGGAGAAGCGCTGGCCGGTCAAGCCGAACCGCGGCGAAGGGAAAGCGCACAGTCCGACGCAGGTGGAAGAGCTTCCGGAGTTGCAATCGCCGCAAGAGGAGCAGGCCCGACCTCCCCGCCAGACACATCTGGATAGGAACGATGGCGGAATATCGTGGAGGCTGTGGGCGGTTGTCGCACTTGTGCTAGTGCTGGCGTTGGTATTGTGGCGGCGGCACTCGCGTAACGCTGGCGTGGAGAATGCCGCGTCGCCTCCGGCGCCTGTGCCTGTAACCCAGACGGCGACTGGGGCGGGGGCCGCTCTCGCGCCGGCTCAGGCGAGTCCGCCTGCCGCCGCTCGAGGTGGGGCTGGCACGGCGGGAGGTGCGGCAACGCACCCGCCGCCCCCAAGCAAGCCATCCTCTCCAGTGAAGCCACCTGCCGCGGAGGGACGTTCCGCCGCGGCCGAATCGACGAAGCCGGCCAATGACAAAGGCAACAATGCCCCGGCTCCGCCGGTTGAGGCCGCGCCCGCAGAAACAGCCTCCGCACCGATCACTTTGGTGATCCGGGCGACGGAGAATTCCTGGATTTCGGTCTCGGCCGACGGAAAGACTGTGAACCAGGAGACGCTGATCGCACCGGCGAATACGTCGGTGCGCGCACGCCGCGAGATTGTTGCCAAGGTGGGGAACGCGGCGGGCGTGACGTTCCTGTGGAACGGCAAAGAGATCCCGGCGCAGGGAGAAGAGGCGGAAGTGAAGACCTTTGTGTTTAACGCGGGTGGGATGCGGGTCATCACACCCAGTCAGAGCCCCGCGCAGAATCAGTAGGGCGCCTTCCCCCACGGGATCCAGATAAGCCGGCCGGCCGGGCCGCTTTTATTCTTGAGGGTTGGAATCCCTCGCACAAATACGCGAGACATCCGGCCAGCTTCTCTTCGATCATTTCATCTTCAGTCATTCTTCTTCTGCAGGGTGACGGTGAACTGCGCTTTGCAGGTGTTGGCGGGATCGTCGAAGGCTTCGCCGGTGCGGTCGCCCTCGGAGGCGTGGAAGTAGAGGCCATGCTTGATGTGATCGGGGAGGCCAGTGAAACGGGCTTTGCCGTCGGCATTGGTGCCAAGTTCGAGATCGAGCTTGCGGGCGTTCATGAATCCATAAGCGATGTGAACTTTCACCTTGGCGGCGTAGACGGGAGCGCCGGCGGCGTCGGTGATAGTAAAGTCGGCGGAACAGGGCCCAATGCCGCCGTCGAGGACAGGGGTGGCCTTGGGATCCGGCCTCTGGGACGACGCATTTGTCTGCGCCAAGGCCGCGCCGGATAATGCCAAGGCAACACCAAGTCGAAGGACGAATTCTGAGAAAGATTTCACATTCATGAGAATAAGAATATGCCCGACGTCAACCCGGGTTATTGGGAGCGGACACTCCTGTCCCCTGCCTTTGGTTTTGAATTTGAATCCAACAAAGGCAAAGCAAGATCAACTTCAAAGCGGCGGAGAGGAGTGTCCACCCCACATGCCCCCCAGCGAAGATGCCGTAAAAGCTTTATCTGGTTGGCTTTAGAGGTTCCTATTACCTCCGTTCATTGCCCCTATACGAAAGTGGCGAATATAATTTTTGAAACCGCCACCGTCCACTGAGGAACAAACGGAATTTTCTGCATGCCTGAGGCCGGCACTCAATTGACGCGCCACAGCCAGGAGCTGATGATTTTTCACGACGTGGCCAAGACGCTCACGTCGTCGCTGGACCTCGACTCCATTCTGCAAACCATCATGGAGAAGATGGCGGAATATTTCCGCCCCGATACCTGGTCGTTGCTCATGGTCGACGAAGCGCGCGACGAACTCTATTTTGCCATTGCGGTGGGCGACAAAGCCGAAGCGCTAAAGGATGTGCGGCTCAAGGTGGGCGAAGGCATTGCCGGATGGGTGGCGAAAAACGGAGAAGCGCGGATTGTGCCCGACGTGCGCAACGACCCGGTGTTCGCCAGCCGTGTGGATCAGACCACGCAGTGGGAAACGCGGTCGGTGATCTGCGTGCCACTGCGGTCGAAGTTGCGCGTGCTGGGTGTGATCCAGTTGGTGAACGTCGAGATGTCGCAGTTCACGCAATCGGAGCTGTTTTTCCTGCAGGCGCTGTGCGACTACGCCGCCATTGCAATCGAGAACGCGCGCTGGGTGGAGAAGATCCAGGAACTGACCATCACCGACGACTGCACGGGTTTGTATAACGCGCGGCATCTCTACAAAACGCTGGAGACCGAGGTCTACCGCTCGTCGCGATTTGGATACGAGTTCAGCATTCTGTTCATCGATCTGGATCACTTCAAGACCGTCAACGACACGCACGGGCATCTGATCGGAAGCAAGCTCTTGGCTGAAATCGGTTATCTCATCAAGGCGCAACTGCGACTGATCGATTTCGCCTTTCGCTACGGTGGCGATGAGTTCGTCGTTCTACTGCCGCAGACGAGCAAAGATCAGGCCCTGGTGGTGGCGAAGCGTTTGCGCGAAGCTTTGCGAGAGAGCAGTTTTTGCCGCGACGAGGGATTGAACCTGAATGTTCGCGCATCGATCGGCCTGGCGACCTATCCGCATGATGCGCGGACGGCGCACGATGTGATCCGTCAGGCCGACGGCATGATGTATATGGTCAAGAATTCGACTCGCGACAATATCGGCATCGCGCAGCGCGGGGTGCTGGAACGGTGAAGTGGCGGTGAAGTAGCGGAGCGGTAGCCTGCAGTTTCTCCCGGGCCGCGATAGGCCGGAGACTCTCCACCCGGCGGTTAAGTCCACACAATCCACCGCCATTCCAATCAAATTGCGCCTTCCTCAACACTAGGGTAGCCTTGTACCGAAATTTTGGGTGGGGCGATGCAGAGGATCCTCGATCTCGGTTGCGGCACCGGCGATTCGTGGCGGGGTCTGCGGACTTCGGTGGATCAGTGGCAAGTGATCGGAGTCGACATTCAGTGGGACCGGGTTCAGATTGCGCATCACAAGCACGGTTCCCGAGGCTGGCGCTACCTGTGCGCTCGCGCAGAAAGCATTCCATTGGCTGACGCCAGCTTGGACGGCGCCTTCTGCCAGGTGGCTTTGCCATACATGCACATTCCTCGGGTGCTGGCCGAACTGCACCGCGTCCTCACTCCCGGCGGCTGGCTGAGAGCGACCTTGCACCCGCCTAGCTTTACCTGGGACGAACTCAAGATGTGCTTTCCCCGGCCGAAGCAAACCTTATTTCGTTTCTTCGTGTTATTGAACGGAGCGGTCTTGCACTGCAGCGGGAACGTGATATCGCTGGGCAAGACCGCGGAGAGTTGCCAGACTGACGCGGGCATGCGGACCGCGCTGCGGCGCGCCGGATTTACCGCGGTGACTCTGCGCCATGAGGGCCCGAGATTTTACTTGGAAGCGCGGCGAGCAGGCGCCCCGTCAGCCGGTGAGAGGGTTGCGGTGGCGTAGCGCCAGGGCTTTCAGCGAGGTTGCGTGTCTGGCTTGGGCGCGGCGGCCTTGGCATCCGGCTTCCAGGCGTTGGCGTTGGCCGGTGCTTTGGGGTTCACGCCAAAATCCCAAACGTAGATGCTCATTCCTTCTTTGCCCATCATTTCCACTACCGCATATTCTCCGGGCGTCAGTGGTTCTGTGGGTGTGAGTTTCAGCCAGCCGCCAGTGAAGCGATCGATCGTGGTCTTGACGACATGCTGCTCCTGGCTGATCTTTCCGGTGGGTGCGCGTTTGACGTCCCCCACGATGCGCTTGCCGCCTTTGATCTCGGTGCGGACGATGCGGAAGCGGTCAAAAGGAACGATCGGCTGCTGCGGCTGTTGGGGTTGTTGTGGCTGCTGAGCCTGAGGCTCGGTGAGGCCGGGTCTGTTTTCGATTTGCAAGCCCTGATCGGCGGCTACCTCGCCGCTGATGTAGAACGAGGGCACGTCAACGTGGCACTGTACCGTGGCATGGGCGCCCTCGAGTTCGACGCTCTGCTTTACGCCGGCGATCGGGATGACAGCGGCGCGCAAAATATTGCCCTTAGCGTTGCGGTTAATATCACCCGCGGTTTGCTGAATCTCGACCAGTTGGGGCTGGCCCTGAAAAGTGTCGAGCAGGAAAACACCGGAATCTTCAGGCAGACGGAGTCCCGGAGCGACTTGGGGAAGTTGCGCTTCCTCGAGTTCCTGCTCGTGAGCGGCCTCCTTATCGAGCTGGACGGCTTCCGGCGCCGCCGCGCCCGCGGCACGTTCTTTCTCATACTTTTCCGTGGCCGGCCAGTCGACCAGAGACGTGGGAATTTCCTCCCACTCCCCGCGCTCGGCGCTCATGTAGCGAACACGGTCGCCTTTGACTTCATATTTGGTGACCAGTTGATAGGAACCGTCTTTCAGGAACAGCCGGCGGGCGAGCTCCTGGGCGGAGGAGAACGTCGGAAACGCCAGCAGCAACAAGGCTGCGGCAAGGAGCGTGACCGGAAGTAACCTGCCGTTTCCTCTCATGGTTCCATTGTACGATTGCGGGTGTTGTGAGGAGTACAAGTCGGAGAGTGGGCAGACCTGAGCAGCGCGCAAGATTCTGCCATTGATCGCGGATCTCTCCCGCCAGCGAAATAGCCTGACGACTCGTTTAACGTGAAGGCAACAACCCCTACGTGAAGCGCCCGATCAACAGTGGGCCAGTCGATGTAGTATCCTGTTTCGCGAACACTGTTCAAAACATGAAAACTAGATTGATCCTCGTGGCGGGCTTTGCCGGTTTGCTGTGCGCGGCGACCCTGGGGCAGGTGAGTCCCGCGCCGGCTGCGACTCCGGCCAACTTAGAGTATTCGGCGCAGGGGCGGCCGGCCGGTGCCGGCGTCTCCGCGCAAGGTGGCCAGCCCGTCTCCTACGCATCCGTATCGCAACTGAACGGGATGCTGGAGCAACTGGAAGCGACGTCGAAAAACACGCAAGCCGATCTGGTGAGGTTGCGCATCGAGCACTGGAAGACGGACACCAATTCGAAGAAGACGGCGCTGGCCAATGTGGATTCGATTCAAAGGAATCTGCAAGGAGCGTTGCCCGAGATTATTGCGGGACTGCGGAGGTCGCCAGAGGATTTGCCGGCAACCTTTAAGCTATACCGCAACCTGGACGCGCTGTACGACGTGTTGGGGAATGTCGTCGAGTTAGCCGGCGCTTTCGGAAGCAAGGACGATGAGCAGACGCTGGCCAATGATCTGAGCGCGTTTGAGGCTACGCGCAAGCAGATGGCGGAGCGCATTGAGACCCTATCGTCGGCGAAGGAAGCGGAAATCGTGCGGCTGCGCGCTGATTTGAAGACGGCGCAGGCGGCAATTCCGGTCGAGCCTCCGATCAAGGTTATCGTGGACGATACCGAGCCGCCGAAGAAGCCGGCAGTGAAGAAGAAGACGGCGAAACCCAAGAGCACGCCGACTGCAAAGCCTCCAACAGGGCAGTCTCAGAATCCGCCTGCGCAGCAGCCGGCGCCCACCAAGCCGCAGTAGCTCTTCCAGCGGAGACGTTGCAAGCAACGTCTCTACGCGGATTATGGGTTCTCCAGGGTGATTCTTTTGCTCGGTCATCCCGAGCGGAGCCGTTCTTCAGGCGGAGAGAGGGATCTCCCGCTTACCGAATGCGAAAGCACCGGAGATCCCTTCGGCAAGCTCAAGGCAAGCCCTCGCACGGCTGAAGTGCGCCGCGGTGCGGCATGACGCTTTCAGAATGACGATTTCAAGAAAGACTTCCAGCGTCTGAACCGCCGCGGCCCGATAGTTACGGGCCGCTGCCCGTCATATTCGTTTGCCTGACCCTGCGGTCGAATCTGATACTCTTCCCATCGCATCTAGATTGCACCTAATCATGAATTCGCACGGCAACGTTGTCGCGGTGGTGTTTGGGCTGGTCATCATCTGGGCGGTGTTGCTGGACGCGTTCGAGACGGTGGTGCTGCCGCGCCGGGTGTTGCGGCATTTCAAGCTGACGGCGTATTTCTACCGGCGGACATGGATTCCGTGGCGCAGGGTTGCGAGCCGGATCAAGACAGCGTCGCGGCAGCAAAATTTTCTGGGATATTTTGGGCCGCTGTCGCTGATTCTGCTTCTCGGAGTCTGGGCTGCGGGGCTGATTCTCGGCTTTGCTCTCATTCAATACGGGATTGGTGGACACGAACAGCTCAGCGGAGAGCCCCTCACGTTCGGCAAGATCGTTTATCACAGCGGCGAGACTTTTTTCACTCTGGGCTATGGCGATATCGTGCCGACCTCGGGAGCTGCGCGGGCGCTGTCGGTCATCGAAGCCGGGATGGGATTCGCCTTTCTGGGCGTGGTCATCGGCTACATTCCCGTGGTGTATGCCTCATTCTCGCGGCGAGAGATACAGATCTCGATGCTGGACGCGCGCGCCGGATCGCCTCCGACGGCGGCCGAGCTGCTGGTGCGGCTGGCCGGGCGCTCGGAAGATCCGGGGATGGACCAGAAGGTTCTGGACGACGTGCTGCGCGACTGGGAACGCTGGTCGGCGGAGTTGCTGGAGAGTCAGATTTCATATCCCGTGCTGACGTTTTTTCGATCGCAACACAGCAACCAGTCGTGGCTGGCGGCGCTGACCACCATGCTGGATGTGACGTCGCTGGTGCTGACGGGAATTGAAGGAGTGCATCCGGGGCAGGCAAAGCTGACGTTTGCCATGGCGCGACACGCGGCCGTAGATTTGGCGCAGGTGGTGAATGCGAAACTCGATCCTGAAGCTCCAGACCGTTTGCCAGATGCCGAGTTCGAGGTTTTGCGTGACGCTCTCGCTGCCGCCGGCGTGCGGCTCAAAAGCGACCAGGCGGGGCGCGAGAAATTGGCCAAGCTGCGGTCGATGTACGAACCCTACGTTCATGCCACTGGGCGCAACCTGATGTTGACGCCGCCCGCGTGGAGGCGCTTGGAGAAGACGCGGGATAACTGGCAGGCAGGGCCGTGGGATCGCGTGATTCAGGCGCGAGGGTTGGCCAGCGTGGGGGCGAAATCCCAACCTGGAGACGACCACTTTTAGAGGGCTTGCGTTCGCGATAGAAAGGTGATATCCGGGGCCTAAGTGGGTGCGCATCTTCAGGAGGCCGCCATGGTGCCATGTGGGATTCCGCGGATCGACGATCTGAACTCCGGGGCAGCGTCGGCCATGCCGATCGGGCCGGGCGACACGGATGTGAACTCCGTAGGATTAGTTCAGCAGATGCTCGCCGGGCAGGGACAAGCAGGGCTGCCCAACCTGTTGAGCCCGGACTATGGGATCTTCGGGCCGCGCACAGCAGCGGCGGTGCAGAATTTCCGTGCGCAGCAGCGTCTGCCGCCTGCAGACCACATCGACGCGCAATGCCTGCAGATCCTGGTGCAGGCAGCCGCGCCTGCGGCCGTAGCCTCGCGTGGGTACATGACCCTGGTGCTGGACTGTTCGTACACCGGACTGGCCAAGATTTTGAGTGTGGTGGCGCAGATGGAGGGCGCGGGCAAATTCGGCGCCCTGAATCTGAATACGGACAAGGCGGGACTGTCTTTTGGCCTGATTCAGTGGGCGCAAAAGCCGGGGCGGCTGGAGGAGATCCTGCAGGCATTCTCGTCGGCTCGTCCGGCCGACTTCACCAATATTTTGGGCGCAGGCGACGCTACTGTGGCGGCGCAACTCATCGCCCACACGCGACTGCCCAACGGAGGCATTGATCCGGCCACTGGGCAAACCATAAACAATGCTTTCGATCTGGTGAATGAACCTTGGGTGAGCCGGTTCCAGCAGGCGGCGCAGTTCAGGCCATTTCAGCAGATCCAGGTACAGACTGCAGTGAACGATTTCGCCGCGTCGCTGAGCCGGGTGCAGCAGTACGCGCCGCAATTGACCTCGGAGCGGGCGGTGGGATTCATGCTCGATCTGGCCAATCAGTTTGGGGACGGCGGAGCGCGGAGAATCTTTCAAGCGGTAGTGCAACCTGGCATGGCACTGGGCGACTTGCTGCAGGGCATGGCCGACGAGTCGGTGGCGCGCATCCAGGATCCATTCAAAGCGGGGACGCAGGCGCGGCGCCAGCACTTTATTACGACGACCTTTCTGTCCGATGATCCATTCACCAACTCAGCCAGCCAGCCGGTTGCCGCTTAGAAGGGCCGTTCCATCTGGTAAGATCGCCTCTTCATGAGCCATACCGGCGAGAACGTGGTGCGCATCGAGGCCGAGGCCCTGAGTGCCCTGGCGGACCGCATTGCCGGGCCGATGGCGGTGGCATTTCAGTGCGCGGTGCAGTTGATGTTCTGCTGCAACGGCCGCGTCGTGGTGACCGGCATGGGCAAGAGCGGGCTGATTGCGCGCAAGATTGCAGCTACGTTGAGTTCGACGGGAACGCCGGCGTTGTATCTGCATCCGGTGGAGGCGCTCCACGGGGATCTGGGCATGGTGGTGCGCGGGGATGTGGTGCTGGCGCTTTCGGCGAGCGGCGAGACGGAAGAGATTCTTGCGTTGCTGGCGACGATCAAGCGGTTGCAGGTGCCGCTGATTGCCATGACCGGGGATGAGATTTGCGGGGACGCGACCACTAGTAGGCAACAACAATCAAAGTCAAAGGCAGCGGACATGAGTGTCCGCTCCACACGGGCTATTTCGACGTTGGCTTCCGCGGCTGATGTGGCGCTGGATTGTTCGATCGCCCAGGAAGCCTGCTCGCTCGGGCTGGCGCCCACGGCCTCTACGACGACCATGCTCGCACTGGGAGACGCGCTGGCGGTAACGCTGAGTGAGCGGCGCGGATTCAAGGAAGAAGATTTTGCGAACCTGCACCCCGGGGGCAAGCTGGGAAAGCGATTGGCGCGGGTGGAGTCGCTGATGCATACCGGGGACGCCCTACCGCGGGTAACTCCGCTGACGAAAATGCCCGACGTAATCTACGAGATGTCGCGGAAGAAGCTGGGCGTGACCGCCGTGGTCGAGGGCGACCGGTTGCTGGGCATCATCAGCGACGGCGACCTGAGGCGGTTGCTGGAGAAGCGCGGGAAAGACGTGATGGATCTCACGGCGGGCGAAGCAATGACACTGGATCCGAAGACCATCGCCGGTGCTGAATTCGCCGCGACCGCTTTGGCGCTCATGGAAGAGAAGAAAATTACGTCGCTGATGGTGGTGGACGAGGCAAGGAAGCTGGAAGGCATCGTGCATCTGCATGATCTGTGGACGACGGAGCTGGTGTAGGGAAAAGCGTTTCGTCGGCGGTTTCAATTGCCAAATTACAAAATCTCACAATTACCAAATTGAGGTTGCATGTATCACTACGATCCCAATACGGCATTGGAAGAACTGACTGAGGACGCGACACTGCCGAACCCAGTGCATGTGCGCGACATGATTCTGCGCAAAAAGCTCTCGCCCGACAAATCGCTGGAGCTGAACCGGCTGTTCGTCGAATACCAGAAGTTTTTCGGGGAGGCGCAGAAGCTGGGGAAAGAGATTCTGAAGCAGCTTGCGGGATGATAGCTTCCACTCAGTTTCTGCTCGGACACGTAATCATCGAGTACTCGTCAACCCGTAGTGGACCATCTCGTAGATGGCGGGTCCTACGGCGTTGGGGCCGCCTATAAAACGGAATTGGAGGTAGTCCATCCCGAGGAGTGCGCCCACTACGGGCGCTTCTGAATGCCAGTCTTCACGAGAGCGATTATTGCGGCAGGCCACGATCATGGCAATGGCTCCGCCGATGTGGGCTCCGACAAACACCTTCGAACGGAAAACTTCTTTATTGGTTCGGAGCGGCGGGTCATCCGCGCCACGGTAGGTCCAGAAGTGCACGGAGGAAGGGTCCCGTTCGGGTTGCGTCCGCGATTCGGGCAAAGGAGGGTACGGGCCAATCAACTTGTGCAACCACTCGGGGCAGGGTTTGCCGTTGCGCTCCGTGCAGGTGGTTGTCTGCTGGGCCGACGGGGCGTTGGGAAGGCCGGCATGGTTCGACCCCGGAGAAGGAGGAACTGTCTCCTGACAGTTGGCCAGTATTGTGCCAAATAGAAAGCCGAGAAGAGCGAGAACCAAGGCCGGACAAATTCCGTATTTCACGACTGCTCCGTTGGGCGTGGCGTGTTGACGTTTCTGTCAGAGGCCACGTCACTCAGAGCAACCTAAGGACTCTTCTTGATTGGAATTTTCAAAGAAAGTCCCTTCGTTCCTTCGGGCCGCACAAACTCGCAGTCGCTCGTTGCGAACAGGAAAGCTTGGCTCCGAAGCCCTCAAGCGGCCGATAAGTCACTGGAGTTGAACTGGCTGTTTGTCGAGTCTCAGAAGTTTTTCGGCGAGGCGCAGAAGCTGGGGAAAGAAATCCTGAAGCAGTTGGCAGTGTAATCTCTAGGGCTTATGTGGTGACAGCCGCCCTCGGCTGTCCAGCAGGCAAAGCCCGCCTGCTTCTCAATCAAGCCACACGTTTTCAGGTGAGCTGTAATGTGAACCTTATTCTGGAGAACGGGCTCGGCGTCGACTGTTCCCTGGGCGTCAGCGCGCGTAGTCGAGATCTAGCGAGGCAAGCAGAGTTTCTTCGTCGGTGGGCACCGGTTCGTTGTGTTTGCGGAGGCTCGCGACATATCCGGCAATGGCGTCCTTAGCCATGTCGCGGGCTTCGTTCAGTGTGCGACCGTAAGTGACGCAGCCGGGCAGGGCCGGCACGAGCGCGGTATAGCCGCCTTCAGGTTCCGGGCGGAGCATGATGTTGTAGCGATATCGCCTCGTCTTTGCCATAGCTTCAGTCATTTCATTTCAAAGGTCGATCGTTGTCAATCGTAATCCTCTCTGAATCCGATCAAACCCCTCAGTTTGTCAAAGGTAATCATTTACAATAAACGATCCTCTTCGAACCGGGTTTGGGTCTGTCTCTCGGGACTCGCGACTCGGTACCCGGGACTCAAACTTATGCATCGTTGGTCAGAACTGTTCATTCCTACATTGCGCGAGGCGCCGGCGGACGCTGAGGTCGCCAGCCATAAATTTCTGGTGCGGGCCGGATATATCCGCCAGTTAGCGGCTGGGATCTATTCGTATCTTTTTCTTGGAAACCGCTCTTTCAACAAGATCATAGCCATTGTGCGCCAGGAGATGGATCGGATCGGGCAGGAATTTTATTTGCCCGCGCTCCATCCGCGGGAGATTTGGGAGGCGAGCGGACGCTGGGGCCTCATGGGTGACAACCTGTTCCGGCTGAAAGACCGCAAGGGCGGCGACATGTGCCTGGGCATGACGGAAGAAGAAGTCATGACCGAGATCGCGCGCAAAGAGCTGCGAAGCTATAAACAGTTGCCGCAGATCTGGTATCAGATTGCGCCGAAGTTTCGCGATGAACCGCGGCCCAAGGCAGGGCTGCTGCGTGTCCGGCAGTTCATGATGAAGGATGCTTACTCGTTCGACATGGATGCAGCGGGCCTCGACGCGTCCTACAAGAAGCATTACGAAACTTATTGCCGAATTTTCGACCGCTGCGGCCTGAAGTACATGGTGGTCGAGGCCGATTCGGGGGCGATGGGCGGAAAGGAGTCGCACGAGTTCATGGTGCGAACTCCGGCCGGGGAAGACCAGATTGTGAGCTGCGACGGATGCAAGTACGCGGCGAACCTGGAGAAGGCGACTTCGAAGTTGCAGACGGTCGCCGATCTGGCCGCCGAGGGCGATGGCAAGCCGCTCCTCGTGCACACTCCGGGCCAGAAAACAATTGAAGACGTCGCGAAGTTTCTGGGCGTGTCGCCGAAGAACAAGATCAAGACCCTGGCCTTGATGACCGACCAGCCGACGGCCGGCGAGAAGAACTCGGCGGCCAAGAGGAAATCGCGGGCTATTGTGGTGCTGATGCGCGGCGATCATCAACTCAACGAGGCGAAGCTCAACGCGGCGGTCGCGGCCGCGAGCCGCCCGATGGAGGAGTCCGAGATCGAGGCGCTGTTCAATTCTCCGGCAGGATATCTGGGTCCCGTGGGCATCGAGTGGGCGAAAGATCTCAAGACAGACATTGATAAGCCTGTGCTGCTGGTTGATGCGGCGCTCCATGGGCGGACGAACCTGATTGGCGGCGCGAACAAGAAGGACTATCACCTGAAGAACCTGACCCCAGGGAAGGATTTTCACCCGACGGCATACGCCGATCTGCGTGCGGTGACGGCGGGCGAAGCTTGTCCCAATTGCGGTGGGGCGCTGCGTATCGACACGGCGGTTGAGATCGGTCACATTTTCAAGCTCGGCTACCGCTATTCGGAGTCGATGGGAGCGCGCGTACTCGACAAAAACGGCAAGGAAGTTACGCCCATCATGGGCAGCTACGGCATTGGCATTGAGCGCATCCTGACGGCGGCGGTCGAGCAAGGGAATGACGAGAACGGTTTCTGGCTGCCGGCGGCCATCGCGCCCTTTGAGATTGTGGTGGCGCCAGTCAACATGAAAGATGAGCCGGTAAAGTCAGCGGCGGAGGAGATCGCGAAGCGGCTCGAGGCGGCGGGGTTCGACGTGATCCTCGACGATCGCGACGAGCGGCCGGGAGTCAAGTTCAAGGATGCCGATCTGGTCGGTATCCCTTTTAGAATCACCGTCGGAAAGAAGGTTACCGAAGGTACTGTGGAAGTCGTTTTGCGTTCGACTCGCCAAGTACACGATGTTACGATCACGACGATCGTCGAATACTTTCAGGGAGTGCTCCGCCGGGCGGGATGACGCCTGTTTCCGGTCCCGGCAGAGCGGATTGCGGGACATGGGAACTATTAAAGCGCTTGTCGGGTTTCTTGCAATCGTCGGCGTAGTCTACGCCGCGTTTCAGATTATTCCGCCCGAGATGAACAACTATTCGTTTACGGACGATTTGCGCAATATTGCGATGGTGGGTGGTTCCAACCCTCATGAGACCGACCAGTCGCTCGTCGACGCCGTCATCAAGAAGGCGCAGGAGCACGACATTCAGTTGACCCCGGAAAGCGTCACCGTGCAGAGGATTGGGACGCCCGGAGCTCTGGCCGTCTACCTGGCTGCCGATTACAGCGTCCCGGTAAACCTGCCGGGATATTCCTTCATCTTGCATTTCAACCCTTCCAGCGGAAACAAAGGCTTCTGAGCTCCGGTTGAAGCCCGCGCCGATTTTCTTTGCTTGTGTGGGACGGACACTCCTGTCCGTCGCTTTTGACTTTGGGTGTTGAAGCGGTGGCGAAACCCCGCATTGAAGGCGAACACCAACACCAATTTTTCTTTGCTTGTGTGGGACGGACACTCCTGTCCGTCGCTTTTGACTTTGGGTGTTGAAGCGGTGGCGAATCCTGCATTGAAGGCCAACAGCAACACCAATTTTTCTTTGCTTTGTGTGGGACGGACACTCCTGTCCGTCGCTTTTGACTCTGGTGTTGAAGCGGTGGCGAAACCCCGCATTGAAGGCCAACACCAATTTTCTTTGCTTGTGTGGGACGGACACTCCTGTCCGTCGCTTTTGACTCTGGTGTTGAAGCGGTGGCGAATCCCACATTGAAGACCAACACCAACACCAAGATCAACGGCAGCGGACAGGAGTGTCCGCTCCACATTGGCGGGGAACCGCAGGGACAAAAAATAAATGCAGCCCGCGGAGGGGGCTGCATCGTCAAGCCAAATCTGTAGACCTCGTTCGGGAACGGCCTCTGTTCGAGACTACGACGGGCCGCATCCGGCGAAGTCGTCGCTGGCGGCCACCCCTACGCCGATGCCCACAGGTTGCGAAGTGAATCCTCTGTAGGAGGCCGTGGTTTGATAGTAGCCAGTGTACTGCCAGACTGGCGGCTTGAACGGAGCGGGCGGTTTCTGACTATTGTCGATCGCGTCCGTCCAGGTACAAATCCCTACGATACCGGTCATCACGCCAGTCTTATTGATGGGCACCGTATCCGGGCCGTATGCCGGCAATGCGTCCCCTGGTGCGTATGGCACTCCCGGCGCAACTGAGTCTATGTAGCCGGTTGGGGTCACGGTCCAGGTGGATGCATCGGTGACGTCGATCATTTTACCGCTGTTATAGACGGCATAGACCTTGAGCTGAAGAGTCGCATCGACGCCGGGAAGGTTATAGAAGCCGTTGTTGTTGGCCCCACTTGAGGTGAGCAAAAGCGACTTAATGCTGTCCCCGGTCCCGCAGCTGGTCGAGAACAGAGAAATGGCAACGAGAAGTGTGACCCAAATTTGTGTGCGCTTCACTGGGAAGAATCCTCCGCGAGATTTCAATTCGCATGTTGTCAGTTACTAATTTGCGAGGCAAGGAACGACAGTGTACGTACGATAGTCACGAGGGCCATTACCGGCGCACCACGAATGTGCGCAGAACCGCATGGATATTGGGTAAAATGCCGGTAACCAGCCTCGTGGACGCCATGCCGGCCGGGACTTGGAGGAAGTTACTTTTGACAGGTGGGCGACTGCCTGGGCTTGCGGAGCGGAATGTTCGCGAGTTTCGGCAGGCGGAATCCGCCTCGTTATTGTGTTTCCGCCACTGATCCGCGACCGTCGATTTCTGCGCTCGTCCCTCACCAACGCCTTTGTTCGGGTAGGTCAATGACATTCGTAACGTTGCCATCACATTACCTTCCTCCTACCATCGCGATGGAGTAAGAAGTTTTTCACGCAGGCATCGCCGTGGTGTCACGCAGACGGCGACGATGCGAAAAAAGTCGACGCCGAAAATCATTTCCTGGGGGCACGCAGCCAGGACGTCCGCAAGAGTTAGATAAGGTGGAGGCAGTTCATGAGGATTCTGTTTCGAATACTGGCTGGTCTGCTGACGATGCTGGCGATCCTGCTGCTGGCAAGCTGTACCGGCGCGCCGGGCTGCCCGCAGGCCGGTTTCGGCACTTCGGCAGCCTGCACCTCCGGCAGCAGCGGAAACCTTGGTGGTGGTGGCGGTGGCGGGGGCGGCGGCGGGGGCGGCGGCGGTGGTGGGAGCAACGCGACGCCGACGGCTTTCGTTTATGCGGTGGATACCACCGGTGGTGGCTCGGCAGCGAACGGCACGATCGATGGCTATGATTTGAGCAACAGCGGCGCCAGTTTTCTGGCGCTTTCCGGCTATAGCGCACCGACAATTGGGCCCAATGACGAGGGCGTAGCAATGGTCGCAGTGAATAAGAAATTCGTCTATGCGGCTTTCGCAACCTTGGGGCAACTGGGCGGCTGGTCAATGGATCCCGCGACTGGCAACCTCAGCACCTTGACCGGCTTTCCGTTGACGATCACGCTGGCTTCGAATGCCGCCGAGTATTTTCAGATGACGACCGATCCGGGGGGCAATTATCTGTTCCTCAGTTCCAGCCAGGCAAACCTGATTTATGTCTATGCCATCAACAGCACCACCGGTGCGCTGACGCCCGCAACGGGATCGCCGTTTTCGACGATTGCAGCGGGTATTTTGCCCGGAAATCTGACGACAGACGGATTGAGCAGGTTTCTCTACGTGTGCGGTTTCGCGCCCCACGGAGGTGTAGGTGGAGGCTTTGCGGCCTATACGATCGGGGCTGGCGGGATTTTAACGTTCATCCCGGGTAGTTTAGTAGTGGGCAGCTCAGTCAACATGTGGGAGTTGCAAGGCGATGCCAGCGGGAAGTACCTGATCGGGACCAGCGGGAGCAATTTGTACTGGAATGGCTTTGATGACCCCAACCTGTATGTATTCAGCGTCAATCAGAGTACAGGGGTGGCCTCGCCGACGACGGGATCGCCGGTTGCGACACAGTTTTCACCTTTTACCATTGCGGTTCAGCCGGCTTCCAGTAATGGCGAATTCCTATACTCGTTCAGCATCAACGACACCAACACGGGCTATAACGCTATCGAGGGTTTCCAACTAGATCCCTCAACGGGAAAACTCACCGCTGTTACGGGATCGCCTTTCAGCAATGGTTTGACCCTTGGGTATTGGGCCCAGTTCGATCAGTCAGGCTCGAATCTGCTGGTGTACACCAGTGAGCAAGTTGGATCGTTAATCCAGATTGCCCCTCTTCAGGTCAGCTCCACCGGCGCTCTTACCCAACCGATCTCGGCAGTAACGTTGGTGACGCCTGGTTATTGGGTGGTGACAGATCCGTAGTCAGCGCAGTGTTTGGTTTTGTTGACGGTTTGGAGACTCGCATGTACTGCGGGTCTCTTTTCGTTTGTGCGGCGAGGGGTACAATAAGGGCATCCCTTTGACTGCGCTGCATCGTGGAACTGTTGTTGAGCAGAATTTTTGCCGTGGAAGCGGTGAAAACGGACGTTTTCAAACCTTTTTGGGCGTGACCGCGTCTGACCAAGTAGGTCAGATTCTGAGCAACTCAAGGAACCGAACGCCCTGAGACCGATAGACGCGCCGAAGCTGTGAGCATCAAAATCAAAATCCCGAAGGGAAATGGCGGGACGGCCGGAAAAAAAATCCGCGGCCTGCCCCAAGACCCGGTGCTGCGCGCGGCGCTGGTCGCATTTCTGCTTTCGGCGGTTACGTTCACCGTCCTGTTCTCCTACTACTACATCAAGTACGACCGCATTATTGAGCGTCGTTTCCGCACCCCGGTGTTCAGCAATTCTGCCAAGATTTATGCCCTGCCACAGACGGTCCGGACCGGAGAAAAAATCGAGGCCAGGCAGATCGCCGCAGACCTCCGCCGCGCCGGCTATTCGGACAAGGAAGGTCAATCTCCGTTGGGCAGCTTCCGGTTGGTGAGCGGCGGGATCGAAATCACGCCGGGGCCCGAGTCGTATCACAGTCCGGAAGCGGCTCGCATCAGCATCCAGGATGGCGAGGTGGACGGCATCACCAGCAAAGGCAATGATCTTTCGGCCTACGAACTGGAGCCGCAGCTGGTGACGGCGCTGTTCGATGCCGAACAGCGGTCGAAGCGGCAGCTCGTGAAGTACAACGACATTCCTCCGATGATGGTGCAGGCGGTGCTGGCCATCGAGGATCGGCGCTTCTTCGAGCACAGCGGCGTGAATTTCCTGCGCATGGCGGAAGCGGCCTGGATCGACGTCATGCGCGGACGGCACGATCAGGGTGGGTCCACCATCACCATGCAGCTCTCGCGCAGGTTCTTCCTGACGCCGGAGAAGACGATCAAGCGCAAGCTGATCGAAATGCTGATTGCTGAGGAGATGGAACAGAAGTTCTCCAAGCAGCAGATTTTCGAGTTTTATGCCAACTGGGTCGACCTGGGACAACGGGGATCGTTTGCCATCAGCGGGTTCGCGGAGGCGTCGAAGGCGTACTTCAATAAAGACCTGAAGGACATCACGCTGCCGGAAGCCGCGCTGCTGGCGGGATTGATTCAGCGGCCGAGTTATCTTTCGCCGTACCGGCATCCGGAGCGCGCGCTGGAGCGGCGCAATCTGGTGCTGGAGACCATGGTCGACACCCACGCCATCACGCGCGAGCAGGCGGATAAAGCCAAGGCTGCGCCGTTGAAATTAGCGCCGCCGAACGTAGAAGCCAGCGACGCGCCTTATTTCGTGGACATGGTGCGCGACACACTCATCAACAAGTTTAATGAGCATGAGTTGAATGACCAGTCGTACCGCATCTACACGACGCTTGATCCCGATTTACAGAAAGCCGCGGCGCAGTCGGTGGAGATGGGCATCAAGCTGGTGGACGAGCAGGTCAAGAAGTTGCGTACCAAGCGCATCAAGGTGGGCAAGAAGTACGAGACCAAAATTGAGCCGGGACCACAAGCGCAGGTGGCGCTGGTGGCTCTGGATCCGCATACCGGCGCAATGTTGGCGCTGGTGGGCGGGCGCGACTACGGCTGGAGCCAGCTGAATCACGCGGTGGCGAAGCGGCCGACGGGATCGATCTTCAAGCCGTTTGTCTACGCGGCGGCCATGAACACGGCCCTGGACGGCTCGCCGACGGTGCTCACGCCGGCGTCGACGGTGACCGACGCGCCGACAAGTTTTGCCTACGGCGATCAGATCTACGAGCCGCGCAATTACAAAGAGGAATATCACGGTGACGTCACGTTGCGTTACGCGCTGGCGATGTCGCTGAACAATGCGACCGTGAAGGTTGCCGAGGAAGTCGGCTACGACAAGGTAGCGGACTTGGCGCGCACGGCCGGGATTGCATCGGTCAAGGCGACGCCGGCCATGGCCTTGGGTTCGTATGACGCTTCGCCGGTGGACATGGCTGGGGCTTACACGTCGTTTTCGAATAACGGTGTGCGGCTGTCGCCCATCTGGGTGCGCTCGGTGCGCAACGCCAAGGGCGACGTGATCGCGAACTACAACACCGATCAGCGGCAGATCCTCGATCCGCGCGTGGCCTACGTCATGACCAACATGATGGAAGGCGTGATCAACAACGGGCTGGGATATTCCGCGGTCCGCCTGCGTGGATTCACGCCCCCCGCGGCCGGGAAGACCGGCAGTTCGCACGACGGATGGTTTGCGGGATATACCTCGAACCTGCTGTGTATCGTCTGGGTGGGATACGACGACTACAGCGACTTGCGCTTGAGCGGAGCGATGACGGCCGCGCCCATCTGGGCGGAGTTCATGAAAAAGGCGGCGGCCCTGCCGCAGTATGCCGACATGACGGAGTTCCAACAGCCTTCTGGAGTCGTCGATGTGTCACTCGACAAGGCCACGAATCGGCTGGCGACCCCAGCCTGTCCTGACGACTACAGTTCCGCATTCGTTGCGGGCACGGAGCCGCGCGAAACCTGCGATCAGCAGGCAGGGATCAAGGGATTCTTCTCCAAAATGTTCGGAGGCGGGGACAAGGCGCCGCAGATTCAGGTAGTCAACAGCCAGGATGGAAGCGACGCTTCCGATCCCAAGAACGCAGACGCCAAGAAAAAGAAAGGGTTCTTCGGCAAGATTGCCGGCATTTTTAAGGATGACAAACAGGCTCCTCCGGTGTCTAAACCAGCAGACAGCGGGCAAAGCCCGCCGCATTGAGCCGGGTACTGGTCTTGGGTAGAAGGTGCCAGGTCCTGGGGGGCCTCCACCCCCGGAGCCTGACACCTGACACCTAACGCCCAAGACCCGTATTGCGAAATCTTCGCCGGCCGGCCAAAACTGTGTCAAAATGACTCCACTGGCTGGGGGTGGCACATGTCGTCCTGCCCGAGAGTTTCGCTGTTTTCCACATCGCTTCTCGCCCTTTGCGTTCTTATCCTCTCCGCTGCATCCTGGACGCAGGCCTCTCACTCCGAACAGGTTCAGATCAAGCCGCCGCTGCTGCGCATGACCGATCCTCCGGCGCCGGACGCGACTGCCGCCGATTTGGAGCTTCGGGGAGACCAATTGCGGACAGAGAAACTCTACCTCGACGCGCTCGACTATTACCGCGCGGCGCTGGCCAAGCAGTCGAACTTGGCGCCGTTGCTGAACAAGATCGGGATAACCGAATTGATGATGCAGCGCTACCGCGAGGCGCAGAAGTCCTTTGAGCGATCGATCAAAGCCGACCGCAAGTTTGCCGACGCCTATAACAATCTGGGCGTGGTGTATTACGAAGAAAAGAAATACGGGCCGGCGATCAAGCAGTACGGCAAAGCGATCGACATTGCCAACGATTCGGCGTCGTTCTACAGCAACCTGGGTGCGGCGTATTTTGCCAAGAGGAAGTTCGAACCCGCCGTCATCGCTTATCAGAAAGCCATGGAGCTCGATCCCGACGTGTTTCAACGGACATCGAGGGGCGGCGTGCAAGCGCAGTTGCCCAGCCCGGAAGATCGCGCTCGCTACGATTACACGGTGGCGAAACTTTATGCCAAGATGGGCTTCTCCGACCGGTCGCTCGAATATCTGAGGCGAGCGATGGAAGAGGGATACAAAGACTTCAATAACGTGTATAAGGACGCGGAATTCTCCCAACTGCGCAAGGACAAGCGGTTCGCCGAACTGGTGGCAAGCAAGAATCCAGCTCTGCCCGACTAGACTTACGCGCGGGTAATCCCTCTGGCATGGGATGAGACACTAACGCCGTACCTCGGGCGGACGCCTTTCCGGGACGCTCTGCACATGACAATCTGTCTTCGAATCCGTCCAAAGTATGACTGGGGCGAACGGGAATTCCGTGTGCGCATCGCCCTCTAAGGTCAAGCCACATCTCTTCCACACATAATCAAAGGAAGGTCTCGAATGAGCAGGAAAGGATTCGACACAATGCAGATAAGAATTCTGTTAGCCTGCGTTCTGCTCTCCTTTGCCTCGCACTTGCCTGCCGAGGATGCTCCGATGTTCCGGGGAAACCCGCAACACACCGGAGTTTACGACGCCGCGGGGGTCGCGACGTTCAGCAAGGTTAAATGGAAGTTTCACACTGGCGGCATGGTGATCGGATCGCCAGCAGTGGTACAGGGAGTGATCTATGTTGGGAGCACGGATGGAAACTTCTATGCCCTCGACTCCGAGTCAGGCAAGCTAAAGTGGAAGTTTCAGGCGAAGAGCCGCGTTCCCTCATCCCCAGCGGTCGCGGACGGCATGGTCTACTTCGCCGCTTACGATGGCAACTTCTACGCACTCGACGCTTCGACCGGCGCATTGAAGTGGAAATTCCAGACCGGCGGAGAACGGCGTTTCGCAGGCCAGCACTTGCACGGCGTGCAGCCGGTGGCCGAGACCATGCCGGATCCCTTCGACTGCTATCTCTCATCCCCGGTGGTGTCGAATGGAGCGGTTTACTTTGGCAGTGGCGACGGCAATGTTTATTCGCTCAACGCAGCATCGGGTGCGGTGAACTGGAAATTCAAGACCGGGGATGTAGTGCACGCATCTCCAGCGATCGCGGACGCAACGTTATTCATTGGCAGTTGGGACAGCTATTTCTATGCCATCGATGCCGCGACCGGGCGAGAGAAATGGCGGTTTAAGACCGGCGAGGATCCGGCCATCCATAACCAGGTGGGGATCCAGTCATCGGCCGCGGTGGTAGACGGCGTTGTCTATTTTGGGTGCCGTGACTCTCATCTCTACGCGTTGGACGCGATCACGGGGCAGAAGAAGTGGTCGTTTGCGGCGAACGGGTCGTGGGTGGTGTCGTCACCTGCGGTCCACGACGGCAAAATCTATTTCGCAACCTCGGACTCCAGCCTGGTGTATGCGCTCGACGCGAAGTCGGGTGAAGTGCTGCATTCAGTGGGACTCAACCATTGGTATCTGTATTCGTCTCCGGCCATTGCTGGAAACGTGCTGTATGTTGGCTCTACTCAGGGAAGATTGGTGGCTGTGGACGTCGTTGATCTCAAATTGCGCTGGACGTTCGAAACCGATGCGTCGAAGCAACTGGGGCCCACCTACGCTAAGCCGGATGGTACTCCGAACGGCGAAGCGCTTTTTCGCTCTGATTTCTACGATGACATGGTCACTGGAGTTGAGCGCACGATGAGTATGGGCTCAATTCTTTCGTCTCCGGTGGTGGTGGACAAAGTGGTGTACATGGGCAGCGCGGATGGCAACTTGTATGCCCTAACCTAGAAACATTAGGGAGGCCGGGACCAACAATCGAAGACAAGCCCAACGAGAGGCGACGGCCTACTTGAGTGGGGTTACCAAATACCACGCACCACACTCATATGTGCCCTCGTCGTCGCGTCCCTTGCCGCTATGGTCAAAATGCAATACATCTCCGACTCTCGTTAGGTTGGACTGGACCGTAGCCATAACCTCTATACCCTCCGGCGTAAATTTTAAGCACGGTCCCGGCACAAGTGTAGACTTCGCTAAACATGTAAACCTCTTGACCAACCACCAAGTTTTTCATATTCCTTCCTATCCTGCGGCCCCGGGACTCTATCTTGTCGCGATATTTTACAAAGATTTACAAAACTAGACGGAACTTCTCCGCGTTCCGGGGTTTAATCAGGGTACATACTCCTGAAAACAACAGGGTGAGTAAGGAGAAACGGTAGCCCATCGGATGCTGACCCGAGCACGCCCCAAGCAAGCATCCGATGGGTTTTTTGTTTGAGCTCTCAGCTATCAGCTTTCAGTAAAAGCGGTTTCCCACTTGTCTTACCACTTACGGTCGTGCAGCGGGGTTCTAGTCAGAGGACTTTGTTTTTCGCTGACGGCTGACAGATGATAGCTGCCTTTCGGACTTCCCTCCCCGATGTAGCTTTCCAGAACTTTTTTCCACTTGCCCTGCGCCTTCAGGATAAACTCGACCGCGTCGCGGAGGGCGCCGTCGCCGCCGACGTGGGGGCGTGAGGTAGTGGGCTTCCCGCATTACGTCGGTGCGGGCATTTTTTACAGCGACGGCCACGCCGCAGGTGCGCGCGTCAGATGATTCACTGAATTACCACGGTGATCTGGCGAGTCTTGCGGCAAAGCAGCAAGATGCAACGGGTCAACCAAATATGAGCGTGCGTGACCGGGGAATCACGAGGAACTTCAGGCCCGCAGTCTTGATCGTCATTCTTGCCTCGCTGTGGCTGACCGGGGCTTCGCGACAGGCCCCGGAAGCTGACCGTGGCGGCTTGTGCTGCCTCTGCATGTGCCATTCCGTCGACGAGAATAAATGCGCCCGGCTGTGCGTGCGGATGCAGCATGGCACCAAGGTCATCGAAGAACCGGAGATGAAGGCCTGCACGAAATCCTGTCTGCGTCACGGCGTGAATCAGATTTTTTTCTCTGAGGATGGATCGGGCTTCGTCGTCACACAGAGCTCGACAGAGTAAGGAGATTTGTCCTGCAAACCAGCAAGATACGTTAAGGCGAACAGTTGGCGAAACTTCGATTTCGGGCTAGAATACCCGAATGCAGTCCCTTCCTGCCTCGCTGGCTTGGGCCCACCCTCTCGTGGCGGAGTGGTTCGTCGGGCGGTTTGGAACGCCGACCGAGCCCCAGGAACAAGGATGGCCCCACATTCTTGCCGGGCGCACCACGCTGATTTCGGCTCCCACCGGGTCGGGAAAGACTCTCGCCGCATTTCTCGCTTGCATTGACCGTCTGGTGCGCAAGGCGCTGGCCGGCGATCTGAGCGACCGCACCGAGGTCCTCTACGTTTCCCCGCTCAAGGCGCTGGGCAACGACATCCAAAAGAATCTTGAGATTCCGCTGGGCGAGATTCTGGCTCTGGCCAGCGATCGTGGGCTGCTGATGCCGGAGATTCGCACCGCGGTACGCACCGGCGACACCCTGCAGCCGGAGCGGCGGGCCATGCTGAAGCGGCCTCCCCACATTCTGGTGACCACGCCGGAGTCGCTCTATATTCTGCTGACCGCAGAAAAGAGTCGCGCCATCCTGCGCGATGTCGAGACGGTGATTGTCGACGAGATTCACGCGGTCACGGATGACAAGCGCGGTGCGCACCTCGCGCTGTCGCTGGAGCGGTTGCAGGCCTTGACTTATCAACCGCCAGTTCGCATTGGGCTGTCGGCGACACAGAAGCCGATTGAAGACGTGGCGCATTTTCTGACCGGCTGCTCTGCGACCGGGGAGTTGCGAGCGGATCCGGTCATCGTAAACATCGGGCATAAGCGCACTCTGGATCTTGGCATCGAAGTGCCGCCGATGCCGCTCGGGCCCATCGCTACCAACGAGATGTGGGACACCATTTACGACCGGCTGGTCGCGCTGGTGGAGCAGCATCGCTCGACGCTGGTGTTTGTGAATACGCGGCGGATGGCGGAGCGCCTGTGTCATGAGTTGGGTGCGCGCCTGGGCGAGGACAACGTTGCCGCGCATCACGGCAGCTTGTCGCGCAAGCTGCGACTGGCGGCGGAGAAGAAGCTGAAAGAGGGCCAGGTGCGGGTGCTGGTGGCGACCGCCTCGCTCGAACTGGGAATTGATGTGGGCACGGTTGATCTCGTGGTGCAGATCAATTCGCCGCGCGCCATCGCGGTAGCACTGCAGCGTGTCGGACGGTCGGGTCACTGGCGCGGAGCGGTTCCGAAGGGACGTTTCTTCTGCACGACCCGCGATGATCTGCTCGAGTGCGCGGCTCTGGCGCGGGCGATCCGGCATGGAGATCTGGACCGACTGATGATTCCCGAGTCTCCGCTGGACGTGCTGGCGCAGCAGATCGTGGCGGCGTGTGCGGCTGGGACGGATCCATCTGGCGGGACGGTGCGCGGCCAGGATGGCCGCGCGACAGCCGGCGGGGACGCCGGCGCTACGGTTGACGGCGGTTCTGCCCATGATGGGTGGGATGAGGACGAACTGTTTGCGCTTGCCAAGAGGGCGTATCCGTATCGGAACCTGAAGCGCGAGACGTTCGACGCGATTCTCGAAATGCTGGCTGAGGGCATTGCGGCAAAACGCGGGCGGTACGGGGCCTATCTGCATCGCGACCGCGTGAATGGGAAGTTGCGGGCGCGCCGCGGGGCGAGGCTGGCGGCGATCACCAGCGGCGGGGCGATTCCAGACAACTCGCTGTACACAGTGGTCGCAGAGCCAGACGGCGCCGTGGTCGGCACGGTGGATGAGGATTTCGCCGTAGAGAGCAATCGCGGCGACATCATGCTTCTGGGCAATACCTCGTGGATGATCCATCGCATCGAGACCAATGCCGGCAGGATGCTGGTCCAGGATGCTCATGGAGCGCCGCCCAGCGTGCCATTCTGGCGGGGCGAGGCTCCGGCGCGGACCCAGGAATTGTCGCAGCACGTGGGCGAGTTGCGCGAGAAGATCAGCGAGATGCTGCCGCGCACTTCGCCCGTGGGATTTTCGGCGACCCAGCCCGAAGTCGCGGCTGCCGTGAGTTGGCTGAAACAAGAGTGCGGGCTGGATGACTCGGGCGCCGAGCAGGCGATTGAATACATCCTGCAAGGCCGCGCCGTGCTGGGCGCGGTTCCAACCCAGACCACCGTAATCGCCGAGCGTTTCTTCGATGAAGGTGGCGGGATGCAGTTAGTGATCCACGCCCCTTTCGGCGGTCGGATCAACAAGGCCTGGGGACTGTCTCTGCGCAAGCGGTTCTGCCGCGGGTTCAACTTCGAGCTACAGGCCGCCGCCACCGACAACGGACTAAATATCGCGCTCGCCGAGCAACATAGTTTTCCCCTGGGCGATGTATTTCATTTCTTGCAGGCCGACTCGGTGCAGCCGATTCTGGAGCAGGCGGCCCTGGATTCTCCGATTTTTAGCACGCGCTGGCGCTGGGACGCGAACCGGGCTTTGGCGCTGCTGCGTTTTCAGAATGGCAAGAAAGTGCCGCCGCAGATTCAGCGCATGCGGTCCGACGATCTGCTGGCCTCGGTGTTTCCGGATGCTGCGGCCTGCTTCGAAAACATCGAAGGCGACCGGCAGATTCCCGATCATCCCCTGGTGGGCGAGGTGATGAAGGATGTCCTCACCGAGGCGATGGATGTTGAAGGTCTGAAAACGCTGCTGCGCGGGATGGCCTCGGGCCAGATTCGGGTGTTGGCCGTGGATACTCCGGTGCCGTCGCAGTTTTCGCACGAGATTCTGAATGCGAATCCGTATGCGTATCTGGATGACGCGCCGCTGGAAGAACGCCGCGCGCGCGCGGTCGAGATGCGGCGGGTGCTGCCCGAGTCGGTGCTGGAGGAAGTGGGCGGGCTGGATCAGGGAGCGATTGCGCAAGTGCGGGAAGAAGCCTGGCCGGATGTGCGCGATGCGGATGAACTGCACGATGTGCTGCACACGCTCGTGGCCCTGCCGGAGGACTTGGGTTCCGGTTCTATGTGGGGACAGCCGCCCTCGGCTGTCCGGTCGAGCGAAGCTCGACCTGTGCTTGAGTTGGGTGAACTCTCGGATCCTGGCAAGGACAGTTCAGCTTCGCTGAACCGGACAGCCGAGGGCGGCTGTCCCCACATGAGCACTACTGAATGGCAGGGTTACTTCGAAAGCCTCGCGAACGAAGGACGGGCGGGAGTTGCTTTGTTTGAAAGGCGGCGCTACTGGGTGGCGGCGGAGCGGGCGCGAAGTTTTGCGACGCTGTTTCCGGGAGCTGAGTTTGTGCAGGCTTTGGCGGATGTAGAGAAAGGGCAGGTTTCGCGCGACGACGCTCTGCTCACGTTGGTTACAGGATGGATGTCGCATGCGGGGCCGGTATCGGCTTCGCAACTTGGAGAAGCCTTGGGGCTTCCGGCTTCGGATATTGAGATCGCTTTGGTGCGCATGGAGGCCAGCGGAACTGTTCTGCGGGGAAACTTCACTGGAGCTGCAGCGCGGGCGGGTCGCCCGCGCCCACACGATGCGGTCGAGCTGCGCTCGACTGGACAGCCGGGGGCGGCTGTCCCCACACAAATACCAGAAATCGAATGGTGCGAGCGGCGGCTTCTGGCGCGGATTCATCGGCTCACCGTCGGGATGCTGCGCAAGCAGATCGAACCGGTCACGGCAGCGGCATTCCTGCGCTGGCTCATGCGCTGGCAACACGCTGCTCCGGGAACGCAAGTGGCCGGCAAGCGCGGGACGCTCGAAGTGTTGCAGCAGTTGCAGGGATTCGAGATTCCGGCCAACGCTTGGGAGCGGCAGATATTGGCGCGGAGGATTGTCGACTACGATCCGAAGTGGCTCGACCAGCTCTGCCTGACCGGCGCCGTGGGATGGGGAAGGCTCTCGCCGCATCCAGCGACTCTGGAGGCGGCTGGGGGAACGCCTCTGGTGACGGAAACGCTCCGCGGCAGCGCCGGGTAATTCCCACCAGCGTCGCGCCCATTACGTTTTTTGTGCGCGAGGAGGCAGACTGGATGACTCCCCGCCACGCCGCCGGCGATGAGGCCGAGACCCGCGGTCTGAGCCACGGCTCGCAGCTGGTGCTCGAATTTCTACGGCAGCGCGGCGCATCTTTCTTTGCCGATATCGTTCGTGGGACAGGAAAGCTCAAGGCCGAGATCGAGACCGCTTTGTGGGAACTGGTAGCAGCGGGGCTGGTGACGGCCGATGGCTTCGACAATCTGCGAGCGCTGATTGATCCCAAGCGCCGGGCGGGGCAGGGAAGCGGGCGCAGCACGCGTCCGCGGCACAGCTCTGGCCGTTGGGCGCTGCTGCATGCCGATGTGGCGGTCGAGCGTCCGCGCGCCATTGAAGCTGCATGCTGGATGCTGTTGCGGCGCTACGGCATTGTGATTCGCGATTTGCTGGCGCGCGAGTCCAACCTGCCTTCCTGGCGCGAACTGCTCATGGGATTCCGACGGCTGGAGGATCGCGGGGAGATTCGCGGTGGCCGCTTTGTGGATGGCTTCATCGGCGAGCAGTTTGCGCTGCCGGTGGCGGTCGAATCGGTACGCGCGATGCGGAGCCTGCCGCTGAGCGGAGACACCATGACGTTGTCCGCAGCTGATCCGCTGAATCTGGTCGGGATCCTGGTTCCGGGTGAGAGAGTGCCGGCGATTTCAGGGCGGACGGTCAGCTATCGCGATGGAGTGGCGGTCGTTCCTGCGGACCAGGTTGCGACGAGCGAACTTGCGGTTGGTTAGGATCTTCGCCGCTGCGACCCTTAGCTCTAAAAACAAAAAAAGTCAGAAGCTCGATGAGGGGGTCCCCCGAGCTTCTGACTGGCGAACTCAGCTGAAACTGATCGAAAGCGCTTCCCCCATCGCTTTTGCCGAGTTCGCACCTTTACATGTTGCATTCCGTATGCCAATTTGGTGGGGCGACCGGCACTCTTGTTTTTGATGGGCATTAAGCGCTATCGTAGCAATAGGTTAGCTCCATTGGCCGATCTCGGGAGGGCCTCCAGCCGACGGGGTCACGCAATCCGAAACGCTATCTGATCAGATAGTCTTACTAACCGTTCGGATATCCGAAATGGAACCCGGCGGACATGCATTTCCGTCGCGGCTGTGATAAGAAAGTCTGCACGGAGTGGGAGACCCGATTGCATCCGAGATTACTCGCAGTAGCAGGCCCCTTAAAAGATTCCACCATTCCGTTGCCCGACGGGGAGGCAACTCTCGGGCGCGATCCCACGAATACGGTGCCGGTGGTCGATCCGTCGGTTTCGCGGAAGCACTGCCTTTTGCGTCGCGGTGAAGACGGGCGCTACCAGATCCGCGATCTGGAAAGTCGCAACGGAACTGTCGTTAACGGCGTGACCGTCAAAGAACAATGGTTGCACCACGGTGATGAGATCGCCATCGGCGACTCGGTGTTTTCGTTTTTGCTGGAAGATGCGGAGCGCACTGCCGCCGCAAGCCGCGTCGAATTCGACGACAGCCGTCCCGCGGCCGAGACCAAGCTGATCCACCCCAAGGAAGTGGTCTATCTGCAGCCGGACAGGCTGCTGCGCGAACTCCCGGCCAGTTCGCAGGTGGCGCGCAATTTAGGCGCGTTGCTGAAGATTAGCCGCGTCGTCCATGCCATTCGCGACCTGGAGGAGCTTCAAGCGCAGCTGCTTGATCTGATTTTTGATGTGGTCCCGGCCAGCCGCGGCGCCATCTTGCTGGCGGACAGCGCCGGACAGGAATTCAGCTCGCTCTACGCGCGGACGCGGCAGACGGGGCAGACGCAGTTGGTCCGCGTCAGCCGCACCATCGCGCGCCGGGTGATGCAAGAGGATATCGCGATTCTGGGTGTGGACGTGCCCAGCGGGACGTTGCGCGAAGTGGAGAGCCTGGCTGCCTCAGATGTGCGTTCCCTGCTCTGTGTGCCGCTCACCGTATTTCAGCGCATGATCGGGTGCATCTATCTGGACAGCACCAACCCGGGTAGCCGTTTTCATGAGGATCATCTGCAACTGCTGGCGGCAATCGCAGGGATCTCCTCGGTTGCATTGGACAATGCGCGGCGGCTGCAATGGCTGGAGCAGGAGAACCAGCGGCTCACGACGGAAATCAGCCAGGAGCAGAGCCTGGTCGGGGAAGGCGGGCGGATGAAAGAAATCTTCCAGTCCCTGGCCAAGGTAGCTCCCACGGATTCAACCGTCCTGATCACGGGCGAGAGTGGAACGGGCAAAGAACTGGCTGCTCGCGCGTTGCACCGCAACAGCCCGCGCAGTGGCAAGCCATTCGTGGCGATCAACTGTGCTGCGATTCCCGAGACTCTGCTGGAAACCGATTTGTTCGGCCACGAACGCGGCGCCTTTACGGGAGCCGCCGGCCAGAAAAAGGGCCGGCTGGAAGTGGCTGACGGCGGCGTGGTGTTTCTGGATGAGATCGGCGACTTGGCTCCGGCCCTTCAGGTCAAACTGCTGCGCGTTCTGCAGGAGCGCGAATTCGAACGCGTGGGTGGAACCCATACCATCAAGGTGGATATTCGCCTCATCGCCGCTACGAACCGCGACTTGAATGAGGCCGTGCGCAAAGCAGAATTTCGCCAGGACCTTTACTACCGGCTGGCAGTCGTCCAGTTGCACATGCCTCCGCTGCGCGAGCGAAAGGAAGACATTCCCATGCTGACCCGGCACTTCGTGCAGAAATATGCCAAGCGATGCAAGGTGAAGGCCAGGCCGGTGGCGCGCGAAACCATGGCGGCTCTGGTGAATTACGATTGGCCAGGCAACGTGCGCGAACTGGAAAACGCGATGGAGCGAGCGCTGGTGATGGGATCGTCCGATATCGTGCTTCTGGAAGACTTGCCGGATTCTGTGCTGGACCAGGGACCGACGGATGAGACGACCAACGGCAAATATCATGCGAGCGTTAAGGAATTGAAGAAGGAACTTATCCTGGATGCAGTGGAACGGACGCGAGGGAATTACGTTGAGGCGGCTGCGATTCTGGGCGTGCATCCGAATTATCTGCACCGGCTGATCCGCAACCTGAACCTGAAGGATGCCTTGAACGATCTGCTGCGCGAGGGGTCGCGAGGCGCTCCGCGCAGCCGGATATCAGGAGGCATCGCGTAACGCTCGCGTCGAACTGGTGGCCTGTCGCGAAGAGTCGTCAATGGGAAAATACACGATTCGGCAAAGCCCCGTCGAATCTGCATTCACAGGGTAGCTGAAACGAACATGGTAGCGAACTCTCTGCGGCAGGCCAATAGATCGAATATACGTATAGAAAAGTACGTACATTATGGTACTTAGATGCCAATTGTGTCGGGTTCCCGGTATCGCCTTCCTGCTTCGCGCGTAGGATGCCCTTTCCTGAGCCGGAAGTGGCCCTAGCTTCGACGATCGTCCTCCGCCACGGGGAAATCATCGTCGCACGGGAAACTCGCGTTATGGGCCTCCCGAGATCATTCCGCCGTTAGCCCATTAGCCTCAACGACTTCCACCTAGGCTCAACGACTTGCAGAGGAGCGCAGACTCGGTTCAGGGCAGCGGCAACTGCATGAGACGGGCGGGATCCAGATAAGTGCCCTGCCAGCGGACGGCGACGTGAAGATGCGGGCCGGTGGCTCGTCCAGTGCCTCCGCTGAGTGCGATTTCCTGGCCTCGTTTCACCACCTCTCCCTCCTTCACATTGAACTGGGAAAGATGCAAATAGAGGGTCAGCAGGCCCTGCCCGTGATCGATCACGACGAAATTGCCTTCAAAATATAGCGGACGCGCCAGCAGCACCGTGCCATCGTTCATCGCGGCGACCGGAGTTCCGCTGGGGACGCGGAAGTCGAGGCCCTGGTGCGGGCTGGAGGCGGTGCCATTGAAAATGCGCTGCGAGCCGAAGACGTCGGAGATGGCGGCGTTGGCCGGGGCGGTGAACGGGCCCGACCATTCGCGATCGGGAGTAACGCGGTTCAGGTAATCCTGTTTCACTTTCTTACTCTCTTCGATCTGTTCGAGTTCCTCTTTGGTCGGCTCGGTAAATTTCTTTTCCACACTCAGCGCGACTTTGATCCTGGGATACTTGGCGCGGGCGACCTGGAACTGGCGGCTGAAAGTGAGTGAGACGCCGGGCTTTGCCGCGCTGCGTTCGCCAGTCAGGGCGAGGGCGTATTTGCCGGGCGTTGTCTCAATGCTGATGCCCGCCAGGGCGAACCAGGTCTTGTTGGAGGAGTTGTAGCTGAAGGTGATCTGGTGGCCGAGCCACGTTCCGGTCAGGGCGTCAAGCTTGACAGGAGGCTTCACCTGAAACAAGACCGGCGCTCCGTTGACCAGACGGGCGGGCTTGGCGGTCGCGGTCCAGTTCGCCGCCTTCAGGGGAGGAGCAACGGAGAAGAGGACAGCAAGCGTGATGATTGCTGGCAAGGCCTGGGGACAGTGCCGCTGGGCTCCGCCCCCTCGGCTCGCTCCGCTCGCTAGGGGCAGCCTCTGGCGGAACAGCCGAGGCGAGTGTCTCCACCTGGATCTTTCCGTGGATGGCTTTGTTACGCGATGGACCCGGTTCACTCTACCAGCCTAGCATTCCGCAGACTGACGCCAGCTTATAATCCGGGGCATGCGCATCCGGGTTCTTACCGCTTTGACCGCCTTGCAGGCTCCGCGCTTGGCATGGCGCAAGGGGCGCCGAAACGGGCGCTGGGCAGTCGCTCCTATGGCAGCAGGCCGACGGCCGCGGTATTTGTGGACAAGTGGGTGACCATGTCATCCTCATCCTTGGTTTGAGGCTTTACCAATATCTCGTTCTGTGATCCCACACTTTTCGCGAGCGCGTCCCTCGCCTTATCGTTGACGGCGCCGTGAAGTGTGTGGACGTAGCTGATCGGTGTCGAGATCTTATTCGGCAGGTGAGTGTAGAAGTCGTAGGACGCTGAGTCCCTCATCCAGATGTCGACCAGGTAGATCCACGAAAACGGGATGGGTTCTTTGTGCCGCAACAGGTGTCCTAGTAGGTGCTCCCCGGGCAACCAGCCTCCTGAGAAAAGGTAGAGGAACTGCTTGGACGGAGTGAGGCCCTCGTCATTGACTTTGCTCATTAAAGCGTCGAAGGAATCCTTACCGTTGACGTGCTGGTTGACCGCGACGAAGATGTGAAACTTATTCTGTATCTTACTCACGAAGTCCCACATGTAGCCGCCCTTGCCGCCGCCTGCTCTGCCGCCACTGTCTCTGCCATCCACGTTCTTTCCACCAAAAACCACCAGGAGCGGGGCGTCGTCGTTGGGTGCGACCGAAAGGTCCCCAAAGCCGCCTACTTTGATAAAACTACCCATGAGGTTCCCTTCCTTTCTCCGGGAGGGGCTGATTTACCGGCGCCGTATTGTACTCCCCGCGCCAGTTCGTGACATCAGGAAATATCAATGGCATGGGCCAGGCATCCTGGGGAAGCGATGGGGAAGCGATGTACTTCGATTCGTCCAGGAAACCGGTGTCTCCTCGAGGGCCGCCGCAATCATCGCCGTCGAGAGCCCGACCATACCGCCGCCTGATACAAGGACCCTCGGCATGTAAATCTATCTCTCCTCTTTGTTCTCTCCGTTCCCGGTAGCGAACAACGGGTACCTCTGTGCCCGATGCCTCAACTTGCTTGCGCATCGGCTTGGGCTTCCGCTGCATTCGATCGACGCCAACCGAGATGCAGTCGATCAGAAAGAGGACTTCGAGTGCTTCGCCAGGACCGGCGTAAACACTCTAGGGACAATGTTTCCAGCAACTCCCGGCCCGAGCAGCATACGCCGAAACACGAACGGTGATCGTGTCGGGTGATCATGTCCGAAAATCGCGAGTCTACGCTTAGAACAGGTGAGAGAATCCGAATATGGAACTGCCGGATCGGGAAATATTCTATCGAGCCTTGCAGACGCGAGATGCCCGCTTCGATGGACTATTGTTTGTTGGAGTGACCTCGACAGGCATCTATTGCCGACCTGTCTGCCCAGCCCGAACCCCACATTTCCAACATTGCCGCTTCTTTGGCTCCGCCGCCGCGGCCCAGGAGAATGGATTTCGTCCGTGCTTACGTTGCCGGCCCGAGACCGCTCCTGATTTAGCCTCATGGCGTGGAACTTCGAATACCGTTTCCCGGGCACTGGCTCTTATCGCCGATGGGGCGCTGGATGGTGATGATACGAATGTCGAGAAATTGTCCGAACGCCTTGGAGTAGGAGACCGTCAACTCCGGCGATTGTTTCTCGAGCATTTGGGCGCGTCACCCATTGCCGTGGCGCAAACCCGGCGTGTGCTCTTTGCCAAGCAACTGATTCATGAAACCCGCATGCCCATGACCGAGGTTGCACTGGCGGCAGGATTTGGCAGCGTTCGCCGCTTTAACGAAGTGTTCCAGGACCTGTTTCATCGTCCTCCCAGTGCCTTGCGGCGGGAGGGTATCTCCCGTTCAGTGCCTGCTAAGACGGGAGTCACGCTCCGCCTGCGATATCGACCACCCTACGACTGGGATTCGATGCTTGCTTATCTGGCGCCGCGTGCGATTCCTGGCATTGAAATCGTCGAGCACGACAGTTATCAACGCACGGTTGAGCTCGACGGATCGGTTGGATTCGTCCGCGTTGTGCATCTGCCTCAGCAGCAGAGCTTAGGGGTCGCCATCCGTTTCCCCAGTGTTCGTTCTTTGCCTGCAATTTTGACCCGCGTGCGACGCTTGTTCGACACCGCTGCGGACATCGGAACCATTGATGAACATCTCTCTCGCGACAGGGTGCTGGCGCCGCTCGTGGCGCAACGTCCTGGGCTGCGCGCGCCGGGCGGATGGGACGGATTCGAATTAGCGGTGCGGGCTGTTCTTGGCCAACAGGTGAGCGTTGCCGCGGCTCGCCGTCTGGCTGGCGAACTTGTTGTGCGGTACGGTAAGCTTTCGCCGGTCACCCCAGACAGTCACCCAGGCTTGTCGCATGTATTTCCTGCTCCAGAATCTTTGAGGGGGGCAGAATCCATCCGGCTTGGGATGCCGTCTGCGCGGCGAGCGTCATTGAAGGCGCTGGCGGAAGCTGCGGTGGCTGACCGGAACCTCTTTCGCCCGTTTGGAACCATCGAAGAAGCGATCACCCGATTCCGCTCGATCCCAGGCATCGGCGAATGGACTGCACAGTACATCGCACTGCGTGCGTTGCGCGAACCGGACGCTTTCCCCGCCTCTGATGCTGGCTTGCTTCGCGGGGCGGCATTGATCGACGGGATGCGGCCTAGCCCAGGTGGCCTTCTCCAACGCGCCGAATCCTGGAGGCCCTGGCGCGCGTACGCTGCGCAGCACCTGTGGGCCGCCCAAGCCGTCTCAATCCCAACCGAGGGAACACATGAATGAGGTCTGGCAGCTGTTCGTGAATCGAATCGACACGCCGATCGGCAAGATGCTTGTCGTGAGTGACCGGGATGGAAATCTCCGCGCGGTGGATTGGACAGATTATGAAGCGCGTATGCGACGGCTCCTTCGTCTCCACTACGGCGATAACGGATTCCAACTCAAGCCCACGCACGACCCGAATGACTTGACGGATGCGATCGACAGGTACTTTGCGGGAGAAGTCGAGGTGATCGACGCTTTGCCGGTCGAAACCGGGGGCACGCCTTTTCAACGTCAAGTTTGGCGTGCGCTGCGCAAAATTCGCTGGGGCATGACGGTCTCCTATGCGCAGCTTGCGGAGAGAATCGGCCGCCCCAACGCGGTTCGTGCGGTGGGCCTTGCCAATGGCTCCAATCCGGTTGCGGTCGTTGTCCCGTGTCATCGCGTGATCGGATCTGACGGATCGCTCACCGGCTATGGTGGAGGTATCGAGCGCAAGCGTTGGTTATTGGAGCACGAACAACGGGCGCATGGGTAACAGAAAGGGGTGGGTGGCAATGAACGCCAGGATTACAGGAGAAGATGCGATGAACAAAGTGAATATTGCCGAAAAGTTGTCGCAAATAACGGACTACTGGAAGCCGCGGATTCTTTGTGAGTTGAATGGCCAGGAACTTAAGATCGTTAAGATTCGAGGAACGTTCGTCTGGCATCATCACGAGAACGAAGATGAGTTGTTGTTGTGTCTCTCAGGACGGCTGCGAATTCAGCTCCGCGATGGGTTCGTCGAGATTGGGGCGGGAGAGTTTTCCATTGTTCCCAAGGGAACGGAGCATCGCACTTCGGCCGATGAAGAAACTCACCTTCTTGTTTTCGAGCCAATCGGCACCCGCAATACCGGGAATGTAGAAGACCGGGAGTTCACTGCAGTCGATGTTCCCATTTAACCTGCGAACGATGTGGAATTGTCAGCCTTCATTTCTGCGCCGCGCGTTTGCGGCCAAAATTCAGCAAGAACGTACCGTTCATGGCTGTTCGTCCAAGACAAGGAATCCCGATTTTTGCGATGGTAACTGCGACCACAGTTTGTGCAAATACTTACCTTCAACTGAGCTGTATAACGTGAGGCCCCGCTGGTATTGCGCAACAGGTCTGGCCAGTTTCCGGCCAAGCGCGATGAGGCGGGTCGCTAAGTTGCTGAAAATATGGTGGACCTGGTCGGGATCGAACCGACGACCTCTTCCATGCCATTTAGCCCGTATTAAGAAATCCAACAACTTACAGCGCCCAGAGGACCGTCTTTTGGGTTTTTGTACCCGTAACGCAGGTAAGGATCACAGGTAAATATCGCAGGTGAGCCACGTCTCTGCAACCTGCCCTGCGCAGCAGCCGGGCGATCCCTCACACCACCACGTAGAACCCATCCGCTGTGCCGCTCAGATGCCGAGAGAGGCACGATCGGTGTCTGCGCGACCCGTAACCACTGAGGCCCCCTACCGTACCACCCGGAGATATATGCAAGGCTCAGTATTACGGCGCGGAAGAAAGTACTACCGCCCGACGGACGCACTGAGTATCCCTGATTCTGGCGAGTCGCAACTGACCCAGCCTTCATCCGTCAGCTCTTCCACAACTAACCACTTATCACGAGTGACTGCGTGGAATGTGCCATACCACTCGTTCGGGTTAGAGCCGCGTTCGCGAGCATCTTCCTCTAATCTGTCCGCTGCCGCCGGATGCATCTTCGAAAGGAAGCGAAGTTTCTGCCAACTGTAGGGGGCAGTTTCGTTCAGGACACCGATCCGGAACAGTCCACCCGCATGCTTTCGCGTCTGCTCCTTGGTTAGGGTTATTGCGACACCGTTCTGCAACCAGCCTTTATTCGCTGTCTGCTCCCAATCCGGATTGGAAGAGAACCAAACGATAGGGCGTTCTCCCTTTGGCACCCACTGAGTCGCTGGGCGGATAATGCCTTCACCGATAATGGCCTTGATCCATTGACCAACTGTGTAGTGGTAACGAAGCACGACTGCCATACCCAGATGAAAGCAGAAGTAGGAACATGCGTGGAGATTACCGAGGTCACGGGTTCGAAGTTTAGGTTCTGCTCAAAGGAGGTAACGGAAGGATTTGGCCGCAAACAGGGCAGAGCGGCAATGCCTAGAACAAACCCGCTCTGCCGCTCAGATGCCGAGAGAGGCACGTTTATGGTTGGTGGGACCCGTAACCAGTGCACGCAGAGTCGACGCGGGAATTTCGAATCCGTATTATTCTACGGCCAGACCTTCGCAGCGGCCCAAAGCTGATTGAAATTGGTGAGCAAAGCCGCCCTAATATCCTGACCTGCTTTAATGACAAAACACTGCTTCTTTCCGAAGCTGTTTAGACTCGTTCCAAGAATGAGCATTGAGGAGTCATCAATGACGTACCTGTCGTGAAGCACGTCGGAGGTGGGCTTCCTCACTTCCACTTGTTTCCCTTGTGAGGCGAGTGCGGTCAGAGCAAGTCGCAGCGTTGCCGTGTCGCTGATGCTAGAAGTCAACAGCCTTATGGCAGTCGCAGAAGTGAACGCCTCAAGATGCTGCACGGTCACAAGATCCAGATATGGGTCGCAAACTCTAACACTGCCCTTCAGCGCCGCAAAGAACTGGTGCAGATTGAGCACTGCTTGAACGGCTTTGGTCGGATTCACGAACGTAATGGGATTGTTGCCGCTGCTGACTTGCTCCCCTCCGGGTTTGGTAATCGTGAATTGCCACTTCTTGTTATTCTTGCGCCGCGCAGCAAACGTGGAATTGTCACTGAGTATTGTTTCGAGGGTCTTCCAGTGTACGGAAAGGCCATAGTCCTTGAGCAGGAACGAGGATATCTCACTAGCGGTCAGCCAATCGGTTCCCGCCGTCTTGCTGTTAAACAGCAAGGCAAGAGCCTGATGGAGAGGTTCTTGAAAATCACCCGGCTGAGGCGTCGCAGGAATGCTCATTTAGATTTTGAGCTGGTCTTCTTTTTCTTTAGTCTGCGCTTTCGGGGGACCTTGGGGAAGCCATTCCCGATGGCTGTAATGCCAGTACTGGTGACATAGTACGCATCTTTTCCACGCGGTGCTATCCAACCACGCTTGATCGCAGAACCGATGTCCCGGTGCTTGTTCGCGGGAGGAGATTCCTTCGCATCTCCGAATCCCTTTGATAACTCCGCCATGGTAAAGTTCTGCTTACCCGGTTCTGTTTCGAGAAGGTAGTGCCCTATCACAGTCATCTGCTGGGGAATCTTTGTAGCTTTGCTAGCGATCAAATACTCACTCACGGACTTGCCCGCAACTCCGACTGCAGCACCGCCAGTTCCTCCCGCTCCTGCGCCGCCTGTGCCTCCTGATGGTTGTTGGTCAGACTTACCCCCAGAGAGCACCAGAAGTGTTATGCGGTTGGCAAGCTCTTCCGAAACTTCCTTGTCGAGAGATAGTCCCGGTCCGGTCAACTTAAGCTGATACGCGGCTTGGGCAGACACTTTCTATACCTCCCCGCAATGTCCGTGAAAAGTGAGTGCAGTATAGCGCAAATGAACGTCAATCGGGGAATCGCTCACCCCGCCCGGTATTGGTTTGGTGTGGGCTCAATAGCAGATCGCGAGCGAAGACTTCAAGCGCGTGCCGACTGCCACCATGAGTTGCTCGGCTGAGATCTGACGCTCTGAGCCTCAATTGGACTGCTTAGCGAATGCTAAAGACTAATGGAGGGAACGATGGCTCCATCGGCTCAAGTCGCACATTGTCTCCCAAGGTCACGACTGGTCTGCCGCTTTCAGGGCATATGAATTCGAGCTGTTTACCCAAATATGGATTGGCGTCGCCAGGTAGAGGTTGAGACAGTCCGTGCACCTTGCTGCACTCCGAACAAGGCGCGACCCAATGGTTCGTCTTAGCCATGTGGACTTCCTCCTAGACCATCTAGTGTAGTGCGTCATGCAGATTGACGTTTATTCAGGGTACGTCGAGCGCGTTTCACTTTTTCCAGGATGTCGGTGGCTCGCGCGGTCCAGATGAATGGTTTCGGGCTTTCATTATGACGATCGATGTAAGTGCCGATTGCCAGGATGAGTTCTTCCAGGTCGCGGAAGACGCCGCGACGGAGCCGATTTTGAGTGAGGTCGCGGAAGAAGCGTTCCACCATGTTCAGCCAAGACGCGCTGGTGGGAGTGAAGTGGAGATGAAAGCGCGGATGCCGCACCAGCCAGCGCTGCACTTTGGGATGTTTATGGGTGGCGTAGTTATCGCAGATCAAGTGCAGCTGCCGGTCGGCGGGGATGGTCTGGTCGATCAGGCGGAGAAACTTGAGCCACTCCTGGTGGCGATGGCGCTCTTGGCACAGGCCGAAGACCTCGCCGTTGGCCGTATTCAGCGCGGCAAACAGTGTGGCCGTGCCGTTGCGTTTGTAGTCGTGCGTCATGGTGGCGCCGCGCCCGCGCTTCAACGGCAAGCCGGGCTGAGTGCGATCCAGAGCTTGAATCTGGCTCTTCTCGTCGGCGCACAGCACCAGCGCGTGCTCTGGCGGATTGAGGTACAGGCCGACGATGTCTTCCAGCTTCTCCGCGAACGCCGGGTCGTTGCTGATCTTGAAAGTTTCCACGCGATGCGGTTTCAATCCGTGGGCACGCCAGATGCGCCGCACGCTGGCTTCGCTGATGCCTGCCGCTGCCGCCATGGTGCGCGTGCTCCAGTGCGTCGCGTTGGCTGGTTGCTGGCGCGTGGTCAGGGTTACGACGCGTTTCGTAAGGCGAACGCCGATTTTGCGTTTGCGGCCGGTCCGGGGCGCGTCTTTCTCCAACCCGGCCATGCCCAACGCCAGGAAACGCTTGCGCCAGCGCGAAACTTTTTTCGGCGTGATGGCCATGCGGACAGCGATTTCCTTGTCCTGCTGGCCGGAGGCCGCGAACAACACAATGCGAGCCCGCTCCGCCACTCGCACCGGGAGGGATCGGCTGCGGGATTGGGATTCCAACACTGTCCGTTGCTCCGGACTCAACGTAATGGCTGGGGCAATTCGCATCCGCAAGCGTCTCCTCTATCATAAGACGCTCGCGGATGGATAAAGGTTGTTACTTGTGACGCACTACACTAGAGTGTGTTGAATACTAGCACCCCGTGGGGCTGGGCACCCGATGTTCCCTGCGACTCGTCCTGATTGCCCCGGACTGCACCTAAAACCCACCCCGCTCTGCCGCTCAGATGCCGAGAGAGGCACGATCGGCGTGGGCGGGCCGTAACCATCGCAGAGATAGAACAATGGGTCGAGGTATGGCGGGGTGGATTGATTTCTCTTGAATGCATCACTGGTTTGCACGCGGATGTTAGTGCCAGTCGCTGCGGTTACCGTTTCAGAAATCCTGAGCCTGGTAGTTCGAGAAATCGACCGGCGGCGCTACATTCACCGCGTTGCTACAGCTTTCATCCGACGTTAGCGGCCACTGCGTCAAATACAGGACTTTTTGTCCCGTGCTGTTCGCCGCCTGGCGCTGCGCGGCTGCCTCGGCGGCGTCATTGTAATAAGCTTCCCCGATGATCCATGGAACCCCTTGATATCCCTGACTCGTCAAGGCGTTGAACGCAGTCATGAAGCTGTTTCCGGTCTCATCGTAGATATGGACCTCGAGAAGTTTTGGCGAGCCTTGGTTCCCGAACGGGCTGGGCCCATAGACCGCACTTACTTGGCCAACATGCGCCGAATCTGCGATGATCGAAAAACCCAGCGTGTCATCGCTCCCGAACTCCGCCACATAATCGTTCCAGAGCATTTGGTCATACTGCAAGAGCACATCCCATCCCACTGGGGGAATCCCTTCGTTCATCAGATCGATATGATATGAAATGCCGGCTGCCGCGATGATGGGATGCAGATTCTGGATAAGGCTCCAATTCTCCTGAAAGTAATCGTCGCTGAAAGTGGTCCATCCAATGGGGCTGTTATTGCTCTGGGGATAAAAGCCGACCTCAATCTCTACAAACCCAGCGGCTTTTATTTCCGCTAACAGGTTGGCGAGGTTGGCCTGGAACTGCGGCGCGAGGTTGCCTCCTGTCGAATCCATGATGGTTCCGGAGTTAATGCCCCTTGCGTGATAAATCGGTATCTTAAGCCGCCGCTGGCCGTTGCTGTACATTTGCTGCAGTTGAGCATTGATCGTCGCCTTTGCCGTGTCGTAGTTGTAGACGACACCGTAGGGTTCCCTGTCGCAGGACGGACCCAAGTTATACCAACCGTAGTTTGAGCCGCCTAAAGCCGCTGACACGGGGGGCGGGGGATTTGTAGAGGCGCCTCCACCAGAACAACCTACACCGCAAAGTATCGATGCGATCGCCGCCGCAAGAAGACTGAGACTGTTCTTTCGACGACGTGCCGAGCAGAGCGTATTCGAATGATTTTCAGACATGGCGGATAACCCTTGACACATGAGCTTGCACAGGTCGTGTTCTCCTCTCTGTCTGATTGCATCCATTCGACGTCGGGCACGGCATCCCATTGGAGCCGAGCAGAAAGGGCAAGACGGTATGGCTACTCGGTACCCTTGGAATAACCGTCCGCCCTCGCTGTCCTATTCGTTTCCCACGAGCACACCCGCCACCAGCGCCGCATGATCGGAGGGCCACAGGCCGTCGGGAAGCCGGCTTTGTACATCGGTTCCAATCAGCACGGCGCCCCATGGATTCACGCCGCCATGCGTCAATACCAGATCGATTCGCTGATAAAGCTCCGAGACCGGATTATTGTCTGCTTCATCCTGGCAACAAGTTAATCCCGCGCGCCTAGGATAGAGCCTGGACCAGACATCGTTGTAACCGGCGGAAATAAAGTCCGTATACGTCGGATCTTGTGGCAGCGGAAACGCCTGCGCGTTCGAATCCATCGCAATCACCACCGGCAAGAAAGAATTAGCCGGACCGGCGCGCAATTCTCCGCCTTGCAGTTCACGGATCGTCGCGTCGAAAGACTCGAGATGGGTATCGATAAAGAGGAATGGATGTCCTAAATACTCCGCGTCCACTGACGCCCAGGAACGTGGCAGCAGCACCGGACCGACCGGTGTGGGCAGAACAACTTCATTCACAAATTGTCCGGTCTGCGGGTTACTCCACCGGAAGATCCACGAGGGAAGATCGGTTCGCGCCAGAATCACGTTGTAATCGTTCACACTGACGCAAATGTAATTCGACGGAGGAATCAATCCAGGCGTCGGCGGAAATGCATACTGCGTAACTTGCACCGCTACTTCGTAGTGTCCAACCTGCGCGGCTAAGTCGCTCAGCAACTCCTGCAACATGTCGTACTGCAGGGTCATGGCGCCGCATGTTCCGGTAAGCGGATCGAAAGTTCCGGTGTACCACTGGTCCAATTCCTGCAGGCTCAATAGCTCCGGCTTCGCCTCGAGGATCTGCTTGGCTACTGCCTGCATCCGTTCCGGAGGATTGGTGCCCTGGACTTGCGTAATGATCTGTCCGACACCGATCAGGAATTGTGGCAAGGTCGTGGCGCCCACCACTTGCTGGAAGTCGGTCCCTTCGTTCACGTTGTACGTCATCACAATGCCGGCGCCGGGAAAATCCTGCGCGCCGCCAGGGACGGCCACTGCCGCCCAAATCGCCGCTACGGAAACGACCACAAAGGTTGTCCGTGGAAGGTTGCGTTTCATGACAGTTCTCCTGAAGTTGCTAGATTTGAGTCCCAGGATCGAATTGCTCCCAACCCACCCAAGAATGAAGCAGTGAAATTCACACTTGCCGAAAATGACGGAGTAGGAGAAACCCGACGACCGACACCACCTTGAAAAGCTTCGGCGCCTGTCTTTCTCCATGCCCAACCCACGGCCGTAACTGCGACAACTCCTTTTCCCGGCGAGTCCGCGATCCGAACCTCGACATCGCCATCATTGCTGACAAACTCCGAAGTCTTTGATCACCACGGTCACTTCCCACACCAGCGTCCTGTCGGAACTCTTCACCTTCTTGCCCTGCACCGTCATTCGATCTCCAGGCTTAATACCGGCCGTGTTGCCCGAGAGGAAGTAAGTCTTGCTGTCTTCTTCGCCGGCGATACTCATTCCTTTCTCGCCTGAAACCACACAACCCGTAACCGCTATTTTCTTGCGTCGGTGGTGAACGCTGACGGTGACTACGACCGTGATCGCCGCCGCCAACGTGGTCGCTGCAACTACGATTAGAACTTTCTCGGCATTGGCTGCCCGCGCTGGCACGGCGAGGCCCACAGTAAGAGCGAGGATCAGAACTCCGCACCAGAGCTTTTCATGCGTCATGCTGTCCTCACTGTTCGCGCGACCTGAGTCGCTGCCGCCACCTCGACACTCGCAATCACATCGCCTAGGGAGATGTCGTCGGATGCGCGGCGACCGGGGCGGATCGATAGACGGTTGTGTGAGCGGGGATCACGGCGCCGACCAGAGCCCCACTTGGGGCGCCAATCGCAATGCCGACGAGGGCTGCGATCCCGCGCGAAGACCCGCCTAAGAAACCATGGCTCGAACCGGCTAAGGCGCCAACTGCCGCGCCAATGCCTCCGCCGACTACCAGGCCGATCACGGCATGCTCGCCACGCCTGGGCACGGAGGATGTCGAAACTCGGACGACGTCCTCGCGTTTTATGGAGACATCGGAGCCCTTTTCCTGCAGGGAAATCGACTCGTCGGTGACGGTAACAAATCGACCGCTGTGGCTCTTCATGTTGGACTCGATCACTTCGATTCCCTGGCCGACCTTCAGTCGATTCAAATTGGACCACTGCTCCTTCGGGCTCTGGGCACAGACCGCCGCTGCTAGTAAGGGAAGAAACAGGACAATCAAGCAGGGCCGCGGAGTCAGGAACCGCCTCCAGTCACCTTTACGACCCCGAAGCTCCGTTCGTGTCAGAGAAGTGTGGGAGCGCCCGGAAATCTTGCACCACTTGGCCCGTTTTTCTGTCACTTCCAGAACTGATTGGAGCGTAAGCGCCTCACTCTTCAATTGTTTTCCTTTCCGCAAAGAATCGGTCTAAGACGCGCCTGCCGAAGAGAATGCATCTCGGCTGCCATTTCTCTGGACCGGCCCACTTTGCAACTCTGATTGATTTAAGTAGCCCTTGAGAAATTTCGTGGATGGACCGGCCAGCAGAGGCACATCGGCTGCCTGTCTTTTGGTGTGTTAAAATCGCGCCACTCCAAAGTTCCGGAGTGAGGTCGACATGAGCAATGACGACCGGCCCCTCCAAGATCTCGATCCCGAAATCTCCGCGTCACAGAGAGCGATCAGTCACGCAACTACCCGGCTCCTAACTGACATCACCGAGCGATGTTCGATTGGTCATTACCGATTGCTAAAGAAACTCGGTGAAGGCGGCATGGGGCAGGTCTGGCTAGCTGAGCAGATGGCTCCGGTGCGGCGGCAAGTGGCGCTCAAGCTCATCAGAGCCGGTATGTGCGATGACACGACGCTGCATCGCTTCCAATCCGAGGAGCAGGCGCTGGCGATCATGGACCACCCTTCGATCGCCAAGGTTTTTGATGCCGGAGCTACGGCCGACGGGCAGCCATACCTTGTGATGGAGTATGTGCCGGGTTTGCCCATAACGGACTATTGCGATCAGAAAAAACTCAGCATTCGGGAGCGTCTCAAACTATTTATCCAGGTGTGCGAAGGCGTGCAGCATGCGCACCAGAAGTCGATCATCCATCGCGATCTAAAACCCGCAAATGTTCTCGTCGTCGAAGTCGACGGCAAGCCGACGCCACGGATCATCGACTTCGGCCTTGCGAAACCCGCCTTCCCGAATGGCTTCGCCAAAGTGACGGTCACGATGGCTGGAGCAGCTCTAGGTACGCCTGCCTATATGAGTCCGGAGCAAGCCGATTCCGGAGTTCGCGACGTGGACACGCGCACAGACGTGTACTCGCTCGGTGTCATCCTGTATGAACTGCTCACCGGATCGCTGCCTTTCGACTCAGCAGAATGGGAGAACAAGCCGCTGGACTACGTGCTTCGGCAAGTTCGCGAGAGCGATACTCCAAGGCCGAGCGCACAATTCAGGAAGAGAGCAAGCACAGATCGAGAGGCTGCAACCGCAGCCGCCGATGTGAGGAGTTCGGATTGCAAGCAGCTCAGCAAAACGCTTCGCGGCGATCTCGACTGGATTGCCATGAAGGCGCTGGAGAAGGACCGCACCCGGCGCTACGGCACACCCTTTGAACTCTCGACGGATGTCTCCAGTTATCTGGATAACGAGCCAGTACTAGCTGGACCGGCCACGGCCGCTTACCGGCTACGTAAGTATGCCATCCGGCATCGACTTGCCTTGAGCGTAGCTACGGGCTTATTGATCATGTTGGTTGGATTTGTAGTCGCGCAAGCAGTTGCATTACGACGGATTACGCGGGAACGCGACCGCGCCACTCGTATCACCAATTTCATGACGGGGATCTTCAAGGTCTCGAAACCCAGTGAAGCCCGAGGCAATACCATCACCGCCCGCGAGATTCTGGACAAAGCTTCCGTGGACATCAATACCGGCCTGACGAAAGACCCTGAACTGCAAGCGCAGATGATGTCCGTCATGGGCGATGTTTACGATAACCTCGGGCTGTATTCGCAAGCGCAGGTACTCCAGCAGAAAACCATAGAAATTCGACGGCGTTCTCTGGGGCCAGAAAGCCCAGAGACATTGAAGTCGATCTCCGCGCTGGCTGTCACGCTGAACGGTCAGGGACACTACGCGGACGCTGAGGCGTTGCAGCGCCAGACGCTTGATGTGCAGAAACGTGTCCTCGGACCGGAGCATCCGGACACTCTGGAGTCAATGAACAACTTAGCCAGGGCTTTGTATCGTGAGGGCCGCTACGCCGAAGCCGATAAGCTGGATCGGGAAACGCTCGATATCCGCCGCCGCGTCCTCGGACCGGGGCATCCGGACACACTGGGGTCAATGGACAATTTGGCTGTTGTTCTGAACAGGGAAGCCCGCTACGCTGAAGCGGAGAGTTTGGCACGCGAGACGCTCGACATCCGCCGCCGTGTCCTCGGGCCGGAGCATCCGGACACATTAACCTCGATGGACGCCTTGGCTTTGGATTTGAGACACGACCGAGGGAACATCGACGCGGAAAAGCTATATCGAGAAACGCTCGATATCCGGCGCCGTGTCCTCGGTCCGGAGCATCCAGACACATTGACCTCGATGGGTAACTTGGCCAATGTTTTGAGTGGTGAATACCGCTATGCTGAAGCGGAGAAGTTGAAACGTGAAACACTTGACATTCGGCGTCGTGTCCTCGGACCGGAGCATCCGGATACATTGGCGTCGATGGTTAACCTGTCAGAGACTCTGACAAAAATGCGCGAGTACCCTGAGGCGGAAACATTGCTGAAGCAGGCGTTGGAGATTCAGCGCCGAGTTCTCGGGCCAGATAGCCCCGGTATAGCCCTTTCAACCTACAATCTTGCTTGCATCGCGGCCCTCCGAGGTCGGCAGGATGAGGCGCTTTTTCTTTTACGCGAAGCCGTGGACCACGGGGCACCCGCTTATATCGATATGTTTGTTAATAAAGACAATGATCTCAAATCGCTGCATGGAGACCCCCGATTCGCCGCACTCGTCGCCCGCGCGGAAGAGAAAGCCTCTGCAGCGCAGAAGCCACACTAGATGCGTGTCCGCCCTTGGCGAATTGTGCGCGCGACATACGGACCAGAGCAAAGCGCCGCCGGTGCACGGCAAGGGACAATCGCTGAATGATGCTATATTCCCGAGTGAAAGGCCGCCATGTCCCTGAATCGGGAAAATCCTCCAGCTGAACATTTGGGCCTTCTCTACCGAGTGTCCCGAGCCCTTCTGAAAGAGGGCGAGTACGGCGAAATCCTTTCCGGGCTTCTCGACACACTGATTGAAGGTCTGGGTGCCGATCGGGGATTCGTAGTCGTGCGTGAGGCCGGAGAATTCCGGGCTACTGCGGCCCGAAACTTTCGTAGCGAGGCGTTGGCTCAAGCGGAAGAGGCGTTCAGCCGCTCGATTGCCCGGACCGTGATGGAGAGCGGGAAAGCAGTCCTGATCGGCGACGCCTCGATCACTGAGCCTTACAGCAAGCATCTCAGCATCCAACAACTCTCAGTTCGGTCGGTCTTATGCGCGCCTTTGGTGGCGTGCGAGGAAGCGTTCGCGCTGATCTATTTGGAAAATCGCCAAGTCGCCAATTGTTTTACCGAAGAGCAGCGAGACTTGCTGGATGAAGTTTGCGCGTTGGCGGCGCCCCGGCTGAGAGCCGCCGTGACCATGAGCCAGGCCCAGCGCCGCGCCGAGGCGCTGGAACACGCTTATAGCCTCTCCGATGGAATACTAACCGCCGACCCCACCATGGAGCGCGTCCTGCAGACCGTTCGCCAGATTGCAACAACCGATCTCCCCGTTCTGATCGAGGGAGAAACGGGGACCGGGAAGGAATTGATCGCCCGCGCTGTGTATCGTCATAGCGCGCGCGTCAAAGGACCGTTTGTTGCCTTGAATTGCGCCGCGATTCCGGCAACGTTAATCGGTTCTGAACTGTTCGGATTTGTGCAGGGTGCATTCACTGGCGCGAATCGCGATCGGGTCGGTTTCATCGGCGCCGCCCATCGGGGCACGCTTTTTCTGGATGAAATCGGAGATCTGCCACTCGACCAACAGCCCCATCTGCTGCGCGTGCTGCAGTCAGGCGAATTTACGCGTCTCGGCAATTCGCGTACCGAGAAGGTAGACGTGCGGTTCATCGCCGCGACCAACCGCGATCTGGAGGCTGAAGTGGCGGCCGGCAGGTTCCGTGCCGATCTGTTTTTCCGCCTATCCGCCATCACACTGCGTCTGCCACCCTTGCGGAAACGGCCCCACGACACCAGACTTCTTGCCGAACATTTTCTTCGCGCTGCGGCGGCGCGTTACGGCCGGCCGGTGCCCTGCCTCACCGAAGACTGCCTGTCGGCGCTGACGGCTTACAGTTTCCCGGGGAATGTACGGGAACTCGAAAGCGAGATGGGCAGGCTTGTTGCGCTGGCCTCTTCCGACGTCGCATGCGGCGTAGATTTGTTAAGCGACAGAATCCGCAAGCGCGGCAATGGCCTGCCTTCCGTTTCCAATCAAGGCGTACCGGTCGCACCGATGTCGCTGCAAGAGATGGAAGCGCAACTCATCTCGTCTGTGCTCCAGCACACGGGCGGAAATCGTACGCGCGCCGCCGAAATTCTGGGGATCAGTCGAGAAGGCTTACGAACCAAGCTCCAGCGGCTGCAAATTCCCGCGGACCCTGATCCTCTTTCATAGATCGCTTCCCCAGGGGAGAGTGGTCCAGACACTCTCTGGCCCGCCTCGCAAGACCTTTCCAGTTCTCTACACCATTCCGGTCGATTCACTTGCTGGTTGTCGAATTGCTATGCCCCTTTTGGGTGACGTCAACCGCAGGGTGAGCCTATGCTCTTGACGCACTTAGCCGCGGCGAAACGCGGATGAGGCAGAAAATCTGCCGCCAACTTTTCTGACAGTGGATTTCCCGATCGAGTTAGCTGCAATCGGCAGCCGAAAGACTAGAGAGAGGAGATTCTATGACGCGGACTAAGCAGGTGATTCTGATTTTGTCGGTTTTAGTAGCTTCTGTCGCATTGGCGCAGACGCAATCGATTACCGTGAACTGCAACAATGGCCAGTCGTTGAACAGCACGCTATCGAAGTTGAACAAGCAGACGCCCACCACGGTCTTGGTCAATGGAACCTGCACGGAATACGTGCAAGTCATCGGCTTTGAAAATCTCACGCTGAAGGGCTTGGCGGGTGCGACGCTGCTGCAGCCGAGCACAGGGGCGGGCAATCTGTTCAACAGCCTGCTGTACATTGAGTCTTCCCGCAGCGTGACCGTCGATAGGCTCAGCCTCCAGGCAGATACGGTGACGGTTCCGGCAGTCGGAATCGGTCACGGCAGCAGCGACATCCGGCTGCGCTACCTGAATGTGCAGGGCGGCACTTTTGGAATTGCGGTTTTTGAGCACAGCCAGGTGTCGGTTGCGTACGTGACAGCGCAGAATCCTGGCTATGCGACGCTTGGCGTATACGATTCTTCGGATGTCCACGTCGAGCGCAGCCTGTTCGACAGTTCGACCGGAGCGTCGTGGCAAGTCGGCATGGATGTGGGAGCTTCGCATGTCACGGTGTACGGCACCACCATCACGAATATGCAGGTTGGCATCAACGGGCACGCGGGCGCCATTGTCGATGTGCTCGCCTTCGATACCTACTATGCATTCGGAGGACCCAGTGATGTCGTCATCAATAGCCCCGCAGCAACCAACTACAACGGCGTGACGATCGATACGGGTGGATCGCTCAACGTGACCGGCGCGAAGTTGGTGATCAACAAGCCCGGCCAAACGTGGGGTGGAACCACGGGTGGAGTGCTCATCTCAGACGGTGCCGCGATGACAGCCTCCAATGGATACCTAGTAATCACGGGCAGCAATGGCCAAGGAGTGATGGCTCTCAACAACTCGCACGCGACGATGATCGGAGCCACGGTGACCGGAGGCAGTCACGGCGGCCTAGTGGCGGCAAATCTGTCGAGCATTGACGTGAGCGCCGGCACTACTCTCAGCCTCGTCAGCGGGAACAGCGTGGATTTATTCTGTGATCCAGGTTCGACGATCACCGGCAGCGTGAATCTGTCGGGGGCTCCCACCTCGAAGTGCACGAATCTGCTCAGCGCAGAGACTGTGGCCTTGCCTTAGCGTGCGCCGGATCAAGCCGATGGGAATGAGGAGGGGCGCGAGCAAGATGCATGGCCAATATCTCGAGATGATTTGCAAGTACGCCCAAGATGACGCGGCCAATCGGAGGGATGTCGTGAGGAATGCGATTCCGGTGGTTGGCATTTTGTGCCTCATCCTGTGTGGCGCTCTCCCTGCACACGCGGGCACGAGCGAAGAACTGCAGTTTCAAATAGATTCGCACTGGAAGCAGGCAAACGGGGCGGCGAAACGTGGATACGTAATCATCGAGTGGGTCCGTGAAGGCGACGACATCAACAACTGGAAGGAGCTATTCACTTACCAGAATTTTGGCCTGCGCGGTAAACGTACTCCGGAAGACTTTCTGAATGAATTGAAGACATTGCGCGAGAAGGAGTGCCCCGGAGTAACCGAATGGAATGTAATCGAACACGATGAAAACAGCATCTTGTACGAGTGGCAGGCCAAACCGTGCATGTCCTGGCCCGATCAACACGAGGTGGCCAGGATTATTTTCGGCAAGCATAACCTGTTCCTCGTGCGCTACACCGCAAAAGTGAAGGAGTTGGCACCCGATACGCGAACACAATGGATCAATACGTTCAAAGCGGCCACAGTCGAGACGAAATCTGTGGCAGCGGAGGACGTGGACGAGGTCGTTCCCTTTGAAATGGACAAAGTGATGGCGGCCCTGAAGCCCGCCATGGAGAGCGCGGACTGCAACGTGAAGGAGGCGACCGACAATCGCGTAGAGTGCAAGCGCCCACGCCATACGAGCGGCAACCGCGTCTATGGCGGTGAAAGCGTAACTGCCGTATTGGAAGCACAGGGGAGCAAGACGCGGATTGTAATCACGACCGGGAAAGGCTTTTATGGGCGGTTAGTAAAAAGCAACTGGTCGATGCCCATCTATGAGCAAATGATGAAGAACCTGCAACCAGCGAGGCACTAGACCCCCGATCGGTCGCAGTCCAGATTCAACGTCGATGGCGAAAGGCCCTGCTTTGAGCACGGTCCGCGGGCTCGCAAACGTAGTTTGCCATTGAATTGGTTGCGGATTAACACTAACATGCCCGGCAATGCCGGAGCACTCTCCAGCCGAAGGCAAAGCCTTTGGGCACCATCGCATCGAAGGCCAGCTTGGTGCGGGCGGGATGGGTGTGGTCTATTCCGCCTACGATACTGTCCTGGAGCGAAAAGTCGCGATCAAGGTCGTAGGAGATCCCGTACTTGCGGACAAGACTGCTCGTGACCTACTCCTGTACGAAGCCCGTGCGGCCTCTGCTCTGAACCATCCCAACATCTGTACCATCCACGAAGTCGGCGAGTCGGACGGCGAAACCTACATCGTCATGGAGCAGGTTGAGGGTCAGCCGCTCAGCTCACTTGTAGGAACCAACGGTGTGTCGCCGGACTTGGTGGTTCGCTACGGGATGCAAATTGCAGACGCGCTGGCGCATGCTCACGAACACGGCGTGATTCATCGGGACCTGAAAAGCACGAACGTTGTGGTCACGCCGGAAAGCCGGGCCAAGGTGCTTGATTTCGGCTTGGCGGCGCGCTTGAAGGACGCCGAACTCCAGGATGCGGTTTCGTCAAAACTCCCACTTACAGAATCAAGGATGATTGTGGGCACGCTGCCCTACCTCGCTCCGGAACTGTTGCGTGGCGAGCCTGCCGATGCTCAGACGGACACGTGGGCTTTTGGGGTTTTGCTATATGAAATGGCCAGCGGGATGCATCCCTTTCGCGGGCGCACTGCTTTTGAGCTGAGTTCGTCGATCCTGCGGGATGCACCCGCTCCCCTCCCCACAAGCGTCCCTTCCGGCCTCGGCGCGGTCATTTTCCATTGCCTGGAAAAATCGCCGGCCGACCGTTACCAGCGAGCCAGCGAAGTGCGATCTGCGCTGGAAACCTTGGCGGGATCTCCCGTCCTGCTTCCGGGAGCTGCAATTCAGGCAATCGATCGGCCCGCACACTCTCCTTGGAGGCTGACATGGATTTTCCCCTCAGCAGGGCTCGTCGTGCTGGCCGCGGCCGGCTACGGCGTGTATTCCATGTTTAGCGGCGGCAAAGCGGCGGCGCCATTCCAGGATTACACCATCTCGCAAATCACGGACAACACCAGATCGCAGGCCGCCGCCATTTCGCCCGATGGGAAATATATCTTAAGCGAAGTCGTTGACACAGGAATGGCCAGCCTCTGGCTGCGCCACGTTCCCACGAACAGCGACACGCAAATCATTGCGCCCTCGGAAGCGTTTTATACGAATTTCGATTTTTCGCCAGATGGAAATTACTTCTACTTCCGTAAGGCGCGGACTTCCACGCTCGATCAGTTTGACCTCTACCGCGCGCCAGTTCTTGGGGGCAATCCCCAGATCATTGTGCGCGACATTGATTCGAATACGGGGTTTTCCCCTGACGGCAAGCACATTGCCTACGAGCGCGGTAACGATCCGGAAGTGGGCAAGTTCCAACTTCTCGTGGCCAATGCGGATGGCACGGATGAGAAAATGATCGCCGGGGGTCCCATGGATTCCCTGCACCGTTATGTTGCATGGTCGCCCGATGCCAAGCGAGTCGCCTTGACGGATGTGGTCGGTGACGCCCCGAGTCCAATCCAACTGATGGATGTTGCTTCGGGCAAAACACAGGATCTTGCGGCGATCAACGGCTTCATATTCTTAAAGTCAACCTGGTTACCAGATGGGCGGGGGCTTCTCGTTCAGTATCAGGACGTAAGTGCGGGCTTGTATCACAATCAAATCGGATTTGTTTCCTACCCGGGCGGCCAATTTCACACGATCACGAAGGACACGAACAGCTACGAGTCGTTGTCACTCTCGGCAGACGCGAAAACCCTAGCCACCGTTCAGTTGAGACGGTTGTACACCTTGTATGCCATTCCGGCTGCAAGAACGGGTGCGACTCCTCCCACTCCCGAGATGCCACAACAACAGAAAGGATCCTTGAGCTTCAGTTGGGCCGGCAACGATGGTTTCTATCTTGCGGGAGATCGTCAACTAGTGCGCGTTTATTCAGACGGGAGTAACAAGACGACGTTGCTCAACAATACTTCTATCACTTCTATCGCAGCGTGCCCGGACGGGCGGACATTGCTTCTCAGTTTGATCGGGCAAAGAGGGGGAAACGGCACCAACATCTGGCGCGTAAACGCAGACGGTACAAACCTGATGCGCCTCTCCAATGGACAACGCGATCGCGGCCCCGAATGTTCCGTTGACTCGAAGTGGGCGTACTACATTAACGCGAACGCCAGTCGCGTCGAGCGCGTACCAGTAGATGGCGGAACGCCCGAGGCCCTGCCCGGAACGCCGATTCCCCACGCGTTGATCCTCGACCGCTACTTTGATACTTCGCCAGATGGCAAGTCGGTGGCCTTCCTCATCTCAGTCCCCGAGAAAAATCCCGTTCATAAGATTGCAGTGGTTCCCCTTGACGCAGGAGCGCAACCGCAGGTGCGATTTCTTGAGCCTCATCCCGCCATTTGGTATCCTCTGAGGTTTACGCCCGATGGAAAAGCCTTGGTTTATCCGATCACCCAAAATCGCCTGGAAAACCTGTGGCTCCAGCCGCTGGACGGTTCCCCCGGCCGTCAGATCACAAATTTCAAGACCGACCAGATCCTGGGGCTTCAGTGGTCGCCTGACGGCAAGAACGTCGGATTACTCAGCCGACGCATTGACGCCGACGTCGTACTCCTGCGCGAGTCAAGTACAACGACCCACTAAGGCCTCCCGCCGTCGCAATCCTAGTGCCAGGATTTCCTCATCCTCTGGAAAGACGCCAACCCAGACATCCCCATCCTGAAGCAAGCCCAAGCTGAGCACGCGAAGTTAAAGTAATTCCGGCATTCAAGCTTTGAAAACAAACTTGAAGATTTCCCCTAGTACTCCTCATGTTCACAAATCATCAATTTATTACCCGTTCCGGGGCCGTACCAAAGTTCTGGGTTTTCAGTGCCGGAGCACGGCGTCTAAACGCAGGGTTTTTTACCCCTCCCACTTTGAACCAGCCGAGGATCAAATCGTGCGCGCTTCCTAAAGGACTAACCTCGAACCAGCCGCCTTCAGGCGAGGCGGTCGGTTCTGATCTTGCCGATGAATAGTGGAATGTCGCAGGGAATTTTTATCGTTGCCGCAGGACGATCGATGATTGAGATAGGACCAGCAATGTGACCGCTTGTAAGCTCTACAAATTCGACGCATCCGTGGTTCGCTGATTGCAATAGGCGTAGAAATCCATTCAGCGCCTTGGCATTGTCGTCCATCTTGGCATCCACTGTGGACGTCGTCCGAAACTCGTGGACGATGAAAACAGCCTTGGAAGCCCCTTGGAGCCGTGCTTCTAATAGCGTTCCTCCGGTTGCGGACAAAAGCTGGTACTGAAGATTGGCGACAGCCTCGGAGAGCACGAGAAACTGGTCATCATGAAAGGCGGGAAGCCCCAGCAACGAACGAGTAAGCCAATCGAGTCGCTCTGGAAACTTTGTCACTGGCCGTTGTCTCGCTTTTCTAAGTTCTTCCGCGACCTTGCCACCAAACGACTCGTCAGCTTTAGCTTCGATACAAATGATCACGGTACAACCGCCCTGCTCGCCGCGCAGCACAAGGTCGTGACACCTCGGCCCACGCGTGCCGAAGGGAAGGGTTGTTTCGTGCTGTGTGACGCCACTCAGGATTACAGTGCGCCTCGTTCCCTCATGCGAGTCGAGCAGTTCCACCAATTCACGTGGTAACGCAGGCTCGCGATCAGCCGTCCAGCTCCGTGCAAGTTCGAACTCGCTTCGGCTCTCCTTCCATTGCACTTTCCTTCGTTCGGGCGGCAACGCACACTTCTCCCAGTCACTGAAAGATCGGATAAGCTCTCCGGCGTAACCCTTGATCTCCACAGTGTTGACTGGGTTGCGCGCAAAAGGTGAACCCCGGCCCCGAACAGCGTGGCGAATCAACTCGGAGTCCATCCCCGGTTGGTAGTTGAAATCGGGAGCGAAGGCCATGAATCGGAATGACATTGCTACCCCAGCTTCCCGGCGCTTGGCAAACGTCTCAACCTCCTGATTCAGTTGCGTCTCAAGGCAACGCAAGTCGACATCTCCGCAAGAGTAGTAAGGATGTGGGGCCAAGACCTCTAGCACGATGCGCTTAGCACACACCATTGAATTCCCCTTGAATCGCCTCGCAAGCTCCGGTTCCAGACGGTACAGCATGTATATGGCACCAGAGCGAAGGATCTGGCACGCCGCGTCGTAGGGGGTATTCGACTCCAGCTTCAATTCAACCAGTTCAAAGCCGTCGTCAACGCGGTGCGCAAGATCGACGTTCATCTGACGACCATAAGCGTTAACAAGCCCAGACGTAGTGGGCACATCGTTACCCCACCGTTCATTCTCAAGGCAAATCGCGATCTGTTTCTGGAGCTGTTTTTCGAGGTGTTGGGTTCGATGCTTACTGAATTCCGGCGCTACGCGCAAAACCCAGTTCTTGTCCGGAGTGGGCCAGCGGTCGAGCTCACGATGCCGATTCCAGTTTTCGCGGATACGTTTGTACATCTCTTCAAATAGGCCGGAGCGTTGGGGTAGAGTGCGATAACGGTCGCAGATACTCGGGACTCCTTCGAGAATCGGGTGAACTGGGGCAGAATTCATACGTGAATACAACCGTTTGCGACCACGGACATTTAATCACGTCGTCAGCAAACGCGTGCGAACCGTACCGGGTGACGCGCCAACTGCCTTTGCAATCTCTCTAAAACTCGCTCCCTGTGCCCGCAGCCGGGCCATTTCGTCGCCGTTGACGATCCGGCGCGGCCTTCCCAGAGTCTTTCCCTTGAGCTTCGCATTCCGCAGCCCTGCTCGAACACGCTCTTGAATCAGCGACCGTTCAAATTCGGCCATGGCTCCGATGATCTGAAACATGAGCCTGCCGGACGGCGTGGACAGGTCCAGATTGTCCCGCAAACTAACGAAAGCAACGCCGTAAGAATCGAGGTCCGCAAGCGCGTTGACTAGATGCTTCAGCGAGCGCCCGAATCGGTCCACCTTCCAGCACAACACCACGTCAAAGCGGCGCAGATGAACATCTGACATCAGGCGATTGAGCTCCGGGCGGGACTCTTTCGAGCCTGAGATTCCGGAGTCCACATATTCACCAAAGATCTCCCAGCCGCGCCGGGAAGCGTACTCTCGCAATTCGGCCAACTGCATTTCGGGGCTTTGCCCAATGAGGGTGCTCACTCTCGCATAGATTCCTACTCGCATACTTGATAACCTCGGGCCTTGGTGGCTTCGCATTCCCAACGGTTGTTCCGCTCGTTCACAACTATTTCCTTGCGTGCGATTCTCAGCACAAGCTTGTTCCCCAATACGACGTGAACCTCCTTATCGTCAACCTGTTTGACCACCGCGATGCCGTGACCGAGCACTGCCACACGGTCGCCCTTTTTCGGCGTGCGCTCCTGTTGGCGGCGGACGTAATACTCCTTGCGTGTCTGGATAAGGTCGTCCAATCCCGCAGCGTCGAAGCCTGAGCCGTGCTTCCACAACGCAACGCGCTCGCGATCATCCAGTAGGAAAATATCCGTGCCAAATTCGGCCAGAGTTTTGAGCCGAGCGTTGATCTCTAAAAGCGAGAACGGGATTGCGTCGACTGCAAGGAACAGGGTCTTGGGATAGGCGAACTGGGCGCGCCACCCGCGCTCGTGCTCTACGACCGTGCCCCATAGGTAAACCTCGCCGTGGACAGCGAGCTTCCTGTAGCCGCACTGGCGCAGGTGCCCCATTGTCCTCGCCGCGTAGACACCACAAGTGCAATCGAAGTACGGCAACTCGGCAAGATTATGTGACGGTGAAATTTATGTGACGCAGCCGCCGACTAGGGGTGGAATGGCGGTGTTTTCTATAAGGAGAAGGTCACATAATTTGAGCCAGTGGTATTCGGGGGGTGCGACGCTTTAAGGTTTCAGCACGTCTGCACAATGGAGGCCGGTGTCCCCCCTTAGCACCCACCACGGCCCTCAGCCGGACTACTTGGCGTATTTAGCCCAAAGGTAGTCCATGTCGTCGCCAACGCCGTAACCAAAGGCATGACTGATTTCCCGCACACGGTTGAGTCGGGCGATGAGGCTATGTCGGCCGTTTGCGGGTAGCGTGTTGGCCGACTGGAGGGCTTGCTCGAACATGCGTACCAGGGCATCGAAAAATCCTTCCTCTTGATAACCGATATCCTGACAGTATCCAACTGCTTGCTCGCAGTAGAAAACCATCAGTTCGGTCAGTCCCGTAGGATCGCCCACAGCCTTCTTGTAATGGGAGATGGCTTGCTTCGCTTTGGAGACGGACGTGTCCTGGTTGCGAAACGGGTCAGGCCAGAGCCAGCGATCGATGGTTTTCTTGTAGGGCTCCAACACGTCCTCGCCCAGGCCAAAGCGGGCATGCAGAAACGCCTGGTTGTCTTTGTGTGCGGCGTATAGATGGTGCAGCAAGTCCAAGAGCGCGGCCCGATCAAAGGCGGCGAGTTTGGCTTTGACATCGGTCCAGGTCGGCTCCGTTCTCGACTCACGTTTCGTCATAGGCGTATTCGACGCTAGCATGCGTAGCTCTCAACCGAACTGCATGCCTCAGAAGCAGGAGCCTTGCGCCAGCCAGTAGTGCCAGTCAGCGATCGCCTCGACAGTGGATTCGTCCGCGTCGGTGGCAGTCAGTTGGGAGAGTGGCACCGCGACATTGCGGCCATGCCAGCGAATCAGCACCAGCATGTCGTGGGCACAGGAATCTTCCGGTGCCAGGCCGCGGACCTCGACCGTTTCCGTCTTGCGGAGCGGAGAGACTACTTTGGCGGCCATGCACCGAGCCGAGAAAGGAAACTGGATTTTGCTCTCCAGGTAGTAGTACCAGCCGAGAGCCTGTTCTTCTGGTCCATACGCATCGACGATAACTTCATTGTGGATTCGCTCTTCGCGGATGCGGTTCTTGCGCAGCTTGGGCACGTAGTGCTCGATTCGAAGGCTTGTTAAACTACCGATCCATCGTCTTGGGCGGGACTCCAATACTTCTTCCATTCGGGCAAGGTCGCCGGCTCAGGTGTCGGCGTCGGTGTACCTGCTCAAGACGGCTTCGATGCGGTCGTACAGTTGGTCTAACTGTTCTTGCAGGACGTTGTTCTTGGCGTGGTTGGCTTCGGCAGCCACATCGCCTGCAAGTTCATCGAGTTCGTCGAGAGTGAAGTGAAACACGGGGCGTTGCCCCGGTTGAGGCATGACTCGCAGCCGGTTGGTTATCGATTCATCGGCGAAGGTGTTGGAAATGATCAAGTCACGTTCGCGCTGGTTCAACTCCAGAGGAACAGTCGCATCTGCCTTGATGGGGATGCGCTGCCTTTGGGGGCTGATCGGCCTGATAAACGTCTTTGTCAGACGATTAGCGCTCGCCGACAGCTTCGGGGTTGAGGTGATCGAGCGCGGTGCCGCTTTGGGCCTGAAGCGAAACTTCTTGGCGAGTTCCTGGTTAACCTTTTCTACCGAAAACTCTTCAGCATCGAATGGTCCGCGCCACATCATCATCTCTTCATGTTCCGCATGGTTTGGATCAAACATTGCTTCCAGGTAGTCGGTGTAACCCCCGAATCCTCCCACATCTTCTGGTGGGCAGCGCCGTTCGCCGGCGAGGCAGCGCGGATACGTCACGGCTGGTTCGGGCATAAGGGTTGCTTCCAGCAGCAGTTCATGCTCCCAATCGTCACCGTAGTCGTACACATATGTGAAGGTGGTACCTATGCTCGGCACCAGCGCGGCAAGGCGTATCCGCTTTGCATCGACCAATCCCAAATCATCAACACCGTCGGGATCGGGCGGTCCGTACTTCTTATTGCCAATTCGAAACATGTAGAGATGGTAGTTCTCCCAGCCCATGACCACTTGCAAGACGCGATGCAGCCGGGCCAGGGTATAGTCCCCAGTGACCTGAACACGGCGCCAGATCGGCGGGGTGATGCCGATTAACGCCACTTTGAACTGGTAGATCGCCCGGCGTTGGGCCACTTCCACGATTCGTCTCCTTGTCGCCGCCGTCGACGCTCTGCGCAACGGAGCATTCTTTCATTCACGCCATCGCGCAGCAAGGTCCCGGCGATCGCGGGCAGCTGCCTGCAATATAAGCGTTGTTGTCGTATCCGTCGTCTAGCATCAGTCGCGGGCATGGAGGCCCGCACAGAATGCTAGACGCGTTTCTTGAACATCCCTTTTTCCTGAATCGTTACCGACAAGCACCGCTGCTGAAAGAGCGAGAGTCATTCCTCAACCACCTACAGCAACAAGGTACCAGCCGCAAGGCGCTTAGGAATCTCTCCGCTGAATTACTACAAGTAGTGCGTCTTCTGAAGCTGACCGAAATGCGAGATGTGTCGCTAGAAGAAATCCGGCGAGCGGCGCGCTGTTGGGCGCGCCAGCAACGTGCGAATCCAAAGGCACATTCCTACGGCAACTCGGCTTCCTCCTTTATATATGCGGCTAAGAAGTGGCTGCGATTCCATGGGCGGCTCAAGCTCCCGAGTGCGCCGCCGATGCGGTTCGCGGATCAACTCAGCGACTTCGCCCGATACATGACAGAGGAACAAGGTCTTTCACCGTATTCGGTGCGGTCTCATTGCGCAAAGACAGCTAAGTTCCTGGAGTGGTTCGGTGAGCGGCATCGTTTGTTGAAGAGGGCGAGGATCGAAGATGTTGACGAGTTCCTCGCCATCAAAGGCACGAGCGGATGGAATCGCACTTCGGTCTCGGTGGCTGCACAAGCGCTACGCGCCTTCTTTCGGTTCGCCGAAACGCGCGGATGGTGCGCCACAGGTTTCGCGAAGGGCATTGAGGGGCCAAAAATCTACAAGTATGAGGGTCTGCCCGAGGGCCCGAGTTGGGAAGAGGTGCCGTAAGCTCCTGAGATCGGTAAAGGGCCCGAGGCCGGCTGACCTGCGGGCATGCGCAGTTCTCTCATTGCTCGCGATCTATGGGCTGCGCAGTGGCGAAGTATCGCGACTCATGCTGAGCGATTTCGATTGGCGTAACGAGATCTTCCAAGTGAATCATTCGAAAACGAGGAGGACCAAAACGCTATCCGCTCCAGTCGTGAGGTTGGCGACGCCATCCTGCAATACCTCAAACGAGGCCGCCCACGATGTGCTTGCCGGCACCTGTTCGTGACGCTCAATCCTCCCTATCGACCGCTTGGAGCCTATGGTCTGTGGACGCTAACGAGCAGACGACTCGGAGCAGTTGGAATACACTGCCGAAAAAGAGGGCCACACACCCTGCGGCACGCCTGTGCCACACGCTGGTTACAACAGGGCGCATCATTCAAGGAGATCGGTGACTTACTCGGCCACCGAGGTCTTGAATCAGTCGGAATCTATGCGAAGGTCGATCTTCCTGCGCTGCGCGCTGTGGCGGCCGTCGAGCTGGGAGGACTGGCATGAAGCTCTCCCAGGCGGTTGATCTCTACATCCAGCGCAAACGAGATGCCGGCATGCGTTTCGATAGTCCCACGAACATACTGCGATCGTTTCTTCGACACTGTGGCGACATCGATCTTCACCACATCACGATACAGCAAGTCAACACCTTCCTCGACGCTCGGGCAGTAATGCCCAGTGGCTGGAGTGGCAAACGCGGCACGCTGCGGGCCTTTTTCGATTACTGGACAGCACGCGGTCGGCTGAAATCCTCTCCGGTGCCAACCTCTACTCCCAAAACTACGCAAAGCTTTGTTCCGTATATCTACTCGCGGTCCGACTTACGCTCACTTCTCGACGCCGTGCGGCGCTGCCAACGGAGGTCCGCTTGCCTCATGTCGGAAACTACATTCCGTACCCTGTTGCTGTTTCTGTACGCAACTGGCATGCGGCTCGGCGAGGCGCTTCGGCTCGGGCTCATGGACGTAGATCTGACGCTCGGCCTCGTTACGATACGCGGTACGAAATTTTACAAGTCACGCCTCGTGCCGCTCGGACCGGATCTCGCGAAGCTGATCCGGCAATACCTCGGGCAGCCGGGACGACGAAACCAACACTATCGACCATTGTTTCAGACGAAGAGCGGGAACCCGATCCCGGCCCAGGTTGCCGGTACAAGCTTCTCACGCTTGCGACGGATCGCACACATCGAGCGTCGCGACGATTCCTACTTTCAGCCCAGGCTTCATGATCTGCGACACACATTCGCGGTTCATCGGCTGACGGAATGGTATCGACAGAATGCGGACGTGCAGCGTTTGCTTCCTGCATTGTCCACTTATCTCGGCCATGTTGATCTGAGTGCAACGCAGAGATACCTCACCATGACTCCGGAGCTGCTCCAGCAGGCGAATCGTCGATTCGAGCAGTACGCGTGCGGAGGTACCGATGAAAGATAAGCGCGCTCTGGCGCCTTGGATCAAGCGCTTTCTGTTGGAATATCTCCCTACCGATCGCAACTTCGCCCGCAATACGCAGCACAGTTATCGTGATGCACTGCGCTTGTTCGTGGTCTTCGCCAGCAGCACCCTACGCCGGAAACCGGATGAGCTGCTGGTGGAAGAACTCGGCACCGATCTCGTGAGGGAGTTCATGTGCCACATCGAGGAAAGACGCAAGTGCTCGGTCGCAACTCGCAACCAACGATTAGCTGCGTTACGCACGCTCGCGACGTTTATCGGCGAGCGCAGTCCGGAACATCTCGCTTGGTGTGCGCAGATCCGCAGCATCCCTTTCAAGAAATCAGGGCACAGGCCAATCGGGTATCTGGAAAAAGACGAGATCGATGCGCTGCTCGCCGCCCCTGACCGTACCAGCCGGCTCGGATCGAGAGATCACGCTCTCTTGTTGTTCTTGTACAACACTGGGGCCCGAGCCGACGAAGTGGCCCAACTGACAGTCGGCGACCTGCGATTGCGCGGACTACAGGAGAAATCCCAGTCGTTCGTGCAACTGCGGGGTAAAGGAAACAAGATCCGCTTCTGCCCGCTGTGGGTGTCCACGACTGCAGTCCTGAAAGAGCTGGTCGCGAGGTCGCGCCGACGAGGAACGAGTGTTTCTGGGCCGTTCTTCTCGAGCAATGACACGATTCGGCGTGCACGATATCGTCACTCGTTACGCCAGAATGGCCAGAGGCAATCGGACGGGGTTGCGACTCAAACGAATCGGGCCGCACACGATTCGGCACACCACAGCCACCCACTTGTTGCGGGCCGGAGTGGATATCAACACGATCCGCGCATGGCTGGGCCACGTCTCAATCGACACGACGAATATCTACGCGGAAAGCGATCTGGAGATGAAGGCGAAGGCGCTGGGCATGTGTGAAACCAAACTGCGGCAACCGCGAAAACGTTGGCGCGACAATCCTGACCTGCTGAAGTTCCTGGCTCAACTCTAACCAACTTATGTGACGTTCAGCCAGTTGGAACCCGCTGTCTATCGGCCGACGGATGCTGAACGTCACATAAATCTGAGGACAACATAATCCTGGTTATGTTGGGCCCAACATAAGATGGATTATGTGTGGCCTTGGAAAGACCAGCGATGGAACCGATTGCATCGGCCCTACATACGGCAGACAGCGGCTGATGGGCAACCCACCGCTCGCCGTTGAGCGATTTCAGGCCAACGGCATCCCAGTGCCATACTCGGTAGCCGATGATCGGCGAGATGTAGTCTGGAATTCTCACTTCGCGGCTGGCTCCGTCGCGGGTTCGAGCTCCGGGGCAGTTGGTTCCGGCTGTTCTTGGGGTTCGTCCACCGGAAGCTCAAGCGGTTCCACAACGATGGTTCGAATCGGCTCGCCAATCTGCATATCCTGCTCACTCCTCTTCGTTTAGCCTCGCTCCGTTGCAGCTCCGTAGTTTCGAAGCATGAGAAACCCTGTTGTGTTACCGCCGATCAAGACCCAACTTCGGGTCGCCCTGCTGAACCTCACCGCCTACAAAGAAATTCCCACTGACCAACTCATCGCGGCGGCTCGCGCCCTGCCGGGCGGGACCAAGGTTCATTGCCCAGATCGCCTCACCGCGATTGTGCTCCTGTTGGGAACCCGCCTTGTGGACTTGAGCTAATGACAGACCCTCGGAAGGAATTAGAATCCGCACTGGCGCCGCTGGCATGGCTTCTGAACTTCATTTGGGACACCTTCCGATTGATGTTCTGGTTCTTCATGTCACCCATTTTGATCATCACTTGGTGCTTCCACCACCCGGTACAAGCCCGCCTCTATCTTGTCAGCGCGATTCCTCTCCTGTGGGGCGGAGACTGGGCCACTCGCAGCGTGTTGGGTTTCTTTGTCATCCTTATCGCGAGCCTGTTTGGGAAGATCATGCATAGAATTTGTTGGGGGATCATCAAACTTGCTCTCGTCGCTGGCCTGATCGGGTACATTTACTTGGTCTTCAAGCAGGCGTGATTCTCACACCGCCTTGATCATGTGCTCCTTGAACACCTGATGAATTTCTGCCAGTTGCTCCCTGACGTCAAACTCCTCGTACCGGGAGACGCCATGTTTCTTACAGAATCGCCGGAAAGCGCGGTCGGTTAGCTGTGACCAGTGCCCCGCGTCAATGAGCACGGCACAACGGTCGCACGCGGCCCACGCTCCGATGGACTCGTGCTGAAATACCGCGTGCTTCGTGCGCGGAACGATGAAGTTCCGGCAGGCATAGAGGCGGGCGGTGGGAGATGCGGAACAGAAATCACACATCTCCCTTCCCGGCGGAGCATCGAACGTGAACACCTGCCGAGCCATCTGCCTATCGCCCCGATTGCTTCGCGGCCAGTGCGGCCTGAAACTTCTCGGCTGGCACGCCTGCTTTGGCTCGCTGGTCCCATGTCATTCTTGGTCCAGCAGGGCCGTACACCTTCACGAAATCTTCCTTGCTGGGGCGACCCGCGAGCGTGAACAGGCGGATGCCTTCGGCGCGGCTCTTTCCGGCTGACGTGCTTTTCTTTGGAGCCTGCGGTTTCCGGGCTGTTGCGGTCCTGTTCTTCTTGGCCCCGGCTGACTTGCGTTTCAGTGGTGCTTTCTTGCTTCGCGGCATGGTTCTCCTCCTGACTTGAAACTACGGAACTTGGTGGGTCGTCCGGGTAGCAGTTCGAGCGAATGCGATCAGCCCGGCTGTGTTTCCCAGGGTGAACCATAAATGTTCTCTTCGAGAAGTAAAGTTGGTTCTATCCAGGCAACCTTGGGAGAGGTCGCTACCGGATTGGGCAAAGCAGGGCAGTAGATTGTTGACTGATGCTGGCGGACAGGAAGATTGCCCTGCGGGTCAACGGATTGGGGGTTACGAAGGCGAGGGTACGCCGTGGCGAAAAAGGGCCGGAGTTGGTCATCACGGACCCGCTCCTCGGTGACGTTGCTATTGACGCCAGTTCCGAGGTGGAACTGTTGGAGCCTCTGTTTCCGCCCGCGATGCGAGAAAGACTGCCAAACGGTGGCTGGAGGAAAGTGTCTGTGAGGATATTAATTGCGTTGCTCCGCAGTGGTATCACGTTAGCGGAAGAGACGATTTGTGAATAGAAACTTGTAGCCATTAAACAACTGCAACGCCGCATCTGTTAACGCGGGGAGGGTTCGTGTATGGCAGCTGTGTCAGATTGGAAATGCGCACGTCGTACCTCTGAACACGATTGCTGGGTTTGGGCGTTACAGTGGACACAACACCCTCCGCGCGTAGCTGTCGATCCCTGTCAAACACTACTGCTTTAATTCCCGGACGGACCTGTCCGATTAGGCTGTCATATATGGCATAGTCCGGGCCGATCTGGTTTTGAAGAATAGTGTAAAAGTCCCTGTAGAAGCCGCTCCCTTGTTGAGTCATTACCTTGGGAGCACTGAGATACAAAGTTGGCATGGACGACTCACCTTTCTCCCCCCATTTTACTGCCAGCCGCTCGAGCCGCCTTTCCGGGTGGCCTGCTCGGCTGCGTCTGAAGCGGATCACAAATATATTCCCGCTCGTAGGCCGACCAGACCATATTGATGATTGTGTACAGATCTTCAGCGTGCTTCCGTTCTTGCCCCGACAAGACAGCGTTGGGCGCAAGGAGCATGTCTATATGAAACTTCAGTGCGCCTGGAGCCCCTGATCGGATCAGTTCCTCTAGTGTCCTGAACTTGTTTTCGAACACGAGTCGCCGTCCTCCCGCCATAGGAGAGACCGAGCTCCCGGTCTTCGATATGGGCAACCTTTACGCGTGTTTCCCAATCCATCATGGACCAATAACACACTTCCGCGAAAGCGTGGTCCGCGCACAGTATGCGTTGTTCGTCGTCGCCGTCTTGGTGCCGCCACTCGATGACTGCCGTGGCTGGCTTGCCGCACCGGACATACCTACCCGTGCCCACGCTGGCCTCGCATTCAAACCGGACGATCTGTTCGAACAATCGCCGGTTGATACTCCTTACGTCGTTTGCGTTCATGTCACTCATACTATTCTCCTCGTTCTGGCCGTCGCGTTGTAACTGTCCTCTTAATACTGACCCGCCCTCAACATCATCGTTTGACCAGATCGTCCCAGCAGTCCCTCTCGGCCTGTTCAAAGTCGCGTTCTGTCGGAACCCAGTGCGGCCTGCCCTCGGCCCGCATTTCAATCCGGCGCTCATCGATCCAGTCGAAGATGCGAATTTGGTTCGCAATGCAGTCGTGGTAGGCACGGTGCCGCCGACAGAATTTGAGGTACGCGAGGAAGGTCGCGAGATTGTTTTCACGCTGGCTTCTCCCGCGCGAGGGACGCGGAGGACTCCCGCCTTGCTCACGCTCGTACCCTGGGGACAGACCCATTAGGCGTCGCATCGAGGCTCGGGCCACTGGATGATTCGCCAAGCCGACAGCGGGGTCAGGTTCTGCGGAACTTGCTGCCTGCTGTGAATCTCACAGTTGGCGCGGTACTCAACATCCACGGAGCCGTCCCCCTGAGGGTGGCGTTCCTCGGCAATGTAGATGGCGTCACGAAAGCAGTTGGTGCGTTCGCACTTGATTGGTTGGTTCATTCGGAAACTCGTTCTCCTACATCCTGTGGTGATGCGGCAGACCTGATCTTCGCCGTTGCTGCTTTCTCCTGCTCCCAAAAATACTGTTCAGCCGGCCAACCTTTGGCTTTCGCCTTCAGTTCCTCGTCAGTCTTTGACGAACGCGGGATAATAAAGCAACCACAACGAGCACATGGCTTGTTGGTGATGGCAGAGCCATCACGACGGAGCTTGTAGACACAAGGACGGTGAGCTTTTATGAAGTCACTCACCTGCTCATCGGTCATGCCGGGAGGGAACATCGGGAGATCATAATTGAAAGCCTTGATGGCATCGTCCCAGTAGATGCAACTCTGAAGTTCGTACTCTTTGTCTAAGGCGCGCCGATACTCCCGAATTGAATCGAACTCATGAAGCTCGCTGGGGCCGTCATAAGGAACCTTTTCGCTGATGGCCTCCTGCCGCTGCGCGGCTATCCACCATTGCTCAATCACGGTGTCAATCGACTTGACGACGTTGCGAGGCAAGAACAGTGTGTTACGCCAGAAGTCATCGTCGGTTTCCTTGATGGCCCACTTGAGTGCGGCGCGGACGTCGGCATACGGGTAACTCTTCAGAATGGGTAGGAGTTCGTTAGCCCATCGTTCGAGCGCGCCTTCGGTTCCGAATTGAGCGGGACTGCCGAGGAGAGACCAGAAATATACAGCCAGCCGTTTACCGTCGACAGGGGTGGGATTGAGCATCACAACATGAGTCGTCATTCATCTACCTCCTCCAAAAGTTGGTTCCAATCGCTAGTGGGTTTGTTGTCTCCGTCATCTCGTCTCTGATTAGAATTGAATAGAACAGAAACCCCGTTTCGTGTTTCTTGTTTCCCTTTTCCTTTTTCTCTTTTTATATACGGCCCGGTCTCAGGCCCGGTTTCGCGCCCGTCGTCGAGCTTGACCTCAGGCTGGGTCTCCGGAGTAACTTCAGGAGTGGTTGTCACCATGTCGTCATAGACCGGGTTCTCCCAATCCGTTGTTTGAGCAAAGGTTAGCTGCTTGAGTCTCAGGCTACCGACCGTACACACAAACTTGTCCACCAAGATGGGGAAGACACCGCGTGACCCAACAGCCCTAAGACGTCGCTTGATGTAGCGTTTTCTTTCTAAACCCTCAAGAGCCTTTTTGGCCGAACTGACGCTCAGAGCACCACCCGAGAAAGTGACTAGCGCCGGAGCGTTGGTCACCGCGATACCCGTGCCAGCATCGGCCAGCATTAGGATGATCATGAACGCGATGAATTCGTTCCCCGTGATGCGACCCGTGTGTAGGTGCTCGAGGACCCCGCGTCGGAGTGGGATGTAGCCGCCGAAGTTCATGTTGTCAGCTCCTCTTATTCCTTTTGACCAATTCGGATGGGGGAGCAACCGAGGAAGTACCCTTTGTTCTGGGACATGACTCCCGCAGCGATTTTCTCCCGGGCTTAGGCCCACGCTTACGAGAACCGATGTTGAACTGCTTCATGACCCGGTGAATCACCGTCTCGCTGATTCCGAAATCTTTCTCGATCTCGGTGTAGCTCAGGTCGGGCCGAGCGATGAGCACTTCCGCCAGCCGAGCGTCGAAGCTCAGCCGCGCCGTCTTGAGTGTGTTTTTCAAACTGATCTGCATTTCCATTCCTCCGTGGCGATTGCCTACACCATGGGTTCGGAAGTTCCCTGATTTGCGTCGTTGGCGATGGAAATAGCTAGTGTTGGTTGGCGGGTAACGTAAGGCCGGACTGCAGCTGCGCTTGAGGCCTTTGTCACCCCTGCGCGCAGCCGTCAGTTGTTTTAGTTGTTATCCAACGCACGCCTGCAACTTCTCGCGATAGTAGAACACGCAAGAAAGTCGTTCGTACTTGCCCGGCTGGCCCACAAGGGGCAGGTTCCCATGCATCTGGTGAACATCGCAGAGAAGAACGTCGCCCGAGCTAAGGTTGAAGCCGAGGTTCCATTTGGGAAAGACCAGTGTCCCGCCAGTGAATTCCCCCGAAGTGAAGCAGGTGATCACTCCGGCTCCCTCAGCCAGATCACCGGAGTCCCGATGACAGGCTGTTGCGAAATTCAGATTGACAGTAACCGTCGAGAACGACGTGCCCTCAATCGCGTAACCGGGTGTCGTACTAGCCACACTGAGCTGGGCGGCGTGACGTTCCGGCATGTGGTTCCGAAACAGGCAGTCAACTGCCTGAACGTATGGAAGCACCGTACTGCCGAACTGCTCCCAACGGTCGCGGGTGTAGGCCGTAAGACGGCAGGGCGCGAAGTTGTTCTCGTCAAGGTAGCCCAGAACTCCGTCCTTCGCCCCACGGAGCCGCTCCTCCTTGGGCACCCGGCGCATGTTGCTCGGCGTCCCATCCTTCTTATATGCGAGCTGAGTCCCGGTCCCGGCAGCAATGCCTCGGAACCCACCGATGACTGAAGAAGAGGCCGCTTTCAGCAAGAACGGATAGGCCATTTCGTAGGTTCCCTTAGGGACGGCCCCTTTCAAGAATACCGCGTGAACGTCGCCGTTCGGAGCGTAAACAATGGTGTCTTCGCCCTCGACAACAGTCTTGACGTAGGCTGTATCAATCACCTGACGCTCCAGCTTATTAACTTCAGCGTCGGGCCTTTCAAATTTCAAGTGAATATGTTTCACGGTACAACTCCATTGCCCGGAGGGAGCCTGAGTTCGACTCCACGGACAACAGAGATCCCGGTAGACAAATTTTCTAATTAACTTGCGATTGGCGGTCAGAAGGGAAGTAGTGTGACGTTGCGGATATTGTTGCGGATCGCTAAGTCGGCGTTCGGCTGCGGTCTTCTCTCAGTTCGCAGCCGTTTTGCCGGACAACCGGGTGCTTTCCAGTGCGCCAAGCGGCGAACTAGGCAGCAGCCTCCTGCTTCACGAAGGACCGCCAGTCCGGTTTGACGTAGCGGTGCTGTTGGTCGTCCCATTGCTTGACATTCGATGGGCAACGTTCGTAGGAACATTGATAGCTGCCCCGGTGGAACCGTGTGACACCGTCAGCCCGGTCATGGCCGGACTGAAGACTCGCAATATGCTGCGAACCACACACGCGGCACTCCATGAGCCCCGTGTGGCCGTTAATCAACTTCATTGGACCTTTCATTTTTCCTCCATATTTTCGCGCTGTCTTAGCCTTGGTTAGTGGTTGGGGTTGTTTGACGAGAGCCCCCGACTCAAACCTTTTTTCACTGCACGTCGGGAGCCGGGAATTCTTGCTGGTCAGAGTACTCGGGGACATATGACAAGTCGTGGAGAAGCTTCCACGCGGGGTGCTCCTGCACGTTGGCGGGCAGTCGGCGAAGGAACACTTGCCATTCTGACTGCTGCTCGGCCGGGATCGAGAATTTGAAGTTGGCGTACCAACCGCCTGTTCTGGACGACATAGGTGTAACTCCTTCTGGGCACAGTGGCCCGGTTAATGTTTGAGGTTGAGGGCGGGAGCGTCCCGTCCAGTTGAAATCGGGCTGGATGTTTCCTGCCATGAAGGCCAATACCAGCGGATGGCGAATCTCTGTGGATATTGGCTTTGCACTTCTTGACGGGCGGAGGTTCATTCCTTGCCTAGCCCCTCGGGCAGATGAGTGAAGAGGACCGTGAACCCTTCACCGTCCCCTACCAGCCGATTGACAATGATTTGAAAATGCAAGCGCAATTCTTCGAGGAACTGCTCAGGGTCACGCGCTAGCATGGGCTGAAAGACGGTCGCGAATTGACCGTAGGTAGCCTCTAGCAGTTGACGCCTACCGGTCGGCGGAGCGTCTTCGCAAGGATCGGGCAACGGAGGAACCGTTGGCTCAGGAAGCTGTACATTGTACATCTTCACCATGTAGCCATTGACCCCGCGATCAATGGTTTTGAAGGACACGGGAAGACTTAGCGAATCAACAAATGGACGCCACTGCCCGGCTCGGCCGACTCCGACCAACTTTTCTTTGTACTCGGCGAGTAAAGGAATTAATTCGGCGCGTTCTTGTCGGAAGCGTTTGCGTGCTTCTTGGTAGGAGCCGAACGAATGCGAATAACTGTCGGCCAGGGCGCGAATTTTTGTGACCAAAGTTGATTCTTCCGTATAAGACGCAACCACACCCGCCAAATTAGCTGCTCCACTTACTGGACTTACGATTGAAACAGCATCCATAAGGTTCTCCCTTTTTGCTGCATATACTCAGTTAATGGTTGAGGTTGAGGGCGGGAGCGTCCCGCCCTTTTGAGAAATCCCGTGCCTAACGCCAAAGTTGACAGCCCACGGTGCGAGCACGTACCCAAAACACGCCCCATTTGTCTGAGGAAATAAGGGCAAGCCCACCCCGGTTTGAAGCCGACAACGCCAACACCTGTACCCAGCCGAACTTTTTGTGTTTAGCCATGCGTTTTCTCCCTTATTTAGGGCCGACTGCCCTGTCTTTCTTCAAAACAAACTACTTGCAGCGAGGCCCGGCCTGGGTAGCCGTTAAACGAGCTAAATTCCTCGTGATTTCATGCTCTTGCGGACATGGGCTCCTGTAACTTTGCTGGTATTCCAAAAAGGTATATTTCAAGGGTGTGTCTCACGAGGAACCACGGCGAGAGCGGAGGGAACTGCGGCGGGACTACGAGCGTAGGCGTAAGCAGATCGTGCTGTTATTGCGGAACGCACGGAAAGCAACAGGTTTGACGCAGAAGACTGTGGCTCTGATGTTGGGAACTACGCAGCCAAATGTGGGCAAGCTAGAGCGGTCCGGGCGGGTGCCCTTTATCGTCCTAGAACGACTCGCCGCAATCTACGATGTCCCACTGTCGCACTTCGTGACCTTGCCGCCTGATACGCGCAAAGATGGCAAGTACCTCGGTATGACGAATGAGGAGTGGTCCGCGTATCACAACACGTACAACCAAAATCGATGCCACAGTGGCCCCCCCCACAAGGAACCACCCATCGCATTCTCGTTCGATGAAAAGCCATGGTTAGTTTGAATCTTTAGGGGGCCGAGAGGCTCGTCTTGCACCCGGATCACGACAACCCTCCAAGTCTCCTCGAAAGGCAATCTGCTTCTTTAGCTGGCTAATCAGTTCACTGGTCGGAAGATCTCTGCTAAGCGTCCCTGGCGAGAGTTAGCACACCACTGATACAGCGGTAACATTTCACGGCCAGGCCGCGCCGCAAGAGAAACTAAGAAAACTTCGATCCTCGTATTGAAACCGTCAGTATTGAGCATCCGAAGAGGCCGATGACAGCCTCGAAGTCTAAAGAACAAGGGTGGTTTATGGATCAAGAAAATTACGTCTCGGCGACAGTGGCAGCGGACTTTCTCGGCATTAGCGAGACTTTTGTCATGAAGCTTGCTCGCAACAATCAAATTCCGGCTCACCCGCTGCCGATTGGCAAGACAGCCGTTCGCCGCACTTGGCGTTTCCGCCTGAGTGAACTTCGCGAATTCATGGAGCAAACTCAGTGAGTGCCGTCGTCAACCCGATCACGTGCCTTGCCAGCCAAGGCCTGTTTACCGCAGAGTCGCAGGGAGGTAAGGTAGTTTCGAAAAGACGGTCCTCTGGGCAGAGGAGAAATCCAATGAACAGAGGAAGTGGTTGGCTGACAAAGGGACGACGTAAGAAAGGAGATGTTTGGTTGCATCACTTCTACATCACCCGCGACTCGGACGGCAAAAGGGCTGAGACAACTCAGACGATCGGACTCGTTTCCAAGTTTCCGAAGGAGTCCGATGTTTGGCAGGAAATTCAGCGTTCGCAGCAGACGGGCACTACTGGACGCTTGACGGTGAACGCCCTGGCAGATGCCTACCGGCAAGCGGAACTTCCCTTCAAGTCGCAATCCACGCAGGACCTCCACGAGCATGAGCTTGATCGCTACATCTTGCCACGCTGGGGGATGACCTTTGTGGATGAGGTGCGGGTGCTGGAGGTCAAGAAGTGGCTCATCGCGATTGCCAAAGAAAATGACTTCTCGACTGAATCCGTACAGAAGACCAAGCATGTATTCAGTCGGCTGTTCAGTTTCGGCGGCGAGAACGAACTCATCGCGACGAATCTAAACCCAGTAAAAGCCTGCAACGTCAAAGGTGTCGGTCGGAAGAGCAAGCACAAGAAGATCGTGGTTCCACCCGAGATTGCGTGGAAGATCGCCATGAGCTTGTCAATCATGCATCGGACGCTGGTGCTGCTGGCGGCGGGTACCGGAATGCGTATGAGTGAACTGCTCGGACTTCGGTGGGGAGACATCGATTTTGCCAACAAGAAGATCACGCTCAATCAGACGTGGGTGTATGGCAGGATCGAGAGCGGCAAAACAGAAGAGTCCCGTGAACCTGTTGTGCTGGGCGAGCGGACTACCGAGTTCTTGCAGGAGTGGCACCGCCAGACGACCTACGCGGGAAAGAGCGATTGGGTGTTTGCCTCTAACAAACTGCGGGGGAAGCGCCCAATAAGCGGGTGTCAGTTTGTGAAGGACTACATCCGGCCACGTTTCGTAGAGCACGGCTTGATTGATGCCGACTACACGGGACGGGCGGGACTCCATGCCTTCAGGCATTCGCTGGCAACCGTGCTGATCGTAGAGGAGAAGGTAGACCCAAAGACGGCTCAGGGCATCTTGCGCCATACAGACGCGGGCCTAACCATGAACATCTACACACACGCTCAGGACCCGGCCAAGCGGGCGGCGCTAGAACGGTTCGAGGCGCGCTTGGTGCAGTAAACACAGGTAAAAACAGGCAACACAGGTAAGAAATCACAGGTAAGAATTTCGGGATCAAAATGGCGAGGGGAGCTAAACCATTGAGAGATTTGGTGGACCTGGTCGGGATCGAACCGACGACCTCTTCCATGCCATGGAAGCGCGCTCCCAGCTGCGCCACAGGCCCACACGTCGGAAGCCCAGGAACTGGGATTCGAGAGAAGTGTCGAGGTTTATTTTCGCTGGAATGGGCGGGATAGTCAAACGCGGTCTGGTGATATCGTGAATTGCTGGGGCGGAGAGAGCTCTGGTGCGCATCGCGATCGTATCGGACATTCACGGCAACCTCACGGCGTTCGAGGCCGTGCTGGCGGCCCTGCGGCAAAGCTCTCCTGATCTGATCCTGCATGGGGGAGATTTGGCCGACGCCGGGTCACACAACCAGAGAAATGGCTACTCTGTTTCCAAATTTAACCACCACGACTTTTTCTCCCGTTTCTTTCCACAGGCTTTTCTGCCATAATTGATCGTGCACGCCACCTGCACAATTTTCCAAACACAATTTAGAGCGAGGAAGAGATGCCAGCGAAGTACATCTTTGTGACGGGCGGAGTTGTGTCCTCATTGGGCAAGGGATTAGCCGCGGCTTCCATTGGCTGCCTGCTGGAGAGCCGCGGCATGAAAGTCAACCTGATGAAATTCGACCCCTATCTGAACGTCGATCCGGGGACGATGTCGCCGTTTCAGCACGGCGAAGTCTTCGTCACCGACGACGGGGCCGAGACCGACCTGGATCTGGGCCATTACGAGCGCTTCACCCATGCCAAACTTTCTCGCGACAACAATTGGACGACCGGAAGGCTCTACGAGCAGATCATCGCCAAGGAGCGGCGCGGTGATTATCTGGGCAAGACGGTGCAGGTGATTCCGCACGTCACCAACGAGATCAAGGCCGCGATGAAGAAGGTGGCGCAGGAAGTGGACGTCGCGATCGTGGAAATCGGCGGCACGGTGGGCGACATCGAGTCGCTGCCCTTCATGGAAGCAATCCGGCAGATGCGGCAGGAACTGGGGCGCGAGCACACGTTGTTTGTGCACGTCACGCTCGTGCCGTTTATTGCCGCGGCGCAGGAACTGAAGACCAAGCCCACGCAGCACTCGGTGAAGGAACTGCTCAGCATCGGGATTCAGCCCGACATTCTGCTGTGCCGGACCGACCGTTTTCTGGCCAAGGAAATCAAGTCGAAGATTGCGCTCTTCTGCAACGTGGAGGAAGAGGCCGTCATCACCGCGAAAGACGTGGCTTCGGTCTACGAAGTGCCGGTGGTGTTCGCCCATGAAGGCGTTGACACGCTGGTGCTGAAGCGCTTGCACATGGAGGCGAAGGATCGCGACCTTTCGAAGTGGGAGGACATTGTTCACCGCGTCTACAACCCGAAGGATACGGTCACGATTGGCATTGTTGGGAAGTACGTGGAATACGAGGACTCGTACAAGTCGCTGAAGGAGGCGCTGGTTCATGGGGCGCTGGCGCACAACCTGAAGCTGCAGCTGAACTGGATCGAGGCCGAAGGGCTGGAGACTGGCGACAAGACGTACGAGGCTCAACTGGAAGATTACGACGGGATCCTGGTTCCCGGAGGATTTGGCAAGCGCGGCATCGAGGGCATGCTGATCGCGATTCGTTACGCGCGCGAGAAAAAGGTCCCATACTTCGGCATTTGTTTGGGTATGCAGACGGCGTGCATCGAGTTTGCGCGCAATGTGGTGGGCCTCGAAGATGCGAATTCGAGCGAGTTCGATCCGGCAACTCCGCACCGCGTGATCTACAAATTGCGCGAATTGCGCGGCGTGGAGGAGTTGGGCGGCACGATGCGGCTGGGGGCATGGACCTGCAAGATCGAGCCCAACACCCTGGGGCACAAAATTTACGGCACGCTGGAGATCAGCGAGCGGCACCGGCATCGCTACGAATTCAACCGCGAGTACGAAGAGCCGATGATTGCGGCGGGCCTGCGCATCTCCGGTTCGACGCCGGATGGCACGTATGTTGAGATGGTGGAGTTGCCCGATCATCCGCACTTCATCGGATGCCAGTTCCATCCCGAGTTCAAGTCGAAGCCGCTGGAGCCGCATCCGCTGTTCCGCGCGTTCGTGGGAGCGGCGTATGAGCATGGAATGAAGCGGAAGGCGGAGAAAGAGATCGCCGAGGTGGAGATGTTCCACCGCCCGGAGAAAGTGCGGATCTAAGCCAAAGCGCCACGGATTTTCACGGATCTAAACGGATTTTTCTTTTATTGTTTTATCCGTGGGAATCTGTGAAAATCCGTGGCCATTCTTCGTTCATGCCTGCTTCCTTCCAAGTCGGTAACGTCCACATCGGCTCTGGCGAGCTGTTTCTGATCGCTGGGCCCTGCGTGATCGAGAGCGAAGCGCACGCCATCCGCATGGCGGAGATTATCAAGGGAGTCACGCGGGCGCTGGAGTTTCCCTTTATCTTCAAGGCCAGCTATGACAAGGCGAATCGTACGTCGATCCGCAGTTTTCGCGGACCGGGACTGAAGGAGGGCTTGCGGATTCTGCGCAAAATCAAAGATGAGCTGCAGGTGCCGGTGCTGACCGACGTGCACGAGACGGCGGACGTCGGAAAGGTCGCCGAAGTCGTGGATGTCTTGCAGATTCCCGCATTTCTCAGCCGGCAAACGGATCTGCTAGTGGCCGCAGCTCTAAGCGGCCGGGCGGTGAACATCAAGAAGGGTCAGTTTGTTGCGCCCTGGGATATGCGGCACGCGGTGGAAAAATGTCGCGACGCGGGCAACACGCAGGTTTTTCTCACAGAACGCGGGGCGAGCTTCGGATATAACAACCTGGTCGTAGACATGCGCTCGCTGGCGATTATGCGCAAGTTTGCGCCCGTGGTTTTTGACGCGACACACTCGGTGCAGTTACCGTCGTCTCAAGCCGACGACCAAGGACCTGCTGTGAGCGGTGGACAACCGGAATACATTCCGCTGTTGGCCCGGGCCGCCGTGGCAGCGGGCGTGGATGGTGTGTTCATGGAGGTCCACGACAATCCGAAGGAAGCGAAGTCGGACGGGGCGAACGCCCTGGAATCGACCAAGCTGCGCGGCGTGCTAAAGGAGTTGCTGGCAGTGCGGAAGGCGCTGGCGGAGGCGCGCGCGACGCCGTAGCCTCGGCATAAAAAGCCCCACTTCTCGCGCAAAAGGCGGGCGAGAAATGGGGCACCCGTTTCACGAACTCCTCGCTGACTAGTCAAGCACGAAGATATTCCTTTTCGCGCACATCTCTTTCAGCACTTTCGGCCACACGGTGACGCTGACTTCGCCCAGATGCGCCTTGCGGAGAAGCAGCATCAGTGTGCGGGATTGTCCGATGCCGCCGCCGACGGAGAGCGGCACTTCGTTGTTGATAATGGCCTGATGGTAAGGGAACTTGAGATTGTCGAGTAAGTTCGAGATCTCGAGCTGGCGGCGCAGCGTTTCGGCGTTGACGCGAATGCCCATCGAGCTGAGTTCGTGGCGGCGCTGGGTGACCTGGTTCCACACCAGGATGTCGCCATTGAGCCCGTGCGTGTCCCGATGAGTTTCTTTGCTGGTATCGGTGATCCAGTCATCGTAGTCGGCAGCACGCATTTCGTGCGGATAGCCGTCTTTCAGCGCCCAGCCGATGCCGATGATGAAGATGGCGGGATATTTTTGCAGGATGACCGTCTCGCGCCGCTTGCGCGGCAGGTCCGGATACATCGCGAGCAGCTCTTCGGCGTGAAGAAACGTGAGTTCCTCGGGCAGATTCGGATAGCGGGGGTTGCGCAGTTCCGGGAACATTTCCTGGGCAAACTTCTCCGCGCCTACCAGGACTTTCCAGATCTTGCGTACGATCGCCTTCAGAAATTCCAGGTTGCGCTGCTCGGAGGTGATGGCGCGCTCCCAGTCCCACTGGTCGACGTAAGCGGAGTGGTCGTGGTCGAGGAAGTAATCTTTGCGCACGGCGCGCATGTCGGTGCAGATGCCTTCTTCGCTACGGCATTCGAACTGGCGGAGGGCCATTCGTTTCCACTTGGTGGCGGCCTGCACCACCTGCGCATCGATGGGATGCTTGCCGTGATCGTTGGAGATGTGGAACTGGATGGGAGTGCGGGAACCGTCGCGGTCGAGCATGTCGTTGACGCCGCTTTCCACGTCGACGATCAAGGGCACCTCGACCATCATCAGGTTGAGTTCCTTACATAGATTGTCTTCGATGTAGCGCTTGAGATGGAAGATTGCCTTTTGGGTCTCCTTTGCCGTCAACAGCGGGTTGTAGTCGCGGGGAAGAATCTTCTCCAGTTGGTCGTAGTCGCCGATGCCGGGCCCGGCGAGGTCAGCCTTCTTGATGGTTTGGGAATCGGTCGTGAGTCCGCTGTTGTGTTGGGAAGTCGACTGCTCGAAACTCTCGGTTAGAGTGTTCTGATCATTCGGGAAAAAAACGCTCATAGATTAGGCCCTCGAAAGAGCATCATCTTCGCGGACGTGGTGACGCCTGCTTATTCCCATTGGATAGTGGTCGCGCTGAAGAAACAGTGATTTGAATCACACTCCTCAGTGCCGGGCACTGTAGGCCCGGCGGCCACAGTAGGTCTGTTCAAAAGTGCTCACTCTGTCAAAATCCTCGTCCCATATCGTGGAGAGCACGAATCTTCGCGCGTGCGCAGCCCCGTACGGCCGCGGTGGCGCTGTGTTAGATTTGAACTTCTCACCATGAAGCACGTCGCCAACTGGGCCTTGAACATCGCCGCTCTACGGGGCGCCAGCTACGCGGACACGCGGATTGTGGCTCAGCGCGGCCGCGCGCTAACCACGAAAAATGGCAAAGTGGGCAGCGCGTCCGATTCGGAATCGGTAGGCATGAGCGTTCGCGTGATCGCGGACGGTGCCTGGGGATTCGCCGCTTCGGCGGAACTCGGCCGGAGTGCGGTGGAAGAGACCGCGGCTCGAGCCGTCGAGATCGCGCGAGCCTCGGCGCGGGTGAAGCGGGAGGATGTGCGCCTGGCCCCGGAGACCCCTGTCGTGGCCGAGTGGAGGACTCCCTGTAAGATCGATCCCTTCAGCGTCTCCGTCGAACAGAATATCGAACTGCTGCTGAAGATTGATGCTGAGTTGCGCTCGGTGGCAGGAATTACCCTGGCGGAGACGAATCTGAATTTCCACCGCGAAGAGCAGTGGTTCGTGTCGTCGGAAGGGACTGACATTCATCAGACCAAGGTCTCAACCGGCGCGGGATATACGGCGTATGCCTTTGCGGGGAATGAGATTCAGAAGCGGTCGTACCCGAATTCCTATGGTGGGCAGTGGCAGAACAAAGGATATGAGCTGATTGACGAGTTGAAGTTGTTGGAAAACGCGCGGCGTATTGCCGAGGAGGCGGTGGCGCTGCACCATGCCGATCAGTGTCCGGAAGGGAAGTTTGACATCATCCTGGACAGTTCGCAGTTGGGGCTGCAGATTCACGAATCGGTGGGGCATCCAATTGAACTCGATCGCGTGCTGGGGATGGAAGCGAACTTTGCGGGGACGTCATTTCTGACGCTGGATAAGCTGCGCCACTTGCGTTACGGCAGCGACCTGGTGAATGTGGTGGCGGACGCTCGGCAGGAGCACGGTCCCGGGCTGGGCACATTCGGCTTCGACGACGAAGGGGTGCCGGCGCAGTGCACACGGATCATCAGCAACGGGCTGTTCACGGGGTATCTGAGTTCGCGGGAGACGGCGCACACGATCGGCGAGAACCGGTCGGGTGGAACGTTGCGCGCCGAGGGATGGAACCGGCTGCCGATGATTCGCATGACGAACATCAGCCTGCTGCCGGGGGAAAAGCCGCTGAGCCTCGAGCAATTGATCGCGGGGACCGATCGCGGCGTCCTAATGCAGACCAACCGTTCGTGGTCGATTGACGATAAGCGCTATAACTTTCAGTTTGGTTGCGAGATTGGATGGGAAATCAAGAACGGCAAGCGCGCGCGCATGGTGAAGAATCCTTCGTATTCCGGCATCACGACCGAGTTCTGGAATTCGCTGGACGCGATCTGCTCTCGCGAGGAGTGGACGTTATGGGGAACTCCCAATTGCGGTAAGGGTCAACCACAACAGGTGATGGGGACAGGGCACGGGGCGGCACCGTCGCGATTTCGAGGGATTAAAGTAGGCAGTGCGTTTAAGTCAGCCTAAGTCACCACAGAGTGACCACTCCTCCTTCGCGTCCTTCGTGGTGATCAGCTTTTTTTCGACCACGAAGGACACAAAGGTGCACGAAGGCATTGCGATCGTTCTAAATTGCTCAACAATTGCGAAATGCTAACCCAGGACCAAGCCGCCGACATCTTCGACCGCATCAAGAAACTCTCCACCGCGGATGAGGTGGAAGTTCTCTTCTCCGGCGGGCGCTTTGCCCTCACCCGCTTCGCTAACAACACCATTCATCAGAACGTCGCGGAGGAGAACTGCACGGTTTCCGTGCGATCGGTTTTTGGCGGGCGGACAGCGCGGGCTTCGACCAACAAGTTTGGTGATGAGAGTCTGCGGCAGGTTGTGCGGGGGTCGGAGAATCTGGCCAAGGTGCAGCATCCAGATCCGGACCTTCTGCCAATGCCCGATTCCGGCGAAGCCGCCGGCAAAGCGGACAAAAGTGTCCGCTCCACATCCGCACCCTCGCGGTACTTTGAGCGGACGGCGGCCATCACTCCAGAGCTGAGAGCCGACGGTGTCAAAAAGATTGTTGGCGTCGCCGAGAAGCACGGGCTCACGACTGCGGGAGTGTTTTCGAGCGCGGAGTCGATTGACGGCATCTTCAATTCGCGCGGTCTTAGCCGGTGGCACATGCAGACTGCGGCTGAAGTCTCGGTCACCATGCTGGCGGGCGATTCTTCTGGCTGGCAGAAAGCGAATTCGCCGGATGTGGCGAATCTCGATCCTCTGGAGCTAGCCGACGTCGCCGCGCAAAAAGCGCGCGACTCAGCACGGCCGCGAGAAATTCCGGCGGGGAAGTACACGGTGATCCTCGAACCTGCGGCCGTGCTCGACATTATCGGCTTCATGTTCTGGGACTGTTCCGGCATGGCGATTCTTGACCAGCGCTCGTTCCTCACCGGACGCATCGGCACCAAGCTGTTCGGCGACAACATCACGATCTGGGATGACGTAGCTCATCCCTTACAGTCAGGATCTCCGTTTGATGGCGAAGGCGTACGCCGCCAGAGAGTCGGTTTGGTCGAGAACGGAATTGTGAAACGCGTGGTCTATGCTCGCGCGACTGCCGCGAGGATGAAGCGCTCCGAGTATCGCGACCAGGTGGGCCCGGTCGAGGCCACCGGCCACGGCTTTGCGCTGCCCAACGAAATGGGAGAGATGCCGCTGAATATCGTTTTTGCTGCACCCAGTGATCCCCAGACCGTTGCGCAGATGATCGCCTCGACCGAGCGGGGAGTGCTGGTGACGCGGCTGTGGTATATCCGCGAAGTGGAGCCCTACGAGAAGATGCTCACTGGGATGACGCGCGACGGAACGTTCTACGTGGAGAATGGGCGCGTGCAGGGCGGAGTGCGAAATTTCCGCTTTAATGAAAGTCTCGTTCATATGCTCTCAAATGTTGAGGCGATGAGCGTGCCGGCCCGATCCTGTGGCGAGGAATCATTCGATATGGTAGTTCCGGCCATGAAGGTGAGAGAGTTCAACTTCACCGAAGTGACGAAATTCTGAGCGAGCACTCCGCATTCAGCGCTCGGCACCCAGCCCGGCCCACGCAACTTTCGCCTTCGCTTTATCTCCGACAATCAGCGGAAATTGACCGGGATTTGACCTGCAATTGACCGGCCGAAGAAGGATTTCTAGGCTCAAATCTGCTGTGGAAAATCATCCTAATCCATTCAAAGAAAAGCAGTTAAGACCCGTCGTTCCATGACTTCGGTAACTTTGTTTGGCCGATTCGTGGGTGTACGCTGCCCTTGAGTTTGGGCAAACTCCGGCACGTAATAAAAGTTCCGCCGGAAGGAAGGTTCCTCTCAGACGTGGCAGCGGACGCGGGCAAAACACCGATGACTCAGCCGCAGACGAACCCGAGACATTTCGAAGAGATGCAGAGCGCACCCCGCTTTCCCCTGCATCTGTCGGCCTCAATAAAGACGCAGGGCAGCGCGTATTTGGCGGAGACGGAAAATATCTCGGCGAACGGCGTGCTGCTGGCGATGGAAAACGACGTCCCGGTGGGCTCGATGATGGATTTCACAATTCTGCTGCCGGCCGAAGTCGTGGGCGCGCGGCGGGACGTGCAAATCGACTGCCGGGGCCGCGTGGTGCGGAGCTTCGAAGATCGGGGTCGCCGCGCCGTCGGCGTGGTGATTGATGAGTACCATTTCGAGCGAGTGTAGGAACTGAATGGCGAGCACTCCAATGAACGTGGAAGCAACTCTCGGAGCCGGCGAAGACATCGGCAAGGGTCAGTTCATCCGAGTGATCGTGGCCGATACCCAGGCCATCTTCCGCGCCGGTCTGCGCAAGATTTTCGCTCTGGAAGACGATATTCGCGTGGTCGGACAGGCCGAGACACTGGCGCAAGCTCAGTCTGCGGTGAAAAAGTTCTCTTGTGACGTTGTGATTTTCGAAGCGGCCCTGGCGCAGAATCCGGTCGAAGCTGTGGCCGATTTGCTGCGTCAAAATCCAGCCATGCGGCTGGTAGTCGTGACGCCGGGTGCGAATGAAGAGTTGACCCTGGAACTGTTCCGCCGGGGCGCGCATGGCATCTTGTCGCGGGAAGTTGAGCCGGATTTGTTGGTGGATTGCCTTCGCAAGGTGGCAGGCGGCGATACCTGGCTCGACAGCCAGGCCATTCGCTGGGTGATGGAGGCATATCGCAGCCAGAACTCGCGTCCGGCAGGCGCCAGACCGAAGGTGCAACTCACGCCCAAAGAGACGCTGATTGTTTCCTGCGTGACGCAAGGAATGAAGAACAAAGAGATCGCGTTGCGCGTGGGTACCACCGAGCAGGTGGTCAAGAATTATTTACGCAAGGTGTACGACAAGCTGGGCGTCGCTGATCGCTTGGAACTGGCGCTGTATTGCCTGAATCATCACGTCGTCGACAATACGAAAGTTCCCCCCATGCCGGCTTCTGCCGGTAATGGCAATGCCGCGCATGCGGCGGCCGCGGGCGCCTCTGTGTCGAGCGCTCCTTTGACGCCGGCTCCGGTGTCCGTTGCGATCCCCGACAACCCGGAGAAGGTCTCGTAGTCTCCCGTAGGTTTTCCGCTCGCCCTCTCTGTTGAGCACAGCCGGTTGCGGTATCGACGACTTCACCCATAGAATTGGAAGCGAACTAAGCGCTGCGGGATAGACTTATTGCGGCTGGTAGAAGGCTTCCCGACGTTCTTTCCTTCCACCAAACCTCGCGGGAGAGATGGCCGAGTGGCTGAAGGCGCACGCTTGGAAAGCGTGTTTACTCGAAAGGGTAACGTGGGTTCGAATCCCACTCTCTCCGCCAGTTCTTTGTTTTCAATGAGTTAAGTGCCATCCATACCGTCGTCCATACCGTAAAGCCCACTTCGGGAGCGGTATGCGATGCGATTTTGTGATCTCTTTACCCTGACAGCGAACTCTCTCGGCAGTGAGCAGGCGCTCGCCCCTCACAAGCGTATTGGAGCTAAAGCCTGCGTCCAATGCGACCAACCGCAATTCATTGTCTTCTTCCCGCGCGCTATTTTTCTTCAAAAGATCGCGCGTCCGACGCGGCGCCCGGAGAATTTGACCGAATTTCCGTTTGCACCTAATTTCTCCAAACCAGATTTGGAGGGCCTATGATGCGAACCGGCAAGTCCCATGCGGGGCGCGTCAATCTCACCAAGTACGTGAAGCTGCGTGGCGCCGCGTCTGAGAAGTGGCGCTTCTGTCCGGTCGTCCACAACGGCAATGGCCGCATCCGCCCAGACTACGTGTTGATCGAGGGCCGGCCCGAACTCCACAAAGAAGGTGCTTACTACATCGAATGGTATCGCGACGGCAGACGATATCGAGAATCGGTGGGCAAGAGTCCAAGCGAAGCATTTGCGGCGGCAGAGCGAAAAGTTCAAGTTCTCAGGAACCAGGTGCTCGGGATCGAGATCGTCGGCGAACAGAAACGAATCGGAATAACCTTGTCGGAGGCTTGCCGCGAGTTCCTCGAGGAAACCCGCCAACACCACAGGCCGAAAACGTACAGCCAGTACAAGACCGCTCTCGAATACTTCCGCCAATCGTGTCGTGAAAAGCAGCTTTGTAGTGTCGAACGTACCGATGTCATGAGCTTTATGGGCTTTTTGTCCGACAGAGGTCTTGCCCGACGCACGATCTGGACGAAGGTGCAGGTTGTCGTCTCGATGCTCAAAGCGAACGGAGTTACTAAATTAATCCGCAAGCGCGACTGGCCGCGATATACGGAAACCGAACCCGAGGTCTACACCAGTGAGGAGATCGAAACGTTTCTTGCCCGATGCAACTCTTGGAAGCGAGTACTGTTTGAGTTCTTCTGGATGACTGGTTTTCGCGAAGGCGAGGTCATGCACGCAACGTGGCCCGACATCGATTTCGACAATCACGTGGTTCGGGTGAAGGCAAAGCCAAAACTGGGATTCATTCCGAAAGATTGGGAGGAGCGCGAGGTTCCGATTCCTGACCGCCTCTTGAACAGTCTGCGCCTTCACAAAGCGACGGTACCCAAGAATCATGCACTGGTTTTCGCGACCAGCAATGGCGGGATCGTACACAACTTCCTCCGTCAATGCAAAAGTGTAGCGTGGCGCGCCGGTCTGAATTGCGGCCTCTGCGATACAGGGCAAGGGCATTGTGCCAAGGGAGCATACTGCCAAAACTGGTTTCTGCATAAATTCCGGGCGACGTTCGCCACCATGCATCTTCGCGCCGGAGTTGATTTAACAACGGTTCAAGCGTGGATGGGACACAAAGATTTGGAATCAACGATGCGCTATCTCAAACCCGCCCGGGACAAGGAAGCACTGCGGAAAGTCAATGCCACGTTTCCTTTCCCGAAACCGACATCCGAGTCGGACGGGGCACATGCCTAGGCGGCCGTTTGGTTCATCGGCATTTTCCGACGAAGCCAATCGGCAACCGCTTGTGGGTCAAAACGGATGAGGCCACCCACCCTGAAATGAGGAATCGCGCCCTGTTCCACAAGGCGATAGATGGTCATCTTGCTAGTCGAAAGGATCTTTGCGAGTTCCGACGCCCGCAACGCGCGCGGCATTTTCTCAAGCTCGACTGCTAAGGAGGATCGAGTATTCATGGTATTTCCTGGGCTAGGCCCATCATGATTCGGTGGGACCCGCCGCCCGCAGTTGTCTCTTCCAACCGCGGACCTGTCATTGGCGTTGTAGTAGAGGTTCCTGATTCAGTCAATGCGCCCCGAATTCGTTCGGGATTTGACCGAAATCTCATTCCGGTCTACGTTTCAGACGCTCGCGACCGAGCAATCCGCCTCGGGCAAAGGAACGAACCGTGTTTTCATCTCTTGAAGAAGTCAGTCAACGATTGAGGGCCACTGGCTACATCGCCGATTCGATTGCCGCTACAACCGTGTATCTGGCGGCGAGACTGCAGAAGCCATTGCTGCTCGAAGGACCCGCCGGCAGCGGAAAGACTCAGTTGGCATACGCTGTCGCGGATGCGGCGGAAACCGTTGTCGAACGCCTGCAGTGCTACGAGGGCATCAATGAAGAGAAAGCCATTGGGAAATTCGACGAGTCGCTGCAGAGGCTTTGCGTCGAGTTGAAATCGAAGTCCAGCGGCGTTGATTGGGAAGCCCTGCAGACCGAATTGCATGGCCAGCAGTTTTTCACTGCCGGGCCTCTGTTGCGCGCCCTGCAGTATGAAAAGTCTTGCGTCTTGCTGATCGACGAACTGGATAAAGTGGATCACGCATTTGAAGCCACGTTGCTGGAACTCCTAAGTGTTTGGCAGCTGAGCATTCCGAAACTCGGAACGATTCGAGCCAGGAGCATTCCGTTCGTTGTACTCACATCCAACGAGGAGCGGCGCATCGGCGATCCGCTGCGACGGCGCAGTTTCTATCTTCGGGTTGAACACCCTACCGCCGAACGCGAAGCAGAGATTGTGGCGCTGAGAACGCCAGATTCCACACGCGAGTTTCACGCCGGCATGGCGGGACTCGCGAAGGCCTTGCGCGGCTGGAGCATGGAAAAACCGCCGTCCGTCTCGGAAATTCTCGATCTTGCGCAGGCGCTCAAAGTTCTCGGCACCGAACAAATTACAGCGGAGATGAGAGACACCCTACTGCCCTTGCTGGCCAAGACCGAGGCTGACCGGCGCAAACTGCTTCTGCGCGACGGCTTTGCCAGCCTGATCTACGACGCGCAGCAGTACAGTGCAGAAACTCTGCGAGGAAGTGCGGCATGAAGTCGGCACTCATCTTGGCGCAAATGCTTTGCGCCATTTCGATTTGCTGCGCGCAATCAGGTAGGGCACCAGCGCGGATTGAAGCTGAGTACTACGTTACAGCCTACGCGCAACACTATCGAGTGCCGGTTGCGCTGGCACATGCAATTGTCGAACGCGAATCGAATTGGCAGCCCTGCGTGATCTCTGCGAAAGGCGCTGTGGGGCTAATGCAGTTGATGCCTGCGACTGCCAAGCGGCTGGGAGTCGCCGACCCCTGCAATCTCGACCAAAACGTCTCGGGCGGCGTGCGCTATCTCGCTTGGTTGATTCGACAGTTTCATAACGACCTCAGGCTCGTGGTCGCTGCTTATTACACCGGCGAAGACAAGATCGGCAGGCGGGGGCTTGCTTACCGAAATCCCGACGTCGTCGCGTACGTCTCAGCAATTAGAAGAACTTACCTTCGCGAAGCGAGCTTTGAACCCAAAAGCACGAACACCGCACAGAAAAGAGATGTGAGATGAACAAATGTTTGAGTTTGGTGCATCTGATAACGATCAGCTTGCTGCCATTGCCCTTGGCTTCGGCGCAAACCGAATTACCGCAAGCCCGAATCGTAAACCTAAGTATTGCCCCGGAACAGGTCGTAGTCTTGCACGTGCGGCCGGGATATGTCAGCTCGGTGCGAGTGCTGGAGGAAGTGAGTTCCGTTGTCTTGGGTGACCCGGGTGCCTTTAAGGTCGAACACTCCGATGCCGAGCCGCAACTCGTGTTTTTCAAAGCGACGAGTGCCAAGCCCGCCCAAACCAACGCTCTGATTACGACCAAAGGCGGCCATGAGATCTCCCTTAGCCTGGTGAGCCAAGGAAAATCAGACCACAGTGAAGTGGTCGATTATGTCCTCAACTGCGAGCGGCCGCATAGTTTTCTGATCACCCCATCTCATCCCAGCTTTGTAGTCGGGGAAACAAAGAATGTTGCACCAGAAGGCCCACCAGCCGTCGCTGCCCAAGAGAAACCCAGCAGCCAAGAACAACAACTGCTGAAGGCGCAACAGCTTGAAAATCCGCATTGGGAAGGCAAACTGTTGCGGGTTGCGGTAGGACAAACTACGGAAAAGGAACAGCAGATGGCCGTACCTTTCGCAGTTCTTAACGCTTCTGCACGAACCATCGAAGTGCTGCCACCGCAGATACAACTTGCCGGGACATCGAGAGACAAGCATCGCAAGGCGATCAAGGCCGAACCGGTGGCGATCAAAGATTACTGGATGACCGCGCGCAGACTTGCGCCTGGCGCCAGGGCCGATGGAGTGGTCGTATTCGAACGGCCAAGTTTCAAAGAATCAAACGAAAGGTTGTTGCTGGCAGTTGCCCAAGCGGAGGAGGTCGATCGTCCAGTCTTGGCGCCGATCGCGTTTGTGGCTCCGGTAGCGGGAGGTGCGAAGTGACTCGCCCCAACGGACACAGTGACAACGGCAACGCCGGATTGATGCAGGAGCCAGACGGAAATGAAATCCTCGACAACATGCCTGTGCCTCCGCTCGCCCCTGCCGCCTTGCCGGAGTGTGCGACTAGAACTAAGCAGCGAGCTAGGCAGCAGATCCAACAGAACCGATTCGTAATCATCGGCGCGGGAGCTATCGTCACGGCGCTTCTGATCTTTGTTGCTATCTCTATGCCACATCGAGATGGGCCAGAGAAGGCGAAAAATCGCGGTGCGACCTCGAAGGACGAGTCGACCGTGGGAACCAGCGACGAAGGCAACGACAAGAGTCTGTTCCCGATCACTGATTCCGGGCGCCCCGCCGCAAAAGAAGCCCACCAAGGTTTTGTGAACGAACGCGATCTCCAGCGAACCGTGGTGCGCTCGGCATCGAATGCTTCGCAGACAGGACAGACGAACGGACCGGGGACACTGGGTTCGATACCACCTTTTGGAGACCAGGCGTGGCAAGCGCCGCCTTACCAGTCAGGCTCCAGTGCTGAGATCGCCGACGTGGGTAAGACAGAACGCGAAGCCATGGAGAAAACTTCGCTAATGTATGTGCGAAAGGCCTCGACCAGCCCTGCGGGTTTTCAATCCCTCAATGACGCAGCGCCGCCACTGGGATTGGGTTTGGCCACCGGCACGCGCTTACGTGCCCGCCTGGAGTCGGCTGCAAGCACGGCTGTACGGGCGCCAGTTCTAGCGGTGATCGAGTATAACTACGAGCGCGACGGAGAAATTATTGTTCCCGCAGGAGCCAAGGCGGTCGGCCACATCAGAGAGGCCAACCGTTCAGGGTATATGGACCTCCAGTTTGATTCTTTGTTAATGCCCGATGGCGCGTCCGTTCCGATCGAAGCTGCCGCGACGGATTTGGACTTGCGGCCGCTAAAAGGAAAGGTTTCGGGCAAGAACTCGGGAAAGAACGTCCTGGTCAGATCGCTATCAGGAATCGGCCAAGCCAGCGCAATGTTCGTGGGACAAGGCAGTTTGAGCCAACCGCTGAGCGAGTCTGATCTGATGCGAGAGCGCGTCAGCAATAATATCGGCGAAACCGGGGACGAAGAGGTTTCTCGATTGGCAGTGAACCAGCAGATCGTAGTGACGGTTTCGGCTGGGGCACCCATCTACGTCGTACTGGAACAAACACCCAAGCCCAACGAACTGATGCACCAAACAAGCTCCAGGAACAGTCCTACATCCAACTCCACCAATGCTGACCAGCTGCGCCAGTTGCTCCAGTTGCAGCAGGAGCTAAACCAACCGGCTACCAGCAGCCAAGCCGCGCAGTAGCTGATTTGGTCAAGAGGCCATACCTGTATTCGCCTTCGAGTCTGCAGGAACGCGTGAGTGAATTCTGAACGTGCTTGTGAGATGCACCAAAGTCAAACATTTGTTCATCTCACTAGCCTCAGTTGCAAGGTGTGGGCGCACAGAAACTCACCGCGCTGGCCGAAAAGGAATTTCCGCTTTCACCGTGGTTCCGCGCCCTGGTGCGCTATCGAACTCAAACGTCCCCTTCAGTTGGAGCACGCGTTCTCGCATATTGATCACTCCCAGCCCTCCCGATTTCCCGGTCTGGTTGGGGTCGCAACCAACGCCATCATCGGACACAGAAAGGCGAACGCGACCGTCGGCCCGAGTCAGCCGAACCTCCACTTTCTTTGCCGCCGAATACTTTGCGGCATTGCCGAGTGCTTCCTGCGCGATGCGGTAGAGACAGAGAGCTGCCCCAGGCGACAACTCCTCCACACTCTCGTCCGTCTCACACGACACTGGCAGGCCGCGTACCTTGGTGAACTCCTCGCAATACGACGATAAGGCCGCCGGCAGGCCTGCGTCTTGCAACAAAGCAGGGTGAAGCTCATGCGATATCTGACGAATGTCCGTTCCGATCTGGATGAGTTGTTGCTGCAGACTATTGACCGTTGCTGTCGCTTCCGAATCGGGTGGCACCTGGCGTTTCACCTTGCCTAGCCTGAGAGTAAGGGAGGTGATCTGCTGGAGAACGCCGTCGTGCAGGTCTCCGGAGATGCGCATCCGCTCCGCCTCCTGCGCTTTGATCATCTGTTCGTTCAGCGCGCGGATCTCGGCCTGGTGCTGCTTAACGTTCCGAACACGAAGGTAGTAAACGCACCAGAGTAAGAACAGAAGAGATGCGATTACGATCGCGCTGAACCACCACGTGCTCCACCACGGAGCTCGAATCCGGATTCGAACACTCACGCCGTTCTCATTCCACACCCCGCGGTTGTTGCTGCCTTGCACTCGAAATACGTAATCGCCGGGTGGCAGAGTCGTGTAGGTTGCATAGCGATGCGCACTTGATACATCATTCCATCGCGTTTCCAGCCCCTCGAGCTTTTAGCGGTAGCGATTAGCCTCAGGCACGACATAACTGAGCGCGGAGAACTCAAAGGAAACAACTGATTGCTTATGGGAAAGCTCGAGAGCATCGGTATAGGAAATTGCTTTCTTAAGAGGAGAATGCCCGCCGGCAGGCACCGTTTCATTGAACAGCCGGAAATCAGTCAGAATGACAGGCGGAACGTAGGAGTTATCTGTCACTTTCCCGGGAAAGAACGCTGTAAGCCCATCGACGCCCGGGAAGAACAGCTCTCCGCGAGTGCTCCTGAAAGGAGCGCCCCAGAAGTTAAACTCGTTCCCAGCCAGACCATCCTCGACACGATAGTTTCTGAACGTCTTCCCTGTTAGGTTGAACTTCGATAGACCGTTATTCGTGCTTATCCAAAGATTTCCTACTCTATCTTGAAGATCTTGAAGAATGCCTCGGATATCGTCATCCGGTAGTCCGTCGGTTCTAAAGTACGTGATGAAAGAGCCGTTGCCATCAAACTTGTTTAGCCCCATTTGAGTGCCAATCCAAACCGTGCCTGATGTATCTACGTAAATAGCGTTAACGTGATTGCTGCTCAAGGATCCGGGGGTACTTGGGGCGTACTTGTAGACTCGGAATTGCCCGTTGTCAGGATCAAAGCGATATGCACCATCATCGTAGGTCCCGAGCCACAGCATTCCTTGCTGGTCTTCGGCCATGACACGAAAGACGCTCGACTTGCCGAACCCGCCGGAATAGTTCTTAAAACCCCCGGTGTTGGGATCGAAACGGTCGAGCCCATGGTCTGTTTCGATCCACAACCTGCCTGTGTGGTCTACGAAGAGTCTGAAGATGACGTCGCTGCTGATGCTGTTGGGATCTGATGATCGATGGCGGTAGGCCTTGAATTTCCCGCTACCAGGGTCAAAGCGGTTCAACCCGCCGCGATAAGTGCCGAACCAGAGTGTGCCTGAAGGATCTTCAATGGCCGACAAGACGGTCGCGTCGGATATGCTGCCGCGATCGGCGGGGTCGTGCCTATAGAGTTTAACCCTTCCTGTTTTCTCATCTATTGCATTCAGGACACTGTCGTTCCCAACCCAGAGAATATCGCGGCTGTCTTGATATACGGAGAGCACGAAGTTTTGATTGAGCCGATTGGAGCTCCGAGCGTCGTTTCGATAAACGGTAAAAGGCACCGGACTCCTGGGGAACCGGTTTAGACCTCCTCCGCCTGTGCCGGCCCAGATGTTCCCTTCGAGGTCCTCAAACAGACAGAGTACCCAATTGTTACTCAAGCTTTCGCGGTCTTCAGGATCATTCCGATAACGAGTGAGCTTTCCATGCCTGAGGTCAAACTTGATGAGTCCATTGCCACCAGTTCCGAGCCAGAAGACTCCGTCTTTGTCTTCCAGAATGGCGTTCACACGGTTCACGGCCGACCTTTCGGGATCTGACAAGCCTGGCTCGGCTAACCGCAGCGTGTAGCGGGTCAATTTTCTGGTTTCGGGCTCGAAGCTGGCCAGGCCATTTCCGTCGCTTGAAAGTATCCACAGTGTGCCTGAACGATCTTGATAGACTTGCAGGTGCTCGTATTCCGAGCCGGCACGCAGCTCCGGATAGTGCGTGGCCTCTCCTGTTCTGGGATCGAATCTGTCCAATCCTGCACTGGTTTGCACCCATAGCCTTCCAGTCTTGTCTTTAATGATGGATTCCACTTTGTTTTTGCCGCCATTGGCACTTAAACTTTTAGGGTTCTCAGGATCGTGGCGGTAGTGGCTGAATTTCCCCGTAATTGGATCCAGCTTATCCAAACCGTTGCTGGTGCCAAGCCACAATGACCCACCCTCATCCTGAGTTATGCAGTAGACGCGCCCTCCCAAGCTGCTCGGATCGTTTGGGTCGGAACGGTAGCGAGTAATGCTGTTCGTGACTGGGTCGAGCCTGTCCAGGAATTGGTCGACACCAATCCAGAGCGCTCCGGCACGATCCTTCAGGAGCGCTGTAACCTCGACGCCGCTTAAATTGTTCGAGCCCGGGGCGCCGCGTTTGTAAATATTGAACGTGTATCCGTCAAACCGAGTCAGACCATCCTGCGTGCCAAACCAGAGGAATCCCTGATCATCTTGCAGAATATGCCCGACGATGCCCTGAGACAGTCCTTCTCGTCTGGAAAGATGCGCAAACCGTATGTCTTTGCCCTCAACAACTGACAACCTAACATTTGATGATTCAGACGTAGCCGCAAACAAGATCGCAGGGACCGCGATGATGAGCGCGATGCTGGCGAGGAAGAATAGTCCGCAACGGGCAATCCTCATGTTAGGTGCATCCCTAGCCATTGGAGACTTTCATGAAAGCTTGCGGCAAACTTACAACGCGGGTCGAAAAGGAATTTCCGCTCTCACCGTGGTTCCGCGTCCTGGGGTACTATCAAACTCGAACGTCCCGCGCAGTTGAAGCACGCGTTCTCGCATGTTGATCACCCCCAGCCCTCCCGATTTCCCGGTCTGGTTGGGATCGCAGCCAACGCCGTCATCGGACACAGAAAGGCGAACGCGACCGTCGGCGCGGGTCAGCCGAACCTCCACTTTCTTGGCTTGCGAATATTTTGAGGCATTGCCGAGCGCTTCCTGCGCGATGCGGTAGAGACAGAGCGCGGCTCCGGGAGATAACTCCTGAACACTTTCATCGGCCTTACACGACACCGGCAGCCCGCGTACTTTGCTGAACTCCTCGCAATACGACGATAGGGCCGCGGGCAGGCCCGCTTCTTGCAGTAATGCAGGATGGAGTTCATGCGATATATGCCGGATGTCGGTTCCAATCTGGATTAGTTCTTGCTGCAAACCAACGATCTCTGCCCTCGCCTCAGAATCGGCAGGCACCCGGCGTTTCACGGTGCCGAGCCTCAGAGTAAGAGAAGTGATCTGCTGGAGAACGCCGTCGTGCAGATCTCCGGAGATACGCATGCGCTCCGCCTCCTGCGCTTTGATCATCTGTTCGTTGAGCGCGCGAATCTCGGTCTGGTGCCGCTCCAACAATGCCTGTCGCTTTTCTAAAGCTCGGACGCGAAGGCGATGTACGGCCCAGATGATCGATGCAAGAATGACCACACACAACGCGCGGAACCAGTTCGTCTGGTAGAAGGCGGGCGCAATCGCGAAGTCCAGAAACGCGCCTTCCTCGTTCCACACGCCGCTGTTGTTGGCAGCGGCGACTCGGAACCGGTAATGCCGTGGAGGGAGATTGGTGTAATAGGCCTGTCGACGATTCCCCACGTCGTGCCAATCTTTATCTAAACCTTCGAGCTTATAGCGGAAGCGATTTTTCTCCGGCGCGACAAGACTCAATGCTGTGTAGTCAATTTCCAGATCGCGAATGAGCGGCGGCAGGCGCAGGTTTGCCTTCGTGTCGGAAGCCGTATCGTATGTCTTCCGGTCGGCGACGATTTGCTCGATGTGTACTGGCGGCGGAAGTTTGTTGAAGGGAATGTTATTCGGATCAATGACGCTCACGCCATCCCAAGGAAGAAACCACAGTTTCCCATCCTTCGTCTTGGCAACCTGGGGATGGTAGTGGCTGGGATGGGAAAGGCTCCTTACTCCATCGGAGCTGTCGAAAACCGTGACCCGGATTGGCAGACTTGTATCTTGTGACTTGTCAACGGCGGCAGCCCACTTGTCCAACTCAGAACGGGCAATGCGCACCAGGCCACAGCCCGTGTATAGCCACAACGAATGGCCGTGGTCTTCGATGGCCCAGTGAACGGTATCGCAGGGCAGTCCGTTCTTGCTGGTTAGCGTGGCTATGCGATTGTCCTTTATCCCGCTAAGCCCGCCTTCAGTCGAGACCCAGAGCGTACCTCCAGAGTCAAAATGAAAGTCGCTGACGCGGCCCGCGCCAAGGCCATCGGCGGCGGAATATGATGCGCGGACCTGCCCGTCGGAGAAATAGGCGATGCCGCCCAGAAAAAAACCGATCCATAACCCGCCTCGCCTGGGATCAGCAACCACCACGCTCGCATGGTCCTTGTGTCCCAGATCGGCCCATGAAATCTGACGGATTTCTCTTCCTGGGGAGACACGAAAAAGACCCAGAGCCTCATTGTCAACCCACAGGTTGCCCGCAGTATCCTGAGCAATGGCGAGCACGTTTCCGCCGGGAACACCTCGGATCGGGACAAACCGGTCGTTTTCGAGATAGCCGAACCCGCCAAACGTGGAAACCCAGATTCGCCCGCGATCATCCTGAAACAGAGACTGTGGTGAATTGATGTTGTTGTCTCGTTTTGGGCTGCCAATGGCGCGAATCGTAATTTGCCCTTGTTCCCATCGATTTAATCCGCCATATGTTCCGAGCCAAACGCTTCCATCTTTGTCCGCTAGAACAGACCCAACGAGGGATTGCGACAACCCTTGGTTCACAGTAAATGTGGTGACGGCGAAGTCGCGGAAGCGGTCGAGGCCGTTGATGGTGCCAACCCAGATATTGCCTTCATGATCCTCAAAGAGAGTGTAAACATCCCTACCCGACAGGCCCTCGGCGGGCGAGAGGACATCCGTTCTTCCTTGATGTACATGCACAAGGCCCCGGTCCTGCGTTCCGATCCACAGACTGCCATTTCGATCGCGGAGCATGCTTGTCACCCGGAACTGGCGCGCAGTGAGCCGGATTGAATACGCTTCGGCTTTATTGTCGACGAATCGATAGATTTTGCCCTTCCATCCAACTAGGAGTTCGCCGCCAGCGTCTTCACCAAGGGCTTGTATGCCGTCCGGCTCGCCGGGGAGCGAATAGAATTTCGGAGGACCAGGTTTCCATCTCCACAGCCCATCCTTCACTCCCACCCAGACATTGCCTTTGCCGTCTTCATACAACGCGAGCACTGCGCGGCCAAAACTGCCGTCATCTCCGTAGCAATTGACGCTGCCGTCATGTATTGTGCACAGTTTTCCGTTAGGAATCCCGGAGCCCCCGACTAATATAGTGCCATCACGATCTTCAAGCAGCGCAAAAATAAACTGACCGGCAAGCTCCGGATAGTGAATAAGCTTGCCACTCTTCCAACTTGCAAGGCCCTTGTCGGCGCCGATCCACAGTGTCCCATCGCGAGCGACGAGTAGGCGTCTGATAGTGCCTTGAGGGAGATGCTGATCACCCGGTGGCCACGGAACGTTCCTGATGCCGTCGAAGCGAAGCAAGCCGAATTCCGTACCCAACCAGAGGTAGCCGTCTGGCGTTTGGGCAATTGAGTAAATAGCGCCTTTGCTAAAGCCTTCACGAATCTTCCACGACATGTGCGCGTACTGACTTACATCGAGCGATGGATCCAATCCGAAAACACAAACACAGCACGCCACCAGGATGGCGATTGGCATGCACGTTACGGCGTGAGCTCTTCGCATAAGTCAATACATCTTAGCCCGGCCCGAAAAGCAGTGTATAGTTTCTAACGCGGCGTGTCGAAATGTTGACACTGACGAATCGTTGACACCAAACGTAGCCTGCAGGTGTAAGCTGGCAGGCTCCAGCTTGGGGTGGCGTATGGCTCGTTTTGCACCTACTTCTAGCGCAGTGCTCGCGGCACTCTTCTTGATTATCCTTGGTCTGCCCTCGCCTGCACACGCCCAGGCAGAAAGTGCGAGCATTCGAGGTTCCGTCACTGATCCCAGCGGCGCCGTCGTTCGAGACGCCATGGTTCGTCTGATTGACGTTGATCGCGGGTCTCAAACCGAAGTGGCAACTGGGAGCGGAGGCTTCTACACCTTCGCCAGTGTTCGTCCGGGCCATTACCGCATGGAAGTGGAAAAAAACGGATTCAAAATGGTCCGGCTGACCGGAGTCACTGTCAATGTCCAAAACAATCTGGAGGAGAATTTCAAGCTCAGCGTCGGAACTGCGTCGGAATCAATCACGGTAGAAGCAGGCAACGCCATTGTGAATGCAACCGACGCGGCCGTGAGCACGCTGATCGACAATCGCTTCGTGGAAAACATGCCTTTGAACGGGCGAAGCTTTAGTTCTCTCATCGATCTGGCTCCGGGTATAGTTTTGGTACCGACCAACTTTTACGAGCAAGGTCAGTTCAGTGCGGATGGCCAACGGCCGGATGCAAATTATTTCACGGTGGATGGAGTGGGCGCGAACCTCGGAACTAGCAGCTCCAATCTGGGCCAGGGTGGCGCGGGCCAGCTTCCGGCAACTAACGCCTTCGGAGGGGCCAACAACCTGGTGTCGCTCGATGCACTCCAAGAGTTCCGGGTCCAGACTTCGACTTTTGCTCCGGAATACGGGCGTACTCCAGGTGCTCAGGTGTCGGTGGTTACCAAGTCCGGAACGAACGCGTTTCACGGTACTGCGTTCGAGTACTTCCGCAATGACGCGCTGGATGCCAACGATTGGTTTGCCGATCACGACGATCTAAAGAAGCCCGAACTGCGACAGAACGATTTCGGCGGCGTGCTGGGCGGCCCGATCATCAAACATAAGCTATTCTTCTTCGGCTCCTATGAGGGGCTGAGGGTGCGTCAGCCTCTGGTTGCAAATACATACGTGCCCACCTTGGCCACGCTCCAGAGCGCACCCGCAATCGTCCAGCCGCTGCTTAATGCCTTCCCAAAACCGACCCCGAACGGACAGGACTTCGGCAACGGAACGGCCGCGTTCACGGCCAGTTACTCCGATCCATCCGCATTGAATTCTTCCAGCATTCGGATTGATTATCTGCCAACACAAAAAGTAACCATTTTCGGGAGATACAGCGATGCTCCATCGAGGCTCAACCAGCGTGGCGGCGGCAGTTCCCAGACGACTTATAGCAACATTCTGAATACGAAGTACCGGACTCAAAGCCTAACCCTAGGGACGAACCAAGCGATTACTCCCTGGTTGACGAATGAGTTCCGCTTCAATTACAGCCGGAGTCGAGCGAACAGTTTCTATACACTCGATAATTTCGGGGGGGCGGTGCCTCCTGCAGATTCAGTGCTGTATCCATCGTTTGCTTCTCCGCAGGACTCTAGCTTCGAGTTCTTCGGCAACTTTGATCCCTTTGGGCTTAAATTCATCACCGGCAAGCTGGGAGACAACTTGCAGCAACAGATCAACGTGACAGATAACGTTTCCCGCGTCATCGGCGCACATCAGCTGAAGTTCGGATTTGATTATCGCCGTCTCCGGCCGGAAACTGGACTCTTCTCGTATCAAGCGCAGTATCTCTTCCTCTCTTTGTCCAACGTTTTGGCTAACAATCTGCCTGAAGCTTTTGTAATTTCGAGGACCGACAATGAATTGACTTTCTCCAACTGGAGCCTGTTCGTCCAGGATACCTGGAATATCAAGCGAAACCTAACGATTACCTATGGGCTGCGATGGGAGTACAACGCCGCTCCCTCATCCCCCAGCGACACCCTCCCGTTCACCGTGACGCAGGTGAATGACCTCACAACCACGACGCTGGCTCCGCCGGGCACGCCCTTGTGGAGCGCGCAAAAAGACGATTTCGCCCCGAGGCTTGGTCTGGCCTGGCAGCCACGCCCGAATCTGGTCCTAAGGGCCGGTGCTGGTATTTTTTACGACCTCGGATACTCCGACGCCGCGGATGGGGCGAGCGCATTTCCGTACGCTCAGCAGAAGCTCATCCTTAGTACCCCATCGTCCCCACTCTCATTCCCGCTAAGCACGGCCAATGCGGCGCCGCCTCCTTTTACGACGACACCACCTGTTCCGTACCTTGCGGTGGTCGATCCGCATCACGTATTGCCCAGAACCTATGAGTGGAACGCCGCGGTGGAACAGGCTTTGGGAACGGCCGATGTCCTCACGCTGACCTACCTCGGAGCAGGGGGTCGAAAGCTCATGAGGCAGGACATTTACTATGCGCCGAACCCTGCAGTTTTCACCGGCGAGTTTGACTTGATGAGGAATGGCGCGACCTCCAGTTATCAGGCGTTGCAAGCTCAGTTCCGTCATCGTCTGGCGCATGGCCTCCAGACGCTGTTGTCTTATACCTGGTCGCATTCAATCGATGATGTTTCCTCCGATGCCTATTTCCTGAGTGTTCCGCCGGGCGAATCGCCTTCGTCTCTGGAGCGTGGTTCGTCCGACTACGACATTCGGCAGACATTCGCCGGAGCTATTTCCTATGACATACCGGGGCCGCCGACCAGCGGAATTTGGAAGTCAATTCTGGGACATTGGTCGACCGATTCGATCATTTATGCTCGAAGTGCTACCCCGGTGAATGTGGTAACAGGGCTGAATCCCTTCGTCGGTACTTTCTTGTCAGGGGCCTTCGGTGTACAGCGGCCCAATCTAAACTCCGAGGTGCCACTGTACCTTGATGAATCGAACGCACCCGGCGGAAAGATCATCAATGCAGCAGCTTTCAGCCTGCCCACCACGTCTGTGCAAGGAGACCTGGGACGAAATGCCCTGCGCGGATTCGGCGCGACGCAAGTCGATTTGACGCTGCGCAGGCAGTTCAGGCTCACAGAGCGAGTTTCACTTCAGGCGCGAGGGGATTTCTTCAACATCTTCAACCACCCCAATTTTGGAAATCCTGAAAACTACCTCTATTCCTCTCCAGGAGTGGCTAATCCTCTATTCGGGCAAGCGACCACGACACTAGCGAGCTACCTTGGAAGTGGCGGCCAGGGCGGCGGCCTCAATCCGCTGTATCAAATCGGCGGACCGCGTTCGATCCAGCTGGCGCTGAAACTTCAGTTTTAAGCTAGCTTTTTAACGAACAAGTGTCGTTGCTTCAATTGAAAGAAAACGCAAGCTCCCCCAGCTTCCAGCTCGTGAGAGAACTCGGGGCGACTCTCGGAGCGTGGAACCTATTTTTGCGGCTCAGATTTATTAGCCCCAATTTAGATACGTTAAGGATTGTTCTGCCCAGTAAAGAGCGTAGGCGATTCCGGATTGGGGCGGGCTAGCCGGCTTCGCTGCGCCGATTGAAGAGCCACAGCAAGTGCAAGTTCACCCGCCCGATTTATGGCGCAAAGGCTAGTCCTGCTCGAATTCAAAATCCGGAGCAGTTTGTTGAGGCATGTCAAGGCCAGTGCCACCGGCACCCATGACAACCTCATTTGCTTGCCCGATCAACGTCAGCTCGGGAGCTAGGTAGTTTTTCTGCATTGGATTCACCTCCTTTCTTTTTTGGACAAAGTCTTTATTGGACGGCTCGAAGCACCTGCGCAAACGGCCTACAGTCCACGCGATTGCGCAGCCACAATTCGAGCAGGACAATGTTCCGCAACTGGGCTTCATTGCAGTCGAGCCCAGTCGAAAGCTGGTGCAGGCGCGACAGCACATTCGCGCGGACCACAAATCCGCGCTCAACTACCTGCAACTCCCCGGAATTAATGAGAACATTGGCCAGCGGTCTGAGAGCTTCCTGCCACGGTGTGTTAAACAAGCCCTTGGACCGCCGCCTGCGCAGCTTGAGGGGCCACAAATCGGATAGTGCGGCACGCATTAATCTCCGCGGTTCGCCCGGACGGCAAAGAATGTCCACCGGGACAGTTATAAGAAACTCGACCAACGGTCTATGAGCGTATGGATGGGTGTAATCCAGATGCTGCCAGATTTCAGGGGTTTGGAACGTCCGGAGTTCCAACGCCGACGACAGAGAACGGAAATACTTCCGACGTTCAGGCGGAGCCTCCTTCCAGACATCGGAGAAGAGATTGCCCGAAGTGGAAAAACCTAGGCGATTGATGAGATCCGGCACGAGGGATGTCTCATTGCTCTTCACCATGTACGATCCATCGTCATTGGCGGAAATATCTACTGGCGCTAATGCCGAGGGAAGCGCAGCGCAGAGTGCCCGCCAAAGTAGTCGATAGACCGGAAGTCGGAGTATCTTGCTCCACTCGAGCGCTTCCTTACATGCGCGCGCAACGCGAAACCGGCGCAACGAAGCCGCAAGTTGAAGACTATCGTCGAACAAGTTTGCCATCATGAGATCCCCGTTCTGCCCGGTCAGAAGAACTTTGGCTCCGAGTTGACGTGACAGTAAGGCAACTGACTTCCGGAATGGCTGTAGGATTTCCGGCTGTGCGTTACCCACGTGTGTCTCGGAGATCAGGGGCACGTCATGAGTTGAAATATGGACACCCTTGATCCCGCAAAATGATTCCATCTCGCGGATGAATGGTTCGTCCAGCGAGTTCCGCCAAACGTAGCTGACGCTTGTGAGAGACTTCGCAGGAACGGCACTGCTTCGCATCAGATGGTTCGCCATCGAAACGACCGACGAGGAATCAAGACCGCCACTGAGTTCCGCGAGAACGGGCGCCTCCGTTTGCAAACGAACGGACACAGCCTCACGAAATAATGCGCGAAGATGCTCTTCATATCTATGCTGGTTTCGGTAACGAACCTCATCGTCGATGGGTAAATTCCAGAAGCGGCTGATCTTCGTTCCGTGGGAAGACACACACACTGCGTGGCCGGCGGGGACGGAATAAATCCCCTTGTAAGGAGTGCGGTTCGGGCATCCTCCATACAACAAAAATGCGCCGATATAGTGCTCATCGAGCTCCGAAATTCCGGTCGCGTCAACGACAGACTGCAAGCGGCTCGACCAGAAGACATCTTCTCGTTGCACCGAGTAGTAAAGTGGACGCACGCCTGCGAAGTCGCTCGCAAGCACGGTGGCGCGGTTTGCATGATCTCGTATGACGACGCTCCAATCGCCTATCAAATGGACAAAGCCATCGGTCCCCCAGCGTTCGTAGGCGGCTAATGCAATTGCGGAATTGCTGGTGTCATCGCGAAGTAAGTCCGCCAGCAACGCGAGCAAGTCGTAACGGTTGTCGAGCCGGCCATCCCAATGGAGGACACAGCTTGATTTCGCGCCGTCCACCGGTTTATACGGCTCGTTCAGTTTTGTTTTGCTAATGGTCGTTTCGAGTGCTGTAATCATTTCGTTTTCTACCTTAAGAGTTATGCGGTAACTAGTGTTTGAAGGCGTTGCTGATACGCTGCAGAGCCATACACGACCCGGCCATCTACCTCGACCCAGGCGTGTGAGAAGAATGGAGAGGGCCGATAGCCGATCACCAGCCGGGCATCGACGCCGTACTTTCTGAGCAGTCGGACTGTACACACTGATCGCTGCAAGCACAGCACCGGTTTCCAATAGAAACAGGTCGCCAAGAGGACCGCGTCGCAAATTGCCCGTTCCAACTCAGAGGTCGCGTGCTTCGGGCCCACAGGCTGCCTGCGCAACTGTCGCAAAATGCAACCGAAGCCGCGCCATGCCACAACAACTTCATAACGCACGATCTCGTAAAGAGCTATGAGCACCAGCCAGCCGTAGCTTGCCCTTGTCATAACGCTCCTTGCCTCTCAATCAGCCCGTGCTGCTCCAGTTCGGCCACGAATCTGGTCACATGGTTATGAGCCACCTCATCTGCAAGTTCATATTGCTTGCTAATCTCCTGCGTGATGACTTGCGTTGCCAATTTCTCCTCGAGGCTACGCCAGATGCTGGCACCGATTTCATTCGAGCTGTAAATGCAGCCGCTGCCGGCATGCAGGATGACAATTCCCTTGTCGTGAGTGGAAGCACTGGCCTCGGGGCTCACGGCAAAGCTGAGTTCGGCAAGTTGATTCTTCATAATTTCATTTCCCTTGGGACTTATTGCGAAGGATCAACTGCAAGAATGTCCCTCACACATCCATAGTCGACCAAACTTTGATTGGCGCAAACCCTCTGACGAGCCCAATCAAAGACCCCTTACGATTGAAGTTTTGGGCGCTCTTTCGAGGGAGGGAGATAGCCCGATTTAGAGCCAAGAGCATTTGGCGAGAGTTAATATATTTCCAGAGATTGCCTTTACTCAGGGTATGACCGAAACAAAGCAAATCCGCATTTTGGCTGTAGATGACCATCCGGTAGTGCGTGAGGGGCTGGCCAAAATCATTGCCGGTGAACCGGATATGGTCTTAGTTGCCGAGGCGGCGAACGGTCCCGAAGCGATCCAGCAGTTCCGGGAGCATCGGCCCGATATTGTATTGATGGACTTGCAGATGAAGGGGATGAATGGCGTGGATGCCACCGTTGCCATACGGAAGGAATTTCCTGAGGCGCGCGTCATCGTCCTGACTAGTTACGACGGCGATGTTCAGGCCCTGCGTGCACTCAAAGTCGGGGCTCAAGCCTACCTATTGAAGAATCTGTTGCATAACGAACTCCTGGATATGATCCGGGCAGTCCATGTGGGCAAAAAGAGTCTCTCCCCGGAAGTTTCACATCAGCTTGCCGTGCATGCGACCGACGATGCTTTGACTCCTGCTGAAGTCGTCGTTTTGCGGCTGATAGCCGCTGGGAACGCCAACAAGGAGATTGCCGCGCAGCTTTCCGTCACTGAACAGACGGTGAAGAGCCGGGTCAAGAGCATTCTGTCCAAACTCGGAGCCAACAGCCGGACCCATGCTGTGACGATTGGTCTCAAGCGTGGAATTATTGTTCTCTAACTCGCCTTAAATGATTTATTCCAATGGATGGGAAGAGTATTTGACGCCAGGCCCTCTGCTCGGGGTAAGCAACGGACGCAGGGACCACCAGTTCGATTTCTGTACCGGAACCAACTTGGCTCCAGATTTCGAGATTTACGCCCAGGAGTTTGGCGCGTTCGCTTATGCCGTGTAAACCCCAATGCCCTTCTCGAAGATGCTGGGCCAGGATGGCTGCATCGATGCCTTTTCCGTCATCCTGGATTTGCAATCGTAGTTCTCGCTCGCAACATCGGATTTGGACCTCAATGCGTCGCGCCTTTGAATGCCTGAACGCGTTACGCAGCGCCTCGGCCGCGATGCGATAGACTTCATCGCGCACGATAGGCTGAAGATTCTGCTGCGGGCCCTCTACTCGCAGAGTAAATTCAGGAAGGATCTGGCTGTTGGGATGTGTACTCAATTCGCTCCCCAGCATGCGGATCTGGGAGGCGAGATCGTTGGTCACGATGGTTGACGACCGCAAATCTTTTACGGCTGCCCGGCCTTCGCCAATAGCTGTACTCACTTGACCAATTACGCCATCGAGTTCTGTCTTAGCCTTAACCGGGCGCGCCGGCAGCAGGTTGGAAACTGCCTGAAACCGGAGAAGCAAACCGTGAAAACTCTGCAACAGGGTGTCATGAAGTTCTCGCGCGATGCGCAGCCGTTCGTTCACCCGCGCTTCGAGGCCCAGGTTGAATTGCCGCTCGACGTACCGGAGTCGGAGGTAATGAAGGGCCCCAGCCATCAGCACAAGAGTAATGACGCACAAGCCTGTGAACCACCGGGTCTGATAAAAAAGTGGCTGGATGGTGAATTGCTGTGTGGTGATCTGGTTCGTCCACGACCCATTGCTGTTGGACGCATTCACTTCGAAGTGATAGGTGCCAGGGGACAGATGGCGGTATGTAACCTGTCTTGCAGTTCGCTCCTCCTGCCAGTCTTTATCCAGTTCTCGCAAGCGGTAGCGGAACCGGATCGCTTCCGGATGCGACAAGCTCACGGCGTTGAATTTTATTTGCACGCTGGAGGTGCCGCCCTTCAAATCCAGGGCTTTATCAGGATCCAGGGATGTTTCGTCGGCGTACACAGAGTCGATACTAACCGCAGGAGTACTCGCCCGGCTTTGCTCCTTTACAGGGTCGATCCAGACGACTCCGTTACTTAGGGCAAACCAGATGCGACCGTCTCGCGTCTCCGCCGTCGAGGGCCGCGGCCAGAAACTGGCAGCGTAGCCTGGCAGGCCATCGCCGGGTCCGAAGCGCTCCCCTTCTGTTTTATAGTTCGAGTCCTGCAGCGCTTTGGCAAGCTCACTCGCAGGGATGTGAAAGATTCCCGAAGCCCCGTTTACCCACAGATCGCCGTTCCGTGCCTGCACGAGCCCGGATATGCCATGCAGATAATTTTCGTCAACCGCATGAATCGAGTGAAACCGCCCATTGCGAAAGATCTGCAATCCAAACTCCCCGCCAACCCAGATGTTCTCTTTTCCACCCTGGATGGTAAGCACATTGCCGACAGCGACTCCGTCGTCAGGCCCGAAAACCTGCACGTGATCACGTTCCATTGTGATCACGCGATTGTTGAAAGACCCGATCCAGAGGCGCCCTGTGCCATCTCGAAAGAGGCTTACGACAGTCAGGCGCGGCAACATCCGACCGACCGCCCAGCAGCGTCCATTGGTTATGGGAGAGCCGATATAAGCCATCCCGACCGAAAGCAACCCACAAGGCGCCGTCCGGCTCGGGAAGCCATGGCTACGACGGTCGGTATTAGGCCAGCGAGTTCCTGCGGGGCTTTGACGAGAGTGAACCGCCCTGAGCTGAAGTGTATGAGTCCGTCAATCTGGGCACCGAACCAAATCGTTCCATCCAGAGCAGCGTGCA
>CAVTNF010000010.1:0-69603 GCA_963735975.1 uncultured Acidobacteriaceae bacterium
CCGGCGGCACCGGGGGCCCATGCAGTCTGACTCTGCCCGTCGATAACCCGGGCGGATTCTGTAATCCTGCGCTCAATACTGGCATCGATGCTCTCCGATCCAACGCTCAGTCCAATTACAACTCTTTGCAGGCCCGTCTGGAAAAACGCTTCACGCACGGACTGCAGTTCGAGGCCGCTTATACCTACGCCCACGCCCTGGACAACGCGTCCAGCGCCAGCCTCGGCTCGGTGAACAATGGAGATTTTCGCGACCAGCGCAACCCCAACCTCGAATACGGCAACGCCGACTTCGACATCCGCCACCGCTTCGTCTTCAGCTATGCCTACGAACTGCCCTTCGGCCGCGGGAAACTCTTCGGCAAAGGCGCTTCCGGCGCATTGAACCAGATCATTGGAAGCTGGCAGATGGCGGGCGTTTTCTCGGCCGCCACGGGAAACTACTACACGGCGACCGATATCGTGTCCGTCTCTAACGCCGATTGCGGCGGCACGGTGGGCTACTATTGCTCTCGCCCCAACGTGGTCGCGAATCCAAACGCACATCCTTGCGTTGCGGGCACGCTGTTTAACACTTGCGCCTTCGCGCACAACCTGGCCCAGGGAACATACGGAAATGGCGGGCGCAACATTATCGAGGGACCGGGCTACAAAACCTGGGACATGTCGTTGGTCAAGCAATTTCCGATTCGCGAGCAGATGCATCTGGAATTCCGGGCGGAGTTCTTCAACATACTGAACCACGTGAATTATTTGTTCCAGCAGTTTGGCGCGATCAGCACGGAGCCGACGGCGTTAGAACTCGATCCCAACAACATCAATACGGCACAGAACCCCACGGCGAGCCCGTTTGGATATCCACAGGCAGCCCGGCCGCCGCGCCAGATCCAACTTGCTTTGAAGTTTTATTTCTGAGACCGGAATTGCGGGAGCAACCGGCCGATACGCTTTAGGCCCGCTGCGAACTGCTGCCTAACTTACGGCGCGGCTCGAAGCCGCGCCCTTTAAAATCAGGTCTGAACTCTGCCTTTTTTCGCAGCCGGCCGGTCTAGACGAGCGTGACTTCGATGCCTGCTTTTTTCAAAGCATTCAAATCCGCTTTTGAGATGCCTCGATCCGTTATGACTTGATGCAGGGCGGGAGGCTCGACGATGAGCGAAAGGCTACGACGGCCGAACTTGCTGGAATCGCAAGTCGCGATCGTACGCTTCGCTATCTCTACCATTACGCGATTCACCCTGGCTTCCTGAAGATTTGGCGTGCTCAGCCCATGTTTGACGTCGAATCCATCCACTCCAAGAAACAGGATATCCGCGCTCAGGCCGCGCAACGTTTCTTCCGCAATGGGTCCGACCAGGGAAAATGAATTCTTGCGAACAGTCCCGCCGGTGAGAATGACCTCCACGGACGAATTGGCGAGTTCCGCCGCGATATTGACGGCGTTGGTGACGATGGTCAAATTCTTGAAACTGCGCAGAGAGCGCGCGATTTCGGTCGTCGTAGTACCCGAATCCAGAATGATGACCTGGCCTTCCGATACCAGGCGCGCCGCCGCCGCTGCAATCGAGAGTTTTTCCTTGCGCTGGAGCTTTTCCTTTTCGCGCAGTGTGGGATCTTCAAGAACTCCCTGCCGGGCGGGCAATGCGCCGCCATGAGTGCGGTGAATCAGGCCCCGGAGGTGGAGAATGTCGAGATCCTTGCGGACGGTCACCTGCGAGGTTCGGAACCGTTGAGCCAGATCGGCTACGAGTACCCTGCCCTCGTCGTGCATCATCTCCAGGATGGCGCGCCGGCGCTCCTCGTTGAGCAGACCATTTCCTGCGGCAAAGTGCATCGTCGTATCCCGTCAGTGCGATGGAAGGGGAATGGCTTCTATCAACAGGCTGCTCTTGAAATGAGCGTTCAATTTTCCGGTGGGTCCGGTGACCGTCCCTAAGTCTTTGCCGTTTACGTAGTCGGTCACCTTGTACTCGCCGGGCCCAAGACCGCGGAGCTGCACTTCGCCGGTCCAGTCGCCGGAAGAAGACGCCCAATTGCCCCTGGCATCGGCCGGGGAGGGCACATAGAAAGCGTAATACATGTCTCCGTTTTTCTCGATGGCGTAGCCCTCGGGATTGTCATATCCGTAAACATATAGGTCACGGAAAGTTCCCTTGGAGAGCATCTTCTCGTTGTACAAGCCAATCCATTTTTTCCAGTGTGCTTCCTTTTCCGGAGTAAGCTGCACATCCTTGAATTTCGGCCCATAGTCGGGCCAGGTGAACTTCGTGCCTAAGACGCCCCCGGTGCCCAGTGTAGAAGCAAAGTCCTGGCCGGTATCCCGTTCGTCGGCATGCGAGGGAAAAGCAATTTTCGTCAATTCGACATGATCGCCGTAGATCGCGGCATTCGGGCCCAGCAGAGCCTTGTACATCTTCATTCTCCGGCGCACTTGCACGGAGCCGACAGGATCGGCCGTAACCGCCTGATCCATGTCGCGAAACCACGCGAGGCTCGGTGGTGTGCCACAGGGGCAGCTTTGTGTAACGCTGTCAGGCTTTAACGCCCGGGTGGTTTGGAAGATCGTCTTGTACACGTCGCCCATCGCGTACACCGAATCCATAGGCGACTTGTGATGATGCTTTGGGTTGTAGCACTGGGGCACGGAATAAATATTGTCGAGCTTGTGCCCATCGAAATCCCAGTCTTTGATGAAGCGTTCCGTGACTTGCTTGTAGTAAGCCTGCACCTCCGGAACCGCTGGACAAAGAGTAGCCAGGTTACGAGCCATCAGAGCGGGCTTTCCGCTTTTATCGAGCACCAGCCAGTCTGGGTGCTCCTTCACGACGTCGGAGACTTCATACTTCAGGCCGTCATAGTGTCCCTGCCCATTCTCGACAGCAAGCGGGAGCCACCAGATCTGTACCTTGACTCCCTGCTCGTGGAAATCTTTGACCATCTTTTGGATCGAGTCGCCCGGAAAGGTATCGGACCGCGGCTGCCAGTCGCCGTAGTTGTTGAACCAGCGGTCATCGAGCGTCGCCCAGTGAATTCCGATTTCTTTCAGTTTGGGGATGGTATCCACCATTTGCTTGGGCGTAACATTTTCTTCATAACCCCAGCCACACCAACTGACCGCGTAGTTCTCATCGTTATTAGCGGGACGCGAGAGACCCTCGCGGTCCACAATCTTTGACCAAACATTAAGCGGCTCGTAGTAGTCGCCTGAGTAAACGGCTACGAAAGCGCGGGGCGTGGAATACGTCTCGCCGGGCCGAAGAGTGGTGCCCGGAGCGAGTCGCACCTCGGCATGCACATGGCCGTCAGCCTCGGTCTTCACCGGAATCGAAAGAGCGAACGGAAGTGTCTCTACGTGGCCCAACGCTTCTCCCACGCTACGAGTCCAGAAGGCCACTACGGGGATGCCGCCACCCACGCGTCCCAGGTCGTCTTTTGTCTCTACGGGCGGCCCAAATGGATTCTCCTGCGAAAATTTACTCGTAAGCGGCAGCACGTTATCCTTACCCCACTTGATGCTCGCGCCATGGAAAGACCACATCTGGTAGGGAGCTGCCTGGGAGTCGCTGAGTGTGGCGTTCAGAGACCGCTCCGCCATGGCAATCGAATCGAGCTGCAGGTCGTGGCTTCCGGAGTTCTTAAAGGAGGCGGAGACGAACGCCACGGTTGGAAAATCGTCAAAGACGTCGATCACCAAACTCTCGGTGAGGCCCGTGCTGGGGCTTTGCCCCAAGGCTTCAACGTGTTTCCCTAATGCTCCAATTTGTCCGGCTGCCGCGGAGACTTGGGCGTGAGCGAGATCGAAGCTAAGATCCGCAATGTTGTGGCCATTTGCGCTGGCTTGCTGTTGGGCTTTCGGATCCGGATCATCCAGGGTCAAGAGCTTGCCATCCCGCGACAGCGCAGACTGCAAATAGCCACTGGGCAGCACAACGAATTGCGCTGATGGCGTCTGGATACGAATGCTGTCACCGCCAAGTTGGACCCGAATGGCTGACTGCTTTGGTGCCGCAGCGGAGGTTGGGGCCGTTGCCCTCGTGCACGAAGAGATCTGCATCACGGCCAGCACACCCAGTCCAAGCAGTGTTCGTGAAAACGAGATGCCGCGGTCCGGTTGCCTTGATGAATGCCACTCCATTTCTAGCCTCCGATTGGGACAAGATTCATGCTGGCGCTGCAGTTGCCACCCCTCGATCAACTGCGCCAACGCATAGCGACTTTGCCCGAGGGCGTAACCCGAGAGAAATCCCTCGTCGCAAAGTTACGTTTTCTTGTATATCATGTTTCTATCTCTTTCGTTATGCTTCAAATATATCAAAGATTCGACTTTTAATTCTGTGTTTTGGCGGAGGAAAAAGTGTCAAAGCTGGACGTATGTGTGGTGGGTGAACTCAATCTGGACCTGATCCTCTACGGTCTGCCTAAAGAGCTTGTGCTCGAGCGTGAACTGCTGGCCAGCGATCTAGCGATGACGTTGGGCAGTTCGTCGGCTATTTTTGCCCACAACCTGGCGAGGCTCGGCAGCAACGTCGGTTTCATCTCGAAAACTGGTGGTGACGCCTTTGGGAAATTGGCCCTGGAGCGTCTGGCTGCGAGCGGTGTCGATGTAGGCCGAGTAAGGCAGGCAACCGGGCGGACGGGCACCGGGCTGACCATTGTGATACCTTGTCCGCGGCAGCGCTACATCCTCACCTACCCTGGCACCATGTTCGAGATGCAGTATTCCGACATCGATATGTCCTACGTACAGTCGGCGCGGCATCTGCACGTTTCATCGTTCTTTCTCCATCGCGCATTGCGGCCGCGCATTGGCGATCTGTTCCGCCAAGCAAAGGCAGCGGGGCTTTCCACCTCGCTCGACACCAACGACGATCCCGAGAACAAATGGGATCGGGATCTGTTGGAGGTTCTCAAGTATGTGGATGTTTTTCTCCCCAACGACCGTGAGGCGAAAAAGATCGCTCGCACCGAAGACCTGTCACAAGCCATCAACATGCTGGCAGGACTGGCGAAAGTTGTTGTAGTGAAACGTGGAGCTTCCGCAGCTATCTGCCGGTCAGGTCAGGAACAGTACAGCCTGGCGCCTCCCAGCGTGAAAACTGTAGACGAGGTCGGCGCAGGGGACAGTTTCGACGCAGGATTCGTCCATCAGTTCCTGGCGGGAGCGAAACTCGAGGACTGTCTGGCCCTGGCCAACCTGGCCGGCTCATACTCCACCACGAAAGAAGGCGGCACGGAGGCCTTCCGCGATCAGAACGCCCTCAAGAGTTTCGTGCGCCAGCATTGGCGCGCGATGAGCCAGAGCCCGCCTCCGCTGAAGTAACATCTGGTCGCGGCCGCGTCCGCGATCTCGGCTTGCTGCTGCTGGCAACTGTCGTCATGCAGAGCGTGCTCGTGCGTCTTCCGTTGCCTCCCAGGTACAAAAATCTGTTTCTATTTCCCGCCACCGGACGGCGTGGCCGTCGGCGCAGGCTTCGTTGCCAAGTCCGGCGGTGGTCCGACGTTCTCAGGCATTGTCGCGGTCAACGACTCCAAAAACGCGAGGATGTCGTCCCGTTCATCGAACGACAAGAAATCCAGCGCATGGATTTCCTTGTCCAGATGAGGATTCAGGTTCCCACCGCCAATGTAATGTGCCAGCGCATCTTTCAGGGTGGGGAAGGTCCCATCGTGCATGTAAGGAGCCCGGTGGGCGATGTTGCGCAGCGTGGGAGTCTTGAAGGCGCCCCAATCCGCTTCACTCTTGGTCTGCTGGAAGCGTCCCAGGTCGACCATGTTGCCCCTCGTGTCGGCTCCAATACCGAGGTTGTGGAACTTGTTGTCGGTAAACAGCGCATAGTCTTTGCCGATGGTGTGGCAGACGGCGCAGTCTCCCTTCTTCGGGTTCATGAACAACTTCAGTCCCCGCTGGGCCGATGCGGAGAGCGCTTTCTTATCGTGGCCGTAATAGAAGCGGTCAAACGGGGAGTTTCCACAGAGCACCGTGCGTTCGAACGAGGCGATCGATTTCACCACCAGATCGATGGTGATGTGTTCAGTGCCCCAAGCCTGCTTGAATAGGGCAACATATTTCGGGTCAGCCTGCAGGTGCGTCACGACGTCATCGTGCGTGGTCGCCATCTCCACAGGGTTGGCAATCGGACCCTTCGCCTGCTCCTCCAGGCTTGGAGCACGACCGTCCCAGAATTGCAGCGTGTTGTAGGCGGAGTTAATGACGGTAGGTGCGTGACGGGTGCCCTTTTTGCCTCCCACGCCGATGGATACGGGATGGGTGTCGGTGAAACCAATGTCCGCTCCATGGCAGGAAGCGCAGGAAATCGTGCCGTCCATGGAAAGGACCGGATCGTAATAAAGACGGCGGCCGAGAGCAACGGTTTCGACCGTGGGAGGATTGTCGGCCGGGATTGGGACCGGCGGCAATCCGAGCGGCGCCTTGATTTGCAGCGGCTTGCCAGTCGGCATAATCGCCACACTCCCCTGGTCCGTCGCCCGACTCGCTGCGTGCACCGAACTGTGGCCGATGGCAAAAGCAATCACCACAAACACCAAAATGAAGAGCAGCATCGCGCAAAACTTCTTCGAGGCTCTCATAGACGCTCCTTATCAGGACGAATCAAAACTCATCAGAATTCTATGTCCCCAAAGAGTGAGTTGAATGTGCGTCAGGTCACAAGACACAGGTCCACTGCAGTATGCAAGCCGCAGCGTTTGCCCGCATGAGTCGAAGACCGTACACCCACGTCATTTCAAATCAGTTCGATAAGAAATATCTATTGGACTCAACTAGTGCCGGGATTTATTTTCGCGCATTAACTGTGCGCGAGAGACGGGAATCGTACGACTGGATCAATTCCCGCCAGGAAAAGATTGCAGGGCCGTCCAGCCGGCAGTTGAGGAGAAATCTACGCTTTGTCTGCCTCCAGAATTGCACACTATAGGAGCCTGGAAGAGATGACAAATCCAGCAGGGAGGCGCTCTCTGCGCCGGTCGTCGGTGTCAGCCATCATCACACTGGTTGTGATGGGTGCAATGTTAGCCGGATTATCCGCGCTCAGCTTTGCCGACGACGGGCCGAAGCCGGACCCCGCCGGCGTCGCCATCGGAGACAAGACTTCAGCCGTGGATGCTGCGGGCAATTCCTTTGTTGTTCCCGAGCCTACCGATAAGAACGCTCCCGACTACGCAAAGAACAAGAAAGATTTCGACGACTACCAGGCGCAAACCGCCAAAGAGCCTCTGGCAGTCAAGTTGGCCGACGACGTGGGACACGTCCGGGTGGCCACCAACTTCGCCTGGACTTTGAACACGGGCTACCTGGTTCTGTTCATGCAGGCCGGGTTCGCGCTGCTCACCTGCGGCCTGGTGCGAAAGAAAAATGCCGCCCATCTGATGATGCTGAACTTCGCGGCGTACGTGTTCGCTTTCCTCGCCTACTATGCCGTCGGATACGCCTTCCAGTTCGGCGCGGTTGCGATTAACGCTGCGCCCAGCAATCTGGGCGGAGTGCCCACCCTGAATCATTTCCTGATTGGCAGCGGGCAGTGGGGATTCGTCGGAGGCAAGGGATTTTTCCTCGTCGGTCCCGCCTATGACGCAGGCAGCAATTGTCTGACCTTGTTCGAAGTCGTATTTATGGAGACGGCCGGCTACATCATTGTCGGCGCCATCTGCGAGCGCATTACGTTTTGGGCGTTCCTCCTCTGCGAACTTTTCATGGGCGCGCTCCTGTATCCGATCTCGGGTTGCTGGACCTGGGGCGGCGGTTGGATGTCGCAGCTGGGCTCCACGATGCATCTCGGCCATGGCTACGTCGACTTTGCCGGATCGACCGTGGTTCATGCCGTGGGCGGGTTTTGCGCCATGGCCCTGGCGATCATTCTGGGGCCGCGTCTGGGAAAGTTCGGCCCAAGAGGAAAGATCCGCGTCTTTCCCGCTCACAACATCGTGTACGTGGTCACGGGGACGTTCATTCTGTTGTTTGGTTGGATGGGCTTCAATCCCGGTTCCACGCTGGGGGCAACTGATCTTCGAATTTCGGTGGTTGCGGTCAATACGAATTTGGCGGCAGTGGCCGGTTCGGCGGCGGCGATGCTCGTCTGGTATTTCCTGTTCGGCAAGCCCGATATCACGATGGCTTGTAACGGCATGCTGGCCGGGCTGGTGGCAATTACCGCGCCGTGCGCGTTCGTGTCGCCGACTTCGGCGGTGATCATCGGAATCCTGGCGGGATGCCTGGTCTGTGGTGGCGTTCTTTTCAACGAGCGCGTGCTTAGAATCGATGACCCTTGCGGCGCGATTTCGGTGCACGGCTTTTGCGGCTGGCTGGGCGCCGTTTCGGTCGGCATTTTCGCTGATGGAACCTACGGCGCCGGTTGGAATGGAGTCGGAGCCGCGAGCTATCTGGGTCACGCGGGTCAAGGCGTGACCGGCTTGATTCACGGCGACGCCCGCCAGTTCTGGTGCCAGCTAGTAGGTGCGACCATATACGCGCTCTGGGCATTCGGCGCTACGTTTGTGGTCTTCTGGACGGTGAACAAAGTGAAGAGCATGCGCGTCGCACCCGAGTCGGAAGAAGAAGGTCTGGACGTCCCCGAGTTCGGCATGCCCGGCTATCCAGAAGACGCTGTGGTTACGACTTCGTTCTGAAGAGCTCGCATAAAGCGGGCGACCGAATGCAGATGATTCATTTCGGTGGTCTCAGTGCTCAGCGGGAGTCTGCGGCCGCGCATGAGAAGTCGTACTGCCCTCCGTCATTCCCAGCGCCCACTTGATCGCTTCAAAATACATCTTGCGGATGTCCGGGTCGTTCCAGGCCTCCTCAGTGTGGCCCAGGGTCGAATAGAAAACGCGGCCTTTACCGTACATTTTGTCCCACGCTACGGCAAAATCATGGTCGGTTCTGTGGACACGCGGATTGTTCGCGTAGTTGAGTTTTGTGGGATCGAGACTGAGTAGAACGTTCACCTTCTCGCGCGACCACTCCTTGGGCTGGTAGATTTCGTCGTACTTGACGAACGCCTTCGGAAAGTGACGGACCGCGGGGAAACTTGGATCCTCATTGAGGATAGGTGCGTTAAACGTGGACCACGGGTGCTGGTCGAACCACCCGCCGATCATCTCGCCGTATTCCGGCCATTTGTAATTGGTGTCGAGGGCAGCGTGGACGCCGACGAAACCCTTACCATCGTCCTTGATGAATGACATCATATCTTTCTTCTGGCCGTCGTCCAGGTCAAGCTCACCGGTCGTGCTCACGAAGATCAGAGCATCGAAGTAGTCGAGGTTCTTTGCATTTCTTCCCAGATCTTTCTTGGTGATGAGCTCGGTGTCGGTGCGGAGCATGGCATCCCACAGACCGCTCTCGCGGCCCATGTTGTAGATCGCGGCCATTCCATCTGAAACCGAGTCGTGCTCGAATCCCTTGGTCTGACCGATCACCAGAATGTGCTTGAGCCGGACTTGCTTCTCGTGCGGCGGGGGCGGAAGCGAAGGATCAACCCCCGGATGATCCTGCGCAGCGATGAGGGTTGCGAGCATTGGCGACAACAGAAAGAGGGATAGAGCGATTCGGGCTTGGTGCAAGGGGGCCTCCGGCAAAAGCCTAAAGGTAACATAAGGCGGCTGCGGTAGAATGAGCCCTTCGATTTTAGGAGATAGAGAGCATATGCGCGTTGGAGTCTTTACCCCCCTGCTTTCTCAGCTGCCGCTCGCGGCGGTTCTCAAGAAACTCGCGGAGCTCCACATTGATACTGTCGAGCTCGCCACCGGGAACTATGTAGGCGATGCCCATTGCAAGCTCTCGATGCTCGACAATCCTTCGGCCCTGGCCGACTTCCGAAAGATGCTCGGTGATCACGGCGTTAGCATCAGCGCATTAAGTTGTCATGGCAACCCTTTGCATCCCGACACGGCCGTTGCGCGGCAACACCGCGAGGTGAGCCGCAAAACGATTCTGCTGGCTGAGAAGCTTGGTGTCTCCGTGATGGTTGATTTTTCAGGATGCCCCGGGACTCGCCGAATGCCACGGCTCCCAACTGGGTCACATGCCCGTGGCCTCCGGACTATCGCAAGGTTCTCGACTGGCAGTGGAACGAGGTGGTCGCACCTTATTGGATCGAGCACGCCAAATTCGCCGCCGAGCATGGCGTGAAGATCGCGGTGGAGATGCATCCCGGATTTGTTGTCTATAACCCCGAGACGATGCTACGGCTGCGCTTGATCGCAGGAAATAACGTGGGCTGCAATTTCGATCCCAGCCATCTTTTCTGGCAGCAGATTAACCCCATCGCCGCCGTCCGCGTGCTGGCCGACGCCATCTTCCACGTCCATGCGAAAGACACACAGCTTTACTCTGCGAACCTAGAGCGCGCGGGCGTCCTCGACACTAAGCCCTACACGGAAGAACGCAGTCGCAGCTGGATTTTCCGAACCTGTGGTTACGGACATGGCGCCGAGTGGTGGACCGAACTCCTTTCGATTCTCCGCATGTTTGGCTACGATTCCGTGATCTCCATTGAGCACGAAGACAGCCTGCTCTCGCCGGGGGAGGGTTTGACGAAAGCTGCAAACTTCCTTAACAGCATCGTGATCCGTGAGCAGCCAGCCGCTGCCTGGTGGTCCTAGGGTGGTGCTCGCGAGCCAGGCGCTCGGTTTGAACGGGCGCGGCTTCAAGTGTGTGCGTGAGAACTCGTTTTGCACGTCTCAGGGTGGAACAAGGCCTGAGGTTTTTAGCCGCGAAGCGGCGCAAGAATAAAGCCCACGGCGTGAGCCGTGGGTGAAAAGTGGAAAATGAATAAGCCCCAAAGGGGCGAAAGAGGAGTTCTCACGCACACAAGTTCCAGCCGCGCCGTAAGCTAATGAGAATTATCCACGGCTTAAAGCCGCTATCGAAAGACGAACAGCCAATGAAAACGATCAAAACAGCAATCTTCGGCACAGGTTTCATGGGTCGCGTGCATCTCGAGGCGGTGCGGCGAGTGGAGTCAGTAGAAGCCGCCGCGATCGCGGGCAGAAACTCTGAAGTGGCGCGGCGACTGGGTGCGGCCTTTTCCGTTCCATTTATTACCACGGACTATCGCGAAGTGCTGCGCGACCCCGCGATCGATGCCGTCCACATTGGCACGCCGAATGCCCAACATTTTTCTATGGCAAAGGAAGCTCTCCTGGCGGGCAAGCACGTGATCTGTGAGAAGCCCTTGACCACAACCGTCGCTGAGGCAGACGAACTCGTCTCGCTAGCCGCCCGGCGGGGAGTACGCAACTGCGTTTGTCACAATCTGCGCTACTACCCCATGGTGCAGCAGATGCGCCGCCTGCGTGAGGCAGGAGATCTCGGTGAAATCCTCGCCGTGCAGGGCACGTATTCCCAGGACTGGCTTCTCTACGACACGGATTGGAACTGGCGCATCGATTCCAAGGCCGGCGGCCCTTCACGCTGCATGGCTGATATCGGTTCGCACTTTTTTGATATGGCAGAACACGTCACCGGATTGCGCGTGACGAGTCTCTGCGCCGACCTGCAGACGTTTCACCCAACGCGCAAACAGCCCAAGCACTCTGTCGAGACCTTCGCCAACAAGCTACTGGGGTCGGAAGACTACATCGAAACGGCCGTGGACACCGAAGACTTCGGTGCCGTGATCTTTCACATGGGGGCCCGTGCACGCGGCTGCATGACTGCCAGCCAGGTCTCCGCTGGACGCAAGAACGGGCTGAGCATTGAAGTCTACGGCACAAAATCGTCGGTCGCATGGAATCAGGAACGGCCCGACGAACTGTGGGTAGGCAACCGCGATGTGGGCAATCAGGTATTCGTCAAAGACCCGTCACTATTGAAGCCCGAAGCACGCAGCTACGCTGATCTTCCGGGCGGCCACAGCGAAGGCTACGACGACACCTTCAAGCAGGTCTTTCGACGCTTCTACGCCTCGATCAACGCACCCGGCGGCGCACCTGAATACCCACAGTTCGTTGATGGTCTGCGGCAACTCACGATCCTCAACGCTGAGTTGCAGAGCCATCGCACGCGAAGCTGGGTCGACGTTCCAGCGGTTGAAACCGGCAGGTGAAAGCAGAGTATGTCGGTCACACGCTATTTCGCGTTTTACATCACGCGCACGCCGCGTTATTGTCCGGCTTTCGTATCAGGACGCACCCCAGGGTATCGCGATGCCTTTTTGACTCTATCGTTCCACTCGATGCAGAACGATGCACTTTGAGCCGCTTGGGGTCCTCCTGTCTCCTAAAATGTATGTAATTTCCGCAGATCTGTAGCGTACTGCTCTTATGGACGCCAAGAAGAACATGGCGAAAGGACCTCAGCCTGGCGAGGACGCAGCTAGGCGGATGGAGGGCCTCGATTTGGAGAGCGTAATCGACCGCGCGCGGGGCCACGATGCCGAGGCACTGGGGGAGATCCATCATCGCTATGTCCGGCGTGTATTCGGCTTGTGCCGTCACATACTGGGCTCGCGGGAGAGCGCAGAAGATGCCACGAGCGAAGTCTTTCTCAAGCTGCAGCGGTCCATCGACAGTTACGACGGTTCGACACCGTTCCCCAGGTGGCTGCTGCGGGTGGCTGGCAACCAGTGCATTGACTTTTTGCGGCGACACCGGCGCGAACGACAGGTGATTGTAGAAATTGAAGACAGAGCCGCGGTTGAGGCAACTAGCTCCGAACCGTCGCCCTTGAGCACAGCGATCCGGATGGCGGAGAAAAAGCAAGTGCAGGCTGCCATAGCGCGCCTGCCAGAGAACTATCGCGTGCCGCTGGTCCTGCGCTATTACAGCGAGCTCAGTTATGACGAGATCGGGCAGCAGTTGGGCTTGCAGAAGAACCATGTGGCGACGCTGATATTTCGGGCCAAGCAAGAGCTGCGCCGGAAACTGGCCCACGGGAGCAAGTGATCATGGAATGTTATTCGGAACAACTCTGCGCCCTCTTCGTGGACGACGAACTACCGTCCGATGAAGCGCAGCGCCTGCGAGACCACTTGGCCGAGTGCCAGCGATGCCGGGACCTGGTGGACGCATTACGTGCTGAGAACAGGGTTCTCAGCGAAAGCCTGCGCGAACTCCCGGAAGAAGCGGCCGGCACCGAAGCTTTCTCCCAGTCGCCCTTGTCCAAGGCGTGGGGGGATCTGGCCGTGCTGGCTGCAGTGCTGGCGCTTGGTTCGATCGTTCTCGTCTGGTTCGATGAGTTGAAAATTCCAGAAGCCCTTGAATGGTTCAATCCCTTCAGCCAGAGCGGCCTCATCAACCTACTTTTTAACCTTTCCGACTACTTTGCACAGGGAGGCACTGCCATGCTGACGGAGTATGCAGCTATCGTTGGTGGTCTCATTTTGCTGTCGCTATTGGGTGGCGGCGCATTGCTGCTGGGACGCCGAGGGAAGCTCCGCCAGCCTGGCCTGCGCCTGCTGATCGTGCTGCTTGTGCTGCTTGTTTTGTCGTTGCCCACCTTTGCCCTGGAGCGGCGGCACGGTAATTTCGTCACCGTTCCCGCGAATGAAACTGTGGACGACACCCTTGTCGCTGCTGGCGAAACAGTACGCGTGGAGGGCGTGGTCAATGGCGACCTGATGGCTTTTGGCCGGACCGTGGAAGTGCGTGGCACCGTCAAGGGCGACTTGTTGAGTTTTTCCAAGCGCACTGTAGTCAGCGGAACTGTGGAAGGCCGCATCTACACCTTTTCCGAGTCGCTCGACCTGGACGGGCAATTGGGACACAATCTCTATGGCTTCGCGCAATCCTTGCGAGTAAATGATCAGGGCCACGTGGGCGACAGTATCATGGCCGCCGCCGGTGAGGTCGCCCTCGAGGGCGACGTGAAACGCAGCGTTGACATCCTCGGTAGTGGAAATACGGATGTGAGTGGCAGTGTCGGACGCGACTTAAGCGTGGAGGGAGCCAGCCTCACCTTGACTAACACCGCCCGGGTCGGCGGCAATCTAAGCGCTCGCGTGCGCGAGCTGAAAAATGTGCACATCGGCGACGGCGCCACCATTGGGGGCAAGCGTGACATTCAGGTGCAAGTGAGGCACAAGCAGAGCCAGTTTACGCACCCCAGATTCTACTTTCACCAAGCTCTGTGGATCGCTGCCGCAATGCTGGTGGGATGGCTGGGTCTGCTATTGTTTCCAGGCTTCTTCCGCGCCACGACGGAAGCGGTGGGCTCGGGTTGGATCAGCCTCGGACTGGGGATTGGAGTTCTGGCGGGTGCGCCGGTCGCGATGATCGTGGTAGCCATCACGCTGGTTGGCATCCCGATCTCCCTAATGTTGCTGGTTGTCTATCTCACTGGGATCTACCTCGCGAAGGTTTGGGTTGGAGCCTTTCTCGGACGGATCCTTCTGAAACCATCCGGAGCCACGAAGGGCGATTGGGTGCTGGGACTCCTGGTGGGCCTATTGATCCTCACCATCGCTGGGTTCATCCCGTATCTTGGGGGATTGGTCCGCTTCGGTGTGGTTTGCCTCGGCTTGGGAGCATTTGCCGCGCAGCTTTATCGCGCCTCGCGCCCGGCAATAACGGCCTGAGGAGGCCTGCCACGGAACCGGCTCAAGCCAATCCCGACAACGGCAGGCTGAGATATCGAGCAATGTTTGTTGCGGCAGCGCTCGGGTCGCCGAGGATCAGCACGAAGACCAGCGCCGTCCGGGCACCTACCCTGGGTGTGTCTTCAGATCGCGGCGCGTTCTCCATTTTCAGGCTCCATTTCAGGCTGAACGACGACGCGAGGGCGAGCTAGTTTTTCTGTCTTCACATCTCTTCGTTCTTATCGCTTTCCGCGATTATCTCGATTATGCTTGTGTTCCGTACCCCGAAGGCGCATGCCCGACGCCTCTGACGACAAGACTCTGAGTTTCTTATCCGGCGAGACCTTTTTCTCCTGCATCGGCCCTTACCGGCTGGTACAGAGGATCGGTGTCGGCGGCATGGGCGAAGTCTGGCGCGCCGAGCAGACTACGCCTTTTCGTCGCACCGTCGCGCTCAAGCTGATCAAAGCGGGTATGGACACCCGAGCCGCGCTGGCACGATTCGAGTCTGAGCGTCAGGCTCTGGCGCTCATGGAGCATCCCAACATTGCCATGGTCTTCGACGCCGGGGCCACGCCGGAAGGCCGCCCGTACTTCGTCATGGAGTATGTGCCCGGCCTGCCGATCACGAGCCACTGCGACATCCATCGCCTCACCATTCACGATCGGCTCGCCCTTTTCACGCAGGTCTGCGACGGAGTGCAGCACGCGCACCAGAAGGCGATCATCCATCGCGATCTGAAGCCTTCGAATGTGTTGGTAACAGAGGTCGACCGAAAGCCCGTTCCGAAGATCATCGACTTCGGCCTTGCCAAAGCAGCAGGACCGCGATTGAGCCAAGCCACCCTCTACACCGAGGCCGGCGGAGTCGTGGGCACGCCGGATTACATGAGCCCCGAACAGGCCGACAGCAGCGAGCTCAACATCGACACTCGCACCGACGTCTATTCGCTGGGCGTGATCCTGTACGAACTGCTCGTGGGTGCTTTGCCCTACAGTTCGCGCTCCGGGGGCGCGGGAACCCCTTCCATGCTTGAGAAGATCCGCGGCGAGGAGCCCACACAGCCTAGCTCGAAGCTCAAGGCTATGGGCGAATCCTCGCACGACTCTGCGGCGAAGCGTCAGGAGAAGCCGCATGCCCTGCGCCGCCACCTGCTCGGCGAACTTGACTGGATCACCATGAAGGCGTTGGAGAAAGAGCGCTCCCGGCGATACGGTTCGCCTTCCGAAGTGTCCGCGGACATCCAGCGCTACCTCAACAACGAACCAGTGCTGGCCGGTCCGCCGAGCACTACCTATCGCGCTGGCAAGTTCATCCGGCGGCATCGTTTCGGCGTTGGCGTGGCCGTAGCCGCCGTGATCGTTCTGGTTGCATTCGCCGTGACCATGGCCCTGCAGACGCGGCGCATCGCCAAAGAGCGCGATCGTGCCAACCGCGAAGCCGCCGCTTCCGAACGCGTGACCGACTTCATGACCCAGATGTTCAAGGTCTCCGATCCCGGCCAGGCGAGGGGTAACAGCATTGCGGCCCGCGAAATTCTCGACAAGGCTTCGAACGAAATTGACACTGGCCTGGCCAACGACCCCCAGTTGCAGGCCCGCATGATGAACGTCATGGGCACGGTGTACGAAAATCTTGGCCTTTTTGCGCAGGCCGAGCTCCTGTTTCGGCGCGCGCTGGAAATTCGCCGCCAGACCCTCGGCGACAAAAACAAAGACACTCTGCAATCGATGTACAACCTCGCCGAAGTGTTGACCTGGAGAGGCAATGCCGCCGAGGCGGAGAAACTCTGCCGCGAATCGTTCGAGGCTCGCAAGAGCGTGCTCGGCCCCGAACATCGCGACACTCTGACTTCCATGAGCTGGCTTGCATGGATCCTGTTCATCGAGGGGCGCTATCCCGAAGCAGAGAAGCTGGATCGGGACGCGGTCGAAATTGCGCATCGCGTGCTGGGTTCCCAGGACAGTGTCACGTTAAGCGCGATGAGCCGCCTGGGAATCGTCCTGAGTGAGGAAGGCAAGTACCCGGAAGCGGAGGCGATGCTTCGACAAGTCCTGGAAGAACGCCGACAGGCGCTTGGTTTCGAGAACCCGGACACGTTGGCATCCGCGAATAATCTCGCCAATCTGCTGATGAATGAGGGGAAGAACGCCGAGTCGGAAAAACTGGATCGCGATACCCTCCCGATCTACCGGCGAGTGTTCGGGCCGGATAATCCCAAGACATTGATGGTCGTGGAAAATCTGGCGATCGCCGTTAAGAATCAGGGCCGATATATCGAGGCGGAGCAATTAGAGCGTGATGCACTCGAAATCGAGCGCACAAAATTTGGTCCCGACAATCGCAGCACCTTGATTACGATGTCAAACCTAGCCGAAACACTGATCAAAGAGGCTCAATATCCCGACGCCGAACAACTGCTGCGGCAAGCGATTGACGGGAAACGACGGACTTTGTGGCCTGAGCATCCATCAGTTTTGAGCTTTATGGACAGCCTGGGCAATGTCTTGAAAAAAGAGAAACGCTACGCGGACGCGGAACAAACTTACCGGCAAGTGCTCGATGGCCGGAGTCACGTTCTGGGCGCGGACAATCCAGACACTTGCAACAGTGCGTACGGACTGGCCGGCGTCCTGGCGCTGGAAGGCAAGCGGGATGAGGCGTTCACGAACCTGCAGTTCGCCGTGGACCACGCACTCAACACCGACATGCGCAACGGGTTGGAGAGCGACGCCGATCTAAAGCCCTTGCACGGCGACCCTCGCTTCGCTGCGCTACTGGCCGCCACACGCGAAGCAGCCGCGGCACCGCAAAATCCGTCGCCGAAAAACTAGCCGGAACTTCCTTGGAACCACGACAATGGCACTGGTCGGTACCTTAGGCTTCCTTACCAGGGGAGCCGGCCGCAGGTCATCTATAACATGCTTGGAACCCGGCTGACAGAACCAACCTCATCCCTGGCGAGGAGCCTGCAGCAAGCGAAGAACTGTGGGCTCCAGCGCGATCGATACGGCACCCCATAGAACTGCGGGAATGCCCAGGGCGCCCAACGCCACTCGCAACACGGCAAACTCGCTGCCCTCAAGCAAAGCGTTCAACTCGCGCAACAGAGCGGGATGGTTGCCCACTTCTCCGCCGAGCAAAATGAGGTTGGGATTGAGAATTAGAGCGAGGTCGAGGATTACGTCCGCCAGAATCCTAGCGCGGTGCCTGAGCAGTCGCTGCGTGGCTCCTCAGTGTGCTGCCTTTAACGTCAGCGATGGGGAGCACCAGGCAGAATTCAGCACCGAAGTTCAACGTCATTGCGCTGGCAGAGGCTAACAGCATTCATCGCCCTTTTGTGAACGCTGCAAAGATCTGGTTGCAAAAGCAGGCTGTTGAAAACAATTTCTCGGTTGACTACATTGAGAAGACCGACAAGATTGAGGTCGCATTTCTGTCGCGCTTTCAACTTTTCATACAGCTAGACTATCCGCCCTACGGCTGGACGCCAACGGCAGTCGCCGCATTTATCAAGTACATCGAGGAAGGCCGCGGAGGATGGCTCGGGTTTCACCACGCGACGCTCCTGGGTGAATTCGATGGGTACCCCATGTGGCCGTGGTTCTCGCAATTCATGGGCGGCATCCGCTTCACCCATTACATTCCGAAGTTTGCCACCGCGACCGTCGTCGTGGAAGACCGATCGCATCCGGTGATGGCGAACATTGCTTCATCGTTCGTAGTGGAGCAGGAGGAGTGGTACACCTACGACAAATCGCCTCGTTCTAGCGTTCATGTACTGGCGCATGTCGATGAGGCCACCTATTCGCCCGATAGCAAGACCAAGATGGGAGATCATCCCGTGATCTGGACAAACGAGCACATGAAGGCACGAAACGTGTACATCTTCATGGGCCATCATCCCGAGTTATTTCAGAACTCGGCTTTCACCACGATCTTTCATAACGCTATCCTGTGGGCGGCGCATCAATGAGAGTCCGTCGATTCCTGCTGTTGATGTTCATGGCAATTCAGTGGTCACCATGGGCGGCGCGTGCGCAGCAAACGCGCTTCAAGGCCCTAGCATTCTATTCCGAGAACACAGAAGGGGATCACGTTCAGTTCGCGCAGGACGCGGTGAAATATTTAAGTGAGTTGGCAGCTCGCGAACACTTTACGCTCGAGACGACCACCAGGTGGGAGGATCTGAACGACGAGCGCCTCAAGACCTGTCAACTCGTCATCTGGCTCAACCAGTCGCCCACGAAGTCCGAGCAGCGAAGCGCTTTCGAACGCTATATCAAGCACGGTGGAGCATGGCTGGGCTTCCATGCGGCTGGGTATAACGACAAAGATACGAACTGGCCGTGGTTCGTCGACTTCCTGGGCGGCGCAGTCTTTTATATAAACAGCTGGCCTCCGCTGCCGGCACGTCTCACGATCGATGATCGGACGCATCCAATCTCTTCCGGACTTCCCGGCGTATTCGAATCGCCTGCCAACGAATGGTATGTCTGGAAACCCAGCCCCCGCTTGAATAAGGATGTGCGGGTGCTGGCCACCTTCGATCCCTCGAACTATCCGATAGGATTCAAAGACGTTCTGACAAGCGGTGATTTGCCAGTCGTATGGACCAATACGAAGTACAAAATGCTCTACATGAATATGGGACACGGGGACAAGATCTTCACCAGTCCCGTGCAAAACCAGCTCATTGACAATGCTGTGGGCTGGCTGGGAATGGGCCTTACGCAGCGCACGGAGCCAGAAGCAAATGGAATCCGGATCAACCCGTGTGGAATTGCGGTCAATCCGCGGACCGGCAAGTTCTACGCCGTGAGTACAAGGCAGGACACTGTGATGGTGCTCGATGCCTATGGGCACTTTCTGGAGCGCATACCCGTCGGAAAGGAACCCGAGTCGATTACGGTCAATTCCGATACGGATCGCATTTATGTCGCGAATTCCGGCAGCGGAACTGTGAGTGTGATTGATGGAGCCACGGACAAGGCACTTGCGACGGTCCCGGTTGGCGATCTTCCTTATACCATCGCTGCCAATCGACAGACGAACAAGGTATACGTTTCGCGGACGTCCGGGAATGACACGGTGATCATCGACGGAAAAACCAACATTGCCACGACTGTGCAAGCGGGCGTGGGCGATGCAGTTGGCGCGGAGTCGCTCGATGAGAACACCTACGTGATCAACTATGAGGTTCCGCAGGTGACGGTCTTTGATGGCGCGAATAACCAGATCTCCAAAATAGAAGCCGCGAATCACCTCTGGGCGGTGGCGGTGAGCCCGGCAACAAAAAGGATCTACGCTGCGAGCGCGGGCAATGCGACTGTGACGGTCATCGACGCCACTTCTCACGCGACCAGAATCGTGAATGCGGGAGAGATTCCCTGTGCGATCGCGGTGGACTTTTCCTCGGGAAGGGTTTTTGTTGCCAACTATGCGAGTGACGACGTTACGGTGCTTGATGGCGTGAGCAACGCAGTCCTGGGTACGGTGAACGTCAGCCCGCATCCCCAGGCGATTGCGATCGATTCCAGCAATCACAAGGTCTATGTTGCGAGCACACACGCTGGTACTACAACCGTTCTGGATGGGACGAACAATTCCGTGCTGGGCACGGTTAGAACGGGCAGAGCCCCCTTTGCCATCGCGGTCAATCCCAGGAGTCATACAGCGGTAGCGCTCGGCCTCGACGGCGATCTGACGGTAATTGACGGAACAAGTTTGGCGGTTTCGTCACCTTCGATCCCGCGGAGCAGACAATGAAGGCTGAAACAGAGGACGTATCGTGAAAAGTCAGTGCAGTAGTCTGTGCAGCCTGGGCGCAATCGCGATGATTTCGCTGGCTGCGTGGGCGCAGCAAGCGCATCCCATTCTTGCTACTGGGTCCTCCGCACCGAACTTCGAGCTTCCAGGCATCGATGGAGCGATCCACAAACTTTCTGATTATTCCGCGAGTCGCGTCCTGGTGGTGATCTTTACCTGCAATCATTGCCCGATCGCGCAGATGTATGAGCGGCGCATCGCCCAACTGACTGCTTTCGATCCTACATGGGAGGCCGCCGTGCCTTATACGGTACTGATTTCTCCCGATGGCCAGGTTTTGTACAAGAAACAGGGCTCTGTCGACATTCTGGAACTGCGGCGGACCATCCTGGCGAACTTGCCTTCGGACTACGAAGGGTTCAATCGGTACTGGTCGGAACGCTGAGTGGGCTGGCACTGTTTCTTTATGCCGCCTGGATCTTCCGGCGCGTCGTGGCACCATCTTTGAGATGGAGTGAAATGAAACCGCGTTCATGCTTCTCACTTCTTATTTTTGTTCTAACGATTGCGGCGCGATCATGGGCTGGCGACACTATCCCCAAGGCTGCTTGACGTCGACCGCTAGGCCTGCACCTTGACAAAGCGGGAGTGACCCGCGTCCCGCGGTATATCGATGATGGCTATTGGCAGGGGGCTCCAGTTGGGGGACAGTCGCAAGTAACGGGGCACCAAAGTGCTCGTTTTCGGAGTGTTATCGGTCTTCACAGCACCCAATCCTGACAGCAATTCATCAATCTGCATGGCACCAATTTCGGCGAATCCTGTCAGCTTAGTCTTTGCAGAAGCGATTGCACACCCTGCATGGTTTGGAGTCCACTTCAGCTTTACCACTGCCGTCGCCAGTCGCCAGTGAACTTCACTTTTCGCAACGGACTTTTGATTTTCCTATCCATGCAGCAGAGACGCGGCTCAGGCCTCCAACATTGCCAGGTAACACCGCCGAGTCTGTTGCATGGTCGACAGCCTGGCTTTCACTGAACAACCAGCGTCAGCGTCGTAACGTGGTGTAGCGCTCCGGAGGATCCGATCACGTTGAACTGGTACGTTCCCGCCGGGATCGTGTTCGAAGCAGAGGGCGAATGCGCTATCCGCGTGGCAGTCCCGCATCCGACGAGCGACAGGAGCAGGAAAATTGCAACGGTCGCGAAGTAAGGCCGGCATTTGCATTGGTTGGCGCCGAATACTAAAACACCAAATATGGCGAGGGGTGCAGCCATCCAAAACGCCAAGAACCCAGCGTGCGACTGCCCACTACTGGCGGCCGGACCCGATGTAGTCACCGCGACCGTCACAGCCGAGGAATGTGCTCCTGGCGTTATCGAGCTTGGATTGACCGAGCAAGTGGTGGTTGCGGGCAATCCTTGGCAGGCGAAGGTTACGGTATTGGAGAATGCGCCACCGGTCGGACTGATATCCAGCTTGTAGTCGGCGGTCCCACCAGGGCTTACCGACGCGTTGTTACTGACAGGTGTGGTAACGAAATCAGTGCCTGACCCGCTGAGCGTGACTACCTGCGGGCTGCCGCTCACGGAATCAAGGAATTGCACCGTACCAGTGAGCGTCCCGGAGGAGTCAGGGGTGAAGCCAACCTGCACGGTGCACATCCCGTAAGCGGGGACTGTTCCACAATTGTTATCGGTGGCGACAAAATCGCCGGTCACCTGCACCGCGCTGATGATAACCGGCGCATTTCCGCCATTAGTTAGGGTGATGGCTTGGGCTGCACTCGTTGTGCCAACAGAAGAAGGTGGGAACATTAAGGAGGAGGGACTAAGGCTGAGAGAAGCCGCGGCTAATCCTGTACCCGCCAGTTGCAAGGAATGAGGGCTGCCCTGGGCATCATCTACGATCGTGACCGCACCAATGCGACTGCCCGACGCGGTGGGTGTGAAGGTAACAGTAAGAGTACAGAACGATGCCGCTGCCACTGTGGTACCACAATCATCGGTTTCGGCGAAGTCGCCGCTGGCGGTTATGCCGCTGATGGTGAGGGCCTGCGAACCAACGTTGCGTAGGGTGCTGGTTTGTGGCCCACTCGTCGTGTCCACGATTTGTGCAGAGAACGTCAGGGAAGAAGGTCCCATGGATACAGCCGGAGCATTGGTCAACGGGTCGATCTTTGCTATGAAGGCGTCGGTCTGGCCTCCCCATACGGTCTGGAAAACGGACCGGGTCACCGGGAAGTCGACGGATTGTGTCACTCCGGTCACATAGACTGCACCCTTGCTGTCGAGGGCCAGGCCGGAAGCTGCTTCCCACCCCTGTCCACCGAGGAAAGTCGCCATCAACTGCGTGCTCGCGGTCGGATCGATTTCCGCAACCACAACGTCACCCCCACCCGCGTATCCCTCGATCGGGTTCGACAAGGAGAACTGGATATCACTGCCTACTATGAAGGCGTCACCGCTGGCGTCGACCTGGATCGCCTGGCCTGCCATTTCGTTGGTCGCGGCCAGAAATGTGGAGTAGACGAGATTTGACCCCGTAGGATCCAGCTTTGCAACGACGGCACCGTTGCAGTTGGCGACAGAAGGATCGCAAATGCTGGTGTTAACGATGGGAAAGTTGTCGTTCGCATTTTCGTATCCGGTGACGTAAGCCGAGCCCGTCGAATCCACGGCGACCGCATTCAGGAAATTGGAGGTGAGCCCTCCAAGATACGTGGAATATGCAATCGCACCGGAATTACTGAATTTTGCGACGAAACCAACATCACTCAAGTAGTCACCCGGATAGGCTGTAGCGAAGGCCCCTGATGTCACCGGGAAGTTCGACGTCATAGTAAGTCCTGTGACGTAGGCATTCCCCGTGCCATCGGTGGTAACGCCCAGGATTTCGGAATCGGGGAAACAGTTACTGCAAGTGCTGGTATTAAGGATGTTGCCCGCAAGATATGAAGAATAGATGAGGGAGGTGCCGTTTGGATCGAATTTTGTAAGGAAACCGTACACTCCCCAATCTCCGAATTGGTCGACCTTAATGGAGGACTGGTAGGCGTTTTTCATCGGGAAGTCGGTCGACTGAGTTGCTCCTGCGATCACCGCTTCTCCCGCCAGATCCACGGAGATGGAGTTAGAGTACTGCGAGTTCGTTCCACCCAGATAGGTCGAGTACAAGATTGAGGAACCATCTGCGGAGAACTTCACCAGGAAAGCATCCTGGGTGCCGGAAAGTGTGGACTGGTAAGCATGTAATACGGGAAAATCCGAGGACGCCGCGCTGCCGGTAACGTAGGCATTCCCGGAGGAGTCAAGAGCCACCGCGGCAGCTTCGTCATTTCCAGTGGTGCCGCCGAAGTAATCGGCGAACAGAAGCGCTGAGCCGTCCGGATTCATCTTCGTAAGGAACATCCGAAATTGCGTAGGGGTATAAGAACCGATGGTAGCTTGAGGAAAATCGGGAGAGTCGGTGATCCCCACTACGTAGGCGTCCCCCAGAGAATCCACAGCGATTCCGTCGCTGAAATCGTCCCCATTTCCTCCGAGAAAAGTCGAGTAAACCAAAACGGGGTCAATCACTGTAGGCTTCGTATTGTCATGGGCTTCGATAGCAAAGCCAACGTGAGTCGCATCGCGCACGGTATAGGCACCGCCTACTGGAACCCGACGTCCATTGATTTCCTGGTAGATGGCCGGGGTTTGAAACAGGAGTCTGGTTCCGCCTTTGGTCAGAACAAGATTCCCTCCGGAATCGACGTTGAGAGCATCGGCGCCTTTTACTGAGAACTGAACTTTCGCTGGGTCTGCTCCGGGAGCAAGCTCGAAATCGTATTCGACTCTGTGATTGTTGCCATAGTAGACCAGGTCAATTCCGGGATAGACATTGCGGTACCGGATCGTGCCATAAGTAGGAACATTCCGACGCCACTTGCTTGGATCCCGGCCGATGAAATAGTTGACCTTGGTAACCAAGGGCTCCTCACCCACGATAGCAGGATTGCTAGCAGCACCCACCAGATCGATCGTAAGAATGTTCGATTTCCTGTTGCGACGGCCGATGTTTTCTTGCTGGCGAAGGGCAGAGTGTCCGGCCCAAACTCGGTTCGGTTCCAACACTGAAGCCTTTTTTGGAGGCGTTGCATCAGAAGTGGGCAACGCGAGAACCATTCCGCCAGCAGTGAGAAAAATGGAATATCCATCACCATGAGATAGAAACTTGACCTGGGAGTCGATCTGACCCTGGTTGGCCTCAAACATCAGGGGCACCGAACCATGGGCATGAGCGATTAGCCGATTTCCAGAGCGGCCAAATGTCTCCGAAGTCTGTGCGGGGAGCTGTTGTACACAGCATGCCACGATGAAAGCGATGGTGACTGACTTCCAGGCTGAACGATTCTCGTCCCGCATGACTATTCCTCGCATATTTGCTGATCTATTTCGGTCATCTCTTCGAGAGCATCAGACCCTAACCATGGCCTCTCTATGGGCAACTCGATGACACGACTAGCTACAGTCGCGAACATTGCAAGACAGCTGCCGAAAACCGTCGGCCTCGAATTGCCCTCCCCAACCCCAAGGAGAGACATGGGTTGGGGATGTTAGCCAGGAATTACGGTCGAGGTTACCGACCACCGTCCTGTATTTGTTTTGGAAAAGTGTCTCCCAGCGACTCAGTGCCACTCACAGTCCGCTCTGGAAGTATTGGTTCGACTGGGCTTGGCATTGGCAAGTTTGGGGACCACCCCGCCGGAGTCACACTGTTGACCACAATCCATTTTCGTCACAACTTGAACAATGGTGGTTTGATTTGACATTTGCTCTTCAGCCAGCCGTGCAGGATATCGAGATCAGCCGGCGGAATACGGACAAACTCGCATCCTGAAATCCCGTAATCTCTTGTCCAGAGAACACGGGCCTCGATGTAGATTGCCCGCCTCGCCTCCCGCAGCGATAGCCGAAAAGTCAGCATATCTCCGATGGTGAGTCTCTCTGCGGTGCTGAGGCCGACTCCGCCATCACCGATATTGGTGATGGTTACTGGCACCAACTGATTCTGTCCCCTGGTAGCTATAACCGGTGTCATCACGACGTATCGTGCGTGGCGTCGATGGTCCTGCAACATCCTCGAGTACACAACCTTAAACGACTGAGCACCTGACTCGGCAGTCACAGGTTTCCTCAGTACCAGGTAAGCACCAGGAACGCAACAGTCAGATGTCGAAACGGCGACAACGGTTCGCCTCCTGGTCCCGCCGAGGGTATTAAGCCGATCCAGAAATTCAATGGCCGAGCGCTCTTCTTCCCAATCGATCACAACGAGATCGATGCTACTTCCCATCAATTCGGAGAAAGCTTGTGAAGCGCTATAGCAGTGTTTCGTGCAGATCGCGAGGTCGTCGAGCACCCGGTTTAAGGTGCACACTACCTGCGAGTCACGGGAAACAAGTAGGCACTCAAATGCCATGTCTGGTGTCATATGAACCTCTCGTCTTGGAGGTGGCAGACTGTTCGGCAAAGCCCTGCCATCAAGTCCTCACGACAAGCCGAATAAAACTGCCTACTTAGACATTCGCCCATGCAACTAAGTCGCCACAGTCGTTTATGCTACAACTTGATGATCCCTCGTGTGACCTTACCTGACCAATCGCCAGTTCGCGCCTACTATTCAGATTTATGTCACGAAATTGAACGAAGCTATTCAGCAGAAAACGCTGGGTGATGCGTCGTACGGATCCGGAGGAAGTGGCTCAATCGTCGCACGCGCGGAAACCGGCTGACGTGCGAGCGATATATCGAACTCCTGCGACGTCATCCGTTGCTGCCGCCTCGGATTCGCCATGTCTGGACGTACCCGGAGGTCCTGCTGGAGGAACCCGCTGCAGGAAGTCTGCACGGTGGGGTCTGTGATGGAGGAGATAACCCGATGACCCTGTGGTGCCATGTGGACCTGGACGGGCACGAAGCTGGAAATGCGGGCACAGACAAGGAACACCTACAGCCCTATCAGGACTCCTTTACTCGGGGAGATGGCCTGTTGTGGAAACGCCGAGCTCAACAGTGCAGGCGGAAGGGCTACGACGGAAGTAATTAGCGACTGTGATTTTAATCACAACCATAACACGAGACAGTGCCATACTGCACAAAGGAGAGTGACGCGGCAGTTATGGGAAACGTAAATAACGACACTTACCAGCCTAGTTGCATGTTAGCCCACGATCTCATCAATCGCCTGGCGGTCATCGTCGGCTACTGCGACCTCTTAGCGCAAGAGTCACCGGACGATTCAAAGGGGTCTAAACGCTTACGCATCATGCGAGACATAGCGAATTCCGCAGCGGAGGAGCTCAATAAGCACCAGTGCCGTCTCGACGCGCTAACGCGGATTGGGGCAACACAGAACCGGTCGCTCTCTAAGCGACCTTGAGTGCCTTCGAATCAAAGCAGAGTGAAAAGCACAACAGCGCTGCTGCGAAGGTCAACTTACGCACTTTCCTCTGTGCCTTCAAGCTTCATTCTCGCCAGCAACTGGTAGATGGTGGCGCGGCCGACGCCTAGGATCTCAGCCGCTCGTACCTTGTTGCCGCCAACCAATTCCAGGACGCGCAGCACGTGGCGCCGCTGGACCTCCTCCAAAGAAAGAAAGGAATCGTCTGCCATCAATTGATCGTTGAACTCACCGCGTAATCGTTCTGGCAGATCATTGATGTCTAAGAACTTACCTTCTGTCATCATGCACGCATTCCCAATGACATTTTCCAGCTCACGGACGTTACCGGGCCAGGGATAAGTTGCCATCCGACTCTGTACTCTTCTGGTCAGACCGGAGATAGTTTTCTTGTAATCTGCGGCGAATCGTTGTACGAAGTATCTTTCTAAGAGGGGGAGGTCCTCACGGCGATTCGCCAAGGGTGGCAGCGCGATTTCGACTACGGAAAGCCGGTAATAGAGATCTTCGCGAAATTCGCCGTCCCGCACCATCGTTCTCAAGTTTCGATTGGTAGCGGCAATGACGCGCACGTCGACGGCACGGGCAGCAGAGGATCCGACTCTCCGTACATGATGATCCTGCAAAACGCGAAGCAGTTTTGCCTGAGCGGCCAAGGAGAGTTCACCCACTTCGTCGAGAAGGATGGTTCCATGTTCTGCGCTTTCAAAAAGACCAGCTCTGTCCTGGACCGCACCGGTGAACGCACCTCTCACATAGCCAAACAACTCGCTCTCCGCGAGATTTTCGACCAATCCTGAACAGTTGAATGCCACAAATCGGTCTGGTTGCGCCGGACTAAGCCGGTGCAGCGCCTTGGCCACCAGCTCCTTTCCCGTGCCGGTAGCGCCTGTGATGAGCAAAGTCTTGAAATGTGGAGCGACCCGGCGGATCTTGGCAAAAACCTCATGCATCAGGGGGCTTCTGCTGACGATTCCCTCAAACTGACACGCTTCAATCAGCTCCTGGTCCAGCAGCAGCGTCCTGCGGCGTATCTCGGCTTCTGTCAGGACGCTCGAAATCCGATCGCGAAGTCTCTGAAAATCCAGCGGCTTGGTCAGGTAGTCACAAGCTCCTTTCTGGATCGCCTCAATGGCTGACTCCGTCGAGTAATGTCCGGTGATTACGACTACGTTGGCTGCTGGATCTGCATCGAGGATGCGGCTAAGCAACTCCATCCCGCTGGTTCCAGGCATAATAAAGTCAACCAACACAATCCTGGGGCGTACCTGCAGAAACAGCTTGAAGCCCTCTTCGGCGTCCTCCGTCGTCAATATCTCCAGTGCTTCCTCCCCCAGCGCATCAGTGATGAGCATCAGGGTCTGAGGATCGTCATCTATCGCCAGCAACTTTGTCGCGTTCGGCTTGCTCATAGTTGAAACCTACCTCGATGCTGTCTGCAATGTGACGAATTCGGAGACTCGGAAGCTGAGCTGGCGCCATTTGTGCGCAGGGCACCTAGAGGAGGCCCAGAACGGGCTCGAACAGAGAAGAGCGGTTGTTTCCCAGAAAGATCGACTATAACTGCCAGCCGACCCATATTCTCCCATCTTGCGGATACCATGCGCACTCCCAGAGCACGGAACTACTGGCAGTAGTTCAGTTTCGATCAGCTAGAGCCCAAGCGTGCTGACTCAGCTGCATCATGCCTCAGGGGGAAACGCAAATATCTTTGTAGTCACGAAACCTCAGCAGAGTCAAGGGAAAACTTGGAAATGTACCATCGCACGGGGTTTGAGAGAGCTTGTGCTGTGATAGTGCCGATATATCGGCACACACAATGCCGACCATCGGCACTTTTCCTTCCTAAGTGCCGGGTTTCGGAACCTGGTTGTCATGAAGAGCGCAATGCTTAGCGGCTCCGGTGTGTCTCATGCTGCCGGATGCAAAGCGTATCTGTTACTGAGGACACCGTCTAAGAATCGGACTATTTTCCAGCGTCGATACTTAGCTGCCGGGCATTAACGTTACGGCCATAATGACAAGCCCACTACTTGCAACAACTTAGTGGACCTCACTGTCGTTGGCGACAGAAATGCGAGATGTCGTGGAGCCTCTATGAAAACGTCAGTTCGTCTCGACGGCCTTCTCTGTTCCGGTGACCCGCACGTTCTCCGCGTCATGAAGCCGGTTCTCGATACGTTCGCGATTGAAACCCAAGTATCGACCGAACTGAACTCAGTCCTGGATGCGGTAAATCATCGCAGATTTGATACCGTCATTGTGGACTGGAACGGCGCTTCCAACCCGACTCGCGTGCTGCGAGCCACGCGAAACTCCTCGTGGAACAGCAAATCGACAATTCTCGCCATGGTGAACGCGGGCCCTGATATGTACACCGCGCTTCGTGCCGGAGCCAATTTTCTAATCAACAAACCTTCAGACTGCGATTGCGTTACGCGGTGCCTGAGGGCCGCCTACGGTACCATGCTGCAGCAGCGCCGGCGTTCTGCCCGTTGTCCGGTTGACATTCCTGTTATCGCCAGATTCTCAGAATGTGGAAAGGTCGAAGCCCGTATCAGCGACATCAGCCTTGGTGGACTGGCTCTGCAATGCAAGCAACCGGTGGATCTCGACCACCAGGTTTCGCTGAGCTTTTTGCTGCCGGCTAGCAACATAATGGTTCATGTCGCGGGCAAGGTTGTAAACGCTGATCGCAAGGGCCGAGCTGGAATTTGCTTTTCCTTCATACCTGAAATGGAGCTCAAGTTGATGGAGAGCTGGCTGACCATTCAACTCGCAAGACTGGAAGAGGCAGAAATCCCAGCGGCCGATGGAAAAGAAAACATACACTGATAGAAACCCCGAACGGCTTCGTGGTATTCCGGCTTCTCAATGCTTCTGGGATGTTCGTTTCTAAGTTTCCAAGTCCGCTAATCCTCTTCCTTAGAGAGTTTCGCGCTACCAGCCATGACCAAGCCTGATGGTTCGCGCGGAAGCGAGAGACTAGCTTGTCTGAGTACTGGATTCGTGTGTGGATCTGGAACACCCTCTAATCCCCAGAACCAAAGCTGCGCGTCCTTTCTCCAGCGGCTGAGCAAGTCACGCAGTGGCATCGGAGTTGCTCCCCTCAAGTTGATCATGCGCTCAGAAAGAGAAGGTGCGTCCCTAGCCAGAACGCAAAGCGCAGATTCGTGGAAAGAGGCAGGTCGAATTATCACCGATCGAAGTGCTCATCGTTTTCGCCGTTATGCTGACCATAGCGGCTATCGCGGTTCCGAACTTGCTCCACGCCCGCATGACGGCCCACGAGTCGTCGACTAGCATCGGCAACTCGCACCATACCGACGTGCGACTTGAGAGGAGCGTCTTGCTATGAACATCCTCGTTATAGAGGATAGTTACTTCTTACGAGTTGCCATAGAGAGAGCACTGACCAAGGCCGGCCACAACGTGATCGCTCTGGCGGACGGAAGAGAAGGGCTCCGTGCGGCTCGTACCAGCCTCCCGTCGCTCATCCTGTTGGACATGATGCTGCCCGGACTGGACGGCACCGGTGTACTGAAGGGCCTGAAAGAGGACTCGCTGACGGCGCACATTCCGGTCATCGTCCTAACGGGACTCTCTCAGCGGAATGAGGCACGGCTCAAGGAGGCTGGCGCCGCAGCCTATGTCGAGAAGTCGGCCCTGGAATTGGAGAAGAGCGCAGACACTCTGATCCGTCTCATTGAAACACTCTAGGCGCTTTGGCGGAGGGCCCGCATGCCCTAGCGAAAACCATCGCTCGCTCGGAAAGTTCCCGGAGAGAGTCTGTCAAATCTAGTGGCGTGGAGAGATTACGGTGAAAATCCTGGTGGCTGAAGACTCCGCCTTTTACCGGCGCACGATAACAGATCACTTGAGCAAATGGGGCTTCGACTTCGTGAGTGCGAAGGACGGCAAGGAGGCATGGAAACTGCTTCTGAAGCAGGACGGGCCCAGGCTGGCACTGCTCGACTGGGTGCTTCCTGAAATTGAGGGTATCGAGCTTTGCCGTCGTCTACGCAGTCGAGCGGAAGGCGAACACTATATCTATACGGTACTGCTAACCGCCAAGAATCAGAGGCATGAAATGCTGGAAGCAATGGAAGCCGGTGCGGACGACTTTCTGGCCAAGCCGTTCGACCCGGCCGAGTTGAAAGCCAAACTTCTAGTGGGAAAGAGGATAGTGGAACTACAGCACAAGCTTGTTTCAGCCAACGACGCGTTACAGTTCGCCGCGAGTCATGATTTCTTGACGCGGATTTGGAACCGCGGAGAAATCCTCGGATTTCTGGGCCGCGAACTGGCGCGCGCGCGCCGGGCCGCAACGCCGCTGGGCGTGGTCCTGGTGGACGTGGACCACTTCAAGAGCGTCAACGACCAGTTCGGCCATCAATCCGGCGACCTGGTCCTGCAAGAACTCGCGATGCGCTTTTCCAAGAGTCTGCGGGAGTACGACGGAGTTGGACGTTATGGGGGAGAGGAATTCCTGTTGGTCATCCCGGGATGTGACTTGCCCACCTTGGTGCGGCGGGCTGACGAAATCCGGGCGTTCGTCTCCCGCGAGACTGTCCTATCCGGCCCAGGAAAGCCGACTGTCACCGTCAGCATGGGAGCGGTAGCGGCGGAACCTTCGGAAACAGTTGCGTCAGTGTTGCGAAGAGCCGATGACGCTCTCTACCGAGCGAAGCGCGGCGGCCGGAACCGGGTTGAGTCGTCGCACGAGGCCGCAGTGTTAGAGCAGCCTTGAATACCATTCGGCTCTGCAGACTGTTCCGCAGCATTCGAGCAAGAGCGTTTCGGATTTTTGGCGACGATACATTGGTTAATCATCGGTCTTGCCCCTACTTGGGGCATTGTTACAGCGGTCTCGGCGTTCGGACGTCGTCTCCTGGCGGTCTGCGCCGTACAAGAGACGGACAACTTTCCAGAACAAAGACGAGTGCAAGCGTAGCTTCACGACTCACGGTGAACCGAGCCTCGGCATAAGTCGAACATCGTCCTAGACCTACACCGCCTCGGAATCCCACTGGTATTTCGGCCTTCATCTTGCATGTTCGACCTTGGCGAACCATTTCTTATTTCCGTTGCTTGTAAAAGCTGCGTGAGAACACTGAAAAGTGGGAGGAAGGGCATGCGATCAAGGACATTTGCAAGGACACTCGCTGTCAGCGTGCTGGCGGCCACTGTGTCCTTCGCCCAGCAGCAGAATCGAAGTGCCGCTGTCATCAACAACACTTTGCCTTTGACATTCGAGGCAAACCAGGGTCAGACTAGCTCGCAAGTCAAGTTTCTCTCACGCGGCAAGGGGTATACAGCATTTCTCACTGCCGGCAGTATGGTCCTTTCTCTGCGCCCCAGTGGAGGCCTCAAAACCAACAATTCGGGAACCTCAGCCATCACCACACCTGCTCAATTTTCCGCCAGTACGACGCTGCAGTTCAGGCTGCTGGGAGCAGCGAAAGCTCCGGTCGTCGTAGGCGAAGACCCACAGCCCGGCAGAATCAACTACTTTTTCGGAAAGGATCCCACGAAATGGCACACCAACGTACCGACGTATGCCAAGGTCCGCTACAAGAACGTTTACCCAGGAATTGATTTGGTCTACTACGCGAACCATCGACAGCTTGAGTACGACTTCGAGATCCTGCCCGAGGCGAATCCTGCCCAGATTCAATTCGAAATACAAGGCGCTAATCAAATCGACCTGGACAAGGAAGGCAACTTGGTTCTTAAGACAAGCGGCGTAGAACTTCACTTCCAGTGCCCCGCCATATACCAGAAGTCCAACAGCCAGAGGCTGCCAGTGGATGGCGGATATGTCGTGACAGATTCGTCCCACGTCGCCTTCCGCGTCGCCCACTATGACTCAACCAAGCCATTGGTGATCGACCCCGTGCTTGTGTATTCAACATATTTGGGTGGAAGTGGCAATGACCAGCCATCCGGAATTGCAGTTGACAGTGCTGGCAGCGTTTATATCGCAGGATACACAGACTCGCCGGACTTCCCGCTAGCCACGCTAGGCTCACTACCAACCGGCACAGACCATGTCTTTATAGCGAAGCTTGATCCCAGCGGATCAAACCTGGTTTATGCCGACTACCTTGGCGGCGGGGGACCAGACTATGGCTCAGCTCTGGTGTTGGACGGCGCAAACGAGGTTTGGGTAACGGGGCAAACGGCGTCGAGCGATTTCCCTGTGGTCAAACCTTATCAGGCTTCTCAGCCGGGGTACAACAACGGCTTTCTAACCAAGATATCTGCCGATGGCTCGTCACTCCTCTATTCGACGTACCTCGGAGGGAATGGTTGGGACCAGCCGTATGGCGTCAGCCTCGACAGTTCGGGAAATATATACGTTGCCGGAGACACTTCATCAGCGAACTTTCCAGTAGTCAATGCAAATCAAGCCACAGTTTCCCCGAATCAAGGCGGCTTGTATGGGCTCTATGGCTTCTTGACCAAGTTCAGCCCCGATGGGTCATCTCTCGTTTACTCAACGTATCTGGGCGGCAGTTCTAATGTCGTCCAAACCTGCGGACAGAGCGCCTGCTGGCCTGCACCGTTCAGTCTTATTTATGGAGTAGCCGTTGATGCAAACGGTAGTGCGTACGTCACTGGGAACACCAATACTTACAACTTCCCGGTCACGCAAGGCGCCTACCTCACTACCGATTCGGCGCCACTGAATACGATGATCGGATTTGTGAGCAAGTTTACAAGCTCGGGCAATCTGGACTACTCCACGTACTTCTATGGATCAAGCGGGGCCTCGACGGAAATGGCGGGCATTGCGGTGGATAGTACCGGCTCGGCATACGTGACGGGATATGCCCCGAGTGATGGCACGTTCCCGATTACGTCCACCAGCATTTGTGACCCGGGTGTTTACTTGGGGGGATGCGGTACTGCTTTCGTGACGAAGTTTGATCCGACGGGGACCTCTTTGCTGTACTCCACCTTCTTGGGCCTTTACAACTTTGCCTACCCGCAGGCGATTGCGCTCGACGGAAAAAATGATGCCTACGTCTCCTGCCTTACTTCGGGAGGTTCTTTTGAGATGGCGAATGGCATCGAACCGTACGCCGGCGGCAATGACCTTTTGGTGGCGGAGATTGATCCGAGTGCAACTACGGAACTCTTTGCTACTTTCCTGGGAGGAACTGGAGATGAATATCCTTTCGGTCTCACTCTGGATGCGCAAGGCAGTCTTTATGTGGCTGGCCAGACTCTATCCAGTGATTTCCCGGTCACCTCGGCCGGCTTCCAAGAGTCACCTGGCGGGAACTCCGACGCTTTCGTGCTCAAGATCGAACCACAATCCGCACCGGCCTTCTCGGCTAGCTCCTTCCTCCTTCAGTACCCGGCCCAGCTAGCTGGCCAAACAGGACAGCCGCAGACCACGCTTTTGCGCAATATGGGCAGCGCGCCGCTTACGATTTCATCTGCGACGGTCAGCGGAGACTTTGCCGAGACCGACGACTGCGGAACTAGTGTGCCGGCTGCCGGTAGCTGCACCTTATCTGTAACGTTCACGCCCACGGCGGCAGGACCGCGCACGGGTTCAGTTCTGATTCAAGATGACGCCGCGGGCTCGCCCCACACCATCAATCTCACCGGCACCGGCTTGGGTGTTCCTGCAGTCACACTGACTCCCACCGGCCTGACATTCTCCAATCAACTAGTGGGAACCTCGAGTTCGCCGCAAACCATCACTCTCTCCAGCAGCGGGACTGCCGGGCTGAATCTGAGCAGCCTGCAGGTGAGCGGGGACTTTGCGCAAACCAACAATTGTCCAGCTACCCTCGCCCCAGGTGCCAACTGCAGCGTTGATATCACCTTTATTCCAAGCGCCATTGGAAGCCGCAGTGGTGCCCTCACGATCACTGATAACGCTGCGGGAAGTCCCCAATCTGTTGCGCTATCCGGCACTGGTTCGGGAAGTGGCGTCGTCGCCCTGACGCCAACCACACTTACATTTCCGAGCACGCCGATGGGAGTCTCGAGTGCGGCAAAGACGGTCATGCTTACCAATGATGGTAATGCGAGCTTGACCATCAGCAACATCCAAATCGCTGGGGATTACGCACAGACTAATAACTGTCCCGGTAGTCTTGCCGCGGGTTCCAGTTGCACATTCAATGTGACCTTCACTCCCACCGTCGCTGGAAGCCGCAGCGGCAAGCTTACGATAAGTGACAACGCAGCCGGAACCCCTCAAATAGTCGCCCTCTCCGGCCCCGGGTCCGATTTCAGTCTAGCCAGCTCGCCTCTCAGCGCGGAGGTAAACGCTGGAGCTACGGCGAACTACACGCTGACCGTCGCTGCCGTAGGCGGAGCCTTTGCGAATGCCATCAAACTCATATGTAGCGGAGCGCCGGCCCATTCCACTTGCACTATATCGCCCGCTTCAGCGACCCCAGGCTCGACCTCGACTAAAGTCTCTCTAATGATCGCCACCTCCTCATCGTCATCCGCGGCTGAGGCCCTGCCCCTTTTTCCCGGGCGACAGCAGAGAGTGTATGCGATGTGGTTGCAGCTCCAGGGATTTGGCATGTTCGGAATACTATTGGCTGGGTCGAAGCGCTGGAAGTCACCGAGCCGGAACAAGAAGTATTCTGCTCTACTCGCGTTGATTCTGCTGCTTGCGGGTTTGCTGGTCATGTCCGCCTGCGCCGGCGGTACCGGCATCGCACCACAAGGCGGTGGGACCACTCCCGGAACATACTCAATCACGGTTACTGGAGTATCCGGATCCTTGCAGCACTCCTTGCCGCTAACGCTGATCGTGCAGTGAGATCAACTTCCGGCGAAGCTGCCGCCAGGTCAGTTGCAAGCAGCCATGTTCTGGGTCACGCCTTGCAAGCTTATGATCGAATTGGCAACCAGGGGCAGACTCCAGAACCTGTTGTGGTGCTTGCGCAGGTAGTAGGAGGCAAATACGGAAGCGGCGCTTTTGGCCGAGGCCACGGCGTACGTGCGACCGACGGTGGGGTGGGTACCGTACAGATAGGCCGACTGAACTTCCAGGTTGCAAACGCCTTTCTTTCCCGCCAGCCAGTTCTCGCGGGCAAAAAGCGTGGTGTAAGAGTCGGCAAACGTACTGCCGGTTGAGATCAGTGCGAGGCTAACGAACGTGGTATTCACAATTTTCGTCTCCGCCAGTTTCGAAGCAGGAGCCGCGACCGAAGTCGAAACGGAAGACTCGATGTATTCGCTCTCCGCCATGACCGCGCTGGGAGCATTCGGCAGTGGATCCTTCGCGACAGCGACTCCGGCCAGTACCAGCACCGCCAAACCCGAGACTAATATCGATTTCATAAGGTCCTCTCCCCTGACCCGCTTGAAGTGGCCAGCGCCTCTGAGCTGTTTCCCGGATGCGTCTGGTTTGCTGTGCTGTTCCATGTGTCGAGATTACGTTGGTGAATGTCCACCTGACAATTGCGAGATCGTAATAGAAGGTAGTAACTGGGGGTAACCACCTGTCTGGGCCATTGCGGTTCCGGGACAAAATGGGTGTGCGCGCCTATCGCCCCGGGCTCTGCGAGAGAGTGAACGTGGACAACCTATCATGACCGAGCCAACTCAACTCCGACCCGGTTCCGACCCGAATTCGAGCCCGATCCGCCAGGTGGAAGGCCGCGAGTGGTGGCTTTGGGGATACGCCGTTGCGGTCACTGTAGTCTTGACCCTTGGCATACTCTCCTTAACAGTACCTGGCTTTCACTTGCCCAAGGACCAGTTCTCTTCGCTGACACTAAGGGAGTGGGTACGAGGCCTGGTCGCACTCGTCCTCTTGTTCGATATCTACACTGTTTATCAACATCTGCAACTTCAGCGTATGCGCCGCCGCCTGGCCGAGCGGGAGCGGCTCTTTCAGCTCATCACGGAAAACGCCGCCGACATGATCGCTGTGGTCGACCGGCAGGGGCACCGTCTCTACAACAGCCCCGCCTACGGAAAGATGCTCGGTTATGGAGCTGAGGAATTGGCCACCACGTCTTCGATCGAGCAGGTTCACCCCGATGACCAGGTGCGTGTGCTGGAGGCCGCCGAGAAGGCTCATCGCACGGGCCGTGGCGAACGGCTCGAATACCGGATCCGCCACAAAGACGGGACGTGGCGCGTTCTCGAATCTACTGCGAGCGCGATTCCCGGGCGCAACGGTGAAACCGAAGGTCTGGTCATCGTGAATCGTGACATCACCGAACGCAAACGGGCCGAGGCCCTGCTTGAACATCGCGCCTTTCACGACGGGCTAACCAACCTCCCCAATCGGGCCCTCTTTTTGGACCGTTTGCAGCGCGCCATTGCGATTTCCTGTCGGCATCACGACTTCCGGTTCGCCGTTCTGTTCATCGACATTGATGAATTCAAGGTGTTCAACGACAGCCTGGGCCATGCCGCTGGAGATGATCTCCTCGTGCAGATCTCGCAGCGGCTGAAGGCGTGCCTGCGCGGAGCAGACACGATTTCACGTCCGCGGAACGGAAAAAACGCTCAGAGCCTGGCGGGGGACACCACCTTAGCTCGCCCCGGAGGCGACGAGTTCGTCGTGCTTGCCGAAGAACTTCGGGATCCTAGCGACGCTATCCGGATGTCCGAGCGTATTCAGGAGCGTCTGGCTGTGCCATTCAGTGTGAATGGCCACCCGATTGTACTCACGGCGAGCACAGGTGTTGTTTTCAGCGGCACCGGCACGCAGGCCAGCGACGTGCTTCGCGATGCCGAGATTGCAATGTATCGCGCCAAGCGCGCCGGCAAAGCCCGGTGTGAGGTCTTTGACACCGCCATGCAAGCGGATGCGGTCAAGCGTCTACAGCTTGAAACGGACTTGCGCAAGGCTCTTGAACGGGACGAATTCCGCGTCCACTACCAACCTTTGTTCAGCTTGCAGGACGGTCAAATCGTGGGATTCGAGGCCCTCACGCGCTGGCAACGTCCACAAGGCATCGTGATGCCGGGGGAATTCATCAAGGTCGCCGACGAGATCGGGATCATCGTGCCCCTTAACCGCAAACTTCTTCGCGATGCGTGCGAGCAACTCCGCCGCTGGCAAGATCAGTTTCACCCGCTGGTCCCCTTGAGCATCAGCGTAAATATCACGGCCAAGCAGTTCGCACTGCCCGACCTCGCCGCGCAGATTGGCGAGATTCTGCAACAGACAGACACGGATCCTCGAACTGTAGATCTGGAGATCACTGAGAATATAGCCATGGCGGACGCCGATCGATCCGCGGTTGTGCTTGCGGAACTCAAGGGACTGGGCGTCCAGCTGAGCATCGACGATTTTGGCACGGGCTATTCTTCTCTATGCCGCCTTCAGCGCTTTCCGGTTGACACACTAAAAATCGACCGGACTTTCGTCGCGGGCATGGAAAGGGATATTGAGACACACGAAATTGTGCGCATCATCATCATGTTGGCGCACAGCCTTGGCCTGAAAGTGGTCGCGGAGGGTATCGAAAGGCAGGAGCAAATGGCCATGCTCAAAAACCTTGGATGCGAACTGGGCCAGGGTTACCTGTTCTCCAAACCGGTCGACTCAGTGTCAGTTGAGCAACTCTTGGCAAGCCGCCAACCTAACCAACCTGGCCAGGCTCGGTCGAAAGCAGCGGGAAGTGCTTCCGTCTAGACCAAATCGAGGGCTCAATCAAAGCCTGAGTGTCAGTGTCCAAGTATAATTTCGATTTCTCGAAATGAGCCGTGGATCCTTCCTTCTTCAGTTTTGTTTCATTTTTCTGCGAGAGACTGCTCAATACGACTACGGGAATCTGGGCCGTAACGGGATTTTTCTTGAGGAACCCGGCCCCGTGACCCGTCGTCCATTACACGAGACGCGGCATGATGGCAAACACCATGAGCAGCAGGTAATAGGCTGCTCCCGACACAGGGTCTCGCGTGGCGAAATAATCCTTAACGGAGAGACCCTGAATCCAGAGCACGAACCCGGAACTCCGCGATGAGGACTAATGCCATGCAGCCCATTTCAAGTCGGGCAGACCACATTATTGGCACCGAAAGGCGCAGAACTGTCCGACGAGCCGCTACGATAATTCGCGCAGGAACGAGAGCCATGGTTCCGGGATGCTTTCATTCGGATGCGTAAGCAAGGTCTTCTCCCTTTATGTCGGTCAGGAGATTCCAGTGGGCCGCAGAGGGCGAGCGATGCACGCGCAGCCATGCTCTCTCGGCTTGGGTCATCGAGTCGTGACAGAAGGTATCTTCGCGTGCAAGCCGGGCTCTCTCCAAAACCCCCAAGCACGACCGAAGCTTTCTCGCCCGCTCGCTCTCCTTCCTTCCCTCCGACACTTCACTCGCCAGAGAGACAGCAAATCCCAATCGGTTTTGCCGATCACGTACCTTGGCGTTGCGAACCAACCAGTCCCAGTCCATATCAACGTAGGTCATAGCCAACCATGGCAACCCCTCGGCAACACGGGCGTCAAGGTTTGGTTCGTTCAGCGCCTCCAGCAAGACCTCCGCGGGGTTCCGTCGTCTCCTGCCTCGAAGATAGGAGAATCCCGGATAACCGAGCGCCCCCAGTTCGGCGCTGAAATCGCGCTTGTGCGAAGACACGGGCATCGCCACTGCCTCAGATCGCAACGGCAGCGCCGTAGCCGGCAGATTCAGCACCTTGAGCACCTTGCGTACGAATCGTTCCGACAGAGGACGGCGCCCCTTCTCCATCATCGACAAATAGGCTTGGGTGATATCAAGCGCCAGGGCAGCGGATCACTTGTCTCCTAACTTCGGGCCTGGCCCCATTCTTAATCACGCGAGCACGTTCCGAGAATCTTTGCTTACAAACGCTTAAATCAGTGCTTAATGGACATCGATCGCTTCGTCCGATACCTGATCTCATTGATTCTAAAGAGAATAAGCAAACGAGAATAGTGGGTGGCACTCCTGTTTAAAATCCATCCTAAATTATTGATTCTAAATAAGTTGGCGGAGAGAGTGGGATTCGAATTTACTCGAAAACGTAGTTTCAACAACATAGAGCGCACGGCGGGCACCGTAAAGCAGTGGAAGGCAGTGGTAAGCAGTACTAACGGATCACAAACGGATCACGGCTCAGTGATCAATTGAAAAGAGCCAACGAAGGTGGTCGAGATATTGGTGTTCTACCGTGTCATCCCCTGTCGAGACAGGTCCAATCTGTATCGCCTGCGTCCGAGTCAGAGTTCCAGCTCCCGAGTGGCCGACAATCCGCGAGTTGTCGGGTCCCACCGACCCAGGCTGCATCTCTTTAATGTCCGGAGCCCGGATCAGAGTTTCCCTTCCAATGACGAGTCAAAATCCAAATCGCATCACTGCGCGATTTCGCTGAATGTGACAGTGGGATGACCGAGGCCATCCGGGCCCTCGGCGCCCACGGTAACTGTCTGCGCACTCGAAGGCAGCGTCAACGTGACCGACGCGACGCCTGAGCCATTTGTAGTCGCAATCATCTTGGAACCGCTTGCGGTCCCGTTCGACAGTGTGCTGGCGCTGGCTCTGAAGAATATGCTTGCGCCGCTGGACGGATTCGATCCACCGGAACTCCCCGGCGCAAGGCTCACGGAAAGTGGTACGGGCAAAACGGTGTTGTGCATGGCGGTTTGATTGTTCCCGCCAGCAATCGTCAGATTTGCCGCAGGATTGCCGGCCACAACCCATCTACCCTGATTCTCGACGACACCAGCGGGATCGGTTCCGGTCACCGTGAAGTGGCAGAATCCTGGCGTGTCGCCTGTTCCACTACAGGCGGAAGTGCCTCATCGGCGGCGCAGGCCACTTCACGCCCTTGCGCTCACTGAACGATCAAAGTCACGTTGAAGCTATGGGTCAAGCCGCCGGAAGTCGCGGAGATCGTGATGGTGTACGTCCCGGTCGGAGTCTGCGGGCCGTGGTATCCCGAGTGTCCGCTTCCCGCAGCTCCGCACGACGCTGCCAAAACCAACAGCGTGAACGGAGCGAGCACGCGAATCCTGGTGCGTTTGCGAGCGAGCAACGACGTCCCCGCCAAGCCAGCGAAGAAGATCCACAGCGCAGCCGGCGGTGGAGAGAATTGGTTATGCGAGCGCGGAATCGCCTCCGCAGATGCGTTGGTCTGTGTGTTTTCGGTAAAGCTGCGTAGTCGCTGGGGGACAGCGTGGTTCAGAAGCAGTGGCCCTGCGCCACCCAGTAATGCCAGTCGCCAATGGCCTCGGCAGCGGATTGGTCGGGATCAGTAGCGACCAGTTGTGACAGGGGAACTGCCATAGTCCGACCGTGCCAACGGATCAGCACGATATCGGAAGAACAGGCATCTTCAGGTGCCATGCGCTGGACTTGGACGGTTTCTTCCTTTCGGAGCGGTGAAACGACCGTGGTAGCGATGCACTTAGCCTGAAACGGAAATCGGATTTTGGCATCGAGGTAGTAATACCACCCCATCATCTGCTCTTCCGGTCCCTAAGCGTCCACGATGATTTCGTTGTCGATTCGGTCCTCCCGAGCGGGGTCCTTCTTGGGTTTCTTCATAGAGAGACGATCCGCTCCAGGGTTTCGCGATAATTCCACGGCATCCACTCCGCCGGACTGGTCGCCAGTTTCTGGGCGTGGCGCTGCAACTCGGTCAGGTAGTCGAAGGAGTTGGCGCCGCACAACTGACAAGTGTGAATCAAACTCATGAACAGGTCACCCACCTCCGCCCCGTTCAGCGTCCGATAGAACAAAGCATTCTTCCGGTGCAGAACGGCCCGCTTCAATGCTCTTTCGACGACATTGTTATCTAACGGAGCCCCGGCTTGCCGGAGAAACAGCGTCAAAGGCCGCCAATGTCGCAGTAAGTACGTAATCGCCTCGCCCAGCCCCGAGTTCGGCTCCGCCTTGCGCTCGGCGAACTGCGCTTCCAGCCAGTGATGCAGTTGCTCCATCACCGGGCCGCTACGCTTCTGATGAAACTGCAGGCGCTCTTCCGACCCCAGACCACGCTCTCGCGCCTCGGCCTCGTGACCATACACCTGGCCCAGCATCTCCAGGACATAGCGACACTGGTCGGGAAAGTTCGCCGCTACTTCCACGAACTGTCTTCTTCCATGGGCGAGGCAGTTGGCCAGCAAAATCTCCACCCCCGCAGCCAGCTTCGGAACATTGCGCGAGAGCGCGTCACACATCTGAATGGGTGGGCCCAAGTGCCGAGCACGCTGCTGCAACACGTCGGCAAGGTTCTCGCCGGCATGCTGGCGTCCGGTGAAGTACAGCGCAATTTTCCAACCCTGGCCGGTGGACACGATGCCGCTGGTGAACACACCCGTGCGTTCGTCCGACGGTTCGCGCGCGAGACGTAACACTCGCATGCTGGTGTCGTCGTTGTGCACCACCTCGCCCTGCGCTGCCTGCCGGATTAACTCGTCGCGCGCCGGTTTAACTAACTCGGCCGCCTCTTCCACAACCTCCCATTGCGTCGCCGCCGGTAACGGAATCCCCAGCTGACCTTGGAGTTGCTCCAGCCGGTAGAACGGGGTCCCGCTGCCGTACTTGAGTTGCGCGATCATCGCGGCCGCGGTCTCGTCATATTTTTCCGGACCTACTCCTTCCGGTTCTTGTGCGGTAAACACCTGTCCGCAGGCACCGCAGCGCAACCGTTCCAGCGAGTAGACGGTGGCGGCCAGCGGCGCCTGCCCGACCATGCGCACTAGCACTTTCGGTTCTTTCTGCCCGTATACGTTGCCTTTCTCGCACTCCGGGCAGCGATCCCCGTGCTTCAACTGCGGGTGCGCAATCGCGATCTTCCGCGAACTGACAAACGCTCCCGCGCCATTGCGTCCATGTCCGGGCGCTGGGGAATCGTTGCTCTCCGGCTGAGTCCCGGCGCCAGCTTCCGCGCCTTCCGGCTTTCCCAGCACGGCGCTGGTCTTCTCCGTGCTGCGCGGCTGCACCAGCATCGCCGCCAGCGCATGCAATGCCTCCTTGAGCTTTTCGTAATCGTCCTCGCTCAACGGCGCTTGCCGTGCTCCGTCCAGCACCCGGTCCAGTTCGTCCAGATTTACATCGACCCGTCGCCTGGCGGTTTTCATCCTCACCCCATGAGCATTTCGCGAAACTGCTTCGCCAACGGATATCCCAGAACCTGTTTGATCGACCGGTTCGGCACGTAGCTATTCGATTGTTTACCGCGCCCCGTCGTCTTGCCCAGCACCACCCAATTGGCCGCACGGTAACAGGTTCCGCGGAATCGTTCCGGATCCACAAACGTCTCCAGGAAGTAGATCGGATGTCCGTAGATCCGCTGCCAGTCCGCGGAGATCCGCAACGCCATGCGCCCCAGGATATGCGATGCCAGGTGTTCCACCTTGACCCAGGGCAAGATTAAAAATCGCGTGTTGTAAGCCAGGAAGCGGACATTGCGGCGGCGCTGTTCGGCGCTCCAGCCAATGTAGCGGTCGCGACTGCCCAGATGACGCGGAGCCGAGCACCATGCCAGACAGGCGACCGGTCGTCCTTGCCCCAACACCAAGTACTTCAAGTGTTCTCCCACCGGCTGCTCGTAGCCGAGGTAATGATGTTCCTCCAGCAAACTGTTCCACAACGGCTCTTTACCGGTGCGCCGAACCAGTTCGAACTCCAGCGGTTGGAGGTGGCGCAGACTGCCTGCGATGGGTGTGGTATCGATCCGCGCCGGCTCCGGTCTGGCCCGGTTGGCCAGCGGGTTATGCCGCACGTAACTCACCGCCGGCAACTCGATCTGGCCGGCACGGTCCAGCATGAGCAACAGGCCGCGGCATACCATGTCGCGCAACGCTGCATTGGCCTGGCGCCACTGCCAGGCTTCACAGAGCTTGGTGGATAGTGTGCGGCGGCTTTCCTGCGGGTGCCGCTCGATCAGGGCGCGTATATAAAGGATGTCTTCCTGGCTGATCTTCCGGCCCCGATATCTGAACTCGGCCATCGATCCGCAGTATGAACTGGTTTTTCTTGGAACGCAAGGGGGACGCCGTGTTTTTTTTCGTCGCGAGGTTGATTACTTCAGCACGCTCACTCGCCGCCACATCGGCGCCGCGCGCACCCGCGACACATCGCCCGCCGCCATCAGCAATTGCACCTCATAGGCTTCCAAGGCCTTGGCTGGTTCCGACGCCTGCGGCCACCATACGAATCTCCCGCGCGAAAGACGCTTTTGCGCCAGCCAGTATCCTTGGCCGTCATAGCTGAGTAGCCGGATCGCCGTCCCGCTCCGGCTCCGAAACACGAACACACAGCCGGAAAAAGGATCCTCTGCCAGTTTCTCCTGGCACAGTTGCGCCAGAGAGTCGATCCCTTTTCTTCCATCGACCGGCTCGATGGCTACCAGTACGCGCATCTGCGCCGTGATCTGAATCATCTCTCGGCTTCGCGCCAGGCCCGCAGCAGGTTCATCCAATCCGGCGGTGCGGCAGCTTTCCACTGAATGCGCACCTTACCTCCGCGCAACGACTCGAACTCAATCAAGCACTCTCGCAGCATCGCTGAAGGGGGCGCGATCAGTTCCACGAATGCCGGCTTGCGTGCTTTTCGTCGGCGATGGGAAACTCCATCGAGTCGTTTCTTCAGCCCCGTATAGTCCAGCCGTAACGGGTGCGCGACCGAATACACACCATGTTCCCGGGCTAGTTCGACGGCGGCTTGCCACACCGAATCCGGCAGCTTCTTCCCCCGCGGTTGGCTGCTACGAATCTGATCCAGTTGACGCTGTAACTGTGCGATTGGCTCGGGAATGACTGCTGTGCTCATGGGCCCGCCCTCGACCGCTCATCGGCGGCTCAATGAACGTAACAGCGCCAGTTAGCGTCGTCACGCACGCTTGCCGAAAACTCACGTTGGTCTCGACAACAACTCCACTCTGAATGGGATTGTTCCCATCAGGAGTCACCGGCTGGCCAGGCAGGCAGGCTGAATTGGGGGGCAAGCTCGAGCACGAAACCGTGACCTGGCCGGTGAAGCCGCCCAGCGGATTTATATAGAACTCATACGTGGCCGAGCTGGGACGCGTGGCGGTCCCCGTCGTATCGATGGGAGTCAACGAGAAGTCTTGCCCTATCCCAGAGAGCGGCACCGTCTGCGGATGGCCGAAACCGTTATCAGCGAAGCTGAGCGAGGCGGCCTCAGCGCCGAGAATGCTGGGAGTATAGGTCACGCCCACTGTGCAAGTGCCTGTCGCAGGTGCGAGCGTATGCCCGCTGCAACCATCTGAAGTGATCGCGAAGTCCGCGAAATTCGCCCCGGAACGTGTCACCGCACTGCCTCCAAAAGTGAGCCCAGCGGTGCCGATATTGGTGACAGTGATTGATTGCTTTGTGCCTGGCGTCCCCATCAGCCGCCCGCCGAAGTTAAGGGCGTTGGGAGTGAAGATGACGCTCAGCGCAGTCGCATTGGGAATCTCAAAGGCAGTCCCGAAACCGTCATCGTAGCCGTTGAGGCCGCCGTCGCTCGTAATGCCATACAGGTTGCCGGCTGAGTCTAGGATCAGGGGACCCGGAAAGGCCCCGTCGCTAGGGGGGCCCGTGAACGCGTGGAGAACATACCCTACGTAGCTCCCGGAAGAATTGGTCGATTCGAACACGGCTCCGTTGCCATTGGTTGTAATGCCGTAAAATTTGCCCGTAGCGTCCAGGATCAGTGGTCCATAGGGGGACGATCCATCGGCGCCCCCGGTGAAGCTGTAAAGGAGCTTTTCAGTATAGTTTCCGGAACTATTGACCAACTCGAATACGGTGCCGCAGCAGTTGACCGAGGCGACGCCCGCGTGCGTCGTGCCGTACAAATTGCCGCTCGAGTCCATGATGATGAAACCCATGGGGTCCGTTCCATCGTTGGGCGGGCCGGTGAAGCTGTAGAGTAGCTTCTCAGTGTAGGTTCCTGAACCGTTGACCAGTTCGAAAACCGTCCCGTTGCCTGTGGTGCCTCCGCCGTTCGTTGCGCCGTACAGGTTGCCGGAGGAGTCCATGAGCAAAGCAAGTGGGAATTGTCCGTCGCTGGGTGGCCCCGCAAAATCGTGGAGTACCTTCTCGGTGTAACTCCCGGAGGTGTTGACCAGCTCGAACACCGTTCCAAAGCCGGATGCGCCCCCAGCCGCCGTCGTGCCGAAGAGGTTCCCGGCCGAGTCCATCAGCAGAGCTGATTCCGGATTGGCTCCGTCGCTGGCCGTGCCTCCGAAGCTGTAGAGAACCTTCTCGGTGTAGCCTCCGCCAGATTTCACCAGTTCGAACGCCGTCCCGCTGCCCGCCGAGCCACCCTTGTTCGTCGTGCCGTACAGGTTTCCGGCGGAGTCCATGACCACGCCGCCATACGGATTCAGTCCATCGCCCGTAGCCCCAAAGGTATGCAGAATTTGCTGCGTGTAATTTCCGGACGAATTGACCAACTCGTACACCGTGCCGTAACCGCCCGGGACCGGCCCGCCGCCCGGCGACGCGCCCCAAATGTTGCCGGCTGAGTCCAACAGCAGAGGACCGCCCGGATGCGGGCTTGCGCTCGTGAAGTTGAAGAGTATGGTCTCGGTTTGCGCATGAGCCCGCTCAACTGCCGAAGTTCCGAAAAAGAAAAGGGCGCAAAATGCACCCGCGGTAACTCTCCATGCTAGGTTCACCATTTTCATTAGCCTGCCTCCGCCGTCAATTGGTATTCACCACATAGTAGTAAGTAGTACCGTTCACCGGGCCGGGGTCGGTGTATGAAGGTGCGGTCGTTGGATTCGCATTCCATTCGTTATATAGTTGCAGCCAGCTGGGCAAGCGCCGCCGCTCGTAGTTCCGCGTGCCACGTTGTAAGAAGTTGCGCCGGGATACGGATCCCAGTGCAGATTTACCATGCCGTTTCCGGCGGTGGCGGTAAGCCCCTTCACGGGTGGGGTAAGGATCTTGCCTCCGCCTCCGCTGTGGCCTCCGAGAGCTCCGCATCCGGCGAGCAGACTTGGAAGCGCGATCATGAATACGATGATGGCGACCGAAACTGTTCTGCTGGTGCTTGACCCTTTCATGCGACTGACCTCTCTTCCGATTTGCGATCGATAGCCGCTCCGCAATCAACCTGACGCGCCGAAAGCCACAAAGATGGGAGAGCGGCTTTCCGATCTCCCGCGTCTGCGTTTCATGTCACTTCGTTTTTTTCTTTTTATGCAGGTCGGGAATGTTTTGCATGGCAGCGCGCGCGGCATTGTCGATCGCGTTTTTTCTGGCTGACCCAGGCATTATGGTGACCAGAAGAATATCGGCCGTCTGCATGGTTTGTAGCGTAACCGGGGTCGCTTTTTTATCGCCCGCCATTGCGGTCGACGGCACACCGATCACGGCCAGGGTTGCGATCGCAAGGATGCATCGGCGGATGAGAGTGGAGACTGGGCAGGTCGAAATGCGTACACGCATGGCTTCCCCCAAATTGTCCTTTGCTGGGGAGAGCGTCGGATTCTGGCGTTATCGACTTACTTCGAAGCCATGTCGATATCGGCATAAGGGCCGAAACAGAATTTGTGGCAGATCTACTCGACGTTCCGGGACGTTCACTCAACTGAACCGCAAGAATGACACCTCCCAGCAGCCGATATTCTCAGGCAATGGTCGAAGGGTCAATGATGGCGAGGTAGAATTGATATCAAATCGCAATGAATTCCCCACTGCCGCTGCAAAATGCGGCTCTATGGGACTAATTCTCCTACGGGAACGAATTCCGACTTACAACCGACGAGGCAGCGAACCTTACGGAAAGCCTCCTGCTCTTCGGCACTAAGGGTATGAGCGCCCTTCCCGGTCTGATAGAAGCGGTTATGAGCGCTGCGAAATTCATCACCGCCGGCAAAAGCTGCAATCAGGTGAAAGTTCCTATCGAATTCATACCAAATGGGGCACCCATAAGTGGGCGGCGTGATGCACTCCGCAACAGTGAGTCGCAGGATGCCGTTGTCAAAGGTAGGCTGCATCGCTATATCGAACTGGTTCAAAGCTCGATTTAAATCACTTCTTTCAAACAACAGGCGCAGTCTCTCCTGGGCGGTGCCCATTCCATGAATCTGGAATTCTGGCCGCGTCTCGGTTGAGGCGCCAAAGACTTTGCCCGGATCGAGCACGACCAATGCCGCCTTGTGGTCATAGCCATTGGCCACCCCCGTGGCGATAATCTCCTGTTTTCCATCCCCATCCAAGTCAGCCAATGTCATGAATTCCAAGCCCCCCGAATGCCAGTACTCAGAAATAGTCTTACCGTTGGAGTCGACGAGGGCGATCTGCATGGGCCACCAAGGAAAATGCTGGCTGGCAACCACGATTTTCACGGGTCTGTTTTTGGTGGCCTTCAGTATTTGAAGGGAATGAGTCATATAGGTGGCCGGACTCCCGTTGAGTTCCGGTAAGTCTCTTCCGGGATTCCAGCGCCATTTTTCTTTACCGCGATCGGAATAGCAGATGAGTGTAGACGACTGCGGTTTCAAGGGAGTTCCAGCACGTGAATAAGAAAAAAGAACGCTGGTATGACCTTTACCCTCGAGATCAGCAAACCATATGTGTGGGCCCCACATCGTCTCGTTGTAGTACCAGTCGGGGCCGAAGCCATCGGGAAAATTCTTGCTCCACAGCTCCTTCCCCGCAGCGTCGAAAATCCGCAGCCTCGTACCCTCCATGCGCCCGAACTGAGGCTGAGGATACTGGGAGGAGGCTCGGACCAGGACATACGCTGAAATGCCAAGCACGGCCAATACGGCCGCGGCGACCGCGATCTTCCGCTTTTTGTCGGGATGCACCAGGTCGCGGTCCAGGGTCTCGGCAGCCCCGCTCGACTCGGACCCTTCACGGATTTTCGCGGCGATCCAGCGAGTTTCAGGCGCTGACTCGGCAGCGGTTGCCGCACGATTCGGAAGATAAATGGTAATCGGATCGTCCGTACCTTCTTGCTCGTAATACGATTTCAGCGCATGGCGCAGTCGATTCACCTCTGTCGCCACATCTGCCGATCGCTTCGTCCTGATTTCCGCCGGCCACAATTCCTTGATCACGTCGTCCGGCTTCAACGTAGCTTCCGCATCCATGTTCTGATACAGAACGTTAACAACTTGCGCACTTGACCCTTATTGGCGAACGTCCGGCTGCTAAGGAGTCGCTCAATCTGTTCGTCAATCGCCCTACGATCCATATTCGATGACCCCAAAATCATACATCCGTGGTAACTGTTGGATCTCTCCGAAGGCATTCCTACGAGCTCTTCCCTTGGCACGAAGGCAATCAGTATAGGGTACTTCGACGGAAACGAGCCCAGCCGGCGAATCGCGGGGAAATTGGATACCAAAAGCTAGGCGCTGCCCATGACGCGGTGATACGTTGCCTCGACGGCACGAAACTCGATCGTCATGAGTACATCCTGACAAGCCCTGATGCACTACCCGACCTTGAGGTTTCCTGGAGTTGAGGCCAATCCGGCTTATTGCCTCATGCGAGTCCTATTCCGAGACGATGACGTTGCTCCTCTTCGGAGGGCCGTCCCCCTCGCTGGCTAACCGATTCGGCCTTCGGCGCAGCCAGCTCCTGTTCCACTTCGGTTGCTGTACGTTGTGAACTTTCGCGACTGAGACTACGGGAAAGCTTGCTTCCGTCATTTGTGTAGATGTGGGCGCCTGCGTCGGAGTTCCAACTTCCGTGGCCGAGGATCCATTCCGAATAGCTAATTCGCATCGTTGGTCGAGGTGCGCTGCACTGCAGAAGGCTCACAAACGGACGCCAGGGTTTGATTTCTCGTTTTTGACAAAGGTCACAGCTGCAAGCACAATGTGATGGCAAAAAGACTAAGTATTCCAGTCATGCGTTCCGCTCGATGTGTTTTATTGTTCCTCCTTGTTGCTGCGGTGGTGCCGACCGCATTGTTCGCGGGCATGGCATCACAGGACATCCCTGAAATCAAGGCAAACGACAACCGTTTACCCCACGGCCAGTTAAGAGATGGCGTATTGACCATCGAATTGGAAGCGCGGTTAGGTCTGTGGCACCCGGAAGAGCGGGAGGGCCCCTCGCTCCAAGTGCAAGCGTTCGCAGAGGCCGGCCAACCCTTGGAAATTCCCGGCCCGATGATTCGAGTACCCGAGGGAACGGAGATTTCTGTCGACCTTCGCAATGCCATCGATGGCGCTGCTCTGGTTGTCCACGGTCTTAACACAAGACCGGGCAGCCAGGATGACACAGTACAACTCGCGCCCGGAGAACGTCGGAAAATTCGGTTCGTAGCGGGTAAACCGGGCACCTATTATTACTGGGCGACAACGACCGGAAAAGCTCTTCCAGAACGCTATGGCGTCGATAGTCAACTGAACGGAGCGTTCATCGTCGATCCGCCGGGGACGAGAATGGACGACCGGGTTTTCGTCATTGGGTGGTGGGAAAAGCCTGAATTGAGGGCACTGGGCGGCGATCCGTTCACGCAGGGCCGGAACGCGATTGTAATCAATGGCCATGCATGGCCGTATACAGAGCGGTTGACCTATACAGTTGGCGACTCAGTCCACTGGCGCTGGATCAATGCTGGACAAGGAAACCACCCGATGCACCTCCACGGCACTTACTATACGGTCGATAGTGTCGGCGACGGAGAACGCGAAACCCCGCTTACTAGTGAAGAGAGCCGGATGGTCGTGACGGAACTGATGAGGTCCGGCGCGACCATGTCGTTGACTTGGACGCCACAGCGGCTCAGGTCCGGGACCAACCCGCGCAGATCCAGTCGGACTTTCACGTTCTCTGCCGGGGCCTGGGGATCGTAGTTGAGCAAGTGAAGAATAAAAGTTCGACCGTCGGGTTTCCGAGTCAACTGGCCAAGCACGTAGCCGCGCGGCTCAAGGCTGAGGCGAGGCCCTTCGGCCGCGGCTTCGGCGCGTGCCACGATTCTCGGTTCCGCCCTTCCGGCCCTGATGATGACGCCCCCGCCGGCGGTGAACGTGTTCAACCGGGCCTTTTGCTCGGCGCTGAGCTTGGGCAGGTCAGCCGGCATCACCAGCACCTTGAACCGGTCCAGGGGGACTCCCTTGTCTAGGTGCGCGAGCACCTTGGTCTCGAAAAAAACACTCTGCTTGAGGAATTCGTCGGCCAGCGGGTTCAGTGGCTTCACGGAGATCAAGGCGATCCGCGCCACCGGCACCCCTTGGTGATACAGGTCGCGATGCACGACTAGGAAATGGTTGTATTGAGCGATGGCCGTCCAAGCCTCCTGAGCCTCCGGCTCGCCCTTGATAAGAGCGGAGAGAAATCGACCCTCGATGTTGCGCGAGGTGGCCGCGCCGAATGCATAGGCCTCGGCGATGGAAAGCTTCTGCTCGGCCGGGCTGGGGATACAGCGCTCGCGCGGGCCGCAGTGGTACCGATCGTTCTCATACTTCAGGGGCTGCCAGAGCTGCTTCTCACCGCTCAAGAATTTGATCTTGCGCGCGTTGTCCACCTGCCATTTACCGTTCCACACCCCCGGAGTGTCCTTGCCGTCCTCCTCCCAGATCACCTCATTTATGTCGTTCATCGCAAACCGGTCCGGCGCAATATGGATATTCGCTTCAACTAGGACCTTGGGTCGGCCGGTTTCCCGTGCCTTCCGCTCCGCCATCCGCTGGGTGTCGTCGAGCAACTGGGCTAGGCCATTGTTGTAACCGATCATGTTGTCCCAGACGATCGCGTCCACTCCCGCGTCCACCGCCAGTTCCGCCTTCCTCAGGAGATAGGCGCGCCAGCCCGGCTTGCGTGCGTCGGCCAGACGGCGGTCCCAGGAAATCTGCAGATCCGCTTTAGTCGGCCCGGCATAGAACAAAGGGATGTGGTACATCCACAGGCCGTATTTCTTGGTTTCCGGGTCGTCGCGGAAGGCGCTCTTGCGAAACATGTTGGAAGCTGACAGGTAGGCCGAGACGTGGATACCGTTCTCATGACAGCGCGCGATTACTTTTTTCAGGTTCTCCCGGTTCTGCTCTTCGTCCTTAAAGGACCAGCCGCTGCTCCAGGTGACCCAGATCCAGTTGAACTCCGCCTGCTTGAGCAAGCCGAGCATTTGTTCGAAATCGCGGTCATAGATGTGGGTTAGCACGTCCTTCTCTTCGGCACTGAACTTCTTGCCCCACCACGTCCGCTCGGCCTTCCAGCTCTCGATTTGTCCGCCGTCCAATCGGATGAAACGAAAATCCCCCTGCTCGGCCCAGGGCGGAACGTCCTCCGGCTTGGCACGATAGAGTTTCGGCGCTGGCTCAAAAGACTGCGCGGTGCAGAGCAGAAGGAACACGGCAATCAGACCAATCAGTCCTACGTGTCTTGCGATTCGGACTCGCTGCAGGATTCCCTCCCTTCGAAACGACCACGACCACGCTGGCCATATGATTAGACGCCGCAGGCGGAACTTCAATCATGGCAACCTCTTCGAGGGGCTGCAGCAGAAAGGCGCATTGGAAGCATGTAACGGCCTCGGCGCCATCTAATTGCGCTTTCTCGGGCATAAAGTCATCGGTCGCGTGAATACCTTATTAATTCTTACCCCTGCTTGTGAATTTGCTCAAGATAAACTCCTGAGCCAATCCGCCAGCAACATGCAAGCCCATTCCGATTCCAAAGTTTCCGAATACATGCCGAGCGTTGCGGTCCGAACCTGGGTAGTACGCGAGGGAAACAGAAGAAGAAATCAGACTGCCGCCCCACGTAGAATAGTTCGGCTGCCACGCTCCGTTGTCTCCCTTGCAGATAAATGCAGCTAACATGGCGTGGAGCGCCCGGGACTTCTTTGTACCGCTGCCGACGGCAGAATCGCATTGCCGATCAAACCTTCGGTAACGCCGTCGGCGAGGCCCGTCCCTAACCGGTCTCCATATCCTCTTGCATTTCGGGGGTAATTACGAAGACCGCCGGCCTGCTCCACTCCTGCCCATGCAGCGGTGCGGGCGAAGAAGACTGGATGGGTGAGATCTTTGTAGGCTAGCTGAAACTTCATCTTTGTGGTAAGCGGCTCCGGATGCGGTTCATAAGTCACATAAAAATTAGGAATAAAGCCTAAAACGCGCTGCTGTTCTTCAGCTTTGAGCTGTTGGGTAGCAACCTCTTTCGACGAATAATTCACGGTAACCGCTCTCTGCACAGCCAGAATGCGAAGTTTGACCTCGGGAAGAGTCTTATCCTGGCCGGGTTCGACCGTGATGGAAGAACTCCAGTCTGCAAATCCTTCAGCAGTGACGGTGACCTGGTAGGAGATTTCCGCCGGCGCCGGGTCGAATACAAAAGCTCCATCGTCCTTTGTTACGGCTGTGAGACGATCGCCTGCCGGCCCTTGGAGGACCACCGTAGCGCCGGGTATCCGATCGTCGGTCGTATCCACCACGGTACCGAGGATCCTTCCTGTTTTTGCACTTGCCAGTTCAAACGACTGCGCCGACATGGGTGCTACAAGGATCACTCCACCCAGGATGATCAGCACCAACATGTGGGATTCCCATTTGCATCCACATTGCCGGTCTTCAGATCGGTCGATACATCACGGCTTGCGGTAGGAAGGGATGTAACGCTCAGGTTGGTGCTCACCTCCTGCGTGCTGAGGCCCTGGAAATTCGTAAGGGCGTTGAGCACACTCTTCTGATCAACGTATGCCTTTTGCTGACTCTCGAGGGTCTGGTTCAGCGCCTCAAGCATCAGTGTCAGGGAGCGGTTGTCAAATACTTTGGGCGCTCCGACGCTGATGCCATTGCAATAAGGTTGGCTTCCAGGTCCGCTACAGATCTTCGATTGCTGGGCTATTGACTTCCAAAGACGAAGCGACAAGCAGTACTGCGAGACAATGGGTAGTAATGCGCATCAAGAACTTCCTCCCCCGACAGAGCCCTTGCGCCTGCGATTCAAGCGAAGAGACCTGCAGAGTCCGCGGTGCAGACGCAGTGACCATGCCACATCGCGGGCGAGCGTCTATATCTTCGTTAACTTACGTACAGGGAAGCAGTGAGAAGGTGCCCCCTCGAGCTGAAACGTACAGACCTTCCGCTCCGGCCAACTCACTGATGGTTGGCACTTTAAGTTAGGACCAGACCTATGTCAACTACACCCAAGAGGGCCGAGTCTGTAAAACCCTCCTCTTCTGGTGCTGTCAAGCCGCAGTGGCTCAACTACTCCTCCCTCGATGAGCCTCCGTATCCACCGCTTTTCCGTCGCCCAGGTCTGCCGCGAATCGAAAGGGTGCTTGGATTCTCGCTGCCTATCGACTCGTGGAGGCGAGGCCTCCATTGTAACGATCTGTGCTCATCCTAGACCTTACGAGCGCCGCCTGGGGTCTCAGCAAATGACTCACATGCCGCTCTCATCAATGCCTGGAACCAGAATGACGCCGCAACGTAGATAGCCACTCATCGCATTGGAGCGTCTCGGGTGCACGGATGAATCCAGCGCGCTTGCATTGTTCAAGAGGTTTATCGCAGAATCCACGTATCGCATCTTAACGTAATGCCGCGCGAAGTACTCAACGGTTTCAGGTTCGCGAGTCGTATCGGTGTCTTGCATGATGCGGACTGCCTCGCCATTACGGCGTTCAAGAACAGCTAGTAGTGGGGCCAAAAGTGCAGTTAATAGTGCTATAAGGTCATGCTGGTGAGCCTTTCGCGCAGAAACTCGTGGCCCCTTTTCTACCTCCCAGAGCAGCCATCCGCACAGGTCCCCAGGTCGGAGAGCCTTCGCGGACCTGATCGCCCCATTGAATTCGAAGACCAAACCACCTGCCTCTCCCGATCTGGGGACTCTCCCATGAAGCGACGAGGTGAAGCGATCTGGATTTCAAAAGGAGTGATGCTATGGCCGGGGATGTCTTGATTCAGCCGCGAAGACAATTTTCAGACCGGCCCGACATAGCTCCTGAACTGCTTGAGGGGTCAGTGCGCGGCCTGCAGCCGCTTGCGCGGCACCCCGAATATCGTCCGTCATTTTCGAGAACATCGCATCGACGGCTCTTTCCACGGTGCGAATTGCACCCTGAGAAAGCTCCTGCCTCAGCCGGTTCCACTCTTCTCTGAGTACGCTAAGCGATCCGCCAAGTAGTTCGATTGTGTCGTGCAGATACAAAATGTCCTTGGCACGAGAGCGCCGGTCGCGCTTCTCGTGGATCAACAACTTCTGCGCCATGAAACGCGTGGGGTGGGCTATCCGTACTTGTTTAGCCCTTCCAAATGGAAAACCATTCCCATGGGACAACTCGACCGTCCATGGCGAATCCAGCAGCAATTCCACGTAACGTAGATTTTGCGATGTAATCCCACCCACCTGTGACGTCGCTCGGCGGTTGCCCTTCCGGTCGTATTCGCTCCCAATCAGTGGTGTTAGGAATTCCGCATAAAAAGCACCGCCTTCTTCCCCGAGTTCCCAGTGCGTGGTCGGAGGCCGGTCGTCTCCCAGGAAACGCTCCTTGAAGTCTGCTCTGATAAGCCGATCGCGCAAATCCTGTTTCCGTACGTCGAGTGCGGGGGGAACGGCGACGTCAGTATCGTTGGTAAGTAGCGGTTCGTGCGGAACAGCTTGCGCGAGCAGATGATATCGGAGAAGACGGTGTGCCCAGCCGCCGACGATGACCACCTGAGAGAGCCAGGGATCCAGGGCCTCAATCAGCTTGGCCAGGCGATCAAGATCAGGATTATTGGTTTCGTTAGCGATGGGTTGCCATTATAGTGCCGTCAACGGCTGAGCAGAGGACTGAGGACCTGGTCCCGAATGTGATCGGCCTGTTCCTTCCCCCGTGAGGGATGGTTCGACACGTCGAGCCAGACCTGCAGGGCGTCCGATGCGAGGACACCTTTGTGCTCAACCGCCGCGCGAAAGATGGCTTCCTTGTGTGATGGGACTCGCAAATAAACGTCGGCCTGGATGGCTCTCTCTTGAGAAATGCCAAGCTGCTGAATTAGTTCCGCCTGCATGCGCTCGACGTAAAGGACTGGCGGAACTCCTTGAACGAAACCTACGCCAAGAGCTTCCGCGGCAGCGAAAAGTCCTAAACAGACGCGGGGCGAACTTCTCTCTCCATAGTTTTCGGCTGGCTGCTGACGAAGATGCCGGGCTGAATAGTCGTGCAGCGCCGATTCAAGCTGTTTTCTTCCGTGGCCAGGAATCACCCAGCGGCAGGGAATCTCCCTGAAAGCTCGGCGTCCTGCAGCCTGCCACTCTTCAAGCAAATCCTCGATTCTTACTAGTTCGAGTTGGTCCGCATACCGGTCAAGGAAGCCCTCGGCTTCGAGCTGACGGACTAGGCGCGAGGCACTTACCTGGGAAACGCCGGCTGCCAGGGCCAACTCGGATGCGTTGCGAATCTTTCGTCTGGGAGCGTTGAGGAACCGGGGCTCGATGTGCTGGGCCAGGATCACCTTGAGCATCCACTGTCCGAGATCCGAGAAAAGCGAGTAGGACTGCGATTCCGGAACAGCGCGTCTTCCTTGATCGATTTCCGGAGGCGGTGAATTCAGCGATTCGAGACCTGCAGCCCGGAACACTCGGAATCCGCGATCGTCGAAGAATCCTACGGCAACATCTGGAGCATAGTTGCGGTGAAATTCTAGGGCCTGATCGACAACGGCGGAGGATAGCTGTGGTGATGCGATGATGGCTAATGCGTGAGCTTGAGGAACCTTATGAGCGTAGGCTTGCGCCTGCAGGATGGCTTCGGCGAGGAGCGGAACGACCCGATCTCGGCGTGACTCAGGAGCTCGTTTAAGCTCGATCACGTATTCCAGATTGCCGTTCTTGACGACGAGATCCGCTTCGCCATGGACTTGGGGCTCTCGGCGAACCTCCCAACCGGAGTCTCGGAAAAGATCTACCAACTGGTTCTCGTAGGCTCGTTCGGATTTGGATAGCTTCGGCATATTGTCATGGCCATGATATCTGTCATGGCCAAGATAGTCAAGGCCATGAATGTAACCATGGCCACGAAAGTTGCCATATAAGAATCAATAATTTATATAGAATTCTCACAACCAGCTTCATTTCCCAGACATGTTGATACAAAACCTGATGCCTTTTGCGAACAATTCAGGAAGGCCTCGGAGACCCCGTGCTTGTGACCATCGCGGCACGGGTGGCTGAGGGGGTCCTGGGGCCTTTCTTTGATTGCAAAGTGAGTCCTGCCCGTCATCGACGTTTGCTCAGTGCGCATACCAGTCGGAATGCGGCGACCATCGACTGCAAGAGAGGCACTGCGTTTCAGTCCACTGATGCAGGCAGGCAGGGCATACTCCTCCCGTGTCGAACGTGTTCCACTTGTGGCCACACGTGCAAAACCATTTGTCTTGCTTACGAGGCGACCAACCGCAGAGCGGGCAACGGATAGGTGGCGGCTCCGATTCACCGGGTCTCTTTTCTTCTTCAAGTTCGCGGCCGGGAACTGTGACCGGTTTGTCAGTGACCGGACTCATGCCTGCTCCAATCGCACCGCGCAGCCAGCACGAAGAGTGTTTTGGATTTCCGTTACGGTGTCGGTTGTGCGAATAAGATCATCAATTGTGTCTTGACGGGTGTCCGCATCCACGCGCACGCGGTAAGTGATATTGTGTGCTGGCTCGCCGGGATTCCCGAATGTCCCCGTAACCTCGACGTTCACGTGCTGAACCTCGATGCCTCGTTTTGCCGCCTCGCGGTAGAGATCGTTGCAAAAACATGTTGCCAGCGCGGCGAACAGCAGTTCTCCTCCATTGACACTAGAGCCTCGCCCCGCGGTCTTTGGAGCGATTGCTATAGATTGCTTGCGACCATCGGTCTCGACCTCAAGAGTGTGACCGGAAACTGTATTCGAAACGCGAGCAACAATTTTCATCGTAGTCTCCCAGCCTGAACCTGCTAATAGTAAATTCCGGCGCCCACCAAGTTCTCGGGAAGTCGGTTCTGAATCTATCTGAGACGCTGACATCCCCTGGATTCGCCTCATCCTCCACAGGCGGACCTCTCGTTCAGCTAAACCGGAATCGGTAAGACTGTCGTTCGAGGAGCCATGCGCTAAGCCAAGAAGCCTGCCTACATTCCGTACGTCCAGCAGTGGGAAGACCTTCCAAACCAAGCCCTACGATTTTCAGTCGGAACCGGCCCTCACCTCCCTGGCCTGGGAACGAGGGCAGTTTTGACCGAAGACGAGAAGCGGGATAAAACCTCGCAAACAGAAGCCGCAGGTCCCAGCTGCGGCAGTTATGGAGTATGCCATGTCAACCAGTCAACATTCACAGCTCTCCATCGTGCCTGGCATCGGCCGGCGAGAGGAGTCTGAGCCCTCTGATGGCCGCTACGAACCGACGATCGGGTTAAAGGCAGTCGCGAAGATTTTGGACTGCTCAGCCGAGCAATGCCGGCGGCTAGCCGAGGCCAAGAAGATTCCCGTGTTCCGAATTGGCTATCGCTGGAAATCCACCGCCTCGGCCATTGTCAGGTGGCGCGAAGAACAGCTAGCATTGATACGCCATTCGCGTCCTTCTGAGGAAAGGTAATCAGTGAGGACGAGATATCAACATGGAACCATTGAATTGAAAGAGCGCGCCCGAGGTCCGGCAATCTGGCAATTCCGCTGGCGCGATACGACCGGCAAGCGGATGTCAGAGGACGTCGGCACAACCAATGAATATCCAACGAGGTCTGCGGTGGACCGGTGTTCGAAGGTCGCCTACCTGAGAATGAAGATCAACACAGACCAACCAGCAGCACCAGACGAGAGATTTGGCGTGGTCCTTGAGAGGTATGTGCAGGAAGAGATTCCGAAGCGTTTCTCGACCCAGCATGCATATCTTTCCTACATCAACAATCACATTCGCCCCAGGTGGGGCGAATTCCCGCTCACCCAAGTAAAACCGTTGGCCGTTCGGGACTGGCTCAGAACGATCCTCGACAAAAGGGGCAAGCGTCCATTGGCCAGCAAAACGAGGGGTCACATCAAAGGGCTCATGCACCGGATCTTCGATTGTGCGATGTTGTGGGAGTACCTGCCCGCGGACCGCAATCCGATGTCTCTGGTGCGAATCGAGGGCAGTTCGAAGCGGAGAAAGAAACCGCGAGTCCTCACGCCGGAGGAGTTTTCGCTCCTCGTCGCTCGAGTTGACCGGGAACCATGTCACACCATGGTGATCCTGGCCCTCTGCACGGGCGTGAGATGCTCGGAGTTGGTGGCTCTGAAGTGGAGCGACTTCGATTGGCAAAACCTGTCCGTCTACATTCGCCGCGCGATCGTTGCCGGTCGCGTGGACGATGTGAAAACCGAATACTCGGAGGCGCCGCTGCCACTCGATCCAGCGTTGGCGGAGGTGATCTTCGAGTGGAGGCGGAAGACCGAGTTTTCCGCCGCCTCGGACTTCGTGTTCGCATCGCCCTACATGGCGGGAGAGAAGCCCTACACACCCTGGAACATGCAGCACAACCAACTGAGCCCGGCCGCAGTCAAAGCCGGCTTAGGACTGATCGGCTGGCACACACTTCGCCACACCTACCGGGCGTGGCTCGGAGATAATGGCGAGCCGCTTACGGTGCAGAAAGAACTCATGCGGCACGCATCCATTCAGACCACGCTGAATACCTATGGCGGAGGAATGATGGACTCGATGCGGGAGGCGCATGGAAGAGTGGTACGGCAGGCGATGCCGCGTTAATGGACGTCAGTGGACGTCAGCGCATCGTGTAAGTCTATTGGTATCAACAAAAAACTGGCGGAGAGAGTGGGATTCGAAAAGGCTCTTTCGGACAGACTCTTTGCGTTCAATAAGATGCTGAAAACCGACGTCTTTACCGTTACTTACCTTTTATCACATCTGGAACATGAGTCACAAAAGAAACGTTGATTCACTCGAATTGCCATGATCAGGTATGGACGGTATGGACGGTATGGATTGGAAAATACTTGGCTGATTCATAGTTTATGGTCCTGTACAGATGTGCGACTGCTTCTAACATACCATTGGAAGTAAACCATCAGGAGACCGATCCTGCCACGGCGGATTCCGCGTAGGAAATGGGCCGAGTTGATCCGGGATCCGGTTTGGCGATCATTGCCGCAACCAACCCGCAGGCTGCTGCCGCGGACAGCCATAACCCGGGCACCGCCCGGTTGCCGGTCTCGTGAATCAGATACGTGCTGATTGCGGGAGTGAATCCGCCGAAAATGGCGGTTGCGAGGCTATAGGCGAGGGCGAAGCCAGAGGTCCGCACGCTCACGGGCATCATTTCAGTCAGAAAGACAACCATCGCGCCGTTGTAGCTGCCATAGAGAAAAGAAAACCAGAGTTCAACGAGAAGTAAACGCGTGAACGAGGGTTCGTGCACCAACCACAGCATGACTGGATAAGCGGTCAGCAGCATGACACAGGTGCAGGCGATGAGGAGCGGGCGACGTCCGATCCGATCGGAGAGCGAGCCCATCACCGGAAGCCAAAACAAGTTGGAAGCTCCGATGCACAACGTAACGACCAGCGTGTGCACCGACGCCAGATGAAGAACGGATTGCCCGAACGTCGGCGTGTACGCGGTGATCATGTAAAACGAAACCGTGGTCATGGTCACCATCATCATCCCCGTAACTACGACTCCCCATTTAGAAATGAGCGAATGGAGTATTTCTTTCGTGTTCGGCCTGTGTTTGCGGGCGGCGAACTCATCGGTCTCTTGAAGAGAGTGCCGGAGGAAGAATAAAACCGGGACAATGGCGCATCCCAGCAGGAGCGGGACCCGCCATCCCCAAATCGTCATCTGCAGAGGTGACAACACCGAATGCAGTCCAACGCCGATCAGCGCTGCGAACATCACTGCCACCTGCTGGCTGGCAGACTGCCAACTGACATAAAAACCTTTGTGGCCAGGAGTGGCGATCTCGGACAAGTAGACTGAGACTCCGCCCAGTTCCATCCCCGCGGAAAAGCCCTGAAGCAGCCGGCCGATCAGCACAAGCAGCGGGGCCAAAATTCCGATGCTCGCATATCCCGGTGTGCAGGCGATTGTGATAATGCCCACCGACATTAGTGCGAGGGTGAGAATCAGCCCGGCACGCCGTCCGTGGTGATCGGTATACGCTCCCAGAACGATTGCGCCGAAAGGCCGCATGAGAAAACCGGCCCCGAACGTCATGAGAGACAACATCAACGACAGGTACGGAGTGCCGCTCGGGAAGAAAGCGTTTCCGATGTCCGTAGCGTAATAACCGAAAACCATAAAGTCGTACATTTCCAGGAAGTTTCCGCTGGATACGCGTACGACTGCCCAGATCTTTGCTTTGCGAACGAGAGCCTGGGTTCGCGGGATCGCGCGAGCTTCGAGAGTCGAATTCAATCCCACAGGAATCCCTCCACCCACGAACGTACCAGTTCCTTTCCCAGATTCCGCCTAGACCTTAGCGGCGTGGTCAGGTTCCCAATTACCAAATGACCTTCAGTCCAAGTTGGATTTGGCGGGACGACGTGGAGGTTTGGTTCAGCGCTGTTGGCAAGCTGCTGCCGTCCGAGTCAAAGACCGAATTGTTCTGTCCGAAGGTATTCAGAAAACCTGGCGACAGAAAATTCGTATGATTCAGAATGTTGAAGAACTCGGCCCGGAACTGCAGATTGAACGTCTCCGATATTGCCGGGATGCGGGTGTTCTTGAAGATGGAAAAGTCCACTGTGGTCAACCTCGGTCCATAGAAGCGGTTGCGGCCGCTGTTGCCCAGAACATTCGAGCAGGACTGCATTCCGCTCGGCGCTGGCTGTGGCGCATTCGGAAAAGAATTCGGCGCACACCCGGTAAATGACAACGGTGCCGTGGGCGAGGTAAAGCAATTCACGTTTAAGTAATTGTTCGGCGGTTTGGCGCCGCTGATGGGATTGCACCCCGACAGCAGGTTGGCAAAGTCCATGGAGAAGTCGCCATTGAACCCGGTCCCCAGTGGGTCATTGCCACCACCTACTGTCGCTGTGAACGGTGCTCCGGTCATGGCCGTTACGATGGTTCCAACTTCCCATCCACCGACGAGTGTGGATACGAGTGCTGATGAGTTTTTCGGGCTTGGTAGTTCCCACATCAATGTCCCGGAGAACGTCTGACGTATGTCAAAATCACAGGCGCCGACTCGTGCAGATTTGACCAGCATGAGAGGTACAGCAATCGAATTCAGAAAGGTGTCACCGGTGACCGGCGCCGAACTCGTATCACGGCAGTTGCCGTACGTATAGGACGCTTGTCCTTGTACTCCTTGCGCTAGCCTGTGCTTCACCTGGCTCTGAAACCCGTTATAGGTGGACTCTCCATCAAACTTCACGGGACGAATGCCAGCGCCGCCTCCCCAGTTCGAGTCAATTCGATTCCCATTTACAGGAAAGACAACTCCTACTCCGCTGATGCTGGAGGGCTGAACCAGATTGATGTCGTCGGCAGCAGCTGAGAGATGAAGCGAGCGCGATCCCACATAGCCAGCTAATACCGTCCAGTTTCCGGGCAGTTCGCGCTCGATATTGACGTTCCAGTTCATTACGTAGGCGCGGTGTGGATGCGGATCAATGTATCGATTTCTAATCTTCTGCGGGTCAAAGCTGATATTGGTGTCGGGAGTGCCGGTTCCAAGGGTTGCATTTGTGTCTGAGCCGATGATCTGAAATGGGGCCGTGGCCGCCGTGTTCAAGCCGAACACGTAAGGCAAGGGCAGCACGTCGAACATGCCAAAACCGCCACGCACGGCTGTTTTGCCGTCGTGAAAGGGATCCCATTCAAGGCCGACGCGCGGTTCGAAGTTTTTAGTTGTGGGATTGGAGAGAATCGGACTATCGACGCCAACCGGTCCGCATGCAGTTGTGCTCGCTGTGCAATTCTCCAGGGTAGTAATTTCCTGGAATCCAGCGGCGGCCACGCTATAGCCAGTTTACGGTGTAACTCGGAACCGTGTTGGCGTCCTTCGGCCGGGTCGTCATTTCATAGCGCAGACCCAGATTCACGGTTAAGCTCGGTCTCACTCTCCAGTCATCCTGAAGATACCCCGCGAATAGGCTCTGGCGAAAACCGACCTCGTGTGAGCCGCCGGGCGCCAAAGCATTGAGCTTGTCAGGCGCGTTGCTTAGGAAGGCAGCAAGACTGCTGTAAGTCGACATGCGGCCGTTCGGGCTTAGTTGCTCCAGCACGTTGTATTGCATGCGTTCGAACGCTGCTCCGAACTTGATCGAGTGGGTCCCATGCGTGAGAAAGGCGTCGTCGTTGACTTGGAGCGAATTCCACGCGTGAGTAAACCGGTTGAATCCTCCCAGTCCAAAAGCGGTGGTCAGCCCGGGGACAGGAATCTGGGGCGTTGCTTTTGCACCGGGAGCGATCGCCAAGGCCGGATCTTTGGCGGCCGCATCTCCGGAAACCGGATCGTTGATCTTCCCGAGCACCCGCGTTAAACCAGCCCGGAACGTATTAACCAGCGAAGAGCCGATCAGATGAGTCTCTTCGAGGGTGCCCGTCTGCCTCCGAGAGAAAACCTGATGCACGGTGTTTCCCAAGGGATCGGCTTGGGACTGCGGACCAGAATCGAAGGTATAGCTCCCCGCCAAGGAATCGCGGGAGGAGAGATGGTGGTCAAGTCGGGTAATGAAATAGTTCTCGGTGGCGACGTTCTTCACATTGACGTCCAAGGTTTGAATGCCGTTGGCGTCGGGAGCAGAGGCCGGTGCGACAGGCCACAATGCGAGATACGGCTGAATGGCGGCGACGGCCGAGGCCCGTGATGCGGCATCGGGCACGTGAATCGTGCCGGAAGCAGCCTGACTTTGGCGAAGGCCTTCATAGTTCCCGAAGATGAACGTCTTATCCTTAATAATGGGCCCACCGGCAGATCCTCCAAATTGAGTGCGGCGAAATGGAGGAATGGTCGGTCCATCGAAAAAGTTGCGCGCGTCAAACACCTTGTCGCGGTCAAAGAAGAATCCGGTTCCGTGAAAGGCGTTGGTGCCCTGACCTGGTGATCGCGTTGATCACCGCGCCGGAGGTGCGACCGTATTCTGCCGTGTATCCGGTCGTAATCACCGAGAACTCCTGAACCCCATCGACGCCAAGGTTCAGGCCGGTGGATCCGCCCGGTGCGGCGTTGGAGTAGTCATTGATCGAAATGCCATTCAGCCGGTAGGAGTTCTCGTTGGGGCGGTGTCCTGAGTCCGCCAACTGGTTGCCAAAGCCACGGTTCCCCTTGTTGGCGCTAAACGAGGTCGTCGCCTGGTTCGGAACGCTGACGACGCCTGGCTGCAGAGTGGCGAGACTTGTCCAGTCGCGGCCGTTCAGGGGCAACTCGCGCACTGTCTTGGAATCCACGGTCGACGTGATTGCCGTGGTCGTGGTCTGCACATCGGCCGGGGTGTCCCTTACTTCGACGACCTCGGTGGTTTGCCCTGGCTTGAGACTCAGGTTCAGGGATTGTTGTGCCCCCACCGTCAATGTCAGTCCGGTTTGCACCGTCTTTCCGAAGCCTTTGGCGGTGACATTGACTTCGTACAAACCGGGTAGCAGGTTCGGGGCGGAATAAAGTCCGTCCGAGTTGGTGACTACTTGACGAGTATCCTGAGTCCCAAGATTCTTGATAGCGACGGTGGCACCCACAATGACCGATCCCGAGGAATCCGTGATCTGCCCGGAGAGGGTTGCGCCCACTGCCTGGGCCTGGGCGAGATGAGGCGCAATCGTGTAGAGAACCAGGCATAGCACGGCCAACATCTGAACGAATTGTGCAGCGTTACCCTGCGTGCGGGTCGTCATAGATCCCTCGTTCTTCCGGGCATCCCGGCCCGGCTCAGATTTTGATTGAGAGCACCCCAGCAGTCGTGAGCGCCCGGCTCGGCGCTTGGCGATTGTGCGTTGGGCGAATCTGCCGAAAATTCCCCGAATACGCAATCCGCGATCAATCCAATGCAAAACATTTCCGTATCCACGAGCTTATCCTTGAAAAGAAACGGCTTAGCGTGTTATCTCTCTTTTGATCTTGGGTGGGCCTGGGCTATACTCCATCGGGTTGTATACAGAATGGGAACCTCTACTGCTTCGACGAGGATTATTCGGTTCGGCGTGTTCGAGGTGGATCTGAATGCCGCCGAACTTCGAAAGGGCGGCCTGCGCGTCAAGCTTCCCGAACAGCCCTTCCAAATTCTAACGGTGCTCTTGGAGAAACCCGGCGAGTTGGTCACCCGGGAGGAGCTGCGCAATCGCCTCTGGCAAAGCGATACGTTCGTCGATTTCGACCATGGGGTCAACAATGCGGTCATGCGATTACGAGAGGTGTTGGGGGACTCCTCTGATAGCCCGCGTTTTATCGAGACCGTACCTCGCCGGGGTTATCGTTTCATTGCTCATGTCGACGAGTCGCCCTGGTCGGCCTCATCTTCTACCCCTCAGCAGTCAGAATCGCAGAAACTGGCAATTCCCACGACGGAAGATCCAGCCATTGCGCCGGCGTTGTCGCCGTCAAGCATTCAACAAGGCGTCAAACGGCGCCGTACGTTGATCGTTGTCGGCGTTGTGGCGATCGTGTTTTTTGCAGTCGCTGTTACGTGGCGCTACCTTACAACCCAGACCGGAACTAGCAACGTTAGGCAGAGCACATCTGTCGTTGTTCTTCCCTTGGAAAACCTCTCAGGCGACCAGGAGCAAGACTACTTTGCCGACGGAATGACCGATGACCTGATTGCGAACCTTGCCAAGATCCGGTCCCTGCGCGTCATATCCCGGTCGACGGCCATGGCTTACAAGCACACGCACAAGCCTTTGTCGGAAATAGCTCGCGAGCTCCATGTGGATGCTGTGGTCGAGGGCACCGTTTTGCGGGCGGGTGATCGGGTAAGAATCACGGCTGAGCTAGTGCAGGTCTCAACGGATCGCCACCTTTGGGCGGAGACCTACGAAAGCCAAATGGGAGACGTGCTCGCTCTTCAGAATCGCGTCTCCTCAGCGATCGTAAACGAGATTCGCGTCAACCTTTCTCCTCAAGATCGCGCCCGCCTGGCTCGTAATCCAGCGGTCGCCCCGGAGGCCTACGAGAACTATCTGAAAGGGAGATTTTATTGGAATAGGAGAACCGACGAGAACCTGCACCGGGCGATCGGCTATTTTGAGAACGCCACGAAACAGGATACCCAGTACGCACTGGCTTACGCCGGTCTGTCGGACTGCTATGCCGTTATCGGCGCGGCCATCTTCGGGACTATGCCAGCTGGCGAAGCTGCCCCTAAAGCGAGGCAGGCGGCACAGCGTGCGTTGGAAATCGATCCCACGTTGGCCGAAGCCGAGACCTCATTGGCTACGGTTAAGTTCAACTACGATTGGGACTGGGCCGGCGCCGAGGAAGGTTATCAGCATGCAATTCAACTTAACCCTAATTACGCCACTGCTTATCAGCGCTATTCCCTACTGCTGACGGCCATAGGACGTTTCCAGGAGAGCTTTGGCCAAATCAATAAGGCACGGGAACTGGATCCGCTCTCGTTCAGCATCAATTTCAGTCTTGGATGGCGTCTCTACCTGGCACGCCAATACGATCGCGCCATTGTGCAACTCCGCAACACTCTCGAAATGGATCCTTCCTACGAACTTCCGCACCTGATCCTCGGGCAAGCTTATGAAGAGAAGGGAGCGTTTGATCTAGCCATTCCAGAATTGCGCAAGGCCGTCGAGTTGTCGCACGGAACTCCACTGATGCTCTCCGCGCTGGCTCACGCCTATGCTCGAGCGGGCCAAAGAACAGAAGCTCAACAACTGCTCACTCAACTGGAGGCGGCCAGCAAACAACAATACGTTTCCCCGTATTACCTGGCCATCGTCTATGTTGGACTTGGAGAAAAGGAAAAAGCTCTTTCCTTATTAGAGAATGCATTTACGGACCGGTCGAACGGGTTGATATTCATGGCGGTGGAGCCCGAACTCGATCCGATTCGTTCAGACCCTCGGTTTATTGCGCTCGAAAGAAAACTGAGCCTTCCAAATTCGAAACCGATTTCTCAATGACCTTCCGTGGTTCCGAATGGCGCTGAACAGACCGACCCCTCGCCGAATTTAAAAACAGGGTCAGTGCTTGCGCCGTGAGTTCCGATCGCTTAGTGACCCGCTTGGGAGCGCCGGCCTTACCGAGAGAGTCACCACGGTATAGTGCTCGATCCGGTCCAGCGTGAAGTCGGCGACGCTCCCGTGCAGAGAGAGGTCAGCGAACTGAGGCTGGGCCGTGTCCGGCGAAAGGACCTTCACCTCCCAGCCGCTCAGGTCCTTGGTTTCTCGCAGATCGACCAGCCCGCTCAGCTCGAGCCGGACTTTCACATTCTCTGCCGGGACCTGGCGATCGTAGTTGAGTAAGTGGAGAATGAAAGTCTGACCATCGGGTTTCCGAGTCAACTGGCCCAGCACGTAACCGCGTGGCTCCAGGGTGAGACCAGGCCCTCCGCTCGCGGCTTCGGCACGCGCCGCAATCCCCGACCCCGCCTTTCCGGCCCTGATGATGATGCCTCCGGCGGCAATGAACCTTTTCAACCGGCCCTTTTGCTCGGCGCTGAGCTTGGGCAGGTCAGCGGGCATCACCAGCACCTTGAACTGGTCCAGGGGGACTCCCTTGTCCAGGTGCGCGAGCACTTTGGTCTCGAAGAAAACACTCTGCTTGAGGAATTCATCGGCCAGCGGGTTGTGCGGCTCTGCGGAGATCAAGGCGATTCGCGCCGCCGGCTCAGCCTGGTGATACAGCTCCCGATGCTCGACCAGGAAGTGGTTGTATTGAGCGATGGCCGTCCAGGCCTGCTGACCTTCCGGCTCGCCGTTGATCAGCGCTGAGAGGAATCGGCCCTCGATGTTGCGCGAGGTGGCCGCGCCAAAAGCATAAGCCTCGGCGATGGAGAGCTTCTGCTCGGCCGGGCTGGGGATGCAGCGTTCGCGCGGGCCGCAGTGGTAAAAGTCGTTCTCATACATCAGGGGCTGCCAAAGCTGCTTCTCGCCGCTCAGGAATTTGATATTTCGCGCGTTGTCGACCTCCCAATGACCGTCCCACACACCTGGAGTGTCTTTGCCATCCTCCTCCCAGATCACCTCGTTGATGTCGTTCATCGCAAACCGGTCCGGGGATATGTGGACATTCGCATAAACCATGACCTTGGGCCGGCCGGTCTCCCGCGCCTTCCGCGCCGCCATCCGCTGGGTGTCGTCGAGCAACTGGGCCAGACCATCGTTGTAACCAATCATGTTGTCCCAGACGATCGCGTCCACTCCCGCATCCACCGCCAACTCCGCCTTGTTCAAGAGATAGGCCCGCCAGCCCGGCTTGCGCGCGTCGGCCAGACGGCGGTCCCAGGAAATCTGCAGATCGGTTTTGCTCGGGCCGGCATAGAACAAAGGGATGTGATGCATCCACAGGCCGTATTTCTTCGTCTCCGGGTCATCGCGGTAGGCGCTCGTGCGGAACATGTTGGAAGCTGACAGGTAAGCCGAAACATGGATGCCATTCTCATGGCAGCGCGCGATGACCTTTTTCAGATTCTCCCGGTTCTCGTTCTCGTCCTTAAGCGACCAGCCGCTGCTCCACGTGACCCAGATCCAGTTGAAATCCGCCTGCTTGAGCAAGCCGAGCATTCGCTCGAAATCGCGGTCATAGATGTGGGTCAATACGTCCTTCTCTTCGGCGCTGAACTTTCTACCCCACCAGGTCCGCTCGGCTTTCCAGCTCTCGATTTGTCCGCCGTCGATCCGGATGAAACGAAAATCCCCCTGCTCCGCCCAGGGCGGCACGTCCTCCGGCTTGGCGGAATATAGTTTCGGTGCCGCCTGAAAAGGCTGGGAAGATCGGAGCAGCAGGAACGCGGCGACGCAACCAATCAGTGCAATGCTTTTCCTCATTCGCACACGCGCGTTCGTGGGCTTCTCTTCCAACTGCTCTTGCTCTGTCGATGACTGGGCTGGGCTGTGAGAATTACGCTTTTGCGGCAACGGCCTGCGCCAGCAAACTGCGGGCGCGCGGCGTGTTGCGAACCTCCACATTCATTTTCGCCAACCGCAGGGCCTTGTCCGGATCGGCACCCGCAGCGAGCCAGAATTCGGCGGCATGGTCGGCGAAGGCCTCTGGGTGACTCGCGATCAGCTCGTCATAGCGCGCCGCAGCCACCTGGCGCCAGTGCCCTGATTCGCCGTCACGGCCCGCATCCCCCAGAATGCGCGCGAGCTGAGCCGCATAGTCAGGATCGTCAGAGGACGCCGCCAGCGAGTGCAGGCGGGAGATGGCGGAATCAATTTCCCCCAATTGCGCTTCGACTTCGGAGAGATGGCCGCTCGCCGGGGAGTAAGCCGGCAGACGACGTCGCGCGACTTCGAACCACCTCCGTGCATCGTCCAGCCGGCCCTCATTCATCCACATGAGTCCTAGCTGGAAATCGAGAAGAGCCAGGGGAATCGGCGAGACGCCGCGGTACGCACTGCGGCTTTGTTCGTACTGTCGTTCTGCTGCTTCAGTCTCGCCGCGCTCGGCATGCAACCCGACAAGGGCTGCGACATGTTCAAAGGTCGCTCTGCGCTTTACGGCTTCCTCTCGCAGGACAAGGGATTCGTCGTAGCGGCCGAGGGCCTGGAAGATTGCCGCCCGCTCACCATTGGCCGTTTCGGCATCGAGTGAAAGCTGCTCGGCGCATTCGATGTCGACTAGGGCCTCTTTGAAACGATGAAAGCCAGCGTGCGTTCGCGCGCGGGCCAGATGGGCTTTCGGGTCCGCGGGAGCGTCGCGCACGAGCTGTTCCGCGATCTCGTTTGCCCTGTCGTAATCCGCAATACAGCCGACGATGAGCCCACGCAGAGCGATGAGTCGGCGAGACCCGCTCGAGTTTCGACATTTGCGGAGCCAAGCCCGACCTCCGGCTCCAGGGCGTCGATTGGACCTCAAGATTCAGTAGAGCAATCGTGCCGTCGGTGAGCGGCCGTTC
>CAVTNF010000011.1:0-47861 GCA_963735975.1 uncultured Acidobacteriaceae bacterium
CGTTTTCCTCAAAAATCATGCCCGTTTGACGGAAATTCAGTTGATTTATAGACATCCCCAGAAGCCGCCAAATCGGCTCGAATCTACCGATTTGACCCAGGAGTTCATTATGTCCGCATCCCAGCCATCGAGGTTCGCTCCGTCTCCCAGCCAGTCCCGGCCCAGACATGAATTCGTCTTCGAGCCACTCTTGGACAGCGATGAAGCAGCAGAGTTGCTCCGTATTCACCCAAAGACGCTGCAGCGAATGGCCCGCAATCGCCAGATTCACGGAATCCAGGTCGGGAAACTATGGCGGTTCCGCGCCTCTGACCTGGAGATTTGGCTGAGAACGAAGAAGGCCGGCTAGGCCGGCGATCTTCCAAAGATATTCACCATCGACCCGCCACTCCACTTGCGCTAAGCTGAGGCAGCCATCCGTGTCGCCTCAACCGAAATGGAGGAAATAAATGAGGCGCACGAGTTATCAAAAAGGCAGTCTGAGACTGGCGGACCGCAAGAAGGGAAAAGTTTGGGAATTCCTATGGAGAGAGGTTCAGCTGGACGGCACCATCCGGCGAAAACACATCGTCATTGGAACGCAGGAAGACTTGCCGACCGAGTCTTCCGCCCAGGCTGTTGTAGATGCAATCCGCTTGGAAATCAACCAACAAACCCCTCAAAGGCTCATCAAGAGCATCAGTTTCGAGACGCTTGTGAATCACTATCGCCAACACGAGTTGCCGGACACTTTCAACAAAACGAAACCGGGGCTCGATGCGGCAGACGAAGATCGCAAATCGTACTCGACGCAGGTGACCTACGAGGGCTATCTGAAGAAGTGGATTCTTCCGCGTTGGCGTGCGTGCAGGCTGACGGACGTCAAGGCAACCGAAGTCGAAAAATGGCTCAAGAGTCTCTGTTTTCCGAAGACCGGCGTTCCGCTAGCGCGGGGCAGCAGGGCCAAGATCAGAAACATCATGAGCGCGATCTATTCTCACGCGATCAGATGGGAATGGACGGAGAAGAATCCAATCACGAGCGTTCGCCAGAGCTCGAAACGACAGAAAGCACCCGATGTTCTGACGCCGGAAGAGATCATGGCATTTCTCAAGGAACTGCCCGATCCACTCCGCACGATGATCGAGTTGGACGCTTTCACGGGGCTGCGCCGAGGAGAACTGATAGGGCTTCGGTGGCAGGACGTGGATTTCGAAAACCTCATCTTGCACATCCGTCGGTCGGTAGTGGCGATGGTGGAAGGTGCGCCGAAAACGGAAGCTTCTCTGAAAGACGTTCCGCTGGATGCACAAACGGCCGAGTCGCTGTGGGCATGGAGACATCTTTCTCCGTACGCCAGTCCAAGCGATTGGGTATTCGCCTCGCCGCATATGAAAGGCCGACAGCCGTATTGGCCCGGAACGTTGTGGCGATATTACGGCAAGCCGGCTCTACAGCGTGCCAAGATTACGAAGCAAGTTTCGTATCACACATTTCGGCACACTTTTGGGACGCTGTTGAACGCGAACGGCGAGAATCCCAAGGTTGTACAGGAACTGCTGCGCCATGCGAGTCTGAAAGTCACCACCGACGTTTACATGCAGGCAGTCGGTCCACAGAAGCGCGAGGCACAGAGCAATTTGGTCAAACTGGTGAGGCGGGGCGCGGTTTTGGAGATCAAACCCGCCTAAGTGGATCAAATTGGATCATGAAGAAAAACGGCGGGTTTGTGGAAGTCTATTGTTTTGTTGGCGTCCCCGACGGGATTTGAACCCGTGTTACCGCCGTGAAAGGGCGATGTCCTAGGCCAGGCTAGACGACGGGGACGTTAATTTGGCGGGGACCTGAGGCCAGCATTTCATATTAGCAGTCGTAATTCTGAGTGTCAAAAGTGACTTCTCCGCCGGACCAGTATGTTCTTGGTGCATCCCGCTATTGCGGGCCTCCGCTCCCGTCGCAAGCTCTCTTTGGCCAAGCAGGGCATTACAATCAAGACTGGATTTCTCACTGACTCCCATGCCCGATCCTCTTTATCTCAGCCTCTGGTTTCCTGATTTCACTGGCCCGGCGATGCTGCCGCACGCACTGGCGGTGTTACAGCAGTTCCCTTTCTCAGCCCAGCGTCCCGGCATCACTTATGCTTCGGTGCAACCAGTTCTTGGAATGAAGCCAGTGTGCTCGAACGGCGCTTCTCGCCGGGGATTGGACCGGAAGAAGCGGTGATCATTGCGGCCGATCTCGTTCACGACGACTACGCTTATGTCTTCGAAGCCTACTGGGATCTCTGGACGCCGGATGAGACTGGCCATCAATGGCGCCTCGTACCCAGCCTTGTGAGGTTCATCCTGCAAGGCGAGGAATTCGACGACGGAGCACATCACGAGACCGGGCACATCGAAATCGATTTCGGCCTGGACTCGCTCTTCGTTCAGGAGAATGTCGAACTCACGGAAGAGACGCAGGCCAAGATTCGCGATAACCTCGCGAAGTTGGTCGAGTTCACCAGGAAGGCGGAATTGAATACGCGGCCACATCGCGCCGCTTGTGGTCAGAGTCGGACGAGAGTCTTCCGCAAAAATTGATCGCCCGCCTGCAGAAAGTGGAGTAAGTCACAGAGGGCACAGAGTTCTGCTCCGTGCCCTGTGTGGTTTGAGCTTTACTTGGTTCGTCCGCCTTCGACTTTCAGCGTTTCGGTTGCTGCAGCCTGCGCCGCCGCCAGGCGCGCGGTCAGCACACGGAACGGTGAGCACGAAACATAGTTGAGCCCGACCCGATAGCAGAATTCCACCGACGACGGCTCGCCGCCGTGTTCACCGCAAATTCCCACCTTCAAGGTTGGACGAGTCTTCCGCCCGCGCTCAGTAGCCATCTTCACCAGTGCCCTACACCCTCCTGATCCAGCGCCGCAAACGGATCCTGCTTCAAAATGCCCTCCGCCAGGTAGGTCGGCAGGATCTTGTTCACGTCATCGCGCGAGAAGCCGAAGGTAGTCTGCGTCAGATCGTTCGTGCCGAACGAGAAGAACTCCGCCTCTTTGGCGATCTCGTCCGCGACCAGCGCCGCGCGCGGCAACTCGATCATGGTGCCGACCATGTAGTCGACTTTCATACTCTTCTCTTTGAAGACTTCTTCTGCCACCCGCCGCACAATCGCTCCCTGGTTCGCCATTTCCTTTAACGTTGCCACCAAAGGAATCATGACTTCGGGAAGCACCTTGATGCCCTTCTTGGCGACATTCACTGCCGCCTCAAAGATGGCCCTGGCTTGCATCTCCGTAATTTCTGGATACGTGATGCCCAGCCGACACCCGCGATGGCCGAGCATGGGGTTGAACTCGTGCAACTGCTCCACGCGAGCCAGCAGCACGGGCAACGCCTTCTTCAGATCACCCGCTCCCTTCACGCCATAGTCTTGGTACTTCGAGACCAGCGCTTTTTTGTGCTTCGCGTCGTAGGAAGGAAGCAGCGCGATATCCACCATCAGGTCTTCGCGACGCGGCAAAAACTCGTACATCGGCGGATCGAGCGGGCGGATCGTAACCGGCAACCCGTCCATAGCCTTAAAGACTCCTTCAAAGTCTTTCCGCTGCATCGGGAGCAACTTCTTCAGCGCAATCCGCCGGTCCTTTTCGTTTTCTGCCAGAATCATTGCGCGCATGTGTGGAATCTTTTCTTCGCCGAAGAACATGTGCTCGGTGCGGCAAAGGCCAATTCCTTCAGCCCCGAATGCGCGGGCTTGAATCGCATCCCGCGGGATGTCTGCGTTAGCGCGAACCTTCATCTTGCGATGTGGATCGGCCCAGTTCATGAACTTTTGCAGTTCTGGATCGTCCGGAGAAGGATCGAGCGTGCCCAGCTTTCCTTTGATCACGCGGCCCGTCGTACCATCCAGCGAGATCCAGTCGCCTTCCTTGAACGTCTGGCCCTTGACTCGCATCTCGCGCGCTTTCTCGTTCACGTCGATGTCGCCAGCTCCGGCGACGCAGCACTTTCCCATCCCGCGCGTTACGACTGCGGCGTGACTGGTCATTCCGCCGCGAGAAGTGAGAATGCCTTTTGCGACTTCCATGCCGTGAATGTCTTCCGGAGTCGTTTCCGCGCGCACCAGAATTACGGGGACGTTCTTGTCGTGGCCAGCCATCTCAACGGCAGCGTCTGCGGTGAAAGCAATCTGTCCGACAGCCGCACCTGGGGAAGCCGGCAGACCGGTCGCGAGCACCTCGACCTTGGTGCTCTTCTCGTCCAGTCGCGGAACGAGGAAGTCGTACAGTTGGTTCGGCTCGACGCGGAAGATGGCTTCGTCTTTCGTGATCAGCCCTTCCTCCACCATCTGGATCGCCACCCGCACCGCCGCCAGGCCAGTGCGCTTGCCGTTGCGAGTCTGGAGCATGTACAGCTTGCCGTCCTGGATGGTGAACTCAAAGTCTTGGACGTCTTTGTAGTGTTTCTCCAGCCGCGTCGTGATCTCGTGCAGCTGGTTGTAGACATCGGGCATGATCTTTTCGAGTTCGGAGATGTGGACCGGCGTGCGCACGCCCGAAACCACGTCCTCGCCCTGGGCATTCATCAGAAACTCGCCATAGAACTCTTTCGTTCCAGTAGCCGGATTGCGCGTGAAGCCGACGCCTGTACCGCTGGTCTCGCCCAGGTTGCCATACACCATCGCCTGCACGTTGACCGCAGTGCCGAGCATGTCGTCAATGTTGTTGATGCGGCGATAGTGCTTGGCCCGGTCGTTCTGCCAGGAGCGGAACACGGCGTCGCGCGCCATCACCAACTGCTCGCGCGGATTCTGCGGGAAGTCGCGCTTGGCGTGCTTCTTAACGACCTTCTTGTACTCCACAATCACATCCTGCAGATCTTGGGCGTCGAGGTCGGTGTCGAGCTTCGTCTTTTTCTGTTTCTTCTTGGCGTCAAACACTTCATCGAATGCTGATTTCTCGATGTCGAGGACAACGTTGCCGAACATCTGGATCAGTCTCCGGTACGAATCCGCCGCGAACCGCGGATTGTTGCTGCGCTTCGCCAAGGCTTCCACGCTCTTGTCGTTCAACCCGAGGTTGAGAATCGTATCCATCATGCCCGGCATGGAGAACTTGGCACCGGAACGCACGCTCACGAGCAGAGGATTTTCGCCGATGCCCAGCTTCTGTCCTTGCAGCGTCTCCAACTTCGCTAGCGCTTCGTCCATCTGCTGGTCAACCTCTTTCGACGCTGCGCCCGTCCGCATGTACTCGCGGCAAGCCTCGGTCTGAATCGTGAATCCCGGAGGCACGGGCAGTCCGGCATTGGTCATCTCGGCCAGGCCGGCGCCCTTGCCGCCCAGCACGTCTTTCATTTTGCCGTTGCCGTCGGCCTTGCCGCCGCCGAAGAAGTAAACGTATTTTGTCGGGGACTGGCTGGTTGCGGTCTTCTTGGTGTCCTGCACTTCAGCTTCGGGGAGAGTGATCGTTGCCATATGATTCCTTTGTGTTTCTGGATTTTCCTTGTATTTCAGCGAATCCCTTTGCGAGTTGCCTGCCGTTCCCGGTGTCAGCTCCCTACGCCTTTTCCTTCGGTCACGATCTCCGAAAAATCAGCGATCGTTGAAAACTCTTTCAAGAGAGTTTGCAGCAGCGCCAGCCGATTTGCGCGCACCTGCTGATCTTCGACCATCACCATAACCTTGTCAAAAAAACCGTCTACTGGTTCGCGAGCCTTCGATAAGAGGACGAGCGCATCTCCATATTGCTTCCGTTTTCGATGCGCTTCAATCTTTTGCCCGTATGTCTCAACAAACGCAGCCAGATTCTTCTCCTCGGGCGCTGACTGTGCAAGAGGTTCGAATTTCGACGCAGGGGCAATTCCCTTCTCTGCCGCCTGTTTGAGAATGTTCCTCGTGCGCTTGCATGCCGCGCCAATGGCCTGGAACTCGGGCATATAAAGAACTTGCTTCACCGCCTCCGCCCGTGCCACTGCGTCCACGATATCCTCGGCATCGGCCCCGAGCACCGCCTTCACGACGTCGTAGGCGTATCCGCGCACGTCTCTCAGATAAAACTCCAGCCGCTCGCGAAAGAACACGCTCACTGACTCGGAAAACTTCGCCTCGTCAACAAACTTCATCTCCGCACCAGACTTCTGATATCCCGTGCGTGCATCCCGCATCAACTCGCCGAGCCGCAGCGGTAGTTTCTTCTCTGCGATCACCTTCACAATCGCGTTAGCCTGCCGCCGCAGGGCAAACGGATCCTTCGACCCACTCGGCACGAGTCCCAGCGCAAACATGCCTGCGATGGTATCGGCCTTATCGCCGATCGAAAGCACCGCGCCCTCCATCGACCTCGGCACGTCATCGTCGGTCGACTCCGGCTTGTACTGATCGTAGATGGTGTCGGCAATTGCCATGCGCGTCGCCTCGGGCAGGCTGGGATCCAGTTGCTGCACCCGCGCATACAGACCGCCCACGATTCCTTGCAGTTCGGTAAACTCCTTCACCAATTCTGTAGTCAGATCGGTCTTCGCCAGGCACGCGGCCTTATGAACAACGCCGGGGCGTACCGCAATTCCGTTGCGCTTGAGAATCTCGCTCAGCCAACTGCACAATCGCTGCACACGCTGCCTCTTCTCGCAGTAGCTGCCGAGATCCTTCTGGAACGTGACGTGTCGCAGCAGTTCAAGCCGGTCCAATAAGGATCGCTTCTGGTCGGTCTGCCAGAAGAAGCGAGCGTCGTTGAAACGCGCCCGCAGCACGCGCTCGTTGCCTTGGCGGATCAACCCCTGCGGATCGCCGTCGGTGTTGAGCACGGCCAGAAAATGCGGCAGCAGCTTTCTGTTCGCATCTTCGATGGCGAAGTATTTCTGGTGGTCTCGCATGACAGTGACCAGCACTTCTTCCGGTAGCGCCAGAAACTGCGGATCGAATCCGCCTAGAATGGCCGAGGGAAACTCCGTAAGGTTGACGACCGTATCGAGCAACGCCTTGTCTTCGCGCCAGCGAGCACCGGCGATGGTGCGCGTCGCGGCATCGAGGGCCTTGCGAATCTGATGCTCGCGCTCGGCCCGGCCTAAAACCTTGGCCACTCGCAGTGAATCGACGTAGGCAGACCCCGCGCGCGGAATCATCACGGGACCGTCCGACAAGATCCTATGCCCGCGAGAGTTCTTCCCTGCCTGAATCCCATCAAACTCCAGTGGAATGGTCTCGCTGTCGAGCATGGCAACCAGCCACCGCACCGGCCGCACGAAGCGCTCATTCGGTTTGCGCCAGTACATGTTTTTCGGCCAGTAGATTGTGGCGATTTCTTTTGGCAGGTTTTCGGCGAGAACCTCTGCGGCGCGGCGGCCTTTTTTGATCACCTGCGCAGAAATGTACTCTCCCTTCGCGGTGGTGATTCTTTCGAGTTGCGCCACGTCCACGCCCGCTTTCTTGGCGAACGCATGGGCCGCAGCAGTAGGCTGACCATCTTTGTATGCGACGTTGACCGACGGTCCGTTGAGCTGTTCGATCAGGTCGGCCTGAGCTTCCGCGATTCCGCAAGCCATTACCGCCAGACGGCGTGGCGTATTGAGAGGGGTGATCTCGCCGGCGGCCAGTCGCTCCCGAGCCAGCAACGCGCCGACGCGCTCGCTGAGTTCGGCGGACGCCGCATCAATCATGCGCGCCGGAATCTCTTCGCATCCGATCTCTAGCAGGAAATCTGGCATGCCTTTAAACCATCAAGTGTCTCAAACTGGAGCCCTGACTGAATGTGACGGGTATCACAACTCGCCCGTGCAAACCCAAAGCTGGACATGACCATCGCTATCCGACTGGGGACAGCCTCTTCTTTTTCTTTTTCCCGCTCTGCTGGCTCTCCTTCGTAATCCCTTCATCCATGGCCTCCTCGGAAACAGCCGCGATTTCGATTCCTCTCTTCTCGGGTGGCAGCTCAGCTCTCTGCTGATCCACCCAAGCCTTCGCGATCCCCACGGCCAGCGCCCGCACGCGCGCAATCACGCCCACGCGTTCGGTGACCGAAATCGCACCGCGCGCGTCGAGAATATTGAACAAGTGCGAGCACTTCAAACACAGGTCATAGGCCCCCAGCAGCGGGAATCGCCCGGAGGCGATCGCGTTTCCCGAACTGTCCACCAAGCCGCCAAGTCCAAGCCGTACCAATTCGTCAGCGTTCCCCTTTTTCGCCGCCCAATATGCTTCGATCAGCACAGAGCACTCCCGCTCATACTGATTGAAATGACTCCACTGAAGGTCGACGCTCGCCGCTTCGAAGTTGTACACCGAGAGTTGCTGCTCATCGGCCAGCCGCACGTCGGCATACTTCACCACGCGTCCCGACTCAGGGTCCCGCGCCCAAACGATGTCGTAGATTGAATCCAGATCCTGTAAGAACTGAGCTATGCGTTCAAGCCCATAGGTCAGCTCAGCAGAAATCGGAAACAAATCCACTCCGCCGCATTGCTGGAAGTAGGTGAACTGCGTGATCTCCTGCCCGTCGAGCATGACCTGCCAACCCACGCCCCATGCACTCAGCGTCGGAGCTTCCCAGTTATCCTCTTCGAACTTGATGTCGTGATGGCGAAGGTCAATACCAATCGCGGCGAGCGACTCCAGGTACAACTCCTGCACGTTCTCCGGCGGAGGCTTCAGGATCACCTGCAACTGCATGTGCTTGAACAGCCGGTTGGGATTCTCCCCGTAGCGTCCATCGGCCGGACGCCGGGACGGTTGCACATACGCGACTTTGTAAGGCTGTGGCCCCAGCACGCGCAGAAACGTCTCCGGCGCCATGGTCCCCGCACCGACTTCCACGTCGTAAGGCTGCTGCAGGACGCATCCACGCTCGGCCCAAAACGTCTGCAGCCGCAGGATGAGTTCCTGGAAGGTCAGCGGGTTGGAAGAGGTCGGAGACATGAATGAAGCTGCCAGCCACTCGCCGCTGGCTTCTAGCGAACCTGGCGCCATTGCTACCCGCTAGTAGCCAGAAGCTAGAAGCTGCCTACGATGCCGGGAGCGCAGTAGGTTAAACCACGATTGTAATGGAATCCGGCGGCAGCCGTCAGCTAATGAAGCACATGCGTCTTGCGCCTCAATAGCATGGGGCAACAAGCCGCAAGGCGTCACGCACCCATCACCGAGTGTGAACAGGCGCGGGGTAGGAAAAATGCAAAAGCCTCGCGTCCCGTGCGCTGCTGCCGCCTTTCCTTTACTTCGACTGCTCCTGGGCCGTCGAACGAATTATCTTTACCGGTCCCAGCAGCCCGGACGGCACAAGTTTCGAATCCGCCTTGTAGAACTTCGGCGAGGTGAAAGTGTACGTTTTGGTGACATTGGGCTGGCGATCGCCGATGATCCGGTTCACCCAAGGGTTGGTAACCTTGATCTCGACCTGGTTCGCGCCCGCCTTCAGCGCGCTGGTGACGTCTACGCGGTAGGGAGTTTTCCATAAGATCCCGAAGGGCTTCCCGTTGACTGAGACTTCCGCCAGGTTCTTGACTTCACCCAAGTCGATCGACAACTGAGTCCCACGCTTGAACCAGTAGGACTGGGCTTGAATCGTCTTAGTGTAAGTCCCTTTCCCGGAGAAGTACCTGACTCCATCGTCAGGATTGTCGCTCCAGGAGGTCAGCTTATCGAGAGTGATCTTCGCTGGGGCGCCGAGGTCCGGCTCGAAGCTGAGATCCCATGGACCTTCTACCGTCGCTATGGTTTCATCAGTGATCGTCGGAAGAGTAGGCGATGAGGTCTTCGCAGGTTTGCGGAATACCACGAACACGGTGCCCCATGGGTCGAGGTGCAAGGGGACCGTGGTGCGACCACCAACAATGCGGTAGGAGGCGGGCTCGATCACGCCGGTATCGGCATGCCATAGCTCGGCTTCTTTCCCGTCTACACGGAAGGTTGCGTCTAGCGCCTCGTCGCGGTCATTACGATTGTCCACGTAATAAAGATCGCCATCGGCCAGCTTATGATGGACGAAGAGCAGATTGGTATCGGATTCTGGTTTCGTGTATTCGAAGTCTGGCTCAACCTGAAGGGCCGCGAGCACATCCCCCAACTTCTGATCGCCAATGACCCTGCCCTTGCCGACGGAATTGCCGGCGCCGGATCCCCATAGCTGATCGACAATATTCTGAAATTCTTTGGGGTCGTCGCTCAGGCTGGGAGTGTCGGTGGGCTTCGGCCCGGCGACGACGGCTCCCGCCTCGACGAGATCGCGGATTTTGCGCAACACCGGAAGCGACATATGTTGGCTGTGTGGATCGAGCGCGAGCACGTGATATCTCATGCCGCTTGAGGTGTCAAGCTCACCGTTTTCGAACGTGAGGACGTGAACCAGCGCGTCGGCATTGAAGTAGTCGAAGTTGTAGCCTTCGGGAATGGCCGGGCCTTGCTTTCCGAACAGGGCGGTCAGGTTGGAGTCTTCCCCGTAGAAGTACGCAATATCCGCAGCGAAGTGTCCCTGCTGCAGCAGATAGCAACTACGTGCCAGGTATCGAATCCACGGGGTCGCCTGTTCAGCCCAGGTTTCGTTACGCGTGAACCATTGTCCGAAGGGCCCGAGAGAAAGGCCTGGCTTTTTGTCGAGCAGCGGTTGGTGAACCGAGGTGTGGATGACGAATCGATTCAACCCCATCGACATTTCTTTGTCAGCGGTCGGCTTCAGGGTTGCCGGCGACCACGCCCATGCGCCCGATGACGCAGTCATGGATTCGGCCGCGACCAAATTCTGACCGTAAATATGCGCCACGGAAGCAGACTCGCGAATGTCCGCATTGTAGCCCGGTAGGTCTTTGTTGACTCCAGGCTTCTGCGTCCACATCGCCGACATGGGAACATCGTTGCTGCGTTTTACTTCCATGCCATCGCCGATGAAAGCGCGGCCTTCCTCATGGGATTCGCCGTAGTGACCCATCCCACGCTCATGCAGAATATTGTTGATCTGGTCGTAGTGATACGCAGCCAGCAGGTCGCCGAGAGTTTTGCGGAAGTCCCAGAGAAAGCGATCGCTCTCTTGCGAGCTTTCGATAACGCGGCCCGTCAAGACGGGCATCCATGGACGCGGATCGTAACCGCGGCGCTTGGTGAACTCGGCGATCATGTTGTCGGTCCAGTTCGCCGTGCCCGCTTCCCAACTATCATTGATCACGTACTGCAGCCCCTTCTTGCCCATGAGCGGACCAACCGCGCTCTTGTAGTTGTCGAGGTAAGTGTTCATGTACTCTCTGACGTCCTCGCGGTTCAGCTTGTCCACTTCAAGGCCCGTGCCCTCAGGAGATGCGGGATGGTTGGTGACCCCGGTGAGCGAGTAGCCAAAGCGCAGGACGACCCACCGGCCGGGTGGCGGCGTCCATTCCAGCCTGCCGTCGGAGTGCATTTTGGAGGACACATCAATGATGTCGCTCTTGCGGATCGCATCAGCGGCTGCGACCGGCGGAGTGGCGAACGGTTCAAGACTGATCAGGTTCGCGAAGCCTGCCTTCTCCTCAAAGCGGCTGACGCGGGCGTCGGGATGGAGCACGAGTTCTGAGATCTCGAAGTTCGGGTCGGGCTTCAGGTTGCTGAAATCGCCAAAGGGATTCTCCACATCAAAGCTCATGTCGCCCAAACCTGAAGGGGGCTTGTTGGTAAAGGCTATGCGAAAGAAACGCGCTGTCGTTGCGGGAAAAGCGATGGTGTGTTCCTCGCCGCCATCGTTGGGAATGTCGGTAAGCTTGCGGAAAGTTTGGCCGTCATCGCTGGCCTCCACATCAGCGATGGACGCGGCAGCCCCGAACATGTTGGCCGCTGCTGCGCCGCGATCATTGAGCACCAGAGTCACAGCGTGCATCGTCTGCGGGCTGGCAAATTCATACTGGACCCACGCTTGCTGGCCTGCCGGGGCTTTCGGTAACTGCGTCGCTTTGACCAAGTCGCCATCCGTCAGCAAACTTAAGTCGAGGTTGCCGCTGCTGGAGGTGATCTTTGGCTGCAACGAGGACACGGGCACATCGCTGTCGGGTGCACGATACGCGATCACCGCGCTGTCCGCGTAGAATGTCGGCGGCGTTGATGGCTTACCACTTATCATGGCGAGGAAATCGAAGAGCGGAATATTCTGAATCGGGCCGCTAACTGTCGGCGGATGGGGTAAGACGCCGTTAAAGGGCTTGCCGCCCTCGATCCTGGTTTCGCTCCAAACCAGTTTCTTCATGCCCTGACTGGGTTTCACCCACGGCCCACCTGATTCGCTCCAGCCGGGTGAACCGGCGATCGCTTCTTCCAGTCCAAGCTGGTCGGCCAGTTTGGTCGTGAACAGGAAAGCGTCCTTCCACTCCGGCGTCATGTAGGTCAACCGCCTCTCCACGAGTTTCGGTGTGCCCAGCGAGGCGTCGAAGTTCTGGAAGCCGCCGATTCCAACGCGGTTCATCCACTCGAGGTCAAGCTTGATGCCCTCCTTGGTGATGTTGCCATTCATCCAGTGCCACCACACCCGGGGCTTCGCCGAATTCGGAGGGGTCTCGAAGCCCGCTTCCAGCGAAGGCGTGGAACTCTGACCGAATGTTGAGACTGCCATGCTGGCGACGCATGCCAGAAGAGCGAGTCTTCGAATGACTGCCGCAAGAGTGTGGCTCACGGTGTGAGTCCTCCAATTTGAAAAACTGCTGATTCTCGTGTGAACGGGAAGGGCACGAGTTCTACTCGTGCCGTCAGTCGCGCAAAATCAATGCGGGCTTTAGCCTCTGAGGGTCGCTCTTGCGGTTCGCGCGTTTTCAACAGCGTGTGCACGAGAACCTGTGTCGTCTCTACGGGACTCGCGCTCATTTCCCGTGAACCTACCCAGGACCTACGTCCTGGGCTAAATTGTTTCGCCGCTCCGCGGCTGGACCGGGGCCGCGGGCCTCGATCGCCCTGTGCACACGCAACACCCCAGGCTTCCGTCCGCCTTACTTAACCTCAAAGCTGTACGACCCAGCGCCAATCCTCACCACGCGCGATCCTCCCTCTTGTTCAGATTCCACGGGATTGCCGTCTTCTGTAATGTGCGCCCCTAGAATTGCCGGCAGGAAGACCTTTGCCGAGGTATTCGCAGGAATCGTGACTTTCAGAGAAAACGGTCCAGTCGGCGTGCCGCTCCAATCGCTGACGATCTTGCCGTAGACCGATTCATATTCCGCGCGCGCCGAGGTCATGCGCGAGTCGAGGTGCGGGTGAATGACGATCTCTTTGAAGCCCGCTGAATCGGGCGTGGTATCGATTCCCGCGGCATAGCGATATGCCCAGGCAATCACCGACCCGAAGGCGTAATGGTTATAAGAATTCATGGAGGGATCGCCGGTGTCGCCGTTCCAGCGCTCCCACCAAGTGGTCGCTCCCTTCGAGAGCATGTAGCCCCACGAGGGATAGGTGTCGTTCAGCAAGAGACGATAGGCGACGTCGCTGCGCCCATGATCGGCAAGAGTGAATAGCAGGAAGGGAGTGCCCAGGAATCCGGTCGACAAATGCCAGTTGCGCGACTCGATTCCCTTCACCAGTTTGTCGACCAGCTTTGGCTCGAGCGCCTCTGGCGCCATCTTTGTGTAGAGGGCAACGACGTAGGAAGTTTGAGTTCCGGTGCCGACTTCGCCGTCGTCCTTGATGTAAGCCTTCTGAAAAGCAGAGCGAATGTTCTGCACGAGACCGTCGTAGCGCCTGGCGTCGTCTTCCTTACCGACGGCGTGCGCCATTTGCGACATCATGTGGGCGATTAGAGCCCAGTAGGCGGTGGCCAGCAGATCTTTATTTGTATTCTCGTCGGGGGCGAGCCAATCCGCGAAGTTTGGTCCAACGCCCTTCTTGCGCAGGAAGTCGGGATTTCGACTCTGGATGAAGTCCATCCAGCGCTGCATGGAGTCCCAGTTCTTTTCGATGATCGTTTTGTCTCCGTATTGCACCCATGTCGTCCATGGAACAATCACTCCGGCATCGCCCCAGCCCGGAGCGCCGACCATACCTTCATTCCATGCCGACGTACCTTCTGTTTCCCCTCCGCCAAATGGCAATGTGTTCGGAGAAACATTCGTGAACGCGCCCTGGCTGGTTTGAGCGTCGACGATATCCTGAATGAACTTCTGTGAGAACGCTGCGATGTCGAAGTTATAGCTTCCGGTGCGCCAGAAGACTCCGGCGTCTCCCATCCAGCCCAGACGTTCGTCGCGCTGTGGACAATCGGTAGGGATGCTCAGAAAATTTCCGCGCTGCCCCCAAATGCCGATCAACCACATGCGGTTGACCAGGTCGCTCGAGGTTTTGAGTTTGGCTACCGGGTCGCCGCTGACGCTGCTGACCACATCTCCTTTAAGAGCATCGAGTGTTGGTGTCCCCGGATAGCCGGTCACTTCGACGTAGCGAAAGCCGTGAAAGGTGAAATGTGGCGCGAAGGCTTCTTCGTCCCCGCCGCGCAGGATATAAACGTCGGTCGCGTCGGCATTGCGCAGATTCTCGGTATAGATAGTTCCGTCCGGATTCAAAATTTCGGCAAAACGCAGGCGGACCTTGGTGCCAGCTGGGCCTTTGACCTTCAGGGTTACCCATCCCACCATGTTCTGGCCCATGTCGAAAACGTAGGCTCCGCTTGCCAGGGGAGTCACATGTTTCGGATCCAGGGTCAAAATGACGCGGGCGGGAGCGGTGATCTGGCTGGTCACCGCGATGGACGGCGCGTCTACAACCACCGCCGGAGTCCAGCGCGAGTCGTCGAAGCTCGCGGTCTTCCAGCCGTCCTGCTCCAGGCGGGCGTCGTACACTTCCCCGCCGTAAATCTCAGACTCAACGATGGGAGAGGCCGTCGCCTTCCACGAGTCATCCGTGACGACCGTCTCGTGGCTGCCATCGGTGTAGACGAGTTCGAGTTGCGCGCGGAAACGGTTTGGAGGCGTAAAGAAATGCATCCCGACCCACGTGAGCGGGCTGCCATACCAGCCGTCCCCGAGAAGGGCGCTGACGGCATTGTTGCCGTTCGCCAGCAAACCGGTCACATCGTAGGCTTGATAAAGGACGCGTTTGCGGTAATCGGTGAAATCCGGCGTCAGGACATCTGCGCCGACGCGGCTTCCATTCAGATACACGCGGTAGCTTCCTAGAGCCGTGATGTAGAGTATGGCGTTCTGAACGCTCTTCGAGACCGAAAAGTCTCGACGCAGGTAGGCCGCCGGCTGCGGCAGCGGTCCAGGATCGCCAAGGCGATTGTCGGTCAGATCGCCGACAGTCTGAGCTGCCTTCCAGTGCGCCTTCTTTTCCAGCGTCGCCTCCCACTTCTCATTGGTCGGAATGCGGATCAGCGAACCGTCGTTGAGCGTTATCTTTATTAGCGCTGCCAGCGCCGCCTTCGATGTCTTGGTTCTGGCGTTCGGCGCGCTACGTGGCACATCTGGGGCGGTAACGTGGACCTCGATTGAATTCTTGCCGACCACGAGTTGGTCGGCGATGTCCCTCCGGTCAAAGGCACCCCATTCTTTCTTGCGTCCCACCTCGTGGCCGTTCACGATAGCAGTCACATCGCCGCGAACTGCAAGAAACAAAGCCGCATCGCGCGGCTTTTCGGCAAGCGTCACATTCATCCGAAATACCGCGGTCGTCTTTGGAACTACCGCAAGTGCATTTTTTTCCTTGAGCCAGATCCAGCGAATGCCCTCTCGGTCGGCCCGGTCTTCAGGGTTTTTCCAGGCGATCCACTTTGCCTTCCAGTCCTCCGGATGTAGCAGGCCCATCTCCCACCATGCGGATTCGCTCGATTCGGAGGGTTGTCCGGCCGCATCCCACACGCGAACTTTCCAGTAGTAACGATGCCGGGAGTTCAACGCTGGCCCACGGTACCCAATGTCCACCGATTCATCGGAATTGATTCTTCCGCTGTCCCAAACGTCCGGGTTGCCGGCGCTCAGTAGCTCCGGACTGCTTGCCACCAGAATCTGGTATGCGGCTTGCTTCCAGTTGCGCTCGGAATTGTCGCTCTGCCAGGAGAGGCGCGGCGTATTCGCATCGATCCCTAGAGGATTCACCAGGTACTCGCATCGCAGATGCACCGGAGTCGCCCAAGCGGTCGTGATAGACGCCAAAAGCATGATCATCATGCAAAATATCAAGACGAGTTTATTCACCGTTCTCTCCTCGTAGCGGCCGCCGTACCTGTTAGCAACTCGACGGCGGGGATGGTTGCACCCCGTCGGCAGGAGTGTCAACCGGAGAATACCCGGCACCCCGTGTTTCGCTATGCCAAAGACGCCGGGACTATGGAAGAAAAGCCAAGGTTGAAAGACTGCTTGATCCGCGCTTTGTTGGCGGGGATTGCGAGGCTGTCAACTGGCTTCAAGAGTGCCCGAACGACTGGTCATGCGTTTCGCATTGCAGAACTGAAACGATTCCGAAAAGTACCTGCAGGTAAGGTCCGTTCCTCGGCACCTTTAACAGACCCGTATGCACTCCATTCCCAGCAGAGCGCCAAATTTTTTCAGCTTGCTCGCAATGTGCCCGACTCCGACCGCACAGTGATGCGCGGGGCCATGAACATTCCACTGGTTCATGAAGTTCCTGGCGCCGACCGAAAAACGGTATCGGCTGTTCGTGTTACCGATCTCGAGAATCGGTCCGGCTACGGATTCGCCCTCTGCGATGAGCAACTGGAGTTTTCCATCGACGGTCTGAACCACCGAGAGCAGCGTCACTGGGCCATGTTTCACCGACATCTCAACCGAAAGTCCGCGTCCCACCTTGCCGTGGAAGACCTCCAGCGGACGCACCTTGGTTCTACCCTCGGCAATCGCAATATGGCCCGGCCCGTCGTGCCCCATGAGAACCACGTCGTCGTTGTAGTCGACGGCGTAGTATTCGGTGAACGAACCTCCCGCACCAAATGAATCCATGATCTTCATAGCCTGTGCATTCTTGATTTCGTATTCGCCGGCCACCGGAACTCCGCGCGCGGTCAGCAGACTTGTTCCCAGGATGATGGAGCTTATCGCGTCTTCGTTTTCCACGCTGCCTACACCCTTGTGGTAGTACGCCAGGGATCCGAGTGCGTGAATCTCGACCAGGCGATCGAGTGCCACAGATGTACGGGCTGCGCGCTCCAACTCCTCGGCGGAGCAATCTGGCTGCACATCCAGCGTAGCCCGGAATTCCGCGACTTTTCTTTGGAGATCGGATTGCCCCACGTCTCGCCGCAAAGCAGCCAATTCCTCTACCTCAAGGATTTCGATGTGACCTCCGAAGTGAGCACACTGCTGGGTGAGGTCCGAATAGATGTCGAGCATGCCTCCGTAGTAGTTGCCCATCACGCCGAGGCGATTGTGTTCCATGACATGGGCGACGCGGGCGGCTTCGATCCACTCCGAGATCTCGCCCCACGCCGCGGGATCGTTTTCCAGCATGCCGCTCACCTGGAAGAATGGAATCCGGCAGCGGTTGAACACATTGGCGATTTCAGGAACCGGGCAGGCCTGGCAGTTGGCGAGCCACTCTCCCGTCATCTTGGTGCGGTCGGCCATGCGATTGAAGCTGTCGTAGTCGATGGCTGCTGCCGGCGCAAGGTTGAGAATGATGACAGGCACCTTCGCCCTGCGCACTGCGGGCAGTACAGTAGATGAGAGTGCAAAGGTCGTGACATATAAGAAGATGAGGTCGACGTCTGCTTTGCGGAATTCGTGCCCGGCGGAGAGCGACTTCTCCGGCGAATCGATCAAGCCAAGGTTGACCACCTGAACGTGGGAGTCGGCGAGTTTCCGAGCGACCTGCGCGATGTAGTCAGCCAGGCGATCTCGCAGCCCGGGGAATTGTGGCCAGTAGGTATCGAGACCGATCCCGAACAGGCCGACCTTGAGTTGACGTGGAGCATTCATCATGGACGTCGCCGTGACAGGCTTCTCAGAACACAAATAGTTCAGGGATCGTTTGCAGCATAGCCCCCCGGTGTTTGAGCCGCAAGTATTCTCCGCGATGGACACTTCGTTCTACAGTGCAAAACCACACTCGCGTCAACAGTCTGGATAAGGCCAGGCAGGAAGCCCACGTCTTCCGAAAGAAACCGTGACAAGGTTACGGGGTAAAGGCGCGCCCTCGTCCCTCTTGCCGTTTGCCATCGCGAAACAGTCCGACCTTGGCAATCGTCGATTGACGGCATCCCTAGCCGGTGCGAAGATTCGGCCTCAAGAATCGTCTCGTCGTTCGGACGTCACGAAACTGTCAACCGAATCGCACCGCCGGAGGAGCCCATGAAATGCACGTTGCGGCCGCGGACATCAGCCGGGGCACTAGCTGTCTTGCTGTTCGTCCCACTCTCAGTCGCACAAGATCAGCCGACCAAGATCACCGTTCACTGGGACAATGTCGTGCGGATTTCCCAGACGACGCCGACTCTGCAAGTCGTTGTGAACCCTCCTTTGCAGCGCGGAACGCCGGTTCACGACAACGCGTTCAACGCGCTGCACGATCTGCAGGCCGACTACGCGCGTTACGTACCGTGGCTGCCGTATCCGAAACTTGGAGTGGCGGAGTTGGAGCCTCCTGCAGACGGCAAGACCTCGTGGGACTTCACGGCCATCGATCCGATGACGATCGACTTCCTCGACGCTACCAAGGGGCACTCGGTCATTCTCAACTTCAGCACGATTCCGCAGTGGATGTACAAATCCGACAAGCCATGGACCTATCCTGCGGACGCAAACCAGGTCACGTGGGACTATGAGAGCGGCACCGAACTGCGAGATCCCACTATGCAGGAAGTAGCCGATTACTATGCGCGGCTGGTCGCGTGGTACACGAATGGCGGCTTCACTGACGAGTTCGGAAAGCGTCACGAATCGGGCTACCACTATTCGATTCCGTATTGGGAGGTGCTGAACGAAATCGAATTCGAGCACCACATCGATCCTGAAACCTACACTCGGCTCTACGACGCCGTGGTCACTGCGATAAAGAAAGAACAGCCGAATATGAAGTTCGTTGGGCTGGCTCTTGCTTACACCATCGACCCGCACTACTTCGAGTACTTCCTCGATCCCAAGAACCACAAGCCAGGTATTCCACTGGACTTTATTTCTTACCACTTCTATGCCGTCCCGACGCCGGACGAGACCCCCGAGGTGGAGCAGTTTACGTACTTCGACCAGGCTGACGGATTCTTGAAGACAGTGCGATATGTGGAATCGATCCGCAAGCGGCTTTCGCCCGACACCAAGACAACGATCGACGAGCTTGGCGTGATCTCGGCCGACGACATCGCGCAGGTCGAACCGGGGCACGTCGCCAAACCCATCGAAAACTCATATTGGAATCTGGCCGGGGCACTGTATGCCTACCTTTTCGGCGAGCTGACGAAGATCGGCATCGACGTCGCCGGAGAGTCGCAACTGGTGGGCTTCCCGACCCAGTTCCCGAGCGTTTCGATGGTCGACTGGAACGACGGCAAGCCGAATGCTCGGTATTGGGTACTGAAGCTGCTTCACGACAACTTTGGCCCTGGGGACAAACTCGTGGAGATAGAGCCCGCAACCCCACCCGCGCACGACAACCCCTATGTCTACACGCTGGCCTTTTCAACACGGGATGGAAGGCGCCGAGTGTTGCTGGTGAACAAGCGAGATCGGACGTTCGACTTCTCCGTCGCAGGCGCTAGCGGGGGTCAGGTGAATTATGTGGATCAAACTACGGGATTCAAGCCTCCGGCTACCATGAAACTGATCGATGATACCGTCAAGCTCGCCGGATTTTCGGTCGCAGTGGTAACGCTTCCGTAGCGGACGACGGTCACTGCGAAGCGCTCGGATCGACTTCCTGCTTTGTCACCTCGCGAGGTGAGAACACCGGCTCAAGCCCCTTCTGCTGGCTCGCGAGGTCGTGCAAGCGGCGGTACTCAGCTAATGCCTTTTGCTGCTCGCCAGAGTGGCCCAGCGTCTTCTGGATTTGGGCCAGACGATACCACGCAACCTCGTTCTCTGGATCGAGCGCTACTGCCCGCTGAGCGTGAACCAGCGCCTGGTCGGGCATCTTCTTTTCCAGCAGCACCGCAGCCAGCCCGAGTTGAGCCTCCGGAAAATCAGGATAGTGCTGCAGGGCCTGCTCGAAGTAATGTTGGGCGTCATCCAACTGCCGAGCCTTGCGCCGCATTTCTCCCAGTTCATACGCGGAGTTGGCGTTGCCCGGATCGATCTGCAATTCCTGCTCAAATTCCTTCTCAGCGGCCGGCGGATCATCCGGCGAATGTTGCTGCCAGAAACGCCCCATGAGAGATCGACCAATGCGATAGTGAATGGCCGGGCGCTGTGGTTCGAGCCGAAGAACTTCGCGATACTCCGCGATCGCCTGGTCATAAGAGCCCTGACTCTCGTGAGCCTCGGCGGCCGCCAGGTGTCGCCAGACCGAAGTAGGCGCAACTTGCGCCAGCTTCTCCATGGTGAGAAAAGCAAAATTCCCGTAGACCTTCGCCGTCTGATACAGGATCTCGGGATCGTCGGGATAGAGCCGGTTCAACTCCATTGCCACTTCCACGGCCTTGTCGTCCCGCTTCAGTCCGGTATAGGCCCGCTGCAACTCCAAACCGCACATGCGCTTGATTTCTGCGTCTTCAGAGGAACGGTGAAGACACTTCTCCAGCCCCGGCACAGCGTCGTTATAGCGGCCGAGTTCTGACAGTGACATCGCCAGAAGACTGCCGGACTTGGCTAAAGTCGGCTTAAGCTTCAACGCCTGACGAAGCGCTGGCACCGCCTCGTCGAACTTGCGCTCCTCAAAGTAAATTAGTCCGAGGTTCGCATGCACCTCAGCCATTCCGGGTTCGAGTTGGCGAAGTTTCTCGAAGGCTTTCTCGGCAACTTCATAGTGTCCAGCCGCGAGCGCAGCCTGCCCTTCTTCCGCATAGCGCTCGACAGAACTGCTGTCCTGCGCGAAAGCGGAGTAGAAGACGAAGGCCAGGGCCACTACAGTCCAGATCAATGCACGACAGCGTTTCACGGTGCGAGTGTACCTCAAAAAAATCCCGCCAGCCGGATTGGGGCTGGCGGTTGTTAGACTGCATCGGAGCAGCGCTTCAGAACGTGAGCTTACCTCCAATTTGCACAATGCGCCCGGGCCGCGCAACGGTCACCTGCCCGAAACCGGGTCCCGTAATGGAGTTCCCGACGGCGGATTGCCCAGGGCCCACTCCAGGCTGGCTGGGATCGAGTCCGTAGTCGGCATGGTTGAAGGTGTTGAAAGTCTCCAATCGCAATTGGAAGTGAAGCCTTTCTGTGAATGCAAAGGTCTTATCCAAGCCAACGTCCCAATTGTTGATGCCGGGCTCGCGGAGGATATTGCGGCCACTGTCCCCGAACTGACCGGCAAGCGGCTGAGAAAAAGCTGCCGTGTTGAACCAGTTCGTCAGGCTATGTGAACTGCCCGGACTTCCAACCAGATTGCAACGCTGGGTAAACGTGATGAGAAGGCCGTCGGTGTCGTTGCAGCTCACAGAGAACGGGAAGCCCTTTTGGAAGGTCGTGATGCCCGTGACTTCCCAGCCTCCGACAGCGGCGTCGGCTAGTTTGTTCATGCCACCCCCGAAGCGTTTTCCACGGCCAATCGGCAACTGGTACACGTAGCTGGCCACGAAGCGATGAGGAACATCAAAATCCGAGGGACCGTAATCGAGCCTGGCATCGTGATCATCCATGTGTCCGGCGAATCCGTTCGTCGCACCTAGCCCGGCGGCTGCTGATTTGTCGTCCAGACTCTTGGCCCAGGTGTAAACCAGCAGCATGGCCGAGGATCGAGTGCGCCGCTCCAGCTTCGCGTTGAATGAGTTGTAGTTGGAGTAACCGTCCCAACGGCTGTCCAGGAAACCGTTGGAGGATGTGATATTGGCGTAAGGTCTGCGCGCTGCGACCGGGCAATCTCCTGCCGTTGGATCGGCCGCGCACAGGGTCGGATTGGAGGGCGGGAGCGGCTGGCCAATGTTGGTACGGTCCAGCAGATGCGTTCCCTTGTTGCCGACATAATTGACTTCAAGCGTGGTGTTCTTGGCCAGCTCGCGCTGCGCCGACAGCGACCACTGTTGCACGTACGGATTGATCGGATGCTCGGAGATGATAACGGCAAAGAACTGGCTGCCATCCTGCGCCGCACTCACCGGGTGCAGAGTAACCGGCGGGAACATGTTGTTGGTCAATTTCGGCAATGTCGGATCGGTCGTGGGATTCGGCGAAGCACGCACGACAAACGGATAAATGTCGCCCGAGTCGTCAATCTCGCGGGTTTCCGACGAATCATAGAAAAGCCCATATCCCCCGCGAATCACGGTCTTGTCCGTGAGCTGATAAGCGAAACCGATCCGCGGCGCAAACACCTTCTTTGATCCGTCAGCTGGATTTCTCCGGCCGCAGTACCGGTAGAAGCCGTTTCCGGAAGGCGCGATGGGTCCGCCCAATGCCGAAACCGATTGGGTCCCTAGAGCCTGATCGGCGTAACACAATCCGCCTCCGGGGTTGGAGGTATCGAACCAGAACATCTTGTTGCTCGCTTCAAAGGGAACAGTGCGATAGTCCCAGCGTAGTCCCAGATTCAACGAGAGGCGTTGGTTCACTTTCCAGTTGTCCTGGACGAACGGCGCAAAATACTTGAAGTGATACTGGTTCAAGTTGCCGATTTCACCCGCCGGTGTGAACGGCCCCGGCTGGAATGTGCTGGCATTGTTGTAGTAGCCGAGCAGAAAGTCTGCCACTGCGTTGCCTGTTCCGCAAAGCTGTCCTGGATTCGTGCATCCGCCCTGGTTGTTGCTGACGGTCGTATTGTTGTACCCAAAGCTCCCGAGGTAATCGTCGGAAAGATCCCGCTTCTGAACCCATTGGCGGAAATCGAATCCCGCCGTCAATGTGTGCTTACCCCGAACTGTCGAAAGCGAATCGGCAAACTCCCACATCGGGATATCGCTGGTGGTAGCGTCATTCCCTTGCCCCCCGAAAGATGCGCTGAAAGCCTGGAGCCCGATGTTCGGCCACATACGGAAGGGGGCTGGGATGTTTTGAAAAATACCGGTGAGTCCCAATGCCGCTACCGCCGATGTCGGCGCGCCGTTTCCCTCCTGATTGGCCACAGCTTCCAGATAGCCAAATCGGAAGTTATTGATCATGTTGTGCGGAAGTGTAATGGTGTGGGAAATTTCCCAGCTCGTAGAGTCCTCCAGGAACAGGCTCACCCCAGCCGGTATTGAAATCGAGTTCGTCAGACCATTATTGACATAGTGTGCCTTCGTGTAACGAAAGAACACCGATCCGCCGCGCCCCAGATTCTCGTCCAGTTTATAGGTTTGCTGATCAACGGTATTGGCCAGCGTAGTGTTGAGGCGATAGTTCCCCTGCGCGCACCCGACGCAATTTGGTGCCGGAAAGAGGTTTGCGCCAAGCATCGTGGTCGCGAGACGTGAGAAGCTGCTCGGCTGGATCGTATTGTTCTGAAAGGGAGCGCCCGTGGCTGGGTTGACAGGCATGCAAGGCAGATTGTTCGTCAACGCCGTCGCGCAAGCAGTCGAACCGTAAGCCGGCAGACTTTCGCCGGAGAAGTTTCCCGTCAGTTCTGCTGCGTCGGGCACACTGAAGAACAGGTTCGTTCCGTTTTTGATGCGCCAGCCTTCGTAGTTCACGAGCCAGAATGTTTTGTTCCGGCCATCGTAGACTTTCGGAATATACACCGGACCGCCCGCGACAAAACCGAATTGGTTTTGCCTCAGCTCAGGAATCGCCGCTTGAAATGGTGCCTTGGCGTCGAAGGCGTTATTCCTGTCGAATTCGAAGATCGATCCGTGAAGATCATTAGTGCCGCTTTTGCTCACGATGTTGATTTGGTTCGCGCTGAAGCCATATTCAGCCGTGTAGGTCTCGCTTTGGACCTTGAATTCCTGGATGGCATCCTGCGACAGGATCACGGCGGGCGTTTGCAAAGCCGTATCGGTGTTGGCCAGGCCGTCGAGCATATAGTTGCTGGACTCCGGCCTGCTACCGTTGATGCTGATCGCGTTGCCTTCACCCTGTCGCATCTGGCCCATCTCTCCGTTGGTCTGCACTGCGCCCGCACCGATAAAGAGCAGACTGAGGAAGTTCCGGCCATTGAGGGGCAGTTCGTTCACTTGTTCCTGACTCACCGTTTGCGAAACTGTGGCGCTATCCGTATCCAGGGCGACGGCGTTGGCCTCGACCGTCACACTCTCCGACGTAGCGCCGGGCTTCAGTGTGACATTGGCGCGCGCTTCCTGGGCGACCACGAGGCCAATGTTCTGTAGCACGGACTTCTGAAACCCTGGGGATTCGACCTCCACTTTGTAAGTTCCCGGCTGCAGGTACGGAACCGTGAAGTCGCCCGACGAACTGGTCGTCGTATTCTTGGTGATCCCGGTTGCGAGGTTGGTGATCGTAACTTTGGCGTTCGCGACAACCGCGCCCGAGTTATCCATGACCGTGCCCAGGATCGTTCCTGTGGCGCCGGCCTGGCCAAAAAGAAAAACCTGCGTTGACAGAACCATCAGTAAGCACAGCAAGACATTGCGTGTCATCGTGGACATGTCTATTTCCTCTCTTTGGCAACCAAAGAAACCTTGCCTGGCCCCCGCCCCACACATCTGTCGCACTGGGGCGGATGCTCACACTGGTCGCCGAACATCGTCAACCCGCAACCGAGAAACGGCCCGCGTTTTGCAATGAGAAACAACCTGGAATTATCCGCACACAGCTCGGAAAAGCCTGACGCGACAAAGAACTTAAGCTAGGCGGCGACGTCACAAGCACTGGTTTTCAAGCATCAGGAAAGGACATACCAATTCTGCATTGCGAAATATTTTGTCGCGATTCAGCGATCTGAGGACTGTGGGCCGTGCCGGGGAGTCGCGGTGCGTGGTGATGCCGCTTATGTTCCGATTCTGCGACTGATCTGAAGCTGATTTAGGCTGACCGACGTTCGCGCTGGAGCAAGGAGGACTCTGACCTCACCAACTGTTCTAGTTGATCGTTCGGATAGTAATGATCGACCGTGCCGGGAGTGACTAGTTTGTGTTCCACAAAAACGGCAGGCGGCACCGGGCGCTGGTTCAAAATGTCGAGGCTCACTCGAATCAGGTTCTCTCCGTAGCGTTCCGGAAAGTAGGCCACTGATCCCACAAAGCGAGTTTTGGGCTGGCGAAGCTCCGCTCTTCCCTCGCGTGAAGCGTTTTGCCCCATGATGGCGCAACTCTCGGCTCGGCCCGCCTCTTCAAAAGCGCGCAAGGCTCCAAGGGCGCTGGGATCGTTGATGCCTCCCACCAGCACATGCCGGGAACGGGAAACACGCAGGTTTCTGCGTACGGCTTCGAAGCTGGGGCCTAGTTCTCCATCGCCATCGAGGTAGGTCACGCGGCAATTCGCTGCGCTCGGAAGCATTTGATTGATGCCCACCAGCAATCCCGACAACCGCATCCGCGGGAGGCTTCCAGCCCGCTTCAATTCCAGCAAAATGATTTCCTCCACTTCCGACTGCCAGTGCTCCTTCACCCACCGCCCCAGATAGCGTCCCCCGATCAGCCCCGCCTCGTAGTTGTTCGCACCGTAATAGGTTGCTCCAGGATGAGGAATGTCAATCGCGATCATCGGAATATTCGCTTCGCGATACTTCGCGGCGACAATCGGGGCCACTTCCTCATCGGTCTGGAACTCAATCGCCAGATCGACCTTCTCCTTGACAAGGAGATCTGCGCTGCGCTGAGCAATCTTCGCGCTATACCGGTTGTCGACGCAGATGAGTTCTATTCCCTCAGCAGCTGCGGCGCGCTGCAGGCTCTCAGAGACTTCCTTGGAAAACTGGTAGTCCGTTCCCTGAGCCGCATATCCTAACCGGTAGAGCCGCTGCCTCCAGGGACGCACTCTCGACTGGTAGAGGTTCTGTCCCAACTTATCTACCATTCCGCATTTCTCGAGCGTGTACAGAAGACGGAAAACCATGGTCTTCGGCAGACCGCAACGAGCGGCGATCTCTTTGAGGGGCAGCGCCTCTCCAGGGGAGCGAAACGCGCCCAGTAGCTGGGAGGAGTGAACAATGGCCTTGACCAGGTAACGATCCCGAATCGGACCGGTGGGGCTCATAGTTCCGACATGATATTCGTTTTTTCCATTTTACAAAGCAAAATTTGCGTTTCGGATCAGGCATAGGGCTGGACTGGCTCGTCTTCCGACCTACAAGGCGCTGAACATCCCTAACCGAATCGAGAGGCTGGTGACCGCATTCGGGCTGATTTTGCAGTAGCAAATCGTTATTTCTCGATAGCCCTTGCAACCGTGATCGAGTTGCTGGCCGGTGCGAAACCCGGATATTTCTCCCCGACGGGCCAGCCTCCGCCGTTCCCCAGAAGCCAGGCATCGTTCTGCAAGGCGAAACTGCTATCCTATTTTCGATCCTCCTGACCTCCAGGAGGCTCCCGATCACTCTATGCAGTTCACCGTCTGCCTTTCTGACGCCTTTGGCCGGTCGCCCCGCGATCCCATCTGTTGTGCAATGCGAAACTGTGGGCTTCCCTAAAGAAATCCGTGACCTTCGGAAGGAAGGATTGTAATCTTCGTTGCCGAGATGGCTCCCTGAAGAGAAAGGTTCCCGAATGGACGCAGGCCAGAGCGAAAAGATATTTCATGCCCTCGAGACTTTCCGGATTGAGCTCCCGTCCTGGGGCTTCGCGAACACCGGGACTCGTTTCGGGAAATTTATCCAGCCGGCAGCCGCCACCACCACGGAGGAAAAATTTAGTGATGCGGGGCAGGTCCATCAGTTGACAGGCGTATGCCCAACCGTCGCGCTGCACGTCCTGTGGGACTGTCCCGACGGCGTGCGGAACACCGATGAGATCAAGAAGTTTGGGGATCGTTACCGAGTCTTGCCCGGATCGATCAACCCCAATCTTTTTCAAGATCAGGAATACAAGTACGGCTCGTTCGGCAACCCGGACAAAGCAGTCCGCCAGCGCGCGTTGCAACACACCAAGGACAGCATCGAGATTGCTCGGCGCCTGCACAGCAGAGATCTCTCCCTATGGTTTGCGGATGGTTCAAATTATCCCGGCACCGCGAACATCCGACTGCGCAAGCAATGGTTCAAGGAGTGTCTCAAAGAGGCGCACGACGAAATGTCGCCTGAACAACGAATGCTGGTTGAGTACAAGCCGTTCGAACCCGCGTTTTACCATACCGACATTGCAGATTGGGGAATGGCCCTGCTTCTCGCGCAGGCCGCAGGTCCCCAAGCGAAAGTCCTGGTCGACACAGGCCATCATTACGCCGCGCAGAATATCGAGCAGATTGTTGCCTGGCTCTTATCGGAAGACATGCTCGGCGGCTTTCACTTCAACGATCGCCGTTACGCCGATGACGACTTAACCATGGGATCGATCGATCCTTATCAGGTATTCCGGATCTTTCACGAGATTCACTACTTCGAATGGGAAACGGGCAAGCGCGCTGACATCGCGTACATGGTCGACCAGAGCCACAACCTCAAGGGCAAGATCGAAGCCATGATTCAAACTGTGACCATGGCGCAGCAGCTTTTTGCGAAGGCCGCTCTCGTGGATAACCGGGAGCTTGCCACGGCGCAGAAGAACTGTGATCTCGTCCGCGCGGAGTCTTTGCTGCAAGATGCGTTCGCAACCGACGTTCGACCGATAATCCAGGATTGGCGAGACTCCAAGGGACTGCCCAAAGATCCGATGGAGGCATTCCGTCAGAGCGGCTATCTCGAGCGCATCACCAAAGAGCGCGCGGCTCGGAACTCACGAAACGTTTCTTCTTATGCCTAAGACTTCTCAGGCGAAGCCCTATCTGGCTTTCGATTTTGGCGCGGAGAGCGGGCGTGCCGTGCTTGCGCATCTGCAGTCAGGAATCCTTACGATCGAGGAGGTACACCGGTTCCCGAACGAGCCAGTCGAGTATGGCGGATCGCTCCATTGGGATGTGGCTCGACTCTGGTTGGAAGTTCGGAAGGCCCTCGCCGCTCTGGAAAAAGTCGAATTGGCAGGCATCGGGGTTGACGCCTGGGGAGTGGACTATGCCCTGTTGGGGGAACGGGGCGAGTTGCTAGAGAATCCTTACCACTACCGTGATCGCCGGACGCAAGGCGTTATGGAGGAAGTCTTCAGGAAAGTCTCGAAGGAAGACATCTACCGCGCAACCGGGATCCAGTTCATGCCGATTAATACTCTTTATCAGCTGTTCGCTGAGCGTCGAGATAGCCCCAGAGTTGTTGCGGCCGCGAAACATCTGGTCACCATCCCAGATCTCTTCAATTACTGGCTGACGGGAAACGCAGTCTGCGAATTCACCAATGCGACGACAACCCAATTGGTGGATCCCGTGAAGCGCACCTGGGCCAGCGGCCTGATGCAGCGCGTAGGACTGCCGGCTGATTTGCCGGCGCCGATTGTGGAGCCGGGTTCGATGGTGGGCACGTTGTTGCCAGATGTTGCGGCGAGTTCCGCGCTCGCGGGCACCGCAGTCATTGCTCCGGCGTGTCATGACACGGGCTCGGCTGTGGCCGCTATATCGGCCCGGGACGGTACAGCTTTCCTGAGCTCCGGAACGTGGTCGCTGGTGGGCACGGAGCTGGACTTTCCCGTCATCACCCCCGATGCATTACGGTTGAACTTCACCAACGAGGGCGGCGTCAACGGGACCACGCGTCTGCTGAAGAACGTGATGGGACTCTGGATGCTGCAAGGTTGTCGGCAATCCTGGACGGCGCATGGAACTTCTTACGACTACCGGGAATTGATGGAACTGGCGTCGCAAGAGGCGTCGTTCCGTCACCTGATCGATCCCGATGATGAGTCATTTTTGCGTTCGACCGATATGCCCTCGATGATCGACCAGTTTTGCAGCCGAACTCACCAACCCGTCCCGACGCAGCCGGGCGCGTACGTGCGGACCATCCTGGAGAGTCTCGCATTCAAGTACCGGGTGGTTCTGCGGAATCTGGAGCAGGTGAGTGGAAAGAGCATGGAGCAGATCCGGATTATCGGTGGAGGATCGAAAAACCGCCTCCTGAATCAACTGACGGCCGACGCCACCGGGCGGAGAGTTCTGGCGGGGCCGGCCGAGGCCACGGCCCTAGGTAACATCGCTATACAAATACTTGCCACGGGCGGTGCTACTTCTCTTCAGGAAGTGCGGGCCATCGTCGATCGCTCGTTCCCGACTGAAACCTTCGAACCGATCGAAACCGAGAAGTGGGACCAGCATGCGGAACGGTTCGAACAATATTGCGAGAGCATCTATGCCTGAAATCAAAGAGACCGTTCGTTTGAAGGACTTGTGGAACGACACGGAAGCCCAGACCATGGCGGGCAATCAATTGGCCCTCCTTCGTTATCGCTCAAACCTGCTGGGCGCGGATTTGCGCATCACCAACTTCGGCGGCGGAAACACGAGCTCCAAACTGGAACTTCCAGACCCGTTCTCCGGCCGGCCGGTTCGAGTGCTCGCCGTAAAAGGCAGCGGCGGAGATCTTGGTTCGATCACCGAGTCCGGCTTTGCGCTGCTCTACCTGGACCGGCTTGAGCAACTGAAGGGGCTGTACCGCGGCGAGCAGTACGAAGACGAGATGGTCCGCTATTATCCGCTCTCGGCGTTTGGCGAGAATCGAGTGGCGGCGTCGATTGACACTCCCCTGCACGCATTCCTCCCGTTTGATCATGTCGACCACCTGCATCCCGACTGGGCCATCGCCCTTGCCGCCAGCGCAAACGGGAAATGGAAGCTGGAACAGTTCAACAAGGAGTTCGATCGCAAGATCGCGTGGGTGCCGTGGCAACGTCCCGGTTTCGAGTTGGCCCTTCTGATTGAGCGCGCGGTTAACGACAATCCCGGAGCGGAAGGTCTTATCCTCGGCGGCCACGGCCTGTTTACCTGGGGAAGAACGCAGCGCCAGTGCTACTTGAACAGCATTCACACCATCGACCAGATGGGTGAATTCATCCAGGAGCATCAGTCCAAGAAGGGTCCGCTCTTCGGCGGAGTGGTGCATGCACCGGCCCGTGATCGTAAAAATATCGCCACGAAGATTCTGCCTACACTTCGAGGAGCATTGTCTTCGAACCGCCGCGTGGTGGCTCACTATAGCGACGACGAAGATGCGCTGACTTTCGCAGGAGCGAAGTGGGCGAAGGAACTGAGCGCACTCGGCACCAGTTGTCCCGACCACTTCCTGAGGACCCGAGTCTGCCCCTTGTTTCTTTCCTGGGATTCAGCGAAGGATGATGTCAATTCTCTGAAAGCTTGCATCAAGAGTGAGGTGGTCGAATATCGCGCCGCTTACAAGAAATACTACGACGAATGGGCGACCGGCGACTCGCCGAGACTCCGGGACTCGAATCCATCGGTCGTCGTGGTTCCGGGCTTGGGCTTGTTCGGTTTCGGAAAGAACAAGAAAGAAGCACGGATCACAACTGAGTTCTTCATTAATGCCATTCACGTCATGGCGGGGGCGAATGCCTTGGAAGATGGAGAAGTTGCTCATCCCCTGCCGCAGGCACGGCGAGCCGAGCAATCGCAGCAGTTCACCCAGTTCCATAATTACGTTGCGTTGCCGAGGTCGGAGGCGTTCCGCATCGAGTACTGGGCGCTGGAAGAAGCCAAACTTCAACGCATGCCCCCTGAGGCGGAATTCAGCCGCAAGATCGCGCTGATCATCGGCGGGGCCAGCGGAATCGGCCGTGAAGTCGCTTTGTTGTTGGGGCGGAAGGGAGCTCACGTTGTCATCGCTGATTTTGATGAGCAGGGATGCGCCAAGGTGGCTGACGAAGTCGGCGCAGTCGCCTCGCATGAATTCGTCGCGCACACCTCGGTTGACCTCAGCTCATCCACTTCCTTGGCGGATGCCGTGAAGTTCAGCATTTCACAGTTCGGCGGCATCGACCTGGTGGTCAACACGGCTGCCATCTATCCCGTGCCCGGCGCCGATGGAGAGCTCGCCGATACGCAATGGGCCAACACTTTCCTGGTCAACGTGACCGGCAACTATTTTCTTGCCCGGCAAACCGAGTGGGTGTTCAAAGATCAAGGCCTGCAAGCCGCCATGGTGCTGACAAGTTCCGCCAACGCCGTGGTTCCAAAAAAAGGGAGCGAAGCATATGACACGAGCAAGACCGCTCTCAACCATCTGATCCGGGAATTGGCCATCAAGATCGGACCGCTGGTGCGAGTCAATGGAATCGCACCGGCGACCGTGGTGGCTGGGTCCACAATGTTCCCGCGCGACCGCGTGATGCAATCGCTGCAGAAATACAAGATCGACTTCTCGGAGTCGGAGACGACGGAGGAACTGCGCGGCAAGTTGGCCGACTTTTATGCGCAACGAACGCTGACCAAGCGGCCCATCCTCCCGCAGGATTGCGCCGCCGCAATCGTGTGGCTGGCGAGCGACCAGAGCGCGAAGACCACCGGTCACGTCATTCCGGTCGACGGAGGACTGTCCGAAGCCTTCCTGCGTTAAGGAGCGAATATGCAGCGCGTCTGCTTTGTGTTGCAGGTCAAGCCCGAGCGGCTAGAAGAATACAAAGAACGGCATCGCACAGTCTGGCCTGACATGTTGGCTGCCCTGCGTGAAACTGGATGGCGCAATTATTCGTTGTTCCTGCGAGACGACGGCCTGCTTGTCGGCTATCTGGAGACCGACGACTTCGAACGCGCGCGCGCCGGCATGGCCCAGCGCGAAGTGAATGATCGTTGGCAGCGGGAAATGGGCGGCTTCTTCGTTCAGCCCGACGGAGCCTTGCCGGACCGCGCCATGCAGCCTCTGGAAGAAGTCTTCCACTTGTAATTCAGATTCGAGGAGCAGATGAATCCAAACCCGGCACTCGGGGTGTTCTTTCACTGGTTGGGCGGTCTCGCATCCGGCAGCTTCTATGTTCCCTATCGAGGTGTGAAGCACTGGTCCTGGGAGATTTACTGGCTGGCTGGGGGATTCTTTAGTTGGATCATCGCCCCCTGGATTCTCGCTTCATTTCTCACTAAGGATCTGTTCGCGGTACTCGGCCAAGCCCCCGCCTCTGCGCTCTTCTGGGCCTTCTTCTTCGGACTCTTGTGGGGAGTCGGCGGGCTCACCTTCGGCTTAACCATGCGCTACCTGGGCCTGTCGCTCGGAATGGCGGTCGTGCTTGGACTTTGTGCTGCCTTCGGCACTCTGATGCCGCCGATCTTCCGCGGTCAATTTGTGACCCAGGTGCTGGGAACTTCCTCGGGGCGTGTAATTCTGTTCGGAATTTTCGTTTGCCTCGTTGGCATCGCGGCGGCAGGGCTGGCAGGAATTTCAAAAGAGCGCGTCATGTCCCCGGAGCAGAAGAAAGCTGCGATTCGGGAATTTGACCTGCGCAAGGGCATTGGTGTTGCTCTGCTTTCCGGCGTCATGAGCGCATGTTTCGCGTACGGACTGGCGGCAGGCGATCCGATCAAAACACTTACCGTACAACATGGCACTGCCAAACTGTGGCAGGGATTGCCCGTGCTGATTGTCGTGTTGGTCGGCGGGTTTCTGACGAACTTCATCTGGTGCTTGATACTGCTCACGCGCAACAAGACGGGATATCAATTCTTCCACTCACGCATTCGACAGGATGGACCGAAAGACGATGGCGCGAAAGACGAGCCCATCATCGAAACCGCCGTCGACGCTCCCAGCCGTGAAGTGGTGGAACACATTGGCTCCTTGCAGGGCGAAAACGCTCAGGTGGCTGTGATGGCGCCAGACACTCCAGCGCCAGCACCGCTGTGCGCACCGATGCTGCGCAACTACCTGCTCTGCGCACTGGCGGGAACCACCTGGTATTTCCAATTCTTCTTCTACACCATGGGTGAGAGTCAGATGGGACGCTATGGCTTCTCGAGTTGGACACTACACATGGCCAGCATCATCATCTTCAGCAGCTTGTGGGGGATCGGGTTCAAAGAGTGGAAGGGCGCGGGGGCTCGTGCCGGGTATCTGCTCACTCTGGCGTTGTTCTTGCTGGTTGCGTCTACTGTGATCGTCGGCTACGGAAACTACCTGGGACTGGCAAATACCGGACAATAGCTGCCCCCTGAGATCCCCTTGTATTTGCGTGCGGCAGCTTTCTCAGGCATGGGCGTTGCGGGAGTTGAAATGGGCAGCGCGACCTCTTAGCCTAGCAACTCGCTTTCAGGAATGCCTCCAGCGACGCATGCGAGCCTGCGGTTGGAGAGATCGATGGCCATGCTGAGGGGCTCGGTCAACCGATCTGTCACAGGCCTGCACGAGACCGTTAAATCGGTTTAACTTGTGTTTGTATATTATTGATTAATAAGTGTTTATGAGCTGCGTTTTGCACACTCGTAGAGGCTCTTAACCCCTGCACAATCAGTACTCCTGGAGGTGCTGCACCGGAAATGGTGCAGCCATGCGGCAAACCCCTCTTGACTTTTTGTTGCCTCAAACACCCCAGCCGTTTTTGCGTCGAGAAAAGCTAGACTTGTCCCTTAATCCGAAGCGTTCTGCTCCGCAACATTCAATGACGCTGGATCACCCTCAGCCGCAAACCGCCGACAAGCCCAGACTCCAGAGGCTGCAGGTTATCCATCCCTTGCGGAACGAACCGTTCCCCGTAGCGGTCGTTGAGCAGGCGATAGTCAGGAAGAGCGAGCCCTGCCAGTGAGTTAATCGCCGTGTTGCCTACGACAATTCGTAGTTCGTTCTTCCCCGCTCTCAGGAAGCCACTCAAATCGACCGTATACGGCGGATGCCAAACCACTCCGGAGCGCTGACCATTCACAAAAACCTCTGCCGCCTCGCGCACTGGTCCTTCCAGGTAGGCCCGGAGGCTGAGTGTAGGCAAGGGATCGGGCTTCGCCACCGGTGTGCTCTCTCCGAAATCCAAGATTAAAGAAGTCCCTGAGCCCAGATCGGTGGGAATGTTGATGACTTTTTCGTAACTGACTTGGCCAGAATAATATTTAAAAGGCTCCTCTTCGCTCCACGAGTGCAGGGTCGACACGTGGATGGTCTGATTCGAGCCGCCGAAGGTGAGGTTCCAATCGGTGGAGAGATCGATGTCCTTGGAACGAGAATCCGCAATGCCTACAGGCTCAGGCTTGATCACCGAACTAGTGAAGAAGATCAGCCGCGATTCGTAGGGCTGCAAGCTAAGATCGATTTTGCCGGGATTTTCCACGGGCGTGACCCGGCCGGTGAAGGGATCCCACCACTCGGCATACTTCGCGGCTTGACGAAAACTCGCCAACACACTCACCGGCCGATTACTCGTATTGGCGATGAAGTACAGGTCCCCGCCGCCGAGTTGGCGGTGAATAAACCCAATCTCCGGAGCTTTTGGAGAAAAGACAACGTCCGGCTTGTAATAGCTGGCAGCCGCGCTTCCGAGTTGGTTTTCATCTTCTACAAAGTGACCGACCGCGCTCTTGTCGCGGAACAAGCGTTGGGAGATTTCTTCGATCTGCCGGCTCTCGGTGTCGGCATTCACCAAGCCGGGAGCGGTCGAAGGCAAGCGCCTTGTGGCAATGACAATGCCTCCGTGCAGCGCGTACTGCTCGATCTTCTGGTAGGTAGCGAGCGGCAAGCGCTCGACGCCGGGCAGAACCAGCACGGGATAACGAATGCCGAGACTATCGATGGCATCACCATCAATAAAGTCGAGGTTGAAGCCAGCATCGAGAATCTGCGGGATCACCCGGTCTCCGAGCAGCTTCGGCATAGACTCATCAATGCTCACATCTTCGCCACGGGTGTTGAAGCCGCCTTTTGTGGTTACCGAGGCAGCCGACAGGTTCGACAAAGTGAAGTTCGCGAGGGTGAAGCCGGCCCAGGCATCATCATTCGGTAAAAGCAAGGCCACATCGTTGGCCGGCTTGCCTTGGCGCAGCGCGAAGCTGACGCGCTGAAGATAAGCGGTCAAGTCCGTCATGGCGAACCACCACGGATTGTGGGCATTGAACGCTCCGGCGGCGTACATGCGCCATCCCGGTTCTCCCGCAATCTCTGGCGAGTAGGGCCAGCCGTGCCCAACCAACTGGTCGATCCCCTGCAGGAAATGCAAATCGGCCTCCGCCTTCATATCCAGCGGCGTGGCGCGAAAGGCGGGAGAATGCAGCCAGGTCCACGTCTCTGAAGAAATGACAGGCTTGCCGAAAAGGTGGCCTGCGGATGCCGCCCAGCGCGTATCGGAAAATTGCCGCCACATTAGCAGCGTTGCCTTGCCCTCACCTTCGGGAAGATCTTCGTGCTGGTTGCTGGAAAGAGTGACTGGAGGGAATCCATAGGTCTGCGAACGGAACAAGGTGTGATGTTTTTGCGCCCATGCGTGCAGCGGCACGAGATAGTGTTCGTTCGCGAGCTCGGTCAGGGTCTTGCCCCAATCGTGGCGGACAGCAGACGTCTCCGGACCAACATCGGCAATGAGCGCCGGCAGGTGTGGAGTGAGGTCATAGCCGCGTCGCTGACGGAACTGCTGCAGCAGATCTCCAGTCCAATCCGATCCATAATCTTCCAGGCTGTCGCTGAATACCGCGTAGGGCGGATGATCCTCAAATGCCTCCATCAGCCGATCTCCAACCGCATGCAGATGCGTCTCGATAGCATTCTGGTCGTAGTGGTCGAGGACAAAACCCTCTGCCCCAACCGCCGGACGTTTTACGGTCATTCCAGTTCGGCTGGAGATAAAAAAAAGTGCTGTATGCGGACCGCTTAAGCCCGCAGAAATCTTCAGGCGGCCATCTTCGATCGCAGACATTGAAACTTGCTTCGCTTCTTTGAAAGCAAGCGCATCACCAGAACCTGGAACCAGGAACGCTGCAACCAGGTGCTCGCCCGTGGCGATGCTTGATACCGCGATCGATTGCGCCCCGGGTGGAATCACAACGGCTTCAACTCGCATCTCCCCTGCTGCCTGCGTTACGGGAATGTGCGGACCACCGAAAGGCCAGCCACTTCCCAAAGTGATGTCGACGCGCATCCCGAGCCTTCTGGCCTCTGCCGCGGCGAAGCGAAGGTCATCGATATGTTCGTCCGAAAGATAGGGTAGGTTGCGGAAACCGGTTTGAGGATCATCCAAAGCCTGCGGATATAAGGTCGCGATCTCCACGCCTCCGATTCCCGCGGCCTTCATCTGTTCGAGCTCGCGCTGGATTTCAGGCTTAGTGACCGCCGGGCCAAACCACCACCACCGCATCATGATCCGGCAATCGTCCGGCGGATGTGCGAATGAAGACGTCATCTGAGAGAGGTTCGCATCCGTTTGGGCCAGAGTCACGGGGATTTGCAGCCACGACAGAAAAAGCCAAACGCCGCACACGGCTGTTCTGGTTCGGCAGTTCAAAATCCATCCCGCTTGCTCGTGATGCTTCATTCGGAGCCCTCCCGATGGAACACAACCGCCGCGAGCTTAGGTCTCGAGCGTCACAATCTCTTCCGTTATACCCACCCGCCGTCAATGACGAAACTCTGATTCGTGATGGCAAGACTCTCGTCGGAACCGAGAAACAGGATCAGCTTTGCCACTTCCTCAGGCAGAATCATCCTCTTGATTGCCTGCCGGCTCAGAATCTGCTGCTTGTACTCCTCAGTAAACCAAAGCTCGCGTTGACGCTGGGTGAGAATGGCTCCAGGCAGGACCGCGTTCACGCGAATGCCGTCGCCTCCAACTTCATGCGCCAGAGTCCGCGTCATCCCTACAATTGCAGCCTTCGCGGTCACATAGATCGGCATTCCTATTGAAGGGATAATCCAACCAATCGAACTCATGTTGATGATCGAACCGCGCCGCGCTTGCCGCATTCCGGGAAGGACCGCCTGTGCCATGAAAAACTGATGTTTCAGATTGACCTGCATACACCGGTCCCAATACTCGGAGGTGACCTCCTCGATTGCGTGGCGTGTGTCGTTTCCGGCATTGTTCACCAGCACGTCCACTACCGGGAACGACTGCAAAATCTCTTCGTTGACTCTCTGAAGAGCGGCGATATCGGTAAGGTCGCAGTGGAAGTACTTCAGCGGCTCGCAACCGGCTTGCTGCAACCTCTGGACGAGGGTTTCGGCTGCTTCGTCCTGAATATCGAGAATGATGACCTGCGCTTGCTGGCGCGCGAAAGCTTCAACGATGGCCTCCCCTATTCCGCTGGCTCCGCCTGTAACGATTACCACTTTGCTCTTGAGGCTGGGGTATATTGCCGTAGGGAAGGTTCGATCCATGCCGGTTTGGTCCGTTCTGTGAAGCCGCCGTCAGTCCGATTCTCGTGTGACAGTGACGCTACCGCAACCAACCAGAAAATCCAAGTGAGTTCCCGCGAGGCCTGCATCCCATGTCCAGAAAACGAAAAGCTGCCCGCGACAGACTCGCGGGCAGCGGGGTTTTAAGTCAATTGCGCCTTGCGATCGCTTGCTTGTAATGAATGGTCTGAGATCCCCAAATCACTGCCTCGATATTTCGGGAACCAGCCCGGACGACGCAGTTTTGCTATCACCCGAAAATCGGGAGAGTCGAGGACGGTATCCGTTGCGGGTCCGCACCTTGTATTTTTTCAGGCGATCGCCCACTAGTTTTACCGTAATCGCACGCCAGCCTGAATTGGGATTGGCCTTGGGGTAATAGCTTAGCGAGTAAAGGTGTGCCAGATCGTCTCGGATGGATGCAAAGGCCCGGTTTTCGTCTCTCCAGTTCTTTGCGAAGTAGGCCTTGCCACCCGTGGCCGCCGTCATTCGATCAAAAACTGCACTGGACACCGGTTCCAGCTTTGCCTCGCGCGTGCTGATCATGTAAATAGAGACTCCCGAAGACTGGGCAAATTCGGCAACATCCTCGGGCGGCACCACACTGGCGTTGTCCGGACCGTTGGAGAACACAACTACGACTTTCCGCCCCATATTTTGGGCCGCGTCTTTCAACGTCAACAAGAGTGCGTTATAGAGTGCGGCCTGATCTCCGGCTACGGTCGAGCGCACGGCCTGCAAGACTTGTGTCCGGTCGGTAGTAAGAGGGGCAGCGCGCGAGAGATCTCGGCTATACGAATAAAACGCGATTTTATCGGCCCCTCCGAGCGAACGAATGAACTCGGTTATCGCGTCTTGCGCGTAGACGAAGCCCCGGTACATGTAGTCGCTGGTATCAAACAAGACGAAAACATTGGCGCCGCTCACCAGCGATTCGAATGTGGGCGGCGAGGCCGGGCCCGGTGACGGTTCGGCTGAATCTGCCGCGGGAGCCGAGGCTGAGTCCTGCCCGGGGAGTTCAATCAAACTTCGAGCCGGTCCATTGCCTTCCGCAAAAGTGGCGGCCTTCTCCAAAATTCCATCCTCAGCAATGGCGAAGTCTTTCGGGCGCAATCCGGTAATGTATTTTCCGTTTTTGTCCGTCACGGCCACATTGAGCTGGACCAAATTGACAACAACGTGAAGGTCAGGGTTGTCCTGCGCTCCGGTGGCCGTTTCACTTCCGAGGAACAACCCAAAAGCCAGAATCGACAGAAAGAGTTTCCTTACCATAGTTCCCAAGACTCCTACTCTGCGAACCTACTTGCCAGGGACCGCTGCGCCGTCCTGCAAGCCGCTTGAACGACCGAATCAATGTCCAACATTCGTACTCTTCCCCGGCGATCCCAACTTGCCGGTGCGAAAATCCTCACCTGTCTCGTGCATTGCGCGAAGCAACGCCGCCCAGTCCTCGAAATCAGTAGCGAAGATCTTCTCCACCATCAGGCGGGTAAGCTCGGGCACGAGATGGTTAAGCATTACGGGCGAATACCCGCCTTCATCGGCCAGCCGGGCCCAGTAGAGATTTGGGGAATCCCATGACTCCGCCAGAAACCGGCTGGAATATCCGGAGAATGGCGGCATCGGCGCCAAATTCAGTAGCTCGAGACCGTAGTTCTGAGCAAGGCTGGGATGCGGTGTGCCAAAATCGTGCGACAAGCGCTTCCAGCTGACCTGGTCGGGATGCTGATCCCTCAACTGCTGCAGTTCTTGAGTCGCGCTTCCCCAGTGATCGAATTGTCCCGGATACTTCAGCAGAAACTCAGCCGCGAGATAGAACGTGTCCGCCGGCATCATCTGTGGAATCAGCTCTGACGCATGCCCTGCTCGCAGGGCTTGCTCGACCTGCATCAACCGCTGCGGAAGCAACCGCCTGGACAGAATGTTCACTACCTTACTTTGCAGCGCCACATCCTTTGCGGAAGCGGTGAGGAGTTCTTCTCCCGCTCGTTGATATAGCGCGATCGCGTGAAGCTCGAGCGGGCTGACGCTCCACCAGCGCGGTAAGATCGCACTGGTCAAAAGTTCCGGCGTCAATTCTCTCCAGATGAGAGCTTGAACACTATCCGGCGAGATGAAATCCTGCTCGATCTCGGCCAGGGCGTAAGGGAGATCAGCAAGCGAGCCAACGAAATGGGCACCTCCGCCCGCCGGAGAACCCTGGCCAAGGAGCTCCGGTGCCTGCCAGAGCGTTTTCAAGCCACCGATGGTTTCGCCGGCAAAGTCGTGCGAGCGGACGAAGAGCGGATTATTGTGCAGAGCTTGCGCGCCCGGCGGCTCGTAGTACGCATAGTTCAAGCCGACCAGAGTATCTCTCAGGAATGAAGCGAGTTGCCCTCGCGCGTCTTCTATTTGCGCGTGCGCAGAGGTCGGAGACTTGAGAACCTTGGCAATGTCCGTATGCATCTGTAAGTCGGTGTGATGGTTGTTATAGACTCCCGCGGCCCATTCCGTTCTCTCGCCATTCGTAAAAATGGGCCGCGGCATCTCAAATTCCCGCGTCTGACCGGCCAGATGGAGCACATACTCTTCCGGCTGTTTCCCCTGCGCCTTCTGACGCAAGGCGTCCCCTAACGTCAGGAGTGTGTCCAGCGAGATCAACCGCTGATCGTCCAATACCGAGCGGATTCTGCCGGCAAGTTCGCGGTGAATCCTCATTCCTTCCGGAGTAGTCTGCGGGGGTCCTGCCAGCAATTCGATGATTTCATCCTGAGAAGGCCGGGGCTTACCAGTCGCAACCCGAAATAGTTCTTCAAGTGAACTTCGCCCCGCGTCATACAACTGGGCAGCGGATCGAATCGTGGCGAAAGGCCTGATGACCTGCTGCCACGAGTCATTTAACTGCAGCGTCGGAATCTCCCCCTGACGGGCCAGAATCTGCCAGATCCCGACATTTGCCTGAAAGGTACCAAACGCGTTCCCACGCATCGCACTGGGCACGCCATTCAGCCCTTGAGCTACGTTCAGAAACAGCGTGATCGACTCGTCGCTCAATTCCGGGAACTCTGAGAAAATCCGATACTGATCGCTGAATTCCTCAAACTTGCGCGCCAATAAACGCACGGTCTCCGGTGCCAGGCGCCGTTCGAGAATTCGTCTGCTGTCGAGTTCACTGATTGACATGTAGATCTGCAGCGGCCCGCTATCACTGGGCAATCGGGATAGCGCAAACAACATTTTCACAAGCTCATCCGGACCAGACAGGGTGGCAGTACGCTTGCCCGACTTATGTGCGAAATTCGAGTTGTGCCTCTGGAAAATGTCGCTCCACACTTCCAGATTTCCCGGCACGCGCGGTTGGCCGTTCTCCAACTGAAGCCGCGTGGCCAGAAGCAGCAGCCCCGGTGCCGGTCTGAAGGCTCCCTTCGTGGCCATTGAGTGAGGATCGGTGGCGCGCAGTCCGTCGTAAAAGTATGCCAGCCGATGCGGGTCGGTAAAATATGCCTGCTGATCTCCACTTACCCGCGAAAGCGCGTCGAAATAAGCAGCCAGCCAACCCTTGTCCTTGGCCAGCAACCTTTCTACAAAAGCGGTAGGGTTCGTGGGACTCGCTCCCACCAGGTCTTTCCATGCCGGCTCGGCGCTCACTCCACCCGGCACAAGAACTCGCCCTCCGCTGATACAGAGCCGTCTTCCGTAAAAATCGAGAACAGCTCCATATGGGACGAGTTTCCCGAGTCCAATCGATCGCTTCAAGGATTTGCTGGTTTCGAGGTCAAGCTTGGAAAAGGCCCAGTAGAGGCGCGCTACTCTCGGATCGATGAGGATCGTGTCCAGCAAATCCTTGCTGCTTTCTACGTAGTTTTTCTTGCTGGCCTTGGTCCAGTCGCTTTCAGCGAACAACACCGGCACAGGAACAGACGAGTACGCGTACTCGAAGGACTTGCCTCCCTGCAGTGTCTGCTCCAGTTCAGGAAGGGGGAACCCGGAATCGATAGCGAGGAAAGCCCGCTCGGGATCTTCTGTCTGCAAGGATGCGCCCGGCTCCCCACAATTTCCCCGAACTCGATAACCCAGAATTCGCAGAAGCGGTCTTGCCTCGTCACAGTTCGAAACGCGAATGCTCATATCGTGAGCGGCGGCCAAATCAGCCAGTTCCCTGGCCTGCCCAACGTATCTCCTCAGCAGGATGAGGAACTCAGTTGGCCGAGTCGTGCCCTCATAGCCTTGGATAAAAACGTTCCGGCTCAATAAGGGCAGGACCTCTTCAGGGGTAATTTTTTGGCTGATCCCCGCCATCCGCAGAAAAGATCGCAGCGGGCCTGGGATCGTGAACTGTGACGATGCCGAAGGCATTCCCTCTTCGGGCATAGAGGACACGGTGGCCTCGGAGTGCTTTGAGTCGGTGGCAGGTGGCTGTTCTTCGGTTCGCGCGAACAGATCGCAGCTAACCAGGGCGAAGGCGACCACGAAGTAGAGATAGACAGGAAACTTCACGGCTGGGTTCCTCACGGGAGTTGGCGAGACCATCACTTAGCCTGGAATCTGTGGAAGGCAGGGGGGTCTTCCTCTTGCAACCGAAACGTAACCCAGAGCTAGGCTTTGTGAAAGCCGGACCTTACTCCAGAATTCAATGTCGGCCAAAATACCCCATCTCGAGCCACTATCCAAGCTGTTTTTTTCAGAGTTCTCTGGTGGGAGCCGTACTAGCAGAGAATTCGGGGGGATCCACCCCAAGGTGGAAGCGGTAGAGGCAGCCGCAAAGCTAGCATTCTGAATGGATTGTCGGCAGCGTGGGGTCTCTGCGCGTCCGAGGCCGTGGCTGCACGGATTGCATTCTTCTAGGGCCTAAAACGGGAAGCAAATCCGGGGAATTGACCGGTTCGATGAGCTGACGGATGCCGCCGGATGCAGGTACCTCATCCATGCTTACGACCGTGCCGGGTACGAACCGTCCGCCAGATGGAGAATTCTTAGCAGAGACTTGATCGTGAGGCCCTGGACAAGGATGGAGAATATAACGACTCCAAAAGTTAAATCGAGAACCTGGCTGCGATCAGGAAAAGTGTTGTCCAGACTGAGGGCCAGAGCAAGCGCCAGCGCGCCGCGCAAGCCTCCCCAGACAATTACGTGTTGCCAACGTGCAGGAATCTTCTCAGCGAAGAGGTTGCTGGCCGTAACCAGCGAGTAGACGGAAAACGCACGGCCGACGAGAACTGCGCCGATTGCGAAGAGCACGGGGCGCCAGGAGTGTGCCAGCGCATCAATTTGAACCTCCAGCCCGATCAGCAGGAAGACCAACGAGTTCATCACAAAGGCAAGATATTCCCAGAAGGACACGAGAGCAGTTCTGGTTTGCGTACTCATGCCGTCTTTTGCGCCTACGTTACCCAAGATCAGGCCCGCAGATGCGGTCGCAAGGATACCTGACAAATGAAAGTGATAAGCGAGGAGATAGCTGCCATATGCAAGCACTGTGGTCAGTGTGATCTCAACTTGGGGATCGTCGACGGTCTTGGTGATTTTGCTGGCCACCAATCCCAGACAGCCACCGAGGGCTGCCCCTCCAGCTACGGAAAGAAGGAACTCTCCGGTTCCCCTTAACAGGCCAAGGTGGCCGGCGACGATTGCTGCGAGCACGATTTGGAAGAGAGCGGCCGCCGTGCCGTCGTTCAGAAGACTCTCGCCTTCAATGATGATGGAGAGTCGCTTGTCCATTCGCAGGTCCTTGAAAATGGCAAGCACGGAGATTGGATCGGTGGCCGAGATGACCGCGCTGAACAGCAGCGCAATCAGGATTGGCAGTCCGATGACCCAGTGCACGAGGTAGCCGGTAACGAGAGTAGCCACCAGGACACCCACGTTGGCAAGCAGCAGAAGTGGCGCGGAGTCGCGCAGCAGATCGCGCACATTAAGTTTGACGCTGCCTTCGAACACCAGCGCGGGAAGGAAGAGAATCAATATGACATCGGGAGTCAACCAATTAGGACGCTGGCTGGGCTCAAGCGGAGAGAGATGCGGCAAGCGAAGCAGACTGAGCACTAATCCGCCCAGAACCAGCGCCACCGTGTACGGAATGCGCAGATACTTGGCCAGCACCGCGATGACAGAGGCGGCGACCAGAAGCAATATCAAGAATTGGACCGTCGCACTGGGAGTCATGTCTCTGCTGCCAAGTAAAGAGATTACACTCCCGATTTCCTCTTCGTGAGACCAAGATCAGAAAGTGGATTATGGATCGATCGGAAGTGAATGGGGGCAATGAGGGATCGGGAGTTCAAACGCTGTCTCAGGCGGCATTTTGGGGGCGTCGCAGGAACGCTCACTCGTAAGCCTGCGCGGGCGGGCCGCACTCCCCTCTGGGCGACAGAGGGGAGTGCAGATCTGACGATTAGGAGCCTTCAGTCGAGTGCAGCACTCGGAAGGTGTTCCCGCCATTGGACCAGACCAACAGCAACGCATCTTGTCCTTTGGGAACATTGGAGAGCGCTTGCTGAACCTCGGCCGCGGTTTGAACCTTATGCCGGTTCACTTCCAGGATGATGTCTCCCTGTTGGAGCCCCGCGTTGTCGGCAGAGCTCCCGGGCTGCACCTGCTCCACCACCGCTCCGTGGATATCGTGCGGCACCTGAAGTTGCTCCCGAAGTTCGGGAGTAAGGTCGTTGAGACCAATGCCCCAACGCATCTTGCCCTGGCCGTCATCCTTGCCTCCGCCGCTTTCGCCCGCGCGGTTGCCCATTTCTTCCAGCGTGACCGGAAGCGTCATGCTCTTGCCGTTACGAATCACATCGAGGGTGATCTTCGTCCCAGGCTGCTTCTGTCCCACCGTCACCTGCAGTTCGCCGGCATCGCTCACTTTTTGTCCATCGATCTGAGTGATCACGTCACCGATCTGCAGTCCCGCCTTGGCTCCCGGAGAGTCCGGCTCGACTTGCGTAACCACGGCTCCGGTTGCATTCGCCTGCTCAAAGAACTTAGCGTTCTCGGGAGTCACATCTGAGACTCCGATACCGATGCGGCCGTGACTGACTTTTCCGTAGCGGATCAGGGTTTCGACCGTCGGCTTCGCGATCTGCGACGGTATCGCAAATCCCATGCCTGAGAAGGTCCCGGAAGGCGAGACGAGGAAGGTGTTGATGCCAATCACTTCACCGCGAGCGTCGACCAGCGGCCCACCCGAATTGCCGGGGTTGATGGCCGCATCCGTCTGGATGAACTCGCCCGGCTTGCGGGCATCGTCGGAGTCCGGGTTTGGCCGATTCACCGCACTGACGATTCCACGCGTTACCGTGAAACGAAATCCATAAGGATTGCCGAACGCCAGCACGGTCTCTCCCGGCCGGACTTCCTTTGAGTCTCCCCAGGGCACGCTGGCCAGATCGGTCGCGTCCACTTTGAGGACTGCCAAGTCGGTCATCGCATCGGTGCCCACCAGTTTCGCTTTCAGAATCCGACGATCGCTGGTCGCAACGCGAATGTCGACGGCTCCGTCGACGACGTGGTTGTTGGTCACGATGTATCCATCGGGCGAGATCACCACTCCGCTTCCGATGCCATGTTCGATCTGCGGTTGCATGTGGCGCGGTCCAAAGAACTGGAATCCGCCGAAGGGGGAGGATTGACCGAAGAACCGTTGAATGTCCGGCGGTACCTGGTCGCTACTCATATTGGGTTTGGTGCGCGAAGTCACAGTGACGTTGACCACGGCCGGAGTTACACGAGCGGCCAGGGTTTCCATCGCGTGATCGAGGGCAAGCAGGGCGCTCACGCTGTTTGTGTCGAGCGGCGCGGCAGAGGGCGCAGCAGCCGAGGCACTCGCCGCTGCCGGTCTCGCAACTTCATAGGTGGTGAAAGAAACGGCAAGGGCCAATGCCAGAACCGGCCCGGCTAGCCGCCGCGTCCATTTGTTCAGGTTGTGCTTCTGGTACCACATTTTCACATTCATAATCGTGTATCCTCTCGAAAAGTTATTTACAACTAATTCCTTAGTTACTAACGGTGGTAACTTCCCTGCTTCCTAGCTCTCATGTTTAAGTCTCCTTGCGGGGAATTTGCTTGCTCGCAGAATGGACAGCCGGGTGCAGTATCGTCAGGTGCCAGACTTGGATCTCATACATCTGGCCGAAAGATCCGCGCTTACCATCCGCGACAAGCAGAAAAAACGCCTCCGACGACGTCATCGACCCGGAGTCCGTGAAATGAACTAGCGTCGGCTCGGCGACCGGGGCCGCGACAACGAACGTAGTCTCAACCACGCCTTCGAACTCACTGCGGACTGCGCCTGCGTTCGTCCCTTTGTCCTTCGCCATCACTACACGAGGCGGCCGGGACATGGCTCGTACCGTCCGCGCCGCTGTCCTCCTCGCCACGGGCACGGGCGCGATCGCGGGCTTGACGAACGACGCGATTGCCGGACCCACTGAGTCTGAGTCTGGACGAACGTCCCGGAAGGCAATTAACTGCGGTTCCTTTGAGGCGAGGAAGGAACAGGCAATCACAAACCCTGCGCTCAAGGATAGGGCAAATCTCCACCCGGGTTTCGCCCCTCGAGGGCGATTCGCATCGAGGATCTGCGCCACCCGCAGTGATGTGTGACGAACGCGTCCCAGAGCCGCTTGCGCCAGCGCGAGGCTGCGCCGCACTAGCGTTTTTTCGGCCATGTGCGCCAGACAGGCGGCGTAGGCGTGAGGCCGTGCGGTCTCCGCCAGCACGGCATCGTCGCAAGCCATTTCGCGCTCCAGAGAGATATTCTTTTCGATCCACCACACTGCGGGATGGAAGAAGAACAGGGCCTTCACCACTTTCTGAGCGAGATTCGTCCAGTCGTCCCAGCGGCGCAGATGCGCGAGTTCATGCAGCAGGATTTGGTTCAGCTCGTCCAGCGACAGCTCTTCCATCACCCAACCAGGCACGACCACGGCAGGTGTGATCAATCCGATCGCCGTGGGGACCTGAAGTCGGTCCGAGGTACAGAGTGAGACGAGCCTGGTTCCCCGGTTGTGTTCCAGGGTTTCGCGCAAGCGGGCATGCAGATGAGCCGGATCGATCGGGATACAGCTCTTGCGGAGTACGTGCAGATGCCAGAGGCCGGCGCCGACCCGTAGCAAACACCACATCGCTATCACTGCCCACACACTGAATAGATAGAGCGCCCACGAACTCGGAAGCGTGATCGCAGGCCGGTTGGTCCCCGCGGCCAGGTCGACGCCGTGCCACCGCGCCACATTGGTTAAGAACGGAAAGGCTGCAATGGCCATCAGCGCCGAGAACCAGACTACGAATCTGGTACCGGAACTCTGCCGCTGCGAAAAACGCAGGATAAGAGCGGCGATGAGAGCGATGAACGTGCCTTCCAGCAAGCAACCCACGATCTGGGTGGCGGACATCTGAGCGATCGCTTGCAGTTCGAACATTCCTGTCATCGGTCGCTCACTCGCTCCCTTCCAGCATTTGGCGCATCCGATCCAATTCCTCGGCGTCAATGCTTTTGTCTTCCAAAATATTCAGCACGAGCAATTCGTGGGAGTTCCCGAAAAACCGGCTGACCAGCCTCCGCACCTCGGAACGCGTCGCATCTTTCCGATCGACTTGCGGGATGAAGACATGAGCACGCTTGTCTTTGACGTGCTTGACGTACCCTTTCTTCTCCAGGATGCGAATGATAGTGAGGACGGAGTTGTAAGCCAAAGCCGGTTTCGGAGGCAACCCCTCCAGTACCTCATGCACTGTCGCCGAACCCTTCTGCCAGAGCACGTTCATGATGCGCAGTTCGGCTTCAGTCAGAGTTGCGGACGTGCGTCGCGCCAATTTCGCTCCCTACCTCTTACGCCACAGTTTGCTCCAAGCATTAAGACGTGGCGGCGGAGAAAACGTCAACTAATTTCTTAGTTGCCAGAGCAAGGCCTTGGGTTGCCCGCCCCAGTCCTCTAAGTAAAAGACTTCCCAGAAAAACTCCTGGTGCAGGTTGTCGGGCACTGCGGCTACTGCTTTGCTGAACTACTCGATTCGCCGTCTTCAGATGTGGACCGGAGACCAGTCATCGAATCAACGTGGATACGGAAGAAAAGTGGCGTAATCAGGTCGTCGCCTGATCTGAGTTGCCGCTCAGCCAACGCGGCCTGCCACCAGCGATGGCGCTTTTCCAATAGCTTCCGCGCGTGAAGACGTTCGTCCGTAAACTGAGGTTCGCGCAATTCCTGGTACCGGCCATTGGCAATGACGCTCACCCAATCGGTCTCACCCAGCATCTCATCAACCTGGACACAGACTTTTGGATTCGCCCGCATCCACTCGATCTTCTGGCCCAAAGTCGACATGACAAACAGGTTGCCATCGTCGTACGCGAAGTAAATCGGCACGACGTAGGGTTGGTTATCGAGTGCACAGGCGAGTCGTCCCAGCGAAGCTCGTGAGAGAGTCTCGGTACACTCCTTTGCGGTCATTTCATTGATCACCATGACCTTCCTATTTTAATCCAGCGGTAACCGGTGTGGTGGTACTACGCAAGCCTGCGCTGAAACGGGCCGAGATCACGTCAAGATGGCCGATTTATTGTGACCATTCTGTGACCAGTGCCGATGTTCGCCAATCGCTGGCCCAGCAATAGGCAAAAAAGTAGCAATTGGACTGGATTTGTTCCCGATCAAAAGCAGTGTCCTGTAACAGAGGTTCGCGACATAAGTCAGAGCGCTTTGAAAGGGCGCGGCTTC
>CAVTNF010000012.1:0-38461 GCA_963735975.1 uncultured Acidobacteriaceae bacterium
GAATCGATTTTAAGGAAGGCCATGTCAAAGACCGCCGTGGACGCGTTGGACGGGCTGTAACTGTCCTCAATACCGGGATTGACGCCGCGCTCCGGCGCGCCTTCCGCCCCGCTGCCCGACCAGGTATAGGACTTTTCCGAGCGTTTGGCTTCTGAGCCGAAGCTGGCGCGCCAGATCGCCGCTTTGCCGTCGTGCCCGTTACCGTCGCTGGTGACGCTGGACTCGAGGCGATAAGGTCTAGCGTCCTGGTTCCAGCCGCGCGCCGCCACGTAGAGCTTCTGGAAGGCGGAACGCGCCGTGATCAGTTCGGGGCCCTTGACTTCGGGTTTGGTCTCAGCGGGCTTGCTCGGCTCCGAGGTGCAGCCGGCAAGGAACCCGAGAAGAGTAACGACCAGCAGCGCGGAGAACCACACGTGTATGGCTCCGAGAAAGGTTGAGTGTGGGGCTCCGGGCGCACTGCCTCGGCGCTTTCTGTAGAAAGCCATTCTCGACATCTCCGCTGGTGCAGCGGTGGGCTCCGTGCGGGTAAGGCCAGACGTCTTCATGACATCCTTCCTGTTATAACGATGATGGGTTTTATCGCCGCGCAACATTCTACCCGAAGCGGCGGAAAAGGTAAGTGACACAAATGGACCGTCGTCTCAAACGGCTGCAGGAGGAGATTGCTTCGGTAGTCGCCGGGCTGTCGCGGGAGCAGTTGAGCTGGCATCCGCCGGGGAAGTGGTGCGCGGGTGAAGTGCTGGAGCATCTCTATCTGACTTACACCGGAACGGTGAAGGGATTCAGTCGCGTGGAGGCGGCGGGAAAGTCGATGGCGACGAAGTCGACCTGGCAGCAGCGCGGAAGGAGGTGGGTGGTGCTGGGAATCAGTCATATGCCGCCGGGCAGGGAAGCGCCACCCGTGGCGCGTCCGCGCGGACTGCCAGTGGAGAAAGTTCTAGCTGAGATTGGGGAGAAGATCGGGGAGATGGATGAGATCATCAGGCGCTGCGAGCAGAAACTTGGCCGCGGGAAGTTGCTGGATCATCCCATGCTCGGGCCGCTTACGGGTGCGCAGTGGAGAAAGTTTCACTTGCTGCATGGACTACACCATGTGGCGCAGCTTCGGCGACTGCGAGAAGGTGGAGGGGGAACGACTACAGGTGAAAACTAGTGTCCTGTAACAGAGGTTCATCGAATAATTGCAAGATTCTTTCCTCGGAACAACGATAAGCGCCCCTCAGGGGCTAAAGAGTGTGCGTGAGAACCAGGCAACATTGTACGAGGGAGGGAATTTCCGCCTGAGAATCGGCTGGCTGGGCTGAGCCCATCCGTGCCAGCCGGGTCAGGTTGAAGGAAATGGCCGCCAAGGTGAACTCCAGCGCCACCTGCTTCAATCCCCGCAACCGAAACCGCCTCATGCCACGCTGTTCTTTCAAGCTCCCCAGTACCGGTTCGACTAGCGCCTTGCGTTTCCCGTAGAGTGCTCGTCCCGCTGGAGAGCGCAGCTTCTGCCGCATGCGCCGCTGTCGGGGACTCAGCCGAGTCCGTGCACAGCGTTGTCCGGTGTTCAGTTCGCGCGCTAAATTCGAATCCGGCAGGTACACATCCAATCCCCGGGCTTCCAGTTGCTCCAGGTTGTCTAACGAGAAAAATCCCGCATCCGCCAAAACTTTCTCCGCTTTCGTTCCCATCTGCCGTTCCGCTTCTTCCACCAGCGGAATCAGACTGTCGTTATCGGCGGCGTTCTGCGTCACTCTTTGCCCCACGATCAGATGATCTTCATTGACCGCGATTTCCGCCGTGTAGCCCAGCGCAAAGCCGCCGCGCTCCCGCAAGAAGCGCGCCTCCGGGTCGGTGCGCGACATCTTTTTCAGCCCGCTCTTGCGCAGCTTCTCCAGCCGTCGCGGCATCTCCGCCAGGTGTTGCTGCAAGCCTTCCAACTTCAGATCCGTCCCCGCCCCTTCGTTCGGGTCCTCCCCATCACATTGCTTCTGCCACTTGCGGATCGCCCGCCGCAGCCGCGATCGCTCTTGCCGCAGCCGCCGTTCGGTCTCCAGCCGGTTACGCGACGCCGCCGCTTGAATCCGCGTCGAGTCAATCGCCACCTGCCCCAACCGTCCCAGCTTCAGCGTCCGCGCCATCTCCAGCACCTGCGTGAACACATCGTTCAACCCCCGCGCGTGCCGCCGCCGAAATGCGCTCAACGCCCAGTTGTCCGGCCGCGCCCCGCCCGCCAGATAGCGCAGCGCCAAATCTTCCCCGATCCGCTGCTCCAGCCGTCGCGCCGACGTGATCCCGACCGCATAGGCATACAGCCAGACCTTCAACATCAGGGCCGGATGGTACAGCACCCCGCCTTCCTCGCTGTACTCCTGCTCGAAACCGTTCAAGTCCAGATGCTCCACCGTGTGGTGAATGAAAAAGCAGAGATGATCTTCCCCCAGCTCCTGCTTCACGCTCGGCGGCAATAAATACGCTTGCTCGGGTGCATACGGCAGAAATCGTCCCATACTTCTCTTTCTGCACCATCTACCCCATAATTACAAGTCAGTTCTCACGCACACTCTAAAGCCCGAATCATCAACGTTGCGCTTTTTGCGCGGCTCGAAGCCGCGCCCTTTCAAAGCGCTCTGACTTATGTCGCGAACCTCTGTTACAGGAGACTAGATCTGTTGCGGGAGTCGCTTGGCTTCGCCTGCGCGGGACAGCCCCTTCGGCTTCGCTCAGGGCAAGCCTGGCGGCTGTCCCCAACATGGGCTGGAACAGCATGAGGTGAAACAGCATGAACTGAAAAAATAGAGCGCCGGAAGATGACCTCCGGCGCTCTATTTGTGTGTGGTGAAGCTCTGCTACTCCCGGGCCGACGCGGGGACTCCGGCTTTGCGGGCGTCTTCCTGCATGTCATCGAGCTTCTGCTTGGCGTCGTCGAGGGCTTTCTGCTTGTCGGCGATTTGCTGCTTGTATTGAGCGTCCTGCTTGTCCCAGTCGCCGGAGTTGCGCATGCGGTTGCCGGCATCGGCGTACATGGCGGCGGCGCGAATCTGATACTCGCGCTGCAGCACGTTGAGTTCGCGCTCCAGCAGATCGATCTGTTCCTTCTGCGCCGCGAGCTTGTCCTCCCACTGTCTGATGGCAGCCTGTTTAGCGGCGTCGTCTTCTTCCGGAGTTTTGGCCGTGCCGTTGTTCGTAGTTTTTTCTTCGGTCGCGGCTTTGGTTTCGGCCTTGCCTCCCTCGGCGGGCGCAGCCTTGGTCTCACCCGCGGCTGGAGTAGGGTTGGCCGACTCGGCGGTCTTCGTCTCGCCAGAACTCTCGGCGGGTGCTCCCTCGGAGGCTGGCGCCTGGCCGATGATCGAGAGCTTGGTGTCCCGGGGCAGATTGTCATTGTCGAAGACCTTCTGTTTGGACGAAGGGGCCTTGCGGATTTGGCGGGCATAGTCCCCCAGCGACGATTCTGAAGAAGCGCCCGGTTGAGACTGACTCTGCGCGAATGCCGAAAGGCCAAGCAGGCCGACCGACAGCACGAGCCCGATTCCACTGCATGCAATACGCTTCATAAATTCCCACCTTTTCCCTTGTCGGTTTTCTGGAGCGGCTAACGGCGCCGGACCAAGCCCGTCTTTTCCGGTCAAATCTCCTGTCCAAGAACTTCTTTTTCAAAACCTCGCACTGTATCAGTCCGCCGAGCCTGCGCCGGCGGCCGCTCCCCGTGCGGAGCGATTCTCGGTTAAGAATCCGCCGATGCTGCGATCCAGATCCGCCGCCTCGTGCGCGATGTCGGCGGCCAACTGCCGCGCCTCGGCTGGATCGTCGGCCTCGGCGAGGTCCTGTGCGTAGCTGGAAATCGTGGCCAGCGAAGTGCGCAGCCGCAGCGCCATCTCGGCGGAGACCTCGCCGCGCTGCGCCTGCTGGCGACGGATGTGCTCCAACTCGCTGAGGTCGTTGATCAGGCAGGCGACCCCGAGCAGATTGCCGTCCGCTGCCGGCACGGCTGAGACAGTGACTGCGATGAAACGCTTGTCGCCTCCCGGGGTCTCATACTCGGCTTCGACGTCACGCCGCCGGCTGCCTTCGTGCAGGACCATGTCGACCTCGTCCGCTAGCCGGACTTCGTCGATGGATTCGTCGGGGACGGCGGCCGCCGCCGCCGCGTTGCTGACCACAGCACCACGGAAAATATCCGCCGCGCTCATTCCGGTGGTGGAGGCCAAGCCGAGGATTTTTTTGGCCGCGGGATTGCTGGTCTTCACTAGTCCATTCGTCCCGAACACGAGCACGCCGCAAGAAAGGTTGGAGAGCACGGCCTGGCTGAGAGTTTCGGTGGTGCGGGCGCGATTCTGTTCGACCTGCGACTGCACCTGCAACTCATGTTTCTGCTGCTTGAGTTGCTGGATCACCGTGTTGTAGACGTGTACAGGGAACGCCTCTAACGGGGGCGCGGACTCCGACGAGATTTCGGCTTCCTCGTCAATACTTTTGCGCAGCAGGCGAATGAAAATCATGCCCAACAGGAAAGCGAAGCTGGCACAGAAGAAAACGACGCCCGCACGCAACAACATCGGGTTGGCCATGATCCTCACCACAGCCTCCCATACCAGCGCAGAAATTGATTGCCGAAGAAAAAAGCGAACAGCGCCATGCTGCCGAGGAAGACGCCAAACGGCATCTGGTAGTAGCGGTAGACCATTTGCGCGGACTGCCACCCGCGGCGGCGCGCGGCCTGGGCGTTCGCCAAACGCTTCATGAATCGATGCGTGCGCTTCAGCCAGACAACCAGAACCGTGGTCAGGCCGAACAGCGAACCGGCCAGCGATGCGGTGAAAATGGTGAAGACGGTCAGCTTCATGCCGAGGAATGCACCCACCATGGCCATCAGCTTGACGTCGCCGAAGCCCATACCCTCCATGCCGCGCCAGCGCAGGTAGATGGCGCCCGCTCCGTAAATGAACGAAGCGCCCAGAGCGGCGCCCAGCACGGAGTCGACGAGCGACATAATCCGTATCGACAGATCGCCGCTAAAAGGAAGGTTCACCATTCCAGGAAGAAACTGAGAGGCGAGATCATTCACCGGAACGAGCAGACTGAAGACCAGGCCCAGCGCGAGTCCGGGGAGGGTGAGTTTGTCGGGCAGGAGTTTCGTTTCGGCGTCGGTGAAGATCAGGCCCAGCAAGAGAAAGGCGAAGGTGCAATATTTCAGCGTGGAAAGCGTCGGTCCGAAGAACCAGTAACAGGCGAGAAACAGTACTCCGGTGAGCAGTTCGATGGTCAGGTAGCGAGGCGAGATGCGCGCCTTGCACTGGCGGCAGCGGCCGGTGAGTATCAGCCAGCTGAGGACCGGAATATTGTCGTAGAGGGCGATCGGATGCTTGCACTGCGGGCAAGCGGAACGCGGCGTTACCACTGAAATTCCCAGCGGCAGGCGATAGATACACACGTTCAGAAAGCTGCCAAAGGCCAGCCCGAGGACAAATATCGCCGATGCGATGACCGGATCCACTTGAATTCGAGGCGATCTCAAAACGCGGCGCGCGCTAAAGCGCCAACGTTGTGAGAACGCAGCAATCTCCTGATCTTTCTGATTCTGGTTGGATTATAAGGCGACGATCCGGTTGGGGACTAAGGTACCGAAGTCACTGCCCAATCGGCCAATGGGCGGTAAGGCATTGACTGTTGGAGAGTTGCCCCCGGAACTTAGGGAGGGAGCATTAGGTACATACGAGCTAAGTCAGGGCGAAAACTGCTTTTCGGGCAAAACCTTCCAGCTTCCCAGAAGCAGACGTCTGGCCGGGAATCGTCTTCCGAGTACCGCAGTAGACCCAATCGAGCGCCGGGGTTGCATTTATATGTTGCGTTTGCAACACTATATGTTGTAATAGCAACATAGAGGTGATCCATGAGAGAAATCCTGGATGCGCTCTTCCGTCGGCGAGCAGTTAAGGCTTTTGAGCCGGTCGAAATCCCACAGGTACTGCGTGAACAAATCCTCGATGCAGCCCGCCATGCTCCCTCCAGTTTCAATTCGCAACCGTACCGGTTCTTTTAAGTGGAATCGTCGCCGAGAAAGGCAACCGCGGCGAAGCTCTGCCTTGGACAGATGCCTGCGGCAACGGCGTCGGCGCTGGTGGTTGCGGTGGCTGACATCGGCTCGCTGGCAGCGACCTCGCAAGCCCAGTTGGAGTGGATGCGCAGGAGCGGCTTCAGCCACGCCAAAATCCGAGACTACGAGCGGACGGCGAAGATCGGCCGGATCCTGTTCATGCCAGGACCGTTCGGCATTTTTGGCGCGGTCAAGTGGGCGATTTTTCGACTGGTAAATTTGTGGAAGACGATGGGGATGCCACCAGTGTTTCGACAGGACTTGTTAAAGTGGGCGATGAAGAGTACATCGTTGGCCTGTCAGAATCTGATGATTGCCGCCGAAGCACTGGGACTCAACACGTGCCCCATGGAAGGATTCGATGGCCGCAGACTCTCCAGATTTCTCGGGCTGTCGACCCGGTATCATGAAATTGTGATGGTGATTGCGATCGGGAAGAAATCGCCTGCTTATCCGGAACCGCCTCAGTGGCGGCGGCCTCTCGATGCCACGGTAACCGTCCTATGATCATCGTTCCAAAAAAGGATATTCCTCAAGACATCCTAAGCGACTCAGTACTTGCCCATGTTGCTGCAGTCTATTTTTCCGTCGGGAAGAGACTTGAACGAAAAACCCGGTGCTCTGCGACTCGTGGCTTCATCCTATCCACACTCCGGGGCGGTGCCGCGCTCAATCAGAATCAAATCGCCACACTTCTCGGTTTCGACCGAACGGTCGTGCACCGAGCCATCAAGTCAATGGTTCAGGAAGGGCTTGTGTCCGAGAGAAAAGCAAAATCGGGCAGAGCAATTCACGTCAGGTTGACGCCAAAAGGCCACAAATACAGGAAACGCCTGATCAATGCGAGGATAGCCGCTGACGATAAACTCCGAAAAGAACTGACTCCGGAAGAACGCACAACACTTCTTCGACTCCTGAAGTTGATTGCCGAATTAGAGTTCTAAGACTGCGCCGCCGTCCATTCTGGATGGGGTTGTAGCCTACGCGCACTATCCAGAAACAGGTCTCTGGGAGATTGGCACGGCTTCAGGCCAAACGTCGGGAAGTTGGCACTTTTGAGCACGGGTTCCCGGGGTGTCCAGAGTGGGCGTTTGTGTATGCTCCAGGCCGCGGGCCACTATGGGGAGGCTAACTCCGGGAGGCGCTCCATGCGCTCCCGGAGTCGTAGACTTGGCAGTACCTCTTCGTCGCTGGGCTACTTGGCTTGCAGAGTCTCGATATATGCCACCAGGTTGGCGGTTCTCTGCTGCACTTGGGCCTCGTGCCCCTGACTGATGCTGGAGAACAGCGGTCCCCAGACCGGCATGTCCGGGCTGCCGTGAGATGGCAACGCGGATTGCCCACGGATGACCGAGGCTACGTGGGAGGACGGGTACTTGCCGCCATTCTTCTTAGCTAACAGTGTCAGGTCGGTCGGTGCAGTCTTCATGGCGGAGGCCGCGGGGCCGTTGCCCTTGCCGTCAGTGCCGTGACATACGGCGCAGTAGCTGTTAAACATTTCTTTGCCAGAATTCGACGCAGTGTTGGTAATCGGAACGTGCTTGACGACGGGTGGCGTTTGTTCCGGTGCCTGCTGCGCCACCGCAAAAGCCGACATCGCCACCACAATTATGGCCAGAGTGATGAATTTCATTACACGCATTCTTCCTCCTAGGGGCTTGCGAGGCCCGAACTGCCACAACAACCGAGTCTAGGCGCGGGTTGGGGGGCTGACTGTGACTAGGATCACAAGCGGATGTGACGCGTAAGCCGAGGTGAGACTAATCTAACTTACTCCCGCCATCAAGGTGGCATTGGAAATAGTCGCGGCCAGTCTTAAAGCCTTGAGTTCGCGGTACTCCTCTGAGTTGTACCAGCGGCGTGCCTGGTCGATATCGGGAAATTGGACCATGACCGGGTACACCGGCGCGGAGGAACCTTCCAGCACTTCGAAAGGGCCACCGATCACCACATATCGGCCGCCAAATTTCTCCACGACCGGAGCGACGCTGGTCTTATACTCCTCCATTTTGGCCGGGTCTTTGACTTCGCGAATATCGAACAAGAAATATGCCGGCATAGTAAGCCTCTCCGCAACCTGGAATTCTAGCAGCCTTGGGACAACGGAGTGCACGGTCTCCGCCGCACCGGACCTCCAGGATCTTGCAGGGTGCTGAGACGTAGCAAGCTACGTCTCTACGAGGAATTACCTGCGCAGGAAAGCGGGGCACGTAGTTTTCAGGGAAACGCAAAGCGCAGGAGTTCTCCATCCAGGGCCAGAGCGAGTTGGTCGGTCACAGGAAGCCTTCCCTCCCAGCGCTTCCAATCGGCCGGAACAAGACGGGTTTGAGCGGTAGGGATTGCGATCCAGCCGTTGGCCGTTTCTTCGCGCAGAAAGACCGAGAAGGCGGGGGCCGTGGGAGGCAGCGACTTCCACTCGTACAGCGTTGCCGCCAGGCTCTCGGTTAGAGACTCGAGCGGATCGAGGCAGAGAATCCATCCTGCGAAAGAGGGTCGGAGGTATTGCTCGGGAGACGCCCCGATGCGGGCGTCGAGGACCTGCGCTCCGAACTCGCGGGCGAGCCGCACAGTGCCGTCGCTGGAGCCGTGGTCGATGACGAGAATGTTGTCGCAGGGATAGAGGGTTTCGAGCGCGCGGCCCAGACGAAGGACGTCGTTTTCAGTGTGGAGCAGTGCGGTGATCGCAGGCATGAGTAGCAAATGTTGGGAAAGAGTGTACGCGAAAACCAGGGGAGAGACCGAGAAGGTTGTGTGCAGCGGGCACTCCCTTCGACAGGCTCAGGGCAGGCTTTGCCCGCTTGTTCTGCGCCGCCGGCAATAGCGGGCAAGAGTGCCCGCTCCGCACCCACATTGGATTGCAGAGACGGAATGCGGGGCAATACCGCTGGACAAGGCCCCGCATTCCGATCTGGACTACAAACTTCTGAGGAAGCTCAGAAGGTCCTGTTGCTGCGAACTGGTTAGCGCGTTGTACTTGTTGATCACCGAGTTCGCTTCGGAGTTGCAGACGTTGCTCGATACTTCGGGTTCGTAGACGCTATTTGTGGTCAGCACATAGAACAGTTCCGCATTGGAGACCTGCTCGCAGTTCTGGTTGGTGGAAAAGAAGTGGGCCTTGATCGCCTGCACGAGGTCGCTGGTGCGCCCGTCATGCAGGAAGAAGAGTCGCTGGCCTAAGCCCCAGAGTGGAGCGGTGCGGAACTGGTCGACGCCGGCACCGCCCTGGTGGACACCGTCAGCAAGGCCTGCGCCCATGTGATGCAGAGCGAAGTCGGAGTAAGGGTGATAGGTGACATTCGACATTCCCGTGAAGGGCGATGCCGCGGCGGTGAGGCTGGTGGAGTGGCAGAGGTTGCATCCGACCTGGTTGAAAAGGTTCGAACCGTTGGTGGTGGACTGGGTTGGCGTGGCGGGCGTGGCCGGTGCCAGCAGGCGCATGAAGGCAGCGAAGTTTACCAGGTCCGACGACATTTCCGAGAGCGTCCCGGTGGTAGTACCGAAGTTAGGACTGCTCGGGTTGCCATTTAGAAGGTTGCTTCTATCTTCGGGGGTTGCGTTGAAGACGCAGCCGGCCGTGGTGTTGCGCTCGTTGGGGAAGCCCTCGTTGGTGACGCCCTGCTCGACGTTGTAGGCCTCGGCGGCGAAGATCAGCAGGGACTTATTCTGGGCTTTCCAGCCGAAACGAGTGATGGTGCCATCGTTGCCGCTGGTGTTGAAGCTGCCGCCGATGCCGAGTTTCGATCTTGCGCTGGCGGTGGAGTTCAGGTTCGCGAGTAGGGTGGCGTCGGGAGTGTTTTCCACCAGACCTAGCCCGAAAACCGGGGTTGGGATGCGGAAGATCACATTGCCTCGGGAGAGTTGCTGTGTAAAGTTGGGCTGCGCCAGCGTGCAGCCGGGAGCGTCGGTGCGTCCCTGGATCGTGTAGAGGTCGTGCACTCCGCCGTCGAGCGGTGAAGTCAGGCTGTTGGGATTGGTGGCAATGAATCGGGCCTCGCGCACCGGACCGGTGGTGGTGATGAACGAGGGAACGGTGTTGGTGGCGCCATCGAGCGTGGCGAGCGCGACTTGCGGGTTGGGTACTGGATGTTGCGGACTGGTCAATCCGGGGCTACTGCCGCCGGTGGTTGGCTGAGCGTGACACATGGCGCAGCTATTGCCGTTGAAGGTGGGTCCGAGGCCAGACCCGTCTTCGATGGTTCCGGTGACGGAATCGACTTCCGTAAATCGGCCCATGGCCTGGTTGAAGAGAACTTGTTCGGTGGCGTTCAGTGTAGGGTAGAAACTTCCAGCGCCGGCTGCGCCTGCGCGCGGGCCTGGATCCTTGGCTTGTGCGGTCGCGAGTGGAGAGACGGCGAAGGTCAGCAGACAGAATGACATCGCCAGGGCGAGGTAAAGGCAAGGGTGTGCTGCCGTCCCCGCGTGGGGGAGAGAGATGCGTGAGCGGAGCATGGCTCCTCCTTCCGAGATTTGAGTTGAACTTGCAGATCGGAATGGCGCAACCGTGCTTTGTCCTGACTTCGTGGGCGCAGGGCAGTCAGGATGAAAGCGATGAGGCTTTCTATCCCGGATTGTTAAAGGCGGCGCAGGAATCTCTAGAAGTTACGGAGTCAGAACAGAGCAGTGGCGCCGGTTTGCAGATCAACCGAATTTTGTTGCGGATAGATTCGAGACGGTCGGTTGCACTACAGACTTGCACGGAAGGTCAAATCGTTGGGGGACTGTTCTGAAATCCGAAAACACAGAAGGGCAAAGGGGCTAATGTACTGCGCCGAAAATAAGGACTCTTATATATCGTGGCACTGGCGCTGGGAAAGCAAAGCCTTTGACCGCAAAGTTCGCAAAGAACATCCGCGAAGATCGCGAAGAAGAGCCATGCAACCCGAACTATAAAGGTCGATCTGCTTGTCGCACTACACTAGCCTCGCTGCCGAGACGCGGTCTCTTTGAGCGGCGCAACCTTTTAGCGGCTCAAACTCGACCGTGGGCGCCGCCTGACGTAGAGCGGCGGACGCCCTCGTCTGCCGGGTCGAAATTCTCTGTGCCCCCGGACGAGGGCCTCCCGGGGCTCCATGCTGTTTTATTGCGAATCAGTCAGCTTCTGGCGATTCGCATCGGGGCTCGAGGCCTGCACGACTGTGATCGGGGCGTGCAGCGTGAAGTTGAGCACAGTTTCTGATGGCAGTTTGATTTGCTGGGCCTTGGTCGCAGCCTGCACACCGCCGCCGACGCCCGCGCCCGCTGCGGCGCCGATGGCCGCGCCTTTACCGCCGCCGGCGAGGGCGCCGATGATGCTGCCGATGACGGCGCCTCCGCCAACTTTTTCGGCGGTGTTCTTGCCGCGGGAGCTGCCTTGTTTCTTGTACTGGTCAGTCTGGAGGTTGTAAGTCTTCCCGCCGGAAGAAAGGCTGTCCAGTTGCATCGCGACGAGCGATTGCCCGGCAAACTTGCCCGCGCTGCGTACTTCTACAAGATGGCCGGTCAGCTCGACGCCCGCAGGCACGGCTTGCTCTCCGTCAGACGTGAGCGGGGCGTTCAGCGTGGCGCGGAAGGTGTCACCCGTCTGGTTCTTCTCGCTGTCGATGGGATCGATCAGGCGAACCGTAATCTGGGTACCCTGGTCGATGATCAGTTTCTTTGGAGTTGGAGGCGGCGGAGGAGTGGACGGGGCCGGGTTGCTGGGCGGAGGCGGGGCCATCTCTGACGACGTATCCGGGGCAGGTTGGTTGCTGGCTGTGTTCTGAGTTGCATCTGTATCGGAGGACGAACCTGAGCCGGAATCGTCCGACGGATGGGATTTGCGTGACTTCTTGCCGGCAGTGGGTTTGCCCCTGTCGGCGCGCGGCGGGTTGGACTCGGCTGCCGCCTTGGCAGGCTTCGTGGCCATCGATTCCATGGCGGGTGCGTTGTCCACCTGCAAGTTATTGACGACTTCTTTTACGCCTGGAACCGACGCCGCCTGGCGGCTGGCGGCATCGCGCTGCGCGTCGTTATCGACGTTGCCGCTGAGCGTGACCACGCCGTCCGCAGATTGCACGTTGAGTTGCTTGGCCGACAGGCCGGAATCCTGGCTGAACTTGCTTTGAATGTCGCTGGAAATTTTCGCGTCGTCGGGCTTTTTGGCGCAGCCCACACCCAAACCCAGAATGATCGCGAGACAGAATGAAGACACGAACCGGGAGGTTTTTCTCATACTCGACTCCTAGCTTGGGCAAACACTGCCGCCCTCAGCCTCCAGATAATTTTAGATGCTTGGGAGAACCGTTGCAGATGTAAATGGTGATTCCAAAGGGAGCCCGACAATAGGATGCACTTTTCGACCCACCTAGGTAAACGTCGGCCTCGCCTGTACGACACCGACTGAGGGTGGTAAGCGCCTCAGTGAATGAACTTGTAGTCGACGATGGAAGCGGCCAGGCTGGTTTTGCCTTCCTCGGGTTCGGGTGCGTCCTTGAAGCGCATGACGCGGCCTTGGCAGACGACGTTGCTATTCTTCTGACCAGAGATTTCTTCTGGCATTTCGAAGACCATCTCGATGAGAGCGTTGACCGGAAGTTGCTGGGGTCCGGCGAAGAGCACTCCGGTCTGGCTGATGTTTTCGATGATGCCTTCAAACCATGTGCTGGTGCGGTTAACGCGGTAACGCAGAGGAATGTCGAGCTTCAGGCGGCGCGCACGGGGCACCCAGGTCGGACGCTTCTGCCGCGCATGACTGCGGCGAATGCCGGTTTCGGGCTTGTGCTCCACACGCTCGGTACGGCGCATGGTAGCCCAGTCGTACTTGTATTCAGCGGCGCACAACAGGCAGACCTGGTAGTAGTCGCCGTCGACGCCACGGCGCGGCCAGGAGAATTCGTGGGAACAGCGTCCAAGCATAAGCACATCCATGAATTTCTGCGGCATGATGGGTTACTTCCGGGTCAATCGCGCCTCGGACGCAGGGACATCATCACTCGAAGTGGGAACTTTGGGAAGGTTACTTTCGTGCATTTCGGCGCTTTCAAGCGCTTGGTCCGCTTGCTAGAACCGCCTACCTTGGGGTTACCAACGTCTGGTTGCCGTAAGAAACCGGTGAGACCCTGCCGGATGCGATTCCGATAGGTAGCGTGGAGGCTCTTTATGGATGCGCACGATATTGATCTGCTTCTCCGTCTGGTTGACCAAAGCATTCAGGCCGAGATCGAGCGCATATGCAGCACACCGGTTAAGCCAAAGGTGTTCAGCGAGCTACTCACGCCAGAAGGCATTGCTCTAGTCCGTCGAATGGGCATAAAGCTATAACACCTGCCTCGGATTCCGACCCACCTCGCCGGCGAGGCATCTCACCCAACTGCGGCTTCATCCATCGCAATCGATTCCGGAACATCCCCGAGGGTAGGCGGTCTTAAGCATAAGGCCGAACCTGGACGCGCACAGGCGGCGCAAAAGGGCCCTGAGTGAACGATCCAGTGCTGTATTATCGGCCCATGGATCATGCTTCGCCCAATGTAGCTGCATTCATCCTGGCCGGAGGCAAGAGTACGCGCATGGGAGCGGACAAGGCCTTCGTCACGCTCGATGGCCGGACGCTGCTGGCGCGGGCACTCGAGTTGGCGCGGGCGGTGACTGCCGACGTGCGCATCGTGGGCGACGCGGTGAAGTTTGCGGCATTTGCTCCGGTGGTGGAGGACGTGTTTCGCGAGTGCGGGCCGCTCGGAGGAATTCACGCGGCCCTGCGGGCGTCGACGGCGGAGTTGAATTTGATGCTGGCGGTGGATTTGCCGTTTGTCACGTCGGAGCTTTTGCGATATCTGATCGCGCGGGCGCGAGGTTCTGATGCGATTGTGACGGTTGCACGGGCAGGTGGGGGATGGCAGCCGCTGGGCGCTGTGTACCGGCGGGAGTTTGCCAATGCGGCGGAGAAAGCTCTGCGGCAGGGGCGATATAAGATTGATACGTTGTTCGATCCGCAGCGCACGCAGGTGATTGGCGAGGAGGAGTTGAAGGACGCTGGTTTTTCTGGGGAGATGTTTCGCAATCTGAATTCGCCGGAGGAATTGGCGCGCGCAGGCGGGCGGGCTGAGTTCGAAAGGTAGAGATCCTTCGCGGCAAAGAACGCCGCTCAGGATGGCAACGCGTTTTATGAGGTAGGAGCCAAGCCAACGGCCAAAGGCCAAGAGCTAGAAGCTGCATTCATGCCTGACGACACAAAAACCGCACCCTACATCGAGTTCCGCGACGTCTCCAAGGCGTTTGGCGATAACGTGGTGCTCGATCACGTTAGCTTCGATGTGCTGACGGGCGAAACCGTATGCATTCTGGGGCGCAGCGGCGTGGGCAAGTCGGTGTCGCTGCATCACATCATGGGATTTCTCAAGCCGGATTCCGGGCGCGTGATCGTCGCCCGAGAGGACATCACGGATTACACCGAACTACAACTGGAAGCGATTCGAAAGAAAGTCACCATGGTCTTTCAGAATGGGGCGCTGTTTGATTCTCTCTCGGTCGGAGAGAATGTGGCGTTTCCTCTGCGCGAGACCCAAGACCTGACGGAAGAGCAGATTTACCAGATCGTCGACGGACTGCTGCAGATGGTGGGGGTGCAGGAGATGCGCGACCTGCTGCCGTCCGATCTATCGACCGGGATGAAGCGGTCGGTGGCGATTGCGCGGGCGCTCGCGGCGCGGCCGGAATGCGTGCTGTTTGACGAGCCGACGACGATGGTCGATCCGTTGATGGCGCAGCTGCTCGGAGACCTCATCAAGCGGCTCAAAATTCAGCTCAACCTGACCAGCATCGTTGTGACCCACGACATGCGGCTGGCCAAGAAACTGGCCGAGCGCGTCGTGTTCCTGTATGAAGCCAAAGCAATTTTCTTCGGGACGTATGCCGAGATGGAGAAATGCAAGGCCCCGATTGTGCAGGAATTTCTGGAACTGGACGAACTGAAGATAGAAGCCTAGAACAAAGTTTCAAGGTGGCAAGGTTTCAAGGTGTCAAAGTGAATACCCTAGCGACCTCAATCTTATGGGACTTTTCAATCTTGAAACTCTGAAACTCTGAAACTCTGAAACTTTGAAATCTTTGAAGCTTTGAAGCTTTGAAGCTTTGAAGCTTTGAAACTTGTACTCCTCTCAGAATCCTTGCTGAACCAGCTCTTCCACCGTCAGCGAATTCTCTGACGATTCGCGCGTCATCATTTTCTCGACGTATTTCGCAATCAAGTCGGCTTCGAGGTTGACTGGATCGCCCGGCTTCAGCGAATGCAGGTTCGTCATTTCGACGGTGTGGGGAATGATGGCGATGGTGCAGCGATTGTTTTCGAGCTTCGCCACCGTGAGGCTGATGCCCTCGATCGAAAGCGAACCTTTGAAGACAGTATATTTTTCGATATCATCTGGCAATTCGACGTGCAGCCACCAGTTTTCGGAATCGGCGATGCGCTCGAATGCGATAAGTTTACCGACGCCGTCCACGTGTCCCTGCACGATGTGCCCGCCGAATCGGCCGTCGGCTTTCATGGGCAGTTCAAGGTTGACCAGCGCGCCTTCGTGAATGCGGGAGAACGAAGTACGCACCCACGTTTCGGGCGCAAGATCGGCGCAGAATGAGCCGGGCTTGATGTCGAGTGCGGTGAGGCAGACCCCGCTGACGGAAACACTGTTGCCGGTACCGAGTCCCTGGGGCGTGTGCTCGGCAGTGACGGTGATGCGGCGGTTCTCGCCGCGCTGTTCGATGCGTGTAATGCGTCCGACTTCTTCCACAATTCCGGTAAACATGAGGGCCTCCAGGATGAACTCAACATCATAAACCTGCCAGGCCGATTCACCACAGAGGCAGAGAGTCACAGAGAAAAACAAATCAGGAAAATGTTTTTCTCTGTGACTCTGTGTCTCTGTGGTGAAAAAGTTCAGTCCCCGTACGGATCGCGCAAGTATCCCTCGACCGCGAAGTCTTCGCCGAAGCGGTGGAGGTGGATGTCCTTCACTTGCGCGGCCTGGCTCATGTGACGAAACCCCGCGCCCGCGGCGAAGGGAATGGAACCGGTGCCGGCCAGGATCTTAGGCGCGTAGTACAGAAAGACTTTGTCGACGGTGTTGGCGGCGAGCGCGGCCCAGTTGACGGCAGCGCCACCCTCGATCATCACCGATGTAATTTCCAATTGCCCGAGGCGGCGGAGAATCGAGGGCAGGTCGGTACGGCCATCCTCGGATGCAGGGACAGTCTCGACCTGGATGCCTAGCTGTTCGAGTTGCGCGCGCTTCGGGTCGCTCTGATTCTGCCCCCCGACTGACGAGGAGAAGAGCAGCACATCGTTCTTCCGTTCCGTTGCGACGCTTTGCGCCAGACGCGAATCGAGCGGCAGACGGAGGCGCGAGTCGAGAATCACGCGCAGCAGGGGACGACGGCGCGGGCGGCCGCTGCGATCGGTGAGCAACGGGTTATCCGAGAGAATCGTTCCTACTCCGACCAGCAGCGCGTCGTGCTGGTGGCGGAGTTCGTGGACGTGGGCGCGGGCGACCTCGCTGGTAATCCAGTTGCCAGAGAAACCGTCTCCGGCGGGAGATTGGGCGCCCTGGTTCGCTTCATCAGGCGGCGGAGCAATCTTGCCGTCGAGCGTCATGGCAGCTTTCAGCGTCACCAGCGGCACACCATGACGGATGTAGCGGGCGAAAGCTTCATTCAGACGGCGGGCTTGCTCCTCCAGGCAACCGACTTCGACCTGCACACCAGCGGCCCGCAGTTGCTCGAATCCGCGTCCGCTAACTTTAGGGTTCGGGTCGGGCATAGAGGCCGCGAGACGGTGAATTCCGGCGGCGATCAGGGCGTCGGTACAGGGAGGAGTGCGGCCTTGATGGGCATGGGGTTCGAGATTGATATAGAGCGTGCCGCCGCGAGCTTTTGCGCCCGCGGCTTCGAGGGCGATGATTTCGGCGTGCTTGACGCCGGCGTAAGTGTAGGATCCCGTGCCAACGACGTTGCCGCGAGAGTCGATGATGACGGCGCCGACGTAGGGATTGGGAGACGCCAAGCCGATGCCTTGGCGGGCCAGTTCCAGCGCGCGGTGTAGATGCTGTTCGTCGGCGGAGTGAGGAGGCATTCAGGGAGAAATCTATCATGCCTCACTGAATCAGTTGCCCAAGGGGACGAGCGAGCCAGTCGAGCTTCGCTCGACCGGACAGCCGGGGGCGGCTGTCCCCACACGTTTGTTTTTGGTCTCGAGCTATCGCTTTTTATTGCCTGCGTGGAGGAAAGCTCCGGTATGAGTCGTCTTCGATCTCGGCAACTGCAGCGCCGCTGCGGCCCTTTGGGCCGCGGCCCAAAGGAACTGGCACGTAGGCATGCGGGTCACCGGGCGAAGCGGGCTTCTTGCCCAACATGCGGCGTAAGAGATCCAGAACGATCTGAAATCGCGAACGTTTCTCGCCAGCATCCGGCATACACACTCCTATTCGAGCACGCTTATCAGGCTCCGCTCATTCCAACAGCGAATCCACGAATTCTTTTGGATCGAAGGGCAGCAGGTCGCCTGCTTTCTCGCCGACGCCGACAAAGCGCACGGGCAGGCCGAGTTCGCGTGAGATCGCGACCACCACGCCGCCTTTGGCTGTGCCGTCGAGTTTGGTCAAGACAATTCCGGTTACCCCTGCCGACTCGGTAAACATGCGCGCCTGCTGCAGGCCATTTTGCCCGGTGGTGGCGTCCATCACCAGCAGAGTCTCGTGCGGCGCTCCGGGAATGATGCGCTGCGCGGTGCGTCGCATTTTGTCGAGTTCGGCCATCAGGCTGGTCTTGGTGTGCAGGCGTCCGGCGGTGTCGACTATCACGTAATCGGACTTGCGCGCGGAGGCGGCCTGCAGCGCGTCGAACAGTACGGCCGCGGGATCGCCCCCGGGCTTGGTCCTAATCACTTCGGTGCCGGTGCGCTGTCCCCAGATTTCGAGTTGTTCGATCGCGGCGGCGCGGAAGGTGTCGGCAGCACAGAGCAGGACATTTTTTCCTTGAGAGCGGAAGACCTGAGACAGCTTGCCGATAGTCGTAGTCTTGCCCGTGCCGTTGACGCCGACGACGAGGATGACCTCCGTCGCGCCATCGACTTTCTGAACCGGACGCGCGTTGGCCGAACTCAGAATGGCGAGGAGTTCCTCTTTCAGCAATCGCTTGAGTTCCTGCACGTCTTTGATCTGCTTGCGGTCCGCTTTTTCGCGAAGTTTGGCGAGGACTTCCTGCGTGGTGGTGTTGCCAAGATCGGCGCCGATGAGCGTGGCTTCGAGGTCGTCCAGTGTGTTGCGGTCGATCTCCTTGCCGATGGAGACGACCTGATCGATGCGGTCCGCCAGGTTCTCGCGGGTGCGCGTGACCGCCTGCTTCATGCGGTCGAAGAAGCCGGTTTTCTTTTCTTCCTCGAGGCTGCCGAAAAGAGTCTGGATCATAAGGGTGACGAACTTTATTATACGGGCGAGATTCTCACTTCTCGCGCAAAGAACGCGCGAGAAATGGGGCACCCTTCGCATGCACAAGCAGGTAGGGAGGGAGATCCCTTCGCGATGCCGCTCAGGGCAGGCTCTTCGCTCCGCCTGAAGAACGGCTACGCTTGATTGGATAACAAGGACGGCTCCTCGCGGGCACCGAGTAAACTTGAGTTTTTGCGAAGAACCAAGACTCGGAGCGAAAGGAGCCGCCAATGAAGATTATAGGCTGTGATTTTCATCCGAGTTTCCAACAGATTGCTATGGTCGATACTGAGACCGGGGAGCAGACCGAAAAGCGGCTGGCAGCGGCCGAAGCGGTGGCGTTCTACAGCCAGTTGCAAGGGCCGGTGCTGGTGGGGATGGAAGCTTGCGGAAACACGTTTTGGTTCGAGCGTCTACTGGCCAGGCTGGGACATGAGTTGTGGCTGGGAGATGCGGGCAAGATCCGGGCCCTGGAGGTACGCAAGCAGAAGACGGATCGAAGAGATGCTGAACTGCTGTTGCAGTTGCTGCTGGAGAAGCGGTTCCCGCGGATCTGGGTGCCGAGTCTGGAACAGCGGGACCTGCGGCAGTTGCTGTTGCATCGCCACAAGCTGGTGGGGATGAGGCGGCAGGTGAAGAACCAGTTGCAGCATCTGGCGCTAAACCAGGGAGTGCAACAGAAGCGCAAGCTGTGGACGCAGACGGGAAGAGAAAAGCTGGAAGCCCTAGCGCTCACCGGCTGGACTGCGCAACGGCGGGAAGAGTTACTGGCCTTGCTGGACGATCTTGATCCCCGGATCGAGAAGTTGGATCAGGCGGCGCGGGAGGCGGCCCAGAAAGACGCTGTGGCCCGCTTGCTGCAGACTCATCCCGGGGTAGGACCCATTACCGCTCTGGCGTATTCGCTCACCCTGGGAGAGATCGGGCGCTTCGCCCGCAGCCGCCAAGTGGTCAGTTACCTGGGACTGAATCCCGCCGAGCATTCCAGCGGCGGCCGGCAGCGCTTGGGATCGATCAGCAAACAAGGCAATCCGATGTTACGCAGTCTGTTGGTGGAGGCGGGCCAGAGCGCGGCCCGTCTGGTACCAGAGTTAAAGCGCGCCTACCAAAGGCTGAAACACAGAAAACATTCTTCTGTGGCCAAGGTGATGGTAGCGCGCAAACTGGCGGTGCGTCTGTACTGGATGTGGAAAACCGAGCAGCCGTATTCCGCCACTCGCATGCAGAGTAGCCCGAGTCATCCTGTGGCTGTGGTTTAAAGCCGTGCGTTTGAGTGGGCGCCTGCCTCCCGGAAAAAGTCCGGGAGTTTGAACGAACAATCATGGTCGAAGTTGCGACCGAATAGATGGTTGGTGGAGCAGCAAGGCTGCCACCCGTGATTCAACGTGAATGCGCGAGTCTTGGTCATCGTGAAAAAAATCAAAACCCCAACGAGAGCGAAATGGCGCTACTTCAAACCCCAAGGCGTCGACGAATTCGTGTACCTTGACACCGCCGTCGTTGTTATAGAAGGATGACGCCAGATCAGACATGGGGACTCCGCTCGCTTACAAATTGAGTGGACAGCGATTGACTTAGACGCGGGTCCGTTCCAGCACGGTTGTATCGGTGGCAACCACACCCGGCGTCGCCGCCGCGGCGCTGGCTTCGGGGACTACCGGGACTTCAACTGGAGGAGGCGCGATCGGACGCTTTATGGTGAAGCGCTGAATCCGGATCTCGCCGCGAGCATATACCGCCAACAGAGCGGCGACCGCAACTGGATCGAGCCGTTTGCCGGCGAGGTTCTGGATGATCTGCAGGGCCTGATCGGAGGTGTGTGCCTGCTGGTAAGGCCGATTGGTAGTGAGCGCGTCAAACGTGTCGGCTACGGCGATAACCCGTGCCAGCAGCGGAATCTGGTCGCCTTGTAGACCATAGGGATAGCCACGGCCATCGAGCGCTTCGTGGTGCAACTCGATGCCGGGCAGCATTTCGGCCAGTTGCGTGACCGGGCGCAGAATATTGGCGCCCTTGGTCGTGTGCGTTTTCATCACTTCGAATTCTTCGGCCGTGAGCGCTCCAGGCTTTTTAAGGATGTGATCTTCGATGCCGATCTTGCCCACGTCGTGAAGCTGCGCGGAAATCTGCAGCGTCTCCAGAAAAGAGGCGGGCAAGTCCATTTCTTTGGCGATGAGCAGGGAATAGCGAGTGACGCGGTCGGAGTGGCCGCGAGTGTACGGATCCTTCTCGTCGACGGCGCCCGCGAGCATCTGGATGGAACCCATGAACAGGGCGCGGTTCTCTTCGGCGGCGCGCTTGAGGTCTTCGACGAAACGTTCGAGTTCTTCTGACATGCTGTTGAAGGTCTGGGCCAGTTCGCCAATTTCCGTGCGGCTCCAGAGGTGAACGCGCTGTGAGAAGTCGCCTTTCGCCAGAGCGCGGCTGGATTGGGTGAGCACTTCCAGAGGATTGGTGATGCGGCGCGCAGCGAAGATGCTGACGCCAATGCTCAGCAGCACGGCCAGCATCGCCAGCAGGCGGGCCGTGCGTTGCATCTCATAGACTCCCTGGTACGCTTCGCGCTGCGTCTTCTGCACGACGACAGCCCACTCCAGGGATGTGACCGGGCTGTAGGTGCCGAGCATGTCGATATGTTCGGAGCCGCTGGTGATCGTAAATTCCTTGGTAGCGGCCAACTGTGCGCGGTTGCCACCGTCGACGAAGTTGCGCACGATCTCCAGTTTTTTCATGTCCTGGCCGGTGGCGAACTCGGGTGTGGCCGCGGCGACGAGACGGCCTTGGGCGTCGACCACGTAGGGGGTAAGCCCGCCGCCGCTGACTTCTTGCAGGCGGCGAATCAGAAATTGAAGATCGACGACACAGCCGACCATCCCCAGGAAGCGTTCGCCGTATCGGACCGGAGCGCTGACCAGAAATACGGTGCGGGAGGATTTTCCTTCTCCCACAGCAAGCGCTTGACCGTTATAGGCGCGCCCGTCACGAGCGGCAGCAAAGGCGCGCTCCAATTCCCGCTGCAGGAAGGCATCAGGAGCGATGCGTCCGGCGGAAATGCCCTTGGCCTCCGAGTTCAACAGAGTGGCGTAGGCGATCTCGTCGGAGGAAGAGACGAAGTTTTCGAGCAGCGCCCGCAGTTCCGGAGCCTCGATATTTTTCTCGCCGATATCGCCACCGCTAGCTACCTGGACGGCCGATGACAGGTTGGCCAGCATCATCCGCAACGAGCGCTCGTGCTGGGAAAGATCGTCGGCCAGCGACCGCGTCACCGTGTTCTGCAGCAGCATCTCGTTGGTCTTGAGACGGTCGCGGTTAATGGCCACGACCTGCGTCGAATAGAAGTACATGGGGACGATGCTGATGACCAGAAGCACCCCGAGGATGGCGTAGAGAATCGGGATGCGGGCGTGGCTTGACGTGCTGGTGGACAAGAATCTCCCTTCCACTCAAATCGCAGACGCCATAGGCGAAGTGGCGGCGGTTTTCAAAGCGATCCTTCAGATTTTAATGGGGAAATGACCGGGCGAAACCAAAAGCTCGCGGAGTTGACGTTACCGAAGTACCTGTCATAACGCACGTCTGGTGCGGGTTTTGGCAGGAGAACGACTTAAAGGTCTCAGTCCCTCAGCTGGAATGGCCAGGCTAGTTCCCAAGCTTTTTCAAATCCTTCCATTTGATGAGGATGACGTGATTGTCGCTCAGCAGCTTCTTGAAATCTGTACTGGTTACAAGATCGTAGTCGCGCTGGCGCCACGCCGCTCCGTAGTCGACATTGTCCACCATAACGGCCTGCAATTCGGCGTTGTCGTAGCCGAGGTGGACGATGATTTCTGTGATGCCGGGCTTCAGCTTTTGGATGGCGTTGGCATAGAAAGCTTTCCAGTCGCCGGCTTTGACGTCAGGTCCCGCGATCACTACGGAGTCGACGAGGGCGTCGTTTTTGGAAAGAACCGACGAGAGTTCAGTGGGAGCGCTCGGAGCGATGAACGGAAGGAACGGCAATTTATATTCGCGAGCGACTTTGACGTAAACAGCGAACAGGTCGGGCCGCGAGAATAGGGTGCCCATGTGGCTATCAAGATGCGTGGGATGAATTCCCATAGCAATGGCGCGCTCGATCTGGGCGCGAATCTCGCGCTCGGCTTCGTCGGCTTTCAGCGCTTTTGCGGCCAGCGGCGTGTCTTGCCAAAGATATCCGGAGGGATCGAGCAGGCTCGGAACTTTGTCTTTGGATTCGACCGGGCCCCAGCGGTATGTCTTCCACTCGCTGGTGAGGGTCAAGTGCAAACCAAGATCGGCATCGGGATGGCTCTTGGCGTAGGCAGCGACCTCGTTCAGCCAGGGACAAGGAATCATCACGCTGGCGGAGGTGATCGCATTTTTGTCGAGAGCATCGAAACTGGCTGCATCTTCGGAGTGAGCGACCGCGAGATCATCGGCGTGAAGGATGAGGAGTTTGGCGTCGCGGGGATAGCCCAGGCGCTCGGCAATGGTTTTGGATTGTGCCAGGGCGTTCGGGGCGAGAAGAACGGCGATCGCGAGGGCAAATGGGATTCTGCGCATAGAACGTCCTCCTGGAAGGCAATGACAAGGACACCGGGGCTAAAGAGTGTGCGTGAGAACTGACTTGTAATTATGGGGTAGATGGTGCAGAAAGAGAAGTATGGGACGATTTCTGCCGTATGCACCCGAGCAAGCGTATTTATTGCCGCCGAGCGTGAAGCAGGAGCTGGGGGAAGATCATCTCTGCTTTTTCATTCACCACACGGTGGAGCATCTGGACTTGAACGGTTTCGAGCAGGAGTACAGCGAGGAAGGCGGGGTGCTGTACCATCCGGCCCTGATGTTGAAGGTCTGGCTGTATGCCTATGCGGTCGGGATCACGTCGGCGCGACGGCTGGAGCAGCGGATCGGGGAAGATTTGGCGCTGCGCTATCTGGCGGGCGGGGCGCGGCCGGACAACTGGGCGTTGAGCGCATTTCGGCGGCGGCACGCGCGGGGGTTGAACGATGTGTTCACGCAGGTGCTGGAGATGGCGCGGACGCTGAAGCTGGGACGGTTGGGGCAGGTGGCGATTGACTCGACGCGGATTCAAGCGGCGGCGTCGCGTAACCGGCTGGAGACCGAACGGCGGCTGCGGCAAGAGCGATCGCGGCTGCGGCGGGCGATCCGCAAGTGGCAGAAGCAATGTGATGGGGAGGACCCGAACGAAGGGGCGGGGACGGATCTGAAGTTGGAAGGCTTGCAGCAACACCTGGCGGAGATGCCGCGACGGCTGGAGAAGCTGCGCAAGAGCGGGCTGAAAAAGATGTCGCGCACCGACCCGGAGGCGCGCTTCTTGCGGGAGCGCGGCGGCTTTGCGCTGGGCTACACGGCGGAAATCGCGGTCAATGAAGATCATCTGATCGTGGGGCAAAGAGTGACGCAGAACGCCGCCGATAACGACAGTCTGATTCCGCTGGTGGAAGAAGCGGAACGGCAGATGGGAACGAAAGCGGAGAAAGTTTTGGCGGATGCGGGATTTTTCTCGTTAGACAACCTGGAGCAACTGGAAGCCCGGGGATTGGATGTGTACCTGCCGGATTCGAATTTAGCGCGCGAACTGAACACCGGACAACGCTGTGCACGGACTCGGCTGAGTCCCCGACAGCGGCGCATGCGGCAGAAGCTGCGCTCTCCAGCGGGACGAGCACTCTACGGGAAACGCAAGGCGCTAGTCGAACCGGTACTGGGGAGCTTGAAAGAACAGCGTGGCATGAGGCGGTTTCGGTTGCGGGGATTGAAGCAGGTGGCGCTGGAGTTCACCTTGGCGGCCATTTCCTTCAACCTGACCCGGCTGGCACGGATGGGCTCAGCCCAGCCAGCCGATTCTCAGGCGGAAATTCCCTCCCTCGTACAATGTTGCCTGGTTCTCACGCACACTCTAAAGCCCGTTCTGATTTTAGCTGCTTACGCGGCGCTGAAAGCGCCGCTCTTCCACGTGTTGATCGAGTTCACGTTTGTTCGGCAGGTTTCGAAGAGGCCAACTTTGAAAGCTACGAGCTAAGAGCCGCCGCCCTCGCTCTTGCTGCTGCGCCTCATCAATTCGTGCAGGGCTTCGCGGGGGGACTTGCCCTGGTGCAGGATGGCGTGCATCTGCTCGGTGATGGGCATCTCGACTCCGCGAGCATGAGCCAGGCCAACGGCGGCGGTCGTGGTGAAGACGCCTTCGGCGACCATGCCGTGCATGCCGGCCAGGATCTCGGGAAGCTTGCGTCCGCGGCCGAGTTCGACGCCGACACTTCGATTGCGCGACAGGCCTCCAGTGCAGGTCAACACAAGGTCACCGAGGCCCGCCAATCCGGCCATGGTTTCGGCGCGGCCGCCGCAGGCAATCGAGAGGCGCGTCATCTCGGCCAGGCCACGCGTAATGAGCGCGGCGACGGTGTTGTGACCGAGGCTGAGGGCGTCACAAATTCCGGCGGCGATGGCGACAATGTTTTTGAGGGCACCACCGAGTTCCACGCCGATCACGTCGCTGTTGGTGTAGACGCGGAAGCTGGGATCGCTGAATTCACGCTGTACGGTGGCGAGCAGCGTGGCGTCCTGCGACGCGATAGTGATGGCGGTCGGATCGCCGCGAGCGACCTCCTGGGCGAAGGATGGGCCGCTGAGAGCCCCGACTGGCGGATTGGGGTGGCCTTCTCGGTCAAGGACCTGCACTATCACTTCGGTCATACGGAGAAGAGATTTTTCTTCCAGGCCCTTGGTAGCGCTCACGATCATGGCCTGCGGCGGAATCAGAGAGCGCATGCGTTCGAACAGAGGGCGGCAGTGTTGCGAAGGGACTGCACTGACGACGATTTGCGAGCCGGCGAGAGCGGCTGCGAGATCGTTGCTCACAGTCACTGCTTCCGGAATGTTACGCCCGGGCAGGAATTGCTCGTTGACTCGCTTCTGCGTGATCGAGTCGCACACGTCTCTCTCGTAAGCCCAGAGATGAACGTGATGCTTGCCTTGGCGGCCGAGCACGATGGCGAGTCCTGTGCCCCAGGCGCCTGCGCCGATGACGGCGATCCGGCTCATCGTTTTTCTGACCTCGAAACACGATTAGATCCGAAACGATTTTCAGTGCCGGCCAGCAGGCGGCGGATGTTCTCGTGATGCCTGGCTACGATCAGTAGAGACGCTATCGACATAAACGCGAGCGCCAGCCACGCATTGCCGTATTCATGCAGCAGCCACACCACGACAGGGAAGGCCGCCACACTCACAATGGATCCCAGCGACACGTAGCGGAACAGTAACACGATGACGAAAAAGATGCCCGCCGCGATCAGCACAGCTTTAGGAGCGATCATCAGGAATGAACCCAGGCCCGTGGCGACTCCTTTGCCTCCGCGGAATTTCAGCCAGATGGGAAACATATGGCCAACGACGGCGGACAATGCAGCAAGGGACATAGCTTCATACGGCTTGGTCGCGCCCGTCGCACCCATCCTGCCGGAGAGATACGCTGCCAGCGCCACAGCAGCGGAACCCTTTAAAGCATCGAGGACGAGCGTGATCACCCCGAGCACTGGCGATTGGCGCGAGACATTCGTGGCGCCGATGTTTCCGCTGCCGCTCCGGCGTACATCTTCGCCGCGAAAGATGCGCACCAGGAGATAGCCGAACGGGATGGAGCCCAGCAGATAGCTTGCGGCGGCGATGAGGAGCAGTCTGGGCATGATGCCGGTCGTGATTCGATGCCGCTTGCCGAAGCTGGGCTGAGACGCCCACTACAGTCGCCGGGACGGTGCTACTGCAGTGCGAAGTGTGCTAACTTCGTGTACTTCAATCCTTTCGGCGATAACTGGCTTTGGTACAAAAAGAACTCGCGGGGCGCCATGGTACCAAACTCCGGCGGCGCAAGGGAGGCGAGTTTTTTCTGCAGGACCTCAAAGGCGCGATTGGGGCCGTCTCCCCTGCGCCAGCGCGGTGAACCGGAACCGCCTGACCCGCGCGCCAGCGTGAGGTGCGGACTGAAGGCGCGGTCTTCTTTGGGAATGCCGAGCGTCGCCATCTTCTCATCAATCGCTGACGCCAGCGCTGCCAGTTGCGGTCCGGCCTCCATGCCGACCCAGAAGACCCTTGCGGAATTTGTGGTCGGGAAGAATCCGTATCCGCGAAAGTGAATTTCCGTCGAGTTCGCACTGACCTCGTTCAATGCCAGCCTGATCTCCTCGACCGCCGGCCCGGGCCGCTCTCCAATGAACTTTAGCGTGATATGCATCGATTCGGGTTTGACCCAACGCGCATCCGGAGCGAATCCCTGGACGCCTTCTACGAAGCGGGCAATGCGCTCGCGGATGGCGTCGTCGATGTCGACAGCGATGAAGAGGCGCATAAGAACAGTTGTCAGCTCTCAGCCATCAGCTCTCAGCTTGAAACCCTTTCACGCTGCGACCGCATTTCCCGAACATAGCAGCGTGCAAACTGGTAAGGTCCAGGAAACACTCTTTCCAGAAGCCAAAAGCTAAGCCCCAGAAGCTGACAGCTGAGAGCTGACAGCTTTGTTCACATCAACTTCTTTCTCACCATATCCAGAGCCATGGTCGAAGCGAAACGGCGGATGCGTTTGCGGTCTCCCGGAAAGTTGCGCTGCACTACTTCCGTTCCCGTGTCGCTCGCTACCGCGTGAAATACCAGGCCCACAGGCTTTTCTGGCGTGCCTCCGGCGGGGCCGGCGACGCCGGTGATGCCTACTCCGAGGGTGGATTCGCAGCGGTAGCGAATGCCTTCTGCCAGCGCGGCGGCAACCTCGCGGCTGACCGCCCCGTGGCGGTCAATCATTTCGGCAGGCACACCGGCGAGTTCAGTCTTAAGATTATTGGAATAAACGATGGCGCCGCCCAGAAAATACCGCGAGCTTCCGCCGATCGATGTGATTCGCTCTGCGAGCAGGCCTCCGGTGCAGGACTCGGCCACGGCGAGTGTCGCATTGCGCATCTGCAGCCAATAGCCGACGATCTGTTCGAGCGACTCGCCATTACGCGAATAGACGGCGTCGTCGAGTTCGTCCTCGACTAGGCCCGCGACTTCGTCGACGCGACGTTGCCCAGCGTCCAGCGTCGCGGCACGGGACTTGAAGTGCAATTCGATTTCTCCGGCACCTGCGAGGATGGTCGTGTCGACGTCGGTATAGCGCTTGTAGATGGGGGCGACTCGCGCGTCCACGAGAGATTCGCCTAGCATGGCGACCTTCAGCGTGCGGCTGGCGAGGAAGGCCGGTGGAACTTTCGCTCGCAGGCGCTCGCGAACTTCGCTCTCGAAAAGTGACTTCAGTTCGTGCGGAGGGCCGGGCAGCAGCAGGATGATGCGCTCGCGACCGTCAAACTGCCCGCTCAGCCACTGTCCGGGGGCGGTGCCGTTGGGATTGGGAAGCGCTGATGCTCCTTCGAGGACGTCGGCCTGCTTGGCATTGTTAGACGCCATCTTCCAGCCACGGGCGGCGAAACGTTCTTCCAGGCTGCGCACGATTTCCGGATCCCGGCGCAGCCCTACGCCCAAGGCCTCTGCCACAGCCTCCCGCGTCAGATCGTCTTCGGTGGGCCCGAGGCCGCCGCTGAAGATCAGAATGTCGGAGCGAAACAGGCCGTGCTGTGCGGCCGCCACGAGGCGGCGGAGATTATCGCCAACAATGCTCTTGAATACGACCTCGACACCCAGCAGGTTGAGCTGCTCGGTCAGATAGAGCGAGTTGGTATCCATGCGGTATGGTGTGAGCAGCTCGGAACCCACCGCGATGATCTCGGCATTCACGTGCTAGAAGTTTAAACGAAAAGGGCGGAGTGGTGAGGGAACCGCTCGGAAGGAAAAGCTTTTAAGCGCAAAGAGCGCTAAGAAAAGCCGCTAAGGGCGCGGAGAAGAGCGATATCAGCAGATCTGCTTTGCGTTCTTCGCGGCTTTTCTTCGCGACCTTTGCGGTTAAAGGCTTTGATGTTCTCGCGTGCTGGTAATTATTCCGGCAGCAGGGGCAGGCCTGCAATGCTCCACGAAAGATGATGTACGCTGCTGGTCGTGGCGAGGACGACCGATCGTCCCGGGGCGAATGCTAGGCCTACCAGGCCCTGGCCGGCAACCTCTAGATTGGATTTGCCGTCAGGCGTGATCTTTACTACTCCACGTTTGCCGGCGAGGGATGCGGCGACGTACAGGTTGCCATCCATGTCGAAGGCCAGTCCCTGTGGCCTGCCGAGACCTTTGTAGAAAGTATGGACCGTGCCGCTGGGATCGATTCTGTAGACGCGGTCGAAACTCGACGTCGTCGGACCGGTCACGAACAGGTCGCCTTTCGGGCCGAACGCCAAGTGATACGCGGAAACGCTGGGCTCGAGCGTGGCAAAGACGAAGACCTGCTGATCGCGGGAAATCTTGAAAACCGTGCCGTTGCGGTCGCCAACGTAGAGGCTCTGCTCGCGATCAAAGGCGATGCCGGTGGCTACGCCCATGCCTTCGGCGTAAGTCGTCATGGTCCCGTTAGGAGCGACGCGATAGACGGCGCCGTCGTGGCGCGAGGAAACGTACATCTGTCCTTCACGGTCGAAGGCGATGGAAGTGGCATTCATCAGCTCGACCACGAATGGCTTCACATTGTAGTTGGTGTCGATCTTGAAGATTGCGACCGGGACTTTTTGGCCGCGTGAACCGGAGAACGTTACGTACAGATTGCCTTCGGCATCGAGCGCAGGATTGGTGACGGGGTGAAGGTTCTCCGCGATGGGCACCGCAACCTTGACTGTCTGGGCATTGCTGACGCGGCCGTTGGTCGCTACCACGACGGGTCCAGAAGTTGCGCCCTCGGGCACGCGGGCGACCAGGAAAGCGTCGGAGCTGACTACGACGGATCCCTCGACTTCGCCGAACTGCACCTTGGGACGGCGCAACTCCTGAGGCCGCAGGCCGGAGCCGGTAATACGGATTTCGCCTCCGGCGAGCGCGTGAGCCGGAACCACCGCTTCGATGTGCGGTCCGCCGTTGACGCTTTTCTTGCCCAGGATGCGATCGGAGAATCCCATGATGAGAGTACCGGATACCGGGTACTGAGTACCGAGTAACCGATTTTGCCGGTACTCGGTACTCGCAACTCGGTACTATCTTAGTAGACCAGAGTACAGAAGAAGTTGCATCACCGCGAGCGCGTAGATTCCTGCCGCGACGTCATCAAGCACGATTCCGGTACCTTCTGGAAGGCGCTCCAACTGGCGCACCGGAGGGGGCTTAAGGATGTCGAAGACACGAAAAAGTATAAAACCCACGAGAAAAGTTTTCCACGCCAGCGGAGCGGCGATCAGGGCAATGAGTTGTCCGGCGACCTCGTCGATAACTACGAATTGCGGGTCTTTGGTCGCAGAGGCTCTGGCTACCAGGGTGGCTGCGGGGATGCCGACTAGCGTGATAAGAACGGCTAGCCCAATGACAACGGGGGTGCGCAGAGCGGGATTCAGCTGATAGGCCAGCCCGGCCCACAGCAAAACAGCGGCGGCGGATGCCCATGTGCCAGGGCCGGGACGCAGCCTGCCAATACCGAAGAACGTCGCAGTCAGAGTGGCCCAGAGCGGGCCGCGGGGACGCGACGCCCCTTCGGCAAGCTCAGGGCAGGCTCCCGCGACAGCCGGCGGGATGCCGGCGCTACAGTCTGGATGGGAGGCGCTCCCGGATTTAGAGAGTAGCTTCATCACTCCTTATCGGGGTCTTCTGGATCGGCGTCGCGAAGCGGTTCTTCCGCGTCAGTCACCGGAGAGGAGATCACGTACTGTCCAGTTGCCCACCTGCCCAAGTCAATGGTGCGGCAATGCGGGCTGCAGAAGGGGAACTCATCGTCGTGACTCTTAACGACTTTGTCGCAGACCGGGCAGTGGAGGCTGATAGGGAGTTCGCGCGGCATAAGACCCACTATTGTAGCCGGGAGGGTGCAACTCGGAGCTCAAAAAATTGCAGCTTTACACGATCTTCGCTACCAGATCGTAGTCGTGAGCTTCGGTGACCTGGCAGCGATAGAACTGACCGGACTGCGGGATGGCTTCTCCAGGGAAGTCGTTGACGAAGACTTTACCGTCGATTTCCGGCGCGTGCATGGGGGTGCGGCCTTCGAGCAGCAACTCGCTTTCTTCCGATTCGCCCTCGAGCAACAGGTCGAATTCCCGGCCCACCAACGCCTTCTTTTTCTTCTTGCTGATCTGGCGCTGGATGCCCATCAGGCGCTTACGGCGCCGTTCGATCTCGCCCGGAGAAAGTTTGTTGTTGAGATCGAAAGCCTGCGCGCCGTCCTGATCGGAGTAGGCAAAGGCGCCCATCCAGTCAAACTGGGCCTCGCGCACAAAATCGCAGAGTTCTTCAAATTCTTTTTCGGTCTCGCCCGGGAAGCCGACAATGAACGATGTGCGCAACGTCAGGTCGGGAACGGTGCGGCGCATCCTGGCGATGGAGCGCAGGAAGACTTCCGCTCCGCCGCCACGTTTCATACGCTTCAATACCGTAGCTGAGGCATGCTGCAGCGGCACGTCCATGTAAGAACATATTTTGTCGTGTTGCGCGATCGTCTCCAGCAGCTTGCCAGTGACCTTGTTGGGATAGGCGTAGAGAAAACGGATCCACCGCAGGTCTTCGATGTGAGCCAGCTTTTCCAGCAGCAGTGCCAAGCCGTCTTTCAGGCCAAAGTCTTCGCCGTAGCAAGTGGTGTCCTGGCCGATCAGCGTAATTTCGCGAACGCCACTCCGGGCCAGTCGTTCGGCCTCGGCGATCACGGACTCGAAGCGCCGCGAGCGGAACTGCCCGCGCAGTTGCGGAATAATGCAGAAGGTGCAGGGATGATCGCAGCCTTCGGCGATCTTGATGTAGGCCATGTGGCGGGGAGTCGCCAGAATGCGCGGGGTGGCATCGTCGTAGAGATAGTTGGGCAGGTCGCCGACGGCGCCAGTCCATGAATCTCGAGATCCTGATTCGCGCGCCCATGATTCGCGGGAGAAGCGGCCCTGCGCGGCGCGGGCGTCGCCTTCCGGGCGCGAAGGCAAGACCACAAATGGCGAGTCATTCTTCGATGATGCCGGCGCAACGCCAGTGGCGGCTAGAATGTTTTCCAGTTCACCGGTCCCAACGACCGCGTCGACTTCAGGAATATCTTTGCGAATCTGGTCGCGGAAGCGCTCCACCAGACAGCCGGCGACGACAAGCTTTTTGGCTTTGCCGCCAACTTTATGTCCGGCCATTTCGAGGATCGTGTTCACCGATTCCTGCTGTGCGCTCTCGATGAACGAACAGGTATTGACCACGATCACGTCGGCGTCTTCGGCGCGGCGTGTCAGTTCGGCTCCGGCGCGCGCCAGCAGGCCCATCATGACTTCACTATCGACCAGATTCTTAGGGCAGCCCAGGCTCACAAAGCCCACTTTTTGGGGGCGCACGAGCGGCGCATTCCCCTGGGATTTCTCTTGCTCCGTCTCGGTGGAATCGCTAATGGTGAGGTCCTTCAGCGGCATGCAGTCTTTTCATTTTAGCATTCCTGGTTTTACATCCCGCGCTGCAGCATCGCGCATCGCAGACTCGTGGCGCCCGGACGCCGCAAAAGTCTCAGAAGGGCAGAGTTGTAGGTCCAAAAACTCGGTCGTCGTGCTAGGCTAGGTCTTACCGCCGTGACAATTTAGGACCCCCTCGCAGGAGGACAAATGTTAGGCAGAAGGTTTTGCGTTGTGGTGTTGTCGGTGGCAACGATGTTGGGAGCGTCGGCGGTTGCGCAGGATGAGAAGAACGAAATTGGCGGCATCCTTGGGCGCACTTTCATCAGCGACCAGGGAATCCAGGGAGCGACTTATTTCGATCCGGTCATTCACTCCGGCAAAGGTCTGAGCTTCAACGTGGAGTACGGGCGGCGGTTGTACGTGGCACCAATTTTCTCGCTCTCGGGTGAAGTGATGGTAATGTACAACCCCGATGAAGACCTGAATGCGGGCGAGTACGGATTTGCCGTTGTGCCGACCGATTACAAGCAACTCTTCGTGACGCCTGCGATCCGAGTGAATCTGTTCCCGACAACGGCGGTTTCTCCATGGGTTAGCTTCGGCGGAGGATTCGGTCACTTCAGCGAAGGCAAGAACCTTGACTACGGAGGCAGCAATAATCCGGGCAAGTCGACTACGAACGGCGTAATTCAAGGCGGTGTGGGGCTCGACGTAAGGGCGTGGCGGAAACTCAGCATTCGCTTCGAAGCCCGCGACTTCTGGTCCGGGGAACCGGATTTTCCATTGGCCCCGACAGGGAAATCCCGACAGCATAACTTTTTCGTCGGCGGTGGCGCCTTCTGGCGCTTCTAGTTGAGTCCATTGTCATGCATAGCGCGAGTCGGGTCGCCTCGCCAGTTTGGGAGCCTAGCGGTTACGCGTGGCTGACTCGACCTCTTCGTACAACTCCGGAAGACGCCGGGCGTCGTCAGCAGAGTTTCCGAATCTTGCTGATTCGTAGACCTCCGTAAAGTGCGCGACTGGCTCGCGCAGACGAGCATCGTCGATCCTCCGCACAAACTCCTGCGGTGTTTGCGAAGAAGATTTCCTGACTCCTTTTCTCGCCAGCGAGCGAGCCATGCGTTCGTACCACAAGGCCGCCGCCTGTTCGGGAGACCGCTCGGGATGCGCCCTCAGACGTTGTTCGCGCAGCCAGCGGATAAACCGTCCCAGGTTTGCCAGGAAGATCATAAAAAGCGCGATCGCCAATCCGACCACCGTCCATCGTCCGGGCGCGCGCTCCATGTGATCCTGACTGCGGCCAGCCCACTTCAACATCGCCTGGTAGCGGTCGCGAGCCTTGGTGCGCATGCTCTCCCACAGCCCGCGCGTTCCGCTCACCGCGGCCTGACCCAGAACATACTGGTGCGAACTGTCGTAGCTCACGATCCAATCGCGCCAGAACGACGCCAGGGCATCGACGTAGAGGCCAACGCGGGCCCAACCTTGCGGTGTGCTGGCCGCACCTCCGGGCGTGGGGTCGAAGGTCTGCCAACCGTAGCCTGGGAAGTAGGCCTCGACCCATGCGTGGGCGTCTTTGGCGCGGACGACGTAGTTCCCGGTAAGGTCGTTGAACTCGTCACTGCGGAAGCCGGTGATGACGCGCGAGGGAATGCCGAGCGTGCGCAGCATGACCGCCATGGACGAGGCGAAGTACTCGCAGTGTCCCTGCTTGCGCTCGAACAGAAAATTGGCGATCGGATCTTTCGGCGGCGTGCGGGGCAAGTCGAGAGTGTAGCCGAAGCGAGTTCGGAGGTATTGCTGGAGCGCAGCGGCTTTGTCGTAGTTGTTATGCGCCGCAGCCGTGATCTGTGCCGCTAGCCGCGGCACGCGCGGGTCGACCGCCGGCAGGTGCAGGTATGCCGCCGCAATTTGCGGGGGAACGTCTTGCCCGGCCGCCCGCAGTTCTTCCACCGGCGGCGTTGCGACGTCGGAGTACGCCTCGTAACGGCTCACCGCACGCTGGTTGTCGAAGTTGTAGACGGCGCCGCCGGCATCGGCGGCCAGCAAACGGTATCCTCCGCTCACGCTGCGGGCCCACGGCGCGAGGAAGAAGACGTTGGTGCCAATGGGTTCCATCAGAACGCGATAGTGAATGATCTGCTCGTGCGCAAGCGCCGGTTTAAAGTGCGAGCTTAGCGATGATTCCTGAAGTTGCGGAATTGCAAAGCTATTCTCGGCCGAGGGCTGCAGCATGACTGATTCGCGCGGCTTCGACCAGGAGTAGCCGTCGAAATCGCCCAGCGCCACTCCGCGCCAGTGCAGGTCAAAACCGCCCGCAGTGTCGCCCTCGATCTGGATGTGCATTACAACCGCATTCGACTGCTGGATCTGACCGATCTGCCCCAGTTGCACGTGATCACTGAACCCGGACGAAAAATCGGTGCCGAAGGAATATCCGCCGAAGTAGCCAACCGGACGGCGCGGAATCAGAAAGAACAAAACGACCGCCAGAGCGAGTATGACGAGCATAAGCGCCGGAGTGATTCTCGCCAGTGAAAACGCCAGGCGCCGGTGCTCCTGCGGATCGCTCGAATGCCGAGCCTGGATGCTTGCCATCCGCCCTGAGCGGCGCATCTCCATTAACACGAAGGTGCCAACCGCCATAAGCAGGAACGCGGCGAACGAAAACAAAAACACGCTGTCGACGGTCAGCACCGCTGACGCCAGCACCATAAGGAAGGCGAGGATCGCCAGCATCACGCGGTCGCGTTCGCGCCGCAGAGAGAACATCCGCACGACTACCCCGAACAATGCCAGGTGGACGGTGGCAGGCAGGAAGCTGCGGGAAACCAGGAAATAATCGGCGGCGAAGAAGAGGAAGTAAGCGATGGTGAGTGGCGTCGTCCAGCGTTCGGAGATCACGATCGGACGTCGTTTCGCCAAAAGGTAGCCGCGCGCGGCCAGGGCGAGTCCGACCAGCGTCATCGACGGCCAATCAAGTCCCCCCGTGCTCGCTAAGGTTGCAAAACCCGTAAAAACAAGTAGATAGAGAGAGAGCTCAAAGTAGCGGTCGACGGCCCGAGTCATCGGAGTCGGAACGAACTGAGTGGGCGGCGACGACATTCGCGTGTTAGCAGCAGAGAGCTCGCAGCGTTGGCCACGAGTCTTCATATTGTTCGACAAACGGTACGAGAAGGGAAGGCCTGCCTGCTGAATTCTTGCACCGAAAGTCACACGGTCGCCGCATGAGCTGACTAAACGTAGTGGCGACGTGCCGGGCGCACGTTTTCAGATGCTAGAATAATCGGTCAGGCATCGGTCTCGCGCGACGTACTCCCGCCAACCCCGCCAGGTCCGGAAGGAAGCAACGGTAACGGGCTCTTGCGTGTGCAGTGAGTCCCCGGTGCCTGGCTTTTCTGCTGATGTTTTGTTTGCCCTCCGACGAATACCAATCTTTACATTCTCTATACGACTCTTTTCGCAACAAAAACTCCGCGGAGCATTCTAACGTTATATGGCCCGACCAATCGGCGGGCCGGACTCCAAGAGAACGAGGAAACCGAAATGAGCGGTCGGGCATTATCTTCGAAGGGCAATGATCCTAACGTCATAATCCGCGTCTCGGGTAAATTGTTTCACGGACATCTGTCATATCTGGACCAACTCGTGCAGTCTGCCGCGGAATGCCGCCTATGGCCCCTTCTAAATCTCTCGGGTTTGGAAGAACTCGACCGGGCAGCGTTGTATTACTTGATGCGTGGGGAAAAGCACGCTTTCAGCCTCGTCTCGTGCCCTAGTTTCATTCGCGAATGGATGGAACACGAAAGAGAGCGTGCTGCCGCCTGAAGACCACCCGCAGAGGATAAGCTCGCACTCGCCAGCGAAAAACGAACGGGAGTACAATTCCAGCGGCCGTTGCTCGTTTGTGAAGACGATTGTCTTCTGCGACGACAGAAAGGAAATACGCATGCCTCCCGTTCAGCAGGGAGACCTAAGTCTCCTGCAGCATCCCGCATCGCAGGAACTTCTGCAGTCGAAGATTCCCGCGCGCTTGGCCTACGTCTGGACCGACGGCACGCCCCGCGTCATTCCCATCTGGTTTCACTGGAACGGACGCGAGATCGTGATGGCGACTCCGCCTAAGGCTCCGAAGCTGAAGGCCTTGGCTCGGAACCCGAAAGTTTCTCTTACCATCGACGACAACACGTTTCCTCATAAAGTGCTTCTGATCCGCGGCACGGCCCGCCTTGAACCGTTGGACAGGATCGTTCCGGAATATGAGGCGGCTGCCGAGCGCTATTTCGGGACCGAACAGGGACACGCTTGGGTTAACCAGCTGCGCACGATGATTTCTTCAATGGTGCGCATCACGATCACGCCCGAGTGGGTCGGCCTGCTCGACTTCCAGACGCGATTCCCGAGCGCGTTGGCGGGCTAGTTCTGGGCATAGCTTCTTGAGAGGATATGCGGGCCGGCAGTCAACACGCACTTCTACCCTCGCCACGTCTCTACCCGAGGATATTCGCGTCGATGCTTGCCCCGGCTTGCGCTTTCCGTTAGTGCCAACGATACTGGAATGTCGCCGATACCTATGAGAACAACAATTTCTTTTTCTTCTCCGTCCACACTGGAATCCGAGTCACTCGTTGCCGTGGTGCTGGACCACGGTGAACCTACGCCGAACCAAACAGACGCCAAGCCGCAACTGAAAGTTGCGACCGTCGATCCGGCGGTGCAATCTGTGGCGGCCGACCTGCTCTCTAGCGGCGAGGTTACGAGCAAGCCATTTGAGACCAACCTCATGCACCGGCCCGTCACCGTGATGGCCAAACGCCTACTGCTGGTTTCCGGGGGCAGCGCGAAGAAGTTTTCGAGTTATGACCTGCGCCGCATCGCGGGCACCGCCGTCCGTGCGCTCAAATCGCGTGGAATTCGCAGTTTTGCCTTCGTTGCCCCACCGGGCGTTCCTGCCGAAGAGGCAGTCCGCGTCATTGTGGAGGGGGCGTATATGGGCAATTTTGATCCCGACTACTACCGCAGCGATCGCAAAGATCAGAAGATCGATGCGATTACGATCCTGACAGTTGGGGAACAGAAAGCGCTGGAAAAAGCAGCGGAAGAAGCGCAAATCGTCGGCGAATCGCAGAATTTTACGCGAGATCTGGTGAATGAGCCGTCCAATCGCATGACCCCCACGATTCTGGCCGAGCGTGCGAAGAAGATGTGCGCCGAAGTTGGCCTGAAATGCGAAGTATTCGGCGCCGACAAGATAAAAGAAATGAAGATGGGTGCCTTCTGGAGCGTTGCTCAAGGTTCGGACGAGCCACCCGCTCTCATCGTCATGAAATACGAACCTGTCGGCGCGCCGAACAATCCGGTCTTAGGACTCGTGGGGAAGGGAATTACCTTCGATACCGGCGGCATCTCAATCAAGCCGGCCGATGGCATGGAGAAGATGAAATACGATATGGCCGGCGGTGCGACGATGATTGGCGCCATGCGTGCCCTCGCGCTGCTGAGGCCGAAGGTGAAGGTGATCGGCATCGTGTGTGCCACGGAAAACATGCCCTCGGGCAAAGCGCAGAAGCCCGGGGACGTGCCGATCGCCATGTCGGGCAAGTCGATTGAGATCATTAATACCGACGCGGAAGGCCGCCTGGTGCTGGCCGACGGGATTTATTATGCCCGCCAATTGGGCTGCACGCATTTGGTAGACGCGGCCACTCTCACTGGCGCGGTTGTGGTTGCACTCGGCTACAACAACGCGGGCGTCTTCGCTAACGACGATGAAATGTACGAGCGATTTCATAGCGCCAACGCGCCCGCGCCGGCGAAAAAATGTGGCGCTTGCCGCTCGATAGAAAATACAAAAGACGATTCGTTCCTCCATCGCCGACATTGTCAATATCCGGCGGGCGCTGGGGCGGCGCCATTACGGCCGCCATGTTCCTGAAGGAGTTTGCTGAAGACACACCCTGGATTCACCTTGACATCGCGGGCACAGCCTGGCTGGAAGAGCAGAAGCCGTGGATCGCGAAAGGCCCGTCGGGGATGGCTGCTTACGAAGCCTGGTGGAGTTTGTGAGGAGAAAGTCGCAGGATAAAGACCTAGCCACGGATTTGGCGGGATTCTCATGGATGGGCCCTGATGCTGCAGCCGTAAAAGTCTGCGGAAATCCGTGGCGGACTGCAAGATATTCGGCGAATCGCACATCAGCCGGTGACTCCACTCGACAGCTGCGATGATGATAGGAGAGAGAGACGCCGACCGACGTTGAGGGAATCCTGTACGGTTGTTATAATCGGGAACGTTCCAAACGCTTCCACCGTTGGATCGGTTCAGTTAACCCGGCCCTCCCACCGCAATCCGCCGGAAGCGAACGGTCCCCGCAGCCCCGCGTAGCGGTTTCGAAAACGTGGCCAGGTAGCTCAGTGGTAGAGCGCAGCCCTGAAAAGGCTGGCGTCGGGGGTTCAACTCCCTCCCTGGCCACCACATTC
>CAVTNF010000013.1:0-2755405 GCA_963735975.1 uncultured Acidobacteriaceae bacterium
ATGAATTTGTACGTTTGTACGCGTGCTCGAAGTTACTGTTCCACCGCCGGACTCGACGGAACCGATGCACCACCACCGATGGCCGAGTTTCTTTCTTGATTGGGATACCGGAAGTGGAAGGCCGCATATCCGTTATCACCGCCCCGACGGCAGCGGGAGGGACAGCCCTAGCACGGAAGAGCCAACGACATCCCTATCGTAAAGCAGGCCAAAGCGGAGTACGCGAGGTTGCAATGAGCTGATTCAGGTTTTCCCAAACGAGGAACGGCCAGACTTCGAATTGATATACCGAAGCGCTGGGTGTTAAGGGCTCCTGTCATGCGAAAGGTTTCCAACGCCTTGTCGGAAACGGAATGGATTCAGGATTAGCAGGCATTTAGCGTACTCGAATCGCGGGATCATTTGATATGGTGGAGGCTCCGGGAAAGCATCGTCGCTACGCTAATCGATAGGAATCCGATACAGATTGCTTCGGTGGAACACGTTCAAGAAGGAATAGATTGATGGATTTGGTCCCGGCGCAATCGCCTTCGGTATCTTCTTGGCACCTTTTAACGAGTTCAACTTCGTCTCTAGGCTCTGACCTGGCACTAGCAGTTCCTGAGGAAACATTTTTCCGTGGGTCAGTGGAATCGCGTACGTGCTTTGCGCCTTCGCTCCACCAATGCCAGCCGGAGTTACATAGAGAAACTTCGAATCTGGCGACCACGCGACATAACATCTGGAGTCGCACAGCTGCACCGGCGAGCCCTTGCCCAGTGGGTACGCAGCGGTGACATCAGTAGCCCTCGCACTGGAGTTGGCCACATTTGCAACCAGCCAATGCCCATCGGGTGAAACAGCGCTGAGTGCGATCACCGGCGGGGACGGGATTTTCTCCCGGTCCCCACCCTCTCTTCGAGTGCGACACAAAGCGGCCACGCCTTGCTCTAGCGACACAAAGAAAATCTCTCCGTCGGGTCCAAATTGGCCTTGAGATTCTTCGGGAGCGTTCGGCGGGCTGAGTTGACGGGGAGGAACGCGTCGATCGATCGGTGCGATCCACAGATGCGGCTTGCGGCCATTGTCGAGGGCGGTGAATATCACGAGCTTCCCATCGGAAGAGACTGAGTAATCTTCGATTTCGATTCCGGGCAGGATGGGTTCGGTATTGTTGGTGTCGAGTTCCGTAACGCGCAGCTCACCGGAAAAGAAAGCCCCGGTCGGCGGGTCGGATCGCCATAAGTAGAAAACCTTCCGGCCGTCTTCCGAAAATGATGGTTGATCGGTGAATCCATCCGAAGAAACCGGTTGATCGCCTGCCGGTCGATGCACCCAGACATTCCTCTCTTCAGTGGTAACGGCGGTTATGAGAGAACGGCCATCTGGTGAGATCGTAAGACCCTTTTCCTCGGTGGGGCCGGAGGTTATTTTCGCGACCGAACCCTCGGGAAAGCGCTCCTTGAAAATGTGCATGCCCCGGCCCGCATTAGCCGCGAAATACATCCACTTGCCGTCCGGTGACCAGACTGCATAAAAGCATTGCGCACCCGGCGGACCGACCAAACGCCCGCTCGAACTCCCATCAAAGGGAACTAACCGGCAAGGCAGAAAGCCGGAATCATCCATTTCGCCGGATATCAGTACCCATTTTTGATCGGGAGAAATGCGCGAAGAATGGGCCATCCCACTGCTTGTCTTTGGAAGATAAACATCGTGGGCATCCGTTCTGCCCTCGCCCGCTGTAACTACCCCCATATGAATCCCATTCTTAATCTCGGAGAACAGGACGCGCTTCGAGTCGATCCAATGCAGACCGGACGCGTTGGGGAGCAGCAGCGACGATTGACCGCCAAGCGATGGAAGAACCCAGGTGTCCCATGAAGAAGCGATCGTGTAGGCGATGCGAGAGCCGTCTGGGGAAAAAGCAATCATCCCCTTCGAGATATCGTCGTGCGTAAGTTGTTGGGGCTGACCATCGGGAAGGAGCATTGCGTAGACTTCGCCTTTAGCGAGAAACGGCAGACCGCTTTCCAGCGATTTTTCCCTGACAAAGGCGAGCATTCGGCCGTCAGGCGATAATTCCGGTTCCTGGGCGGCGTCCGAGAAGTGGGTGAGCTGAACCCATTCTGCCGTGCTATGAACCGTTGTGTGACCTGAGTGATAGCCGATCCAGACAAGCGAAAGCAGAGATAGGAGGCTGAGCGCGACCACTATAGTCAGCCAACCAATCCTTGACTTTCCGGCGGGCATGAGAGATACGCCCTCCATAGGGGTCTCCTGCCCGCTCCGGAAAACATTCCCCAAGTCCGCGGCGCTTTGAAACCGCATACTTGGATCTTTCTCGAGTGCTTGGTTGATCGCCTTCCCTATATCCTCAGGTAACGATGGGTTCAACTCGTTCGGCGGTGCTGGAGCATCCTTGAGAACGGCGTTCATTACCAGTACTGTATTTTTTCCGGTGAAAGGTTTTTTGCCGGTCGCGGCCTCGTAGAGGACTACTCCAAGCGAAAACAGATCGCTCCGAGCATCGAGTTCTTCCCCTCGCACCTGCTCCGGGGACATGTAGGCCGCGGTGCCCGGGTGAACTCCCATACGCGTCAGAGTTTCATCGCCGTCTTCTGCCAGCAAGGAATGGGGTGACGTGAATTTTGCCAATCCAAAATCGAGGATCTTAGCCTGGCCGCGGTCATTCACAACGACATTCCCCGGCTTGATGTCGCGATGGATGATTCCTTTACTATGTGCGGCGTCCAACGCGTCCGCGAGTTGGCTCCCCAACCCTCGGAGGGTATCAGTGGGTAACGGTCCATTTCGGAGGACTTCCTTCAGATTCCTGCCCTCGAGGAGTTCCATCACGATGACCGGCCGCCCGTCGTGTTCCTCGATCTCATAAATGGTGCAGATATTGGGATGGTGTAGGGCTGACAAAGCTCGCGCCTCGCGCATAAATCGAGCCAGAGCTTCTTTTGCTTGCATGACCTTCTCGGAGAGGAATTTCAACGCGACGTGACGGCCCAGACGGATGTCCTCGGCCTCATACACCACACCCATTCCCCCGCTACCGATCTTCTGCAGAATGCGGTAGTGGGCAACGACTTGTCCCGCTGGCAGCGCAGAAGTTGGGGGAGTGGGCGACACAGCCGCCTCTACGGCGACTGCCGGTGGTTCGACTTCGATGATCGGGGCGATAAAGCGATATCCCTTGGCCGGAACAGTTTGCACGAAGCGTGGTTGCTCGGGGTCGTCCCGCAGGGTTTGGCGAATTTTGCGAATTGCGGTATTGATGCTGTTGTCGGTATCCAGGAAAACGTCCTTGCCCCATAGCTTTTCGACGATTTCCTCTCGAGTCACGAGTTCCCCGCGCCGATTCACCAGCAGCAGGAGGAGTTCCATCGGAATTCTTTCGAGCTTAAGAGGACGACCCGAACGGCGTAGAGCATAGCGCCGCACGTCCAGTTCAAATTCTTCGAATCGAACCAACTCCGCCATACGCCCCCAAGCTCGTTCATTTTACATCGCGTCGAAATCTTGTCCACCCATAAGCCCCTGATTACAAAACAGCTTACGTCTTCATATCGCTACAGGACGATTCAGGTTCTCTCCATTGTCAGAAACCCGCGAGCGGGGCAGGATGGGCCCACGTTGCTGCGGTGAGGATCTCGATTTGGAACGGTTTCTTGGTGTCCTCGCCGCTGACCGCAGCGATTTTGTCGAATTCTAAGGAGAAGCACCATGACATTGCATTTTGCCAAGCCGTTTTATTCGCTCGCCGTTTTGGCCGGACTCCTTCTGTCCGTCGCTAGCGCACGGGCACAGTCTTCCGTTCCTACCGGTAAGGAACTGGAGGGAACTTGGAATGTTGAGGTTACTCAAACGGATTGCAGCACGGGCGATCCCCTCGGTATTCCGTTCCAATCTCTGCTGACCTTCCACAGAGGAGGCACCATGACGGAGACTACAGACAATCCCATTTTCTTTCCGGCCGAGCGCGGTCCGGGCCACGGCGTGTGGCGCTTTAAGGGTGGGAGACGATACACCGCGGCTACCACTGCCTTCGTCACCCTCAATGGCGCTCTGACCAAGACGCAAACAATCAGGCAGACCATCGAGATGGGCAACGACTCAAATCGACTCACCACCGTAAAAGCAACGGTGCAATTCTTCGACCCGAATGGGACGTTGCTGGTGACTGGCTGCGCGACCGCGACCGGAGTTCGTTTTCGGTGAGTGGTTTTCTTGAGTCAGCAGAGACAACAAGAATCAGCATGCGTTCGCGACTTGGGCAATCCCACCGTTCCTCAACGCTGGGTGGGACGGTGGGGGCGCGCCCGCGGCCTTGGAACGACAGAAGCGTCGCGAGGGTCGCTTGCGGGGCGATCCCCGCGCATGAGAACCTCGGGCACAATCAGACTCCTGTAGAGACGTGAACATGATCACTAATGGTAAGAAAGCGTTGAAGTATTACGGAGTGTCATTGATGCTCCTCCCGTGGCTCGCACTTGGCACGCCGTCCGCTGCGCAGCATGAACACGCCAGCGCCGAACCCGAAAAGCTAGGCACTGTCCAGTTCGCCACTTCTTGCAATCCGGCAGTGCAAGGGGACTTTAATCGTGCGGTTGCGATGCTGCACTCGTTCTGGTACCAGAAATCCGGCGAGACCTTTGCGCAGATTGCTAGGGTAGATCCGGGCTGTGCCCTGGCGGAATGGGGCGTAGCCATGACTCACTATCGGCAACTCTGGGATCCGCCAACGCCGACGGATCTTGAGGCCGGATGGGCTGCGGTACAAAAGGCGAGGTCCATTCCGCCCCGTTCACAGCGCGAGCAAGCGTACATTGCGGCGATGGAGGTCTTCTATAGAGATAGTGACAAGATCGATCATCACACTCGCGCCCTCGCCTACGAACACGCCATGGAACAACTGCACGCGCTGTACCCAGAGGACCGCGAAGCGGCCATTTTTTATGCGCTGGCGCTGCGGGCGAATGCACTGCCCAGCGACAAGACCTACGCGGATCAGAAGCGGGCGACCACGATTCTCGAAGCGATATTCGCTGAACAACCGGATCATCCAGGTCTGGCGCACTACATCATTCACTGCGACGACTATCCTCCCTTGGCCCCTCAGGCTCTCAACGCGGCACGCCATTACGCACAGATTGCACCGGATGCTCCTCACGCTCTGCACATGCCTTCGCACATCTTTACAAGATTGGGACTCTGGCAGGAGTCGATCAATTCGAATCTGGCATCGGCCGCAGCCGCTCGAAAGCAGGGCCTTGCTGGGGATGAACTGCACGCCACGGACTACCTGGTTTATGCATACTTGCAAACCGGTCAGGACCGTAACGCAAGAAAGTTAGTCGCGTCGATGTCCACGGTGCGTTCCAATGACGCAGCTTACTTTGCCGGTCTGTACGCAACAGCTAGCATCCCCGCGCGGGTTGTGATTGAAGAACATCGCTGGACGGAGGCGGCGACGCTAACGTTACCTCCCAATACTTTCCCGGGCGGTCGCTATCGCTGGACCGAAGCGGACTTTTACTTTGCGCGAGCACTCGGCGGGGCGCGAAGTAGAGATGTTGTGAGCGCCAGAACCTCTTTGCAACAGCTGACCTCGATTCACGACGACCTGATCCACAGTGGAGACGAGTTGTCGGCAAGCCTGGTCGATATTCAACGAAAAACAACCTCGGCGTGGATCTCTTTCGCGCAGGGGCACAAGGATCAAGGTCTGATTGAGATGCGAAGTGCTGCCGATCAAGAGGATGCGATCGATCGGCCGCCGGTTGCACCGGGCCCCATCGTGCCAGCGCGCGAACTTCTCGGTGAGATGTTGCTCGACTCGCAGCAGCCAGCATTGGCACTCGAGGCATTCGAAGCTGACCTACGCGTTGCTCCCGGACGATTGAACGGCCTGTACGGGGCCGGTCGCGCTGCCGAGCACGCAGGAGATTTCAGGAAGGCGGAAAATTACTTCTCCCGACTCATCGCCAATTGCCCGCAAGCCGACGCGGAAAACCCTGCCGTCCGCGAAGCACGAGAATTTCTGCTCGGACGGCGGGCCAACCGGTAGTAATCCGCCCAAACGGAACGACGAAAGCTGGCCCCTGAGAATCTGATGATCAAGTGGCGAAGTCACGCTGGCTGGGGATTCAATCTGTCAACCGTGTGTTTACTCTGACACTTACCCTCGACTTGCTCTCTCCACGACGCCGTCACCGACACTTCGACCTCGATCATCCCTTTGCCGCTATTCGCTGAATAGACTCTTGGCGGACGGAAAATAAAGGAGGAAAGTAACTCCTCGTCCGAGACTTCTTCCACCCAGACGTACCCGGGCTTGAAGACGCGGTTCATCACTGTCTCCGCCTCCTCGCGTGTCGCATACCGTGCCGCGACTTCGACGCTGACCCACGGAAACTGAACACCTTCTTCTCCGCTGAAGTACTCATGGCTATCAGCCGCGAGACCTCCGGTGACATCGCCTTTCGTGATTACAAATCTTCGCATTGTTCGTTCCTCCTCACCGAATGTCGCAATCTCTCATCATCGGCGGTCAACACTTGCCCGGTATTTCATGGGTTTTCGTTGTTGCGCGGGGGTTGCGGATTTTGCCTGACTTTGCCGTGTTCTGCAGTGGTATCTTGTTGAAAGTCTTTGGAATCAGTACGGGCTGGCCGACTCATAATCCGTAGGTCGTTGGTTCGAGTCCAACCGCCGCCACCAATCAAAAGCCACCTTCCCAAGCGACCTTAAGCTCGCCGCCCCCGACCGGATATGCGGGGGACCGCAGATGGTCAACTTGTTCCGCGTTCGCGTTCGGCGTGCTAAGCCCTTCTGGGCTCCGCAAGATGGAGAGTCAACTGAAGATGACCTCCTCTTCTTATTTCTTACCGGCGCGGCATTCCCAGTTCCAGGCCGTGCGGTTGCAAAGAGCTCCCGATTTAGCGGGAATTTGGCATAAACGATTGCCAGGATTCAATCTTCGTAGCAAAATAATGCGCGCCAGTTTCGGTGGGAAGCCGGCAATTTAACACTCGCAGGAATCGGGCTGCCGCTGATACTTTGTTTTTCGGTTCGAGAGCGTTCCTAATGCTCATTTCATAAGCGAACTTCCCCCGGGTCCGCTCGTCGCACGAGTCTCCTATGACAAGTGTCGCGCCATCCAAGATAGGCAAATACGACGTCGTTGACATAATCGGGCGCGGCGGGATGGGTATCGTCTACCGGGCGCAGGATCCGCAGCTGGGCAGGCCGGTTGCCATCAAAATGATGACAGCCGGCACCGATGAAGATTCGGAACTGGTCCAGCGTTTCTTTCGCGAAGCACGTTCAACGGCGAGCCTGCAACATCCGAATATCGTCACAGTGTACGAACTCGGAGACTACTCCGGAAACCCTTACTTGGCGATGGAGTATCTGGAGGGCTGCAGCCTGGATGCGATCCTCGCCGCTGGCCAGCCGCTGAACCTCGTCGAAAAGCTCGGTATCTTGATTGAAACCTGCCAGGGATTGGGTTACGCGCATCAGCGCCAGGTTATCCATCGTGACGTCAAGCCAGGCAACATCATGGTTTTGCCAACCGGCGGAGTGAAGCTCGTAGACTTCGGAATCGCCCACATCGTCGGAAAGAAGGTAACTCTTCCCGGGCAGGTCATCGGCAGCTTCAACTACATGTCCCCGGAACAGGTAAACTCCAGGCCGCTCGATGCGCGCAGCGACATTTTTTCGGCCGGGATCGTGTTATACCAGCTTCTTTCTAAGATGCTCCCGTTTAAAGGGCCGAATACGGCGGCCACCCTGTTTAACATCGTCCACGAGCCGCCGCCACCGCTCAGCAAATTCCTCAGCGCCTATCCACCGGAATTGGAGGCGTGCCTCCTGCGCGCGCTTGCAAAAGAGCGCGACGAGCGATACTCGGACGCGGAAGAGTTCGCCGCCCATCTGAGACGCATACGAGAACAGGTGCGACGCGAGGCAATCGGCCAACATCTCGCAGAGGCCAATGCGCTTCTCCAGCGGAACGAGCTTTTAAAAGCGAGGGAGGAGCTATTGCAGGTCCTCAAACTGGACCGCCATCACGCTCGAGCAACTCTTTTAGTGCGCGAAATACAAGACCGGGTCCAGCGCGAACAGGCAGCTGAGCAAGCACTGCGATTCGCCGAACAACAGGCACATGAAAGAGCACTGAAAGAGCAGGAAGCTCGCGTGTCGGATGTTGTCCGACGCGCAGACGCAGAGACCAGCCTGGACGTACGGGCCCAGATTCTTAAAGAGGCCATCAATCAGTATCCGAATGACGCACGACTGGAGCCTCGGCTCGACCAACTCCGCGACCTTTCGCAACGCATTTCTGAGATGGCGCAGGCTGCTACTGTTCGGGAAGAGGCAGGCGATTACGACGTCGCGCTTGCCAAATGGGAGGCTCTCCGCATGGCCTACCGTCATTATCCCGGAATCGACCTTCACATTGATCGCCTCAAGAAGCGGCGCGACCAGGCTCGTGGGCTATCCCGTAGTGAATCGATCAAAAAGCTTCACGATGAGCTGGCCGCTCATAACTACGAAGCCGCTTCCCGGTTACTGGAAAAGGCGATCGCAGAAAACCCCTGGGACGACGAAATGATGGCCATTCAGGACAAGGTACAAGCCGGGCTTCGGCTGCGCGGCAAGGCCCAACAGTATCTTGCCTCTGCCCGCGCCGCTTTTGCGGAACACCGCTGGGAAGCTGGAAAGAAGGCCATCACCAGCGCGTGCCGGCTTGCCAAGGATGATCCTGTGGTTTGGGGACCGGCGCTAAATCAGGTAGTCGAGGCTTGCCGCGCTTCCCGCCACGAGGACCCCGGCCTGCCGGAGCGAATTTTCCGCGAGCTTTCCTCCATCGGATCCGTCTTCCCTCTGCCCAGTCTGGTAGCGCGCGGAGCATGGAACATACCTGATGAGCCTCGGGCCGAATTCGCTAAGCTCGCACCGCGCCTGCAACCGGATCAGATCTCAACAGATTTGCCAAAGGCAGACTTGCCACCCGCAGAGGCGCCAAGGGCAAAACATAATCAGGCAGATCCCGCAACGCCCCGGTGGATCGAAAAAGTGCGACGAGCAGTTCAGTCGTTCAGTGGCCGCGAACAAGACAGGCCTCAGGTGCCGGAGTCCGAAGCGAAGGCCGCCCAGCCGCCGGTCCCTCACCCGTTGGTGCCGCGCAAGTCACAAGCACGGGGTATCCGACGCCTTCCTGAATTGTTCGCACGATTGAGGCAGTTTGTATGGTAGTTCAAGGCTTGCGCCTCAACGTCTATCAGAGTGTAGACCACCAAAAAAAAAGGCAGCTCGATTCGAGCTGCCTTCATTCTAGTGATGGGTATTCCTTTGCGTTACGGCGTGTAGTTGTTATACCCCGGACCTGTCTCATCGCACCGAGTGTGCCGCTTTACGGAACCGGAACTGGAACGGCGGATGAGCTGACCTTCGTCAACAACCACCGCCCGTTGATCTTTCTGGCTTCACCGTCGAGGTCAACGTGACTCTTCGCTGCCCATAGCGGCAAGCCAGTAGTCGGATCCAAGGACACGTCGAAGTAATGGCATTCGAAGTACACCGATGATTTCCATCGGCCATCATTGCCCTTTACCGGGACATACTTCGTTTTGTACGCCGGGGACAGCGAGACAAACTTATTGGCCGCCTGCAACCCGCCGGAAACATACTTGAAGAACGTGCACAGCGTCCCCTGTTGACCGGTGGCAGACGTGTCGCCCGATGGTAGAGGGCAACTTTCGGGATCATCCGGATCGCCGTTGCCGATATAATTTCCTGCCGTGGCAGTAGTGTTGACAACCGTGAGTTCGGCGTCTTTAGTCCAGATCGAGAGTACGTCGCGGATTCGCTGCGTGATCACTTCCGGCGAATCGCCATTCACGGGATCGTGCACGCTGACTGCCGCGTGAAAGGTCACGTGAATTTGCTGTTCCAATTCAGCCACTTGGGCCAGTCGATCGTCATTGTCTCGCCAGCCACCTGCATGGGCGGCTCCTGTCGCCGCGATAATTCCCACCGCGAGCAGGGCCACAAAACGTGTGTACTTCCCAAGAGTTCGCATCGTGTTGGATTTCATGATGTCTCCTTTGTATCGAGCCGCGCTAAACGCTGGCGGCTGCGGGAGCGAATCGTGACCTAAAGGGCGCAATCAGGCAATGACTGGCGAATGAATTAAGGTGAAGAAAGGTGACGCTGTAAGTGGCTGATTTGGCAGGTTGTTTACTCCTTGCTTGCCGGTCAATGGTATAGTTGCTAGCCAAAATTGGGGAGTGTCGTGCCCGCGCCCACCTACAACTTCGGCGATTTTGAACTGCTTAGCTCCCGCTTTGAATTGCGATGCCATGATCGCCCTCTGAAGCTCGAACGCATTCCCATGGAATTGCTCATCCTGTTGCTGGAAAAAAATGGGCAGGTGGTATGCCGGCAGGAGATTATCGAGCGACTTTGGGGCAAAGATGTTTTCCTTGATACCGAGCACGGCATCAATACTGCCATTCGCAAGATTCGGACCGCGCTGCGGGAAGACGTAGAGCGGCCGCGGTTCATACAGACGGTTTCAGGCAAGGGTTACAGGTTTGCATCTGACGCCGTGAGTACGAACGCGAACGGAACGGCAGCGTCCGCGAAAATCCTCCCTTCCGCAAATCCGGTTCCCGAGAATGAAGTCTCAACGCCAGCGAGCGTGGAAGCTGGCCCGATCAGTGCTGGCGGAGGTTTGGCATCGCGAAAGTGGCCCTGGGCGGCGGTTGCTTTGCTCGTGGCGGCAGGGGCGACATGGGCGCTTAATGTTGCGGGGCTGCGCGACCGGGTTTTTGCGAAAAACGTTTTTGCGAAAAACAGCATTGGCCCGATTCACTCTATTGCTGTGCTTCCTCTGGCGAATCTTTCCGGCGATGCCTCCCAAGATTACTACGCCGATGGCATGACTGACGAACTGATCACCGCGCTGGCGGAAAACCGTTCTCTGCGGGTAGTTTCACGGACTTCCGCCATGCAGTACAAAGGCGTCAGCCGGCCGCTGCGGGAGATCGCGCAGGCGCTTGGAGTCGACGGAATTCTGGAAGGTTCGGTGAATCGTGGCGCAAAGCAGGTGCACATAAATCTTCAGCTGATCTATGCGCCCACTGACACCCACATCTGGGCACAGAGCTATGACCGTGATCTGAACAACGCCCTGTCACTGCCCGAGGAACTCTCTGCAACCATCGCCCGGGAGGCTAAGGTTTCTTCCGCTTCGGCGCAGCCGCAGCGCCACGTCAATCCTGAAGCGCACGACGCCTATTTACGGGGGCGCTATTTGTGGATGGGGGGTAATTGGCTGGAAAGCCAGAAGGATTTTGAGAAGGCGATCCAATTGCAAAGTGACTACGCACCGGCGTGGGGAGGTCTTTGCATGAGCGCCATTCTCGGCGCCGAGACCGGCCGCACTCCCATGCGCGAAGTCGTGGATAAAGCGGAAGCCGCCGGCCGCAAGGCGGTTGAACTGGACGACACCTTCGCTGAGGGGCACCACGCCATGGCATTTGTGTACCTGTTTGGTAAATGGGATTGGGGCCGTGCGGACGCGGAGTCGCGCCGCTCGCTGGAACTGGATCCGAACTTTTCCGAAGCCCACCACATCCGTTCCTATATTCTTCTCGCCATGAACCGCCCGGAGGAGGCGCTGCAGGAACAAAAACTAGCCACTGAAATTGATCCTTTTGAGAGGCCCTGGGCCCTGGGCAGGGCTTATTACTACGTGCGGCAGTACGACGCTGCGATTGAAGAGTTTCGCATGCGCGCTCAATCCGGGACGTCTGCGTTGTGGGTCCACTCTTTCCTTTCCAAGGTCTACGGGTTCAAGGGCATGGAGAAGGAATCAGAGCATGAACTTGAAGAGGACACTCGAATTAATCGTGGAGAGGAAGCCGCAGCAGAGATCCAAAGTGCCTATGAGCGCGGGGGGAGACGAGCAGTCCTGCAACGGCAGCTAAACATCCTTAAGACGCGCAACCGCAAACAGCAGGTCTCACGCTGGGACTTGGCGGACGCTTACGCGGCCCTTGGAATGAAGGACGAAACGCTCCAACAACTGGAAGAAGCTTATCTCGAGCATTCAGAGAACCTCGTGTTTCTGCAAGACGAGCCCGTCTTCGACTTCCTGCATTCAGACGAACGTTATCGTGCGCTCGTAAAAGAGATCGGGCTGACACCGGCGTACTGAGATTTCTTCTTGGTGTTGGCAGGTTGCACTAGTCGTCAGTTGCTGGTTGACGTAACGTGCAACTCGGAAGTAATCCGTCTTGGAGGAAAACTGGTTCCGTAGTCTCCGGACCGATGGTTTACGAAACCAGGCGATTTCGCTCAAAATCCCTGCTGCGGGGTCAGCATGTCACGGAATTAGGTCTGCCATTCCTCCCCAGTGCTTACTGTCCTCGCATATTTCGACAATTGTCTTCCGCTTTCCCCCCAGTAGTACGACAACTTGTTGTGAGGCCGTGTCTCAATACTTCAGCCGCTAAAGGATTGCTGCCCGCAGGTTGATGGAGTTCTTGCTGGACCGAGGATGGAAGATTGTCCAGGCGATTGAGAAAGGTGACGACTTGCCAGATCTCGCTATCGGCCATGATGTTTCCCCACCCGGGGGAGCTGGCCCAGACTTGCTTTCGCTGGCAGCGCCACGAAATCGGCTGCCCCACGCTTCGCGATGTTCGAAGCGTGGGCATTCCTGCAGCCTGCATCAGGAGATTTTCCGAACCCGCGCGTTACTCAGCGAAGGCCAACCCTATGGCGGACCTAATTGATTCTTCGACGCCGAATCGGAAATGGGGAAAATCAGTTGACAGCACCCCGCCCCTTTGATCAAATCTTTCGACGCTGAGTTGAAGACTCGGCTTATGACGGGGCCCTTTTCCGGCAACGTCTCGCCAAGAAATTGGCCCTCTTCAATCCGACGGTGTTTCCACTGCGCCAACACGAATTTTGGTTTTGTGAAAACCAGAACTGCGCCGGTTCGGATCGCGTTTCCGGCCTTGAGGGTCAATTCCTGGCTCAGTGCTGGCTCCAGGAGCTCCAGAGTGACCAGCTCAGAAAGTGGGTCCTGCGCGACTTGATTCGGAGCGACATCACGCTGGAGCTTTTTCGCGTCGGCGACGCTACCCTTGTCCGGCGAATAGAAGACCTATTGATTTCCGGTCGATTGCATCTTCATAAGAAGGAGAGAGAAGTTCAATCAGGGTCGGGTAATCAAGACACACAGGCTCCTTTTCCCCTTTCGCAGCATCAGCCTCGCGAGGCATATGTCCCCCCACCGGTGATCGATCCACCGAGCTTTTCCCACGAAGTGGACCTTGCAGCCCAAGCAGCGGCTCTGGTGGCGGCGGCAGCCCAAGGAGTCCCTTTTTGTCCTGAGTGACAGAAGCACTAGAAGGCGGCGGTCGCCGCCCGCACTGAATTGACATGACGGATCAGGTGCTAACGCGTATTGAAGAGATCTTGTGGCCCGACGGGCCTCGGCAGAACGTGTGGATGATCGTCGACGGCGCGCGCACGATCGACATCTTCCGATTCCTGCTCGAGTGCCATCTTGAATATGCGTGCCTGTACAGTGGACCGTTGTCATCCGACTTGGAGATCGCGGCCCCTTATCTGGTGCAACTCGATCACGGCTATCGCGACACCCATCGCCTGATCCGGAAGGCTTGGGGCAACAGTTGGGGAGTCTTTCTTAGGAGCGAGACTTCTCTTAAGAAACTCAGGCGGCATCTCCGGGAATTCCTGGTGGTGCGAGATACGAAGGGGAGCCGCATGGTCTTCCGCTACTACGATCCGCGCGTGCTGAGAGTGTACCTGCCGACCTGCGTCACCGCGGAACTGCGGACTGTCTTCGGCCCGATCGGATGCTTCTGGACGGAGGCGGAGAACCCGGAGAAAATGCTGGAGTTCTGCTTTCGCCAACGTGAACTGGAACAGAGGGCAATTGCGCTGGATGTTCGGGTCCTCACCTCTGACGGAAAGCAGTCCTGATCGATAGCCTATGAGTGTTTGGGAAACGGCGGGGTGCGGGGCTGTATCGTGGGCAAACGGTGAGCATAGGGGATTAAATCGTGCTGGTTATACGTCCCGAACAGATGAGGATCTTGCAGCAGTCTCAACTGCGGCAGTTTGAAGAAAGCATGGCTGCGCATTTGAAGAAGCGCTTCCCCGAGAGTGTTCTCACAGCCGATGCGAATCGGCTCAATGCAACGATTCGTGAGGGCTTGCGAGTGGCGAAAACCTTTGGAATTGTGGACCGAGTCGATATCCGTCGCTTCCTGGAATGCACTGTGGAGTATGGCGCTGATTTTCACAAAAGGCCGTGGGCCGCGAAAATCCTGCATGATCCGACACTCTCGGGATGCGGGAAGATGGAGCAAATCGACGCCTACTCTCTTTACGTTCTCAGGTCCTGGAACCGCTAATGGGTGATCAAGCAACGCGACCGTTGAACCAGAGCGCTAGCAGCACAGCCGACGACGACCTGTACAGCAAGCATGCCGATGATCCTCGTCCAAATGCTCTTTACGACGAGAATGGTCAGCGCAAACCCCTCGATCCAACGGACCCCAGCCAGGCAGATCTTCGCCAGGAATGGATGGATTCCTACAAGGCGAATGGCGGAGCAACGGAAGAGGGTGGTGGAAGCGCTGGCGCGGCGGATGCGGCGGTGACCAGTTGTGATCAGCGGCCGGAGGTCGGTCCCCTCATCATTGCTGCTCCTGTCGCGTTAGACTCCGACGATAGTGAAAGTGACAACACAGACGACGGTTCGACGGAAACGGAGGCAGACGATTCGGACCAAGTCTAAGGCGATGAGCGTGGCGCCGGAAGGCGACGGGCACTACCGAGCGGATTGGAGGGCCAGTCTGTCATGAGTGACCTGGTCGTCTTAGTGTCTCGCCCTTACACCAAGGTCGATCCGCTTAAGTTCACACTGAAAACTGACTCTGCATTCGACGGGACGGGTTTACTAACACGCAGCAAAAACAATATCGACTTTACCGTGCAAGGCGCCGCAACCCCCCTGAAGTTTGATGGAACAGACAACAAGTTCCAGGGCGCCAACTTGACTGCTGGAATCGATCTTTTGGCCGTCGCCAACGCGCCCAGCACAAGTATGAATGATGTTGTTCTGACGCTGACGCTCAGCGGGGGATCGAAGAAGATTCTTCCTCCTGCGACAACCAAGCTGACTGCAGTCCAAGCCACTTTGGACATTTGCGATCCCCGAATCAATGATGCCAGTGATCCCGTGCCCCTACCGACGGCCAACGCGGCTCCAGGCGGCGGTGCTGCCTCGGATAAGTTCTATCTGGGCCGTCCGTTGCCCAAGCAGACTGACCCCAAAATCGACGAGCGTGCAACCCTGATCGTCAGGGACGTCAAGCCGGCGGACTTCAAGAAAGATCTGGAACTCCGGTTGGAAAATGACCAGATCCAGATATTTGAGGCCGAGAAACCCAACCCCAAAGACCCCACTGACAAACCAGTGACTATGCCGCTAAAGGTATCTCAGCCGATCCCGGCGGGCGGATTCAAGCGCTTTGTGGAGGGAGCAAACGTCAGCCCGGGCGCGCGTCAAACTGGCATATCACTGGTTTTTGACGGAGTCGGGGGAGAAGCCGACCATGTGAAAATCACTGTGTGCCATACCGAAATTGTCAGCAACCGGAAACCGGGGGACCTGAAGATCGTCGCACAAGTTCCCGAGAAACCGGAGCGCAAGACAAATTCGACATATATTGTTGCTCCCATCATCGTTGGTCTCGAGTACCCGGTGGAGATGCGGCCCTACATCGAGACTGCGAAGCCGAGCGCTTATCAATGGTCGACCGCTTCAGCCAATGTAACGCTGAAAGACGTCACCAAAGAAGTCATGGGCCTTACAGCCAAGAGCTTAAGTGGAGCGTTGAACGACGTGCCCCTGGAAGTACTATTGACCACGGATATCGGAAAGCTCAAGAAGAAGCACCTGCTCACTTGTGTAAAAGTGGAGATCGATCCGGTGTCGACCGGAGACAAGCTGAAGAGTACCGATCCAATCAACACCGTCAAGAACCCTGCTGGGTGCGTGATTCTGGCAGCGGGAGCCGATGCCAAGGAGGTCCCAAAATACGAGATCACAAAGATCACACCGGACCTAACCTGGACCGACGACGACGACCGCATCGCGTGGTGGATTCTGGGCGGCGACGCCAAGGCTGACAATCAATATGACGGCAAGGCCGATTTCATGAATACGGAAGCGGCCAAGCGAGGCACCAAAATTCAGGTGTTTGGCGTGCTGGCCGGCGATGTGTTGATACAGCCTTATTCGGGGGGATACGGCTATGGGATGTATCGTGCGAATGTCGTGCCCATCTCCAAAATCAAGTTCAGGATCAACCGCATCATCACGACGGCCCAGGCGGCGCAACCTCTGCAGCCTGCGTTTGCGGCGCTCCCTGCGCAAGCAGCTCAACCTGCGTTTCCTGGTGGCGGTGCCGTTGCTCCCCAGTCTGCGGTCCCCGACCTGCCTGCGGTGGACGCACGGCCCGTTATACCAGCGGTTGCCGCACGCGTCGCGCGCGCACCCACCGCCAGCCATGCGGATGCCGCGTTGCACATGCAGGTTGCGAATATCTACTTACGACAGGCCGGAATCGAGATGGTGCCCGACGATTCTGCCGAGGTCGCGAGTCCTGCGCGCGTTGCCCGACCTGCTCTTCCCGCGGTTGCCGCCCAGTCGGCGATTGCGGCTCAAGTAGCGACTCCCGACGTGCCCGGGGTGCCCGCCCAGCCCGCGGTGCCGGATCGCCCCGCCGTCCCTGTCATGCCTGCAGTTCCGGAGGTAACGGCCTCTGCCGTCAATCCAAAGGTCGGCCAGCCAGCACTCGACGCTAAAGTCATTGCGGTCACCCAAGTTTCGGCCGGCCATTTCGATGTAGAAGTCGACGATCCCAACATGACCTTTCAGGCTGCAGATGGGGACGAGAGAGATGCCATTCGAATCAATGCGCGCAATGAAATAGTCAGCTTCGCTCTGATCCACTCTGAGGCGGGAGGAGCGGGCATCCTGGCCACCGCCAAGCTGTGCCCCTGGAATCACGCGCCGGTTGCGCGCACAGATCCTCCCCGCCAACCGTACACGAAAGCGTCTTATACGCTGCCGGACCTGGGTGCGCCATCGTCGTCGCTCATCCCCAAAGACGGAATCCCTCCCAACGTGCCAGCCGATAAGGTGAACATGGTCGTCCTCTTTGCCGACGTGGCGTGGCAAGGAGCCAGCCCGGCCACCCGGGACATCGATCTCCTTTGGGGCGTTATCGTTCCTACTTCCAACATCGATTCCAGCTCTTCGGTTGTGGCTGGTGATGCTGATAGTTTGATCCTGGCCTACGCCAATACCCTGGCGCATGAGCTGGGTCATATATTTGGGCTAGGCCATCGCGGCGGCGGAGGAGTTCCCGATGGACTGATGATCCCCGGAAAGAAAAACTTGATGCACCCGACTGAACCGCCGCCGGCAGCCGAAAACCTTGACCTCGTGCAAGTGAAAGCGATTCGATTCAGCGAAGCGCTCTTCCGCAGCCCATAACGGAGCTCTCCAGGAGACTGTCGATGACCAGCGAAGAGCGTCAACAACTGACAGAGAGGCTCACGATTCTCGAGACCTCGCGCGACCGCGGTGCACTGGAAGCAGCTGCGGTCGCGTTGGCCACATCAAACGATTCGGCTTCGCTGGGCGCATTGGGAGAGTTTCTGCGAAAAAGTGAAGGGCTGGCGCGCCTCGACGATCTAAGTAACCCGTCTTGGAAGACGTCGCACCTGGCGCGCGTGCTGCGTGAACTGGAACAGCATCCGTCTCCTGCCACGGCCGAGCTTTGCCTTGAGCTGGCGAACGATCCCGTGTTCCTGGCCGACGACGACCGCAAGATTTATCTGCTACCGGCTTTGGCTGCGGTGCGACCCATGAGCCAGGAGGCGGTCGCCGTCTTCCGCCGCACCAACAGCGAAGGCTACTACAACCTCAACGTTCGCCTGCTGATCAAGAACGGCAGTCCTCGGGCGCTGGCTCTGTTCGAAGAGATGATTCGAGATGACGGGGTTCCAGTGGTGCGGCGCGTCGACGCTCTGCATGCCGCTGTGCTGCCCTACCGCACCGAACTGCCCGTGCTGCAGACGCTGGACCGAATTCTCGCCGCTGATCTGCCCGCTGCCGTCCGCGTGGGCGCCGTGGAGACGGTCTTCGACCACCGCAGCCGCGAGTGGTTCGGTCCCGCCAAAAACCCGCCGGAGCCGCCGCCGTGGGAAAGCGCATCCCGGGAAACGCTCCGGTTTGTGCTTGCCATGGGCGAGAAGGTTACGGCCCGCGGCCAATTACCACCTCCGCTGCTCGCAGCCCTGTCCGAAACATTGGCGCGAATTCGTCAGATACTAGCGGCGCGAGGAACCTGATGGATGCCCCATATGTTGTGACTCTCGCCGGCATCGTGCTGTTTGCGTTATCGACCTGGTCGAAGCCGGTTGATGCACAAGCGGCGATCGCCCCCTCCAGTTCCGCGTCGGTGAAAATACTTGAACACTCGCAAGATCGCGCGGCTCTCGAGCGGGCTGCGGTCTCTCTTGCTTCGTCCGAAGATCCGGAAGCAGTGGTGAAGTTGGGTGAATTCCTGCGGCGCGCGGAGTTCCTAGCCCGGCTCGACAATCTCGGCTCCCCTGCTGACAAGACGCGGTCTCTTCAGAAAGTACTTTCGACGCTCGCGGACCATCCAAGCCGTGCCACAGAGCACCTCTGCCTTCTGCTGGCGAACGATCCCGTGTTCCTGGCCGACGACGACCGCAAGATTTATCTGCTACCGGCTTTGGCCGCGGTGCGACCCATGAGCCAGGAGGCGGTCGCCGTCTTCCGCCGCACCAACAGCGAAGGCTACTACAACCTCAACGTTCGCCTGCTGATCAAGAACGGCAGTCCTCGGGCGCTGGCTCTGTTCGAAGAGATGATTCGAGATGACGGGGTTCCAGTGGTGCGGCGCGTCGACGCTCTGCATGCCGCTGTGCTGCCCTACCGCACCGAACTGCCCGTGCTGCAGACGCTGGACCGAATTCTCGCCGCTGATCTGCCCGCTGCCGTCCGCGTGGGCGCCGTGGAGACGGTCTTCGACCACCGCAGCCGCGAGTGGTTCGGTCCCGCCAAAAACCCGCCAGAGCCGCCGCCGTGGGAAAGCGCATCCCGGGAAACGCTCCGGTTTGTGCTTGCCATGGGCGAGAAGGTTACGGCCCGCGGCCAGTTACCACCTCCGCTGCTCGCAGCCCTGTCCGAAACAATGGCGCGAATTCGTCAGATACTAGCGGCGCGAGGAACCTGATGGATGCCCCACAACGGCAATTCTAGGCTCTGTCGCATGTAGAGATTGTGCTCTCCGGCGAAGAAGCCTGACTCTCAGGCTGCGGTCGACACCGGCCGTCTCACGCTCTGCAGCACCGTCGCGGGCAGCTGTATGACTCGAACGTGATTGCTCTTTTTGGTCTTGACGCTGACCGCAATGCCGCCCGCCTCAGGAAAAGGATCCGAGATTACTTCAAATTCCTCGCCGTAAAGGCGAATGTTCTGCTTGGCCCCATACCCGAGACGTTTGACGCTTTCACAGATGTCCGCAATCGAGGGAGAGTTATAAGAATGGCTGGTCATGATGTTGTTATTTTAACCGTCTCCGTCCCTATTTGGGAAGGCGAACGACCGGCCGCAACTGGGTGAGAGTGTGATTCAACGCACACTACCGGCGCAGTCACCAGACTCCTATTACTTTAGACACCAGCTCGATTTCAAACGGACCTCTCCTTCTCCAACCCAGCTTTGCGCTTAGCTATTCACGCTGTTGCGGGATGCCGACCGATTTGTTGGTGTCTATTGAGTTGAACGGCGTCACCGACAAAGCGCAAGAGCCACGGAATGGCGCGTTCCCTTACTGAGCGCAGGAGAAAGCCGCAGGGGGCAGCGCTCAAAGATCTTCACGGAGACACTATGAACGACCGCAGTGGACGCATTACTCTGGCGAAATTGTGCGTCTTCCCCGTCGCCATGTTTCTGATCATCGCCATCGTCACAGTACAACCGTTTCAAACCGCAAGCGGCGCATCGGTGGCGGCCGCTACCTATTCACATGGAATCTTGCACGTAACGATTCCTTTCCGCGACGCTCATCCTGGAGCGGGTACTCTTAGCATTGAAGTCGTCGACCCGGAAGACAAAGTTCTGGGGCGCTCGCAGCACGGTGCCGACATTGTCGGGGCGAGAGGATCGTGGCAGGAAGACATCAAACTTGACCAGGCATTGCCGCTCGAGGACCTGGTGTGGCATCGCGTGCGCTATCGCTTCGAATATGGCGATTCTAAGGAAACGCCCCTCGAAGGTGTAGAGGCCATCTCCCAGATCTTGCGCACGCCTGTGGTACATATTCTCGGTCAACAATCGTACTTGAGTGGTGGCGAGGCAGCAGTGCGAGTCATCGTTACCGATTCGCACAACGTAATTATCAACGGTGCAGGTTCCGTACGGATCGAGTTGTTGAACCCCGATCAGAAGCCGCGCCAGCTCTACGCCGGAAAGCTGAATCGTCGCGGAACCACCGAAGCTCAATTCCGTTTTCCCTCCAAACTGGCAGGAAATTTCCAGTTGCGCTACGTCGTCGATACTCCGATCGGCTCGACCGAATTCTCCCAATCTGTAAAGCTCGAGGAGAAAGACTCGATTCTCCTGACTACGGAAAAGCCGATTTACCAGCCGGGGCAGACGATTCATGTTCGAGCACTAGCCCTCGATCGCGCCAATCACGAGGCGGCCGCTGATCGCAAGTTTACCTTCGAAGTGGAAGACTCCCGCGGCAACAAAGTGTTCAAGAAAGCGACCCAGACCGACAAGTTTGGCGTGGCCTCGGCAGAATTCGCACTGGCCGATGAAGTGAACCTCGGCACCTATCACCTGCGCGCTCTGATGGGCGAGCCCGACGCCCCTTCCAGCACCGCCGAGATCGCATTGAGCGTGCAGAGATACGTCCTGCCAAAATTCAAAGTGGCCGTCGACTTGGGCGATGGAGCTAAGGCGAAACGTGGGTATCGTCCGGGCGATCACGTGACCGGCACCGTCCACGCCAACTACTTCTTCGGTCAAGCCGTCGACGACGCCGAGATCACCGTCAAAGCTTCGGCCATGGATGTCGCCATGTTCGAGATCAGCCCGGTTCAAGGCAAGACCGACCACGATGGAAGCTACCGTTTTGATCTCATGTTGCCACCGTACTTCGCCGGACGCCCGCTCGATCATGGCGCCGCCCGCGTGTTGGTTGAGGCCACAGTCAAAGATTCAGCCGGGCACTCCGAAACTCGTGGCGAGCCCATCACCGTCACCCCGGCTCCGCTACTGATCACCGCCGTGCCCGAGGGAGGCACCTTGGTTCCCAACCTTGAGAACCAGGTGTTCGTCCTTACCTCTTATCCCGACGGAACGCCGGCGCGGGCCGATCTCAAGGTCATCGCCTCCGGAAGTCCCGACCAGCAGGCATCCACCGACGAAGGTGGAGTTGCCGTGATCCGCATCAACGCGAGTGACAAAACGGAAACCCTCGACATCGATGCCCACGACAACGAGGGCAACCTTGCCCACGCATCCGTGCAACTGCAATCTCGCACCGGTGAAGACCAGATTCTTCTTCGCACCGAACGCGCCGTATATCGCACCGGAGATCGGATTCAGCTTCAAGTCTTCTCCACAAAGAAGCGCGGCACCGCATACATCGACGTGGTGAAGGAAGGGCAGACAGTCCTTACCCGCGACCTCGATATCGAAGACGGCCAAGCCGAACTGTCCATCGTCGCCACACCGCAGATGGCAGGCACCGTGGACTTCAACGCCTATCTCTTCGGCCGCGATGCCCGCCCCATAGGCGACCACCGGTTGGTGTTCGTGCAGCCGGCCGACGAACTGAAGATCGAAGCCACCGCCGACGCGCCGGACTATAAACCGGGCGGTGAAGCGCGCGTCCTCTTTCATGTGACGAATTCGCATGGCGAGGGTGTGCAGGCCGCGATGGGATTGCAAGTCGTCGACGAAGCCGTGTTTGCCTTGGCGGAAAAGCAGCCCGGCTTCGCCAAAGTTTTTTTCTACCTCGAGCAGGAGGTAATGAAGCCCCGCTACGAGATTCACTCCATTGGCATGCCGGAGATCGTCGAGCCGGTCGAGCAGTCGAAGGTCGAGCAACGGAACCGCGCCGCCCGAGCGCTTTTCTCAGCTACGGAGATGGTGAACTCCAACCAATTTCAGACTGAGTTTGGCCGGACTGTGCCGATGACCAAGTACGCCGAATACTTCGATCGCTACCGGACCCGCTTCCAATCGCAGGCGCGAAATGTGGCGCAGGCGATCAGTGCAGCCTACGGTCATGATCCCGATCCCGGCGACGTTGTCCAGGTTTTTGCCGGAATGAAACGGGCAGCCAGTCCTGACCTTCAGGACGCTTGGGATACAGAGCTCAGGCTTGATCGGGCCGGCTGGGATCGGGAAAAAAAATATTATCTCCTTCGCAGCGCCGGTCCCGACAAGCAATTCGACACCGGCGACGACCTGATCACGTATCTGGAAGTCCGTCGCAGCAAGATCGTCGGACATCCCGCCTCAGGCCCCAGTAAAATCGACGCCCAGATCGAGCATGACCGCGGTTCGTACAGCGGCGGCGCCGAGATCGTCGGGACGGTGGTCGACCAGTGGGGCGGAGCGTTGCGCGGCGTGATGATTCGCCTGCATAACACCGGGTCCGGGCAGTGGCGCAACGCCATCGCAGATGCCGAGGGACAGTTCCGCATGGCGGCCCTCCCTGCGGGCGACTATGACGTCAACATTGTTTACGGAACGGATCACCTCGCGCAACACCTGGCGCTAGCCCCTCGCGACCGCGCGAATCTTTCGGTTCTTTTCAGACTCAGCGCGCCGGAAACCGTGGTCGCCGTCAATGAGAATCTGCAAACCGTGATTATGGTTGACGCTCTGGCGGCTCCTATGGCGGCGCGAGTTGGCGTTATTGGCGGCGTCCCGGGCGGCGTTGCCGGCGGAGCCATAGGAGGCGTCGTCGAGGACCTGGCGGTCAACGGTCGCAACTTCAAGGAATTGGCTGTCCCGGCGGCGACGCCGATGAACGCAAGAGCAGCTCTGCCCGCCAACAGTGCAACCCTCCTCAAAGCGCAGAGTGCCGACTCGGACTCAGCCCCGACACACGTGCGTTCGTATTTCCCCGAGGCGCTCTACATCAATCCAGAAATCATCACCGACCATGACGGCCGGGCCAGCGTCGTAATTCCGCTGGCCGATTCGATCACCACCTGGCGCATGGCCATGCTGGCCTCCACCACACATGGCGCCCTGGGCAGCGCCACCTCCAGCCTCAAAGTCTTACAGGATTTCTTCGTCGATCTCGATCTCCCCGTCACTCTCACCCAAGGAGATCGCGTCTCTCTCCCGGTTGCGGTCTACAACTACTCCAACGCGCGCGGGGACGTGAATCTGACACTTCAAGCCGACGACTGGTTCTCGCTGGTCGATGATGTAGCCGAGAAATCCGTCAGCGTAGATTCCGCCAAAGTCGCCGGCTCGCAGTTCACCCTCGAAGCCCGGCGCATCGGAAAATTCAAGCTGACGCTCTCCGCCCGCATGCATGGCCAAGCCAATCGCGCCGACATCGTAGTGCGGGAAATCGAAGTCATCCCCAACGGCCGCGAGCAGAGCCTGGTCTTCAACGGTCACCTCGAAAACGAGGTGGAGCACGAACTGAATTTCCCCGCCGACTCTATTCCCGACGCCAGCAAGATCTTCGTCCGCCTCTACCCCGGCCCGCTGAGCCAGGTCATCGAAGGCATGGACAGCCTTCTGCGCATGCCCTACGGCTGCTTCGAGCAGACATCATCGAGCACTTATCCCAACGTCCTGGCGCTCGATTACATGAAGCGCACCAAGAAGCTGACGCCTGAAGTGCACGCCAAGGCTGAAGGCTACATTGCCAATGGCTATCAACGCCTGCTCACCTTCGAGGTTCCCGGCGGCGGCTTCTCCTGGTTCGGCCAGGCTCCGGCAAACAAAATCCTCACCGCCTACGGCCTGATGGAGTTCTACGACATGTCGCAAGTCCACGACGTGGACCCGAAACTGATCCTTCGCACCCAGCAATGGCTCGCCGCCCAACAGCAACCCGACGGAAGTTGGAAGCCCGACACATCCTTCATCAACGAGGGCGCGACGAACCGTTACAACTCCGACGTGCTGCGCATTACCGCCTACATTGCGTGGTCGCTGAAGAACACCGGCTATCAGGGACCGGCAGTGGAAAGCGCGCGCCGGTTCATCGAGAAGCACATGAGCGCGAAGCTCGACACCTACACCCTGGCCGTACTCGCCAACTTCGCCACCGACTACGGCAAGGACCGCGACTTCACGCGGGAAGCCATGGAACTCCTGCTCGACGCGCGCACCGAAAAAGGCGACCAGGCGTGGTGGAGTGCGGAAGAAACAAGCGTCTACGCCACCGGTGCCAGCGCCAGCGTCGAAACCACAGGCTTGGCCGTGCAAGCCCTGCTCAAGTGGGGACAGTCCTCGGGCACAGCCCGCAAGGCCCTCACTTACCTGGCCTCGAAGAAGGATGCTTCCGGCACCTGGGGCACGACTCAAGCCACCATCATGGCTCTGCGAGCGTTGCTTCTGGCCACGGAGAAAGGAACCGCAGATGTTCGCGGCACGTTAGAAGTCCTGCTCAATGGCAAGCCGGTCGAGAAGCTAGTTCTCACACCGGAGAACAACGATCTGCTCCACCAGTTCGTGTTCAAGGGGGTCGACTCCACGAGCAAAAACACGGTAGCCATTCGCTTCGATGGCAAAGGCGGTCTGGCTTACCAGGTGGTCGGAAGCTATTTCCTCCCGTGGAGCGCAAAACCAGCCAGCGAGCCCCTTTCGATCGACGTGGCCTACGATCGGACGCATCTTGCGCAGGACGACGTCGCCACCGCCACAGCGACAATCAAGAACAACCTTGATAAATCCGCGAACATGGTGATGGTGGACCTCGGCATTCCTCCCGGATTCGATCTGCTGAGCGAAGACCTGCAAACGTATCTGGAAAAAAGCACGGGCCGTAAGAGCGGCCGCCTCGAGAAGTTCAGTATGACCGCGACCCAGGCCATCCTCTACTTCGATTCGTTCGCTCCGGGAGACACCGTCACGCTGCGATTCCGCTTGCGCGCCAAGTATCCCATTCGCGCCCGCACCTTCCAGTCGCGGGTCTACGAATACTACGATCCCGACGTACATTCAGTCGCCCCACCCGCGCAACTGGAGGTGCGGGGGAAATAGGGCATCTTCATGATGCTTGTTTAGGGGCGTCATCCTGAGCGCAGCCGTCTTTCAGGCGGAGCGAAGGATCTCTCCCATCCATTCCTCCGGTGTGCAACCGAGTCAGGATCAAGATGGTATCTTTGTTGGGACATCGCTGTAGTTCGAGCCGGGAAGATCGTATTTCATGGACATTCTGGCAAGCCTTTTCGAGCAGCATTTCCACACGCCCGTCGCACGGGCGCATCCGCTGCAAGGACAACTCGGCGGCTCGGGGCGGAAGATCATCCGGCTGACCGGAGAGAGAGCCAGCGCCATCGGCATTCTCTATGACGTGCGGGAAGAAAACATCGCGTTCCTCGAGTTCTCCCGTCATTTCCGTAAGCATGGTCTGCCAGTGCCGGAGATCTATACTGATGATCTAAACCACGGCGCTTACCTCGAAGAAGACCTTGGCGACACCTCGCTGTTTGAGTTTCTTTCCAAGAACCGCACCGGCGAAACCATCGCGCCCCAAGTGATCGAAGCCTACCGCCGCGTCATCGCCACGCTGCCCCGATTTCAGATCGAGGCTGCGCGCGACTTGAATTACAAAGTCTGTTATCCGCGCGGCAGTTTCGACCGTCAGTCGATTGCGTGGGATTTGAATTACTTCAAGTACTATTTTTTGCGGCTCGCCGGGATTCCCTTCAGTGAACAGGCAATGGAAGACGACTTCAGCCGCCTGACCAAGTTCCTGTTGAGCGCAAGCCGCGACTTCTTTCTCTACCGCGATTTTCAGTCGCGCAATATCATGCTGCGCGAAGGGCAGCCGTTCTTCCTTGATTACCAGGGTGGCCGCAAAGGCGCCCTGCAATATGATGTCGCCTCCCTTCTGTACGACGCCAAGGCCGATCTGCCGCCGGAACTGCGCCAGCAGTTGCTCGATCACTACCTCGACGCACTCAGCGCCTTCAGCGATATGAAGCGTGACGCGTTCATGCAGCACTACTACGCCTACGTGTACATCCGCATCATGCAAGCGTTAGGGGCGTACGGATTTCGCGGATTCTACGAGCGCAAAGCTCATTTCCTGCAGAGCGTGCCCTACGCGCTGAAAAACCTCCGCTGGCTGCTGCACAACGTGACTCTGCCCATCGCCCTGCCGGCGCTGCTCGACGCATTCCACAGCATGCTGGCGTCGGAGAAACTACAGCGCTTGGCTTCGGACGCGGACAACCTCCTGGTCCGCATCAGCAGTTTTTCGTTCCATCGCGGCTTGCCGAAGGACGACAGTGGGAACGGCGGCGGCTTCATCTTCGATGGCCGCAGCCTGCCCAATCCCGGGCGCGAAGAGCGCTTCAAATCTCTCACCGGCAAGGACGCGCCGGTGATCGACTACCTTAACCAGCAGGAGAGCGTGCACCAGTATTTGGCCAGCGTCATGTCGCTGGTGGACGCCAGCGTGAACAACTATCAAAGTCGCGGATTCAAACATCTCATGGTTTCCTTCGGTTGCACCGGCGGGCAGCACCGCTCGGTGTATCTGGCGGAGCAACTGGCGAAGCACCTGCGCAGTCGGAGCGGTGTCGAGGTGGTTGTGCAGCATCGCGAACTGGAGAGGATGGACTCGGCGCCAGTCGAGGAGAGGCGGGAAGCGGAGCGAATCGAACGATGAGGGCGATGATTCTCGCCGCCGGTCTCGGCACGCGCCTGCGTCCGTTCACCGACGATCGTCCCAAAGCCCTGGTGGAAGTGGGTGGCCACACCCTGCTGGAAATCACCCTTCGCCGCCTGCGCGAGTTCGGCATTCACCAGGTCATCATCAACGTGCATCATTTCGCCGACATGGTTGTCGATTATCTGAAAGAGAACCGCGACTTTGGGATGCACATTGAGATGTCGCGCGAAGAAATCCTCCTTGACACTGGCGGCGGATTGAAACACGCAGCTTGGTTCTTTCTTCAAGACGATGGCGATCCGTTTCTGCTCCACAACGTCGACGTTCTCAGCACCATTGATCTCAGACGCATGGTGCAATGTCATCGCGAGCATCAGGCCTTGGCCACGCTGGCAGTGCAGGACCGTGAGACCTCCCGCTATCTGCTGTTTAACGAGCAGAATCAACTATGCGGCCGGCAGGCGGGACGCGGTCAGCCGCCGGAAATGGTGCGTTCCTCAGCGACGACCCAGGCGCTGGCATTTTCCGGCGTGCACGTGATCTCTCCTCGCTTTCTTCCCCTCATGAGCGAGCAGGGCGCATTCTCGATCATCACCAGCTACCTGCGGCTGGCGGCGCACGCAGAGAAAATCATCGCCTTTCGCGCCGACAATTATTACTGGCGTGACCTTGGCAAGCCGGAAAACGTTGCCCAGGCCGAACAAGACGTGAAGAGCCACCTCCTGCAACTGTGAGGTCGCCTTCCTTCGCGCACCTTAGCCTGCCCTGAGCGAAGTCGAAGGGTGTCCTTCGTGGTTGAAAGAACTCACTACCACGCAGGACACGAAGGATCACGAAGGAAAACCCCTCGCGTGTACAATCAGGCTTCACGATGAACGACCATCCCACCAACCAACCCCTTTCCCGCAAGCTTATTATTGCCATCGACGGCCCCGCCGGTGCGGGCAAGAGCACCATCGCCTCCCGTCTCGCGCGAAAGCTCGACTATGTAAACCTGGAAAGCGGAGCCATGTATCGCGCCCTCGCCTTGAAAGCTATCGAGCGAGATGCATCTTTGGACGATGAAGCAGCGCTGGTGAAACTGGCCGACGGCTTCCGAATTCAACTGGAGCCCACAATCGGCGGAAACCGCACCCTGCTCGACAACCGCGATGTCTCGGCGCGTATTCGCGAGCGCGATGTGACCGAAGCGGCCTCGCGGATATCAGTTCACCCTAAGGTCCGGGAGTGGATGGTCGCCCATCAGCGGGTAATGGGCGCAGGCGGCGGCGTGGTGATGGAAGGCCGCGACATTGGGACCAAAGTGTTTCCCGACGCCGACCTGAAAATCTTTCTCGATGCCGACCCGGTCGTGCGCGAGCAGCGGCGAATGCAGCAGCAGAAGATCAAAGGTGAGGTCGCGGCCAGCGTGGCCGCCGAACTGCGTGAACGCGACCACCGCGATCGAGCCCGAGCCACATCTCCGCTGGTGGCCGCAGATGACGCCGTGGTCATCGACTCGACTTCACTGAGCGAGGATGAGGTGCTGGCGCGGGTGGAAGCCCTGGTCAAAGAGAAACTGGCTTAAAGCAGGGTTTCAAGGTTTCAGAGTTTCAAGGTATCAAGGTTTCATCGCCCGCATCGACATGATCACCTTGAAACTTTGAAACCTTCGAAACCTTCGAAACCTTGAAACCTTGGTTTTCCTCAGTTCTCGGTCGGTTCGACTTTTTCTTTCGGGGCGCGCAGCGCCTTGGCTGGTTTGCCTGGCGCTGGCGGCTCCGGCGGCTTTGGCGGAGAGTTGCTGGCCCTGCGGATCTCAATGCCGTCGTGCTCATTATTGAGCACGATATGGGAATTGCCATTGCCGACGTTTCCGCTGGCCCGCGCCTCGTGTTCGTCGTTGCTGACTTTCAACTCCGGAAAATCTGACTGGATTTCGCCGTCGCGAGTCCTCGCATCCACCCGGAAGCCGGCCTTGTCGGGCAGGCTCAGTTGCAGGTCACCATTACGATTATCGATCTGCACATTGCCCAGCGTGCGCATGCCGACTTCGATCGTGCCATTGTCGTCCTGCAGCCGGACGTCGCCGGAAACCTCGTCCAGCCGGATATTCTTCGAACGCGTCGTCAGGTGCAGCGGGCCGTTGATATCCTCCGCGTGGAGTTCGTCGGAATCAAGATCAAGGGAACCGTCAATACGCGCAAACTCCATGTCGGTGCGGGAAGACTTAAACGTCACCGTGTTGGTGATGCGAGCCAGCTTCACGCTTTCCTGAAATTCCCCATCCAGCTGCGCCGCACCCTTCACGTCAGCGACCGAGACTTCATTCATCCGTCCCTCGACGTGCACATCGCCGACTACCTGCTCGACCTTCACCGAGCCTTTTTCCTGGCTTACCTTGACGCTGCCTTTCACGTCCTCCACCGAGGTGTCGGAGTGCTGAGCGGAAATATCGACGTTGCCGTCACGGCCGACCAGATTCACGTCACCACGCCGCGAAATGATCGAGACCGGCACTCTGCGGGGAAGCGAAATGTCGAGGTCGGTTTCCACCGGATGATCGCCAGCCCCTTCGACCTTGGCATCGACCGTAAGCAAACCGCCGATCGCGGTGATGGTGGGCTTGGTTTCGCCGTTGTACTTGTCGGCGTCGCCCTGGCTCTCAGCCTTGATGCGCTTGCGGACTACCACCGTGACCTTGTTGTCATCGGATGCGTGAACGCTGACCGCACCGTGATTGTCAATCACCTTCAGGCTCGCTCCGGCCGGGAAGTCCTGCTCCAGGTGATCGTTAAAGTTGTACGCATCAGCAAAGATGTCGTTGAAATCGTTGTCGTCGAGATTGATCTGCTCGCGAATGCCAGACCAGTTCACGTGTTCGACTTGGGTTGCGATCAAACCGAAGACAACGATCACGATCAGGAGGAAGATGCCCCCCGCCCCGATCCCAGGTGCTCGTGTGCCCTCCCGTTGTGCTTGCTGGTGCTCAATGAGCTTGATGACGCCCCAGACGATCAACAGCACCGGCCAATAGTTGGCAAAAAGATGCCCCAACCGTGCGACCGAAACCACGTGCATCGTGCCGAGCAGGAAAACCGTGCCCACCACGATCAGGACAAACGGTCCTGTAAGGGATCGGTGCCGTCTGGGCGGCGGCGGAGCAACTGGAGGGGTGACGGGGGTGAATGGCGGGTTAGACATGGTTCACCTCGCCAGAAGAGCTTGACGACTGCGGGCTTTCTACCACGGGTGGAGGTGGCGGAGCGGGCGGGGGCACGCCCGGAATTCCAGGAGGTAACGACCCGATATGTCCGTCGGACGACGCATTGCTCTGCAGCAACTTCACGACTCCGATCACGAGCAGAATCGCGGGCCAGGTCCTGCCAAATCCCACACGCGATGTGGTGTCGAGTAGAAACAGCACTCCTAAGGTCACCAGGATCGCCGGCCCCATCAGCTTGCGTGTCCGGCAACGTTCGCAGCGGCAAACGGCAAGACTGCCGCCGATCAAGCCCCAATGCCGGGCAAACATCCAGACGCCGAGAAAGATCAGAATCAGCGGCCAAAAACGATCGAGCCCGAATTCAAACAGCCCGGCCGTATGCAGGAGAAAGAGCACGCCCAGGCCGATAAGAATCGCGGCTCCGGCGGGAACCTTCGTCCCTTCAAACTTTTCGCCGGCGCCAAAAGCCTGTGCCAGTCCGAAAGGGTCGGGAGCAGGTTCCCCCGTCTGGATCGCCTTCGCGCTGCGAACCGCGTCGATGATCTGGTAGACGTAGAAAAATCCCATCGAGATCCCGAGCATCGTAACCACGTACCACGGCAGACCGGAACCAACCCCGAGAATCAGCAGCACCATGATGACCAGGTGTGACAATCCCTTGGCGTACTGACCGGTATACACGGCGCCCACTCCGATGGGAAAGAATCCGGCGAGAATTCCAGCGACTGCAGGATTCGGGCCAGTATTGAGCGGCGGCCGTGGCAGCGCCGATGGCGCTCCGATTGGCGGATAAACTGTCTGTGCGGGCGGCACAACTCCCGCTGCCGGCGCGGTTCCTTCCATACGCGCCGCCAGGCAGGCCTCGCAGTAGATCACTCCGCGGACGTCGCGGGTGCAGTTGTTACAAAGTGGCTTGCCGCAGGTGCGGCAGAAAGCCACTGCAGCAGTATCGCTGTGAGTGGCGCAGTTCATACGAACCTCCTGTACGTGGTCACCGACACTACAGGCAGATCGCAAGCATTTACTCCATTGAGACATGGACCCCGGTGAGCGCTGGCCAGAACGAGATGATTGTCAGTCTGGGTGTAGTTGCGCTCCTGCTTCTGCTCGGGCTGTTGTGTTGTGTCGTTCTTACGGTCTTTCTGTCTGGTTGGTCCGGGCTCGGCGGGCGCGACGTTGCGCTTGACCTGCCGCGCCAACGACTCCACCTCATAGACGACCCGGATGTTCTCGTAGTACCGCACAACGCTGGCTTGCGTGCGGAAGTACGTGAGCCGGATCGCCGCCGGACGCAAGCTGATCTGGCGCAAGTCGGCGGGTTTTACCCCGGCGACCGTCAGGCCCACCGACAGCGCGAAGAATGCCATGCCAAACGACATGGCAAAGCGCGGCTGGCGAACCGTGTCCCAGATCGGCTCCAGAACTCCGAAAAGCGTGGCTTGCGCGCGTTCCAGCCACGAAATGCGCGGCTGGGGAGCACGAACCGTCACGCGGAGACGTTGGGTGTCAACGCCCGTTGTGGATGCCAGGATGTTGTTGACCAGGCTGGCTGGAGGCTCCACCTCCGTGAGACCCTTCAGCCAGTTGCGGCCCGCCTCAACTTCGGCGAACAGCGGCCCACACGCCTTGCAAACCCGGGCGTGAGCCTGGAACCGGTCGAGTTGCGCCCCCGCCAGAACGCCGTCAAGCGCGTCCGAAAGCAGGTGATCGAACTCGTTGCACCCGATTCCGTTGCTGGTGTGATCGTCTTTTGGTCGATCTGGCATCACATCACCTGCCTATAGGTACGTTGTAGGAGCCGACCTAGTTCCGCCCGCCCTCTATTTATTCTTGATTTCACGGTACCCTCCGGAACCCTCAAAACGGTGGCGATTTCCCGGTAGTCCATGTCTTGTAAGTCCCTTAAAATCACTGCCTCCCGAAGCTCCGGCGAGAGTTTGCCCAGGGCCGCATGAACGGTCTCGCTGACCTCCCGGCTGCGTACGTGGGCATCCGGGGGCGCGGATTGGTCCTGAATCTGCTCACTGAGGGGCTGGGCATCCTCATGCTCCGAGGCCGTCGAATCCATCGAGTCGGTCATCCGGTCCTGCTTAGTCTTGCGGAAGTGGTCTACCAGCAGGTTGCGTGTAATCGTCGTAACCCAGGTGACGAATGCGCCTTTCGTGTGGTCATAACTCGGGAGCGTGCGGTACATCTTGATGAAAACCTCCTGAGTGAGGTCTTCCGCGTCTTCGCCTGATCCGGCAAAGCGGTAGCAGATGTTATAGATCCGTCGGTTGTATGTCTGCACAATTTCCTCCCAGGCGGCGGCATCGCCGGCAATACAGCGCCGGACCAGCATCGCGACTACCTGGACGTCTTCCACCTGCGCTCCCCGGAGAACTTCTTCTTAGACAGAGACTTAGGCTCGGATCTTCAGCGAGACGCGCCCGAGCACCCACAAGACAGTACGTCGCTGTAAGGCTTGAAGTTCGCCTGCGAATCTAAGCATGAGCGTGAAACAGGGCATTGTAGCAGCGCGGGAAACGTGCCGTACTGCTCCTTAATGCCATTTCTTGCGGTTCGCGGACCAAAACGGCCGAGTGGCCGTGCCTTAAAGGTTGCCTCACTAAAGTTACTACTCTTCTTGCGGCACGCTGCTGCGGCAGTCTTTCAAAGCAACTAGAATGATCTCAATAACGTCTGACATTCGGCGGCGAAGTCTCTGTGAATTCAGGACTTTGCCTGCGCTCTTGGCTTGGGGTGATGCAATTCCGCAGACTTGGGAGAGGGACGCTATATGCAAAAGGAATTCAACGTAAAATTGAGGACACTAGCCGCATTGGTAGTAGTGGCGCTCTTGGCGACCATAGTGCCATTGCGCTCAACCGCGCAGGATCAGGATGATGATGATCCTCCAACGCGTGCCGCGCGACTCGGTCATGTAGATGGCTCCGTGTCGTTTCAACCTGCCGGCGAGTCCGAGTGGGAAGCGGCTGTGCCCAACCGGCCCATGACGACGGGTGACAAGCTGTGGGCCGATCGCGATTCGCGCGCCGGAGTGCAGTTGGGCTCAACCTCTATTCAGCTCGACAGCAATACTGGAATCTCCTTTCTCAATCTCGACGACCGGACGGTGCAGATCCAACTCAGCTCCGGCTCGATCAACGTGCGCGTGCGCCACCTGGAGCACGATGACGTATTCGAAATCGACACACCCAATCAGGCATTCTCCATCGATCAACCAGGTCGATATCGAATAGAAGCCAGCGAAGATGGAGCCAATACCGTCGTTACCGTGCGCGAAGGCGAGGGCGAATCCACCGGCAACGGGCAGACGTACAACGTACACGCGGGGCAGCGGGTAACCTTCAGCGGCACGGATCGACTGAATGCGGACGTCGAACAGGTTGGAGAGCCGGACGCTTTCGATAGGTGGAGCGAAGACCGCGACCGCCACTACGACGATTCCCGTTCGTCACGCTACGTCTCGCCCGATGTTGTCGGCGCCCAGGATCTCGATGACTACGGCGATTGGCAGCCCAACCCTGAGTACGGCAATGTGTGGTACCCGCGCGTTGATCCGGGCTGGGCACCCTACCATAATGGACATTGGGCGTGGATCGATCCCTGGGGATGGACTTGGGTCGATGACGAGCCGTGGGGCTACGCCCCATTTCACTATGGCCGGTGGGCGTTTGTGGCGGGCCGTTGGGGTTGGGTCCCGGGCCCAAGAGAGGTTCGGCCCGTGTATGCTCCGGCGCTGGTCGTATTTGTGGGTGGTGGACCAGGAGGCGGTGGCAATGTGGCGTGGTTTCCGCTGGGACCGCGTGAAGTGTACGTGCCGCCGTACCGAGTCAGTCCGGCCTACGTGAATCGCGTCAACATCAGCAACACAACGGTCAATCAGACCACCGTCACCAACGTCTACAACACCACCATCGTCAACAAAACTACGACCATCACCAACGTGACCTACGCGAACCGGAACGTCAACGGCGCAGTCACGGCTGTGCCGCAGCAAGCCTTTGCCGGCGGACAACCAGTGGCGCACGCGGCCGTACCGATGACTCGCCAGCAGATCGCTGCTGCGCCCGTCACCGCAAGAGTGGCGGTTGCACCTACTCAAGCAGCCGTTGTGGGACATCAGGGCAGCGCGTCTAATCATGTAGCAGCCCCGCCGCGCACGGCATTCACACGTCCGGTGATCGCCAAAGCCGCTCCGCCTCCAGCGCCTGTTCCTTTTGCTGCAAAACAACAGGCACTCGCCGCACATCCCGGCCAACCTGTGGCTCGCCAGGAGATGCAGCGCCTTCGACCTGCGACGCCTTCTGCGAATCAACCGGTGGTAAAGCAAGCGCCTCCGGGGAGGCCGGCGACGCCGACTTCGACAGGAAACATGGCGCGTCCCGGAAATCAACCGGGGAACCCGCCTGCGAATCGGCCGGTGAATCCGAATGCGAACGAGCGGCCCGGGGCAACTCCTCCGCCGAATCGTCCGCAGCCGAACCAGCCCGCTGCCAATCAACCTCCGAATCGTCCAGCGCCGAATCGTCCGGAGCCGCCGCGGCGGAATGATCATCCGCCCGCCGAACCGAACAACCGTCCGGAAGCGAATCCGCCAACGTCGAATCGGCCCGAACCGAATCGGCCGGAAATGAATCACCCATCGGAACCGCCGGCGCGAAATGATCGTCCGCCGGTCGCACAACCACCGGCGAATCGCCCCATGCAGCCGAGCCAGCCTCCGCAAAACACGCGCCCGGCCGAGCCTCCGCGACAAAACGAAGCGCAGCCGAGGCCGCAGCCGAATAATCGTCCGCCGCAGAACCAGCCACCAGCTGAGGCGCGGCCGCCACAGACGCAGCAGCATCCTCAGCCTCAGCCAAGGCCGCAAACGCCAGAAGAAAAGAAGCGTCAGGAGGAGCAAAAAAAGCACGATCAAAAGCCGCACTAGTCAAAGGAGTCAATAGGAACGCGGTGAAGGAACGGCATCCTGCAGGTCAGGATGCCGTTCCTGTTTTCCTGGCTCCTGGGTGCTTACGGCGTCGACACGCTTTACCTTTCGGAGGCGTCATTCCGAAGTCCGGCGTTCTTCAGCCGGGCGAGGAATCGCCGAGAAAGCTCGCATTCTGGGAGCGGGAGACCCCTTCGTCAGTCTTCACCCCCCTGAAAGGCAGCTCTGCTCAGGATGACTCTATTGCCAACTTTAACTCGCCTTTGACCCACATCTGCTACCATGAGATTGGATCGAAATGCCTTTTCGGAGGTGTTTATGATTCCCGTCTCTTCCGCGATTTCCGTCGGACTTACCTGGTCGAAGCTTCCTCACAGTCGCAAGTACGAACTCAAGCAGAGCGGCGAAGTTGTCGGTGCGCTCCGGCATCCCGGCATCCTGTCGTCAAACTTCGTAGCAGAAACGCCAGAAGGCCGCTGGACCTTCCGCCGCAGCGGCTTCTACGGGACCGGCGCGGAAATTGTCGATTCGGTCTCCGAAAAACCAATCGCCACCTTCAAGTCAGCCTGGGGCGGCCGAGGCATTTTGACCTTCGCCGACGGCCAAGCATTTCACCTCGAATGCAAAGGCTGGTGGCACCCGGTGTGGAGCGTGCTCGCGGAAAGTGGTGAACTAATTCTGCGCATTCACACACGCGAGAAAACTGTCGACCTGCCAACAGCAACAGCCGTGGCCGAAAGCCGGTTGTCGCTGCTGATCATGTTCGCCTGGTACCGCGTGCTGCAAGCTCAGGAAGACGCGTCCGCTGCAGCGATGATAGCGTCGTAGATCGTGGTTGTCTTATCCTATCCGTCCAGCACATTGACCGTCAGGCCGCTTCCCGCACTCTCACCGTGACGGATCCGTCGAAAAGTGCCCGATGTAAGCCAACATGGCGGCATCGCGCTCGGTGGCATTCCCCGACAGGCTCAACTCGCGGTCGTACACGGCAAGAGCTGGTGCGACCGTCCCGGTCGTCGCCTCGCCATTGATCATCAGATCGTAAACCTTGCCCGCGGCCATGAAGATTTCGCTCTTGACCTTGGGAACTCCAAGCAACCCCCGGGGGACTTCGATCGCACCGACACTACCACTAGGAGGCGCGAAACCCGGAAAAAACTTTGTAAAATTGCACGATGCAAAAGTTGTCTTGCTCCTGCCGGCACTTCGCCTGTTCCCTCGTCTCCGACTCGTTTCGAGCCGGCCTCTCAGCGGCAGTTGCGTTGATGTCACGAAGTTCCTGTGGAAAAATTTGTGGTTGAGCAATTTTTCCACAGTCGGGTCGGGACTGAAACCCTGCCAGCCGCTCACGACCAGAATTTATCTTGGCAGGCAAGTGCAATCTTCTCAGGCATTTCTCGGTTGAGATCGAATTGAGGTGCCCTGCATTGCACTCGAACCGAGTTTCCTGCATCTTGCCCTGAACAAAAGAGATCTCGGGATCGCCGATGGCTACGCAAGCCACTGTTTGGGGCATTGATGTTGATACGGAGTACGAAAGGGCACATCGACTCCAATTTATGTACCTCCCGCTTCACCCTTAACCCGCTTCCCAGTTCGCCGAGATTCTCGAGAGAGCATCCTGGCCTGACCCACTTTCTTACGAGGCCGTTCGTGTTTGTCGCCGGGCTGCTCCTGCTGTCCGCCGTGCCTTCGAAGCTGAGTGCGCAGGACCTTCGCTACGCGGTATCCCAGTCGCAACCGGACGATTACCAGGATCAAACTTACTCACCCAGCGAGCAGGTGCTCCGCCCCATGCAACCGCTGAGCGCCAGTCAATTGGAGCAACTGGTGGCTCCGATCGCGCTTTATCCGGACGCACTGGTGGCGCAAATCCTGGCCGCGTCTACTTATCCCCAACAGATCACCGACGCGGATCGCTGGCGGCACGACATGGCCAGTGCGCCTGCGGAGCAGATTGCGGCCGAGGCCGATGCGCAACCGTGGGACCCGGGCGTGAAGGCGCTGACGGCGTTCCCGCAGGTTCTGGCGCAGATGGATCGCAATCTGCAGTGGACCACCGATCTCGGCAACGCCTACTACAACCAACCGGAAGATGTGCTGGAGGCGGTGCAGGTCATGCGCGGGCGCGCGCGCGACGCTGGCAATCTGCAGAGCACGCCACAGGAAATCGTGCGTGACAACCAGGGCTACATTGAGTTAGCCCCCCCAAGCCCGCAGGAGGTGTACGTTCCCGCCTACAATCCCTGGACGGTTTACGGCGAGTCGATGACGCCGTATCCGGGATTCACGCTGCAGGGTGTTCTGGGAGACATCTTGGGCGCGACGCCCCTTCGCTATGGCCTTGGAATCGCAATGTCGGCTTTCACGAATACGCCATGGGGCTGGCTGGCATGGGGCTTGAATTGGCTAACCCATGCGTTGCTGTTTGATCACTCCGACTACTATTCCCAGAGTAATACGGTAGCCGATTGGGGTTTCCGGCGCACGGGGTTTCACGCTTATGGCGGTCACGGAGGCTTTGCGCGATCCGGCTTCGCGCACTCCGGAATGCACGCCGAGGGTTGGCGCCATGGCGGATACGCGGGCGGCTCGTGGAATTCTTTCGCGCGCGGCAACAGCTTCGCGGGAAGTCGGAGCGCCGACTGGCATTCGTTCGCGCGGAGCAACCCGGCCGCGGAAAACTGGAGAAGGGGTTCCGGCGGTTTTCAGAGTTTCCGTGGCGCCCGCGGCGCAACCGGCGCCTATGCCCGAGGCTTTGGGAATCGCCACCCGGAGTATGCCGCCAACTTCTACCATGCTCGGGGTAGCAACATGCGACCGAGCCGCTTCGAAAACCGGTCTTCCGGCAGATCTTCCGCTTCTTCATTTGGATCGTATTATGGGTCGTCCCACGGTTCGGCGGGCCGCACGGGACACTCCGGCCGACCGCACGGGTTCGGCGGCGACCACTCGCAAAAGAGTTTTGGCGGGAGAAGCTTCGGTGGATTCCACTCCGGTGGTGGCGGGCATGCGCCCAAGGGCTTCCGAGGTGGCAGGAGCTTCGGCGGTGGCCATTCGGGCGGTGGCCACTCGGGCGGCCACGGCGGGTCTAGACATCACCGGTAGCGGGGCGTCAGAGGCGGCCGGGTCACTCTGATTAAGTTCCTTTCTGTCATCCCGAGCGAAGAAGAATTGCCGCTTTTCGCAATTCTGCTCAGTCGAGGGAACTGGGGTTCTGTTTCTCCAACACTTAATCAGAGATTCCACCCTGACTCGCAACAGTGACCGGGGTCACTGACGAGCGAACTTCGCGCGAATATAAAGGGAGGCGCACGAACGGGCCCTCATATTTTTCTGTCTCCCTCGGAGACTAGACCCTGCGGTTGAAGCTGACCTCTCCGCAGTGACGCGATCTCGCAAGCCAATCAGGCCCCATCCTCCGAGAGGATCAAGGGAGGATTTCAATGACGACATCAGGTATTCATGAGCTGTTTACTTTCGCGCGATCGGGAAGCCGGAAGAACGGCAGCGTGAGCATAACAACCGGGTGGAAGATGGCCTGTGGCCTCTTGGTGCTCTGCGCCGCGACCGCGATTCTCTCGCCTGCACAAACCGTCAGGACTCTGGTAAATTTCCACTGGAGCAGCGGTATGTACCCGCAAGGTCCTCTCGTCCAGGGCACCGATGGGAACCTCTACGGGACAACGTCGAACGGAGGGGCCAACGGCGGGGGCACCGTTTTCAAAATGAGCCCCAGTGGTCTGCTGACCACGCTCTACAGCTTCTGTGCGCAGCCGCGCTGCATCGACGGCAACTCCCCTTGGGCCGGAGTGGTGCAAGCCACCGACGGCAACTTCTATGGGACAACTGCTAATGGCGGCATTCACTCCTACGCCTGCGGGGTCGGGGGTTGCGGCACGATCTTCAAAATAACCCCGGGGGGAACGCTGACGACGCTTTACAGCTTCTGCGCCCAAGCCGGCTGTACTGACGGCATTTTCCCTGACGCGCTGGTGCGAGCCACCGACGGAAACTTTTACGGGACGACGTGGGCGGCCGGCCGCAGCGCTGGCACGGTTTTCAAAATCACCCCAGGCGGCGTGCTGACAACGCTCCACATCTTTTGCCCCTTCTCTCCGTGCACCGACGGCTACTATCCTTTCGGGCTGATGCAAGCCGCCGACGGGAACTTCTACGGAGAAACCTGGTATGGAGGGCTCTTCAAAATAACCCCAGGGGGCACGCTGACCACGTTCTACACCTTCTGCCCCAACGATAAGTGCCCTGATAATGACCTCGTCTTCCCTACGGCGCTGGTTCAAGCTACGGACGGAAATTTTTACGGGACTACGGTCGGCAGCACTGGTGGCTACGGCACCGTCTTTAGAATCACCCCAAGCGGGGAACTGACCAAGCTTCACAGCTTTTGCGCCGAAGCCGACTGCGCTGACGGATACAACCCATACGGGCTGGTTCAAGCCACCGATGGGAATTTCTACGGGGCAACGCACCAGGGGGGCGATACGCAATGCAATCCTCCCGACGGGTGTGGAACTGTGTTTCGAATCACCCCAGGGGGAACGCTGACCACGCTTCATGACTCTCATGAGTTCTGCGACACCCGAAACGCGGGCTGCCCTACTTGGCCTTCGCCTCCCGGGCTGGTTCAAGCCACCAGCGGAACCTTCTACGGTATAACGCTGGTTGGCGGGGCCTATGGGCGCGGCACCGTCTTCAGCCTGTGTGTGGGTTTGGGCTGGTTCACGGAGGAACTGCCCAACTACGGCAAGGTCGGAGATACCATCAAGATTCTGGGCACCAATCTGACGGGCGCGAGCAGCGTCACATTTAACGGGATTGCGGCTGCTTTCACGGTCGTCTCTCCCACTCTGATCCAGGCCACTGTGCCACTGGGCGCGACCACCGGTTATGTGCGAGTGACGCTGCCGAGCGGCAGAATCCCCAGCAACAAGAAGTTCCGCGTGACGCCGCAGATCACAAGCTTCACTCCCGCCAGCGGACCGGCGGGAACGCTGGTGACCATCACGGGAGTGAGCCTCACGCAGACATGGGAAGTCACCATCCACGGAGTGCATGCCAGCTTCACCGTGGTGGACGATGGCACCGTGACCGCAACCGTACCTACGGGAGCAACCACAGGGACGATCAGGGTTGCAGGCCCAGGGGGAGCCGCTACAAGTACCACGAACTTCACCGTGAATTAGCAATGCTTGAATATTTCGGAACAAGAGTCTGAGCCGCCTGTCGTAGGCGGCTCTTTTGTTATGTCGCGGCAGGTTGGTCGGCTAAGGTAGTTGACGTTAAATCCCCCACTGCACTTATCAACTCAACCGCGAATCAAAATGGTCTTGGGTGGCTATCAGCGTTTCCGTATAGGCGATTGAACCCAACCCTAAATATGTCTGGGCAAAGCGTCTGGAATCGCCGTGTGCCCACGCTGGTCTAACCCCGCGCGGGCCGAAGGCGCGCCCTTTCAAATCAAATCCGCATCCCGCGCGATTCTTTACAAGCCGCTGACACGCCCTCGACATTCCCACCCGCTTTTTACAAGGTCAGGACCCAAGCGTGACATCCACCCGAACCGGCCTGCGTAATTTTAAGCCTGTAAGCGGATTGCGATGAGGACGCAGGCTGGCCAACAGCCCACGAACCCAAGGTTCTGGAGTCGATCCCGAGTAATTCGCGAGAGGAGGAAACAGAAATGAACTTCAAAACACTGATACTGATACTCGGGCTGCTCACGATTCTGGGCATTTCTTCGATGACACTGGCGCAGCAGACCGGCTACTCGCAAACTAACCTGGTCGCCGACACTGCTGGGGTGGCCAATCACACCGATGCTCAACTTTCCAATCCCTGGGGAATTTCGTTCATCCCCGGACAGCCGTTCTGGATCGCAAACAATAATGGCGGAACCTCAACTCTGTACGACGCGCAGGGGAACAAGAACTCTCTGGTCGTAGGCATCCCCGGCGCCAGCGTGAATCCCTGCAACCCCGGTTGCCCCACCGGTACCGTGGCCAACTCGCTCAGCGGATACTTCGGCAACGGAGCTTTCCTTTTTGATACGGAGGATGGAATCATCGCGAACTGGACGGGCCAGGGCAATGCGGTAGTGGCCGTCGATAATTCTGCCGCGGGCGCGGTCTACAAAGGCCTCGCCGTGGTGACTAACAATGAGGGCACGTTCCTTCTGGCAGCGAACTTCCGCAGCGGCCAGATCGATGTCTTCGACCGCAACTTCAACCCGACCCACCTGACCGGCACTCTCACCGACCCCAATCTGCCCGCGGGATACGCTCCGCACGGGGTACACGTGATCAGCAACGTCATCTTCGTGGCCTACGCCATGCAGGACGCGGCCAAGCACGATCCCACGGTTGGCTCCGGACTCGGCATCGTGGATACGTTCGACATGGAGGGCAATTTCACTCGGACCTTCGCTTCAGGGGGAACTCTGAACGCTCCCTGGGGCGTGGTTGCAACTCCCGCATCGTTCGGCACGTTCTCGAACGACGTACTGATCGGCAACTTCGGCGATGGCACGATCAACGCTTTCGACAGCCACGGAAATTTCGTGGGCCAGGTGAAAGACTCCGCAGGTCACGTGATCACGAATCCCGGGCTCTGGGATATGGTTTTCGGCCAGGGTGGCACCGGCGATCCCAACACGCTCTACTTCACGGCCGGAGGCGCAAACCAGACCAGCGGCTTGTTCGCCACGCTGGTTCCAGCGGCGGCGGCCACCGGCGCCGATTTTTCACTCAGTCTTTCGGCTCCGACGATTAGCGTCACCCCCGGAGGCACGTCCAAGCTGACTGTCAGCTCCGCGGCCGTGGGCGGCTTCAATAGCCAAATCACACTCTCGTGCTCGTCGGCTTCCGGATTGACGTGCTCGTTTTCGCCTAACACGATTTCACCCGGATCAAGCGCGGCCAGCTCAACTCTAACTCTTGCGGCGGCTGCGACTACTCCGGGTGGCGGCTACGGCGGAGTTGGGATGGCTCTGCTGTCGGGACTGGGCCTCTTCGGGACACTGTTCACAACCCGTGGGCGCAAGCTTGCCGTTGGGAAAGGAAACGGCCTGCTACTGATGGCTGGCCTGGCTCTGCTCGTCGCGGGCATGACCTTTACCGTCGCGTGCGGCAGCAATAATTCCAGTCACCAGACACCGCCAACCGGTCAGGCCACTTTGATGGTGACGGGGACGTCGGGCGCGATCGCTCACTCGGTTCCCGTGAGCGTTACCGTCAAATAACGCCTCAACAAAGCCTGACGTGGAAGACAGGGCACACAATCGTGTGCCCTGTTCTTTTGCGAGGATCTCGCGAGATCGGTTCCACTCCGGGAATCATCACGAAAAAAGTCCGCCGCATCACTGAAGTCTTCTTCCCTCCCGTGCTATACAAAAATTGGTTTCTCTATCTCCCGCGGAGCGGCCTTCCGGCCGCGCGCCTCCTAGGACGCGCCTTCCGGCACTTCTCCGCGGAGTTTCCCGCCCGCGTCCGGTTAACGCGCCTCGGGGCCGTCTCTCCGAGCTTGATTCCGCTCGCACGGACGACCTTATGACATCGACGCGTACTTTCTTCCTTTTTCTTTTCGTAATCGCCACCATGGTAGCTCTTATCGCCCTCGTGCCTATCTGCCTTACTGCTCAAGACTCCGCCACCGGGGCGATTCGCGGCACCGTGGTTGACTCCAGCGGGAGCCGTATTGCTCAGGCTTCGATCGCCGTAGTCAACGCAGCGACCAGTACCCGATACTCCGCGACCAGCGATAGCGAAGGTCGGTTCGCTCTCGAAGTGCTTCCTCCCGGGGATTATTCGGCGCGCGCGGAGGCGACTGGCATGTCGCCCCAGGTCACGCCCCAACTTCACGTCGATGTTGGCGGCGCCGCGGAATTGGAATTCCGACTCAAGATCGCCGACGCGCAGGAAAATGTTACGGTATCGGCCGCGCCTGCGCTGGTCGAAACCCAGCCCAGCGCCGTCTCCACGTTGCTTGACGAACGTGCGGTCTCAGACTTGCCGCTGAACGGCCGGCGATTCTCCGACCTCCTCTTACTCTCGCCAGGGGTGACGCAGGATCCGCGCAGCCTGACTTCATCGACGAACGGCGATCTCTCTGTCGGGGGCATTCGCGGATTTCAGAACAGCTTTCTGGTCGACGGCGGCGACTACAACAATGCCTTCTTCGCGCAGGCCCGCGGACGCTACCGCGCTCCCTACCAGTTTTCCACCGAGGTGGTGCAGGAGTTCCGGGTGTCGACGAATTCCTACGGCGCGGAACTAGGACGCTCTGGCGGCGCCGTGGTGAACGTAGTCACGAAGTCAGGCTCGAACCACATGCATGGCACGGCATTTTATTATCTGCGCGACAGTTCCTTCGGAGCGGCGGATCCCTTTCTCGCCTTCCGGCCGCACAACCGCCAGCAGCAGGCCGGAGGCACAATCGGCGGTCCGCTGAAGCGCAACAAGATCTTCTTCTTCGGCGGATTCGATCAGCACATTTTCCACTCGCCCAATGTCGTCGAGTTCCTGGACGGAAGCTCGCAGGTCGTGCCTCAGGCCGGCACCGGGCCTTACACACCCGGAGACTACGAGGCTGGCGATGAAGCCCTGGTCTATGCGACCGCCGCGCATCTGACTTCACTCGCGGGAGAATATCCGGCGGCGCAGATCGGCAATTCGTTTTATGCCAAGCTCGACATCAACCTCACGCCGCGCAATCAACTCGCGCTGCGGGTGAACACATCACGCTACTGGGGAGCGAACAATGTATTCCTCGATCCCGCCAGCCCGGTCACCTACGATTCGATCAGCAACAACGGCCAGGAAGTTGTTTCCACCGAAACCGCGTCACTCTCTCTGACCTCAGGGCTCGCGTCGCGCTGGATCAGCCATTTGCGCGCGCAGTTCTCGCGCGACCTGCAACAGTCTTACACCAACACCAGCGACGTGCTGGTGAAGATCCCCACGATTCTCGATGGCATGGGGCGATCGAATCTTCTCCCGCGCCAGACGCGCGAGCATCGCCTCCATCTGGCCGAGACGGTCAGCTTCGACGGGACCAGGAATTCTCTAAAGCTCGGTGGCGACGGGCTGCTCACCTGGATCTACGATTTCTTCCCCAGCCAGCAGAGCGGCGAATATTTGTTCTATCCCATCAAAGTAGACCCATTCACCTTTCAGCCCATGGAGGCCGGACTGCAGCTCACCCCCCTGCGCGCCTATGCCCACGAAGTCCCCCACTACTACCTGCAGAACTTCGGCAGTGCTACGTCGCATCCTGACACCAACGAATACGCTGCATTCGCACAAGACACGATCCGCGTCACCGACCACCTCGCCCTCAACCTGGGCGTGCGCTGGGATCTGCAGACCTTTACGACCGTAGGACTTGTCACGAACCCGCTGTTTCCGCCTTCCGGGAAAGTTCCATACCAGCCCTACAACTTTGCGCCGCGAGCTGGACTTGCCTATTCGTTCGGCAGCACGCACCCGCTGGTGGTTCGCGCCGGATACGGAATTTTTTTCGTTCGCATTCCGCAAATCTACAACTCGATCATCCAGACCCAGAACGGGGTGACTGATGCCCAGGTGTTCCTCAACAACACCAACTACTACGATCACCAGATCTTTCCCACGTATCCCAATCCGCTGGTGAACTGCCCGCTCTACGCGGCGAACTGCTCGCTGCCTGCGGGATTTACCCAGGGCGTGAGCAATGAGGTCTCCGCGTTCGCGTCGAACTTCGTGACCCCGCGAGTGCAACAAGCCAGCCTCACGTTCGAAAAGGAGGTTGTAGACCGCACTACGCTGGCCCTCTCCCTGCTCAGCGTTCGCGGCGAACATCTGATCCGGGCGCTGGACGTGAACCTGCCGCAGCCCATCGCTTTGAACTACCCGATCTTCGATTCCACGGGCTCTATCTTCGAAGGCAGTTACTACACTGTCGATTCCTTCGCCACCTGGCAGTTCACGCGATCACTAACCTGTCCGTGGCCGCCGTGCATCAATCCTCTCGGACGACCCATCGCCCAGCTCGGCGCCATCGATGTATTCCAAAGCGCCGCCTCCAGCTACTACAACGGCGCCACGCTCTCGCTCAATCGGCGCGTCGCTCGTGGGACTTATCTCCGGCTCTCCTATACCTACGCCCATGCCATCGACGATGGCCAGGATGCCCTCGTCGCCGGCCAACCCGCCACCGTGCAAAACTCCTACGATCCTGCCGCTGAGCGCGGGGCGAGCGTTACCGATCAGCGCCATCGCATCATTGCCGCTCTCTCCGCCGAGCCCCGTCCGTTTCACCGCGGCCACGAGCTACTTGGACATTTTCTCAACGACTGGAAAATCTCGAGCGTGGTGAACTACGGCACCGGACGCCCCGTCAACGCTACCGTCTCCGGCGATCCCAACCAGGACGGAAACGACCTGAACGACCGGCTCCCCGGCTACAGCCGGAACGCCTTCACTGGGTCCGACTATGCAACCACCGACCTGCGCGTGACGAAAAGAATCCGTGTGACTGAACGCTACAAGCTTAACTTTATGGCGGAGTCGTTCAACCTGTTCAACCGCGACAACCAGCGCGTCGCCATTACCTCGAATGGGCTCGTGGCCACGTCTTCCACCTTTGTACAGAGTTCGGTCACGACCGGCGTGCCCACCTATCCCGGCTACTACCAGTTGCCCAATAATTTCATGAGACCCAACGCGGCCTATGCACCAAGGCAAGTTCAACTTTCGCTGAAGTTTGTGTTCTGAGAAATCACGGAACTGGAAGCCAGCCCCTCTGGCAGGGTGCGGAAAAACTCCGGCGCGTGCAGGTTTTGGAAGGGCACGAGTTCCAGTCGTGCCGTTAAGTCGCTGAAAATGATTGCGGGCTTTAAAGCCCCTGAGGGTCGCCCTTTGCCCTTTGCCGGAGTTTTCTGCAACCTGCTATGGTCATGGGGCTTTTGTAGCGCACGTATAATGCTGCCAGCTTCGTTCATCCACACATGCACGATTTGCCCGCACCTGACCGCCGAACCCGCAGGATCACCATCTCTGCGCTGATGTTCGTTCTGTGCTGCATGTTATCGACGGGGCGAATCGTCTGGGACACCCCCAAGCTCGGCAGTCGGCCAGATTCCGCGCAGGGCGTCGGGCGACGCTCCGACCAGCGCTTCGCCGCGCTCAAGGCGTCGTTGCCAGAGCGAGGCGTAATCGGCTACATCGGAGAGCCCGGTGCCGCGGCTGCGGGTGACTATTACCTGACCCAATACGCGCTCGCCCCGCTGGTGATCGATCACTCGCCGAATCATCAACTCGTTGTCGGCAATTTTCCTTCGTCGCCGACGCCGCGCTCGCCGTCAGAGAATCTGCAACTGGTCAAGGACTTCGGCGACGGGGTTCTGCTCTTCGCCACCAGGGGCGCAAACTAGATGGCGCTTGTCCTCGCGGCCCTGGTCTGTCTCGCATCAGGATTTTTCCTGGTGTCCCTCGGCTCGTTGTCCCTAGGGTGGTCACGCCAGGGACTGCTGCCGTCGGATCTTCTCCTGAGAGCCTCGCTGTCGGTCGGTTACGGACTGGGAGTGTTCTCAGTAACTTTCTTTCTCGCGCGGGTATGCAATGTCACGAACCTGATGCTGATTGATCTGCTGGTCCTGGCCTTGCTGATCGCGGCTACCGTGCTGGCTTGGGGGCGTACGAAATCAGCCACTGCGATTGCGATCCCGCATGCAGGCGCCGAACCGCTCCCGGCATGGTTTCGCCGTGCGCTGCTGGCCGCGTTCGGAAGTGCTCTGGGCGCCGCCCTCTATTCCGCCATCCTCCGCACGCGTGCCTATCCCCACGGCGACGGATGGGATGCCTTCGCCATTTGGAATCTGCACGCCCGATTTCTTTTTCTTGGCGGCCCGAACTGGCGCGATGGATTCACGCCGCTGATTCCCTGGTCTCATCCCGACTATCCGCTGCTTCTTCCCGCCGTGATCGCTCACTTCTGGACTTATCTCGGCCGCGACGACCCGCATGTCCCCGCCATCATAGGATTTGCCTTCACCTTTGCGACAGTCGGACTTCTCTTGTCAGCGCTTACGATTCTTCGCGGTCGCGCGCAAGCAATGCTGGGAGCTATCGCTCTGCTGGCAACGCCATCCTTCATCGAGCAGGGTGCTTGGCAGTATGCAGACATACCACTGTCGTTTTTCTATCTGGGCACGGTTGCCCTTCTCTGTCTGCATGACGACCAGGCGCAAGAAACTGCACCGCAGCCGTCTGGATTGCTCGCCCTCGCGGGGGTAGCTGCCGGGTTCGCCGCGTGGACAAAGAACGAGGGTGTGCTCTTCCTCGGTGCCATCATTGTGGCTCGGCAGTTGATCTCAATTCGCGGCAAACGGCGCAGCACCACGGCCGGAGCGAAGATCACGTTGGCGCGCCACAGCGGCATCCTGCTGGCGGCAAGCGCGCCCGCCTTTCTCCTGATCATCTACTTCAAACACTGGATCGCGCCACCGGGTGACCTGTTTTCTGGTCCCGGCACCATGCTTCACAAACTGCTCGACCTCACCCGCCATTGGGCCATCATCAAGTGGTACGTAAAAGGATTTTTCCGCTTCGGCGATTGGCTACTGATTCCCGGATCGCTTCTGCTGGTGGGCTTTTACTTCGTGGCTGGCAAAGAGGACCGTCGCGCCGAGCAGCCAGGCCTTCACACCTCTGTCCTGGCACTGGCTCTGACCCTTGCCGGATACTTCGCCGTCTACTTGATCACGCCATACGATATCTACTGGCACCTGCGCTTCTCCCTGGGGCGCCTTTTTCTGCAGTTGTGGCCAGCTACCGTTTTCCTGTTTTTCCTGGGAGTGCGAGGTTTACCGGCAATTTCACGAGGCGAGGCGCAAGAGCCTTAGTAATGGCGGTTGTGGGTGAGAAGTGGAGCTTCAACTTCGCAGAACTGTTTCTCGCTAGCTGTCGAGTCGGCGACCATCCAACCCAGATATCGTCATATTCCGAAGCGTGACCCTCGCCACACTCATCCAATTGCCCAAGAGGATGATGACCATGCACCACGTGCGGCAAGACAAGCTTCCTTTTGTTGGTAGCTCGCATGAGTTTGTCGGAGCGGAGCAGGGTGACACCGCCGTTTCGGTGTTCCTGTTCCATGGGAAGCCGGGGTCCGGACCGGGTCCGCATCGCCATCCTTATGACGAGATCCAGTTCATTCGCGAAGGCCGCGGAGTTTGGACGGTCAACGGCCGGACCTTCGAGGGCGGCTCTGGAGACATCTTTGTCATCAAGGCGGGCGAGATCCACAGCTTCAAGGCGGTTGGCGATTCGCCACTGATACAACTCGACATCCACCTAAGTCCCCGGTTCATCCAAGAGAACCTATAGTCGCTCTTCTATGACTTGACCGCGAAATTCCTCTTCCTACCGCAGATTCTCAAACACCGGGTCGTTCTTAAGACGCTGAGGAAAGCTCTTCTCATATCTCCCCAGCCCTGGACACATCAGGTGATGTATACCCCGATAGCCGAATTCGTACATCTCTTGCATGGCTTCTTTCGCCGTCCAATGTTCCTCTCCCATGCGGTAGGCTGCGATCATCATTCCAGTGCGGTCATCCCCGAGTCGGCAGTGCACGAAAATCTTTTTGCCCGGATTTTCTCGCGTGATTTCTATAAATCGTGCGAACACCTTATCTTTGGGAAACGGACAATACCACGGCAGGGATATATAGGTCATGCCCAACTTCTTAACCAGCGTTTCGTCGCGCCTCGATCTTCCAGTATCGACTACGATTGCAATTCCCATGCGGGCAAGGGTCTCAAACCCCTCTGCCGAAGATTGGCCACCGCGGTACAGCGTGGGCGTGACTTGGCCAAAGTTCGGTATCCCATTTGCTTTCAAGTGCAGTCCCATAGTATGCCGGCCACCAGAGGACTCCGAGACAGCGGTGTCGACGTGGTCAGTTTGGGGCGAAACGTCTCCCTTAAAAGGCAATGACGTCGCAAGTAGCGCGATGAACAGGAAATATATCCGTGCCGGAGGCATGCTTTCTAGGGACACTCTGATTAAGTTCCTTTCTGTCATCCCGAGCGAAGCAGAATTGCCGCTTTCGGCAATTCTGCGCAGTCGAGGGACCTGGGTTTTGTTTCTCCAACACTTAATCAGAGATTCCCTAGTTTGGGCTAGGACGGCCACATTCAGCAAGGGAGCGTCTGGAATTCATACGGTGAGACACGCGTGGGTTCTCAGTTTGTCAGCCGTCTCAAAATGAGCCGCATGTTGGTTCAGTTACGGTCCAGAATCCTTGGCTTGGACTTGACTTAGAGTCAAAACCCTGCAATAACTATTCGGTCCTACCCGGACGAGTCTGGGGGTGTATCAGTTTGGCAGAAGTAAGGCTTCAAGAGGGCGAATCCCTCGAGAATGCTCTGCGCCGCTTTAAGCGCAAGGTGCAACAGGAAGACATTATTAAGGAGGTCAAGCGCCACTCCTTTTACCTGAAGCCCGGCGAAAAGAAGCGTGTGAAGGCCGCGCTGGCTCGTAAGCGCGCTCGGAAGAAAACACGCAAAGAACAGGATTAAAGCAGGAGGAGCCGCTCCTTCCCGGGGTGGCTCTGCTCAATCTGGCCCCCACCAAATTGAGCTGCAGCAGGGATGATTCACACTCATAAAGTTCTTCCGGCATAGAAGGCACGATCGTTCTTAACCCACGCCCCATTCTGGAGCGTGGCGGGCCGAGTCCAAGGGGCAGTGCGAGGGGGGATATACAGAACCCTGTTTTTTCTCCGTGCCACCGCAGTTCTTTCCCCGCGGGTGGGCGCGCGGAAACGGGCTGAAGGGAGCCGTCCTCAATGGAATTTCAGGACAAGGTGCTGAAGTGTATCGACTGTGGGGGTGATTTCGTTTTCACCGCCGGGGAACAGCTTTTCTTTTTCGACAAGCAGTTCAAGAATGAGCCCAAGCGCTGTAAGACCTGTAAGGCAAAGCGGGTTGCAGTGCTCGGGGCACCCCCTGCAACCGGGCAGCAGAACTACCGTTACACCAAGGTAGAGACCCAAGCCACCTGCTCGGGATGCGGGAAGCAGACGACCGTGCCTTTCCGCCCGACGCAGGGGCGTCCAGTGTTCTGCCGAGAATGTTTTCAGTCGCGGAGAACTGCGGCGACGGCTTGACCCTGCCCGCTTCCGATTTGCGCCAGCGGCGGCGGGAGTGTGTTCGCCCGGCTAGGGCAACCCTTCTCCTTTGCCAATGGCAGCCTTTGGCGCCTTTTGACTTCGCCCGTGAAGTTCCGAAGTCTGCGCTACCATAGAGACGTGTCTGGCTACTATGTAGAAAACTTCGGTTGCCGCGCCACGCAGGCCGACGGCGCCGCGGTGGAGCGGCAGTTCGAAGACTGCGGCCTCGTCCGCGCTTCGTCGCCGGCGCAGGCTGCGGTGGTGGTGCTGAATACGTGCACCGTCACGGCCGCTGCGGACCAGGACGCGCGCGCCGCCATCCGGCGCGTGCAGCGGCAGAATCCTGAGGCAAGAATCGTCGTCACTGGCTGCTACGCGCAGCGCGCCCCTGAAGAAATAGCATCCCTTCCCGGCGTCAGTGTGGTCGTAGGCAACTCGCACAAGCATCAACTGGCGCAGATTGCGCTTGGAAGAGTTGTTGGTGCGGGCAGCCCGAGTACGAACTTTTTCCCACTCACCGGTCTAGCTGGGAACCGGGAGCTGGGAAGCGAGAATTCGATTTTTGTTTCCGACATTTTCGCCCACACTGAACTCCTGGCCGCCCCCGTCTTCGATGCCGCCAACGAACGCACCCGCCCTAACCTCAAAGTTCAGGACGGATGCGACAATCGCTGCTCGTTCTGCGTGATTCCCTACGTCCGCGGCCAGAGCCGCTCGCTGCAGCTCAAGCGGATCATTCGCGAAGTGAATGGGCTGGTGGAATCCGGGTATCGAGAGGTCGTGATTAGCGGAATCAACCTGGGGCGGTGGGGAAGAGACTTAGCTGTCGGCTCTCAGCTGTCAGCTTTCAGCCGAAGCCAAGAGTCCGACGCCCGACGCCTGACGCCCGACACTGCCTCTCAGCAGCCGACGCTCGAGACCCTGATCCGGGCCATTCTCGCTGAGACCTCGCTGGAAAAACTCCGCATCTCCTCGGTCGAGCCTATGGACTGGTCCAACGAACTGATCTCTCTGGTCGCCCAATCTCCGCGCATCGCCAAGCATGCGCACGTGCCCATGCAATCCGGCAGTGACGCGGTCTTGCGGCGCATGCACCGTAAATATCGCCCGTGGCACTATCGGGAGAAGATCGGGAAGATTCATGCCGCCATGCCCGACGCCGCGATTGGCGCCGACGTGATGGTTGGATTTCCCGGCGAAACCGTCGCCGAATTCGAGGCCACTCGCCGCACGATCGAAGATCTGCCCTTCACCTACTTGCACGTCTTCAGTTATTCCCCGCGTCCCGGTACTCCGGCCGCGGCCATGGCGAATCAAGTTCCAGTCCAGGTGGCCCGTGAGCGCAACCGGATTCTGCGCGAACTGGCCGCGGAGAAGAAGTTGGCGTTCATGCGCGGGTTCCTCGGCGAGACGGTGGAGGCGATCACACTTCACGTCGTGGGACACGACGGCAACGGAGAATTCACCGAGGCCCTCACCGACAATTACTTGAAGCTACGCCTGCGCGGACGCCACGAGGCGAATCGGTGGAGGCACGCGCGAGTTGACGGCGTGGTGGATGGAGCGCTGGCTGGGTTGGAGGTTGTTTCGATCTTAGAGATGCAACGTTTGACAGAGGGCGCGCCGTAGGTTTTCGTTTCGATGGTTCGGCGAGCGCTGTCGGCAACATCGCCGACTTTTAATCTGTACTACAGTAATGATGCCGACGGCGTTCCCCGAGAAGAACGCAACGACGCCTCTTCCATTCGCTGAGATGGGCAATTAACTGACCGAGACCATGGCCGCGGGTTGGTGATCTTTGGCTTCAGGTTTCGTTTCGACAGCGATGACATCATCCGTGTCCAGCATCATTTGGTCACTGATTTGCTTTCGTGTTTCCTTGGTCTGGATGAGTGCCGCGATTCCAGTAGCCACCAAGATCCCGACAGATGCTGCAAGAAAATAAATCCAAGGCATTTCCTCTACCCCTTATTTCTTCGCCGAACCTCGATGAGCAGCATTGAATAAGCCCATCCGCAGTGCTCCAACGCCAACAAAAATCAGTACATTGGCACCAAACTGTGTGATGGCAATTGGGATGCCATATCCCCCCACATCTCGTTGCAAAATAAAAAAGTCCTGTCACAGCAGAACTTTTGCGGCTTGTCCTTTGGGCGGCGATTTCTTGTGACATCCGGCTTTGAGCAGGTGCCAGGCTTCTTTGTAGGGGGCGTATTTCTGGCGTTGGCGGCGGGGGTTGAGGGAGAAGTGGCCTCGGAGGATGATGATGATTTCGGCGGGGAGGATGTACCAGACGTCTTCGGGGATGACATAGACGGCGAAGAAATCGACCTGGTGAAGAGTGTAGTACTGGCAACGGCTGGATTTGATGGCGCAAACGTATCCGCCGTCCTGGCGGGCGATGGTGGACTTGACCTGGACGCGGAGAAAGCGGCCGTCGCGCTCGACAGCGACGTCGTAGCGGGAGGAGTCTCCCCAAGGCTTGGAAGCGTTGAATCCGCGCTCGGTGACGCGAGTCATGAAATTCAGTTCGGCCCACTCGCCGCGATGTTTGGGGTCTTTGATGATTATGCAGCGGCGGCGGTGGGGTGGGATGGTTTTGGGGGTGACTTGTTTGCTGGCGCTGCGCTTGCTTCCTGCTATCTTGCTACCGGTTTTCTTCTTGCCCATTTCTTTGTTACCCATGGATTCGGCCTAAAAACACAAAAGGCGCAAGCCTAGAGGCTGCGCCTTTGCTTCCCTTCGAAAATTTTGGTCTATATATCTATTCTATCAATTTGAACCAGGCGAACTGGACATTTTGCCAAGAATCTATTTGCTTTGTGGACAAGGGGATAGGTCGAAAGGCCCTCGTTTTACCTATTGACAAGATTTTGCCTGGCTGGGGTTCGGGACTGGCGATGGGCCGCTTCTGCTAGACTGTCGCGTCCGATCCATTTATGGCCGTCATCGCCCCGACTGCTCCCCTAAGCTCGCCCCCGACTGCAATCCCTGAACCCACTGTGCTGGCTGGTCTTGCACTGACCAGTTTCGCCGGCCTGCTGCTGGAGTTGGCGTTGACTCGGATCTTCTCCGTCGTGCTCTTCTACCACTTCGCATTTCTGGCCATCTCGATCGCGTTGCTTGGGCTGGGCGCGGGCGGAGTGTTCGCCTACCTGCTCAAGCCCCGTCTCGCGGCCATGCGCACGCGGTCCCTGGGTGCAAGGTTGTGCATGGCGAATGCCGTCGTGGTCGTGTTGGTGCTGGAGATCGTGCTGCACGTTCCGGTAGCTCTCGAGGTCTCGGGAAAGAATTTCCTGCGGTTGACGGTGCTCTATCTGGCCGCGGCGGTTCCTTTCTTTCTTACGGGCCTGCTATTTTCGGTGGTGTTTGCGCGGGAGACGCAGCGCATTCCCCGGCTCTACGGCGCTGACTTGTGTGGCGGAGCGCTAGCCTGCCTGGCGATCGTCCCACTGCTGAATTGGCTGGGCGGACCGAACACCATTCTTGTGGCCGGAGTAGCTTTGGCCGCCGCGGGAATGATCTGGGCCGAAACCCACGGCCTGCGCCGAAACGCCGGCTTGCTGGCGCTCGCGCTCGCGGCCCTGACCGCCGCAAACTATTCCGGACGCCTCATCGACGTGGTCTACGCCAAAGGCATGTTTCGCGATCCGGCGTGGGTGGAGTTCGCGCGCTGGAATGCGCTCTCGCGCGTGGAAGTCGACCGCCAGGGTCAGGCCAAGGTCATCGTGATCGACGCCGACGCATCCACCTACATCATGAATGCCGACCTGTCGCAGTGGCACACCACCGCGTGGGAGCACGCGCTGATGTCGGCGCCGCCCGCTCTGGCGAATGTGCTGCGCCCACACGGCGAGTTCGCCATCATCGGGCCCGGCGGAGGCGTCGACGTTCTGCGTGCGGTGGCCAACGGCAGTCCCAGCGTGACCGGGATCGAGATCAACCCCATTATCGCCACTACTATCATGCGCGGGCGTTACGCCGACTACTCGCAGCATCTCTATGAACGTCCAGATGTGCACATTCACGTCACCGACGGCCGCTCATTTCTGCGTTCGAGCCCGCAGCACTTCGATGTGGTGCAGATGACGCTGGTGGATACGTGGGCATCGACCGCGGCGGGAGCGTTCGCACTCAGCGAGAACAACCTCTACACAGTCGAGGCCTTCCGTGAGTATTTCGAGCATCTCAAGCCGGATGGCATGATCGCCATCACCCGCTGGGAGTTTCGCCATCCCCGCGAGGCGTTGCGCGTAGTGGCGGTGGCCATGGAGGCGTTGCACCAGTTGGGAGTGGCGAATCCGGCGCGCAATTTCATCGTCGCCTCCCAGGGCGAGCTTAATGCCGATGGCATCCCGGTGGTGGTACTGGCGAAGAAGACTCCATTTACCGCGGCGGAAGAAACCGCGGTGATCACCCACTTCGATCACTATTGGGAGCTCGACTCGCTCTATTTGCCTTCGCACCCGGGGCAGAATCCCTTTTCCGATCTAATCGCCAGCAACGATCCTTACGCCTTTGCCCGCACTTATGCCTACAACGTGGCGCCGGTCAACGATAACGCGCCCTTCTTTTTCTTCACGCTTAAGCCCGGTCAGATTCTGAGCGAGAAGGCATTACGGGAAGGCATCGACTGGAAAGTGAACCTGGGAGTCCTGGTGTTGCTCCTGGTATTGGTCATTTCTGTGTGCGCCGTCCTGGCGTTCCTGGTTTTGCCGCTCGCACTCAAGAGCGGAAAGGCACGCCAGTCAGCCCTTCCGCTGCTCTATTTCGTTGCTGTGGGCCTGGGCTACATCCTGGTGGAGATAGCGTTCATCCAGCGCTTCGTGCTATTCCTGGGACATCCTACGTACGCGCTCACGGTGGTTATTTTTCTGCTGATGATTTCGAGCGGCGCGGGAAGCCTGTTCTCGCGTCTGTGGCTGCCGCGCGCCGAAATGGGCTGGGTGCCGCTCACGCTGGTGATCGCCACGCTTCTCGTCTATGTGTTCTTCCTACCGATCCGGCTCGCGCAACTGGTGGGGCTGGACTTTGGACTTCGACTGCTGGTAAGCGGACTGCTCCTGATCCCCCTGGGCTTCATCATGGGCATGCCATTCCCCACCGGCCTCCGCGCCCTTGCGGCATCTCCCGCGCCAGAATTTCCCGCCTCGCAAGACAATGCAGTCGAGTGGGCTTGGGCGATGAACGCGGCCGCAAGCGTGCTGGGATCAGTGCTGGCCATGGTCATCGCCATCCAGTTCGGGCTGACCGCGACGCTGGCTTCGGGCGCCGCTGCGTACCTGCTGGCCCTGGCCTTGATGCCCGCCCTGCTTACGAAAGCGGCTTAAGAGCTTGCGATCTTTTGTTATCATTCATCGATGGGCGTGCCGCAAGCGGGCCGGTTCCAATACAGATCACTTGCTCTGGCGGCAGGACAACTTCAGACTGGCACCATGAGGAAAGCATTTGCCTAGCCAGAAGCAGCTCAAGTGGTCGCAACTGCGTGTTGGGATCACAGTGATCGTCGCCAGCCTCACCTTGGGCCTGCTGCTATTTCTGATGTCCGGCACTGCCGGACTGTTCACTCCCCGCATTACCTTGAAGTCATACTTCGACAATGCCGAGGGACTGCGCGTAGGAGCACCGGTGCGCCTGAGCGGCGTCGACATCGGCAACGTATCGAAGATTCGCATCGTTCCGGATAAAGACAAGCAACTCACTCCAGTCGAAGTCACCATGAGGGTGAGCACGCAATACAAATACGCACTGCGCCGCGACTCGACGACTTCGCTCGATACCGCCGGAGTGCTGGGAGAAACCTACCTCGACATCGACAGCTCGCAGGCGGTCGGCCCCACGGCGCGAGATGGAGACACGCTACCCACGCAAGTGCACCCGGACTTCAACCAGGTGGTGCGCGCCAGCCAGAGCACGTTGCAGAACCTGGATGCGCTGCTCAAGCGCGCCGACCGCATACTGGCCTTCGCCGAAAGCGGCAAGGGATCGTTGGGCAAGTTGATCTACGATCCTACTTTGTACAACCGCTTCTCAGCCACCGTAGCCGATTTCCAGAAGATCGTCGATGAGGTCAGCAGCGGCCAGGGTAGCCTGGGCGCGCTGATCAATCGCAATGATGCCTACGACAAATTCCAATCCACGCTCGACAAGATCAACGCGGTGGTCGACGACCTGCAGCAGGGCAAGGGCACCGCGGGCAAGTTCCTGAAAGATCCATCTCTGTACAACAACGCCAACGACACCATCGCCAACGTAAAGAAGATGACCGAGGACATCAACGCTGGCAAGGGCACGCTCGGCAAGCTGACCAAGGACGAGGAACTGGCCAAGAAGCTCGACAACACCATCACCAAGCTCTCGGCACTAACTACCGAACTGGAAGCGGGCCAGGGGACAGCCGGAAAACTCTTCAAGGACGAATCGCTCTACAACAACGCCGATAAAATGCTGGTCGAGACCCGCGACCTGGTGAAAGCGGTACGCGAGAATCCCAAGAAGTATCTGAGCATCAAGCTGCACATCTTTTAGAAATTGTCTGGTCTCAGATTTGTCATTCCGAGCAGCGCCTGTTAGTGTTCGCCGATTCCGAACACAGATCCCAGTAACAGGATGACGAGCACTCCCAGCGAGACTAATCCGTACTTCCGGTCTTTTTCGCGGAAGAACAAAACACAGGCGACAAGCACGCGAACCACCGGCGTGATCAGCATCAGCAGAACTCCGGCACGCTCAATTACGAGGGGAAGGCGTCCCCCGAGGAACAACCCACCGAGCAGGCCGGCCAGCATGATGAAAAAACATCCAAAAGCTCCCACGCGCAGGACCAGGGCGATCGCGCGATCGAAGGCCGGTTCGCGGACTTGACTCATAAGATCCCCCGTAGCAGATCCCACCCCAAGCGACCGGCAAGATAAAACATGATCGCGACCAGCAGATAGACCACGTATTTCGTGTGGATCCGCGGGGCGAGGCGAGCTCCAAGAAGCGATCCCAGGAAGACGCCGACCGCCAACGGTGCAGCGACCTGCACGAGAATGTCACCACGCCGATAGTAGACGATGGCGCTGGCGGCGGCGGTAACGCCGACCATGAAGTTCGAAGTCGCGGTCGCCACCATCAGCGGCACGTTCATGAAGATGTACATCACCGGAACTTTGATCGGACCTCCGCCAATGCCGAGCAATCCCGAGAGAGCGCCCGCTACGAGCGATGCACTCAGCCCCAGCGGATACCGCTTTGGTTCGTAGGGCGGGATCACGGCGTCGCCGTTGAGCGCGGGCGACGAGTCTTCTTCGGGCTCCACTTTGCCGCGGCGCACCAGGATGGTGATGGCACTGTAGAGAAGAAATCCGGCGAACAATCCTTCCAGTACGTTGCGATTGAAATAGCCCACCAGATAGGCCATCACCGCTGCCCCAAACGCTGTGGCCAGTTCCAGCGTCATGCCCAGGCGAATGTCGGTGGTGTGACGTTGCAGATGAACCGACGAGCTCGCCGCCGATGTGGTGATGACCGCGACCAGGCTCGTTCCAATGGCCTGGCGGATCGGGACTCCGAAGTGCAGTGCAAGAATCGGGGTGAGCAACACGCCGCCGCCGATGCCCGTCACAGCGCCCAGCAGGCCGGCAAAAACTCCGAGCACCACGAGAAGCACGTCGATCACGGGTGCGGCGACCCCCCGTAGCCGATTTTTTGGATGGGGACACGAACCCTGCGAGCCGTTGCTGCTGGACGAAAAACTGTGGCGGGAAAACCCCTCCGCCGCAAGCTACGACACCGCCCGTGGCCAACCAGTGGCATCGGCCTGCTCGTGTGCGTGATAGCTGGACCGCACCAGCGGACCGGACTCAACATGGCGGAAACCGAAGCGGAGAGCCTCGTTCCGCAGATATACAAATTCGTCGGGCTCGTAAAAGCGTGCGATGGGTAGGTGATCTTTGGAGGGACGCAGGTATTGCCCAACCGTAAGAATATCAACGCCGCGTGCGCCCAAGTCGCGGAAGACTTCAACCAGTTCTCCCGTCGATTCGCCCAGACCGACCATCACGCCGCTTTTGGTCACCATGCCAGGAGAAAGCTTCTTTGCTTTTTCCAGCAAGGTGAGCGTGCGCTCGTAACGCGCTCCCGAACGGACCGCTCGATAGAGCCGCGGGACGGTCTCGGTGTTGTGGTTGAGGATGTCAGGCTTGGCGTCGAGCACGATCCGTAGCGACTCTTCCAGACCCTGAAAGTCCGGGATCAGTACTTCGACGTGGCAATCTGGCGTGAGCTGGCGAATCTCTCGGATGGTCTCGGCGAAAACCCGGGCGCTGCCGATGTTGTCGTCGTCCCGGTTTACGCTGGTCACCACTGCGTGTTTCAGTCCTAACGTGGCTACCGCTTCGGCCACGCGGCGAGGCTCATCCCAATCGATCGGCTCCGGGCGTCCTTTGGGCACGGCGCAGAAGCCGCAGCGGCGCGTGCAGATGTCGCCCAACAGCATGAACGTAGCGGTCTTGTGGTTCCAGCACTCGCCAATGTTCGGGCATTGCGCCGATTCGCACACGGTGTGCAGACCGAGTCCCCGGGCCAGCCTTTTGAGATCGTGGAAATTCTCTCCCACGGGCGCCTTCGCGCGCAGCCACGTGGGCTTCGGCATCCGCGGCGGAGGGGACAGTTCGATCTGAATCAGTTGGGAGCTTCCGGCCATCCTTTCGATTTTACCAGTTTTTGGTTTCGCCTCAGGCGGGCCGGGTGGACTCGGTGTCCAGCGCGGTTCTGAGTGTAAAGGCGAGTGGCTGTTGAAAAACTCGATCTCTCAAAACTGGTCGAAAAAACTTTGCGCTAGGATGCCCTACAAACAACGATCTCGGTTTTCGTGGACATTTCCTATCCCCCAAATTTTGCCCGTTTTGAGAAAAATGGACTTTTTCAACACCCACGCGATTTTTCAACAGTCATTCCGAATTGCGGTTACTGCAGGCCGCACACCTGTGCTAGCCTTCCGCCTTGAAACGGAGGCCGAAATGCCAGAGAGCAAGACCAAGGCTACGACTTTGAGCGTCAGTGCATACATCGATGCCCTGACCGATCCGACGCGACGCTCCGAAGCAAAGGAACTGATTCAACTTATGCAAAGAGCTTCCGGCGAAAAGCCGAAACTCTGGGGACCGTCCATTATTGGCTTCGGAAGCTATCACTACAGATATGACAGCGGGCGTGAGGGAGACATGCCGCTTGTTAGTTTCTCACCGCGTAAGACCGCCATCGTTCTGTACAGCATTTTGGGTCACAGTGAGACAAAAGTCCTCTTGGCCAAACTCGGAAGACACACGATAGGGAAGGGATGCCTGTACATCAAAAAACTTGCGGATGTGGACAGGACAGTCCTTGATGCACTGATCCGAAACGCGGCCGACCACAACCGTCCTCTCAACTCGTGAGGATATGCCCTCTGAAGGTGATTTCACTCGCAGACCCCTCAATGAGTGATATGGCGATGTTACGCCAATCGACAACGGGTGGTGGTAGGCTGCGAGGAGTTCGCTCTAATCGCTCGCAATGGGCCTTTCCGACGAGGTTTCAGACAAGGCGCGATGATAAGCGAACGTCGCGCGGACAGCGCTGATGTAGAACGTCAAGAAGAGAATGTCCAAAGCGATCCCAACAATAGCCCCGAAATGATGACGGAAAACAAGGGCCACAATCAGACGCGGAATCTGGATGATGCAAATTCTTGAGCACCAAATAAGTCCCGTGACTGAGGCGGAGCGGGACATCCAGTAAATCCCCACCGCGATCCCAAAGAATGCAACGGCGGATACCGCAGAAAAAATCCAATTATGCGCCGCCCATCGAGGGCCAATTGGCGATGTTAGCCGCGCGAACCCGAGGTTCAGGAAGCCGTACACCGCACTGACGCCGACCGCGTTCACTCTGGCGAGTTTGGCGCTCTGCGGGCTATCGACATCGGGCCAATACCAAGGCATATCGGGCTCTAGTTCTATGCCACTTTTGCCCGTTCTGCAAGGGCTCGGAGCTCTAAGGCTCTGAAGCTATCGAGACTGGACTCGTGAAGGACAGTCTGACGAAATCTGCCGATAGTGCCCGATGAGGAGTTCTGAGTGTAATGGCGGTATTACGTCAAAGTATGCAAAGCCTTCAGTTCGATGCTGGGGCCCGCTCAGTCAGCAGAATACGTTTAACTTGGTTGCGGTCGAAAGTTTGTGCATTCCCTCCAATTCGTACTTCCACTTGCATGCCGCTAACGGAAACCAAATCTCCCGTCAGAACCGACCCATCCCTTAACTCGATTGTGTCGTGTGCGGCACTGCCCAGTTCATAACTTACGCTTCCTCCGGAAGCATCGTGGGAAGTGATTTCGAGCGGGAATTTCCCTGGATTGAATCCCTCCTTCTCAAACCCAAGCATATGTTTCCCGATTCCGACGTCTACAAGTTTGGGTGTGGTCCCCGCTGCTTTACCATCCACCGTTAGAACTGCCCCTTGTGGAATGGAGTTTACCGTAATCGATACCGTGCGCGGCGTACTCGTTGATGTCAATACCGCTACGGAGTTCGGGGAACCGGATGAGGCAACCGTTACTTGAAACTTGACCGTTTCGCCAGCAGAGATGTTCGTTAGATTGATGTAGCCCTCACCGATTCTTGCCCTACCTTTGTCAAACACATAGAACGAAAAACTTGCACCACTGATGGTCTTATCTGAAAGGTTGAGAGCCTCTACGTCACTGATGTACGTGCGCTCCCTCCCCATTCCACCTCCTACGTCCTTGAACTTCGAAAAGGTAAAACGAAGAACAGTCTGCCCGGAATCGGGCCAGGAAACGACTTGGAAGGGCTGATCTTTGGCAACTGCCAACAAACTAACAACAGTGAGTAAGAAAATCCAAACTGCTACACGTCGCATGTTTCCTCCGGCATATCGTCGATGTGGATACGCCATTCACTGCATTAGGTCCGAAACTGCGCGGGAATTGTATAACGGCTCTCCTTGCTCCGGGACAGCCGTTTCTGACTCAGACTGTCGAAATCGGACTGTCGAAAACAAGTTTTGCGCCACCCGCGATTCCTCGCAAGGCGTCATTGTAGCGGACAACTGGCGAAATCAGGCGTGGGTGTTGAAAAAGTCACTGAGATTGGCAGGTGGAATTGGGCAGAAGCATGTTAGAAGAGAGCATTCGCATGCTCTGTTTGATTCTGATCGTCGGAGGCCTGCTGATCATGATGGGGCAACACGACCGCTCCGAAGCGTTGTTCTACTACTTCCGTCTGGAAGATCAAGTTTCCGAACATCATCTGCTGCGGCTGATCGACAAGCACATCAGCTTTGAGTTCGTCCGGCAGCAACTGAAGGACAGCTACAGCGAGACAGGGCGGCCGTCGATTGATCCTGAATTGCTGCTGCGCATTCTGCTGATCGGCTATCTGTACGGCATCACCAGCGAGCGCAAACTTGTAGAAGAGTTGCGCATGCACCTGGCATGGCGATGGTTCACCGGTCTTGGGTTCGATCAGGAGATCCCGCATCATTCGACGTTCTCCAAGAACCGGCACGGGCGGTTTCAGGAGTCGAAGCTTTTCGAGCAGTTGTTTGAGCAGATCGTGCGGCAGTGTGTGGAGGTGGGGCTGGTGAGCGGGAAGAATCTCTCCGTCGATGGCAGCTTCGTGGAAGCGAACGCCGCCAAGGAGAGCCGGATTCCACGGGAGCAGTTAGCGGAAGCAGCACAGGTCCATCACACCGTGCGCCAGTATCTGCGGGAGGTGGAAGAGCAGAACCCGGTGGAGGAACCGGTGCATGAGCAGGATCAAATATCGACCACCGATCCCGATTCCACCTATGCCACCAAAGGCGGCACCCCGGCGCGTCTCGGTTACTACGACAACTATCTGGTGGATAACGACAGCTGTGTGATCATCGGAGTGCAGGCCACGGCGGCGCGCATGAGCCAGGAGACGGTGGCCGCGCAAGACATGCTGACCCGTTTTGCCGAGTGGCAAGGACGAGCACCCGAATCGGTGGCGGCCGACACGACCTATGGGAATGGGGAGTTCTTACAGTGGTTGGCGGATCGTAACATCACTCCGTATATGCGAACCCGCGACAGCATCCACAGAAAGAGAAGTCCATTTTTCGGTCCCGAGCGTTTCACTTACGAGCCCGAACACAATCGCTATATCTGTCCCGCTGGCCAGCCACTCAACTATGGGGGTCGAGTTTATCGGAATCGCGCCTTCAACTACATCGGGACACGCAAAAAGTGTGGCCCGTGCTCGCTCCGACCACAATGCACCAGTGCCGCCTTCCGGGGCCTGATCATCCACCAGAACGAACCAGCCCGACAACGTGCGCGGGAGTTGGTCAACACGCCAGAGTTCGCCAAGGCACAGCGGCAAAGAAAGAAGGTGGAAGCCTTGTTCGCGGAACTGAAGAATCAGATCGGATTGCGGCGCTTGCGTCTACGGAGACTCAGGTTTGTGCGCGAGCAGTTCTTCCTGGCGGCGGTAGCTCAGAACATCAAGCGACTGGTCCGCTTCCTCAGTCAGCCGATAATACCGGTTCTGCCGGCCACCACTTAGTCGAACGGAGACAAAGAAAGCCGGCAACGGCATGCTCGCAGATGAAAGGGCGCTCTGTTGAGGGACTTTTTCAACAGCCACAGGCGATAGCACTCAAATCCCTCTCTGGGTGGTTTCGTGCGCAACCCGGAAGCACGCACGCCCAAGAACGTGGTATGAAGGATAGACGATAGAAGCGCAAGAATGGGCCATCGCCGCGTTCTTCGTGGGGCGCTGACCGAGTCGCTTTGGGAGAATGAATGACCTGGGGATTCTGGTATCGAATAGCCGGGCCGCTCGCCGTTGCCGCTTGCCTGGGGCCGCTCTCGGGTTGCCAGTTCGCGTCGGCCCACGCCGGCGCGCAGCAGGCCGAGGCCCAGACCGCACCGGCAGCGCCGGAAGAAAATCAGCTGATTATCAAGAACGATCCGGAATTGCCCGATACCTACCCGCACGGTAATTACCAGGTTCGGCTGTTTGCGCTGGGAGGTGTGCCCCCGCTGCATTGGCGCCTGGAGAACGGCGCGCTGCCGCCGGGCATCCAGCTGGAGGACGATGGTCTGCTCCACGGCGCCGCGGAGCGCGCCGGCGAATTTCAGTTCACAGCTTCGGTGCGCGACAGCGGCAAGCCACAGCAGGCTGTCGAAAAACAGTTTTTGATTCGCGTCCGAGCAGCCTTCACCCTCAACTGGAAATCGCCGGCGCACGTGTCCGTCAACCGGATCGAGGGCAGTGTCGAAGTATCGAACAATACGCCCGACGATATCGACCTCACCTTCATCGTGCTGGCCGTAGCTGCAAATGGCCGCGCCACCGCGATCGGTTATCAGCACTTTCCGCTGTTAAGGAACACCGCCGCAAAGGAACTACCCTTCGGAGATACGCTGCCTCGAGGTGGTTACGTAGTTCACGTCGATGCCGTCGGTGAGGTTGCCCCAAGAAATCTGATCTATCGCGAGCGGATGGAAACGCCGGGTCCGTTGCAGGTAACGATCGGACCTTAGGGGATCTCTGATTAAGTGTTGGAGAAACAGAACTCAAGGTCTCTCGACTGCTTCGCTCGGGATGACAGAAAGGAACCTAACCAGAGTGACCCTGGAATCGGGTGTAGCTCCATACATGCCAACCCTCCGCGAACCTCCTGCGGCGGATCGAGCTCGCCAACACACCGAAGTCACATCGATTTGCACCGGCCCAGCTTCGTCGAGCCAATAGAAAGGATAGCTGCTCAAACCTGGCAAGACCACGTGATGAAGTGCAGGTGATGAGCGCGATAGGTGCGATGCAAACCGCTGGGCATGATGAGTCTCATGGTATTGGCAGCATCGGCACCAGCAATTGCGGCATGGGAAAGGAAGAATCAGGAAAGTCGGGCCATCCGCCAAAAAAAATAAGAGTTCCGAGGTTATGCAGGGTCCATTCGTCTCGGCCAGTAGCTCGCGTTTGACCCTTGCTTGACCTGCTTTCGTCGCCTCCCTTGCGGGGCGCAACGCGCGATCTTTGCTCGGGCTCCGGGCTCACCGCCAACCGGATAAATCTACCCTACGCCTCGGAACTCTATCTTGCCTTCAACATTTCTTCTCTGTTCTCCTCGACCAGCGCTTTGCTATAGACCCTTGCTCGCCCTCCTTCCCAACCTTGCGGTCAGGAAAGTGACTCCGCTCGAGCCCCGGACGCCGCACCAACCGGAAAAACTTAAGAAGCTGTCAAAGAACGATCTTGTTGTACTCCTTCTATTTTTGCAGTCAATGAAAAATCGCGCTTTGTAACATCCGTATTTTCAATCGAGTGCAGGCCGTTCACAGGCGGGTGACCGGAATTGGTGCAACCGCGCCATGCATTTCTTCGAGAACCCGTGCCAGATGTGGCTTTCAGCGCAATTCATTGAACGAGATTAATATTAGGGATGGGTCAAAACTTAGTTGCTTGGCTGTGAAAATCCAGCACTTCCCGCGTCTGGCACTGGGTTCCGCGATTGCGCCGGCGAACGCCGCCCGAGAACGTATGTCAGTTTTGAAACTGCCCGTGGGCGTATCTACGCAACGTTAACTGTCGGTCGTGGATTCCGCGCAGAGACACCAACTTTCCTCTTGACAGTAAGTAGTTACTTATATAAGTTAATACTTATGACAACGGAGTTCGATCTCGATGCCTCCTTCGCTGCCCTCGCCGATCCCACCCGTCGGGCCATCCTAGCGCGGCTTGCCTTGGGCGAAGCGACGGTGAACGAACTGGCGAAGCCGTTCGAGATGACCCAACCTGCAATCTCCCAACACCTGAAGGTGCTCGAAGAAGCGGGGCTGATCGTCCGGCGAATCGAGGGCACCAAGCGCCCTCGCCGATTAGCGAAGGCCGGGATTGACGCCATGGACCAATGGCTGGCAATGCTGCGAAAGGCTTTGGAGAAAAACTACGAGCGGCTGGATGAAGTTCTCGCCGCTATGACACCCAATACGATCCAACCAAAAAAAGAAAGGAGAAAGCGATGAGCAAACTAACCCTGAAGACCGAAGGCGATACACACCTGGTTGTGACCCGGCGCTTCGCGGCGCCACCGGAGGCCGTTTATCGCGCCCATACAGATCCGAAGCTGGTCCAGAAATGGTTACTGGGCCCTGAGGGCTGGACGATGCCAGTCTGCATCAACGAAGCGCGACCCGGCGGGAAAATCCGCTACGAATGGACGAATGGCAAGGGCGGCGGATTCTATTTGACGGCTGAGTATCTGGAATTGAAGCCCTACAGCAGGATCGTGCATGTCGAGCGGATGCATATGCCCGATCCCACCCCGGACAATCATGTGGAAACGACATTCGAACCAGACGGCTCTGGCACATTGATGACTATGCGAATGACCTTGCCCGACGCTCAAACGCGGGCAGCAATGCTAGCTACCGGAATGGAACGCGGAATGGAAGCGAGTTACGTTCGGCTGGAAAGCATGATCATCGATTGGTCTCAGTCGCAGGCGTCTTGAGCACAAATCCAGAGCCCCTGGGCACGACTTGAGATCCGGAGGGAAGGGCTGGAAGAAACAGTCCTTCCCACCATGGGGAGCTGGCCTCGATCTTGGCGGTGATCAGGCCCACGTGATCGATGCCTACATCGTGTGCATCGTCAATTACGGCGGCCACATCTTGCCCTTTACATCTGCTCTGCGCATCAGTTAGTGTCCAAAGCGATTGACAGGCTGACACGCAATGGTCGTGAAGCGCGGCCGAAGAAGAGATGGCCGCTTTCTTTAGTGCCGAAATGCATCGACTCGTTGCTAACAAATGCCACCGATTCCCGCTTACTCATAGCTGCGGGAGCTTGGAGTCAACGATGCGAATCAGAATCCCACTGCTTACTTTCCTCGTCGCATGCTTGAGTGCACCATCCGCCATCACTCAGGCTGTTCAGGCCGGCCCTTTCAGGGTTGGAGCAGCCAAGATCGACGTCACACCCGCAGAGAATGAATTACCGCATGGATATCTTGGGATACTCGATCACGTCTTCGCCCGGGCCATCGTCATTGACAACGGCCACACCAGTGCTGCCTTAGTCACAGTGGACGCTGGTGGTGTCCCGAACGAACTCTGGGCCAGCGTAAGCGAGCGAGCCAACAAGGAACTCGGAATCCCTTCCGGAAACATTCTGATTACGGCGACCCATTCTCACAGCGTGCCTTCTGTATATCGATGGGGTGGCGGCGTCGACCCGGACATGGCGTCGAGAGCGAAAGACTATGAAAATAAGGTCTATCAGTCCATCGCGACTGCTAAAGTTAATCTCCGCCCAGCACGGATCAGTTACGGAACCGGCGTATCCTTCCTGAATGTGCAAAGAGACACTATCGATCCGGTTACGCATCACTGGTGGGAAGGAGCCAATTACAGCGGCCTATCAGACAAAACAGTCGCGGTTGTGAAGTTCGAATCGTTGGAAGGCGATCCCATCGCGGTGTATTACAACTACGCAATGCACGCGGTGATTACCGGAACACTCGATCTGGTCAGCGGAGACGTCCCCGGTGCATCATCCCGGTACATCGAATCGCACTTCGGCGACAAAGTCGTCGCACTTTGGTCGGAGGGCGCGTCAGGCGATCAGAACCCCATCTATTTCCAACAGACCTATGATTTACGCGCAATCAGGATTAAGGACTACGCCAAACGTGGAGTCGATATCAGCAACTCCATGCCCCCAGGTGGGCAGGGACTGGACCGCGCCGACCCACAGGTCGCACACCTCATGCAGGAACAGAAAGAGATGATTCTGTCGATGGGGCAAATGCTAGGAGAGGAAGTACTGCGGGTGACGCGAGAAACGACTCGTTCTGCCTCAGACGGCAGGTTATTTGGAAATACACACACAACCACATGCCCAGGCCGGGAGCGCACGAACGAGGGGCGCGGAGGATTCCCAGGGACCTATAAGGATGGACCGCCGGTGAATATCAAACTCGGACTGCTGATGGTTGACGACATTGCCATCGGGGCTGTGAACGCAGAGGTCTACAACGAAATTGCTCAGCGCCTGAAAAGGGAATCTCCATACACCAAGACAATCATGGCAACTCTCACGAACGGTTTCGCAAATTCCGGATACATCCCCGATGACGCATCATTTGGCCACTATACTTTCGAAGTGTTATCGTCGCGGCTTCAACCCGGTTGTGCCGAAACTGGAATCGTAAACGGCATTATCGACATGATGCCCAGGGTGACGTACTGATTGCGCCCTAGGTTCGAGTCCCGGCTGTGGAAGGGCTGTGCGGCGACAACTATTCATTCCGGTGGATGACAGCAATTTTTCCGAAGAACGACAGCTACTCGATCAAATGCGGGGCAAGCTATCCCCCGGTGGCTTTCTTCTTCCGCGCTCCGGCCGCGCTCTTCCCCCCAGGTCCTTTTCTGACTACTTTCCTGTCTCCGACTAGATCGGCCACGGTCGTGTTCTCCAGAATCTCCGCCGCAGCATCCCGCACCGCAAGAAACACTTCGTAGAGCGCCCGATGGTCAGCATCCTTCGCAATCAATCCACGCAATTGTTCAGCATCGCCCATTGGCGCCAGTGGTCCATCAATCAGCCGGATGATCTCGCTCAGCCGAATTTCCGTCGGTTCGCGCCGCAGCCGGTACCCACCCCGGGCGCCGCGTACACTGTCCACAATGCGCGCGTTCTTCAGTTCGAGCAGGATCAATTCCAGAAACTTCTCCGGCAGATCGCTCTCCGCCGCAATGTCCCGGATCTTGATTGCGCCCTGTTCATGCCGGCGGGCCAGCGTCATCATGGCCTGAAGCGCGTACAGCCCTTTCTGCGAAATCTTCAACCCGAACCCTCCGCGCCCTCCAGATTGTGCCCCATTTCAAGCCTCCTGCATAGAACCAAACTTGAGCCGTTTAGCGGGCGTGAGCGGAGCGGGAGCCCGCTGGCGAAATCCCGAGCAAAGCGAGGGATCTCATCGCGCTACGAGTGCTTGGTGCCATCGAAGGGACTCGAACTTGAGCCGTCTAGCGGGCGTGAGCGGAGCGGGAGCCTGCTGGCGAAATCCCGAGCAAAGCGAGGGATCTCATCGCGCTACGAGTGCTTGGTGCCATCGAAGGGACTCGAACCCCCACACCGTTGCCGGTACATGGACCTGAACCATGCGCGTCTGCCAATTCCGCCACGATGGCAAGTGGACTTCAGTCCCCGCGGCAGCCTGAAGATGCCGGGTCAGAGAAGACCTGCATGTTTATTCTACAGACACTAAGCCGCGTGTCAAACCGACTCGTCCTCGCTCCTAACTTAGGCGTCATCCTGACCGTAGCCGTTTTTCAGGCGGAGGGAAGAGCCTGCCCTGAGTGAAGTCGAAGGGATCTCGCGCACACCGGGCGCGTCGGGCTCTCATGCGTCTCAACTGCGCTGGGCAGGAGGCGACGTCATCCAAAGGCGAGATTACTCAAGCTTTGCATTCATCGTAATCTTCGCGTTCAGCACCTTCGAGACCGGGCATCCCTTCTCCGCGGCCTCGGCATACTTCTGGAAGGTCGCCGCATCCGCACCCGGCACTTTCCCCACGACATCAATGTGGCTCGACGTGATCGTCCACCCGGAATCCAGCTTGTCGAGCGACAGCGTAACCGTGGTCGAAATGCTAGTCGGCGTCAGCTTCGCCTCGCCCAGTTGCGCCGAAAGCGCCATCGAAAAACACCCCGCGTGGGCTGCTGCAATCAGTTCTTCCGGGTTCGTCCCCGGCGCATTCTCAAAGCGCGTGGAAAATGAATATTGCGTATTGTTCAGCACTCCGCCCGGAGCCGAAAGCGATCCCTTGCCATCCTTCAGTCCACCCTTCCAAACCGCACTGGCCTTGCGTTGCATGGTCTTTCTCCTCGTTATGATTTCTTTGAAAAGCTCGCCCTACATTGTAGACGGAACCGCGCAGAGATGTCAGGACGGCAGGAATGGCTGGCGCAAGCTGAGAGCTGATGGCTGAAGCTGACAGCTGCTCTAGTAAAAATCCGAGCAGCTCAAATAGAACCCGCACTGCGGACACTTCAACTTGCACCGGCTCTCGCGCAGCTTCGCGGAGCAGTTTGGACAATACTGCCCCGGATCGGCCGGCTTCACTCCCGCCCCATGCCCGTGCTCACTGCCTGCCGCTACAGATTCCGGTCGCTCCATGTCTGCCGACTTCATCTTGATCTTGCGCCCTCGATTCTCGCAAGTGCAAGAGTCAGTTCCAGCTCAGGCGGCCCGCCCGCTCATCGCCGGCGTCGTTCGACTCCAGCAGTCGGCCATGATCAGCCACGCGCCCAACCGCCGCCAGACCTTTACATACTTGCCGCGCTCCGCGACCAGCGTCCCGTCGGCCTGCCGCAGCACGACTGAGAAGCGTCCCAGTTCCATCGCCATGTCGCCGGAGTAATCCACGCGCGTTGTCTCCAGGCGCAGATCGCTATATCCCGCGTCGGCCAACTCACGCAGAGCCCGTTCCACCTGTTTTTGCCCGTATGCGGCCTCGCTCTGCGGCGCCATCAGCACGCCATCGTTGGCAAACAGACTCGCGCCTTGATCGTAATTGCCGGTGTTAAAAGACATTGCAAAATCTTGAGTTAAATCGCGGAGTTGAGTCTCTACATCGCGAAACGGACGAGCGTCCGCCGAAGAACCTGAGTACGGCCGGTACATCTACTACCTCCTGGGGGAAGGCGCCGGAGAACTCCCCGGGCTTGTGGAGCCCGTTCTCCGGGAAAGCCCGCCTATTCTAGCGCAAATTCTGTGTATGAAAAGTGAGAAGTTTTCCTTGCGCGAATGCGCAAATCAAATGGTTAGATTCAATTCGCGGGATCCTTATCTTTCGAATGGAACGGTGCGGCTGGGCGGAGTCACCCTGCTGGACTCGGTCGTTATTCCGCTTACCGGGCGCTTCGCCGTTTCTCCTCGCGGAGAGGAGTCCTGCTCCGCTGCGATTTGCTTCTTCACCCTCTCCATGAGCACAACCAACTTTTTCGCTTCATGGTCTCTCTCTGCCTGTTTGCACATCTTCTGGAAATCCTGCGGCGCGTAGCTCACACGATTCGTCATTGGAGATTTTCCTTGAAGTTGACTCTAAAGGTCATTCTACGGAGAAGCGGTAGTCTACTAGATCACGCGCCGTCTGCCTAGGAGGTTGCGGAAAAATACTGAATTCGGGCTGATTGAAAGGGCGCGGCTGGAAACCGCGCCGTAAGTCGTGCAAAATCAGTCGCGCCTTAGGCGCTGAGATTGAGCCGGGTCCAGAAATTACTCTTTCCGCAACCGCTGAGTCCCCTAAGGCTTTCGGCTCTACGTCACATCATACCCATGCGCTGAGCGGAGTCGCGCCGGTCGCGGCACGGCTGCGGCATTTTGCGGCGATCGCAGGTTTCCGCTGCAGGGGCACCTCTTCCTTTGCGTTCCAAGGCGATGGCAACGTAAATATCTTCAAAAATCTGGCGCGGAGCAATGCTGATGACCCCGTCGGAGGATTCGACCAGGTAATCGCCCTTGCGTCCGGAGTGCTGCCGCCCGAGCGGATCGACAAAGCTGAGGCTGGAACTGAGTTGTTTGGCTTTGACCAGGAAGCGTGTGCGGTAAGTCTTCCATTCCCCTGATTTCATGACGCGCTGACCCGTGTGCAGTTCTTGCGTTGCACTGTTTTCATTACTTTTCTTGGCCCTGATGCAGTCGGTCCAAACTAGCGGTCTGTTTGAGAGAGCGAACTCGACTTTACGGTCGAATGGGGCGCTGGTCAATCCAGTATTTTTGGTGCAGTTGAGGAAAAGCTTGACGCCGATCTGGACGCAGCACAGGCAATCAAATTTTCCCTGAGCGAGCGCTGCTCCCCCGCGCCGCCACAACTGTTTTCACTTCGGCCGAGTGGCGCCCGCAAAATCTGTTACAGTGGGCAGCCGGATTGTCCACAACCTCTGCACAGGAAATACAGAAACGCGGTCGCCAGGTTCTTCCAACAGGAGGGAATCCCCCATGCGCAAAGTTGTTTTGATCGTTTTTTTCTTGGTTACGGTGATCGCTTGTCTGGGGCAGACAACGAGCAAAATCATCGCGCTACGCTGTGGCAGCGTGTTCGACGGGCGCGGAGATTCACTGCGGCCGAATGCGGTGATCGTCATCGATGCTGGAAAGATAAAAGCTCTGGCGGCGAGCGCGCCCGACGGAGCGGAGGTGATTGATCTCCCGCACCACACCTGCCTTCCCGGCCTCATCGATACCCACACGCACATTCTGCTGCAGGGCGACATCACCGCCGCCGATTACGACGAACAACTGCTGAAGCAATCGCCCGAGTACCGCACGATCCTGGCCACCGTGAACGCGCGCCGAGCTCTGGAATATGGCTTCACGTCGATTCGCGACCTTGAGACCGAGGGCGCCGGCTACGCCGACGCTGACGTGAAGAAGGCCATCAACAACGGGATCATTCCCGGACCGCGCATGCAAGTCGCGACCCGCGCCCTCGATGTCACCGGCGCTTATCCGCTGCAGGGATATGCCCCGAACGTTTCTGTCCCGCACGGAGTGCAACTCGTCGACGGAGCCGACAACGCGCGGCATGCGGTGCGTGAACAGATCAGCCACGGAGCCGACTGGATCAAGGTCTACAGCGACCGTTCCTACCGCGTACGCGAGGACGGCATCCTCGATGACATTCCGACCTTCACGCTCGATGAGTTGCGTGCCATCGTCGACGAGGCGCACCGCGAGCGCCACAAAGTCGCATCGCACGCCATGGCCCTCAACGGAGTTCACAACTCGGTCGAGGCCGGCGTCGACACCATCGAGCACGGCAACTACATCGCCGACGAAGATCTGAAAACCATGGCGGCGCGTGGGATTTTCTACGTGCCCACAATTTTCGTGGGCGAATACGTGGCCCAGGGCCGGGCCGCGGAGGGCGCTCCCGTGTGGGTGAAAATGATTCAGATTCACCAAGACACGTTCCACCGCGCTATGAAGGCCGGCGTGAAGATCGCCTTCGGCACGGATGCCGGAGGATTCGACTGGAAGGTCAATCCCGCAAAAGAATTTGCTTCGATGGTGAAGTTCGGCATGACTCCCGCCCAGGCCATCCGCGCGGCGACGGTAACCGCAGCCGAGTTGTTGGGCATGCAGGACTCCCTTGGAACGATTGAGCCGGGAAAGCTCGCGGACATAGTCGCCGTGCCCGCAGATCCGCTAGCCGACGTGAGCGCGATGGAAAAAGTGGATTTCGTGATGAAGGCGGGAGTGGTGTACCGCAAACCATAGTGCTCGGTTAGTTCGTGAAAGAGCACTGCTTAGGCAGCGGAAAAACTCTGGCCCGCAGGTTTTGGGAAGGGCACGAGTTCCACTCGTGCCAACTTCGCCTAAGCGAAACCATGGCTTTACAGGTTGCTGAAAAACGCGGAGTACTCGCGTTCCCGTGGAAGAGCGGCCCCTTCAGGGCCGCGTAAAGCGCATGGAATCAATCTGGGCTTCAGCCCCGGTGGTCGTCTTTAGCGTGTTAACGGACTTTTTCCGCAGCCTCTTTAGCCGCTGAGGTTTGCTTTTCGCTCGGCGCGGATCTGAAGCCGTCCTCAGGGGCTGAATCCCGCATTTTCTGCGGGCTTCGACGGCACGGCTGTAAGCCGTGCCCTTCCCGGCTCAACCCAGCCCGGCATTTTTCCGCAACCTGTGAAGGCTTCCATTGAGTCGTTGAAAATGTCTTCGTGCTTCAGACGTCGTCATCTGCACGCGCGCGCGAGCCTCAAACCATCCCAACAAACGCCTCTCGAACTCCTCTGGCGCGGTGCTGACCGCTCCGCAATGATCCGCCCCGGGAACCTCCCACAATTGCGCGTTCGGGGCGCGCGCATGAATCAGGCGCGAGTGCCGCACCGGAATATTGCTGTCGAGCTGGCCGTGAATCAACAGAACAGGAATCTTGGTCGCGGCCACGGAATCTTCCGGCGAGATCTGCTGCATGTCGAGTCCGTACTTCCACCGGGCGCGCAGGAACGCAACTTCCACCAGCGGCCGCAGCAAGATTCGCCCCACCCACGGGCCCAGATGAAAAGGCTGCCCCATTCGGTCATACGCAATCTCGCGAAAACTGGCAAACGGCGATTCCACTGCGACCGCACAAAATGGGATCCCTGTATCCAGCGACTGCAGCAACTGCGACGCCCCCATCGATTCTCCGAAACCGAAAATGCACCGCGGATGCTCTTTCGCTTCCAGGAAATCGAACCACTGATGAACGTCGTAGCGCTCGAGTAATCCGTAAGTCGCCAGCGCGCCTCCGCTCACGCCGTGAGCGCGAGCGTCGGGCAGCAGCACGGTGAATCCGTGCGCGACCAGCATTTGCGCATATCCAGTCATGCCGACGCGGTTGTCGCCGAGCCCGTGAAGCAGAATGACGTCATCTCCGTTGCCGTGCAGCGGACGAAGAGTCCAGGCGCGAAGCACGACACCATCGGAGGCCGCCGTGGACACTTCCTCCAGATCGGCGTTCAGCCCGCGAGCGTAGTCGCGCATGGCGGCGAATTCGTCTTCGGTCAACGGCCGCCGAGCCGGATGCAGCGTTCCGTCGGCGACAAAGACGCCGCCGACCGCGCAAAAACTGGCATACAGGAATAACCCGAGAAAAAGATAGCGAAGTCTTCGACCGGCGCGCATAGGGCCTTAACACAAAAGCATCATGGAGTGGTGCGCAAAACCAGAAACTATGGTTCAAATCGCCCTAAAATCGGCCACCCGTGTAACGACCTCGATAGGGCCAGCTAGCTGCATTACGTCAGCGACGCACAGCGAAGCGAGTACATGCTGCATAGCGCCCGGAAGAATTTTCACTTCCTGCCCAGTCCCGTTTGTTGGCGGGGAAAAAAGCAAACGCCCTCAGTCACTTGCACGCACCGCGAGAACGGAAGAGTCTTTGCTAATAATTTGTACAGCAGGCGAATCCCACGCACGGAGGCGTAAATGACAATCGATCCCGTTTGCGGAATGGAAGTCAACGAGAAGAACGCGGAATTCCAGTCGCAGTTCGCAGGGAAAAAATACTTCTTCTGCTCCGACGAGTGCCGCAAGGAATTCGAACAAGAGCCGAACGAGTATATAGAGACGGCTGCCTAGATCTGTCCCCCCCCAACATAGCAAGCGCAAACGCTAGAAAAAGGCCCCGCGACTTTGTCGGGGCCTTTTCCATTCTGTTGGGATTCGGCAGCTTAACGCGCCATCGCTGGCTCGTGCGCTTCTTTCCCCGCCTTGAAGGCGGCGTAGCGCTTGTTGATTTCGTCCCAGTTGACCACGTTCCACCAGGCCGCAAGATATTCCGGACGGCGGTTGTTGTATTTCAGGTAGTAGGCGTGCTCCCACACATCGTTCCCAAAAATGGGATATAGCCCCTGCGTGATCGGATTGTCCTGATTCGCGGTCGAAATGATTTGTACTTCGCCGTTGGACTTTCCCGCCAGCCAGACCCATCCCGAGCCGAACTGCTTGGCACCCGCGTCGTTGAACTTGGCCTGAAAGTCCTTGAAGTTGCCGAAGGCCTTGTGGATCAAATCGGCAATGGGCCCGGTGGGATCGCCTCCGCCCTTGGGCTTCATGATCTTCCAGTACATGGTGTGATTGACGTGGCCTCCGCCATTGTTGCGCACGGCGGCGCGGATATCTTCCGGGATCGCGCTGAGGTCGCGGATCAGATCTTCGGCGGATTTGCCGGCAAGTTGGGGATGTTTTTCCAGCGCGGCATTCAGGTTTTTCACGTAGGCGCCGTGGTGCCCGTCGTGATGCAGCGTCATGGTCTGCTTATCGATCGTGGGTTCCAGTGCCTCGTAGGCATACGGCAAAGGGGGTAGTTCGTGAGCCATGATAGGTCCTCCAGGTTGTAGAGATGACGGGCAGCAGCGTTTCGATGCAGTGCTTCGTGGAATGATTATAGCGCGCCGCGATCGATGGAGAATCCATGTGGGGACAGCCCCCCCATAAGCGCTGGCTGAAGCAGGATGATTTAGAAGTTGACCCTCCCGGCTGCAGGTTGGTGGTTGAAGGCCCTTACCTAGACGTGGTGAAACCGTCAGTTGTTGTTTGCACGCACTTCGTCAACCACTTGCCGGACTGCTGTGACGATGGAGTCCGGCGATTCCGCCATGTCGTGGTGCGCGTCCACGATTACCTGCCGACCGCGTGTTGACAAGTGCACGAGGCTCGCCTGCAATTGATGAACCCAAATCTCGTGATACTCCGCTGCTTCCTGTTCGAAACCAGGAGGAGCCCAATACCTTCCAGCCGTCAGCACGACTAGCGGGAGATCCCCGAGGCCGCCCGCATTTTTGGCCGCATTATCCAGTTCAGGATTTCCAGTGCCGAAGGTGGGAACCAATTTGCCGCCCTCGGTAGCGGCGCAGGTCTGCTCTGCATCGGTTCTTATAGCCTTCGGTTGGGCATTAAGCTTGGCCAATATCTCGTGCTCCGGGCTGGATTGCGCGGGAACAGGACCGCCCATCCGGCTCGCCATAAATCGAAGAATGCCGAAGCGCGACATGAATGGCAGTGCGGTGCAGATCAGTTCCCGCGCCCGCGGCGACATGCGGTTGAACGGCGACAGCATAAAAGCCGGTTCTTGCTGGTTCGGGTGGGACGAATCCACCAACACCAACCCGGCAACCTCGCGGGGATAGCGGCTGGTGTAAATGCGCGCGTATTCTCCGCCGATGGATGCGCCCACCAGCACATACGGCGGTACCACGGCCGCGCGGCTCAACACTTCGTGGAGATCCGTGACGACGGTCGTGCTGGTCCTCGGCGAGGACGGCGGATCGCTCCATCCCACGCCGGCGCGATCGTACCAGCAAGCGCGAGTAAAGTTCGCAACTTTGCTCTGGACCGGCGCCCAGTCGTATCCTGGATCATTGCCCCCAGTTTCGAAAACGACTGTCGGACTGCCCTCGCCCGAACAGTAGAGGTTCAGAGTGCGTGCACCAATATCAACCGCCTGTCCAACTCGTGGAGGCAGTTGACTGGCATCCCTGGCTCTCCCGACCTGTTCATATGCAAAACCCCACAGGAGCACCACCACCATCAAAGTCAGAAGTACGCACGAGATCCTCCGAATCCACTTTCTCATGTGCCGACCCCCTTATCAGAAATGGCCGACTCACAGTTCGGCGTTACGGGCAGCGCATAGGCCAGTCGAACAAAAAGCTTCCGAATCCGATAAGGAGGTACACCACACCCGCGATACCCCCTACCACCCACTTCCACATTCCCGATCGCATGAGCCACTGCCGCAACAGAGAGATGGCGGCGTCATACAAAAGCGGCGCTGCGCCTGATGCGTCACCGGATTCGTCGAATATCCAAAGAAGCTCTTGCTCGAACCGCAGGCGAAAAGCGGGTGGATGCAAACAAACGAGCCAACGATAGAAGCTGCGGGTCATCATGCCCTCTCAGGACGGATTTTGAGATGTAGTCTCGCTTCGCGGACCACGCCTTCGAGTCTCGCGATCTCCGTAGCCAAAAGTCCACGGCCAAAGCCTGACAGGCGATAATAGCGGCGCCTTGGATCATCGCCGAAAGAGCGTGGAGAGCGCTCTTCCACGATGCCTTGATCGAGCAGTTTTTGCAGATTGTCGTACAACGTGCCGGGACCCAACTTGTAGCGGCCGTCCGACTGACGGGCCACCTCGCGCATAATCCCGTATCCGTGACGATTTTCACTTGCGAGTGCGAGTAAGATGTGCAGCGTGGCAGCGGAAAGAGGTACGAATTGATCAAAATCCTCTTTCATAGTCGGATTCCGTTATATCGGACTCCGACTACTAGAGTCAAGTCGTATCTTTCGGAACACGCTGGGCAGAATGTCGGCACAAATACAAATGAGTAGCCGGTCGTAGAATTGGTTCTTAAATCGAACTACCCCGGACGACGCGCCATCCGGAGGGCATTCTTAACTGGCGTTTGTGGACATCCGCCGCCAGCTGTCCGGTCGGGCGAACCTCGATGGCCACAGTCCTACTTCCGTCCCAGCAGCCGGATCCTCGACGTAAACGCCCGCCCCTGGCAGGCGGTGAACGTCGGACTCGGATGGCTCACCGGGTCGATGACACTATTCACCACGAAGGGATCGCAGCGGCCCGTGATGTTGTCGAAGCCGCCGCGAAGGGCCAGATAATATCCCAGAAAGTGAAAGCGCTTCTCAAGTTGCAAATTGAGAGCGAAATACTCCGGAAAACGCTGCGATCCAGCCTTGCCGATCAGTTCCTGCTGATTCGTGAACAAGCTGAAAGGAAACCCGGTGCGCGCTTCCATCGAATACGCGAGTTCCAGTTGATGAAAGATCGGCAACTTGAAAAACGGCACATACCCCCACGAGAGAAAGCGATTGGGCGTATCCCAGGAATACGGGCCGGGCTGCTGCGCACTGAGCACCGGATTATCCACGTTGAAATCGAGCGCTTCATTGGAGTGCGCACTCGACCGCGTGTAGGAGCCCATTAGCGAATAGGTCTCGCGGAAGTTGTGGCGCAGCGTGATCTGGAAAGCATCGTAATGGTCGTCACGTGTGTTCTGCAGAATGAAGTTTTCACCGGCAGCCGAATTCAGCCTGTCGTAAACAAATCCGCGCGAGCCCCGCTTCTCCAGAAACTCAGCCTTCATATAGATCGCCGCCGGTAGCTTTTTTTCCAGCGCCAGACTCCAGTTCACAAAACGCGGCGCCTGCAACGCGCCCGTATTGGCGCTGAACGAAGTCGCGATGGGGCCGGTGGTGATCACGCAATTTGCTTGGCAGGTCGGATCAGGCACCGAATAGAAGATGTCCGCACGCATCCCCGCATAGGGCCGCGCAATCAGGTAGATGGGCGTCGCGTCGTAGACCAGCCCGATCCCCGCCGAGAGCTTGGTGTTGCCGGCATTGTCGAGCACATACGTCCCGGCGAGGCGCGGTGCAATTTCAGCGTGCCGCACAATTTCGTCCCAGTCGAGACGCACCCCAGGCTCGATCAGCAGACGATTGGTGATGCTCCACCGATCCTCCGCATAGGCGCTGACTTCCGCGTTGTACTGCCAGTGCACCGGCGCCGGGCTGAAAGTCGAATAACGTGTGCAGGGGAAGCTACCGGTATGGGCTGCGGTGAGGCATTCATCCGCTGCGGTCGAGACGTTGTTCCCGCTAAAAAACGAAATCGGCTGCCGCGCAAACTGCGCGTCGTAGGAAATCCGATCCAAATCCACGCCGACCTTGAAATCGTGCCGCCCGTGCCATTGATGCGCCGGCAGAATGAGATTCGCCAGCCCCTGCCACCGCCGCGCGTGGGTTTCATCCCCAAGGTAATAGCTACCGCCCGCAGTGTTCGGATTAGCGAAGTACGGAAGCGTTCCGTAGGGCGTCATCTGCAAGTTGTACTGGTTGAAAGCAAATCCGGCTTCGAGCAGCTCCCCTCCGGCAAAGTAATGCTGATCCTTGACGCTTCCCACATACGCCGACTCCACGTTTCTCGGATTGGAGAGTTGCGGGCTTTGCGGCGATAAAAACGCAAATTGATCATGCAGATAATTCATCAGAAAGCTGGTGGTCAGAATATTGCGGCTCGTAAGGTTGGTTTGCACCTTGAACAGATCGCCCAAGCGAAAAATATGATCGTTGTCGGCGCCCACCGGCAGGGCCGTGTAGACGAGATTGTCGTACTCCCCATCCCACGCGTTATAGAACCACGCCTTCGCTTTGCGCAGTGGCCCGGAAAACGTAAACCGCGGCAGAAACTGGTCAAACCTCCATCCGTGCTTGTTCTGAAATGACGGAATGAAGTCCGTGCCAAAAAAGCGGAAGTGATCGTCGCCAATCCCAGTGTTCAGGCTGAGCACGCCGCCCGATCCCTTGCCATCCTCAGCCGGCTCGCGCGCCGGCTCTACCTGGATCGAGCGGAACGCGTCCGTGCTGACGCGCACCAGGAGCAGCCCGTTGGCCGGCTGCGTGACGTTGAAGCCATCGAGCAAGGTTACCGTCTGGTAAGTCTGTGCTCCGGCCACGTGTGGCTGCCCGTTTTGATCCTGCACTACACCCGGAATGAAATTGAGGGCGTTGCGGAAGTCGTGGGTCGATGGGTACACCATGTCGATGACATCCAGCCCGCTGATCGTCTCCTGCGACGAAACTTGCGCCGGATCGATCGCCGGCGGCGACTCGTGCACATCCACTACCTCTCGCACTTCCTGCTCGTGCGAGATGGACACCTCAATGACAGACGTCGGCGTGATTTGCACGCTGGGCTCGGTCAGTGCGTAGAAACCCTCTTTTTCGACGCGGAGCTGATACTGCCCCGCCGGAAGCAGCGGGAACTGGCAGCGCCCCGAGAAACCCGTCTGGCAGTGCGCGGCCGGCAGCGGCGCCGATTCCAGGAACACTCGCGCGGAAGACACCGCAACTCCGTTCTCGTCTATCACGACGACGGTCGGCGCGGATTGCGCCGCCGCGGTGGCCGCTAGACCGAGCGCAAGCAGTAGGACACGCATGGCGTGGAGTGTATTCCTAAGAATATACGGTGGGATGCCCTCCGGCTGTCCTGTGTTGGTCTGTCCGCGTGGACCATCGCACGAGAGCGCGGTCTGCCTTCAGTTCACGCTTTGGTCGCCAGGTATTGACACACGCGGCGTATCGTATCCCGCTGCGCCTCATTCAGGGTTAGAAATTCAAATCCGTACCGCAGCCCTTGCCGGTAGCGGACGATAGCCCGCACTTTGATGGGATACGGCGTGAGCGGCAGCGGAATTTCCAGGGTCACGATCTCGCCGTTTTCCAGGCTGCCGGTGAGCGTGGCGCCGATCCCGTCCTGGCCGAGTTCCGTCGACCGCCCCCAGCAGGTGCGAAACTCTCCTTCTTGAAACATCTTCACCTGCAGGCGCACGTCGATGGCGAAGCGCGGGAAACGGCGCGTAAAGGTGACCTTCCCCGCGGGCGATTTGCCACGTAAACTCGTATTCCCGTCAGCAGCGGCAGCGGCAGCGGCAGCGTGTGCTTTTTTTTCTGTTCCCATGAAATTCCGTAGAGACGTAGCTTGCTGCGTCTCTGCCTGCAGCGGCCGACTTTCCGCCGCGGCCCGCGTTCTAATTCCCGTGCAGCAGGTATCCCGGCTCCAGCGGCAATTTGCCCGCCAGCTTCACCACCGCCACGCTGCTGTTAATGGCATACACATCCACCACGCCCACCGCCCCCGGAATCGACGCCACCTTGTTCACCAGGTCCTCATCGGAATTCGCAACGATAATGGCGGGATGATTGGTGCGCCCATGATTGGCCGACACGATCAGTTCTTTCAACTGCGCCTCGGAAAGCTCGTAGACTTTTTCCAGAACCATCTTCATTTCCGGACTGGCCGGCGCGCGCATAATGAAGGTCACCGGCTTTCCGTCGGGCCAGCGATTGGTCTGCGCTTTGCACACCCTCACCAGTTCCGGCAGGGCGAGCGCGCTGACCGAGTTGGCTTTGTTCGAGACCACTGCCAGATCGCGCGCCATCGCCAGCGAAACGCTGGCCGCGAGAAATAAAAGGACGCTTGTCACTCGACCGTAGGACACACTCTCTCCGGCGGGCGGAATTGGACCTGCATATGATTTTCGTGCAATTCCCGGCTTGTCTCAACGGCCACTAAGGCCATGTACCTCTGGAGCCACCCGAAAGCGAAAGGGCGGCGCTGGACCCCGTCGGCAGATTTCGGACAGGCTCCGAGCGACTCGAAAAAGGAGCTTCGGGCCGCGCTTTGTCGCGAGACAAATCGAGAAGGGCCCGCCTTCAACCGGCCGTAAATGGCAGATATGAATCGGGGCCTTGGCTCCTGGGGGCATCGGCCACCTGTTTCAAGGAACTCTCCTCAATTCCCTTCGTATTCTAGAATTGAGGGAGGTCCCATGTTCTGCAGCCTCTGCGGCACTGAAATTCAACCCGGTTCTGCGGCCTGTCCCAGCTGTGGCCGCAGAATCGGTGATCCCGCTGGCGCGGTGGCCCAATCGCGGCTGGAGCGCCATCTCCGCACCCTCGGTATTCTCTGGATGGCGATCGGCGGCCTCTTTCTCATTCCAGCCGTTGCGGTTATGGTGTTCGGACACGGCATCCGCTTTGTCGTGCACAATCACGAGCCCTGGCCGGATCTTGTTCAGTTCCTTATCTGTGTGGCAGGCGGCAGCCTCGCCATCCTCGCCGCAGGGGGAGTCTGCGTCGGCCTGGGCCTGATCCAGCGCCGCCCCTGGGCCCGAATCACCGCCATCATTCTGGGGGCCCTCGCGTTGTTCCATCCCCCCTTCGGAACCGCACTGGGCGTCTATACCCTATGGGTTCTCCTCGCCGACGAAAACGGCGACCAATATCGCTACCTTGCTGGCCAGACTTAGAAGGCATCCTGCCTAGCCGGCCGTTCGGGGGCCCTCAGAGTCGATGTGAGAACTCGGCCGTGCGTAAGCAGGCTCTGGGACAAAGGCCCACCAGAATTCAGCCGTTCAGCGGCGCCGTGTGAGGCCCGGCTGTTCAGTCATAAAGAGCGAAACGAGTCCCGGTAGAGGCACAGGTTCTCCGCACAGTCTCGCCATCGTTGTCAAGGGCAAAGCTTCCCACAGCTATGCACAAGAATCTCGACTTTGGCACAGCCGATCAACAGCCCGTGCCCCAATTGCAGTTGTGAGCTTCCCTTTCTTCGATCAAACTCCTTTCGAGCTTGCCCATGATTTGTCCCAAAAAGGAACGCCCACTTACCCTCAACCAATCACCGCAGATCCTTTGTTTTCCTGCGTGTGGAAAACCAGGCATCAAGGCCGCATCAAGCCCGTCATTGCTAGGGATACAACCTATAGTGTTTCCCTCTTGACATGTACAACCGGCGGGAGTAACTTTGCAATCCCATGCACTGAAATTTTCGCCTCACGGGAATGAGGCGGAATTGGAAGAGAGCAGTCAGCAATGTTGCCGCGGTCCGTGCCAAGCCAGAGGTGACTTGGCCCAGCCCGCAGCAACAGGTAGGGCGCCCGGGCTTCTCGATCCGTGGGTCCGGCGCCCGCAACTTTGATCCTTGGCAACCAGCTTTCTGGTCTTTCCGGACGCCGAATTCCGGAAGCCGAAAGTTGAACGATGCGGTGGCCGCTCCCCGACCCTCCCCCGGGGTGCGACAACAACCGAAAGCGAGGCACAGTAACAGCAGTGACCTGCCCGCCGGCAGACCAAGGGAACTCCTTTTTCTCCGGTACGGCACAAGAACCCAGGAGCCCGGAATGGAAGGTTTGACTCGTCTCGTTTCTGAATCGTTGGCCCGTCACGGCTTCGACCGCCCACTGGACTATCGCCGCCTGCACTGGTCCCGCTGGTTCCGCTGCGAGTCTCATCACAGCCTCCTGCTGGTCCCCAGCAAACCCGGCGTCTTCGCCTTGGCCGAAGAAATCATGGATTTCGGCCCGCCAGCCCTTGGGGGCACGCTAAGGACCTATGTGGGGACAGCCGCCCCCGGCTGTCCAGCCGAGCAAAGCTCGGCAGGCTCAGTGTGGGACCGGGTCTCAGACCCGGTCAGGCCGAGCGTAGCTCGGCTCGATCTCGCCGCCAGCACCACCGTCCCCACCCGCCGCATGCTCGCCGTAACCCAATTCTTCGAAGACGACGACATGGCCTTCGTCCTCGACCGCATGCTGGCCGCGCCACCATCCCATGTGCGCCCGCCTGACCTCGGGCCGCTACTTCGTCCGCTTCGTAGTCATCGAAGAGGAATCCCAGCGCCGCTCAATCTGCAGCGCCCTCAACCAATGGATGGTCAATCTCCTCCGAAAAGGCCAGCAGCATCGGCTCCCACTTCGCCACTTCTCTGGAACTGACCCCAGCCACCGAGTACGTTCTGCCGGCAAACGAATCCCAAGCGACTCTGTCCGACGAAGCAAGTGTGGAGCGGACACTCCTGTCCGCTGACTGCCGGCAGTACCGCAACTCCAAAGCCAGCACCGGAAGCCAGCACTCAGTCCGGCCCTGCCAGCAGCAGCCCCGCAGCTAGACTCCGGAGCCGCCACAAATATTCACTGTCCTTCCCCATTCCCCTCCGGCTTCTGACCGGTGCTGTGGAAGAGCGGCCCTTTAGGGCCGCGTCCAGCGATTTTGGGAAGGGCACGACTTCAGTCGTGCCGTGCAAGTCAAGAAATTGAATCGCGGCTTCAGCCGCATCAGAGCAACTCGGAGGTTTCACTGTATGACGATAGACGGAACAGAAGTTGATGCGTACGGCCATCCCACTGAGGCCGCAAGGGCCGAGCAACAGATGAAGCGTCAGGACCCGACGGCAATGGTGGAAGAGCAACCGCGGCTTCCCGGCGCTAGGCCCGCTTACGCAATCGTGGGGACTAGGCAGGAGAAAAAAGTCCGTTTGTCCTTGGACATGCCCGACGAGGGGACAGCCTGGATCAACGCAAACTCCCAGCTAGTTCCTAAGATCGGCTAATTAAGCCGACAAAAGGGCCAGCCCCGGAGGGGCCGATAAGAACCGATCCTTGAAGACCCTAGCAGCACCCGATTCCCGTCGCCCGCCGGCCGGACGCCCGAATCGGACGCAACACGCATAGAATCTAATTAATGGAGAGCCCGATGGCAGAAGTCAAAACCGAAACCGAAAACCGACCGCCGTCCCGTCCCCCCGCCGTCTCGAAGAAGAAGCCCCCCGGCCTCTCCTTCCGCCGCTTCTTCACGAAGCCCGGCGTCTCCCCCTACAACGAAGTCGAATGGGAACTCCGCCTGGCTCAGATCACCGATGCCCAGGGCAACGTGATCTTCGAGCAGAAAGACGTCGAAGTCCCCAAAGACTGGTCCATGACCGCCACCAACATCGTGGCCAGCAAATATCTGCACGGCAAAATCGGCACTCCCGAGCGCGAGACCGGAGTCCGCCAGCTCGTAGCCCGCGTCGCCGAAACCATCCGCGACTGGGGACATGGCCCAAGGCTACTTCCGCACTCCCGAAGACGGCGCCACCTTCCACGACGAACTCGTCGCACATCCTCGTCCGCCAGTACGCCGCCTTCAACTCGCCCGTCTGGTTCAACGTGGGATGCGACCGCATCGAGCCCAACTCCGACGGCCGCAGCTGGCACTGGAACCCGCAAACTCAGCAAGTCGAATTCGGCGTCACCGGATACTCCAAGCCCCAGTGCTCGGCCTGCTTCATCAACTCAGTGAAAGACTCGCTCGACTCGATCCTCACTCTGGCCAAAACCGAAGGCATGCTCTTCAAGTGGGGCAGCGGCACGGGCACGAATCTCTCGCCCTTGCGCGGATCGACCGAGACTCTCTCCGGCGGCGGCACCGCCAGCGGCCCGCTCAGCTTCATGAAAGGATTCGACGCCTTCGCCGGCGTCATCAAGTCCGGCGGCAAGACCCGCCGCGCCGCCAAGATGGTCATCCTCAACGTCGACCACCCCGACATCATCGAATTCATCGAGTGCAAGCATGAAGGAAGAAGCCAAGGCCCACGCCCTGGTCGCGCAGGGATACGACGGCTCCCATCCCGACTCCGACGCCTATTCCTCCATCTTCTTCCAGAACGCCAACAATAGCGTCCGCGTCACCGACGACTTCATGTACGCCGTAGTCCGCGACACCGAATTCTCCACCAGAGCCGTAACCGACGGCTCGGTCGTCAAGACCTACAAAGCCAAAGAAGTGCTCAGAAAATTTCCGAAGCCACCTGGCACTGCGGCGATCCCGGCATGCAATACGACACCACGGTCAACCGTTGGCACACGTCGAAGAACACGGCCCGCATCAACGCCAGCAACCCCTGCAGCGAATACATGTTCCTGGACGACTCAGCCTGCAACCTGGCCAGCCTGAACCTGCTGAAGTTCGCGCCCAACGGCACATTCGACGTCGAGTCCTACCGCCATGCAGTCGACATCCTGATCACCGCGCAGGAAATCATCGTCGACAACGCCGGATATCCCACCGAACAAATCATGCGCAACTCGCACGACTACCGCCCTCTGGGATTGGGCTACGCCAATCTAGGCGCGCTCCTCATGGCCGCAGGCCTCCCCTACGACTCCGAAGCCGGCCGCGACTACGCCTGCCTGCGTAACCGCAATCATGTGCGGCGAAGCGTATCTGCAGTCTTCAAGGATTGCAGAGCAATGCCCGCCGCTGAGCCCGGCAACGGAAGCGACCAAGAAGAATCTCTCAGAAACAAATCTGGGAGCCGCCATCGGCACTGCTCAGCTGGGACAAGATGCCCGTGTGGCACAAGATGCTTATGTGGGGACGGCCGCCCCCGGCCGTCCGGCCGAGCGAAGCTCGGCTGCTGCTGCCAGCCAAACCATGCCCGGCGGAGCCTGCCCCGGCTGGTACATCAACCGCGAGCCCTTCTTAGATGTAATCCGCATGCACCGCGCCAGCGTAAACGGCATCAACAAGAACAACGTCCCGCAAGCCATCTACGAGTCCAGCAAACAATGCTGGGACGAAGCCCTCTCCCACGGCGAAAAACACGGCTACCGTAACAGCCAGGTAACAGTCCTGGCCCCCACCGGCACCATCGGCTTCATGATGGACTGCGATACGACAGGGATCGAGCCGGACCTGGCGCTGATCAAGTACAAGAAGCTGGTTGGCGGCGGCATGATCAAGATCGTCAACAACACCGTGCCCACCGCGCTGTTCAAGCTCGGCTACACCCACGAGCAGGCCGACGCCATCGTCAGCTACATCGACGCCACCGGCACCATCGAAGGCGCGCCGCATATTAAAGACGATCACCTTGCCGTGTTTGATTGCTCGTTCAAGCCGGCCAAGGGGACGCGCTCCATCGCCTATATGGGACATCTCCGCATGATGGCCGCCGCGCAGCCTTTTATCTCCGGAGCTATATCGAAGACCGTCAATCTTCCCGAGAATGCCAGTGTCGAAGACATCATGGAAGCCTACCTCCAGGCCTGGAAGCTGGGCCTGAAAGCGGTCGCAATCTATCGCGACGGCTGCAAGAAGAGCCAGCCGCTGAGCGCCGCAGGCACGAAGACGGCGGAAGCCAGTGTGGGGCGGGCACTCCCTTCGGCAGGCTCAGGGCAGGCTCTGCCCGCCGCTCTTGCAGAGGAAGAAGACTTCAACGCTCCTCCCCGCGCCGTCCGCCACAAGCTGCAGGAAGAGCGCGCCTCGATCACTCACAAATTCAAAGTCGGAGACCACGAGGGCTACATCACCGTCGGCCTCTATCCCAACGGCCAGCCTGGCGAATTGTTCATCACCATGGCCAAGGAAGGATCGACGGTCAGCGGCCTGATGGACAGCTTCGCGCTGGCCGTCTCCATCGCGCTGCAACATGGAGTTGAGCTGAGACTGTTCTGCGAAAAATTCGCCCACACCCGCTTCGAACCCAGCGGCTGGAGCGGCAACCCCGAAATCGGCTACGCCAAGTCGATCATGGACTACATCTTCCGCTGGCTCCAGATGCGCTTCCTGACCGGCCAGCAGCAAATGCTGTTCGAGAACCTCAGGCTGAAGGCGAGTCCCGAGTCCCGAGCCCTGAGCCCTGAGGATTCGGCTACCAGTTCGCAAGAATCGCTCGCGGCTCGTGACTCGCGACTCAGGACTGGCTCCGTGCACGCCGCCGACGCCTTGTCCAGCATCGTCGACCTGGGCGACGCCCCCACCTGCAGCTTCTGCGGCAGCATCATGACCAGAAACGGCAGCTGCTACCGCTGCATGAGCTGCGGCAGCACCAGCGGCTGCTCGTAGGGTGTGGGATGTGCTTGTGTGGGGCGGGCACTCCTGCCCGCCGCCTTTGACTGATATGAAGCGCGAAGCACAATTCGTAATCTGCGTCGGCAACAAGAGTTACGCTGCCTCGCTGGAGTTGCGCAAGATCTATCGGGTCATCCCGGACAAAGCAGCATACGGACTCCACCAGATTCGCGTGATCGATGAATCCGGTGAAGACTATTTGCATCCGGAAGAGTATTTCGTGCCCGTTCAATTGCCGCAGGCCGTCGAGCGGGCAGTACGCCGGGCCACGGCATAGCTGGCGCGGAGCAGAATTCCGCCAAGGTCTTGGGAAGGGCATGGCTTCAGCTAGCCGAGAATTGGTCCCGAACGGCCCTTGGTTCAAATTCGGGAACTGAACGAAAACTTTCGGGGCACGAAGGGTCTTGTGTCGTTTACATAATCGCTCTTGTTCGGTCACGCTAGGTCGAGGAAGGTAGGAACTGAAAATGAGCACGTCCATCGGCAGCGTGTACGACATCAACGACTTCGCCTACAATGACAACGAGCCAGGTACCATTCAGAAATTACAGGAGCTGAATGATTTTTATCGCCGGCACCCGTGGCCGAACGTATATTCGGTCACTACTCACAGCCTTCGCTGTTCCGATGCGCGTGAACTTTCCGGACTGAGGAACGAGAGCATTCATCTGATTGTCACCTCTCCTCCGTATTGGACTCTCAAGGAATATCCGCCGAATGATCAGCAGTTGGGAGCTGTGGAGGACTACGAGAGGTTCCTGGGTGAGCTTGACAAAGTCTGGGCCGAGTGCGTCAGAGTACTTGTTCCCGGCGGTAGGATTTGTTGTGTCGTCGGGGACGTTTGCCTTCCAAGAAAAAGAGCAGGCCGACATCACGTTGTACCACTTCATGCCGACATCACTGTTCGTGTTCGCAAACTCGGACTCGACTCTCTCACTCCGATTCTTTGGTTCAAGATAGCAAACGGGGCGCTTGAGGCTGAGGGGAATGGAGCAGGATTCTACGGGAAGCCGTACCAGCCTGGGGCGATCGTTAAGAACGATTTCGAGTATATTCTGTTCTTTCGAAAGGGTGGTGCTTATAGGTCTCCTTCTACAACGCAAAAGGCGTTGTCAATGCTCTCGAAGGACGAGATGAAAAACTGGCTGAAGACCGCTTGGACTGACATAAAGGGCGAATCAACACGACGGGGACACCCTTCGCCTTATCCAGTCGAATTGGCCGAGCGCCTCGTTCGGCTCTTCTCCTTTGCTGGTGACGTAGTCCTCGATCCTTTCGTTGGAACGGGGACAACCTCATTAGCTGCAATGAACGTTGGACGTAATAGTGTTGGCACCGATTGCGACCCGAACTTCATAGACCTGGCGAAGCAGAGGCTGCAGCGAGCCATCCTTTCCAGGCCGGAGCCTGTCTTGTTCGAGACAAAGCTGGACATACAATCGCCGTAAATGATTGACGCGAACTACGCGGTCTTACGAGTATTCCGCAGCCTTTTTGAAGGCCGGCCCTATTTCCATCGAGACTCTAGCCTGGGAGATCGCGTCGCTAGCTACCTCTACGAGGATTTATACAGCTTAAGTAAGTCGGTGAAACTCTGACCTGCCCCCTGCTTTCGTTCACGTAAGAATACGACAACTTTCTTTCGTTCCCTCTCCGGTTTGAGCCGGGATGGGGGAGCGCGAGGGGCAAGGGACGGCGTTGATTCCCTTGCCCCTCGCTCAGCTGTGTAGAAGACTGCTGCCTGCGCCGCCGCAAACTCCTTCGGTGTCCGGTATCCCAAACTGCTGTGCGGGCGCTCTTCGTTGTACTCGATCTTCCACGCTGCGATCTTGCGCCGCGCATCGAACAAATTCTGAAACCAGCTCACGGACAAACACTCTTCCCGCAACCGTCCATGGAAACTCTCCACGTGCGCGTTCTGCGTCGGCTTGCCCGGCTGAATGTGCACCAACTCGATCTGCCGTTCCACACACCACGCCAGAAAATGCCGGCTCGTCAACTCCGGCCCGTTGTCGCAGCGGATCGCCTGCGGCCGTCCGCGCTCGGCCACGATCCCGTCCAGTACTCGCGTTACTCTCCGACTGGCGAAACTCGTGTCCACTTCCAAAGCCAAACACTCACGCGTGTACGCATCCACCACGCTCAGCACCCGGATCGCCCGTCCGCACTCCACCGCATCGCGCACAAAATCCAGCGCCCATTCCTGGTTCGCCGCCGTCCAGACGCGTAGCGGTTGTCCCACCCGGGCGCAATGTTTCCGTTTCTTGCGCCGGATCATCAACCCGGCCGCCCGATACACTCGATGCACTCGCTTGTGGTTCACATGCTCTCCCGAGCGACCCAGCAACACATGCAGCCGCCGATACCCGAAGCGCGGTTTCTCCCGCGCCAATTCCACCAGCCGCGTTCGCAGCGGCTCATCACAGCGCCTGCTCTGGTAGCGATAGCTCGATACCGCCATCGTCATCAGGCCGCACGCACGCCGCTGGCTGAAGGCATACTCCCGGCGCACTTGCTCGACAGCCGCCTTCAGGGCTACGAGCTCCAGCCGTTTTTTCGGATCACCGACTGCAGCGCTTCTTTGTCCAGACTCAGATCCGCCACCAGCTTTCGCAGCTTCGTGTTCTCATCCCGCAACTGCTTCGCCTCCTGCGCCTGGCTCACATCCATGCCACCGTACTTCGCCTTCCAGGCGTAGAGCGTGTGCTTGGACACGCCCACTTCTCGCGCCACATCCTCCACTTTCCGTCCCGCCTCTACTTGCTTCAGTGCCCCGATCATCTGCGCTTCCGTGTGCCTGCTCTTCGACATACTCTCTTCCCCTTCCTTTCGCAAAAATCATACTTAGTTTTGTGCGGAAAGAGGGGAGCAGGTCAACTCCGCGATCGTATTGACTCCCACAGTCGCGTTCTCAATACACAAAACCTCACAGTGGGCGTTTCACGAAGACGAGGTGACGGAACATTCGGCGAACGAGTACCGGCAGCACAAGCGATCGCAGATGAGGGGTTTGCGGTCTCTCGTGGACCTGTCGCAAATATTGAGATCGGGGCCGAAACCAAGATATTGGCCAAGGCCATGATTAAGCAGATCGATCGTGTAATCGGTGATCTAGTTAGACAGACCGAGGAATTCAAGAGAAAAGGCGGCGGCGACCCGATTTGCGTTGGGATCGTGGGCGTGAATTTCGCGCCGCGATACACATCGTACGAAGGAGACCGAACCTTTCCGACCGACGGGAAGAAGTATAAGCACCCTATCCAGGAGGCTGAAGATGCGATTGCTCGCCTGCTTCAACGCGCTGCACCCAGCTTTGACGAGTTCCTGATTCTGAGGTTTGAGGCCTCCAATACACCACCTCATCAATTCCTGTGGAAGGATGAAAATCAAACGCTACTCGAATACTCCGCTCTTTTGACGAGGCTTTCCCGGGAATACGATCATCGTTTCCGATGAGACCTTGCTTGCCGGCGGGTGGCCCGGCTTTCGGTTTTGATTTCCTTTTCAACTGCATAGCCGGGGTGCCCCGTCCCTTCGACTCCGCTCAGGGCAGGCTCTGGGCTTCATTCTGTCGCCCCCAACGGGGCTGGGCTTGTTTTGCGGTTCGCAACCCCCGCCAACATCACTCCTGAGTTAACGCCTCAGAGTTTCGTAACCAACATAATCCACGCTACTTCATACATATTTGTAAGTACAATAACGCTGGCTGCCCCATCTTTTGCGGTTTTCGAAAGGTGGAACCACCGACCTCGACGCCGTAGAGAGTCGGCGGGCTTGCTGCACGCCCTCAGCGGCTGAAGCCGGTTCCTTCTTGCTTGTCGCGGTCCGGCACGGCTTGAAGGCCGTGCCCTTCCCGGTTGTCCCCTCGCAGAGTCGTGAAGTTTGTAAGTCATATTCATGGGGAACGTTTCTGAGATTAGCTGCACTGCTTAGTATCTACAGGAGCACGCCTATGCACCTGGACCCGACCAGCTGAAACATATTGTGGTTCTGATGATGGAGAACCGGTCGTTTGACCACATGCTGGGTTCGCTGAAGGCGGTGAGTCCGGCGATTGACGGGTATATCGATTCCGATCCATTCACCAACCCCGATGCGAATAACAATCCTGTGAAGCCGCAGGCTCTGGCAGAGTTTCAGGGACAGCTTAATCCTGACCCGGACCATCACTTTCCAGCGGTGGATGTGCAGATCTTCGGAGGCCAAACCGGGGCGGGGCGGGGGGCTGGCCCACCTTTCGCGGTGTCTGAAGGGTGGGAGCTACGAGCCTCTGGGGCGAATGGGCGGCTTTGCTCGGGCCCTCAGCGGCTGAAGCCGGTTCCTCCTTGCCTTGTCCAAATCGGCACGGCTGGAAGCCGTGCCCTTCCCGGTCGTCCCCTCGGCTGGCCCCAGCTTTCGGTTTTGATTTCCTCTCCACTACACAACCGGGGGTGCCCCGTCCCTTCGACTGCGATCAGGGCAGGCTCTGGGCTTCATTCTGTCGCCACCAACGGGGCCTGGGCCTGTTCTGCGGTTCGCAACCCCCGCCAACATCACTCCTGAGTTAACGCCTCAGAGTTTCGTAACCAATACAATCCACGCTACTTCATACATATTTGTAAGTACAATAATTCTGGCTGCCCTATCTCTTGCGGTTTTCGAAAGGTGGAACCACCGACCTCGACGCCGTAGCGAGTCGGGGGGCTTGCTACACGGCCTCGGCGGCTGAAGCCGGTTCCTTCTTGCTTGTTGGGGTCCGGCACGGGGGGCTGGCCCACCTTTTCGCGGTTTTCGAAATGCGGGAACCACGGAATCGGTACCGGGCGACAGGGATCATGCTCTGCCGTCCCCACAGGACTCTGTTCCATTCTAAGGGCGGCTTACCCAGGACTTACGTCCTTGGCTAACGTATGCCGTCCCTGGCGGGACTGGGGGGGCTGGCCCACCCTTATGTCTCCCTTTCCGAACGAGGCTGCCCCGCCTTTCGAAAGGTGGGAAGCACAGACCTCGAGGGCGGGCGGGCGGCCGTGCTTCGGGCCCTCAGCGGCTGAAGCCGGTCCTCTTGCCTTGTCCAAATCGGCACGGCTGGAAGCCTTGCCCTTCCCGGTTGTTCTTTCGCGAGTTTTCCACAGAAAACGATGATTTTCCTCAGGCGAGGTATGTGACGGATGACCTTTACTGAGGATTTCAGAACGGGAATAGTGGGGATGGGGGCGTGGAGTGTCGGGGGGCTGGGGTGAACGGGGATAAGGAAGCGAGCCAAACGCGCAATCTCTGCGTCGCAAAGGACGCGACGCTTTGCGCGGCTCGCCCAGGTCCTTCGGTAGGCAAAGAGCGCCCACCTCAGGATGACAAATCTAGGGAAAGGGCGGGGCTCGGGAGAGCCCTTTGTTTTTGGGCGCTGGCGGGGAAAAGCAGGTTCCTCGACTTCGCTCGGAATGACAATCGTGTGCTTGGGGTATGAAAAGGAAAAACAAAACGCAATGGATCAAGGGATGCAAGGAACGCGGGGAGTGGGCGGAACTTTGTTTTATGGCGCGGGCGGCGGGGGTGGGGCTAAGGGTGTTGAAGCCTTATGGGGAGTCGGGGCGCTACGACGTGGCGGTGGAAAGTGGCAGGACGATTTTGCGGGTGCAGGTGAAGTCGACGATTTATTGCCGGCGCGGGGGAGAGTACAGCTTGAATGTGATGGGGCCGGGGAGGAAACGATATGCGGCGGGGACGGTGGATTTCTTTGCGGTGTTCGTGATTCCGCTGGGGGACTGGTACATCATTCCGTATGAGGCGATGGGGAAGAGGCTGACTTTGCATTTTGCAGCGGGGAGCAGGCGGTCGAGGTGGATACGGTATCGGGAGGCTTGGGATTTGCTGCGGGTGATTGAGATTCAGGCTTGCGCGGATCCGATGTTCGTTGGCGGGGATGTGGGGCTGCGCAAATCGGGGCAGAATTTGTAGGGTCGAGCGGAGATCAAAATCCCCATCCTAGCCGCAAAGAGCGCGGCCAGGATGGGGCACCCGGAGCTGCCTACGTAGGAAGTATCGGCCGGCGTCTGCCTCTGCAGGTCGATCTGGCCATGCCTGCCGATCCTACGGATCCTGCAAGTAATGTGAAGTATTTCCAGGCAGCAACCATGCTCTCGAAGGCCGCTGCCGCCGGCACGGACGTCAATCAGATCCAGCCCATACCATTCTTTGAGAATTTTTTCCCCGCCTGGGCGGGCGTGACCCAAAGCCAGCCGGGTGCCCCATCCTTTGCGCTTTTTGCAAAGGGTGGGCATTCCGACTGTGAATGAGGATACCCGCGCGGGATCTCGCCCACGCTATGGGATGAAGTGCGGGGCGACCAGGCTGATGAATTCGCGGGACGTGATTACCTTGGTTGTTTTCCAGAACGGTGGAAAGTGCCGCTGGTTGCCGGTGATCAGGTAGTCAGCGCGAGCGGCGTCGGCGCACTCCATGAACTTGTTGTCGTCGGGATCTTTGGCAACCTGCAGCGCACGCGCAGGTCTCACCAGCTGCGCACGGTTCCTCATCGACTGGAGAAGTTGCTGCCGCAGGCCCCTCCGGATCTTGAACTCTGGACGCGCCAACACGGCGCGGTATTCCGCGAGAATGGCTTCGGTGACAAACAGCCGGGCCGGCCTCGTCGTCGCTAGCACGAGCACGGTGCGCTGCAGTCCGTCCGGGTTTAAAGCTGCCGAGACAAGAATGTTTGTGTCAATGACGAGCCGAAGCGCGATCATCGCCGCTTTGGTTTTCGCTCGCGGGCGGCTCTGATGACCTGATCAATCCGGTGTGAGCTAATCGTATCAGTGCCCTTGCGCCGGGACTCCTCTCCGATCAATCGGAGTACTTCCGGCTCCGGGGCGGCAAGGCGCACATAGTCTCGTATGCTCAACAGCACTGCCTTCGGCGTGCCGCGCTTTTCGATGACCAGCGAGCGCCGTTCGTCCGCCACACGGCGCAACAGCCTGCCAAAATTGGAGCGGGCGTGCAGGGCCGACACTACATTGTTGCCGTGTTTCCCGGTTCGCAGCATAAGAAACTCTCCAGTTCACTAAACTGAACTGTTCAGTTAATTTTAATAGAAGTCACGCCAAAACAAAAGGCACGGCCGAAGCCGTGCCTTGGTGAGAACGAACCGGATTCCTCGCTGCGCTCGGAGGGACGGCCGAAGGCGGCCGTCCCCACATGAGCTTTGCTAGTCCCTGACTCCATCCATGAACGCCCGCAGTTTCCGCGAGCGCGACGGATGCCTTAGTTTCCGCAGCGCCTTGGCTTCGATCTGGCGGATGCGTTCGCGGGTGACTGCGAAGCTCTGCCCGACTTCTTCCAAAGTGTGCTCGCTGCCATCTTCCAGGCCGAAGCGCATTTTGATGACTTTCTCCTCGCGCGGGGTCAGCGTGCGCAGAACCTGTCCGGTCTGGTCCTTCAGGTTCACGTTGATCACCGCTTCGGCCGGCGAGACTACGGCGCGGTCTTCGATGAAGTCGCCCAGATGCGAATCTTCCTCTTCGCCGATTGGGGTTTCGAGAGAGATGGGTTCCTGCGCGATCTTGAGCACCTTGCGCACTTTCGCGACGGGAATGTCCATGCGCTTGGCGATCTCTTCACTGGTAGGCTCGCGTCCCAGTTCCTGCACCAGTTGCCGCGAGGTGCGGATCAGCTTGTTGATGGTTTCGATCATGTGCACCGGGATGCGGATCGTTCGCGCCTGATCGGCAATCGCGCGGGTGATGGCCTGCCGAATCCACCACGTGGCATACGTGGAAAACTTGTAGCCACGGCGGTATTCGAACTTGTCGACGGCTTTCATCAGGCCGATGTTGCCTTCCTGAATCAGGTCGAGGAACTGCAGGCCGCGGTTGGTGTATTTCTTGGCAATCGAAACCACGAGGCGGAGGTTGGCCTCAATCAGCTCGCGCTTGGCCTGCTCCGCGTCCATGTCGCCCTGGATGATCTCGCGCTGGGTGCGCTTGAGTTCCTGGAACGCCACGCCGGTTTCGAGTTCGAGCTTCTCCACCTCGCCGCGAATGGCGCGCGACTGGCGGCGATATTCTTTTTTCTGTTCCTCGCTGCGAGTTGCCTCGGCCCTGCGCTCCAGGTTCTGCGCCTGGCGGTCGAGCGAACGCATGCCGTCGACGGTCTTGTTGACCCGCTCGATCAGGCGCTTGCGCTCGGCGTTGGTGAAGCCCAGGTTGCGCACCGCCAGCGACACGGCGATGATGCCGCGAGCCAGCTTGCGCCGCGCCCGCCGATGATCTTTCGGATGCTTCTTCAGCGAGACTTCTCTGTACTTTTCCTCGAGGACGTTGGCCTTTTTGTAAAGCTTGGCCATGTCGTCGATTTTGCCGGTGAACTCATTCAGGCGGTTCTGCAGGATCTCGTCGGTGATCTCTTCTTCGTCGAAGGTGACCACTTCCTTGATCGAGCGAACGTTTTTCTTCAGGTCTTCGCCCAGAGTGAGCAGTTCGCGGATCACGATCGGGGATCGCGAGAGCGCCTTGAGCACGCGGATTTGGCCGCGCTCGATGCGCTTGGCGATTTCTACTTCGCCTTCGCGCGTGAGCAGCGGCACGGTTCCCATCTCGCGCAGATACATGCGGACGGGATCATTGGTTTTTTCCAGAGCTCCGGGGGTGAGGTCGAGTTCAACGTCCTCGCCTTCCTCGGATTCATCGAATTTTTTGTCGAGCGCGGCGGAAGGCAGTTTGGGCCCTTCCAGCACGTCGATTCCCTGCGTACCGATTGTCGTCAGCAGATCGTCAAGGTCTTCGGGACTGTGCACGTCATGCGGTATGAGATCGTTGACCTGGTCATACGTGAGATATCCCTTTTCTTTGCCGGTGTCGATCAGCTTTTTTATGTCGTCGTACTTATCGTCAAGAGCCAAGAGGCGTGTCCTTAAACTAGTTATTTCCGCTCCACAGGAGCGTGTGATAAAGTTGCCGAAAGGTGGGAATCTGGGGTGTAGCGGGATTGTGCATCTCGCACAAACTTATAGAGTGTAGCACACAAGTGCCCTGCCGTCTATCGGTTGCCCGCTTTAGCCGCCGGTGCCCGCCGGGATTTGCAATTCTCCTTGACAATTAGATGGCGGGGGAAGTGTTTTTGTTTCAAGCACTTTTTTCTTTTCCGCTTACCGACCGCCTTCCGGCAGACCATTTTCGGGCAAACCGGGATCGCGCAGGGCGCGGCTGATTCTCTCCAGGTCGGTGATCAACTCGCGCAGGCGGTCTTTATCAGCAGCTAACCCGGGTTTCTTAAGTTCGCGCTGCACCTCCTCCTGGCGCCGGCGCAGGTGAATGCGACGCAGGGCGCGGACTGCCGACTCCAGAAAGTCGGCTGTGAGTTCCTCGTCTTCCTTCAGCAGGATGGATGCGAGCAGTCGGCGGTCGCTTTCTGTCGCCGGGACTTCTAGAACATCGGCAACATCGGCGCCGGCGTTAAGCAGCGACTCGGCCAGCGACTCGGTGGCCAGGCCGCGATGCAGGCCCTCATTCTGCAGGACGAAGGCGGCTTGGCGGGCAGGATCGAATTCCTCTTCGGCGCCATCGCGCATCGAGAGATGCTCTTCTCCGGGTTGCATCTGGCGGGCTGAGGCCAGAGCGCGGATGAGAATTTTTTCTGCGTCGGTGACTTGCGCCTGCGCGGGGGCTTTGACGGACGACGCGGAGCGCGTGCCGGCGACATGGCGCAACTCCTGGCGCAAGACCGCTGAATCGATGGCGAGCTTCTGCGCGATTTCGTGGGCCAGTTCGTCGCGCACTATGCGGCTGGGGATACGCTGCACGTGAGGGAGCAGGAAATTCACCGCCTTGACTTTGCCTTCGGGGCTGCGCACGGGGAATTGCGCGCGCGCGCGTTCGATCAGGTAGTCGAAATATTTCTGCGAGTGGCGCAGGGCTTCGCCGTAGGCGTCTTTTCCTTTGCGGCGGATGAAGAGGTCGGGGTCGAATCCCTGCTCCAGGGTCAGCACCTTGATCTGAAATTCTTCCTCGACCAGCAGGCCCAGGGTGCGTTCGGTTGCCTTGGCACCAGCGGTGTCGGGATCGAAGTTCACGACGACGTTCTTGCTGAAACGGCCTAGCAGCTTGGCTTGCAGCTCGGTAAAGGCGGTGCCGGAGCTGGCGATTACGTTTTGAAAACCGGCGGCGTAAACGGAGATGCAATCCATCTGGCCCTCGACCAGGATGGCGTAATCGAACTTGCGCACCCACTCCTTGGCCAGGTCGAGATTGAAGAGCACGCGACCCTTGGAGTAGATCGGGGTCTCGGGCGAGTTTAGATATTTTGGACCGGCTTTTTCGTCGGTGGCGAGGGTGCGGCCGGTGAACGCGATGATCTTGCCGGCTTCGCTGGCAATGGGGAACATGACGCGGTTGCGGAATCTGGAATACATGGCCGCGGTCGTTGGTCGCTGGTCGTTGGCCGTTGGCACGACCTGACTCGCCGACGCATCCGGTTGCGCGGCAGGGTCAAAATCCCCGCCCTGTCCGTCCAAAGAACGGACGGACAAGGACGGGGCACCCTTGTCGTCTTGTTTCCAGGAGAAAAGGCCGCTTTCGCGGAGAGCCTCTTCACTGAACTCGTTCTTGAGGCGGTCGCGGAGGAGGAAGCCGGAATCGGGGGCATAACCGATGCGGAATTTCGCGATCGTGTCCTGGTCCAAGCCGCGGCCCAACAGATATTCACGGGCGCGGGCGCCTTCGGGGCGTTTGAGGCATTCCTGGAAGAACGCGATTGCGCGCTCGTGCACGTCGAGCAACTGCCCGCGGAGGCGCGCTTCTTTCGCTTCGCCCTCAGTGGCATAGCTTGCCTTCGGCACGGGGATGCCCAGCTTTTGGGCTACGAGTCGGACGGCTTCGGGGAAGGTGATGTTTTCGATTTTCTGGATGAACTTGAAGACGTCCCCGGACTCCTGGCAGCCGAAACAGTAGTAGTACTGGTTCGTGGCGTGCACATGAAACGAGGGAGTCTTTTCGCCGTGAAACGGACACAGCCCGGCGTAGTTCTGCGCTCCCGCTTTTTTCAGCTTGACGTAGTCGCCGATGATGCGGACGATGTCGGCCTGCTGCTTGAGCGTGTAGGCGAAATCGCCAGGGTTGGCCATGGTGGGGACAGGGTTCTCCGAAGGAATTGTGAGCTAGAAAAGGGCTGGGTTGAATATACCGGAAGGGATTTGTTGTGGAGAAGCTGTGAGAATCGAGGGTTATCGGTTGATGGAGATGGAAAAGTCAGACGTAAGGGGCTTTGGAGATTGCGCCATGACCGGCGCCGTCCCTCCGGGACTCGGCTTTCACTCTCCCGCTCATACCCGGCACTTCCCGTGCCGGGCTTTCACTTGCCGCCGCTGCGCGGCTGGATTTGAAAGATTTCGGTCCACCGCCGTCCAGCCGGATTTAGTTTCTCATGATCACAGGAGCGCAGACTTCGTTGCGTTTCGGCCGGCAGGACTCGAACGGGCTGTAGGAAAAGTCAGCCGAGCGGCCCTCAGAGGCTAAAGCCAAAAATTTGGTGTGACCCACGGCACGAGTAAAACTCGTGCCCTTCCCGATCGTTTTGATTGCTGGAGTTTCCCGCAGCCTGCCAATGCGTGTCCCTCCGCGAAGGCTATTCCCCCAAGCGTAGTTTAAAAATAAGGCCCTGCTCAACTCTCCATTCGCTTTGCCGATAGGGATTTTGGAGGGTTTTTTCTCCCGTGCTTACTACCGAACAATACGCTGCATCGATTGTTGAGAAGTACCGCGTCATGGCTGACACCGGATCGGCCTCGCACCGGGCTGCCGACAAAGTGATTCCGCTGCTCAAGGAGTGGGGGAAGCAATATCTTCTGGGGATCACACTGTCGGGGGCTTACGCCAAGAACACCGCCATCTCGTTGTCTTCACATGTGGACATTCTCGTTGCGCTTAATCCCGTGCCCAACATGGAGATGAAGGGGATCTACTGGGGGCTGTTTGAGTATCTGACGGATCACGATCTGCGGCCGCACACGCGGAACGTGTCGATTCAACTGGAAATCAAGGGACACAAGGTGGACTTGATTCCGGCCTGCCGGGACCGGGAAACTTCCGGCAATGTGCTGTTCAATAAGAGATCAGGCGAGGGGGTGCATACCGACGTGGCGCAGCATGTTCACCTGGTGGCCAATTCCGGGCGGCAGCAGGAAATTTGCGCGGTGAAGATCTGGCGCGAGCGCAGCGGGCTGGACTTTCCTTCGCTTTACCTCGAACTTACGGTTCTGCACGCCCTTGCCGCGGGCCGTTTTGGGCAGTTGGCGGACAATGTTCTTGGCGTGCTTCGATACATTTCTACCCGGTTCGAGCAGGCGGTCGTGCGGGATCCGGCCAACTCTGACAATATTGTTTCGAACGATCTTTCCGCGGCGGAGAAAAAGGCGGTTGCGAAGGCGGCGCGGGACGCGCTCTACGACGAGAATTGGAAGAAGATTCTGTGGTAGGGACGGCGTCATAGCGGGTGCGAAGGCCGGGCTGCGCCCGGCGGACAGCCGGGGGCGGCTGTCCCCACATTCGTGTTTTGCTCGCGGGCGGGCTCTGCGGATTTCCGCCTGCAAAACCCATGGCTTGCGCCCCTTCGACAAGCTCAGGGCGGGCTGTGGGCTCTATTCTTGCGCCGCTGCGCGGCTGGACCTGGAGGGAGGTTCAGCGACCGATTACACTCTTAGCTCTATTACCGTCGCGCCGCCACCGCCTTCGTTTTGTGGGGGCTCGGCGACCGATGCTACGTGGGGATGCTGTTGCAGCAACTGGCGGAGGGCTTTGCGCAGGATGCCCATGCCGCTGCCGTGAACCACGCGAACGCGAGGCAGGCCGGCCAGGAAGGCACGGTCTACGAACTTCTCGACTTCGCGGCTGGCTTGGTCAACCGTTTGTCCGATGACGTTGATCTCGGTGGGGCAGTTGCACCTTCGTCCTTGAGCGACACGGAAATGCCTCGCGCGCGGGCCGCGGTGACCGGAGTCTCCGCCCGCGCCGCGGCGCTGGCCAGAACTTCGGCGATGTCGTCGCGCGCGATTTTCATTTTCATTGCGCCCATCTCGACTTCGAAGTGATTGTCGTCGATCTTGCGAACGACTCGCGCCGGGCGGCCTGTCGACTTCAGCTTGACGCTGTCGCCTTCGGAAACGTGCTTCACCGTTTGTGGCTGGGCGTGCGGATCGCCCTGGTCTGCTCCGGTCGAATGGGCCACTACGGTCGAATCGAACTGTTCGCGGAACTCGCGGCGCAGCTTGGCAATACGACGCTCGGCGTCTTTCGAGAGTTTCTGCGCGGCGGCGCGATCTTGGATGGCGTTTACGGCTTCGCGGGCATGATATTCGAAATCGCGCAGCACACTTTCCAGTTTCTTTTCCATCTCACGGACTTTTGTCTGCTGCTCTTTGCGGCCTTCGGCTGCGAGATGCGCCTTCTCGCGCTCCAGTTCCTGCTCTCGGGTTTTTAGGCGCAGGCGCTCGCTCTCGGTTTCGCGCAGATCGGCATGAAGCTTATCGAGGAACTGTCCTACGTCGCGCGCCTGCGTGCCCAGGCGCGACCGTGCGCTTTCAATGATGGCGGGATTCAAGCCCAAGCGCTGCGCGATGTTGATTCCGGCAGAGGCGCCGGGAACGCCGACTTTCAGCTCGTAGGTTGGCTGTAGCGTCTTTTCGTTGAAGCCCACCGACGCGTTGAGGACGCCCGGCGTATTCGCGGCGTAGACCTTGAGCGAAGTGTGATGGGTGGAGATCACCGTCATCGAGCCGATGCGGCGAAAATGTTGGGCGATCGCGACGGCCAGAGCGGCGCCCTCTTCCGGATCGGTCGCGGAACCCAGTTCATCAAGCAACACGAGAGAATGCACCGTTGCGGTGCGGGAGATGAAATCAATGTTCGTGACGTGGGCTGAGAAGGTGGAGAGGTTCTGCTCGATCGACTGATAGTCGCCGATGTCGGCGAGGACGGCGTCGAACGCTGGCAGTTCGGCTCGGTCGGCGGGAACGGGAAGGCCCGACTGGGCCATGAGCGCCAGAAGGCCTACAGTTTTCAGGGCTACGGTTTTTCCGCCGGTGTTGGGGCCGGTGATGATTAGCTGGCGCTGAGGGCCTTCCAGTTCGACAGTGATGGGCACTATGGAGGCGGTCTTGGCTTTGAGATTTCTTTCCAGAAGTGGATGGCGGGCGTTGTGCAGAAGGAGGCGAGCTTCGCTCGCCGGACGGCCGAGGCGGCCGTCCCCACATGGTTCTTGCTGATCCGCGGCCTTTTGATCCCCGGCTTCTTGCTGGTCTGCCGTCAGCTTCACGGCTACGCAGTTGTAGTCTTCGGCGAAACGCGCTTTGGCAAATTGCAATTCCAGTTCGGTGAGCGCGTCGAGCGCGGCCAGAATGGCGTCGGCCTCAGTGCCGATGCGTTGCGTCATTTCGAGGAGGATGCGGTGAATCTCGGCGAGTTCCTCTTCCAGCAGGCGAACCAGTTCGTTGTTTTGCTCGATCGTCTCCAGGGGCTCGACGAAGACGGTCTGGCCGCTGGAACTGGCGCCGTGCACTACGCCCTGCACGCGCCGCTTTTGCTCGACCTTGACGGGAATGACGAAGCGCTCGCCGCGGATGGTGACTAGCTCTTCCTGCACCGCGCCACCTTCGGCCAGGCGGCGCAAATAGCTGCGCAGCGAATCCTGGATTGCGCGCCGCTGCTTTTCGATTTCGCGGCGCAAGCGAGCGAGCTCGGGCGAGGCTTTGTCTTCGAGCGTTCCATCGGGCTGGATCTTGTTGCGGAAGGCGCGTAGAAAGTCGGTGAAGTCTGCCACCTGGTCGGAGAGTGCGTGCACGCCGCGCCATTCCGATTTCATCGTGGCGGGCGGGTGCAGGGCGATTTCGCGCCACTCCGCTGCCCGATCCACCGCCAGGATCACGTCGCGAATCTCGGTGATTTCGAGGGCTGCTCCGGCGACGCGCGACTTCTCGACGAGGTGGTCGATCTCGGCCAGGCCGGAGAAATCAAATCGTCCGCCAACGCGCCGGAATTCCCGAATTTCGCTGGCCAGTTCCTGCTGGCTTTCGATCCAGTCGCGGTCGGTGGAGGGAGTCAGCGCCGCGATGCGGCGCTGCCCGAGCGGGGAGGAGGCGTATCCGCGGAGAAGCTCGCGCAGAGAGTCGAACTCAAGGACGCGCGCGGAATTGTGAATCAGGTCGCCGGGCATCACGGTTTATGTTACAGGAAGGACGCGCGAACCAAAGAAGAGGGGAAAACTCGAAGGGCGAAGCGGGGTAACGAGAAACTCGGTGGCTTTTAGCTTCGGCTTTGCGTCGGTTCGGTCAGGCCCCAGCCGCTCCCGCGACTTGTGCTGCCGGCTCGGCGGCTGCTGGAAACTTCACCACAAACAGGGCCCCACCCTGCGGCTTGTTCTGGCAGGTGATCTGACCGCCGTGGTCCTGGACCACACCATATACGGCGCTGAGGCCCAGTCCGGTGCCCTTGCCTACGGGCTTGGTGGTGTAAAAGGGATCGAAGACTCGGTCGGGCTCGCGAATTCCGAGACCGGTATCGGAAAATTGCAGGACGACTTCCGCACCCTGCCGGGCGGCGCTAATTTCAAGGGATCCGCCGCCGGCTTCCTGCAGAGCGTCCATAGCGTTCTCGATGATCTCGATGAAGGCCTGAAAAAGTTGGTTTGCGTTGCCATGCACCCGGGGGAGACCCGGTTCGATGGAGACAGTCACCTGAATCTTGCCGCCGGCGTAGCGCGATTCCATCATCTGCCGGGCGCGGTGGAGCAGTAGGGCCAGATCCGCGACCGCTTTTTCTCCCGGCACTTGCTGGGCAAAGCTCAGAAGATTGGCGACGAGGTCTCGCGTCCGCTGCGCCTGGGTCACAATTTTGCGAATCAGTTTGTTCTGCTCATCGGTCAACCGCTCTTGAGCCCAGAGCCGCTCCGAATAACTCATGATGGCTTTCAGAGGGACGTCAATCTCGCGGGCGGCTCCCGCCACCAGCGTGCCCAACGAAGCCAGCTTCTCTTTCTGCACCAACTGATTCTGCAAGCGTTTCTGGCTGTCATAGCCGCGGCGCGACTCCCGCAGCAGGCTCATCAGCGCCTGGTCCTGCAGATACTGGCGCAGGAAGACGAAAGTTCCCAATAACAACATCGCGGCCAACACCGAAAAGATTCGGAAGGTTCGCTCGGGAGGGGATGACTTGTCGAACAAGGCCGTCCACAAGCCGAGGGCGGGTAGCGAGAGAATGGCCAGCATGGCGAGCCGGGGGACGAGTTTCTTCCATCGCGAGTCCAACCGGAACTCTGCACTCTTCAGCTCCCACTGCCGCGCCGACAGTGCGGTGGCCCCCATCCACAGCGCAGTTCCAATCAGAGGGACGTCATACAGACTGCCGGAATAGTAGGAGCCGTTTACCACCGCCCGGTTGAGGAGCTGAGAGTCAATGCCGTAGAGAGCGGCGACGGCAAGGAAATTTAGATAGAGCCGCCGCCAACCGCCGGAACTGGTCAACGCGGCCAGGCCCAAGACGGCCAACAGCAGGAAATTCTCCAGCAGATAGAGGCCGTCGTAGTAGCGGTCGTAAAGCGCAATGTTCAGCACCACGTACTGGTGCGGAAACACGAGAAAAGCGTAAAGAAAAATCCACCAACCCACCAGCATGAGGAAATTCAGCAGGCTGCGATGCATCCGCCCTTCCTGCTTGACCAGGTCCGGACGCCAACCCACAGCGGCGATCATCGGCAGCACGTGGAAGAAGAGAACGATGTCGAAGAAATACGGGTCGGGAATGGGCTGCCGCAGCACCATCTCGCAATAGGCCCAAGAAGCCTGGTTGCAGGCCCACAGCGCCAACCCCAGCGTCATGAGCAACCAAAACCCGCGTTCCGGGCTTGGGCTGTGAATTGCGCTCGCCAGCGTTACCCCGGCGGCCAGCAGCATCACGATGAGGCCCCCAACATCGGCGAATGCGGTCAATCCGTCGCTTTTGTGGACGGTCAGCGACACTACCGTAAAAGCCAGAGTGATCCCAGCCGCTACGACAAACCAACGGTGGCGTTGGAACAGACTCATCCGTCCCAATTCTATGGGAGTTAATCGGGAATGCCGAGTGTCGTTTGAAAGCCTGCAGATTACTTCCGTTACACCTCCCCGGGAGGCTGGGAAGAGCGACTTTTGAAATCATCTCGCCTGATGGGCTTCTGTTGACCACGGCGCGGCGGGAAGAGTATGGCGAGAGCTTCTGTCGTCCCTACGGGGCTCCCTTCCAGTCTCCCCGATTTTACCCAGGGCTTACGCCCTGGGCTAAATTATGTCGCCGCTCCGCGGCTGAAGTTTGGAAGGTTCTGCCGCACCATTCCCCAGAATTTTGTGCTCGCGCACACCCTTGACCTTTCAAGGCGTTTCTTCAGACGCACAGTCACCCCACTTGAAAGCGCTCTAGTGTCACGTCCCGGAAATCCGCGAATAAGGTCGGACGCCAAGTCTTGGTCTCCTTGCCCCCGCGGCTGAACAGGTTGCGAAAAACTCCGGCAAAGGGCAAAGGGCGACCCTCAGGCGCGCCCTTTCAAAGCTCGCAAACTTTTGACACGAACTAACGGGACACCACGCTAGAGTTCCCAGCCGATGCGGCGATCGGGACGTACATACTTCTGTAGTTCGGAGTTGCTGACGTTCAGGTTGGAACGATCCCAACCCAGTTTTTGCCCCGAACGGACGGCGACATTCCCGAGCAGCAAGGTCTCGGTGACCAGCCCCTCGAATTCAAAATTCCCGCCCGGCTTCACTTTACCTCCCTTGCAGGCGTCAAGCCATTCGCGCTCGTTGCCTGGTGATCTGGGCAACGTTTGCGGGGGCTGCTTGTAGCTGTCCATTTTTGTTTGGGGAATGATCTTTGGATTGCCGCCGTTGAATCGGCAGAGAATTTTGCCGCGGTCTCCTACGAACAGAAGTCCTTCGTCCTCTTCTTCGCCATCCCCCTTGAAAGGACGATTCTCCTCCAATTCGTCGGGGCGCGGCGGCTTTAGACCGCCGTCGTACCATGTGAATTTCACTGGCGGCATTTCGCCTCGGGCCGGGAAGTCATAGCGGATGATCGAAGCCATCGGGTACGTTCCTTCGTAGCGATCCGTGGAACTGGCTTCCACGTTCACCGGCGCCTCTAGCCTTAGCACGCGGAAAATTGTGTCGTAACTGTAGGAGCCCATGTCGCCAAGAGCGCCGCAACCGAAATCGAACCACCCACGCCATACGAATGGCAAGTAAGCGTGGTTGAAGGGGCGTTCTGCAGCCGGGCCGAGCCAAAGGTCCCAATCCAGGCCATCGGGCGCAGGCTCCGCCTCTTTGGGATGTTCGAGCCCCTGCGGCCAGAAAGGACGGCTGGACCAGTTCATCACTTCACGCACCGGGCCAATGGCGCCGTCCCAGATCCATTCGCAGAGCAAGCGGGTGGCTTCGGATGCCTGGTTAGCGACGGCAATCTGAGTGGCCACGCCAGTTTCCCGCGCAATTTCCGCAATGCGACGTGCTTCATAGATGGTATGCGTCAGCGGCTTCTGACAGAAGACGTGTTTGCGCTTCTTCATCGCCGCCGCTGACACCGCCGCGTGCAGGTTGTCCGTGGTACACACGACAACGGCGTCTAGATCCTTCTGCTTCTCGAGCAGTTCGCGGAAGTCGTTGTAGGCCGAACAGCCGTGGTACTGGCCAGAGCGCTGCTGAGTACCGTAATAGGCGTCGACGATTTTCTGGCAAGGTTCGCGGCCAGCAACGCCACTTGTGACACCGAGAGAATGGGTCAACTGTATGGGTTGGTCGGGGCTGAGCCAATCCCAGCCGCTGTCGACACCGAGGAGCTTGCGGACAGACTTGCAGAACTCATGCGTGTCCCATTGGGGATAGTTTGCGCCAGTCTTGTTGACGTCGCAGACCGCAATGCCTTGTACGTCTGGCTCGCGCAGAAAGCGAAGCATGACGCGCAAGCCTTGTGCCCCGACTCCGATGAAAGCAATGTTAACCTTGTCGCTAGGGGGAACATACCCTGCGCCGCCCAACACCCGGCGTGGAACGATGGCAAGACCGATCGCGGCTGCGGCAGTTTGCCCTAAGAACTTACGCCGGGAAACCGAGCCCTCTGGACGAAGCGGATTCTTCACAGTCCCTCCTTAATCGCACTCGCAGGTAAGGCGCGATCGTCGCTGCTGTCCGCGTGACTTATCTCAGCAGTAAACCGACCCGGATACTGTAATCCAGGCAGAGGTCTGCATGTGCAGAAAACAGTTTCATGACTCGCAGCCGATCGCACGCTGATCAAGCAAATCGGAAACTGGAGGGAAGTCTACTCTTCAAACTCACATTGGTACGAGGCTGACGGTGTCCGCGGCTCCGTGGCTTTAAGCCTGGAATTCTGACGCTTCGGGGAAGCGCAGCTTGCATTTTGCCAGGGTGAGGGTGAGGAGTTCCTCGACTTTGGATTCTTCGCAGTTGCGGGACATGGCCAGTTCGCTCACCAGGAGATAGCGGGCGCGCTCGAGCATCTTCTTTTCGCGGAAGGAGAGCGGCTTGGCCTGGTGCAGGGCGATCAGGTTCTTCAGGACGCCGGCAACCTCGAGCAACGATCCGGTGCGCATGCGGTCGGAGTTTTCTTTGAAGCGGTCCTTCCAGTCGCCGTTGCTGCCATTTTCACTAACTGAAAGCAAATCCAGCACCTTCTGGACCTCGCCGTTGCGCACGACGCGCCGCATACCGACGTTGCCCGCGTTCTGGCAAGGCACCATGACTTTGAGGCTGCTGGCCTTGATGTGCAGCAGGTAGAACTTTTCCACGGTTGAGCCAATGGACCGGCTCCCGACCTGCTCAATGACACCAACGCCGTGATTGGGATAGACGACCTTGTCGCCGATGTGGAAATTCAAATCGGAACCGCTCATATTGGGCACCCAAGAAAGGTTGCGGGTCGCGGGGAGAAACGTCGTCACTACTACGAATATGGTACTCCCGTAATGGGACGAAAGCAAGGCAGGTCGGAGGAGGGTGGGGTTTAGTTTGAATTGGCCGTCATCGAGGATGGATCATCCCGAGCGCAGCTGGTTTTCAGGCGGAGGGAGGAGCCTGCCTGAGCGCAGCCGAAGGGATCTCCCTCCGCAGACCGTGGCGGGAGATCACTCGGCCCGCTGGGGAGAACGCGGGCCTTCCGGGTGACGCCGGAAGCGAGTTCAATCCAAACTGAGCCACTACCCGGAGGAGGTGTCGAATCGGAGCGGATTTTTCGAAAGCAATTGTTTATAAATAACTTAGCGCAGGACACTGGTGTGTTCGCGAGTTCTGAGGCTAGGCCGAACGGCTTTCCATCCATGCCTGCAGAATCAGGATTGCGGCCATGCGGTCCACGGCTTTGCCTCGTTTCTCGATCGAAAGTTCGGTTTCACGCAGTAGGCGGTTAGCTTCGGCGGAGGTGAGGCGTTCGTCCCAAAGATGAACGGGCAGGCGGAAGCGTTTCTGCAGGTCGTCCGCGAAGGTCCGCATCTTTTCTGATTGGGTTCCTTCTGCGCCACTCATACGCAGCGGGAGGCCGACCACGATCTCCTTCACCTCGTATTCACGAATCACACGTTCGAGGTAGGCGAAGTCGTGGCGCTTGTTCTTGCGCTGGAGAGTTTCAAGCCCCTGAGCGGTGATGCCTAGGGGATCGGAGACGGCGATGCCGATGCGGCGCGAGCCGACGTCGAGGCCGAGGACGCGGTGGGGAGCGGGGGTTGGAGTGGGGGGCACAGCGGGATTATAGGCCGCAGCGAAAATCCCCACCCTGTCGCAAAAGGCGCGACAAGGGTGGGGCACCCAATGGGGGCGGCCGTCTGACCGGGCTGCGGAGCTTCGCTCCGCGGACAGCCGGGGGCGGCTGTCCCTACATGGGACGTGATTAGCGGGAGCGCATGGCTTTGCGGTAGGCGGCTACGTTCTTAGTGTGTTCTTCGAAACTGCGGGCGAAGCGGTGGTGGCCTTGGGCGTCGGCGACGAAATAGTAGTAGTCGGTTTGGGCAGGGTGCATGGCGGCTTCGAGGGCGCTGCGTCCGGGATTGCCAATGGGGCCGGGTGGTAGGCCAGCGTTGCGGTAGGTGTTGTAGGGTGAGGCGAACTGCATGTCCGCATGGTGCAGCGCGCCCTGATAGCTTCCGGCCAGAAGTTCAGCGTAGATGATGCTGGGGTCGGCGTCGAGGGCGAGCTTCTTGTTCAGGCGATTGTAGTAGACGCTGGCTACGAGCGGGCGCTCTTCGGGGACGGAAGTTTCCTTTTCGACGATAGAGGCAATGGTGACGGTGCGTTCGATTTCATTCGGCTGGCCGGCCGGGATCGGATCGGGGGCAGAGTTCGGTTGGGCTTCGCGACTGGCGATCAGGGTCGGGCCTTCGATCAAGCCGATCTGGCGGGCCACCTGGCGGAACTGCTTCACCATGGCGGCGGCCATGTCGTGCATGGTCATCATGCGCGTGAATTCGTAGGTGTCAGGGAAAAGATAGCCCTCGAGCGAGTGCGCGTCGGGGGCGATGTCGGCAACGAGAGACGTATCGGACTGCGCGACTTTCAGGAAGTCGTCGGCGGGGCCAAGTCCCGCGGCTTCGATGGCGCGGGCGATGTCGAACATGGTGTAGCCTTCGGGAACGACTACGGTACGGAAGTAGACGTCCCCACGGCGCAGGCGCTTCTGAATGTCGATGATGTTGGCGGGCTTGTCGAAAAGGTATTCGCCGGCTTTGAGCGAGCGCTCGCGGTGGACATAATGCCAGAGTACGAATGCCTCTTGGCTTCGAATGATGCCGGCGGCTTTGAGTTCGGCGGCGATGCGACGCGTGGAGTATCCCGGGTGGAGGAGGACAAAGGTCTGCCCTGACGGTTCGGTTGGCGTCAACACAGCCCAAGTAAACCATCCCGCGGCAGCGACGACTGCGATCAGGATGAGCCAGACGATCTTACGCATGGCGGTCTCACACGCTACCACAAGTTTAGATGACTCCGGCAATGAGGGGAGCTGACGATAGTGTGTCTGACTTTGGTGCTCGCCAGATAAGGCTATAAGTGGTTGCTTTTCATGGAGATCGCCTTAGCCGGAGCGACAGTTCAGCTGATGCGGGCAGAAATCGGGGGGAATAACTAGCCTTACAACCTGTTGCGACCTTTCCGGCGCTGTATACTCAAATGCTTTAGAGGCTTTCTTTTATCTTCATGAGACGTGGTTCGCCCTATTGGGCCTTCATTCTGGTTTTGGTAGTGCTGCCCACGACCGGGTGTTTGTTCCGGACCCGCCCGGTGGAAGAACAGTACTCGAAGACTCCGCTCAAAGAGTCCACGCAGCAGGGGCTGATCGACCGCATTAACCAACAGGGGGAGACGATCCGGTCCCTGAAGGCGACGGTGGATATCGACACGTCGGCGGGCGGCATCAAGAAGGGGCACGTCACCGACTACAAGGAAATCCGCGGGTACGTGCTGGCGCGCAAGCCGGCCGAGTTGCACATGGTCGGGCTGATGCCGATCGTGCGCACGACGGCGTTTGACATGGTCAGCGACGGCAAGCAGTTCAAGCTCTGGATTCCACCGAAGAATCGTTTTGTGGTCGGGCTCAACGCGGTGCCGACGCTGATCACCGATCAGCCGATGGAGAGCATCCGGCCGCAGAACATCTATGATGCGTTGCTGATCCCTCGCATTGATCCAGACTCCGAGATCGCGGTGCTGGAGAATGGGTACGAGACCCTGCACGATGCCAAGGGGCACCGCGTGTTGCAGGAAGATTACGAACTGACGGTGATCCGCAAGTACGGTGAAAAGTGGGGGCTCTCGCGGAAGATCGTGTTCAGCCGCGTGGATCTGCAGCCGCACCGGCAGTACATCTACGATGAAGATGGCAAGGTCGCGACCGATGCGAAATATGCGGAGTATAAGGACTACGACGGCGTCAACTACCCGTCGCGTATCGAGATCTACCGTCCGCAGGAAGAGTACGACATCACGCTGAACATGCTGAAGGTGGACATCAACAAGCCGTTGACGGATGAGCAGTTTGTGCTGGAACAGCCGGCGGGGGCGGAGGTAGTGCACCTGGACCGCCCGCAGTCGAGCTTGGTGACACCGGTTTCGAATGATGCCAGCAGCCGGTGAAGCACCTCATTGACACGCGATATTGAAACTCAAAATCCCCACCCTAGCTGCAAAGTGCGCGGCTAGGATGGGGCACCCGCCGAGGTTGTTGCCGGGACGGCCTTTTCTATGATGAACAAAATGGTGGTCGCCAACCTGATGCATCGACCGACGCGGTCGGTGATCACCATGAGTGCGATTGCGCTCGAAGTCTCGATGATTCTGCTGGTGGTGGCGCTGTTCTACGGACTGCTGAACGGATCGAAGGAAAGCCAGATGGGCGTGGGGGCGGATCTGATGGTGATGCCGCCGGGTTCAGCGGGGCTGGTGGGGATGTCGGGCGCTCCGATTTCGGTCAAGGTGGGCGACGTGTTGCGAAAAATGCCGCATGTGGCCGTGGCGGCTCCGGTCATCTGGGCGTTTAGCCAGAAACCGCTGGAGATTGATTACGGAATCGATCTCGCTACTTATGACCAGCTTCCACCGAAATTCCGGTATTTTTCCGGTGGGCCGTTTCAGGGGCCGAACGACGCGATCGTGGACGATTATTTCGCCTCCATGAACCATAAGAAAGTCGGCGACACGATCGAGGTACTGAATCAACCTTTTCGTATTTGCGGCATCGTTCCGCATGGAAAAGGTGGGCGCAAATTCCTTCCGCTGGAGACTATGCAGGATCTGATTGGGGCGGAGGGCCGTACTTCGGTGTTCTACGTGAAACTCGACGACCCTGCGAGTGCCGGCGCGGTGATGAAATCCATTCAGGATCAGCCGGGGATGGAGAAGTATTCGGTTCGATCGATGCAGGAATACTTGTCGATGATGACTCCCGATAATCTGCCCGGATTTGATCTTGCCATCAAGATCGTGATTGCCGTCGCGGTGATCGTGGGATTTCTGGTGATTTTCCAGTCGATGTACACGGCGGTTATGGAGCGGACGCGCGAGATCGGGATTCTGAAATCGCTGGGGGCATCGAAGCTCTACATCGTCAACGTGGTGCTGCGGGAGACGGTACTGCTGGCCGCGGTGGGAATTGTTGCGGGAATTCTTATTAGTATGCTAACGCGGCGCGTGATCATGTTTGAAAAGCCGGTATTGCGTCTGTTTTGGAGCAACACCTGGGTGCTGCGGGCTACGTTGATTGCAATAGCGGGAGCGCTGGCGGGGGCGTTATATCCGGCGTTCAAGGCCGCGCAGAAGGATCCGATTGACGCGCTGGCGTACGAGTAGCCCGGCCCCCGCATCTGGGCGCTCTCACTCTTTCTTTCTCACGCTAGTCATGAACTGTCTGAGGCACCACTTTTGGCGCCGCAGGGTCTCTACATCCGTTCGTCGCGTCGACGAGGCAAGGAGTGCAGAGGTCCTTCGCTTCGCTCAGGATGACAAAGGTGGAGCGGGTTTCGCCCTCCGACCTCGAGACGTGATTTAGCCGAGAAAGACGACTACTGGCCCATATACTGGACGTGAACGTAGGTACCCAGACGCACATTGTAGGCGAGATACCAGCCATCGTGGTCGGGGTCTTCATAGATGACGACCTGGTCGCTATCCCACAGCCAGTCGCCGCAGTAGCCCAAGTCAAAAGGCGCGACACTGAAGTAGAAGCCGCCAAACCAGAAGCGGCTGGGGCCGCCTCCGGCAATGCGCCAGACATGGCCGCGGCCAAAGCCGCCGGTAAAGCGGCCGTGCTCCCAGGGGTGATCGAGATGGAAGCGGGCATCATTGCGGCCGGCGTCGTGTCCAACCCACTGGCCGTTGTGGTGAACGTGAGGGGCCTCGGGATGGCCTTCTTCATCGCGACCCGCGGGTCTGGCCGGCGCGCCATGCGACGGCGGTGGACCATGCTTGGGAATGTATCCGCCGCCAACGGCATGACCGCCGCCTCCTCCGTGGCCACCGTGTTGCGCCAAGGCGGGGAGGGACAGCATTAGGGAAACACCAAGGATTGTGCAGAGAAGTTTCATTAGGATCCTCCGAGGCCTACAGTAACACCGGTACTTTAGGCGTTACATAGCGTTGACAATTCTTTGCAGCTTACGCTATCGTAAAGACTTTGGTAGCAGTGTGGTTGCCCGCCTGATGGTCCTGGCGTCCTCGCCGGGGAATCAACGAGCGGTTTTTCTTTCGCAGCCTTTTTTCAATCTGGGAGAGTTTCCGATGTCAACCTATTTCCCCAAACAGGGGGAAATTGTGCGCAAGTGGTACGTCGTGGATGCGGACGGGCAGACGCTCGGGCGGCTGGCTTCGCAGGTGGCGCGCATCCTCATGGGCAAAGAGAACCCGCAGTACACGCCGTTTCTCGATACCGGCGATCATGTGATCGTGATTAATGCGGAGAAGATCCGGACGACCGGCATGAAGGCTGAGCAGAAGGTGTATCAGCATTACACCGGATACCCCGGCGGATTGCGGACGGAAGAGTACAAGAAGCGGATGGTGCGGAGGCCGGAGGCAGTGATTGAAGCGGCGGTGAAGCGCATGCTGCCGAAGAACAAACTGGCGGCGCACATGTTGTCGAAGCTGAATGTGTACAAGGGCGACAAGCATCCGCATCAGGCGCAGAAGCCGCAGGATTATAAGCTGGAAGTGCGGGCTTAGGCCGTCGTAGAGACGTTGCTTGCAACGTCTCTTGCCGGGCACAGACTGTTCGGCACGTGGCGAGAAGAGACGTAGCAAGCAACGTCTCTACGAATGAGATTAGGAGCTAGAAGCTTACATGGCAGAGTTAGTTCAATATTACGGAACGGGACGGCGCAAGACGGCGATTGCCCGTGTTTATTTGCGCCCGGGCAGCGGCGAGTTCAAGGTGAACGGACGCGCCTTTGAAGAGTACTTCGTGACTCCGGCGCAGAGGTCGGCGGCGAAGGCGCCGCTGGCATCGTCGGAGACGGCGGCAACGTTCAACGTCATCGCCAATGTGCTGGGCGGAGGCGTGCGCGGGCAGGCCGACGCGGTGAAGCTGGGAATTGCGCGAGCGCTAATGCTGTTCAATGCGGAGCTGCGGAAGAAGTTGAAGTCCGAGGGCATGGTCAGCCGGGACTCGCGCGGCAAAGAGCGTAAGAAGTATGGACAGAAGGGCGCAAGGAAGCGGTTCCAGTTCTCGAAGCGCTAGTTCTGTAGAGACGTTGCTTGCAACGTCTCTGCTGACGCCGGCAGATCAGCCTGCGGCGAAAAGAGACGTAGCGAGCTACGTCTCTACGAGTGATTTGTTTTAGGTGTTCAATTCTTCCCGTGCCTCGCGTACGGGGCGGGAATGGCAATCTGGAGCGGCAGTTTAGCGCAAAGGATGCAGACTAAAGAGGAGGTTCATTGGCTACTATCACCATGAAGGAGTTGCTCGAAGCGGGCGTCCACTTCGGGCATCAGACCAAGCGCTGGAATCCCAAGATGAAGGAATACATCTTCGGAGAGCGCAATGGGATTTACATCATCGACCTGCAGAAGACGCTGAAGATGTTCAAAGAGGCGTCGAAGTTCGTGCAGGACCTGGCAGCGGACGGCCGCATTGTGCTGTTCGTGGGCACCAAGCGCCAGGCGCAGGACGCGATTGCCGAAGAGGCGCAACGCTGCGGGATGTTCTACATCAACCAGCGCTGGCTGGGCGGGCTGCTCACCAACTGGGTTACGGTGCAGAAGTCGGTGAAGCGGCTGAAGGAGCTCGACGAGATGGCCACGGACGGCCGCTACGAGCTGCTGCCCAAGAAGGAAGTCATCAAGCTCGAACGCGAGCGCAAGCATTTGCAGGCCAACCTGGCCGGTATCAAGAATATGAGCCGGTTGCCCGATGCGATCTTTGTGGTTGATTCCAACAAGGAACAGATTGCGGTGCGCGAGGCGAGGAAGCTGGGAATTCCGGTGGTCGCGGTGGTGGATACGAACTGCGATCCCAGCGAAGTGGATTATGTGATTCCGGGCAACGATGATGCGCTGCGAGCGATCCGGCTGTTTACCTCGAAGATTTCGGAATCGATTGCCGAGGGCGCGCAGCTGATGACCGACAAGCAGGTAGCCGACATGCAGGCCGCGGCCGACGCGGCGCAGGCTGCGGTCAGCGAGCCTCCGGTGCAGGAATCCACGATTGACACTTCGGAAGAGATCAGCATGGAAGAGGTGCTGGGGCCGGGGACACACAAGAAGCCGGTGGCTGCGACCGAAGAGGCGGAGTTGCCGAAGGTCGAGAGTCAGACGGTTTAAGAGCGGTCGCTGGTCGTTTGTCGGTGGTCGTTCGCGAAGACAAAAACCGGGCTTTGGAAATCTGACCCGCGCGGGTCGTCCGGCGCGGGTTTCATTTTATACGGGCATCCAAGTGCAGAGACGTTGCTTGCAACGTCTCGTGCCGGTAGCGGCAGACCAGCATGTGGTGAGAAGAGACGTAGCAAGCTACGTCTCTACGAAGGAAATCTTGATATGGGTACGACTACAGTGAATATTTCTGCGGCACAAGTGAAAGAGCTCCGGGAGAAGACCGGGGCTCCGATGATGGATTGCAAACAGGCCCTGACCGAGGCCAAGGGCGATATGGAGCAGGCGGTCGTGGTTCTGCGCAAGAAGGGCGTTTCGGTGGCAGCCAAGAAGGCGGCGCGTGTGACGAGTGAGGGATCGGTGGCCAGCTACATTCATGCGGGCGGCAAGATTGGTGTGCTCGTCGAAGTGAACTGCGAGAGCGATTTCGTGGCGCGGACCGACGACTTCAAGGAACTGGTGCACGACATCGCGATGCACATTGCGGCCAGCGATCCAAAATATGTGCGTAAGGAGGATGTCACGCCGGCGGACTTTGCGAGAGAGAAGGAAATCTTCCTGGCGCAAGCGATCGCCAGCGGCAAGCCGGCGAATATCGCCGAGAAGATGGTCAACGGCAAGATGGAAAAGTTCTATGAGGAGGTCTGCCTGCTGGAGCAGCCTTTCATCAAGGACCAGACCATTTCGATCGGGCAGCTGATCGCATCGAAGATCGGCAAGCTGGGCGAGAACATCGCGGTGCGCCGCTTCGCGCGCTTCAAGGTGGGTGACGCGGGCGAGACGGTTGCCGTGACGAAGCCTACAGAGCCGAAAGGCGAGTGATTTGGGCGCCCTGCGGGGCGCCTTTTTTTGTTTCCTTGGTTCGTGGGTCATCCTGAGCGCAGCCGCCTTTCAGGCGGAGCGAAGGATCTCCCTTGCGGAACATTTTGTTGCACGTGAGATCCCTCGCCCCGCGGCTGCGCCGCCCCGGCCAAAAGCCGGGGGTCTACCAGAAAGCGCGGGGCTTCGGGATGACGCCCCTAACAGAAGTATGGCTACTGACTATTGATCATGACTACACCGACCCCGACTCCTGCTTTTAAACGTATTTTGCTCAAACTTTCCGGCGAGGCGCTGGCGGCAAACCAGGGCTTTGGCGTGGAGACGGAGCGCATCCACGGAATTGCGGCTGAAATCGGCGACGTGCACAAGCTGGGCGTGCAGATCGCGATCGTGGTGGGCGGAGGGAATTTCTTCCGCGGCGTGGCCCACCAGGCCAAGGACATGGACCGCGTCTCGGCCGATCACATGGGGATGCTGGCGACTGTGATCAACGCGCTGGCGCTGCAGGACGCCCTCGAGAAGCAGGGGGTGTACACGCGGGTGCAGTCGGCGATCGAAATGAATCAGGTTGCGGAACCGTTCATCCGGCGGCGGGCGATTCGGCATCTCGAGAAAGGGCGCGTAGTGATTTTTGCGGGGGGAACCGGCAATCCTTATTTCTCGACCGACACGGCGGCGTCGCTGCGCGCGATGGAGATCAAGGCCGATGCCATTCTGAAGGCGACCAAGGTGGACGGCATCTACGACGCCGATCCGATGAAGGTGGATGGGGCGCGAAAGTTCAATCAGATTACTTATATGGACGTGCTGAAGCTGGGGCTGAAGGTCATGGACTCGACTGCGATCAGTCTGTGCAAGGACAACAACCTGCCCATCGTGATCTTCAATCTGAACCATCATGGAAACATCCGGCGGGTAGTGCTAGGTGAGAAAATCGGATCGACGGTGAGCGCTTAGGAGGACCGATGATGTATTCCCGCCTGTTGGTTGCCTTGATCATATTCGGCATGTCCCCGATATGCACGGTTCACTCCCAAACGGCAGATGGTTCAAAGAAGAATTGCGCGCCTCCAAGGGCGAGCCACAATCCTTCGCCGACGTACTTCTACGACCGCGGTGTCGCGATAATTAGCATTTTGGTAGACGAGAAGGGGTTGGTCCGGGATCCCCAACTCTTCCAGTCATCGGGTAGTAAAGGCTATGACAAGGACGCTATGAGCACGGTCCGCAAATGGCGATTCGACCCCGCCTTGTGTGATGGCAAGCCGAGCCCAGTCCGCATCAACGTTGAATTCAAGGCCGGGGCGTTGCGACAGACACGACCATCTTTTTGAGCGTTCTACGAACCTTCGCAGTTTATAATTCAACGTTTTTCGGAAGTGAAGGAGCTGACCTTATGGCGCAAGCAACAATGGCGGCGATCACGGGGCTGAAAGAGACGTACGTACAGCTGAAGACGCGCATGGAAAAGGCCGTCGAAGATTTCCGCAAGGCGATGGCGGCGACCCGCACCGGTCGCGCCTCGGTGCATATGCTGGACACCGTGAGCGTGGATTATTACGGGAACCAGATGCCGCTGAACCAGATAGCGCAGGTGCATGCGCCGGAGGCGCAACTGATCACGGTGCAGCCGTTCGATCCTTCGTCGCTGGGCGCGATTGAGAAGGCCATTCGCTCCGGCGATCTGGGGCTGAATCCGATGAACGACGGCAAGATGATTCGCGTGCCCGTGCCGCCGCTCACCCAGGAGCGCCGGCAGGACATGGTCAAGCACTTGCACAAAGCTCTGGAAGAGCACCGCACGGCGGTGCGCAACATTCGGCGCGACGGCAACGACGCGATCAAGAAAGCGCTCAAAGACAAGAAGATCACGGAAGACGAGGAAAAGCGCTCGCTGGAAGAAATCCAGAAGCTTACCGATGATGAAATCAAGAAGATGGAAGAGATGAGCAAGGCCAAGGAAAAAGAAGTGCTGGAATTGAAGTAGGCGCTCTTGCGGCACTTCATTTGTTTGTGGAGCGGGCACTCCCTTCGACAAGCTCAGGGCGGGCTTTGCCCGCTGATTTTGGGGTGCTGGTAAAAGCAGCGGGCAAGAGTGCCCGCTCCACACAAGTCCATCTCCGCGCGGTGGTAACTCCCGTCATATTACTTTCGTTTTGAATTCTCCCGCTCTGTAACAACCCGCAGCAGACAACTTTGATAGGTTCGGCGTGTTCAATTTTTGTGAGTCGAAGATTCACCCCCGCAAGGAATCGGCTCGGAGGATTTTCGCCATGAAACGCGCCCTGCTTTTTGCCCTCTTGCTTGCCATCGCCGCTACGATCGGCTGCGGCGGCGCCAGCAGCTCTAATCAGAGTATTTCGCAGAACAATTCTGCCTCGGTGTTTGTGACGGGGGAAGATGCGCCCGTGTCTTCGGTGGTTGGCTTTAATGTCACCATCGATAAAATCACCCTTAACAGTAGTTCGTCGACCGCGACTGCGCTATCGACCCCCACCGCGGTAGATTTTGCTCGACTGATGGGTCTGCGCTCGCTTCTGGCTTTCAACACCATCGCTCCCGGCAACTACAACAGCGTGACCTTCACGTTTGAGAACACTACTCCAGCGCCGGTAATCAACTGGGTGGATGTGAATAGTACGCCGCCTTCCGTGCAGATGTTGACGGGATCGTTTTCGCAAACCACGGTGACGGTTCCCTTCCCGGCGGGAGCGCCGCTGGTGGTGAGCAGCAATGGGTTGGCGGGGCTGCATATTGACTTCAACGTGGGAGACTCGCTGACAACCAATGGCAGCGGGCAGATTACGGGCACGATCAATCCGGTAATCAGCGTGGCTGCAGTCTCGGCTTCGGAGGAACTGGGTGAGATCACCGACTTCACGGGAAATGTAGTCTCGGTCAGTACATCAGCGAACACGTTCGTCATGCAGGGACCCTATGGTTTCCAGAGAACGATCGACGTGAACGCTAATACGCTGTACAACTCCGGCAACAATCTGGGCACGCTGACTCCGAATGCGATCGTCTCTGTAATCGGGACCATGCAGGCTGACGGCAGCATTTTGGCGAGCGGCGTGGAACTGATTACGACCGATCAGGCGTTCATCTCCGGGCGAGTCTTGGCCGTGAATCCGAGTACCGGGCCAGTCCAGTCGGTGACGATGTGGGTGGGCGAGGAACTGGGAACTTCAGGCGTAATTCCGGTAGATACAGTTCAGACCATCAACCTCAACGGTGTTGCGACGTACGACATCTGCTTCTTCGACAATCTGCTAACCCAGCAGCTTTTCAATGACGCGTCTCTTGTGGTGGGACAGCGGATCTTTGTTGGCGGCACGGTGGCGGGCAGCGTCTTCACGCCGGACATGGTTTCGTTGCGGCGCCAGGGCGTGGTGGGTGCGCTGGTCGCCAATAGTGTCACCGTTACAGGCAGCACAGGAAGCAACCTGGGCTACTTCCAGATGCAGAATGACGCGTTGATGAGCTATGCCGCGGGCGGGGCGTTTTACGTGTATACCGGCGACGCGACACGCTTTGAGAACATCGGCGGATTGTCGGGCCTGGCTTCGGCGGGAACACCCAATCTGATCTCGCGCGGGTTGGTATTCAAGAACCCGGGCGACGGCAAGCCAGTGGTAGTTGCGGGTCGAGTCCGCGTACTGCCTCCGCAGCAGTAAGAGCGAAGTCGTTTCAGTGATTGCCGGGCGGCGCTTGCCGCCCGGTTTTATTTGCTCGGTCGCCGGCAGTGCTGCGAAAGCACTCTATAATGAACGGATGGCGAAGCAGGTTGTCCATGCCGCTTGTCCTCACGATTGCCCGGATGCTTGCGGGGTGCTGATTACCGTTGAGGATGGGCGGGCTACGAAGATTCAGGGGGATCCGGAGCATCCGGTGACGCGCGGGGTTTTGTGCGCCAAGGTGGCGAAGTATCTGGATCGGGTGTATTCGCCGGATAGAGTGCTTTACCCGATGCGTCGGATTGCTCCTAAGGGGCCCGCGGCTGGCGCCGCGGACGCGGGCAGAGCCCGCCCTGAGCCTGTCGAAGGAAGTGCCCGCGCCACACCAGCACGTGCCACAAAAAGCCGGAGCTTCGCTCCGGGACAGCCGGGGGCGGCTGTCTCCACATCTTCATTATTTTCTGATCAGATATGGGAGCGGATTTCCTGGGACGAGGCGCTGGACGATATTGCTGCGCGGCTGCGCGCTATCTCTGGCGAGTTTGGGAGTGAGGCTATCTTGCCTTATTCCTACGGCGGGACTCTGGGAACACTGAACGGCGGGACGATGGACCGGCGGTTCTTTCACCGGCTCGGGGCTTCGCAACTTGATCGCACGATCTGTTCGGCGGCCGGTGAGGCGGGGCTCAAGTCTGTGTTGGGCGTGAAGCTCGGGACGGAACCGGAGCAGTTTCGGCATTCCAAGTACATCATTGCGTGGGCGTCGAACATTCATGGAAATAACGTGCATCTGTGGCCGTTCATTACCGAGGCGCGGCGCAATGGGGCGAAACTGGTGGTGATCGATCCTTACCGCACGCGGACTGCCGCTTGCGCCGATTGGTATCTGCCGATCAATCCGGGGACGGATGCGGCGCTGGCGCTGGGGATGATGCACGTCATCATCGGCGAGGAGCTGCACGACGCGGAGTACGTTGCGAAATATACGCTGGGCTTCGAGCAACTGCGGGAGAAAGTGAAAGAGTACCCGCCGGAGCGAGTGGCGCAGTGGACGGGCATCGCCGCTGCAGACATTCGCAAGCTGGCGCACGAATATGCCACCACGCGGCCCGCGGTGATTCGGCTGAACTACGGCGTGCAGCGGTCGGAGCGCGGTGGAATGGCGACGCGCACGGTCTGCATGCTGCCCTGCATCACGGGGTCGTGGAGGGAAGTTGGCGGCGGGCTGCAGATGTCGCTCAGCGGGGCGGTCGATCTGAATTCCGTAGCTCTGAAGCGGCCCGATTTGATGAAGGCTTCGTTGGCGCGCGAGGCCCGCACCATCAACATGGTTGAACTGGGGCGCGTGCTTAATACACTGAATGATCCGCCCGTTAAGGCCCTGTTCGTGTACAACTCGAATCCGGCGGCGGTTTGTCCGGAGCATAACGAAGTCGTGCGTGGGCTGATGCGTACTGATCTCTTCACCGTGGTGCATGAGCAGTTCTTTACCGATACGACGGATTATGCCGACATTGTGCTGCCGGCGACGACTTTCTTCGAGCACAAGGATCTGCAGAAGGCTTACGGACATTACTATCTGCAGGTTTCGAATCAGGCGATTGAGCCGCTGGGGGAATGCCGGAACAATGTGGAGATGTTCCGGGCGCTGGCGTTGCGCATGGGATTTGAGGAGGACTGCTTCCGAGAGACTGTGGACGAAATGATCGACCTGGCTCTGGATTCGGAAAGTCCTTGGATGGAGGGACTGAGCCGGGAGCGGCTGGAACGGGGGCAGGTGCGGTTGAACTTCGGGGCCGGTGCATCGCCCGCAGCGGAGCTTCGCTCCGCTGGACAGCCGGGGGCGGCTGTCCCCACATGGTCTGGACAGGATTGTGAACCTTTTCTTCCTTTTGCTTGGGGGAACTTCCCCACGCCTTCGGGGAAGGCTGAGCTTTATAGTGACGAGGTGAAGGCGCTGGGGCTTGATCCAGTGGCCGAGTTTACGCCGCCTTCGGAGTCGCGGCACGGCAACGGGCAGAAGACTCTGCCACTTGAGTTGCTGGCTCGCAAGGCGGACAACTTTTTGAATTCGACGTTTTCCAATGTGCCCTCCGTGCAGGAGATGGAGGAAACGGGACTGCTCGAAATTTGTGAGGAGGATGCTGGCGCGCGGAACATCCGCAGCGGCGATCAGGTGCGCGTCTTCAACCGGCGGGGAGAAATTTTGCTGCGCGCGCATGTCAACGGCGCGGTGCAGCCGGGAGTGGTTTCGGCTCGGCTGAATTGGGCCAAGATGACGCCCGGCTTCCAAAGCGTCAACGCCCTGACCTCAGAAAAACTTACCGACATGGGCAACTCGGCCACGTTTTATTCCGTCTTGGTTGAAGTAGAGTTGGCTAAGCCATCCCCGTGAAGCAACCAAAAGGCACTGTCAGTCGGGTCGAGGTGCGCGCGGCCGGACCGCTTTGCTCTCGAAAGAGTTGCGGCTTGGACGCTTTCTGTCGCACTACCGTATAATGGCAGTTTTCTTACATCCCAGAGGCTGAGGTCGTAGCGATTCATTTTCGCTTTCATTCGGAGAGTCTTGTTGTGCCCAAGGGCGGCTGCCCTCGGGGGCGTGTGCCGACTCCATCTCCTTTATTTCACAGACTTTGGCGGAGGATGGGGGGGGGCGCCTGGACGTTTTCCGCGGCACTGGCAGTGCTGCTCCTGACGGGAGCACTAGGGTGGGCCCAGACCGATGTCATCTCCGAGATCAATGTGACCGGCAACCGGAGGATTCCCGCCGACACCATCAAAGCGCGGATTTTCACCAAGCCGGGAGACATCTATGATCCGGCCGCGCTGGAACGCGATTTCAATTCCCTGTGGAACACGGGCTACTTCGAAGATATCAAGATCCTGCGGGAGCAGACGCCGAAGGGCTGGCGGCTTATTTTCCAGGTGAAAGAGAAGCCGACGATTCGGGAAATCAACTATCTTGGCCTGAGTTCGGTTTCCACCAGCGATGTTCTCGATCGCTTCAAGCAGGAAAAGGTTGGGCTGGTGGTGGAGAGCCAGTACGACCCCACCCGCATCAAAAAGGCGGAAGTTTCCATCAAGAACCTGCTGTCGGAACATGGTCGACAGTTTGCGACGATCCGCTCGGAAGTGAGGCAGATTCCGCCGGCGGCGGTGGGCATTACCTTCGTGGTCAAGGAAGGGCCGAAGGTCAAGGTCGGCAAGATCAAGTTCGTCGGCAACAAGAACATCAAGACGCGAGTTCTCCGGGCGGCCATGAAAAATCTGAAGCCGATCGGAGTTCCGCATTCCATCTTTTTGGAAAACATCTTTGCCAAGACCTACGATGCCACCAAACTTGAAGAGGACACGGAGCGGGTGCGGGCGGAGTACCAGAACCGCGGCTACTTCAAGGCTACGGTGAGCGACCCGAAAACCGAGATCCATGACACCGGGCACAAAGGCGCCCGCATTCCGCTGATTCAGGCGGGGCCGGGCAAGGCCGTCGATATTACGATGCCCATCGAGGAAGGCGACAAGTACCGACTGGGCAAGATTACCTTCAAGAACAACAAGGCTCTCAGCAATAGCGCTGCGCTGCGCAATCTTTTTCCGCTCAAAGACGGAGACGTGTTCAGCCGCGAGAAAATCGCCAAAGGCCTGGAGAATCTGCGCAAGGCTTATGGCGAGTATGGCTACATCAACTACACGGGCGTTCCCGATACGACGTTTGACGACGAAAAGAAGATCGCCAATCTGGAAATTGATGTTGATGAGGGCAAGCAGTTCTACGTCCGGCGCATCGAGTTTGTCGGCAATACGACGACGCGCGACAAGGTCATCCGCCGCGAACTGGCGCTGGAAGAAGGCGGCATTTACAACTCCCGTTTGTGGGAGTTCAGTTTGCTCCGGCTGAATCAGTTGTCGTATTTCGACCAGCTCAAGCCGGATGATCCCAACGTAACCGACAAGAAGCTGGACGAAAAAGATGGGTACGTGGACCTGACCCTGCACGTCCACGAAAAGGGCAAGAACAGCATCGGGCTGAACGGCGGCGTCAGCGGGCTGGAAGGGGCGTTCATCGGGGTGAACTATTCGACCAACAACTTTCTGGGACGCGGCGAGACGTTGCAGGTGCAGGTCAGCCTGGGAAACCTGGCGCGTAGCGTGCTATTCGGCTACACCCAGCCTTACATGTTCGACCGTCCACTGCAGTTTGGCTTTACCGTGTTCGGGAACAAGTACAACTTCGACCAGGCCCGGCAACTTTCGATCTTTAGCGGACAGAATTTGAACCTGCCTAACGCGGTGCTGCAGAACCTGCAGAACTATTCGCAGTCCAGTGTCGGCTTCACAACCTCGCTGAGCTATCCCCTGCACCGTTCGCTGAAGCGTGTTGGTCTCACCTACTCCTTGGACCGCTCGACGCTGCTGCCGCTAAGCACGGCATCCAAGAGTCTCTTCGATTTCATCGCGTTCCGTGGGATTTCAGGGCCGAACGCGGTGAATGGCATCATCACCAGCAAGATCTTTCCCAGCTACTCCTTCAATACGCTGGATAGCGGCATTTCCCCGCACAGCGGGCACCAACTCACCTTGGGCGCCGAGTTCGCGGGGCTGGGCGGGACGGTGAGGTCCTTCCGGCCGATTGTGCAGTACAAGCGGTTCTTTCCGGTGCAGAAGAAGCGCAATGCGGTTGGCGTTAACTTCCAGGGATCATACATCACCGGTTTTGGCGGCCTGGTGGCGCCCCCGTTCCAGCGCTTCTACATGGGTGGCGAATACGACATTCGTGGCTTCGACATCCGCTCGATATCGCCGGTTGCGTACCTGCCCAGCTCCAATGTGATTACTCTGACCAATCCGGATGGGACGCCGGTACCGAAGAACCCGGCCAATCCGCGGCAAGGCAACTGGACGATTCCGATCCCGGTGGATCAGATCGTGTTTCCGGGCGGTGATCTGAGTCTGATTTCGAACTTGGAATACCGCATCACCATCGCGGGGCCGGTCGCGATCGCTCCCTTCGTGGATACGGGCCTCGACCCCATCCTGCGACGATCGCAGCTGCAGATCGCGAACCAGCAATTTGACCAAGTGATCAGTACGTATTTCGGATGTCCCCAACTCGACTCCGGATATAACTGCGTGGGAGGGGCGCGATTAAACCCACTGCCTTCGCAACAGTTGCAGATTCTTAGCTCGACCAATTGGCGCCCGCGCATGTCCACGGGGCTCGAACTGCAGATGTTCCTGCCGGTGGTGAACGCACCCTTCCGCATCTACTGGGCGTACAACACGCTGCGGTTGGATAATCCGGCCACGCCGCCGATCCCGATCCTGCCCACGATGTTCCCGGGCCATCTCGATAAGAACGGAAACTACATCTTGAGCAGTGCGGGGGCGTACACGTACGGCCTGGCGAAGGCGACTTACGCCCCGAATTTCCTGCTGCGGGAGCCGCGGAAGACGTTCCGGTTTACGGTGGCGACCACGTTCTAGAGGGTTGCTTGGGTTCCCTCAGCGGCTTTAACAGGCCACTGAAAAAAATACGATTCGCGCGTGACCGGGAAGGGCACGAGTTCTACTCGTGCCATAAGTCGCGCAAAATCGATGAGGGCTTTACGAGGGTGCGTGAGAACTGACTTGTAATTATGGGGTAGATGGTGCAGAAAGAGAAGTATGGGACGATTTCTGCCGTATGCACCCGAGCAAGCGTATTTATTGCCGCCGAGCGTGAAGCAGGAGCTGGGGGAAGATCATCTCTGCTTTTTCATTCACCACACGGTGGAGCATCTGGACTTGAACGGTTTCGAGCAGGAGTACAGCGAGGAAGGCGGGGTGCTGTACCATCCGGCCCTGATGTTGAAGGTCTGGCTGTATGCCTATGCGGTCGGGATCACGTCGGCGCGACGGCTGGAGCAGCGGATCGGGGAAGATTTGGCGCTGCGCTATCTGGCGGGCGGGGCGCGGCCGGACAACTGGGCGTTGAGCGCATTTCGGCGGCGGCACGCGCGGGGGTTGAACGATGTGTTCACGCAGGTGCTGGAGATGGCGCGGACGCTGAAGCTGGGACGGTTGGGGCAGGTGGCGATTGACTCGACGCGGATTCAAGCGGCGGCGTCGCGTAACCGGCTGGAGACCGAACGGCGGCTGCGGCAAGAGCGATCGCGGCTGCGGCGGGCGATCCGCAAGTGGCAGAAGCAATGTGATGGGGAGGACCCGAACGAAGGGGCGGGGACGGATCTGAAGTTGGAAGGCTTGCAGCAACACCTGGCGGAGATGCCGCGACGGCTGGAGAAGCTGCGCAAGAGCGGGCTGAAAAAGATGTCGCGCACCGACCCGGAGGCGCGCTTCTTGCGGGAGCGCGGCGGCTTTGCGCTGGGCTACACGGCGGAAATCGCGGTCAATGAAGATCATCTGATCGTGGGGCAAAGAGTGACGCAGAACGCCGCCGATAACGACAGTCTGATTCCGCTGGTGGAAGAAGCGGAACGGCAGATGGGAACGAAAGCGGAGAAAGTTTTGGCGGATGCGGGATTTTTCTCGTTAGACAACCTGGAGCAACTGGAAGCCCGGGGATTGGATGTGTACCTGCCGGATTCGAATTTAGCGCGCGAACTGAACACCGGACAACGCTGTGCACGGACTCGGCTGAGTCCCCGACAGCGGCGCATGCGGCAGAAGCTGCGCTCTCCAGCGGGACGAGCACTCTACGGGAAACGCAAGGCGCTAGTCGAACCGGTACTGGGGAGCTTGAAAGAACAGCGTGGCATGAGGCGGTTTCGGTTGCGGGGATTGAAGCAGGTGGCGCTGGAGTTCACCTTGGCGGCCATTTCCTTCAACCTGACCCGGCTGGCACGGATGGGCTCAGCCCAGCCAGCCGATTCTCAGGCGGAAATTCCCTCCCTCGTACAATGTTGCCTGGTTCTCACGCACACTCTTTACGCCCCTCAGGTATGCTCTTGCTGCTCCTGCCAATTTTTCCGCAGCCTGTTTAAGCCGTGGAGGCTAGCAGACCAGACCAAGACTTGGTGGCCGACTCTATTCCCGTGTTTCGGGACGTGACACTAGCACGTTCCGTGTAAGAATGTTTAGTCCGCCGATCACCGTATCGAGCGAGGAGGCATCAATGTCTGGGACTTCGAGAAGAGAGTTTCTCAAGAACACGGCAACGTTCGCCGCCAGCGCCGCCTTTCTTTCTTCGAATGTACTCGAGCTTCGCGCAGATCCGCTGGGCATGCCAATCGGATGTCAGACCTGGCCGGTCAGGGAAATGATCGCCAAGGACTTTCCCGGCACCATCAAACAGCTTGCCCAGGCCGGATTTCAGACGATCGAACTGTGCTCGCCCGTAGGCTACGCCGATAACGGCTTCGCGGGCCTGGCCAAATACAAAGCAGCCGAACTCAGAAGGATTTTGGCGGATGCAGGTGTCACCTGCGTGAGCTCCCACTTCGGCATCGACGAACTCAGGAAGAATCAGCAAGACCGAATCGCATGGGCGAAGGATGTCGGTCTGACGCAGATGCTCGTGCCCAGCCTTGACGGTCCCGAGAAGCCGACCATGGATGACGTGAAGCGAGCCGCCGATGAATACAACAAAATGGGCGAACAGTCGGCCAAAGCCGGCATCCAGCAGGGCCTACACAATGAGAACTTCGAGCTCTCGATGGTCGACGGTAAGCGCACTTACGACGTGCTGTTCGATCTTCTCGATCCCAAGCTGGTCCAGTTCCAGTTCCAGGTCTCCACCATCAGCAAGGGCTACGACGCCGCCGAATATTTCACCAGGTACCCCGGCCGCTTCATCTCCATGCACGTACAGGGCTGGTCCGCTACAACCAGAAAAATTATGCCGGTCGGGCTGGACACTCTCGATTGGAAGAAGATCTTTGCAGCGGCGAAAACCGGCGGTATCAAGAATTATTTCGTCGAGATGAACCTGGAAATGATGAAAGCCAGCGTTCCGTACCTTCACAGTCTTCAGGTTTGAGGGTACCGCCAAGCGCCCCTGGCCCGGATTCTCTCTGAGCGCTCTTAGCGATTGACGCTTTTTCCCCGGTCCGAATCTGCCGTACGCTGCCAAAGTGGGTCTATAATGTCCCAAGCCTTGCTGTAATCCCATGACTGATCAGATCAAACGAAAGCTGCAGGAAGAAATCAACGCGCTCGAACACGAGCTCATCCACGAGCTTCCTAAAGAAATCAAGAAGGCCGCCGCCCTGGGCGACCTCAGCGAAAACGCCGAATACCACATGGCCAAGCAGCGCCAGGAGTTCGTCAAGGCCCGCGTTCGCCAGCTCGGCAAGCGCCTTGCCGAGCTGTCCATGATCAACATGAACAACATCCCCAAGGACAAGGTCGGCCTCGGCTCAACCATAAAGGTCTACGACAGCACCAAGAATGAAGAGTTGAAATACAAGCTGGTGACCAGCGAAGAATCCGACGTAGCCACCGGAAAAATCTCCACCACCTCGCCGATCGGCCGCGCGCTTCTTAATAAGAAGGTAGGAGACGAAGCCGTAGTGGTCACTCCCAACGGTAAGCGCACGCTGGAGATTCTGACCCTGTCCACTATCCACGACGAGACCGACGGCGACGCCCCCAAAGAGGCCGAAGCCTAGGGTGCAGGAACGAATTCCATGAATCAAGAATCGCGCGAAGCGAAACGAAGCCAACGATTTCCTTCGTGCACCTTAGTGTTCTTCGTGGTGAAAAAGTTTTCGGGGCTTCCCCAATGACCGCATCCTGGACCAGCGCCTTCGGCCGTGCCTGCGGAGTCCTGCTCGATACCATCGTCCGCTGGCTGGCGCTCTCGCGTATCAATCCCAACTTCCTGACTTTCATGGGACTGGTCGTCAATACCTGGGCCGCGATCCTGTTCGGCTCCGCCAACGCCGAAAATCAAAGACGCATGTTTTTCTACGCCGGCCTGGTCATCATCTTCTCCGGCTTCTTCGATTTAGTCGACGGCCAGGTCGCCCGCGCCACCAACCGCGTCACCCGCTTCGGAGCCTTCTTCGACTCCGTCGTCGACCGCTACAGCGACGCCTCCCAATTCATGGGCCTGCTGGTCTTCTACGCCCGCGGCGGGCGCTTCTTCTGGGTCGTGCTCGCTGCTTTCGTCATGGTCAGCGCCATCATGGTCAGCTACACTCGCGCCCGCGCCGAGAGCCTGATCGGGTCCTGCCGCGTCGGCTTCATGGAGCGCCCCGAGCGCCTGGTCCTCGTAATTCTAGGAGCCCTCTTCAACCGCATGGCCCCAGTCCTCTGGGTAATCGCAGTGCTCAGCACAATCACCGTGATCCACCGCATGCGCTACACCTGGACCAGAACGCAGGATCCGCCAGTATCGTTAACCCCCCACCAAGCCGCCTAGATTAGCAGTAAGCGCGGGAGAGCATCATGTGGAGACAGCCGCCTTCGGCTGTCCAGCGAAGCGCAGCGAGCGCCCCTCGGCACAAGCCTCCCCCGATTTTCATCCCGAGCGAAGTCAAGGGACCTCGTGTTTTTCAAAGGATCAACCTTCGTCGCGAAGGACGTGCGCTCCCTCTAGCATTGCCATTCCCGAATCGACACGGAATCCAAAATTATTCAAGGCCAATCACAGAATTCATTCGATACGAATCCTTGGAATTCTCTTGTCGCAGACAGCGTTTGGAGGGTGTTGCCAGTGGGTACTGGACGCGGTCCGCGAAACCGTCGAGTGGCTTCATCAGCCACTAGGGTTCGACTCCCTCGCCCTCCGAGAGTCACTCGACAAAACCAATTTCGCTTGACATCACCGCCGCCAGAGTTACCCTGGACTTGTTTCGCGGACGGCGTTCCAGTATCGATCAAGCCCCGGCTGATGACCGGGGCTTTGCTATTTCCGCAGAAAAACCGCGACGCCAGCACAGGAATTGAACGATACCGCAAGCCGAAAGACGCCGCGAACCGCACGACACCGGGAAACGGGAAGGGCAAAACTTCAGTCGCGCCGGTACGATCCCCCAAAAATAAAATTTGTCATTCCGACCCTGACCTAAGGGAAGCGAAGGAATCTGCTGTTCCCGCTCCCAACCCCACCACAGCCTCTGTCATCCTGAGCGAAGTGAGTGCTCCGCGATGCGAAGCACTCACGCAGTCGAAGGATCCCTGCCGCACCTCAGCCGCCGATGCTGCCCCCGGCCATCCCCCGTAACCCGATGATTCCAACAGGCCGAGGGGGGAGGGGGGGAGGGGGGTACCCCCAAAAACTTGCCGGCCGCAGCAATGCTAGACTATCGGGTCACATCTCCAATTCTGGGGACAACTCTTGCCGACTGATCCTTTGCTGGTCGTTCACGGCGGCGCCTGGGCCATGCCTGATGACATGGTCGACGCCCACATCCACGGCGTGAACCATGCGCTGGCCGCGGGATGGCGCGTACTCGAGCGTGGCGGCTCGGCGCTCGACGCCGTCGAGGAGGCCGTCGTCATCATGGAAGACGACGAGACTTTTGACGCTGGCCGCGGTAGCTTTCTCAATCGCGACGGCCGCGTCCAACTCGACGCGCTCATCATGGAGGGTGCCACGCTGCGCGCCGGAGGCGTGGGTTGCGTGGAGCGCCTGCGCAATCCGGTGCGCGCGGCTCGCAAGATTCTGAGCGAAAGCCCGCACGTTTATTTTGTGGGCGAAGGTGCGGAGAATTTCGCCGCCGAGCACGGCATCGGGCTGTGCAGGAACGAAGACCTGATCATTCCCCGCGAAGTCGAGCGCCTGCGAGAATACCAGGCCGCGCAATCCGGTTCGAAAAAGGATGGCAAGGAACTCTTCGCCCCTGCTACGGATGATCCAACGATCTCGCACGACACCGTCGGCGCGGTCGCCCTCGACCGCGACGGCAACATCGCCGCCGCGACTTCGACCGGAGGCACGTTGGGGAAGGCGCCGGGACGGCTCGGCGATTCGTCGCTGATCGGCTGCGGTTGCTACGCCGACAACTTGAGCGCTGCTGCTTCAACCACCGGATGGGGCGAACCCATCATGAAGCTGGTGCTGGCCAAGTGGACTGCCGACCGCATCTCTGCAGGGAATCTGCCGGAGTGGGCGGCGCAGGAGGCGATGAATTATCTGAAGCAGCGCGTCAACGGACACGGCGGCATCATCGTGCTCAATACGGCGGGACATATCGGCATCGCCCACAACACGCCGCGCATGGCCTGGGCGTATAAGACGGTAAAGAAGCAGGAAGCCGGCATCGAGCGCGAGGTTTAGATGTGTGGGGCAGACACTCCGTTCGGCAAGCTCAGGGCAGGCTCTGTCCGCCTGCCCGCAGCTTATCTGCCCTTTGCGCTCACGCGACACGGTGGCCTTGAACCCGGGCATTTGGCGGACAGGAGTGTCCGCCCCACATGATCACAGCCAGCCTTTGGTTCTGGCGATTCTTGCAGCTTCGACGCGGTTGCTGGCGCCAAGTTTGCTGATGGCTTCGGAGAGATAGTTGCGCACGGTGCCATCGGAGAGGCCTAGCTCCAAGGCGATATCGCAACTGGCCATGCCTTCCCCGGCCAGGCGCAACACTTGGCGCTCGCGGTCGGTGAGCGGGTCCATCTCGCCCCAGGCTTCGGTGGCCAGTTCGGGATGGATCACGCGCAGGCCCTGATGCACGCGGCGCACGGCGTCGGCGAGTTCTTCGGCCCGCATGTCTTTGAGCAGGTATCCGGAGGCTCCAGCTTCGAGGGCGCGACGCAGGTATCCGGTGCGGGCGAAGGTGGTGACGATGACGACGCGGGTTCCGGTGCGGCGGCGCTTGAGTTCGGCGGCGACATCGAGGCCGCTCATGTGGGGCATTTCGATGTCGGTGATGAAGACGTCGGGCTTGTGAGCGAGGACGGCTTCGAGAGCTTCTTTGCCATTGCGCGCTTGCGCGATTACGGAGATATCGCCTTCGATTTCCAGCAGCGCGGCGAGCGCGCCCAGCACCATGCCCTGATCTTCGGCCAAAACGACGCGGATTGTTTTGCGTCCTTCTTTTGCGGTTTCGCGCGCGCCTTCTTTAGTCAGGGGATTCAATTTGGCGACTCTCGTTTTTTCACGCTTCATCCTGCTGGACGACTTCTTTCAGAGGCAGCGTGATGGTTAGAGTTGTGCCGGATTCATTGCGGCGCTCGAGCGTACCGCCCAGCATCTCGACGCGCTCGCGCATGCCGCGTAGTCCGTTGCCCTCGGTGCTGGAGAAGCCTTGGCCGTCGTCATGAATCTCCAGGCGGAAGGAGCCGTTCTGTTGCTCGAGACGCAGGCGGCAAGTCCGGGCCTGCGCATGACGGACGACATTGGTGACGCCTTCGCGGACGGCAAGGGAGAGCACGCTCTCCTGCATGGCCGGCAACTTTAGCGTGGTGGCGGCGTCGCATTGCACCGCCAGGCCTGCAGTTTCGAGCGTCGCTTTGGCTTGCGCCAGTTCGGCGAACAATCCGTTGGCCCGGTAGCCGCGAATGGCGTCGCGCACCTCGGACAAGGCTTGCCGCGAGATTTCTTCCACCTCGCGGATTTCTTTTCCGGCGCGCTGAGGGTCGCGATCGATCAGCTTTCCAGCCAGCTCCGATTTCAGCGTGATCACCGAGAGCGTGTGCCCCAGCACGTCATGCAGATCGCGCGCGATGCGCTCGCGCTCGGCGACTTTGGCCAGATGCTCGATTTCCTCATTCGCCTTGCGCAACTTCCGATTCATGCGATTGCGCTCTGCGAAGAATGTGTTTCCCGCACCGATGATCACGGGAAAAAGCGCAGAGTAAAACAGGGTCCAGCCGTTGATGTGCAGCAGCACGCCCTCGATGGCTCCCACGGCCCCAATGATCAGCAAGCCGCCAACTGCGGCAGTCTTGGTATCGACACAAAACGGAAGCATCGCTGCGGCAAAAATGAAAAAAGTGCAGGCCCCGGCGTTGATGGGCATGAACAAAACCCCGAGCAGCACCATCCCGCCAATGTGTACGAGGGTGTTCGGGTTCTGCAGGGCGAACAGTCCAAAATAGAAAAAGAGAAATACTGTAGCGCCGGTGAGATCGAGGAACCAGATCCGAAAGCTGGCGTGACTTACAACCGGGTCAACGAAGAAGAAACCCAAGTAGACGACCCAGAGGAGAGGACTCCAGCCGTGGTCCTTGTCCTTCAGGATTATTCGCCAGGGCTTCAGTTTCCAGTGACTACCGGTGGCGCACGTTTCTTCGGGAGTGAATGCCATCAGTGGCATAGGTCTATTGTCGCTCCGCCGGTCAATTCCGGCCACCCCTCAGTATGGGACCTGCGCTGTACCAGATCAGCATGGCCGCAGGAACCAGCAGTATGAGCCAGCGGGCGCCGAGGTAGAAGGCGAGCACACCGAACAGGAGCAGCGCCAATGTTGATCCGTAACCCTTCTTTGCTTCCGTGCTCATGATTCGTCCCCTTCTGGATTCATCCGTACATCTTTTCCTGGTCGCGCTGGAAGCCGATGCGAGCCACGCCCAAGCAGATCATGGTGAACGCACCCAGCACTTCCCAATGCGTCACGTTCGATTGATGCGCTCCTGCGCCTACAACTCCCAGCGCCAGTTGCGACAAGTGATACGGCGGCAGCACGAGAGCGATCTGCTGCACAACTTTCGGCAAGAACATGAATGGAATCCACAATCCGCTGCAGAACGACATGGGCAGGTAGATGAGGTTGATGGCGGGAGGTGCCGAGTTCGGTCCGGCGAAGTATCCAAGCGCCAGGCCCATGGCTGAGAACGGTAACGACCCGACGACCAGCGTTCCCAGTAGCCGGGCGAAGTCGGCCAAGGGCATGTGCACTCCGCCTAAAGTGATTCCGAGAGTAAAGAGCGCCAGCACGATGATCGAGCTGAAAATCATGCTGGTGACGACCTTGGCCGCGAAATAGGCGAATGGCGGCATGGGGCTGGCGCGCTTCACTTGCAGCCATCCCAGACCTCGGTCAGAGGCCAGGCCCGCCGCAGTTCCGAACAGCGACGCACCCATCACGCCAAACGTGCCGTAGGTAGCGATCAGGTATGTCGGCACGCGCGTGCCGCCGATAGCTTCCTTCGCGTTCAGTACTAATCCGAAGAGAATATAGAACATGATGGGGAAGCTGAGCACCGACGCGGTGTACATGCGGAGACGCAGGTTCTTCAGGAATTCGTACTTGGCTTCCTTCAGATAGATGGTTGCGGTGTGACGGGAGGAACGTTCAATCCGGGCGTTGTTCAGTGCGATGGTTGCGGTGCTCATTGCATCTCCTCCGCTGCTTTCGTACAGATTCGATCAGTTGGAGTGATTTCCATTTTTCGCGCCGTCCTGAGTCAGGGCCAGGAATGCTTCTTCGAGACCGGCGCTGGTGATCTCCAGTCCGGACAGTGTCGCGTCGCGGGCCAGCAGCTCGCGGACCACCGGTTCGGCTTCGCCGGCGTGAATCTCGACAGCCTCGCGGTCTTCTTTTACTTCGGTCACGCCCGGGATCTGGCGCAGGCTGCTGATTCTGAGGCTGGTGATGCAGCGAATCCGCTTCCCGCTGGTCTGGGCTTTGATCTCGGCCGGCGTTCCCTGGGCGATGATCGCTCCTTGATTGATCACTGCGACCCGGTCGGCGAGCGCGTCGGCCTCCTGCAAGTAGTGGGTGGTGAGCAGAATAGTTTTGCCGCGGCCGACCAGTTGGCGGATTTCATCCCACAGCAAGCGCCGCGCCTCCACATCGAGACCGACCGTGGGTTCATCGAGAAAGAGCAGATCGGGATCGCCGCAAATGGCCAGCGCGAAGAGCACGCGCTGCCTCTGTCCCCCGGACAATTCGCTGAACTTCCGGTCGCGCAATTTGTCCAGTCCGGCGGCAGCCAGCACCTCGGTCGACGACATCGGCCTCGGGTAGTAGGTGGAAAACAGATCGATGTGCTCGCGCACGCGCAGGGTTTCTGGAACTCGGCCCACTTGCAACATGGCGCCGGTTCTCATCCGGTTTTCAGGATTCGTGGGGTCGCCGCCAAAAACCCGCACTTTACCGGCGTTGGGTGGCATCAGTCCCAGCAGCAGCTTGACGGCGGTGGTCTTGCCCGCGCCGTTGGGGCCCAGCAGCGCGACAATCTCGCCGGCACGCACCCGAAAATTCACACCGCGCAACGCCTGGACGTTGCCATAGTTCTTGTTCACGCCCTCAAGGCTGGCGACGGTCGACTCAGACTTTAGCGTGCCCGCGTGCTGAGCTTGCTCGATGGTTGCGATCATTCGGCCCTCGCGGCGAGTTCTTCGATGGTCCGGCCGAGAAGCCCTGTGCTGCTCGCCAGTGATTGCATCATCGCGGAAGAGCGGCGGGCGCACCAGTGCCATCCATCACGCGGACAGCGTGACAAATGTCATCCCGCTTGAGCTAAGGACATCTCTGATCAAGCGTTGGAGAAACAGAACCCAAGGTCCTGCGACTGCTTCGCTCGGGATGACAGAAAGGAACTTAATCGGAGTGTCCCTAAGGGATTGGGACCTCGATGGGTACTGCAAACGCAGTTTCCGAGATCTGGGTTAGCCGGGGTGGTTGGGGCAGCTTTCTCCTGCCGTCGTGTTACGAAATCCGAACATCCACAGATAATCCACAACCTGGGAACTGGAGCATCCCCTGCGCCGATACCGGCCGCACAACCTCCCGAGCGCACGCCCAGCATGGAACTGCGTTTGTTCGGAATTCGTAACAGGGAAATTAGGCGATGTGATTATTCACATAATTGGCTGGTGAGAAGACGGCTCCGCTCTGATATGATTCCCCCACTTCTGGAGGCGCGACATGCTCCCAGCCGGGAAAAGCCTGCGAACCCTGCGCGAAAAGCTTGGCCTCACCATGCGCGACGTGGAGAATTCCAGCGCGCGGGTCGCGGAGAAGTATCGCAACGAGGAGTTCTCGATTCCTCCCAGCCGCTTGTCCGACATCGAGACCAAAGGTATTTTACCGAGCATTTACCGGCTGTACACACTTTCTGTAATTTACCGTCGCGATCTGCGGGAACTGATGTCGTGGTACGGCGTCGATCTGAACAATATGGCCGCCGACCTGGGTTTGGTTTCTCCGCCGAAGTCTCACGTTTCTGACGCCATCGCCGGACTCGCGGCAGTCCAGGTGCCCTTGCGCATGGACCCTGCCTTCGACGATCGCCGCACCACCAACCTGGGCCGCATGGTCGAGCAGTGGGGATTGGTGCCGTTGGCTTATCTGGCGCAATTTGCCACCAGCGACTTCACCTATGGGTACGTCGGCATGCAGGATTTCACGATGTATCCGATTCTTCCGCCCGGCAGCTTCATTCAGGTGGACGAATCGAAGAACCGCGTGGCGGAAGGAGCGTGGCGTTCGGAATACGAGCGCCCCATCTACTTTGTCGAAACCCGCGATGGCCATACCTGTTGCTGGTGCAGTATGCGCCGCGAAGACATCATTCTGCAGCCCCATCCGTTATCTCCCGTGCCGGTAAGGATCCTGAGGCACCCGCAGGATGCGGAGGTGCTGGGGCAGGTGGTGGGCGTGGCTATGAAGTTGACCGAGTGGCACGCGCTCGACTCTTCTCCAGCCTCAAAAGCGCCACCAGCACTGAATTGAGGTGACGGGCGGCGGGCGAATCGTTGCGTCCGCCCGGCAGCAAGTCCTCAAATCGATCTCGCATCTGCTCCAGGTAGGCGGGCGCCGCAACCCCACTTCCGCGGCTCGATTCCTCCAGATCCTTCACCAGCGACGCCAGCGGCGCACGCAGAACGGCAGCCACCACTTCGGCGTGAGCTGTTCTTAGAGCGCGCTCGGCGGATTCCAGGCCGTAGACCGCTTCCATTCCCCAGTGCTCATAACCGCCGCGGGGACGGCGCAGCGAAGCCAGATAGGTCAGTTTCCCCAGTCGCCCGGTGACGGCCGCCAGGGTGGTTTCCTTTACGTCCTGCAGAGCTGATCTCAGTGTCATCTTGTTACAAATTCCGAACAATCAAAGGTTTGAGAACTCGTCGTAGACGACCGACCCGGCGTGAAAATATCACGGTCCAATCCCCAGTCACAAGGAGAAAACAATCGTGAAACGCATCCTTCTCGTAGTCGGAGCAGCTGTCCTCTTCGCCAGCACTTTTGTTGTTCCAACTGTGGTCCGAGCCGACGGTGGAGCTACCAGCACCAATTGTGGGGACCACCTGTGCAAGCCGGCACGGTAATTGTGCGCTTAAGTCAGCGAGCTTTGACGTAGAGTTCGCTGAACTTACAAAAACAGAACAAATTCGCACTCTCGTTGCTCCCGGGAGCAAAGGGCGGTATAGTGCCTGCCGACTGACATGTTTCGGGCGCACTCATTCCTTTGGCATTACCTCTGGGTCGCGCCCAATGTGTTTCTGCTCGTGCTCAGCTTCCTGGTCTGGAAGCGCGGTTTACACAAACGGTTCCCGGCGTTCTTCGCATTCGCGGCGCTGAGTGCTGCAAGTGAACTGGCTGTCTATTTCGCGGATGTATGGCCCAGGGTTACTCCCGAGACCTTCTGGCGGGTGGTCTGGATCAGCCTCCTCATCGAGGGACCTCTTAAGTTCGCCCTGATCGGGGAAATTTTTGCGCACGTATTCGATTCCTATCCCGCACTGGCGCGGCTGGGCAGACAGTTGATTCGGGGTCTCGGCGTCGTCCTGGTGCTGACGGGTGCGCTGGCGGCCGCTTACACGCCTAAGGATGGCCTGTTTGGGATTGTCTCCGGGGCACATATACTCGAGCAGACAATTTACCTGGTGGAGTCTGGCCTGCTGCTGTTCATTTTTCTGTTCGCGGCTTACTTTTCGCTCCGCTTCTCGCGGCCCGTTCTTGGGATTGCGCTAGGTCTGGCGGTTTCAGCGTGCGTGCATCTTGCGAGCTGGGCGATCATTGCGAACGGTGAACTGGCGAACTCAAGCCGAAGCCTGCTCGATTTCCTCAACATGACTACGTACCACGCCTGCATCCTGATGTGGTTCTATTACCTGCTCGTTCCCGAGAAAGTTGTTGCTGAGTCTGCGGTTCCGTTGCCGGAGAATAATCTCGCGGTCTGGAACCGGGAACTGGAGCGTTTGTTACAACAATGACCCTCGCCATGATTCTCATTTTTGTCGCTGTGGTTGCTCTGATCCTGATTCTTCGAGTTGCGGTGCCGTCGAGCGTCCAGATCTCCGCCGACAAAAGCCTTGCCAGTCTGATTCAGCCGATTGATGTGGAAGCTTTTCGAACCCTTGCCGATCCCGCCGAAGACGATTACTTGCGTCAACGGTTGCCCGCTCCAGAGTTGCGGCGCGTTCGCCGGGAGCGTCTGCGCGCCATGGCGGTTTACGTGCAAATTGTGGCGCGAAACGCGGCGGTACTCATCCACGTGGGTCAAAGCGCACTGAACTCCGGCGATTCGCGTACCGCCGCCGCAGCGCGCGAACTGGTAGATGACGCGCTGCTGCTGCGCCGAAACGCAGCTTTCGCACTGGTCAGAATCTACATCGCCATGGCTTGGCCGAACGCCGGTTTGGCGGCCGGTCCTGTCCTCGACGGCTATCGACATCTGCACGGCTCAGCCATGCTGCTAGGCAGGCTACAGAACCCAGCGACTCCGGTGCGCATTTCAGCGTCTTTGTGATCCGGAACGATGACATGGTTCTGCTGTTTCTCTGCTTGCACTGTCAGAAGTTGTCGTTGCTCACCAAGCTGGGTTAACTTGGTAACGACCTCTTCCGATTCCTTACTTGTTTTCAGCAGCCTTTCTGTTATAAAAACCAGCGGTATTCAACTCGGTCCGACTAATTCGTGAGTGCTTCGGCCATCCACCGCGGGAAGCGGTTGCGCCGCCCGCTTGCTTCGGCGAGTCCAAGGGAGATTCCTATGATCCGCGCCTTGAGAGCCGTTTCTGTCTCTTTCTGCGTCGTCCTGCTTTCGGCCATCACTTTCGGCCAAGGCGGCGCTGCCACGGGTGATCTGCACGTTACCGTCAAGGATCCCAGCGGAAACGTCATCGCCAACGCGAAGGTGACCGTGCGCGATGTCGCCAAGGCCCTGGAACGCACCGCCACTGGCGATGGGGAGGGCGGCTACAGTGTGCGATTGCTGCCGCCGGGGACGTACTCAGTGACGGTCGAGGCTCCGCGGTTCGCTCAGATAGAGAACACGGGAGTGAGCATCACGGTAGGCGGCTTGGTGGAGTTGCCGGTCACGCTTTCCATTGCCGCCGGCAGGGAAGTGGTTGAGGTGACAACGCAGGCGGCGCTGGTGGAGACTTCGCGCAGTTCCACGACCGATACCATCGGGCAGCGGCGCATCGACAATCTTCCGATCAATGGGCGCAACTACATCAACTTCACGTTAACCGATTCGCAAGTGGTGCGCGACAACGCGCCCAACACGGGCGCGGCGCCAACCTCCGGACTGAACATGAGCGGGCAGCGTGCGCGGTCCAACCTGGTTAACGTGGACGGAGCCGACGCGACCGACAACTCGGTGAACGGCGTGCGCTCCACGGTATCGCAGGAGGCGGTGCAGGAATTTCAGATCATCACCAATAGTTATGCCGCCGAATACGGGCGCGCCGCCGGAGGCGTGGTCAACATCATCACACGGTCGGGATCGAACGACTTTCACGGTGATGTTTTCGGTTACTTGCGCAACCGCAATTTCCAGGCGGTGAATCCGTTCAGCACGGTGTCGAATCCCGCTTACACGCGTGTGCAGGCAGGAGCGGCCTTCGGTGGCCCGATTAAGAAGGACAAGACATATTTTTATTTTGCTTACGAAGTTACGCGCCGGCACGAGACGGGATTCTCCAGCATTGGGCAGGGCAATTTCGGGCTGACGCCTTTCGATACGACGCTTGTGGGACTGCCTTTTGGTACGTTGCCGCTCACTTCGGATCAAATCACATTCCTGACCAGTCCCGCGACGATCACGGCCGAGAAGACGGTCCCCGGCTACGCCACAGCAGTGGGTAGCTTCGTAGCGCTGGCGGGAGCTTCCTCGGGACAGGCGGTGAACGGAGTGTGGCCCACAGGCCTGGTGCAGGGGTTGACCGGTGGCTTGCTCTCCAATTGGGCGGGCTTTCCTACGAGTTGTGCTCCGCCGGGTCCGTGCTTCGCCGTACCCGCCTCGTACCAGACGCTAAGCTCTCAGGAGGGAAACTTCCCCGTATTCGAGGGGACCAGCGTCTACTCTCTGCGCATTGACCACAACATAAGCGTTGCCAACCGGCTCATGCTTCGTGCCAACGTCAGCCCGTCCACCATTACGGGGATTGAAGTCGGCGGGCAGGATCAGCCCTTTGGGCAGAACGCGTACTCGCGCACCTCGCAGCAGACCTACCGCGATGTGGCCGGAACTGTGCAAGACACGTGGAGCATCGGCAACAACAAGGTGAACGAGTTCCGCTTCCAGTACGCCCGGCGGGGCCTGTCCTACTTCTATAACACGGCCATTGCCGGAGGATCGGACCCGGCGGTCAACATTCCGGGGTTCGCTTACTTCGGACGTGAGCCTTACTCCTACATTCAGCGCACCGAGCAGCGCTACCAGTTCATTGACAATTTCTCCTGGACCATCGGGCACCACGACACCAAGTTCGGCGGCGACGTCAACTATCTGCCCTTGACCGCGATCTTCACGGTGAACTACGGCGGGGTCTACGATTTCGGGACGTTCACGACGTCGAACCTGCCCGGATTTGCCCTTCCCTCCAGTGTCCCTGCGCTGCCCAACCTTTCCCCGGTGCAGTCCTACGGAGCGGGGCTCCCCATTGATTTCATACAGGGGATCGGCAAACCGAACGACTCGTTTCACAACATTCCGATCGGAGTGTTCTGGCAGGACTCCTGGCGAGTCCGTCCAAACGTTACCCTGAATTTCGGGGTGCGTTACGACGTTGAGATTCCGCCCACGTTCACTCCGCCCAGCGCTCTTGCTGTCGCAGGGTACAACTCGCTTGGGCTGCAGAAGGGGATCCAGACGGACAAGAACAACATCCAGCCCCGACTCGGTCTCGCCTGGGATCCGAAGGGGGACGGCAAGAATGTTATCCGCGCCTCCTATGGACTCTTCTATGACCATCCTCTGCTCGGACTCTACTTTCTGGGCGACGCTTCGGACGGGTCTACGAGCGGCCAACTCGCGTTTCCCGGGACTGCGGGTTGCAGTTTCAACAGTTCCAATCCGGCTCTGGGCAATCCCACCAACCTCAACGGCATCCCGATTTTTCAGGGCCTTCCGATCAACGCGTCTCCGGGCGCTCCGGGTGCGGGAATCTGCGCTGTGTCCGGGAATCCTGCCGTGGCCAGCGGACTGGGATATCTTGCCAACCAGCAGCAGTTCCAGGCACTGAACTTCCCGCAGTCGGAGTTCATCAACCAGAACTATCTGAATCCATCAACGTTCCTTCCGTTGGTGTTCCAGCCCTTCGGCTATCCGCAGGCGAAGAACTTCGTCTATGCCTACGCGCAGCAGGCGAACGTCACCGTCGAGCACGATTTCGGCGGCGGCTTTGCGCTGAGCTTGGCCTACAACTTCAACGGTGGACGCCACCTCAATCGCCCGATCAATGCCAATACCATTCGCGGCGATCTGCTGATCCGCAATCTGAACGCGGCAGTGGCCGGAGGCGCTGCCAAACCTACCGATAACCCCCTGACGGTGGCAGGCTGCGGTGTGGGAGCGCTGGGGCCTTACGTCCCTGCGGCGCTTACGAACTTCTTCCGTCCTTCTGGAGTCAATCCCGCGATTGGCATTGCGTTGGCGTCTAATCCCGCAACGGCACCGTGCGTACAACTGGTTTTGCCGGCCGTGCAGCAGCTCTATGGACTGAACACCAGCTGCGACCTGGCGACCCTGGCGGGCTGCGTTCCCTTCGGCGATATGGACGCCAACTACTCGAACGGCAGCTCGATCTATCACGGCTTTACGGCGAACATGCGGAAGCGCTTCACCAACCACTACGAATTCCTCGCGTCCTATACGTGGTCGCATGCGATTGACGATTCCACTGACTTGCAGTCGACGACGACACCCCAGGACAGCTACTACCCCGGCCTGGAGCGTTCCACTTCGCTTTTCGATCAGCGTCATCGCCTGGTGTTCAGCGGCGTTTACCAAAGCGGCAAGGTGGGCGGCTCCGGCTTCGGCCGAGCGTTCCTCAGCAACTGGACCTTCGCTCCGCTGATCGAAGTGGCATCGGGAAGGCCCTTCAACATCATCACCTCGAATGGGGACAACTTCCAGCTGTCGTCGTTGACCGGACGGCCCAATACATTCGTGGATAGCACACCCGGCTGCGGCGCTCCGGTAAAGAGTAAATATTCGCCCACCGGGGTCCTCCAGGAGCCCTGCATTGCCAGCTTTGTGCTGACCGGAACCACGCCCAGCCTGCTGCAACTTGACGGCACCCTGGGCCGCAACGCCGGTATTTCGCCGTGGACAGTCTTCAATGACCTGCGGGTGGCAAAGCGCATTTATTTCGGCGAACGTTTCAATACCGACCTGATCGTCGACATGTTCAACATTGCCAATAAAGTGAACGTGGCCGCAGTGAGCCCTCTGTTCACCAATGCGGGGCAGTCGACTTCGGCCTATGACATGCGGCAGTTCCAGTTTGCGATGAAGTTGAACTGGTGAGAGCGACCTGAAGCTTGATTACGGATTGGAAGAGCAGAACACAAGGTCCCTCGACTGCGCGAAATTGCCCAAAAGCGGCAATTCTGCTTCGCTCGGGATGACAGATATGAGTTTGATCAGCGGAATGGGCTTAATCAGGGAGGAGGTTTCGATGGTGCAAACTTCCTGCAACCTGATCTTCAATTTGCGAGTCTGAATACCATTGGAGGTTCCCTATGGACCGCAGGCTCTTCCTCAAGAGTGCAGCAGCGGCGACCCTGGTGAGTTCTCTCGGCAAACGGCTCGCGCACGCATCCGAGAATGCCGCTATTCCCACCCGCACGCTGGGCCGCTCTGGCGAGAAGGTCTCGATCGTTGGTCTCGGGGGATACCACATTGGGATGCAGTCGGACGAGCAGGAGAGTATCCGCATCATTCGCGCGGGGCTCGACGGCGGCATCAACTTCCTGGATAACTGCTGGGACTACAACGGAGGCGAGAGCGAAATTCGCATGGGCAAGGCACTGCGCGACGGCTATCGCCAAAAGGCGTTCCTGATGACCAAGATCGACGGGCGAACCAAGAAAGCCGCTGCCGAGCAGCTGGATGAATCGCTGCGTCGCCTGCAGACGGATCACGTTGATCTGCTGCAATTTCATGAGGTCATTCGGGATACCGATCCGGACCGGGTCTTCGCCAGCGGCGGAGGCATGGAAGCGGTTCTTGAAGCCAAGAAACAAGGCAAGGTTCGCTACATCGGATTCACCGGCCACAAGAGCCCGGAGATTCATCTCAAAATGCTCGAGACGGCATTTGCGCACCAGTTCACGTTTGATGCTGTGCAGATGCCGCTGAACGTCATGGATGCGCACTTCGACAGCTTTGAGAAAAAGGTTCTCCCGGTTCTGGTGCAACACGGCATTGGAGTACTGGGCATGAAACCGATGGGAGACAAACTGATACTGAACAGCAAGACCGCGACGCCCATCGAATGTTTGCACTACGCCATGAACTTGCCCACCAGCGTGGTCATCACCGGATGCGACTCTCTCAAGATCCTGAAGCAGGCGCTGGACGCGGCCCGCAGCTTCAAAGCCATGAGTTCCAGCGAAGTGGCAACGCTGCTGGCCAAGACGGCTCCCGCCGCCGGCAAAGGAGAGTTCGAGCGCTACAAAATCAGCCACGATTTCGATGGGACGTACAAGAATCCGCAGTGGCTGGGTTAGGACGGGTGCGCTCCAGTTGGCCGCGTGCCCTTATGGTTGAAAAGAACTGAATACCACTAAGGACACGAACGATCGCGAAGCAGAACTGGTCACCGATTTATGGAGCGGACAATCGCGGTGTGTCCGACGGATGTTACACTTTTTGCTTCATCCATCCTTGGCGCTTGCCTGGAGTTCGTTCCCCAATGTCTGAAACTCAAATGCCGACTGCGCGCACGCGTGTGGTCCGCGAGGCTGATCGCGCCGTGTATGACCGCGAGGCCGTGTACCGGATCCTTGATGAAGGGTTCCTCTGCCATGTCGGTTTCGTCGTTGATGGACAGCCCTTCGTCATACCGACCTCCTATGGCCGTAAAGGCGACAGTCTGTACATTCATGGTTCGGCGGCCAGCCGTATGTTGCGGCAGATAAGAGATGGCGTGGCGGTGTGCGTCACCGTCACACTGCTTGATGGTCTTGTGCTCGCCCGCTCGATTTTCAATCACTCGATGAATTACCGCTCGGTGGTGATCCTGGGCAAGGGAACTCTGGTGGAGGATGCGGCAGAAAAGCTCAAGGCATTGCGAGTCTTGTCGGAGCACATCCTGCCTGGGCGGTGGGATGAGGCTCGTCAGCCCAATGAGCGCGAACTGAAAGCGACGTCGGTGCTACGTGTGCCGATTGACGAATTCTCGGCGAAGGTGCGGACTGGACCGCCGATTGATGATGAAGAAGATTATTCGTTTCCGACGTGGGCGGGAGTGGTGCCGCTGGAGATAAAGGCGGGCGCGCCGATCAATGATCCGCGGCTGGATCCGGCGCGTGAGGTGCCTGAGTACGTGACGCCCTACTCGCGTCTTGGTTAGCGGGATTCCCCGTATCGAAGGGAGTCGTACATTTGACAGTTTGAAGTAAGAATCACTATCCTTACATTAAAGGTAGGAAGTAAAGATGAAGTATTCCAGCACGATCAGCAGCAAGGGGCAAGTCACCGTCCCGCAGGAGATTCGGAACCGCCTCGGCCTCGCAACCGGGGACCGCGTCGATTTTGTGATCGAGGGCGACCGCACCGTGATTCGGCCTGCCCGTTCCGGCTCCAATCCTTTCGAGAAATACCGCGGCATCCTGGGCACATTTCCTGGCGGGAAGAAAGAGATCAACGCTTGGATTTCTGACTTGCGCGATGACGAATCGCGGGTGGAAGACTTGCGCGAAGGAAGCCAGCCCCGTGGAGCGCGCCGCCGTAAATGAGGACCGCCCTCGATACCAACATTCTTTCGGCGCTCTGGTCGGATGAGCCTTCCGCTCACCGCATTTCCATCCTGCTTGCGGAAGCTCGCAGTCTGGGAGGTTTGGTCATCTGTGCCCCGGTGTTTGTGGAATCACTGGCACATCCTGCGATGACTGAAGAGCTTGTAGATCAGTTTCTCAGAGAGACGGGCATCGCGGTGGACTTCAATCTAGACGAGCCGATCTGGCGGCAGGCCGCGAAGGCTTTTGCGGCCTATGCCCAGCGACGGAGGCGCTCCGGCGGGGATGGCCCCAAGCGCCTTCTGGTGGATTTCGTCATCGCTGCGCATGCAGTGCTACACGCCGACCGTCTAATGACTTTGGATGCGAGACGTTACAGTCAGGACTTCCCCAAACTTCGCATTGTCTGATTTTCTTACGGGATCAGCAGCAGCTTTCCCACCATCTTGCGTGCTTCCAGGTCGCGGTGCGCCTGGGCCGCTTCCGCCAGCGGATACTTCTTCGCAATTCGCACGTTGAGCCTGCCTTCGGCGATCAGTCCAAAGAGCGCGCTGGTGCGAGCGATGAGTTCCTCTCGGGTCGCGGTGAAGTGCGCCAGAGTAGTGCGGGCCATGTAGAGCGACCCTTTTTCTGACAGCTTTGCGGGATCGACCGGCGGCACCGGGCCGCTCGACATGCCGTAGAGCACGAGCATCCCGCGCAGGCGCATTACGTTCAGATTTTTCTCGAATGTGGCCTTGCCTACGCCATCGTAGACCACTTCCACGCCCTTGCCTTCGGTCAGGCGCTTGACCTCAGATTCAAAATCCTGGTGCGTGAACACGATCACTTCGTCGGCGCCGGCTTCGAGCGCCACCTTGCCTTTTTCCTTGCTGGAAACCGTGCCAATTACGCGCGCCCCGATCGCGTGCGCTAACTGGACGACCAGCAGGCCGACTCCTCCCGCCGCCGCGTGCACCAGCGCGGTCTCGCCGGCCTTTAGCTTGTGGGCGTCATTCACCAGGTAGTGGGCGGTCAGGCCGTGCATCATGGCGGCAGCAGCCTGGTCGTTGGTGATCGACGCCGGCACCGGAACCAGATGGTCCTCCGGGCCCGCCACATATTCGGCGTAGGAGCCCAGCGTTCCGCTCCAGGCCACGCGGTCGCCGACTTTGACCATCTTGGCGCGCGATCCCAGCGCGGTTACAACGCCTGCGCCTTCCTGTCCGGGAATGAAGGGCAGCGGCGTCCGCAATCGTCCATCGCGGAACTGCGCGTCGATCGAGTTCACGCCCGCCACCGAGACTTGCACCAACGCCTCGGTTGCTTTGGGTTGAGGCAGGGGAACGTCGACCAGTTCCATCACCTCTGGACCGCCGGTGTGCTGCACGCGAATTGCTTTCATGTTTTTCCTTAAGCTTCGGTCTTGCAGTTTCCCTCAGCGGCTAAAGCCGGCACTGATCGCGTTGTAGTAACGGCGCGGCTTAAAGCCACGCCCTTTCAAAGCACGAACGCAAATCTGACCGGCGCTACGGGATCAGCAACAATTTTCCGGTCGTCTTTCTTCCTTCCAGTTCACGGTGCGCGCGCTGCGCCTCGGCCAGCGGATACAGGTGCTCAATGCGCAGCTTGAGCTTGCCAGCGGCCATCATGGCAAACACGGCGGCCGAGCGGGCGGTCAACTCCTCCTGTGTGGCGATGTAGTGGCCCAGAGAAGGACGCGTGAGGAATAAAGACCCTTTTTGCGTGAGTGTGATCGGATCAAACGGCGGCACTGCGCCGCTCGAACCGCCAAACAGCACCATCATGCCGCGGGGCCGAAGAATGTTCAGTCCTTTCTCGAAGGTTGTCTTTCCTACCGAGTCGTACACAACGTCTACGCCCTTGCCGCTGGTGAGCCGTTTGGTTTCCACTTCAAAATCGGCTTGCGTATAGAGAATGATTTCATCGGCTCCGGCTTCGCGCGCCAGCCTTGCTTTCTCGTCGGTCGAGACGGTGGCGATCACGCGGGCTCCGAGGTTGTGCGCCATCTGCGTGAGCAGCAGGCCCACGCCGCCCGCGGCGGCGTGCACTAGCGCGGTTTCGCCACGTTTCAGCGGATATGAGTCATGCGCCAGATAGTGCGCCGTCATGCCCTGCAGCATAGCCGCCGCTGCTTGCTGATCAGTGACTCCCGCGGGAACGGGCACCAGGCGCTCGGCCGGGATGGCGGCATACTCGGCGTAGGAGCCGGGCACACTGGTCCAGGCGACGCGGTCTCCCGGCTTCACCGACTTCACGTCGGCGCCCACGGCCGTGACCGTGCCCGCGCCCTCCTGCCCCAATACGAATGGCAGCGGGACCTTGTAGCGGCCCTCGCGATTGTAGACATCAATAAAGTTCACGCCCGAAGCGGTCAACTTCACCACCGCCTCACGCGCCTTCGGTTGGGGAACTGGCAACTCCACCAGTTCCATCGCCGCCGGCCCACCGGGTTGCTTGACTTGAATGGCTTTCATGTGGGGTTGTATTCCTATCTTCCGAAGAGGATTCTGCCGACGGGTGATTCTACACGCCGAGGGCCCCTGTTATCCTAGGTTCGAATATGGGCAAGGAAGCGATTGTCATCATAGACGTTCAGAACGACATTCTTGCCATCGCCGGCATGGCACGCGCAGTTGAGACGCGGGCAGCGCTGGATGGGGTGGTTGCCAGAATTGTCGTTCTGCTAAGTCGCGCCCGGAGTCGCGGTGTCCCGGTAATGTTTGTGCAGCACGACGGGTCGATTGGCCATCGTCTGCAACGAGGATCTGCGGGCTGGCAGATCCGGGCGGAGATCGCTCCCGCTCCACTCGACCCTGTCATTCACAAGTCCGCCTGCGACGCATTCTTCGAAACCACGTTAGCCGCCGAACTAGCGAGACGGCAGATCGACCGGCTGATCGTCGGCGGTTGCATGACCGAATACTGCGTTGATACCTCAGTGCGCAGGGCCGTCAGCCTGGGCTACGACGTAACACTGGTGGCAGATGGGCACATGACGGCGGACTCGGGGGATCTGACGTTCGATCAGATTATCGCTCATCACAATTCGCTTCTTGACGGCTTCGATGCTGGGAGCCACTCCGTGCGTGTCGTTCCGCTCGATCAAATTTCCTGGTGATGGAAGAAATCAAACCTACAGCCGGCCATCAGGGTCGGAACTTCGCAACGATCAGCGTGAATGACAGTGAGGCCGAGCCACTGCTTCGCTCGGGATGACAGAAAGGAACTTAATCAGGGTGTCCTTAGGACTCGCGCTCGGTTTTCGGCGACAGGTCAGGATCATTCGGGTCCAAACCCGCAGCGGCCATGATGGCCCGCCCCAGTTCTTCGGCGGAAAACATAACCTGCCCATCCGGTGGGGCTGTTTCGATAGCCTCTCCGTTAGCGCCGATCTCTGCTATGAAGCGATATCCCCTTCCAACTACGGTTTGCAGGTACCGAGGCTGGGGATAATTATCCTGCAGGGCCATGCGTATCTTGCGGATCGCGGTATTGATTCCCTGCTCGACATCGACGAAGACATCTTTTCCCCACAACTCCTCGGCGATTTGTTCCCGTGTAACCAGTTGGCTGCGGTTTTCAGTCAGGAACATGAGTAGCTGCAGGGGAAGACTTTCCAGCCGCACAGGATGCCCGCTGCGGTAAAGCTGGAAGCGGGTGAAGTCCAATGCGAATTCTCCGAAGGAGATCTTCTTTTCGGGCATGGCTCCACAGACCCTTCGTTTACGGTAATTCTTCTCTCCGGCCGCTGCCATGTCAAGCCACCGGCCATTTTCTTCAGATCAATTGATATTGCTTGAGGCTGGCTCCATGGACGGTTGGCCGACTCGGATGCGAGATTTGATGCACCCCTGACAAATCCGATCCTTTGGGAGGTGAGTTGTGAAATACCTAAGACTGATGGTGCTGATGACGCTAACGACGATGCCGCTGTGGGCGGCTAGCCGGTTAGGAACCTACACCGGCGTGGTGGCGCAGGTGCCGTTCGATTTCGTAGTCGGCGACAAAGTTATCCCGGCGGGCGAACTTATTGTCCAACCAGCCACAGCGGCGGATGCGACGATATCCATCCGCAACACAGATGCGAAAGTTGGGTTGTTTTCTCCTGCTTCTTCCGTCGAAACCCGCAAAGCGGCCGGCGCCAGCGCGCTGGTCTTCCACAAGTACGGCGATCGCTATTTTCTGTCGGCCATCCGGCTTGAAGGTACAAGAACCAGCTATGAGGTTCCGCAAAGCAGGGCGGAGACAGAATTGAACGATCAGAAGGCGCCTTTTGTTCAGAATATCACTGTCACATCGTTGAAGTAGTTAACGCTCGGGCACGCAAGGGTACGGGAGGCAGGATCCCGTACTCTTCCGTGCTGGTGAATCCCCGGTTATAAACCCTCCTCAGTCCGGTCTCCCCAGTCTGCTACACTGTCACCTTTCTCGCAGGCAAGGAGTCCCCCCATGGCCGAGAATGCGCCGCAGTCGTACGCTCACCACACTCGCTGGGATCCGTGGTTTCACTTCTTTGTGCTTCCGGTGTTCGTGCTCGCGCTGATCATGTCCCTGATCCACTTTTTTGCACACATCACCGAGGGCGACTTTCGCGATCACTTTCACGCCTTCCTTCTGATTCTGTTGGCAGCGGCCCTGCTGGTTGCGGTCTTTAAGATCCGGCTTTACGCGCTTAAGGTGCAGGATCGAGTCATTCGGCTCGAGGAGCGTTTGCGTTTAACGCAGCTTCTGTCTGAGCCTTTGCGTTCCCGTATTCCCGAACTGACGGAAGGGCAACTGTGCGGGTTACGGTTTGCGTCCGACGCCGAGGTCCCGAAACTGGTGGAGCGCGCGCTGAGCGAGAAGCTTTCGCGAAAAGACATCAAGCGGGCCATAAAGAACTGGAGGCCTGACTACTGGCGGGTGTAAGGGCTGCGCTTCGGGCGTCAGGACCCGGTTGCCAGGACTCAGCAGGCTGCGGATGCGTGAATCCGGCGACAACCGAAATCAGAGGGACGGGCATCGAAACTTCAAGGTCTGGCTTGCGACGGAGGGTAACCCTCCGGGGTAGATGCCTAAAGTAACGAATGCGGTGCCTTTTCGGCGATTGACCCGAGCTCGACCTGCAAGTAGGATTTTGGTTAGAATTCACCGGACGTTAACACAGGGAGAGGCGAGCATCTCGTAGAGGAATATGCGATTAGCCAAGCTCTATGTCCGGACGGCGGCGGTGGTCTCCCTGATCGTGGTGGCCTGCGCCTGCCAGAGCGCGCGAAAGCCGGTTTCGCTTTTGCCGCCGGCGTCGGCGCCTGCGCTGAAGCCCGCGGCGGCCCCCGCTCCCACTGCGACTCCTAACTCGCCTGCGGTTCCTCAAGAAGAATCGACGCAAACCTCGGCACCGCCAGAGACTCCTGCGGCACAATCGGCTCCGGCCCCCGATCCGGTTGCCGATCTGATAGCACGCGTGGAAAAGGAATACCAGGCCGGCCTCGCCAACTACCACGCCGGTAAGACCGAAGAGGCCAAGCAGGATTTCGACAACGCTGTTAACGCCCTGCTGGGCAGCAGTTTGGACGTCCGTTCGGACGATCGCCTGCAGAAAGAATTTGATCGGGTCGTCCAGGGCGTGAACGAGCTTTACCCAGGAGGCCCTGACGCGGAGGGTTCGCAAGAGGCACAGCAGGATCAGCAGCAGAAATCCGAACCCGCGCCCATCGACGAGACTAACGGCATGACGCCGGCGGCTGACGCCAGCACGAAGGCTAAGGCCGAGGACGAGATCAAGAACACGCACTCCGACCTGCCGCTGATGATGACCGACCAGGTCGCGGGCTATATCAGTTATTTCTCCGGTCGCGGACGCGGTGTCTTTGAGCGCGCCTTAGCCCGATCTGGCCGCTACCATGACATGATTCTCACGACGCTGAAGGAAGAGGGCGTCCCGCAGGATCTGGTTTATCTGGCGCAGGCCGAGTCGGGATTCCATCCGTTAGCAGTCTCGCGCGCCGGAGCCCGCGGCATCTGGCAGTTCATGGCGAGCCGTGCCCGCGGATACGGCCTGTCGCACAACATGTGGGTCGACGACCGCCAGGATCCTGAGAAATCTACACGCGCAGCTGCCCGCCACTTGAAAGATCTCTACAACCAGTTCGGCGACTGGTATCTGGCCATGGCCGCCTACAACTCAGGCCCTGGCACGGTGCAGGCTGCGGTGAAGCGCACTGGCTATGCGGATTTCTGGGAACTCTACCGGCGCAATGTGCTGCCCAAAGAAACGCGCAACTACGTGCCCATTATTCTGGCCGTCACCATCATGGCCAAGAACCCATCGCAGTATGGGCTGGACGACGTGGTGATGGAGCATCCGGCGGACTATGACACGGTCACGATCAACTATCCCGTCAACCTGCGACTGGTGGCCGAGTGCGTCAATTCCACGCCCGAGGAACTGCAAGACCTGAATCCGAGCCTGCTACGCCAGACCACTCCGCGCGAAGGCAAGTTTGAACTGAACCTGCCTGCGGGCACAAAGGAACAATACCAAACGGCGATTGCGGCGATTCCGAGCGACATGCGGCTGTGGTGGCGTTATTACACGGTTCACTCGGGCGACACGCTGGCGTCGCTGGCCCGCACTTATCACACGACCGCGAAATCGATCAGCGCGGTGAACCATCTTGAGGGGAACGAACTTGAGGGCGACGCGCGCCTGATCATCCCGGTGGCGCCGGGCAGGCATCCGCAGAGCGACACCGCGACATACGCTCGCCGCATTACGCGCTACAAAGTTCACCGGGGAGACACGGTCGAAACGGTGGCCGAAAACTTCGGGGTTTCGCCGCAGATGCTGCGCCGCTGGAACGGCATTCATGGCGACAGTCTTCGCGGACGCAAGGTTTTGGCTTTGCACTTGCCGATCACGCCTACCTCGCACGACGCGGAAATGGCTGCGCGGTCGGGCAAGTCCAAGCACCCTAAGACCGAAACGGCCAGCACCAAGCCTCCGGCTACCAAGTCATCAGAGATTGAGCGCGTAAAGAACGAACGGGAAGAGACCGCTGCGGTCGTTCACCACAAAGTCAGAACGGGCGAGACGTTTTACTCGATCGCCAGTCTTTACAAAACCACCGTCGCCGCGCTCAAGCGTGACAACCGCAATATCTCCGTGCTGCGTCCCGGCATGATCCTGACCGTGCAGTTGGCGCGGTAAGTCACCCGCCCACGATCCCCAAAATTCGTGCCTGGAGTGGTGAGCCAATCCTATTCCCGGTTTGACGCGTCGTAACTGGCACTTCGCAGCCAAGTTCCCATCGCCCTGCATGAAGCGTACAATTTCCGGTGGTCGGGCCCATCCATGGCAGTTCCCTAATTTCAATTACCCAAGGAGATCTCATGCGAATCACCCATCTGCTCATTCTGATTCTCGTTGCTGAACTGTGCGCGTCTTTCGCTTTGCCTGCGTTCGCGCAGGACGGAGCCGCTACGTTCAAAGCAAAGTGTGCCACCTGCCACGGCCCTGAAGGTCAGGGCAAGATCGGCCCGGCTGTAAAGGGCACGAGCCTTTCCGAGGACCAGATCGCCGAACTGCTGACTAAGGGCAATGAGGCCAAGAAACCGCCGCACAAGAAGCCTATGGCCAGTCTCTCTGCTGACGACGCCAAGGCTGTGGCCGCATTCGTGAAGACGCTGAAGTAAGTTTGAACCCATCGCCGGAGCAGTTTTTTTTAGCCCTCGAGCCTCCGGGCTTGAGGGCTTCATTCTTTTTAGTCCTCTGGACAGGCGCTTCCGCAGTTTTGCTTCTGGTCATCTTTACACTTTTCATCCCCCCTTAATGTGGCTGTCACCTGCCGTTGATTTTTCTCTGCTACTCCTGTGAAGCAACGTTTGCTTTTAACTTCCCAGGAGGAAAATATGCGTCTCTCCCGCAGTCTGTGCGTAGGCCTGTCCGCCGTCGCTCTTTTGCTGGCGGCGTCTTCGGCGTTCGCCCAAGATTCTACGAAGGGTCAGCAACCCGCGAGCCGCACCATCCAACACGTGCTGCTCATTAGCGTGGACGGCATGCACGCAGTTGATTTCCTGAACTGCGCCAACGGCATCAGCACTACCAACAACGGCCAATCCTATTGCCCGGCGATTGCTGCCCTGGGCCAGACCGGCGTCAACTACGTCGCCGCCAGCACCTCGAAACCCTCTGATTCCTTCCCCGGCCTGACCGCCATCATTACGGGTGGAAGTCCGGCCCTGACCGGCGTCTACTACGACGTTGCGTATTCCAGGAATTACGACGCTCCCGCCAGAACCACCGGCAACGGCGTTGCAGCTGGATCCTGCACCCCCTATGGGCCGCCCATGGGCACAACAACGGAGTATGAAGAAGGCATTGACATCAACCAGCACCTAGTGAATGGCGGTGCCCCTGGCGCGTCGCTCACGGATGGCGGGATCGCTTCCATCGATTCCAAGAGACTGGTTCGCGACCCCAGTCGAGGCTGTGCGCCTGTTTACCCGTGGGAATTCGTCCGCACCAACAGCATCTTCAGCGTGATTCACAGCGCTGGCGGATACGCGGCCTGGTCCGACAAGCACCCTGCCTATTCCTCCGTGGCCTCGGGGATCGGTCCCAGTGCGCTCGACGACTTCTACGCTCCTGAAATCAACTCCAACGTAGTCGGTCTTCCCGGAGTCAAAACGCCGACAGGGATCTCTTGCGCCACAATCCGCGATAAGGGCTCTGATCTGACAGCTTGGACCAACAGCTTTGAGAACATTCAGTGCTACGACACTTTGAAGGTCGACGCGATTCTCCATGAGATCGATGGGAAGAACCACCTTGGCACCAAGTCGACCAAAGTTCCCACCATCTTCGGCATGAACTTCCAAGCGGTGAGTGTTGGCCAGAAGCTCATTGAGAAGAGCAACGGCGTGACGGGCGGATATCTGGATGCTGCCGGCACGCCCAGCGCGGCGCTGCTGAATGAATTCCAGTTCGTCGACGCCTCGATTGCGGCGTTCGTCAGCGAACTGAAAAAACAAGGGCTCTTGAATTCCACGCTGATCGTGATCACTGCGAAGCACGGCCAGTCGCCTATCGATCCCAGCCGCTACGTCGGTCAGACCATCAATGGGACTTCACCCGTCACCCTGCTCTCCAACGCGGGCTACATCCCATTTTCGGAATCTACCAACAATCCCACCGGCATTGGCCCGACGGAAGATGACATCTCGCTGATTTGGCTGAAGAGCTCCTTCGATACGGAATCCGCCGTCTCCCTCATCGAAGCCAACGCTTCCGCTACTACCGGAGTCGGGCTTGGGCAGATCTTCTACGGCCCTTCGCTCTTCCTCAACTTCAACGACCCGAGCCAGGACCCGCGCACGCCGGACATCATCGTGACGCCGAATGTGGGCGTTACTTATTCCGGCAGCCACGCGAAACTGGCCGAGCACGGCGGGTTCGCGCATGACGACACGAATGTCGTTCTGCTGCTGTCCAATCCGATCTTCAGACCCAGGACGGTGAGCGCCGAAGTCGGCACTGCCCAGGTCGCGCCTACCATCCTCAGAGCCTTGGGTATCAGTCCTAACGCCCTAGATGCAGTCCGTGCGGAGGGAACGAGCGTCCTTCCGGCGGTTCAATTCTAGCCGGTCCTTGAAACTCGGTTCGCTGACAGCGGCCGCTCCTCCGGGGGCGTCCGCTGTTTCTGTGAGCCTGAGAACTCCCCGGTCAAAAAAATTCTCGGGCAATCGAACACACCGAAGCCTTGCCCGGCCTTCCGTTTTATTGAGAAGCGAATCAGGTACAATGTGCCCCACCGTTTTGCACTTTCTTTCGATAGGGTGAGGTTTCGGCGTTGCAAGGGAAGTACATCCAACTCGAGCCTCTGGAACACCGCCACGTTGACGGATTAGTCGCCGCAGCCGCGGGCGATCGATCTCTTTATCAATGGAGCCCGGTCCCGCAGGGAAAGGCGGAGGCCGTCGAGTACGTTGAGACCGCTCTGGCCTGGAAAGACGCGGGTAGCGCAGTGCCATTCGCGATTGTCCGCGCCGAGGACGGCATTGTCATTGGCTCCACGCGCTTCTTCAATCTGGAGCGATGGGCGTGGCCTGTGGGACATCCGTCGCACGGCCGCGTTGTACCGGACGCGTGCGAGATCGGATACACCTGGCTCGCGCACTCGGCCATCCGGACCGCTGCTAACACGGAGGCCAAGCTGCTCATGCTGACGTACGCCTTCGAAGTGTGGGAGGTGCTGCGGGTCTGCCTGCACACGGATGTGCGCAATCAGCGCTCACGGGCGGCGATCGAGCGTATTGGCGGGCAGTTCGAAGGGATACTCCGCGCCCACCGCATGGCCGCGGACTATATCCCCCGCGACTCGGCACGCTATTCGATCATCGCAAGAGAGTGGCCGGCGGTGAAGCGAAAGCTGATCGAGCGCATGGATCGAACGTAGCTCGGACTCCGCCTATGCGAAGGTCATGGGCTCAATCCCGTAGTCGGCTACCCACTGATCGTGGGTCTGCTGCGTGGCGGGCCACTGAAAGCAGAGACCGTACCCGTCGGGATCGGTGAACTACAACTGCTTCATGCCGTAAGGAGCGACTTTCGGTTCCTTCAGGTTGAGGCCATGGGCGCGCAGGTGCTGGTAGGCGGCGTCGAGATCCTTGCAGCCGAAAAACAGGCAGGTGTCCTGATGGCTGGCAACGCGCGCGGGATCGGGAGCGGGCGGTCGCTGGCCGGCTTCGTAGGCCGTGTTCAGCATGAGTTCCGCGCCATGCAATTTGAGCCAGGCGAAATTGCAGTCGTCGCCGGGCTGAGAGGTGGAGTGGACTGTGAACCCCAGCACGTCGCGGTAGAAACGAATCGCGGTCGGCATGTCGAAGACCTGAAGCAGCGGAGCGATGCCGTGAATGTCCATGGGCGTGTGACCCTCCTCACTTGGCGGGACAATATATCAAAACTTTCGAGACTCGGGGAGCCAGATGACTGTGGATGAAATTCGCGAATACTGCATTGCTTTTCCCGGAGCGACCGAGAATCTGCAATGGGGCGATGACCTGTGCTTCAAGATCGGCGGGAAAATTTTTGCCACTGTCGCCCTGACTGCGGTTCCGCAGAAGGTGTGTTTCAAGTGCACGCCCGAGACGTTCGCCGAGTTGATTGAGCGCGAAGACATTCGTCCGGCGCCCTATGTGGGGCGGTACAAGTGGGTGATCCTTGACCGGCTGGACGCGCTGAGCAACACCGATTTGAAGATGTTGATCCGGCTGTCGTACGAGATGGTGGCGGCGAAGGCCGGGAAAGCCCCACCCTTCGACAAGCTCAAGGCAGGCTTTCTCGCAAAATGCGCGAGAAATGGGGCATCCGCCGCAGGGCCGCGTGCTGGAAAATCGAGCCGGAAAAAGAAAGGCAAGACAGTTCAGTGAGCCTTAATACCTTAGGATGCATGGCAGGGTTCTTCGGTGGGCCCTTGCAGAGTGCGCGATAAGTGTGCCGTCCCTTGCGAGGCTGGTTCTTTCGTTCCGCGACTACCCAGGACTTTACGTCCTGGGCTAAATTATGCCGCCACTCCGCGGCTCAGTCTGGGAGGGGTTGGGTAGGGCGTCTTCCCAAAATTTCGGTGCCCTCACCCACTCCCATCGGGCCCGTCCGCGGCATTTGACTCTACTCGCGCCCTCGGCTAGCCTCAGAAGTTCGCCCTTTCATCGGACAGCTTCCAAACGCATGCGATCTCCGCATAAATCGTTGGTTGTGCTGTTGTTGGTCTTGCTCTCGGTGTCCTATGGACCGACCGCGGCGGCTGCCACGCAGCCGGTGCACGCACAGCATGCCATTGTGGTCAGCGTGCACGAACTGGCATCGCGAGTGGGAGCGGAGATCATGCAGGCCGGCGGCAACGCCATCGACGCCGCAGTGGCCACCGGATTCGCGCTGGCTGTGGTGCATCCGGCGGCGGGCAACATTGGCGGCGGCGGATTCATGCTGATCCGCATGGCTGATGGCAAGACGCACTTCCTCGACTACCGGGAGAAAGCGCCGGCTGCGGCAACGCGCGACATGTATCTGGACACGCAGGGCGACGTGATCGCGGGGGCCAGCTTAATCGGATATAAGTCGATCGGCGTCCCCGGATCGGTTGCGGGGCTGGCTTATGCAGAGACCAAGTGGGGCAAGCTTTCACTGAAGCAGGTGATCGCCCCAGCGATCAAGCTGGCGCGCGATGGATATGCGCTGACGTGGGACCAGGCGCGGGATCTGCACGACCCTTATCTAGCCAAATTTCCGGAATCGCGGCGGGTGTTTCAGCGCGAGGGCGATTACTACCGGACCGGGGAAACTTTCCGACAGCCGGACTTGGCGCGGACTCTGGAGCGGATTGCTGCGAATCCGGACGACTTTTATCGCGGCGCCCTGGCAAAAGAAATAGCCGCGGTTGTGCAGAAAGGCGGCGGCCTGATCACGGCCGACGATCTGGCGCGCTACGAAGTCAAAGAACGCGAGCCCGTGCACGGGAGTTATCGCGGATTTGAAGTGATTACAGCGCCGCCACCGTCGTCGGGTGGAACGGTGCTGATCGAGTTGCTGAACATTCTGGAAGGCTACGATCTGGCCAAGCTGGGGAATCGATCGGCGCAGGCGATTCATTTTGAGGTCGAGGCGTTTCGCCGGGGATTTTTCGATCGCGCCGAGTTCATGGGGGATCCCGACTTTTCGAAAATTCCAGTGGCGCAGCTCATCGACAAGAAATATGCCGCGGCGTGGCGCGATTCCATCGACCCGGGCCACGCCAGCCCGAGCAAAGAGTTGAAGCGGCCGGCAATATTCAGCGAACTGGAGCAGTATGCGAAGGAACATCCGCCAGCGGCGATGCCGAACGAATCCGATCAGACCACGCACCATTCGGTTATGGACGCGGAGGGCAACGCCGTCGCGGTGACTACCACGCTCAACGGCTGGTTCGGTTCGCGGGTCACAGTGGACGGCCTGGGGTTTCTGCTGAACGACGAGATGGATGATTTTTCGTCGAAGCCCGGCGCACCCAACAGCGATGGATTGATCCAGGGCGAGGCCAACGCCATTGGGCCGGGGAAGCGTCCCCTGTCGTCGATGACGCCGACGATTGTGGCGCATGACGACAAGACAGTGATGGTGCTGGGGTCGCCGGGAAGTTCGAAGATCATCACGACGGTGGCCAACGTGCTGATCGGCGTGATTGACTATGGAATGAATATTCAAGAGGCGGAGAACGCGCCGCGCTTCCATAATCAGTGGCTGCCCGATGTGGTGAACGTGGAGAAATGGTTTTCGCCCGACACGCTGAGTGCGCTGCGTCAGATGGGATATAGCATTCAGACCGGCATCTACGACGGGGATACGCGCGGATACTGGAGCGATGCCGAGTGCATAGCCATCGATGAGAAGACGGGCGAACGGCTGGGGGCCAGCGACATCAGGAACAGCAACGGAAAGGCAGTGGGATACTAGAAAGGCAATTGCTGATTGTTGATTGTTGATTTCTGATTGAAGGGCCAAGAATGACGGGTTTTGGGTTTCAATCAGAAATCAGCAGTCGACAATCATCAATTCCATGGGGCGCCAATGCAGAAAGCGGTTTCAACCTATCTGTACGTGAAAGAGCGGCTGCATCCGGGCATTCTCGACGGGCTGGCGCGAAGCGGCGTGCAGGCCATCGAAATTTTTGCAGCGCGACAGCATGTGGATTATGCCAACCGCAAGCAGCACGTCAGGGAGATCGCCGACTGGTTTCGGGGCAGCGGCATTCCGCTGAATTCCGTCCACTCGCCTTTGTACGCGGACTACGAGTGGGGGCGCGCCGGGGCTCCGCCGGTCAACGTCACTTCGACCGATCGCGCGACCCGGGTCGAGGCCATGGACGAGATCAAGCGCTCGCTCGAAATCGCGGAGCAGATTCCGTTTCGTTTTCTGGTTCAACATCTGGGGATCCCTAACGAAAGTTTCAGCGAGAAGAAATTTGAAGCGGCGATGACCTCGATTGAGCACTTGCGCGCCTTTGCCAAACCGCTCGGGGTCCGCATACTGCTGGAGAACATTCCTAACGAACTGTCAACGCCCGACCGGTTGGTGGAGTTGATCCGCGGCGCGCACTTTGATGATGTGGGCGTGTGCTTCGACTTCGGTCACGCCCACATGACAAGTTCAGTGCGCGAAGGCTTCGAGATTCTGCGGAGCCATATCCAGTCCACGCACGTTCACGATAACGCGAAGGAGAAGGATTCCCATTTGTGGCCGGGGCAGGGGACCATCGACTGGAAAGAAGCGATGGAATTGCTGCGCTCAGCTCCCCAAACGCCGCCCCTGCTGCTGGAACTGAACGAGGACGAGAAAGTAAATCCGCTGGAGAAACTGGGGGAGACGTTCGAGAAGCTGGAAGGGGCTTGAGAGGCTTTCACCGCCGAGATCGAGAACGCAGAGGGGAAAAAGACAAGGATTGAGCCTGAGCAGAGAAGAGGTTGTTTCTCTCGGCGCCCTCGGCGTGCTCGGCGGTAAATGAATTTCTGACTATGTCACCTGTAACCACCATTGCAGAAATCGGCAAGCACGAAGGCCAGACGGTCACGATTCGCGGCTGGCTTTACAACCTGCGTGAGAGTGGGAAACTGCTGTTCCCGCAGTTTCGCGACGGCTCGGGCGTCATTCAAGGCGTCGTGCCGAAGAATGCCGTGACACCTGAAGTCTTTGACGCAGTTAAAACACTGACCCAGGAATCGAGCGTGATCGTCGAAGGCAAAGTCCGCGCCGACAAGCGCGCGCCCGGCGGCTACGAACTTGACGTGGCGAATGTGCAAGTCGTGCAACGCGTGCCGGAAACTTCACCTTACCCGATTACTCCCAAGGAGCACGGCACGGACTTCCTTATGGAGCACCGGCATCTTTGGGTACGGTCGCAGCGGCAGGCGGCGATTCTGCGGGTGCGGGCGGAGATCATCAAGGCGGCGCGCGACTTCTTCGACGAACGCGGCTTCACGCTGACGGATCCACCGATCATCACTCCGGCGGCGTGCGAAGGCACAACTACGCTGTTTCCGGTGGACTACTTCGAGGAGCAGGCGTTCCTTACGCAGTCGGGGCAGCTATATGTCGAAGCGACGGCGATGGCGTTGGGCAAGGTGTATTCCTTCGGGCCAACGTTTCGCGCTGAGAAGTCGAAGACGCGGCGGCATCTCACCGAGTTCTGGATGGTCGAACCCGAGGTCGCCTACGCCACCCTCGATGACGTCATGGAACTGGCTGAGGGACTGATCAGTTTCATCGTGAAGCGGTGCGTGGAGAAACGTCGCATTGATTTGCAGACGATTGGTCGTGACATTTCCAAGCTGGAAACGATTGAGCCACCGTTTCCGCGAATCACTTACGACGACGCGGTAAAGAATCTGCAAGAAGGTCACGCCAAAGGGGAGCTCGAATCGAAATTCGAGTGGGGCGGCGATCTGGGATCTCCTGATGAGACGTATCTATCGGCGCAGTTCGACAAGCCGGTGATGGTGCATCGGTATCCGGCGAAGGTGAAAGCGTTCTACATGGAGCCCGATCCGCAGCGACCCGAATTGGCGTTGTGCGTCGACGTACTCGCGCCGGAGGGTTACGGAGAGATTATCGGCGGATCGCAACGTATGGCGTCCCATGAACTGCTGCTTCAGCGCATTCACGAGCACGGCCTGCCGGAAGAGGCGTTCAAGTGGTATCTCGATCTGCGGAAGTTCGGCAGCGTGCCGCACGGCGGCTTCGGCATGGGCATTGAGCGGGCCGTGGCCTGGATTTGTGGGTTAGAGCACGTGCGTGAGACGATTCCGTTTCCGCGGATGCTGTACCGGCTCTATCCGTAACCCTTCTCGACTGAAACTATGACTACTACAGCCGCCTCCACCAATATCTCTGCACGAAAAATTCGCGTCATCGGTGTTCCCCTTGATCTTGGGCAATCGCGGCGCGGAGTGGACATGGGGCCTTCAGCCGTGCGCGTGGCCGGACTGGAGGCGCGGCTCGAGGCCCTGGGGCATGAGGTGGAGGATGGCGGCAACGTGGCTGTAGCTATTCCCGAGCAGAAAAAAGAAGGCGCTGCGAACGCCAAGTACTTAAAGGAAATTACTGCCACCTGCACCAAGCATGCGGAGTTGGTGATCAAAACCCTTGAGGCCGGAAAAGTCCCTCTAGCCCTGGGCGGAGATCATTCGATGGCGGCGGGCACGGTATCGGGAGTGGCGGAGTTCTATCGCCGGCAGAATCAGCGCATCGGACTGATCTGGATCGATGCGCATACCGACATCAACACGCCGGAGTCCTCGCCTAGCGGCAACGTTCACGGCATGCCCCTCGCAGCTGTGATGGGCCTGTGGCCGTCGGAATTGGGCAAAATCTACGACTTTTCTCCGAAGGTAAAACCGGAAAATTGCGTGCTGGTGGGTGTGCGCGACATCGACGCGGTGGAGAAAGAGAATGTGCGACGCGCCGGCATCGGCGTCTTCACCATGCGCGATATCGACGAGCGCGGCATGCGCACGGTGATGGAAGAAGCCTTGCGCCTCGCCGGACGCGGCACCGCGGGCTATCACATTTCGCTCGACATGGACTGGGTCGATCCGGAAGACGCCCCCGGCGTGGGCACTCCCGTGCGCGGCGGCGCAACGTACCGCGAGGCCCACCTCGCCATGGAGATCATTGCCGATCACGGACGCATGCTGAGTTTCGAGATTGTCGAAGTGAATCCCGTCATCGACGAACATAATAAGACGGCGGACCTGGCGGTGGAACTGGCGCTGTCGGCGTTTGGGAAGAAAATCCTGTAGTCGCTCGGACGACCTCTTGCCACGGATCTACGCGGATTCACACGGATCGGGAGAGAAAAAATTATCCGCGTAAATCCGTGCTAATCCGTGGCTTGCTTCCTCCGTACCATCCCTGTGATTGACGAGGAACTTCTTCTGCGTCCACACTGAAGGGTCATGAAAAAGCTTCGCGTCGGCATTTTGTTTGGTGGGCGCAGCGGGGAGCATGAAGTTTCGCTGCTCTCGGCTGCATCAGTTCTCAATGCGATCGATAAAGAGAAGTACGAGGTCGTGCCCATCGGCATCACCAAGGAGGGGCGCTGGCTTACAGCCGAACACGCCGAGAATCTGCTGAACGGAAAGTTGGTGCTCGAGCCGCGAAATTTGCGCGCAGGTGATCCAGAGACCACGCCCGGTGCGGCAGTGCTCGCCCAAGGAGAGTCCGTCGTCGTCCCACCCGAACCGGCTCACCGCGAGAGCGGGCTGGTGCCCTTTCAGACGGACGCCGCGTTGCTGCGTCGCGCCAGTGATCGCGCCATCAATGTCGATGTGATCTTCCCCGTGCTGCACGGCACGTTTGGTGAGGATGGAACGATTCAAGGTCTGCTCGAACTGGCCGACATTGCCTATGTGGGCGCGGGTGTTCTGGGCTCGGCGGCGGGCATGGACAAGGACATCATGAAGTCTTTGTTCATTACCGCGGGGATTCCCATCGTGAAGCACGTGACGATCCTGCGGGGCGAGTGGGAGAAGGATCCGAAGAAAGTGCAGAAGGTGGTCGAGGGCAAGCTAACGTATCCGGTGTTCGTCAAGCCGGCGAACCTGGGCTCGTCGGTGGGCATCAGCAAAGTTCGCAACCGCAAGGAACTTGGGCCTGCGATTGAAGACGCGGCGAAGTTCGACCGCAAAATCGTCATCGAGCAGGGCGTGGGAGGGAAAAAGGAGAAAGCTCGCGAGATTGAGTGCTCAGTTCTGGGCAATGACAATCCCGCGGCGTCTGTGCCGGGAGAGATCGTGCCGGGCAAGGAATTCTACGACTACACCGCGAAGTATCTCGATGAGGGATCGCAACTGATTATTCCTGCCAGACTCACTAGGATCGAAACCAAGAAAGTGCAGGAACTGGCCGTGCGTGCCTTCAAGGCCGTGGATTGTTCGGGTCTGGCGCGCGTGGACTTCCTGATGGATCCCAAGACACGGAAGATTTATTTGAACGAGATCAACACTATGCCTGGGTTTACGTCGATCAGCATGTATCCCAAGCTGTGGGCGGCGTCTGGGCTGGACTATGCGGACTTAATCGACCGGCTGATTCAACTCGGTATCGAGCGGCATGAGGACAAGAAAAAGAATCAGTACAGCCGGTGAGATCAATAGATAATTGTTGATTTTTGCTTGTTGAGTGAAAACCTCGCTTCTCTAATCGCCCCTACTTCTTTTCTGCTTCGCATGTGAAATTGCTCGCGTCGTTCGCATCTCCCTTACGCTTGTACTTGGCCGATTGCGGATAGGAGCACAATAGCCGCGTCATCGTGGCGTGGTGCTCGTTGCCTGCTGCGTACTTTGAGGCGACGATCGTGGAGGGCGCAACCCCTTTCTCCACCCACTGGGTCAGCGCAGCATTCACGCTGTGTTGCGGATCGTCAAAGGTCAGCCGGCCCACCTGGCCGAAAGAGTCCGGGCCGGGGCCGCTTTCGCAATGCTGCATGCCCGGGACCATATACAGGCGCAAGAACGAATCGGCGTTATGCTGGCTCATCTTTGCAATCACACTTTCGTAATAGTTGACCGTGTTGACCGCTGGAATCGCGGGGTCGTTCCAACCGTGATACAGGATCAGCTTCCCACCCCTTGCTTTGAAGGGTTTCAGGTCCGGGTCGACTGCATTCAGTGCGCTTGCGGTTTTTTCCTCGGCCGCTTTGAGTCCGGCGCCGATGGTGAACGTCTTGTTTTCCCAGTCGGGCTTTTCGTAGACCATGTCCGCGAAGTATCCGAACTGAAAGAAGGAGATCAGGCTCTTCATGGGGGCGGGGCCGGTGATCCAGGTTGCCCAGCCGCCCGGTCCTTCTTCAGCGCCCGGCAAAAATCCAGGAAAAACCTCGTGCCCATGCGAATGCGGTCCGGCATAGATTTTCTTGAGAGCCGTGGCTTGCGGAGCCGTCAGGCACTTGTCGGAATCTTCACCGGCTTTGCACTGGATGGTCGCGGGATCGAAATGGCATTGCCGGGGATCGTTCAGAATTCCATCCCGAACGCCATCCAGTTCGTCGCAGGCAGCATTCACGGCGGCGGCGATGGTCCGAATCTTTGCGGGCGGAATAAAGCTGGCCGGGTCGAGAGTAAGGACCTGTGTGTCCCACGCCCCGGTCGAGACCAGCGCTGTCCAGTAGTTGGCGGGGGCTCCCGCCAAAATGCCGTCGTAGTCTGTGGGATAGCGCTGCGCCTCCATGAGCGCCTCACGGCCGCCGTCGGAGCATCCGGCAAAATATGATCTCTGCGCAGCCTTCCCGTAGTAGGCGTGAATCATCTCATTAGCGACCCGGGTCATCTCATGGATTCCGCGATAGCCAAAGTCGACCACTTTCTCGGGATGCCCCAACGCCCACGCGGCCTCGACGGGCGTACCGCTGTGGCCCGTGTCCGTGTCAGTTGCGGCGTAGCCCTTACTGACCGACGTGCTGAGTTGCATGTAATCGATCAGGCCGGCGAAGCCGCCATTGCCGATGCCTTGCAGCTTTCCATTCCAGCCCGAGGCGGGCAACCAGACTTCGATCTTGATCTCCGAATCCGCCGATGGCTTGGCCGCGGCGACTACTCGGCAAAACGCGGGAACGTTCTTATATAGCGCGGAGACATCGCGCCGGGTGAATGGAGCCGGAGGTCCAGCGAAGGCTCCGGCAGCCACGGCATCGGCGAGGGTAATCGTGGCGCCGCTGATTTTCGTTTCCATGAGATGGTTGCAGGCATCGTCCGCGGTCGCGTGAACGGCCAGAAAGAGGACGGCGAGCGGCAGTGCGCTAAGCAATACTCTTTTCATGATTGGCTCCGACCTCCGCGTTTAGGGCGCTCCGGCCCTTACCATGAAGGCAGCTTGATCGGCTTTCATCTTCTTCAAACCGTCCATCGGCAGGTACACCATGTGCCCGGACTCATAGGTCGCGAACGAAATGTTGTCGCGATATTTCGGCGGCAGGTTGAGATGGTCAACCGTGTAATTAGCTGCGTAATAGGGCGTTGCAAGATCGTAGTAGCCTTCCATCACCAGAATTTTCAGATAAGGATTTTTCACGATCGCCTGGCGCATCGCCGATGCGGTATCGGGAAATCCCTGAATCGCTGATCCCCAGTCCCACTTGTCGAAGCCGACGTCTTGCGCGCGCACGTAGTAAGGCGTGTCTACCTTGTATCCCAGCTCGGTGCGGAGATAGTTGTTGAACACCGAAGTAAAGGGCGGCTGCGTGGCCGATCCAGTGGGATCGTAGAACGGAGTGTCCAGCAGACCGTTCGGATCCGGTCCGGTGTAACGGCCGTCGAGGCGGCCCACGCGGAGTTTCTGATCAATCAGCAGATAGTGCGTAAACTTGCGGACGTTGATGCGCAGGTTGGCTTCGTCAATCACTTCTTTGCTCAGGCCGGTGAAATGAGCCAATTGGTCGATGATTTTCTGCCGCTCTTGAGGCGTGAGCGTGTCGGCCTTGTCGAGAGCCTGCTCATACTCGGTCGACGCCCACTGCTCGGCTTGCTGGCGGGCACGGGTCATATCCTGCGCGAGATCGGGCGCCAGTTTGTGGTGATAGCCCGCGATCATGGTGAACGACGGAATCAGAAAAATGTAGGGCTGGTCGTTGGTGTTGTTGTCTTCGAGCGTCTCGAAGTTCAACACCGTCGAGAGCAGGGTGATGCCGTTGAACGAGATGCCGCGATCGGCAAGGTATCCGGCGATGCCTGCGGCGCGGGTCGTTCCGTAACTCTCGCCGAGGATGAACAGGGGAGACGACCAGCGCTCAGTGCGGCTGATGTAGAGCCGGATGAATTCGCTGAAGGATTCGATGTCGCCCTTGACGCCCCAGAATTTCTTCATGAGCTCCGCATCGGCCGCGCGGCTGAATCCCGTGCCGATCGCGTCGATCAGCACCAGGTCGCTTTTATCGAGCAGCGTGTAGGGATTGTCTTCGATGTGATACGGCGCCGGAGGCATGAAGCCATCCGGCTGCAACACGACTCTGCGCGGTCCCAGCGCCCCCATGTGTAGCCAGATCGAAGCCGATCCCGGGCCTCCGTTGAAGGCAAAGGTAAGCGGCCGCTTCGCCGCTTCCTGGCCGTCGAGGGTGTAGGCGACATAGAACATCTCCGCTTCGATTCGTCCGTCGCCACGTTTGATCGGCAGGCGCCCGGCCGTCGCCGTGTATTTCAGCAGCTTGCCGTCCACGGTGATCTGGTGATGCGTGACCACCGGAGGCACTTCGGTCATGTCGTAGTGCTCTTCTTTGTCTTTCTCTTTGTCAGCAGGAGTTTCGCGAGGCGCGGGTTTTGGCTCGGAGGGAGTTTCCGGCCTGGGAGCGCTCTCAGCAGGCTTTTCGGAGGCTTGCACTGCCGGCTGTTTCTTGGAAGGTGCGGGCTTCGGGGTTTCCGCCTGTTGGGCGAAGGAAGTTGGGGCGAAGGAAGTGATACAGACAATCAAGACAGCAGCGAACCTCTGAAGAACTCGTTTCATGGTTCATCCCCGCGAAGGATTTATCGCGACCAGGTTGTCTGGATTCTGCGAATGGCAGAGATTGTACACTGCGCAGAAAAGGGATTGCTGGTGTCGAGACAGCCGCGCCCCGGCTGTCCGGTCGAGCGAAGCTCGACTGCTTTTACTGCTGCTCTCAACGCAGGGCGCCTGGCTTCGCCTGACTGGACAGCCGAAGGCGGCTGTCCCCACAGGAGCATCGCGCTGCCCGTCTGACCGCGTGCTATGCTTCCCGGCATGCGACCACGTCTCGGTATCACGTTCTTCCTTGTGATTTTCGCCCTGACGGTTGCGCCGCTTAATGCGCGCGTCGTTCGCGTCGAGATCGCCTCTCGCAACGACGTTCTCAACGGCAAGACGTTCAGGGACGCAGGCGCCTGCGAGCGCATCATCGGGCGCGTCTACTTCTCGCTGCCGGTTAGCGATCCGCACAACCATCGTATCGTCGATCTCAGCAACGCGGTGAATTTGAAAAACGGAGAGGTCGAGTTCTCTTCTGATTTCGTCGCGGTCTGTCCCAAGGATGCACGCAAGGGCAACGACTCTATGCTTCTTAAGCAGTGGCGCATGCTGGAAGAATGTGCGCTCTACTCCGTACGGCAATTTCCTGAGCAACCGCCGAGAAGGTGTTGGGCCTCCAAGCCCCATGGCTCGGGCCACGGTCACACCTCCGGCGCAGATCAACATCCAAAGTGAGCGTCGAGGGCCGATGCGATTCCGCAAACTGGGCGTCCTGTTGTTGATTTTCGTGGTGGCGGCGGTGGGCGGCGCCATCTCGCTGATGGTTCGTTATTGGCCCTTTGAGAAGAACTCGGTCCTGCAAGCTCTGCAGGAGGCCAGCGACAGCCAGGTGCGGGTGCAAGCTTTTCGCCGCTCTTATTTTCCGCACCCCGGGTGTGTATTAGATGGAGTTGTGTTCATACACGGGGGGAACGCTGCCAAGCCTGTCATCACGATTGAAAGGCTGACGATCGAGAGCACTTATCTCGCCATGTTTTCCCGTCAGGTCAGCCTGATCGACGCGGAGCGCATGCAGATTTCCATTCCTGCATTCGGCAGCGGGCAACCGTTTCACGCGCAACGCTCCACGATTGCGATCGGCGAGATCATCGCGAATGGCACGGTACTGGAGTTCGCTTCGCGCAACCCAAACCAGCCGCCTCTCCGCTTCGACATTCACGAAGCATCGCTGCGCGACGTCGGCGCCACGGGCCCACTCACCTACAACGTGAAAGTGCAAACGCCGGAACCGCCGGGAGAAGTCATCGCCACTGGAAAATTCGGAATCTGGAATGACAGCGATCCCGGGGAGACGCCGATATCGGGCGAGTACAAGTTCGAGAAAGCAAATCTGGGCGTCTACGGTGGCATCGCCGGCACGTTGTCTTCGGCAGGGAAGTTTGACGGCAAGCTGAGACACATCGATATCTCGGGTACGACCGACACTCCCGACTTCGAAGTCCAGTCCGGCGGACATCCTGTGCAATTGAGATCGGAATTCAGCGCCTACGTTGACGCGACTCACGGCGATACATTCCTGAAGCATGTGGACGCGCACTTCCGAAAAACCCATGTAGTGGCCGAAGGCAGTATCGCAAAGTCGGCAACCGGAACAGGAAAGATCGCTTTGATTAATCTCAGCTCCCCGGCCGGTCGGATCGAAGACCTTCTGGGACTCTTCGTCAAGGAAGCCCGCTCGCCAATGTCCGGCGCAGTCAACTTGCAGGCCAATGTCGAAATCCCATCGGGCGAGCGACCTTTCCTGGAAAAAGTGAAACTGCGCGGCAACTTTGGAATCGGCGGTGGAGAATTCTCCCATCCCAACACACCGGAGGGAGTCAACAAACTCAGCGCCGGCGCGCAGGGAGAAAAGGAAACCTCCGATCCAGAGACGGTCATGACCGACCTGACTGGTAAGGTCACGCTCACTAACGGCCTCGCCCAGTTTACCGCGCTTTCTTTCGGTGTCCCGGGTGCCACGGCGCACCTGCATGGAAACTACGATTTGAACAATCACAAGATCGACTTGCGTGGACAAATGCAAGTGCGCACGAAAATATCGAACACCAGCAGCGGCACAAAAGCGTTCCTCTTGAAAGTCATGGACCCGTTCTTCAAGAAGCGGAAAACAGGAGAGATTCTACCCGTGCGAATCTCGGGCACGTACGAGAAACCATCCTTTGGCCTTGATCTACTGGACAAGAAAGGGCAGGCTGCTCCGTCTTCGCGCGCGCCAACTGGACCTCACTAAGGTTGTGAGTTTGCCCTTGACGGCGTCCTCGGGATTTTGTAGCATCTCAAGAACAAGTTCGCTCTTCATTTTATAGGGGAGCGGACCTGAATTTCATGCAGAGTGGCTGAGGGACGAGCCCTGAGACGCCACGGCAACCGATCTTGGATCATATATCCCGGATGTCTGGTGCCAACTCTCTCCTGGAAACAGGGAACATGGGATTCGGCTGCGAGCTTTACCTGCATCCGATAGCCTCTTTTCCTTTTCCTGGAAAAAGAGGCCTTTGCTTTTTAGGCCGCTTTTTCCGGCTCGTCTTCAGCTACTCGCAGTACTTGAAAGCGAGTAGCGATATGTCTCATTACGAACTGCGGTGCCGGGAATGTGGACGGACTTGGGGAAATCAGCCCCGCTCCATCTGCGACGACTGTTTCTCTCCTCTGGAAGTTACCTACGACTACGACGCGCTGCGCGCGCAGGTGGGCCGGGGAACTTTCAGCCGAGCGAGCATTGCCCAACGTCCACCGAACATGTGGCGCTACTCCGAACTGTTGCCCCTCCCCCTGGGCTATGAACCGCGGCTGCCGGTCGGCTTCACTCCACTGTTTCAGGCCCCGCATCTGGCTGAGCAGTTGAGCGGGACGACCGCCGCCGCGAAGAATCTCTACATCAAGAATGACGCTGTTTGTCTGCCAACCTTGAGCTTTAAGGACCGCGTGGTGGCTGTGGCTCTGTCGCAGGCGAAAGCTTTCGGGTTCGACACCGTATCGTGCTCGTCGACCGGGAACCTGGCCAATGCTGTTGCCGCACACGCGGCGCGCGAAGGCCTGAAAGCGTGGATCTTTATCCCCTCGGATCTTGAGCCTGCAAAGATTCTGGGTACGAACGTGTTCGGCGCGAAAGTGGTGCGCATTGCGGGCAATTACGATCAAGTAAACCGCTTGTGCTCACAGATTGCCGACGAGCATCGCTGGGGTTTCGTGAATGTGAACCTGCGGCCTTATTACTCCGAGGGATCGAAGACGGTCGGCTTCGAGATTGCCGAGCAACTGGGCTGGCGCTTGCCGGACAACGTGGTCTGTCCGATGGCTGGAGGCTCGTTGATTGTCAAAATCAAAAAGGCGTTCGACGAGTTGATCAAGCTCGGGCTCGTTGAAGCCAAGGAAGTGAAGTTCTTCGGAGCGCAAGCCACAGGGTGCTCGCCGATTTCGACTGCGGTCAAAACCGGGAGCTCGGAAATCGAGCCGCAGAAGCCGGCGACGATTGCACGGTCGCTCGCTATTGGCAATCCCGCCGATGGACACTATGCGATCAAGGCCATCAAGGGCAGCGGGGGATGGAGCGAAGACGTCAGCGATCCGGAAGTCATCGATTCCATCAAGCTGCTGGCGGAAAGCGAGGGCATCTTCACCGAGACGGCCGGCGGCGTGACTGTGGGTTGCGCGGGCAAGTTGTATCGCCAGGACCGAATCCTGCCGGAGGAAACGACCGTGCTGTGCATTACTGGCAACGGCCTGAAAACTACCGATGTGCTCGCGGGTGTCTATCAGACCGAGCGGCCGATCGCACCGAAGCTCGTCGAGTTCGAAAACTACTTGCAGCAAACGCTCGACGTAGCCGAAGTCGCCGCAGGGATTCGCGGAGTCATTGCCTCAGAAGAAGCGGCCGGAGTGGGAGCGTAACATGCCGATCACCGTGCAAATCCCGACTGCGTTGCGCCGGCACACTTCGGGAGTTGGTTCGATCACGTGCGCCGCTTCGAACCTGGGAGAACTGTTCTCCGTGCTCGACGAAAAGTTTCCTGACCTCAAGCCTCACCTGCGCGATGACAAGGGCCAGATCCGGCGCTTCCTTAACATTTACGTGAATGAAGAAGACATTCGCTTTCTGGGCGGGCCGACTTACGCCTTCCAGGAAGGCGACGAAGTTTTGCTGGTGCCGTCGATCGCGGGTGGCGCACGGTAGTCTCAAGGTTGAACGAACCGTTATCCCGAAACACACAACAGCAATTGTCTTTTCTGAACTGTCTTCTACCCTTTGGTTCCTTCTGATTTATTCCGCTGCGCGCTCCATCTTCCGCAGAGCTCACAAAACATCAAAAGACAGCCCGCTGACACTCCTGTTTCGTGACGTGATGATTGCGATCAGATCGCGATTCCAGAAAATCATCCAAGAGCGTTGATTGGTTGCTATCGATTTGTCCATCCACGCGTCTGACGTGCCAAGTTGTCACACGAGCCTTCGCTGCTTTCGGTGACAAGCGACGAATGGTTCCTGACAGCGACTCTGGAGCGTGCCATGAAGAGTCGCGTGTTTGTTCTCTTCTTTCTGCTAGCGGGTTCGTCTGCGGCGCAGTTCGATGCGGGCTTGACCATCCCGCGAGTACGAGTGCAGGTCACCTTGGCAAGTCGAGGCTGTGACGCAGCGACTCATGTCACGCTGATGGCCCATAGTGGCCCGGTCGCCGAGGCGACTGCCAACGAGCAGTGCGAAGCGGATTTCGTCAACGTGCCGGCCGGCAGCTACCATCTCATCGTTTCAGGTAGGACTATCGCCGACACCGATTCGGGCGCGATTGATATGAATCCTCCGGCGTCGGGGGAACTTGAAGTGAAGGTAAAGCGCGCCGGCGAACTGGAACCAAACTATGGTGTGTCGGCCAGCGCCTTTGTCTCGGCCTCCGATCTTGGAGTTCCGGTCCGCGCGCGAAAAGAAATTGACAGAGCCAACGAGTTGATAGGCAAACAGGACTTGACGCGGGCGATGCAGGAACTGCGGAAAGCGATCGCGATCTATCCTGCTTGCGCAGTTGCGTACAACAATCTGGGCGTGATCTACGGCCGTCTCGGTGACCACGAGCGCGAGCGCGAAGCCCTGCAAAAGGCCATCAGCATCGATGACCGCTTTGCCCTTGCATACGTCAACCTGGGGAAGATGAACATAGGGGCTGGCGATTTTCCCAGCGCCGAGACGGCGCTGAACAAAGCCGCCGGGTTCGATTCCGCCGATGCCCTGACGCTGATTCTGCTGGCGTATGCGGAATTGATGGACCGCCGTTTTGACGAAGCGGTCGCCGCCAGCCGCCAAGCGCATGCCCTCGCCAAGCCTCATGCCTTGGTGCATCGCCTGGCAGCGAATGCGTTGGAGCAAGAGAGACAGGCTGCCGGCGCAGTCGCGGAACTGGAATTGTTCCTGGCCGAAGAACCTGCGGGCCCTCGCGCCGACGCGGTGCGCAAGGAACTCGAGAGGGTGCGGGCCACGTTGCACTGACTAAAGTTTTGTTTCAGTATGGCGTCGGGCTTGTGACCTGTCCTGTCGAAAGATGCAACTGCTTGGTGCGGTCGATCACCCACTGCGGCATGGCGGGCTCGCCCCGCGGAATCTCGCCTTTTGTGATCGCCCAGTGTTCCAGCCAGCCGCTGCCTTCTTCTCCGATGTAGGTGTCGGGCAGGCTGTACGCCGGATCCGATAGCGCGTCCTCCAGCGTGATGAAGCGATAGCCTCGCTTGCGCAGAACGTCGAGCAGTTCGCCGATGTGGTCGGCTTCCAGGTTGCTGGCGTGCAGCAGCAGAATCTGCTTCGGCTCGTAGCCGACAATTTTGGCGGAAAGCTGCTCCGCGTAGGCGAACTCGGCGTCGTGATGGGCAAGATAGTCTTTCACTAATTGCTGCTGCAGCGCGGCGTCGCCGCGGTTCTTGGCGTCTTCGTAGATGCCGGCAAACATCCAGTCCCAGCCGTCGAGCGTGATGGGAGCGATGCGGTAACCGCGCTCGGCGAGGAAAGCGTCGGCCTGGCGCCGCGTGAGCAGGTCGCGTCCGGTGTCGAGATAGGGATGGCGAAAATACCGCAGCTTCATCTTGTGCTCGGCGAGCAGCATACGAGTGACGCTCTCGCCCTGGATTACATCGTCCTCCCACGCCTTCAGCCCGACCTGGTTCAGGGAGGCGTGGGAGAAAGTGTGATTGCCCAGCTCAAAGCCGTAGTCGAGCCACATCTGGAGGACCTTGATGCGCTCATCGACCTCTCCCGGCTTGTACAGCTTTTTCTCGTTGACGAAGCCGACCACGGGAATCTTCTGGTCGTGGAGCGTGCCCAGCAACTTCGCAGTCATGGCGCTGATTTCTCCTGCCGGCAGGCGGTCCGCCATGCCGGCGGGAAGATCATCGATGGTTACCGCGACCTGGCGGTCCGGTTTTTGTGGGGCTTGCGCTTTCGCGGAAGTTGGGATGAGGCAGAGCGCAAAGAGAGCCGCCAGCAAGATCGGAGGTATTTTCATGAAAAGATCCTCGTTGTACCGATGAAATGCAGAACAGGTATTAGACCACGAGGGCATTCCTAATGGGTAACGGGATGAAAACATGGTTTGGAGTTTTGCATCTTGCATGCCCACCGGCTACTTCAGCGGTTTGAGAGCACGCGCCGTTCCGCTAGGCTGGCGATGTCTTCCCTCTCCCCCTCCATCCCTCTGTTGGTTTCTCCATTCCCGCGCAACGAGCCGATAGAGAGCTAGCACGAGGAAGATCAGGAGTGAGGCCCGGAGGGCGGCGTGTTCGGCCACATCGAAATAGCGGTCTAGGTTGGTTGGAACGTCCGGGAGCATAGGTTGCCTTTCAAAAATTCAGCAACCCAAAACAAGTGTGCGCCCAGAAAAACCACGCAACAAGGTATTAGAAGTACATGCCTAGAGCCCTCGACTGTTTCCAGACGGATCGGCGACCCGACAGGGATGCCGATTCTATCCGGCCAGCGGCTAAGCTGACACATTCCGATCCCCCAGGCGTCGTGGATAGCTCCTAACCTGTTGAAAACAATACCGGAAAGCACAACCTTAGGAATGCGCACGCAATGACATCTTCTAGATGTGAGATCGATTTTCTCCATAGTCGCCCGAGCCCACGTGGTCACAATGAATACAGAAGAAGTATTAGATCACGAGGGATCTCCTTGCGTTGATAGGGATGGAGCCGGGTGGGTCCATCTTGCGTGGGTGATGTATAATCTAACTAACTGGTTAATTAAGGTTCAAACCACCATGGCCCGCCTCTTCCATCACCGTCACGTTCTGCACCGGCGCATGGGGTCGCGCGGCCAGCCTGAGGAGAGCCGCGCCGCGATCCTGAAGGCGGCGGCGCGAGAGTTCGCCCAGCATGGCATTGCCGGCGCGCGCACCGACACTATTGCCCGCGAGGCGCGCGTCAATAAAGCGCTGCTTTACTACTACTTCAAGGACAAGGAGACGCTCTACGGCGCCGTTCTCGACAACGCTTTTTCCGGCTTGAAGGAGACGGTTTTCCGTGTACTCGACGGCGACCTGCCGCCGCGTCAGAAAATTCTGGAGTACGTGGGAGCGTACTTTGACTTCATCGCATCGAACCAGCTTTATCCGCGGCTGATGCAGCGCGAAATGATGCAGGCCCGCGAGGGGCATTCGCTGCATATCGACAAGGTGATCAAAAACTACATTCAGCCTATTTTTGGCCGCGTCAGCGAAGTCCTGCGCAAGGGAATCGCGGACGGCGAATTCCGCCCAGTCAATCCCGCGCACTTTGTGCCTTCCATGGTCGCGATGATCGTTTTCTATTTCAGCAGCGCGCCGGTCATGCAAAAGATTGTGGGCTTCAATCCGCTCACTCCAGAACGAATCGCCGAACGGCGGGCTGCAGTGTTGGACTTTATTTCTGCCGCGTTATTTCTTGCTGATTCGAACGCCATGCAAGGAGCACGCTCATGAGCGCGCGTAACCGTTTCTTCGTCCTGCTCGGCATCATCTTTGTCAGTGCGGCTGCTTATTACTATTTTTCCGCCGATCACTCGCGCGACCTGGTTCTGATCGGCACGGTCGACGCGAACCAAGTGATCGTGAGTGCGCAAGTGGAAGGCCGCATCCAGAAGTTGCTCGTCGATGAAGGCACGCCAGTTAAGGCAGGAGATCTGATCGCGGTGCTCGATCCGTCGGAGTTGCAGGCGCAGGAAGCCGCGGCCACGGCGACTATCACCAGTCTGCAGCATAAAGTCGCGGAGATGCAGCACACCGAACAATCGACTTCAGGATCGACCGTAAGCGATGTGGCGAATGCGCAAGCCAAACTCTCGTCGGCGAAGGCGCAACTCCTACAGGCGAAGGCCACGCTGGACCGCACGGAAAGCGACAGCCGACGGATCGTCGAACTGGCCAAGGCAGGTGTCGCCTCCGATCAGGAGCGGGTGCAGGCGGAGACCAATCTGCAGGCGGCCCAGGCGACGGTGCAGGCGCAGCAGGAATTGGTGAAGGCGGCACAGGCTGACTTGAACTCGGCCATCGCGCGCACCCAACAGGCCAATGCAGCCAAGAGCACCGTGGCGGCGACCGAGGCGGACCTGAAGAACGCCATCGCGCAGAAAAATCAGGCGGCGGTGCGACTCGGCTACACCAACGTTTATGCGCCAGTGAGCGGCACGGTCTCTGTACGCGCGGCCCGGCAAGGAGAGGTCGTGAATATTGGCGCGCCGATCGTAACCATTGTGGACCTGAGCGACACCTGGGTACGGGCGGCCATCCCCGAGACCTACACGGATCACATCGGATATGGCGACGTGCTCCGGGTGCGTCTGCCGGGAGGAAGCATCGCTAGCGGCAAGGTGTTCTTTAAGGGAGTGGAAAGTGATTTCGCGACGCAGCGCGATGTGAGCCGCCGCAAGCGCGATATCAAAACCATCGTGATGAAGGTTCGCCTCGACAACCCCAGAGGCGTGTTCGTGCCGGGGATGACGGCGGAAGTCCTGGTGTCGCCCGATCAGATCAATGGCACCAGTTCGCCAAGTGCCGTCGCCGCGGAGCAACGATGATGGCAGACTCGAACCCAAACCAAACCGCGGGTACGGCCGGAGTGCCAACTTCGGAGCTGGAGAAGCCGGTTTACGATCCGACCGCGCCCTCTGCCATCGAGGTGGAGCACATCGTCAAGAAGTACGGCGATTTTACGGCGGTGGACGACGTCTCGTTCAACGTGAAGGAGGGTGAGATCTTCGGCCTGCTGGGACCGAACGGTGCTGGGAAGTCGACCCTGATCCGCATGATGACCACGCTCATCCCGATTACCTCGGGGAAAGCGCGCATCGCTGGGCACGACGTAGCCAAGGAGCCGAATGCCGCGCGAAGAATGATTGGCGTGATTCCGCAGGCGCTGACCAGCGATCTCGATCTGACGGTCGAGGAGAACATGAGCATTTACGCCAAGCTCTACGACGTCCCGGCGAAAGAACGGCGGAAGTCGATCAACGAGCTTCTGCAACTTGTGGACCTTACGAAATGGCGCGACGCGCAAACCAAAACTCTTTCCGGAGGCATGCGGCGGCGCCTCGAAATTGCGCGCGGGTTGGTCCACCATCCGAAGATTTTCTTTCTCGATGAGCCTACGACCGGCCTGGACCCGGTCTCGCGCGTGTCGGTGTGGGAGATGCTGGGAAACATCAAAGAGAAGCGAAAGTTGACGATCCTGATCACGACCCACTACATGGACGAAGCCGACCGGCTATGCGATCGCATTGCCATCGTCGACCACGGCAAACTGGTGGCGCTCGACGCGCCCGCGGCGCTCAAGGCGAGTGTACCGGGATCGAACGTGATCGAAGCGCAGTTCGAGAATTCGCCGGCAGATTGGGAGCAGCGGCTGCATACGCTCGATGAAGTTACTTCTGTGCAGCACGAGGGAGCCGGAATGTTTCGCGTGCTGACCGGCAACGGTTCGCGCACTACGACGGAACTGGTGGAAATGGCGGTCACGGCCGGTGTTGCAGTGAAGTCCCTGTCGGTGCAGAACACAACGCTCGATGACGTATTCGTGCACTATACCGGGCGGCAACTGCGCGACGAACTACAGAAGGCCCATGCGTTTGTTATGCCGCAACGGCCGGGGTTGCAACCGTAAGGAGTCCTGAGTCGTGAGTCTCGTGATGTGAGTCCTGAGTCGTGAGCCCTGAGTTGCGAGACGTGAGCCCTGAGTTTTTATGCACTATAGGTTGAGAGGGTGTGAGTCAGAGCGGGACGGGACTAGGGACTCGGGACTAAGGACTAACCTATGAATCGCATGATGGCCATTGTCGAGCGTGAAATGCGCAAGTTCTTCCGCTCGCCCGCGCTGATGCTGGCGTCGATGATCTTTCCGCTGGTGCAGTTGATCATCCTGGGGAACGCGTTCGGCGGAAAAATTCATGATGCTAAAGTCGCGTTCGTCGACCAGGATGGCGGCCCGCAGGCGATCAGGATTCGCGAGGCGTTTGACTCCGTGCGGGCGAACATTCGCACCTTCGTGCCCATCGACTACGACAGCGACAAGCAGGCAATGGAAGACGTACGCAACGGAAAGCTGCAGGGCGCAGTGATCATTCCACCGCAGTATTCCCGGAGAGTGTACGAAGAGAACCATCCGCGGATTGCTCTGGTCGTCGACAACAGCGACAATTTCATGAGTTCGGCGGTCGAAGCGGAGTTGACCGACCTCACCAATGCGCTCAACCAGCCCACGGTATCGCCCCGCATTTTGCAGCAGACGGCCCTGGATATCGTCGAGCTCTACCCATACATCGAGTACATGAAATATTTGCTGCCGGGCTCGCTGGTGCTGGCGATGTTCGTCTCTGTGATGATCGGCGGCGGCATGCTTTACATCGATGACAAGGCGCGCGGGGTTCACGAGGGGTATCTGGTTACACCGATCACCAAGCTCGAACTCGTGCTGGGTCTGAATCTGGCGGGTGCGATCAAAGCGGTGATGACGGGCATCATCATTGTGGGAATCGGGTCGATGATGGCGGGCGTGGGCACGATCTTCAATCCGCCAACCGCCTTGGGGCTCATGATCATGATCGTGCTGACATCACTGGCCCTCAATACGATGATGTTTCTGCTGATGGTGCGCATTGAAGATCCGCTGGTGCCGCGCGCCATGTTCGGCATCCTCAACACACTGCTGTTCTTCCCGAGCGGCTCGGTCTATCCCATACAGGCATTTCCTCCGTGGCTGCGCGGAATCGCGCGGGTCGATCCGTTCACCTACGCGGTAGATGGATTCAAGTGCCTGCTTTTGAAAGAAACCACGCTGTCGGCGGTGTGGGGAGACATGCTCTTTCTCTCAATCTTCGCCGCCGCGACTTTGGGGATCGCGATTCCGCTGTTCAAGCGGACGCTGTAAGACATTCACCGCCGAGACCGCCGAGAGCGCAGAGAAAATCGAGAGAGACTTTTGTTTTCTCGGCGCTCTCGGCGTGCTTGGCGGTGAATCGGGTTCCGGGAACTTTTAACTTACGTGTTGTGTCCGTTATGCTAGAGGAGTATGACCCTTCTGGATGCCAAGGAATACGACCTGGAAAAGGATCGCAAGCGGAAGAGGCGAATCCTCTACGCGGTCATTCTTCTGGTGATCGTGCTTGCTGGGGGCTGGTGGTTTCGCTACTGGCCGGAAGAACACATCGTGGGCAAGTTCTTCGATTGTCTCCAGAGGCAGGATTACAAGACCGCGTACGGCATTTGGATGCACGATCCCGAATGGCAGCAGCATCCCGATCGGCATCCGAAGTATCCGTTCGGCGATTTTTATCGCGACTGGGGTCCCGGCGGTGAGTGGGGAGTGATCAAGACCCAGAAAGTCTACGGCGCAAGCACTTGCCCGGGTGGCGGCAGCGGAGTAGTAGTAGATGTTGTGGTGAACGATCGCGCAGAGCATGCGCAGGTCTGGGTGGAAAAGTCGGATAAGACACTGGGCTTTCCTCCGTGCGAGCTGGTATTCCGCTGAACGGGCGCTGAATGGTACTTCAGGCTGGGGTTTTGTCCAAAGACTTCAGAGTCTTTTCCAAGGTGGCTTCATCGCTGACGTACAGGCTGGTTTTCGAGCGGTCGATCTGCCGCATCAATCCCCACAGAACTTTTCCCGGCCCGACCTCGATAAACGTGTCGACGCCGTGAGCGATGAGCAGGCGCGCGCATTGCTCCCACTTGACTGCGCCCGTGACCTGGCGAACCAGAGTATCGCGGGCCCGTAAATCGTCGGTGACGAGTTCTGCGTCCACGTTGCACGCGACGGGATAGACCGGCTTCTGCATTTTGAGTGCATTCAGATCGGCTTCCAGACGATCCTGCGCAGGTTTCATCAACTGACAATGGAAGGGGGCGCTGACGGGCAGCAATACAGCTTTCTTTGCGCCACGATCGGCGGCAAGCTTTACGGCACGTTCCACCGCCGCAGTATTGCCGGAGATGACGATTTGCTCCGGCGAATTGACGTTGGCGGGCTCGCAGACTTCGCTTTGTGCGGCCTCCTGGCAGACAGCGACGACTCTCGCCAGCTCCATGCCCAGGATCGCGGCCATCGCGCCCACGCCGACGGGCACTGCCTCCTGCATGTACTTGCCGCGGTTGCGAACGGTCCGCACGGCGTCGGCAAAGGAGATTGTCCCGGAAGCAACGTGTGCGGAGTATTCGCCAAGGCTGTGTCCGGCGACGTAGGAGGGCTTGGGAATGTGCGTCTCTAACACCCGCAGGGCAGCGACGCTCACGGTGAGGATCGCGGGCTGGGTGATCTCGGTTAAACGAAGCTGGTCTTCTGGTCCCTCAAAGCAGAGTTGGGAGAGCTTACAGCCGAGGGCCTCATCGGCCTCCTCGAAGGTCTGGCGGGCGATCGGATACTTGTCCGCCAACTCTTTGCCCATACCGACGGCCTGCGAACCCTGTCCGGGGAAGAGCAAGGCAAGTGTGTTGTTGGAATCGGTCATGAATGACGAAGATGGAACGGCGTTGCTAGCTCGGCTGTGCCACTTCTGCTTCGACGGGAGCGGGCCGCAAGGCAGCCAGGCCGCGCTCGATCGAGTCGTTGATTCCTCGCTCGGCAAACTCGGCCGCGACGCGCACGGCATTCTTCATGGCGTTGGCATTGGAGGAGCCATGCGTGATGATGCACACTCCCTTCACGCCCAGCAGCGGCGCGCCTCCGTATTCAGTGTGATCGAGACGCTTTTTGAAGTCGATGAAGGCGCTGCGCGAGAGTAACGCTCCCACTTGCCGGGTGATGGTGGCCTTGAGCGATTCTTTCAACGCCGTGCGGACGAGGTTGGCCACGCCCTCGGAAATCTTCAACGCGACATTGCCAACGAAGCCGTCGGCGACGATCACATCGACGTGCCCGTTGTACAGGTCGCGGCCTTCCACGTTCCCAATGAAATTCAGAGGAAGCTGTTTCAGCAACTGAAACGCCTCGCGCGTGAGTTCGTTCCCCTTGGTCTCTTCTTCGCCGATGGAGAGCAATCCGACGCGTGGGCCCGGCACCCCTGATCTCTTGCCCAACGTCTTCCCGAACATTGCCCGAAAATAGACGTCGCCCATGACCGCGAATTGTTCGAGGTTCTGCGGCTTGCAGTCGACATTGGCGCCGACGTCAAGGAGCATCGCGACCGTTCCAGGTGCAGTCGGGAATATGGCTGCCAGCGCGGGTCGGTCGACACCAGGAACCGCACCCAGGACGATCTTCGCGGTCGCCATCGCAGCGCCGGTATTGCCCGCGGTTACGAAGCCCGCGGCTTGCCCCTCGCGCACCATGCGCAGCCCGACGCGCATGGAGGAGTCGCGCTTAGCACGAATCGCCTCCACCTTGTCGTCCATGGTGATGTACTCGCTGGCGTGGACGATTTCAATGGGCAGCGTCCGAGCCGCACGGTGACGGCCCAGTTCCGGCATGATTATGGATTCGGGACCGACCAGCAGCACGCGCACCCCGTACTGGCGGGCGGCAAGTATGGCGCCCTCGATTTCAGGTTTGGGCGCACGATCCGAACCCATCGCATCCAGCGCGATCACGCTAGGCATGGTTATGAGCTAGCTGGCTTCCTCGACGTCAAGTACCTCGCGTCCCTTATAGTACCCGCATTTCGGGCAGGCGCGGTGAGGCATTTTCTTCTCGTGACAGTTGGGGCATTCAGATAGTGAATGGCTTTTGAGGGCATCGTGAGCGCGCCGGGTTGAGGTGCGCTTCTGGGAGTGTCGCCGTTTCGGATTAGGCATGATTTGAATCCTTCTTCTAGAAAGCTGTCAGCTATCAGCTCTCAGTTTTCAGTACTTGAGACTGATCGCTGACTGCCGATTGCTAAATTGTGAAACCTAAGATCACCAGAACGCGTTCCAATCGTTCAGTGAGCGTTGAGGGCTGAAAGCTGAGAGCTGATAGCTGACAGCTGACAGCTTCTTGCTAGTGTTCCAGCTTGCTGCGAATCTCTCTCAATGCCGCCCAGCGCGGATCTTCCATCGGAACGACGCAGGAGCACTTTTCCTGGTTCAGGTTCTTGCCGCAATGCAAGCATAGACCCCGGCAGTCTTCGCTGCAGGTGACCTTCAATGGCAACGCCAGCAGTACCTGCTCGCGCAAAACGTCTTCCAGCAGAATTCCGTCGCCGTGATAATAGCCGATCTCGGCTTCCGCGTCGGTTACGGAAAGTTCGTCGCGTCCGGCGTCAGCGCCCAACGGTCGATAGAGCAACTCAAACTGGCGCGATACCTCCTGCGGAACCGGCTCCAAGCAGCGGGCACATTGCAGCTCAAGCCCAGTCGACCATCGCCCTCGCAGGCGGATATCCTTGATTATCTTATGCTTACCGTGGTGCTCCTCGACCAGTTCAGCGCGTCCCGCCGTTCTCAGCGGCGCAACTTGGCTAACCTCGTCTCCCAAGTCGATCACATCGGGCTGAAACTCTTCCTCAAAATCCAGAGGATGGCGTTCCAATTCTTTGATGTCGAGGAACATACGGAAACCTCCGCGGCAATCGTGCCAGCCTTTTTCGTCAACCAGGCCCGCGGAAGCACGCCAAGGGGCGTAAGTACCGCAAGGAGCAAGACTTAGGATAAAGGCGGGGAGCCAGAAGTGTCAAGAAACGAGACTCGACGTGTAAATGCTCCAAGATAATGTCACCCCATAACTGCAACGAGATTCTGTCACCCTCCAAGGATGGTGACGATGAGTCAGAAAGAGTTCCAACGAGTGAAAGTGATTGAAAATGCGGCAGGCGGGAGGCTGAGCGTACGCGAAGCCTCCTGCCTGCTGCATTTGAGCGAGCGCCAGGTGCAGCGGCTCAAGCGCCGTTATCAGCCCAACTCCACAGATTGGGTACACCACGGCAATCGCGGACGCGCCGCGCCCTGGGCCATTTCCGTTCCCCAGAAGCAGTTGATCTTAACCTTAGCGCGCGGCAAGTATCAGGGCTTTAACGATTCTCATCTCACGGAAAAACTTCACTCCGAAGAAAACCTCACCGTCGGCCGCGAAACCGTGCGGCGCATCTTGCGAGCCGCCAAACTGGCCTCGCCGCAGAAGCGCCGGCCCCGCAAATATCGCTCTCGCCGCCCGCCCCGCCCGCGCTTCGGCATGATGGTGCTCACCGATGCCAGCTGCCATGATTGGCTCGAAGGCCGTGGCCCCGAGCTCACCCTCATCGGCTTTCAGGACGACGCCACCGGCCAGATCCTGGCCGCTCACTTCCAACTCGAAGCCGAAAATACGCTGGGCTATCTTCGTGCTCTGCATGCCATGATCCTTGCGCACGGCCTTCCCCTCAGCCTCTACCACGACCGTCACTCCATCTTCCAGCGCAACGATTCGTACTGGAGTCTCGCCGAGCAGCTCGCCGGAAAACAATCTCCCACTCAGCTGGGACGGGCTCTCGAGCAGCTCGGCATCCAGCAGATCCCCGCCTATTCACCCCAAGCCAAGGGCCGCATCGAGCGCGCCTGGCGCACCTGCCAGGACCGCTTGGTCAGCGAACTTCGTCTGGCTCAAGCCACCACCGTCGAGCAAGCCAACATTGTGCTGGCCCGCTTCTGCGCCGACTACAACCAGCGCTTCGCCCGTCCCGCCGCCGAGGCTGCCTGCGACTTCCGCCGCCTGCCCCGCCGCTTCGATCTCGCCCGTTGCCTCAGCTTGCACTACCAGCGGGTCGTCGCCGCCGATCACACCGTCACTCTGGGGGCGCAGTCGATCGCGCTGCCACCCTTGCCCGGCCATCGTGGTTACGCCGGAGAAGCAGTCGAACTCTCCCATCAACTCGATGGCGTGTTGCGCGTTTTTCGCGGAGATGTTCTCTTGCTCGCCCGACCCTCGCCCCTGGAAGAACACGCCGAGCGCCGACCCCAGCTCCTCACCTCTGCGCAGAAACGAAAATCGCCAACCCCGCGCATCTACAACCTCTCCGGCCGCCCCGCGTTGGCGGCCGTTACTTAAACGTTAAGGGGTGACAAAGTCTCGTTGCAGTTAATACGACATTTTCTCGTTGCAACAACAGAAACGAGACTCGACGGTAGGGGCTCAGTTTGGTTTGAACTCTTTCCCGCGTCACCCCGCACGCCTGCGTTTTCTCCTGCAGCCGAGGGATATCCCGCCACGGTCTGCTGAGGGAGTTCCTCGCTTCGCCCGAAAACCGGCTGCGCTCGGATGACCCATCCTTGATGACGGCCCGAGATTCATACTGAACGACTCTTGACCTCTACTCGCTCAACTGAAGCAATTCCACAGCCCTCGTGGGGACTTCCTCGAAGATCAGCCTCTTTTCGATATCAATCGCGTTCTTCGCAATGTGACGAGGGATATACCAGGCCACGGCCGCGATCGGAATGAAGCCAACCATGCGGACGGGATCGATCAAGGCCCAGGATTCCAACTGCGGAGTCACCACTGAGAAGATGAAGAATGTGAGCAGGCATCCCAGCAGGGTCACGATCGAATGCTGCTGGAAGACCGGAAGAGAGCAGGTAAACGGAAGCTTCCGGAAACAAACCAGGACCGCGTTCGTCAACAGCCCCGACCAAGTCACAATGAGCAACGTGTGAAGAGATGCCACGAGCGTGCCTTCCAGGAAGGCGTAGATGGGGAAGACGGCGAGGACGACCCAAGGCACAATCAGGATCAGGATTGATTTTCTCGCCAGCGGTTCACATTCCTGTTTCTCCGTGTCGAGCAGCAACCGGAAAATCCAGTTGGAGCGTAAGTCGACGGGAATTTCGAACACGGCCCGAACGCCGATGACGGTCAAGAAGGCGAGGATGAATGGGATGGAGAGAGCATCGGGCGACAACAGGGCCCGGCGTAGTGACTTCGTACCTTCGAACGCATTCATTGCGGCCTGAGAAGCCAGAACTAATCCAAGGCCTCCAATGCCGGTCAGAACCAGACGATGGGTTTCGCTGCGGAACAAAGAATTCCACACAAAACGAAAACATCCTTTCTGGAACGGAGAGCGAAACACCACACGGTCTAGAAGAGGGATTAGCCGAGAATATCCCGCTGCCTGCCCAGCCTGAGCAGTTTCGGCGACTTCTGCGGTTCGAACGAAATGGCGGTGGTAACCGAGAGCGTAGGCACAGAGGGAAACGGCCATCACCGTCCCGAGGCCGGGCAGAGCCAAGCGCGCAAGCGCGGCGAACACCGGATTGGAGTGTCCCCGAAACAGCTGGCAGAAGCCCAGGAACCAGCACGAGGGCAGCCAGAGAGTCCATGCGCTCGCACGCCCCGGCAATCGCCGCAAGAAGTCGGGCAACGCAAAGCTGGTGCAGAGCAGAGTCACCAGGTAAACCACGACCACGCCTCGGACGTACGGCGAGACTCTCCTGAAAAAGCGCGGTGGCAACACCGCCATCAGAAAACCCATCATGGCGAAGACGGCAAAGAAGGCGAAAATGCTGGCCAACAAGACTCCCAGCGCATGTACAGCGGCGAACTTGATGAAAAACAGAAACGCGTTCTGGGTAGCTCCAACCACGAGCGGAAACAGAACACACGACGCGGCGTTGACATCCACCGCGATCAAGGCGGCCAGAAAAAGCACGGCCACGAGATTGGCGGAAAAGATGGTCCGCGTGGAGATGGGCAGTGGAACCAGATTCATATAGTCGCGACGGTCAGGAAAGATCGCGTCCCATCGCCAGACGGCGGCGGCTCCGGTCACCGCCATCGAGAGGGTAATGAAGAAATATTCGTCGGGAAGGACGCTGGCAAAGGGATCCACGTTGGTGGCGCCGCGCATCCATTGCAGCAAGGTCCCGTATTTCTCGAACAGGAGCACCGATACGAATCCGCCGGGGAGTGCCAGCAAACTGAGCACGGTGCCGATACCGAGATCAAGGCCCTCGGTGTCGGAATCGCCGCCGCCGCGGAAGATGCGGGCAACGAAGAGTTGCACCATCCGCCAGAAGGGGCGCTGGCGGTAGTGTTCCCACCAGTGACGGATCGGATCGGTCAGCCCTCTTATCATGCGGCCTTCATCACTTCGACGATGTTGCGCGCCACGCTCATGGTGTCGACGTCGTCGACCAGGTGCAGGAAAGTGTCCTCCAGCGATTGCCCGAGAATCTGGCCAATGTTCGCTACCGAATCCTGAGCTATGACTACACCTTTGCGCAGAATCAGAACGTCGGAGCAGATTTTTTCGACGACCTCCAGCACGTGCGAGCAATAGAAAACGAGTCTGCCTTGCGCTCCGAGCGCTTGCACCAGGTTCTTGAAGATCAGCGCCGAGGCCACGTCCAGGCCGGAGAGCGGTTCATCGAAGATGAAGATGTCGGGGTTGTCCATGATCGCGGCGATGAGCAGAATGCGCTGGCGCATCCCTTTCGAATAGGTGCCAATGCTGGTGTGCCGGTGCGGGTGCAGGGAGAACAATTCCAGAAGGGAATCAAGCTTGGTTTCGAGCGCGTGGGAGGCCATGCCGCGCAACGTGCCAACCATTTCCAGATATTCCCATCCGGTCAGGTAAGGGTAGAGATGAGCCTCTTCCGGCACGTAGCCCAGGCGTTTTCGGTAGGCCTGCAGATTGTCTTGAATGTTGTGGCCTTCGAACTGAACTACGCCCCGCGTCGGCTCCAGCAATCCGGTGAGCATCTTCACGGTGGTGCTCTTTCCAGAGCCATTCGGGCCGAGACAGCCCAGAACCATTCCTGGACGCAGCGAGAACGACAGGTCTTGCACGGCGGGCAGAGATGCGTAGCGCTTGGTAAGGTGTACGGCTTCGAGCATGGCCCACCTCGCAGAGCGAACTCAGACGGTGGAGCGAGAGACAGAGCGGCAGACAGAACCCGAAACGTTAGACACCGGACAGACGAAAGAGGCTCCCGGAGACCCGCGAAGGCATGAAGGCGAAAGCGGCGAAGGCCTTCACGGCATTCTGAGTCCCAGCGCTTTTACGGTGGCTTCATCCAGCGAGGCCTTGCCGTCTTTCTTCGTGACCACGCTGAAGCCGCCGGAGTAATCCCACATGGCCCAGCCAATATTGTGGCGCTCGAGCGATGTGCGCACGTCCTTGAGCCAGGCGACGCGGTCCGGCGGATCGACACCGTAGCGAAACGCTCCGAATTCGTTGCAAACCAGGGGAACCCCGTTGTGCGTGGCCCAGTTCGCCGCCTGGTTGATCTCGCTTTCGATGCGGGATGCGTCCCAGTGGTCTTTGCCGTAGCGGATGACGTAGAGGCGATCGATCGCCTCGGGGACCGTCGCGGCAACTTGCGCGGCATTCTCCGGCGACGACGGATAATGCAGTCCCTTCAGCCAATGCCAGTAGTAGGCTCCCCAGGTCGCCCCCTGATGAGTGAAGATGTGGGGCTCGTAAAAATGGAAGACGTAAATCACGTTGGGATCGCGCAGGGGTTCAAGGAAGATCATGTCGTCATCGTCGTCCCAGCGTGCCCCGGCGGCGAGGATCGTGTGCGCGGGCGCGCCTTGCCGGATGGCCGCAGCCAGCTTTGCTTCCACGCCATACCAGCGGTAGGGATCGCGCATCTCCGGTTCGTTCATGATTTCAAAGAACACGCGCTCGGAATCCCATGAAGAATAGTGCTGGGCGACGATGCGCCAGAAGTCGGCAAAGCGTTCCACGAACTCATCCTCTTTCAGGCGCGCTTTGAAATCGGAGTCGGGATGCATGTCGATTTCGACCGCCAACCCCGCATCCAGGATCATCTTGACGGCAGCATCGAGGTAGCCGAAGTATTCCGCCGTGCCATTCTGACGGTGGGCGGCGTTCATCATCGGTTCGGGATTGACGCTGAGGCGCACATGATCGAAGCCGGCGGACTTGATCAGGGCGATGTCCGCCGCGGTTGTCCAGTTCTGGAAGTGTTCTTTCGTGTATCCCTTGGGATCGTAGACTTGCGCGAACCACTCGCTGAGGTTGATGCCGTGGCGAAGGTGGGCCAGACGCGATGCGGGAACGGAAGATGATTGAGCCGGTACTAGCGCGATACAAGCGATTGAGAACAGGAAAATGTGTACGATCCACTTCGACATGAAAGTGCCTCCCGAAATACTCGGACTTCATGTGGGGACAGCCGCCCTCGGCTGTCCGCCGGGCGGAGCCTGGCTGTTGTTGGGCGGTTAGCTCAAAATCGGCAGCGCGCGAATCCGTTTCTTCGTGGCCGCGTAAATCGCGTTGCACAGCGCTGGCGCCAGCGGCGGTATGGACGGCTCGCCGATCCCCGTCGGCGCCTCCGAACTCGCAACGGTATAGACCTCGACCGCCGGTGTTTCATCCATGCGCAACGGCGCGTAATCGTCGAAGTTACCCTGCACCACGCGTCCTTTCTCAATCGTGATCTTGGCACGCAGCGCGTTGGCCAGCCCGAAGACGATTCCACCCTGAATCTGTTGTTCGAGAATGCTAGGGTTCACCACTTGCCCGCAATCGACAGCCGCGACCATGCGGTGCACGCGAGGCTGCCCGTTTTCCATGGTGATCTCGACCACTTCCGCCACGTACGACGCAAAGCAGCCAAAGCATGCGATTCCACGATAGTGGCCCGCGGGCAGAGGTTTGTCCCATCCGGCTTTTTCGGCGGCCAGTTGCAACGTGCCGCGCATGCGGGCAGTGTGCCACGTCGTGGTGAAGTAGGGAAGGTCCTGATCCTTCGCCAGCAGGTGAAGCCGGTACTGCAGTGGATCTTTGCCGGCCGCGACCGCCAGTTCATCGATGAAGCTCTCCAGGGCGAACGCCGCCTGCAGCGCGTAGACCGACCGCATCCAGCCAAGCGGGACGGCGGTTTTGGTCATGACGTACTCAATCGAATAGTTGGAGATGCCGTAGACCGGGCCGGCCTCATCGGGCAGGTCGGGGTCGACGTTGTTCGGGGTGGGTTGCCCTTTTTGACCACTGATTGACGGTGCGATGATTCGATGGGTCAGCGCGACCGGGAGTCCCGAACCGTCAAGCGTGGCGGTGAGTTGATGCAGGCTCGCTGGACGGTAGGTGGAGAATCTCATATCGTCTTCGCGCGTCCAGATGACTTTCACCGGTGCGTTGATTGCCTTCGACACCTGTGCGGCCTCGACGGCGTAGTCGTGTTCGAGACGCCGGCCAAATCCGCCGCCCATCAGCGTCACGTTGACTTTGACTTGATCGGGATCAAGTCCGATCGCCTGCGCTACCGAGTCACGGCAATCTTGCGGCACCTGCGTCGGCGCCCAGAGTTCGCACTTTGTGCCCTGAAAACTTGCGGTGCAGTTGCCGGGTTCCATGGGCGCGTGCGCCATGAACGGCAACTCGTATTCAGCGGAGATGCGTCGTCCTGAAGCTTTCGCGGCATCACCGATCGAGTACAGGCTCGCTGTCGATGTCTTGTCCCGCTGCGTTAGGGCCGCCTTCAGGGTCGCCATCTCTGCGGCGGTATTCAGGTCTTTGTTTGGGCCATCATCCCAGGTGACGTTCAGCACGCGCCGCCCTTCCATTGCACCCCAAACGCTGTCGGCGACCACGGCCACGGCAGAGTCGCCGATCTTGCCCACATAGCTCACCCCGGAAATCTTTTGCGACTCCTTATCGTCGAAGCTCGAGACCTTGCCTCCGATCGTGGGGCAACGCGAGAGGACCGCGAACTTCATCTCCGGCAAACGGTAGTCGATTCCAAAGACCGCTTCGCCTTTCACTTTCGCGGGCGAATCGAGGCGCGGCAGGCGTTGTCCGACTATCTTGTAGTCCTTGCTCTGCTTCAGGGTCACATCGGTGGGAATCGGCAGCGTCGCCGCCTTACTTACGAGTTCTCCGTAACTGAAACTTCGGCTCGTCGCAGCGTGCTTGATGTGGCCACTCTCGGCCGCGCACGAAGATCGCGGGACCGCCCAAGTCAGAGCGGCAGCTGAAATCAGCATCTCGCGTGCGGCAGCGCCGGCCTTGCGCATCGGATCCCAAGTCGTACGAATGCTGGCGCTTCCTCCGGTCGTTTGATCGCCAAAGAGCGTGCTGGCTCCTGCCTGCTCGATTTCGATCTGCTTCCAGTCGGCTTCAAGTTCCTCGGCAAGAATCATCGGCAGCGCTGTACGCACGCCCTGGCCCATCTCCGAACGCGCGACGACGATCGTGACTTTGTTGTCGGGCGTGATACGCAGGTAGGCATTGGGCGAGAAAGATTCTTTCTCGGAACTGGCGCCGTGCGGCAAATAGAAGCCGATGACGAGCCCGGCTCCGGCGGCGACTCCGGCGCTAACAAATTCACGGCGGGAAAGCGGGCTCATCGCGCACCTCCATTCCCGGCAGCGCGGCGGATCGCTTTGCGAATGCGCTCGTAGGTTCCGCAGCGGCACAGATTTCCGTTCATAGCTTGAGTGATCTGGTCGTCGGTAGGGTTCGGCGTTTTCGCTAAAAGCGCTGCAGCCGACATAATCTGTCCCGTCTGGCAGTAGCCGCATTGCGGAACCTCTTCCGCAATCCAGGCCTGCTGCAAAACGTGTAGTCCTTTGGCTCCGAGCCCTTCGATCGTAGTCACGCTTTTATCGCCCGCTTGCGAAACGGGGATAGAGCAGGAGCGCACCGGGGTTCCTTCGAGATGCACGGTGCAGGCGCCACAGAGTCCGGCACCGCAGCCAAATTTTGTCCCGGTAAGTTCGAGAGTGTCACGGAGGACCCAGAGGAGAGGAGTTTCAGGAGAGACGCTGACTTTCTTTGCACTGCCGTTAACGCGGAGTGTGATATCGGCCATGTTGATCCAGTTGAGGAGTTGGGTAACCGAACATGGTACTCAACCAGAAGGAAAAGGGGAAATGGCCGCCGCTCGGGCGTGCAACGGGCAGGTTACCAGATGGTTTTCAAGCGATGGTGGGCACGGATGCGTTCATCGCGAGTCACCAGGGCCATTCCTGCTGCCAGAGCGGTCGCGCCGATGAGCCGATCCGCAGGATCCTTCGGATAGTCATCGGAAAACTGCGCGGCGATGGCCGCGACTTCCGGAGTGAGGGGCAGGATCACGACTCCGGAACGGGTCAGCAGATTTTGCACCGCAGCTTCCACGGTGCTATGGGTGCGAAGAATCCCGCGCGCGAATAGTAATGCCAGTTCCCAAACGGTGATGCTGGCGATGGCGAGGCCGTCGCTGATCCGCGCCCGGCGGATGGCGGAAGCCGCAGGCCGCGAAAGACGTTCCGGCTCCGCCACCAGCCAGACGAGCGCGTGAGTGTCCAGGACAATCAACGCAAAACCTCCCAGTCCTCTGGCGGGACTAGCGGCGACAGAATGTCGCCCACGATTTCAATTTCGCCTTTAAGGCATCCGAAAACATCTTCCGGCTGCCCGTCGGCGGGGACTAGCTTGGCCACCGGCTTTCCTTTCTTTGTAATGGTCACGGGCTCGCGAGTGATCCGCACTTCGTCCATGATTTTCAGGCAACGCGCCTTGAAGTAACCGGCGGGCATGGTTTTCATAACCGCTCCATAAGACTATGGTCATAATAACATGACCTTCGATGCAGACATACGTAAATCATCAGAAGGTAAACTGTGTGATGCGACTCTGGCCTACTTGAGTTCGGCCAGCTTCTGGGTGGCGATCTGTCCGGCCTCGCCGGTGGGATTCTCTTTCTTGATGGTCTCGTAGGTTCGCTTGGCGTCGAGCGGTTGGTTGGAAGCCTGGTAGAGTTCGGCCAACTGCATTTGCGCCGTTACCTTGGCGACTGAGGTCGTTGGCTTGTTGATCAATTCCTGGTAGAGAGTGATTGCTTCCTTGGTGCGATTGCTTTGGCCATAGAGCGAGGCCAGGGCAAACTTGGCAACCGACGACAGATCGCGGCTCCCGGACGAAATTACTTCTCTGAAGTTTTTCTCGGCCGTGCTGTTGTCGCCCAAACTCGATGACGTCACGCCCACGAAATAGCCCGCCATGTCGGCCGTCTTGGTGTGAGGATACTTGTCGACGATCGCCTGGAACTGCTTTCTGGCGGCCTCGTTTCGTTCCTTGGCAGAAGTGAAGGTGGGGAAGTCGGGCTGTGCGGGAGTGCCGGCGGGGCGCAGGGGCGTTTGCAGGGTGCGCACGGCCTCCGACAGTTCCAGGCTGGCCTTTTCGTCTTGTGCGCTGAGGTAGAACCAGCCGCCGGCAACAGCACCGATCACGAGCGCGGCGATGACAGCGGAAATGATCAGGGTCGAGCGGTGCTCGACCGTCCAGTGGGCGGTTCTCTCGGCGGCGTCGATCGTCGCCCGGCTGAAAGCATCCTGTTTAAGTTGGTGGCGGGTTTCTGCGCGCACAGACTTCCCTTCTAGTGGTGATGATGGCTGGACAAACACACAGTTTAACAGGGGCAAAACGGGGCGTCAAAAACGGGCTGATTGGATAGTGCTTCAGTTTGAATCTTGGCCGTCAGTGAGGATGGGTCATCCCGAACCGTCGTAGTTCAGCGAGTGAGAGATCTCATGTTGGAGGTTCCCGATCGCGCCGCGGGAGATCCTTCCCTCCGCCTGAAAAACGGCTGCGGTCAGGATGACGGCCCTAGAGAAACCGTTGCTAAGAGTGACCTGTGAGGCGACGCAGGGAGAACGTTCTGCTTATGGGGTGTCGCCGCTTCCGCCTTTCGCAATGACCGCCGCATCTGCTACTCTGCTTTTCGCTTCTGAGAGGAACCGAAAAAATGTTATCGCCCAGATACTCGTTTGCAATTGTTGCAGTGCTAGTCTGCTTTACTCTCTTCACATCAGCGGCTGATAAGAAAACGAAAGACACGAAAGCCGAGGAAACGAGCAAGCCTTCTTACGAACTTCCTCAACCTGCGACCGAGAACCTGGACCTCACTATGTACCAGCGCATCCGCGACGAGGGACTGGGACATTCGCACGTGATGGAATATGCCTCGGGGTTGATGGACGGGATCGGGCCGCGGCTGACCGGGTCTCCGAATCTGAAGCATGCCAACGAGTGGACTCGTGATCAATTGAACGCCATGGGATGCAGCAACGCACACCTTGAAGATTGGGGTGAATTCGGCATGGGATGGCGCCAGCTGAATACCTGGGTGCGCATGTCGGCTCCGGACACCGCCGTGTTCATCGCCCAGGGGTCGCCTTGGTCAGCGTCGAGCCACGGGCCGATCAGTGGACGCGCCGTCTGGGTTAATGCGAAAGACGAGAAGGATCTCGAAAAATACAAGGGCCAGCTCGCAGGCAAGATCGTCTTCTTCGGCGAAATGCGCGATGTGAAGCCCGTGGACAAGCCGCTGTTCGAGCGTCGCGACGATGCCAATCTGAAGAGCGTTGCCGAATATCCGGTGCACGTGGGAGAGCAGGAGGAACGATTCCAGGAGTTCATCCGGCGGCTCCACTTTCGCGAGAAGGCCGGGCAGTTCTTCGCCGCCGAGCACGCTGCGGGGATTGTGGTCCCGAGCCGGGACGGCAGAAACAACGGCGGTTCCGGCGGAACTATCTTCGACGATAGCGGAGCCGGGCTGGGTTGGTTTACCTACAAGCGGGAGCACGCCGAGACTGTCCCCATCGTTGTGGTGGCGATTGAGAACTATGGCCGCGTGTACCGACTGTTGGAGGCCAACGTGCCGGTGACGGTCGAGATGGACGTCGAGACAGAATTTACCGGCGATCACGAGCACGGCTTTGACACTATCGCCGAGATTCCTGGCACCGATGCGAAGCTGAAAGACGAAGTCGTGATGGTCGGTGGACACCTCGATTCGTGGGCTTCCGCGACCGGCGCCACCGACAACGGCGTGGGAACCGTGGTGGCGATGGAAGTGATGCGCATCCTGAATGCCTTGCACGTGCAGCCGCGGCGCACAATTCGTGTGGGCCTGTGGACAGGAGAAGAGCAAGGCGAATTTGGCTCTTATGGCTATGTGAAGCAGCATTTCGGCTTCGCGCCGCTTTCCACCGCGCCCGATCAACTGGAGTTGCCCGACTTCCTGCGCAAGCCCGCCGGACCGGTCGAGCTGAAGCCGGAACAGCAGAAGATTTCCGGATACTTCAACCTCGACAACGGTTCGGGAAAAATTCGCGGCATTTACCTGCAGGAGAACGCTGCCGTCGGTCCCATCTTCCAGCAGTGGATGGAACCGCTGAAAGACCTGGGTGTCAGCACCATAACGATGCGGAACACGGGCGGCACCGATCACGAAGCCTTCGACTCGGTGGGTGTGCCCGGATTCCAGTTCATTCAAGACATGCTCGACTACACCTCGCGCACTCATCACTCCAATATGGACACCTACGAGCGCCTCCAACCCGACGATCTGGCCCAGGCGGCCGTGGTGGAAGCGATCTTCGTGTACAACACCGCAATGCGCGACCAGATGTTACCGCGCAAGCCGCTCCCCCGTCCGGAACTCGAGGAGCAACGCAAAGCCCCGCTCAAGAACGTGATACCGGGGGAGGAGGCGGCGCAAGGAAAATGAAGGGGCCGAGATTGGAGTTCCTTAATGGGAGAGCAGATCACTTAGGGGCGGACGCATTCGTCCGCCACGCGAAGCGAAGCGAGCGCTCCGGACGAATGCGTCCTGAGCCACATATCTTATAGCAATCCACCGGGTGCGTGGGCTCGCCGCTACGTTAGATTTGCGCCTGCAAACCTTGTTGGCGTAGCCTCGTCTAACATCACAGCTTCCGCTGCTGGAGTCTCCCATGGCTGCGATTCATCTGGTGATCAACAACCGTCCGCACGAGGTTGAGACTGCTCCTGACACACCTCTTCTCTGGGTGTTGCGCGACAACCTGAACCTGACCGGCACCAAGTACGGCTGCGGGATGGGAGTGTGCGGGGCTTGCACAGTCCATCTCGATGGCCAGGCCGTGCGCTCGTGCCAGACCGCGGTGTCGTCCGTCGGCACGAAAAAAGTCACCACGATCGAGGGCCTTTCGGAGAACAACTCGCATCCCCTGCAACAAGCTTGGATCGCCGAACAGGTGCCGCAATGCGGATACTGCCAGCCGGGACAGATCATGTCGGCGGCAGCACTGCTGGCGAAAACTCCTCATCCCGCCGACGGTCAGATCGAAGCCGCGATGGTCGGCAATTTGTGCCGCTGCGGCATGTATCAGCGTATCCGGCGAGCCATTCATCGTGCCAGCACCGCCGCCGGAGAAGGAGCATGACCATGGCCATCAGCCGCCGGCAATTCGTAGTTCGAGGAACCGTGGCGAGCGCAGGTCTGTGGATCGGGGTGCGTCTCTCTGGGCCGCTCCTGGCGGCGCAGGAGAACGGACGCGGGCCGAAGAAGCCGGCTCCGAACCCGTTTGATGCCTGGATTCATGTGAAGCGCAGCGGGCAAATTTCTCTGATCGTGGCGAAATCGGAAATGGGGCAGGGAATCAAGACCGGGCTGGCAATGGTCCTCGCCGAAGAGGCCGAGGTCGATTTCAATTCGGTCAGCGTGGAGCAAGCCGATACGCGGCCGGATATTTATCCGCACCTGGGCACCGGCGGAAGCGGCAGCACCAGGGAGAACTTCCTGCCGCTGCGCCGTGCCGGGGCAACGGTACGCGAGTTGATGATTACCGCGGCGGCGGCGAAGTGGAATGTGCCACGGGCGGAATGCATGGCCCAGAAGGCCACCGTGCAGCACCAGAAGTCTTCGCGTAAGGCGAGCTACGGGGAACTGGTGGAGGTGGCGCAGAAGCTTCCGCGGCCCGATCCCGCAAAGGTGCACCTCAAGGACACGTCGAAGTTCGAACTGATCGGGCATCCGGTGCCGCGGGTCGATATCCCGGCGAAAGTGAATGGCAGCGCGCAGTTCGGGATTGACGTCCGTGTGCCGGACATGCTGTTCGCCGTAGTCGCGCGGTGTCCTACGTTTGGTGGCAAGGTGGCGAGCTTTAATGCGGACAATGCGAAGGTGGTTCCGGGTGTACGCGATGTTTTCGAAATACCGGCTGTTGGCCCCGACATGTTCACCGCTGGTGGAATCGTGGTGGTGGCGGACTCTACATGGGCCGCAATGAAGGGAAGGGACGCACTTCAGATCAAATGGGACAAGGGCCCTGCCGCTTCAGAATCGAGTGAGGCTCTCCGGGCGTCGTTGCGCGAAGGGGCGGGCAAGCCGGGTAAGCGCGTCCGCAACGACGGTGACGTCGATGTCGCCCTACCACCCGCCGCAAAGCGCGTCCAAGCCGTCTACGAAGTTCCATTCCTCGCCCACGCGACCATGGAGCCAATGAACATCACCGTCCACGCGCGTGCGGGCGAGGCTGAGGTGTGGGCTCCCACGCAGTCCCCAGACTGGGTGCAGCGTGCGGTGGCGAAGATTTTGGATCTTCCTGCCACCAAGGTCGCGGTTCATACCACGTTGATGGGCGGAGCTTTTGGCCGCCGCTACATCGCGGACTTTCCCGCGGAAGCGGCGCAGATCGCGAAGGTTGTCGGGCAGCCCGTGCAACTTGTCTGGAGCCGCGAAGACGACATGACGCACGATTTTTATCGTCCGGCGGCCTGCCATCAGATGCGAGGTGCGGTCGACGCGCGGGGACGCCCCGTGGTGTGGTCTCACACCATCGCTTCCACATCGATCGAAGCGTTCTGGCACCCGGAAAAACATGCGCCCGAGGAGTCGGAAGTGGGCGGCGCGCAACAGATGCCCTACGCGATTCCCAACGTGCGGCTGGAATACAACGCAGTGGCAAGTTCAGTGCCGCCCCTGTGGTGGCGGTCGGTGGAGCACTCCTTCAACGGATTTGCCGTGGAGAGTTTCATTGATGAACTCGCAGCCGCTGCCGGGCAGGACCCAGTCCAGTTTCGCAAGACTCTCCTGATGAAACCGCCAAACTGGAAGCCGAAGAGCGACGAAGATCCAGATCCGGCGCGGCTTCGCGGAGTGTTGGAATCGGCAGCCCAGAAATCAGGTTGGGGCAAGCCGTTGCCCAAGGGGCGGGGGCGGGGCATTGCCTCCTATTATTCCTTCGGAAGTTATTTCGGCGAAGTTGCGGAGGTGACGGTGAACGGGAGCAACTTCAAGATCGATCGCATCGTTGTTGCTGTGGATTGCGGGCAGATCGTGAATCCCGAGTCGGTACGCTCCCAGGCGGAGGGCGCGATCATTTACGGACTGAGCGCGGCGCTGAAGAACGAAATCACGATCAAGCACGGCGCCGTCGAGCAGACAAACTTTGACGGCTACGATCCTATCCGCATCAACGAGGCTCCGCCCATCGAGGTGTACTTGACGCAGAGTAAAGAGGCGCCAGGAGGGATGGGCGAGCCAGCGTTGCCGCCGATCGCACCCGCGGTGGCGAATGCTATTTTCGCGGCGTCGGGGCAACGGCTGCGAAAGCTGCCGTTTCAGCTGGCATAAAACGCGTTCTCAGGTGAAATAGTGCTGGAAAATGGTGACCTTTGCGAGCTTTGCGCCTTCTTAGCGTCCTTCACGGTTAAAAGCTTTTGACCGCAAAGATCGCGAAGAAAACCCCGCTAAGTCCGCAAAGAAAAACCTTCAGAAGCCCGCAAAAAACACAAACGCCGCCGATTCTTCGGCGGCGTTGTTAATCACAAACTCATCCCTACCGCGGAGCCTCTTCCAGCAGTCCCTGCTCCAGCTTTTCCTGGCATTCGATGCAGTGGCGGGTCCAGGGCACGGCCTCAAGCCGCTTGGGGTTGATCTCTTTGCCGCATTGGATGCATTCGCCAAAGCTGCCTTCGCGAATGCGAGCCAGCGCCTTCTCAACCATCTGCAGGAGTTGCCGCTCGTTGTTGCTCTGGCTGAAGAGGAACTCTTTGGTGTAGGAACTGGCGGCGCGGTCGGCGATGTCTTGCGCGGTGTCTTCGTCGGCGGAGCGACCGTCGGCCTGCGTGCGGTTCACGGTGCGGCGCAATTCCTGCTGCCGCGTTTCCAAACGCTTCTTAAACGTTTCCAGCTTCTTCTTGTCCATAGGTCACTTCAATCGGCCCATTCAAAAGTAGCCATAACAAAAGTCTTGGGACGCCTCCTTGCCCGGAGGCGTCCCGATTGGTTAGGGCAAACCATGATGATAAGCGCCAAAATTGAGATGCGTCAACCGTTCCAAAGGGCTGCAGCAAATCACCGCGCCCTCCGAATCCTATTCGCGGACTGAGCGCAGTGATGTGATTTTCGTCACGCTATCGTGGCAGTGGGTTTCTCATGCTGGCCAGCGCGTATCCCATAACGGCCATGGCGGCGGCGTTCTCGCGCAGTTCGCCGGGAACGATCTTGTCCAGCGTGTCGGCAGCGGAGTGATGGTAGTGGAAGTAGGTGCGGCCATCCTGCATGATGCCCAGCGCGGGTACACCCGCCTCTGACATGGCCGCGATGTCGGCTCCCGGAGGGTAGGGGCTCGATTGCAGCACCGTCGCTCCAAAACTTTGCAGCACTCCCACTACAGGTTGCAGCAGTTCGGCGGCTTGCGGCGTCATCTTGAGATCAAACCCCAGCGGATGCGCGGCTCCAGCGTCACTCTCGATTGCGGCGACATCGTTAGCAAATTCTAACGCATGATCCTGGGTATAAGCTTTGCTCCCCGATCCCCCGGTCTCCTCGTCCATCCAGGCGATGACGCGCAGTGTGCGCTTGGGGCGCAAATGCAGTTTCTGCAGAACCTCGGCCGCCTCCATGGCCATCACGACTCCGGCGCCGTCGTCGATTGCGCCTGTTCCAAGGTCCCACGAATCCAGATGTCCCGACACAACTACGACTTGCTCCGGATGGTCGCTGCCCTTAAGATCGCCGATCACGTTGTAGCCAGTCGCGTCTGGGAGTTTTTGCGGGGTCAGGGTCAGGTGCATGCGCACCCGGCCTTGCGCAGCAAGATCGGCGATCAACTCTGCGTCCTCGGCAGTTACTGCACCGGCCGGGATGCCGGCCGGCGAACTCCAGCCGGTATGCGGCAGGCGAAAATCAGCATCGCCTACGGAGCGCACTAACGCGGCAACCGCTCCTAAATCGGCCGCTGTCTTGGGCCCGGCCCCGCGATAGCGGACTGCCTCACCGTAGGCCATGAACGCCAGCCCCGCCGCGCTCTTCTGCTTGTCGAAGATTTCGTTGAACAGCACGATCTTGCCGGCAACCTTGTCGCGACCTAATGTCTTCAGTTCGTCAAAATTGTTCACCACGACCACGTCGGCGACAGTCCCTTCCGCAGGCGTGGCTGTGCTTCCACCCAACGCGGTGAGCACGATCTTCTGCGACGTGCCCGCAGCCTGGCCGGAGTATTCGACCAGCTCCGCAGTCTCGGCCCCCCGTACCCAGTGCGGCACTTTCACTTCCTCCAGTTGCACTTCGAGGCCAAGCTTGCGCAGTTCCGCAGCGACGTAATCCACGGCGGCCTTTGCCTGCAGAGATCCGCTGGGGCGTGGGCCGATGTTTTCGGTCAGGTGCGCGACCTGGCCGTAGGCATAATCGTCGCTGAGGGCGGCTGTCTTGATGGCAGCCAGTTCGTCGAGCAGGTGCGGCGGGAAGTCCTCCTGCTGGGCCTGCGACATTTGCGGCGCAGCCCCGAAGGGGTTGCCAGATGGCTTAGGTTGCTGGTTCTGGCTGCGGGCTGCGGTCAGGAGGATGAGGGCGCAAAGGGTGGTGAGAACGAAAGTCAAACTGAAGGTCGATTTCGTCATATTCGTCATAACGGATGCCAGTGTATCCGAGGCGTTGAGAATGAGAAACTCCCCTGGCGCAGCATGTTTTCCGGATGGCGTGCATAAGTTGGTAAACTTGCCCGCAATATTGCTGAGAACCCTAAGCATGATGCCAGCAGCCCTTGGAATTCGAATGCATTCCGGTTGGGGAACGCTTGTCGCGGTCTCCGGAAACGCCGATTCCTTGGATATCCTGCAGCGCCGGCGGATCACCATTGTGGATCCGGCAGAGCGAGGAGCCAGGCAGCCCTATCACTACGCAGCCAGCCTCGGTCTCCCAGAGGCAGAGCGATATCTTGCCAATTGTGCAGCCGTAGCAGAGCGTCTGGCTTTAGCGGCCGTCGAGGAAGTGGTCCGGGAATTGGACGCGGGACGATATTGCCTGCGAGGTTCGGCGGTGCTCGAGGCCTCCGGCCGCCCTCTGCCCCCTCTTTCGAAGATTCTGGCGTCGCACCCGCTGATTCATACGGCGGAGGGCGAATTCTTTCGCAATTCTGTCCGGAAGGCATGCGAACGTTTGCAAATTTCGGTCACTGTAATTCGAGAGCGAGAACTCGAGGAGCGAGCCAAACAGGCATTTGGGGTTGCGGCGAGCCGAGTGAGCCGCAGGATTTCGGGGCTCGGACGCTCGATCGGTCCGCCTTGGAACAAGGATCACAAAACAGCGGCGCTCGCCGCCGCTACGGTTCTGGCATGCGAGTAGTGGTTGCTTCCAACCTGCCTTTGCCCTACCGACGAGAGGAAATAAAAATGGCCCCATTTCTGGGGCCAAGTTCAAAGAGGCGAAAGGTGGGTATGTCAGGAAAGGCGATGCAACATACCATTCCGCCAGCCGGAACGGCATTTCGGGAAGTGACACGGAGAATCGAAGAGAGTGGTCATCTAGAGTTAGCGGCCTCTTTATTACCAGTGACCCAAGCATTTCCCGCGCCAAAATTCGCAAACTGAGTGATCCTAATCACGCTGTCGGGCAAGTGAAAGACATCAAAGGATTTAGCGGAAGACAATTAACGAGGAGTGAAGACGAGGGCTATGCCGAAGCAAATGCAGAAGTGCAGAACAATGCACATTCGATGCATTCCCCTACCAAACAGCCCGAAACATCAAGCCCGGCGCGGGTTTTGGCCGATCGGGGCGGACGAGATTACGGAATTTCTAGCTGTTGCCCGCCACCGTGCGCAGCTTCCCAGGCAGGAAGTGGTAGGGCGGCCATGGACCGCTGATCGCCACCTCACAGTTCTTTAACTGCTTGGCGGCAGTACTGTAGCGGTTCTGGTATTTCTCCACGCTCTTGGAGTCGATCAGGTGGGCGATGTCAATGAGCATGCCCTCCGGAGCCACTTTCTTGCAGCTCACTTCCTCCTCCAGCGGGTTGAAAAGCTTGTGGACCTGTACGGATAAAGCCCGAGCCTTGGTTTGGCGCTCCCGCTCGCGCGACGCCTTGACGCGCAGCTTCGAGAGGTAGTCGCCGCCCACGGTGTCCGGCAGTTCGACATCGATCATGGCCTCGCGCAGCGATCCGTCCCGGACGACTAGTTTGATGTGCATCTCGGACTTGCCGCGCAGCTTGGCGACGCTCAAGCCAAAGGCGCGCCGGTTCACGCGCACGGCCTGGCGGAGCGCGTCGTCGCTGTCAAAAATGGTGCCAAACTTGAATGGCAATACCGTGGAATTGCGGAAGCAGTTGCTGACCACGCGGGCGTGGTCAATCGCGGACTTTTGGTCCAGTCCACCGGCTGCGTAGTCAAATTCGCTGACAATCACTGCGAATTCACCACTAGGATAGCTCAGAACCGCTGCGCCATTGACCCCCTGAACACCCTCCAGCAGGAAGGGGCGGCGAGTGCGGGTTCCATTGGGAAGGGTTTGATGCTCGGTAAGACAGTACGCGTACCACGCCATATTTGAACTCTCCGGACCGGGAGGGAGGCGGAGCAAGCCGCATCCACGTCGAGTTTTTTTACCAAAGCTTTGAAACTGCGAGTTTGGAAGTATGGAAACGGGCGGTACAGGGTCTAGAACGAACCGGAAATGCTTACAGTCGCATTCCCTATTTGCATATTACTTTGGGCACATTGAAAAAAGCAACTTTTTCTTTTCGAAAGGCATCATTCGCTTTCATTTTCCACTGGAAGCCCGGTTGGCGCGCTCCTGCAGGGCGAGAACGACCACGCGCAGCATCTCGTCCCAAGGTGCCGGTTTGCCGGTCCAGATTTCAAACTGGCGGGCCGCCTGATGGACGAACATCTCGATGCCGGGTATGACCTGGGCGCCCCGTTCTTTGGCCAGCTTCAGAAGTCGTGTTTCGGCTGGATCATAAACCATGTCAAAGACATAGCGCGCGTTGATCTCTTTCTCCTGCAGCGGTGTGTCGCGCGTATTCCCCATTCCCACGGGAGTGGCGTTGATGATCACGTCGAATGCCAGCTTCTTCAGATCAGGACGCTTCATGATCCGTGCTCTGGCTTGGTGTGCGAGTTTCTTGGCTGGAGCCGCGCTGCGGTTGAGAATGTAAACTTCTGAGCCCCGCTCCTTAAGTCCGAAGACGGCCGCCCGGGCGGCACCCCCGGCGCCGATAACCAGAATGCGCGCGCCTTCAAGCGTATTCAGTCGGCGTTCCAGCGGCCGCACGATTCCCGAGGCGTCGGTGTTGAAGCCGTAAAGCTTACCATCCTGTGCGCGCACCACCGTGTTGCAGGCGCCGATCTTGGTGGTGTGGGAATCGGTGTTGTCCAGATGCGGCAGGATCGTCTCTTTGTAGGGCATGGTTACGCTGATGCCGTGAATCGGAATCTCCCGCACGCAGGTCAGCAGATCTTTCAGGGTCTTGGCGTGGAGGGCCAGGTAAACGGCGTTCACATTTTCGCGGCGGAAGGCGGCGTTCATGATCGCCGGAGACAGCGAGTGCGCGATGGGATCTCCTACCACGCCATACACGCGCGTGGCGGCGTCCAGTTGCTCGATCCGATAAACGCTGCGCAACTCCTGGGCGGTCACCTGGCCAGGAGCGGTGGCTTCCCCCGCAGCAGCGGAGGCGAAGGTGAAGACACTGCCCGCTCGCACCCCCAAGACCCGGCTGATGATTCCCTGCTCCCCCATGCACATGCTGACCAGGGAATGGCGGTCGCCCTGACGTCCCAGGAATTTGATCATGGCGACGTTGTCAGAAAGCGTTGTCGCGGTGCTGACAACTTTGTAAAAGTCGGCAGGATACGCCAGCATTTTCTCCAGCGTTTCGTCGAGCTTCTTCGTCGCCCGGAAATCGTGGAACGAAAGAATCAGCGCCGCGCGGCTGCGCAACTTCTGAAGTTGCTCCGGCTTACACTTGCTGGCGGTTTGCAGTTCGACGTCGATGAGTTGACAGCCGGCTATCGCCGCCTTGCTTAAGATATCCACCTGAGAGGCGATAGAACCCTTGAATTTACCTCCGCTATCCGTCCGGCGGCAGGTGGCTATGACCACTGTTCCGGGATGGGATTCGGTGAAGCGTTTGATCCTGGGCAGCGCCAAACCGGGCTTGGAGAGGTAGTCCAACCTGAACTCAAGAAAGGAGTTATCCCGGGCCAGAGCCTCTGCCCTTTCGACCATCTGGTTGGGATCGGCGCCGATTACCGCGACGCAGACGCGCGGCAAACGTAATGGCAGAAGGCGCGGCGAGTAGCCGGGGGATGAGTTCATTTCCAGATTCGATCACTCACGGTCATGCGCATTGGTGGAGGACGGCGAATTATTACAGGCGAGTAATTACATATGCAACAACGGATTAGTGGTTCCGGCGAAAAAACTTTTGCCTAGGGTGCCCATCACCCTCGTAACCTTGACCCACCCTTACCCCCTTGTTACCTTCCGGCTGAAGCCTTTCTTTTTCTGGCATTTAACTAGGGACGGGGACGCTCGGCGGTCTCGCTCCGGAGGTAACATGAAGAAAACAGGACTGTTATTGTTGTTGCTGGCGACAGCGGGTTGGGCCCAGTCGGGGGCGAGTGCCAATTTCGAAGCACCGCAAGGCACTGCGCCCAGCGCGGCCAGCTTTCCGACTGAGCGTATACAGACTCCCACCTACGCTGACATTTATTGCGCAGGATTCATCAGCAAGCAGATCCTGCCTGACGCCAACTATGTCGCGGGCGGTCTGGAGACTCCCAGCACCACGAAGTTCACACGGGGCGACGTGATTTATCTCCAGGGAACCGGTTACAGCGCGGGAGCCGAGTACGAAATTTTGCGTGCACTGCGCGACGTCAACGAGTATGAGATGTTTCCCGGGCAGAAGAAACTGCTCAAGGAAACCGGCCAGCCCTATGAGGAAGTCGGCCGCGTGAAGATCATTGACACACGCAGCCGGACTGCAATCGCGATAATCGAATATGCCTGCGACGGCGTTAATCCAGGGGACACCGCGATTCCGTTTGCCGAAAAGCTGACGGTGGCCTTCCGTATCCCGGTACGTTTCGATCTTTTTCTGCCCGCGAGCAACAAGCTCTCTGGTCGCATCGTGATGGGCAAGGATTTCGATTCACAACTGGGCACCGGCCACAAGGTATACATCAACGTGGGCGCGAACCAGGGCGTAAAGGTGGGCGACTATTTCCGCGCCGTGCGCACCTATGACGCGGACCTGGCCGACCCCGTGGACTCGCTCTCGTTCAAAGCGGCCCTTGCCGAGGACACGCAGATGAAAACGCCATCGGTCGACCCGCACATGTTTACCAAGTCGAACGGTCCGGTGATTCACGTGCGCGATCTGCCACGGCGGTCCGTCGGCGAGATCGTCATCATCGGTGTGACGCCGACAACCGCGACTGGCATGATCGTCTTCTCCCTGGAAGACGTGCATGCGGGCGATGGTGTGGAATCGGACCAGATGAATTGATTCGAGATCGGTTGATGAGGTCTGGGGCCGGGGACGGGAAACCGTCCCCGGTTTTGTTTGTCAGAAGATAAGCCGGAGGGGGCTGGTGCTTAAGACTGCCTCGGGGACGTCGGCTCGTCCCCGAACACTTCCGCCGTGAAAGCTTCAATGGTCGCGCCCCGCTGCCATGCATCGAGAGGCAGACCGGCTTTGCGGCAGGTCTGCTCAAGGAAAGTCACGCGGTCCCAGTGGTGTTCTACGGGCACCTGCGGCAAAAGCAGCCCACGGTGTCCAGCCATGCCGATCAAAAGCCCGTGCCGGCCGACTTCGACCGCTTCCGGCTGAATCGGTTGTGGGGGCGACAGGATGCTGAGTTCGATCTCCAACTCTGGAGCCTCCTCGCGCGTGACGGAGTAGAAGCGTGTGTCTTCAAAGGCCGCGGCCCGTGCGGTTTCGGCCACTGCGCGATAGACCGAGCCTACCGGAAGAACGTAGCCCACGCATCCCCGCAACTGGCCGCCCAGGTGCAGCGAGGTGAAGACGCCGCGAGGCTGGGCGAGATGATCGGTAGGCGGATCGAGGGGAATTTCCCGCTGTTCCAGAGCCGAGAGAATCGAATCGTGGGCCAGACGCAGCAGCAGGGTTCGCTCGTCTTGAGAATACTCTGACTCGACTGCCACCGAACTATGTCGAAGTAGCGACATCGCGGTCCGCCTGCGGCGGCACCGGCACTGGCTTTCTACGCCGGCTCAGAATAAAGGCGCGGCGACGGCGCTTGACCACGCGCCGGTCAATTCTCGACCAGAAGGCGACAAAGTAGTCGATCGCCGACACCAGCGATACAAACACCATGAACCAGATCGCCAGGTAGGCGATCCAGTGGATGGGGAAAAAGTAGTGGCTGTAGATGGGCCATTCTTTCCAGCGATGATCGAGAATGACCGCCACAACCGAGACGATCTGTACCACCATCTTAAGCTTGCCCAGTTCGCTGGCTTCGATCGTGAACCCTTCCGAAGCCGCGATGGATCGCAGGCCGCTGACCAGGAACTCCCGGCCAATCACGACAATGGCCACCCACGCCGGCACCAGGCTGGGATTGAGTTGCACCAGCACGACGAAGGCGGCAGCAATTAGCAGTTTGTCGGCCAGTGGGTCGAGCAGAATTCCCATGGTAGTGATCTGCCCGCGTCTGCGCGCTAGATAACCATCAATCCCGTCCGTCATGGCGGCCGCGATAAACACGATAGAAGCCAGCAATTCCTTTTCGCCAGTCGCGCTGCTGAAGCGGGCGCTGGAAAGAATCCAGATCAGCAGAGGGATACTGAGGATGCGGCTCAGCGTGATGGAGTTGGGTAGATTCACACTTCGGAGGCGGTCCCGGAGGCCAGCCGGAAACTGAGTTGATTATGCTCCACCGCCCAGGGGAACGCAATGCACGAGATTCTTAAGTTGGATCCCTTTGCCAGAAAGATTCGTATCAGGGCATGCCTTTAAGCAGGCCACCCAACCCTCGTTAGGCTTTAGCCGCTAAAGCGCGCACTCATTTTCAGCGACTTAACGGCAGGACTGGAAGTCGTGCCCTTCCCAAAACCTGCATGAGCCAGAGTTTTTCCGCAACTTGTAAAGCCGTTACAGTTTCATGCTGTCGACGGCATCGTCAAAGCGATACCCTGATACGAATCGCCTTCTGAAACCACGCCAATTCTGCAGTACGGTTAGGTCGAGCCGCGGCTACTTCGGCGCCGGAGACGTCTTATCGGCCTTAGCCTGCTTGGCGATGATCATGTCCTTGATTTTGTCGTAAGTCGCCTGCGGAACGATCTTCTTTTGTACTAGTTGGTTTTTGGCGCGATAGGGCCGGCCGTCGATGATCTTCTGCGAGTACGCATCGCCGATACCGGGCAGCGCCTTGAGTTGATCTTTTGTCGCCGTGTTGAGGTCAAGCTTATCCGTGGTGGACGGCTTCGCCACTTGAGCCGAGGATGCCATCGAAGATTGTGCGCTTGCTGGCGCGGCCATCATGGCCAGCGAGAATGACACAAGCAGCAGCGTCAGGCAGCGGAACATCCAATTCCTGCCAGTCGATTTCATAAGTTCGTCTCTCCTTAGCGTAATGCGGGGCCGTTGAATCGTTACGCGTAAATGCCACGCTGACGGATGGTGTACGCCACCCGGTCAATCGCCAGCATGTAGGCCGCGATGCGGTTGTTTACATGGTGAGTCTCGGCATAGCGCACGACGTCTTCAAACGACGACTTCATGATGGTCTCCAGTTGCTCGTTGACCACCGATTCTTTCCAGAAGTAGCCCTGACGATCCTGTACCCACTCGAAGTAAGAGGTCGTCACGCCGCCGGCGTTGGCGAGAATGTCGGGAATCACGAAGACGCCCTTGTCGTTGAGCACATCATCGGCGGCCGAGGTGGTGGGCCCGTTCGCGCCTTCGGCGAGGATGCGGCACTTCACGTTATCGACATTGCGGCTGGTAATGACGTTTTCAGTCGCGGCTGGGATCAGGATTTCGCACTCGGTGGTGAGCAGGTCGGCGGCATCACACTTCTCGGCGCCGGGGAAGCCATGGACGGTTCCATTCTTCTGCCGGAACTCCACCAAAGCTTTTAGATCGATACCGTTCTTGTTGAGCAGTCCGCCGCCTACTTCGGCGACGCCAATGATCTTGTAGCCGACTTCGTGCATCAATTGTGCGGCGTTGGAGCCGACGTTACCGAATCCCTGCACGATTACGCGGGCGCGTTGCCGATCGATGCTCAATTTCCGGCAGGCCTCGTCGCACACGACCATCACACCGCGGCCCGTAGCTTCGCGGCGCCCGCGCGATCCGCCAATGTTGATCGGCTTGCCGGTTACGACCGCGGTGACCGTCTGGCGCATGTGCATGGAGTAGGTATCCATCATCCAAGCCATGATTTGTTCGTTGGTGTTGACGTCAGGGGCGGGGACATCTTTTTCCGGGCCGATAAATTCGATAAGTTCCGAGGTATAGCGGCGCGTCATGCGCTCGACTTCGCCCATCGACATCTTGTGCGGATCGCAGATCACTCCGCCCTTGGCGCCGCCGAAGGGAATGTTGACCACGGCGCACTTCCAGGTCATCCAGCTCGCGAGGGCACGCACTTCGTCGAGCGTAACGTCGGGCGCGTAGCGGATCCCGCCCTTGGCTGGCCCCCGCGCAATTGAATGCTGCACGCGAAAGCCGGTGAACACTTCCAGGTGGCCGTCATCCATCTGCACGGGAATGTGAACGATGATCTCGCGATTGGGATAGCGCAAAACCCGCCACAAGCCTTCATCGAGGTTGAGTTTCTGTGCAGCGAGGTCGAAGCGCGCTCGCTGCGACTCCCACGGGTTGGTCTCTTTATCCACGTGCGGGGCGGTGGTCATGGTCGTCATGGGAAGATTCTCCGGAATCAGTGCAGGTCAATGCTGGCCGTCGCCGGACGAATCCCGGTCGGAGGCGGGCAAACGTTCAGAGTATATGAGGGGCGATGGCAGGGAAGCAAGCTGACCGGGAGGTGTGCGCCAGTCTGATTAAATCTATGTACTCCAGAAAATCGACCTGTGACACTGGCGGGGCGTGCCGCTCTTCGATTACCCTAGCTGCCCTATGGCCCTTGCCAAACTTCGTTTCGACATCGCTCTTGGTTCGATCCTGATTTTCACCGCGGCAGGATTGGCGCAATCTTCGTTTACCATGGAGCAGGTGATGAGCTCGCCTTTTCCCGGCGAGCTTGTGGCCGCCAAGCACGGCGGCCGCGTTGCCTGGGTCTTCGACGCCAAGGGAGTCCGCAACGTGTGGGTGGCTGACGGCCCGGATTTTGTTCATACGGCGCGCCAGGTCACTCATTATTCCGCAGATGACGGCCAGCCCATCGCCAGCTTGCGCCTTACGCCCGATGGCAAGTCTGTGCTCTATGCCCTGGGAAGCGAATTGAACGACGCACAGGAGAGCGCCAATCCTGCGAGCTGGACGAAGGGCGCGAAGCAGCAGGTTTTTGCGCTGGATGTAGATGCCAAAGGCGCAGAGCCCCGGCTCCTGGGAGACATGGGCTGTCCGGAGGAGGACTGCGAGGACATTCAGATTTCACCCGACGGCAATTGGGCGGTGTGGTCCGCGAAAAAGAAGTTGTGGCTCGCCAGCGTCGACGGGAAGCAGCAGGCCAAGGAACTGGCTTCGGTGCGCGGAGCGGCGGAGCAACCGAAATGGTCGCCCGATGGCAAACACATCGCCTTTGTCAGCCAACGTGACGGTCATAGCCTGATTGCCATTTACGATTTCGGCGGGGAATCAATCCGCTACCTCGCGCCCAGCGTGGACAAGGATTCCATGCCGCGCTGGTCGCCGGATGGCAAGCGGATTCTGTTTGTGCGCACAGCCGGCGATGAACACAAGCTGCCATTGATTCCGGTTCGCCCTAAGCCATGGTCCCTGCGGATTGCCGATGCCTCCACCGAAACCGGCCGCCTGCTCTGGCACAGTGGGGGGAAGTTGGAGGATTCGCTACCCGAACTCACCGAGGATACATCACTGAACTTTGCGGCCGACGGCCGAGTCGTATTTGACTCCGAGCAGGATGGCCGCAATCATTTGTATTCGATTGCCGCCGGCGGCGCTGCCACGCTGCTCACGCCCGGCAACTTCGACGTGGAAGACGTCGCGCTCAGCAAGGATAAGGCTTTTGTCATCTATTCCTCGAACCAGGATGACATAGATCGGCGGCACCTGTGGCGTGTGGCCGTAGCCGGCGGTTCGCCGCAGCAGGCGCTGACAAGCGGCGAAACCAGCGAGTGGTCTCCCGTGCCAACCGGCGACGGCAAGAGTATTCTTTGCCTCGGTTCCACGGCAACTTCGCCAGCAATGCCCTATGAAGTAACCGCGAGTGGCCGCCAAATGATCGCAAAGCAGGCTCTGCCCGCGGACTTCCCGTCGGCTTCGCTAGTGACACCCAGGCAGGTGATTTTCCGCAGCGAAGATGGAGTCACATTGCATGGCCAGCTTTTCCTGCCGCGCAACGCGAGTGGGAAAATTCCCGCGTTGGTCTTCATGCATGGCGGGCCGATCCGCCAGATGATACTCGGCTTCCACTACATGGATTACTACCACAATGCATATGCCGAGAATCAGTACCTGGCCAGCCGGGGATACGCCGTGTTATCGGTGAATTACCGGCTCGGCATTATGTACGGACGTGCCTTTCGCGAGGCACCCAACACCATCTGGCGTGGAGCAGCGGAGTACCAGGACATTGTGGCGGCTGGGAAATACCTGCAGTCACTGCCGGAAGTTGATCGAGAAAAAATTGGGTTGTGGGGCGGATCCTACGGCGGTTTTCTGACTGCCATGGGACTGGCCCGCAATTCGGACTTGTTCAAGGCGGGAGTCGACTTCCACGGTGTGCATGACTGGAGCGTCTTCCTCACCGAGCGGCCCTATTTCGGCAATCTGGCTTTGCGCCCGCCGGATGAAGACGCAGCGATCAAGCTGGCATGGGAATCCTCGCCCGATGCTTACGTGAGCACGTGGAAGTCCCCAGTATTACTCATCCACGGCGATGACGATCGCAATGTTCCCTTCAGCCAGACGGTGGACCTGGTGCAGCGGCTGCGTGCGCAGCACGCACCCTTCGAACAACTAATCTTGCCCGATGAGATCCATGGATTTCTGATGTGGAAGAGCTGGATACGGGCGTACGCCGCGACTGCCGATTTCTTTGACCGGACGTTGAAGCGCGGGGAGAGCATCGGAACCCGCAACTAATTGCAAGACCGGACCGGAGAGCAGGAAGGCGCCATGAATCTTGTCGACACTTTGTTTGGACGTCCTCTGGCCACTGAGGAAGAAAAGGCTGAGCGAATCGGTCCCTTGAAGGGCATTCCGATCTTCGGCCTCGACGCGCTGAGTTCTGCGGCCTATGGTCCGGAAGCCGCGCTCACTTTGCTAATTCCGCTGGGCATGGCGGGATCGATATACGTATGGCCAATCACGATCGGAATCGTGGTTCTACTCGGTATCGTGTATTTCTCTTATCGGCAGACCATCGCTGCCTATCCGCAAGGCGGAGGCTCCTACACCGTCGCCTCCGAGAACCTGGGAGAAGGAGCGGGCTTGCTGGCCGCAGCCGCCCTCATGATCGATTACGTACTCACTGCTGCAGTCGGTATCTCGGCGGGAGTCGGAGCTCTGGTCTCAGCCGTGCCCTCGTTGCAGCACGATACGCTCCGAATCTGCCTCGGCATTCTGCTCCTCATCACGATCATCAATTTGCGCGGAGTGCGGGAGAGCGGCGGCGTATTCCTGTTGCCGACGTACATCTTCATCGCCTGCCTTCTGGGGCTGATCGCTGTTGGCGTCTTCAAGACGCTTGCCGCGGGAGGGCATCCGGTGCCCGTGGTTGTCTTGCCGAAGTTGGCGGGAGTCACCGGAACCGTGAGCGCATGGCTGTTGCTGCGCACCTTCTCGAGCGGTTGCACCGCGATGACCGGAGTCGAGGCCGTGAGCAACGGGGTCATGGCATTTCATGAACCTACCGCACAAACCGCGAAGCGCACTCTGACCATCATCATCGCGATCCTGATCGTGATGCTGCTGGGAATCGCATACCTGGTCCCTGCCTACGGAATTGCGGCGACGGATCCCGGAATGCCTGGATACGAAAGCGTGCTCTCGCAATTGCTGGCCGCGGTTACGGGCCGCGGCGCATTCTACTGGGTCAGCATTGGCTCGATCCTGGTGGTGCTGTCGCTCTCGGCGAACACGGCGTTTGCGGATTTCCCACGTCTGGCCCGCGCGATCGCACAAAACGGATACTTGCCGCATGCTTTCGTCATCCGCGGACGGCGGCTTGTGTTTGCCCAAGGTGTCTATGCGCTTGCCCTGCTGACCGGCCTCCTGCTGATTATCTTCCGCGGTGTCACCGACCGCCTGATTCCTCTCTATGCGGTGGGTGCATTTCTCGCTTTCACGCTTTCGCAGGCCGGAATGGTGGTGCATTGGAAACGTTGCAGCGAACCGGGAGCGACGCGCAACATGTTGCTGAATGGGCTAGGAGCGGTGGCGACCGGGATTACAACGGCGGTGGTGCTGGTCGCCAAGTTTGTCGATGGCGCCTGGATCACGGTCCTTCTGATCCCGATTCTCATCCTGATGATGCGCCGAGTGCGCCGCCACTACTCCATAGTCGCGCAAGAGATCGGAAAGAACACGCCGGTCGACACAGGGAACCTTACGGAGTCGGTCGTCCTGCTGCCGATCGATCGCTGGAGCCTCGTATCGGAAATGGCTCTGCGCTATGCGTGGACACTGGCGAAAGACATCCATGTACTGCATGTGCGAAGCGAGAACGACACAGAGAAGCTGCGGAGCCAGTGGAGTGAGATCGTGGAAAAGCCGGCCCGGGCGGCCGGCCTGGCCTCGCCCAAATTAGTTGTTCTCGATTCACCCTATCGCTTCATCGTGAAGCCGATCGTCGAATACGCTATTCAGCAGCAGGTGGCGCATCCGGATCGCAACATCACCATGCTGATCCCGGAACTGGTGGAGAGCCACTGGTACCACTATTTCCTGCATAACAACCGGCCGGAAGCCATCCGGGCGCTGTTGCTGTTTAACGGCAACCAGCGCATCACGGTCGTCTCCATGCCGTATCACCTGCGAGCCTGAAGGAGGAGAATGATTGCTGCGCGCCTGGTTAACTCATGTATTCGTCGCGCGAAATTCCCAGCCGCAGCATCAACGACTGCAGGGTGGTCCTTTTCATTCCTAGCAGGGCGGCCGCCCCACGCGGCCCGCTTAGCACGCCGCCGGTTTTGCGCAGCATGTTAACAATATGTTCGCGTCGCACGCTGTCTATCGTGTCGCGGTACGAGTCTTCTGTACCCTGCGCCAACTCCTTTACCGGCGCATTGAGTATCGGCCCCTCGGAGAGTATCACGGACCGCTCGATGAAGTTCTCCAGTTCTCTGACGTTTCCCGGCCATCTGCAACGAACCAGCGCATTCATGGTTTCGCTCGAGATCTTTTCAATTCTCTTGTTCATGCGCCCGGCATACTTCTCGACGAAATGCTGCACCAGCAGGGGGATGTCGCTTAGTCGTTCGCGCAACGGAGGCAGTTGGATGGGAAACACGTTGAGGCGGTAGAAGAGGTCACTCCGGAACTGTCCTTCGGCCATGTGCTGGGCCAGATTCCGATTTGTCGCAGCGATCAGGCGTATGTTCACCCGGATGGTATGGGTGCCGCCCAGCCTCTCGAACTCCCCATCCTCCAGCACACGCAGAAGCTTCGGCTGCAGTTCCAAGGGAAGGTCTCCAACTTCGTCGAGAAGGAATGTGCCCCCGTCAGCCAGTTCCAAGCGCCCGACTTTCTGGTTCACTGCTCCAGTGAATGCGCCTTTCTCGTGCCCGAACAGCTCGCTTTCCAGCAGCCCCGTAGGAATCGCCGCACAGTTCACTTTGATGAAGCTCGAGTCTTTGCGGGTACTCATGCGGTGGAGGGCGCGGGCGATCACTTCCTTGCCTGTACCGGTTTCCCCCAGAAGAAGCACCGCAGTATCGGCGGCGGCGACGGTCCGAGCCTGGTCCAATACTCGTTTGAGTGCGGGACTTTCCCCCACGACACCTGGGAAGGGATGCTCGAACGCAGCCGTCATCGTGGTGGGTCCCCCGGTTTCAGGGCTGAGCGAATCTCTTTGAGCAAAGCTTTCTCCCCGAATGGCTTGCGCAGAAAGTCCACTGCTCCAACCTCAAGCGCACGTTCTCGGGCCGTCCCGTCAAGAGAAACAATGATGAAGATGATGGGGATATGGCGGCTGGACGATGCCAATTGGCTTTGCAGTTGAAGTCCACTCATGCCTGGCAGATCCGCGTCGATAATGACGCACGCGGTATCTTCCAAATGGCTGGAACTAATAAACTCCCCCGCCGATGCGAAGGTCTCGACCGCGAAACCTGCCGACTCGACGAATCTCGCTACCGCCCGAGCAATCGGGCGGTCGTCAGCAATCACCGAGATGAGGGGAATCGTCCGCAGAGAGAGCATCTGCCTTCATTCGAAGGTACGCGGGCGAGGGTGGGCGAATCTATTGGGCGTTCGTACCGATGGGCTAAACCTTCGGAGGGATCATCTTTACCAAAGTTTAAGCCTTTTTGACAGGAACGCCGATTTTCTCAGCCATTCTCACCAAGTCGGCTAAGGATTCGGCACCCATCTTTCGCATGAGCTGGCTGCGATGAACCTTGACTGTTGCTTCAGTCGTGCCAATCTCGGCGGCGATCTGTTTGTTGAGCAGGCCGGAGATCACCAATGGCAGTACTTCTCGCTCCCGCGGGGTCAGCAATTCAAGGCGCTCTCGCAGCGTGGCGACCTCCGCCTGTTGCAGGCGTCTGACTCGGTCGCGCTCCAACGCATTGTGGATTGCGTCCAGCAACTGTTGATCGTTGGGCGGCTTGGTCAGGAATTCGACGGCGCCTGCTTTCATGGCTCGTACCGTCATCGGGATGTCCCCATGAGCGGTGATAAATATGATCGGAATCCGAATGTCAGACTCTGCCAACTGGCGCTGGAAAGTGAGCCCACTAATCCCTGGCAACCTGATGTCGAGCACGAGACAACTGGGCACATCCAGAAAACGTTGGTCCTGCAGGAACTCCTGTGTTGTTCCGAACAGCTCGACTTGCAAGCCTACGGATCCTACGAGGCGTTTGAGGGCACGACGAACCGAGGGATCGTCATCGATCACAAAAACGATAGGTGCAGCCTCCGTCATGAGACTCCGTTAAACGAGAGTGGGCAGAGTAAATTCGAAGAGCGCCCCCTGGGACCCTGGCACGGCCCACAAACGTCCACCGTGGGACTCAACAATGGAGCGCGCGATGGACAGTCCCATCCCGAGGCTTTCAGGCTTGGTCGAAACAAATGGATCGAAGATCCGATCCGCTTGCGCCGGATCAATTCCTGGTCCAGAGTCTTGAACTTGGACTAACACCCCATCGGGGTGCGTTGCCGACCTGATGAGCAATTCCCGTGGCCGGTCCTTGACGGTACGCATCGCGTCGATGGCATTCAAGATCAGATTCAGCAGCACCTGCTGCAACTGTATGCGATCGCCGGGCACACTTCGCAGATCGGAGGCAAGATCAAAGCGCAAGGAAACGCGGTTTCTGGTCAGCTCGTTGCGCAGGAATCCGCCGACTTCCTGAATAACTTCGTTGATGTCAAGTTCCTTGCTCTCCGGAGCGCCCTTCATGAGCAGGGTGCGAATCCGTGCGATGATGGCGCTGGCGCGGGTTCCGTCGTTCACAATCTCGGCAATTGCCTCCCGCAAGCTGTCAGGGTTGGGGCCCCCGCCAGCCAACTCACGCAAACAGAAATTTCCGTTTGTGACAATCGCCGCAAGGGGCTGGTTGACCTCGTGAGCAATCGCTGCAGCCAGCTCGCCCATCGCCTGTACCCGGGTAACGTGGGCGAGATCGTCCTGCGCCTGACGCAACTGCTCTTCCGCTCGCCTCTGCTCGGTCACGTCAATACAGGAGCCGATGTAGCCGGCAAAAGACCCATCCGGATTGAATCGCGGCACCCCCATGTCGGAAACCCATCGATATTCGCCGTCGTGCCGCCGAAGGCGATATTCCATCCTGAATGGTTCTCGGCGATCAAAGGCCTGCGTGTAAGTGTCCAGGCATCTTTGTAAATCCTCGGGATCGACCCCCTCCGCCCAGCCGTTGCCAAGTTCGCGCTCAATGGGCCCGCCGGTGAAGTCCAGCCAGGGCTTGTTGAAGTAAATGCAGAGCTTGTCCGTCCCCGACATCCAGATCATCACCGGAGCGCTATCGGCTACCAGCCGAAAGCGTGCCTCACTCTCGCGCAGTTCTGCCTCCGCCCGCTTTCGCGCCGTGATGTCTCGTCCAATACCAAGGATCGACCCGTCGGAAAGTCGCACGAGATTAGCGGACACGTCTATGACGCGTCCATCCCTCGTCCTCACTTTGAGATCGATCGAGTCGCCCGTGGAGGCGGCAACGACATCCAGAACCATTTGGCGATACTGTGGATCGGGGAAAAGCTCGGCATATACGTCGAAGTTTTGTTGAGGTGTTTCTTCCAATTTCCAACCTATGGTGCGCTCCCATTCTGGATTGACCAGCCCGAGGTGGCCGTCCTTGCCCAAGAAGCCAATCATCACAGGGATATTCTCGAATACCGTCTGGAAAACTTCCTTCTGCTTCCGCGATTCCTCTTCGGCGCGCTTGCGGTCCTCGATGTCAATAGCCGAGCCGTACCACTTGACGATGTTGCCCACGTCATCGCGTAGAGCGACTTTCCGAAGCAGCATCCAGCGGTAGTCTCCATCAGCCCGGCGAACGCGAGCTTCAACTTCGTACGGTTTGCCAGTCGCCAACGCCGAGCGCCACTTGACCATAAGGCCCTCAAGGTCGTCAGGATGAATTGCGCTGGTCCATTTCCAACCGATTATCTCGTCCAAGGAAAGCCCTAAGTAGTCCAGCCAGCGCTTATTGAAGAAATCCAGATAGCCGTCCGGACGAGCGCTGTATAGCAGGGCGGGAGTGGTGTCGACCACGAGCCGGAGGTGCTCTTGGCTCTGCCGCCTGTCCACAGATGATGTCACCACGGCGGTCAAGATCACGAGCAAAGTCACAATAGCAATTGCATTGCTGCCGACAGGGGAGATGCTCACGGCGCGGGTAAGATTCGGAGGCGAGGCGGGGAAGAAACTTGCGGCAGCTATACCGGTGTAATGCATCGCGGAGACGGCGGCTCCCATCACAACGGCGCTGCCCAGCCTTCGTGGAACCGTCCATCTAGTCTCCTCGCGCAGATCGAATGCCATGAGCAACGCAATTAGAGAAAACAAGACTGCGAGCAAGATCGAGCCTATCACCAGAAGAGTGGAATACCGGGTGATAGCCGGCAATCTCATTGCGGCCATGCCGATGAAGTGCATGCCAGCGATGCCAGCGCCCATAACGACGCTTCCGGTCAAGGCCTGAACAAGACCCATTCTCTGGCGGCTGGCCACATACAGCGCGAGCGCGGATGCGAGGATGGCTAGTAAGAGTGATGCCAGAACTGTCGGCCAGTGGTACTGGACCGGTACGGGCAGGCGGAAGGCTAGCATCCCCTTGAGATGCATCTCCCAGATGCCGACGCCCATCGCTACGGCGCCCCCGCTCAACCAAGCCAGGCGAACCCGGCCGCTTGTAGCGGATACGCGTCCCGCAAGGTCGAGTGCCGCAAAGGAAGCAGCGATGGCTATGAACACCGAGCGAGCCACTTCGCTGTAGTCGTAGGTGCCAGTCATTACTGCATTTGCTGACAGCACAAGGAAGCCCTTTCTCCGCGGTTGGGAAAGGCCCTAGCCTCGAGTCACCAAGCACAATGCCGCGCACGTGCCTTGTCGAGGGTTGTTACCACTGTGCCGGAGAGTCTATATCACAATCAGGGACGGCACGAGGGGAAATGTCGAGAAGGGCAAAAATGGCTGGCAGCGCAACGCTCAATCCGAGCCCAGAACCATATAGCTTAATCTCCATTTAATCTCCATGCCTTCGGCGGCGGCGCGCAACTCCGGATAGTAACTGCGCGCATTTTCTACGACCTTGTCGACGATGGCATCGTGTGCTCGGGATCGTGGTGGTAGAGAATCAGTTCCTTGGCGCTGCTCTCCATTACGACGTTGACGGCCTCGCGCCAGTGGCTGTGTCGCAGCCGCGGCGGCGGGCGAGGTATTCTTCGGGAAGATACTGCGCGTCGTAGATAAGAATGCACTCGGCGATGAAAAAGAAAACCGGGTCGGTAAGGCTTCTCGCGATGATCGTTCCCCAGGTCTGCGGCAGTTTGAGCAGGTCGCGCCAGCGCGGACAGGCCGTGCCCTCCGTGCGCTCGGAACGCGGAGCGGAAAAACTGCGTAACTGCCGACAGCCTCGCCGCTGCGATTTCGTTGCACGGCGTTTCTTAGATATTCCCCTGCCCCCTCGGCCACCGTGGGGCGATCCGTCTCGACGGATCCAGTCTCTCGTCCATCGCTTTCGCATTATAGATTCTTGAGCTGAGTAGCTGCCGAACCGAGGTGCCCCAATGGCCCGTGCGAGATCTGTTGAGGCTGCTTCGGGGTCGAGCTTGACCCCATGACTTCATCAGTAGAGTATGGGTTCTGCTGCGACGACAAATATACAAACATTGGGAGATCGCTGCTGTGTCGAAAAAAAACCGAAGACTGGTTTTCAGAGTTGGACTGGCAATTATTGCCGGCACGTTGATGGTCGCGCTGCCGTGTGTGGCCCAGCAGCTGACGAACGACGAGCTGTCCCTGACGGTCAACGCGCAGGAGGGATCGTACCAACTGTCATTGCACGGCGGTCAGCCCGTACTCAGGTCCCGTGTGGCGGCCCAGGTTGACCACCAGTGGCTGCGTTCGAGCGATTACCCGCGGCGCCAGGCTTCGGAGTCTACCTTCGAAGATGATCTCGGCTCTGGCCGACAGGTGACCGTCACTTGCAGCGGACTGGACGGAAGACCTGATTTGGTTTACGTGCTACAGATCTACAAACAGCGCCCGTATGGCACCGTCCAGGTAAAGGTGCAAAACAGCGCGGGAAGGGAAGTAACTGTTCAGGCCATTCGCAGCGTGGAGGCCATGGGCGAGCCGATCCTCAATCTGGGTGGCGCTCCATCGGCCGATCGGGTTCTCTCCGACAGTTTCAGCGAAGATTGGCCGGACCTGGCTCTCTACGACCTCGGGGGAGCGCCCGGCGGGATGCATCGCGGTGCAGGCAGCCAACTCATCTACAACCGGGAGAGTGAGCAGAGTTTGTTTCTTGGCGCTCTCACCTCAGACCGATTTCTGACCATCCTGCATCTGAAAGCCGAAGGTGTAGGGGCGCAGGCGAAAATCGCGTCGTATACGGTTGAATCCACCGGTACGACGGAAATCCAGAAGGACTTCGATCTTAAGGATTCTCCCGCCGACGATCAGGTCGAATTGAGCCTTCCCCTTAAACCCGCGGAAGATATGGTTTCAGAACGATTGATGTTCGAGGCTGGACCGAATTACCACGATCAACTGCTGGCCTACGGGGATGCGGTTCGTCGTCTGCATCATGCGCGCGTTTCTTGTGAAACTCCCATCGGTTGGTGGAGTTGGACCGTCTACTATGGCGCCATCAACGAGGGCGAAACCCTGACCAACGGCGACTGGCAAGCCGAACATCTCAAGTCACTCGGCTATAAGTATTTCCAAGTCGATGAAGGTTATCAGTATGCTCGCGGAGAATATACAACTCCAAATGCAGCACAATTTCCAGATGGTATGCGGTTTGTCGGGCATCATCTCACCGGAGAGGGCTTGACATTCGGCGTATGGACGGCGCCGTTTGAGGTGACGAGCCGGGCTTGGGTCTACGAGCACCACAAGGATTGGCTGGTACACAATGCCAAAGGAGATCCGATCCCCATTGGTGACGTCTGGAACCAGAAGACAGATGTCCTGTACGCGCTGGACACAACCCACCCCGGAGCGCAGGAATACCTGCGCCAAACCTACAGGACACTGGTCCGCGAATGGGGAGTCCGCTTCATCAAACTCGATTTCATGGACACTACGGCAATCGAGGGCTTCCGCTACCGGCCCAATACGACGACTCTGGAAGCGCAGCGCATCGGACTCCAGATCATCCGTGACTCAGTGGGGCAGGATGTGGTCCTGGACAAAGACGGAAGTCCGATGCTCAACCCGGTCGGGCTGGTAGATGCGGGCCGCATTTCCGCGGATACGGGCCACAGCTTTGAGAGGACCAGGAATGCCGCCTCTGGCATCGCTGCCCGCTTCTACATGCACCGCAATTTTTTCGTCGATGATCCGGACGCTTTCAACGTTACCGCAACGCATCTGATGGAGCATGCGCACGAACGGTCTTCGATTTCGCTGGCTGCGGCCGAGGCGTCGATCGCGCTCTCTGCAGTATCTGGCGGCATGTATGAGATTGGCGATGACATGCCGGTCCTGGGCTCAGAGAAGGATCGGCTGGCGCTGGTTGAAAACCGGGAGTTGCTGAATATCGCCAAAGTCGGCCGAGCTTCCACGCCGTTGGACCTGATGACCTACGAGCCGGAGGATGGACAGCCCAGTATTTTCTTGCTGCGGGAAGATCAACGGCAGGCCATACTCACGGTCTTCAATTGGACGAACACGGTGCGCTCGCACACGCTGAGACTGGCGGACCTCGGCCTGCCTTCCAGCCACAACTTTGCCGCTACGGATGTGCTGAACCAGAATGAGACCGTTCCGCTCGCGGGTGGCGTAGTGCGGCTGGAGAACCAGCCACCCCAGTCGGCGAGGGTGATCAAGCTGATTGACCAGAGCGTTGCCGAAGCTGCCCCAACCGTGACGGCGCAAGTGCCCGCAGCGGCAAATACCGGTGAGACGATCAATCTTTCGGCGCAGGCCGAAGCTGGCGATGTGCCCGCAGTCGCTTATCACTGGGACCTCGGCGACGGCACGAGCGCCGATAGCTCCAAGGTGTCTCATGCCTACACCAACCAAGGGGAATTCACGATCCGCCTCACCGTGGACGGAGTGGACGGTGTACCGGCCCACAAGAATTTCTCCGTCAAGGTAACCGGCAATTTAAAGGCGCACTCTAACCTTACCGACAATCGACGCTTCGTAGAGCCAACCGGCCGCTGAGCGTCTCCCGAGGCAAATGAGATTCGGTCTTAACATCAAAGGTTAAGAGAGTGCCGTGAATTCTTTAAGGTCGCGCCCCGTCCAACACATCTTCCTGTAGTGGTTTCACAATCCCGGAATCCAATGGACAGCATTAGTGCGAAATATTTTCTGAAGGACCGGCTGGGGCAGGCTCAATCCACGCACCTGCTTGCCTTCCACGACAAGGGTCTCGCCGGTCGCCAGGAATTTCCAGTCACGCGCGTAAGTAGACTGCCATTCGGTCAACGCACCCGGGAGATTGGCGTCTGCGTCTAAATCGAGGTCCGTGCCGTATAGGACGCGGTCTTGATACTTGATAAGGAATGCGCTCACCTTTTCCGGTGGCATTAGCATGAGGTATTCCATTCTCGCCGCCGTGTCGATAGCAAAATTTGGATACTTATCCAGGTGGCGGGCGATGTTGTCGAGATCCCGTTCCATGCTGCCCAGATGAACTCCCACCATGCGTAGTTTGGGGTTGTTGGCGAGCACATGATCACGCGCGTCGAGAATCCTCTGCTTTGAGGGGAACCCGGGCAAGTTGGCGACGTACCATTGCGGATTTTCCCGGTAATAGGACCAGGACGGATCGGTCGCGTCCGGTGACCCCCAGGCCACATCAGGTTCGGCCTGATGTGTCATGAGGGTTTTGCCATGGTTGGCGATATCTTTGTAAATCGGCTCGAACCTCGGATCATCGGCCATGACGTATTGGCCGCTACTGTCCTTGATCTCCATTCCGATGTTCTTCCAGATCTTGACCGCCACCGCTCCCTGCGCGAAGTCGCGGTCGATCTGCCTGATGGCGTCGGCGCTGAATGAGGCACTCCCGAGCTTGTATGGATCAAAGGTCGTACACAGGGCTACGTGGCCACGGCTCGACCGCACGAGCGCCAGCGCATCGTCGATCTGTGGCTGCAACTGTTTGCGATGGGGGTTTGTATCGTCCATCACCAGGATATTCAACAGTTTCAGGTTCAGGCGTTTGAGCATGTTCTGAAACGCGGGGTCGGTCTTGAAAACATGAACGTGAACATCGATGGGACGGATAGATGCGAACGAGCGCAGGCTCGCTTCGTCATCAACGGGTTTTGTCGCAGCACCCGCCCCTGTGGGCGCTTGAGCCATGGCGGACAGGGCAATCGAGAAGCCTAATATGACTTGAGCGACAGTTCGCGAAAAACCGATCATCGGAAGATTCTCCCATCAGGCTGTATCCCGGGGGCCGTTGCCCCCCAACGGCAAACGGAGTCAATTGTCGACTCACGGCTTGAACCACGTAGCGAGTTGAGCTTCAGAAATAAAACTTCAAAGCCAACTGGATGAAACGTGGATCGTGCGCAGCTTGGGCGAAGCCGAAGGCGCAGTTGGAATTTAGGTTGCCATTCGAGCATCCGGTTTGCGCCGCTGTTTCATCCAACATCCTTGACGCAGCTTTGTGTCGGGAGTTACAGCTCCGGCGGAATCACGGACAGTTCCTGCGACTCCACCGCTGTTCTTCTGCCCGAGTGCGACAGGCGGCACGGCCACGGCGACTCGCAGCACAGGAAGGACGAATGGCAACAAGTCTCGACCAGTTCTTTTCATGGTCCACCGCCTCCGGATGCTTTCTTCCCAAACCGACTGACAAACGATGGCAGGAGAGTTTGTCACAACGGTCAGCCGATTCCGCTGATTCAAGCCACGGGCGAGCTCATACACCGTTGTGCTTCCCTCAAGAAACACAGTCTCGCCGTCAAGCACCAAGCGTTCAGCCTCGCGCGCGATGGCCTGTTTTTCACTGCTATGGCTGTGCGACAGCGGCTCATAGGAAGGTTGGAAGTTGGTGCTGGACATGCGGGAAACCGCTCCCCCATGAGAACGGACCAGTACGCCCGTATGCTCCAACGCTGCCAAGTCTCGCCTCACGGTCGCGACCGTAACCCCAAGAGCAGTGCATAGGTCGGAAGCGGTAACGGTGCGTTGACCGGAAAGAATTTCTCGAACGCGAAATCTATGCTCTTCTGCGAGCATGAAGTTTGTGCTCTGCCGGCTGCCCAACCTGGTGCGGAATCGGTGGCTCCGCGGCACCCATTGTAGTTGGGATGTGAGCGATTTGTATCATACAAAATGAGCGTCAAGGGACAACAATCGCTCAAAAACGAACAGATTGATTGACAAAAAGGCAAGGTATCGGTAGATTCGCGCAGTTGCCGAGTAGCCGCCGCCACCCATACATCGAGTGCACCGACTTGCCCGCCTATGGCAATGAAGACTGAATCGCAGCCCCACCTGACGCGAGCTTTCGGTTTACTTCATGCCACTGCCCTGAACATTTCCAACATGGTTGGAATCGGGCCCTTTATCACGATTCCGCTGATGATGGCTTCCATGGGCGGCCCATAATCCATGCTGGGCTGGGTGACAGGGGCGCTGGTCGTGATTTCTGACGGTCTGATATGAAGCGAACTCGGGGCGGCGCTGCCAGGCTCGGGCGGCAGCTACCATTTTCTTCGTGAGGCCTACGGCCATCAAACTTGGGGCCGTCTCATGGCCTTTCTGTTCATCTGGCAATTCGTACTGAGCGGTCCTTTGGAAATCGCGTCCGGGGTGATCGGATTCGGAAACTACTCCGCCTATCTCTGGCCGGGATTAACTGGTCGAGGCCAGCAATACGTGGCGGTGGGTGCAGGCCTTGCTGCTTTATTCCTTTTATGTCGGCAGATGACATTCCTGCGCAAGGTGACCCTCACTCTTGGGTGGGTACCGCGCTGGCCATGGTAACCATCATCGTCAGCGGCTTTTCCCACTTCAAAGCTCACTTGGCCGTTCAATCACGAAAGGAATTTATGATCCGGCGTACTCTTGGCGGTTCTCGGCGTCCCAAAGAACTGGTAGGCAAATTCCGTTTGGTGCAAATTGCATGTGTTGTGAGCGCGCTAATCCTGGTCAAAGGCGGATTCGGTTCTTCTGACCCGTCTCAGGCTTCTCAGGTGGTCGTTGCCATCGAGGGCCTTTCTGTGGCCGTTCAGCCGGGCGACGGCACCTACGACGTCCGAACAGGAAATGGCGGACACAGCATCTTTCATGCAAGAGTAGCGGCGGAGATCGATCACAGGTGGGTCAAGTCGACGGACTATCCGAAACACGAGATAACTCAAGCGAACTTTGAGGATGCTCTCGGACACGGCAGGAAAATTACAGTCACTTCGACCGGACTTCCGAAGCTCCCCGATCTTGCGTACACACTAGCAATCTATGAGGGAAGAGATTTCGGCGTCATCGAGGCTGAAGTACAAAATCACACAGGTAGTCCGGTAACAATCCAAAATATCCGAGGCGTTGAGGCCGACGGGAACAAAATCATCGATCTTGGTGGCGTGCAGAGCGCCGACCGGGTTCTCTCAGACAGCTTCAGCGAAGACTGGCCCCCATTGCAGATCTATGATTTAGGGAAAGCTCCTCAGGGGATGCATCGCGCCGTAGGCAGCCAGCTTATCTACAACCGAGAGAGCAAGGAGAGCCTGTTCCTTGGGGCTCTCACCTCCAACCGCTTCCTGACTATTATTCATCTGCAAACGCAATCTTCCTCGCCGGATGCCCCTCGCATCGTTTCTTACACAGTCGATTCAAGCGGAACTACTGAGATACAAGCGACCGATCCCGAATCCGCTCTGCGTGAAGGGCCTGCGGAAAATCTGATTGAGCTAAGCGTTCCTCTTTCTGCGAGCGAGTCACTGACTTCAGAGCGCGTGATGTTTTCCGCTGGAAGAGACTACCGCTCGCAACTCGATGACTACGGCAGCGCGATTCGAGAAACGCATCACAGTCGCGTCAGCGCAGACAACATTCTGGGATGGTGGAGTTGGACGGCCTACTATACAAAAATCACTCAAGGCACCGCGCTTACCAACGCTCAATGGTTGGCCGAGCACCTGGAGGGATTGGGCTACGATTATTTCCATTTCGACCTTGGTTACGGATATTCTCGCGGTGAATACACCACGCCCAATGCCTCGCAATTTCCCCGCGGCATGTGGGATTTAACACGCCACATTTCCCGCTTGGGGTTGAAGGTTGGCGTTTGGACGGCTCCCTTTGAAGCGGGCGAGCGGTCGTGGATATATGAGCACCATAAGGACTGGCTGGTGCACAACGCACATGGCGATCCGATTTCCATTGGAGATGCCGAAGAGGTAAAGGGTGAACGCCTGTTCGTCTTAGACGCGACTCACCCTGACGCCCAGGAGTATCTTCGGCAGACTTATCGTACGTTGGTTCGGGAGTGGGGTGCGCGTTACATTAAGCTCGATTTCATGGACAATACGGCGATCGAGGGTTATTACCATCGCCCGAACACAACGGCACTCGAAGCGCAGCGAATCGGACTGGAGATTATCCGCAAGACTGTCGGAGAGGACGTGCTTCTCGATAAAGATGGGAGTCCAATGTTGAACGCGGTCGGTCTAGTGGATGAAGGCCGTATATCCCAGGATACAGGTCATACGTTTCTCCGCAGTAAGGAAGCTGGGCCGGGTATCGCGGCGCGCTATTATATGCATCGCAACTTTTTCATCACGGACCCGGATGCGTTCACGGTTTCCCGGCAACTCCTGGAGGAGCGGACAATTGAAGCTCCGGCTACATTGAATGAAGCCCAGGTGTCGATAACGCTGGCGGCGGTTTCTGGTGGAATGTTCGAAATTGGCGACGACCTCCCAACCCTGGGGAGCGATCCGGAACGCCTGGCGTTGGTCAAGAATCCTGATTTGTTGGCCATGGTAAAACTGGGGCAGGCTGCCGTGCCTCTGGATCTCATGACCTACACAGATAAGGATGAGCAACCGAGCGTCTTTTTGTTGCGCGAAGATCGCCATCAGTCGATGCTGGCAGTTTTCAACTGGACGGAGCGGCCGAGTTCCCACACTTTCACTCTTTCCGACTTAAACCTCACTGCAGGGCATTCGTACACTTCACTTGACTCGTTCTCGCCGGATCAGCCGTTGGCGATGACCCGCGAAACGCTCCGCTTGGACAATCAACCCGCACACTCCGTCAAGCTGGTCAAAATCATTGACACTTCAGTCCCGGTGGCCGCGCCTTCGATTGCCTTCCATGTCCCGACTCAGGCGAAAATTGGGGAAGAGATTACGTTCGCCAGCATAGTCTCTAAAGATGGAGTTCCAGCACTCGCTTATCATTGGGACTTCGGCGATGGAGTCGTCGCCGACGGCGCAATGCTGACTCATTCGTATACTGCCGCCGGAAACTACACGGTGCGGTTCACGGCTGAAGGCCTTGACGGTAAATCCACAGAGCAGAGATTCTCGATCGCCATCAGCGGATCGGTGATTCTTCCACCTCCTCGGCGTTATTCCAAAACGCGCGAGTACTTCTAAGCATCCTTTGGGTCTCATAAAGGACTCAAATCGGTGGGAAGGATATTTATTGATGGGTGCCATTCAAGAAGATCTACTTGTATGGCGGCGGTATTTACAACAGCGGTATTTTGACAATCAATAACAACACTATCAGCGGAAATAGCGCCTACGGTTCTATCGGTGGCGGGGGAGGCGGCATCGACAATGCCTCAGTTGCAAAGATCAATAACAGCACGATCAGTGGAAATAACGCCACTCCCTACGGCGGAGGCATTGATAACGGGGGCACGGCGACCATCCAGAACAGCATCGTGGCGAACAATCCTAAGGGCGAGAATTGTTACGGCGTTATGACCTCTAACGGCTACAACCTGAGCAGCGATGGAACCTGCAATTTCAAGAACGCCGGCGAGTTGAACAAGACCAATCCCAAGCTCGGACCGTTGCAGTACAACGGCGGCCCGACACAAACTCAGGGCTCTGCTCACGGGCATCCCCGCGATTGATCTGGCAACCCGAAAGGATGCACCGACGGCCTGGGTCATCTGCTGAAGACCGATCAACGGCGGCGCTCCGCGTCCCGACAAGGAAGATACCGGCGGCTGCGACCTTGGAGCCTTGGAACGTCAGGGCGATTAGATCGCGACGGGTGGGTCGGCCGGCGACAAGTCAAGCTCATCGAAAGAACCAAATCCCAGGCTGGTTACCACTTTGGGGCAGGGCGCGTCAGCGCGTTGACAGCGGCAGGGGCCGGACGTAGAGTTCGCTTCAGGTTCTCGAAATTGACAGCCAGGAACACTTGGCCAGGAGGCAGGTATGGGGTCGAAGCTATTCTGGGCGGGGGTTTTCGTGTGTCTAGCGGGAGTTTCGTCCCTCGCGCAGGATCCCACCAAGGTCGAGCCGAAGCACTACAAGCTGGACTTTGAAAATGATCGGGTGCAAGTTGTGTCGGTTCATTACGGACCGCATGAGAAGTCTGGGTTGCACGAGCATCCCGGCGGCGTGGTGGTGATCTTGACGGCGGCGCACCTTCGCTTTACCGATGAGGAAGGAAAAACCCGCGAGATCTTCTCCAAACCCGGCGAGGCGCGTTGGTATCCGCCGTTCAGGCACAAGGTGGAGAATTTGGGCGATAGCGCTTATGACGCAGTTTATGTTGGGTTGAAAGGCAAAAGCACCGCGTCAGCACAGCACGCAACCGACCCGATGGCTGCCATGGACGAGGAAACGAAGAAGATTGTTGCGGCTCTCGTGGCGTCTGGAACGCAGTGAACGCGGGTTGCGGATCGGCCGGCACAATATGGCTCAACGGTTCTCGAGGACGCATCGCCTGAGACTCTAAAACTCTGATGAGCCCCCTTCCGGAAGACTCTCCTTCCCCTTCGCACTGGAAAGCCGCATGCCTGCTTGGTTCGGTCCTGTTTCTTTCGTTTGTCTACTTCTATGAAGGCGGGGGATGGAATCAGAACTCCCGCTTCGATCTGCTGCGCGCAATTGTCGAGCAGCATACGCTGCGCATCGACGCCTACCACGAAAACACACAGGACAAGGCGCACTTTCAGGGACATTACTACTCCGATAAGGCCCCGGGGTTGGTGTTTCTGGCTGTGCCTTTCGCTTTGGCCGCGAGGCCTGCGTTGTGGGTTGTTGGCATCGATCCGGAGTCTCCGCGAGGAGAATATGCGCTGTCGTATCTGGTGAGCGCGTGCGCGGTGGCATTGCCGGCCGCACTGGCGGGAGCGTGTCTCTTCTTTCTTGGCCTGCGCTTTGTAGGCAATGCCACGGCTGCGGCGTTCGCGGCATTGGTCATGGGACTGGGCACTCCGCTATGGGCGTACGCGAGCCTGTTCTGGGCTCATGCTCTCGTAGGGGCATGCCTGATTTTTGCATTTGCATCGGCGCTCAAGCTGCGCGACAGCGGGGATGCACGGCGAGACCTTCTCTGGGCCCTGGCGGCGGGATTGGCGGCAGGATGGGCGACGGTCACGGAGTATCCGGCGGCACCGGCCTCGGCGATACTGGCGGTTCTTGCCTTGTCGCAAGCCTGGCCGCATGGGGCGGCGGCTCGCTGGCGCGTTCTGGCCGGCGTGAGCCTGGGAGCCGGAATTTGCCTGTTTGTGTTGCTCTGGTATCTGCACGCGGCGTTTGGATCGTTCCGGCCGAGCTACTCCTACTATGATCCGAATTCGTTCGCGTTCATGCAGCAGCGCGGGTACTTTGGACTGACCTACCCGCATCCGGACCGGCTGCTGAAATTGCTGTTCGGATGTTCGCGCGGGCTGTTCTTTGCCTCGCCGGTGGCGTTGGCGGCCCCCGTTGGGTTGTGGTGGTTGTGGAGGGGGAAGGCTCATCGCGCGGCGGCACTTGCCGCGGCGGCGATTGCCTTGTATTACTTTTTGTTCAACGCATCGTTTTATTGGTGGAAGGCTGGGCTGTCGTTTGGGCCTCGGTATGCGGGCGCTTGCATTCCGTTGCTGTGTGTCGGCCTGGGCGTGGCGTGGCGGCGAGCGACGTCGGTGTGGCGGCGCGTGTTGGCGGGGCTGGCTCTGTGTAGCGTTGTGGTTGCTTTGATGGTGGTCTCGACCTCTTCGCAATTGTCCATGCAGGACAATTGTCCGATCGTGCACTCGAGTTGGCCGGCATTCTGGTCAGGGCAAATGGCGCTGAACCGTGACTCGATGCTGACGGTTGCCGAAGCCGGATCGGGCGCGAGATACCGAGCCTTCAATCTCGGACAGTTGATCGGACTGCACGGGCTGGCCAGTCTGATTCCGTTGCTGGCAATGTGGGGACTGGCGGCCATGCTCTGGTCGCAGATGCGCCGGCGGTGAATCTCAGGCAGTTCGAATTCGCAATCCACCGATCCGTGTAAGATGGTGTCTCGGGATTTTTATGGCTGAGCCCCTCGAAATCTCGCCAGAAGTTGCGCTTCTTCGCCGGGTCTACGCGGCGTTCAATCGGCGAGAAATCGAGGCCGTTCTGGCTTGGATGCATGCCGATGTGGACTGGCCCAACGGCATGGAAGGTGGGCGGGTGTTCGGCAGGGACGCGGTCCGGGACTACTGGACGCGGCAGTTTGCCGTGCTTGATCCCCGCGTTGAGCCGCAGGCATTCACCGCGGAAATGGACGGACGGATCAGCGTCTCGGTTCATCAAGTGGTGCACGACAAGAGTGGGAGCCTCCTCGTCGATCAGATCATCCAACATGTATACGCGATTCGCGACGGGCTGATTCAGAGCATGGAAATCAAGTCTTAGTTCATCATTGAGGGACGTTATGGCGCATACCGTTTTCTGCGTGAAGTTCAAGAAAGAAATGCCGGGGTTGGACGAGCCTCCGTTCGACAACGAGCTGGGTAAAAAAGTTTACGACAACGTTTCGCAGGAAGCATGGCGCATGTGGACGGAGCACTGCAAGATGCTGCTGAATGAGTATCGGCTGAATCCGGCGCGACGCGAGGATCAGGAAGTCATTGTCAAGCAGTTGGAGATGTTTTTCTTTGGCGAGGGATCGGCCAAGCCGAAGGAGTATGTGCCGCCGGAGCAGAAATAGCCCACAGTCGAAACGGTTGCGAAACTCTTGCCGTCCGCTAAAGCGGACTCGGCTCTACCCGCTTTCACTCTCCGTCACCTCCGTGACAGCCTTTCACATTCCCACCGCTTCGCGGCTGAGGCACGAATAGTTCCGCCGTCCTGCGTTTGAACTGAGTTTCGCAACAGGCTCGCTCTTTCCTGCGGCGCATAGCCGCATCGCAATTTCTTTTTCCCGCAAGTTGCTTTCCTCTACTCGTTCCTCATTCGCTGGCGCAGATTCGCTGCGTCACGGCATCCTTTGCGGGAGGGGCGAGATGACTCGTCAGTTCGGCTTTACGCTGATGGAATTGATGATCGTGATAGCGATGATTCTGATTATCGCGGCGATTGCGATCCCGAGCCTCGTCGATTCGAAGATCAGCGCGAACGAAGCCTCGGCCGTGGGCTCGCTGCGGGCCATCAACACGGCGGAGGTGTCGTATCAGGCGGCCTATGGGGGATTCGCAGATTCACTGGCGAACCTGGGAGGGGCGGAGCCTTGCACCAAATCGGCAGCAACCGCGTGCTTGTTGGACCAAAGTCTGGCTGGGGGAGTGAAATCGGGATACAACTTTGTGGTAACAGGTGGAAATCCGTCGGGCGGGGAGAATACAAGCTACGTGGTGGGCGCGGCCCCGGAAGTTTTCGATCGCACGGGAAAACGGCTGTTCTGCTCGACCGAGAAGAATGTGATTCGCGTGGATCTGAATGCCGGGGGGAGCACTGCTCCTCCCAATGGGCAGCAGTGTGCGGGGTTCGCCGCATTGAAGTAGGGCTTAGGCATTTTGCAGGTTTCTGTTCTGCTTGTGTGGAGCGGGCACTCCTGCCCGCTTGCTTCCCACGTCGATGAGGCTAGCGGGCAGGAGTGCCCGCTCCGCACCTGCGTTACTTCCGAAGTTACCTATGCACCAATATTGATGCACTATTAATCACCCCGTAACAATCCCCTGCTACAAGGAAATTATGGATCCGCACGTCTGCAATACGCTGATCCTCTCGGACCTGCATCTGGGGGCAGAGACCAGTCATGCGCGCGAAGCGACGCGCGTGCTGAAGGAGAACCGTTTCCAACGGTTGATCCTGTTGGGCGACATTTTCGCCGACTTGAACTTCGCGCGGCTCACCAAGGAGCACTGGAAATTCCTGGGATATATCCGGAAGCTATCGAATCCCAAGCGCAATATTGAAGTGGTGTGGGTGGAAGGCAATCATGACCACGGCCTGGCCAACATCATGTCGCACCTGGTCGGGGTTCGGGTTTACGAGCATTACGAGTGGGACTACCGCGGCTTGCGGCACGTTGCCATTCACGGGCACCAGTTCGACGGCTTTCAGGTGAACCGGGTTCAAGTGAGCAGGCTGGTTACTTCGTTGTATTTGCAGCTGCAAAAGCTGGATTTCAAGAATAAGCCGATTGCGCGTCTGATTGACCGGCTGAACACGCGCTGGCTGCGCATGTCTCCGAAAGTGGCGGCAGGGGCGCTGGCGTACGCAAGCCATCACGGCGCGGACCGCATCTTCTGCGGGCATACGCACGAGGCCATCCACATGGAACGCGATGGCATCAACTACCACAACTCGGGTGGGTGGGTCGATTCCAAGCTTACCTACCTGACGATCGACGAGCAGGGGGTCCAGATCCATGACTTCAAAGAGCATGAATACCCAGAGCGAGCTGACGATCGTGATTCCGGCGAAGAACGAAGCGAAGCTGATTCCGCGCTTGCTGACGTCGCTGACGAATCAGGACTACTCGAAGATGTCGAGTACGAAGGTGTTGGTCGCTGACGCGAACTCGACGGATGGTACTCCCGAGGTCGTGATGAGCTTCCGCGACCGGCTCAATGTGGGCGTGATTCGCGGCGGTATGCCCTCAGTCGGACGGAACCAGGGCGCGGCCCAGGCGGGTACTCCGTACGTTCTGTTTCTGGATGCCGACATTGAACTGGCAGACCGGTCACTGGTGCGGAAGTGCGTCGAAAAAGCGCAGGCCAAGAACCTGCACTGCGTGACGACGAATATTCTGTGCCAGGAGGGCAGTTGGCTCGATGAGTTGTTCTACGCGGGCCTTGATTTCTTTCAGTACCTGTCGTACCTGCACCGTCCATTTGCCACCGGAATGTTCATGCTTTTTGAGCGGAAGAAATTCTGGGAACTGGGCGGATTTCACGAGCAGATTCTGTTCGCGGAAGATTACCGGCTGAGCCAGCAGGTGGAGCGCAAACGATTCGCCATCGTGCGGGGCGGGGTCTATACCACGAATCGCCGGTTCAAGAAAATGGGACACCTGCGCGCGGGCTGGCTCTTCCTGTGGACGGCGATGAACTTCTGGAATGAAAAGCATTTTCTGCGCGATCACAAGTATTGGGCACACGAGGCAGACGGCGTTCCCCACGCGTGAATTCCCTCTTACAGTTTTCGGTCACGATTTCTGTCCGTGGCCACGAAAACAGGATTCAGCCAACCAGCTGAATCCTGCTTTTGCTTTGCCGGTCCCTCAAGAAGTACGACCCTGAAATCCAGCGCCTGAACGTAAGTTAACGATGCGGCAGTCGCGGCACGCATGAACGCCGCCCTGATACGGGGCGTAGCTTGCGGCATGCACGAGTGCCGTGACCTGGGAAAATCGTATTCGCTAAAAGCGGAAGACGATGCCGGTCGACAGCCGGAGATTGTTATCAGCCCGGTCGAAGAATCGGGTTCGAACGTAGTCACCCTGGAACCGCCATGCGATGGGACGAACGATTTTGTAATCCAGACCTCCGCCGACGGCAGTTGCGTACGAGGTGTCAGACCCGAAGCCATTCGTGGTGACATGTCCAACGCCGATTTCAAATTCGGCGAAGGGTCGAAACTTGCCTGCCGGCACAGACAATCGCGGTCCGAACATGGCTTGGTAGATATGCGCGCTCGCGCTTGTGCTCCCCGGATTGCACGGTCCCACCCCAACGGGGCATTCTACGACTACGGGGAACTGCTGCGAACCGTAGTGTCCGGTGATGTCCGCGACGATCCCGAGCAAGGGAAACAGCTTGCCTTCCAACGTGCCTTCCCAGCCGTTCAGGCTTCCGCTGCTGACGGAGAGCTTGGTGTTGTAGTAGGTGTAGCCGAAATAGACGTTGCCCCCGGTGGGGATCTGGGCGGCAGCAAGTCCCGCTAACAAGAAACAGGTACCTACGATGATGACCACTTTGCGCATCAGCGCCCTCCGTCTACGACTCTTAACACGGGCCGTCGCAGAAAATTGTTAGATGAGCGAAGGGGGAAATTCGGATGCCGGTACTCGTACCAGCGATTTCAGAGCGATGTGTCAGAAGCGCCAGACGATTCCGGTGGAGGCGCGGTAGTCATTCTGGGTGGCGCTGAGGTAGTGGGTACGCATGTAGTCGCCTTGCACACGCCAGGAAAAGTTCTTGAAGAAAATTTTGTAGTCGGTGCCGCCGCCGACGTCGATGACCAGCGGGTTATAGACGAAGCCGCTCGAGTTCAGGTGTCGAATGCCGGCCATGCCGTGCACGAAGGGTCGCCATTTCCCATAGGTGGTTGACAGACGAGGCCCGGCAACCGCGTTGTATTGCGTAATGTTGCCCGAATTCCCCTTGCGGTAGAAGCCGCTGGCATCGAGTACGACGCCGAGGTGTAAAAGGCGCGTGAAGGGGAAGGCCTCGACGGAACCGTTCCATCCCTTGTAACTCTGTTGAATGGTGGCGTTAGTGAGCTGGCCGTAGGAAACGCCAGCGTACAGGTTTCCACTGGGAAGCAGTTGTGCCGACATGGGGATCGCGAACAAAATCACAACGACAGCAGCCAGCACCGTGGCGGCAGTTTTCGACACGAATTATTCCTCCCCGGCGAACGGCGCCGGCAAAAAAATGCATTAGGTTAACGAAACCCGTTAGATGCAGTGTACCGGATGGCCAAGATGTCCCGATTGACAAAATTTGTCTAACATTGGCCCAACGCGGGGCCGAACGGCAGCTTCTTGACGAAAATTTAACGCGATTTTCATGGTGCCAAAACCAACCTCACCGCGTCTATGTACTAGCATGCAACCTATGGATACGAATTGGCAAACCTGGGAGCAGTTGGCGGGGCCAGCTGCCTTTAGACTGGACAAGGAGCCGACGTTGAAGCTCAGTTTGGAAACCCGAAACCGTGGCGATGTGATCATCGTGCACTGCCAGGGCCGCATCGTATACCGCGATGAGGCAGCGGCGCTCTCGCGTCTTGCGGGCGAAGTCCTGCAACACACGAGCAAGATGGTGCTCGATCTAACTGGTGTGAGTTCGATGGACAGCGCCGGCATTGGAGAGCTGGCGTTGTTGCAGACCTGGGCACAGGGCAAGAACGTGAACTTGAAGTGCGCGGGGCCGAATGCCATCGTCCGAACGTTGCTTGACCTAACGAATCTGGCCACGGTCCTCGACGTACATCCCTCGATCGATGCGGCGCTTGAGTCGTTTCGAGAAGAGCAGGTGTGCGCCGACTGCTGAGCGGATTCGACTCTGAAACCTGGGAGCAAAGAGAATCTTTGCTCCTTTTTCCTTTTTGCACGCTAATTCTCGCGGTGGAAGCGGTAGCGCCCCCTGTGTTCCTGGGCCACAGCTTCGGCGACCTTCAAGAACGCTCTCGCGGCGTGCGATAGGTTCGCGTCTTTACGGTAAATAAGGCGCAGCTTTCGTTTTAGTTGCAGCTCGCGCACGGGGATGCGCACGAGTTCTCCTCTGGCAATTTCGGTCTCGACGCTGATTTCGGGTACGAAGGCCACTCCGTTGCCCATGGCCACGAACTGTTTGATGGCTTGCAGAGTTGGCAGCTCGAGATCCATGTGCAGCGGCGTTTTGTGAGTCTTGAAAAGCTGAATCACCTTCTCGCGGTACGGTGACGACACGATATGAGCCACGAAGGACTCGGCGCCGAGTTGGCGAATGCTGATCTGCGGCGCTTTGGCTAGCGGATGTTTCGGCGGGACCACGAAGACCAGTTCATCGAGATATACGACCACGGAATGCAGGCTTGGTTCCTGTGGCTCATAGGACAGCATCCCGAATTCTGTGCGATAGCGCAGGACGTCATCGGGTATGTGGCTGCCCAGCGCGCGCTCCACCGTAATTTTGATCATGGGATGCAGACGCCGGAACTCGGCCAACACGGGCAGCAGGTATAGCACGGTGAACTCGTTGGCCGCGATGACCAGCTTGCCCTTCTGCAGTTCGCGAAGTTCGGTCAGAGATTCGGCTGCTTCGCTGCGGAGGTTGATCAACTTCTCAGCATACTCGTAGAGGACTTTCCCGGCGTCGGTCAGGACGCCCTCACGGGAAGAACGGTCAAAGAGAGCCTCTCCCAGTTCGCCTTCGAGCTTGCGGATGGTCTGGCTAACCGCCGACTGGGTGCGGAAGAGTTTTTCGGCGGCGCGGGAGAAGCGACGCTCGCGGGCGACGCTAAGAAACACTTCCAGCTGGGAGAGGTCCATGGGAACGGTCCTTAATGGAATCTCTACGAAGTATTAGTACAGCTTATTATACAACTACCTCTAATGATTACTGAAGAATTATAAGTTTTGCTTCTGAGGGGGACGACCGTACCATAAAGTATCTATTTGTGTCTGAGGGAGATCCATGAGCGCAGAGCGAGCCCGCATTACCGTTTTCGATACTACGCTTCGCGACGGGGAGCAGTCCCCGGGATGCAGCATGAACCAGCAGGAAAAGTTGCGCCTAGCTCACCAGCTCGACCGTCTGGGCGTGGACGTGATCGAGGCAGGGTTCCCAATCGCCTCGGACGGCGACTTTGAATCGGTGAGGGCGATCGCGGCCGTGGTGCGCCGGCCCATCATCGCGGGACTGGCACGGGCCTGTCAGCCTGATATTGAGCGGGCTTGGGAAGCACTGAGGGACGCATCTCGTCCGCGGATCCATGTATTCCTCGCGACCTCTGACATTCATCTGAAATACAAGCTGCGCATCACGGGCGATCAATGTCTGGTGCAAGCTCGGGAGGCGGTGCGTTTTGCGAAGTCGCTGTGCTCGGATATCGAGTTCTCTCCAGAAGACGCGACCCGCACCGACCCCGACTTCCTTTGCAGCGTGCTGGAGGCGGTCGTCGAGGCCGGGGCAACCACGCTGAACATTCCAGACACGGTCGGGTACACCATTCCGGCGGAGTTCGGGGATTTGATTGCGACCATTCGACGACGAGTGAAAGGAATTGAGAATGTGGTGATTTCTGCGCACTGCCACAATGATTTGGGAATGGCGGTGGCCAACGCTCTGGCTGCGGTCGCGGCGGGAGCGCGGCAGGTGGAGTGTACGATCAACGGCATTGGCGAGCGCGCGGGGAATGCATCGCTCGAAGAGATCGTGATGGCGATGCGGGTTCGGCCTGACCGCTATCCGTACGAAACGGGCGTGGTGAGCGAGCAGATTTTCGCGGCCAGCCAAGCGCTGAGCGAGATCACGGGCGTGCCCGTGCAGCCGAACAAGGCCATTACAGGGCGCAACGCTTTCGCGCACGAAGCGGGGATTCACCAGGATGGCATGCTGAAGAATCCGCTGACTTACGAGATCATGACGCCGAAATCGGTGGGCGTGCCGGATTCGAAGCTGGTGCTGGGCAAGCATTCCGGACGTCACGCTCTGGGCCTGCGCTGCGAACAATTGGGGTACCAGTTCGACCGGCGGGCGCTGGACGACATCTACCGGCGCTTTGTGCGGCTGGCGGACAAGATCAAGAAAGTGGAAGATCATCACCTGCTCGAACTGATTCGCGACACGCACAAGCCGTCTACGTCGGCGACGCCGCTGATTGAGCCGATTCCTGCGGCAAAGGCGGCTGCGGCAAACGTATCGGCGAGTGTGCCTGCGCACGTTTCTGAACCTGAACCGCTGAAGCCCTTTCCTGCGACGACGCAGACTAACCCGTTCGGCGCGCCGATGCCAGTTCATGCTGACCCTCACCACGAGCAGACGCAGCAGGAAGACTATCTGTGGGGAGTTTAGGAAATTGAGTAAATTGAGGTACTCCGGTTGTCCTGACATTTTCGTCGACTTGACGATCCAGTCAAAAGCTTGAACCGCAAAGGACGCTAAGAAAAGCGGCCAAGGCCGCAAAGAAAATCAGCGGCAGTAACTGGATCTACAGCGCCCCAAAAGTTAAACAATTCAAAACTTCCCACTATAAAATCTCCTCCATGCTCCTGAATCTCACGATCCTTCCTGGCGACGGCATTGGTCCTGAAGTCACTGAGCAGGCCGTTCTTGTATTGCAGGCTGTGGCTGAGGGCTTCGGGCATCAAGTTCAATTTCAACGGAAGCCCATTGGCGGGGCGGCCCTCACCGCAGCCAACGACCCGCTGCCGGCCGACACGATCGAGGCTTGCCTGAGTTCGGCGGCGGTGCTGCTTGGGGCGGTGGGGAGCCCGGCGTTCGATCACAATCCAGGTCATCTTCGGCCTGAGGCCGGGTTGTTGCGCTTGCGGCGGGAGTTGGGCGCCTATGCCAACCTGCGACCTGCGATTTTCTTCCCGGCGCTGGAGGATTGTTCTCCGCTGCGGGCCGAGGTCGTGCGCGGCACCGACATCATGATCGTGCGCGAATTGCTGGGCGGGCTCTATTTCGGCCAGCCGCGGTTCATCGAAGGAGGGCCGGGCGTGCGGGTCGCGGTCAACACCATGCGCTACGGCGAAGAGGAGATCGAGCGCATTGCGCGCGTGGCATTCGAGTTGGCGATGAAACGGCGGCGCAAGGTGCTGTCCGTCGATAAGGCCAACGTGTTGGAGTGCTCGCGGCTCTGGCGGGAAGTCGTGAGTCGTATCGCGAAGGACTATCCCGAGGTAAAGCTGGGCCACCAGTACGTTGATTCGGCGGCGATGCTGCTGGTGCAGCGACCCGCGGAGGTTGATGTGGTGCTCACGGAGAACATGTTCGGGGACATTCTCTCCGACCAGGCGGGGGGAGTGGTGGGATCGCTGGGACTGCTGGCTTCGGCGAGTATCGGGGGAGCGGTCGGATTGTACGAGCCGGTCCACGGGTCGGCGCCGGACATCGCGGGCAAAGGGGTTGCCAACCCGCTCGGGGCAATTTTGTCGGTCGCGATGTTGTTGCGGCACTCGTTTCAATTGGACGCGGAGGCCGCGTGCGTGGAGAATGCGATTTCGACGGTGCTGTCGCAGGGGGCGCGGACGGCGGATCTGGCGGGGAAAACCCATGCCTCGATTTCCACCACGGAGATGGGGCAGCGCGTGGTTGAGGCCGTGCGGGCGGTGAAGTCGGCGTGATTGAGGGGGATATATACCTTCACAATTTTTTCATATCTCCCGCTAAAATCTTTGTTTCGGCGAACTTGCGAAGCTGGGATATGCCTTGATCTGCTGCAAAATCTTGAGCCGCAAGGACTTGCAGCCAAAATATTCCGGAATAAGGCGTTAGCTGCGGATTTCGAGCCGCGGAGTGTACGGGTGGTTCCGGGTCGGTTGGGATTGCCCTCGCGCATATTCCCAGTTTGCGCTTTTCATATTCTCAGTAAAGGTTGTTCGTCACAAGGGAACGGATTTTTGTTGTGGAAGGCTGTGGAAAAAGGGCGGGCGTTGAGAGAAAGTCAAAATCCCCGCCCATCGGAGAATAAATCACAGCGAGAAGATCTACGTGAATGGATCTACGTGAATGGGGACGTTCACACGAATACCATCGAAGGGTTCTGGTCACTGATTAAGGGGAGGAATCGGCGATGTTTACCACAGCGTTGGTCGTCACTATCTTCAGACCTACTTAAACGAGTATTCCTTCCGATACAATCGGCGCTTAGATGTGCAGTCGATGTTTGTAAGGTACTTGCATCAGATCGAAAAGCGCGTCGCTGTTGTGCGCCAAACTGAGAGTATTCCAGATCCGTTCTGACTCGGATTTGGTCGCCATAATAAGAAGTCCGGCTATCACTTACACATCAAGCATCATGTCGATAGCCCGTTTTACGGTCTTACATTCATCCTCTAGCGCCTCGATTTCAGCGATTGTCAAGCGTTTCCATTCTTGCTGGTACTGCACAACTTCCAGCCCGCTTATGCCAAATGGATTTATTTGAGCAGCCATGAAAACTGTAAAAGCGAGAGCTTTGGTGGCCACAGCAACACTCGGCCTGTCCTGGCACTTAAAATATTGCAGCCAAAAATTGGCAGGATTTGTGGCGTCCGGAGTTAGTCGGCATCGGAGGTCAGCGATTGCCTTGCACTTCGATTGCTCAATCCACAAGTTCAGTATGCGATTCACGTCGGACATTGGGGAGACAATCAAAAGAGAACATCTCACAAGACGGCCTTCACTGTAATCTTTAGCCCAACTTTCAAGCCAGACTGCGAAATCATCTGGCAGTGCCGCTAATCGCTCTAGAGACTTATCTAGAGCTTGTGCGGGGTCATCGTCAGGTGGCGTGTATCCGGCTAGCGCAATACAAACTTGATGCTTGCGGTTCACTAGCGTCTTGGATTCAAAAACAGGGTAGCTCGCAAGAATAACCGGTGCACCATTGGTGTCTGTTGTTCTAGCGCTCGTGTCACTCGCCACTACGAAGCCATCGCTAGCGCGAATCGCAATCTGTATTGTCATTGGGGCGTCCTCCATACACAGAGGCGGACAGGATACTCCCGATAGGAGAGGCTTTGGCAGGCCACTTTGTCTGCAGGCTATTGCTTCTTGCGACTGACCTTCTTTAGCGCGGCTTCAAAATCAGCTTGGGTGAATACTGGTCTCTCTGGCTCAGCCATGTCAAACGAGACCGGGGACTTCGCCTTTTGTGCTTCCGCCTCCTTCAAGACTTCTTTTCGTGATTCCACTAATTCCTCCACATAGAGTAGCTCTCGGACTTTCCACGCAGGTATCACGCAAGACATTCCAGTGTTAGACTCTACAACCCAATTGTCATCAATCGGTACCCGGTTTCCATTCGCAAGTTCTGTTCGGCTGAGAACGAAGCTCCTGTCTGTGAGATGCCCCATATCGATACCTAATAACATTGCTGGCGGTGTCTTTTTGCGTGTCGTCGTGATGAACGGAGAAGGAGCAATGAATACAGGAGAACCGCTGTACCCAGGCAACGATCTACATTCAACGAGAAACGCCTCTTGAAGCAATCCGCGCGACGTTCTGATGGGTTCGATTGGAAGCATTGAAATTTGCCCGAATCTTACAGCGGGAAGATTCTGCTGTTTCCCCTCATGATTTACAAACCTTCCAACCAAAAACGCTTCGTCTCCTGGACCTATACCATGTTCTTGCATCCTGTCCCTTGTTATGAAGAAGGATTCGGGAATGCCTCTCGCCTTTACAACATCATATTCAAGATTAATCGGAAGAACTGCAAGATCATCTCCTCCTGGATGATGAATCCAGCCGTCTGTGGTCTGATGAATCACTCCGAGACGACCGTCCCGAGTATTTAACCGAAGGGCTGATGCTTTTCCTTCGCGAATGACGTGACTGTTGGTGACCACATACATAAAGCCCATCGAGAATGGCTCTAATTGAGTGGGGATAATAATGAGACATCCCGAACCTCCGGCGCGTTCCCCGTTTGCTGCGGCTTGGGCATCTGGATAGAGGTACCCAACGGTATCCAAGATTTCTTGTGGTATGGCTGGCATCGCACGCTCCGAACTTGCCTTCTATCCGACACTCGGCTAATTTCACTTAAGACTGCGGTCTGCCGCCGGGCAGGGTTTTTGTCGCAGGGACTGTGGTTGAGCCGGTGCCGTCATACTTTCCTGTCAAGTCGTTCCAGCGGATGTGAAGCATCTCCCAGAACATGCGGGAGCCGTCGATGAGCGGGTTGATGCGCGTGCCGCCGCTGTGGCCCCAGGCGACGGCCACTTCCTGGACTTTGAAACCGAATTTGCGGGCCAGGAATAGGATTTCGGGGTCGAATCCCCAGCGCTCGATTTTCTGCAGCGGGAAGATCGCCTGGACGGCGGCGCGCCTGAAAGCCTTGAAGCCACATTGAGTGTCTTTGAATTGCAGTCCTAGAGTGACTCGCAGCAGGAGGTTGAAGACTCGCCCAAAGAGCTGGCGGTAGAGCGGCTGGCGCTGGGTCTGGGTTTCGGCGCGCAACCAGCGCGAACCGATGGCGATATCCGCGCCTGCTTCGAGCGCCTGGAGGAGCTTTGGTGCCTCCTCGATCGGGGACGAGAGGTCGGCATCGCTGAAGATCACCACGCGGCCGCGGGCGCTGAGCATCCCCATGCGCACGCTGAATCCCTTGCCCCGGTTGGCGGGATTCTCTACCAGCCGAAGGGCCGGATCTGTGGCAGCGCGCTCGCGAACAATGTCAGAGGTGTTGTCGCGAGAGCCGTCGTTCACCACAATGACCTCCGCCTCCCATCCCATGGCGTGCACGTAGCAGAGCACCTTGTCCAAAGTCGCGCCCAGGCGCGCGCCCTCGTTATAGGCGGGAATCACGATGCTGTAGATGGGCTCCAAAACCAGTTCTCAGTTCTCAAATGTCAGTTTCGTCATTGTACGTTTTGGGCGCGTGTTATGGGATAAGAGAATTCCTGATATCGCAGGCGAAAAGCTTTTGCGCCCGCAGGGTTAATACCTGAGTGTCGAAACTGCTTACGCTACCTGGCGCTTCTGCTCGAGCATGGAGAAGTATTCGGCGACCAATTCGGCGTCCCAGAGACCGCGGTGTGCTTCCTCGCGCATGGTCTGGGCGGCCTGGACGTGGGTAAGGGGCGCCTTGTAGGAGCGCGCCGTGCGCAGCGCGTCGTACACATCGACCACCTGCAGAATCCGCGGCAGGACTGGAATGTCGGGCGCGGTCAGCCCGTCGGGGTAGCCCGAGCCATCGGAATGTTCATGATGGTGGCGAATGATGGGCAGCACCAGGCGAAGAGAGCGCAGAGGCTTACAGATGTTCTCGCCCGTGATGGGGTGAAGCTTCATGACCACCCATTCTACGGGTGTAAGGTTGCTGCCTTTTTTCAGAATTTCATCGGGTACGGCGATCTTGCCGATATCGTGCAGGAATCCCGCGCGCTTCAGAGCGATGATGGAATCTTCGTCCATGCCGAGGTGGCGACCAAGATCTGCGGCACGTACCGAAAGCCGCTCGCAATGGCCCTCGGTATAGGGATCGCGGCCTTCGACGATCAGGCCCAGAGTGCACAGCACCGAGTCGGCCGTTTCGAGTTCGTCGGTGAATTCTTTGAGGCGGAGAAGAGATTTCACCCGGGCGATCAACTCCTCGGCAAGTACCGGCTTGTTCAGGAAGTCATCGGCGCCGGCCTCGATGCCGCGCACGCGGTCGCTGCTATCGCTGAGTCCGGTGATCAGGACAAAGGGAATCAGGCGGGTTGCCACGTTCTCTTTGAGGCTGCGGCAGAGTTCGTATCCGGACTTGCCGGGCATCATCACGTCAGAGAGGATCAGATCGGGCGCCTGGCGGCGAATTTCGGCTTCGGCCTGCTCGGCGTTCGCGGCAGTCGTTACGTCATAGCCGCGGATGCTGAGCAACTGGCTCATCAATCCCGCAATGCTGGGCTGGTCGTCGACCACCAGAATGCGAGGCGCGCGTCGTCGCGGTAAAAGGTCACCCATGTCTAGATAAGAGGCTGCTTCTTCCCTGGAAGTTGTCCGCGCGTCCTGGGGCGCCGGAGGACCAGGTGAGGAAGGTACGCTCGTCGAATCGCTTCCTCGAGTTTCGATTTTACCGTTATTTTCCACTTTTGGCTGGGCCCCGAACAGCCTTTTGCAACGGTAGCACTGTTTTGCCTGGCGTGCTATTCCCACTTCGGGACGGTCGCGGTCGAGTGGGTGACGAGAAACCTTGCTTTGGCGTCGTGTCTCTGCCTACGCTCGCTCATGCGATTCGGTGGGCATCATGTTTGGATTAGCTTGCTTGCGTGTGCACTGCTGTGCACCAGTGCTGCAGGAAGCGGCGCGAAGGTTCACGTCATTGCGTTTGGCAAGTGGATATCGGCTCAGTGGCTCCCTGGGAGCGTGGGGGATGACAAGCCGCAGACGATCAAGGTTCGCGCCCTTATCGTAGACGGGCGGATCAAGGAATATGTGCTGGGTTCGCCGCACGAAGTCACGGAACGTTTATTTGTGGTGCGGCGCGCGTTTCGAGTGAACGACAGTCTTCCGGACGAAACGGCTCTGCGGTGGCAGTGGCAGCGCGGAGGCTGGCTGCTCGTCGATCGCACGACAGGCCGCGTTTCCGCGATCAATCTGCCTGAGTACGACGGGTTCTATTCCGCGGCGAGCTGGTACCGGGATTACAGCGCGTACTGCGGAGTTTCCGACGACGGGAAAAAGATTTTCGCGATCGTGGCGCAGTTGGGACGCCGCAAGCCGGTCATGAAGAAAGCGCTGTCGAACGATGGCGTGCCCGAGGACGCCGGGCCCGACTCAGCGTGCCCCGCTCCAGTGTGGCAGAGGGATCCGGTGCGGGTGAGCTTCGAGCGAGCGAGGAGCGCGAAGGAGACGTATGCGTTTCGCGGGCATGTCGTCGACGTGGTGAACGATGCGGAGGAGGAAGAGGAAAAGTCTAAATAAAATTGCAGATTGTAGATTTTAGATTTCTGAGTAGGACTCTGAGGCCCAACGAAATGCAGCGCGGACGGCAGCGCGAAAATCTGAAATCTGCAATCTGCTAATCTCCCGCCGCTTCTACCGCGGGCAGATCCTCGGCTGCGGTTTTTTCTTTGACCTTAGCGCTGGTGACGAGGATGACGGAGAGAATGACGATTGCGCTGCCTGCGAGAATGAATCGGTCTACGCGCTCGTGCAGAATCAACCATCCGAGAAACACAGCGACCACGGGATTCACATACGCGTAAGTTGAGACCTTCGATGTGGGCACGTGCCCGAGGAGCCAGATATACGCGCTGTAGCCGATCCATGAGCCGCACACCACTAGATACATTACGGCGCCGAGACTGCGCGCGGTCCAAGTAACGCGAGCGAGATCGCGGTTCAGCACGGCGAAGAGGAAGTTTCCAACTCCTGCAGCCGTCATCTGCCAGCCGGTCGCGCTGAACACGTCCATGCCGGATTGCCAGCGCTTGGAGAGCACCGAACCCAGCGCCCAGCTAAATGATCCACCGAGCAAGCTGAGTGACGCCCAAAATTCGCGGTGGCCGACCGCTCCCGCCTGCAGTTCGGGCCAGAAGAGGACGAACAGGCCAGCGATTCCCAGCGCAAGGCCAGCCTTGCCGCGTGAGGAGATGTGATGATCTCCCAGCAGCAGAGAATCAAGAACCAGGAACCATAAGGGCGTGATCGCGATGATGAGCGCAGCCAAGCCGGTTGAGACTGAGAGTTCCGCGTAGGAGAGGGTCAGGTTTCCGCCCATCAGCAGCAACAGGCCGACTACTGCGGCGAGAGCGATCTGGCGCGGAGAGTATAGAATTCTGCGGCCCGTGGCGGCGCAGACGGTCAGTGCGACCACTCCGGCTATCGAGAATCGCAGGCCGCACATGAGCGGGGGAGGAATGGTCTGCACGGCGATGTCGATGCCGAGATAAGTCGAGCCCCAGAACAGGTAGACCAGTCCGAAGGCAAGAATCACCATCCACCGGCTTGGGCGCTGGGCAGAGTGCATTGCAATGGAGAATAACGGGCGAAGGCTACAACTTATCTGACATCCGCAGCGGGGGATTGGATTCTAAATTTGCGCACCCAGCCCATCGCCCGATGCCATGTGGGGACAGCCGCCCTCGGCTGTCCGCGGAGCGAAGCTCCGCAGTGCGGTGAAACCATTAAAGCCTCCGCACGGGAGATCCCTCACTCCGCCTGAAGAACGGCTTCGTTCGGGGTGACACCCTTCAGGGGCCGATCGGGCAGGTGGGCGCTTTGCGAAAATCGAGAACCACGTCGACCCAACCATCTCTTTCGTCCAGCTTTTTGTCGACGGCGTTTGGGTCTGGGTTCGGTGCAAGGTCGTGGAACTTCATAAACGAGCGCTCCCACACTTCGGAACTGTAGGTGTCCCCCGGCTTCAGTTCGATATCGCCTAAGACACGAGCCTCCACCCCGGGGTCCAACCCGAGGATTTCAACGCTGCGGACTCGGAACTGCTTGCCTTCGTCGACGTCGATGTTCAGGTTGATGTTGCCGCTGGCATCGTCGAATTCGGTGTCTGGCACAGCCGTGAAATTGATGTACCCTTCCGTTCCGTAGAGGCGACGAAGCTCGTCCAGACCTTTGGCAACTTTTTCGCGGCTGAAGATTTCGCCGCGCTGGATGGGAAACAGATCGCGCAACTGCTGCGTTGGGAATGCCGCTGCCTTGACGATGCTCAGGTCGCCCAGCCGGTACTGCTTGCCGACAGAACGAATCTGAATCGTGATGTCATATTGCGGCGGGTTCGTGGCAACCGCTACCGCTTTTCCATCCACCTGCACCTTGAAGTAACCCATGTCCTGGTAGGCTGCGCGAGCGCGTTCAGCAGCCTCCTCGGCCATGGACGATACTTCCTTGTCGAGCGCGTCAGGACGGACATTCTCTTCGCGCAAACGTTTTGCGATCTCGTCTTCCTTCTCCGGCGGGAAGATCGCGTCGTTGGTAAACGTCACGTTATGGATCGGGGCTTTTATGCTCCTCTCGGGCCTTAGAGAGGGGACGCAGGTTTGGCCGGGTAGAGGGTAGGGCAGCGCTACGCACAGAAACCACAAGAAGCGTTTCAGCACAAAGGCACTCCTACGCCGGATACAGTTGATTATATGTCGACTCATAGTCAAGGGTTGCCTCGGCTTCCGCGCCAGGAAAAACAGTCGAGCTTTGCTCGACCGGACAGCCGGGGGCGGCTGTCCCTACATGCACTATCCCCACATGAGCACCTTCTTAGACCTATACGTTGCGTTACTTTTGGGGGTTACGCTGTTCGCCGCTTCCGGCTATAATCAGGCAGTGATGTCGATGGTTTGCGATGCTGCGCAAGAATCCCAGTTCGCGACTTCCCCATGCGCAATCAGCCGAGTGCTGGCTGCACTGCCTGGTGTGTCCGCGGCGCTATCGGGCGAACCTGCCTTCGCGGCTGCGTCCCAACCTGTTCGGTAGCGATTAATTCCATCCTTTCCTCCTCAGGGGCTAAAGCCCAAGTCATTTAGGGTGCTTTAGCGGCACGACTGAAAGTCGTGTCCTCCCCGAACCGTGGCACAGCTTGAAGCAGTGCCCTTCCGAAACCGATTTGCAAGACCAGTAACCGCTGGTCGCTGCCTAAGGAGGAATATCATGACGACGAACACTGTGACCGCAATCGGTCCCAAGATCAAGACTGCCCTGCCCGGGCCGAACGCCAAGCGCGTGCTCGAGGGCGACGAGAAATATATTTCGCCGTCTTACACCCGCTCCTACCCGCTGGTGGCCAAGAGCGGACGCGGCATCGTTGTGACCGATGTGGACGGCAACGAATTCTTTGATTTTTCCGCAGGCATTGCCGTGACGTCGACCGGCCATTGCCATCCCGATGTGGTCGCCGCCATTCAGAAGCAGGCAGGCGAACTGATCCACATGTCGGGCACCGATTTCTACTACGAAAACATGGTGCAACTGGCGAGCCGGCTGTCGAAGATCGCGCCCATGCGTGGGCCGCACCGGATTTACTACGGCAACTCCGGAGCAGAGGCCATCGAGTGCGCGTTGAAGCTGGCGCGGTACCATACCAAACGGCAAAATGTGATTGCATTCTTTGGCGCTTTCCACGGGCGCACCATGGGTGCGCTTTCGCTGACGGCGTCAAAACCGCAGCAGCGGCGGCGGTTTGCGCCGCTGGTGCCGGGGGTGACGCACGTGCGCTATCCCGATGTATATCGCGGCTGCGTGGGCGGCGCGCAGGAAGCGGAGCACTTCGCACTGGGATGCGCCCGCTTCATCGAAGAGAAGCTGTTCAAGACTACGTTGCCGCCGGAGGAAGTCGCGGCTATTTTCGTTGAACCGGTGCAGGGTGAGGGCGGGTACGTCGTGGCCCCGACTATCTTCATGCAGGAACTGCGGCGCATTTGCGACCGGCACGGCATCTTGCTGGTCGTTGACGAGGTGCAGAGCGGCATAGGGCGCACCGGAAAATGGTTCGCGGTCGAGCACACCGGCGTCGAACCTGACATCGTTTGCATGGCGAAGGGAGTTGCCTCGGGCATGCCGCTCGGAATCACTATGAGCCGCGCCGAGGTTATGGACTGGGTTCCCGGATCTCACGCTTCCACATTCGGAGGCAACCCGGTAGCAATCGCGGCCGCGCTCGCGACGCTCGACGTGATCGAAAAGGAACGCCTGCTGGAGAATTCGGCCAGCGTGGGCAATCACATGCTGAAGCGCATGGCCGACTGGCCTTCAAAACACAAACTGGTAGGCGATGTGCGCGGCCGCGGGTTGATGATCGGCGTCGAGATCGTCAAGGACAAAGTGACCAAAGATTACGGCAATGCGGAGCGCGATCGGATTGTCGAACACGCGTTCGAGCGGGGCGTGCTGTTCCTCGGTTGCGGTCCGAGCACGATCCGCATCTGCCCGGCGCTGGTGGTCACCAAGGAAGAGGCCGACGTTGCCTTGGGTGTGCTGGAAGAGTGCATCAACTACGTGGGCGCGTAAGCGCAACCATCATCCCCACCCGCGCTCGCTTGCGGGGGGGGGATTTTTTTCTCCAGAGCCTTCCCAGTTCGGGAGGGGGATCGCGTCCAATCGCACTGGCCTGTGAGGCAGGTCACATCTACGGCGGCTGGCTCTCGGTATATTCACCTCGATCCGCGATGCTTCCAGCAGTCTTCACCCGAACGGTTATCCGCAGCCTGGATTGGGTTGCGCGGCGCGTGCTCAAGGAAGATACCAGGCCGCAGCGCCATCGGGTGGGCCAGCAGGGCGAGGAAGACGCATACTTCTACCTGCGCAAGCTTGGTTACATCATGGTCGAGCGCAATTTTCGCTCGCCACGCTGCCGGGGAGAAATTGACTTGATCGGCTGGGAGGACGATGTCCTTTGTTTTATTGAGGTTAAAGCAAGGACGTCGCACGATGTGAAGCCTCCTGAAGCGGCGGTGGACCAACATAAGCGGCGGGAGATTGCGGAGGTGGCGCGGGAGTATCTGAGACGGCATCCACCATCGTGCCAGTGGAGATTCGATATAGTAAGCGTATACTATGACAGTCTCGCGCCCCGCCCGCAGATCGAAGTATTTCGGAACGCCTCCCTGGCGGCGTAGATTAAGTTGGATGAAGTTTTAGGGATTCCCGTTGAAAGGATTTAGTAAGTGCCGGAGCTGAGAAAAGATCCGATCGTAGGCCGCTGGGTAATTATCTCGACCGACCGGGCCAAGCGCCCAACCGATTTTGTTCGCGAAAACATGAAGATCAAAGGGGGCTTTTGCCCCTTTTGTTACGGGAATGAGGGCAAGACCCCTCCCGAGATTCAGGCCTACCGTCCCAACCCGAATGGCGGGCCGGCGCCGCAGCGGGACACTCCAGGATGGACGGTCCGCGTGGTGCCGAACAAGTTCCCAGCCTTGGGCATCGAGGGCAATCTGAACCGGCAGGCCGAGGGCATGTTTGACCGGATGAACGGAATCGGGGCGCATGAGGTCATTATCGAAACGCCCGACCACACTGCGAGCCTTGCCACCCTGCCTCCCAAGCGCATTGAAGACGTGTTGTGGACGTTTCGCGACCGCATCCTGGACCTGAAGAAGGACCGGCGATTCAAGTACATCCTGATCTTCAAGAATCATGGAGAGGCGGCCGGAGCGTCACTCGAACACGCCCACTCGCAATTGATCGCTCTGCCTATTCTTCCCATCAATGTGACCCAGGAATTGGAGGGAGCGAAGCAGTATTTCCTCTACAAAGAGCGATGTGTGTTCTGTGACATCATCCGGCAGGAAATGGACGCAGGCATCCGCGTAGTCTCAGAGAACGAAAACTTCGTGACGCTCGCGCCCTACGCTCCGCGTTTTCCGTTCGAGACCTGGATTCTGCCCAAGCAACACGAGTCGGCGTTTGAGAACTCGTCGTCGCACATGTTTGAGAACCTGGCGCGGGCGATGAAGAATCTGCTCAGTCGGGCCGACCGCGTGCTCGATAATCCGCCTTACAACCTGGTCATTCACAGTTCGCCAGTGCAGGATCCGACCAACGATCACTATCACTGGCACATCGAATTCATGCCAAAGCTGACCAAGACAGCGGGATTTGAGTGGGGCACGGGTTTTTATATCAATCCCACTCCGCCCGAGGAAGCAGCGAAGTTCCTGCGTGAAGCGAACGTGGAGGAAGTTGCCCCGGTGCCTGTGGGCTAAGCCGAGTTATAAACGGAACGGTGATATTCAGAAAAATAGGGCACGGCATGGCGCCGTGCCCTTTTCAATTCAGCCGGAGAGAGAGAAGGGCCTATGGATCTATCGGCCCCCTGATGAAAGCAGGATAGACTTACCCGCTCCGGGCGCTTGTCAAGGATATGTAAAATCTCCCCGAAATTCTGCCGACTGGGGAGCAACCTCAGGCGCCTTCGTTGACGCCGGCCCGACTGGGTTACTACCATGGGGCCGGCTTCGAGGTTCTTATGCGACGGCACCTTCTGCAATCCTCTTTGCTTGTGCTTCTGCTCTCGATTTGGGGCCACGCAGCCCAGGGGCCCTCCACACTGATTGCGAACTTCCCTGGCCGGACAACGGTGAGCCTCGATGGCGCGTGGCGAGCCATTGTCGACCCATTTGACAACGGCAAGCCGCGGGGATTCTTTCGCAACGAAAAACCCCGAGACAAGAGCGATCTCGTCGAATACAGCTTCGATGCGTCTCCCGTTCTGAATGTTCCCGGGGACTGGAATACCCAGCGCGAGCAATTGATGTTTTATGAAGGGCCGGTGTGGTACCGGCGGGAGTTCAGTTATCACAAGCGTGCGGGCATGCGCGTCTTTGTCTATTTTGGCGCGGCTAACTACCAGACTACGGTTTACCTGAATGGGGAAAAACTGGGCGAGCACGAAGGCGGTTTTACGCCGTTCAATTTCGAGGCGACTTCGGCCCTGCGGGACGGCGAGAACTTTCTGATCGTCGAAGTCATCAACACGCGCCGCGCCGACTCTGTGCCTGCTTTGAAGTTCGACTGGTGGAACTATGGCGGAATTACTCGCGACGTCTCGTTAGTCGAGGTGCCCAGCACTTTCATTCAGGATTACTGGGTGCAACTGACGCGCGGCACGCAGAACGAGATTTCGGGGTGGGTGCAATTGAATGGGGCGCCATCGCCACAGAAGATTGCGCTGGATATTCCCGAAGCTGGGGTTCGCGAGGCGCTTACTACCGACGCGACTGGCCGGGCGAACTTTCACGTCACGGCAACGCTAAAGTTGTGGTCCCCTGCTGATCCGAAACTCTATGACGTAGCTCTCGCCAGTGGTGCCGATTCGGTCCGCGACCAGATCGGGTTTCGAACCATCGAGGTGCAGGGATCCCGCATCCTGTTGAACGGCAAGCCCATCTTCCTGCGAGGCATCTCGATGCACGAGGAGGCGCCGTTTCGCGAAGGACGCGCCTTCAGCCCGGAGGACGCGCAGACTCTCCTCGGCTGGGTGAAGGAGCTGGGATGCAACTTCGCCCGCTTCGCGCACTATCCGCACAACGAGAACGAGGTTCGTCTGGCGGACCGTATGGGGCTGCTGGTGTGGTCGGAGATTCCCGTTTATTGGGACATTGACTGGACGAACCCGGCGACGCTGGCGAATGCGGAGGCGCAACTGCGGGACATGATTGCGCGTGATCATAACCGCGCTGCGGTCATTCTGTGGTCGCTTTCCAACGAGACTCCGGTGAAACCGGAGCGCACGCAGTTTCTCAAGCAACTGGCGCGGGACGCGCGGGAACTCGATTCCACGCGGCTGATTACGTCTGCTATGAATCATGTGGACGACACCGGCCCGAATGAGCGGACGATCAGCGACCCGCTGGGTGAAGTGCTGGACGTTCTCGGCCTCAACGAGTATTTAGGATGGTACGGAGGCCGGCCGGAAGACGCTGACAAGATGCAGTGGAAGTCGACCTGGAACAAGCCACTCATCGTGAGCGAATTTGGAGGCGGAGCTCCCTACGGCCGCCATGGTGATGCCGACGAGCGCTGGACGGAGGAGTACCAGGGGAATCTATATGAGCATCAGCTTGGCATGGTCGAGCGCATGCCGGGCCTGGCGGGGATGACTCCGTGGGTTCTGATGGATTTTCGGTCTCCAGCGCGGATGCTCCCGGCAATACAGGACTATCACAATCGCAAGGGGCTGATCTCGAATCGAGGTCAGCGGAAGCTGGCGTTCTATACGCTGCAGAAGTTCTATAAGAAACTGGCGGATGCGGGGAAGTAGGGTAGTGGTATCTGAAGGGGATGCAACTCCTAAGGCTAGTCGACGAGTGTAATTGAGATTTCTCAATAGTCCATTGACATCGCACTGCCACAGCGGGACAACCGCTGGTTCTTTTCAAGCTTGGCGGGTGCCACATGCACCTGCTCTGGCACCCATTGAGGATCAAGCTGGGACACTGTATGAAAAACAAGGAAGTCGGAACGAAGGCGCGCCTAAAGAATGGCGTTATTGTGAATGTAAATGAGCACCATTGCGCCGCTATCAAGGGAGTCGCAACCCCTTCCTCTGCGGACAACGCTGACGATATGCAAAAGCGGTAGTCGAGTACCTCGAAGACCATTTTGGTGATGTTCGTTTTGACGTTTACTCTTTCGGTCAGCAGGAACAAGCGTATCGGGCGTTGCATTCGCAGAAGTGGGACTAGATACGAACCTTTTCAGATTGCACTATGGGGAGGTAAATCAGGCTTGGGTGCGGTCCTGGAATTCTTCGTGCCAGGCCATCTGGATTGCTTCCAGCTTGCCTTCGTTTGAGGCTTTGGGATCGCCTGCAAAATCGGGGAGTTCGGTGACGTAGCGATGCAGGTCGGTGAAACGAACGGTCAGCGGATCGAGTTCGGGGTGAGTCTCAGATAGCAGGATGCCGAGGTCTTCGGCGTCATCCCAGGTGAGTTGTTTCGCCATCTCAGTGGTGCTCCTCAGAGATGTAATTACGGTTCCAGGCGGGAATTTCCACGACCACTTTTCCCGGCTTTGTAATCTGCGCCTGGCAGCCGAGACGCGAGTTTAACTGGAGATCGGCAGCCATGTCCAACCGGTCGGCCTCGTCGTCGTCCATCTCGGAGAGGTTCTCGGCGCCTTCTTTCACCCAGATGTGGCAGGTGGTGCAGGCGCAATTGCCGCCGCAGGCGTGATCCAGCGGGATACCGAAATTCAGGGCTACGTCGAGCAGGGATTCTTCTTTGCCGTGATGTTCGTAGGGCAATTTGCCGTGCTCGAACTGGACAGTCTTGCCATCGGGCAGAAAAGTGATCTGTACTATGTTTTCGCCCGGCGCTTCTTCGGTGACGACTCCGGTGCCTTGGGATTTTTCGTCTGACATTGCTGCTCCTCAATCTAGCACTTGTCATCCTGAGCGAAGCGGATTTCGCGTTTTTTGCGAAATCCGCGTAGTCGAAGGATCCCTATGGTCGCGACTGCATTTGCGGAGGTAGGGATCCTTCGACTCCGCACGGCTTCGCTTCGCTCGCCCGTGCTCCGCTCAGGATGACAGAACCAATCATTCGAATTCTGCCTTTGCCATGGGATGGGGCGCCGTTGGGCCCTCACCCAAGTCAGTCTCGTCCATATTCTTGCCTTTGAGCGCGGACGACACGGCGGTGTCCATCATCAACTCCGCCAGACGCATGGTGCCCTGGTTCAGGGCATCGATGGCTTTGCGGATCGCCTGATAATCGTCCTCCGCCTTCACAGCAACCAGCGACTTCTCCATCTTGGCGATCTGCTTTTTCTCGCCGGTTGTGAGTTGTCCCCAGGCGGCGCTCTTCTTGCCTTTTTCCAGCGCGGTCAGTATGGTCGCAGCTTCGTTCCGGGCTTCGATCACCTGGCGGCGGCGGAAATCTTCCTCGGCGTTGTCGAACGAATCGAGGATCATGCCTTCGACCTGCTCGTCCGTCAACCCATAGCTGGGCTGCACCTGAATTTCGGCTTCTTTGCCGCTACGCTGCTCGCGCGCGGAAACGTGCAGGATGCCGTTGGCGTCGATCAGGAATTTGACCTCGACTCTGGGGATGCCAGCGGCCATCGGCGGAATGCCTTTGAGATCGAAGCGTGCCAGGGAACGGCAGTCCTTGGCCAGTTCGCGCTCGCCTTGCAGCACGTGGATCGCCACGTTGGCCTGGCCGTCCACCTGCGTGGTATAGAACTGTGTCGCCGAGGCCGGAATGGTCGAGTTGCGCAGGATGATCTTGTCCGTGACCCCACCGGCGACTTCGATGCCCAAGGACAGGGGCGTTACGTCGAGCAGAAGCATGTTCTCGGTGGCTTCGGAGCCGCCTCCGAGAATGTTCGCCTGCACCGCCGCGCCGAGTGCTACCACCTCGTCGGGGTTCAGATCGGTGTGCGGCTTGCGGCGGAACAGTTCCTTCACGAGCGTGCGAACCTTGGGAATACGGGTCGAGCCGCCGACCAGAACAACCTCGTCGATCTGTTCGGACTTCAGGTTCGCGTCTTTCAGAGCCTGCTTGCAGGGACCAACCGTGCGGTCGATGATCGGCTGGATCAGTTGCTCGAATTGTTCGCGCGTGATCTCGCGCTGGTAGCACTTGCCGCCGGGCAACTCGATGTCGAGCTTGACCGAAGGCTGCGCAGAAAGTGCGATCTTGGCTTCAATCACCGCCTTTCGGATGGCTTGCACCGCCTCGGCGTTGTGGCGGAGGTCGATACCGAGGTCGCCGCGAATGTCATCGAGCGCGATCGTGATCATCAGGTTGTCAATGTCATCGCCGCCGAGATGTGTGTCGCCATTGGTGGCGATGACCTCGAAGATTCCGTCGTGCAGTTTCAGGATCGAAATGTCGAAGGTGCCGCCGCCCAGATCGTAAACCGCGACGATTCCGTTGTGCTTCTTATCGAGGCCGTAGGCGAGAGACGCGGCAGTCGGTTCGTTGACCAGACGAAGCACTTCGAGACCGGCGATGCGGCCCGCGTCTTTGGTGGCCTGGCGCTGGGCGTCGTTGAAATATGCGGGAACGGTGATGACGGCCTTCCCAACCGGGCCGCCAAAAAAGCGCTCAGCGCTGCGCTTGAGCTGACGCAGAATCAGAGCAGAAATCTCCGGAGGTGTAAAAGTCTTATCGCCCAGTTTGATGCGCAGCACTTCGCCGGGCTGCAAGTCTTCCGCCAGGCGGAAGGGGAAGAGTTTCAGTTCCTCCTGAATGTCTTCCATGCCGCGTCCCATCAGGCGTTTGATCGAGTAGACGGCACGCTCCGGGGTTTCAATGAGCGCGTTGCGCGCGGCATTGCCGATGACTGGCTGGTTATTCGCGTCGAGCGCGACTACCGACGGCAGCAGGTTCAGGCCGTCGTCGCCCGGGATCACGACAGGCGCCTCCCCTTGCATGAAGGCCACCAGGGAATTGGTAGTGCCGAGGTCGATGCCGACGATGTGATCAGTAGCCATTGAATCAAATTTCCAGCGCGGCGTTCACATCTCTTACCAAATTCCGGATGTAGTTGCGGCGGTTCAGCACATCCACCATCTTGCCCATGACTTGCGCTCGCTCGACGGCCATCTCTCCATTTCCCTGCCGGCTCTGATCGATCAGACTATCCCAAGCTTTCCAGTACATTTGCAGTTCCTCGAGGAGCGCGCCGTACTTGGCTTCGAGAGCCACCTTCTGCTTTCCAATTTCCGCAATCAGGGCGGGATCTTCTTCGCCCATCTTGTGGTTCATGCGCAGCTCTTCGAGTTCCGTATTCAACTCGAAAACTTCTTCGAGCAGATCCGGTGGAACAATCTGCTTCTTGATCTCCCCTGTGGCTCGGGCCTGCTCGGTTGCGCTTTTGGATTGCTCCTCCAACGCGACACCTTCCAGGTGCAGCAGGTATTGGGTGCGCTTGATCGGGTCACGCAGCGTGCGATATGCGTCGTTGAGCAGCGAGCTCTGCTCCAGGCTCCATTCCTGCTCCCGGCTGCTGGCGCGCGCACTCAAATCGGGGTGCAACTTCCGGCTCAATTGGTAAAAATCCTTCTCCAACGCGGCAACGTCAAGGTTGAGCTTGGGCGGCAGGCCGAAAAATGTGAAGTAGTCCACTGGGACCGGCGGCTGCACCTTGCCGCATGACTCGCAGAAGTGTGCGGCGCGCATGGACCCGCACGACCAGCAGGAGTGAGTTTCCTCCGGCAGAGGCTTGGCGCCAATCGCGGTAAGAGAAGACTTTGTCGTCACTTTCGAATTCCTGACTGCACGCACAGCGTCGCTACCCAGGCTGAAATCCAGCCTGGAGCGAGCTTGCTCGACCAGTTGTCCCGTGGCTTAGGCCGCACGCGGACAGGAGTGTCCGCGCCACACAAGCATCAGGCCGAGAACGAAGTCCCGCAGCCACACGACTTAGTGGCCTGGGGATTCACAAAGACGAAGCCCTGCTGCATCAGCGTTTCCTGATAATCCAGAGTCATGCCGTGCAGGTAGATGAACGACTTCGGGTCCACGAAGACACGCACGTCGCCGAACTGGAAGATGCGGTCGCGTTCGCGTGGCTGCGTGTCGAAGCGGATGTTGTAACTCAGGCCTGAACATCCGCCACCTTGCACTCCCAGGCGAAGGCCGCCCTGCTCGGGCGAAATGCCTTCCTTGGCCATCGCGCTCCGAATCTTGGCCAAGGCCTTTTCGGTCACCTGGATCCCTTTTGCCGTGGCCTGCGGCGTTGTTTGTTCTGCTGCCGTAGTCATTACTTTGCTTCGACGGACACCGGCTTCGCGCTCTCCTGCTTTTTCTTCCAGTCGCCGATGGCGGCGCGGATTGCGTCCTCAGCAAGGACCGAACAGTGGATCTTTACCGGAGGCAAAGAAAGCTCCTTCACGATGTCCATGTTCTTAATGCTAAGCGCTTCGTCAACGGTCTTGCCCTTGACCCACTCGGTGGCCAGGGATGATGACGCGATGGCCGAACCGCAGCCGAAGGTCTTGAACTTAGCGTCTTCAATGACGTTTGTTTCGCGGTTGACCTTGATCTGCAGCTTCATGACGTCGCCGCATTCGGGTGCGCCGACCAGGCCGGTGCCTACGTCCGTGCTCGCTTTGTCCATGGAGCCGACGTTGCGGGGATTGTTGTAATGATCGATTACCTTGTCGCTGTATGACATTTGCTTCTCCTGAGATTCTTGAATTCCCCTCAGGGGCTAAAGCCCCATCTGGTAAAACCCGGTGCGGCACGGCTGAAGCCGTGCCCTTTCCCGTTTTTCTATTCTCCCGCCCACTTCACGTCTTTCAGATTGATGCCTTCTTTCGCCATTTCATACAGCGGAGAAAGTTCGCGCAGACGCTCGACGGTTTCGATGACGCGATCGGCTACGTAATCGACTTCGGCTTCCGTGTTGAAGCGGCCGATGCCAAAACGAATCGAGCTGTGCGCCAAGTCGTCTCCGGTGCCGAGAGCCTTTAATACGTAAGATGGCTCGAGCGTCGCCGAGGTGCAGGCCGAACCACTGGACACCGCGATGTCGTTGATGCCCATCAGCAGCGATTCGCCTTCTACGTACGCGAAGCTGATGTTCAGGTTGCCGGGCAGACGCGAATCCATCGATCCGTTAATGTATACCTCATCCAGACGGGTCATGATGCGGTCCCGCAAACGATTGCGCAGGCCAGCCAGGTGGCAGGATTCCTTAGGCATCTCTTCCTGTGCAATGGCGCAGGCCTTGCCCAGGCCAACGATGCCCGGGACGTTCAACGTGCCCGAGCGCATGCCGCGCTCGTGGCCGCCGCCGTCGATGATCGCGGAAATCTGCACCCGCGGATTCTTGCGGCGCACATACAATGCGCCAACGCCCTTCGGCCCGTACATCTTGTGGCCAGAGATCGACATCAGGCCGATGTTCTGCTTGTTCACGTCGGTGGGCACTTTGCCCACGGCTTGGGTCGCGTCCGTGTGGAAGATCACGCCACGCTCGCGACAGAGCTTGCCAATTTCCGTGACCGGCTGCAACACTCCGATTTCGTTGTTTGCCGCCATGATCGTGACCAGAATCGTCTTGTCGTCCATGGCGCGCTTCAGGTCGTCGAGGTCAATGAGGCCGTCTTTCTGCACCGGCAGATAGGTCACGCGATAACCATACTTTTCCAACCGCTTGCAGGTATCGAGCACGGCTTTGTGCTCGGTGACCGCGGTGATGATGTGGTTGCCCTTCTCGCGGTACATCTCGGCCACGCCCTTGATGGCGAGGTTGTCGCTCTCGGTGGCGCCGGAGGTGAAGATGATCTCCTTGGTCGTCGCGCCCACCAGTTTGGCGATGCGTTCGCGAGCGGTCTCCACGCCTTCCTCGGCAACCCACCCGAACGAGTGATTGCGGCTGGCCGCGTTGCCGAACTTCTCCATGAAGTAGGGCAGCATTTCCTCCAGCACCCGGGGATCCATGGGGGTGGTGGCATGGTTGTCCATGTAGATGGGCAGTTTCACACCCTTTGCGTCGGGGTGGTGGGCCTGCGTGCCTGCCTGGGGGATCTTCACATCCGTGCTCATTGATTAACTCTCCTGCTTTTGATGAAACTTTACCGTCTGCGGTTCAGCTGATTGTGACCAGCTCCGCCGCTTTGGGAACGTCGCGGCCGACTTCTTCCGATTCTTCGCGCATGTGCGAAATCTTGATGCGTTTCAATACGGCTTCGATACTCTCGTTCACTTTGCGCAGCGGTTCGCGGATGTTGCAGCGCTCGGTCTGATCACACTCACCGCGCACGGTCACACACGAAGTAATAAACAGAGGGCCGTCGATGGCCTGGATCACTTCGAAGGCGGAAATCGTGTGCGCCGGCCGCGCCAGGGTGTAACCGCCATTGATGCCATGCTGCGAGTGGAGAAGGCCGGATTTCGCCAGCCGTTGCAATATTTTCGCCAGGGCCTCGGGAGGTATGCCAAAAGCATCGGCAACATCTTTAGCGCTACGCGAACTGGCGCTGGGATGCTCGGCGAGATGCTTCATCGCCATGAGAGCGTAGTCGGCCTTTTTGGTGAGCTTCAGCAACCCTGCGTCCTGTGTAAAACCCGACTCATACGGTCGGATAAAAGGCCGACCTTTTTTGTCGTAATTGATTTTACCTTAGCTGATAACACCTAAGCAAGACCTTCCAGCCAATGGTCCTAAACATACGCTTAACGGTAACTATCAAGGATTGAATGGGTTAGACGAGGCGATCGATTTAGTCGGGATTGGAAGGTTCGACCGCGAACCGCGCTGGCACCCGGTCTCGACCAGGATCCTCCCACCGAATGCTGAGAGGGCTTGACAACCGCATAAGCCGTTCTAAAATTACCGGAAATTCCCGCGAATTTTGTCCCTTCCCGAAGGTTGGGTCAAAAAGGGGCGCTTCGGGATTTATGAACTCTAAGTCACCCTCTCCTCCTCAGAATGCAGCCCAGCAGCCTTGCAAGCATTTGCGTGTGCAGATTGTTAGCCGCGACGAAGACGCCGAGTTTGTCGAGTGCAAGGAGTGCGGGGAAATCTTCGAGTCCAGCGAGTTCAAAGACATGAACATCGAAGAGCGCACACGCGAAGAGTTCTGACGGCTCCTCCTGTGACGAGGGTAACCCTTTGCCTTGGTTTCGGGTTGTGGTGCGCCATCGCGCTTGGTATCGTGCAGGCCGGGAGCGTGTGCAAGCGACCGGTCTCTATGCCCAAGTTGGCTCTAGTCGTCGATGACTCCATGTTAATGCGCTATACCGTGTGCCGCTTTCTTGAAGAACGCGGCTTTACGGTGGAGTCTGCCAGCAATGGAGTGGAAGCTTTGGATATCCTTACCCGGCACCAACCAAGCTTGATCGTTACCGACATGCAGATGCCCAAGATGTCGGGCGGCGAACTGATCACGGCGCTCAAGAGCAAGCCGGAAACGGCCGGGGTGCCTATCATCATTGTGGCAAGCCGCGCCAGCGGCTTCGACGAATCAGAAACGCGCGCCAACTTCGCCATCTACAAGGATGTCGACATCGATGCGCAACTCAGGAAAGCGCTCGATGCCGTGTTGGGCAGGGCCAGAGCCCAGGCCGCGGGAAAGTAGCCGGATTCACGCCGACCTCCAGCGGCAGAATTTCTAACGCAAGACTTCTAACGCAAGATCAAGCCTGCCTCTGCCGAAAAATCCATCGCGGCAAAGTCCTTCGCTAGAAATTTAGGATACGCCGCGGCTGCGATCATAGCCGCATTGTCCGTGGAGAGCGGACGCGACGGGAAATATACCGGCAGACCTTGCTTCGCTCCCTCTTGCTCAAAGGTCTTCCGCAATTCGAGGTTAGCGGCAACGCCTCCGGTGACGAACAACGTGGCAACATCGTAGGCCCTGGCGGCCGCCAAGGTTTTTCCTACCAGATCTTCGACAATCGCTCGCTGAAACGACGCAACAAGATCGAGCGCGCGCTGGTCGCAATGGGAGACGTAGTCTTCCAGCCTGGGCTTCGGAATTTTCGCCAGCGCCAGGCGCCGTGCTTCTACAGCAGCCTGCATATCGTGGGTCTCGACGTAGCGCAGGATGGCCGTCTTGATGCCGCTGTAAGAGAAGTCGAAGCGCGGACGGTCTCCATCCGGTTCGATGGCGCGCCCATCTTGGCGGTCGCGCCGATCACGATGCTTGATTTGCGCCGGAGGAAACTTCACAGCTCGAGGGTCGCCATGCGGAGCCAGCCGATCGATCACCGGGCCTCCGGGATATCCCAGGCCCAGAAGTTTGGCGACCTTGTCGAAGGCTTCGCCTGCCGCATCGTCCCGAGTGTGGCCGATATTTTCGTAGGTCCAGGATTGGTCACTTTGCGTCGCGAGATAGAGATGCGTGTGGCCTCCCGATACAACCAGGGCGAGCACGGGGAACTGCAGTTCGCGGTTGCCCTTCTGCCGCTCCTCCAACAGCACCGCATGAATGTGGCCCTCGAGGTGGTTGACCGCGATCAGCGGCTTGTCGAGAGCGAAGGCGAGCGCTTTGGCGTAGCTGATGCCTACGAGAAGGGATCCCGCAAGCCCGGGGCCGCGCGTCACCGCGATTGCGTCGACGGAGTCATAGGTATGCTTGGCCTCGGCCAGCGCCTGGCGCACTACGGGCACGATCGCGCGCAGATGCTCTCGCGACGCCAGTTCCGGCACAACTCCACCGTAGGGCTGGTGGGTGGCGATCTGCGAGGCGACGACGTTGGAGATCAGTTGCTCGCCGGACCGCACCACGGCGGCCGCCGTCTCGTCGCAGGAACTTTCGATGCCGAGGATGTAGGCGTCGCGCATGTGACTTTCTTAGTGTAAGGGATAGCTAGACCAAGAGTGGCCTATACTCCTTGCTTGCATGAACTCAATCGCCGACAGCCCTAAGCACCTATCAGAGCGGGCCATCACCGCCTTTGTCGTAACGATTCTCACCCTCACGTCGACCGTCCTGATGCTGTCATGCGCGTCGCCGGAGTTTTGTTGGGATGAAGCAGACTACGCCATAAGCACAGCCAATCCGTGGGTTTCTCTTTGGGGAGGATCGGACTACGACCGTCACGGTCATGGCCCGATGATGATCTATCTGGCAAAACTGGGACGAGAAGTGTTGCCTGCTGGGGCCGGGTCCCTCGAAGTACGTCTGCGTTTTTTCGTGGCGTTGGTGGGTTCTCTCGCGGTCGGACTTTTGTATTGGACGCTCAGGCACTGCTTTAAAACGTCGCGGGCTGCGGCCCTCGTGGGTTCCAGCTTGCTGCTGTTCAGCGTGATTCGCCTCGAAGAGACTAACGTGATTGGGCCTCACCATCTGATGCTGCTCTGTACCGTGGCAATCGTCGGCTTGGGCTATCAGTGGCTCGATAGGCCAACATGGCAGGCGGGCCTTCGACTCGGCGCCGTGATGGCCTTCGGCGCACTGTCGATGACGTACGTGATCCCGGCTGCTCTTTGCTGGGCCCTGGCCGTCACTCTGACTGGCAAAGGATGGATCGCATGGGATCGAAACCAGGTTGGAGTCTCATGGTCAATTCCGATCATGCTTGTGACTGCTTCAGTTGTTGTAGCGGCCTTGTGGCCTCCTGGAATGTTCCAGCATGTCATCATCAGCAATTTCAGGTGGTATCTGCACTATTCGCACGCCCTCACTCTCGTAGGGGATCGCTTTGTCGAAGCCGCGCCGCGCTCGGCCGCGCTCTACTGGCTCGCCAATCTTGACGCGCCGATTCTCATCTTCCCTATCTCCATCATCTTGAGTGCGCTGTGGAGGTCATTCAAAACCGGCCGCTTGTCGTCCAAACATGCCTACCTGGCAATCTGCTTGACCTTTTTCTTAGCCACAGCGTTGGCAGCGCACCTTGCGGGTTCACGGAATCTGCTGCAGTTCATGGGAGTAACGTGCCTCGCCACCGGCGCGCTTTACGACGAGGCGATCGGGTACAAGCCTCGGGTAGCCCGATTCGGTGCGGTGGCAATCATGGTCGTGGCGGCGCTAAACCTGATCTGGCTATCACGAAGCTCCGGCTACACACCCTTGTTGGCCACCGATGGATACCGAGCATTTTTGAAAGAAAATGGGAATCGGCTGCGCGAGAAGGCTAAGGCGCTGGCGTTCAATACTCCGGCGCTGGAGGTGTATTCCCAAGACACCGGCATTGTACCTGCGTGGGATGTGAGTGAAATCGGCTGGACTACCCGTGCCGACGCTCCGCTGCCTTCAGATGTCAAGTACGTCTTGATGCCTGCGCTTGTGTACGAGCACATGCCGCCCGAGCAGCCGATGCGACGTATCGTCGCTGAACACTGGAAGGTTGTTTGGTCACACAAGCGGCGCCGCGCTTGGGAACTGCGGCTTTACGAAAATCCTCAGCCTGCTGCGCCTTGATGTCAGCGCTCGGGCAAACGCAGTATCCACATCCTCTTGCTCGGTACTCCACCTTCGCCTCGTTGATCTGAAGGGCATGCTCGCCCGCCCCGGACGTGATTTTCACGGAAAATGTGGCGGTATGATGGAATCGGGCTTCCGCAAGTCCTGATCGGTCATGCTGAAGGATTTTGCCACTTCGATCGTCCAGATCCTGCGCCAGCAGGGCTTTCAGGCCTACCTGGTGGGCGGATGTGTGCGCGATCTTCTCCTCGGACGCGAACCCAAGGACTATGACGTCGCCACCGACGCGACTCCGCCGCAAGTGATGGAAATCTTTCCTCAGACCTACGCCGTGGGGGCACAGTTCGGAGTGGTGCTCGTTCCCGCGCCGGACCAGCATCTCGATAATGACGCTTCGACAGACCAGTCATCGAAGTCCAATGCCGTGGAGGTCGCGACCTTCCGCAGCGACATCGGATACTCCGATGGGCGGCATCCGGACGAAGTGCGGTTTAGCCGGCAACCAGAGGAAGACGTCGCTCGCCGCGACTTCACGATTAACGGCATGCTGCTGGATCCGCTGAAGGGCGAGGTGCTCGACGTTGTGGGTGGCCGGAAGGATCTTGAGGCGGGAATTGTGCGCGCCATCGGCGATCCCGAGCGGCGATTTGCCGAAGACAAGTTGCGTATGCTGCGCGCGGTGCGTTTTGCGGCGCGGTTTGAGTACACGATCGAGCCGGCGACATTCGCGGCGATGGAGAAACTCGCCGATCAGATTACAGTCGTGTCACGTGAACGGGTGCGCGATGACTTGACGCGCATGCTGACCGAAGGCCATGGCCGCCGCGCGTTTTTGCTGTTAGATGAGAGCGGCCTGCTGCAGCATGTTCTGCCGCAGATTTCCATCATGAAAGGCGTGCAGCAGCCTCCGGAATTTCATCCCGAGGGCGACGTGTTCGTACACACGCTGCTGCTGCTCGACAACCTGCCGCATCCCTGCCCGCCGACTTTGGCCTGGGGTGCGCTGCTCCATGACGTTGGCAAGCCGCCGACATTCCGGGTGGCGCCGGACCGGATCCGGTTCGACAATCACGTAGAAGTCGGCGTAAAGATGGCGGCAGACATCTGCGAGCACCTGCGATTTTCCAACGACGAGACGGCGCAGATTCTGGCGCTGGTCGAAAACCACATGCGCTTCGGCCATGTGACGCGAATGAAGGAATCGACGTTGAAGAAATTCTTGCGCATGCCCGCGTTTGACCAACACCTGTCCCTGCATCGCGCCGACTGCCTGGCCAGCCACTGCAATCTGAGTACTTATGAATTCCTACGGCAAAAGCTGGCGGAGATACCGCCAGAGAAGATGCGGCCCTCGCCGCTGGTGACCGGCGACGATTTGATCGCGGCGGGCCACATCCCGGGGCCGAAATTCCGCGAAATTCTCACCGCGGTCGAGGATGCGCAGCTCGAAGGCCGCCTGCTTTCGCGCGATCAGGCGCTCGAGTTCGTTCACCGCGAATTTCCTGCCTAGCGGTCTCCCGGCTGCCGCGTCTCAGCGGCGGCTGGAATGCTAAAATCACATTCTTATCATCCCGGTGGCTTATGCGAGGACGCACTGCGTTGGAACGGGCCGGCGCTGGGCTGGAGAAAATCGTCGCTCAATCTCTGCGGCAGGCGCCTCCGGGCGAGGCCCCATTGTTGGCCTGGCCGGTTGTGTGCGGCTCGGCCGTGGCCGAACGTACGCGTGCCGTCCGATTTCAGGATGGCGTGCTGAGCGTGGAAGTGGCCGACACCCGATGGAAATCCGGGTTGTTAGAGCTGGCACCGCGGTATTTGGCAATGATCAATCAATACACCACGGAAGCTGTTGTCAAGATCGAGTTCGTGGCGGCACGGACAGAATCCCGAAACGATCACGATTGATCGATTGCTTTGTTCTCCTATGAAAGTCACCGACAAAGATGTTGTCTATGTCGCCGATCTGGCGAATCTCGAACTGACTGAGCAAGAGCGCGCTGGGATGTTCCGCGATTTGAATTCAATTCTGGATTACGTCGACCGCCTCAATGAACTCGATACCTCCGACGTGCCGCCGATGGCGCAGGTTTCCGACCGCTATGGAGTCGACGAATCGAAACACGGGAGTGAGCGGTTTGCCTACGCCGGCCGCGAGGATGTAGTGGAGGGATTGCGCAAGTCGCTACCACACAATGAGGCGCTGGCCAACGCTCCTGACGCCGATGAAGATTTCTTCAGAGTTCCAAAAGTGATTGAACGATAGCCCGCACAGGTTCCAACACTGAATCAAATGGAGCTGACCTCACTCACGATCGATGCTGCCCGCTCTGCCGTCCAGGAACGCAAGACGACGGCATTCGCGCTGGCCGAGGCGTATTACGCCCGCATCCAGCAAGAGGACGGCCAGATCGGTGCCTTTCTGACATTGTCGAAGGATCGCGCGCTGGAGCAGGCCGACCGCATCGACCGCATGGCGGCAGAGGGAAAGCCGTTGCCACCGCTGGGCGGCGTGCCTGTAGGCATTAAGGATGTGATGAGCACCAGCGGCGTGCGCACGACGGCCGGTTCGAAGATTCTCGAAAACTATATTCCTCCTTATGACTGCACTGCCGTGGCGCGCATGGAAGCCGCCGGTGCGGTCGTGCTCGGCAAAATGAATTGTGATGAGTTCGCTATGGGCTCGTCGAATGAGAACTCCGCTTACCGTCCGGTGCGCAACCCGCGCGATCTGAACCGGGTGCCCGGAGGCTCGTCGGGCGGCTCCGCTGCGGCCGTGGCGGCCGACATGGCGGTGGTTACTCTCGGCTCGGACACCGGCGGTTCGATCCGGCAGCCGGCATCGTTCTGTGGCGTGGTGGGCTTGATGCCGACCTACGGCCGTGTCTCGCGCTACGGTCTGATTGCGTTTGCGTCGTCGCTCGATCACATCGGCCCGCTAGCCAAGACGGTTAAAGACGCGGCCATTGTGTTGCGCACGATTGCGGGGCGCGATCCCATGGACGCGACTTCGGCTGAAGTACCTGTGCCGGATTATGTTGCCGAACTCGACAAGCCCGTCCGCGGAATGAAGCTCGGCGTAGCGAAAGAATATTTCGGAGACGGACTGGATGACGAAGTCCGTCAGGTGGTGGAGTCGGCCATCGACAAGCTGCGCACTCTGGGCTGCGAGATTGAGCCGATTTCTTTGCCGCATACTCCGTACGCGATCCCAACTTACTACCTGATCGCGACGGCAGAGGCGTCTGCGAATCTGGCGCGCTATGACGGCGTGCGCTACAGCCACCGGGCGCGCGGAGTGAAAACACTATCGGAAATGTACCGGCGCAGTCGCGATGAAGGCTTCGGCGCCGAGGTCAAGCGGCGCATCATGCTCGGGACGTACGCGCTGAGCGCGGGCTACTACGACGCGTATTACTTGAAGGCGCAGAAGGTGCGCACGCTGCTGACGCGCGACTTCGACGAAGCGTTCCGTAAAGTCGATGCGATCGTGACCCCGACCAGCCCGACAGCGGCGTTCCGACTGGGCGAGAAGTCGAACGATCCGCTGGCCATGTATCTGGCCGACATTTATACGGTGACGGCCGATCTCGCCGGCATTCCGGGGATTTCAATTCCCTGCGGGGAAACGAAGGAAAAACTGCCAATTGGATTGCAGATTCTGGGCAGGCACTTCGATGAAGGAACGATCCTGCGTTTGGCACATACCTACGAGCAGGCATCGCGGTCTCACTACGCTAAGGGCTCGTAGTAGGATTCCCCCGCGCAGGCCTTGCACAGCACTTTTCCGTCGCGCCGCACTTCTCTGCGGAAATTGATTCCTTCGCCGCACACCTGGCATACCACCCGCTCCCCTTTGTATCCAGGGAATTCTTCTGGGCTCAGATCGACCTTCACCCATTGCGTCGCGAATAAATCGTCGTCGGCCAACTCGCGATAGGTCAGCATCTGCTGCTGGTTTTTGTCTGCGATTTCGGGATGCAGTTGGCGGGCCAGATCTTTCGAGGATTCCTTGGCCGCTATCCGGATGGCTTTCCCGGTGCTCACGTCAACGAACGTGGCCGCAACCTTGCCCCAATCGCGAAACTTGAGGGCTCGCTTGCCTAGGCGGCAGCCGGTGACCACGGCGACCGCATCGGTGGCGCAGCGATCGATCTCAACAAAGGTCACGAGGCGTTTGCGGTCTTTCCCCCATGGATCATCGATGTCGAGCTTCTGCAAACCAAGCATCGCGAGGCGCACGCCAAGAACCTGCCCGGCACAGATGTGGCCGTGAGCCTGTTCTGCATCGCGAAGATATTCGTCGAGGGACTTCAGAAAATGGCGCTCAGCCGTCAGCTTTCAGCTCTCAGCTTAACATTGGAAGCGTCATTTCCTGCGCCAGCGGATGCCGTCTTTGGTGATCTCAACGATGATTCCGGCATCGGTCATCTCGGCGCGGATTCGGTCTGAGCCTGCGAAGTCGCGAGTTGTCCGAGCCGCCTTCATCGCGGCGATTTTCTTTTCGATGTCAGCGTCGGAGAGTTGCCCGGATTGAATCGTCGCGCGGAGTTCGTCGCTGATATCTCTTTCGCGGCCTTCCGCCACAGCCCACTCGACGACTCCTTTCATCTTCGGAACATTGTCATCGTCGAGCACGGCAAACACTTCGTCGAACTTGGCCAGCGCTGCGAGCAACGGCGGCACATCATCTTTTTTCACTTCGCCAGCGTCAAACGCGGCATTGGCTAGACGCACCATGTCGAAGACCGCGGCTTGCGCCTGGGCCGTGTTGAGATCGTCGTCGAGCGCGGCGCGCATGCGATCGATGGTGTTGGTTGCCAGCGATTGCATCTCTGCGTTGGACCCCGGCGGGAAATTGCCCGCACTCAGCCGCAGACGAAAATTCCGCAAGCGCTCCACTGACACCGCGGCCTGCCGCAGCCCGTCGAACGTGAAGTTCAACTGGTTCCGGTAGGGTACTGACGTGAGCAGGTAGCGAATCGACGAGGGCTTGTGCCCTTTCAGGACCAGGTCGCGCAAGGTGAAAAAGTTCCCCAGGCTCTTCGACATCTTCTCGCCTTCCACCAACAGAAAGCGGGCATGAAACCAGAAATGCGCAAAGGGCTTGCCGGTGAAAGACTCCGACTGCGCGATCTCATTCTCGTGATGCGGGAAAACTAGATCTTCTCCCCCAGCGTGCAGGTCAAAGCTTTCGCCGAGTTCCTGCATCGACATGACCGAGCACTCCAGGTGCCATCCTGGGCGGCCCGGGCCGATGGGCGTGTCCCACGAGGCTTCGCCGGGCTTGGGAGCCTTCCACAGCGCGAAGTCGCGCGCGCTGTCTTTATCGTATTCATCTACGTCGACGCGAGCGCCGTCGAGCATTCCGCTGAAGTCTTTCTTGGAGAGTTTTCCGTACTGCGGAAATTTCGCGATGCGGAAATAATACGAGCCGTCTTCTGCGCGGTAGGCAAACCCCTTCTCCACCAGCTTCGCGACGAAATCGGCCATCTCCGGGATATGCTCCGTGGCCCGCACCAGTTTCGGCTGCTCGATTCCGATCATGGCGCCGTCTTCGAGGAATGCCTTTTCGTACTTTGCCGTGTATTGCTGCACGGTTACGCCTTCCCGCGTGGCATTGCGAATGATCTTGTCGTCGACGTCGGTGATGTTCATGACATACCGCACCGTGTATCCGGACTGGCGCAGGAAACGCTGCAGCATATCGACGGCAACGAAGGTCCGGAAATTGCCGATGTGGCCGTAGTCGTAAACCGTGGGTCCGCAGGTGTACATCCTGACTTCGTGGTCGCGAAGGGGCTGGAACTCCTCGATTCGCGAGGACATCGTGTTGTAGAGACGAAGAGCCATTGTGATTTTAAGAGGCTGGAGACGAACTTAAGATTCTAGGGGTCAGCGAGAAAGCCGGTCAAATCGGTTCAAACGCCTGCGGTCGGGGCCGCTGGCAAGGCATGCGTGTGGGCGCGCAAACGCTTCTGCACAAGGATGACATAGTGCAGGGCCGAGATGATGGTGAACATGAAAGTCGCCCGCAGAAACACTGTGCGCGCAATCCACATCCAGTGGGCCGGATGCGTTTCGAACAGCAGCACAAGAAAAATTGCGCTGATTTGGGAAAAGGTGTTGGCCTTGCCGAAAATGCTGGGCCGAAAATCTCTCAACCCGGCAATCGCGAACAGAACCGCGCTGGCGGCAAGAATGGAGATGTCCCGGCTGAAAACGAGCACCGTGAATTTCCAGGGAATCTTGTGCAGAATCGAGAGAACGAGAAACATGGTGCTCAAAAGAAACTTGTCCGCGATGGGATCGAGATATTGCCCAAGCAGCGTTTGCTGATGAAGTGTGCGGGCCAGAAGTCCGTCCAACCCATCGCTGAAGCCGGCAATCACGAACACCACCAACGCCCAGAGATAGCGCCCATCGACCAGATGAATGACGATGAAGGGAACAAAAACCATTCGCAGCAGTGTAAGTTGGTTGGGCGCAGTGAAAATCTGGGAGAGCCTCACGCACGCTCCTTAGGCGCGCGCAACGCCGTGCCAGAGATGTCTTGGGACGCGCTCGAGGGCGCGAGCGCAGCCGATGGCTGCAGACCCGTCTTGGCGAAGAATCGCTGCGAAAGCGAAGGCAGGCTTCCGTCGGGCAAGTCCAGTTCGACGCGCTCGATACGATGCATGGGGAAGAAAACCACAGCCGGAGTGAATGGCTCACCGTCCTTCACCATCACGGTAAGATCCTCGAACGAAGCCAATTCAGCGCCGCTGAGGCTGAGGCCCTCTGGCGCCAGGGAGAGGATCATGCCCCAGAATTTCTCCCGCGGATTGCAGAGGGTGACGATCACAAGTGCGCCGGGCAGAAACGGGTCGCGCGGATTTTCCGGTGCTGGCGGGTTCAACGGCTTGTTGTCCACGCCATGATTGTCGCCGGGGGCAAACGGGATTGCAAATCCAGCGGGCTCGAGACAGGACCGACCCGACACTGTGAATCTTTTTGGATCTTTGCGGGCTTGGGCACTACGCGGCAGCAGACGAGGGAGTCTCAGGAATCGGACTCACATCCTCATTCGAAGAGGTTTCAACGGGCAGCCGTGCCATCACGGTTGTGCCAGAGCCACTTGAGCCGATATCCAACGTTCCGCCCAATTGCCTGACCCTCTCTCGCATTCCTGTGATTCCCACTCCAGGGATACCAGCACCGGCCATTTTTTCCAGTTTCTCTGCTGGAATCCCTTTGCCTTTGTCCTCCACTTCGACGGCAACCTCATGGTCGGAGTGGCGGAGGCGAATCTTGGCGATCGGACTCCCAGAATGCCGGTGAATATTGGTGAGACATTCCTGCACCAGCCGAAAAGCCGCGGTTTCCACCACACGCGGCAGACGACCGAAATCGTTAGGACAGTCGAGATCGACTCTTATCTTGCTCCTTTGCGCAAATCCATCGACATACCAACGCAGGGCCGAGGCTAGCCCGGCTTCATCCAGCAATGGGGGATGCAGTAAATGGGAGATCGTGCGAACCTCCTTGCTCATTTCCTTAACCAGATCCTCACTGTCGTTGAGCACGGCGGTGGTCTTCGTCAGGCGATCAATATCGGCTCGCACTCCTGTCAGATTCATGGAAAGAGCTGCCAACATCTGCCCAACGCTATCGTGCAGTTCACGGGCGATGCGACGCCTTTCCTCGTCCTGCAACTGGAGCAGGCGCGCAGAAAGTCTGCGCAGGGTCTGGTTCGCCGTGTCGAGTTCTGCCGTGCGTTCCCGGACGCGGTTTTCCAGTTCTCCTTGCGAGTTTCGCAGCCGTTCATTATCGCGACGACGGGCTTCTGCCAGGGCGACGATCACGCTGGAAGCGAACAAGAACGCGAGGGCGCCGATCGATCGGGCGGGGCTCGGGACCCGGATGGATTGCCTGGGAATCAGCCAGTACATAGCTCCGCCCAAGGAGAGTGAGATCGTCAGGATGGATGGTCCCACCCCGCAATACCAGGCAACAAAAGCAACCACCGGAAAAAGAATAATGTAGGTTACGTTATTGCCGACAAATGGATTCAGTTCGCGACGGGCTAACAGGAAGATCAGTATCGCGCCGATAGCGAGGCTATAGCGCAGCAGAACATTTCGTGACGTTCGTGCAGAGAGCCCAGCATCGGTTGGCATAACCCTGCCCTCGGTTGTGGAACTGAGAACCCCAGGATCGCAAACAGGAGCAAACGAAGTAGGCCAATAGAATCATACAAGACTCCGCCGCCTGATGCTCGCGAATAATTGGTTCGTGCTCACCATAATAGTGCAGGCGTTTTGGTTAGGGGGTGAAGCCGCGTTGGGAGAGGCTAAAGGTCGGGCGGTCGTGAGGGCCACGAACGTTGAGAACCGAACGTTGAGAACCACCAACACTAGCCCATGACCGCCCTAGAGACGAACCTGTAACTACTTCATAATCCGTTACGAAGTGGCAAGCAATTAGGGATATTCCGTCGGGACGCGGACCGCTTGTTATGTTTAGCCCAAAGAGGCGGAGAAGAGCGTCCGGACCACCCGTTACCGGCGTTACCTGCTAAACGCCCCGGCGCGGTCAGCGCTCAAATTGTCTGAATCCTTCGAGTGCTCCGACCAATCTTTAGACACTAAGTCTGAGGGACTGGGGGAAACGATAGTAGGCGTAACCTGCTTTCAACCCATCCGTTAATCTGAGTGACGGCGGCCAAGAGGCGTCACAGGTGATCGGTTAAGGGCGCGAGTTAGAGTGCCGCGTCTTACCCGAGTCGGCATTTCTGTCGGCAATGGTGTTAAAAAATGCCGTCGGGCGGCGACGCAGGTAATCCCCGTTTAGATCAAGCAACCGATTTTGTTTGCGACCGGAGAGGACTCCCATGGCGAAACGAATGCTCCTGATGTTGGCTCTGACGGCAGTGGTCGTCGCGGGCCTCGGCTTCACCAAATACCACCAAATCGAAGCAGCCACACACATGGTCATGCAGTCGCCTCCGGAGGCGGTCACAACGATTGTGACCAAACGGGAGAAGTGGCCGTCAACCCTGAACGTGATCGGCACGGCGGCAGCGGTTCAGGGCGTCACGGTGAGCGCAGACCTTCCGGGGACTGTCGACAAGATCTATTTCGAGTCGGGGAAAGCGGTGAAGGCTGGGGATGTGCTCGTCGAACTCGACACGCGTCAGGAGCGGGCTCAGTTGGCTGCCGCCGAGGCGCAGCGCGATCTTGCCCGCATTAATTTCGATCGGACGCAGGCGCTGGTGAAGGCAGGTGTTACGGCGCAGATGGAAGCTGACAACGTCACCGCCCAGAAGAATGCAACCGAGGCACAGGTCGGCGAGATCCGTGCCACGATTGCGCGGAAGACGATCCGGGCGCCGTTCTCGGGCATCCTGGGCATCCGGCAGGTCAACCTGGGACAGTACTTATCGGCCGGCCAGGCGATCGTTCCTCTCCAGTCGCTCAATCCGATCTATGTGAACTTTGGAGTGCCGCAGCAGGCCGCCCCGGACGCGCGGGTCAGCCGGGTTGTGCGGGTTACCACCAACGACGATGCTCGCGTCCAATTCATGGGCCGCATCACGGCGCTCGATTCGGTTGTAAACGACTCTACTCGCAACGTGCAGGTGCAAGCGACACTGGCGAATCCAGCCGGAAAACTACGGCCTGGCATGTTCGTGGAGGTTGGGGTCCTGACCGGCTCGGAGAGTCCCGTCATTACTCTGCCTGCGTCCGCGATTAACTACGCTCCGTACGGCGATTCGGTGTATGTCGTAACCGATCTTAAAGACCCGAGCGGCAAGACGTATCGCGGAGTGCGCCAGCAGTTTGTAAAGCTGGGAGGCTCGCGCGGCGATCAGGTCGCTGTGATCTCGGGCGTCAATCCCGGGGATGAAGTTGTGAGTTCAGGAGTTTTCAAATTGCGCAACGGCGCAGCGGTTCAGGTCAACAACAAGGTTCAGCCCGAGAACAACCCGGCTCCCAAGCCTGAGGACAGCTAAATGAAATTTACTGACCTTTTTATTAAACGGCCGGTCCTCGCGATGGTCGTCAGTCTGGTGATTCTGATCGCGGGACTGCAGTCGATCCGCTCGCTGAGCGTTCGTCAGTATCCGCGCAGTGACATCGCGATTGTGCAGGTCACGACGGTTTATGTAGGCGCGAATGCGGATCTGGTTCGCGGCTTCATTACCACGCCACTGGAGCGCGTGATTGCCAGCGCCGATGGCATCGACTACATGGAGTCGTCGAGCGCTCAGGGCTTGAGCACGATTACCGTGCACCTGAAGCTCAACTACGATACCAACGCCGCACTGACTCAGATTCAGGCGAAGCTGGCGCAGGTCCGCAATGATCTGCCCCCCGAATCGCAGGCACCGGTTATCGATCTGGAAACCGCGGACCAGCAATTCGCCGCGATGTATCTGGGCTTTTCGTCGGCCAGTCTCGACCAGAACCAGATTACCGACTATCTGACGCGTGTGGTGCAGCCGAAGTTGAGCGCTATTAGCGGAGTTCAGCGTGCCGACATCCTCGGCGACCGCACTTTCGCCATGCGCATCTGGCTCAAGCCGGACAAGATGGCGGCGCTGGGCATTTCAGCGTCAGCGGTGCGCGACGCGTTGTCGAAAAACAACCATCTTTCGGCGCTTGGACAGACCAAGGGTTCGATGGTGTCGGTCAATTTGATCGCCAACACAGACCTGCGGACGCCGGAAGAGTTTCGGCAGTTGGTGGTCAAGGAGGATAAGGGAGTCGTCGTGCGCCTTGGCGAGATCGCCGACGTCGTGCTGGGAGCAGAAAACTACGATCAAGACGTCCGCTTCAACGGGGAGACGGCTACGTTCATGGGCATCTGGGTGCTGCCGACGGCCAACTCTCTGGAAGTGATCAAGAAAGTCCGCGCAGAGCTGCCGGACATCCAGGCGCAACTGCCCACTGGGATGAAGGTTGGCGTCCCCTACGATTCGACTGAGTACATTCAGGATGCGATCAATGAAGTGCTGCACACGCTGACGGAGACGCTGGTCATCGTCATTATCGTTATCTTCCTGTTCCTCGGGTCGTTCCGTTCCGTTCTCATCCCGGTGGTCGCTATTCCGATTTCGCTGATTGGCGCCGTGTTCCTGATGCTCGTCTTCGGCTTCACCATCAATCTGCTCACCTTGCTGGCCATCGTTCTCTCGGTCGGTCTGGTGGTGGACGACGCAATCGTCATGGTGGAGAACGTCGAGCGGCACCTTCAGTTGGGCAAGCCTCCGGTGAAGGCGGCCCTGGATGCCGCTCGCGAACTGGTCGGGCCGATCATCGCCATGACCATCACGCTGGCTGCGGTATATGCGCCGGTAGGTATTCAGGGTGGATTGACAGGCGCATTGTTCCGCGAGTTTGCATTCACGCTGGCTGGCGCCGTGATCGTGTCCGGTGTGGTCGCACTAACGTTGTCGCCCATGATGGGGTCGAAGTTGTTGCGTGCCGGGGACAGCGAGCGTGGCTTCGCCGGCTTCATCAATCGGCAGTTTGAAAAAGTACGGAACGCCTATTCGCGGACGTTGGCCGGCACACTCCAATACCGGCCAGTGGTGCTGGTTTTATGGGCGATCGTCGTGGCGCTGATCGTGCCGTTCTACATGTTTTCGCAGCGTGAACTAGCTCCGGCTGAAGATCAGGGAGTAGTCTTCGGGGTCATTCAAAGCTCTGCGAATTCCACGATCGATCAGACCAACTTGTTCACTCAGCAGGTTTACGACGTTTACCACTCATTTCCCGAGAGCGGCAGCATCTTTCAAATCACGTCTCCGAGTGGCGGGTTCGGAGGTATGGTTACCAAACCCTGGAGCCAGCGGAAAAAGACAGCGCAGCAACTTCTGGTCGAATCGGTCGGGCCTTTGTCGAAAATTCCTGGCATCCGCGTGATTCCCCTGACACCACCGCCTCTGCCCGGCGGCGGAAACTTCCCGGTTGAGTTCGTGATTACTTCTGCGGCCGAGCCACGGCAGCTCATCGAGTTTGCCAATCAACTCGTGAAGAAGGCGTATGCGAGTGGCTTGTTCATTTACGCCGACACTGACCTGAAGTTCGATCAGCCGCAGGCTGAAGTCGTCTTCGACCGCGACAAAGTGCGTGCTCAGGGAGTTGATCTCACGCAGGCCGGTCAGGATCTTGCCACGATGCTGGGCGGCGATTACATCAACCGCTTCAGCATCCAGGGCCGGAGCTACAAGGTCATCCCGCAGATCAAGCGTGCCGAACGTTTGACTGCCGATCAACTTGAACAAATCTACGTGACCGGCTCCGACGGCAAGCTGGTTCCGTTGTCGACCTTCGCCACGCTGAAAACCACCACCGAGCCGCGCCAACTGAACAAGTTTCAGCAGCTCAACGCGGTGACGATCCAGGGAGTCATTCCGCCGAATGTGCCGTTGGACAAGGCATTGGGCTATCTAGAAGATCAGGCGAAGACGATTCTCCCCCAGGGCTTTACCGTCGACTACGCCGGCGAATCGCGCCAGCTTCGGGTGGAGGGCAGCAAGTTTCTTGGAACATTCCTGCTGTCGGCCATCCTGATCTACCTGGTGCTGGCGGCGCAGTTCGAGAGCTTCCGCGATCCCTTCATTATTCTGGTGGGCTCGGTACCGCTGGCTGTTTCTGGCGCTCTGATGTTCTCTTTCCTGGGGCTGACGACGCTCAACATCTATAGCCAGGTAGGATTGATCACGCTGGTAGGCTTGGTGTCGAAGAATGGCATCCTGATCGTGGAGTTTGCCAATCACCTTCAGGAAACGGGCAAGACCAAGCTGGCCGCGGTGATCGAAGCGGCCACCACGCGACTACGCCCGATTCTGATGACGACAGCAGCTACCGTGATGGGTCACTTCCCGCTAGTTCTGGCGAAGGGGCCCGGAGCGGGGGCACGCAACAGCATCGGCATCATGCTGGTCAGCGGCATGATCATTGGCACCATGTTCACGCTGTTCGTGGTGCCTTCGATCTATATGCTCGTGGCGAAGACGCATGCGCGAGTTGCTGAGGAAGCGGAAGCGCTGGAAGGCGCGTTCGCCGAAGTAGCTTAAGAAATTACGGCTGCGCCCAGAGCGAAAGCTCTGAGCGCAGCCGTCGACCACCCTCAATCGAACTGCGCAGATCTCCACGCAGCGCTTGCTACGGGAGAATCGCCGGAGCAAACCCGCACCACCTCCGCCATCAGAAACTGCAAAAGTGTGCACTTTTGAACAGACGGGGCCGTTTATTGTGGAGCACAATCGCCCACAATTGTGGGGGGACGATCCAAGACAATCAGTAACTCTGCCCATCAGGGCAGGCTATCAGCTTGTGGCACTTGACCTTACAACATCTTTAACCGATTCGATCCGGGCCTGATGTTGGCAGGAGGCCGTAATGTCGACTTACACACCTTCTAAGAGAACCATTCTCTGCATCGATGATGATGCTGCCGTTTTGTCGTACGAAAAAGCGCTGCTGGAAAGGTCCGGCTATGCGGTGATGACGGCTGCATCGGCACAACAAGGTCTCAGACTTGTGACCATGTGCGACTGCGATGCGGTCCTCCTCGACTACGAAATGCCTGGGATGAAGGGGCCTGAGCTCGCTGTCGAAATCAAACGAGTTCGGCCCGGACTGATGATCTTACTGCTCTCCGGCAGCGATGTGCCGGCCTCCGCCTTGCCGTTGGTGGATGGCTTTTTACCCAAGATCGAGGCAAGCCGACACCTACTACCAATGATTGCTGCCGTTTGCAACCGGACTCCCGATACAAAGAGTAAGCAGGTAAAGGATCTCGGCCCACGAGCATGACGGGCACAAAGCCTTCCGACGATAGTCAGAGAATTTGAGGACCGGCACGGTGAACGTCGCGCTCGAAGCCCTTGGTTTGCGTAGTCAACGAAACTTGGGAACCAGCGTCGGGATTGCGATCTGCACGCGCAGGCCCGGCTCAGCATTTTGCGCTATGATCGTCCCTCGATGCAGCCGCACCGCGCGCTTCGCGATGGATAAACCAAGTCCCATTCCTCCGGACTCCTCGGCCCGGCCCTCTTCGACTCGGAAAAAAGGTTGCACAGCTTGCGCTTGCGATCGCGGTGGCCTCCGTTCTTCATGTCGCGATCGAGCGGCCTTTTTTGTTGCTGAAAAATCGATTCCACGCCAAGACACGATCGAAACCGCGCGTTTCCACAATCGTGCCGTCCGCAAATTGTCAGCGGTAGCGACGGGAAGCCGTTGTTGGCCAAGGTCGGGTAAGTGGCCTATACACATATCCTGAGTTTGCGAACTCCCTCGTGAATCTGATGCGCGTTCACTCCTGCGTAGCCAAGAATCAGGCCGCTCCTTGCCGGCGGCCTCACATAGCACGTCGATAGTGGAGTTGCTGAAATCCCCCTCTCGGCAGCTCTCTTCGAAACCACCACGTCGTTAATGCCGGGCGGCAGCAAAGCCGCCAGATGCATTCCAGCTTCGGCGCCTATCACCTCGAGCATATCTCCCATGTCGATCCGGATCGCTTTTACGAGCGCTTTTCGGCGCTCCATATACAGCATTCGCATCCGACGTATATGGCGGGCGAAGTGTCCTTCACGGATAAAGTCGGTCAGCACCGCCTGATAGAGAGTGGCCGAAAAGACATCGGTGGCGTCACGCGCAGCGGAAAATGCGGTGAGCAAGTCTTTGGGGACAACGAGGTAACCAACGCGCAGTGCTGGGAACATGACTTTGCTGAAGGTCCCGACATAAATGACCCTCGCATCCGTGTCGAGCCCTTGAAGGGAGGCAATTGGATGGCTTCCAAAACGATACTCGCTGTCGTAATCGTCTTCGATAATCCAGGCGCCTGTTCGCACCGCCCAATTAAGCAGAAGCATGCGCCGCGTGGCGCTCATCGTCGTGCCCAAGGGATATTGATGCGATGGTGTGATATAGACCGCGCGCGCGGTGTGCCCGCGGCGGATCATCTCTCTTACCTTCATGCCCTCGTCATCCACCGGAACTGGCACCAAGTGAGCCCCGGCGGCAATGAAAGCCTGACGCGCGCTAGGATAGCCTGGCTCTTCAATCCATACCCGATCTTTGGGATCCACCAAAACCTGTGCGGAAAGCTGCAAGCCCTGTTGTGACCCGGTGGTCACCATAATCTGCGATGCGTCACATCGAACCGCTCGCATTGTGCCTAGATATTCCGCGATAGCTTCGCGAAGAGGGGGATATCCCATGGCGTCGCCGTAGGCCATGATGCCCCTTGCTGGTTCTTGGGAATGCCGCGCCACCAGTTTCGACCAGACAGCAATCGGAAAATGATCGAGGGCGGGCAAGCTTGCTCGAAACGGCCCCACAATGTTCAGCCAGGATTGGACTGGCAACTGCGTCATCGCCACCCCGCGGCTTGAAATTCGGCGCGGACCGAATTTCCCGACGGCTTCCGGCGATCCCTTCAGTGCTTTCCTGGCCACTGGATTCAGCGTGTCATCCGGAATGGAACTTGCGACGCAGGTGCCAGCTCCGACGAAGGTCTCCAAGTAACCTTCGGCGAGCAATTGCTCGTAGGCGTTCAACACCGGGATGCGTGAGATCTTGAGTTCGGCGGCCAGGCCTCTGGTCGAGGGCACGCGCTGTCCAGGCCGCAACTGACCGACGATGATGGCCCCTCGGAACCAGTCATACAACTGCCGGTACATTGGAGTCTTCGCGTGGGAGTCGAGTGCGATCGGTGGAAAGAAGCTGGCAGGAACGCGTTTCATTCTCACAGTGGTCATATCGTAACATCTCAGAGTGGCTATTGAGGGAGACCACTATACACGCTAGTTTTTCTACTATGAGTGCCCTCAAATATGTTCGGACGTATCTCCTGCTCTGCGGCGTTATCGCCGCCCCGCAGTTTCTTCGCGGAACCACCCTGCAGAATTCAGCCGCAGCCAGCACTAGCTCTCAAACCGCGCTCGCCATGCGGGATGGACAGCACGATTTCGACTTTGAGATTGGAACTTGGAAAACTCACATATCACGCCTCCAGCATCCCTTAACCGGCTCGGACACTTGGCTCGAGTACGACGGTACGTCCGTCGTCCGGCCAGTCTGGAATGGCCGTGCCAATTTACTGGAACTCGAAGTCGATGGCCCCGCAGGGCACATTGAAGGCCTGTCCCTACGTCTATACAATCCCCAATCCCACCAGTGGAGCCTCAATTTTGCGAACAGCAACGTTGGGAGCTTGGCGCAGCCCACGATGGGCGAGTTCAAAAATAGCCGCGGGGAATTTTACGATCAGGAAACATTTAACGGCCGTGCTATCTATGTTCGATTTGTAATCTCGGACATCACTCCGAATTCGTGCCGCTTTGAACAGTCATTCTCCGAGGATGGCGGCAAAACCTGGGAAGTCAACTGGATTGCGACCGACACTCGGATGAAAGATGAACTCGGCGGCATTCCGCAAGCTCCTATCGCGGGGGATGGACAACACGATTTTGACTTCGAAATCGGCCGCTGGAAGATTCACTTGTCGCGACTGCAAGACCGCTTGGCGGGCTCGACTACATGGGTGGAATTTGACGGCACCTCCGTTACCAGAAAGGTTTGGAATGGCCGCGCGGATCTGGAAGAGTTCGAAACCGATAGCCAAACCGGGCACATCGAAGGCCTGACCCTTCGTCTGTACAATCCACAATCCCACCAGTGGAGCCTCTATTGGGCCAACGGCAAGGACGGCATCCTGGTCCAGCCCATGATCGGAGAGTTCAAGAATGGCCGCGGTGAGTTCTACGACCAGGAACCGTGGAAGGGGAGAGATGTCTTTGTTCGCTTCATTTGGACCAACACCACGACGAACACACCCCACTTCGAACAGTCGTCCTCGGACGACGGAGGCAAGACGTGGGAAGTTAACTGGATTACGAACCAGACACGGGTAAGCGGAGAACCCGACAGAGCGAAGTGAACTCCGCCGCACACTAGATCGTGAGAGTTGGGGAGAGAATGCCGCTCGCCACTCGAGCGCGTTCAGTAAGAAAAATGGTAGGCACGAGGAGACTCGAACTCCTGACCTCTACCGTGTCAAGGTAGCGCTCTAACCAACTGAGCTACGCGCCTACACACAACTTTCCGCTTCGTCACATTTTACCAGAGCATCTACTGGACTGCCGCGGCACTTTCCAACCGTTGGATGTCCTTGGTCCGCCAGCTCCACATCATCAAGGCATGACGGTGACTCCGCCGCCAGCGCGACGTTTCGAAACGTCTTTGGCTCAATCGATCCGGGTCGTTATGCAGAGGTGGCGAGCGCCGCAAATATCTGAAGCGACGGCCCCGAGCTCTCTCGCATCGCGGTTTTATCCGATGCAACACTGATCACTTTGCCGCGAAGCTCTGCAGCCTCTCCGGTCTGGCGCAACCCGCGCTCGCGCGCTTCCATCACCTCGCGGCGGGTGCAGCCCAGCAAAAGCGAGCACTCCTGATCCGAATACGACTCCAGCACCGACATCACAAACGTGAAGCGTTCGAACGGTGCCAGCGCAACAATGCCGGCAATTTCTGGCCGATCAATCAAGCTATGACCGGCACCGCTAGAGGGCGCAGAAGGCGCTGCCGGATCCCCTGGCCGCGGTCGGATCATGCGAATCGCATTCTGAACGATCGTCCGCAGCGCCCACGATGCTGCCCATTCCTTGGAAACTGGATTGCCCTCGCCGGACATCCGCAAGCCTCCGACAAAGCACTGCTCGGCCGAATCGCGATCTCCCGTCAGCAAGAACGACAACAGGTACAAACGGTTCATATCTTCCCGGAATACCCGGCAGAAGTCCGCTCGGGTCGCATAGGGCGTGGTTTGCTTGATGATTTTCTTTGAACCGAACATCTCCGCCTTCCTCCTATACTTGTTCGTCGTTCGAGCCGAGTGGAAATCGACAAGTTCACTCAGGACATTGAAATTTTTTGGGCTAATCGCTTGACCACATGCTTCGTAAAAACATCCCCACAGCAAAACCTGGCGCCCTCTTGCATTAGCTTGAACAGCGTTTCCTCCCCCTCCCGGCCAATCAGGGTCACGTTGGTGAGATCAACGATTAGCTTCCGCTCCCCCAAGTGCTCTCCGGCCATCTTCCACGCTCGCTCGACTTCCGCGGTGCAAGGAGGAACCAGCTTCCCTTCCAAAACCAACCTTCGCTGACTACTCGTTTCGACAATTGAGATCCTGAACATTACGATTCCGGGGCGCACAAGAGGCAAAGCAAGGCAGATGCCAAAATTAAGAAATCCTCGAGCCCGCACTAAGTTATTTAATTTAAAGGAGTTGGAAAGATTGCAGCGCGAAGAGTGTTGACAGGTGTCGATGCTGGTTTCGACACTTGACGACCCGATGACACCCAGCCCAGGGCTGAAAACGAGAGCCAGGCCCTGCGACTAGTACGAAATCCGGCGGGGTTCGATCCCGAGCTTCTTCATGCGTGAGATCAATGTCGTGCGCTTGAGACCCAGGCGTGCAGCCGCACCGTCTTCGCCAGCGACGCGCCCACTGGTCGTCTTGAGGATGCGCAGAATCTGTTCGCGCTCGTCAGCTTCCCGCGATCCGGGCTTGGGAGTGGTTTTGCCGTTCCCGCCCAGTTCGCCGACCGGCACCTGCAGCGCCGAACCGTGGCTCAAGATCACCGAGCGCTCAATGAAGTTTTCCAGTTCGCGGATATTCCCCGGCCAATGCCACGCCGCCAGCCTCTTCATCGCCGCACCGGGCACGGATTCAATGTGCTTTTCCATGCGCCGGCCATATTTTTGGGCAAAGTAGCGCACCAGCAGAGGAATGTCCTCGGGCCGCTCCCGCAGCGGCGGAATTCGAATGGGAAAAACGTTCAATCGGTAATACAAATCGCTACGGAACTCCCGATTTTCGACCATCTTTTCGAGATCGCGATTGGTAGCCGCTACCAGACGGATATTCACCTTCTTCGTATGCGTGCTCCCTAGCCGCTCAAATTCTCTTTCCTGCAGGGCACGCAGTAATTTCGGCTGAATCTCAAGTGGAATATCCCCCACCTCATCGAGGAACAGTGATCCCTGATCGGCCAACTCGAGCCTGCCGATCTTTTGTGAGATCGCGCCGGTAAAGGCGCCCCGCTCGTGGCTAAACAGTTCACTCTCCAGTAATCCGGTCGGGATCGCGGCGCAGTTCAGCTTCACGAAAGTCCGGTCTTTCCGCTTGCTGCGATCGTGAACCGCGCGTGCGATCAATTCCTTTCCCGTACCCGTCTCTCCCAGCAGCAATACAGTCGAGTCGCTCGGCGCCACCGTCTCGACCATATTCAAGACGTGCCGAAGAGCCGAGCTCTGCCCGACGATTCCCTCAAAATCCATCTCGCCGCGAATCTCATCTTCCAGGTACAACTTTTCCTGTGACAGCCGATCTTTGAGTTCTGCGATCTCGCTGTAGGCCAATGCATTCTCGACGCCGATCGCGACCTGATTCGCCGCCTGGCTAAGGAACGCTACCTCCTCTTCATCGAACGCATTCTCGTCGTGTCTGGCGACTGCCAGTACTCCCAGTAACCGGTCCTTACTGATCAATGGGACGTTGCAGAGTGAGTGCAGTCCTTCGGCCGACGCCTTTCGGTACATTTCCGGAGGCATCTCAGCCGGGTCGAGCCGGTTTACAATCATCGGCTTCCCGCTCTTAAATGCGTCACCGGGCATTGTTCCCTCAATCGGGATCAAGGCACCTTCGGTGAATATTCCCCGGCTTTCAGGATAGTCGAGTGCGTGTACGCGGAGCTGCTTCCCTTCAGCATCTGCCAGCATGATGGCTGCGGCATCGCAACCCATAATCTGGCGAACACTGGAGGAGGCAGCGTGCAGCAGATCGGAAAACTCCAGATTCGACACTACCTGATTCGTGAGTTCGAGAATCAGTTTGAGTTGATCTTGAACACGTTGTGAGACGTAGAAGTTGACGGCAGCATCGATGGCCAAACCGATCTGCTCGGCGACCAGGCCCAGGAAAGTGACCTCTTCCTCATCGTAGGCGTTGGGATAACTCCTGCCCAGACCCATCACACCCAGCCGCCGTGGCCCGCAGATCAATGGAAGCGTGCAAGTCGATGCAATGCCAAGCTGGTTCAGGTAAGCACCATACTTCGGAAACCGCGCTTCTCGACTCCAATCCACGATTACCAGCGGCTCGCCGGAGGAGTGCACCCACTCAATGGGTGAACCCTCGAGCAATGAAGGCTCGTTAGCGGAAATGACTTTCTTGCCGTGAGCTTCCAGCAGGCTCCATGCTGGCGCAGTCGAGTCTCTCTCGAACGCAACCAGTTGGAGAGAATCAAAAGGAGTAACTTCGCCCAGTTTCTTGACCAGCATCTCGGTGGCGCTGTCGCAATCACTACACGTGGCGATAGCGTTCGCCGCACGAAGCAACGCCAGATAGCGTTGCTCCTCAACCTTAGGAAAAAGCGTTGCCGACGTAGACATGAACCCAGGTCCTGCGATCAAGAATTATCTTTTGCCTCTTATTTTATAGCGCGTCAAATCTCATAGCGCCTCAACCCCACCTTCCTCAGAACGCCGTCCGGCCACATTGGTAATGAGATGCCCCGGCAGCGCAGAACGACTCTGAAAGTGTCGGGGCATTCGACAGTTGTCGAAAAATGCGCGAAGGAATCGACAATGGGGGCCGCCCCGCTCTCCCGCCCTGAGACTTGATGTTGTGGCCAATCAATCAGATCGCGCCCAGCAACCCTGCGCTCACTTTTTGGCAAACTCCGTGCATGGCTAGAGGCGAAGGCACAAAACAATTTTTCGTTACGGGGGTTTAAGTATGCGGAAGATCGCAATTATGTTCGCCGGCGTTGCTTTCCTTCTCGGAATCGCAGCCTCGGCTCAGGAATCCCGCTCTGAGATCAGCCTGCAGGGCACAGGTTTTTTCACCAAGGACACCACCGGCCAGGGCACAACCCAGCGAAGCACCAACACCGGCGGCTTTCTCGTCGGTTACCGATACAACCTGAACCGCTGGATTGCCGCGGAAGCGGTATATGGCTACGACCGGAACTCCGAGCATTACTTCTCGACCGCAGGATTTTCGAGAATTCAGGCCAATATCCATCAGGCAACCGGCGGCTTCGTCGTTCATGTGCCGACACCTCGAAGGTTTAAAGTCAGCCCTTAAGTGCTCGCCGAAGGTGGCGCGCTCGTATTTGATCCCACCGGGAACGGCTTCGGCAGCGTTCCGGGAGCGCAACGGCAGGCGGTCGGTGTGTTTGCCTACGGTGGCGGAGCGGACTTCCCTCTGCTCCGGCATGTCGCGCTGCGGGCCGAATATCGGGGACTCGTTTACAACGCACCCGACTTCGGTCTGGCTGCGCTTAACACTAATACAGTCACCCACACCGCTCAGCCCTCGACCGGAATCGTGATTCACTTTTGATTGTGGGGGCGACGACCAGTCCTCAGGGACGTTCCCAACGTCCCTGAGCCAAGCCCCCCATGATTTTAGGTGGATAGTAGTCGCGGCGCGCTCCGGACCCAACCCGCGGGTGCGTCGGTCCATGATCCCTCCCTGCACGATCGCCTTCCCCACCTGTTTTCGCCGCATTTGTACTTCTGCGAATTCGATCGGCGGCGGCAATCCACCTTCCCAGGCAGCGTGACACCAGTCACGAAGTTGAGTGCCGGGAATCACAGACACCTTCCCCTCCTCCTACTAAATTTCAGGGTCGAATAAGACCAAGTCAGTCCAATTTGGGAATTTGATGCAGATCACCCGCGCTTCCGACTATGCGGTCCGCGTGATGATTTATCTGGCGGGATTGCCACCGGGTTCCCGAGTGCGGCATCCGGAACTGTCCAGCGCGACGGATGTTTCGGGGCACTTTCTGTCGAAGGTGTTGCAGCAGTTGGTGCGGTCGCGCTTGATCCAGTCGCAGCGCGGCTCGGGCGGAGGTTTTTCGCTGGCAGTCCCCGCAGCCACCGTTTCCATGCTCGACGTGGTCCAGGCGATCGAGGGGCCGGTCAGGCTGAACCAGTGCATTTCCGAGGGTCCCTCCTGCGACCGGAAGTCGTGGTGTCCGGCGCACCAGGTTTGGGCGGAGGCGCAAGCCGCCATCGTGAACGTGTTGGGCGCAGCTTCCATGGCGGCTCTCGCCTCGCAGGCAAAATCGGATTCGGCTCAGCTCTACCGGCTGCATGAAAAGCCGATTTGGATCTCAGGAGTGCCCCGGCAAAGCCATGGGAAGCGAGTGCGACGAACTCATGGACGCTAGGCGCGGCAAATGGAACTTACGTGGCTCGCCATCATCGCCAGCTTGTGCATGGGAATCGGGGCGGTGCTGGTGTTTGTTTTTGCCGTAAAGAAGGACTACTTCCGCAACCTGGAAGACGCCAAGTACCAGGTGTTCTGGTCCGACGTGGAAGAACTGGTCGACTCGCCAAGCAAGAAGCCAGGCGAGCAGGAGCAAAAGAATAAGGAGCAAAAGGATGAAGACTCCGACGAAGCCCGCAATTGAGGAAACCGGAGACGCCCTGACCCGGCGGAGACTGCTGTCGTGGCTGAGCGGCTTTGGCCTCTTCGGCTCGCTGATCGTTACGGTTTGTTCCAACCTGATTTTCATCAAGCCGCGCGCCACCTACGGCCAGCCCAATCGCTTTTCGATCGGCAAGCCTGAGGATTTTCCCTCCGGAGCTCGCATGTCGCTGGACGAGCGCCGTGTCTGTATCGTTCGCGACGGCGACAAAATCGCCGCCATCTCGACCACCTGCACTCACCTGGGCTGCATCGTCTCGGTGGCCGAAACCGGGTTCTCCTGCCCGTGTCACGGCTCCCGCTACGACCAGGACGGCAACGTCACTGGCGGCCCCGCTCCCAGAGCCCTGCCGTGGTTCCAGGTCAGCCTGGCGCCCAATGGCGAAATTGAAGTCGACAAAGACACAGAGATTGAAGCGGGGAAATATTTGCGAGTATGAGCAACCAAACGAAATCGCCCGCCTGGAAGTCGCTGGTCGAGTTGCCCGAGAACATCTGGCACTCGATCTTCCGTAACCCGCTCCCGTCGTCTGACTTGGGGCGGTCCGCGACCAGCTTCACCAACTTCTTTCTGCATCTGCATCCGGTCAAAGTCCACCGCAACAGCCTGAAGGCCACGTTCACGTTCGGCCTGGGACTGATTTCGTTTTTCCTGTTCTTCATTCTGGTGGTGACCGGAATTCTGCTGATGTTTTATTACGTACCCTCGACCACGCAGGCCTACGACCGCATGCTCGATCTGCGAGGCACGGTGGCGTTCGGAATTTTCCTGCGCAACATGCATCGCTGGTCGGCGCATGGCATGGTGGCCGCTGTTTTCCTGCATATGTGCCGCGTGTTTCTGACCGGCTCCTACAAACCGCCGCGGGAATTCAACTGGGTGCTCGGGGTGCTGTTGCTGCTGGTCACGCTGTTCCTGAGCTTCACCGGTTACCTGCTGCCCTGGGACCAACTTGCCTTCTGGGCGATCACAGTCGGAACGTCGATCGCCAGCTATGCGCCGCTGGTCGGCAAGCAAGTGAAGTTCATCCTGCTGGGTGATTCGACCGTCGGCCAGGAAGCTCTGCTGCGCTTCTATGTGCTGCACGTCGCGGTCCTGCCTGCGGTGCTGTCGCTGCTGGTCGCAATTCACTTCTGGAGGATCCGCAAGGACGGCGGGCTGTCGCGCCCCGAGGAAGAAGACGCGCTTCCCGTTGACGCCCCGGCTCAAGTCGAGGTCATGCAAGGCCCGGCAGTGGTGATGGCCACCTCTCCGGCGGCCGCTGCTGCAGCGGCGCCAGTGCTGCAGAAACGCCACTACGGCATTCAGGGACTGGTGCGCGGGCCGTTCACCAAAATCGGCAACGTTCCGGACAGATCGGTCTTCGCCTGGCCCAACCTTTTTATGGCCGAACTGGTCGTCTTTCTGATCACGGTGGCCGGAGTTCTGCTGGTCTCGCTCTACTTCAACGCGCCGCTGGAAGAGCCCGTGAACATCATGCATCCGCCTAACCCGGCCAAGGCCCCGTGGTATTTCCTTGGTCTGCAGGAGCAAGTCAGCTACTCGGCGTTTTGGGGAGGCGTCGGCATCCCCACGATCGAAGTGCTGCTTCTGCTGCTGGTTCCATATATCGATCGCAAAGTTGCAGGCGTCGGCCGCTGGTTCGCGCGCGAGCGCCTGCTGGCCAATTCTCTGTTTCTGACATTCGTGATCGTGAACGTCATTTTGATCATTATCGGCACATTCTTCCGAGGGCCGAACTGGGAGTTCGTTTCGCCCTGGTGACGCTCGTCAGAGCACGGTGAGGAGACTCTTGTGAGTACGCGTGTAACGCTGGCAGTCGTGAGTTTTGTGGTGCTGATCGTGCACGGCATCGTCTTCTACGATCAGTTCTTCAACCGCTGGGAGAAGCACCAGACAGCCTATTTCGAACAAGCCCGTAGCCTGGCCAAAACCGACGCGGAACGCCACGCGCTCGACGAGCGCAGCCCGCGCATCGAGCAGATTATCGTCACGCAATTCGGCGGAAGCCATGTGGACCGTTGCACCACCTGCCACATTGCCAGCGACGACCCGCGGTTTCAAGGGCACGCTGAACCGCTGCGCACGCATCCGTATTCTGCGGCGCTGGGCGATGTGGAGCACAATGGGCGCTGGGAGCGCCGGCACAAGTTCACCGACTTCGGCTGCACCATTTGCCACGACGGCCAAGGCCGCGGCCTCGAAACTTTTTACGCCCACGGCGAAGACGTCTTCTGGCCTGATCCCATGCTCGGTTATGTGACGCAGGCCAACTGGCACGCGGAATTCAAATCGAAGCTGACCGGCAAAGAGTACATGCAGGCGAATTGTGCCCAGTGCCACACCGAGGATAATTTTGCCGGGACTGCGCTGGTGCAGCGCGGACGCCAACTCTTCTTCGAGAAAGCCTGCTACGGCTGCCATCGGATCGAAGGCCTGTCCAACGGCACGCTTGGTCCTGATCTCAGCGAGGTGGGCAAGAAATTCAAAGTCAACTATCTGTGGGAGCACACGGTCAATCCGCGCGCCTTCCAGCCGACTTCGTTCATGCCAAAGTTCGATCTCACTGACGACGAGATCAAGGCCCTGACCATTTTCTTGAAGAGCCGCCGCGGCATCAATTTTGCCGAGACCTCTCTGGGACAGTATCGCGCCCATCTGCAGCAGACCAAGGCAGCAACGACGCAGACACCGTCAGCAGCCTCCGCCATTCGCGGCGAACAACTTGTCTCCGAGCGCTCCTGCACGGCTTGTCACAAGCTGGGCGAGCGCGACGGGCACATCGCGCCCGATCTTTCCTACGAAGGATTGATTCGCGACGAAGACTGGATGATGGCGCACTTCCGCGAACCGAAGTCGCGCATCCCCGACTCCATCATGCCGGTATTCGGCTTCGCCGAGCCCGACTTCGCTTCGATCTCCGCCTATCTGAAAACGCGCAGCGCTCCGCCGAACCTCAAGACCGGCGAAGAGATCTACAAAGGCCTCTGCGCCCGCTGCCACGGAGAAAACGGCGACGGCAAGGGTGTGACGAATCTCTATCTTGATCCGGCACCGCGCGATCTCACCAAAGTTGCCTTCATGAACAGCAAGAGTGAGGACCGCTTCCTGCAGTCTCTGAAGAGCGGGGTGCCCGGAACCTCGATGCCGCCGTGGGAGCGCGTGCTGACCGACGAGCAGCGCCGCGCGGTTTTGACTTACGTCTTTCAAACTTTCGTCAAAGAACCGCGGCCGGAACTGAAGGCCCACAAAGTGCCGGAGCAGAACCCGGTCGCGTCCAGCGCGGACTCGATCCATCGCGGCGAGGCGATTTTCCTGCAGCGTTGCACGGGCTGCCACGGCCGCAAGGCCGACGGCAAAGGCCCGAACTCGCTGGATATCAGCCCGCGCCCGCGGAACCTGCGCAATTCCTTCTTCGTGAACAAGGTGGCGGATCGGCGCTTGTTCGACTCCATCCTCTACGGCGTGCAGGGAACGGCCATGCCCTCGTGGATCGACTATGGCCTGACGCAGAACGACGTTGGCGATCTCATCAATTTCATTCGCAGTTTGAATCCGCAGGTTTCACCTCCCAGTGAGAAGTCTCCAGCGCTCACGTGGCAGGTGAAACAGGAGGTGCTATGCCAGGGGTGCAAGTAACGCGCGCAACACCGATCGGCGCCGTGCCATTGGCCGATTCGATTCATGAAGACACGACAGCGAAGTGGTTCTTGCTCAGCGCGATCGCTTATTTCTTTATCGTCGGAATCATTGCCCTGACCATCGCGGCCAAATTCGTCTGGCCGCAGCTGTTGGGCAGCGTCGCCTATCTTTCTTACGGGCGCCTGCGGCCGCTGCACGTGAACGGAATGCTCTTTGGCTGGCTTCTCCCGGCCGACCTCGGGCTTGCCTACTACGTGGTTCCGCGCCTTTGCGGCGTCAAGTTGTGGAGCGAGAAGCTGGGCGTCGCCACCGCCATCTTGTGGAACGTGATCGTTCTCGGCGCGGTCTATGCCCTGCCTGCCGGCTACAACAAAGGATGGGAATACGCCGAACTGCCCATGCCGCTGGTGGCGCTCGTCGTCGTGGCCTGGGTCATGTTCGGAATCAACATTTTTGCCACCATCGCCACCCGCCGCTACCAGCAGATGTACGTCAGCCTCTGGTACACGATGGCGACCATCCTGTGGACCACGTTCGTCTACAGCACCGGCAACATCGCCGTGCTGTTCACCACCGGAACCAACCAGGCGAACCTCAACTGGATGTACGTGCACAACGCGGTCGGTTTGATCTTCACGCCGATCGGCCTGGCCATGGCGTACTACTTCATTCCCAAAGCCTCGAACACGCCGCTCTACAGCCATAAGCTGTCGATGATCGGCTTCTGGTCGCTGGCTTTCGTCTACGTCTGGACCGGCGCGCACCACATGTTGCACGGGCCAATTTCGCAGTGGTTGCAGACCATCGCCATCGCCTTCTCGGTCATGCTGCTGATCCCGGTGTGGACCGTGGTCTACAACTTCTTCGCCACGATGAAAGGGCAATGGCATCAGCTGCGGGACAATGTTCCGCTGAAGTTCCTCATGTCAGGCGTCGTCTTCTACCTCCTGACCTGCTTCCAAGGACCGATGCACAGCCTGCGGTCGGTCAACGCCATCGTCTCCAAGACCGACTGGATCCCAGGTCACGCGCACATGGCGCTGCTCGGCTGCTTCTCGTTCTTCGCCATCGCCGGCAGCTACTACGTGATTCCGCGAATGTTCAAGACCAAGCTGCACTCCGACGCGCTGGCCAACTGGACATTCTGGTTCTTCATGATCGGCGGCCTCGGGTTTTTCGTGACGCTATGGCTGGGCGGCTTCTGGCAGGGGTGGCAGTGGAATAACCCGTCGATTCCGTTCATCGACACAGTGGTGGCACTGAAGCCGGTGTGGACGGTGCGCTTCTTCTCGGGCGTGCTGATGTTCTGCGGCATTGCCACGTTCCTGTTCAACATTCTGGCTACCGTCGTCGGTAGTGGCCAGCCGACCGCGCGGCCTGAACCCGTGCCGGCCGTTACCGTTTGAGGAGGAATACATGCTGGATAAAACTGACAAAAGCGCCGTTGGCTTTGTGATCGCCGCCCTGGTGTTTTTCTTCATCGGAGGATTGCTCACCACGGTCGTTCCGCCGCTGATCGACAAGAGTTGGTCGAAGCCGTTTGAGAACAGCGATCCTTCGAAGGGACCGACTGGGAAACTGCAACCCTACACCGAACTTCAACTCAAAGGGCGCGCCATTTATGTGAAGGAGGGCTGCTGGTACTGCCATACGCAGCAAACCCGCACGCTGCTGGCCGACACCAAGCGTTCTGGCTGGAAAGGCGTGGACTCGCCCATTTCCACGCCCGACGAGTTTGTCTACGACAGTCCGCACATGTTCGGAACCAAGCGGACCGGCCCGGATCTTTCCCGCGTTGGCGGCAAGTATGACCGGCAGTGGCACCGCACGCACTTCCGCAATCCGCGCGACCTGGTTCCAGGCTCGGTCATGCCGCCGTTCCCGTGGATCGCCAACAACGAAGAAGACTTCAACGCGCTCGTGGCTTATATCCAGACGCTCGGCCGGGCCAAGAACTGGCGACCGGACAACGACTACGAGAAGTGAGTGTTCAATGAGCGACTACACATACCCGAGCATTTTTCTCGCGTACTTTCTGTTTTTTCTGTGCGTCGCGGGAGCGATCTTCTTTCTCGTACGCTCCCGCCACGACGGGTACTGGGGAAGTCAGAGTGAAGAGCCGAAGTATCGCATGCTTGCCGACGATGAAGGCGGCACGATCACGATGCCAAGAAGGATTGAGGGAGATCAAGATGCCTGAAACTAAAGTTGAGAAGGAACCAGAGAGTGAGATTCAGGATTACGCCGATGGCTGGATAACGGAACGCAAGGGTACAGGCGTGCCCACGTTTCTGAAGTTTGCCTACATCGTGATCATGGCTGCCGTGATTGGATACTTATTCATTTACATGAATGGTGAGGTCAACCATTCCGACCGCGGGGCGCTGGTTCGCCAGTTCAATTCAGCGACACAGTCGTCTCCCGCATTCATGTATGCGGTCATCGCAATGGTTGTGGTCTTCGCAGTGATCGTAATTGCGTTTGGATTCAAAGCCGTTCACAAAGACTAGAAGCCAGAACTAATGAGCGAATGGGCACAATTCGAGGTGATTGAAGGGGCCGACTACTGGATCAAGATGGTCAAGTGCCAGCAGGCCTGCCCCGTGCACACCAACGCGTGCGGTTATGTAACCGCCATCGGCGAAGGCCGCTACCAAGACGCCTATCGCATCGCCCGCGCCACCAACCCGTTCGCTTCGATCTGCGGCCGGGTGTGTGGCGCTCCCTGCGAACTGAACTGCCGGCGCGGCGACGTCGACGCTCCGGTTTCCATTCGCTCGCTGAAGCGCTTCGTCACCGCCCAGTTTGGGCCGGAGGCCGGTGACTTCCGGGTTCATCGCGAAGGCTGCGATCAGCGGATGCTGCCGCCCAACCGCGGCAACTACGAAAAAATTGCGGTCGTAGGCGCCGGCGTTTCCGGATTGACCGTCGCCCACGACCTCACGCAGATCGGTTATAACGTCACTGTCTTCGAGGGGAACTCTGAGCCCGGCGGAATGCTGACGGTCGGTGTTCCAGTCTTCCGCTTGCCGCGCGATCTGGTGAAGAACGAAATTCAAGCCATCCTGTCGCTTGGCGTGGATCTGAAGTGCAACATGCGTTTGGGACGCGACTTCACCATCGCCGATCTTCGCCGCCAAGGCTATAAGGCGATCTTCCTCGGCATTGGCCTTCCCAAGGGACGCAAGCTGCCACTGCCCGGATCCGACCGCGAAATGGTCTACGACGGCATGGACTTTCTTCGTGCCTTCAACGAAGGCAAGCCTCTTCCCCTGGGCCGCCGCATTGTTGTTATTGGCGGTGGCAACGTGGCCTACGACGTCGCCCGCTCCGCTGTCCGCCCCGCGGGAGCGACCACGCGCAGCGAAGCCATCGCCGACATGGAACGCGGCGAGCAAGTCGCCTACGACGTCGCCCGTTCCGCCCTGCGCCTGAGCGGCGACAAGGAAGTGCATGTCGTATGCCTGGAAAAGCGCGAGGAGATGCCCGCCGACGAAGTTGAAATCATCGAGGGTGAAGAGGAAGGTCTCAAGCTTCACAGTTCGCGCGGGCCCAAGGCAATCTTCGGCGACAACGGTACCGTCACCGCCCTGCGCACAATTCGCTGCACGTCGGTATTCGACTCGACTGGCCGATTCAACCCCAATTTTGACGAGACCGATGTCGAAGACATTCCTGCCGACACCATTATTTACGCCATCGGTCAGACCTCAGACCTATCCTTCCTGAAGCCAGAAGATGGAGTCGCAAGCGAGCGCGGCCTGATCAAGGTCAACCGCGAGACCTACCAGACCACGGCGCCCGACGTCTTCGCTTGCGGCGACATCGCGCACGGGCCGCGATTGTTCATCGATGCCATCGCGTCGGCCCAGATTGCGGCGCGTTCCATGCACGATTTCCTCCGCGGCACCCGCACCGACATTGCGGTTCGCAGCCAATGGTCGCCCGCCGTCTACACCATGGCCGAGGGATGGGATCGCCTGCCGCGCGCCACTCCGCCGGTTCTCGACGCAACCCAGCGGTCGACTTCTCTCGCCATTATCGAAGAGGACTTCTCCATCGCAGACGCACACCGCCAGGCCCTGCGCTGCCTGCGCTGCAACGTCAACACGGTTTTCGACACGTCCACTTGTATCGCCTGTAACGGCTGCGTTGATGTCTGCCCGCAAAATCTCATCCGCCTGGTTGGCCTCAGTGAACTATGCAAGGACGAGCAGTGGCACGACATGGTCGCCGGCACGCTCGGCATCAGCCGCGATGAGTTGCGCGCCATGGATCGCCGCGAACTCGACGCGCTCGGCGGCGTCATGCTGAAGGACGAGACCAGCTGCATCCGCTGCGGCCTGTGCGCGTCGCGCTGCCCGACCCACGCCGTCATCATGAAGAAGTTCGAGTTCTATCGCGAGTGCGTCACCGTGCCCACGCCCAACGCCAAGATTCAGTACGTTGGCAGCGTGGCTCAGCCCGTGGCAGAAGGGCAGTCGTGACCCCGCTTGAGTTCGGCGTCATGTTCATGCTGGGGCTGATCAGCAGTCTCCATTGCGTGCAGATGTGCGGCCCGATCGTCCTCTCTTATAGCGTCGCCCTGGGCGATTTGAAAAAAGGCCCTTCCTCCGGTTCTCCCGTTGTATCTCTTCTCGCAAACCACGTGGCCTACAACGCCGGACGTGTCCTCACTTACGCGACCCTCGGCGCTGTCGCCGGCATAGCCGGCGGAACGCTCGGACTGTTAGGAAGGCTGGCGGGACTCACTCACGTGCTGGCCATCGTCTCGGGCGGATTGATGATCGCGGTCGGCATCTCCATGCTCGGCGTAATTCCAGCGAGTCTGCTGGGGAATAGTCTGTTCCGAATTCCGTCGTCGTTCCTACGGCGCGCCGGCAAACTACTTTCGGCGCCCGGCTCGGGCAACCGCTTCGTTCTAGGACTGGCGCTCGGTTTCCTGCCGTGCGGGCTAATCTATGCCGCGCTGTTTAGGGCCATGGCAACCGGATCACCCTTCGCAGGCGCAGCCAGCATGCTGGCCTTTGGACTGGGAACGGCCGGATCGCTGGTGGCGCTGGGCATGTTCTCGTCCGCGATCCGCATGCGGCTGAACCGCTTCGGAAGCCAACTGGCCGCGGCCGGGATCACACTCATGGGAGTGCTGTTGGTGTGGCGTGGCACCATGCCGGGGATGCTCCTCACCGGAGGCCACATGCATGGCCACCACTGAAGCCAAGCCGGGCGCCCCAAACATCTCGGTCTCCACCAAGCCGTTGCCGAAGTGCGACCGCAAGCCCGCCACGCCGCCACAAAAGTCGCTTTCCTTCCATCGCTTTCGCAAGGCGATCCATGTAGCGTGCGTTGTGATCTTCTTCGCGTTGCCCTTCGCCAACCTGATGCGCGCCGACATCCCGCATCAGCGCTTCTACTTTTTCGGCTACGAACTCTGGATCAGCGAGTTTTCTATCATCTTCTTCTCACTCATGTTTCTCATGTTCATCGTCGCGGCGATGGCCATGCTCTACGGCCGCGTCTACTGCGGATACCTCTGCCCGCAGATGATCTTCAGTGAAGCCTCGCTGGCACTCGAGAGCAAGCTGACCCGCAGCGTGAACAAGTACGTCCGCTGGAGCGCTGGACCACGAAAGCTCCTGAGCAAGTTTCTCTTTTATTCGATCGCAGCGGCGGCTTCGGTCATTCTGGCCTTTGTCTTCATTTCTTACTTCGTGGAGCCTCGCGACCTGCTCCATCGCCTATTGGCACTCGACATCAAAACGGCCGGCGGCCTAGCGGGCGCGAGCACCACGCTGCTGACACTGCTAGATTTTCTCTTCCTCCGCCAGCGTTTCTGCACCACAGTTTGTCCTTACGGATACCTGCAAGGAATGCTGGGGGACGGCGACACGCTCATCGTCCACTACCGCGATGAGAACCGCGAATGCATCGAGTGCGGGAAATGCGTGCGCATCTGCCACATGGGAATCGACATCCGCACTTCTCCCTATCAGATCGAGTGCATCCACTGCGGCGAGTGCATCGACGCCTGCGTCGACGTGCTCGGCCGCTTGGGCAAGCAGGGCTTGATCCACTACGTATGGGGAGAGCACGGCGAAAAGCTCGGAACTGGAGACAAGCCGTGGTATCAGAAAGTCGGACTGCGCAATGCCAAACGCGTCGTCGTCCTGCTGATCATCCTTTGTTATGGCGCTGGCCTGTTCACCGCTCTTTCCATGCGGCGCGCGGTACTGGTCCGGATCGCGCCCGACCGCACTACGATGTACCGCTTAGGCAAAGACGGGACGGTCTACAACCGTTTCCGCCTGCAAGTGGCGAATCGCGGGCACGAGCAAGCCATCGCGCAATTTTCCATTGAAGGATTGCCGGGGACGAGCTTCGTCGATTTCGAAAATGCGGTGGTCGTCAATCCGGGACAGACCTTGGAGCAGGCTGTCGAGATTGCAGCTCCGCCCTCGGCAAACGTACCCCCTGGCGTAAATCATTTTCGCGTGGTCAGCAAAGTTGGTAATGAACGGGATGTGTTCGAGGAGACTTTTATCACGCCGTCGACAGACTCACGATGAGGCGGTTCGCTTCACGCGTCTCTTTGCGGTGTAAACGTGGTGTTCAATAAGGAGTTGGAGCATGAGTTCTATGGCCATCGCATCGGAGCGCGCCGGAAAAAAGCCGGCACCGCTCGCGTATTTTCTGGGATTCGTCTTTGTGCTCTTCATCGGTATTCTGGTTTTCTGTTATGCCGTGACCAAACGCACGAACCCGGTCTTCCTCGATGAGCACGGCAAGCCCACAGCTGCGAGTTCCCAACACTCGCATTGAAAAAGAGGTTCGCGCTCATGACCGCCGGCAGAGAATGCGACTTGTGTAGCCTGGGATGCGGCCAGCGTCCTCTGCATCAGCGTGTCGGCCAGGCCGACCGCTTCTTCTGCTGCCTCGGCTGCATGAACGTCTATCTCATCCTCTGGGAGAGCGGCGCCATCGGCGCCGGTCAGGACATTCGCCAGACCGAACTCTTCCAGCGTAGCCTCCAACTCGGACTCATTTCCAATCGCGGCCCCGACGACGCAAGAGGCGTTGCGCAAGACCCAAAGTCAGCTTACAGCGCCGCTCCCGCCGTGCCCGCTGAGGAATTGCTCCTTCACGTCGCCGGCATGTGGTGCACTTCCTGTGCATGGCTGATTGAGCACGCTCTGACGGCGGCGCCAGGCGTAGCGCGGGTGGAGGCTTCATTCGCCTCCGATCTGGTGAAGGTCGAGTATTACCCGCAGACTCTGCCCCCCGAACACATCATAAGTCGCATCACCAGTCTGGGCTACAAGGCGCAGCGGTACGCTGACGACAACGATGTCGCCGACGCCGAACGCCGCGACTTGATTATCCGGACCGGTCTGGCCGCCTTTCTGTGGGCCAACGTCATGAGCTTCAGCCTGGTGCTCTACGCGGGATATTTCGAGCATATCTCCGGCAGCGTGCGCCGCGGCCTGCCCTTCCTGCTTATGGCCATGGCCACGCCGGTCGTCTTCTATTGTGGGCAGCCGATCCTGCGGATCGCCTGGCGAGGACTGCTGCAAGGCAGCATTCGCATGGAGTCTCTGCTGGCTCTCGGAATTCTCGCGGCCTATGGATACAGCGTGGTGCAGTCTTTTCGCGGCGAAATCCATCTGTACTTCGACACCGCAACCGTCATCGTGGCTCTCGTGCTGGCGGGCAAGCTCATCGAGCGCGGTGCCAAGGAACGAGTCTCTGCCTGGATCACCGAACTGCATCGCATGATGCCGAACAAGGTTCGCCTGCTGGCCGGCGGAGCCGAGCGATTGGTCAGCGTCGACGCTCTCACTCCCGGAGACCTCTTTGTAGTCAAGGCCGGCGAGCGCATCCCCGCCGATGGCCGTGTCGTGGAAGGCGACTCTCACACGGACGAGGCGCTGTTGACCGGCGAATCTCATCCAGTCGGGAAGCGTCCCGGCGAATCCGTGGCTGCTGGCAGCATCAATCTTGATGGTGTCCTGACCGTCCGTGCCACCGAGTCGGCGGGTTGTTCGACCCTGGCGCGCATCGTGGCCCTCGTCGAGCACGCTCTCAGCAACCGATCCAACTTGGAGCGCACGGTCGACCGCGTCTCGCGCATTTTCGTCCCCTGCGTCGTGTTGATCGCGCTCCTCACATTTTTCTTCACGTGGATTGGCGGTACGGCAAGCGCGGACCACGCCCTCATGCGAGCCATCTCCGTGCTGGTGATTGCCTGCCCTTGCGCGCTGGGACTGGCAACGCCGTTGGCGATAACGGCTGCTTTCGGCGCAGCGTCTCGCCGCGGAATTCTCGTTCGCGACGGCCGCGTTCTTGAAACTGTGCGCAAGGTTGACACTGTCATTCTCGACAAAACCGGCACCGTGACGGAAGGAAGGTTCTCGGTTGTGGGCATCCTAGACTGCCGGCAGTCCCGTGCCCAGGCTGTCCTTGCAGGGACCGTCGGCGCCGACCATTCCGACTCCGACTCGCGGCCTTTGCTCCCCACCGGCTACGCGGAGCCGGACGACGAGGCGCTCTCCCTTCTGGCGTCACTGGAGCAGTATTCCGAGCACCCGCTCGGCGTAGCGGTCACCCAATTCGCTCGCCAGTCTGGGGCAAAGCTCCACGACGCAACCTCTGTACAGATCCTCAAGGGCCGCGGCATCACCGGCATTGTCCAAGGCAAGCAAATTTTTGCCGGCAATCGCCGCGTCGCCAACGAACTAGGAATCATGCTCGACGAGAGCGCCGAGCAGCAAGCTCGCGCATGGGAGGCAGAAGGCAAAACCGTCTCCTGTGTCGGCTGGGATGGCGACCTCCAGGCCCTCATCGCGTTTGGAGATCGTCTGAAGCCCGAGGCAATCGCGCTGGCGGTGGAACTCAAGCGCCGAGGCATTGTCGTCCGGCTGGTCTCGGGCGATTCCCAGGCCACAACAAAATGGACCGCCTCACGGCTGGGGATCGACGCCAGCGACGCCGAGGTTCTCCCCGAAGAAAAAGCGGAGGCGGTCCGGCGCCTGCAAGCACGAGGTGCCGTGGTTGCCATGGTGGGCGACGGGATCAACGACGCTCCCGCCCTCGCCCAGGCGGATCTCGGGATCGCCATGGGCTCGGGCACCGACGTCGCCATGAAAGCTGCTGCCGTCGTGTTGATGAACGGCTCTCTGCCCAGAATTCTCGAGGTCTTCGACCTCTCGCAGAAAACAATGAAGGTCGTGCGCCAGAACCTCTTCTGGGCATTCTTCTACAACACCGTCGGAATTACCCTCGCCGTTGTGGGAGTCCTGAACCCCATCATGGCCGCCTCCGCTATGTTGCTCTCGAGCCTCTCGGTCGTGGCAAATTCCATGCGCCTGAGCCGCGGCTAGGCTGACGCTCGGGCTGCTCCAGTTGGTGCCCAAGGCTGCGATCTCTGGATCCTTCTCGAGATTGAGTTCGTACCTCACGCGTGTAGATAGGCCAACACCGCCCGGACAGCCTCTTGCTTTGCTTCCGCGAGCGACATGGTCGCGGGCCGGCGCAGTATAGCCCCGTGCGAGAGCGCCTCAACCATATGGGTCACAACGAAGACAACCTTGTTGAGATCACGCCCCCTCTTTAACTCGTGGGCTCTCGCGGAGATCGCAAGCAGGAATGCACCGTGAAGGCGCACGGCAAAATCCCGCGTTCCGTCTGCCCTATGCGGAACCTGCGTCATCAACAATTCGTAAAGCTCCGGGTCCGGCGCATGGGCGTCGATCATCGCCTCGACCATGGAGCGTATGAGATCTTCAAGCGGCGATGCGGCGTGGTCAACCAGAGTGTTCTGAACCAAACGATCGATCTGATCTACGTGACGTTGGTGCAAGGCACTGAAGATCGCACGTTTGTCAGGGAAGTATTGGTAAACAGAGCCGATACTCACCCCCGCAACCTCGGCAATGCGGTTGGTAGTGATGGCATCGGAGCCATGCCGCTTCAGAAGCCGTATCACGGCGTCCAGTACTGCCTCGACCGTCTCCCGGGAGCGGCGCTGCTTTGGCCGACGTCGGATGAACGCTTTCGCCGCCTTCGATACCATGGACTCGAGCATAGACCAAATGTGAGTAAAACTCAAAATGTTATCGTATCTACTTCTTAAATCGTACTGATATGTGGCTTTGTCAACGCGAGTAGACATACAGATATCGCCATCGTAACCTTGCCTAATATTATGAGCATTCGTACATATAAGTTCATGGATGCTCACCACGGAGACGACTATGACTTATCTCATTACCGGGGCAACCGGAGACGTCGGAGCAAGGGTCGTCGAGCTGCTACTCCAGCGCGGCGACCGGCCACGAGTCTTCGTGCGGGAAGAAAAGAAGGCACGATCGCGCTTCGGGGATCGCGTAGATACCTTCGTTGGCGATCTCGCAGACCCGGCATCGCTTAGGACCGCACTGGAAGGAGCCGATGCACTCTTTCTCGTCAACATCGGACCCCAAATCCCAGTGCGAGACGAAGCGGCGGCGCGGGTCGCCAAAGCCGTTGGGGTGAAGCATCTCGTCAAACTTTCGTCGATGGATGTGAAGCAGAGGCTCGCGATTGGTGCATGGCATGAACGAGGCGAAGCGGCGATCCTTGCCAGCGGAATAGCTTTTACCTTCCTGCAACCCACTGGGTTCATGTCGAATCTGTTGGCGTGGGCGCCCTCCATCAAAAGCGAAGGTGTGATTCGTTCCTCTACCGGAGACGGCAGGAGAGCGTTCATTCATTCCGACGATATCGCCGCGGTAGCGACGAAGGCATTAACGACGCGCGAGTATGTCGGTGAATCGATGCCCATCAGCGGGCCGGAAGCCCTGACCTTCGCCGAGGTGACGGAGAAGTTGGGAACCGCAATTGGCAAAAGGCTCAGGTTCCAGCCCATCTCCGACGAGGAAGCACGCCAGAGATATGCAGCCAGCGGGGCATCGGCGGAGGAGACTGAGGCGCACGTCTCGTTATGGCGAGCGATTCGCGAAGGGCGGCTGGCACAGGTCTCCGACACCGTCGAGCGCGTTCTCGGACGGACGCCGATTACGATGGACCAGTGGGCAATGGAGAATGCGGCGGCATTCCTTTGAGCCAAAAAATAATGGCTGGCGGGTTATGAACTGCCGCCAGCCTTGAAGATTGCGAGCCCGAAGTGCTCGGCCCGACTTCACCACCGCTTCTTGTTTACGACTTGACGTTGCGTCCGAGTGCACCTAGCTCAGCGGTGGCAGGTTAGCTACGCAGTGGTGGTCGCCCGGGGGGCACAGGAAAATTGGGCCGCCATCTGCGACGGCGACGGGCTGCATGGTAGCAGCGACGAAGGTACCTGCCAGCCCTACCACTAGAATCGCAATCCTGATTGCACGCTTTACATTGATTTGAACCATGGGTCTTGCTCCTTTGGGTCCTGGGGAATTTTGTTTCCTTGCTCGGCTCGTCCGTCGCAAGTGCTTTTGTAAAAGCAAGCAGCGTGCCAAACCTGATACCGCTCCGGCCGCGCCTTATGAGCAGAATTAGCGGGAAAAATCAAGGTTACTTTGGAGTTTTCGGCTAGTTGGGCAGCCTGACGCTATCCCCGCGGGATCGGGTATCCAAACAAAGACGCTTGTCACCTAACATTTATGTTAGGTGTGGCCCATATGTAGGTGGGGATGCACCCCGGAGCGCGCTATGTCCGGGATATACTCATTCCGTCATGGGCCATTCGAGTGAAGAGGTTACCGCCCCTGCGAGCGGGGCACGGCTGGAGGCGGTCAGTGGCCCCCTCAAAGGTAAGCTGTTCCGGCTCAGCAAGGATGAAGTCTCCATCGGTCGGGACCCGTCGAACGAAATCTCACTTCTCGACGGCCTGGTATCGCGTCGCCATTGCGTCATCCACAAAGAAGGGGAAGGGTTCCGGCTTCAGGATCTGGAGAGCCGCAATAACACCTTCGTAAGCGGCGTGCCTGTACGGGACCGGGTTCTCGCCCACGGTGACGAGATTCGTATTGGAAACTCAATCTTTATCTTCCAGGGAGCAAACCCTGAGCCGGCCACCAGCAGCGCGCCGCTGCGGCTCGACGCTACTCCGACGCCCGGTGGGCCCACGGTGATCCTGCGAAAGGAGGACCTGCGTTACCTTCAGTCTCCTCGACCGGAGGGCTTGCCCGCCACGGCAAAAACAGTTCGCGATCTCAACGTATTGCTCGCTTTCAGCCGAACCTTGAACTCGGTGCGTGGCCTGGACGCCGTGCAGGAGAAAGTCCTGGAGGTCGTGCTCGAGATTGTCCCGGCGGATCGAGCCGCTATCTTGTTGACCGATAATGGGACGCCAGGTTTTTCTTCGATCCGGGGCCGAGACCGCCGCCTGGGAGGGAACCAGCCGGTTCACGCCAGCCAGACGATCCTGACCCGCGTTCTAGAGGAGAATCTTGCCGTGCTTTCGAACGACGTCCTGAGCGACGAGACCTTGCGGGACGCGGATAGCTTGATGGCGCCGAAGGTGGGATCGGTCCTGGCCGTCCCTCTGGCGGTACAGGACAAGCTGCTGGGGGTGATCTACCTTGACGCCAGTTCGCCCGGCGTACGCTTCGACTCCGACCTATTGCAGTTAGTTTCGGCGCTAGGCAACATCGCCGCGCTGACCATTGAGAATGCACGGCACCTGGAGTGGCTGGGAGGAGAGAATCGCCGCCTCCACGAAGAACTCAATATCCATCACAGCATGGTCGGGGAGAGCAAGGCCATGCACGAAGTCTATGAGTTCGTTTCCAGGGTTGCGGGTCGCGATTCGACGGTCCTGATCTCGGGGGATAGCGGCACTGGTAAGGAACTGGTGGCGCGGGCGATCCACGAAAATAGTGGGCGCAAAGACAAGCCATTTGTAGCCATTAACTGTGCGGCCATCACCGAAACCTTGCTGGAGAGCGAGTTGTTCGGGCATGAAAAGGGATCCTTCACCGGGGCCGTCTCCCAGAAGAAGGGGAAACTCGAGGTCGCCGAAGGCGGCTCAGTTTTTCTGGACGAAATTGGGGAGCTTGCCGTCGCGATGCAGGCCAAGCTTCTGCGGGTCCTGCAGGAGCGGGAGTTCGAACGAGTCGGAGGGACGCGTCCGATCAAACTCGACATCCGGCTGATCGCCGCCACCAATCGCGATCTGAAAGAGGCGTCCCGCAGCGGAGCGTTTCGCCCGGATCTTTACTATCGCCTGAACGTAGTCTCGCTCCGCATGCCGGCCTTGCGCGAGCGGCGAGAGGATATCCCACTGCTCGCCGCATTCTTCGCGGCAAACTACAGTCAAAAAGTAAAACGGCGTGTGGCGGGCATTTCTCCGCAGGCTCGCGCTTGCCTCATGCGCTACGACTGGCCCGGCAATGTGCGCGAACTGGAGAACGCCATTGAGCGCGCCGTGGTCCTGGGTTCGACGGAATTGATTCTTCCCGAAGATCTGCCGGAGTCTGTTTTGGAAGAGACAGCCGCTGCCGGGGAGCCCGTCAACGCCCTGCACGACGGCATCCGCGAGGCGAAAAAGACCCTGATTGAACGGGCCATCGAGCAGGCGGATGGAAACTACACGGAAGCTGCCAGAAACCTCGGGGTGCATCCCAACCACTTATTCCGACTTATCCGTACCCTGAATTTGAAACCGAAGCGTCAGCGATCGGGGTGAGGGAAATCTGAAACCGGGCCCAGAGACACTCTGATTAGGTTCCTTACTCTAGCCGCCATCGGCCATTCATCAACAATTTCGGAAGAATGTTCAAAATGAGAGCAGAGCGGCTCGCTTACTCTTCTCCCAGGCGTCTAAAAGCCAACTCCGGCGATGCGAGGAGCCCTGTTTGTCCAAAAGTTCGAAAAACCGAAGCGCGAGCTTCGTTTTTTTGGTCGTGCTCGCAAGTTTCATGGGTGCCGATGGGCAGACGGCGATCATCCCGGCATCGGATCGCTACGCACAGGTCGCAGCTCAACTGCAGAAGCTCGCTGAATACAACGTTTCTGAGAAGCACCTGCCCGGACTCTCGGTGGCGCTGGTCGACGATCAGCAGATCGTTTGGGCGCAGGGCTTCGGTTCTGCAGATCCCGACAAGAAAAGCGCCGCCACCGCCGAGACGGTTTATCGGGTGGGATCGGTTTCCAAGCTCTTCACCGACATTGCGATCATGCAACTGCTGGAGCGCGGTCAACTTGACCTTGACGCACCGGTCACGAAATACGTCCCGGATTTTCACCCTAATAATCCGTTCGGTACTCCGATTACCCTTCGCGAACTCATGACCCATCGCGCCGGGCTGGTGCGCGAGCCTCCCGTTGGAAGCTACTTCGACAGCACGGAACCTTCCCTCGCCGAGGTAGTGAAGAGTCTAAACTCAACCGATCTCGTCTATGCTCCTGGGACGCATACGAAGTATTCGAACGCCGGAGACACGGTGGCCGGGTTGGTTCTCGAATCTGTGACCCGCAAGCCCTACGCCCAGTATTTGAAAGAGACCCTGCTCCGTCCGCTGCGGCTGGAGAGCAGTTCCTTCAATCTCGATCCTTCGCTTTTGCGTAATCTCGCAAAGGGCTACATGTGGACGTACGACGGCAAGGTCTTCCAGGCCCCCACTTTTGCATTGGGGACCGGCCCGGCGGGAAACATGTACTCAACGGTCCTTGACCAGAGCCGCTTTCTAAGGTCACTGTTTGCGGGTGGTCAAGGCTTGAACGGTCGGATACTCAAGCCGGCAACCTTGCAGCAAATGCTTGCTCCACAAGGTTCAGATTCCGGCTTCGGTTTGGGTTTCGCACTGCTAAACGTCGACGGACTCAAGATGGTCGGTCACCGCGGCGGCATCTATGGCTTTTCGACGGAGGTGCTTGCCATGCCGACGGAGAAGATCGGCGCAGTGGTCATCACCAATATGGACAACTCTTCTGAAGTGTGCTGGCACATTGCATTCACGGCGCTTCGACTCATGTTGGCGGTGCGGCAGGGCAAACCCCTGCCGTCTGTGCTGATTCCCTCAGATGTCCCGCCCGATATGAGACTCAAGCTCGCTGGGCGTTATGAGAAAGGGTCGGATGCGATCCAGATTTTCGAGCGCGACCGGAAACTGTTTATCGAACCTCTGCAGGATGGAGAGAGAAGCGAGCTGCGGCAGCGAGGGGACGGTTCTCTTCTGACGGACGACCGGAACGGGTGGGGCTGGAAGATCACTCCCTCGGCAAGCGGAATCATCGCAAACGGTAATACCGACGAGGTCTACAGACGCGTGCCGGAAGCGCCGGAAACGCCTGTGCCGCCGGAATGGAGCAAGCTTCTCGGCGGGTACGGGTGGGACTACAACGTCCTCTACCTCATGGACCGAAATAACCAGCTCACAGCCTTGCTCGAAATGGAATACATCCCGCTCCGCAAAGCATCGGCTGACGTTTGGGAGTTACCTCCAGACAGTTCCTATGATCACGAAAAGCTGACGTTTGTATTAGACAACAATGGTTGCCCGAAGCAGATTAAAGTCGGCGAAGTCGTTTTTCCCAGACGGTCGGTGTGCGATAACCGTAGCTGGCCAAATGGCATGTATCCGTAGCAACTCTGTTCAGCGAACTGGTCTTTTGAAAACTCAGCACGTGCAGGATTGCCAAGGAACATTCCGAAACTGCATCGTTGAGATATTTAAGGAACTATCCCCCGCTGGCTTTCTTCATCTCTGACTATTTCAAACCCTTTACCAGGAACAGATTGGCAAGATCGTGCTGGAAGGTAGACGCGCACGCCTTCCCATCGGCAGATAGAGCCAACGGCCCAAAAAACTCCGCCCCGGGCTCAGGAACCCTCACGACCATCCAAGGCTCCCGGCGGTAAGTGGCAACCTCGAGTCGGCTGATCTTGATGCTGGAGGGTTCGCGCTGTTGCAGGAATAAATACCGACCGTCGCCGCTCCATCGCACAACGGTTTCGCCGTTCTGCAAGTCAGCCATTGATTTGGACTCCCCGCCGCCCACGGGCGACAGCAGTAACTTGTGCGCATCTACGGTGATGAACCATCGTCCGTCGGGCGAAACTCGCGTACCCCGCGTGCCTTCGGGAGTGAGTGGCGCCCATTTGTTGTCTTCCAGGTCGTAGATCCAGGTGCGCGTTTCATGACCGGTCTCATTGCCGGTGAACAGAAGGCGCTTATTGTCCGGGAACCATTCCACACCGTCGAAGTGGATTCCTTCGATCTTCGGAAAGCGCGATTCTCCGGGGCCGGTGGGAAGCAACATCAGACCCGAGCGCTCTCCTTCGTGGTGGATGCATGCCACCCATTTTCCGTCGGGCGAGAGCGCGGGTCGATGCCCATTGCCCAGGCGGATCGCAGGAGAGCCGTCCGTGTTCCTCAGATAGATGGCAGAGTTGCGACCTTGGCCATTGGAAAGCTCGGCGAAGACAATGGATTTACCATCGTTCGAAAGGTCATACATCAGGGAAGAGTCCAGCCAGGCTAAGTCGCGTTGCGCACCGCCGTTCGGCGGTAAGTAGAGGATGCCGAGCCGTGAATTGACGGTGCTGAGCAGGACACGGCCATCGCGGGCCACGTCTTGCATCACGATCATTCCGCCCATCTGCGAAACCAGCCGCTGAGTACCCTTGAGAGTAACCGCGTAGAGCGCGGGATCACCGCCGGGTTGGCCGCCGGAGAACCATACTTCGTAATGGTCGGGCGACCAGTTCAAGGCGCCGATGGCGCGCCATCCGCGAGACAGGACCTGGCGGGGATGGCTTGGGCCGATGACACAGAGGGAATAATCTCCAACCTCCGCGTCATAATCGAAGAAAGCCACCAGTTTTCCGTCTGCCGACACGCGCGGCATCATCGGCGGTCGCTTGTCGGTCTGGTACAAAACAGTCCCCACGGGATATTCCAGCTGGTATCGTCCGCCCACCGCCCGCACCACGGCCAGCGACTCCCCGTCCGGACCCCAATCCGCGCCATACACACCCTCCAGGATTTCGCGGGGGGCGCCTCCACCGAAGGGCACACGGGCCAGGGTGCCGACCTCTCCACCGCCCAACAGGATCGCCATTTCCCCGCTCGGCGAGATTGCAAGTACTCGGGCACTGGGAAGTTCCAATGGCCGCGCTTCGCGATTGCCGGGTTGCGCCGAAAATAGCGTCGATGGCGCCCCGTCCCATTCGGCCGAATAGACAACGGTGTCGCCGGGAGCGAACTTCGCCGAGGTCACATCACCGCGACGAAACGTCAAGCGCTGGAACGACGGCGGCTCCGGACGGAAAAATTTCCGCTCATAAGACGCCCCCGAAACAAGTCCTAGTGCAACCCCGAGCACAATTCCAGTCAGCAACCTCGCAACCGGCCAGCGCCTCTCTCGCGGCCTGTTTCGTTCGTCCCGGCCCAGGACTCACCAGGCCGACCTTGCTGGAATCCGTCTCCTCCCGCAACTCCTCCAACGCGACCTTCACGTCGGCCATGGTTTGCCAGCGGCGTTCCGGATCTTTCTTTAAACATCTCGCAATAATCCGATCCAGTTCCGGTGGAATTTCGGGAGCAGACTGCGACGGCGGCTGCGGATCTTTGTAGAGCACCGCCGAAAGCGACGACAGCTTGGAACCACCCGCGAAGGCCCGCTGGCCGGTTGCCATTTCGTAGAGCACCGAGCCAAAGGAAAAAACGTCCGAACGCGCGTCGACCTTTTTGCCATCGGCTTGCTCCGGAGACATGTAGGCAACCGTTCCCAGGATCGTACCGACCTCGGTGATGGGCGATCCCTCGCCATGCAAAGTCTCGGCATAGGCATCGGCTTCCGCTGCTTCACTGAGCTTGGCCAAGCCGAAATCAAGGATCTTGACCAGCCCCTGCGGCGTTACGATCACGTTTGCCGGCTTAAGGTCGCGATGCACAATGCCGGCGGCATGAGCTGCCGCCAGTGCGTCCGCGATCTGGATGGCATATTTCAAAGCTTCACGGACCCGCAGACCCTTCCGGCCAATCAGGTGATCGAGGGTATCTCCCGCCACGTACTCCATGGCGATGTATTGCACCGGCTTCCCATCGATCTCCTGGGTGTCGATGTCGTAGATGGTGACGATATTGGGATGGTTCAGCGACGAGGCTGCCTTCGCTTCCTGGACAAAGCGGCGCTCTCGGTCGGCGTTCAAAGCCGTCGTGGAGAGAATCTTGATCGCGGCAGTCCGGCCAAGGCGGGAATCCACCGCCTTGTAGACCACACCCATCCCCCCAGCCCCGAGCTTGGCTTCGATGCGATACGAGCGAAGTGATTTGCCGATCATCTGTGCAGCCCCGAACGTGCGGTCGCCCCTCGCGCCACGGACACCTCAGGCAGTCGCAGCCACAACCAACAACCAAAATGAAAGGCGGTCAAAACACGCGAAGAAAGCAATTAATCTAATGCAGTTGGCGGGACGATGTCAGGTCTCTCGATCACCGTGGCGAGCCCAAGGTCCGGACCAAACGCAGACGCTGGCGCGACATGCCGTACTCTCCAAAGAAAGAGTTGACGCAATTCTAACCCAGACCGGCAGCTCTTGCTACGATCTTGCTGCGACACGATTCTGCTGCGACCGCCTCGATTCGTTAGTCCCTGGCTCAGCTCGTTGACGGAGGCCCAAAGCGCAGCCTAGCATGGGGCGGAAAAGGAGTGTCAGTGATCGGTCAGGAACTCGGCCACTACCGTATCGTCGCCAAGATCGGGGAAGGAGGAATGGGAGTTGTTTACCGCGCCTATGACGAGGTGTTGCACCGCGATGTGGCCATAAAGGTCGTGAACAAGGATGTCCGGCTGAACCCCTCAGCCAGCCAAAATCTGCTCCATGAGGCGCGAGCCTCTTCCGCTCTCGCTCATCCCAACATTTGCACCATCCACGAAGTAGGCGAGACCGATGGTGAACTTTACATCGTGATGGAGTTGGTCGAGGGCAAGACGCTGCACGCCCTCAGCGCGGGTGCCGGACTGCCTCCCGAGTCGGTCTTACGTTATGGCATCCAGATTGCCCGCGCACTGGTCCGCGCTCACGACCGGGGCATCGTTCATCGCGATCTGAAAACCGCGAATATAGTCGTCGCCTCCGACGGTCTGGTCAAGGTCCTCGATTTCGGTTTAGCCAAGCAGGTCGGAAGTGAATTCTTTGAGGGCACTACGCGCTCGCTGGCGACGATCCAGGACGCATCCAGCGTGAGCGGCACCTTACCTTACATGGCGCCTGAAATTCTGCGCGGCGAACTGGCCGATTCGCGCAGCGATTTATGGGCGCTTGGCGTCCTACTCTACGAATCGGCCTCGGGACGCCTGCCCTTTGAAGGACGCACCGGGTTTGAGATCAGCTCGGCCATCTTGCGCGAAACCCCGAAACTGCTGGGACCTCCCGTGCCTCCCGGTTTGTGGGCCATCATCCAACGCTGTCTGGCCAAGGAACCGGCGCAGCGTTATCAACGCGCGGGTGAAGTTCAGGCCGCCCTCGAAGCTGTTCAGTCTGGAGCAATTGTTTCCGCTGAACCCAGCGCCAATCAAGGTGCACCGACCACTACGACCTTACACAGCGTCAAACATGCGCAGGTTCGAAAGGGCGACTCTCTTTTGCTGGTGGGAACGACGAAAGGAGCGTTTCTGCTTCGGTCGAATGCGCAGCGTAATCGTTGGGAAGTCGGCGGGCCCTACTTCCATGGACACATGGTTTACGCGATGGCCTATGACAACCGCGAGGGCCAGCATCGCATATGGGCGGCGACCCAGAGCTACTGGGGAACGTTCCTCCGATCCAGCGACGATTTCGGCAAGAGCTGGACCAACCCGCAGCAAGCCACCTTGCGATTTCCTCCCGATACGGGCGTCTCCCTAAAAAATATCTGGCAGATTGCACTCGGCCGCCCCGATGAGCCCAACGTGCTCTATTGCGGCGTAGAACCCGCCGCGCTTTTCGAATCCCGCGACGGTGGGGGAACTTGGTCGCTGGTGCGCGGTCTGTTCGATCATCCTCATCGCCCCCGCTGGATGCCCGGCAACGGAGGTCTGGCTCTACACACCATCGTTCTCGATCCCGCCGACCGGCAGCGCATGTATGTGGCTATCTCATCCGGCGGCGTTTACCGCACCGAGGATGGTGGAAGCACATGGACCGCGCAAAATCGCGGTGTCCGAGCCATGTTCATGCCCGATAAATATCCCGAGTTCGGGCAATGCGTCCACAAAATCGCACTCCATCCGGATCAACCCGAACGGCTCTTCCTGCAGAATCACTGGGGACTGTATCGCTCCGACAATCGCGGCGACAACTGGATAGACATTGCCAACGGAGTGCCGTCAGATTTCGGCTTTGCCCTTCTCGTGCACCCGAAAAATCCCGACTGCGTCTATGTAATTCCAGTGGAGTCCGATCAGTTTCGCTGCTCCTGCGATGGCCGGCTGCGCGTCTATCGAACCCGCAATGCTGGCGCCTCTTGGGAGCCTCTCCAACGCGGCTTGCCCCAAAAAGGAGCATATGAAACCGTCCTGCGCGATGCCATGACCGCGGATTCGTTCGATCCGCTCGGGATTTACTTCGGGACACGGAGCGGTCAGCTTTTCGGCTCACGCGATGAAGGAAGAACATGGCAGAAGATACTCGAGGGCTTGCCCTCCATAGTCTGCGTGCGGAGCGCGGTCGTAGAGGACCCAGTTGGCACTCCCGCCGCAACCTCGCCTAAAGCTACGCCCGCATCTACCCGGCCAACAAAATCCGTGTCGAAAGGCAAAACGCGTCGCTCGAAGGGGTGATTCATGCCGGTCACTTTTCACATTCCCGGTGCTCTGCGCGAATTTACCGCTGGACAAAGCACGGTCAAGATCGATCGATCGCCCGCAACTTTGGCCGACGCCTTGTCCGCTCTCTGGGACCTCTACCCCGGCGTTCGTGATCGCATCGCAACCGAGCAAGGACAGGTGCGGCAACACATTAATATCTTCATCGGGCCCGAAAATGTCCGCTATACCGGCGGACTCGCAAGTCCCGTTCCGTCCGGATCTGAAATTTCGATCGTTCCCGCCGTCAGTGGTGCCCGATTATTCACTTGACAAAAGTGCATAACTTCCTTCATAATGCTTCTGATGGAAGCAAGTACCTACGGTTTCTTTGGTTTAGCGGCAGAACGGGAGGCATGTACGGCCTTCCGTAAGTCGCGTTTGATGCTTGCCAGCAATTTCCTAGTTGGTACCCGTTTTAACTCTTCCCGTTTTTCCTTCGCGTCCACTGGAGAACTCCTATGACCCTAGTTGACTTGATTGAGCACTTCGACACCGACGAACGTTGCCGGGAGTTGCTTGTCCGGCTGCGCTGGCCTAATGGTGCCGAGTGCCCGCGCTGCAAGATGCCCGTCGTGGAACTCGCCACGGAAAAACAACTGTTCTACTGCAAGGGCTGCGATTATCAGTTTACCGTCACGTCCGGTACGGTGTTCAACGATTCGCATCTCCCCCTGCAAAAGTGGTTTCTCGCTACCCTGCTCCTTTGCGAAGCAAAGAAGAGCATGAGTGCGCTTCAACTCAAGCGCACGATCTGGGGAAAGGACAAAGGCAGTTATAAAACCGCGTGGTATCTCTGCCATCGCATCCGCTACGCCATGACCGAAGTCCATAAGATGCTGGATGGCACCGTCGAAATTGATGAGACATACATCGGTGGAAGGCACTACGGCAAAGGTGGCGGAATCGCAAAGAAAGAAAAGGAAGTCGTTATCGGGATCATCCAGCGCGGGGGAGATTTGAAATTTATCCACATTCCAAAGGCCACTTCCAAGGCGATCCGCGATGTTATGGCCGAGCATGTCAGCGAAGATGTAGACGTGATCGTGACCGACGAATCCATCCTCTACGCTTCCGGCCTTCCCAAGACTCAGGTGTCGAAGCGCAAGGCTGTCAATCACAGCGCCGAAGAATATGTGCGATACGAAGACGGTTTCTGCGTTACAACCAACACCATCGAATCCGCGTTCTCGCTGTTCAAGCGCGGCATCGTTGGATCGTGGCATCGCGTAAGCCCAAAGCATCTGGCGGCCTACCTTAACGAAATGACGTTCCGCTTCAATCGTCGCAAGAGTCACATTCTGTTTCTCGATACGCTTCGCCACATGGTTACGGCCCCGGTGCTCACGTTTGAAAGACTGACTGCATAGGAGATCGCTATGGGAACTTCAAATCTGCCGAACTTCTTACTAACCTGCCCTAAATGCCACAAGCCCATCACTGTCGTGTGGAAAGAAACCGCAGCGCCAAGCAACGATTTCATGTTTACCCACGTTCGCTGCCAGAACGAACGGTGCAAATGGGTTGGTGATCTGCCAGCATCGAGTGGACATCTTGAGGGATAAGCGAATCCTTGAAGATGTACTCTGCTCCGCATTCGCATTTTAGCGTTCCCCTCATACCGCCGATATTAAGCGAGACTGTACAGATTTCCCTTTCACACCCACAGTTAATCGTAATCGTCGGCAGACCTTCGTTTGCCATTGCGCACTCCTGTAAAATCAGAATTGCGCGAATTTCTCTTAGCTTTCCGGCCCCGGTTCCAGCCGGGGCTTTTGTTTTTCCCAAGGCATCGGCCTTTCTAGGCGACTCAACGATGGGAAGTTAAGACTGTCAGATTCCTCCCCCAACTCCAAATATAACTTCGCAAGCTCTGAAAGCGCTTTGTCTCGACTCTCCTTTGGCTCCCCGCTTAGCAAAGCTTTACGGAAGTCGGCCAGCAGGCTATCAACCTTTTCTGCAAATTGTTCCGCTGCTGCCATCTCACCGTTTGGAATAAAGGCGAATCTGCCCTTCTTCGTGACTATAAGTGTCCGAGTTTCAAAACCGCAGGCTGACCCTTCTTCCTTTTTTGCGCGGTGCATCAAGAATGCCAGTTTCAAGAGAGCTGCCCTTACTCCACCGTTCAGCCACGGCCAAAACAGCTTCACCGTTATGTTATCAATGGGGCGAGCACCTTGACCGATCGCCATGGGTTCCTGACAACTCCAAACAGTATTCGGGGGCTCACAGAAAATCAGGTCGGAGTAATTTTTCCCGCCGCAGGCGAGAAGAAAATGAAGTGCTGGTGGTTTTACAGCCCCAAACGCGGAGTACCACTCGGTCATCGTCTTCTTGATTCTGTCGAACGCATCGTTCCAATTCGATACGGTATCAGCACCAACCGCCGTGGCTATTGGGGTACTCCCAACCGCGTTGGCTATCTGACTCGCCAACATCTTTGCCGCGTGAGCATCATCCGCAGCGTTGGCCACTGCACACGATAGTTGATTCGACGACACTGACACAAACGCCTTGCTGCCACTGCTGGTAGACCCATCCGTTGAAACAACCTTAGTGTCCGCACAGACGATGGCTCCATCGCTGTAGCGCGCACCAATCGCAATTGTCACTTGACGCCTCCTAGGGATGGGCTTAATCACAATCCACCCCTTTCACGTCTTTCGTCAAGTGGATAATCGTGCAGTGGTGGCTGTGGGAATTTGTCGGACGTCCGCCGGGGATGCCCCTCCAGAGTGAGTCTCGACCACAGTTGGAACCCGCTCTTCGCAAGATGCGCAGCCGAGCGCATCAGGGCCGCCTGAACGCCGTGCGCCGGCGTCGAACAGAACGCGGGTGCGGGAAGTGCTTGTGCCTCCGCCTGCTGGCGACGCTCCGCTTCTATCACATCGCCCAAATTCTTTTCGCACCCAACCCGGAGCTCGTCGAACTCATCGAGAAGGGAACTGGCAAGCCCTGTTATCCGATGCATCGCGGAGTGGACACCAAACTGTTCGATCCTGACCGCCGCACCCGCAGCGGAGGTACTTTCGTCATTGGATATGTCGGTCGACTAACAGTTGAAAAGAATATTCGGTTTCTGGTTGACCTGGAACGGTCTTTGGTCCAGAGTGGACTCACAAACTTCCGTTTTCTTGTCGTCGGCCAAGGGGCTGAAGAACCGTGGTTGAAGGCCAACCTGCGGCGGGCTGACTTTACCGGAGTGCTGAAAGGGGAAGCCCTGGCGCAAGCCTACGCCAACATGGACGTATTCGCGTTCCCTTCTCGCACCGACACCTACGGAAACGTCGTGCTTGAGGCACACTCTTCCGGCGTGCCTGCAGTGGTGACCGAAAGCGGAGGCCCGCGATTCATCATTCGCGCAGAAGAAACGGGATTTGTGGCACGAGACGTGCGGGAGTTTGTGGCCTGTATTCGAAGTTTAGCCGCGCAACCGGAATTGCTGAAGACGATGCGCATTGCGGCCCGCTCTCATGCCCTGAAGGCATCTTGGGATGCGGTCTTCGAATCTGTATACCTTACGTATGAACGCAATCTGAGAAGTTGCGCAGCGGCAGGCAAGAAGATCAGGATGCGGCCGCACACCGTGTTGTCGTGAGTCATCCAACACGACGAGAGCGAGCGTTGTATAAGGGAGAACCATGAGGGACTCGAGCCTGTGCAACCTGAGCAAATTGAGTGTTGTTGTTGGCATTTTTCTCGGCTCGTGGGTGGCCGCCGCCCAGGCTCCGGACGCTGCGCCTGCTGTCCAGAACTCTCCGCTGCCCTTGGATCAGGTCGTCAAGAATCTTGAACAAAAAAATGCTGACCGAACCGCCGCCCTCGGCCAGTTCGAAGGCAAGCGCATCTACCGGATGGAATATCGCGGCTTCCCCAGTAATCGAGATGCGGAAATGGTAGTGAAGGTCAACTACCGCGCTCCCAATTCCAAGCAGTTCACCGTGGTCTCGCAAACCGGCTCGAAGTTCATCCTCGATCATGTGTTCAAGAAACTGCTGGAAGGCGAACTGGAGGCCGCCAAGGGAGACAACCAGCGCCAGACCAAGTTGAGCAGCGAGAACTACGATTTTGAATTCGCAGGGTATGAAAACACGCCCCAAGGCGGGCAGTACGTCCTCAACCTGCTGCCGAAAACCAAAAACAAGTTCCTCTATCGCGGAAAGATCTGGGTGGACGCGAAGGATTTCGCGGTCGTGCGCATTGAAGGAGAGCCCGGCAAAAATCCGTCGTTCTGGATCAAGAAGACTGCCATCGCCCACAAGTACGTCAAGGTCGATAATTTCTGGCTTCCCGCCGAGAACCACACCGAAAGTTCGATCCGGTTGGGCGGCACCGCGACCCTCTCCATCGAATACCAGGATTACAAGATCCTCGCGGCATCCCCGCTGAAGGCCATCAAAAAACCCGGTCAGGTCATCGATTCCCTGGCGGGTGAACGATCCGCGATCGTCTCCGTCACCGAATCCCAGTAGACTTTCTTGCCCGACCAATATGACTGAGCGGCCATGATGCAGGCCACGGAGTGGGCGAACCCGTCGTGCACCGACGAGTCCGGCTGTGTGCGTGTCCTCATGCAGTCAAACCAGTTCGCCATGTGTTCCAGAGAAAGATCGTCAATGCCCATGGGCGGAAGTTTGCTTTCCCCCGGCAACAGGACGAATTTCGACTCCCTCTTCTGATCGATGTCAGCATCGTCTTCATGCGTGCCCTTCTCTTCGATCAATTGATAGCGTGGGCTGCCTTCGCCACCGATGTTGATCAGGGTTGCCTTCTTGCCCATGTAACGCGTGAAACTCGGAGCATCGTTGCCGAAACTGGTGGAATAACTCACCAGAAAGCCCTTCGGATATTCCAGCAAAGTTTGAAATGTATCCGGTGTTTCGCGGCCATCGTGCCAGGCCAGCACACCTCCATGCGCAACCGCCGACTGCGGAAAGCTGTCGTTCATGAACCAGTGCACCAGGTCGATGGCATGGCTCATCCATTGATCGGGAATTCCGCTGGAAAACTCTTTGTACAGGCGAAACTCGAAATACAGCCGCGGATCGAACGGCCGCGCCGGTTTGGTCAGCAGCCACTTGCTCCAATCCGTGTCTTGTTCACGGATCTTTTGGACTTCTGGGCGTCCCCGCCAGCGCGGACCGTGGTAGTTCCAAACAATTTCAATTTTGCTAATGTCCCCCAGGGCTCCGCTGCGAATGACCTCCTGCGCCGCGCGCGGATAGGGCTCGCTGCGATGCTGCGTTCCGACCTGAACGACAGTGTTGGCGCGCAGCACCGCATCGCGGGCGGCTTTCGCTTCGGCGATCACGTTTCCCATCGGCTTCTCGACGTACGCGTCTTTGCCGGCCTCAGCCGCCATCTTCAGAATCGCGGAGTGCGAGTGCTCCGGGGTTGAGATCAATACGCCGTCAACGTCCTTCATCGCCAGCAAATCTTCGACGTGCTGGACACCGCGCGGAGCCCGGCCGTAATAGCCGGTATTGGTGGCGACAGCCTTCTCGCGGTTCCCCTTCCACAAGTCGCAAACCACGGTCATCTCAACGTTGTGAGAAGACTTCAGCCTGGACACGATCAGATCGAGATCGTCACCACGACTTCCGATGCCGATGTGACCGAGTGATATCCGGTCATTGGCGCCAATAATGTTCCCGTAAGACAGCGCCGTGCGCGGCCCGATCGCGCCACTGGCAAGGACTGCGGCCGATCCGGTCAGGAAGGTGCGGCGATCGAATTGCCTCGACGATTCACTCATGGTTCTCTCCCACTCAAAGGTTGCCCGCACTGGGGTCTAAAGAAATCCACCTTCGCGCAACAGGCCATCCAGCCCATCCAGCATCGTGTTCGCACGTTCCGCTACAGGGCCGCCAGGCAGTGAAAGGAGACCTCTAACGCACTCCTCCATTCCGGTTGGCAACTTCGGACACAAGGCTTGCGCGAATTGCAGCAGACGCTTCTCTCCAGGGTGCGGCTGCCCGTTCACCGCAAAAACAATATCGAAGTAGCTTGCCAGCATGGCCGCCGTGCGGTGATTCACGCTGATCGGGTCGCCCCGCTCGAGTGCCAGTTCAATCTGGTGCAGGTACGACGACATCGTATTGCGAAGGATGGGATGATTCTTCGCGACGATCGCCCGCTTCAATTCCTCCGGATAAGCCCGGCCAGCTCTTTCCTGAAGAGTCATGAACCACCCCGCCCGGTCAAACAGTGCGCGCGAATTTCTGACGTTATACCAGAAGCAGGTCGAATACCCCACAGACGCCTCATACCGCAACAGAACACGATCCAATTGATCCTCGATCCACCGTGTCGTGCGAAACATGACGTCGATGCCCATTCCCGTTTCGCCGTCGATCCACTCATCCCCGGGCTCCCAAAACGTATTAGCAATCTCGGCGCGACGGGCGCCGCGCGCAACCTCCGCCCGCAGCGGCGTGGGAACAATGTCACTTGCGTAAACATACAGATCGATGTCGGAATGATCGTTGGCGAACGGCGACAGTCGCGACCCGGCCAGGACTACTGCCTCGACCTCGGGGATTGTCGCGAACCGGCTTGCGATCCCGTCAGCCACAGCCGAAGCAGAGGAGGAAGCGTTCCACTTGGTTGTCATGCCCGTCGTCGAAGAGTATAGACTCCTCTGGGCAGTGGCGAACATGGCGCACCGGTTTCAAATCGTCGGATTCGCAATGGGCCGCCCTGCCAGGGGGCTTCCTTGAAGAAGATCGGCCGGCTATTTTCCGTTGTTTCTTTGAGTCTTGCTCTTCTACTCACCGCTCTTGCCGAACAGCCCGCGGCACACCCGATCGCCGACTGGATCAAATCCGCTGTCATCTACGAAGTGAATCCTCGCAGCTTCTCCGCGGCCGGCGACTTCCGCGGTGTCGAGCAGCGCCTCGATTACCTCAAAGACCTCGGCATCACCATTCTCTGGATCATGCCCATTCACCCCGTTGGACAGGCGAAGAAGAAAGGCAGCCTCGGCAGCGCCTATGCCGTGCAGGACTACTACGCCATCAACCCCTCCTACGGCACGAAAGACGATTTCAAACATCTTGTCAATGAAGCCCACAAACGCGGACTGAAGATCATCATCGACATCGTGGCGAACCACACTGCCTGGGATAGCGTGCTGATGAAGCATCCCGAGTTCTATAAGAAAGACGCTCAGGGCAACATCATTCCGCCGAACCCGGACTGGTCCGATGTTGCCGGTCTCGACTACAGGAGTCCCCAGCTTCGCGTTTACATGACCGACATGCTGAAGTACTGGCTGAAGGAGTTCGACCTCGACGGTTTTCGCTGCGATGTCGCCGGCGACGTACCCACAGACTTCTGGGAAAATGCGCGCGCCGAACTGACCAAGATCAAACCGGACATCATCATGATTGCGGAAGCCAACAAGCCAGAATTGCTGACGAAAGCGTTTGACCTCGACTATGCGTGGCCGTTCCACAGTATGATGACCAACGTTCTCGAAAATGGCGCCCCCGCTCAGGCGATCATCTTTAATTGGCAAATGCAGCACGAGCGTTATCCGAAGAACGCTCTGGAGATGCGATTCTCCGACAACCACGACGAAAAGCGCGCCATCGCCCGCTTCGGCGAGCGTGGCGCATTGGCGGCCTCGACGCTGATCTTCACCATGGATGGCGTTCCCATGCTCTACAACGGGATGGAAGTCGGCGACACCACCGAGTCTGGCGCTCCTGCCTTGTTCGAGAAGCTGCCGGTCTTCTGGCAGATCTCCGAACGACGGTCGAACTTCCTGCCGTTCTATAAACAACTCATCGCGATCCGCCGCGCACACCCGGCGCTGCAGCAGGGAGAAACTGAGTGGGTGGCCAACGGCGCGCCCGATCGCGTGCTGACCTTCTTTCGCCGCGGTGCCGGAGAAGAGTACTTCGTCGCCATCAATGTCTCAAACCAGCCCTATGCCGGAGTAGCGGACGCTCCTGCCGGTGAATATGCAGACGAGACGCCCGGCCTCGACGAGGCGGCTCGCAAGAGAATCACGCTGCCAGCGCTAGTACTTAACGCCTGGGACTTCCATATCTACCGCAGAGTCCATTAGGCCAACTCGTCTTTACTTCGCGTTCTTCGCGGCCTCTCTTAGCGAACTTTGCGGTTAAAAGCTTTTCGAGCACTTTAACGCGAGGGACCTATGCAGAAGTTCCTCAGACGCAGGTCTGCCGTCGCCCTTGCGTCCGGCACGAGAACTGTTTATGGTTCTCCCATGAATTTTCCCCGTTCCAGCGGGGTTTTGCTTCATCCTACGTCTCTGCCGGGTCCCCATGGGGTGGGCGATTTCGGGCCCGAAGCGTATCGCTTCATCGATTTTCTGCACTCCGCCGGGCAAAAACTCTGGCAGGTCCTTCCTCTGAATCCCACCGGCTATGCCGATTCGCCGTTTCAATGCTTCTCCGCCAGTGCTGGAAATCCGCTGCTCATCAGCCTCGATCGCCTGGCCGATCAGGGACTCTTGGACAAAAACGAACTACGCAGTGCTCCAGCATTCCTGCTTCAAACGGTGGACTACGGCGCCGCTATTCGTTTCAAGATGCCGCTCCTGCTAAAGGCGGCGGCCAACTTCTTCGCCAACGCCTCGGCTGATGACCGCCAGCGATTTAATGAGTTCTCGCAATCCAATGCAGCCTGGCTCGATGACTTCGCCCTGTTCATGGCCGTGAAGCAAGCACACAACCTCGTCGCCTGGACGCGCTGGCCGCCCGATATCGCCGCTCGCGAAACCAGCGCCATGAATCGCCTGTCGGCGCTACTGGCGCCCGCCATTGAGGCTCAGAAATTTTTTCAATACGAATTCTTCCGCCAGTGGCAGGAACTGCGAGCCTACGGGCGCGAGCGCGACATCCGCGTCATCGGAGACCTTCCGATTTACGTTGCCCACGACAGCGCCGACGTGTGGGCAAATCGCCAGTTCTTCCTCATTGACGAACGGGGCGAGCCGTTGAAGATCGCCGGCGTGCCCCCCGACTACTTCAGCGCCACCGGACAGTGCTGGGGCAATCCCATCTACAACTGGCCGCTCCTCCAGCAGACCGGATACAAATGGTGGATTGAGCGCTTGCGCTCCGCTCTTCGTCTTTACGACTGCGTTCGTATCGATCACTTCCGCGGGTTCGAAGCTTACTGGGAGGTGCCCGCCCACGAAACTACCGCCATGAATGGCCGCTGGGTGAAGGGGCCGGGGGCGGACCTTTTTTCCGTCCTCCGCAACGAGTTCGGAGATTTGCCCATCATCGCGGAGAACCTCGGTGTCATCACTCCGGAAGTCGAGGCCCTTCGCCACCAGTTCGAGTTGCCCGGCATGGCCATCCTGCAGTTCGCGTTCGGCAAAGATCCGCAGGCGCCCACGTTCAAGCCACACAATTACGTGCGCGACCTCGTAGCCTATACCGGCACGCACGACAATGACACGGTCGTGGGCTGGTGGAACAGCAGTGGCGCCGGCGACAGCACTCGCACGCCAGAAGACGTGGTCAAAGAGAAAGCTCACGCACGCGCCTATCTCGCCTTCGAGGACGAACCAATCTACTGGGTCATGATCCGCGGCATCATGTCGTCGGTTGCCAATACCGCCATCGCGCCCATGCAGGACATTCTTGGCTTGGGCAGCGAAGCCCGCATGAACCTGCCCGGCGTGCCGAGCGGCTATTGGAAATGGCGAATGAAGCCCGGCGCCGCGACCGACCACATCGCCGCCCGACTCAAAGAAATGGTGACGCTCTATGACCGTTAGCGGACGCTGAAGCTGAAAATGCCAGAGCGATCGTGATCTGAAAGGTAAGGGGTGCACAGTGCGCACCAGAACTAAATTCCGGGGAGAGCGGTGGAGGTAAACGCCTTGGAGATTCAGCCGCGGAGCGGCGGCATAATTTAGCCCAGGGCGTAAGCCCTGGGTAGCAAGAAGGAACGAATGAGTCCCGTAGGGACGGCACGGCTTCTCACGCAGTAAAACCGGGGATGCAACTCCAAGTCGAGGCGGCTCACATGGAAAAGCCCACCAAGTCTTTTTGGCAAATCTGGAACATGAGCTTCGGATTCTTCGGCATTCAGTTTGGCTGGGGACTGCAAATGGCCAACATGAGCGCCATCTACGAATACCTCGGCGCCCGCGCTGACCAGATTCCAATCCTCTGGCTCGCTGCTCCGCTCACCGGACTCATCGTGCAGCCCATCATCGGCCACGCCAGCGACCACACCTGGGGACGCCTCGGCCGCCGCCGCCCCTACTTCCTCACCGGCGCGCTTCTCAGTTCATTCGCTTTGATCATGATGCCGCGCTCGGCGGTGCTGTGGATGGCCGCCGGCCTTCTGTGGATCCTGGACGCGTCCATCAACATCAGCATGGAGCCCTTTCGCGCTTTCGTCGCCGATTTGCTTCCCGAGCAACAGCGCACCCGCGGCTTCGCCATGCAGAGCCTCTTCATAGGCCTCGGCGCCGTCATTGCTTCGGCGCTGCCGTGGATGCTGACCAACTGGTTCCATCTCGGAGCCGGAGCAGCAGGACACGCCATTCCGCTGACCGTCCGGATCTCGTTTTACAGTGGCGCCGCCGTGTTCCTCGCTGCGGTTCTCTGGACCATCTTCACCACCAGAGAATATCCGCCAGAGGACATGGACGCCTTCCGGCGCATGAAAAGCGAGAAGCGCAGCCTGGTCAACAATGCCTCGCAAATCCTCGATTCCATCGCGCAGATGCCCAAGACCATGCGCCAACTCGCCCCCGTACAGATCCTCACCTGGCTCGGACTGTTTTGCATGTGGCTGTATTTCCCGGTCGCGGTCGCACGCAATGTTTTTGCCGCGCCCGACACCGCATCCCGTCTCTATTCCGCTGGCGTCGAATGGGGCGGCATCTGCTTCGGCTTGTACTCTGCTGTATGTTTCGCCTTCTCGCTCTTTCTCCCAGTCATCGCTCGCGCCATCGGACGCAAGCACACGCATAGCCTCTGCCTCGTCGCCGGCGGGCTGGGACTGATTTCAGTCGCTTTCATTCACGACAAATATATCTTGCTGCTGACCATGGTGGGCGTCGGCATCGCATGGGCCAGTACGCTCTGCATGCCCTATTCGGTGCTGGCGGGATCGTTGCCCAAAGAGAAAACCGGCGTCTACATGGGCATCTTCAACTTCTTCATCGTGACCCCGGAGATTATCGCTTCGCTGTTCTTCGGCTGGGTGATGAACCACCTTCTGCACAACAATCGCCTCACCGCGGTCGTGGCCGGAGGTTGCTTCATGCTGATCGCGGCTGTACTCATGCAGGGAGTTTTTGATCCCGGCGAGGAAAAGGTTCTACTCGCTGAGCAACAAGATCCGCAGCCGCTCACTGAAACTCTGGCGCGTTAGGCCGATGGGAGAGAAGAACAACATGTCATGAGCGCAGCGAAGGACCTATGCAATTCTCTGACGCCGGCAAAGTACATGGATTCTTCGCTTCGCTCAGAATGACAAAGTGTTTCAGAATGACAAAGTGTTAAGGAACAAGAAAGAGCCTAACGCTCAGTCGATGATCGCCTGATATGCCAGTTCGTTCACCTGCCGATCCAATGTCAAATCGCCCGTGGGATGAAGTTGCGCCATGAAAACGACAATCATCTGCTCCTTCGGATCGATAGTGAATCCCGTGTAGAAAAAGCCTCCCCAGCTGTATTCGCCCACGGATCCAAGTTCAGTAAGCGGCCCCTTAACACCATCAATTCCGAATCCGAGACCGAATCCCATGTCCGGGCTGATCTTGCCGAGTTGATCGTGCGTCATGAGTTCGACCGTCTTGCGGCTCAACAGATGCGTGCTGCCAACTTTGCCGTCATCCAGCATCATCTGGCAGAACCGGGCGTAGTCCATCGCGGTAGAAACCAAGCCCGCGCCGCCGGAGAACAATTTCTTCGGGCCGCGTGACGGATAATCCGCTGAATATACAAACGATCCTTCCCGGATCGGTGTGTCCGGGAAACGATTCAAACCTTTCCCCGGATAGTACGTGTAAGCGGTGGCGAGCCGATCGAGCTTGTTGTCGGGCGGATAGAAATACGTATCCTTCATCCCCAGCGGTTCGAAAATGCGAGTGCGGAAGAATTCGTCCAGCGGCTTGCCGGAAACAACTTCCACCAGCCGCCCCAGCACATCTACGCCCAGACTGTACTCGAAACGGTCTCCAGGATTAAACAGCAATGGCAGGCCCGCGAGATGCAACACACTGTCGCCGATCGTGCCGTCATACTGCAGAAGACCGCTCGCCACACCAGCTTTCTCATACATCGGACCCAAATCGTCGTTCCAGTTGTACGTTATGCCGGAGGTGTGGCGCAGCAGGTCGCGAATCGTGATTTCCTTCGTCGCCGGGATCGTATAAGGCTGGCCCGACGCCGGCTTCACCAGCACCTTCAGATTCTTGAATTCTGGTAAGTACTTCGAGACAGGATCGTCAAGCAGAAACCGGCCCTCTTCGTACAGCATCATGACGGCCACGCTCGTGATGGGCTTGGTCATCGAGCAGATACGGAACAGTGCGTCGGTCGGCATCGCCTTGGCTGCCTCGCGATCCGCCATGCCCTGGGCCTTGAACCAAGCCACCTTGCCTTGTCGCACTACCAGCGTCACCGCGCCCGCGACTCGCTTGTCGTCAATACTGCGCTGGATTGCTGTGTCGATACGCGCCAATCGCTCCGACGACAGGCCGACCGATTCCGCTTTGGCCGCAGGCAGATCCTGCGCTACGGCAAGAACACTCAAAACTAAGAAACCGAGAAGAACCGGAATGATCTTCCGGTTCTTCTCGGCCGAAACGAATGAGCGCATGCTTCCTCCCGTGTGCTAGGACTTGATCGTCTTCGACGCTTCGTCCCACGTCACCGGCTGCTTGCGGAAATACGACTCGTTGGCCATGTGACACGCGATGGCCGCGTGATTGCCGAAGACTGCATCTTCGGTCACCGGCTTGCGCGACTTGACCGACTCGAAGAAATTATGCAGGTGAGGCCGCACATCGTCCCAGTCGTGCCCGCGATAGACCGTATCCTCGAATATAGGCTCTTTGCCCAGTGGCGGGTCGTGCTCCTCGTGCCACTGCTTCACGTACTCTGCGCGCAACTTCGCTGGGAAACTGAAACTGTAGTAGCTGGGTTCGGTGTCCACGCCGGCTTGCGCGGAATGCCGCAACTCGTACTCTCCGGTGTCGAGGAGCCCCTTCGGTCCCATGAAGCGCGCCAATTCCGGAGTTTCGCAGCCCAGGTCCAGGCGGACGTAAACCGGAATTCCGTGATAGTCGAAGAGCACGGTGTGGAAGTCCGGCATGTCGCGGCCGTCGGGGAAGCGGAAGATCCCTCCCATCGCGGTCGCGGAGCGGGGGATTTCGTTCCATCCCAGCGTGACCAGCATTCCACTGATGAGGTGCACCATCAGATCGCCGGCAACGCCCGTGCCGTAGGCCTTCCAGCAGCGCCAACGCGCAAAATGCAGCTTGTTGAACGGAATCTTGGGCGCGTCGTTGAGCCACGTGTCCCAATCGAGGTTCTGCGGAGAAAGGTCAGGCGGCGGCGGATACTCCCAGGCCCCGGTCGGATCGTTTCGTCCCAGAGTGAGTTCCACCATTTCCACATCGCCGATCGCGCCCGATTTGTACAGTTCATTCGCCTTGGCGCATAACACTGAACTGACCCGCTGCGAGCCTATCTGCACGATGCGATTGTTCTTCTGCGCCGCTTCCACCATGGCCATTCCGTCGGCCACGTTGTGCGACATCGGCTTCTCGCAGTAAATATCCTTGCCGGCGTTGCAGGCGTCCACCACCACACGCCGGTGCCAGTGATCGGGCACTGCCGCCACAATGCAATCGATATCCTTGCGATCAAGCAGTTCCTGATAGTGGCGCGTCGTGGGCAGAGTGGTGTTGGCAGTGATTTCCCTGGCCAGAGTATGCCGCCCGTCATACAAGTCGGCAGCGCCCACGCATTCGACACCAGGAATCGTGATCGCCCCGGCCAGCAGGCCAGAGCCTTGCATGCCGATTCCGATCATGCCAAAGCGAACCCGGTCGCTCGGCGCCACCGCGCGCGCCATCATGGGCTGAGCTTCGAGCAAAACGGTTTTTGAAACCAGCAAGCCGCCAGCGGCCGCAGCCGCGCCACCCTGCAAGAATGCCCGTCGCGAGACTTTACTTTTCATAAGAATCCCTCCGAATGATTTAACCGCGAGCCCTCGCCATCACACCTACTTCTTGAGGGGCTTAATGGCCACTTCCTTGAAGAACACAATGTCGTTGTCGCTATGATTCTGAAGTCCCATGTAACCGAAATTGGGCCGCGGACCGCGTTGCGGCTCAAAGTCAAACTTGCGCGCCGGCACCGGATCGCCATCCTTGTAGTCCGTGACTTTCACTCCGTTAAGCATGACGATCGTGCGTGGCCCATCCAGGGTGATGTCCATCGTGTTCCACTCCGGGCCGGGTTTCCACGCATGCTTCACCAGGGGCTTGGTCAGCGAATACAACATGGCAGTCTCGTGGTACTCATCTTCGCCCGAGGTTTCCGGATGATTGTCAATCTGCACCTCGAAGCCGTAGTGCACCGGCATCCACTCTTCGCGAGGCTCGATGGGAATGCGGATGAAGACTCCCGAGTTGTCGTTCTCGTCGCGCATCTTGTACACGACATGAATCGTGCAGTTGCCAATCTTGCCGCCGGTCCAGTACAGCAGTCCCATCCCGCCGTGGGTGCGGATCAAGCCGTCTTCTACCGTATCTCCGCCCGGTCCAACGTGCTTCCAGCCGGTCAAATCCTTACCGTTGAAAAGCTGCTGCCATTTGTCGGCATCGCCTTTGCACGCGTTCTCCTCAGCCGCGAACGAGAGCGATACCAGACCAGCAAGCAGAAAAAAACAGATCGTGAAACGTTTTAGCATGGGAATCTCCAAGGTTTTCGATGATGTCTATTTAGGGACAGACCAATCTACTCGCCTCGACGGCGGGAATCAATGGACACAATTGCCCGATGACCCAATTTGGAAAAGCAGCAGGCGTTGCTACGGGGGTGTCATCCTGAGCGAAGCCGTTTTTCAGGCGAAGCGAAGGATCTCCTGCGCATCTAAACGCAAGTCGAGCGATTCTTGGTTGGACAACGGCAGGGACTTTCCCGCCATCGAATTTCAACACGGATATTGACGTAACCGAACGCCTAGTCGCGATCCCGGGCTTCCTGCGCGAAGAATCTCATCCCCGCACCGGCCCCCGATCCCCCTTCGGCCGCTCGCTTCTTCTGCCAATCCGCTTCGGTCAGCACGGAGATGGCTTCCGCCTTTTTCTTTTTCAATCCCGCATTGACGCCGGCCAGCTCTTTCTGCGTGAGCTTCTGGAAATCCCCGATCACGTCTTCCAGTTCGTGGGCCAGGGATTCGGCGCGTGCCGCCTGATAGTCGGTCGGACGGCCCTCGTAGAAATTGACGGCGCCGTAAAGTTGTCCCAGCAGTTCGCGGATGCGCTCCTCTCCCGTGATCATGCCGCCTTCCTTCGTGGCCACAATTTTCGACCGCAATCCGTCGCAACGGGCCGCCAGGTCCTGTAGCTGTTTCTTCAACGGATCTTTCTCCGCCACTTTACTCGCCCTGCCGTTGGCGGCGTCGCGCACGCCCTCGATCGCCTCGACCGCGTAGGTCATATGTTCGATCGTGTGATAGATCTTCATCGCCAAATCGAATTGCGCTCTGCGGTCATCCAGCGAGTACTTCGCCCGCGGATCGAGAGCCACGCTCAACTGCTCGGTGTAGACGTTGTCGCCCTTCGTCATCTTCACTGTATAAGCGCCTGGCAGCACGCGAGGGCCTTGGGACGCTTCGAACAGCGCTGTAGCCGCCGGCGGAACCGCGGGCGCTTTCACGTGCATCGACCAACTTGCGCGGTTCAGGCCGCGGTGCTTGCTTCCCGCCACGCTGTCAACCAGCTTGCCGTTCTGATCGAGGATTTCGATTTTCAGGTCGCCAAAAATGTGGCGCCCTTTCTGGTAGTAAGTAATCTGCGCCTCCTCGGGGCGGTTGCGGCCGGTGAAGGACTCGTCGCCATCCACCCAGCCGCCAAAGACGTCGAAATACTGGACGGCTTTGCCCGGAATCAGCGCGGCTTCCTTCGACATCAGATCGGGAGTCAAAGCCCGCAGCGCGGAAATGTCATCGATGATCCAGATGCCGCGCCCGTGCGTCGCCAGCACCAGGTCGCTTTCCCGCGCCTGCACAACCATGTCGCGCACCGCGACCGCGGGGAAGTTGCTCCCTTTGTATTGCGCCCAGTGCTGGCCGCCATCGACGGAAATCCATAACCCGAACTCTGTGCCCAGAAAAAGCAGATTGGGGTCCACTGAATCTTCTTTGATCACATGCGCGTATCCGCGCGCCCCACTCTCCTGCACCGGCAGTGCGGTCCAAGTCTTGCCGTAGTCGTTGGTCTTGTAGGCGTAGGGCATCATGTCGCCGAAGTTGTGGCGATCGAAAGTGGCGTAGGCCGTGGCTTCGTCAAAGCGGCTGGCTTCCACCGTCGACACCCACGAATTCTTCCCCAGGCCGTTGATGTTGCCTACAACATTGGTCCAGGTCTTGGCGCCATCGCGCGTGATCTGCAGGTTGCCGTCGTCGGTCCCGACCCAGATGATCTGGCCATTCTTCGGCGATTCCGAGATCGAATAAATCGTGGTGTGCATTTCCGCCGACGAATTGTCGATCGTCACGCCGCCGGATTCTTCCTGCTTCTGCTTTTCGGGATCGTTGGTCGTGAGGTCGGGCGAGATCCGGTCCCATGACTGTCCGTGGTCGCGCGAGCGGAAAAGGAACTGCGCCCCCACGTAAATCGTGCCCTTCTCGTTCGGGCTCATGTGAATCGGCGTGTTCCAGTTGAAGCGCAGCTTCTTCTCGCCATAGTTGGGCAGCGGCTTGAGCCCGCGAATCTCGTGCGTGTAGCGGTTCACCCGAGCCATTTCTCCGCCCTGCGCCTCGGCATAAATGTAGTCCGGATCTGACGTGTCCTCGAACATCCAGAAGCCATCGCCACCGAACATGTTTTCCCAGCGCCAGTTTGAGACCCCGCCCGGGTATGACGAATCGCCTACCCACGAACTGTTGTCCTGCAACCCGCCATACACGTGATAGGGATCGGCATTGTCGGTGCTGACGTGGTAGAACTGCGAAATCGGCAGATTCATTTGGTGCTTCCAGCGGTTGCCGCCGTCCTCGCTGCGCCACACGCCGCCATCGTCGGTGGCATACACAATGTTCGTATTCTTAGGATTGATCCAGACATCGTGGAAGTCGCCGTGCGCCGCATTTGAAACCACGTTGAAGCTCTTGCCGCCGTCGGGGCTGAGAAGTAGCGGCCCATCCGGTTTGAAAATCTTGTTTTCGTCTTTGGGATCGACAATCAGATTGCCAAAGTAAAACGGACGCCACAGCATGTAATTGCTGGCATCGAGCTTGGTCCAGCTCGCGCCGCCATCGTCAGAGCGGTAGAGCCCGCGCCCTTTTTCCGCTTCGATGTTGGCATATACCACCTGAGGCTTGGAGGGCGCGACGGCCACGGCTACTCGTCCCCACGGCTTGGGCGGAAGCCCTTTGGCATTGCTATCGTTGATGTCACTCCAGTGCTCGCCGCCATCGGTCGACTTGAACAGCCCGCTGCCCGGCCCGCCGGATCGGAAGGTCCAAGCTTGCCGCCGGAAATCCCACATCGCTGCGTAAATCGTCTTCGGTTCCTGCCGGCTCATGGCGAGCAGCGCGCATCCTGAGGACCCATTCGCGCCTGCCAGAACTTTTTTCCATGTTTTGCCGCCATCGGTCGTCTTGTAAACACCGCGCTCGTCGTTGTCATTCCAGAGATGTCCCATCGCGCAGACCAGGACATTATTCCCATCCGATGGATCGACCAGGATCTTCGCGATGTGCTCGCTGTCCTTCAGTCCGACGTTGGTCCAGTTCTCGCCCCCATCGGTAGACTTGTAAACCCCATCGCCGATCGACACGCTGTTGCGCACCCAGGCTTCGCCGCTGCCCACCCACACTGTCTTGGGGTTCGACAGATCAATCGTCACCGCCCCAATCGACTGCACGCTCTCGCGATCGAAAACGGATTTGAAAGTCGTGCCGCCGTTGACGGATTTCCAAACGCCTCCGCTGGCTGCGCCCACGAATACCGTGGTGCGCCCGTCCTGTTCCACGGCATCGACGGCCGCGACCCGGCCGCTCATGGTCGCCGAGCCGATATTCCGCGCCGGCAGCCCCGACACCGTAGCAGCATCGAACCGGTAGCCGCTCTGGGCGGTGGCCAGACCTGCGCAACTCAGAACGGCAATACCCAACCCCAGGCTCAACTTCATCTGGAAATGGCGATAAGCAGCGCGTGCATTCATCATTAGAAGTCCTCTTTATTCCAATTCTTTTGGCGGCACAAAATTTCGTTGACGCAGGTTGAATGCGGAGGCGATTACTTCTTCGCGGCTTCCGGTTTCGCCCCCTGCTTCAGAGACGCCGGCAACGCGAAGTCCGACTCGGGGATGGACACATTCGCTTCAATCTTCTCCACGTTGATGGTCTGCGCCGCAGGATTCGCCTTTGATCCCTGCGAGAGCGAATAGGGATACATCACACCAGCCACCGGCTTATACGAGCCCATTTCCATCACGCTTTCGTGAATGGAGCCGCGGATGAATTCCTCTTTATCCCGGCGAATCTCAAGGAAGGTATCGGGATCGAGGTAGTAGTAAAGAATGTCGCCGTTTTTCAGCGTGACCTTCAGGCGGAGAGCGTCGTCGCCGTCCACTTCGTCGTGGCCCAGGTATTCAACCGTATTCCCTTTCTCCTGGTAGTCGACCAGCGGCCCGTCGAAATCCGCGTCCAGAACCAGGTCTCGCAAATCATCTTCCCCCAGCAGTTGCGGATCTTTGTGCCCTTCGAAAGGCGCGATTTGCCAGCCGGTCGTGCCGTCGTAGGCCGTCACTTGGGTCATTCCCTGCAGCGTGAACGTCTGCCGCACCAGGTTCGGACGCATGCTCTCCTGGCCAATATTCGCCGTGAAGCCGCCGCTCCCGATAAACTTGCCGGTCATGCGCAGGGACTTGATCGCCTTGATCTTGTCGATGCCGCCCTTCGCCTGAATGTTCTTGCTAACCAGTTCTTCGGCGGTTTGGGCGTGGACGAAAAGACTCAGGCACGACACTGCCGCCAGCACGATCACTGCGTGACGCATACGAGCGAGCTCCTTGTTTGGAACTGTTGGACTTGGGAAATGAGACGACAGTACTCTACGTCGAATCAGACGTTGTTGCCAAGTGCTGGCTTGAAAAGGTAGTCGATCCAGTGCCCGCCACTGTTCTTCTTTGCGACCTTTGCGGGGTTCCTTCGCGCACTCCGCGGTTAAAGGCTTTTGACTTGTCCGTCTATGCAATTGGGCCGGGGGCCAAGAAAATTCCAGCATCTACGAAGATTTTCGTTGACACTACGAACGCCTTCGTAGTATTGTCCCTCACATGCGACCGACTCCCCAGAAACCCACCGCTTCCGAACTCGAGATTCTTCGCGTGCTCTGGCTTCGCGGCCCCTCGACCGTGCGCGAAGTCCACGAGGCACTCAGCGAAAAGAAGTCCCTGGGTTACACCACGGTGCTGAAACTGCTGCAAATCATGACCACCAAGGGCACGGTCCGCCGAAACGAAACCCACCGCGCGCACGTCTATGAAGCATGCCTGCCCGCCGAGCAAACCAAGCGGCAGATTGCGGGAGACATGTTGCAGCGCGTCTTTGAAGGTTCCGCGAGCCAGCTCATGATGCACGCCCTCGCCGGCAGCAAAGCCTCCGCGGAAGAGATCAGCGAGTTGCGCCGTTTGCTGGATGAATATGAAAGGAGCCGCCCCCGATGATGACACCAACCGCCATGATGACTTTGGTTTCCCCAGCCACGATGCACTCTTTGGGATGGGCCCTCCTGCATTTCCTGTGGCAAGGAACGGCGCTCGCCGCGCTGGCGGCTGCCGCCATGGCTCTCTGCCGGCGCTCGTCGGTGCGCTATGTGTTGGGCATCGGCACGTTGGTTCTCATGCTGCTGGCGCCGCTGGCGACATTCTTCTACTCCCAGGATCATTCAGGACAAGCCGTAGCTACGTTGTCCGAAGCCGTGAAGCTGTCGCCTCCAGCCGCGTTCGCACGACCAGCAATGCGGGGCCAAACCGTGGCGAGCCGCCCGGCTCGGTCGGCACCTCAGTCGGCACTCGGTATGGCCTCAGCCGCCACGCTTCGGCCGGTGATTGAAGCCTGGACCGTCGAACTGTGGCTTCTCGGCGTCGCATTCTTCAGCCTCCGCACCGCGGGCGGCTTTCTCCTGCTCGAGCGCGAGCGCCGCAAAAGGTCCAGTGTCGTGAGCGCTCGCATGCTCGAGATCTGCTACGCGCTGCAGGACCGGATCGGCCTGAGCCGCGCCATCACCTACTGCGAGTGCAAGTGGCTGCAAGCTCCGGCCGTGATTGGATGGTTCAGCCCAATCGTGTTCCTTCCCGCAACCGCCCTTACCGGCCTCTCTGAGGAGCAGTTGCAGTCCGTCATCGCGCACGAACTGGCGCACATCCGGCGACTCGACGCCTTTGTGAATGTATTTCAGGTTTTGGTTGAGACCCTGCTCTTTTACCATCCCGCCGTCTGGTGGCTGAACAAGAAGATCCGCGCCGAGCGCGAACACTGCTGCGATGACATGGCAGTCTCCATCTGTGGAAATGCCGTCGAGTACGCGCGCGCCCTGACCCTGATGGAAGAATGGCGCAGCGCCCCTGCTTTCGCCATGGCTGCGAACCGCGGCCCGCTGACCGACCGCATCGTTCGCCTCCTCGGCCTCAAGCCCCCCGGAGAAGGCCGGCGCGGCGTCGGACTCACCGGCAGCATCGTCTGCCTGACCGCGGCCCTCGTCGCAGGAAACGCCTTGCTGGGCATGGCACGGCCTAAACCCCAAATCGCTTTCGTCGCGCAAGCTGCGTCCACTCCGGCTCCGAACCCGGCGCCCGCAACCCCGGCACCCGCAACCAAGAGCGCTCCGGCCGCAAAGCCTTCGCCAGCCCATCCCCAACGTGATTCCCAGAACAGCGAGACCGCCGGCTCTTACATCGATGCCATGAAGGCCGCCGGCCTGAGCGACCTGACCGTCGACCATCTCGTCGCCATGAAGATCCAGGGCGTCACGCCGGAGTACGTTCGTGAACTCCGCGAGCAGGGCCTGACCCCGGAACCGGAAAAGCTCATTGCCATGCGCATCCAGGACGTCACGCCCGACTACGTACGTGATCTGCACGCGGCCGGCCTCAATCCGACTCAGGACCAGATAATCGCCCTCAGAATTCAAGGAGCAGACGCAGAATACGATCGCGAACTCAAGCAAGCCGGACTCACTCCAGATGTCGACCGCCTGATCGCAATGAAGATACAGGGCGTAACCCCTGAATACGTCCGCGAACTTCGAGCTGCAGGCCTCAGCCCGACTGTGGATCAGGTCATCAGTCTGAAAATCCAGAACGTGACCCCGTCCTACCTCAAGGGGTTGCATGATCAGGGCATCGATCCCAGCGCCGACGACGCCATCGCCATGCGCATCCAGGATGTGACTCCGGAGTATGTGCGCGACATGCATGCCCTGGGTCTGAAGCCGTCCACCCACGAGCTCATCTCGATGCGTATCCAAGACGTGACCCCCGAGTACGTGAAGGCCCTGCAGTCTGCGGGATTCAAGTTCGATGTGAACGACATCATCAGCGCCAAGGTTCAGGATGTAACACCCGAGTTCATCGAGCAGGTCATGAAACACGGCTTCAAAGATCTGACCTTGCACAAGCTGATTCAACTTCGCCAGTTGGGAATTCTGGACTCGAAAGCTGATATCTAGCTAGGGCGCGAGGCTTCGCCCCAGCTTGGCGGACGAATGCGTCCGTCGCCGCACGAGCAGTTACGACCTCAAGTTCGACACGGAGATGACCTATGAGAATGCGTCGCACTCTGGCATACCTGGTTTTCGCCTGCTGCATTCTGGTGCTCGCGGTCAAGAATCGAGCCGCCGAAGTCCGCAGCGGCGATTGGACCATCAGCAAGTCTGACAACCCCGGCAAGGTCGAATTCTCGCTGATCGAACACCATCACGGCGGGACCTCAAGCCACCAGTCCGATTGGCCGTCAACGTCGTTTCAAGGCGTCGACTTCTCGAAGCCCGGACGCCAGGACGTTCACTTCACCATCACACGGGATGCCGGAAAGATCGACTGCGAAGGGTTCCTCAATAACGGCGAGGGTGCCGGCATTTTCCACTTTCAACCGGACTCCAACTACCCGCGAGAGATGAATTCCGTGGGCTTCTCCGTTGACGATGAGAAGCAGTTTGCCATGGCAGTTCAGGACGTCAGCCTCGAGTTCGCCCGGCAGATGAAGAGCGAAAATCTCAGCGACCTCGATGCCGACAAGTTGATTTCCTTCCGCATCTTCCGCGTGGATCAGGCTTTTATCGAAGCCTTACGCGCCGAGGGTCTGAAGATTTCCGACAGCGACAAGCTGGTCGCCTTCCGCATCCACGGCGTAACTCCGCAGATGGTCCGCAGCCTCCACCAGGCGGGCTATTCCCCTGATGAAGACACGCTGATCGCCATGCGCATCCACGGCGCCACTCCGGAATGGATGGACCAACTCAAGCAGCGCGGCTACGACCATGTCGAACTGGAGAAGCTGATCGCTTTTCGCATCCACGGCGTTTCGCCCGACTTCATCGAGAAACTGCAAGGCCTCGGCTATTCGCATCCCGATCCCGACGAGCTGATCGCCATGCGCATCCACAACGTGACGCCGGAGTACATCAGTGACCTCCGCTCTCGCGGATTGCATGACCTCAGCATCGATCAGCTCGTCAGCATGCGGATTCACGGCATCGACTAACGGCCCCGTTGAAGAGAGAACCATGTGGGGACAGCCGCCGTCGGCTGTCCGGTCGAGCGAGGCTCGACTGCGCCGCCGGCCATCGGCAAAAATGTCCAGGTTCTGACGCCATAAGAAAGCCGTCCGCAGGGTGGCCTTGCTTCGCGCCGATCTTCGTTCAGCGCTAGTGCGCGAATGAGAAATTCAGACCCGTGGTGAGAATCAGGTCATTCTTCTTCGTGCTAATCGGCGGGTTCGAAACATAAATGTCGCCAAACTGGTTCTGCCAACCCAGCCACTTGCTGATCTTGGTGACCGTGCCGAAGTTGAACACACTCCGATATTCGCCGGTTTGCTGCAGATTGGGGTAGAAGTAGTAATTCTCCGTAATCACGGTGCTCTTCCCCAGCTTTTGAGTCAACTCCTCGCCCAGCGTCAGGGCCACAAACCGGTTGGTTACGCCGTAAGAAGTGAAGATCGGAGGAGTCGTGACCGGCACGACCTCGGTGCCGTTGGAATAGGTTTCGTGCGTGTAGTTCACACCGCCGAGGATGTTCAGCGTGGTGTTATCCGACGCGATAGCGTGGTAGCCAAAGCCTCCGCCATACACGCTGCGCAAATCCAGGAACTGCAGCGCATTGCTCATGAAGTCCGCCGCGCCAAAGGCAAAAAGCTTGGGATTCAAATTTCGGTCATAACGCACTCCGCCCGTCTCCAGGTTCGCCACTGTGCTCGGATTGGCCAGCTGATTGGTGGTGTAGATGGAACTGGCGTAAAGCGTGATCTTGTCGTTCAGAGTGGGGTGAGCTGCGTTGAAGGCCAACGCCAGGTTCTCTGTTTCACTGTTTCCGCGCGCTACTGAGAAGCCCACATTGGCGCCTCCATTCCAGCCATGCATGAGCCCGGGATGCAGCGACTTGTCGTAAGCGGCCTGCTCGGCGTCATTGCGGATCAGCGTCACATCTGCTTTCTCCGCTTCCACCGTTCCCGCGGTCTTGGTGGCAACCTCGATCTTGTTGTCCGAGGTCGTCACCGGCCCGACGGCCACCTTGCCGCCTTTCAGGCTCACGTGCAACTCATTGTCGGTCTTGATGTCCTGGATCGCGTCGAACTTAAGCTCGACGTCTCCCGCCGCGTCGGTGTGCAGGACCAACGTCTTTCCATCCGATTTCACAACCGTGCCGGTCAGGCGATCTCCGTTTTTCAGGCTAACCTGATCCGCGAATAGACCCGATGACAGTCCTAGAAACGCAATTAGGGCGAACACTTCGACTTTACGCAACACTGCTTGCCTCCACATTTGAGAGTTTTGAGAACTCGAAAACGATTTGGGGCCCGGGACTACCTTTGGATGCGGAAACCGAAAAACGGAGACAGAAGGGCGTACTTAGAAACCAAGGATTTTGGAAACCAGAAAAGTGGTGCCCGCGCCGCGGGACCTCGGTCAGCCCTTGGTTTCAGTATTCTTGCTCTGCTCGTTTGAAGCCTGCGTGGTGGGGTGATCCTTCATGCCATCTTTCAAGGCACGAATTCCCTCGCCCAGACCTTTCCCGAGTTCAGGCAATTTCTTGGGACCGAACACCAATAAGGCAATGAAGAAAATCACCAGCAGGTGCATCGGTTGAAATAAACCTTCAAACATCGGACCCTCCAAGGGATACAACCACAACCTTAGATGATACGCTATCGGCGGCCCCTAGGGGAAGATGCCCCCAGCTGGGGGAGCCCGATAACTTTTCCTTTGTTAAATTTACCCCGCCTGACTTCTCCCTTCGGTGAACCGCGCCACGTCCAGGTGTGATCTCAATCACACGGTAATAATATAGCTGACTGACCAACGCTATTCTGGCGCGGTGCGGCAGGTTATAATTTCGTAGCACGGAGACGTGGCCGAGCGGTCGAAGGCACCCGCCTCAAAAGCGGGAATACCCGAAAGGGTATCGGGGGTTCGAATCCCTCCGTCTGACTCATATGGCCGGACTCATTGTCCGGCTTTCTTTTTGCTACACTTAGGCGGGCTTCTTTGGCTTTGGCATTCGCGCCTCTCTCTGCTTCTGTTTGTATTCCCGCAGTCGTAAGTCTTCAGGGCTTCCATAGGTCTTTTTTACCCACATTTCCAGACCCGCCCGATTAAGTGATTGAATGGTGCACCATTCCCCCTCGTACTTAGAGATGAAAGGGTGCCACAGTTTTTCGGCGATTGGTTTTATGGGAGTACTGAATCTCGTATGGCAGGCAGCTTGGTAGTTCACCCAAGCGTAGAGGTCCGCTGCTTGGAGCCCTGGTACTTCTTTGCGAGATCGGAAGGAATAATGGCCAGAAAAGTGACCGGGATAAATCGCTTCGGAATAGCCAATAGCCTCTTCAATATCCCGCTTTTCTTCTTTCGAGACATTGTCAAAAACATACTCCATAGGAGTCGAGTGCTTGGATGCCCAGTCGTAAGCCAGTCCCAGAACGCTAGACAGTGCCCATACGTAGTGCGATTGGCTAACACTGAGCCACATCTCTTTGGGAACTACTTCGTTGTAGTCCTGCTTGTGCAGCCCGATGCTAAATGCCTTAACCGAATACTTGAAGATGATCTGCTGTGCACGTAGCAGCACACGCTCCACTCGATCATCATCCCAGCTTGCAAAATCCGAATGGAGATTATGTGCTACGCACTCCGAAGCGTGAATCTCCCGCACTCCCTCTTTTTTTAGAAAGGCGTTCCATTCCCGCTCAAATGCCTCTATTTGCCTCGCCGGAAATACCATTCCTACCGCGATTGCAAACCTGTGGTCAGGAGCGCTTCCGCTGTCATCCATGTAAATAGAAAACACTCCCAAGTACCTCTCGCGCCGCCTGCTTCCGTAGGCGCTCAACATTGCATGACCATTAGTCAGTCAACTATATTATTGCCGCTGAATCTCGACGGGAAAAACTGCGGCTTACTCGGATTCGATCCGACTGTCTGCTAAGGAGCCCGCCCCGCCGCATCGACCGTGGCGGGCTCTCCTTGAAATGTAAGTGGACTCGGCCAGTTGGTCGCTAGCTCACTCCAACCCTCGAGTAATTTACGCTGTCTTCTTTTCCCTGGGGCGAAATTCGATAACCCTTCCCCGTTGGTCCGGGGGAATCCACAGCACGCGTTTCCGGAAGTTGCTGGGCACGTAAAACTCAATCACCTTCGCCACAGTTCATCCCTACCCTTCAGATCGTTCGTCTCTTTTGTTATCTCGTACTGCGCCGGAGCTCCGCCGCCTGTCATTTGTGCGTAGCCCGCCCACTCCCATCCGCATTGGCAGCGGACCGAATCCGACAATCGCAGCTTCCTTAGAAGCGCCTTGCAGACCGCACAGGACCTCATCCACATAATCTTTTCTCCACCGCGATGCCAACCGAGACCGCTGCTGAGATGGGACTCTCCCAGAGTTCCATAAAACAAAACGCCCCAGACTCGGTTCTCGAGTTCCGGGACGTCTGTTGATCAGCCCTCCCCCAAGTGCTGCTCAAATAGAAGAGTATTCTTGTCGGGAGCAGAGGTGAATGGCCCGTGCGTGCCAGGGTTTGGCCCCAATGGGCCGAAGCACAGAGCCATATCCATCCGATCCTTGATACCATCATTCCGCGCCAAAACGGGACTGGAGGCCCTCCCATCATGATGAATCGCCGCAGCTTCCTCATCGGCACTGGACTCACCGCGCTCGCCTCAACCCGAGTATTCGGAGCCAACGATACGATTCGTATCGGAGTGATCGGAGCCGGCCATCGGGCCAAAGGCCTTCTCGATGCGGCCGACAAGGCCGGCCCTTACCAGCTTGTCGCCGTGAGTGACGTGTACGCACCCCACCGCGATGCCTTTAAGGAACGATCCAACGGCCTGGCCACGACGCACCTGGATTATCGCGAAGTCCTCGAGAAGGACATCGATGCGGTGATCATCGGCTCGCCCGACCACTGGCACGTCCCCATGGCAGTGGACGCGCTAAAAGCGGGCAAAGACGTTTACCTGGAGAAGCCTGTCACCCACACCATTGAAGAAGGCGCCACACTCACCCGCGCGGTTCGTTCCAGCAAGCAGATTCTGCAATGCGGTATGCAGCAGCGCAGTTGGGAGCATTTCCGCGACGCCATCGATCTGATTCAAGCGGGCAGTCTCGGCCGCGTGGTCCAGGTGCGGACCTATTGGTGGCAGAACTATCACCGCGACTGGGCGGTGAAGCCCATCGACCAAACAGCGCTAGATTGGAAGCTCTGGCTTGGTTCCGCTCCCGACCAGGCCTTCAGCGACGAAAAATTCAGCCACTGGCGTTGGTTCTGGAATTTTGGCGGGGGCGCTATGACCGACCTGTTCACTCATTGGATCGATGTCGTGCACTGGGCCATGAAGTCCGATCAGCCCCGTCTGGCACACATGCTCGGCGATAAATATATTTTCGATCAGTGGGATTGTCCCGACACCATTCAGGCAGCCTTCCGCTACCCCGGGTTTGATGTGGTCTACGAGGGCATGATGAACTCCTCCATCGACGGTGGAGGCCTCGAATTCCGCGGCACGGAGGCCACTTTGAAGATCGATCGCGATGGCTTCGCCGTCTATCGCGAACGCGTGGACGAGGGTGAGAATCCTGTCCTCAAAGCACACAGCTTTCGCGACGGCACAATCTCCCACATGCAAAATTTCTTCGACTGCATCAAGACGCGCAAAGACCCGACCGCGCCAGTAGAAACCGGAGTCGCCGCCGCCCGTGCCGGCCAGATCGGCAACCTTGCCCACCTGCACGGCGGCCAGTACACATGGCCAGCGAAGGCCTGAACGCAGCATCGGGATCGGCTTTAGTACCGCGCAGACCAACGAGGTCTCGTAACCGATGTAAATGATGGTGGCGCGTTTTCGAGCTTTGAAAGGGCGCGGCTTCCAGCCGCGCCGTAAAGAGCCCTTGAAATTAGCGGCTTTAGCCGCGGAGGCGAGGAGACCCAGACCAAGATTTTGTGTCCGACGTGACGCTGGAACGTCACATCGAAACGCGGTCGGGACTTATAATCACCGCGATGACTGGCTCCACGCCACAGGATGCAGGGAACCGGGATGGTTTTCGGCTCGATCGGCAGGACCCGTATCTTCGCCTCCTCTGCGTCAACATCTTCGTGCGCGATCAGGAGCGCAGTTTGCGGTTCTATACGGACCAGCTTGGATTCGGCGTGGTGGTTGATGAAAGCTATGAATCTGGCGGCCGATGGGTCGCGGTCGCGCCTCCAGACGGCAGCACCGTTCTCGCGCTGGTAACGCCCAAGCGCAACTCCGAAGAATATAAGCTGATTGGCCGCGCCCGCCATGCGGTGCTGGTTACCGAAGATGTTATGGCCAAATTCGAGGAGTGGCGGAACCGCGGCGTCCGCTTTCACCATCCGCCGCAGACGACCCTTTGGGGCGGAATTTTCACCCGCTTCGACGACGTGGACGGAAATTCCTTTGCGCTGGTGGGGAGGGATGACTTCGTTCGCGAGATCGACGCTCAGCGGCGTGCGGCCGCCGAGAAGCTCGAGGCTGAACGGCGCCTGACCCAGGAACTGGAAATTGCAAAACAGGTGCAGGCAAAGCTCTTCCCACAAAAACTACCGCAGCTCAAAACGCTTCAGTATGCGGGCAGTTGCATTCAAGCGCGTGACGTCGGCGGCGATTATTACGATTTCCTGAGTCTAGGTCGAGAGCGGCTGGCGTTGGTCATCGCGGATACGTCGGGCAAGGGAATTGGAGCCGCGCTCTTGATGGCTAACTTGCAAGCCAACCTGCGAAGCCAGAGCGCGATCGCTTTGGGTCACCCGCAACGCTTCTTACAATCAGTGAACCAGCTCTTCTACGAGAACACAACCGAAAGCGCCTATGCCACCCTCTTCTTTGCCGAGTACAACGATAAGGCAAGGCACCTGCGCTACGCGAATTGTGGGCACCACCCTCCTCTTCTGCTGCGCAATAACAATGTTGAACGGCTCGATTCGACCTGCACGGTATTGGGGCTTTTCAAGGAGTGGCACTGTTCGATCGAGGAACGCCAGCTCCTCCCGGGTGACATACTGGCACTCTACACCGACGGAGTAACGGAAGCGTTCAATCATGAGGGAGAGGAGTTCGGAGAGCAGCGCTTGATTGAAGCTTTGCGGCGAAATCGTGAGCGGCCTTCGCAGGCGCTATTGGCGGCGATCATGGACGAACTTCAGCAGTTCTGTTCCTGCGACGAGCAGCACGACGACATCACCCTGGTCGTCGCGAAGTGCGAGTCCAGCTAACCTCCGGGAAACGAGTTCGTAACGACGACCCAAAAGGTCATGCCTCCAGGTTACCTACGTGACCTTACCGCCGGGGTCGCCGGCGAGCTATTTTCTGAAGGGAGCTTCCGAGGCGCCCGCACTCGCGGTCATCTCCAAAGGCGCCACCAGCAAGCCTGCCCTGAGCAACCGAGCCAAAGCGAGGTTGTCGAATGGGCCAATCCACGTGTTGGGGAATCCGGTGAAAGTTAAGGCCGCGCTGTTCGTTTCGATGCTGATCCTGGCGGCCACCGCCGCTCATTCCGAGACGCAACCCATCAACACCACCCAACTGGCCGCATGGCTGATGGCTGGGATTCCCGATAGTCGCGTGGCCCGCTTAGTCGAAGAGCGAGGGCTCGCCACCCTTCCCACCCATAACGAGTTGCATCAACTCGAAGCGGTGGGAGCGGGCCAGGAGCTAATGCGTGTCGTAACGGCGGGAAACGCGCGCTCAGCACAGATCGGCGAGCCCATCCCTGCGGCCCTGCTGAAGGCCGCAGCCGCGGCCCGCCAGCAGCACTACCACGAAGCTGAACTCCTGCTCCGCCCAGCTGTCGCCTCCGACGGCCAGAACTCCGCCCTGCACCTGGCGCTGGGAAGCATGCTGCGCCAGCAGGCGCAATGGGACGACGCCTACGACGAACTCACCCAAGCCACTCGTCTGATGCCCGATCTTCCCGAGAATCACAGCGCCCTCTCCTATTTGTTCTACCGTATCGACGACGGACCAAACGCAATCGCGGAGGCCCGCACCGCCCTTAGTCTCGATCCCAGGAATGCGGAGGCCTATCAATACCTCGGGCTCGGTCACTACTCGGCCGGCCAGTACGCGGCCGCAGTTCACGCTTACACCGAGTCTCTGGTCCGCGATCACAACAACGCCGACACTTATTACGATATGGGCATCGCCCTCCACGCCGACGGCAACCTGCCAGCCGCCGTCGCCGCCTACGAACACGCCATACAGTTGCGCCCGGCTTTCTGGGAAGCCCACTCGAACCTGGGGCTGATTCTGCATGAAGAGGGCAGCCTCAGCCGAGCCGTGGCCGAATACCGCGAGGCCAAGCGTCTGGCCCCCGGCGAGCCCTCGGTCCGCAACAATCTGGGCAACACTTATTGTGATGAGGGAAACTTCGACGCCGCTATGAACGAATTGGACGAACTCTACCGCGAGCATCCGGACTGGCAGCAGGGACACGCGTGCCTGGCCAGCGCTTACATCGCGAAGAAGAATTACGACGCGGCCGTCGACGAACTGAGGTTGGCGCTACGCCAGAATCCGACTGGCTCCTCCGAGCACCGCGTTCTGGGCCAGGCTCTGATGCTCGACAATAAGCCGGAAGAGGCGGTGCGCGAATTGCGGCTCGCGGTCTCTCTCAATCCCGATTCCGACCTCGCCCATCACCTCCTCGGCACCGTCCTGTTCGAGCAGCAGGAACTGCATGCCGCCGAAAAGGAATTCCGCGAGGCCGTTCGCTTGAATCCCTCTGCCGACAACCATTACTCCCTCGCCGCGTGCCTAACCAGTATGGATCGCTACGATGAAGCCCTCTCCGAGTTGGAGACTGCGTCGCGGCTTGATCCGGCGCAGACGCTCTATCGCGCGCGCCGCCAGGAACTGCTCAAGTTGATGAAGGAATCGAATCAGCAGTAGTAAGGTTTTTGCGCGACAAGCCCATGTACCACGGTGTTTAGCAGAATGCAAAGAGCCTGCTTACACTGGGTTAAAAGCACGTCCGACGATGAGAAAACGGATGGGCAATGAAACGTAAGGACTGACGATGGCCACCAACGCGACGCGAGCCCAGCAAACTGCATCTGGCAACAAGCCGCTCGCGGCTTCGGCGCAGGATACCGGAGCGCGCCACATGGACCCGTCACATCCCCACGGAGTTTCTGAAGGCGCTCCCTCCAAGTCGGCTGGCTATGGCCTGCCCTGCGCCAAGTGCCGCTTGTACTATCCTGCCGATCTCGATATCTGTCCCACCTGCCATCACCATGAGCGGGTTTCGCCCGTCGTACCGAAGGTGCCGCCCAAGCCGACGCAAGCAGTTCCCGATCCCATCCCCGACAGCGCTGCCGTCGAGCAGGAGCGGGAGGAATTTCTCCGCCAGTTCAAGTCCCACCTGATGGAAGCGCACTCCCAGGTCATGAACCCGGCCGCCTCGATCTGCGCCCTCGCCGAGCATCGCGCCGGGGATGATCCCGGCGCCGTGATTTGCAAAGCCTGTTATGACCGCCTGCAGGAGCGCCTCGATCTGCATGAAGCAGCCCTGCACATCGATCTGAAAGAAGCCGCGCAGATCATCTACGACGCAGTCTGGGCCGATCCTTCCGACCCCAACAAGACTTACGAGAACGCCGCCAACGCCCTGCTGAGCAAGATCCGCAAGCGCGCCGGCATGAATGCGCTGATGGGCCCGTTCCAGCCGCTCTCGGACTGAAGATCGCTTATTCCGCTTTAATACCGACCCACTTCTTCCCGGCGTAAAGCTTGTAGCCGCCGCCATCTTCGACGAGCTTGAGCGGGACAGCGCGTTTCAACGCTGCATCCATTTCCGAGGGTGCGCTGAGCACGTCGCTATTCGCCACGTCCATCACTACAAACTTTCCGTCCGCGGTGAATCCGAAACCATATTCGCCCGGCGGCAGCTCCGACCCGCCAATGTTGAGCTTAGCCTCGGTGATGAACATGCCCTGATACTTCTGTTGGATCGCCGTCGAATAGCCAGAGGCATCGACCAGGGCCGCCAGCGCCATCTTTCCGTCCGCCAGCTGAAATCCGACCGCATTGCGCAGTTGTACCGGCGCCTTCTGCCCGCGAAAGAAAAATTCTGCCGGGACCGCTTTCTTCAGTTCGTCGGCGCTGAGTAGGTGCTTGGCCGCGTTCTGCGCCGCCGCCAGCGACAGCAGGGCCAGTAAGATACCGCCCGAAATGGTGAGACGGGAGATCGCCAAACGAGAGTCCGTCATGACATTAGGCCTCGAGGTTGAGAGAGTGAAAAGCATTCACGGGAAATCTAGTCGTTCTGCCCGCCGGGCGCAAATCGCAGCGAGCAGTGGGTGATTTGGGAAGGGCACGGCTTATAGCCGTGCCGCTTAAGCTCGCAAGAAATGCGGGCTTAGCCCCTGCGGGCTGCTTCAGATGCACTCAAGGCGCAAACGAACCGCCAGCGGCTAAGGCCGGTATTGATTCACCCGACCTAACGCCATCGCTAAAGCGATGCCCAGATACGAATCGTGATTTTTCGCTTTGCCCGCAAGATTCGGATAGTCCGTTCCAGGCTAGTGGCCGTACCCTTTCCTTGTTATGACAACCAATGCCATACTCGCAACGGAAGGCCTGCATACCATGTCAGCCCCTAAGCCAGCTGCGCCGGCGCCGGCCCCAACCAACCCAGCCGACGAGTTGCGCTGGAGTTCCGTGCTCGCGCGCGACCCTTCGCGCGACGGTGAATTCGTGTTCGCCGTATCGACGACGCGGGTGTATTGCCGGCCATCGTGCCCGGCACGACGCCCGCGCCGGGAGAACGTGCGGTTCTTCCTCCGTCCGGAGCAGGCGGAGCAGGCTGGATACCGTGCCTGCCTGCGCTGCCGTCCGAAGGCGCTGACCGGCAACCGGCAGGCCGACAACGTGAAGGCGATTTGCCGCTTCATCGAGCAACACCTCGACGAATCAGTCACGCTCGATCGTCTGGGAAAGGAATTTCACCAGAGCCCATTCCACCTGCAGCGGCGTTTCAAGGCTGTCCTCGGCATTACGCCGCGCGAATACGCCGACACCTGCCGAGTGCGCCAACTCAAGCGCAATCTGCAGGCCGGCGACTCGGTCACGCGCGCCATGTACGACGCCGGATATGGCTCCAGCAGCAGACTCTATGAGCGCACCGCCTCCCAGCTGGGCATGACTCCGGACAAATACCGCCGCGGCGCCATCGCGGCTGCAATTCGCTACACAATCGTCGATTCGCCGCTGGGGCGCATGGTGATCGCCGCCACCGACCGGGGTATTTGTGCGATCCGCTTTGCCCGCACCGACTGCGAGTTGCTCGAAGGACTGAAGCGCGAATTCCCTTTTGCTGCACGCAAAAAAGATGAGAGCGGACTTGAAGCCTGGGTCGCCGCCTTGCTCCAACACCTGCGCGGCCAGCACCTTGATTCGTCTCTCCCGCTCGATATCCGCGCCACAGCGTTTCAACGCCGCGTATGGACGTACCTGCAGTCCATTCCGTTCGGTGCGACGCGCTCCTACAACCAGGTCGCTAAGGCGATCGGTCAGCCTACGGCTGCCCGCGCTGTGGCTCGTGCCTGCGCGACCAACCCGGTTGCCGTGGCCATCCCCTGCCATCGCGTGGTTCGCCAAGACGGCAGCATGGGCGGCTATCGCTGGGGTATCGAGCGAAAGCAGGCGCTGCTGGAGATGGAGCAGCATTCGTAGAGTGCGCCTGGGAAAGAGATGCTTGTACGTTAAATATTGTACGTATAGCCATGTACGTATTTGCCAGGTGGCAAGAGAGGGAACTGATTCACGGTACTGGGCGCCGCCTACGATGCCCTTTCTTGGGCCGGAAACAGCCCTGGCGTCGACGATCTCTCCGGGAGTCAAGGAAAGGATCGCCTGCGTCAGAATCGTGCGTCCTGGGTCACCGTAGCGCCTTCTACGACTTTTCAATGACTTACACGAAGACTCAATGACTTAGGGCTGCATCACGGTTTTTCTCGCATGCGGCCGACTAGAAAGACGTTGCCAGCAACGTCTCTACGGAGAGCTTCTCACCAGCGCCCAGTTCAGCAGGGCGACAGCCACCGCGGCGAGCAGGATCAATGATTTGCTGTAGTCAATTCCCGTGAGCAGTCCCACGCAGATCAGCACTCCCAAAAAGGCAATCCATGTCCCGCCCGGTAGTTGAAAGACTGCCGGCCCCCGTTTCCTTCGCAGCGCCGGCAGCGCCGCGCAAACCACTCCGTAATAAAACAGCCGCGACCCGGCGGAGAGCGTGACATTCCACGTAAAGCTGCCCAGCAGGGCAAGTGCCCAGACCAGCAGCGCGAAAACAAAAATCGAGAAATACGGCGTTCGGAAGCGTTTGTGCACGAGGGCAAACAGGGGCGGGAAGTCTCCGCGCTCCGCCAGCGCGAAAGTAATGCGCGGGGTGGCAAGTATGTTTCCGCTCAGATATCCGTACACCGAAACCAGCGCACCCAAGGCAATGAGTGCTGCTCCGCCCTGGCCCAGCACGATGCGCGCCACATCGGCGAGCGGGCGCTGGCTATGGCCCGGATCGGGGAGCACTCCAACCACCACCCACTGAATCAGCCCATAAATGACAGTACAGGTGACCAGCGCCGCGAACAGCCCAAACGGTACGTCGCGGCGCGGGTCCCGGGCTTCACCTGTGGAGATCAGGGCGGCCTCGAATCCTCCATAGGCAAAGATCAGGAGCACGATTGCCTGCAACCAGGAACCAGCGGGCGGCGAAGCAGTCTCTGCCGGAACAATTCGGTGCGCGGCGACCAGATAGAACGCTCCCGCGACACAGACAACGCCAAGCGACGCCAGCTTGACGACGGTGAAGGCCGTGCTCACATCAGTGCCGGCGCGCACGCCGCGGAAGTTAATCGCCGCCAGCATGCCGATGAGCACGGTCAGAAGCATGAGCTTAGCCAAGGGCTGCGTGGCCCCTGCCCAAAACTCTCCCAGGTACGTGACAAACAGATTGGCGTTGGCGGCACATGCCGTCAGTCGTACAAACCAGACCAGCCACGCGACCTGGATGCCCATGAAGCGTCCGAAAGCTTCCCGGGCGTAGAGGTAAGGCCCTCCCGTCTCGGTGAAGCGGGAAGCCACTTCCGCAAAGCACGCCATGACCACGCCCACCGCCGCTCCCGCAAGCACGACCCCAAGGATGCTGGCGCGGCCCGCCTTCTGAGCGAGGGCGGAAGGCAAGCCGAAGACGCCGCTCCCGATGATGCAATTCACGATGAGCGCGGCCAGGCTCCAGCGGCCGATGACGCGCACCAGTCCCTCGTTCGACGGAGCCTGTTGCCCGGTTTCAGTCACGGCGAGTTTGTATCACAAACGTAGTTCCGATGTGAGCCAAGTGACCCCGGGGAACGAAGGAGCGATGCACTGACGTTCGTTCCGGAAGGTTGGGTGCACGGACGTGATCGCACGACGGGTGCCTGAAACCTGTCGCCGCAGGCGCTTGAAAAGGCGCGCCCATCAAGGCTTTGGTGGTGGGTGACCATCGGGCCGACCAAAGTAATCCCCGAATTACCAAAGCGCATGCCCGTGGGACATCTACTCGCTGCGTTCTGCCGATGAGATGGTTGGGACGGCAAGCAGAATGGCCCGAGACGACATGAACGAACTTCATCTGCGAATCGCGCGTGTCACCGAAGACTTGCGCACCATCCAGCAGGAACTCAACTGCGCCGCTATGCAGGCGCCGAGCGATCCTGAACTCATGGAAGCGCTCAACTCGCTCTCGGAAACCGAGCCCATCGATACTCTTCGCCAAGCGCTCGATCAGATGCGCCACTTCCTCTGGTTCTATTCGCAGGTGATGGATACAGAACCGGAGCTGGGAGACAAGTTGCGTCAGGCCGGTCCAGCAAAAACCGTAACCGACGAAAAGTCCAAATTAGAAGATTCTTTCCTGGACAAACTCTCACGCGCCGACGAACTCGTGCTGCTTCGCCACATGGCCGAGACCAAACAGCGCAAGCCGAATTAGCCGCTAGAACCCTCGCCCGCGCACCACGGTCTTCAGTACTTCCCCGGTAGGGCTCAGCACTACAAAATCCGCTTGGGCGCCCTTGGTCAGAGAGCCATGCTGGCCTGCCAGGCCCACGGCCCGCGCCGGATTCAACGTTGCCGCCCGCACCGCATCTTTCAGGCTCCAGCGCGAAAACCGGGTCACGTTGCGCACCGCGCGGTCCATGGTGAGAACACTACCCGCAAGGCTGCCGCCCGAGGTGCACTTGCCATCCTTCACGTCGACCTGGATGGGGCCGAGCTGGTAGCGCCCGTCGGGCATGCCGGTTGCCGAAATGGCATCGGTGATCAAAACAGCCCGCTCGGTTCCCTTCGCCTGCAGAAAGAGTTGGACCACGGACGGCGCGACATGAATTCCGTCGGCAATGATGTCGGCGCTCAGCCGGTCATCGGTAAGCACCTCGCCGAGGATTCCAGGGTCGCGATGGTCGAGCGGACGCATGGCGTTGAAAGTGTGCGTGGCGTGGCGTGCCCCGGCCTTCACCGCGGCCTGCGCGATGGGCAACTCGGCGTCCGAGTGTCCAATGCTGACGCAGACGTTCCGGCGAGCGGCCTCCGCAATCACTTCCATCGCGCCGGCAGTCTCAGGAGCAATCGTCATCATGCGCACGTGCCCGCGCGCGGCTTGCCACAGACGATCGAAAATCTCAACCGTGGGTTCGAGCAGATACTCCGGCGGATGCACTCCGCGACGCTTGTGGCTGAGAAACGGCCCCTCGAGATGAATGCCGATCGGCCGCGCCTCTGTGGCATCGCCATCAGGGCTGCGCCCGTCGTCGTTCTGGGCCGGGTTCTGAGCCGCGTCGATCGCATCCGCCAATCGGTCTAAAGCAGCACAGGTAACATCGAGCGGCGCCGCCACGGTGGTTGGAAAATACCCGGTCACCCCGTGCGTGGTGAGAAATTTTCCCAAGCGCGGCAGTTCGGCGGGCAAAGCCCGCATCAGATCCAGTCCCGCCCCGCCGTGGATGTGAATATCGAAGAAACCGGGGGCCAGCACCGCGTCGCCAAAATCCACGAGGGAAGCGTTTCCCGCGTCTTTCCCTAGCCGGGACGATACTTCGGTGACTTGCCCGTCTTCCACGACGAGCCATGGGTCGGCGATCTCTTCGAGTGGCGTGTAGAGCCGGTTGGCCGTGAATACTGTTTTCATGAAGGTCCTGGCGAAGTCCTATCGTAGCCGCCCGTGGTTGTTCCGACAACCTGGCTGGCCGCCAGCCAGCACTTTCGAGATGGATAAAGATGCCGCTCGAAGACTGCCATAGCCACGATGGAAAGTTGCGGATGTCGCGGCGGGTGGCGTCGGTGCAGGGTGACGTTGATGCAGAATGTTATAATTTCATTGCGATTCAGCGATTGCCGCTCAGGCGCCCACAATCCCAGTGGCGCCAATCGCAGGTCGGGGAGTGGCTCAGCCTGGTAGAGCACCTGGTTCGGGACCAGGGGGTCGGAGGTTCAAATCCTCTCTCCCCGACCATCTATCCCGCTGAAACATCAGCGCTATCGGACTCGCGTTCCTCGCTCATCGCGGGCGATGGGTACTATTTGGGTCCAATAAGCGTTTGAGTTGGGTGGATACGCGCTCGACTGCTTTGCGTCGCTCACCGGGGATCGACATCACGTAAAGCTCGAATGCGAGTCGCGGATCCGCGTGCCCTAGTTGATTCTGAATGACCGTGGGCGCCGCGCCTGCATCCTTCAGCCACGTACTGTGGGTTCGCCGCAGCATGTGCCATCCCACCGCGCCGATTCCGGCTGATACCGCAGCGGGCTCCAGCTGCCGATGCATCAAGTTCCGTCGGCAGTGAGGAGTCCCTACGGCGGTATGAAACACGAACTCTGCAGGATCGCGGAACCGCTCTCCGTGCCAGCATTGGAGTTCTGCGAAAAGCATCCTGCTCATTGGAAGCGATCGGATGGCCGAATCGGTCTTCGGTGTGGAGAGCTCGCCTTCATAGACGCCCTCGTCCACCTGAATCGTCCGGTTTTTCCAGTCGATCTTGCCCCAGCGCATCGCCAGGACTTCTCCGATCCGCATCCCGGTGAGCAGGATGAGAACGACGATCATCCGACTCGGCTCTCCAAGGCGAAGCAGCAGTTCCTGCGCTTCCTTTGGAGTCAGTGCACGCCGCGGACGGATCGTGCGCTTTGGCGGCAGCATGATCCCTCGTACGGGATTAACTTCCACAAACCCCCAATTGACCGCAGTCCGGAAACTGGAACTGAGAGCAGTGGCCATGCTGCGTACGGTCTTCGGCGCTAGCCGCTTGCACTGCGCGAAGAACCGCTGCACCTCTTCCGGACGGATGTCTTCCAACGGTTGTTCCCCGAAATACGTAACGAGGTACTTCCGCATGAAGTAGCTGTACTGGGATCGCGTTGAGAGTTTGAAGGTCGGCAGGACGTCCTTCATCCAGCGATCCTCGGCGAAGTCCTTGAACTTCATTCTTGCTTCGGCTCGCTTCCGACCCAAGTTGTTGGCATTGAGATGGCGGTCAAGGTGAAGTTGGGCTTGGCGGCGCGTGCGGATCTCGGCAATGGTGCCGAGCACTTTGGATCGGCGCACACGGCGATGCGTACCGTTCTCCGCGATGCCGTTCTCCCACCACCGTCCCACCCAGACCATGTTTCCCTTCTGTCCGCGCTTGAATACAGTGCCTTTCTGATACGACTTGCGACGGGCCACGTCTGGCCTCCTTTCGGTGAGGCCCGTCATGCAGATACTCTCGTGATATACACCCGATGCAGCCAAATGCACAAGCAAGTCGTCAACGATGATTTAAGCGCCATCGTCTGACCTCATCCTGTCCAAGTATGATTGGATGTCGTCCCCCGAGAAACGTAGATACTTGCCAAGCTTGATCCAGGGCAGAGGATTGGAACAGCCGGCCGGACGTGGGCATAGACCCACGAGCGGGGAACTTGCAGAATCTCAGAGACCTCGAAAACAGTGAGGAGGCGGCTATGAATGGAGGGACCTCTCTTCTCCTCTGCAAATCTATTCGAGCCTTGCACAGAACGGTGAGACACAGCGGAGGCGGTCATAGGTCCTCCACCGTAAAGAGGTATTTGATTTTGGCAATCTTCCGCAGCCTCCTGCGTGCGCGGCGCACCCGCCGCAAGACTTCATCTCTTGTCATTCCTCGTTGCTCGGCGATTTCGTCAGCCGTTAGATCCTTAGCATGTATCGCCTTCAGCAACTCTATGTCTTCATCCGAACAATTTTCAGTAGAAAAAAGCTTTCCCAGCAGGTCGCGATATACAAGATCTCTTAGAACTTGGGTCTGCCCGACCGTGACACAACCGTATCGTGTGGCCGCATCACGGTTCTCAGCGCGATCGATAATGGACGTGATGTAGCCGTCAGCATGCACCGTTTCAATGGGAGTCCAGGAGGAGGGCTCCTTCGTGCGTCGAATGACCTCGCGGAGTTCCTCTATGACCGCGGAGCGAGCCACGCGACCTAGCCAGAGCGTGAGGAATTCGGGACTGCGCAGGCGATGGATGCCGCTCCAAAACTTGTAACGTGCTCGCGAGAGAGCATCTTGGGCGAATGTGCCCGGGGCTAGATGTGCAGGGCAAATGCCTTCACAATGTACGTGGTAGCCAACCTTTTTCCCCAAGTATTGTAAACACCCCTTCACCAATTCGTCGCGTCGGTCCTGCGAGGGCTGTGCCAGGTAATTTAAGTAAAGGTCAGCTAAGTTCTTGGCAGGAATTGTCTGGTCTGCCTTGGCGAAGGCGGCAGACGGAGGGCCTGGAGAAGATGAGATACATAGGTAACACTTCTCGACTGCCGAGAAGCGGAGTTATGTCGGAAGCCTAACCCTTCTAACTCGAACCTATGCATCCCCAGGAATCCGAGGCCGCCTCGCGCCGCCGCGCCTGGCTCTTCGCCAAGCCCAAACCCTTCTACACCGTCCGCAAGCCGAAGCTCCTCGAAGAGCACGAGCGCTGGCGCAAGGTGGCGGGGCTCCTGCGCCTCTCCCGCGCGGCCCGCGGGCGTATCGAATGGGTGATCTTCTGGGAGGATCACGGGCGGGACGCGGCGCTCACGGCCCGCCATTTCGGCATCTCCCGCAAGACCCTGTACAAGTGGCTGCCGCGGTTCGAAAAGGACTTCCTGCGGGGGCTGGAGGACGAGTCCAGGCGCCCAAAGCGAACCCGGTCGCGCCAGTACACGGCGCGCCAGTACGAGCGGATCGTCTCGCTGCGCCGGGAGCGCCTGCGGTACGGCAAGATGAAGCTCCTGGAGCTGTACCGGAGGAGCTGGCCGGGGGACCGCACGCTCTCGGCCTGGAAGGTCCAGTGCATCATCGAGCGCTCGGGCCTCTACTACGCCCCCGCCAGGCAGGCCAGGATCAACCGGAAGCGCTCCGTCGCGCGCCACCGCAAACGGATAACCGAGCTCAAGCGGAGGCCGCGCTCCGGGTTCCTGCTCTGCGTGGACACGGTCGTGCGCCACTGGTCGGGCACGAAGCGGTACATCCTCACCGCCATCGACCGGCACACCAAGGTCGCCTTCGCCCGGATGTACGCGACCCACAGCTCCGCCTCCGCCCGCGACTTCTTGCAGCGGCTGCACCTGCTCCTTGACGGCAGGATCGAGAACATCCAGACTGACAACGGCAGCGAGTTCCACCGGCACTTCGACGAGGCCTGCGCGAATCTGCGCCTGGAGCACTACTGGTCGCGAGCGAAGACCCCCAAGGACAACGCGGTCAACGAGCGGTTCAACCGCACGCTGCAGGACGAGTTCCTCGGCATGGGGAACATGCTGACGGACACCGTCGAGTTCAACCGCAGGCTGACCGAGTGGCTCGTCGAGTACAACTTCCGGCGGCCGCACCAAGCACTGAACTACCTGCCTCCCATTAGCTTTGTTTTCAAGTACCATAAAGTGTTACCTATGTACCCGTCTAGTACAGGGCCTTGACAGATCTTGTCAGTATGGTACGCTCCGTGGACCTGTCGATCAGGCGCGGGCGCTGGTGTGGTGTCGGATGGGCGCATAGTCACCTTATGCTCCTGTCCGCTCACAAACGTGAGCGTATTGCCAGGGAGTCATCAGCTCCCTGGCTTTTCTCATGTGGCGGACGCTTGACATCGGCCCAAGCTCTCGAGGGGATTCAGGGCCGACGTGCTGTTTGCAAAGGGAGATGCGCGGTGGGAAAAAACCAGAAATGAAGGTCGTTCCCAGCGCACAACCCCGGGGGTTGTGCTGGGAACGACCACGCTGCTCGCTACCCTCTTATATAATCCCCACCTGTTTAGTGAGGATTGTATAAAAGGGCAGCAAGGTCGTCCGTCTAGAGTGGCCTTGCCACTCATTTTGGGCTATATTTTCCTAGCCCCTGGGTAGCCGTACTCTGCCCTTAGGTACGTGAAGCAAATAGGGCATTGGTTTCCGCAATGTCTCCGGCTAGCAAGTTATTTGCCGAAAACTCTTCCGGACGGTACCGGGAGAGTGACATGGCTTCTTGTTCGTCGATACGGCCCTTCGTTTCTTTGGTCAACCGGTCGCCGCGATGGCACCGGGCGTCAGTCTGAGATGGCTAATTACCTCCTCTAATAATGATCTTTAGACGCCGAGAATGTTCCTCCCGTGCGTATTTATTTTGCGAGATTCGTTCTAGACGCTGGAACCTACCCTTGCTACCTCCTACCGGAGACCCCCGCCGGGAACTGGAACTCAAACGGGGCGAATGGCGAGGTTAGGGGCTAGTCAAATTGAGCGGTCCCTTTCCCCGAGAGGGTGTAGGACGCGCCTACGACGTTATGGACCACGAGGTACCACCGCACCGTGCCAAGATCAAGATCCTCGTGCTCGTCCTTGGTGTGCCGAAGCACACCTCGGGCGTAGACCTGACCTTTGCGTTCGCCTGCCTTGTACAGGACGGCCTCTTCCAGCTCATGATGTCCGTCTTTGCCAAGGACATGGCGCTGGCGATAAGCCGCAATGCCGCGTTCCACGTCGCGCATCAGCTCCGACGTGGAGACTCGCGCGGGAATTGCGAACCATTCACCCTGGCGCAGGACGTTCAGTTCGCGGTCTTCGGCCTCCCGGACCACCTTCGGTTTGAGCATGTTGTAAGCTTCCTCAAGCGTTGGCGGCGCCTTTTTGGTCGCAAGTTCGGCGAAGAAGTACATGCCGGATCCGACGCCGGTCTCATCCACGCCGGAGAGATAGTAGCGATCCTTTACGCGAAGGACGCTGTCTCCCAGCGTGTGAATCATCCGCTCGGTGACTCGGCCGTTCTTGTCTTTCACCTTGACGTGCTTCCATTCCTCGCCGCCACTTGGCACAACCACGCTCACTTCCCTCTGGAGATCCGGAATATCGAAGGGCGCATCCGACCAATCGTCGATGTCGCCGTCGGTCCAAGCTGCAGCGATCGAGTGAAAAGGCACCACGCTGAAGCGGCGATGTGACTCTTCGAGCGCACTGATGAGGTTCCGCTGATGCTCGTCGATCGGTGTATCAAATCGCGCACCATTGGTGAGAATGCTGCCATCCTTCAGCCGCACTGCGAGTTCAGCAGTCTGACCCGCAGCGTTAGGTCCCCACGTACCGTGACCGTATGGCCGATACATTTCAGGGATCTTGGATAGAAGGACGTCATCCGTTGCCCGTACATACGTCCCTGTGCCGCCTTTGCCTTCCCGAATAAAATTCTCTATCACTGACGAGTGTGTCTGCATAGTTTGGAACTAGCCTGTTCCCTGCCATTCGCCCCCACGTAGACAGACGGCACGATCGCGTCATTTCAGACAACAAATTGGAAAATTTCTGCTGAGGAGATGGGGGACGACCGGAAGGAATGTTGGGATGGGGAAAATCTGCGTCTACCTCCGGGGCACTACTTGAACATCAGGAGGCGACCGGAATCCCTCGCGGCGAGCATCACCCGATGTCGACCGCAAGCGAAACCGTGCCGCCTCCCTGCAATGTCCGGTGAAACGGGAGGAAAGACGCCGCGTCCCAAGGTGAAGGGGACACCGTGCGGCTCCTCTCGCACTACGCCGGACAAACTCTGTGAAAAAGCCGTTGCCGCTCGAACCAGAAAAACAGGGTGCCGGTGCGGTTAGCCTGACGGGCGTTCGTGCCCGCCTATCCCCGCCGCTCCCGCGATCACGCTCGCCCTCCTTCCCTCGCCGTTTCCGGCACCTTGCGTCATATATACTCAGACGGCATGAAGCCGATGCTTCGGACAACGACCAAAGTCGCCCCTGAAATAATCGCCTTTCTTCGCCCGCTCCCGCGCTGTAAAGAGGGAGATCCGGTCAGTTCCAGGCGCGCCGTACGCTAACGTCACTAGTAATCCTTCGGAAACATGAGCGTGAGTCCGCCGACCTCGTTCGGGACGAGCCACAGTTCCTTGTCCGCGTAGGTGCCTTTCCGCCAACCGTCCGCATCGGCTTCGACCGCCAGCATCTTCTGGATTAGTCTTCGCAACGGCACGGTGTCAGTGACCATACCAAGTTGCGGAGAGCTCTCCACCTGATGGGTAAAACGATCAAAGACTGTACGAGTGACCCGGTTGACTGGCATGTAACCCACTTCGACAAGAAAACCGTCCTCGACCGCTTGAGCGTCCGTGTAGCTGTCGATGATGTCCTCGGGTTCCTGTGCCATATATCGGGCGACTGCCCGTCCTGCCGGATCTCCTCCTTCATCAAGAAAGACGCCATGACTCATACCTGGCTGACAGCTCCCTAATACGTATCTTGATGATGTGCTTCAACTCCTTCAAAAAGAAGGAGCTACCCTGCGACAACAGCTCTTGTCGACAAGAGTCCGGAGAAGAGGCCTCATTCGGCACCTTCCCGCAGCGTCGTTCTCTCCGGATGCACCAGGCGCAGATCTAGGAAGAGCTCAGCGTCCATTCCCTCGCTAGACAACTCGCCAAGAACGCACCCCAACATCCGCCGCACGAAGCCCTCCTTCCGAACGTGGCGAGCGAGGGTCTCCAGGCGCGAGGCCGTGTCCGTCACCAGGAGCAGTGCCCGAAAGGGGATGCCGGCGAGCCCGCCTTCATATGCACGTAGCTTTACTACGAGGGTGGGCAAGGTCTCGGTACCCCGGTCGTACTCCACCAAGAATGTCCGGCGCTGGGGAAGTTTCAGACCCACCACCGCATCCGGAATGACCGGATGCACCCAACCCAAGCCCTGCAGTTCCCAGGACGCGAAGAAGTAGGCTACCTCTGTGGGCCTCGCCTCCACTGCTACGCGCACATCGTTTATCCCCACCAGGTGCTCGATCTGGCGCGGCGGCTTGCGGCTGACCTCGGCCGCGAGCCCCTTCGCTTCGAGCAACGACCTCCCTTTCGGTCCGATCCCATGCAATGCCTCGGCCATCTGGTGCTCGCGATGCGCCACTAGGTAGCCCGCATCCACCAGCCTGCGCAGCGACTTCCTGACCGCGTCCGGCGTCACCTGCGGGAAGTAGAGGCGTGCGAGCTGTCCAGTTGTAAGCCACTTGGAGACCGCGCACTTCAAGACCACGCGGACATCCCGTTCCGAGAGCCGCACGCTCACCATGGGTCCGGCAGTCTTCTGGTGACCCCGCACTCGTAGCAGCGGACGACCTTCGGCAGCGACCTGCAGACGGGGCAGACGGTGACGAGATGCCCCCGGTATGTGAAACCGCAGGAGCATTTCCAGAGACCGACCAGAGCTACCTCCGCGCCGCACTCGCAGAAGATCCGCGTGCGGGAGGCGAGGGCAAAGAAACGGAGCTGCTTCAAGCCGCGCAGGACGGCCAGGCACAGCATCACGGGGCTCGAGAAGGAGGAGCGCGAGCGCTCCTAACAGCGCTTTTATTCTTGGCATACGGCCTCCTGCTGGCGGTACGCCCTCTCCCAGCGTCCTTCGACTGCTCCGGTTTCCTCCCCGACGCCGAGCCACTCCCGGTCGCGCGAGGCGATGTCGGCCACGTACTCGGCCTCGGAGAGACGACCGCCGAGCGTCGCGTCCTGGCGCAGCCGGTCCACGGCTTGGCGGAACTTCTCGCCTTCGGGGATCAATACTCTCGACGTGGAGAGCTTGATCGCCGAAGCAGAGCGGGTCTTCAGCCACAGGTACCCCACCCGGTCCGGCAAGTGAGCGATCCCTTCGAGGAGCTGGCCGCGTTCTTCCTCGGGCGAGAAGACCGTGCGCTCCCGGAACGGTTGCGGCCCCGGACGCTCCAGGCGCCCGCTAACCGGCAGGGCCGATCGCAGGAACTGGGCGTCCCGGGGAGTGCCCCGCAGGGTGAGCGACCAGCGGATGTTCGTGTGCAGCTGCTCCAGGATCCTCGGGTCAGGAATGGCGGTGGAGAGATTTTGGCAAAGAAAATAGAAGAAGGAGCCGAAGGAGCGCGCCATGGTCAGGACCGTCCCCATATCCTCCTGCTGCTGTTTCGTCAAAAAGAAATTCTGGGCCTCGTCCGCGTACCAGAGGTAGGTCACCGGCGGGTTGTTCGGCCGAGCGAAGATCGATTGACGGATATCAGACAGGATCAAGCCCTGCAGGAGCAAGCGCACGCCACGGGTGATCGTGGGTCCTGCGCAGTTGACCAGCACGATCTTGCCCTCGTTTTGAAGCCGCTTGAAGTCGGGCGCGGTGGATCCCGACAGTGCGAGGCGCACGCCAGTGGAGGCAAAGAGCGCCTCCATGCGGGCGCGGAGGGCGCCGATCGTCTGCTTGCCTTCTTGCAGGAAGTAACGCTGGAAGTACGCGCGCACCGCCGCATTCTTGGAACGCAGCAGCAACTTCTGCCGGAACGCATCATCCCCGAGCACCGCTTCCAAGTACGTGAGTGGCAGATTGAACTCCGCGAGCAGCGCGAGGATGTTCTTCAGCACCGCGGCACCCCGGAGCGACAGCTTCTCGCCCGCGGGCAGGAGCTCCCGCAGCGTCTCCAGGCGGCTCGTCACGAAAAAATCTTGGTCGGTATAGGGCCAGCCGGCGAGGATGTTGTAGGGACTCACCGCCTCGCGCGACGAGAAGTCGATAATCACGATGCGCCGGGCGAGCGCCTCGCGCTCCTCGCCTCGCAGCTGGGCGAGGCGCGCGCCCAGGAGGTAGAGCGCTCGCTCGAAGAGCTCGCCCTTGGCGTCGAGCACGCCGAAGCTCATGCTCTTGAGCCCCGGCAGCAGGCGGATCATCTCGGCGATCGGCAGCATGGCGAACATCGTCTTGCCCGCACCCATGCCGCCCGTCGTGAGCCCGCACGCTTTTATGAGATCAATCAGTGGGACGATCACCGGTTCGCCCCACAACGTCTTGCCCACCGAGACCTTCGGTCCCGGCTCATCCGCCATCTTCTTGAGCAGTTCCGACGTGCCGCTCTGCGAGGCGAGCACCGGCCCATGCTCCAGCTTCTCCAGATATTCCCGCGTCTTTCGTTTCAGATGCCTGCCGGTCAACCGATCTCGTGCCCAGAGCGTGATCATCGCTGGCCTCCTCGCCGGGGCATGAGCGGCGTGCGTTCGGCCCCACCGTGATGCGTGGCGGCCCGAACACTGGCGGGGGAACGGTGCTTGCGGATGAGGTGGGCGATAACGCTTGCGACCCCGAACACGAGCCAAAGCTCGAGAGCTTCCATTCGGGACAGACGGATGCTGGAAAACCAACAAGCAACGATCTGGAGTGCAATGCAGACACCCATCAGGATGAAAATCGCCTTCACCAGGAACTTCACCCGTCTCTCGATACCCCTCGCTATGTCCATGTCATCTCCTCGGGAGGTTCCTTCACGGGACTTCCTGCCATGGAAGACGCCACGGAGGGGCTGGGACTGACAGGAAAGAATGGGAGAAGGTACAGAACAAAAAGAAGAAAGTGGACAGGCGTTCGAGTCCTGTCCACTTCTTATAGCTGCGGCAGGTCGCGTAGCATGGAGTAGGCGCGTACCTTCGCTCCGGCTTTGCCGAAATATGCCAGCCAGAAATCCCGCAGAGTGTTCCAGTAGCCGACCGATTTTCCGGCCGCGTCCACTCCGAGTACATAAACCTCCACGCCTGTGAGGCTCGCGACAAGATGCTCACGTTCGACTCTTTGCAACGTTGCATTAGCCGGGACAGTCGAAAACTTCGCCAGGTTGAGCGTTCGTGTTTCGTGGCGCATGTCGGAGAGAATGACCAGCACGTTGCGATGCCCCTCTTTCGGCTCGAACACCTGCGAGGACATGATGAGAGCACCGAGGAGGTCAGTCTGTGAAAAATTCTGCACGAGGCTCTGGGAGCGCTTCTGCCAGGCGGCTAATAGCTGCCGATGGGCGTTATTGAGGCGTTCCTTGAAATATCCTTCGTTGCCGTCCAGATGAGCGGAGAGGAGCACGTACGGCTCGGCAAAGCTACGATCGGTGATGCCGATCACGGTCACGCGCGAGCCTGCCGGTAGAGCCACGAGAAGGTTCCCCACCGACGCCATGTCCCGCTGCAGCTCCGTCTTCTGGTCAAGTCCGCTTGCACCGGCTACGGATGCCGTCAGGTCGACGGCAACCACCAGATTCAAGGGCGGCTCGGCCGCGTAGGCGCGGGACATGCCGCCCCAAGTGAGCATCAAGAACAATGCTGCCGCAAACATTTTCGTGAACCTGTTTTCCTTGCAACCTCGAAGCTTAGTTTCGTGATAATCGCGCCAGAACCGGTTGACGAAATGCTGAGGTTGCTGCTCCCAAGCCCCGATTGCATGGACCAGTTCAATCCTGCGACGTTCAAGGTCATCATGCTTCTCCCGAAGCTCCTTGGCGTTCGACGGCATTTCGGCCCATAGGCGAGCAGCACGGTGGAACGCGATGCCGGCAGCCAGTTCCATCGCAACAGCAGAGAACATGGAGAAGATGGTCACGTAGCACGCAGTCTGCTGATAGAACGTGCTCGCAGCGGGTGCGACTACAGCACCATCGCTGTCGATCGTGACCGCGGCGTTCGCTAGTGTCATCTGCCCGGTGAAAACCCGAGACCTGACATATGACAGGCACACCATGGCGACAAAAGCGAGAGTGCAGTCCAAGGCTACGAGGTACTGTATGAAGCGTTCGGAATGCGACCAACGATCTATCGCCTCATGGACGCAATATGGCAGGATGACTGCCATGCCCAGCGCGAGGAAATACTTGGTGGCACCTGGCATTAGGGGATCGAGGGCATACGCTGCCGCGGCGAACCCGGCAGTGCAGAGTCCCAGTCCAAAGGCACATAGGAACAGTGCTGTCCGGCGGCGGTTGCGGAGATCACCTTCCGGCGGAAGCTTACTTATCTCCCGAGTGGTCTGCTCAAGCCCCCTTTCGACCATCGCGAGCTCTTGTTTGGCCGCCGCAATCTTCGGCTGATTGGCGGCTTCCAGGCGCTGGCGCTCGGTGCTGCAATATCGTCCAGCGGTGTCATCCATTTGCGCGACTACCGCATAGCCCAAATCGGAGCCGAGATCCGCGGGCTCATGTGCTAAGCCTTTTCCATTGCCCGCGTGCCCGTTACCGTTTCCATTTCCGTTGCTTTCATTCATTTGTTCAACCTCCATCCGGGAAAAATCCCGGCACTTCTATTGACGCCACCACCTCGTTCCTTCTGACACAAGCTCCCTTGCTCTCTCCTTGGCGGGGGATATATATAGAAAGAGTGGCAGGATATTTGCCATATGTACATATACATATTATATGTACATGTGCATTTCTTCATGCAAGCAAAATCTTCATGACCACGAAAATCGACTGGAAGGCGGTTGGCAGGCGCATACGCGAGCTGCGTAGCATTGATACGAGACAGGCGGATTTTGCCCGGCGGCTTGGGATCAGCCAGGGACAGCTGTCGCGCTACGAGAAAGGCAAGAGTGAGATTGGCGCAGAGGTTCTGCTTCGGATCTCGCAGCATTCCGGCAGGACCATGGAATGGATATTGACGGGGAAATAGTGATGGTCGTGGTCCGCTTCCAACGTTTGTCCGCCAACTTGAAATGCTTCGACCCTCGTCATTCGCTTTCCCAAGTCATCGTCTAGCCGGGAGTTACAGCAATGCTGCCCCGTATTACAATTGGCCGACTCGTTAGTTCACGAAGCGAGAGCTCCACGCTGGGCAAAACATGGCTGACGACATTCCGGAGATCGAGGACAATCCTAAGGAAGCCCTCCGGTCATTCATTCGTGAACTCGAAACGTTCTACTATCCCTGGTACGACAGAGCGACGACCCGTAACTATTACGCATGGTTTGCAGCGCAAGCGTTGTCATTGCTCTCTGGATTCGCCACCGCCATCCTCGCGGTGCTTCTCGGCGTAGAACAGTTCAAGTCCTGGGGGAGCGAAGGCGTCCAAGCCAGCGCGCACCCTGAGCCAAGCTGCGCGGAAGAGGATCGCCGCGGCACAGCGGGCCAGGTGGGCCAAGGCGAAGGCGCAGCAAAAGAAGGTTGCCTAGCTCAATTACGGGTTTCTCAGGAGCAATATGGGCGGGGCCTTCCCGCCCTTTTCTGCACTCGCATTTGGCCTTGCAACCCCTCACTTGAGAGCGGGAAGCGACCGAGTTAGCTCGTCGTCGCATGTACACTACCGTCGTTACTTCGGGGCTTGTGATTCTCATAGTGCATTCTCTGCGCTGGAATTTCCGCAGCGCATCGCATATCAGGGGACGAGAATCCGGATTGGGAGCAGTTTTCCTCCGTGAGAAGCCCTTTGTTCCCCAAGGCGCAATGAAATAGTCGACAGCGGCCCTACGGGTTACAAAACAGAACGCCCAACCTTGCCATTGTTCCAATCGTCATCGCCAAGGATGCGAGGCTACTTCATCGTGTTGTTTTGTGAGAAGCGGCGTGAGCAAAAGAAAGAAGTGAAAGGGAAAGTGAAGGAAGTGGCATGAGTGTGGAAGCGAAAGCGGCAAGCGATCACGCGGCGTTGCTTAAGGTTGGATCCCGTCTAGATTCCGATACAATTCCCGATGATTTAGTGAAACATCTACGGCGATGGTGTGCTTTGCTTTGCACGCGCCTCCTTCACCTTCAATTGCGCGAGGCGTATCGCCAGAGTCGCGGAGATTATGCCTAGTAACCAATCGAGATTGCTTCTGACAAACTGCCATGCGGAAGTAATCAGGCCTGGCGTGCGCTTTTCCTTCCACTCAATCTGTTGGTGCCAAACGTCATTTTTTTCACCTTCGCCTGTCGTCATCTTGTATCCCATGTAAAAGACAATATCAGCTAAGTCGCTTTCGAAACCTACCCAGGGTGTGATCGTCCACACCCAAGTTTCTTTCTGACTGCTGCGCAGGCTCAATATGCGCTTCTCCTCCTTGCTGCCACTCTCGGAGTAGTCATACTTGGCGTTAAGCTTTCGTGCTTGATAGCTAGGCTGGATGTACCACTGAGCCATAACTTCATTTGGTAGAAAATCGCCTAAGATCTTATCCGAAAGAGCAGAATGGGGTTCGAACTCAAACTTTAGCCTTGTTGGCGAAGGTGGAGTTATTTCCGAATCATATGTGGTAGTTAGCGTACCCAATACGAGGTTTGTGATTAGCACTTTCTTGCCGTTTTTCGTGCACGTCATCGCCCTCCCAGGCCCCTCATTTCCCACAAGATCAAATATTTGCTTGGCCCGACTTGGTAGATTTGGGTTTTGAAATACTCCCTTTCGATGACTCAGATCCTCGACATTTATGATGAGGGTATTCCTCTGGGACTCAAGAATATTCACTTTCCCCTGCAACGAAGCGTTCTCCGATTGCAGGTCGGATCGCTCCGCTCGGAACTGGGCAATTTGCTGCTTGAGCCTTTCTCCTTCTTCCGCCGATGATTTCTCTCTGTTAAGTTCATCGAGCTGCTTTTGAGCCTTCGCAAGTTGATCCTCCAGGTCTGCCTTCCGTCTTTCCGATTGCTCCAACTCCGCGGCAAGATCCTTCTGTATGGCACAGGCTTTCTCGAGGTAGCTTCGGCACTCCGACGGATTATCGCGACACTCGTCCAGCGTCCTCCAGCAATTAGCAGAACGTTGGTCTGCTTGGCCCCAGAGCGAAAGACAGAGCCAATGCACGCAAAGGCACATCATAACCAACATCTTCGCCATGCCGCACCCCCAACAAAAAAGCTAGGCTTTATTTGCCTAGCGAAGTGGATTTACCCTGGGTCATTACGTCCGATCTGGCGTGCGGCTTCAAGCATGCGTATCATTCCCACACAGACCAGCGCAGTAATAAATGCGCAGAAATACGGGAACGCCTCATTTCGAATGGACGAATCGCCGAGTAAGAGAAATGGTACGGTCGCTACAAGCCCTAATATAATATAATTCCAGCCACCAAAATCGTGCCCAGAATTGTAGGACGCCCATTCTTGCGAAAGAACATGGTCCTTCTCCTTTTGAATTAGGCTTTGCAAGATCCTCCAAAGAGCTAAAACAAGCAATCCCGCAAGCATCCCCACAGTACCACGCTCGCAGAAAAGAACAAGGCAGACTGGCTGTCTTAGGTCTCAGGGCATCTGACGAAAAAACCAGTTTAGAGAAAGGTGCATCTCGAAAGCTTCTTTCCCGGCCCATGATAACGACAACACAAAAGCCGTCCTTGGGATGTTTTCGTGCTTGTCGTTGCCCTGAATAGAACCGAGTTGCGGTCACGGAACGATGAGTTTCATCGACAAAACGTGGCTGATCTTTCTTAATGTGGGGTGCGCTATCGTTCGAAGAAGGCGAGGGGTAGGGTAGAATTCTGGTGTCGTTCGGTCTTGAGTGCTTCAAGTAGTCCGGGGTCTATGGAGCACGGGGAAGCCGCGCGGGAACGCGGCTTTGGGTGACGGAGCGATTTGGGCAGCGTTGACTATTGGCATTTGTTATTTGGTGTCAACGGAGCGGTGGCGTCGCTCAAGGTGGGTGCGCTAGTGCTTAGACTCGGAGAACTGATGCCGAATGATGCGGCCGCCGAAGGAAAGGTCGTCCCTATGCTCGGGCTTACCGACGACCAGTCGCGCGCAGCCGGCGATGTTGCCAGTTGCGTCGGTTTTGATCAGCACGATGTCGCTGCCGCCCGCGCCGAAACTGGTGGTCGATCCGACCATGAAGTAGCCGCCGTCGGAAGTCTGTGCCGAGAACGTTGTGTTCGGAGTGCATATCGCCTCCGGCTCTTTTAAGGCTTTTGTTTCAACCCGCTCGGGTTCAGGACCGACTGCGCGAAAAGGGCCGATGAATCCGGTATGAAAGATGGGGGGGATTGTGTGTCTCGGGCCAGGCAAAGTCAACAGAAATATGAAGTCCCTGATGGGTCGGTGTTGGGTCTTGTGATCCAGTTCACGCCGCTCGCGGTCGTTAATGGAGGTGAGTTTTGACGACAGAGCGAGTGAGACCTTTGTTGTCACCCATTCTTGGGCGCTTTTCCTTCACGATTTCGTTTTGCGTCGGGGCTAACTGTGAATGTGCCACGTCAGCGAAAATGGGACAGTTTGAGACCGGAAGGTCGGATGAAGGCCTCACAGGGCGAAGAAAACCCTGCTCAAGCAAAGCTTGGACGGAGCACCCTCCAGAATAGGAAGTGGGCCGGGACCCGCCACTCTGGGCCTCCCCTGCGCGCGATATGTCAATGCCCTTGATCGTGCGGAACCATGACTATGGCTGAACCCGAGCTCTGGTTACCCACGTTGTCTTGCGCAGTGACGGTAATTGTATACGTTCGGCCATTGTTGTCAGCCCCCAAGCGCGAGGCCTGGAGCGCAATCGTAAACGAAAAAGCACCGTTTGCGCCAAGAGTCACAAGGCCGCTAGGCTGGACACTCCCATACTTGTCGGCGACCGCAAACTTGGCACTGTTCCCATTCACACCCGACGTGGCGTCTGTGACTGTTCCAGACACTGTGACGTTCACCATCTTCCCATTCGGGGGCCAGAGCATGGATGGATTTGCGGAAACTGTAATCACAGGCGGTGTCGCGTCTATTTCAATCGTTTGAGATGGGCGGGGCGTTTCCACATTTCCCGCCTTGTCTACACTGCCGAACTCGATTGTGTGGATGCCGTCGACGGAAACGGTGAAGGGAGTAGTGTAAGCATTCGTTGATCCACCGTCTATGTTGTAAGAGGTTGAGGCAATATCAGACGGGCCATCGATATCGGTAGCGATGAGGGTGACGGTCACTGGACCGGTATACGAGCCGTTCGTGCCTTGTTGACCCGACAGAAAAGCTGCTGTCATCGGTGCGTCCTGATCGACGTTCGGCGCAGTCGTGACACCCTTGGCCCCTAACTGAATCAACATTTGGCGTATCGGAACCGGCACATCTCCAAGAGCCACAGGAGCAACGTTGAAGATTCCGCCGGTACCCTCGACCGCGGTGGGGCCTACGGATGACAGGGTGACCCCAGTTATTGAGCCCGCCATGAATCCATCATAGTTAGAGGCCCAGGAAAAAGTAGCCAACGGTGTAAAAGTTGGCGGCTGTGTTGTTATACCCACAAGGAAGGTGTCGAATCCCATATACTCGAAAGGAATAGAGTCAGATATGCAACTGTTTGCTGGCTTGTCACCGAACGTTAGACTGCCCACTTTTTTCCCATCAACGTATCTGCGATCAACATATGTTGACAAATCGTAGTCTGGATTGAGGCCATAGAGGGGGTCCAGATACCAAGGCTGGGGAATGATATTGGTGGGGTTTTCGTTCCAATAGTAATCCAGTTCATCCATGGGGCCGTCGCAAATGTCGCCCGGGTGAAGGTGTTTATTAGGACAGCCTACCGGAGCGTAGAGAATCCCATTGGACCAGTACTGTCCGTATTCATAATAACCTCCCCGTGGGGGGTCGACTGACGGCGGAACTACGGCCGGCCCTTGCTGTGGAGTCCCAACGACGGGTACCCGCCACGAGTGCAGAGGTGAGCTGAAATAACAATTTGGTTGTTCCACGTTGATGGAAATCCAATTGAAATGTTGGAATCCTAGTTCTGAAGCAGCACTGGAGATCGCTGTCACACTTGGATCTGGAATAAAATCCACAAATATGTATGGGCTGCCAAACCACGTTCCAGTTAGTATGCCGGTCGGACTCACCAGCTTGAGTTGATATGCAGTCGTCGTGTTGGAATAGTCGGAAGGGGTGCTTCCTTGGTAGGCGCGCACGCGGTACGAGAAGGTGGCAAGATTGCTAACCGCCGCGTCGAGATCTGGGTAGGAGCAATTCAGCGTTCCGCCGACCGCTGGGAGAGGACATGCGGTCAGAGACGGAACCGAGGTGATTACTGCCTGGCTCCAGTCATTGTTGGCAGATGCTGGAATGCGCTCAACACTGAAACTATCGACCTGGTCGCTGCCGTAATCCCAGTTGAGCTGGACACCATTGCTGGAGAAGCTGATCTGCTTGGCACCGAGGTTCGTTGGGGCGGCCGGGGCTGAGTTGAGGCTAAACAGTTGGAACGTTACCGAATAAGCCGGGCTATTATCATATGGGTACCAATCCCAGTAGTAGAAGACCATATCGGCTCCCGTGTGGTCGAAATCCAGACTACCTCCGAGAGTCGCAGGCATATAAATGTGGCTTCCACCGCTGGCGTCGCCATTCCAGATCGCGCCGGAATAGGCGACAGGTCCGAAACCCACCACGGTCACCCTGTAACGTCCAGGGTCTGCAGGGATCACGAGCGGACCAGGTGGGATATAGCTACAGTAAAATGGGTTTCCAGCGGTAGGTACATCGACATTCGGATTTCCGTTTATGCATCCGCCAGCATTGTGGTAATAGTCTATCGTGTAGGTTCCGATAAGGTCTTGCGCAGACGCCACAGTCACGACTGTTGCAGCGACCGTCAGGGCGATCAGCGCCAATGCGGCTGTCCGGCCGAGAGTTCCCATGTCATCTCCTTAGACCAGGAGTTCAGGCTCGCAGCTCCTGACATGTGATCGTAGTGCGTTCGATATTTTGCGGAGCGTCTCATCATCGTGGATTGAATGTCCATAGGTCAAGAGAACAGTTGATGAATATTGGGAAAGCATGGGACAGGCCCCGGTTTCAACGTTCGGCAAGGCAGACGGGACGTCCACCGGTGTCCTCCGAAGTTCTTATTGGCTAGCAGCGGCACTCTTCAGATCTGCACTGAGGTGCACGGCGCTGCCCGCGCTGACAGATAGCTTTCGTTGCGAGTCTTTGATTCGACGCGGAGTTGGTAAAGCCGACAATACCGCCGCATCATAGAGATCCAGAAGGCTGTCGAACTCTCAAAACCGCAAGCAAATAAAAAATCCGCGTTACGCGCGGGTTTTTGGTATTTGCCATCGCCGTTTCTGATCCATAAGTAATGCGTTGGCTATTCGGCGTAATTAACTTTGCACATTTAAGTGTTTGCCCGCTCTGTAAGGGATATGCCGAGCAGGTATGTGGTGCGCACACGCAATCAATAGCATGTGGGCGGAGTTCTTGCCATCCATGGATCGATGAGTTCCTATACTGAAAAGCGTACCAATGAATGGTACGCTTTTTCTGTGAGTGGCCATCGTCTTGATGAGTTAGACGCACGGTCTGGCACCAAACCTATGGTCTCATGGAAAACCCTTATTGATGCGGATAACCTAGTTGTGGCGCGGCCACGCATGCAGTGGGAACCTGCGTAATTAAGGATGGCAAACATGGGACATTCTGGCACGCTCGCTTCTCTCTTTTCTTCTCTTCTTTTCTCTCTTTGAAATATCCGCTTAACCACCACGATATATGCAGACCATTGGCATCGACATGGCGAAGGACACGTTCCACGCCGCTTTTGACGACCGTGAAGTACTCAAATTTGCGAACACCCCGGCAGGCATCGAGCAGTTCATGACCACACTGGAAGACGGCGATTTTCCCATCACGGAAACAAGGATCGGGGTTGAGGCCACCGGCGCCTACCACCTCCTCTTCGCCATCACGCTCACGGAACATTCCTGGGATGTGGTCGTGATCAATCCCCTGGAGTCGCACCGCATGATCACGCAAGGTTTGCGCACGGTGAAGACCGACCGTCTGGACGCCCTCAAGATCCGCGCGACGGCTGCCATGGGCAAGGGCTACTTGTTCACCGACACCAAAGACGTCCTGGCGCTGAAGGCGCTCGTGGTCGAACGCCGAGCGCTGGTCGAGATGCGCAAGATGACCAAGCAGCGGAGCGAACCGCATCGCTTAAAGGAAGCGGCGACCGGTATGACCCTCCACGACAGCTTCACCGCAGTCATGGAGGTGCTGCATGAGGAAATCAAGCGTATTGAACGCTCTATGCGGGGGTATGAGACGGAGACGCAGGAGCTCCTCCGGTCGATCCCCGGGGTGGGGAGTACTACCGCGGCGATCTTAGTGGCATTCATCGGTGACATCAGCCGTTTTGCCACACCGGAGAAACTCGTCGCTTTTATCGGGCTCGACTGCCGCGTCTTTCAAAGCGGCACCTCCGTGCAAGGCAAGGGATATATCTCCAAGCGCGGCAATGGCTATCTGCGGCAGATACTTTTCAATGCCGCCTTCGTCTCCCTCCGCCACAATCCGGACCTGAAGCGCTATCACGAACAAAAGCTGCGGGAAGGCAAGCACTACTTCAGTGCACTGTGCGCGGTCGAACGCAAGTTGATCCACCTCATCTATGCCGTCTGGAAGCGCGGCACGCCATTTGTGCGGCGGTCACAAACCGAAACACCCGGAGAAAATTCTCCGGGTGTGGATAAAGTCGCTTGACCGCTATATACCTAGTTTGGTGGACAACAGTCAGGAGAGCCTTTTGGCCACTTTGCGCGTGCCCGATTGTCTGGACCTTTGGTGAAACGGGATCCCGCTCGCTTGCACCATACAGTGAGGCCCGTCCGGTTCGGCCCGTAGAGAGGTGTGGTCATGGCACTGGCATCGAATCTGTTTCGTGGGGATCCGAATCTCGAGGCCGCCGCCGTATCCGATCGAGCTCACATATTGCCGGGAGCAACTGGGGCCCACGTCGGCAAGATCCAACTGGCACTGGTCAAGCTCGACGGCGCGGACATCGATCAAGACGGGTCTTATGGGCCAGAGACGGCCGCGGCAGTGCTCGCCTACAAGCGGAAACGCAACATCATCAACCGCAGCTACCAGACGCAGGCCGACGACATCGTGGGCAGGATGACGATGGCCGCGCTCGACAGCGAGATGCTGGCGCTTGAGAATGTCTCCACCGGGCCCGTACGGATCAGGGCTTTGAGCCCGGCAATCTCCGGTCCGGCAGCCCAGGCCCAGATAGCGGGCCGCTCTACGCTCCTGCTGGGGTTCAAGATCGATGTCGCCGTACCCGTCAATCCTTCCGGGAACATTTCTAAGATTCGGCTCGTGCCAAGAAGCACGGGGAGGCTCGAGATCATCGACGGGATAAGCGGTCGGGTGGTGTGCCGGAACATGGGCCCCGAAGGCGGCGACTGCGACGACAAGACTTGCTGGATATTCGACCCGGCGGACCCGGGCCTGGTTCCGGCGATTCGCCTGAACCCGGAGCCCCAGGGGCCAATGGGGGCCACCGGAGGGATAAGGGATGGCGGGACCGTGCGCGTGGCGAGGGATCCTCACACGGTCAGTGTCGATGCATTTCGGCCCGGCAATTCGTTCGTCGACGCTTCGACCGCAACGGCCGCTGCGACGCTGTTTGTCGAAGTCCGGGCCCCTCGCCTCGGAATCGTCGCGGGCGTGGTTCCTACGAAGGCTGAGCCCGGTTCCAAATTCCTTTCAGCCGAGAAGGACGGGGATCCGAATCCGACCGGCGTCTTCGGCGGAAGGCCGATCAACCCGATAGGCACCGGCAGAAAGATCAACCTTGGCGGGGAGCAGGAGACGCCAGGCTTCGAGGATTATTCCGTGAATCTTCCCTTCTCTGGGTACCGGAGGTCTTGGACCAACCAAAAGTTTCTCTTCAGGCCGTGGGCCGAGGATCCCGATCCTGCAATCGGTGTGGGAAGCCGCACTGCAAGCGACATATGCATCCGCGGCACGCCGGTGAAGGACGACACGATCCTTACCATCCGTCGCATCGCTGCGCCCGGATGCCGATTGACTTGCTCCAGTGACACGCCGTCTTTTACTAGGATAAGAGCCGAGTTTCCATTTCAGATTCTTGAGGAATTTCCGCAGAAGGGAAATATCGTCATACAGTTTCCTTGAACAGTACTTGAAGGTGTCACGAGCGAAGCATGAAGTGATCGATCCTTCCCCCGTCCATGGATGGGTGAGTTTCGTGGACATTCGACTGTTTGGAAGGTCACGAATTCTGCTTGGTCAGGTGTCGGATTTTTCGGTAGGTCTGGCTCACCGATTCTGTGTTCTTGCTGAATGAAAAAGCCGCAGGGGAAGCGCGGCTTCATTCGGAAGTGGCGCCACAAAGGCGATTCCGTTTCCGTCCTTTACCCGAACGCCGCAATGACAAATGCAAGAGTCCATGCTCCATTACCTCGAGAGCCAACAAAGTGACCGCGTCAAAGCTTTCGACTAAGATTCGGAGAGAACGCAAGACGGGCTGCGCGATGAAATACTACATCTACATCTCCGACGCGAAAGTGGATATGCTGCTGCCACAAGTGCCGCATGACATCGATAAAAAGATTGGAATGGAGGTTGGTTTCGATTTAAAGCTCTTCTCAGCCAAGAGGAAAGTTGAAAGCGAAACAGAGCGCGACCGGGTTACTCGATTAGAAAAAGTGGTGTCATTCATTGAAGAATACGGAAACGTCGGTTCGATGGAAGAACCCGCCGAGTACATCGCCGACACCGTCCTGATGAAGTTTGGCCCAATGGTGCACGGCCATAAAGGTGGGGATTTTAGCGGCATCACTTGCTTTATCGCGCAGAAAGGAACGACAACTCTTGGATTGTTTGGATCGCCCATTCATATGCTCGACGAGGCGAAGGCTGGGGACCTTACTTTGGGCAGAGGCGGTTCCGCTGCCAATCACATCTTCAACTACTTGACTGGTATGGACACCAGCCAAAATCTCTATCATTCGCTCCAATACCTTGCTGCAAATATGAGAGGGCCGGAGCAGCGATTAGAATTTGTCGCAAAGCGGCTTCTGCAGGGTTCGCTAGATAAATCGCCTCCAGGGAGCGGAAAGGAACTAGTGACGATCGCCACGCCACTGTACGTCGCAATGGCCGACTAGAAACGGTTAGAAACAAACAAAGCGCGAGAGGCAATAGACCGTAACTCAGACCATGTTTAGCTTCTACGCTATGCGGGCTATTGCTGAAGAGGAAACTGCGCCTTTACTGAGTTGTCGTCAGGAAAATGCTTTTGCGGATCTTGCTTGCATGGGAATTAACCTGCAATGTCGAAGGAGAGCAGGAATGGTCGGAAGGCCGCAGATTTCACTTCAGATTCCGTTGGGACGCAAAGAGGTCGCCGGCGTTAACGCCTTTTGTAATTTGTCTAGTCAATGCGGCCACAAGTTCGAAAATGCACAGCGGCCCTCACGGGCCGCTGCACACTCTGGTTAATGAATCGAGATGGCAAGCGACACTAAGAACAGCAAAAGTGTTCGTCCGATGCGGATCCTGCAACAGCGAATTCCCTGAGCAGATAAGATTTCAATCTCTAACATCAGAACCTCCCTTACAGCTCCTTCGGGTAACGTCGGAGGCTCGGATGGCCCAACAACGGGGTCCAATTCGAATGGCGGGAATTTGTTTGTTCTGGATGCGCCGTCGTATTGTTCGGGGGGAACATCCTAAGATTCTTGCAGCGATATGGACACGAAGAAATCGATCCTCGGTCCTGTGGTTCTTCCAAATCATTGGTAATTCCTCCAAGTGAAATTTGGAGGCATGTTCGATGATTCCTCAGTAGGCGATGAGAGGCCCGGAACATGCCGCCGACAACAGGCTCAGAATCGCCTGCACCGGCGCCTTTGGCGGGCGCGCGCCATGAATGAGAAACCAGCGTCTCTCCTCCCAACGCACACTGCAGAAGAGGCGAATTGGCAATAGCGCGCGTCTCAGCAATCTAGCGATCTTCGCGCTGATGAACCTGGACTGGGCTCTACAGAGAAGAAGTGCTTTTCGGACTTGGGCACGCTTGCGATCGAGTGCCGTGTGAAACTGTTCGTGGACGCCTTCAAAAAGCGGTGTATCGCTCCAAGGGAGCTGCAACGAAGGTGAAAGGACAGCGCCCTCGATCAAAACGCAGGATTCGTCGCACGTAGATAAGAGTTTCGCCAGGTGAGGTGCTAAGCGACCGCTGCTGCCCATCCATTGCAGCAGATCTAGATCCTTCAGGTCCGCTAACAAAGCATCAGCCTTGCTCGCAAGGTGTCTACGCCATTCCTGTAAATGGCCGAGATCGCCGCAACCAATGAGTGCAGTACCGAACTCGGAAGGTAACGTGAACTCCATGGCACGCGGCTCCGCGTGATTGGTATTCACGATCGACTCTACTTTTTGCAGTATGTTTTCATCGAGTCTGAGCGCGACGATGTCTGCAGCCGCTAAATTACGACAGGATTCCGCGATCGTCCTATCCACGAACTGTTCCAGCAGCTCAGCCTCGATTGTCTTCCACAAAAGCCTTCCCAGCAGTTGCTGATAGAACGTTGCCTGGAGCCCGAGTTGGCGACCGCCGATCATTATCGAAATGATAGTCCGGCTTTTTGGTTTTGCAATCGATTTGGCCGTTCTTTTTTAGCTCAACAGGGTAGGGTTGTTTCGAAGTTCATCTCGCAATCGCCGAGTGCATTCAAGGATGTCGCAGAACGTATTGTTTTGACAACGATTGCTAGTCTCGCAAGGCGGGCTCCTTGATTGTTGGATTGGAGATGCTAAGCTCGAACAAACAAAACTGCCGCTAATAAGCTTTTTATGGACACAAAATATGGCCTCCGAGGCACTATCGCTCCGGGCGAGCGGTTCAGCGCCGCGGAGGACGCCTTCTCTTTCGAAGGGTTTGAACTTGAAATCAAGAACGGCGTTGTTGCCATTGGCTTCAACCACCCAGTTGACGCCGACCGGGCTCGCTCCATTGTTCGGGAGCACCTGGAGTGGTACTCCCTGAAGCACGGCATCCGTTTCACGGCGGACCTAAACCAGTCCTGGGAGCCTAAGTCGGATGGTCGGATAACACCAAATCCCTGGGGATCAGCGTCTTCGATTCGGTCAAAGCGTCCGATGAGGTCCGCGTCACGACGGCAACCATTCAGGGAAAAGCTGCCATTGCTTCAGAGGTTTTCGACAGCGCAAAACTCTCCAGTTATTCGGCGCTGGCCAAGAAATCACAAAAGAGTCCCGCCTTGGCGAAGGCCCTGCAGTACTTCAGCGAGGAGGTGGTCGACGACGAGCGTCCGCTTTACGGAATCTATAAGGCGGTCGAGGCGCTGTGCGAGTCGCTGCCCGGCGGGAGAGGTGCGTTGGGCATGCTCGCTGGCTGCCCCAATAAGAAAGCGGGCAAGAGGTATGTTGACGATATCATGCAGACCTCTGGGTTAACACGCCATCACAATGATCGCAATGCGCAGCCGATCTTGACCGATGCGGAATGCAAAGAACGCGCGCGCGTCCTTATCGAAGCTTTCGCCAACTCGATCTGAAAACACTCCACCGCGCAAGCGCGAGCGCGCCCCGAGTAGAACGAATCAGTTTCGATGATGTCCATGAAACGATCCGTTTCATCGACACGGATAAGAGCATGGGAAGATGCTTTCGGCCAGCTCGTCTCGCGCCACTCCATGTACTATGGACGGCGTAGTCATCCAGTACCTATGAGGGGGAACTATGGCGAATCTCGCCGGGGTGTTGAAGGAGTTGCAGCAGGAACGGAGCCGGTTGGACGAGGCGATCCGGGTTTCTTGGGACTCGTCCTCGGCGCTGTCATATTCTGCTTTACCAACGTGTACGTGCCACTGGAGAAGCTGCATGAACGAAACCAGGGGACCTTGGGGAGGATAGAGTGCGGGCCCCAGGTCACGTGTTGCGTTGGGCAGAGTGATTTTGGCTTGACAGGGGGGTGAGTTCGGAGTATGAGTGCAATGAAGTGGGGTTTCGATATCGGAAACTCCCGCCAAGATGAAAATCCTGCCAATCTGAGTTCCTCCGATCAGAAACCTCACCGAGGAGGAAAACTGCTATGGCAACCAAACCGGTTGTTCCTATCGAGACTGACGCGGAAAAAGCCATTCGCGGCCTCGCTCAGGAATACGTCAAACACTACAACGCTCGGGATGTCGAGAAGCTGGTCGCCTTGTTCACCAAGGATGGCCATACTTTGGCGCCCTACCATCCACTCGCCGAGGGAACAGCTGCGGTGCGCCAGGCTGTGGAACGGTCCATCACCGATTACGATCCGCGCGACCTGAAGGTGGAAACGACGCACGTCGAGGTTGAGGGCAACATCGCTTTCAGTCTCGGCACCTTCACCATGAACGTGCGGACGCCCAAGGGCACGCGCCTAGACGATAAAGGAAAATGGATTGTAGCTCTGCGTCGCGAGGGAGGCATGTGGCGCATTGTCGGCCATTGCTTCAACACCGACCTGCCGATCACGGCGCTGACCAGCATGTAAGGACGGCGACAGGCAGATCATCTCATTAAGCCCGGCGAAGATTCCGTCCTTTACTACACGAAGGAGCGGCACAGTCGGGCTTTTCATTGTGATTAGCCATCAGAGAGGGCGGCAGCTTAAGCTCCGGCAGCGATGGAGCAAGGCTCGCTCCCTTGTCTCTTTCAACGACCGAATACAAGAAAAGGAAGCCCGCATAGTTGGTGCGCTGGAAGTGATGGGCTGTGTAGCTGTGGCACGGTTGTAGCGTTGTGCACTGCAGTTTTTGCGAAACCCAGGTCAAGCGACCGAAGTTGAGCTCCTGGACAGCTGGCCAACCTTACCTTATCAGGTCGTGGAAGAATTGCCCGTCATCCTCGCGAAATGGGGAGGGCGTCGGGTCGTATGCTGAAGGCATGGCGCCGACCGATGAGTCGGAATAGGCGCCACGCATAGTCAATGGATTCTTCTCACCCAACGTACCCAGAGGATACGAGATGTACGAATCCACCTGAGCGTGACGGTTATTGCAAATACTGCCGAGAACACAGGCAAGCCACTCAGGCAGAGGACGCAAAGACCAAGCTCCAATCAAGCTAAGAAGCCGATTCCTTCATTCCACCGCCGCAAAGAGGGCAGGTTTTCGTCTCGTATGCCTGACGTAGAACATGGTGGTTCTGAAGCTTCGTGGGAACGACGTTCCCAGGCTTGTGATAGATGAAGTTCTCGCCGCTCTTCTCAATGCGGAGGTCACAGGTCGGACACATTTTGTCGAATCGCCACTCACTGGTCTTGTGCAGGATTTCGAACTTCTTGCCCGAGTTCACGTGGGTCACTTCGTAATACCCGGCGTTCATACCCATTGCCGTGTTTGCAGGGTGGTCAGAATGCACATCTATGACAATCTCATCGCCTACTTTGCATTCAGAAGGCACGGTGATTCCCTCTGCCAGGTCGAAAACAACCTCCCTGCCGTCCGGCCTGAATGCTTGGAAAGCAGCGGTTCCGATCCATCCCAACTTGTAGCTCATGTGGTGGATTTTACTCTCCCGACCAGAATCATGCTGGGGTGGCGTGGTTGTTACTTTCTCCTCTCGAATACCCCCGACCCCTACTTTTTTATCCCGGATACTCCCGAAGAGCCGAATGTCTGCTTGGTGTACGTAACCTCTTGAACTTCTATGAGAAAGGACTTGCTGGAAGGGTCATATGTCAGGCTCTTTGCTTCTGCGATTTTGTCAGTCACAACACTGTTTGTCTTCCTGTTCGTCGTTCCGGTGGAAGTCTCTGCTGGCGCCGGCGCGGGCGTGCTGATCACCGGGGACGATGCAGGCAGAATAAGATCCCCAGAATCGATTCGAAGCGCGTTTTGGGGAACCTTGTATTTGAGCATCGTGCCTGGCTTCGCTGTAACTTCAAATGCCGCTGTCTGAGCCATAGGACTTTGCCGCACCACCTCCTGTTCGAAATTGATGATCTGTATGTCAGACACTGGAACTTTGGTTGTTTCGCCGGCGACCCCTTCCATGCTGAAAGCGTTGCTGTCCGGATCGAACGACCGGACGCCAACCACATTGCTCATCTTCTCACCGGATTTCTTCACGACTTCCATCCTTCTGGCCGCGTACTGATCTCCCTTGAACAGGTTAATCCGTCGATCCTGACATCGAGCTGGTTCCGCCGTGGCGGCAAACAAACATCCAATCGAGATTGTCAGCAAGCACATTGATCTCATGGCAATTCACTCCATCACCAGAAACGTTTTATCCGTGTTCGGCAGTACGATCGTCAAAGGTCTCCCTTTCTCTTCCGCTTCGCTGGCAAAGAGGTATATGGACTTCTCGTCCCGATACAGCAGACGCCAGACAGTTCCTCCCAGCGAGCACGTGCGATGGTAATCCTGAATGTTTCGAATCAACTTCGCGTCACCAATCAAGTTCGGCAGTCCCTTCCATTCTTTTCCGCAGGCCAACGCTATATCCTGATTTGCTTCCCCCTGAATGATGGCTGACACCACTGGCAGCGTGTTATCTCTGGAATTGACGACGTGCTTCTTGAATTGCGCGTAGCCCATCTGCGAACTCAACATGTAGACCAGGTAAAAGATCACGACAGCGCGGATGGAATCAGTCACCAGCGGATTCTCCATCCCCAGCGATTTGGCAACCGTGGCGACCACCCTCCGCAGCGCTCCGGGACGATCCGACCGCCCGGCACGTTGGAGGGCTGATATTGCAAGATTTAGAAGGAGGAGGGTCCCAACCAACGAAACAGTCGTTATTAGGAGATTCCTGGGCAGCCGGATCATCTCCATTGACGCAGTCAGAATGGATTGAAAACTAAGATTGAAGACCAGGTGCTGGACCCCAAAGTTGTAGTAGTAGCCCCACCGGAATGAGAAACCAGCCAGATAGAGGACCGCGAGAATTAACGATGACGCTTTGATGAGCGCGCTGAAGGGCTGCGCTTTCTCCGAAATGTCCTCGCTCGCCATCCTGGCACCTTGCTTAGTGCTGCTGAGCGTACCACGAAAACGGATGGTTGAGCACAACAGCGAGGGTGCCCGGTCCGTTTGTGAACATCGTGGTGACGAGCCGGCACGAAAACGCTCCTTCCATCCATCGTTGACGATAAGTTGAGCCACGTATTTCCCCGCAACGCCTGCGATGAAGTAAGGGTTCTCTGTCGTTGTGAGAAATAGCGTAGCAGTGCTATTGGGTGGCGTAGAAATTAACGACCAGTTATAGCTGAGGTTATGGCCGTCGGCATCCAATGATGCCGTCCCGTCTAGATTGACGAACGAGCCTACCGCAACCGTCTGCGCCGGTCCCGCGTTGGCGACTGGTGTTACATCTGAGCTTGTGATTGTTACCGTAGAGACCCGGTTCACCGGGTCAAAGGAAAGGCCGGGCAAGCTGTTTACCGTGCCGTCATTCACAATGAGCTGAATCACATAAGTTCCGACCACGTCGGCGTAGAACGTCGGCTGCGGATAGGTGGCACTAGAAAGGGTGGCCGTGCTGCCGGCTGGTTTGCTGAGGATCGCCCATGAGTACGTGAGTGCATTCAGATCGACATCGGTCGATCCGCTCCCGTCCAATTGCACCGTCTGAGCAACCTGGACGCTCTGGTCGGGCCCGGCATTGGCTACCGGCTGCGAACCAACGGTGCTTATCTTTGCGAAGTCGGCGCTAGGCACCGGCCCTCCCGCACCGGGTATGGCCTCTGCATCGCAGCCACCATTGCCATCTAGCCAAAGAGCGGCATAGTAGCTCCCGGCATTCCTCGCAACGAATGTGGGATTTATCGTAGTTGGGCTCGAAAGCGGGGTCGGACCCTGATATACCTGCGCGCTCGTATCATTAGGGGCATACCAGAGGCACCAAAGATAGTTGTTGAGTGGGCTGCCAGCGGGGTTAGTAGAACCGCCGCCATCGAGTTGCACCGTAGCGCCAACTGCGACCGTCTGGTCCGGCCCGGCGTTGGCTCTTTGGTTGTGTATAGATGTAGCCAGGTGTGTCAATGTAAACAAACGAGGGCGAACTGTTGAGGCTCATTGTTCACAATGAGCTGCACTACATATTCGCCGCTGACATCGGTGACAAACGTGGGCAAAGGGGTATTCGGATTAAGCAGAACAGCACTGCTGCCGGCCGGAATAGAGGACAGCGACCACTGATAAGAGAGAGCGAGCCCGTTGAGATCATACGAGTGCGTGCCGTTCAAGTGAACCGTGGTGGCGAGTGGGACCACGTCGCTCAATCCTGTTGGGGTCGTAGTAGAGGGTTGCATCTGGCGATGCCGAGGGACTTGGCGACTTCTTTCTTCGTGACCCTCCGCTGTCTCAGCTCCAGCATGAGCCTAAGAGGCCCACCGTCTTTTTTTTCTCCGCGGAGAGCTCCACGGTGAGGCGTCCGATGATCTCCAGCAAGGCTTGGTTCTCCCTCTTGAGCTTCCCCATCTCGAGCGCAGAGGTCGGGGCGGAGGCGTCCGCGGAGAGCCAGTGGTAGATGGTGGTCCGGGAGATGCCGTGCTCTTCGGAGAGCTTGGGCACCGGCTCTCCGGCGCGGACCCGCTCAAGGATCTGCTTCTTCACGTCCGGATGGACGCGCGGTCCGGGTTTGGGCATAGGGCGGCGTTTAGGTTGGTTAGTTCCACCTTAACCGCCTTCAGACAACGTGTCCAAGATTCGGGGTACCCATCACGCGTGATGCAACCGAGTTGGCCATCAAGTCGGCAAACTTAGTATCGGGCATTGCACTTGAGTCACAGCTAGCTCGGACGCAATCTACCACCTGCGGCCGGAACCGAAGTCTCAGGATCGTACGCTTTCTAAAACATCCGCACCCCGCGCCCGCAGCGCGGGATCTTTTTTCTCCGCCCAAGGCAGGTGAGTTCTCCGTTCCCAACTTCCCGAAATCGCCCTACGCTGAAATAAACACCTATGTCCAGCAGTCTCGACACAGCCAGATACCGGCGCGAACGCGCCAAAGCCCCGACCAAGGCCGAGTTAGCATTCAAGAAGATTTTGGACAGGCTCGGAATTCCGTATCAGTTCCAACCGATGATCGGCAACCGCATCGTGGATTTTGTCGTTCTGTCCAGGCCCGTCTTGCTGATTGAGATCGACGGCGGCTATCACTTCACTCCAGCACAGGTCAAAAAAGACCGGCAGCGCGACCGGGAAATATCGCAAGCTCTCGGGGACGTACCTGCGTTGTTTCTCCGATTCTCGGATTCCCAAGTCTTCGATGATTCCGCCGAAGAGACCCTGAAGAAACTGTTCCCCGGACAAGAGAAGCACCCGCGAAAAGAAGTGTTCTGCGGCTACGTTTCCCCAATCTCCGTGCGGTCGTTTTACAAGTTCCTGTCGTCTGGCAAGTCCGCTCCGTGCGTTCGGTCCTGCGAATACTTGAGGCGGGGCAGGGTGATGCCCGAGGCACCTCGACCAATTCGCAGCGCCCTTGGTGCGTATATGAGGGGTCTGAAAGCCTAGCCCTCGCACCTCCCGGCGGCCTTTTTGATTTCCCAAAACTCGCCAAAGGCAGGTTCCAGTGAGCCGTGCGTCCAGTCACTGCAATTCAGGTCACGTTGCGCTAGAAGGAAGGCAGGCCGGGAGTCGTCCGAACCACTCAACCCCAGCGCAAACCGCGCGGGCTGAAGCCCGGCGCCCCCCCGGCAAATGACAATCAAACCCGGCTGTCGTGGGGAGGCTGCCTCCATAGGAGCAGAAAGAGGCGGGGACCATGTCCGGTGCCGGGATGCCGGGCATCGCCTATTAGAACTCCTCCGCTCAGAAATGAACGGCAGCCTTTTCCATCCCCCAAAAAGACAGACACCCCGAGTGCTTTCCGTCACTGCAGCTTACGGGTGCCTTGCCCTAGAAACGTAGCTATGTCGATTCACATGGGCATCATCTGCGAGAGGTGCCACAAAGTCCACTTCATCGGCACCTCGCCCGGAATCAAACCAAAGCCAACGCCAGGAATCTATGTGCTCGTCTGCCGATTCTGCTCCGAAACAAGAGAGTTCAGAAAAGAAACAATGCGCCCGTACCGCGTCTCGGAAGAGGTTTTCAGAAGCGGACACGCAAAAGAAGGCGAGTACCAACTCATTCACGGGATAAAGCAGTCGCCACAAGGCAGGTAAGAACGGCAAGACTCACGAGTGCTCCCACTCACTGCAACTCAGGACGTGGTGCACTAGAAGAAGGGAAGGCAATCGACAACAAGCTCGGCTGCCGTGGGAAGTCCGCCCCGATAGGAGCAGAAAGAGGCGGGGACCATGTCCAATAGAGGGCATCGTCTATTAGAACTCCTCCGCTAAGAGATGAACGGCAGCCATCAGCCCTCGCGAAACAACCGCGAGGGCTTTATCGTCTCCGCTCCCGACCAGCTTTTTACCTTCGGTTCCATTCCGTTCCAAAACTGCAGCAACAAGTCGGTTTTCTGCAGTCGGTCGGGGGGTAACAGGCCGTCGCGGTTTCTAGCTTGATTTTTCTCGGGCTCGGCGTACCGTGGAACGCAAGGGGGCGCCATGGATCAGGGGAGATTGGAGTCCCGCGAGGTCGGAAAGAAGACAGCCTTCGGCCGTTTAACGCCCAAACAACAGGGTGCGGTCAACGCTGCGAACGATGTATTAAGGAAAACCCACAATTTCTATTCCGGCTTCTCCGTTGGGGCGGCGCTCGTCGTCCCCGAGAACAACGGCACGTTCATCGCGGGCACCAACTTCGAGAACGCGGCGTACGGTTCGACAATCTGCGCGGAGCGCGCCGCAGTGCTGCGGGCCAACGCTGAAGGCCACCGAAACTTTGAGGGTATTGCGATCGTGGCCCGAAACAGGGATCAGAATGCCGCCATGGCAAAGCCGTGTGGAAGCTGCCGGCAGGTTTTGTGGGAGTTGGCGGGGCTCTGCAATCGCGATCTCTATGTTGTCCTGTCCACCGAGGATGAGAGCACGTTCATTCTCAGTACGATAGGGGAGCTCCTTCCGCTAGCGTTTGGTCCAAATAGCATCAGGAGCGAGACTGGCGATTTTCACGAGATTGACGAGTATCGAGAGAAGTGGGCGAAGGCGGGCGGAACTTCCTGATCGCATGCGTGTGTCGCATCATCCTTCCCACTTCCGGCAGCTCATTGAAATCTTGAAGAGCATCGCGAGGCGCGATCCGCAACACCTTCAGGGAATCATCCTGCTCATCGAATCTGGTGCGCAGAATCCATTCCCTGGAGACGTATATGCAGATTCTCACGATGCCGCCGCGGCAAGGGATCACTTACAAACGAGCTATGGAGATTTTTGATAAGACGAATATCTTCGGCCTCGGTCACTGGACTGAGTACTACGGATGGGACAGTACTTTCGTCCCGAACGAGGAGGCGTGCTTACTCGACACAGTACCCTGGACAGAGGAGCAGCTCACCGCTCGCTGCCCATTTCACGAAGGCAAGAGAGTTAATGAAACCCACTTCCTTTTTGCGGGACTAAACCGGCTCGACGGCAATCCCCTGACAGTCATGCATCTGCATGAACGCCACCGCCCGCCGAGCCAACCCCACTTCTTCAGCTACAAATGGCCAGGGCCGCTATACCCGCCCTCAGAGTTCGAGACGAAGGCGACCTGTAGTTTCCGGTGGTACCTCATGCCCATTGAGGCCGTTCCAAGGTCGTTTGAGAAAGCGTACAGCGGACAAACAGCGATTCTCCCGGCTGCGTACGAAGTCCCGCAAGTCGTGGAAGAGGTCCTCAAGGTCATCCTTTACTACGTCCAGAACGGCGTGTACCTCAACCGCGACTGCTATGCCCGATGCCGTGAGGTGCAACCGCTGGACGGGAAGCAAGCGCATGTCGGAGACTTTACCTTCTCGGGCCTTAAATTAGGTTTCGCGCCTCCGAACGCGAGAGCTCCCTTCATAGGGCTTGCCGCCTCGCGTAAGCCCGTCGTGTGAAATCCAGTGATACAGTCGTGTCGTGATCATTCAAGCGCCATACCTTGCTGTCGGCATCCTGCAAGTGGCGGCACAAAGAGAACCAAAGCCTTCACGTTCTCACACGCGAGGGCTTTTTCGTTCACACAATGTCAAGGACTGGATTCTTCGGACAGGGTTGGGGATTAGTGATGCGGCCGTCCGAGAAGGCCTTGGCCCAGCCTTCAGTCCATTCTCTGAACTTCTCCCGCGTGTCTAGCGTGATAATACGAGCGTGATCGGTGTAGGTGAGGATCTCGGCGGCGTTGTCGATGACGCCCGCGAAGTCGCGCTTGTTCCAGCTCTCGTGCGCGGCACGGAGCGTTTTCACGTTTTTCGCACTCATCCTGGGTGCCTCCTTTCTCAAAGAGCGCAAGGTCGGGCGGGCCACGTGTGCGGCCCGCCCTCGTGCGCGGTTGGTTGTTTTCAGGCAGCTTTCTCTGCGGCGATTCTGTGGGCGGTGGAGGTGTGGACGTCAAAGGTCCGAACCACGGGCGCAGTCTCGAGCAGCTTCTGTACGGTCTTCTGCACCGTGTCGAACTGCTCGCGCTCGTAGCGTTGGGCATCCTCTCGCGTATTCCAGAAGCTGAGCGCGAGGACGCGATTCGGCTCCGTGTCGGAGACGATGACTGTCTCGTCCACGAATCCGGTCTGCCTCTTCAGAATGGGCAGGACCTTCTCATCGATGGTGCTGCAAAGCTCGCGTGCCTGTCCGGACTTGCTGGTTAATTCAACAACTCTCGTATACATGGGAAGCGCTCCTTTCGGTTGGTGAAAAGGGTGAAAGGAACGTCGCGCAGCTTGCGCGCGGCGATGACTATCTTGTTGGAATGCCACCAAACCTACGCCGGTTCGCGGGGAGTGTCAATTGCCCGGAATTGGCGCAAAGGCCGCGGATGCGATTATCAGGCGCTCTTCCTCGACGTGATGGCGTTGAAGGCCGACCAGCACTGCTCGATGGTTCTCGCTGCCGCAGTGCGGACAGAGGACTTCTCCCTCTTCGTAGTCGACGAGGGACAAGATCCTTGAGAAGTGTTTCTTGCAATTGCGGCAGAAGAATTCGTAGTGAGGCATACGAACCTCCTCGGGGAAGGAATGGATTCTAGAACCGTCGACGGCGGAGCACAACATGCTTTTGGCACACGGAACATCTGGTTCCACCTGGTGCACTCGGACGTACAATCAGTGGAATCGGCAGGAGGACGTTATGCCAGAACCACCGTATCGCGCTCTCCGCAATTTCCTACGTGTGTTTTCACTATTGGCTGCGGTGGGGGGCCTTCTGATGATCTTTGCCGAGAAGCCCCTCATCATGCGGATCTTTCTGCGACCCCCCGAGGGAGAGGTGTCCACACTGCTCCTGTCTCTTCTCAAGGAAATGGGCGGCATGGTTCTCATGCTCGCCGCGCTCCTGTGGCTCGCGTCACGCAATCCGGTGCGCAACGTGGCCATCGTGGACGCGCTGATTGCCGGGCTCTGCATTCTGGCGGTGACACCACTCCTCTCACTTTGGATGACAGACATTCGCAGTATGTATCCGGCGTACCTCTTGTGGGGGCGGTCTGTCGTGCGGCTGGCAATAGCCGCGTTGCTTTATTGGCTAAGACCGCGGGAGGCGCGCTGGGAACCGGCCGGGAATTTCTGAAGAGCGAACTCTTAGGGCAGGGCAGAACGTGGTCCAGCCTGACACCGTTGCGCTTCGCTCGACGAGCTCTCACACGAAAGCAGCAATTGGCGGGACCACATTTTCGGGTGGTGCTGGGTCACGGATTCTGCATGGTTGGGTCTCGAGCTTCTCGTGAGGTCTGGGTCACGGGTTTTGCGTGGTTTTGATGAAGAAAGGGCGCGCGAGCACGGCTTCTTCCCATCAGCTCGCGCATCGCTTCGCTTCCAGACTGCCCATCCCGCACCCTTGCCTAGCCGCCGTGGAGTCGTACGCATTGGAGTAGAATCAAACCCGAGCAGTTTTCCGAGGGGGTTGCACTCATGGAAACGCTCAACGCGCCGGATACTACCGGCGGGGAAGTGACCCGCATCGGCAAGTCGGTGGTGATTAAAGGGGAAGTCTCGTGCAGCGAGGACCTTTATATAGATGGCCAGGTAGAAGGCACCATCGACCCGAAAGGGAACCGTCTGACCATCGGACCGAACGGGAGCGTTAAAGCCAACGTCAATGCTTCTGCTGTAATCGTGCAGGGTAAGCTGGAAGGCAGTATTCATGCGAGCGACCGGGTCGACTTGAAGCAGTCAGCCATTGTCGTGGGCGATATCACGACTCAGCGCATCTCCATTGAGGAAGGGGCGCACTTAAGGGGAAGTGTCAACATCCAGAAAGAGGCACCCAAGAAGGCAGTACTGGGTGGAATTGCTCTCTCCCCAAGTGAGGCTGCTCAGCCAGAAAAAAGATGACCCCTGGTACTCGTCTAGTACAAGATGAGTTCAATTTCTTGCACGAACTTCCCATAACTTTTTTCTAGAATCGGAATAAAAAGACCGGAGTTGGCGGTCTTGGTGGTGTGGTTCCGAACGGTAGATCGAGAATCGTTTCGATTCGGCGGATTTCGAGGAGCGAAGGTGAATTCTAATGAAAAGAAAACCTGGATAGCACACTGAGGCGCGTGTAAAGTGCCGAAGCACGGGTACGCTGCAGGCCTTCCATCCTCGAGCCCACTATTCCCCTCGTGCTTACCCAGGGCGGCAGAATCCTATGCCGCACAGGTCTTCGTGTCAAGTGTTCTATGAATTCAGAACCCGAGAAAAAAGACCGCTCATTGGCGGTCCTGGTCTTGGTGGGTACGTGGTGTTACCACGAAATTGGGGTTGGTGAGCGCGTGGTGCTCCAGTTCCCGGTTGAACCGGCGTTCTTCGTTCTCCTGCAGCTGTTTTCTCAGCTGACGGACCTTCTCTAGGCGGCGTTCGTTGTCGCGATCCAATTTCTCGCAGTACTGATCCTCACGCGTGCCGCCAAAGAGCCGGTCGGCGATTCGGCAGTAGCGCCTGCGTAGCGCCCAGCCAAGACCTTCCGCTTTCGTTGTCGCCGCGATCTTCAAGAATTCACCTGGCCAACGTAAATAAAAATGCCAAAGGCGACTGAGAAAAGGATCATGGTCGAGTGCATGACTCTCGACCAGTTGTCGGCGGGACTCAGCCAAGTCGGACCATAGTGTGTGCACGCATATCTCCTCGGCGGGCTGGAGTGATCCGCAAAGGTTCTACGGACCCCAGTGAGCCCGCCGGGAGGTGCTGGGAAGGGGCTGGCTTTTCAGTGAAGCATATGGGTGGAATTTGTCAAGGGCGGTTGTGCCTTTGCGGCAGTTGAACGCGGATTCATACTGGAATCAGGATCACCATTAACGATTGCTGTATGAATCGCAATAGTCCTCTGCCTTTGTGGGCCGTGTTGAGTATTGGTGTCGTTGTTCTGGCTGGCGTTTACTTGGTTGCTCGCACCGTAATCAGACTGCAGACCAGCGCTCCTATACTTGAGCCCACGACATTAGCGAAGCGCTCCATACTGCCCCTGAGCTCGCCGCCCGTGCCTCCTTCAGTCTTAACCTCGCTCTCGCCGAGTATTGCGGCATCAACGGCCACCGCAACGCCGAGCTTGGTCGCCTCCACGACGTCAGTCGGTCTTAGGCGGATGGACACTTTGTGGAAATGAAAAAAAGGGATACCAGTTGAAGATACCCCCGGGATGGCGAGAATGGGCCCTTCTCACCCCAGGAGAGGCATCACCTGTAACATGCGACCAAGACCTAAGTACTATCAGTTGGGCTGAGAACATGTCAGGTGTGCCAAAGCCTCCCCAATTAGATCTGGACATTGAGAATGCTGAAGGCGACACGACAGTCGAAGATTTTCTTCGCCATAATCCCGATGACGCTCAAAACGTATTGAAAGAAATTCAAACAAACGATGGCGAGAAGATGGTATGGTTTAGAGACGGATCGATAATATCAGTCCACAAAGGTGCTTTTTACTCGTTCCACGCATTTGAATTCGAAAAGGCCCAAGGTTTACTTGACGCAATCATGGGAACTTTCGAATTCACCAAATAAGACTTATGTGAGAATTGTGCGGCTTACTGTATTAACAGTCTCTTCCAGTTCGAACGGCGGCCATCTCCATTCTGGACATGTACGATATACGTTCCTGAGGCTAAAGTTTCCCGTACGACTAATTGGGTCTCACTTCGGCTCGCGACCGTACCCTGAATGCAGCTGTTGTAAGAGCCTACTTTTATCAGGCAATCGACCACCCCGGCATCAAACCCATGCCCGGTGAGTGTTAACTCAACGGTTCCGGCACTAAACGCCGTGGGGTTAATTCCCTCAAGCGCGGGCAAATAGGACCATAATCGGTCATTTTTCACTCCGGGTACTGTTTCGTATGGATCTTGGGATGCGTCGTCGTCCCATCCATATGGATCTGTAGCTAGAAACGAAAGGCCCGATACGACGCTAGAAGTTTTTTGTACCTCAAAATGGAGATGCGGCTGCAGACATGTTGCCCCCGCGTTTCCAGTAAGTGCTATAGGCTTTGCTTCAGCGACTGTAACCTTTGTTCCCTCTTGTACCAGTGCACCAGAAGTTGTCGCAGACATCACGTACCCGGTCAGGTAAGCGCGAATGTGGTAATATCCGACGGCCAACCCTGAGAACTGATAGTGTCCACCTAGGTCGGTCTTCACCGTGAGAGGACCAACACAAGCCTTCGATTCCGTGGACCCGACTAGCTCGATATGGGCGCCGGCCAATGGATTTCCGCTCGACAATACGGTGCCGCGAATCGAGAGTGAGGTCGGAGGACCGAATACACCAGGTGATGGTCGTTGAGTTTTGCCGATCTTCGTAGCTGAGAAATCTTGATTAACAGCATCGGCTGTGAGGTGTAGCGAAATCGTACGAGGATGCGTAGACAGATGGAGATAAAAGATCTTATACCCATTATTCGGGTCTAGCTCTAGGATTCCGAACTGATCAGGATCGTAATTGCCAACAACGGATTCCAGCTGAGCGGTGAGATCTGCCTTTGTCGGATAGTGAATCACGCCATCGGTTGCGGCATACACTTCTGTTCCAAAGATCGCTTGATAGTCAATTCCGGGATGTCCATCATAGTAAAGACGCCCTTGATCTCCACCCCCGGCATAGTGCCCGTTGACATAGAAAGGAATATGGATTTTGTGCGTCTGTGCATAACCCCGTTCACAGCCTATCAATATTCTGGAAGGATCCAACTTGCCGAGCTCACCGGTGTAAGCTTCCACATTTGAGTCACACCCATATACGTGGTAGGCGCCTGTGCTATCCCGCATGGAATGATCAAAAATGCTGTTGATCAGAGTATTGTACGGCGTCAGATGTGCGTTGACTCCGGGACTGCTGCCGTGCAGTGGGAACATTAAGAATTCCTTTCCCACAGTGAAGATACCCGTCGCCGTAATCGTCTGCATGTCAGGATTCACTACGACAACATCGCGCAAGCCAGGAGTCGTTGGAGAAGCAATACTAATGATAGCAACAATTTGTGTCGAACTACGAGAAACATACGAGTTTATAGAGATACCACTACCACTGAAGAGTAGAGTCGAACCAGACATGAAATTGAGGCCACTAACGGCGAAATTCTGAATGGTCAACCCTTGTTCTCCATAGGAAGGGGATACAGCCGACACAATCGGCGGAGGAAGAATACCTTTTCCTTGCACGGGAACGGTCGTCGGAGAACTCGGTGCGTTGCTGATAATGCTGACCGATCCCGAATACGGCCCCTGCCCGGTCGGAGAAAAGGTAGTGTCAAAAGTGCCACTCGTGTTTGGAGCAATCCCAGTTGTGATATTGGACGAAAAACTCTGAAGTTTGAACGGATCCTGAGTGGATATATCCGAGATCAAAAGCATAGCGGTTCCAGGATTGCTGACGGTGACCGTCACAGGGACGCTTGTTGTGTTAATGAAGGTGGGCGGGAATGTGATCTGAACGGGCGAGACTGTGATCGCTGGGACCCCCAGCACTTGAAATGCGCTAGGCTCGACCCCGTGCTGTCCGTTGGGATTGGTCACCACGACGTCTTGCGGACCAACAGGAGCATTGGCTGCCACAGCGACACTCGCGACAATTTGTGTTGCTGTACGCGAGCTGTAGGAATTGACGGCGATTCCAGTTCCACTAAGGGACAGTTTTGCATTCGGGTCGAAGTTGCTGCCAGTAACGGTGAAATTCGGGATCGTAGCGCCCTGAGTAGCTGTTGGTGGAAAAACTGAAGTGATGGATGGCGGTTTAGAGATCCTCTGCGCAGGACGCTTGTTCAGCAGCACCGAGACAAGGGTTGTACCTGCCGTGGTAGCCAGATCCGGCCGGCCATCACCGTCGAAATCGGCCGTCGTGAGCGCATATGCTCCACCCACATGGTCCATATGGGTCTGGAAGGTTCCGTCGCCGTTACCCAGCAGAATTGATGTGCTGCTGCTGCTACCCACGGCCAAGTCGAGAATGCCGTCTCCATCAAAATCGGCCGCGATGACCGACCCTGGATAGTGATTAGTTCGAAATTGCACTGGAGCTTGGAAACTGCCATCTCCCAATCCGAGGAGAATTGAGACGGCGCCTTGGGAAGTGCCTTGCGCAACGGCCAGATCCAGCTTGCCGTCTCGGTTGAAGTCCCCGACGGTAACCGCATCAGGTGTGAACGGCAGGGTGTACCTGTTGAGGAAGCGAAAAGTACCGTCGCCGTTGCCTAGCGAGATAGCGAGCGTGCCGGAATACGATTGGTCGGTGATAGCAAGATCAGGCAAACCGTCCCCGTTGAAGTCACCAAGAGCCAGTGATCCCCCGTACGCAACTCCGTTAGACGAATCTATCCGCGGTTGAAAGGTTCCGTCACCGTTCCCCAAGAAAACAGAAACGAGGCCGTCGTTTAGCACAACCACATCCGGCTTATTATCTCCGTTGAGGTCGGCGACGGCGATGTTGTTGCAACGAGAAAATGTCGTATTAACTGCAACGAGACTTTGTCACCCCTTAACGTTTAAGTAACGGCCGCCAACGCGGGGCGGCCGGAGAGGTTGTAGATGCGCGGGGTTGGCGATTTTCGTTTCTGCGCAGAGGTGAGGAGCTGGGGTCGGCGCTCGGCGTGTTCTTCCAGGGGCGAGGGTCGGGCGAGCAAGAGAACATCTCCGCGAAAAACGCGCAACACGCCATCGAGTTGATGGGAGAGTTCGACTGCTTCTCCGGCGTAACCACGATGGCCGGGCAAGGGTGGCAGCGCGATCGACTGCGCCCCCAGAGTGACGGTGTGATCGGCGGCGACGACCCGCTGGTAGTGCAAGCTGAGGCAACGGGCGAGATCGAAGCGGCGGGGCAGGCGGCGGAAGTCGCAGGCAGCCTCGGCGGCGGGACGGGCGAAGCGCTGGTTGTAGTCGGCGCAGAAGCGGGCCAGCACAATGTTGGCTTGCTCGACGGTGGTGGCTTGAGCCAGACGAAGTTCGCTGACCAAGCGGTCCTGGCAGGTGCGCCAGGCGCGCTCGATGCGGCCCTTGGCTTGGGGTGAATAGGCGGGGATCTGCTGGATGCCGAGCTGCTCGAGAGCCCGTCCCAGCTGAGTGGGAGATTGTTTTCCGGCGAGCTGCTCGGCGAGACTCCAGTACGAATCGTTGCGCTGGAAGATGGAGTGACGGTCGTGGTAGAGGCTGAGGGGAAGGCCGTGCGCAAGGATCATGGCATGCAGAGCACGAAGATAGCCCAGCGTATTTTCGGCTTCGAGTTGGAAGTGAGCGGCCAGGATCTGGCCGGTGGCGTCGTCCTGAAAGCCGATGAGGGTGAGCTCGGGGCCACGGCCTTCGAGCCAATCATGGCAGCTGGCATCGGTGAGCACCATCATGCCGAAGCGCGGGCGGGGCGGGCGGCGAGAGCGATATTTGCGGGGCCGGCGCTTCTGCGGCGAGGCCAGTTTGGCGGCTCGCAAGATGCGCCGCACGGTTTCGCGGCCGACGGTGAGGTTTTCTTCGGAGTGAAGTTTTTCCGTGAGATGAGAATCGTTAAAGCCCTGATACTTGCCGCGCGCTAAGGTTAAGATCAACTGCTTCTGGGGAACGGAAATGGCCCAGGGCGCGGCGCGTCCGCGATTGCCGTGGTGTACCCAATCTGTGGAGTTGGGCTGATAACGGCGCTTGAGCCGCTGCACCTGGCGCTCGCTCAAATGCAGCAGGCAGGAGGCTTCGCGTACGCTCAGCCTCCCGCCTGCCGCATTTTCAATCACTTTCACTCGTTGGAACTCTTTCTGACTCATCGTCACCATCCTTGGAGGGTGACAGAATCTCGTTGCAGTTATGGGGTGACATTATCTTGGAGCATTTACAAGGTCGGCGACGGCGATTGCGCTCGGTGCCACCGCGACTGGATAATCCGTGCGCGCCTGGAACGTACCATCCCCGTTTCCAAGAAAGATTGAAACTGTGCTGTCGGTCTGGTTGGCAACGGCGAGATCGATTTTGCCGTCCCCGTTGAAATCTGCTGCGGCAATCGCGACTGGGCATTGGCCAGCGGGGAACGATAGCCGGGGCTGAAAAGTGCCGTCGCGGTTATTGATAAGGACGGAGACTGTATTAGAACCACAATCGGCAGTTGCTAAATCTACGTGTCCATCGCCATTAAAATCGGCTGCAACTATGCCTTGAGACCCATCACCAGTGGCATAATCCGAATGAGGTTGGAAGGTTCCATCGCCATTCCCCAAAAGCACTGCAATGTTGTTGTCTTGATCATTGGCGGTGACCAAGTCGAGCTTCCCATCTCCATTGAAGTCACCGGTAGCGACTGAAATAGGGGCGAAACCGGCGGAGTAGTCCGTGTGAGATTGAAATGCCCCGTCACCCTTATTGATGAGCACCGACAGTGATTGAGGATCTCCGTAGGAAGTCCCAACAACCAAGTCCAGCTTGCCGTCGCCGTTGAGATCAGCAGCGACAATCGAGGAAACAAACCTCACGCAGGCATAGTTAGCGGCGGCCTGGAATGTTCCATCGCCGTTACCGAGCAGAACGGAGATAGTGTCCTGCGGACAGTAGCCACTCCAGGTGCCAGCGACGGCTAAGATCAGGCCGTCCATCTCCGTTTAAATCTGCCGCAACTATGCTGACAGTGCTAAATGGAGCGAGGCAGCCCGATACGGAAACAGGTTGGGAAAGAGGGTCCTGAAACGTACCGTTGCCATTGCCCTGAAGCGTGGCTGCGCTTCCCGAACCAACAACCGCCAAGTCGAGGTGTCCGTCAGCATTGAAATCTGCTGTAGTTATCGAAACGGGCGCAAGCCCAGCGGGATAATCTACATGCGATGTAAACGAACCATCGCCATTCCCCAAAAGGATGGAAACAGTGTTGTCGGTCTGATTGGCAACGGCGATATCCGCCTTGCCATCGTTGTTGAAATCACCGGCGACGAGCGAGCGCGGGCCCTGGCCGACCGGCAGATCTACGTGAGACTGAAACGTACCGTCGCCATTGCCGAGTAGGATCGAGATTGTGTTGTTGTTAGGTTCGGCAACTGCCAGATCGAGCTTCCCATCACCATTGAAGTCGGCAGCTATCACTGCATACGGAGATGCGCCGGTTGCGTAGTCCACTTTCGGCGCAAACGTTCCGTCGGATTTCCCCAGGAGGATCGAGACAGTGTTCCCGTTCGCACTGTCAGCATTCGCGACTGCCAAGTCGAGAATGCCGTCTCCGTTGAAATCGCCGACGGCGACCGAGTAGGGCGTGGCTCCCGTAGGGAATTGTGCCTGGCTGAAGACGTAGGAGGCCTGAGAATAAACGGGCTTGGAAAGCACAAACCCACTCAACACAAGAAGCGATAGAAGTAAGAATGCCTTTACCTTCATCACGTCCTCCCGAGAAGCAAGTGCACTGACCATGCAGTTAGAATCGGGTAATTGGGTTCGCTCGGCCTAGGAACGGGCCTGTCGCCTAAGGGGGTGTGCAGTTCGGCCAGAACTGCTCTTCGGGTGGGCGGTATGGGCACCAATGCTTCACGAAGTGTCAGGCGCAGTCAGTGACACTCGTCACGGTTCCGTGTGATCTAACTCACGGTTCCGTGTCATCTAACGCCCGTGCTTCTACTTTCCCGATTGGGTTCGTTCGACCTGCGAACAGCGCCGGTTGGTGAAGGTTCTTACTTTAAGGCCGGGGTGAGTTACCGACTACGGTATATCGGGCGGATTGTGCGCCCCGGAGGAGGCGAAGACAAGAAAGATCAACGGGTCGGCTGGTGTTCCCATCGTGGCCATTCTTGCACGCCCGCAGTTCCAGTCCCTCGAAACTGCGAGACGGAGGGAGGCGGAGCGAGCCCATGTTCAATCCAGTCCGTGTCCTCGGCGAGCAAAGGAATCACTAAGTGGAGCGCCTCGATCTCTCTCTGCACGCCCTCGATATCCATCTCTTTTTGACTCAGAACCTGGTACAGGTCTTTCATGGTTACCTTCCAGCACTTCGCCGTACGTAGACTTCGTTAGTCGCAAAGAAAACTGTTCAAGCGGCGTTGAACAAGCGCTTGACCGTCTCGGCCCATTGCTGGGGTTCCTCTGCTGTAGCCATGACGTCGGTCGGCCAAGTCAGCGATAGGTACATCGGAGGTCCGACGAGAAAGACGACGCGCTCGCGAGGGCTCGCGTGTTTGATCTCGAGGTAGAAGTCGAGAGCCTCTCCAGGGATATGTCCACGAGCATCCAGCAATATCAAATCGTAGAGCTTGGGTCGCCACAGAGATCGCGCTTTGCAAAGATCCTCGGCAATCTGCACCACGATGCCCTGATCGCGCAGGACGCTGGCACGAACGTCACGAGCGCGCTGGTGGGGGTCGATGAGGAGAAGTTTCTTGTCATCGAAAACTGCACGGCCGCGAAGTGGTGGTGGCTGGTACATCCCGCACTGCCGAGACTTGCGCGTGTCGGCGAAGGCAATACTTGGCTGGATTCTCCTCCCGGGAGGAGGGCAAGTCAAGAGAAACTGGAAAAGCGGTAGGGGGCTGTTTTGATAGTGTCCTAATGCTCGCGGCCAATTGTAGGATATCAAACATACAACGTGTCTATCCCGTGATAGGCTCCATGCCGCGAGAGATCATGCGATCAGGCCCTGACTCTGAACCGGGGGAGGGAAGAGTCGGGGCTTTTTCTTGCCTCAACGCACTGCCGGTTGCCAAACTTCAACGCTAATTCGGCATTTGGCCCAGAATTTCAAAACAGGCCACTACCGGAAAAGCCCCGATGGTCAGGGCTTTCTTTTCTTTCTATGATCGAGGGCTACTTGCGGCGGCTGCCCGTATCGGTCTGGCCGCCGCGGGTAGTCGTGTCGCTGCCAGCTTTAAATGAATCATGCAGCCATGCAACGTTAAGCAGATGACGAGCTTGTCAGCCGAACGTCATGATCCATAGACGGCGCACGCAGGGATGGAAGTTTCTTGTTGGTATCGGCGTCCTCGCTTTTGTGATTTGGAAACGGCGGAACTTTGGGAGGGCTTGGTACGCCGTGCGGACGGGGAAGCCGCCGCCCGAGGATTACTAATTAATCTCAACCTCGTATGGCTTTTTATGTCGTGGCGGGGACGATTGTCCTTGCAACCGGGATTGTTGAGGCGACGAGTCGCATCAAGAGGGTGCGGAGAGCCTGGTACGTCCTCCGCACCGGAGACAAGTATCCCGATTTTGCGAAGCTCGCGTCGAAATATTTCGGGGTGGAGCAGCGGCAGGCGAAGTAAGACAAGGCCTCCAGAACCTGCCGGAACGCAGGCAGGCTCGGGATCGGAGCGGCATTTACAAGTAACTCACCATCGTATGTACGCCATCATGGTCATTTTGTGCGTCGTCGTCGGCGTGGGATATTGCCTGCGCTGGAATTTCCGCCGGGCATGGTATGTCTCGCTCACGGGAGACGAGAACCCGGACTGGGAGAAGATGGGAGCCGACTATTTCATTGCGCCGCGGGAGAGGAAGCGTTTTGCAGAAAAGAAGGCGGCAAAAGGGGAAGTGAAAGCGCCGAATGTCTCGGAGTAGAGAGGACGGATTTCAGGTTTCGAGATGGAAGAGCCGCCCGGTGGGGCGGTCCTAAAACTCCTTTTTTGAACTTTATTGAAAAATTACTTCGCTTAAATACGCGGTTTCCGGAAGCGAATTTTTCAAAAAATCGAGTAATGGGGCAGCCCCGGTGGGGCGGCTTTAATTTGCCCGTGCGTAACTCGTTAGATTTACTGCTTACAGCTTGACGGTGAGGGGTTCGGCGAGTTTGAAGCTCAGCGTGGACTCGGCGGGCAGGACAATCTCCTTCTCCCCGGTGTAGGCTGCTCCCGCGGTTCCTGCACCCGTACCCAATGCTGCGCCGATGAGGGCGCCTTTGCCGCCACCGGCAAGACCTCCGATCAGGGCTCCGCCACCGGCGCCGCCGCCGATGAGGGTCGCGGTCCGTTTCCCCTTGCCCTTGAGGTAGCGGCTGACCGAACTTGTGTGGACGTCGTAGCTGTCATTGTTCACCGTGACGGTCTCCAGGACAAGTCGGAGTTCGGCAGCACCCTTAAAGCGGCCCTGCGGCACAGCTTCGACGACTTTGCCTAGGGCCTCGGCTCCTGCTGGCAACACTACCTTACCGTCCACTTCCACGGGCTCGGCGACGGTAGCTCTGAAGTGGTCGCCGTTCACGCTCAGCTTCGAGCCCACTGCGCTAGCCAGTCGCACGGTGACAACGGTACCCGCGGGGAGGGCAACTGGCTTACTGCCGAATACGTGTGACGTTGGGGGGGCTTCTGCGTTCTCGCCCGCGGGTTTCGTTGAGCAGGCGACCGACGTCCAAAGAAGGAGGAGCAAAGAACTAAAGAGAACCAAGCGCCGATTCACGGATACCTCCTAATGCGGTAGCTTGATCGTAGCTTGAGCGGCGCACATAGGTGAGGACGGAAGGTTCAAACGGGTAACGAAAGTAACGGCGTTGCAAGGTCGGGTCTCTCGTGTGCGTTCGCTTTGCCCCTCTTGTCTCAGGGAACTAGCAACAGGTCATGGATAATGGGCGAAGGCGATTTGAGGAGTACCGGGAAAGGTGCCAGGCGGGACGCGCTTTCACATCTCTTTTTGGAGGCATATGACGGTCGAGAAGATCTCGGCAGTGACTTTTCGGGTTGCGAACATGACGGAGTCCGTGCGATTTTACAGAGATGTTCTGGGCATGGAGCTTCTCTATGGCGGAGAGGACGCGGGTTTCTCTTCGCTGCGCGCAAAAGACGCACAATCTGCGATCCTCAATCTGGAACAGGGCGACAAGGCGACTCACTGGGGGCGGCTGATCTTCTACGTCACGGATGTGGACGCTTTCTGGACTCATTTGAAAGAAAGAGGCTTTAATCCAGAAATCCCGCGAGACGCCTCCTGGGGAGAACGCTATTTCCATATGCCCGATCCGGACGGGCACGAGCTGTCGTTTGCGCGCCCGATCTAGCAGTCTTCCAGCAACTGCATGAACTCATCCGGAGAGAGGAGCAGCTTGCGGAGGTATTCGCGCAACATTGTTCGGCGCAAGTTTTGTCTGGGATGGGGTTCCCGGAATGAAACAACATTCGGGATACGTCCCGGGTTCATGAACGATCTTGTTGAACCTTGCTTCGTCTTTTGGGCCGTGTAGCCCAGTTTCCGGAGCACGCAGACGAAACGTCTCCACGGGATCTGAGTGGGTAGCTCGGGCATCAGTTTGACTTTAGGATACCGCGGTCTTCAACGCAAACGACGCCGACGTGTCTCGAGTTCGTTAAGGATCGAGAACAACTAGAAGTCTCGGACATGCGTGGATTGTATTCGCACAGAACACAACTCATACGGCCGAAGGAGGTCCGATGGCGTACTACAAGGTAAGGTTCGGATTGAAGTCTGGTGCGATTGGAATCCGGCGGAGAGCGACCTCGAGGCAATTGCCGAGAGCATGAGTGTCGGTGAGGCCATTTGTACCAGGCGCGAAGTTGTTGCCGTCGTAGATCGCCCGCAAGACATTGAAGATGAAGGAGCCATGGCCTTTTTTGGCGGAGAAGAGGGCGATGCCGACGAAAGTCAGGGGTAGGCGCGATATATGCAAAAGGCCCCGGATTGGGGCCGGGGCATGCCTCATTCTCTGCTCGGTGAGGTGTGGGCAAATCAGACGGTAGCGGTTCTAACTTTCTTCCTTGTGATCTCCTCTTCGGCGCGGAGCCAGTCGTCGAGGTCGTGACCGTCCTCGCAACTGCGTTCCTCATAGAGTTCGTACGCCCGGCGGCGGATTTCTTCTTCAAGATTCTGGCTCGGCTCAGTTGCGAGCGTTTTCGCCGGCGAATGGCCATGCTGCGTGGCTTGATGCTTTTTCAGTTCTTCGGTGATCTGTTGCTCTTCGGCGGCTAGTTTCTCCGCAGCGGCGTCCGTAAGCTCTCCCCTACGCCACAGATTTGTACGACGCTCACGCAACTCTTTCAAACCCTTTTCGTATCGTTCACACTGTTTGCATCGCTCGGGCATGAGATTCCCCCTTCTGCTCCTCTCAGGGAACCTAGCAAGATGGTTTTCTGCGAAGCCTCCTTCGGTTGCGTCACCACGTCAATGAAAAATTCACCGCCCGTGCCTAACCGCCTTCGAAGGCTCGCGCGATCTCGTCTCGAACTGGGGGCGTGAGCGGCTCTACGGCTCCATTCGTCACGATCGTATATGGGGGACACAGCTTGTTTTGGAAGCCGTCAAAAATGCGGATCAGAAAGTCCTTGCCTTGGATTGGTTGGCGTGAACCGTCGTAGACGGTGACGACCATTGTCGCTTGGCTATCCGGCATGGCGGCCGGGGCCACCGCTTTCTTCGCTTTCGGCATCGTGCCTCCTCAGTGTCGCCGGTGCGCATGGACGCTCTCGAGCTCGGCGATCTCGGCGCGGATGTCGTTGCGCCTCTTGATCAGCAAATCGTGGTGCGCAACTTCTGCCTGCGTCCACTCCCTGGGGTTGGGGCGGAGGGCCGCAAGTTCCTCTATGCCGTTCTTGACCACGGTCAGCTCGGCGTACAGCTTATAGAGCTTCGCAGTCCGCTCCATCATCACTCACCCGAATTGAAAAGGGCCCAACGTGGGGGTTGGGCCTTCGAAACGCGGCGACACGATACGACACGCTAAGCTGCAGTCTACTCCGGAGGCGGCATGAATGCCATCTGAGACGTGGCCGGGCAGCGGGCTACTTTGGAATTGGCCTCTTGAAAAGGATGTAGGACCTGTCTCCGCCTCCCCAGCTGGTGACGGCCTCCCAGCCTTCGGCTCCCAGCGTATTCAGCATCAGAATGATCTCCGGCTTGGGATTGTGACGCGCCGCGTACAGATCGACGAACTCTATTCGATACTCCCATTGGCTCATCTATGCGGCCCTTTCTGCCCTCTTCGGTAGCCCACTACCCGTGGCCGAAGAGATCCATGGATCGCTGGAACGCGAGCCGGATCGGCGTCAGGACGACACCGCGTCCGCGCGGTCAGGCGGCGTCGCTGAATTGTGGGTCCACGGTGATGTGCCATTCCTTGAGCAGCCATTCGGGGATGTAGATGCGATTCTTGTTTCGCTCGCACCAGGCGCGGAGCTCGCGCGAGGCGGCGTACGTCTGCGGAGTCAGGCGCAGCCGCCTCGCCTGCAGCTCGAACTCGGTGGCGAGGGCGGGAGCCGGCGGGATGGGACGCCCCCAGTTCGGGTTGCCGCGCTTGCGCGCATGTGCGACCGGTATCGCCATAGGCCCCGATCATACGCCCTTCTTGCCTGCCTTTGGTGAAATGAAAGAGCCTCCGGCAAGATTGCCGGAAGCTTTGTTGCTGGTGACTCTCACTTGTCCTGCTTGCGGACGGCGGCGAGGCGATGCTCAGCCGTCCACCTGCATTTGAAGCATTGCACCTACTCGGGCTTCTTTTCGGTCGGCGGAGCGGGAGGCGGGCCGCCCATGCCCGGCCCGTGCATCATGCCGGGTCCCATCGACTCCATGTTCTCTTGCATCCGGTCCATGTGGGTAACCACCGTCTCCCACATGTCCACGTTGGTTCGCCAGAGTGACAGCTCGTTCGGATCCCTGATCGTGAGAACGACAGCCTTCATCTGAGCGAGCGAGGACTTCATCCTCCCGATATCGGCCTTCATGGCCTCCATCTCTTGCCTATGCATCTCCATCATTTGTTGGCGATGCTCGGCCCGCATCTGGTCTCCACTGCCGGGGCCGGGAGGGCGCTTGCGCGGGTTTTTCCTGAGCCCACATCGCGGGCGTCAGAGCGAATGTCAGGATGATTAGTAAGCTCTTCACCTTCATTGCAACTCTCCTTTCCGGAACATCGGACACCGTGAGGATAGACCTAGCAGGGAGTCGAACGTTGACGAGGAGGTGGGTCGTCTTGAGGACAAGATGAAAGGGCTGCGACATTGGTTACGCTCTAGCCGCAGGCTCCTGCGAGGGAGTTGGCAGCGTGGCGCGTGCACCGTCGCAGCCCCTGATGCGATCGCCGCTTTTGTTCACCCGCTACCGCTTGGCCGAAACCGTGAGCCGTTCTCTCATCCTGACTGACTCAAGTGGGACGGGGTCCGGTCGCTCGTTCGAGTCGAGAAGGGCAGGTGCAAACTGATTTCCCGCAAGGGGAACGAATTCAAATCCTTTTCGTCCCTAAACGAGTGTCTCGCCGCTGAACTCAGTTCGCGGTCTGTTGTTTTGGACGGCGAAATTGTATGTCTCGATGCGAACGGTAAACCCGAATTCAAACACCTTCTATTTCGGAGACGCTTCGCCGCATCTCGGCCTCTGTCGGGATCTTCTGCGGCGGGAATCGCCTAGACGCGGGCGAGCGAGACGGGTTCGCCGCCATGCGACCAGCATTCTCTTCCGCTCCTTCAGACAGCGCTTCAGGGCGCCGATCCGCTGCGGAAACAGTCTCTCAAGCGGCAGATCGTACAGGGTCGAGAGCGACATCGCCGTCTCGAGGCCCGGCTCGCGCTCGCCCCGCTCGTACGACGACAGCATGGAGCGGGATTTGCCGATGAGGCGGGCCACATCCTCCCGGCTCAGTCCCGTGCGCAGCCGGGCAGCTCGGAGCCGGTTGGGGAGCGGACCAGCATCTTCGATGCCCGCCAAGAGGAAGGCTGCCTCTCCGAGACCTAGCCCTTCCCGCAGTCGATGCGCGCGAAGCGCGTCATTCGTGCGCTCCAGCCTTGCGTAGCTAAGGAGGTTCGCAAAGTATGCTCTCGCCCGCCGTTCCAATGACGCCGGCGTATGGGACTTGTTCCCACCAACGAAACGTCCCCATTACCGTGCTGGTGGAATCCGCCAGTAACCCTCGCAAGCGATTCGATGAGAAGAGTCTCGAAGAACTGGCCGCTTATGTGCCTGGGCACATAAGCTGCCTTTTGTGTCGTTGGTGATTTTGTGGCCGAGGACGCCAACCGGCGCAAGGGAGGTGGTGGTGGCCGTTCTGACGGGCACATAACGATCACAGATCGTTGAGCCATTTCAGCAATTCCTCATCTTTGCGCCAGCCATCACTTCGGCGCGATGATATCGACGTAACGTCTGGAGGAAGACAGGTCGCAACAGCGGCCATTTTGCCTCTCAGAGTGATTTCCGCATAGCGACTGGTGGTCTCCAAGCTGACGTGTCCCAGCCATGCGCGAATGACGTTGATATCGACGCCCTGCTCCAGAAGCCCGACCGCGGTGGAATGGCGGAACACATGAGGAGAAACGCCGCGATATTTCTTTTCTGGAGTGGAGCGACGCAAGCCAGCCGTGTGTCGTTTGACGATTTTGTAAATGCCGAATCTTGTCAATGATCTTCGCTGACGAGACATGAACAAAGGAGTGGGGCCTTCCTGAACGTCAGCGGTTAGCCTCTTCAACACTTCCGCAGTTTCGGGCCAAAGTGGGCAACTTCGCCACTTGTCGCCCTTTCCGTGGAGTCGGATGCGCAATGGGCCGTCGAGATCGACGTCGACAATGCGCAGGTCGGCGATCTCCTGCACCCGTGCCCCGGTGTTATAGAGGACCATGAAGATACCGCGATCACGAAGTGAAAGGCTTCCATGGCGCGGTAACGTTTTGAACAGAGTTTCGATTTCGTCGTGCTCCAAGTAATCAGTTTGTGGGGGCGCAGTGCGTTTCATCGGTATCGCCTCCACGCGTTGAGCTTCGGCCAGCATCTCGGGATATTGGAGGCCGAGATACCGGTAGAACGTATGAAGGGCGGCGAGTCTCTGGTTGTGTGTGCTCACGTGATTCCCGCGCGTGACTTCGATCATGTGCAGAAAGTCGAGTACTCGCTGTGCAGCCAGATCTGACAAGATCAACCGGGTGATCGGACGCCGGCAGTTGCTTGCGACATAGGCAAGAAAGAGTTTAAGCGTGTCTCGATAACTTCGGATGGAACCGGGCCGGAGTCCTCTTTGCGTCTTCAAGTAGTCCTCGAAAAATGCAAATATCATCTGCCCCACGCTTTTCACTGGACCCCTCCTTTGGGAGCCAAACCCTGGAAGCGCTGGGCAGCCTGATTTAGAAGTTCTTCCGTGATGGTCAGGTACACCGCCGTTGAGTTGGGATCGACGTGTCCCAGGAATGTAGCGAGATGCATGAGGCGGCAGTTAGGATCAATGCCCTGGCGGTACCAGCGCAGCAGGGTGGCAACCGCAAACGAATGCCTCAGATCATGAAGTCTGGGTGGTGATACGCCGGGTGGAATGTGCAGTTGAAGCCTGGGTAAGAGAGTATGGAAAGTCTGACTAATCGTGCCTACGCAGATGCAACCACGCTTTGTGAACGAAAACAATGGTCGCTCAGGTGCAGGATTGCAGCCGTGTCGTTCTTCCACGTAGTGTTTTAGCCGCCGTGCTAGGTTGGGGCCGAGCGGCACGATACGAGTCTTTTGGAATTTGCTTTCCCGGATGAAGAGCAAGTCACGAGTAAAATCGACATCGGCCAGAGTCAGCCGAACCACTTCGCCGACTCGTAATCCCAAGCCGTAAAGCAACGCGAAGATGGTTTCGTAAACCAGGCCTCGAAATCGTGCCCTCGACCGCTCCGGGAAACTGCGTGCTACGGCGAGCAGTTGTTTTGCAGTGTCGAGATCGAACAGATATGGAATACGGGCTGCCGTTTCAGGACGAGGAGAGGCAGTAACAGGGTTCCGTTCTATCCATTGCTGCATGACGGCGAATTTGAAGAAACGATGAACGGTTCCAAGAAGATGGTTGTAGCTGCGCGCACTCACGCGGCGTGGGTGAGATCTCAGAAAATCGTCGATCACTAAGCTATTGATTTCTGACCAGCCGGTGATCTGGCGACTCTGGATGTAACGATCGAACAAGCGCAACACTTCCGCGTCGGCGCAATACTTGCGATTTAATGCTCGCTTGTACTGGACAAACTGGTTCAGGAAGGGCGCCATAGAGCTTAAGAAGATGGGAGAGTTCATAGCTCCTCCCCGTCGCCCATGGCGACTTCCCTCAGGGACGCGATTGCCACCTTGCTGTAGACGCGGGTGGACTCCGGCGAGCGATGTCCGACGTAATCGCCGATTGTCTTCAGTGGAAACTCAGCGTCGATCAGGCGTTGGACGCAGGTGTGGCGAAGCGTGTGCGATCCGGCCTTGGGTACTTGAATGCCCGCCTTGTAAAGATAAAGCGCAACACTGGATGACACAGCCGCGGGAGTAATCGGAGCTTGCGGCGCACGGGCGCGGAAAAACAGATGACGGTCGTCGGTCTTAGGCCGACCCTTCTTGAGATAGTCGATGATTGCTTCTGCGACAATACCCGCCAGAGGGTAGACTGTGGCGTGCCCTGCCTTTCGCGCCAGGACCTGAAGTCGCTCGCGCTTCCAGTCGACATCGTCCAGAGTCAGCTTTGCAACCTCATGCGCCCGTAAACCATAGGTGACCAAAAGAAGCAGAATCGCGTAGTCGCGCCGTCCCCGAATCGTCCTTCGCTCCACCGCTTCGAACATGCGGCGGACTTCATCCCATGCAATCAAACGTGGCACATCATTGAGTCGATATATCTGGGGAGTCCCCACGGCTCCGCTGAGATCCCGAGCCGTGATCCCTTCGCGGTGACAGAATCGCAACAAAACTCGCAAATGACAGCAGAAACCGAGGCGTGTGCGGGGAGCGACCTTCGGCCTGTAGTGCACAATGAAAGCCGCAAGAACTGCCGGAGACAACTGGCCAAAAGAAGTGATGCCAGTTCGGCTGAGGTACTGAGCAAACTCATCCAGGTGCCGACGGTAATTGCGAATGGTACTTTCGGCGAATCCACGTTCGCTGCGTAAATACTCAGCAAACCCCGGAACTTCTGACTCGAGTGGAAACGGGCGGCGCCGACGATTGCGCGTGACTGGCTCCTTGCAGGCGAGTTGCAGCAACTGGCGCACGCCACACTCAGCATCAATCGTATGCTTGCGTACAGCAACGGCCGTCTTTGTCTTGGCCCCATGTTGCTCCAACCACTGCGATACGAACTCCTTTATATAGGCCTTGCAGGAAGCAACATCTTTGCAGCCTTTCTTCTGTGCGAACTCAGCAAAGTGAAAAAGCAGTGGCAGGCGGCGATATACGACCAAGCGAGAGTAGCGGTGCGATTCCAGCCATTGCAGATAGCTCTCTATTTGCGGCGCGAGCCAGCTGGCACGAACCCTGTCAACGGTTGCAGGTTTAACGTAATAGTCTTCGAGCATGAAAACCTCCATTCGGAAATACCCGATAGAAGTCCATGATCCGCCTACCACGCCCGCTATTGTGAACTGGTCTGTCCTTCGGCTGCCGGACGGATTGAATTTCTCTTGGTTAGTCCGGCGACCGCGCGCACAAGCTCAACTTCAGAGTCGCCGACAATCCGGGAGTCGATGGTGATAAGCGCGTTTAACGGTACTGATCTGGACTGTGCCTTCGCGAGACAGCCCCTTGTGCTACCTTCCAGTATCAAGCGATAGCGCGCGTAACCTCGTTGCTGATGGGTCGAACTCGGTTTTCGAGTCCGTTCTTAAACCCCTGTCGCCAGGTCGGCCATTTCAGCGTCCAAGGAAGCAATGACTTGGCTTTGCGGTTGGACGCACCTCGAAGTGTCGTCATAACCGCCACGCCGTACTCCCCGACTGCGAATCGAGCAAGCCACTTTGGTGCACGTCTTGGCGCCTTGGCGCCCAACACCTCTGCAAGGTATGGCAGCCAAACCGATACCGGCGCGGGTTCGTCATCCGTGATGTTGTAGAGTCCGGGCGAAGCATTGATGGCGGCAAGTGTGGCTGCGGCCGCGTCATCGATATGAATGAAGGACCAATGCCCCGAGCCTTCTCCCACAATTGGCACCCGCCGCTGCCGAATGCCTTCGAAGAACCAGGCTCCCGGCGCCAGCGACGTGCCGGGTCCGTAGAACGATCCGTAGCGCAACACAAAACCTTCCATGGCCTTTTCTGTAAGAACCGCCGTTTCTACGTGAATTGTAGCGTCGAGAGTTTTGCGACCATCTGAAATGCCACTGGAGAGCAGCGGATCGTCTTCGGCCTTGGTCCAATCCCCGGTTCTTGCATACCATCCGGCGTAGCTTTGTGCGATGAACCTGCGGGTCCCTACGGCTCGTGCGGCAGCCAACAAGTAGTCTGTCCCCTCAGTGCGGAGTCGGTTCGTCACATTGAACCCCTCGTCGAAGTGACGCAAGTTGAGATTGGCTGGTATCGCCGTCAGTTGATGGATGATGATCTCAGGGTGCGCTTTCTCCACGGCAGCCAGCACCTCTTCCTTATCAAGTGCGTTGACCAGCATCGGTATCGCTCCGGCTGAATGGATCGACCTCATCTTGTCCGGATGCTGTGTGGTTGCAGTAACGGTGTGTCCGGCGCTGACCAGCATGGGCAGTAACCGCTTGCCGATGGCGCCCGTTGCGCCTGCCAAGAAGATTTTCATTTTCGTCCTCCTCTGAGATTTTGATGCCCAGCCACTTGAAAAAGAATCTCTGACTCCTGAATGCCCCCCCGCGAACCCTCAAATGTTCCCCATACAGTGATCACCTGAGTCGGAGATCAGGCTGCGGCCTCCGAAAAAAATCATGAGTCTGTGAATCCCGGCGCTCAGCAACTTGATCGAACAAGGTAGTTGGAAGATGCCTGAGCGAGTCACAGTTGCCTATGTCGGTGGCCCGACCGTCGTGTTCGAATTTGTCGCCGTACGTCGGCTCAGGGGACCCGACCCTTTGATCCGGGTGGGGCCGATTACCGGGCCGGGCTGTTGACTCTCCGAAAACTCCGAAAGCTCATTGAGAAGACGGAGTAATTACGTGTGTGGTCATTCAGAATTGAGAACATGATTTTAGCGCCGTCATTCGTCTATTCCAGTTCGTTACGGAGGAGATGACATGACGTATCCTGCTATATCGACCGAAGACCTCTCCTATCGAAAGCGCATCCTAGTACTCGACACAAATATGGCTTATGTCGATGTGGGAGAGGGCGACCCGATTGTTTTCCTGCATGGCAATCCCACTCCCTCCTACCTTTGGCGGAATATCATTCCGCACGTGCTGCCATTGGGACGTTGCCTTGCTCCTGATTATGTTGGAATGGGGAATTCCGGGACCTCTCCCAATGGTTCCTACCGGTTTGTCGATCACCGTCGCTACCTCGATGCCTGGTTTGACGCAATGGGACTGACAAAGAACATCATTCTGGTCGTTCATGATTGGGGATCAGCACTTGGATTTTCATGGGCACAGCGCCATTCCGAGCGAATCAAGGGGTTGGTTTACATGGAGGCAATTGTCCGGCCGTTTCTTTCCTGGGATGAATGGCCAGAAGCGACCCGAGAATTTTTCAAAGCGCAGCGCACACCGGCCGGGGAAGAGCTGATCCTTCAGAAGAACCTTTTCATCGAATATCTCCTGCCTCTTCGAGGTCTCTCCATGGAAGCGATGGAGGTCTACCGTCGTCCTTTCAGAAACCCTGGCCCTTCTCGCCAGCCGATGCTGACGTGGTCAAGAGATCTGCCGATCGCGGGACAACCGGAAGATGTGATCAAGATCGTCGACTCCTATGCACGCTGGCTATCCGCGAGCCCCATACCCAAGCTGTTTATCAACGGGGACCCTGGTGGTTTCTTGATCGGCGCGCAGCGGGAATTCTGCCGGGCATGGCCAAATCAGCAAGAGATTACGGTGAAGGGAACACATTTCCTGCAGGAGGACGCCCCCTCTGAGATTGGAGAAGCCACAGCGCGTTTCGTAGCGAACGTATTTGCCGGTCAACTATCGTCAAAGGCCGCATGAGTTCTTGGGTTGTTGATCGTCGACGGCGAATTGTCGCAAGATTTGCCGTCGCGGCCATTGAATAAGGTTGAGGAGCATACGTGGCAGCGACATATCGAGCAGTGATGTTGACCCGGAGGGGCGGACCTGAAGTTCTCCAAGTCGTTGAGTTGCCTGTTGGAGTCCCCGGCCCAGGGCAACTGCGCGTTCGGGTGCGTGCCGCTGGAGTGGGCTCGACCGACTTGATCATGTTGACCGGACGGTATCCGTACGCGCCAAAGATACCCTTCGTGCCTGGGTATGAGGTCGCTGGAGTGGTGGAAGCGATTGGCGCGCGTGTCACTGGTTTTGAAGTGGGTCACCGCGTGGCCGCGCTTACCGTGTTCGGAGGTTTCGCGGAGGTTCTCGTACGCGAGGCCGAACACTTCCTTCCAATTCCTGATGGCGTCTCCGACCGCGATGCGGCGGCGGTGATCTTGAACTATGTGACCGCTTGGCAAATGATTCATCGCGTCGCGAAGCTCCAGTCCGAGCAGACTGCTCTGGTTACTGGGGCGGCAGGCGGCGTGGGCACAGCCGCTCTTCAGCTGTTAAGACTGGCAGGAGTGAAGAGTTACGGTGCCGCGTCGGCGCCGAAGCATGACCTCTTGCGCTCACTCGGCGCAATACCAATCGACTATCGTGTGGGATCGATCGATCGTCTCACGCGTGCCCTGGAACCTGCGGGTGTCGACTATGCATTCGACGCGGTCGGCGGCGCCAACATCGGCCGGTGCATCGGAGCGCTCCGGCGGGGCGGAACGTTGGTCGGATTTGGATTCATGGGCGCGTCCGGAAGACTCTCACAACTGGCTATGTTCGCCAACATTTTCCTTGGTGCCCGTCTGCGCGGACGCTTGGGCACGTTCTATGGCATCACGATGCTGTACCGGAAGGACGCCAAGCCATTGCGCGAGGATCTCCCTAAGATTTTCTCGCTCCTCGCAGCAAAGAAGATCGATCCCCTGGTGAGCGCGACCTTCCCGCTTCTTGACGCGAGACAGGCACTAGAACTTCTGGCTTCTGGTTCCGTGGAAGGCAAGATTGTGCTCGTCAATGGCTGATTCAGTGGGGCGGCCGAGCCAAACCTAGGAGGGATAATGTCAAATACCGCAGTTGATACGGATATTCTAATCGTTGGCGGTGCCTCAGTGATCACTTCAAAAGCGGCCAACAGTTATCACTTCAAAACCGGCCAACGGGATTGGCCGTTCGGGACTGAGAATGTTCTACCCTGCCGCCTCCTGTGGTGGCAAGTCGGTTTTGGTGCGCCAGCTCCGAGGGCCGCATTTGAGCACATGGCCGTGGTGCAGTAAGCGGTCGAGCATGGCGCTCACTGCGGCCGCGTCGCCCAACAGTTTGCCCCAGTCTTCCACCGGGCGATTCGAGGTCAGCATAGTGCTGGCGCGCTCGTAGCGGCGCATGATGATTTCCAGCAGTTCTTCAGCGGCGGTGAGTGGCAGCTTGCGCATGCCGAGATCGTCGATGATCAGCAAGGGTACGGTCACCAAGAACTCCATGTGCTCCTTGCGGGTGCCGTCGAGCGTGGCTTCGGCGAGATCATCGAGCAAGGCGTGGGTCTCGCGATAGAGCACGCGGTATCCCTGTTGGATGGCGGCTTGGCCGATGGCTTGTGCCAGGTGACTCTTGCCGGTGCCGGGTGGGCCGAGAAACAAGGCGTCTTCGTGGCGCGAGATGAAGGTGCCGGTGGAGAGATCGAAGACCAGGCCGCGATTCATCTTCTTGTTGAAAGCGAAGTCGAAGTTGTCGAGAGTCTTCTGGGAGTCGCGGAACTGAGCTTGCTTTTTCCGCCGCTCCAGCAGGCGTTCTCCACGCAAGGCGAGTTCGTCGGAGACCAGGCACGACAGCAGGTCGATGGGGGCGAGCGGTTCGGCCTGGGCCTGGCGCAGGCGGGTCTCCAGCACGGCGGCCATTCCGCCCAGGCGAAGTTGTTTGAGCGCACGATCGAGTTCGATCAGATTCATTCTCCTATCTCCTTAGTTCTGTAGTTGATGAAGTCGCGGTATTGCACCAGCTCGCGGATCAGAGGATCGACTTGCTGCAAACTCAGCGGGGCTTGTGGGCAGCGTTCCAGATAGCGACGCACGAAGCGGTATTCCTGCACTCCCATGTCGAGCGCAGCGGCGCAGGCTTCATCGACCGCCGCGGTGCCGTACTTCTTGGCTAGGGAGAGAACGCCGAGAATGCGGCGCACACCGACCTCGCCTTGCTGGTGGTGGATGGCATCGCAGAGCGCACCGATGTGCGACCCAGCACGACCGGCTCGCCACAGCAGTTGGGAGGTGCGCAGTGGTGTTCGCTTGGGGTGGTCATCTTCTTTAATGCGATACCAACCGCGCTTCTGGCGCACGTGTTCGCGCAGCAGTAGGCCGGTTTTAGGATCGAGAAGACGAACATACAGCTCATCCCATTGCACGCGCAGCACGCGCCCGATCCAGCCTGGCGGTGCGCCGTAGTAGGCGGCCTCGACCTCGACGCAACCATCCAGATGCACGATGCGCTCACCGTACTGGTAGTAACGAAAGGGTTCCAGCGGCAGTGGCAGCAACGTGGGTTTCTCTTCCGCAAACATGGCGGCGACCTGTCGTTTGGTGGTGCCGTGGATGCGGGTGTCGGCCCAGCGTTGTTCCCAGTGATCGAGGTAGGCTTGGGCTTCTTCCAGAGTCTCGAAGCGCAAGCCTTTCAGCGGTGTCTTCTGCGCGTGACCGACGCCGGATTCGACTTTGCCTTTGCGGTCGGGATCTTGAATCCGGCAAGGCATGGCGACCGCACCGTAGTGCGCCAGCACGTCGCGATAAAGAGGATTGAGAGTGGGATCGTAAATGTCGGGGACGAGCACGCCCTCGCGCAGATTGTCGAGCACGACGATGCGGGTGGCGCCGCCCAGCCGGCGAAAAGCTCGTTCGTGCAGTTCGGCCCAGATGCGCGAACTGGAGCGGAAGGTTAGCAGACGAACCGACTTGCGGCTGCAGCCGAGCGTCATCACGAACAGCCGAGTGCGCCGGTACTTGCGGCTCTCGGGATCGCGCACCATGGGGCCGGTGCCGTAATCAACTTGCGCCTCCTGGCCGGACGCGGTGACGATCACGACACGGGCTTCTGGGGTTTGCGTTCCGCGCCGCTTGCGCACGAAGCGTTGGACGCTTTGGTAGCTGCTCGCGAATCCGTACTCGGAAACCAAATCCTGCCAGATCGCCATGGCATTGCGGCCGCGGCTGATCCCCAAGTCGATGGCTTCCCGGTATGGCTCGCAGGCACTGGCACCGGGGACCGCGACAGAGTCGGTGATCACCTCGTTCTCGTTGGCCGGTTTTGAAGTTGCTCTTGCTTTTCCCTTATTAGAAAGGTTTTTGGGGTTGGGGTTGCAGTTAGGGTCGAGGGGATCGGGAATCACCGGAATGGCCGATTTTGCTGCACCGGAGTCGGTGATCACTTCGTTGGCCGGTTTTGGTTCGCACCGCCCCCAGCCACTGGGCAGACGCACCGCAATCCCCGCCGCTTTCAGGTAGGCGCTGGCGGTTTCCCGACGGACATGGGTCGCTTGCTGGATGCGCCGCAGCGACCAGCCCAGCCGTCCCAGAGCTAAGACTTGTTGTTTCTTCTCTTCGTTCAAGACATTGGCCATGCCCACGGAGCCTACAAGCCTCCGCGGGATTCAATGTCCCAGACGCTAATCTCGTTGGCCGGTTTTCAGGTGATAATCAGTGGCCGGTTTTGGGTGATCGCTGAGGGGTGGGCCCGTTGGGCTGTTTCTAGCCAATGAGTGCGCGCGACGAAGCCTGCGATGGCGACTTATCGAGACGCACTCCAAGCAATCCGAACACTCGAAAGCGCTCGCTATTTTTCCACGCACCCTCGAAATATTCGATATGGCCGGCCTCGTGGGCCCATTCCTCGAAAAGGCGAACCGTGTCACGTCCGTCGCCGTAGTGTCACACGGACGCACGCTTGCCCACATGCACTTCACACCCGAAGAGAGCCCCTATTCTTTTGTCGCCATGGTTCCCCAGGATGTGACGGAGAAGCTTCTGCTGGAAGGGCTACGTCGTAAGGGCGGCGACGTTGAGTACAACACAACATTCGTTTCGGCCTCTGAGCAGGGTAACACCGTGAATGTAACCCTCAACCGGCAGGGCGAGACCGTCAATCTCAGGGCATCCTTCGTCGTCGGCTGCGATGGCGCACACAGTGCCGTCCGCCATCTATTGAACCTACCTTTTGAGGGAGCAGAATACGAGGATTCGTTCATGTTGGCGGACATCGAGACGAATGAAACGCTTCCTGCTGACCAGTTGCAGCTATGCCCCAGTGAATTCGGGCCGGTAGCTATTTTCCCAATGAACGCCACCCGGCGCCGGATCGTGGCGATCATAGACAAGACCGAAGGAGACGCTCCTTCGCTTGATATGGTGCGCAACATTCTGACGCAACGCGCACCAACTGGGATCGAGGCACGCGCGTTGCACTGGAGCAGCTATTTTCGCATCCATCATCGTCAAGCCGCACAAATGCGCGTGGGGCGGGTCTTCATCGCTGGCGACGCTGCTCACATTCACAGCCCATTTGGTGGCCAGGGAATGAACACCGGCCTGCATGACGTCTGGAATCTGGTTTGGAAACTGGACCTTGCCCTGCACGGCCACGGAAACGAAGAATTGCTCCAGAGCTACAGCGCCGAACGTCGCCCAGTGATCAAGCAGGTGATTGAGACTACCGATTTTATGACCAAGGCGATGGGAACTCCGAGCAAGCTCGCCCAGACACTGCGAGATACCGTTATCCCGATGGTCTCGCGGCTGGCCCCGTTCCAGCACGCGTTCGTGCAGCGTCTTTCTGAGCTTGGCGTTGCCTATCGTGGAAGTCCCATTGTTGAGGGACCAGGAACACGGTATTTCGACGACTCATTGCGCGGTGGACAGGGTATCAGTAGGCGCTTCCTTCTTGTTTTGAGTAATGAAGCGAAGGCGTCAAGCATAAAGGCAGCGAAACGGTTCGCCGAATCATTTGCCGATATTGTTGAGTTCCGATCAGCGCGTCGCCAAGGTCTGGCGCTTGTCCGCCCCGACGGTTACATCGCATACTCTGCTCACAACAGCGATAACCTTGCGGCATTGGAATCGGTTCGGTCGGTTCTACAGCGCCAAACAATACCTACACCCGGTGCGGAGCGGGCAGCTTGATGGTTTATGGCGCCACTTCTCGAAACTATCACTGAAGTTGAAATGGAAATATTCAGAAGTAGTCTGTTCCCACCATCAGGAGGTTAGTACTGGGAAGTCGGCTAGGCTGGAGACAAAATCCTGGATGCTTGCCCGTTTAGAGGTATTGATTCGCACCAAGCCGCCTCTCATACACTGAACCCTGTACATCCGAACGTCACGCGATGTGGTAGCGTTAGTCAGCTTCTCTTCTTGCCGCCCACAGCCAAGGCTGCTCCCGTCACCTAGAAGAAGTGCTGCTAAGAGGCGGCATGCAGGGGGGACGTCCTCCCTTCCCGTGGTCTTGCTCGGAAAAAAGCCGGGCACCCCAGCGAGTCACGATTGGTGCAAGCCTCTGGGTTTCCCGGCGTAGCAGATACGGTTACCGTAGCGTTTCGAAAAAAGCCTACTGGCCGTATCGCTGCAAAACAACAAGGAGGAAACGAGCATGTATTTAGTCATGGGCATTACTGGACACGTTGGAGGCGCCACCGCGCGGCATCTGCTGAAGCAAGGCAAACAGGTGCGAGCACTTGTGCGCAAGGGCGAGAAAGCGACGGAGTGGGCAGACCAAGGCGTGGAGTTGGTGGATGGAGACTGGAACGATGCGACAACCATCGCGGCGGCGCTCAAAGGTGTTGAGGGTGCGTTTGTTATGTTGCCGACTGTATGGGCACCCTCGCCTGATTACAGAGAAGCAAAAGACGTGGTTGCGAACTATGTCGAGGCGCTGACCGAGGGAGTGCCGCCGCGGGTGGTAGCGCTTTCGTCGATGGGCGCGAATAGAACAAGCGGGTTGGGGATCATCACGTCCTTATCGCTTTTTGAGCAAGGTTTTCGCAGCCTGCCATTTCCGGTCGCATTTGTGCGCGCAGGCGGCTTTTTCGAAAACTTTCTTTTCGGCTTACAGGCCGCCCAAGGCGGAACACTACCGGTCTTCTACAATCCTACAAACCGGAAATCAACAATGGTTGCGACAAACGACATCGGCGCAGAGGTAGCAAAGCTTCTGACCGGGCCGGCGTGGTCAGGGCATCGCGTTGTCGAGCTCGGTTCAATGGTAAGCGCGGATGAAGTGGCCGGACAATTGGGTCAAGTCCTAAAACGCGATGTAAAAGCCTTTGCCGTCCCGCGTGCAGGGTGGGCGGAAGCGTTCGAGCAGTTCGGCGTCCCGAAGGGCCACACTGGACCTGCCGAAGAAATGTATGAGGCCGTGAACGCGGGATGGATGGACCTCGGAATCACGGGTGCGGAGCACATAGCGGGTTCGACGTCCGCACGCGATGTGTTTGCGGCTGCTCACAAGGCCGTCAAGGCGAAAGCGGCTTGAGCCCGTTCCGCGAGGTCAGCCTGCTGACCGTCGCAACAGGCGCCCTGGTCACGGCGATGACGCGCAACGGAGTGCGCCGTCTGGTTTGCGTCAGCGCCCTTGGGGGTCGGGGACAGCCGTGGCCCACGGTGGCTTCGTGTTCGACGGCTGTTCCTGCCTGTGCCGAGAAAAGCAAAGCAACTCGGTTGTTGAGATTTGTTGGCGACCTGGCTCATCTCGAAGCTAATCCCTGGGTTGTGTTTTCGGAGGTGATGAATGAGAAGGGTTCTGTTGGTCGGCTTCGATCCTGCGACGGTGGACTTTTCGGATCCGGCGTTGCCGCTGGGTATGAATGCAGAGAAGATCCACGCTGGAACCAAGCTCGCGCTCGCCGATATGTCCGGGCGGGGCTGGCTTGCGGAAAACTGCTTCATCAACCCCGACGATACTGCGGCGACGACGGTAGAGCACTGCCTGGCCAGTCACCGCTATGACTGCGTGGTGATCGGCGCGGGCGTGCGCTTGCCACCTAGCCGCTTGGGCGTATTCGAAGCGGTGGTCAACGCCATCCACCGCGCCGCGCCGCAAGCGGCCATCGCCTTCAACACACGCCCTGACGACAGCGGCGCGGCAGCCGCGCGCTGGATTTGATATGCGGTTTCGAAGGGCTCTGATGGGATCGGGGAGACCGGCGAACGCTTCGTTCGCCCTGAGTGACCGACAACGGGAGTTTTGAGGATGGTGGGGAAGGACCGCCAAGGTCACAATCGTCAGCAGTTCGGAAGATCGCCCGGATCGGTACTCATAAGTCGGCTCTGCGCCAGAAATCGGGGAGGGGGTCTCCGGAAAACATGTCCGATGCCCGTGCCCCGATATCTATCCGGCGCTTACTGCGGAGATCATTCTCAATGAGCGATTTGCCCTGAAGTCGCCGGCTTGCTGTTTGCTACATAGCGCCTCGCAAACGCGCAACGATTACCAACATGGCGGGCGGCCGTGCTCCAGTGAATTAGAATCGCCTCGCTAAGCCAAAAACGGCTCTCTGTTCCTGGCAAGCGTCGGGGTGCAACTATGAGCCAATCGCGAAGACGATCTTTCCAATCTTGTCAGTCTCATGCTCTTGCCACAGGGTTTCCAGAGGACCAGAGCATCTTCACGGCAGCTGATCTTTCCCTCGGTGACTAGCGCTGCGAACGTGTTCAATCCGTGCGTGGTGAGGTTGGTCTTAACGCGTCCACATCCAATAGTTCATTGTTCTCCTCCTCGTTTTGACCGTCGCCGTCAAAAGGCATGGATCAGCAAAAGGCTGGCGAAGAGCATCACCGCGCAGGTTACGCCATGAACGGAGAACGCTGTGGCCTTTCTGCCGCCAGACACAAGAATGTTGGACATGTCTCCAAAAGGGATGATGGAGAAAACCAGGAGAACTATGCCTACTGTCCGGCTGCCGGTCGTGAACATCAGGGTCAACACTGCCAACCCAGTCGCGATATCCCGAATTCCTTTGAGACGCAACCACGCTAAAGTGTCAGAATCTGATGCAGGCGCCTTAAGACCAAATCCTGCTGAGATTCGTCGGGGAGATACAACATAGAAGCAGCCGATCACGATGATTCCGACAGAGACGAGAACGGCCAGGGAGAACGGAATAACGTTGTGCATAGACATCTCCTTGTAAGTAAATCTAGCAATGCTAGGTTTGATGTGGGGGCGCCAGGGAGTCCGGGCAACGCCTCCTTATATCCCAATCCCAGCCAGGAAAAAGATCATGGCGACGCCCAGAAATAAGACTCGCACCCGATGAAGGTCATCCCACTTTCGTTGTTCCCGTTGTGCACTTTCCGTCCATCCATCTGCACCCATTCGTACCAGGCGGTTGTTGATGGGTACCAGGGACACGAGAGAGAGCGCGATCGCGGCTCCCCAGAACGCGACGGCGACACCGAGCCACACGATAAGGGGTTTGTGCAGATGGAGGATGGTCTCCGAGAGAAGAAGCAGCAGGCTCGCGATATACCAAAAGGGCATCACGGTGCCGAGAAGGCGTCCAAAGAACCGAGTGGCTTCGGCCCGAGCCGCAAGGCTGAGCTTGAAGAGCACGGGGTTTACGAAGGCAGACACCGCGAACTCGGCGCCGATCAGAAGGCCAATGCACAGGGTTGTTGCGACATTCAGAAGGTTCATTTTGCGCTCCTGGATTTTAGACGCTCGATGCGCGTATACTGACGCAGAAAGATGTGCTGACAAATATGTCAGCGTGCAGAGGGTAAGAAGATGCCAGTATCGAAGAAGGAGTTGTCGGCCTGCCCGATTGATGCCATGTTGTCCGTTATCGACGGGCGGTGGAAGGGGACGATTCTCTGGCGGCTTTCCGAGGGGCCCTTGCGCACCAGTGAATTGCGCCGGAGCATTCCCGATATTACTGAGAGGATGCTGATTCGGCATCTCCAGGACCTCGTTCGGGACGGGATCCTCATCCGGCATCAGGAGAACACCCTACCGCCCTGCGTGCGGTATTCGATTTCGAAGTATGGATGGACGCTGGTGCCGGTGTTGGAAACGATCTGTGAGTGGGGCCGTGTCCACTTCCATCGCCTGAATCGCGCTCGCTGAATCTCAGGCCTGATCGAATTCGGCGTTTTCCGCGTAGTCAATATTGGGGCGCACTCGTTTTCAACGAGCGCATCATCGCCAATGCACTCATTGAGCCCGGATAGGGAACGAAAAGTCAGCTTCTTTGAATCGATCTCACAAACTCCTGGATTACGGGCTAACCGGAGATTGAGGTTCAGCCGAGTCTGACAGCTTCAAAGGGGTTTCGTAGCGGGGTCAGAAGCGTAAGTTCTGCCCTCTCACGTTATGTGCCCTTCTGAAATACAAACCCCCATCGTCGCGCGCCACCAGGCATGCTCGGCCACAAAATCACCGATGACACAAAAGGCAGCCAGCTTGAAGACGCAAGGGATTCTGGCCCCTCTTTTGGTACGCGAACTGGAAGAAAGCAAGTACGAGGTTGTCGCCGGGGCACGTCGCCTCAGAGCGGCGAAACTGGCGGAACTCGAAAAACTTCCCGTCCGCGTCGTCAAGCTGACGGATGCGGAGGCAATCGAGGCACAGTGCGTTGAGTTATCTGTAGTTAGCAAGAGCTTTCTTTGTTGATACGCAGCGCGGCACGTCGTTCACATGTAAACGACGTGCCGCGTTCCCAGTTTGCCGTAGCAAACCACAGGTAGAATCTCAACGTCCGTGTAGCTGACTACACAACCGGAATGCGTGCCTCTGGCGTACAGCGTGACTGCACGGGCTATAATTGCGCCCACGGATGGACCTCACCCCTGGCGCGAAACTTGGTCCCTACGAAATCCAGTCCCCGCTGGGTGCGGGCGGCATGGGCGTGGTCTATAAGGCAGAGGACACTCGCCTGGGCAGGTTTGTCGCCCTCAAGTTTCTGCCCGATAGCGTGGCTCACGATTCCGCGGCGCTGGAGCGCTTTCGCCGCGAAGCTCGGGCCGCGTCGGCCCTGAACCATCCCAATATCTGCACCATTCACGACATTGGCGAACACGATGGCCGCGCTTTTATGGTCATGGAGTTCCTCGATGGTCTAACGCTGAGCCACCTCATCGCGGGTCGCCCCGTGGAGACTGGCAGGCTTCTCCCCATCGCGATTGACATCGCGGACGCTCTCGACGTGGCTCATAGCCAAGGGATCGTGCACCGCGACATCAAACCCGGAAATATTTTTGTAACCCGGCGCGGCCACGCCAAGATACTCGACTTCGGTCTGGCGAAAGTGACTGGCAAGACCGCGGCGACCAGTAGCGATGCTGAAACCATCGCAGATTCCGATGCCCTGCACTTGACCAGTCCCGGAGCGATGCTGGGGACGGTCAGTTACATGTCGCCGGAACAGGTAAAGGCTAAGGACCTGGATGCCCGCACAGACCTGTTCTCCTTCGGCGCCGTGCTCTACGAGATGGCAACTGGCAAGCTGCCATTCGAGGGATCGAGTCCGGGAGAGATTTGCAGTGCGATTCTGCGCGATGAACCTCCACCCCCGTCTCAAGTAAATCTGCAAATCGTCCCGGGGCTGGAAGCAGTCATCCGAAAGGCGCTGGAGAAGGACTGCAACCTTCGCTATCAACACGCCTCGGAGTTGCGTGCAGACCTGCAAAGGCTGAAGCGCGATACCGACAGCGGCAATTATGAAAAGCCCGCTGCGCATACGCCGACAACATCACCATCCGTCACGAGAGTGGCAGTTGCGAAACCGCGTTATGCCATGCGGATGCCCGCCACCAAGGTGTGGCTATCCATTGTCGGTTTGGCAGTGCTGTTATTAGCTGCCCTCATAGCTCGAGCCTTCTACTCTCGGATGGGCGTAAAACAGACTCTCACCGACGCAGACACGGTGCTCCTGGCGGACTTCACGAACAACACGGGCGACCCGCTGTTCGACAGCACACTGAAGATTGCGCTGAATGTGGCTCTCACCGAATCACCCTTCGTAAACGTGCTTTCGAGTGACAGGGTCAGTGCCACATCGAAGCAGATGGGGCTGCCGGCCAATTCGAACCTCACCGCCAGTCAAGCGCGCGAGCTTTGCCAACGAGCGGGAAGCAAGATGTACGTCGCCGGTTCGATTGGCAGCGCGGACACCAGGTACGTGGTGGCCCTGAACGCCGTGAACTGCCAAAGCGGCAAAACCGTAGCCCATGAGGAAATGACTGCTGCCGGCAAAACCGACGTTCTCGACACGATCGGGCGAGCTTCCAGGAAATTGCGCGCTGCACTCGGAGAGCCACCGTCAACGGTCCAGAAATTCGACGTGCCCTTGTCTGAGGCGACAACTCCCTCTCTGGAGGCACTGAGCACATATGCGAGCGCTCTGAAGGCATACAACGAGCAAGGTGTGCAGGCAGCTCTCGCGCTCGATCAACACGCCATTGAACTTGATCCCAATTTTGCAATGGCGTATTACGACGTGGGCGACGGCTACTACAGCCTCAACCAGCTCGGGCGCGCCAGCCAGTACTACACCAAGGCGTTCGAACTGAGGCAACACGCCAACGATCGTTCGAAGCTCATGATCACCGGGAACTACTATTCCGTCGTAACGGGTGAGCATGACAAGTCGGCGGGAACTTTCCACGAGATGATTGAGACGTACCCGCGAAGCGCGACAGCGTACTTCAGTCTTGGCGAAGAGTATGCCGCCTTGGGACAATATGAAACCGCCGCTGAAATGACTGCCAAGGCGCAGGAACTTGGCCCCGGCGAAATCCCGGCTTACTCCAATCTGATTGGTTATCAGCTGGCGCTGCAGCGCTTCGGCGACGCCCGAGCGACTCTTGACCGCGCGAAGGCGCGCGACATGGATGGCTACATGTTTCGCGTTCCGCTTTATGCGATGGCATTTCTTGGTGGCGATTCCTCAGGTATGGCGGAGGAGCAGCAATGGCTCACCTCGCACCCTGAGACGAAGCACTATGCACTTTCGCTCGCGTCCGACACTGAGGCGTATGGAGGAAGATTGACGGCAGCACGGGAACTAACGAAACGTTCGGCAGAGGCCGCCATCGCTGCTGACAGCAAGGAAAATGCGGCGATCTGGTGGGAGAATGCCGCCTTGCGCGAAGCGGCATCTGGAGATGCGATGCATGGTGCGCAAGATGCCGCCGATGGACTCAAACTGGCTCCGGAAAGTCAGGGAGTAGGTGTTGAAGCCGCGCTCGCGTTCGCCATGGCCTCGGAGAATGGCCGAGCCAAATCCTTGGCCGAAGACTTGGACAAGCGGTATCCGCTGGATTCCCAGACGCAGTCATTTTGGCTGCCTGCTATTCGTGCACAATTAGCGCTGAATGGAAAGAACCCAGCCGAGGCCCTCCGCGTTCTGCAGACGGTGGAGTCGCCTGTGGAGTACGGGATGATCTCGTTCGCGAACAATCCTTCGTGTCTGTATCCGACGTACATCAAGGGTCAGGCTTATCTGGCTTCGGGACAAGCGGCAAACGCGGCCACTGAATTTCAGAAGGTTATCGATCACACCGGCATGGTTTGGAATTGTTCAACGGGAGCGTTAGCTCATCTTGGTCTGGCTCGCGCAAATACTATGGAATCGAAGAAGGCGAAGGGCGCAGTCGCGGACGCGGCCCGCGTACGCGCACTGAGTCAATACAAACAGTTCCTCGATCTCTGGAAGGATGCTGACCCCGCTGTTCCGAACTTCAAGATCGCAAAAGCCGAGTACGGGAAGCTACTGTAGCACTCTAGCGAGAGCTCATGCGCAAGGAATACCCGGGTTCTGCTTGGCTTCTCATGCCGTATGACGGGCAACCGGGAAGTTGGCAACTCTTTGGAATCCTCCGTACTCCTTAACCAACGAGATTGCTGAGTCGGTCAGCGCGAGGGTTCTGCAGATCGCTCAAGGTGCGATTCCTACGGAGGCGTTCTGCTCGCGTGCCGAGGCGAGTTCCCCATACACCAACTCCAGAAGGCCACTCAGTTCGCGGTTCTTCTCCTCAAGAGTCTTAATGCGGAGCCGCAGCGTCGCCACGATGTTCTGTTTGGAAAGACGCTGGCGGTCTGGTGGGGAATCGATTCCGGAGACCGCTCGGCCCGCAGTCGTGCGGGAACGCACGATACGCACACGCAGCTCTTCTTGGCTATACAACCATGCCGTCGATACCCGCGCTTCGGCGGCAACGGTTCGGAAGTTGACTTCCCGTTCCGAGCCTTCCATTCGTTGCAGAGCCACCAACGCCCGCTGCATTGCGCTCTCGCTGCGCAGTCGCGCGCTCTTCTTGAGACCCTCAGTATTTCTAGTCATGGGTTCGCTCTCGCTCCAGAGACGTGACGATGTTGACCAGGTTGTTCCGCTTCCGTTCATTCATTTCGATCTGCCGAGTCCATCCATTCGTGTTGGCCTTGCTGATGACTCGCTCGGTATCGCGCAACTCCGCCTTGTGCACGTCGAGGAAGCTGGCGTCAGTCCGGAAGTGAGCGCAACTCAGACACGCGTTTGGATGAGGACAGGGGCCAGCGACGACGGGAATCGAACAATAGCCATTGGGCAGGGCTTGAGCCATTACGTTCCGCGTGAACCAGCGTAGATCACTTGTGTCGAGCGGCCCGTCCGGCACCGCCTTGCCCATCACATTCACCAACGTTCCTTGCAGGTACTCGGAGAGTTTTTCCCGCATCGTGGAGTCATGGATATGCGCATACCGGTTCGTCATCTCTGGCCCAAGATGGCCGAGGTAGCGTTGAATGAAGTGGTGGGGAACGCCAAGGTTGATCATTCTCGTTCCTACAGTGTGGCGAAACTGATGAGACTGGAACCGGAAGAGTTTGCCGTTTGCGTCGCGGACCTGATTCTCGTAAGCCAGGCGGTTGATTCGTTGCGCAAAACTCTGTTGCTTGCTCACGCCACCCTTCGAATTCGGAAACAGCAAAGCGGTTGATCGTCCAGTGGCCCGGACCACTTGCTGCTGTTCCTGTATGACGCGGGCAATCTCCTGCGAAACCGGGATCGTATGTTCTCTTTTCATCTTGCCCTGCATGAATCGCAGATAGAACGTGCCCCGAGCATCCTGCGTCAGGCAGTCCAGCGGCAGTTGCAGGAGTTCACTGATGCGCATTCCACACTCTTGAAGAATGAGAACCATCTGAATCCACGGAGCCTTCAGACCGCCCAGATGCGAGTTCAGTTGGTCCAGGACCGCCGCCGGCAGGTAGCGAGGCTGGCCCTTGGGCGGGCGCGGTATTTCGTCGTCAAAAATCATTCGCTCGGTCGCGAGCGGCAGCCAGCGCTCGCGTGCGGCTGTTTCGAGGAAGTTTCGCAGATTGAGCAAGTGGCTTTTACGAACCGAGATGCAGACCCGTGCGGGAAGATAGCTCAGATATTCGAGCAGCAGCTTGCGTGTGATGGTCTTGGCTGTGCCCCTGGGACGTTCTTGCATGAGGAATTCCGAAAAACACGTTAACGACTGCAATCGCGTGCGGCACGTGCCTTCCGCGCAGATCGTTAGACAGTACCGTATGTAAGCCTTGACTGTTTTTCTTAACCACGGTTGTCGGATGCGATGGAAACTCAGGGTGACGTTGGAAAGCGAGAGACTGATGGGGACCGCCATCCGTTGCAGGTTCCACACATCTTTTTCATGCTCAGGCCGGTCATCGTATGCGCTCTCTAGAACGGAATAGAGTTGCCGAAGCGTGCTGATATAGTGACTGTCGCGCGAGGTCACGCACGGATGTTGCTCCCGATTCATGCGGGATGTGGTGCCTTGGTGGTACATGCCGTGTTGTTTAAGATACGTCGTGTACAGCCCTCGCCATTCGTCCAAGGCTCGGCTTATCAGGGACACCGGCAGTGGATCAAGACTGTTCAGCCACTTCACCATGCAGTGAACTCTGCCCAGTTCTTGGGTGTTTCTCCAATCGCCGTCGGAGAACTTCTTCCAGCACGCATACTTGAGTTCGCTGTTGATGGTCGCAGATTTGCAGCCGAAGCGCAGACGGCGCTGCTTCGTCTTTGCAGAAAGCCGAGTCGGCAGTGGGCTGGCACGCATGTCCCAGATGTCTCCCTTCCAGAACCCTGAGAGCTGGCCCAGCAAAGACTGCTGTCGTTCACGATCCCAAGTAATTCTCGTCATCGTGCACGCTCCTTTTGATAGCGTGCGAACATTTTTCCCAGATCGCCGTTCGAAAGATGTGCATAGGTGTTCACGGTGGTCTGGATCTGCGCGTGCCCGAGACGCCGCTGGACATAGGCTGGGTCCCAACCGGCACGCAACAGATCGGTCGCGTGCGTGTGGCGGAACATGTGCGGCGTGGCGTGCAGGCCAGTCCTGGCGCTGAGTTTGCGGAACAGATCGATCACCGTGGAGTAGGTCATCGGTGCCCCGATGCGTCCGGACCACCGGTTCACGAAGACGTAGTCGTGAGTGGCTCCTTGGTATTCGTGTACAAGGTAGTCCGCATACAGTTCCATCAGTTCTTTCGAGATGTGCACGGTGTAGGGAGAGCGCGATTTGGCACGGGCACCATTGCTGTTTGCGCGAGGAATGATGTCGATCTCTCCGTCATAGGAACGGATGTCGGCATGGCGCAAACCCAGCGCCTGGCCGATCCTCATCCCGCTCTCGTACAACAGACTCACGAGGAGACGGTCCCGCTGCCGCGCACACGCATTTAGTAGAGCTTGGACTTCTTGCACTGAAAACACCCGTGGCTGCCGTCGAGTCGCACGTACCGTCATAACCGCACGCCGCAAGGTATGGTTTCGGCTAATGTGGTGCAAGAACGGCTTGTACGGACTCTTGGCTCCGAACCGCCGCGACCGGCTGATGTTTGTTTCAACCCCAAGCCTGTCCTGATATTCGTAGAAGGAGCTAACCGCGGCTAGGATCGTGTTGATAGTTGTGTCGGACCGCGATTTGCTGCCAGCTGAACTGACTCGACGCAGCCACGTCACGAACTTCGCCAGTTCGCTCAGGCTGAGCGCCGTCCATTTCCTGTTCTCTTCGCACAGGAAGTTAGAGAATGCCTGGAGATGGTGGGCATAGGCTCGCATTGTGTTTGGCGATCGCCCCAGGTGATGCAGGTACGACAAGTATTGGTTCGGAGCGATGAGCGGTTGGTGTTCTGCGTCGAACAACACCCAGCCACGCTGCTGCGTATCGGGCACAACGATTCGTTGCACTTTGACCATTGATCCTCCTGAATTGGGTGCCCAGTCCGCATCGGCGCAGTTTCGCTACGCTCAACTGCGCCGGCGGACTGTTTCACGTCATACAATCGACTACAGATAACGATTCTGCATCGTGCAGCATTCCGCCGTCGTGTACGCCGTGGAATGCTCTTCCGGGACTAAAGATAAGTTGAGAATCTGCAACGCGAGGACATCCACCCGCTTGAGGAAGCTTTGGGTTTCAAATCACTCTTGGAACTCGGGGAGCCTGCCTACACCATAGCCACCATCGCGTCACGTGCTGGCAAAAGTGAGGCGTATGTCTACGGTCGCATTCGACTCGCAGACCTCATACCACCAGTCGTCGAGGCATTCCTGAAGGATCAGATCACCATCGGCCATGCTTTGCTGATCGCCAAACTCCCCGCTTCGCAACAGCAGGAAGCATTCTCGGCTGCGTTTCGCGGCATGTGGACGAGCGAAGGCAACTCGCAGGTATTGATTCCAGTGCGAGAATTGGCAGTCTGGATCGAGACGAACGTCCTGCTTCAACTGGCCTCCGCTCCGTTCGACAAGCAAGACGAGAAGCTTGTTTCGGCGGCAGGATCGTGCATTAACTGTCCGAAGCGAACGGGATTCAATAAGTTGCTCTTTGCCGACGTTCGCAAGGATTCCTGTACCCCCAATGCTTTCGCGCCAACATCGACGCGTGGCCCATTCTAAATTTCGCGTTCTTTGCGAAATTTGGAGTGGGAGTCTCGCCGAGTGCATTGCTGTGAGCCGAGTGCGGCCCCGTCCAAGCTTCGCCTGGGTGGTGACTTTCTTTGTACTGGGAAACCGAATGTAGCAAAGTCTGAAGGGGGCTCGCGCGCCCCCTCAAACGCCCCTCAAGCGAAGGATCAGTGAATTTTCCGCGCGTTGGATGTAACCATCACCGGTTGCGGACTGAGCACCGCAATGCGTATTTCGCGCCCCTCATCGACCACCACAATGCTCAATGCAAGCGTGGGGGCCCCGGTATTGTTTAACGTCATTGTGCCGGTGCAGTTGTCGTTCAGTGTGTAGGTTCCGGAACCCGGACGATCAACTGCCGAGTCCGGATAGCCGCTGATCTGGCCGTGGATGTTGTCGATTTGTGTAAACGTCCCATCGCCGTTAAACGTATCAATGGCGGTGCCGACCATCAGCTCAAGTGCGCCGCCAGGCGACGATGGCCTGGTGCCACTGACCAGAACGCCATAGTCGCCTTTTAGGGTCCGCAGGCCGCAGTGGTGTGGTGGAAATTCGCCAGCGCTTGCCGCGGTGATACTGAGTATCACCGTGAAAACAACCAGAATAAGCCTTCTCATGTCATTCTCCTCACCCGGGCAAAAGCCTGCGGGTTAGGTTGCATGATGGCCTTGGAGATGGTCATAAGCAATCGACTCGGTCTGAAGATTCTGTGAAGTCTTCCTGAACCGTGTTCTCGCGTAAAGGCAAGCGGTTAGGCGCAGACCTGATGTAAAATCACCGCCAAGTTTGGGTTGGCCTATATGTCCCGTGAAGGGCTGAACTTCGGCGATTTCGAACTCGACCCGCCAGCCTACCAACTGCGCCGCGAAGGCAAACCGGTCAAGCTGGAGAGGATCCCCATGGATTTGCTCCTGTTGCTTGTGAACCGCAGAGGAGAGTTGGTCACCCGAGCCGAAATCATCGAGACGCTTTGGGGCAAGGGTGTTTTCCTGGAGGGAGACACCGCCATCAACACCGCGGTCGGCAAGCTCCGCTACGCCCTTCGAGACTCCCCTAACAAGCCGAAATACGTGCAGACTGTCACCGGCAAAGGGTATCGCTTTATTGCGCCGGTTGCGCCTGCCGCCCAATTGGCAATGCATTCCCCACCACATGGCGCCGCCGACCTCGCCGGCGCCAGCCGCGAGATTGTTCTGGCCGTTCTGCCCTTTGACGATCTTTCCGGTCTGTCTGAGCGTGATTACTTCGTGGACGGTCTGACCGAAGAAATGATCCTCGCGCTGGGGCGGGTCAATTCGCAGCGGTTGCGAGTGATTGCGCGAACTTCCAGCATGTTGTACCGCCAGACCACAAAGCCGATCAGCCAAATCGCGCGCGAACTGGGCGTGCAATATCTGGTTGAAGGCAGCGTGCGTCGGGAGGGCGAGCGGCTGCGCATTGTGGCCAAGCTCATCAGCGCCGCAAACCAGTCACAGGTTTGGAGCGCCTCTTATGATCGCAATGCCGAAAACTTCCTCGGCGTACAGCAGGAACTGGCGGCAGCGATTTGTGGCCAGATTCAAGGGCGCCTCCCCCGTACCATTTCTGCGCAGTCAACCCGGTCAACCCAAAGCGCCCCGGCCTACGACCACTACCTGCGCGGACGTCATTTCTGGAACCATCTCACGCCGCCCAACCTGCGTCGCGCCATCGAGTTTTTTCAGGCTGCGGTGAACGATGACCCAGACTATGCTCTTGCTTATGCCGGCATGGCCGATGCGTATGCCTACCTGCCGCTCACCAGCGACGTGCCCCCACTCGACTACTGGACCAAGGCGAAGGCAGCCGCGGAACGGGCTGCACAACTCGATCCCGCATCGTCGGAGGCACTCACCTCGCGGGGCATCGTCTGCTTCTGGCTGGACTGGGAGTGGGCAGCGGCCGAAGATGCCCTTCGCCGTGCTCTCCAGCTGGACGCTAATAACACGATGGCACATCGTCTGCTCGCTCACGTTTTGTCACAGACCAGCCGGCACGACCAGGCCGTGACGCAGATGCAAACCGGACGGCGGCTGGACCCTTTCTCTCCGGTCATGCAAGCCATTTCGGCGCAATTCTTATTTCAGGCGCGCCGCTATCCCGAGGCCAGAGAGCGGGCGCAGGCCGCTCTCACCCTCGACGAAAGCTTTTGGGTCGCTCATGTCATGCTGGCGCAGCCCCTGGAACAACTGGGCGCGCACGACGATGCCATTCGTGAATGCGAGCGGGCATTCAAGCTGTCGGAGGGAAATACTCTTCCGCTGTCCATAAAGGGATATATTCTTGCGACCGCCGGCCGCCGCGCGGAAGCGCTTGAACTCTTGCGTCTCATGGAGGAAAGTGCGCTGCACCGCTACGTGCCGGCGTACAACATCGCACTGGTCTATGCAGGTCTTGGCGACGAGGCCGCAGTCTACCGTTGCCTGGACCGCGCCCTGGATGAACGCAACGTCCACATGGTTTTCCTCACCGCCGATCCCAAATGGGATGCCTACCGATCGAGTCGAAACTTCGTAAGTCTCTTGCGCCGTGCCGGCATCGCTCCTGAACATCTTTCTCACGCGCATGAGCACTGAGTACGGGCCGGACGGCTGCTCAAGGAATGGCCAGACTTCGACAGGCTCGCCCGGCTTCCATTGTTTGGTGATCGGGTGGGCACCCGACCAGCACGCACCAGTTTGAACTCTGAATCTAAGCAGGCGTCATCCCGAAGAGCCCGCGTTTTTACCATCGGGCCGAGGGATCTCCCATCACCAGTAACTATTACGGGCACTTGGCGTACACAACTCCTTTCTTCCTTTCCACGTTCCGCTATCGGCATATTCCACTGCAGCAGGATAGAGATCGCAGACTGTCCGACACCCTGAACGAGAGGTCAGGCACTGCAACCTAAATCCATGTGCAGATCGTTTTTCGTCTTCCGTTGCGGACGGAGTAATCCAGCTAGTGGCTCCCTCCCCTCCGCCGTTCTTGGTTTCCATGGCTATCAGGCGACTCCACCAGCCGACCAGGTAGCGGTTCCCGTGCGGCCAAGAAACCCCGGGGGTCGGGACAATCCCTTGGGGTACTCACTTTTGTAATTTCTACGACAGCCAGACCGACTTGGCCGAATGCCTTGTGCCCCTCTTCAAGGCCGGCCTCGACAACAACGAGATGGGCTTCTGGATAACTTCCGACCCTCTATATGCCCGAGATGCCAGGCGGCTTTTGGGCAACCTCCAACCTGACCTGGCTGACCGGGAAGCTTCCGGCCAAATCAGTATCATGGACTTCACCGACTGGTATCTTGGTCCGATGGGCTCAGTCACCGCCGAGGCGCTTCGCGGGGGTCTAAACCGTCTTCTTGCCGCCCAGGAGCGGGGCTTGGAGGGCGTAAGGATGTCGGGAAATTCGTTCTGGCTTGAACGAAAGTACTGGGCACTTTTCAATGAATACGAGCAGGAACTCCAAGAGACCGTGCACGGTTCGAAAATCGTCGTGCTATGCAGTTACAGCCTGCATCGCTGCTCCGAACGGGACCGCGCTGAAATCCTCCGGCACCACGACTTCGCAATCACCCGCGGCGCAACGGGCTGGCAGATTATCAAAGCATCAGAAGGTGCCGGCTGAGACCCGTGGCCTCTCGTCCTCTCCCCTCCAATTAAAAAATGGCGGAGTGCAAACTAGCACTCCGCCAGAAAATTAAAGTGACTGAACTATTCTGCCGTTTTCCGATCCTTCGGCTTCGCTTTGGTCTTCGTCTTTTTATCCCGTTTGGCAGCGAGTTCCTCTGCCACAGCCTTCTGTAGTTTCTCGGTGTCCACCCGATAGCGTTTGGCGGCATCCATGAGAACGTCGTCGCGGCTGGCAGGGGAGCGGTGTTAAGCGGAATCTAGCAGGCTGACTTCCAGAAGCAGCTTGCAGAGTTCGGACTCATCATACGTGACTACTTGCTTGGCCAGAAGCTCCTGTGCACACGCGGAGTCCTTCTTCGCCTCTACCTTGTGCCGCTTGGCCAGGGCCGGGACTTGGCTGTAGGAGAGATGAGCGATCAAGTAGTGGGCGACCGCCAGCAAGTCGGCCTTCTTCAATGGAGCCGATGCGCGTTGGAGGATCGTAGCCAAGATACAATGGCGAGTCGTAATGGCCAGTTTCTCCTTTTCGATGCGCTTCCGTTCTTCCGCCCTCTCCCGCTCGACTTGCTGCGGAGAAGGTGTGTTGGGATGGTGGACACGGCAAGCTGGATCGGCGCAAACCTTGACCAGGCGCTGCAACTCCAGTGCGCCCACGCCTGGTTCCGGCGCTTCCGCAGGTCGATCCGCTTCCCGAAGCCCGTGACGGCGCACATGCTCCGGCACACGGTGGCCACGACGCTCCTCTTCAACGGCTGCCCGATCGGCCACATCAAGGAGATACTGGGCCACGACCGGCTCATCACGACCTGCAACTTCTACCTGGGCGTCGACAAGCGGGCGGCGAAGAAGGCGCACGGGGATTTCCTGGACTATGAGCGGGGAGAGTCGGACCGCTGACTTACTATGCCTTCGAGCCGGAAGGCTTATTATCTTTCCTGGCGTCGATCAGAATGACATCGGGGTCAGCATCGAGCTTGAGTTCACGCAGTATCTTCTCTGCGCGATGCGTATACCGGTTCCGTCGGCCAGGACTGGAGCATGGTTGCCGCCGCCTTCCGCCCAGCGACCAGCACCACCGCGACATCGAGCGGTAGCACCTCCACAAGCACCGCCACCACGACCGTACGCTATGTACTCGCGAATCATCTGGGTGGCTCAAGCGTCATTGTCTCTTCAAGCGGAACCATCGTCGAGGCCTTAGACTACATGCCCTATGGCTCAGCTCGGCTAGATGAGACAACGGGTCCCTATGTGGGAGAGAAAAGGAAGTTCATTGGAGAGATGTATGACAGCGCCTCCCAGCTTTCCTATCTGAACGCCAGGTACTACAATGGAAGCAACGGCAGGTTCCTCTCGCAAGACCCGATCTTCCAATTAGTAGGCGATCAGGCGTTCGCTCAGACATTCCAGGGCAACTGGCGATATACCAAATGATATCCCTATCCTATATTGAATAGGGCTGGACAAGTTGCTATGTCATTTCCTCGCTCTTCTTCACACTTAGTTCCTCAGATGAATAGACGGTTGTACCCCTCCGAAAGACAGGGATTATACGTCGGTGGAGCATAGCCTCGGGCGGGCGTACTCGTTTTGTTGCTCACATTGAAGCGGGGCCGCTGATGATCGCACTCCGATATTTGGCGGCGCGGGTCCGTACTCCCCCTAGTGAAGAAGATCGGGTGAAAATTTGTCCCGCGTCATCATACTAGAACGACCGACCCGTGTCAGGGTCGCATTGTGGCCGCTCAGGTGTCCAGCGGGGTGCCGCGAATCTGCCCCAAAAAAGCGGAGCGGGTGTTGGCCAGCGGATTTTCATAGGGCAGGAGTATGATGCAGCGACCCAGCTTTCCTATCTCAACGCCCGCTACTACGACGAGATGAAAGAGAGGTTCATTTCGCAAGATCCCGTGTTCCGGGAGGCTGGATTAACTTCGTCCTCTGGTACATGTAAGCCAGATGCGCTGCTGTCAGCATGGTCATCCGATAATCCTCGCTCTCCCACGCCTTGCGCTTCGGCGGCAGCTTCTGCGCAAGGACAGGGAAACGCTCGACGACTCGTCGGGCGTTTTCATATTTCGTCAGCCTCTGTTCCCGCTCTTCCCCGAGCCCATGCCTAACGGCGCGGACGGGTATTCGGTGGCTCTTCGCTGCCGAATCGATTCGCATGATGAGGGAATCAATCCCCGACTGGCATCTGGGTATTCCTGCCGGCTTGCGGATGACGAGGTCTGAGGGCTTCCAATGCTCCAGCAACGGTGCCAGCCTTCGGCGAACGAGGACGTCGTAACGGTTGCCTTTGCCGCGCCAGCTCCTCACACCCCAGTCGAGGAGCCTTTCCGGACCCTCAAGGACCACGTATCCGAAGCTGCGTGGATGGAGATCGAGAGCCAGTGTCCTGGTGAGGCCTTTGTATCTCATACCGAGACGAGTTTAAAATTCGGCACCTCGAGGCAGGCGCTGGGAGACCCATTGGAGCTTTTGCATGATCCTGTTCCCGGCGTCCTGCGGCTGGATGCTTGACTGGAGCCGGGCCTGCAACCTCTTCATCCGGTTGCGGCTGTCCTTCGCCACCGAGTCGCTCAACCCTGCGAACAGTTCGGATACCGGCTTGCCGTACACCTCCTGGCAGGCGAGCGCCGTGCGCAGGGACGGCTGCCGGACATTCCTCTCGTAACGCGAGAGCTCAGACTTGTCTTTCAGCCGTATCAGAAAGGCAACTTCACTCTGGCTCAGGCCGGAGTGTTTGCGGTAGGTCCGTAGGTAGTTGGGGAGTCTCCGTATGGCCATCGACTTAGGTGGTCAATAAGAGGCGGCACAAGGCACCCTTTACGAAGATACAACTGTAAGTATATGTCAAGGCACATCAAGGAAATCTAAGATAATTCTAAAATATTTCTAAAGTCTCGCGAATTATCGCTTAGTTATGCCGAAATCTCCGCAAAAGTTGCCAATCTGGCAACATTGCACGTCTACCGCGATCTGCGGGATCGGTGCTACGGTTCGGACGTAATCAGTAACCGTCCACCACCATGGATCCAGAATCCGAAACCAAGGAGTACGCCGTCTCCGTCCGGACCAACGACATCCACGAGGCGATCGCGATGACCGGAAGCGCGCTCTACAGCCTGGTCGAAGAGGCGCTGCAGATGCACGAGGCGCACGAGGCGGAGGAGTGCGAGTTCGAGGAGTTCGCCCGGGACGTGCTCGGCATCCTCGGCCGTCACTCCGACCAGCTGGATCGCCAAGCACGTCCTTGGGATGCGGACGAGGATCCGGTCGACTAACAGACCCGATGTAGCTCTCATCCGTTGCAATATCTCTCCCTGAAAAGCATACGGTACCGGCTGTGCGAACAAAGGAACGCGCGCTATCACCGGGGAACTCCGCGCACGGCCTTCGAGTATGCCATGGGAGGTCGGGGAGGGATGTTGCAGCGGACGCGGTGTCCGCGGCATGCAAGGGCAAGTCGCCCGACACAGTTCTTTGAAAGCGCAGTTCCCGCCAGCTCTTTCCCAAAGCCATATCCCCCAACGGACACCCGCCCGGGAACCCCGCCCTCGCTTCGGCCCGCGGGCCGATCAACCACAACGCACTTCTCGAACAAAGGAGAGACCCATGCAACACGGCCAACTCATGTCCCACATAGACACGGACCTCGTAACCAGGGAGCAACTGGCGCTGGTGAAGACGCCGGACGCGACCCGCTCCTTCAAGCCCGTCCCGCACATCGAGCTCATCGACACCCTGGAGCGCGTCCTCAAGCTGAACGAGATCGCAATCCGGAAGGAGCAGTTCGCCCTGCGCCGCGATGGCTCGACCCTCTTCGGCGTCCTGCAGCTCGCGTACCAGGACACGCCGGACGGCATGGCGGCACTGGGCCTGCGCACGTCGAACAACCGCACGATGTCGATCCAGATCTGCGCGGGCCTCTCCGTCTTCGTCTGCGACAACATGGTCTTCCGCGGCGACCTCATCGCCCTGAACCGCAAGCACACGGCTGGGCTCCACCTGAGGACCGAGATCAACCATGCCGTGCTCAGGTTCCAGGACCACTTCGGGAGGCTCACGGGCGAGATCGCGAACTTGAAAGAGAAGTTGCTGTCTGACGGCGAGGCGAAGGCGATCCTGCACGACGTGTTCGTGAAGGGCATCCTGCCCATCCGCCTGCTGCCGGAGGCGTCGAACCTCTACTTCGAGCCGTTCGTGGACGAGTTCCGGCCGAGGAACGCCTGGAGCCTGCACAACGCGTTCACCGCGGTCGCCAAGGAGATGCCCATCACCACGCGCATGCCGGCCATCCAGGAGCTCGGAAGGTACTTCGGGATGACGGCATGAAACCGGCGAATCCGAGCCCGGACACGAAGCTGTTGAGGGCATTGGAGGGTCTCGTCACCGCCGTCGGCGAAGCGCTGATCGAGCAGAGGATAGGCCCCACCCCGGCCCTGAAGAGGGCGCACAAGAGGGCCTTCGCCGCACTCCGCAAGGCGCCCGGCAAGGGTCGATGACCACTTAGCCGCGACATCCTTGCAGCGCCTTCCCATTTTTTCCTGGAGCCGAATGAATGCACAAACCATGGACACCCACGCTCACTGTGAAAGAGGCCATCGCCATCTGCGGCTCGTTGAGCAATCCCAGCAAGATGCCTGGCCACGGCTATGGGCTGCCGGCGCATCGTTGCCGCCTCGGGAGCCTTCTGCAGCTGATACCCAAAACCGTATGTCACCACTGCTATGCCATGCGCGGGCGGTACCTGTTCCCGGTGGTCCGGCGTGCGATGGAGAGGCGGTTCGCCAGCCTGTCCGACCCGCGCTGGGTTGAGGCCGTGAGCACGCTCATCCACCGCTCGGGCGACGCCCATTTCCGCTGGCATGACTCCGGCGATCTGCGGGATCTCGAGCACCTGCGAAAGATCGTCCGGGTCTCGCTGAATCTTCCGCAGGTGAAGTTCTGGCTGCCGACGCGAGAGTACCAGACCGTCGAAGCGTATCGGAGGATGGGCGGGCGGATTCCCAGAAACCTTTGCATCCGCTACTCGGCGCATCTGGTTGACGGCCACCCGCCGGTCCGCTACGGGCTGCCGGCGAGCGGCGTGCATTCCAAGAGAAGCTCGATACCCGAGGCAGCCCATGTCTGCCCGGCGCCCAGGCAGGGCATGAAGTGCGGCAACTGCCGGGCCTGCTGGGACCCGTCGGTGAGAATCGTCAGCTTCCACCTGAAGCACGGAGGGTCCCATGGCGCGCGCTAAGGCGGACTTCCAAATCGTCGATCACGGCACCTTATTCCTGCTGTACGCGAACACCCGCCGCGCCAGGCGGTGGGTGAAGGAGAACCTGCCGCAAGACCACATCAGGTACGCCGACGCCTCGGTGGTCGAACACCGCTACATCGACGACATCATCGACGGCATACGGGCGGACGACCTGGGCATCGAGTTCTCCAGGATCCCGCTCCCCAGCTGACCGAGAGCAAGAACGTCAGCCTCAAAAACGACAAGCGAATCGATCGGACAAGAACCCTTCCGGCCGCCGACCAACGTGCCAGCGGCCTTTTTTCAAAACCATCATGGCTGAATGCAAAGAAGACCCAGACTCACGAAACTGCAACGAGATATCCGCAACTAGCGGCAGGAGCACTTGCATGGCGATCGCATTCACGGCAGAAGAGAAGAGCCAGCTGGCCAAGGCCATCACGAAGGCTGCGTCCGGGATCGCGGAATGCTGGGACATCCTGACGCAGATAGGCGATCGCATCGGCAGGGACTGGGAGCCGGAAGGCACCAGCGTGGCCGACATCGCCGAGCACAACGCCAGCGATCTGGACGACCCCGCGGCCATCGAGTGCCTGGATGCCGATTCGGTGGCCGAGTACTTCGGCGATGACGAGAACTGGAAGGACCCAGGTCGCCACGGGAGCCGGTCCTCCGGGAGGGCGACATGAACGCCAGGACGTACATGCTGAACACCAGACAGGCGCAACTGATCGCGGATGCCCTCGACGTCATCCAACCCGACTCTGCCCGCGAACAGAAGAGAGCAGAGGCATTGGCTATGAGTCGGATGGAGTCGTGATCAAAGCTGAGGACAGGTGAAGCGCCCACACCATCGCAGAGATGCCGGAGGCATCCCGACGTCGCAAGACGTGAAATGGCACCTTGCACAACCGAGCCGCTGACCAACGCGCCAGCGGCCCTTTTTTTCAAAACAAAGATCGCACTTCATTTCCATATGAACTTCGCACACAAATACGTGCTTTCTATCAAGGTCGACACGCTGGATCAAGGCGCCGAAGAGGCGCTCCACCTCGCCTACATGTTCGTCATGCGAGCGCTCCAAGAGCACCATATCCAGGGCCGGAACGGGGAGTACGAGGCCTTTGCTCTGGAATTCCTCGCGATGCTGCAGAAGCACCGGTACCTGTACACTAACCCGCCTGAGGCACCCTCGCCAGAGTATTAAGAGTGTGTAGCTCTCCTTATCCGTTGGCAATGCAAGGAATACAAAATGGACCAGCATAACAAAAACCGACAAATACGACGTTGATGATTTCCGATTCTTCGAGAAGAAGCCACCTCTCTGGCCTAGGTTGATCGGCATTGGAATTCTGGTTCTCGCCGGCGTACTTTTAGTCGCCTACAGCACCTTCGAGATCGGTTCGATTGCCATGGCGTTCACCGGCGGCCCGACGCTCAGTCCCTATCTTCTTATGGCAGCTTTACTGTGCGCTATTCTCTTCCTCGTCGCCGTCCGATAAGGCCTCGTCTTTCCACAGTTGCCAAATATGTTTGCCTACATACGCAATTTGTTTCATGACTTGTATCGGAGTCAAACGCCTCAACCCCGCGGGCAGGATTTGCTGTTGGGGGTCACGACCGGAACGGAACGAAGAGACCCCGTGATCCTCAAGGAAGACTTGCGCCCGACGCACCTTGCCATCATCGGCCTCAGCGGAGTGGGAAAGAGCTACCTCATCGAAAACCTCATACGCCAGGACGTCCAGCACGGGACCGGCTTCGCTCTTTTCGACGTGCACGGCGATCTTGCCGATTCGGTCGTGGCGCATTTGGCAGGTCGCGCGTCGAAGCACCGCGAACTCGCGGACAGGATCGTCCTTATCGAGCCGTTCGATCCGGTCGCAAGCATCGGCTTCAATCCGCTGGAGCAGGGGTCCGGCAGCTCGGCGCACGCCCAAGCCCAGGAATTGGCGAGCGTCCTTCGGGTGCGCTGGGAAACGAAGAGCTTCGGGCCCCGCAGCGAAGAGCTGATGCGCCATTGTCGGCTACCGTGGGTGGACGTGGGACACCAAGGGCTTGAAGTCGCTTTGCGGTCAGCGGTGGCATCCCGGCCTAGCGCTGGCGGCGAGATGCAGGGCTTCTGCTGTCGTCGGAAATATCGCTGGTCGCATCGAGGCGGATGATTCCCACGAAGCCCCGCAAGCGAAGTGCACCTGCGGCGTCTACGCCGCCAAGAGCCTTGAGCATCTACGAAAGAACGGATACGACAGATGCGGTATCTACGGAGAAGTATGCTTGTGGGGCACCGTCGTAGAGCACGAATGGGGATGGCGTGCCCAGCTTGCGTACCCCAAGAATCTGTTCCTGTCGCCGGACGCCCTGCCATTCACGCTGGCGGAAATTTGGCCTCGGCTCCAAGCTTTGGCCCTCTACGGTAGCGACATCATTGTCCTCGACAACGACCAGACTAGTTCTCTATGGGGCAAGAGTTCGGGCTTTGACCCAGCCGGACTCGATTACCTGATCGAGATCGGCAAGGAGTATTACGTTCGTCGCCAACGAGACAGAATCCTAAAGCGGGGCGATCGCGTGGCGGTGCTCGGTCGGGGCATCGCCGTGGTCGAGCAGGTTGGCGGCAAATGGATTCAAGCGGTGGTTTTGAACAAATGCGTATTAAGGATCGCCCGCAAGCACATTAGCTGGGATGACCAGAACATGCACTGGGAAACAAGCCCGCACGCATGTGTCGAGGCAAACGGAAAAACCTGAACCCAAGTCATTGCAGCTTCGCGAACTCGGCTTTGGCTTGCTTCAGGATGGGGATGTCGGGGTCGGCGTCTTTCCAGAGGGCGAGGAAGTCTTTGTAGGCAGAGCGGCACGGAATGGTTGTAAAATATCCCGCGAGTCGTTGTCGCAGATGAACACGATTTCCGCGACCGGTTTCAGCGGTACAGTCAGAGACCGCCACGCTCTGCCCGATTTTACGCTGGAGCGCCTCCTCTACCGTGCTGGACAGGTGGTTCCGGCGCATTACCACGCCGCGCCAGCGATCATTCTGCTCGTCAGCGGTCATTGCATGCTTTGCAACGACCTCCGCCGTGACCTGCCCTGCGCACCCGGCGTTGCCATAGTCCACCCAGCTGGGGAACTGCACTCTTATCGCTATCAAGCCGACCGCGACTCACAAATGCTTGCCATCACGTTCCCGGCTCAATCTCGTGATCGCGTCCGCGTCTCGCTCGACCTGGAACGCCCGCGGGTCACACACGATCCCGAAGTCGCGCCACTTTCCCTGCGACTTCGCCGCCGTGTTGAGCAACCACACACCTCAGCGCTCTCGCTCGAAGCCACGGCTTTCGAATTGATCGGGCAGGTTTGCGGCACCCGTGAGGAGTCATCCGCTACGCCCTCGCTTGCACGAGTGCGCGATCTGCTCCACGATCGTTTTAAGGAGCCGCTCTCACTCGCCGAGATCGCTCGTACCGCCGATCTTCCGCCGATCCAACTCGCACGCCATTTCCGTCGCCAGTTCGGCTACTCCCTCGCCGCTTACGTCCGAAAGTTGCGACTGGCTTATGCCCGTGAGCGTCTCGTCACATCCTCGCAGCCGATCGTTGACCTCGCCCAAGAACTCGGCTTCTTCGACCAAAGCCATTTCTGCCATGTCTTCGGGAAGCACGTCGGGGTCTCACCGGCTGCTTATCGGCAGCAGCACCGGCATCCCTGATCATGGCAGTCTAGGAAACGGAATGTCCCTCCCGTCCGCGTGCAAGACCAGCTTCGACCCATCCGCCGCGAACGTGTACTCGTCGTCCGAACTTGCCGAATAAAAATCCGTCACACTCTCAGGTAGCAGCTCCTGTTTCGCCTCGTCATTCTCCTGTACTGACAGGTGATCGCCCTCGCGCCGGATCGCCAAAACCACATTCGGGAAGTGCACTGGATCGCTGTAGCGCCCGACGTACCTCTCCAGAACTGCAGGTTCGACCGTGGTGCGCTTGTGCTGCTTCAGCGGCGGACGTGGCGGCAACTTATCGTAAGGTGTGAAGCCTTCCCACTCGATGGGCGTGTAGGTATCATGCAGCAGCGTCTCAAGCAGCTCCTCGTAGATGCCCTCGCCGTTGGCGCTGTTCGTCATGATCACGATCGCGATTTTCTTCTCCGGGAATGCGACCATATAATTTCGCTCGCCCGCGTCGTGTCCTTCTTTGAAGAATGCCTCTCCATAGGGCGTCCAGAACAACCCCCAGCCGAGCCCATAGCTCAGCCGGATCGCGTCGTTCTCGTCGGTCGTAACCTTCTCCAGCGACTGGAACTGGTGTTTCGATCGGATTCTCACTTGCGCCCGCAGCATCTCGGCACATGACTTCTTCTTCAGACCTTCGCCGCGCATCACCGCCGCGACGAAGTTCCCGAAGTCATGTACTGTGGTCAGCAGCGAGCCCGCTGCTTCTGCGCGCGTCCACTTTTGCGCCCCGATCGAACGACCGTACTCGTCGTAGCCGTTGGCGTAATCGTTGTCGAAGGTCGGTTGCCAGACCATGCTCGTCCGCGTCATGCGCAGGGGCTCGAACAGGTGCTCCTGCATCAACGACTGAAGATTTGCCTTTGTGATCGTCTCCACAACTAGCTGTAGCAGATCGAAACCCTCGCCCGAATACGCAAACCGGCTGCCGGGCTCGAAGTGGATGTGGAGCCTGTGGTCATCTTCAAACGCACGCCAGTTCGGAAAGCCGCTCGTGTGGTCGAGCAGCATACGCGTTGTGATCTGCCTATACCGAGGATCGTCCTTCAGGTCCGAGTAACTTTCGTATTCCGGCAGCGGCTTCGGTAGATACTGGTAAACCGGTTTGTCGAGATTGAGCCGACCCTCCTGCACCAGTTGCATTACCATGTATGCGAACATAGCCTTGGTAAGCGACGCCCCCGACATCACTGTATCCGTCGTCAGTGGTAGCTTCTTTTCCGTATCGCGGTAGCCATAGGATCTCTCATAGATCACGCCGTCTCCATTGATGATCGCGATTCCCGCACCCGGCACTTCCGCTGCCTTCATCAACCGCGCGATGGTCGCATCGACCTCCGCTGTGCTGATCTTGCTGCCATCCAGCCGCCCGATGGTCTGCGCCTGCCCGACCGAAACCACCGCAAGGAGGAAAACCGCCAATCTTCTCGCAAGAGCCATAATGAAAGGAGCATAAGCCTGCGTTACAGCATTAGGCTTGTAAATTCCCGACGACCTCTCAACCAGAAGGATTCCGTTCACGGGCAAGACTATCCTGACGAAGGATCGACGGAAGGTTAAGTTCGTCAGCTTGGGAATTCTGCGGCAGCAGGAGAGGTTGATTAATAGTGAGGCGTCAGGGATGAGGGTCGCGTTCCGCTGGGCGCACTAATTGCCGACGAACTTAACGGCGTTCGACTCCAAGAATTCCTGAACAGTTGCCGCGTAAGTGTCCACCAAATCATACAGCTTCGGCAGGGGCACGGTCATTTGAAATTCAAATTCCCCGGTAGCCAAGCGGCGTTGAAGCTCCGCTGAATCGCCTTGGAACCCTCGCTGGATTGTCAGGTCGGTGCCGTCCCAAGCAGTGGCAAGATGGCTGTCGCTTGCGTCCCAATGAGTGATGGACTTGTTGCGGTATGCTCGAAGCCTTCTGAACTCTTCGGCTTGCGTCAGCAATCCGGCAACATCCCCAACCAGCCCTAAAACCGCAGCCGCCTTTGCGAGATTGTTTAGAAGGGTCAAGTGAGTCCAGTAACCGTGCGGGTTCATGTTGGTCTTATTGGCGCGGGGAAATCCGAAAAAGAACCTGACGTTTTCGGCGATTTGATCCAGCATCATGTTGGAGTACTGATAGAAGGTTTCGACGTTCAACTGAAGCACTTGGCGGAGGTCTTCTTCGACATGATAAACTCGTACACCCGGTGCTGGGTGGGGGTCGTACTTAGCCGCGTCTGCCTTATAGCGGGATAGGATGATGGTGAGGAACCCATGGTACCTATGCCACGGCTGGATGCGTGAGTCAACGGCGGCTCTGACAGCGCCGGGTAGCTGGAAATGACGGAACTTAATGGCGGCTCCCAGCTTTCTGCATAAGACCGTTCTTCGCAATCTCTGTGACGCTGAAAATCGTGAGGGAGCAAAATCCAAAGAACGCACTGACCCAAGAGCCAGACATGCCCACAACGTCCGGTTCGCGGCGATTCTAACACGCAAAAACATCGTCAGCGACGCGACCCCACCGACTCCCTGATCTTGCGACCACTGCTTCGGGCGTGGTACACACTTGTGCGTGACCTTTCGCATCAGCATCACTGGTAAGAACGCCGTCATTGCGATTGCGACCAGCGGGCGCGGGACGCGGCGAACATGCAAGAACGTCACACCTTAAGGGCTGCCGCCGCAGAGGGGTCAGGGGGGCGTCGGAATCGTGAACCAACTCGGATTACTCGTAAGCCAGCCGGAGTCAGGCAGGCTTGCCGCGATGCCGCGTCGGCGAGCGGTGTGCTGCGTCGGCGGTCACAAACTTGTGAGCCATGCCGAGCAGGTCCCGCAGGACATCAGGTGTGACGCGGGACAGGCGAACCAGCACGGAGGTGTAGTTGAGATAGTGGTCGGGCACGTAGTAAACATCGGGCGCGGATGCGAGCAGTTCGGCGCGGTCGTCGAAGCCGATGCGAACCTCAAGTGAACTCGGCCCAGCCGAACGATGAGCAGGCACGCACGCCAAGAGCTTCCCGCGAACCTTGAGCGCAGGTGACCCGTAGGCAGTGCTCTCCTCCACGCCGGGCAACGCCAAGCCGATCTTTCGTACGGTGTCGAAGTTGATTGTGCTCGCGTGTTTCTTCGAGGTTTTGATCTGCTTCGACGATCTTCCAGCCGCTTTTGATCCAGACTTCGACGTTCGAGCGCCCGGTATTTTGCCGATCCGAGGGTCTCCAGCTAGCACAAGCTCGCATGCCAGCAGTGCCGCTGACTCAAAGTCAGGGGCATCCACTGGTAACACCTGCCAACCCGTTACGCGTTTGCCCAATACTTGAATGGATCGCATGTTCGGGAACTCACGCCGCAAGCTCTGGTGGTGTTCTTGGGTAGTGGCGAGCCATACTCCGTTATCCGCAGCGTTCTTAGGCTTGTCCCGCAGGATCAACACGATTTTGTCTTTCACATAGACTGCAAGGCAGCCAAACATCGGACGCGTGTACGGCGATAGTGTGGAAATCGCATCAAGCACGAATGCGTGTGGAATAGGCTTGCGTTGCTTGGGCAGCAAGCTCGCATCCAGAGCTTCTGGAGAGACGTGTTTTCTCTTAGTCATACTCGTGCACCTCCAGCCTCGCCCGCACAACTGGTGGGAGTTTACACCCAAGAACTTGACCCAAAACAAGAGGGCGCTACTGCGGCTTCGCGTACTCCGCCTTGGCTTCTTTCAGGATGGGGATGTCGGGGTCGGCGTCTTTCCAAGGGCGTGAAAGGAGTCCATCTCCGATTACTAATGGGATGGTCCGCCGCCTTTACCAAGCCGGCAGCTTCGTATAAGAGGTGAACGGAGGAGGCATCCCATGGAGCTACACACGATCGGTATTGATCTCGGCAAGACAGTCTTTCATCTGGTTGGGCTTAACCAGCGCGGCGAGGTTGTGGTGCGCAAGAAGTTTTCACGCAGACAACTGCTGCACTTCACTGCGAACCTGCGGGTCAAGTTAATTGGTATGGAAGCTTGCGGAGGGTCTCACTTTCTAGGGCGAGCTCTGAGAGAGCAGGGGCACGAGGTGCGGCTGATGCCGGCGCAGTTTGTCAAGCCTTACGTAAAGACGAACAAGAGCGACTACATTGACGCCGAGGCGATTGCGGAGGCAGTCGAGCGGCCGAAGATGCGCTTCGTACCGATCAAGAGCGATGACCAACTGGATCTGCAGTCCCTGCATCGGGTACGGGAGCGTTGGGTGATGCGTCGCACCGCAGTCATCAACCAGATTCGTGGCTTGCTGCTCGAACGTGGAATCACTTTGCGCCAGGGGCGACGTCATATCGATGCAGCATTGCCCGGGATCCTGGAGGACGCCAGCGCCCAGCTCACCGGCGCATTGCGCGGGCTGCTGGCGCAACTGAGGCTGGAGCTCGATCACTTGCAAATGCGGATCGACGAAGCTGATGCAGTGATCAACAAAATTGCTGGTGACAACGACGCCTGCCGACGGCTGGTAGCGATCCCTGGCATCGGACCGGTGACGGCGACTGCCATCATCGCCGCGATCGGCAATGGAGCAGCTTTCAAAAAGGGACGAGGGTTTTCCGCGTGGCTCGGCATCGTCCCGGGCGAATATACCACTGGGGGCAAGCAAAAGTTGCTGGGGATTAGCAAACGCGGGAACTCGTACTTGCGAAGACTCTTCGTGCAAGGGGCTCGCGCTGTCCTGCAACAGAGCGCGAAGCAATCTTCCGGTCTGAGTGCATGGCTGGCCCAACTCACAACCCGCACCCACAGTAACGTGGCCGCAGTAGCGTTAGCCAATAAGCTGGCGCGCATGGCCTGGGCTGTGCTCGCTAAAAATGAACCCTATCGGCCCCCAATGTTGGCCGGCGCAGCTACAGAATGCCTGGCCTGCAGATGACGCCTGGCTAAGGCCAGGCTTGGAAATCGCATTCGCGATTCCCACATCTACAGACCAGCGGCTACTACGGATTTGTGATTTGCTGCCAGGTCTGCTGGCGAACTATGAGATGACACAACGGTCGAACCCGGCGCTCTCGAAACCTGTAAACAGGAAAAGCCTTCCAAGGCTGCATTACTAAATAGGACGAGCGCGCAGCGCATTCCATCCAGGCCAGGAGCTTTGTGCTCCAACGAAGGCCGAATACATTTGCGCAGACCATCCTGTCACTTTCGTTTTTCGCTTGCGACAAAGCGGCGGACCATACATTCCTGTTGGCCGACAATCCGCCCAGTTGCGGGCCGATTCCAGGATTGTGAGTGCTATGGCGAGTGGCTGTTGAAAAACTCACACTCTAGAAGTTCGAAAAAAGTTCATCGCGCTAGGATGCCCTATAAACGACGTTCTCGATTTTGGTGGACATTTTCTATCCCTCCGACGGGACCGTTTTTTCAAAAAAGGGAGTTTTTCAACAGCCACGCGAAATTTCAACAGTTATCCGAGGGACTGCGTCAGTAGATGCTCCATACACCCGGTGTGACCACCTCGAGCAGATGACCATCGGGGTCGCGGAAGTAAAGCGCCTCGCCGCCGCATTTCCAAGTCTTCCTTAGCTCAATCGTAATCCCCTGCTGCGACAGCCATGCCTCCCACGCTGGTAGTTCCGACCGGGAAATGCCGAAGGCAACGTGGATCGCGCCAGTTGCGTTTGTGTCTGCTGTAGCGCCTTTCTTGAACAGTAGGAGTACGCTGCGATCACCGGCACGCATCGCACACAGTCGCGTCTCATCGGTGATGCCCTCTTTCTGATCGGTGTCAATCGGCTCAAAGCCGAAAACCCGGCGATAGAACTCGACCGATTGGATCGGGCGCTCGACGTAGAGTGAGGTTTCGAGGATTCCGTTCACTTGCGGTCGGCTGGAAATAGCCTCTGACATCGTGACCCTCCCTAGTTCCGATATCACTGAGATGCAGATGGTATTCTGATGCACCAGCTGCCATTTGGATGCAACCTGTGCGACCAGGAGGATGCCAGTGCGTGTGCTTGGGTATACGTGGGCGGGCGTGCGAACCAGCGATTTGAACTCGTCCTCACGCTTCTTTTCCGACATCCTCGGATCGGCGCGTTCACGATGGCAAAGGGTTGGTGCAGTTTGAGCTGCCGTCGGGGCAACTGTTCGAGGTCTTCGGCTCCGAGAGTCGCTACTACCAATTCCACGATTGTCCCGTCGTTGGCTTCCAGGTCGGGGATGTGCGTGCTGCCAAGCAGGAAATGGAATCAAAGGGTATCGAGTTCATGACTGATGTGTTTGGCGACGATAAAGAAGCGTGGGCGTATTTCCGTGGACCGGACGGATACCTTTACGAGATCTGGCAGACACAACGACCGCTGAAAGCACCGCTCCGCTCGGCGTAGCTGTCGATAACGCCGTAGCGCTACCACTGGAGCGGCGTCGGATTCCAGTTGACGGGCCACTCTGAACTTACCTTTGTACCACGATTTCGGTTATTGACCGGTGGCATGGAGGCTTCCGGTCATGAACAAGAAGTCACGCCCAAGAACCAAACGCACCACCACCAGATCCGTTCTGCGCCTGCCCGATCTGGAGCACGTCAAAGCCGCGGTTTTGAACAGTCTCACCAGCCGAGACGCCCAACGCGGCTATCGTCATGCCATCGACAAATTCGTCGACTGGTATTGTTCAGAACCGCGTTTAGCGTTGAACCGGATAGTGGTCTTACGCTAATACTCTCATTTGGAATCCCGACAACTCGCTCCTGGCACAATCAACCTCCGCCTCGGGGCCGTGCGCCGGTATCGAACCGAATCCTTGAAGCCGTGGTGTTACGGTTGCCGACAATTCGCCAAGTGGCAACGGATTCGCACCGTGACCTCCCGGAGAATCTGCTCAGATTCCTCAACGGGGCTGGGATCAAACAGACGGTGGGAACTACTCGTAACGCAACGCAACCATTGGATCCACACGGATCGCCCGCCGTGCAGGAATGTACGACGCCAGGAGCGCGGCCAGCGAGAGCAGCGCCGCCAGCGCCACAAACGTCAGAGGGTCCGTGGCTCTAATCCCAAAAAGCAGGCTCGATATAAGGGGCGCGTGATGGCAAACGATGCGGCAATGCCGATGGCCACGCCGAAAGCAGCCATCCGTCCACCAGCGCTGGAGGGCGGCGTAGGCCGCTATCTTGAGGCGGTTGCCGCACAGCCGCATGCTGCACCCGCGCCGGGTCCCTTTCTTGCTGGTGTCGTGGAAGTGCAGCACGCATGGCCCGCACTTGTGCACGCGATTCCGGTCCGCCTCGGCGAAGAGCGCGGCCACGCTGTGGGCCAGCGTAGCAACAGCGCTGGCCGACCATCCCGGTGTAGCGATTCATGACGCATTCCGCCGCCCGGTTTCAGGAGCGGACAATTTTCGTGGTCAAGTAGGCAGATCAGGCGAGGTTGTTACCCGGTGTTTCCCGAGTTTTCTACGATCGCAAGAGTGAAATGCGATCAAATCCTCATGAGTTTGTTCAACTCAGGCGTTGTGACGCAGCGATCAACAAAACCAAAATTGCCCGTCTCTTTCACCTCGCGCGCTGAATCGAGGAAGGCCGTCATTGCGGCACGATATAGCGACGTGGCAAGGCTGATGCGCCTGACTCCGACCGCCGCGAGTTCGGTGACGGAAAACGATTTTCCTTTTACTCCTATCATGAAATTGAATGGCTTCGACACAGCAGCACAGACTGTCCGCACCGCAGCAAGGTCAGGCACGCCCGGAGCGAAAAGCACATCGGCTCCAGCTTTTTCGAAAGCCTGAAGGCGGTTGATGGTGCCATCAAGGCGCGGATTGGCAAACAGAAAGTTGTGTGCTCGCGCAGTCAGCATGAAGGGAAAAGGGAGCGCCTGCGCAGCTTCGGCGCCTGCAACGATGCGTTCGAGCGCCAACTGATCGTCGTAAAGAGGCCTGTCGGGGTTTCCGGTTGCATCCTCAATCGTGCACCCAACCAGTCCCGCCTCTGCCGCAATACGAACCGTTTCCGCTACAACTTCGGGTGCGTCGCCAAACCCGTTCCCCAGGTCGGCAGAGACAGGCAGGTCCGTCGCATCTACGATAGAGCGCGCGTGTGCGAGCGCTTCATCTCTCGTCAGCCCGTGATCTCTTCGGCCAACAGCGCATGCGGAGGCCGCGCTCGATGTGGCCAGTGCCTGAAAACCCAAGCTGGCGAGAATTCGAGCAGAAGCGACATCCCAGGGATTCGGAATTACGAAGGTCGGACCCTGATGGAGCAAGCTGAAGCGAGTTGCCTTTTCGTGCTGGCTCACAGTAATCGATTCACTACTCATTTCTTGCTACCTAAAAGCAACAATGTCGTTCAGGTCCGTCAGCAGCACATCTGGGCTGCGCGGTGCGAAGCACTTATATTCTTAGCGGAGCGGACTACAGCGATTGACCCAATCTCTTTTCCAGTTGGCTGCGATAGGTCCTGCTAATTCTCGATCTCGAACCGTCTTTCAGGATCAATTCAAATTCGCCATGGGAGATCGGCTCCAGGCGCAGGATGCTTTCGATATTGACGATAGCCGAACGATGGACGCGAACAAAACGAACGGGATCGAGCCTCTCAGCAAGCTCGTTCAGCGCGGCCCGGTACAACACCTCCTTTCCTCCTATATGCAGGTTTGCATAGACGCCGGCAGCTTCGATCCAGTCGATATCGGCCACCCGTATGAAGCGGGTTGAACCTCCGGATTTCACCACCAGTCGGTCCAGCGGCAGATCTCCGGCGGGCGCTGCGGAAACCATGCGAAGAATACGCCGTCCAAACTCGCGCACGCTGCGTTCGTCCATTCGAGTGCTGACGCGAGCCATGGTCATCTCAAAGCGCTCGTCGCTGAACGGCTTCAAGAGATAGTCGAGCGCATTCGCTTCGAAAGCGCGAATTGCATGCTGATCGTAGGCGGTCACAAAGACGGTTAACGGCATGCGTTCGGCTCCCACTTCAGCGATGAGCTCCAGTCCATTCCGTTCCGGCATCTGCACGTCGAGAAACACCAGATCGGGCCTTCGATTCTGAATGATTTCCACCGCGGAGAGTCCGTCGGACGCCTCTATGATTGCGGCCACCCGAGAATCGCGGCGCAACAGATCGATGATCCGTTGCCTCGCTGGTGCTTCGTCGTCGGCCACCAGAACGTAGAGGCCTTCAGTCGGTGACAGCGGCATGGGCCTCCTTTCGGATCCATCGCAGAGGCAGCGATATTTCAACCTCGGTTCCACCAATGGCACGACGGTTCACGGCAAGACTCGTTAGGCCATCGGGATAAAGCCCTGCCAAACGCTGCCGCGTCACCGAAAGGCCTACGCCGCCGGAGTTCTCAAGCGTCCAACCCGCCGGAAGTCCCACGCCGTCATCGAGCACGCGAATCTCAAGTCGATTGTAGTCCCGGTGTGCCGACACGATCACTGTTCCGCCCGAAGCTCGCCTTGAAATCCCGTGCCGGATTGCATTCTCGACCAGCGGCTGAATGAAAAAGCACGGCACGGAAGCATATTTCACCTCCGGCGCGATTTGCGTCTCAATGCGCAAGTTGTCTCCGAAGCGAATTTTCTGGATCGCCAAGTAATGTTCCAGAAAGGCCATCTCTTCCGCCAGCGGAACTTCCTGCCTGTCTTTCGATTCCAGTGATAGGCGGAGAAGGTCGCCGAGATGCTCGATCATTCCTCGCGCAAGCTTTGGATCGCGTTCCAGTTGAGATGAGATCGTGTTCAGCGCATTGAAAAGAAAATGCGGATCCAATTGCATTCGAAGCGCGTTCAGACGAGCCTCAGAGAAGCTCTTCTCCAGGCGCTCCAGGCGCAATTCGTCGGCAACGTAGCGATCGTAATAGCGATATGCCTGCCAGGTTCCGAGAATGAGCCAACAGGTAAGCCAGTTCCACAGAAACATCCCGCGCAGCGAAGCGCCAAGTAACCTGATGCTGAGCACGTCATCCCATTCCGCAATCCGGAACGTAGCGCGGACCGTCCCAAGAACATAAACGTACAGGCACGTCACGACCAGCGTTGGAAGAAGATGCGCCAGAACTCGGCGACCAAGTTGTGTGCTCGAGATCGGGATCGTCTCGTCCGTCCACAGGATCAGGGGCGTGACGATACCCCACGACCACCACAGCGTAAGAGACGAGAGCAAGGCGTGGCGGGGCTCGGCACCGGCCGAGAGGTCCGGCAAGGCGAACACACAGCCGAGAATCGTCCAAGCCACGGCCGCAACCGCGACGCGGCCCGGGCGGGTCTTCATCCATTCTGTGCGAACCATCGGTTTGTCACTTTGCTCCGAGGTGCACCCCCTCCGCATCCGTGAGGCGCAGCATCAGTCCCCATCCGAAGAAGTTGTTCGCGAGTGCTATTGCGACCTCATTATCACCCGCTTCCAGAGGCAACGTGAAGGAAGCATTCTCCAGCGAACATCGCGCGTCGGGAACTCTTCTGGCCTCCTCCAACTCAAACATGTTTTTGTCGGCATACACCAATTTGCCGTTCACGAATACCCATATTTCACGCGTCCATCCGAGCTGTACTTTTTTCTCCTGCTTGCGGTCTGAATTGATCGAAGTCTTCAGCCATGCCAGTCCCCGGTGAGGCTCGGGCAAGGGCCGGCCATAGACGCGGCTCAGGTTCGCCAGTCCCTTTCGCTCCGTGCTGATGCTCGTCCATTCCTGCGAAGCATCCGGCATTTCAGCATATATGGGTTCCTTGTTCCCCGGCAGCGCGGAAACCGGTGAGAGCCGCCAGTTGCGGACCACACCACGGTCGCCATCCAGCGGATCCGCGACCGGCTCGGGAGAAACCCCTTCCACAGCGCCTGGCGTTATCACGAAGTTGGCGAACGTAGCGGGCCCTTGCAGTCGCAGGCCGCCTTTCATCGCATCGCCCTCTAACCTGCCGACCTCCAGCGTTGGGGTTGGCGCATCATTCACGAAAACGTTCATGCGCCGGCCGGAGATCACCATCTTTATATGGTTCCAGCCGTTCTCGCGCAGCGGCGCGCGGTTCTGATACTGCGGGAACAGGTCCCAGAGCAGCACGCCATGCGTCTGCGGCGCATACTGGATACAGGCCCGGAACGCCGGGCATGCCGGATCAGGCCTGAGATACAACAGCTCGAAATTGTTCTCGTCCTGCTGGCGAAAGGCGATGCCGGGTGCGCCGCGGCCGACGGTGTTGACGTCGAATTCGATCGTGCCTTCGCTGAATGTGAGGTCTTTCAACAAGGCATTGCCGCTGTTGAGCCGCATCAGGCCGTGATAAAAACCTAGCTGCTTGAAGAACTCGGCGTTCTCCTTCGTCTGCCAGCGGTCAGCTGTCATCGCAACCGTGATCGGTTCTACGGCGCGGGCAATCGGAAGTGCTGACAGGAAACATACGCAGAGCGCCATCCTGGTCAGGGAATGTGTGCTAACAAGTATCTTCATGACGGCAGGGTATGGAACAGAGAGGCCGGAGGGCTAGCTAAAGTTGACGAGACGGACAGGAGTGTTACGGGGCGGTCCCGGGGAGTTGCGGGTTGGTTGGCGGCGGCGTTCGGAAAACGTCCTGCACTGACTTAGCCTGGAGCAGTACGGAGCCAAATTTTATTGGGTGGCGATGCGAGCGGACGTTGTCGGTAGATAACGTCATCATGCCAACAGCGCGATAAATTTAGGGCAGTACAGAGACCAGCTAATGTTTTGATCGTGTGCACACCGGAGCGTGACTATGCCAGTGATTGATATTGATCATGTGCAGATTGCCGCACCGCCGAACTGTGAGAGCAAGGCAAGGGAATTCTTTGGCGTGTTGCTGGGATTGCAAGAGATTGAGAAACCCGAGGCGCTCGCCGGAAGAGGCGGCTGCTGGTTCAAAGTCGGCACTCGCCAACTTCATGTCGGCGTTGAGCCGGATTTCCGGCCGGCCAATAAGGCACATCCAGCGTTCGGGGTGGACGCTATTGAGGAGTTGTTCGGGGCATTAGATCGAGCAGGAGTTCGGTGCAACTGGGACACAACCCTAGATAGCGTTAAGCGCTTTTACGCTTTCGACCCCTGGGGAAATCGGCTCGAATTTATTGAACGCTCGACCTAGATTCACTGGGAACTTCGTCCGTAGGGGACCGATTTGGATGAAGGGTGAAGACGAGCACCCCCATCGCGCTGACGATAGACTCTTCGCGATAGTTTGTGAAGACGCGTGGATGTTTATCCGACGCGATTTTCGATCAGCAACGCACAAATCAATGGTTTCAACGCTTTCCCAAGCAGTTTCGTGGTCACGAACAGGCAGATTTAATTCGAGGCTGTTACCTGGTGTACTACTCAGCGTTTGAAATCTGTTTTTGCAGCTCTGAACACTCGTTTCACCATTTTTGCGTCAATCCTCAACGCGAACTGCGACCGCTTACTTAACGAGTGCCACCCACGTCGGCCCCGTTCCTGCATTCACGGGTGGGCCAGCTGGAGTCAGGCGCTCCAGTCGTTGAATCGACGCGGAAAGTCGTAACGTTGTTTGAGCCGAGGTTCGCGACATAAGCGAATCGGCCCGAGGCGTCCAGCGTCAGCGCGACTGGATTGGTGCCGGCGGAAACTGTGGAACGCCGCGTCAGCGCGCCGGTTGCCGCGTCGATTCGACCGTGGGCCGCTGCCAGCTGGAACAGGCGATCCGAACATGGTCAGGCTGCCGGTATTTGCGTCGATGGCAAATACGGAAATATCATTCGAAACCACATTGCCGACGTAAGCAAAGTGGCCGGAGGGAGTGTTTTGGAGCTTCCAACTTGCTTTCCACGAAAGCCTCGTAGATCACCACCTTGGCTGTGACATCCGTCAGTTCACTTTTCTGCCACGCTTCCACTTGCTTTCGCATCGGGTCAAAGTTCCGCTGCATTCGGTCAACGCCCACTGAAATGCAGTCGATCAGCGAGAACGACTTCGAGTGGTTCGCAAGCACGGGAATAAACACGCCGCCAATGGCTAAGATGACGGATGACGGGCAACTCTTCCCTAATCTTGTAAAGAAGGGTTGCCGACCATCCAGCCGTTTGGATTATGAAGCCAAAGAAAAGGAGCTGAAGACGGCTTCTTATTATCGCGTTGCATTTGGAAGTGCGGATTGTCAGCATGGCCTCAGCTTAGGCCACGGAAGAAGGCGGTCAGGTCCCCTGCGACCGCCGCTGGTTCCTCAGCCGGGGCGAAGTGCCCGCCGCGCGGAAAGACTGTCCAGCGCTGAATGTTGTATAAGCGCTCCAAATACGAGCGCGGCAGTTCGCCCTCGGGAACGGTCTGGTGCGCGAAAACACCAAACGCCGTGGGCGTGCTGACGTAGGCGGGATCGACCGGGTGCCAGCGATTGTCCCAATAGTCGCGCATCGACGAGGTGATGCTCTGCGTGATCCAGTACAGGGTGAGCGTGGCGCAGAGGAAGTCGTCGGTCGGCGTAACGTCGCTCCATGAGTGCCACTTCTCACCCACGTATGCCGCGAGCCCTGCCGGGGAGTCGTTGAGTCCATAGCCGACAGTCTGCGGCTTGGTGGACTGGATCGCGCTGTAGCCCCGCTCCGTCGTATCCCAGCCCCGGCTCACCGCAAGGTACGAACGCTCGACATCGGACAGCTCCACATCGTCCACAACGGGGGCGAGATCCGACTCCAGTGTGGTGAGATGGATCCCGATCACCGACTCGGGATGGTCTAGCGCAAGGATCGTCGTCACTCCGGCCCCAAAGTCATAATCGCTCGCACCATAGCGGGAATACCCAAGCTCAGACATGAGCCGGTGCCAGCGCTCCGAGACCTGGCGATAGTTGATGCCGACCTTGGCTGGACGCGGCGAGAAACCATACCCCGGCAGGGAGGGTACGACCACGTCAAAGTGCTCGAGCATCGGCAGCATTTCGATGTAATCGAGGAAACTGCTGGGCCAGCCGTGCGTGAGAATGAGCGGCACACCTCTACCTGATGCCGCACGCTGGTATACAAAGTGGATGCCCTCCCAGGTGAAGTGGTTGAACGCGTTGAGCCTTCGCTCCCAGCCACGCCAGTCGAACTCGTGGGCCCAGTAGGACACGAGGCGTCGTAACCAGTCCAACTCGGTGCCCTGTTCCCAGCCCATACCGGGTATCTGGTCGGGCCATCTTGTTTGGCGCAACCGTGCCCGCAAATCATTGAGCACCTCATCCGCGACGTGAATCCGAAATGGTTCCACTGCAATAACCCCTCTTGGCCATAGACAGTGGCCAGCTGAACGCGCAGGCAATGTCGCACAGGGTCTCGTCGATCACTGTCGACAGATAGACAGTGGGGTTGCAGCCCGGATCAATCCCGTTACAACGTAGTTTAAATCATGCCTCTTTTTACGGATGTAATGTCCTCTACCGTGGGTGAACTAGGGCCTGTTCACACTATCGCAGAGCCTCGATGATGAATGCAAAGTAGATGAAGGCCAGAAAGACAACGTCGAGTTTCTCGAAACGCGAGAAGATGCGGCGGAACCCTTTCAGTCGTCGAAACAGGCGCTCTATCTGGTTCCGTTTCTTGTAAAGTTCGCGATCGTAATCCCAAGGTTCGCGCCGGTTCGATTTGGGCGGCACCACCGGGATCATATTCAATTCCAGCACCAATTGACGGGTTTCGTCGCTTTCGTAGGCACGGTCCATCACTAGCGGAACTTCGACCGGCAGCGGACCGAGTTCCAGCAGCAGTTGCCGGCCCACCGGAGCATCGTGCGCTTCTCCGGGCGACAAGCAGAAAATTATTGCCGTTCGAGCATTCGCGGCAACCAGATGAATTTTGGTGTTCCATCCGCCGCGCGACTTTCCGATGGCCTGCGGTCCGTTTTTTTTAAAGCCCCAGTGCCGTCGGGGTGCACCTTCACCGAAGTCGAGTCCAAACTGAAGGCTTCGATCTTGAGCCGCAGAATCTGCTCTTGCTGCAACTTGGCGAATACCTGATCCAACACACCCTTCTTGGCCCAGCGATTCATGCGTACGTAGATGCTGTGCCAATTGCCAAACCGGCAGGGCAATCCGCGCCACTTGCACCCATGCTCGGCCACATAGAGGATGGCGTTGAGCAAGACCAAATTCTCGTGACGCACATTGCCGCGTTGCACCGGCAAGCACTCTTGAATTCGCTCATACTGTTGTTGAGTAAGTTCCATGCCACTCATCTTACTCGTCAATTATTGATGTAGTGTGAACACGCCCTAGTCTAAAAAGCTGCCGAAAGCAGTCTTTATGAACAACTCTTCGGTCTGTAGCCTTGATCCCGTCTGGATCACGGGCAAACCTTACCTTACCGATTAGGGAAGGTTGCCGACCATCCATCCCCGATCGCCCACACAAGTGGGTGCCGGGCGAGTCGGCGGTGAGCTTGCTCGAATTGCGCTCACCCCAGACGAGTCAACGTTTCCCCGCGCCAATATACGCGATAGCTTCAATCTCCACCTTCACCGACGGCTCGGCGAGCGCCGCAACTTGCACGAGCGTGCTCGCGGGGAAATCGCCCGCGAAGACCTCGCGGCGTGCCTGCCAGACTTTTTCGCGCTGCGTGATGTCGGTGACGAAGATCGTGATCTTCACCACGTCCGCCATCGTGCCGCCCGCTGCTTCGACCATGTTGCGAATCTTGGCGAAGCTAAGCTTGGCCTGTTCGTACTCATCACCCGCAATGACTTTGCCATCGATGCCGCGGGCAACCATGCCGGAGATGTAGGCGACGCCATTCACGACCAGGCAGTTCGACCATGTTCCCGGTGGTGGTTCAGCCACTTGTGGACTGGTGACGCGCCTAATGCGCGAAGTCAAGTGGTTCGCCATGTGGCTACCCTCTTCATCGATGCGAGAGTGTGCCCCAGTTGGCTTAGCAGGCTGTGTCTGTGAGTAAGCCAAGCTCACGACGACAACGAGAATCACCGTCACCCAAAGAACGGCTGACCTTTTCATGTGGTACCTCCACGGAAGTGGGCTAGGGAATCAGTTGGGTCCTGAGGGGCGGACAAACCTCTGGCCCCTGCGGAATGTGGCGACCCTGATACATTGGCAATTATGCTCTGATAACAAGCTATGCGGAAGTCATCCCAGTCAACCCGACCGTTACATAAACCTCCGGTTAGCCAGGCCAACCAATCAGAATCTCGGGTATTGGCCTATGTGCGCTATATTGGACCACGATTCGTCTCGTCGAGTCTGCAAGGCATTTCAAAAATCCGATTCCTGAATCGGGTCACGAAGACTGGAGTGGAAATGAGGTTCTCGACAATTCTCGTTCTGGTGGCAATTGCGCATAAGACCTGTTCGCTTTCTGCACAAACGGCTGGGGTGCCCGAAATTCAGTACCGCTCAGTGCCCGATTTCTTGAACCTCCCAGCCGACCTCTATTTTGGCGAAGTTGCAGGGGTTGCTGTGAATTCGAAAGGCCACATCTTCGTGTTCTCTCGCGGCAATACGACCGGACCCGCATATGCTGCGGCCGCGGCGCAGTTGCTGGAATTTGGCACTGATGGGAAATTTCTGCGGGAGATTGGCCACAACCTCTATGCATGGTGTTATGCGCACTCAGTAAAAATTGATCCGCAGGACAACATCTGGGTCACCGACAAGGGTTCGGATGTTGTGGTCAAATTCACTCCCGAGGGACGAGTCTCCATGGTTCTTGGCCGTAAGCAGGAGGCATCGGATGAGGGGACGGGGCCTCTGAAACATGTCCAACCGCCTCTGCCACCCGAAGATGGATCATTCCGACAAGTGACGGATGTGGCTTGGGATTCCGCAGGCGACACTTATATAAGTGACGGTTACGTCAATTCAAGAATCGCCAAAGTCGATAAAGATGGCAATTGGCTGAAGTCATGGGGTGAACCAGGGGACAAGCCAGGTCAATTCGCTACTCCGCACAGCATTGCTGTTGACGCGCAGGACAATATTTATGTAGCGGACCGCGGAAACCATCGCATTCAAGTATTCGACCGAGAAGGTAAATTCCTCCGCCAGATCGTCATTGATGTTCCTGTCCCGCCAGATGCAAGACCCGCGATAGGTAACAAAATCGACCATCCATCTGGGCCTCAGTGATCACTTCAAAAGCGGCCAACAGTTATCACTTCAAAACCGGCCAACGGGATTGGCCGTTCGGGACTGAGAATGTTCTACCCTGCCGCCTCCTGTGGTGGCAAGTCGGTTTTGGTGCGCCAGCTCCGAGGGCCGCATTTGAGCACATGGCCGTGGTGCAGTAAGCGGTCGAGCATGGCGCTCACTGCGGCCGCGTCGCCCAACAGTTTGCCCCAGTCTTCCACCGGGCGATTCGAGGTCAGCATAGTGCTGGCGCGCTCGTAGCGGCGCATGATGATTTCCAGCAGTTCTTCAGCGGCGGTGAGTGGCAGCTTGCGCATGCCGAGATCGTCGATGATCAGCAAGGGTACGGTCACCAAGAACTCCATGTGCTCCTTGCGGGTGCCGTCGAGCGTGGCTTCGGCGAGATCATCGAGCAAGGCGTGGGTCTCGCGATAGAGCACGCGGTATCCCTGTTGGATGGCGGCTTGGCCGATGGCTTGTGCCAGGTGACTCTTGCCGGTGCCGGGTGGGCCGAGAAACAAGGCGTCTTCGTGGCGCGAGATGAAGGTGCCGGTGGAGAGATCGAAGACCAGGCCGCGATTCATCTTCTTGTTGAAAGCGAAGTCGAAGTTGTCGAGAGTCTTCTGGGAGTCGCGGAACTGAGCTTGCTTTTTCCGCCGCTCCAGCAGGCGTTCTCCACGCAAGGCGAGTTCGTCGGAGACCAGGCACGACAGCAGGTCGATGGGGGCGAGCGGTTCGGCCTGGGCCTGGCGCAGGCGGGTCTCCAGCACGGCGGCCATTCCGCCCAGGCGAAGTTGTTTGAGCGCACGATCGAGTTCGATCAGATTCATTCTCCTATCTCCTTAGTTCTGTAGTTGATGAAGTCGCGGTATTGCACCAGCTCGCGGATCAGAGGATCGACTTGCTGCAAACTCAGCGGGGCTTGTGGGCAGCGTTCCAGATAGCGACGCACGAAGCGGTATTCCTGCACTCCCATGTCGAGCGCAGCGGCGCAGGCTTCATCGACCGCCGCGGTGCCGTACTTCTTGGCTAGGGAGAGAACGCCGAGAATGCGGCGCACACCGACCTCGCCTTGCTGGTGGTGGATGGCATCGCAGAGCGCACCGATGTGCGACCCAGCACGACCGGCTCGCCACAGCAGTTGGGAGGTGCGCAGTGGTGTTCGCTTGGGGTGGTCATCTTCTTTAATGCGATACCAACCGCGCTTCTGGCGCACGTGTTCGCGCAGCAGTAGGCCGGTTTTAGGATCGAGAAGACGAACATACAGCTCATCCCATTGCACGCGCAGCACGCGCCCGATCCAGCCTGGCGGTGCGCCGTAGTAGGCGGCCTCGACCTCGACGCAACCATCCAGATGCACGATGCGCTCACCGTACTGGTAGTAACGAAAGGGTTCCAGCGGCAGTGGCAGCAACGTGGGTTTCTCTTCCGCAAACATGGCGGCGACCTGTCGTTTGGTGGTGCCGTGGATGCGGGTGTCGGCCCAGCGTTGTTCCCAGTGATCGAGGTAGGCTTGGGCTTCTTCCAGAGTCTCGAAGCGCAAGCCTTTCAGCGGTGTCTTCTGCGCGTGACCGACGCCGGATTCGACTTTGCCTTTGCGGTCGGGATCTTGAATCCGGCAAGGCATGGCGACCGCACCGTAGTGCGCCAGCACGTCGCGATAAAGAGGATTGAGAGTGGGATCGTAAATGTCGGGGACGAGCACGCCCTCGCGCAGATTGTCGAGCACGACGATGCGGGTGGCGCCGCCCAGCCGGCGAAAAGCTCGTTCGTGCAGTTCGGCCCAGATGCGCGAACTGGAGCGGAAGGTTAGCAGACGAACCGACTTGCGGCTGCAGCCGAGCGTCATCACGAACAGCCGAGTGCGCCGGTACTTGCGGCTCTCGGGATCGCGCACCATGGGGCCGGTGCCGTAATCAACTTGCGCCTCCTGGCCGGACGCGGTGACGATCACGACACGGGCTTCTGGGGTTTGCGTTCCGCGCCGCTTGCGCACGAAGCGTTGGACGCTTTGGTAGCTGCTCGCGAATCCGTACTCGGAAACCAAATCCTGCCAGATCGCCATGGCATTGCGGCCGCGGCTGATCCCCAAGTCGATGGCTTCCCGGTATGGCTCGCAGGCACTGGCACCGGGGACCGCGACAGAGTCGGTGATCACCTCGTTCTCGTTGGCCGGTTTTGAAGTTGCTCTTGCTTTTCCCTTATTAGAAAGGTTTTTGGGGTTGGGGTTGCAGTTAGGGTCGAGGGGATCGGGAATCACCGGAATGGCCGATTTTGCTGCACCGGAGTCGGTGATCACTTCGTTGGCCGGTTTTGGTTCGCACCGCCCCCAGCCACTGGGCAGACGCACCGCAATCCCCGCCGCTTTCAGGTAGGCGCTGGCGGTTTCCCGACGGACATGGGTCGCTTGCTGGATGCGCCGCAGCGACCAGCCCAGCCGTCCCAGAGCTAAGACTTGTTGTTTCTTCTCTTCGTTCAAGACATTGGCCATGCCCACGGAGCCTACAAGCCTCCGCGGGATTCAATGTCCCAGACGCTAATCTCGTTGGCCGGTTTTCAGGTGATAATCAGTGGCCGGTTTTGGGTGATCGCTGAGGTCTGGGGCGAGAATGCCAGGTTCTCCTTGGGCAATTTGCATCACGCCACCGCCACATCAAGTACTGTTCAGCTCGGACGCGTTTCCGGGTCGAATATACAAGCTCAGCCTGGATGGGAAGATTCTCGGCATGTTTGGCAAGTCAGGCAAACAGTTAGGCCAGTTCGGATGGATTCACGAGATTGCTTGTCCGTCCGAGAATGAGTTGTACGTTGCCGAACTGCTGAACTGGCGTGTGCAGAAGATCCTTTTAGAAGCAAAGCACTAATCCCGTGCTGCGCGGTGGCAAAGTCCAATTCTGTACTGTTGACGGGCAACCCTTCCATAATCCGGTAAGGTAAGGGTTGCCGACAATCCACCTGGAATGCAGTAACTAAAACGTAATTCCGTTCCCGGACTCGGTCAGTTGATTACCACAACGTCGTACACGTCCAGTTCGGGCAAAACGAACTCGACCTTGGCTCCGCGCACCGACAAGACTTCTATCGCCTTTGCGCCGCCATCTGGCGAGAGAACTTTAATCCGCTTATTGTCGATCTGTTTGAGCACTCCATCCAGGTTCACGCTTACCCGAACATTCTTGAGAGGGGTGTTGTAATTGACGAAATGCACTATGATCCGGTCACTGTCCGTTTTCCTAACTACGTTAGCGGCTACGTAGTTGGTTCCGGGAATCGTGATCACCTGCTCCCCGGATAACTGCCCGATCTTGGACAGCAATTCCCGGCGACCGCTCTCATTCTCCGCTTCCTCGAGCATCGAAGCTGGAGATTGCACATCAGCAAGTTCCCGCAGGTCGCGGCTGCTTCCGATGGTGTAGATCTTCCCCCCATTCTTCCTGTATGTACGGATAGCCTCAATCTGGTCAGCATCCATCCACGGGATGTTGGGGATGACGATCACTTTGTACTGAGAAAGCAACTCGGGTGTTAAGCGGTGCAGAAGGACAACCTCGTACATCACATTGCTCTCCGCCAGCGCATTGTAAAGATTGGCGCGTTTCAGCGTGACCTCGAAACTTGGAATGTGCGGTGGCGAAACTACGCCAACCTTGCGGACGCAAGTGACATCGGTGTAGAGGTCCTGCTGATCGGACAGAAAGGTGAAATAGCGTCTGATGTCTCCCCACGTCTGGACGGCAATGGGGTTGTCCTGCATGATCCAGCCGTGCAGCAATTTCTCGCCGGCCTCGGCGATGGCGAAGTGAGACTGAAAGGCTGCGGCCTCGGCGATCGGCTTTCTCCATCCGACCTTCATCCCATCGCGCACGTCTTGTGCGCCCGGATTCGGCACGCCGGGGTCGGCGCCCTCATACTTGCTCTCGTAGGACTTCACCCCGTAACCGGAGGCGTAATAGAACCTGGCCTGCGCAATGTTGTGTACCCATTTTCCGTCCCACACGCCGGCTTCGCGGGTGCCCTCGGTCTTGACCAGGTCCGCAACTTCATCGACCAGGATGTTGCCTTTGCAGTTGCCGAAGATCGAGACGTTCTTGTTCTTGCTGGCGGCGAGTTGACGGACTTCGTCCAGGAAGTGGATGACGTCGCCTGTCCCGCCAATGGACCAGTCGTAGTACAACTCATCAACGCCGGCGTCGATCGCGATCGCGGCCTGCTTCAGCAGCACGTCGCGGCGGTAGTCGTCATTCTGCAGATCGGCAGCGAAAGTGTTGTTCGGCGCGCGCCAGACGAGATTCCCGAATTCGTCCCGGCTGATCCAGCTTTTCTTTTCTGGGTGCATCAATACGTCGCGAATTCCAAGGCCACCCACAGAGTTGAAAGCGGTTACGCGAATATTGTTCGCGTGGCAACGGTCAATGAAAGCTTTAACCTGCCGATACTCTTCGCTCGATGTATCCATAGGTACGTGCGTCGCGACGAGATTGATATGGGCTTCCGCAAACATCGCGAACATGCGATCAAGATGATTCCAGTCGATTCCTGCCCGATAGAAATTCACCTTGCCGCGCCGTGCCCACACAGGGATGTCTTCGAGCGAGCGCTTCTTTTCACTTCTGTAGTTGAAAACGAAGTCGAAGTCGCGGATGGAGGCGCTTCGTCCCCTGCCCAGTAAATGATAGGTCTGGCCGATTAGCGTGGGTGCAGTCTGCGGGACAGATTGAACCGCGACATCGATTACCTCGTAGCCAGCGGCACTGGGGCTTTTGGAGAATTCGATCTCATTCAGTCCCGCCCGGAGGTGGGTGGGAGTCAAGGGGATGACGACTTTTCCTATGATGTCGTCGCCACTTGAATAGGAATACCAGCCTTCCTTGCCGGGCTGGTTCTTTTCCGTGCTCCGGGACGGCGCGCCCGCCTCTCCCATCAACCCAGGGAGATCGTACGCGTGGCTGTTCACCATCACGTGACCTTGCCCCGGTACCACGCCACTGACGAGAACCACCAGGCCGGGCGAGGTCAACTGTTCTGGCGCGTCAACTATGATGACGTAGCCTTTGACCCTGTCCGTGCGGCCGGACAGTTCGTAGTCGTACGAGGGCGCCACGACATATGCCTTGTGGGAGTCGTTGACGGGCGTGGAAGCGTCTTGAGCGTGGCAAAGAACTGTACCTCCCACGAGCGCCAACACCACAGCTCCCATGAGCATGCAAATGATTCTTTTTGTCATCACATCATCCTCCACGGCATCCTTTCACCGTGGAGGGATGCCGATTCCTAATATTCCGGCAGGAACGGCTGGTCGGAGCAGTAACGCACACAAAGTCTTGCTTCATAGGATCCCAATTGTCTGTGATTTCTATCACGGCTGGTCCAGCTGAACACCTGGAGGTCAGTGTCGCGCAGGAAGCGGCCCATCTGGCGAGTGACGGGCTAACCTTCCATAATCCGGCAAGGTAAGGTTTGCCGACAATTGGGAAGCTGACTGCCGCGTATTAGTGAAAGCGGTACGGCAAGACTTCTGCAACGGCTCTATATCCAATTCGCCCGTGAATTCGAAGTCGGAATGCCTAGCTCGGTGTAGAGTAGATCGCCGAACCCCAATCGGAGTAATCGTTCGTTTTCCTACCTTCCCGCCAGCACCGTCGTCCCTCCGCCCAGCCGCGTGGCAAAGGTAGGCTTCTTCAGCGCATCCACAAGCGACGGCGGCAGCTTTCGGTCAGGAAATGTCTGGGTATAAAACTCGAGGTCCGCGGAGAAATCCGGCGAGTCCGACTCCACCAACTGCTCCTCCGGTGTATACACCTTTACAATCGAGGGATCGGCTACGGCCTTCCCTAGAAAATTGATCGCATCGGCAATAGTATGTCCCGTCGGCGAGGTGTAGCTGTAAAGCGGCACGCCCTGCCGTTCCGCGAAGGCGGCAAGCGTAACCAAAGGCTGCAGCGCGAACGACTGGTAATGAATGGAGCCCTCGGCGCGAGCCATCTCCTTCGGAAACGCGCCACGCTGATCGATCTCATCGACTCCATCTTTGTAAGCCTGCACGCCAAAGTCGAAGAGTTCCTGGTCGGACGCGACCACGCCAGTCGCAATTGCTCCCAGTCCGCGCCAATAATGATGGTTCTGCTGGCGCACCTTCTCTAGAGGAAACTCGATCATGTGATACGCCACTTTTTCCATCCATGCGATGTCGCGTGCCGTCTCGACCTTGTCGAGCTTGGGGTCATTCACCAGCACAGACTCCGAAATCGAGACCGCGGCCAGAGTCCACTCCACCTGGAACCAGGACTGCCGCTGCTCCGCGGCGTCGTAATCCATCAGCGTATTCGCCTGCACCCATCTGTCGATCTGATCCTGAGCGCACCGTGCTTCGCTGTGGCTGCCCGTGGCCAGAAACTGGTTCATCCCCGACGTGACGCGCAGCTCAAACCGCTCATAGACTGCCGTTTGCACTTGCTCAGCCGGGTTGACGGCGCCACTCCAGCCCTGCAGGAAGTGCATCGGAATCCGCATCGGCCCAGTAGGAGGGGCTACCACGGGCAGCGAGCTGCACGTTTTCAAATCCGCAAGCGCAGTACGCACGCGTTTGCTCTTTGTATGCTTCAATTCGGAGCGACGCGCTTTCACGTCGATGTAGGAAGCCCGCGGGTTAAGAGCAATCTTCGCCGTCTGACCGGCGGCTGCAGCCGAGACCAGGAAGGCAACCAGGAACCACACAGATTTAACGGACAGTGCCGGACTCATTTCCGTTTGTAGACGACTCCGTCCTTCATCACCGTGGCTGCCGTTCACGTTGACGCTCGCGAGCAGGCCACGACTCAACATCATACTCCGAAGGAGATTATCCGTCGGGCAGTTTGCGGGAATCACGAGTGCCGCATAGCAGTCTCAGATTCCGCCGAAATTAGCAACATTTTCAGTCCATCTTTCGTCTCTTTCGCTGTTCCGCCCACTGGGATGTACGCGGGCCAGAAGTCTTAGGGCTGTATCTGAAGCGCCCACGAGCAGAGAGTTGGAAGTTGATGCATTGTGGAGGGGCGCTTCAGATACAGCCCTAAGACTTATCGGTACCGATCGGTTAACCTTCTCGTCTCTGGCCAGCTTCCGGATGGCCGACCACCCGGGAGCCACCCCGACTCGCGATTGCGATGCTGTGTGAGTGACGTTTGCGTGGCGCGCAACTTCCCGCACCTGCCGTTTTCTTTTTCTCCACACTGCCGTGAACCAGAGCCTTTCGGCAGCGGCGCCGATTCCGCACGATGAATCAGCCCTGAATCGCTTCATCGAGAAATGCATCTTCTCGCGCGATTGCTTTCGTTAGTACCGGCGCTTTACTTCTGGTCTGCTGTATTCTGCCCGCACGATTCGAACTTAGCTTTCTCCGATTGCGCTCCGTCCTTCGACAAACAGAACCGGTCCAAATCTTCCGGCGCTAGAACCGGTCCGTGAAAATACCTTTTCATAGCGGTGACGCGGGCCTGCTGCTCCGCTTTGTCTTGCGGGTCATAGTGATAGAAGAGAACCGATTGCACTTGGGCTTTCGAGGCAAGTTCTCCGAGACTGTCCACCGTGAGATGTTCCTTCTCCATGTGCGCGGCAAACTGCTGTTTGCGGGCGGGCGACCAGTGGTTCTGGGCCGCCATATGGTCAATAAACCCGCGTAGCTCGTCCAAACTCTCCTCCACTTCGGCAACGAGTATGTCGGCACCCATCGCAAGTTTCGCGACCGCATCACTGGGTCCGGTGTCTCCGGTGAATACCACCACACCATGGGGCGTCTGGATACGGTAGGAATATGACTTGAAATGCCCCCGGAACTGCGCCGGCATGAGCGCGTAATGCGAGTTTTCGGCGGCCGTGATTTGAATTTTGTCGTCGCGGTACACAACTCCGTCGCGATCGATTTCGTGGGCGACAAAGGGACTGGTCAGGCCATGGTTCGGTCGGCCAAGCTGGAACCCGGGCTTTTCCGCGGCAAACACTTCAAAGGGAATGCTGATGTACTGAAAGGCGGCTTCGACCAGTTCGGTCGTTTGCGGCGGCCCGTAGATATTGATCTTCCGCGCGTCGGAAGCGAGATCAAGGTGGAAGTAATCGTTGGCCATCACGTCGGCGAGGCCGAGATCATGGTCCGGGTGCAAGTGGGTAAAGAAGATCGTTCCAATCGTTTCCGATGGAATCCCAACCTCGACCAGGCGCCGGATGGTTCCAATGCCACAGTCGACTAAATACGGACGCCCATCGACAATGAGCAGCGTGGCCGGCTCGGAGCGATCCTTGCGCAAAGGCGGACCGCCCGCAGTACCGAGCATCAGCAGTTCGGTATCGTTCGCGCGAAGCGCCACAGTCTGCCCTTGACATGCAACGGGAATGCTGAAGAAGGTCAGCGCTAGCGCGAGAACTGCAATGAACGTTTTGCGGCCGCACGACTGATTCATGTTTGGACACCTCTGCGCGGAGAATCACTCGCCGCAGCGAATCACGGCGGGGCAGGAGTATAGCGCAAGATCGGAGTTTTGGTGCACCCGAAGCCCGTTCTACACGATTTGTAGTGGCAGCGCATTTCGAAACAACAGACATCGTGTCCAGATCACGGGCAACCCTGAAGTTATCCCGGCGGCGTCCAGATTTCCCCCTCTATCGCTATCCCCGCGAAACAGGTCCAGCCGAGCGGAACGAACCCAAGCGGAAATCGGCTCTTAGCCCAGTGGTCAAAAAGGGTGTTTCCGCAGCAGCCGCAAGTGGATGATTCGATTGGTCGAGGAATTCAAGTTCGGGGTGGTCAGGCGGGTATACCTTTTGCCCATGGTGGCGGGGATACTAAGTCAGTGATGGGTGAAGTTGGTGCAAACCACGAGTGACTTGAGTGATGGGACGGCCGGTAATGGTGGATTCCAGCTGACAGCAATGCTATACTCGATTCGGAAAATGACGATACAGACCAAATCCATTATGAGACGGCGCGTCAATCGCGCTCGGCCCTCGGGATTGGTCTGATTATTCGCTAGATTTCCAAGTTCAGATTCGATTTCCGAGGCTCCGACAATAGTCGGGGCCTTTTGGTTTTTGCGGATGTTTCTTGGTCGGTAGCCAAGCTGGAAAGGCACGTGACTGTTACTCACGACACGCGCAGGTTCGAATCCTGCCCGGCCAGCCAGATTTTGAAGTGTAAACAAGGCTCGCTAGTTCAGTAGGAAGAACGCGGCTCTCATAAAGCCGTCGTGGATGGTTCGAATCCATCGCGAGCCACCATGGAGGGGCCTCCGGCGAGGGGCAGTGGCTTATACCCACTTCGGCGCCAGATTAGCGCGGCCAGACAGGTTCGACTCCTGTACCCTCTACCAATTTGTCGCGCCGGTAGTTCAACGGACCAGAACAGTTGGCCTACACCCAACAGATGCGGGTTCAACTCCCGAACGGCGCACCAAGCAGGATTAGCTCGAAGGTCGAGCCCGCGGTCGATAACCGCGAGGTGTTGGTTCGATTCCAACATCCTGCACCATTTTGATGTTGAACATGGGTGACTGGCAGAGATGGCTGATGCACTCGCCTCTTAAGCGAGACCAGGCTGGTTCGATTCCAGCGTCACCCACCAGAATTGCGGGATTGGCAGATATGGATATGCACTCGCCTTTTAAGCGAGACGAAGTGGGTTCGATTCCCACATCCCGCGCCAGAGTCAGTTAACAAAGAGGCGGCATAGCATAACGGATCAATGCTCCGAGCTTCTACCTCGGACGATGCGAGTTCAAATCTCGCTGCCGTCTCCAATGTGGGGATGTGGTCCAACGGATGAGGGCGCAAGGCTACGAACCTTGAGATCAGAGTTCAATTCTCTGCATCCCCTCCACATTAGTTAGGCTCGCGTGGTCTAAGGCATGATGACGCTTCGGTCCTAACGAAGAGATCCGGGTTGGATTCCCGGCGCGAGCTCCAAATGGGTGGGTAGTGTAACCGAACAACACGGCAGCGTCCGAAGCTGCAAATCCGGGTTTGACTCCCGGCCCGCCCACCAAGTGCTCGACCTACGCTAACCTTGGGAATTTCAATCCACTGCAAACGGATCGTCATCGGATTTCCCAGTCTTTCGACGCTCCATTGCTTTCTGAAACGCCTTGACCGCACGCTGATCTTCATCGCTTAAGCTGCCCGCTGAGAGTTCGCTCACCTTTGCATCTAACACGTCTATTGAGATTAGGGTCTCGATATCTTTTCGGCGCATATAGTACCTCTCTGTCCCTACATAGTCTCCCATCCCATGGCGCAAGGATCGAAGCACCAGCGACCTTAAGAGCTGTAGGGTGCCTACTGCCGTCTTGGTCAGCACCTCGACGTAGCTTGTCACATCTTCGCTCTTGCCCCATGTTCGCCAGAGGCCGAGCAAGACAGCCAATTTAGGATGCTCTGCCAACGAACCAGACGCGGCGGCACCTTCAATCTTGCTGACAGCCGTGCTCCTCAACGTCACAAGTTCCGCGTCGGTGAGAAAACCTTTTTCGGTATTACCCTCACGCGGCACGCCCGCTAACGCCACGAAATCCACCGCCATGAATAAACCGCTGCTTTTGGTGATTGCGTTCTTCAGTACCTCGGCCCGAGCGCCATTATTGCCCAACTTCTCAACTGCTTTTTGAACAAGAAATCCGATCCGCCAATGCGCGGGAACTTCAAACATACCTCTCTTCTCATCCGAAAGTAGGTCCGCCACATCGAAGAGACCGGTGATAAACGGTTCAATTTGCTGCGGTTCAATCTGCTCCTGATGTATTCCCAACTCTTCGATCGCGGCATTTAGGAGTCCCCTGGAATGCAGGTTCTCTAATTCCGCTCGGAGATTCTCACGATCCCCTCGGGCCCGCAGCAGTCTCTGGACAACCGCCTGAGATAGTTCTTCCTCAGAGACCGTCAAGCGAAAATACCGATCGAACACCTTTGCGGAGCAAACACGCAGATCGCGATACCACTCGTTCCCAAATTCGGACGCGTATTGCACTCCGCCGAGCGCCCACTCGACGGTAGGAAACAGGTGTTTAATCAGTTCCCTAACCTCGTCCCTGCGACTTTCAGACCCCATTTCCACAATGGAGACCACGGCTTTCGCAGCGACCTCGGACAAGGGCTTTTCTGGTCTGCCAGTGGCCGTAAGAAGGTCTTTGCTGGACTGTATTGCCCTGTAGACTTCCGGCTCGTACAAGCGAATCACTTCGAGCGTGATCAGGTCGATAGGATTTACTTCGAAAGCGCCGTCAGCCGAGAAGGAAGAAAACTGAAATGCTAAAGTCGATATGAATCGATTCACGTCCCGCAACGTCTCGAAATACGGACGGAGCCCCGAGAAGAACACGTTGCCCCAGCGTTTCTGTGAAAACCGCGGTGAGACGGCTTCGGCGGACAACAACGAATCGAGACGTTGAAAGAGCACCCGATGGACGCGCGCGGCATCGATCATCGGCACGTCGAACGCCACTTGCACAATCTTCTCTAGGTAGTCTCGGCCTGGCACATTGAGAGCCTTGGCGATATTGCTTTCCACAATCGCTCGCTCACATAGGACTAGGTATATGAGATTAGGAAAATCTGCATTGGCTTTGATCAGTTGAAACACTTCGAGTATCTCTTGCGGCGTTAGACGGTCGAGATCATCGAGGACTACCAGAATAGGCGCTCTTAACTTCCTGAGGTCACCAGCAATCTCTGCCTTAGCCTCGCTGATGCTCTTTGTCCCGATTTCTGTGCCCGCCTCCCACAGCTTGATTGTCGCGTCCATGAACTTGGAGACAAGCGCAAGGAGTCCCGCTATAAGAACTAAGCTTCCCAAAATGATCGTGATGATTCGCGAGTGAAGCCATGCGGCGCCGAGCGTCGCTACCCCAAGTATGACGAGAACGATTCCAAAGAAACTGCGAATCGCGTGGACCAAATCTCGGCCACCCTGAAGGCGGCGAGCCCATCGCCGATATCGGGCCAAAACAGATTTCCGCAGGCGATTTGAACCTAGGTCGCCTCTCCCGAGCGCAACTCCAAGTTCATCGAAGAACGCCTCGCTCAATGTCGGTCGGTTTGCAAGCTGCCACGGATTGAAGTCGACGGTTAGGACCTTGGGAGTGTCCGAATGTAGGCAATCGAGAACCATATTCTTAATGGAAGACTTTCCGTTGCCCCACTCCCCATACAACGCAAGAACGAGGCTCTCTTGACCGGACCATGCGCGAATCGCATCAGCGAGGGCCTCAGAGAAACCACGACGATCGAGTACGTCTTCTCGTCGGGTTTCAATCGGCTTGTCTGCCGAAAGCCATTCCGACAGGTGAGGAGTATTGCCTTTGTTTTTCATTGCCGAATTGTTCAGATTATATGCAGATATAGCGCTAACTCCGCGCAAAAGTCGACTAACCCTTGTGCAGGGTTTATAGAGGGAAGCTTGAAAGTGAGCTCTGGATCACCAACACCCTTCTGTAGTGACTGCACTTTGGGGTATGCACTTTGGGGTATGCACTTTGGGGTATGCACTTTGGGGTATTGACGAAATCGAAGAATGATGCCAGAGTGATAATTGAGATACATGCAATGATGCGCAAACCCCATACCGATTGCTTCCCGACACCGGCCACGTTTACGTGGCAAGGAGCGGGGGAAGGTACGTTCATGTAACGGGGGCGATCCATAGCGCGTAGTTTTTCTGAGCCTCCGATACAAATCGGGGGCTTTTGCTTTTTGGGGCGTATTTCGCGAATGCGCGGATAGGAGGCGGCGTCGTCTAACGGCCAGGATGCGGCCCTTTCAAGGCTGAGATGGGAGTTCGATTCTCCTCGCTGCTACCAAAGCTATGAGTACACAAACGATTGAACTCGAAGGCTTTGAGATCGAGCTTGCATCGGACCTTTACTGCGATCGCAGCGGGGATCATCGGGAATTGGTTGATCGTGCGCGTACGGACCGTAGGAGGCTCGGCCACAACATCGATGAATCGGCTGTGTTGTGCGTACGGTGCATGAAAGCAATACCGCTGAAAGCATGATGCCGGGTCGTCTAGTGGCAGGACCCTGGACTTTGAATCCGGGTACGGGCGTTCGAATCGCTCCCCGGCAGCCAGTTCTTTGACAATTGAAATTCCCTCTTCGTCCAATGGCAGGACGCTGCGCTCTGAATGCGGAAATCGTGGTTCGAGTCCACGGGAGGGAGCCGGAGCTATGGTCTATCGGCAGGATGGCTGACCGTCTATCAGCAGGGACGGGTTCAATTCCCGTTAGCTCCGCCATAAGTTTGCGGGAGATTCGTCCAGCGGCTAGGACACTGGCCTCCAGCTCCAGTTACGAGGGTTCGAGTCCTTCATCTCCCGCCACGAGCGAGCATGGTATAGCGGCTGGTGCCTCGGGCTTCCAACCCGATGACGCGAGTTCAACTCTCGCTGCTCGCTCCAAGCGGAAGTCGTCTAGTGGCCAAGACGCGACGTTGCCAACGTCGAGAGCGCGGGTTCGAGTCCCGCCTTCCGCTCCAAGCTGGTCAGTATGTTCGAGGCGGTGTAGCCAAGACAGCAAGGCATCTGCCTGCAAAGCAGACAAGCGGGAGTGCAATTCTCCCCACCGCCTCCAGATTGTCGCAGAGAAGTTTTGCGCTGGTGTAGCTCAGTGGGAAGAGCGCGGGCCTCGTAAGTCCGTGATCGGCGTTCGAATCGCCGCACCAGCTCCGCTGGTATAGCTCAACGGGAAGAGCAGGCGCACGGTGAGCGCCCGATCGCAGTTCGAGGCTGCGTGCCAGCTCCAAAGTTTGCTGGTCTAGCACAGTGGAAGTGCAGAGAGCTTGTACCTCTCCGACGAGTGTTCGATTCACTCGACCAGCTCCAGATTTCGATGGCGGGATTGGCCGAATGGCTTAGGCACTGGATTGTGGCTCCAGTCACGAGAGTTCGATTCTCTCATCTCGCCCCAAATGGGCGGTTCGTATAAGGGGATTACCCACGGCCTGCAACCGTGAAATGCGAGTTCAAGTCTCGCACCGTCCACCAAAGTTTGGCTCGGGAACTCGACGGGAGAGTGCTGGTCTGAAAAGCCAGTGGATACGGTTCAATTCCGTGCCGAGCCACCAGATTCGTGTCCGCGGGTATTGATTGCAAGAAAGGAAAGCCGATGACAGACGCAACTTACAACGTGATGACGCCGGACCACGGTGTGCCCATCAAGGCCTGGACCAAGGGAGTCCAGCTGGAGGACGCGGCACGCCAGCAGCTTTTGAATGTTGCGCAATTGCCGTTCATCTACAAGTGGGTGGCGGCGATGCCGGATGTACATTGGGGCATCGGTGCGACCGTTGGCAGCGTAATTCCAACTCGCGGCGCGATCATTCCCGCGGCGGTCGGTGTGGATATTGGCTGCGGCATGATGGCGGTCAAGACCTCTCTGCACGCCAACCATCTACCGGACAATCTCCACGGGATCCGCACGGCGATTGAGAAGGCAGTGCCGCACGGACGTACCGACAACGGCGGCAAGAACGACCGCGGTGCGTGGTCGGACGCTCCGGCGCATCACTTGGAGGCGTGGGCGAAGATGGAGCCTGCGTATCAGGCGATCATCGACAAGTATCCGAAGCTGAACCATGTGCAGCGCATCAACCACCTCGGGACGCTGGGAACGGGGAACCATTTCATCGAAGTCTGCCTCGATGAGAACGTCTGGTTCCTGCTGCACTCGGGATCGCGCGGCGTGGGCAATCGCTTCGGCACTTTCTTCATCGAGCTGGCAAAGAACGACATGCGCCAGTGGATGATCAACCTGCCGGACAAGGACCTCGCGTACCTGCCGCAGGGCACGGAGCACTTCGAGGACTACGTCCGCGCGGTGCACTGGGCGCAGGACTACGCGCTGGCCAACCGCGATCTGATGATGCAGAACATGATCGCGGCGGTGCAGGGCTCGGGAGAAGTTCCGGCGTTCGAAGCCAATGTGGAAGTCGTGAGCTGCCATCACAACTATGTGACCTGGGAGCACCACTACGGCGAGAACGTGCTCATCACGCGCAAGGGCGCAGTACGTGCACGTGAAGGCGACATGGGAATTATTCCCGGCAGCATGGGAGCGCGTTCGTACATCGTGCGCGGCAAGGGCAATCCGGAAAGCTTCATGAGCTGTAGTCATGGAGCCGGACGCGCCATGTCACGTACAGAGGCGAAGCGCCGCTTCACCTTGGACGACCACGCCAAGGCAACGGCTGGCGTCGAATGCCGCAAGGACGCGGACGTCATCGACGAAACACCGATGGCGTACAAGTCCATTGATGCAGTGATGGAAGCGCAGCGCGATCTGGTAGACGTGGTGCACACGTTGCGCCAGGTGGTCTGCGTGAAGGGGTAGAAAGGAGAGGGCTGCAAGGCCCTCTCCCATAATCCGGGTGTAGGGTAGCGGCCACCCACATGTCTTGGGCACATGTCCACGCAGGTTCAACTCCTGCCACCCGGACCATTTCTTTTTGCGTTAGGTAATTTGTGGCGCGGTAGTAGCGTAGGACAATACGAGAGGCTCATAACCTCTAAACGCAGGTGCAAATCCTGCCCGCGCAACCAAGCAGTAGCTGGAGAACTCTAATGCCAGGCGCAGGACCAATTCTCTTGTTCGACAAATCGGTGTTGCAGAGCTTGTCCGTCGACGAAGCTGTGTGGTTGGACACCTTTTATTTCCCTTGCATAACGCCCCTCTTCTTCACGGAGACACTTGCCGATCTAGAAAAGGAAGTGCAGAAAGGTCGAAGTCCCGAAGATGTCGTCGGCAACCTAGCACAGAAGACTCCCATTGGTGGTGCAATCAATGTTCATCACCACACATTGTCGGCGAATGAGTTGCTCGGACAGACAGTCGAATTGCGACATGTCCCCGTGGTACCTGGTGGAAATCCAGTCAACACTCAGAATGGACGACGCGCAGTGGTATACGACTCCCCGCCCGAAGCGGCTGCACTCAACCGCTGGCAGGAACACGAGTTCTTGGACGTAGAACGTCGATTTGCGAAAACGTGGCGCGATGCCCTTTCAGGGATCGACCTTGATGCGCTATTCAGGCAGGGGCGAGAAATCATCAAACGTGTTGGTCGCCCCAAGGATCTGGTTGCGGCAAAGGTTGCGGCCGCCGAGCTTCTGCGGAAGCCGGGATCTCGCTATGTAGCAAACGCTTTGGAGGCTTATAAACCCGAGGATCTAGCTCGCACCGTTCTGGAGCGATGGAGAGCAAACGGTAGTACCCCGATCGCAGACTTTTCGCCGTACACGGCCCACTTGCTCTTGGTCGATCTGTTCTTCTGCATTGGCCTCGGTGCCGATCTCATTGGCCGGGAACGCCCAACGAACAAGATTGATATTGCCTATCTGTACTACCTACCTTTCTGTATGGCGTTTACGTCGCGCGACAAACTCCATGAGAGAACAGCGCCGTTGTTTCTGGATTCCGATCAAGAATTCATTCGCGGAGACGATCTGAAGGCCGATCTCGCCAACTTGGATGCTCATTACTCGCAGCTTTCGGACGAAGAAAAGCTGAGAGGGGTGATGTCCTTTGCTCATTACCCGCCGGTCGAAGGAGATTTCCTGGCCTCCAAATTGTGGGATAAGCTAATGAGGCCGGAGTGGAGGGATTGGGCCCGAAAGCCACCAGAAAAGAGGTCAAAAGAGAGTGACGCGAAAATCATGGCTGAGATTGATGAAATCGCTGAGGCGCCCCGCTTGAGTATCGAGGATCTAAGTCAATTTGAAGAGCCAGAAGCAGTCTTGGTTCAGCGAAAAGTGCCGCTGTATCGAGGCAAGTGGAGAATGCTTCCGCCCGAGGTTGAGAAAAGCGCGAGAAAATGAACATCTAAGAGGTCTGGTGCCAGCGGAGAGATTCGAACTCTCAAACACCTGTTTCTAAGACAGGCTGCTATTCCAATTCGCACACGCTGGCACTCTGGTGCACAGGGGAGGATTTGAACCTCCGCGTCCCACTCGGGGAGACCGGGTTACAGCCGGTCCGTTTCGGCCGGGCTCACGCACCTGTGCAAACTTGGCGGAAGGTAGACGAATCGAACGCCCATCGCTCATCACGATGCCCCGGTTTTCAGGACCAGTTGCCGGCCATTCAGCAGTACCTTCCGCTTGGCGGAAAGTACGGGAGCTGAACCCGTTAGCCTCTTGCGAGAGCCCTTGTTTAGCAGACAAGTGCCTTACTGTGCGGCCCACTCTCCGTCGAAATTGTCAAAGAACAAGTGGAATTCTGGTAGGCCCGGTGGGATTTGAACCCACAAAAGGCTGCTCTTGAGGCAGCTACGTATGCCAGTTCCGTCACGGGCCTGAAGCTAGAAATTGTGCAGGAGTTAATAACTCAGTCGGGATGGACTGAGTCGTAATGACGATCGGAATTGAAGCAGGCGCTTCACAAAGTCAATGTAGCATGAAATTCAGCAGAGTGCACGCGGTTTTCGGTGGTCTCAACAAGTCCGTCGGCTGGCTTGACCGGCTACGAAAAAAGTGGATTCTGAGTCTGCGCGAGTTCCACGGGTGCGGAGCATTCTTCGTCGTCGTTAGCCACGTGATTGATCCGCGTGCTCACGGGATAGCAACGCATCAGGCGAGCATCATACGGCCTCAATAGTTCGGAGGCCGCAGCCACATCCTGCATGCCCGGATCAAGCCAGAGGTCGTAGCTGTCTGGATCGAGAATGGCGGGCATTCGGTCGTGTACGGCTGAGGTCACAGCATTTGGGGTCGTGGTCAGAATCGAGCAGGTCTTTATCCAGCCACCGCTAGCGTCTTTCCAGCGATCCCACAATCCTGCGAATGCGAACAACTCTCCGTCATTGACTTCGAAGCAATATGGCTGCTTGGCTTTTCCCGTCCGTACCCACTCGTAGAACCCGTCTGCGGGGATCAGGCACCTGCGAGATCTTCAACGCGTCACGGAACGCGGGCCTCGTGGATGCAGTCTCCGATCTTGCGTTAATCATCCGGGAGGCGACAGACGGGTCTGCCGCCCATGACGGAATGAGCCCCCAGCGCATCGGTCGAAATTTGACGAACAGGTTCTTTCGGATGCTGGCGGATTACCGGGACGGGCTGGGTGGGGGCGATGTTGTAGCGAGGAGACCAGCCTTCGTCCCAAGGGGCGCTATCGAAGTACTCCTCGACAAGCTGCTTCCTCCGCGACAATCGATACCGTCCGCACATTTGGAGATTATGGCAGATCGGATAGCGTGACGATTATGGGGGTGTGGTCAGAGGGCTTTTCCTGCCCCCGAGGTCCCTTATCGATTTCGCAGCTTTCCAGTCGATCTGCCAGCGTTGGGGATAATAAGAAGTGATCGATTCGTATACCTCGATTGTTTTGGAACGCCTGCCGAAAGTAATCCCAAAATGTGAAGTGTCCCATTTCGCCCGCGTGCAACGACCGGAACGCATCCGTATAGCCCATACCCAACATCGCACGATAGCGGGCTCGCGGCTCCGGCTGAAACAAAGCATCGTGCTCCCACGAAGACGGCTTGTGACAGTCGATGTCCTCAGGAATCACGTTGAAGTCGCCGCCTATTAGCGTCGGCACATCGTCCTGCTTCCATCTAATCATTTGCTGAGTCAGTCGATCCATCCAAGCTAACTTGTACGCAAACTTGTCACTCCCTACCGGATTGCCATTGGGAAGATAAATATTGACGATGCGGATGCCGTTGATGATTATCTCCAAGAACCGCGCATGGCTGTCGGAATCATCTCCGACGAGAGCCTTAGCAATCGTCTTCATCGGATGTCGCGACAGAATCGCAACCCCGTTATAGGCCTTCTGCGTCACCGCGACACTCTCATAGCCGAGCGACTTGAAGGCTTCGGACGGGAACTCCGTCCCCTTCAATTCTTGCAGCAACAACACATCCGGTTCGCGAACTTTCAGCCATGCCGTGACATGGGTCAGCCGAGAGCGAACAGAATTCAAATTCCAGCTAGCGACTTTAAACATCAATCCACATTCTAGCGTCGGAGTGTAAGGGCGGTCATTGGCTGGGAAGCTTTGTGGTTTATTTTGTCACAAAGCGAGGGATTTCAGGCTAGCTGCCGCTTCAGGTTGACCGCTCCGCGCCTTCTCTTAGATGATTGTGACGCATGGACGTTGAACGCATCATTGGCGAGATTGAGCAGCTACAGGAAATGTTCGAAGCGCCGGATATTAGGCCACTCAGCGCAAGCGACATCTCTGCTGCGAATCGAAGGCACGACGAAATGCTCGCACATAGCCCGTGGTTTCAGATTTGGCAGCGGTATGGCGTCTGTTGCCGAACGGAATCCCCAGTGCTTCGACTGGGCGAAACGGAGAGCTAACCTCGTCGCGATTGGACGTGAAAATGGCGAAGAAGAAAGCTGCCAGTGCTGCCAGTGTGTCTCCGAAACTCACGGAGGGTGAACAAGACCTCCTGTCGCACATCCAAGACGGATTCCAGCTTGAAGCTAATTCGCTCGGCGGCGACCCTATTCTGCGCCGATTAAAAGACAGCGAAGTAATCCGCCCCCTCTCTGCTAATCGCAATACGATCAAGGCGCTGGAACGGCGCGGACTCATCAGCCCCGGCGAAGGTCGGGACCCGCTCACTATCGTGTGGCGTTTGAAAAACAAATAGATTAGGACCTCTTCTATTCCGCTATTCGATTGGCCGATCCGCTCAAAACAGCCACGTTAAGATAGTTGCAACGACTGGAGGGCACCATGTCGCCACGTACACTTTTCCTCAGCAGGCTGATCGGTCTGTATTGCATTCTCATCGGGCTATCCATGATGACCCGTGGACAAGCGACCGTGGAGACGGTGACCGCCCTTCTTCAGAACTCCGCGATGACGTTGATCCTTGGTGTAATCACGCTGGGGGCTGGCCTGGCGATGGTTCTCGCGCACAATATCTGGTCGGGCGGTGCGCTCGTCATCGTGGTCACCCTTGTCGGTTGGATGGCGCTCATCAAGAGCCTATTCTTCTTGTTTCTGCCGCATGAGATGGAAGCGGGCCTTTTCCTTGGGCAGCTTCACTACCGACAACTCTTCTACGTGTACACAGCTTTTTCGCTCGTCCTCGGCGTCTACCTGACCTATGGCGGATTCAAGTCAAGATCAAATTAGCCACTATCTCAGGAAGGCTCCGAAGGGGGCTGTCTCACCTGTTCTTGCAAGCAATTGTCCCGACTCACAGGACATACCAATCCGAATGTGGCGACCAGCGGCTACACGTAGTTCAGTGACCTGCGTAACGCCGGCGTGATGGTTGAACCCCATGAGGTCGAAGACGACACGCTGTCCTCCGAAACTACTTCTCGCCGTGCAACTGCTGCGCGAGGTAAGTGCCGATACCCATTTCCTTGATGGAATGAAGCTGAGCGTCCAAGAAGTCCGCATGCCCCTCTTCGTCCTTGAGCATGCGCTGAAATAAGTCACCTGATCCGTTGTCGCCAGCTTCGGCACAGATGTTCATAGCGGAGTTGTACTGGTGTACGGCATCTTCCTCGTCCTTGAGGTCGCCTTCGAGTTGCTGTTGCACGTTAGCGCCGAATTTGGGAGTCAGAGCGACATCCACTTTTGGCGTGGCATCCAAGAACACGATGCGTTCAATAAGACCTTCGGCGTGACCCATTTCCTCGATTGCGCGTCTCTTCAGGAAGTCGCCTATGCGCACGTATCCCCAGTGTTGGCAGGTCTCTGATTGAACCATGTACTGAACGATTGCGGTCAATTCAGAAGCGAGAGCTGCGTTCAATTGCTCGATTACCTTCTCGTTGCCGTGCATAGTTTTGCCCTCCGTCCTTCATTGTGCGATCTGGACAAAAGGGAAGGCTGTGATCCAGAACACAGGGACGTGGCAGGCGGGCATCAGCAAGACGGGTGGTGAATTCCACGTTTCGTTAGAGCCGTTTTCTTGCGAGAACCTCAAGCACTTGCGGCAGGGAGCCATACGAGTATCGAGAACCCGCTCCTACATTTCGGAAGGCTTGAGCTCGGTTTCGTGGGCACGCATGTGCCGGTGGTAGACTGCGCGTATGGCCGCTAAAAAGAAAACCAAGAAGAAGCACACAAAGCTGAAGAAAACTACTGCGAAGAAGGGGATGCCAGTCAAGAAGACGGTCAGAAAGAAAGTGGCCAAGAAGAAGGCAGCCCCGAAGAAGAAGTTGGCGAAGAAGAAGCCCGCTTTGAAAAAGGCGGTGGTGAAAACGAAGGCCCTCGGCAAGAAGACAACCGGTGCGAAGACGCCGGCCGCACTCAGGACACGGGTTCGGGGAAAAAGCCAGAGCGTGGATACGGAGGCATTTGCAATCGAAGGACTGAGGGCGAGAGGTGGGCAATCGCGAGATTTACAGGGATTGTCCAACATCGAAGGTGCGGATTCTCAGAGTGTGACCGAGTTGATCGAGGAAGGAAACGCGTTCGAAGCCGACGCGGTGACGGGCGTAGAACACGCTGGTGACACTGACGAGAAGGAGGTTCGGACGCATGAGGTGCCGCAGGATGATGTTCCCGGCGAGTATCTGGACAAAAAGTAATGAGCGAGCGGCTCCTCGTAGTCGGGGAACTTCTGGTTTCACTCTGAGGCATGCTTATCTGCAAGCCTGCCAACTCTGGGAGAGAAACGTTCAAAAATGTCCGACACGCCCTCCTGCCCGGTGAGTTCCTTCAACGTCCAACAAATAAACATGATTGATTGCCTTGTTGCAGTTGGGGCAGCTTGACAATGGTGTTGCAGAGGACTAGCGTGAAATTGAGGTGCGTCCACCTTCCCCTCTTTCAGGTTCCCTGAACTAAGTCAGCCCATCTGAAGTTATCTCCTCTTAGCGATAGCAACCTTTTAGGAGGTTTCATATGTTTGCACGCAACGTCTCTTTTCGTCTGAAATCGAACACGCTTTCTGACTATACCCAGACCTTTGAAAACCAAGTCCTTCCTTTACTTCGCAAGCAAAAGGGCTTCAAGGACGAAATCACATTGTCAAATCCCGGCAGCGTGGATGTGATTGCGATCAGTCTGTGGGAGAGCAAAACCAATGCAGAAGCTTACAACACCAATGCCTACCCAGAAGTGTTGAAAACCTTGGCAAGAATGATCGATGGAACGCCCAAGGTTCAGACGTTTGAGGCCGTCACCTCGACCTTCCATAACGTTGCTGTAGCAGCGTAAAGGGATCGTCCGCCTTACGGGGCGGCCTCCTTGAACGGCCGCCTCTTGTTCGAAAGTCACTCTCCGTGACCCGGCCATGAAGGTGAAATACAGCGATCCTTGATAGGCGGAACGAATCGATGCCTCAGGTGCGAGGTCCTCCTCACGAAAGTGGGAGCGGGAGAAGACCCAGACATGTGGCTAAGACCCATCCGTAGCCAGCCAATTCCGCCGTTCGCGGATGCGGATAATGTTATTTTGTTAGCGCTTCGCTTCGCATCGCACGTAACAAGCGTATACTACTTATAAGCTCAGCTCTGCGTCCGAAGATTTCAGAGAGAGTTCTTCTCCGCGCGTGTAAGGTCTTCTTCGAACACGACTTCTCTGTTTCTCGCATAAGGCGCTAGGCAATTTCCGTTTTGGTGCTCAGGGTCAAATCTGGGTCACTTCCGGCCTTGGCAGGCGCTTTCTTAGCCCTGTTTGCACGAATTGTGACCCACGCCACGCGCGCTGCCGCTGACCGCCTCCGTGCTCGAGCCTCGCGAGCATTGGCTCGCGGTTCAGCTCGACCGAGCACTCGACTGCCGTTCCACGACTGCTCGGCTCGGTCGCTGGCGAATGATTCGCATCCGTTTCCAACCCTGGCGCATCATCCCCAGTCGTTTCGCCTGGCAGGTTCGTGGACCGGATCATGTCACCACCGAGCCGTTCCCTCATGCGTGTCCAAAGGCGCTGCGCAATCTCCCGCTTCCCCTCCAGCGGAACCTCACCATAGCCCTCCTCCGCCGCCGTGTTCCCGTGGCGCAGCATTATCCTCCGCTCCTCCCGAGGAAGGCACTCTTTCGCCAATGCGTTGAGAGAGTGTCGAAAACTGTACCAGGTGACATGCGGCAGCCCCAACTTGCGCGCGACCTGCTGAATGAGACTCATGAGGCATTGCGGGTAAATTGGGTTCTTTCCCTTCTTTTGCCACGAAGCGAAAATCCAGTCTTCAGGCTTGTTATAGGGTGTCGCCGAGTGCCACACACGCAGTACCTGCACAACTTCTTTGGGCAGCGGCATCTGAGTGTTAGAAGGGGTAGTCTTTCCCGGCGTAATTCGGCCCGCATCGACTCCGCGACGGAAAGTAACGACCGCCGCAGTCAGGTCAAGGTCCATCCACTTCAACCCGAAGATTTCGCTCCCCCGTGGCCCGAGCCACGCGGACAATGTGACCGCCGCCTTCTCGCGCAGAGGAAGATGCGATATCAACCAGATAGACTGCTCAGGTGTGAGCTGGTTCGCCTTGGTCAGTCTCAGCGTCGAACCCCGGGGCGGGTCAATCCGCCGCTCTTGTCCCTCTTTCCCAGCGAACGGGTTTTGACTCAAATAGCCCCATTTCACGGCGTATTTTGCAAGCTGGCCCATCGTCGCGAACACCAGGCGTACGGTCTTAGGGGCGAAGCCGCTCGGATTTTTCGGCGACCGGACCAAGGATTTGAGCCATTCCTGCACCGACCACCAGATTTCTGGTCTTTCGAAGTCGGCCACGGAGTAGCCTCCCCAGCGGCCAGTAATCCGGTTTCTAAGTTGTCCAAGATAGCTCTTGGCACATTTGAAACCCATTGGTTCGTTTGGATCTTGAGTTCCTCCAATTGGGACATTCATGCACGGTTTGAGGATCCGTTCGGTGTAGAGGTCAATCAGTCCCCGCATGGTCGTGTTCGTCCGGGGAACCTCCGCATTTGCGGACATCCGATAGTGTTCGCACGCACGCTTCGCATCGTCCTTTGTGGGAAATTGCTCTACGGTGCCCAAAATCCTCTTCGGACGGATTTTCTTGCCATCAATGTATTCGGTAAAACGATAGACCCATACGCAGTGTGGACAGTGTTTATTCGCTGCGTGCGAGCATTGCTTGCGTCGTTCGGTTAATGGGCTGCCGTCCTGATACCGTCTACGCCGACATCTCAATCCCGAAGTCGGCATGACCGAAGATGAAGCTGAATCCGAAAAATGGTCTACCATAGCGCTCACGTGCGTCTCCTCTCTTGAGTTTTGGGGAGCGAGCGTCCACAATGAGTTTTGGTCTGGGATGTGGGTTCTCGCTCACGTTCTGGATATGGCCCGCCATCGGTTGCTGCCGCTGACGGGCCAGATTACGAACGGATCTTCTTTCAGCGTCCGAAACGTTCACGACCTTTCTGAATTGCTTCATGATGCTTGCTCAAGTTGTTGCAGCGTAGCTGCAGTCTCAGCAGCCTTCCTGCCGAGTTCGTCGATCGCATCCACCGTCCAGTCCGACTCATCGAGTTGCTTGAGCGCAGCTAAGGCCGCTGCTGCCTTCGTGCAGATTTCCTCGACTTCATCGACGCTCCACTTTGGCAGCGACTCCAAATTGGCAACGACTCTGCCGGTTGCCCCCGCAAGCTGGTTGAGATCGCTGAGTTCATATCCAAACGATTGAATAGTCCGTAGGTTCTCAGCGATGTTGTCTGTGAGTTTCTTCAATTCTCGCGCTTGTTCTGTGCTTTTCATTTTCTGGTCTCCTGGCAAATCGATAGCGCTATTCGACTAGACTATTTCTGAAGTCTGTATTAGAGTGTAGCTCAGGCTACACTTAGCTACAACAACTATCTTAAGGGCCGAACATTCAGATTCGGGGCGAATTCAGAAGATGGAGTAGAGCCGGACTTTCCATTTGCCTGATCGAGATCTGCGAGACCAGAATCTAACCCTCAAGAAAGGCGGTTTTAACTTTGCGACGACATCGTCAAGACACGCTAGAGTTGGAACGAAAACACGGTCGGGGCTCCATTCGGGAAGACGTTACGGGCCGGAAGCTGGCCGACCATAGCGATGATCACGCACGGAAACTGTTTTTTGCCCGTTTCCCGTCTTTGTTGCGTTGGGCGCGCACGGATGCTGGGCTTTCAACCCGGGAACTTGCTCGTCGAGCCAAGATTGATCCCACCTATCTATCTCGGGTCGAACGTTCGCTCTCCCCACCGCCGACCTGGACCAAAATTGCCGCTATAGCAGCGCAAGTTCCGCTCTCCGAACTGGCGAAAGTAGTCAATCAGTTGGGCGGCGGATGGTTGAGGCATTCTGTACTTCAATCGACAACCGACCTGGAGCAGACAATCGCATCACTTCCATCAGGAACTTTCGAAGACTCTCAATGGAGATCGTCCATGCAGGCTCGTCTCGAGAGATGTTTGATGCTGGTTGAGTTTAAACATTGGAGGGGGACCCCGGAAGAAGCAGAGCGTCAACTCGCTGAGTATAAGGATATGCTCTCGCACATTGATTACAGAGCTCTCGCGCTCTCAAAAGGCATTCCTGAGGCGAGGGTGGGAAACCGCAAAATTGACTTACTCCTTCCGTCCGACGCTATAAACCGCGGAGCGAGTTTAATTCCCCCGGCATCGACCGGTGCGAGGAAGCGAACTCGGAAGAAGTTGCCTACGGGATCCTAAGCGGTAGCTCGATGCAAGTCATGAGGGGACGATCCAATGAGGTTCACCAATCCACGGAATTCCGCCGAATGGCTGGATCTCAGAACATTACAGAACTACGCCGTTATTTCTGAAAGGACGATCCGAACATGGATTCACAGCGTTCTCAATCCCTTGCCGGCCGTTCAAGTGGGCGGGAAGATTCTGATAAGGCGCCGTGATTTCGACGCGTGGCTCGAAAGTCACCGTATTCAGAATTCGGACGTGTCGCAAACTATTGACAAGATTCTCGCGGAACTGAAACACGTTTAATGCCCGAATCGTTTCTAGCAGACAAGGGAAGGAATCAAGGCCAACGTTCGAAACGTACGCTGACCAATGGGTAGCGGCCAATGAAATGGCGTCGATTTGAGGAAACGATTTCAATAAGGTTCGCGTTGGCGGAACGCTAATGGGTGTAAGGATCCGAAAACACGGCGGCAAGTGGTACGTGTTCGTAAACTACCACGGCAAGCGCAAGGCGAAGTGCGTCGGCACGAGCCGAGAACTCGCAGAGCAGATACGGCGCCAGCTCGAAGCCAAGCTCGCCCTAGGTGACCTCGCGCTCTTTAACGGCGTCGAAAAATCTCAGAGCTTCGGCTCTTACGCGGATAAGTGGCTGAAGGACTACGCACGAGTCGAATGCAAGACCTCCACGGCCGACGGATACGAGGGAGTGATCGAGCAGTACCTTCGGCCGCGCTTCGGGAACCGACCTCTCGATCAGATCAAACGCGACGACATCAAGGCGATGATTAACGCGCTGATCGAGAAGGAGCTGTCGCGCAACACGGTCAGGAACGCGCTGTGCGTGATCCGCGGGATATTCAATGAAGCCATCGAAGCGGGCATCATCGAAGTGAATCCTGCTGCGCGCCTTGGTCGTTTCACGCGAATCGCTAAGACGGCAGAGGTCAAGGGCGTCTCTTTGACGCCGAGCGAAGCTGAGCAATTTCTACAGGCGGCGAGAGAGATTTGCCCTGAGTATCACCCGCTGTTTCTGATGGCATTGCGGGCGGGCCTTCGACGGGCGAGCTCGTTGCCGTACAGTGGGGAGACATCCAGTTCGGGAAAGACGAGCAAGATGCGAATCGCTTCATAGTCGTCCAGCACAATTACGTGCGACGCGAGCACACCACGACGAAGAGCAAGAAAAGCCGTCGCGTGGACATGTCCCGAGAGCTGAGGCGAGCGCTGATCGCACTCCGTGACAAACGCCTCCTGGAGTCTTTCCTGAAGGGCAAGAACGACATCTCCGACGAGCTCGTTTTCCTATCGCCGGACGGAGCGATTCTAGATCCCGACAACCTTTACCATCGCTACTTTCAGCCAGTGCTCACGAAGGCGGGGCTGCGGAAGATCAGGCTTCACGATTTTCGCCACACGTTCGGCTCGCAGCTGATCCAGAGCGGAGCCTCGATCGTGTACGTGAAAGAGCAGATGGGGCACAGCTCGATCCAGGTCACTGTCGACACATACGGGCACCTCATCCCAGGAGCGAACGTCTCGTTCGTGGATCGGCTCGATGTGGACGGGAAGAGCGGCGAGAAGGCTGAAGAGGGCCAGCAACAAAATGCAACCCAGGCGCAACTCCCATCCGAAGCTGAAACTCCGATTCCTTCGGAACTTGCTGATTTAATTGGTGGCGGCGGTAGGACTCGAACCTACGACCTACGGATTATGAGACCGTCGCTCTAACCACCTGAGCTACACCGCCACGGTGCACAACTTCAATGTTTATATTGACTTAAGAAGATGACCGAAGTCTAGCGTCTTCGCCCTTTCAACATTGTAGAACAAACTGCTGGCTCTTCTCCTGATGGCGTGCAGGCATGGCTCCCCTGATAAGAAAGTATCGCACAAGCGAACGCTGGGAGGGAACTTCTCAGTTTGCTCGAGAACGGCATTTCTCTGCTAGTCTGACCTTACGCGCGTTCGAAGGAATGTGTAAGGGTGTTGCGGAAGCGTTCATGGACCTGGGAACGCCCGACACTGTAACGTCAGACATGATGTTCCTACTCTCTTTTTGGCCTTAGGTGAGCGCCCATTTTTCTAGAATTGCTTGTAATGTCAAAATCTTGTAAGGGAGTAATCCGTTTGACGGAATTCTTTTCACGTTTTCATTGCTGGAAGATTACAGCGGCAGTTTGTCTTTTTACGGCAGGCCTGGCTATTCGTGCGGCTGGGGACACGGCTGCTTTTGATCTCATCGGTCCTAAGGTGGAAGTGCGGGTGCAGCGGGCTGGAGCGACCCTGCCCATCGCCGAAGTGCCGAGTTTGCAGGCTGGTGATCGGTTATGGGTTCACGCGGATCTACCCGAGAGCCAGTCGGTCCGCTACCTGATGATCGTCGTATTCCTTCGCGGCGCGACCAATCCGCCGCCGGACAACTGGTTCACGCGGGTGGAGACCTGGAGCCGGCCCATTCGAAACGAAGGCGTCTATGTCACCGTGCCGGAAGAGGCCGAGGAGGCGCTGGTGTTCCTGGCTCCCGAGACCGGAGGAGCCTTCAGCACGCTGCGCGCGGCCGTTCGCGGCAAACCCGGCGCTTTCGTGCGCGCGGCGCAGGATCTGGTGCAGGCCGGACTGGACCGCGCGCGCCTGGAAAAATATCTCGACGCGGTTCGCGAGACTTCCAACACCGATCCCGAACAACTGAAGGCGCGCACCACGCTGCTGGCGCGCAGTCTGAACATTCGCCTCGACCAGCAGTGTTTCGATAAGCCCAGCGCGCAGCAAGGGCCGTGCCTCACGCAAAACACCGACCAGCTTGTACTCGATGACGCCCACAGCCAGTCCATGATGGCGGCTTTGACCTCTAGTACGTCCACCGACCTGCTCGCTCAGATCAGTTCAACCCCTACCGCCCGTGGTGGTTACTACAGTCCTTACATCGGCGCGGTGGTCGACGTGGTCCGTATTCTCGGCACTACCCATACCGCGCAGTACCAGTACATTCCGGCGCTGTCCGTGCCCAAGAAGGATGAGTTGAATCTGCGCCTCAACAATCCTCCTTCGTTTCGCAATCCCAAGTCGGTGCTGGTGATCGGCCTGCCGCCGGTGCGCCCGTTTCCTCCTCCACCGCTGCGAGCGGTGGATGCGACGCAGGTGTTTTGCGCCGGGATGCCGTCGCTGCTGCTTCCGGCCGAAGGCGCGCCGCTGGTTTTTGCCACGAACCTTGCCCATAACTTCACCCTGCACGTTCAAACCAAAGCTGGACGCGATATCGACTTACCCGCGAAAGCCGAGCCAATGCGCGGTGGATTTTCGATCGATACGCAGGCCCTCAAGGATGTGGACCTCGACGGAGAAGTAACTGGAGTTTTGCGCGGAAACTGGGGATTCAGTTCCTTCGACGGACCGCACTATCGCTTGCGCACCGCCAGAGGCGAACAATGGATTGTGGCCTCGAAAGATGCCAGTGCGCTTATTGTCGGCCGTGAAGATACGCTGCACCTGCAGTCCCCCGGCGCTTGCTGTGTTAGTGACGTCACGTTGAAAGATGACAAGGGTAAAGCGATGAAGGCCGAATGGAAGGCCTCCAAACCCGACGAGCTCGAGGTGAAAGTTGGGCTGCAGCAGGCCTCGGCGGGATCGCTGAAAATGGTGGTCAGGAGCTTCGGTCTCCGCGACGCCGACGAGATTCCGCTGCACGCTTATGCCGAGGCAGCCCGTCTCGACAGTTTCAGCATTCACGCAGGCGACGCCGACGGTATGCTCAAAGGCACGAGGCTGGATCAGGTCAACAGTCTCGAACTGGACGGGCTCCACTTTACTCCGGGTTCGCTGACCCGCGCGAACCAGCAGGACGAACTCAAACTGACCGTGCACGAGGGGGCCGCTGCTACCGTCCTTCACCCCGGAAATTCGACGGTGGCCCACATAACCCTCAAGGACGGCCGCGTCCTCGATCTCAGAACCGAGATCGATGCTCCCCGGCCGAAAGTGAGCGTTCTGACCAAGAGCGTGCAACTGGACCCGGCGACCTCCGCGTCCCTATTTCGCCTGGGGAGTACCGAGGAGCTTCCGCAAGAAGGACGGTTAAACTTCTCTCTCAAGACCCAGGTCCCGGAGACGTTTCCCACGACGGAAAAAATTGAGGTGGCGACCGCTGATGAGTCCTTCCGCGTGCTGCTCAGCTTCAAGGACGGCAATTTGACGCTGCAGGACTCGAAGACGGTTTTTGCAATTCTCGATCCCATGAAGTTGCTTGGTCCTTCGGCGTTCGGACCATTGAAGTTTCGTCCCGTTACCGCGGACGGCATCGAAGGCGACTGGCAGGCGCTGGTGAATCTGGTGCGTCTTCCCAAGCTCAGGGGATTTCGTTGCGCTTCTTCGCCGGAAATGCAATGTACGGTGAGCGGCGACAACCTTTTCCTGCTTGATTCCGTGAGTACCGATCCTGATTTCGCCAACCCGGTGGCCGTTCCGGAGGGCTTCGTCGAAGATGCCTTGACGATTCCACCGCCGAAGGCAAAGACCCTGTACATCAAACTTCGCGACGATCCCGCCATCGTCGACGTTGCGGTCTTACCTACGCTGAACAAACAGGACTGAACGCGCAGAGGGTAGGGTGGTTGAACCGTAGAGCTGCTGCGATATACTCGGCGGCATGATCATCGGCGCTCATTTTCTGCTCTACAGCAAAGATCCCGAAGCCGACCGTGCCTTCTTCCGTGATGTCCTCGGGTTCCGCTATGTGGACGTAGGCGAAGGCTGGATGATTTTCGCGATGCCTCCGGCCGAGGCGGGCATTCACCCGCTGGACGGGGAGTTCTCGCAGCGCCATGCAGGCCACGATCTGCTGGGGGCGGTGCTGTATCTGATGTGCGATGATCTCGAGGCGTTCATCACCTCACTGCAGTCCAGGAATGTTCAGTGCACCGAGGTAGAAAGAGCGCCCTGGGGTATCAAGACTACGATTCCATTGCCGAGCGGCGGAGCGATTGGCCTGTATCAACCCAGCCATCCTACTGCTCTGGGCCTCAATTCGAAATAAGGACCATGAAAGCGATCGCTGTCATTCCCGCTCGCCTGGCCTCGACTCGTCTGCCGCGCAAGCTGCTGCGTGAGATCGCGGGCAAGCCGCTGATTGGCGTGGTGTACGAGGCGGTGCGGTCCTCGGCGCTGCTGGCGGATGTCATCGTGGCCACGGACTCCGAGGAAATTTCGCGGGTCTGTCACGAGCGTGGCTGGAAAGCACAGATGACTTCGTCTGCGCACCAAAGCGGTACTGAGCGCGTTCACGAAGTGTCGGATCGTGAAGGAGCCGACGTTTACATTAACGTCCAGGGAGATGAGCCGCTTACTCGCGCTGAGCACATCGCAACGTTGCTTCAGGTCATGGAGGATCCTGCCGCGCAAGTAGGCACATTGATGACGCCGGCTGCCGAAGTTGATATTGCGAACCCGAACGCGGTCAAAGTCGTGACCGATCTGAATGGGCGCGCGCTCTATTTCTCCCGCGCCACTATTCCCTTCGATCGCGACGGCACGCTGCCCCGATATTTCAAGCACCTCGGCCTGTACGCTTATCGTAAGTCTGCCTTGGACCGCTTCGTAACTCTGCCGGAGTCTTCGCTGGAAAGGAGCGAGCGACTGGAGCAACTGCGCTTCCTGGAAAATGGCATTCTGATTTTCGTCGGCGAAACTCCGCATGACAGTGTGGGGGTCGATACGGAAGAGGATCTGCAGCGCGTGGTTGAGATTCTGCGAAGGCGCCGAGCCGTCGGGGATGCGGACCTTCTATGAGACGTGCGGATGCGCGGCTTGCGTCCGTCCCCATTCGTCGGCCGCCGCCAACCGGCGAGCGATGGACGGATGGGAGTGGAAAAACCATTCCACCCACTTCGCCGGTGTTCGCTCCGCCAGGTTCTGTTCTGCCAGCTTATTCATGGAAGATATAAAAGGTTCGACGCTGGCGATGGATTCGAACGCGTAACGGTCCGCCTGGCGCTCGTTGTAGCGCGAATAGGCATTGAGAGCCGGCATCAACAGGAATGAAAGCACCGTGGCTACCAGGGCCAGCAGCGGCAGGTTGGCAAAATCGTGCAGCCCGTCGAAGTCGAACAGATGATGATCCAGCGCATAGTGCAATGCCCAGTTGGCAGCCCAGAAACCGAACAGCGTGATCCCCGCCTGTACGAAAATGCTCTTCAGAATGTGGCGGTGGACATGGTGCCCGAGTTCGTGGGCCAGAACCGCTTCGATTTCGTCGGAAGTGTAGTTGTCCAGCAGGGTGTCGGCTAAAATGATGCGGCGTGTAGCGCCCAGGCCGGTGAGAGCCGCGTTCGCTTTCTTACTTTTTTCGGAGAGCTTCCAACGGTAGACGCCGCGCACGCGCGTACCGGCACGCTCGCTGAGCACAACCAACCGCCGCCTTAATTCTTCATTTTCCAAGGGCTCGAATTTGTAAAAGATCGGAAACAATACAACCGGTGCAAGCTGAGCCAGCACTACGAAGAGCACCATGAACAGCGCCCATGCCAGCAACCACCAATTCTGCGGCCACTGCCGGATGGTGAAATAGAGCAACTCCACCACTACGCTCCCCAGCACGAGTCCAACTAGAAAGCCCTTGGTCTCGTCCCAAATCCATGCGCGAAATCGCTGGGTCGAAAGCTTGTAGCGGTGCTCCAGGCGATATCCGTAGTAGTCCAACCCGATGCCGAGAACTTTGTTGATCAGCAGCAGCAGCAGCAGGTACATGAAAACCGCTAGAGAATAATTCTGGAAACCCATGCGATAGGCGAGGTCGCGCAGCCACCCTGACCATCCGGTAACCAAGAGGACGACCAGAAACAGAAACCCCAAAACAAAGTCGGCGATACCCAGCCACCGCCGGATGCGGTTATAGCGGCGGGCCTCAGGCGAATCAGCCTGAGCCGGACTGGAAACGTCTGCCATCACCATGTGGTTATTCGATGCGTTACCTAGAAGTATCGCACTATTGCGGCAAAATCGGACGGGGAACGTTGGATTTCCTCTCGACTCCCCCAGATTACGGGTTCTTGACGAAGCTCTCGCCCGTGGTCAGAAGCTCGCCGACCAGATCAGGTGACGAAGCCTCGGTGTAAAGCCGCAACAGCGGCTCCGTTCCCGAGGCACGGAACAGCGCCCACGCTTCCGCACCGTTGCCGTTCGTGGGCGCATCGAGAAAGAACTTCACGCCGTCGAGGTATTCCTTTTTCAGGATCCGGTAACGGCCGAGCGTTTGTGTGCTCTCTGCGCGGGCGCGCTGAATCGCATTCTGCCTCACATCCTCGGGGATGTGCAGATCGCGGCGCCCGTAATAGTGCGGGCCAAACTCGCGCTGCAGGTCAGCCACCAACTGGCCGAGCGGCCTGCCTTCCTCGGCCATGACGTTAGCCAGGAGCAGGCAGTTCAGAACTCCGTCGCGCTCGGGCAAAAAGCGCGAATAGCCGATGCCGCCCGACTCTTCGCCGCCAATCAGAATCTCGTGGTCCATCATCAGATCGGCCACGTACTTGAAGCCGATCGAAGTTTCGTGCAGTTTGCGGCCATACTTTGCGGCAATGCGGTCGATCATGCGCGTTGTGTTGAAGGCTCGCACCACGTCTCCGGGCCATTTCTTGCGCTCCAGCAGCCAGCGCAACAGCACGCAGAAAATTTTGTGCGAATCAACGAAGCTGCCGTCTTCGGCGGCGGCGCCGATGCGGTCGGCGTCGCCGTCGATGGCCAGTCCGGCATCGCACTTTTCTCGAACCACGGTTTCCTGCAGCATCTTCGTGTGTGGCTCGATTGGTTCGGGATTAATTCCCGGAAACAGCGGATTGAGTTCCTGGCGAATTGCGACATAGTGCACGCCGCGGTCGGCAAAGATCCCGGTCAGAACCCCACGACCGGAGCCGTACATGGCGTCCACGGCAAACTTGAATTTGGTCTTCGCGATAAGGTCCATATCGGCAAAAGCGCAAACGGCGGCGATGTAGGGCTTCTTGAAATCGACCTCTTCGATGGCAGCTCTGGCTCCCTTCGGTGCAGCGCCGGCGGCCAACTCCTCCTCGATCCGCTTCATGATCGCGGGCGTTGCGGATCCGCCGAAATTGCCCTTGAACTTCACCCCGTTCCAGTTCCATGGGTTGTGACTCGAAGTGATCATCACTCCGCCAGCTGCGCCGTTCTCCTTTACGGCATAGGAGACAGCGGGCGTCGGAGTGTAGTCATTGGCTAGTTTCACAGGGATGCCGGAGGTGGCGAGAACTTCGGCCACGATCTGCGCCGCTCGGGGCGATGCAAAGCGAGCGTCGTATCCGACCATCACGCCGCGCTTCGCATCTTCGTACTTCAGCACGTAAGAGGCGATGGCACCGGCCACCCGGCGCACGTTCTCGAAAGTGAAGTCGTCGGCGATGAGCCCGCGCCAGCCGTCGGTTCCGAACTTGATCTCTTGGGCCATTGGTCTGGATTTTCTCTAGGTCAAATTGTGCAGCTTCTTCTCGTCGAGATGCTTGACGACCTTGCCCACGTCCTGCGCGTGGTGCCGGGTTGTGATCAACAAGGCATCGGCAGTTTCCACTACTACCAGATCGCTCACGCCGATGGCGGCAACAAATTTTCCCGGAGCATGAACGTAGTTTCCGTGTGAGTTCAGCAGGAACATGCCAGAACCCGCTACCAGATTGCCTTCCGGGGGATTACTCTTCGCGGTGTGGTGCTCGTGCAGCGCTGTCCACGAACCCAGATCGTTCCATCCAAAATCAGACGGTAGGCAAAAAATGTTTCCCGCCTGCTCGCCCTTGGCCGAGCGCGGTTCCAACACAGCATAGTCCACGCTGATGTTTTCGCATTTGGGATAAAGCTTCCTAAACGTGGCCGCGAACTTGCGCGTCCCGAAGGCCGAAGCGATCTCTTCCAGCAGTGGCGCAGTCTTTGGCAGATGTTCCCGCAGCGCGTCGGCGAGTGTGCGCGCGCTCCACAAGAACATGCCGCTATTCCAGAAGTAATTCCCCGCGGCAACGAACTCCGCGGCCTTGTTGGCGTCGGGTTTTTCGGTGAAGCGCCGCACCTGCAAAGCTTTGCCCTGAGAGGAGCTGCCCGCTTCGATGTAACCATAGCCGGTCTCGGCTCGACGCGGCCGGATGCCGAGGGCGACAATGTTTGGGCCGGCGGCGGCGATCTCGATTCCGCGTTCTAACGTCTCGCGATACAGCTTTTCGTCCGCGATCACGTGATCGGAGGGGAACATGCCAATCACGGCGCGGGGATCCTTGCGCAACAAAAGAAACGCCGCCAACCCGATTGCCGGGGCAGTGTTCCGCCCTACCGGTTCCGCCAGTACCTGGTCTTTAGGAAGCTTGGGAAGTTGCTTCACAATCGCGGGCCGCAGATCTTCATTGGTGATGATCCAAAACTTCTTTGCCGGAGCCATGGGCAACAAACGGTGCACCGTCTGCTGAATCATCGTCTGCTTGCCGTCGAGCGCGAGCAATTGCTTGGCGCGCTTCTTCCGGCTCAGCGGCCAGAAGCGAGTGCCGCGTCCTCCGGCCAGGATCACGGGATAGAAATTCGAATTCTTAGCCACAGATTCTCACGGATCTTACGGATGAAAGATCGAAGATCAAGCCGAAACTACATTCGCGTTTCCGGCTCGGGAAGTTGCTTTCCAGGTACATAAGCTCGAAGAAACTCGATTGCCCACTGCGGCCGCACGCCCAACTCTCCGATACACGCCGGGACAACGATCGCGTCGCCCTTGGTGATCGTAACGGCTTCCATTCCTCGGGCCTCTACCACTCCGCAGCCCTCGACCGCGACCAGAATCTGCACCGAACTCCGTCCCGAGTTGTCGCGCGTCGAAAGTTCCAGCGATCCTTTTGCCTCAAACATATCCACCACAAAATAAGGGGCTGCCACCAGTGGCACGTGCCGGTTCCCGCCGGGAAGATCGCTCGGTGCGGGCCGCACCACCTTCCCCGAACTCACTTTTTCCTTGACTGCGGCCATGCCGTCTTTCAGATGCAACTCGCGCGGTCGTCCGTAATCATACAGGCGATAAGTCGTGTCGGATTGCTGCTGGGTCTCGACGATCACAGAACCGGGGCCTAGCGTATGCACTGTTCCACCGGCGACGTAGATCATGTCTCCCGCATAAACATTGATCCAATTGAGCAATTCTTCGGCGCGCTGCTGATGAATCGCGTCCTCTAATTGCGGCGCTGTCACCCCTGGTTTCAACCCCAGTGCGATCTGGGATCCCGGACGGGCATGAGCCACGTACCAGCATTCCGTCTTGCCCCAGGGTTGGCCGACGCGTACCGCCTGCTCGTCATCGGGATGAACCTGCACCGACAATTTCTCGTGAGGAAAAAGAAACTTCAGCAACAGCGGGAACCGCCGGGCATCGCGCGCCGCTTCGCCAACCAACTCACGCTCATACTGCTCGCTCAACTGCGCCAGGGTTTTGCCAGCGAGCGGACCATTCGCGACCTTGCAATCGTCCCCGCTCAGCCAGGCCTCGCCAATCTTGTCCGCGAACTTGTGATTGGGGTAAATCGGCGACAGGTCCTGGGTACCCCACGGGCGCGGATCAAATGCGGGAAGCATCAGCAATGGATATAGATTTCCCATGCGAAGGTTTTGTGCGCAAAAAGGACCGCTCAGCGGAACGGCCCTCACCGAACCCGATGTTCACGAACTCAGCCGTCCTGCTCTTGCTACAGCGCTGCGAAGAACTTCCGCATCCGTTCGAGGCCGCGATCTAATTCCGCTTTCGAGGTGGCATACGAAACGCGGATGTGATCGTTCGTGCCAAAGCCTTCGCCGGGGACCGTAGCGACGTGAGCCTCGCGCAGTAACCGTCCGGCCAAGTCTGACGCGGACTTCAGACCTCCCCGGCCCAGGAACGACGAAATATTCGGATAGGCGTAGAACGCTCCTTCCGGCAGGGTGCAGGTTACGCCCGGGATCGAGCGCAGGCCTTTCACGACGTGATCGCGCAGTTGAATATACTCGCGGCGCATCTGTTCGACGCACTCCTGCGGTCCCTTCAGCGCTGCCACGGCAGCTTTTTGCACGATCGAGGTCGGATTCGATGTGGATTGGCTCTGGAGTTTGGCCATCGCACTTGCTACTGCTACAGGAGCCATCGCATATCCCATGCGCCAGCCGGTCATCGCGTATGTCTTCGAGAGCGAGCCCAGCAGGACCATGCGTTCCTTGTACTCGCGCAACAGCCCCAGGGAGAAAATTTTGCCGCTGTAGTTCAAATACACGTAACACTCGTCGGAAAGCACCCAGATGCCGCGCTGGTGCGCCAGACGAATTACCTCCGTCATGTCTTCAGGACTCATCACGGCGCCCGAAGGATTCGATGGCGAATTGAGAATGATGGCTTTGGTTCGCGATGTGATCAGGCGCGCCACCATTTCGGCGGTAACGCGGAATCCTTGGGCCTCGTCGGTTTCGAGAAGCACGCAGCTGCCGCCCGCATAGCGCACGATGTCTTTGAACGAAACCCAGTAGGGCACGGGCAGGATCGCTTCGTCGCCATGATCGACCAGGACCTGAATGGCATTGAACAATGCGTGCTTACCGCCAGTCGCGGCAATTACTTCCTCGCGCCGGTAGTCCGAGTCAAAGTCCACATTGTGCCGGTGCGTGATGGCATCGCGCAGCTCGGTCGTGCCGCCCACCGCAGTGTACTTGGTGAAGTTCCCGTGGATCGCCCCGATGGCCGCGTCCTTGATGTGCTGGGGCGTGGAAAAGTGTGGCTCGCCCGCGCCGAAATCGACCACGTCGATTCCCTGGGTGCGCAGCTTTTCGGCCTCGGCCACCACCGCCATGGTGGCGGAGGGTTCGATGCGGTTAATCCGGTCGGTGAGTCGCAATGCTTCCGTGGTTGCCGTGGTCATGCCTTCTTCTTCCTTCTCCTGGGGACTGCGATCAAATCTGCTTCGCGCAGCTTGTAGGCGGGATCGAGCTTTTCGCGCAGCTTCTGCTCGACGACTTCCGGCACGAGTCCCTTCACCGGACCGCCCGCTTGCGCCACTTCCCGCACCAGGCGCGAGCTCACGTACGAATACTTGTCGGCCGGCATCATGAACACGGTCTCCAACGTAGGCTCGAGTTTGCGATTCATGAGCGCCATCTGCAGTTCGTACTCATAGTCGCTGATCGCTCGAATGCCGCGCAGCACGCACTTCGCGTCGATCGACTTGGCGAACTCTACCATTAGGCCGTCGAATGTATCCAGCCGCACGTTTTTCAGGTCGGCGGTCAGTTCGCGCAGCATCTCCAGCCTTTCGGCCACGCTGAACATCGGGCTCTTCTCCGAGTTGCGCAGGATCGCGACCACCAACTCTTCAAAGATCTTGCTGCCCCGCTCAATCAGATCGAGGTGCCCGTTGGTCGGCGGATCAAACGAGCCGGGATAGACAGCGATGCCTTTATTCAATCGTCCTCACAGGAAAAAGTGACGCGGCCGAGCCACGTGCAGCAATAGGAGATTCTATGCGGGCGGGCGCGAGGATGGCAATCTTACTGTTTCGTTGTCATCCCGACTTTGTTGTCATCCCGAGCAGCGCGAGGGATCTGGGTTCTTGCTTGTGGCGTAACCGCCTTCGACGCAAGCAAACACCCAGGTCCCTCGCTTCGCTCGAGTGACAGTACAATTACTTATTCCCCTAGCGCTTTGCGGCCACCGGCACTTTGGCCGCTTCCGGCGAAGCGCTCGGCATTGTCGTAACGCGGCCTGTCGGAGGCGCGGCCTGGGCCGTGGGCGCGGGTTGCGCCTGCGCGGTAGCTAGTCCTAGCGCTTTGCGCACCTCGGCATCGAGTTTGGCCATGACGTCTTTGTTGTCCTTCAGGAACTGGCGGGCGTTCTCGCGGCCCTGGCCAATGCGCTCGCCTTTGTAGCTGAACCACGAACCGGACTTCTCGAGAATATTATTGTTGACCGCCAGGTCGAGCAGGTCGCCTTCGCGCGAAATGCCTTCTCCATAGAGGATGTCGAACTCGGCCTCACGAAATGGCGCCGCAACTTTATTCTTCACTACTTTCACTTTCGTCCGCGACCCGGTGACCACGTCGCCTTCCTTGATGGCGGCGATGCGGCGAATGTCGACGCGCACCGACGAATAGAACTTCAGTGCGCGGCCCCCGGTTGTGGTCTCCGGGTTGCCGAACATCACGCCAATCTTCTCGCGAATCTGGTTGATGAAGATCAGACAAGTTCTCGACTTCGAAACGGTTCCGGTCAGCTTGCGCAGCGCTTGCGACATCAGCCGCGCTTGCAGGCCCATGTGGCTGTCGCCCATTTCGCCGTCGAGTTCGGCCTTGGGCACCAGAGCAGCGACCGAATCGACAACTAGCACGTCAATCGCATTCGAGCGCACTAGAGCTTCCGTGATCTCCAGCGCCTGCTCGCCATAGTCGGGCTGCGAGACCAGCAGGTTGTCGACATCGACGCCGAGTTTCTTGGCATAGGCGGGATCGAGCGCGTGTTCGGCGTCGACGAATGCGGCCATGCCACCGGTCTTCTGCGCCTCGGCGATCACCTGCAGGGTGATCGTGGTCTTGCCCGAAGACTCCGGACCGAACACTTCCACCACGCGCCCGCGCGGGAAGCCGCCCACACCCAAGGCTGCATCGAACGAGATCGATCCCGTCGGAATCACCGCGATAGGGACGATTGCTTCCTTCGAGCCCAACCGCATGATCGAGCCCTTGCCGAATTGTTTTTCAATCTGTGAAACCGCCAGGTCAATCGCTTTGCCCCGCTCATCCGCCATGGATAGGCTCCTTGTAAGAGTGCGACTATAAGTGCTTTCTAATTCTGGCCGGATTATACATTCGAAATGAAGCGAATAAAAGGCGAATCTGAATAATTAACTTGTGGAACGTTCCAAAGCGGGAGGAGTCAGCAAGTCGAACGCCACGAATTCTGCGCGGTAACCTAACACCCCATGACCTCCCATTTGTTTGCGTCAAGGACTCGCCTGAACTCGCAAATGAAATCCTCTCCGTGATTTGAGTCGGGGCCTAACCTGACGTGCACCATCTCGTGCAACAAACAAAGGCGGTCGAGAGGAAACATTCCGCACAAGCGTTCATCAATGGCGATGTAACGCTTTTTCAGCTTGCTATCTCCTGAAACGTAAATGGCGTTGGCGCGGTTGCCGTCCTTCTCAGTGATGCTCTCGGCCCAGAGAATCGGCGTGAACGGAAGATTTCCTCCGAAACACTGACGGTTATAGATGTCGTAGTACTGCTCGAGGTTCATGTCTCTCGTGTTGCGATGACGAATGCAGAATCCATCCTCAGTTAAGTCTTCGATCGGGTCAGGCGTGGTTGTCACTGGACATTCCCAAAAAAGGGTCTCATTTCGCTACCGCTGCAGCAAATCTACCGGCGCCGTGACATCGTGCACCCGGAAATACTTGGCCAGCGCCGGATACTTCCGCGCCACGGCTTCATACATGGCATACGCCACGTTGCGATAGGAAACGTGCCCCGCCGGCGTCGTGCGCAGCTCCGAAATGTACACCGCCTCGGCAAAATCCATCTTGAACAACGCCCGCTTGCGAAATGCCAGCGGGATCGCATACTGCGAATTCTCTTCGGCCTCGGGCGTGTTGCGCTTCGCGAGCGTCTCTACCGCCGTTTGCACCCGGCGCATGGCGGCGTCGAAGCGCGGGCGTACGCCGGCATCTTCCAGGTCGAGCAGCATCTCGTAGCCGTGCTGCGTGGTGAATCCCTGCATGACTTGAATGCAGCGCCGGTGACGGTGCATGTCGCGGAAGCCACCCGTATCCATGAGAATGTCGAAGCGAAACTGCTGCCCGGCGCGGAAGCCGCGCAGCATTTCGTCGTGCTTGCCGCGGTGCCGGAGTCCGAGGTCGATGATCTCCCGCCGCCGCCGTTCCCCCGCCACCTGCACCGCCTGCCGAATCTGGCGGTAGGAGTGGTGGCAATGCTCATACAGCAATGTGGTTGCTATCTCTAGTTCGAGCGGCTCTTCGTCGAGCAAATCCACGATCGCCTTGGAGGGTGCCAGTTGTTCGTGCTCCATCAACTCCTGCGCTGCCTGGCGCAGTTCCCTCCGCGTTTCGATTTCATACGGATTCGGATCGGCGTACTTCACCAAAGTCGGCGCCACCCGGACCTCGCGCAGCAACTCCTGCTCGGCCCGCGCACCCAGCTCAGGATCTGCCGCCCGAATCTGCTCGACTAATTCCCGCAAAGACTCAGTGTTCACGTTGTAGGCCGCACCTGTCGCCGCCTTCTTCAGCGACTCGCCCAACTGCCGCACCTCTTTGTGCGTGTGCGAAAGCAGGTGCGCGACTTGTGTCTCCAGCGTGCGCGCGTTGACGATCTCGCCCAGTGAGGTGTTCGTCGCCAGCGGCAGCAGGTAGCGCGTGATGTCAAAGGCCCGCGCCTTCAGCGTGCGCTCGTACGCGTCCTGCTTCATGTCCGAAGGCTTGGGCGTGACGCTGATCAGGTACTGCGCCATGTGCGCGGAGAGGGCTTCGTACTCGGCGAAGAGGAAATCCAGAGTCTCGCGGTAGAGTTTGCGCGCTTCATCATCGGCGCCGAAGTCGGGCGTGTAGTAGCCGCTCTTCTTGAAGTCCTGATAGCGGGTCGACCGCTCTTGCCCGTCCCAGCGTTGCTCGTCGGCCAGTTCGATCGCTGCCAGAATCGACAATCTCTCGACCGCAAGGGCAATGTGCGCCAGGTCGGCGATCGAACGGTGCCCATACTGAAAATAAAATGTGTTGAGAAACTTTTCCGCCTTCTGCGAGTTGATCTCGCGCAGCGATTCCTTCATCGACAGCGCCGACCGCGAATACTTCGCCATCGCATAAGCCTGGATCTCCGGCTCGACGCCGAACACGGCGAAGACCTCGGTCGAAGGCGCGTCCGTCGAGGGCCTTTCCGCCGGGGCCACGGGTTCAGGGGAGGACGCTCGCTGCGCGGAGCGGTGTCCTGAGGAAGAAACTGCGCCGGCTGTCGACGGGTTCCGGTTGGAGGGGTTGGGCATCACGATCACTTCGTTCGTCACATTGTGAGGCATGGGAGTGTTCGAATGTTACTTGGCAGCGGCGCAACACGCAATCGTTAGACAAATGACAACTGCCCTGTTGTGATCCGAATGAGCCGGCTTCGACTCGTTCAAGATTATAGGGATTGTTGGCGTGCTCGGGCTGGCGCTTGCTGGCTCAACATATGTGACGTGTATTCTCCCGTTTGGAGCCGCAGCGGCGCGTATAATTCTGCGTTCCACTGCGATCATTCCAACAAGCAACGGGAGAACTCCTATGTCTCTTTCAGGACGGGTGGCGCTGGTCACCGGCGCTTCGCAGGGCATTGGACGCACGTGCGCCCTCAGGCTGGCTAAAGACGGTGCGACCGTCGCCGTTGCTGCACGCAACCAGGAAAAGCTGAACGGGTTGGTCGCGGAAATCACGGCCGCTGGCGGCAATGCAACCGCGCTTCCTCTTGATGTAAGCGACGAAGAGCAGGTGAAATCGGTAGTGAAGGCGGCGATTGCGCAGTTTGGGAAAATCGACATATTGGTCAACAACGCCGGCATCACTCGCGATCAACTCGTCATGCGCATGAAGCGCGCCGACTGGGATGCCGTTCTACAGACTAACCTGACATCCGCCTATCTCTGCATCCAGCAGGTGATCGGGTCCATGCTCAAACAGCGCTGGGGGCGCATCATCAACATCACCAGCGTCTTCGGGCAGATGGGGCAAGCCGGGCAGGCAAATTACGCTGCATCCAAGGCTGGACTGATCGGGCTCACCATGGCTATCGCACGCGAAGTGGGATCGCGGAACATAACTTGCAACGCCGTCGCTCCCGGGTTCATCGAAACCGCCATGACCGCAGTGCTGAGCGAGGAATTCAAACAGAACGCTGTCAAACAGATTCCGCTGGGCCGCGTAGGGACTCCCGAAGATGTGGCCAGCGCCGTGGCGTTTCTTGCTTCCGATGATGCGTCGTACATTACTGGACATGTGCTGAGCGTGAACGGCGGAATGCTGATGGGATAAGCGTAGATTTTTACCGCCGAGAACGCCAAGAACACCGAGACAAGAAATGACAGCCAATCCCACAGCCAGTTCCACATCGCCCGCCAAGTTTATCTCGCCGTCCTCTGCGGTCTCGGCGGTGAAAGGTCTTTCCTTCGCTCAGGCTGAATCGCCAGCCCAGATCGCGAGGTTGCTCCTTACCACTCGAATCCAATCGCAGGCGCCTTGTACATGGAATTGCATCTATGACGAAGGAAAATTGGCTCAGGGTTTTCTTGATTTGGCTAGCTCTCGACGTGGGCTGTCTAGTCATGGGAAAACCGCAAGGTTGGCTTTTCGGTTTCGGAGTGCGCGGGTTCGTGTTAGATTGCGTGCTCGGGATCATTGTCTTGGTAATGTACATTCGCGGGTGAAGAATCATGAAGATACTTTGCACGCTGTGGGTTGTTCTGCTTGTAACATCCGCCTTCGCCGCTGACAGTAAAAGCGTCTCCTATAAGAGCGGCGACGAAACCGTGCAGGGTATTCTCTACACGCCCTCGGGCAAGGGCCCGTTCCCCGCGCTCATCGTGATTCATGAATGGTGGGGCCTGAACGATTGGGTGAAGGAGCAAGCTTCGAAACTCGCCGACGAGGGCTACGTTGCGCTTGGGGTTGATCTCTACCGGGGCAAAGTTGCCACCACGTCCGAACTGGCGCACGAAATCATGCGCGGCATGCCCGAAGATCGAGCCAAGCGCGATCTTCAAGCTGCTTTCGAATTCCTTGCGTCGCAACCCAACGTGAAGAAAGAGCGCATCGGTGCAATTGGCTGGTGCATGGGCGGTGGATACTCGCTGGAGGTTGCGCTGCAGGAACCGACACTCGCTGCGGATGTCATTAACTATGGCCACCTCGCCACCGACCCGGACGCATTGAAAAAAATCAATGCTCCGATTCTTGGCCTATTTGGCGCTCAGGACCACGGCATTACTCCGGACGACGTTCACAAATTCGAGCAGACGCTCAAGCACCTCGGTAAGAAAATCGATGTCAAGATCTACGATGACGCTGGCCATGCATTCGAAAATCCCAACAATAAAGACGGCTATCGCGCCACCGATGCGGCGGATGCATGGAAGCTCACGGTGGATTTTCTGGCTTCAAACCTGAAGAAGTAGACGGGGAACCAAGCCACTTGCAGGATCGCGAAAGGGCCTGCTGGACTTCCATTTCGCCGCCTCTTTATTTCTTATACGCCGTATAAGCTACGGGTCAATCAGTCCCGATACGCATTCAATTTTTCTATGGCACTAATGTCCCGCGCATAGCACGAATTTCCACTTGCCAGATGATGCCGATCTGGTTACCATTTCCCATCCTGAAATGCTCCCTACCATGAACATCGGCGAGACCATCCGCAACTACCGGCTGCAGAAAGGCATGTCCCAGGGCGATATCGAAAAGCGCACCGGTCTGTTGCGCTGCTACCTGTCGCGGGTTGAAAACGGGCACACGATTCCGTCGCTGGACACGCTCTCGAAAATCGCCGGCGCCATGGAGTTGCCGCTCTCGCAGTTTTTCGCCGAACCCGGCCACAGCAATGGTTCCAAAGGCCTGCCTCAGCTCTCCGATGACGAAGTCCGCTTCCTGAGCCAGATCCGCCGCTACGCTACGAATTTGAACGACAGCGACCGCAAGCTGGTTCTCGCCATGGTCAAGAAGATGGCGTCGAATTCCGGGAAGTAAGCTATCAGCTCGCAGCCATCAGCTCTCAGCCTTAAACGTAAGGGTCCCCTTTTAAGAAGGGATCGCCCCGCACTGCCCACTTCTGAACGCACACGCTTCCAGCACGACTCCTGAAAACACGTGCGGATTGACTGAAAGCTGACAGCTGACAGCTTTCAGGTACTTTCGTACCATGCCCATTCGTGACCGGTGGGCACCTCGCCGGGGTTTCATCGTCGCACTAAACTGTGCATGGAGACACCTGTGACCACCGACGAGGAACTGAATGTTCTCGATACTCAACTACGCCGGCTGAAGATCGAGTACGAGATTTATTTCAGCAATCCCAGCAAGAAGCCGCCCACCGACATAGAGTGGAAGGTGCTCGCGCTGCTGCGTAAGTTTTCTGACGGCGGCCGCATGAATTTTTCGCAGCGCTACCGCTATAACGAGATGGCGCAGCGCTATGCGATTTACAGCGACCTCTGGCGCAAGAAGTCCCGCATCCGGGAAGAGGGTTATCGCCGCCCGCAGGATGCTCTGCTCTCCGTGCAAGGGGTTCGTACCTCCGAAGAAGACCTTAAGCCGCAGCACCCGAAGGCCTATGGCATAAGCCGCGCTGCCGCTGCTGCGGCCGTCGCGCCATCATCCCCACACTACACCCTGCACAGCGTCGACCAGACCGAGCGGGAGCAGGTCGAACGTCTCTACAACACGCTGGTCGCAGCCAAGAAGAAAGCCGGCGAGAGTGTCACCGGAAGCATCGACTCCTTCACCATGTTCGTGCAGAAAAAGACCGAGCAGATTCGCAAGCAGTACCACTGCGACAGCGTCGAGTACTCCGTTGAACTCGCGGAGGGGCACGTCAAGCTCAAAGCCAAGGCAAAAACCTAAGCGGCCACCGCCCAGACACGGTTTCCGATGAAACTCGCGCGACAAATCCTCATTACGATCGCAATCATGGTCGTGGGGTTCATCGCGCTCGTGGACTTCATTGTTCCCGACCTGTTTTCTTATTACCTGAAAAGGACAGCTCCCGCGTCCTCCTATGTAGTGCCCACTGATTTGCAAGACCTGTCGGTCTCGGAGGCCCCAGGGATGAAACTGACATACTTCGGCTATGAGTTTGAAGTCCCCTGGAGCGATTTGCGGGAAGCTGAACGGAAGCCATACACCAGCAAAAATTCAGGCCGGGAATGGGCGTGCGTCACGTTCGAGTCGGGCCTGAGAATGTCGATCTCGGCGGCTCCAGGTGACGCAGCATCCTCCGACTATGATCTGGCGCAACTTCTCTACGAGTTCAATCCGAGCGCGATGCACGCATGGCCTCCGTCTCCGAAGACCCAGTATCGCCGACTGATGTTATTCACCGGCAAGTCCCTGATCCTTTCGCACGTTCCGTCGAAATCGGCGGAGACTGGGATCTTCAAACTCCGAAGCCACAGCTACCGAGGGTTCCAGCTGGGGAATCCGCGGATGCGCCCGGACGGGCTTCGCATACAGCTCTACTCGAACGACGGCAGTTTCGAGATAATCTTCTACCAAGTGGGCTACGAAGAACCCGCCGGGGTCACTCAGCCCGAGATCAACCGGATCATCCAGTCGCTCCACAGAGTCACCTCCGACGGAGCGCCGAACCCGTTGAGGACCACCTCAAACTGAAGCCGAGGCGAACACCTGAGCTAGGCAGCGGTTCACTTCTGACGCTTGATCGACCCGTCGGTTTCAATTTCGTATACGTGCTTGTCGGGTGTCCCCACGATCTCGGGAACCAACGGACTTCTGGTCAGAACGTGAAAGACGTCCGAGTCCTCAACGTCGTTATCGAGGACGTGGGTATGATATCCGCCTGCGAGTTCCTGTCCCGGCTGCAAAGCGGCTTTGTTTTCGATGATGGTCGTGTGCATCTGCCTTTTGTTGACAATCGTGCTGCCATCCAGGGTGACCGTGTATCTCACATCACCGCCTAACGGGTAAACATCTTCCTTAGTTTGCCCGGGCAGGAAGTAGACGTAGAACTGCCCGTCCTCGGTCGGCAATACGTAGCGGTTGTACGGGCGTCCCGGCCTGCCAAAGTCTCTCGACGCAGTCTCGATGGCCCTCGAAGCCTGGAAGTAGAAACCGCGATCTTCTGCCGGCGGATCGGATTTCTTGACGGCGAACTCCTCCGAGGTTGTGCCCTGCGTCGCACGGTACACGATCAGAAACTTGTCTCTCTCCGCGCTCCATCGGCCAAACACGACTTCCCACGTGCCCCCGACCTTCCTGGCCAAATAGAGCGGAGCGGCCGCGTGGTCGGGCTTGAGCGCTTCCACCGCATCGGTGGCGTGCCATGCCGCGACATCATACTCGGCAAGCATGCGCCCACGGGCCGTCGTGGCCGCGAGTTGGGCGGGGGTTGGAGCTGTTTCTCGATTGGCATTTTGGGCGAGCAATGCGCAACAGGAGGCGAGCAGGACTAACGGCAGCGTCATTGGCCGGGCCATCGGGTCTCCAAAACCGAGCCAATTGTATCGTTCTTTCGCCGTCGAGTGATCGGCGATTCCTCTCATCTTTGCGCTTCCGGCTCCGTCTGCTGATAGAATTTTCGGTCATCATCCGGCGCTGGTTCGCTGCTCGAGGGCCATCATGTCTACTGCTACGAAAATCAGGCGCGCAATCCTGAGCGTTACCGACAAAACGGGGCTGGTCGACTTCGCCCGTAGGTTGGCTGGATTGGGCATCGAACTCATCTCCACCGGAGGCACGGCCAAACTGCTGCGCGACTCTGGCATCGCGGTCAAGGACATTTCCGAGCTTACCGGCTTCCCCGAAATGCTGGACGGACGCGTCAAGACGCTGCACCCCAAGGTTCACGGCGGGATCCTGCATCGCCGCGAAGATCCCAGGCACGTAGCTGCTGTTGCCGAGCACGGTATCGCCCCGATCGATATGGTGGTGGTGAATCTTTACGCGTTCGAGAAAACCGCGGCCAAGCCCGGCGTTGCCTTTGAGGAACTGATCGAAAATATTGATATCGGCGGGCCGTCGATGATCCGCTCCGCCGCCAAGAATTTTCATGACGTCGCCATCGTTACGTCGCCGTCGGACTACGACTCGATCGCCGATGAACTTGGGCGTTCCGGCGGCAGCCTCGCGCTCGCGACGAAATGGCGGCTTGCCCAAAAGGCGTTTGCAACCACGGCTGCCTACGACTCGGCTATCGCGTCCACGTTGGAGCGTGTGAACGCCGACACTTTTCAGTTGCAATCGGACTCCGGCGTGTTTCCACCCGTCCTACGGTTCTCATTCCAGAAAATGCTCGACCTGCGTTATGGAGAGAATCCTCATCAGAAGGCGGCCATGTATTCGGACGGCTCGGGGGCGGGTGTCGCCAATGCCCGCCAGCTGCAGGGCAAGGAGCTTTCTTATAACAACATCGTGGACCTGCAGGCCGCCTGGGACCTGGCTCAGGAATTCGAGGAACCCGTGTGCGCCATCATCAAGCACACCAACCCCTGCGGCGTCGGGAATGGCAAGTCGCTCGCCGAGGCTTTCAAACGCGCCCTGGAGTGCGATCCCGTCTCGGCTTTCGGCGGCGTGATCGGGGTGAATCGCCCGCTCGATGGCGGGGCGGCAGAAGAAATGCACAAGCTCTTCCTTGAGGTGATCGCTGCCCCCGCCTTCGACGAAGCCGCCAAAGCGAGGTTCGCTTCAAAGAAGAATCTGAGACTGGTCGAGGTCGTCCCTGCCACCCAGAAATGGGTGCTGAAAAACGTTTCCGGAGGCATGCTCGTGCAGGACACCGACGTCCGCCCGCTGCAGGACGCCGATCTCAAGATCGTGACCAAGCGCGCCCCATCGCACGAAGAAATGCGGGCTCTTCTCTTCGCCTGGAAAGTGTGCAAACACGTGAAGTCCAACGCAATTGTTTACGCGCGCGACGGGCAGACCGTGGGCGTGGGCGCCGGACAGATGAGCCGCGTGGATTCCGCCAAGATCGGCGCCATGAAGGCGCAACTGCCGTTGAAGGGAACGGTAGCCGCCTCCGACGCTTTCTTCCCGTTTCCCGATGGCGTCGAAGAAATCGCAAAGGCTGGTGCCACTGCGATCATTCAACCCGGCGGCTCGCAACGCGACCCTGAGGTCATCGAAGCCGCCGACCGGCTCGGGTTAGCGATGCTTTTCACCGGGGTACGCCATTTCCGCCACTAAAACCCTCAGCAGCAGCGCACTAACCATCGCTTTACACGATTTGACCAATTGCCACCGGTACCTGTCCTTCCGGTTGCGCCCGCCAGGGAGTAGCCCGGACGGTTTTTTCCCATCCTTCCGAATGTCGGGGTAGAATATAAGCACCTTTCCCCCGGCGGTGTTGCATCCAAACTAGCTGAGGTTTCGGAATACGCGGGAGCGCGGCAGGATCCAGCATGAACAGACTTTTTCGTTTTTTTTGTATGATTTTGGTGGCCGGAGCCGTTGCCCTCGGCCAAAGTACCCAGTCTTCCACTGACCCCAAGCAGGCGGGTCCCGTCGCGCCTCAGGCGTCAGCCCACAAAGTTGACCGGGCCGCTGCCTACTACCACTACGCTCTCGCCCACATGTATGAAGAGCAGGTCACGGTCTACGGGCGCAGCGATCTGGCCAATAAAGCCATTGAGGAGTACCGCCTGGCCATCGACGCCGACCCTTCGTCAGAATTCCTGACGGCCGGGCTCGCGGAGCTATACGTGAAGACTGGCCGGATTCGCGACGCCGTTCTCCAAGCCCAGGACATCATCAAGAGCGATCCCAAAAACCTGGAAGCGCACAAGCTTCTGGGCCGAATTTATCTGCGTTCGCTCGGCGACATGCCGGGCGGCAATGGCAGCGATAACGTCCTCAAACTGGCGATCGAGCAATACGAAGAGATCGTAAAGCTCGAACCCGATAACGTGGACGATCACCTGCTGCTCGGCCGCTTGTACCGCCTCGGCAGCGAAATGCAGAAGGCGGAAGCCGAACTGAAAACTGCGGTCCAACTGGATCCCAGTTCCGAAGAGGCGGTCACCACGCTGGCTATGCTTTACACCGACGAGGGCGACACCACGCACGCCTTGAAGGTGTTGAGTGCAGTGCCCGACGCTGCCCGCTCCGCCAAGCTCTATGCCGCGCTGGGCGCGGCTTACGAGCAGCGCAAAGACTACAAGAGCGCTATTGATGCCTTCCGGCACGCCATCGTGCTGGACCGCGATAACCTCGACGCGATTCGCGGACTTGCCGAGAACCTGATGAACGACGGCCAGTTCGAGGCCGCGCTCGAACAGTACAAGGTCATCGTCGACTCCAATCCAGAAGATGCGCAAAGCTATGTGCGCATGGCGGAAATTTATCGCCGCCAGGCCAAGTATGATCTCGCCCTGGAAAGTCTTAAGAAAGCCGATACCCTGGTGCCCGATTCGGCGGAAGTCGCCTATAACATGGCCGCCGTCTACCAGGGGCAAGGCCGCTACGACGATGCAACCAAGCTGCTGCAGGATCTGCTGAAGAAAAGCGATACCAGCCAGGCCGACCGCACCAACCGCGCCATCTTCCTGGAGCGCCTCGGCATGATCTATCGCGAGCAGGAGAACTACACCGCCGCGGTCGACACCTTCCGTAAATTATTGCCTTTGGGTGACGAGAATGCCCGCAGCGGCTACCAGGAAATCATCGACACCTACCGCGAGGCGAAACAATGGCCGCAGGCTACCGCAGTGGCCAAGGAAGCCGTCCAGAAGATGCCCGGAGATCGCGACCTCCGCATGGTGCTCGACGCGCAACTGGCCGACACCGGTGAGGTGGACACCGCCGTGGCCGATGTCCGTTCCATGCTCAAAGGTGGACCCGAAGACCGCGACGTTTACGTCCGGCTCGCCATTATCGACACCCGGGCCAAGCGCTGGAGCGACGCCGAACAGGATCTTGCCAAGGCCGAGCAGTTGTCTACCAAGGCCGACGACAAAGCCTATGTCTGGTTCCTGCGTGGCGACATGTATCAGCGCCAGAAGCTGTTCGATCAGGCTGAAGAAGAGTTCAAGAAGGTCCTGTCGAACACTTCGCCCACGGATCCACAGAGCGCCGCGACGCTCAACTACCTTGGCTATATGAACGCCGACCGCGGAGTGAAGCTCGACGAGTCGCTCAACTACATCAAGCAGGCTCTCGTCATGGACCCCAACAATGGCGCCTATCTCGATTCACTCGGCTGGGCCTACTTTAAACTGGGCAAGTACGATTTGGCGGAAGAGAACCTGAACAAAGCCTCGGTTCACATGGGCTCCGATCCGACGGTGCAGGAGCACCTCGGCGATCTCTACCAGAAGACCGGCCGCCTCAAAATGGCTGCGGTGCACTGGGAGCGCGCCGTGCAGGAGTGGAACAAAACCGTCCCGGCGGAAGTCGACACCGACGCCTTCGCCAAGGTCCAGCAGAAACTCGACGCCGCCAAAGTAAAACTGGCCAAGGAAGAATCGGGAAAACAATAGCCAGTACCGAGTAGCGAGTACCGAGCGTCGTGACAATCGGGAAGGGCACGACTTTCAGTCGTGCCATCAAGCCACAGGAATGATTAGGGCTTTAGAGTGTGCGTGAGAACCAGGCAACATTGTACGAGGGAGGGAATTTCCGCCTGAGAATCGGCTGGCTGGGCTGAGCCCATCCGTGCCAGCCGGGTCAGGTTGAAGGAAATGGCCGCCAAGGTGAACTCCAGCGCCACCTGCTTCAATCCCCGCAACCGAAACCGCCTCATGCCACGCTGTTCTTTCAAGCTCCCCAGTACCGGTTCGACTAGCGCCTTGCGTTTCCCGTAGAGTGCTCGTCCCGCTGGAGAGCGCAGCTTCTGCCGCATGCGCCGCTGTCGGGGACTCAGCCGAGTCCGTGCACAGCGTTGTCCGGTGTTCAGTTCGCGCGCTAAATTCGAATCCGGCAGGTACACATCCAATCCCCGGGCTTCCAGTTGCTCCAGGTTGTCTAACGAGAAAAATCCCGCATCCGCCAAAACTTTCTCCGCTTTCGTTCCCATCTGCCGTTCCGCTTCTTCCACCAGCGGAATCAGACTGTCGTTATCGGCGGCGTTCTGCGTCACTCTTTGCCCCACGATCAGATGATCTTCATTGACCGCGATTTCCGCCGTGTAGCCCAGCGCAAAGCCGCCGCGCTCCCGCAAGAAGCGCGCCTCCGGGTCGGTGCGCGACATCTTTTTCAGCCCGCTCTTGCGCAGCTTCTCCAGCCGTCGCGGCATCTCCGCCAGGTGTTGCTGCAAGCCTTCCAACTTCAGATCCGTCCCCGCCCCTTCGTTCGGGTCCTCCCCATCACATTGCTTCTGCCACTTGCGGATCGCCCGCCGCAGCCGCGATCGCTCTTGCCGCAGCCGCCGTTCGGTCTCCAGCCGGTTACGCGACGCCGCCGCTTGAATCCGCGTCGAGTCAATCGCCACCTGCCCCAACCGTCCCAGCTTCAGCGTCCGCGCCATCTCCAGCACCTGCGTGAACACATCGTTCAACCCCCGCGCGTGCCGCCGCCGAAATGCGCTCAACGCCCAGTTGTCCGGCCGCGCCCCGCCCGCCAGATAGCGCAGCGCCAAATCTTCCCCGATCCGCTGCTCCAGCCGTCGCGCCGACGTGATCCCGACCGCATAGGCATACAGCCAGACCTTCAACATCAGGGCCGGATGGTACAGCACCCCGCCTTCCTCGCTGTACTCCTGCTCGAAACCGTTCAAGTCCAGATGCTCCACCGTGTGGTGAATGAAAAAGCAGAGATGATCTTCCCCCAGCTCCTGCTTCACGCTCGGCGGCAATAAATACGCTTGCTCGGGTGCATACGGCAGAAATCGTCCCATACTTCTCTTTCTGCACCATCTACCCCATAATTACAAGTCAGTTCTCACGCACACTCTTTAGCCCCTGAGTAAGCGCCCCGCGCCGGGTGCCCGATGTTCCGCGATTTTGCGAGACATGGGCTTTCGCCGACGTTCCCGGTACTCGGTGCGTTTGATAAACTCCAGCTATGTTGGCCGGTTACGCGGTGCATGTCGAGCATTCCCGCGGACGCCGCTTCGTTGAGCCGCAGCATCCCTACCGCAACGACTTTCAACGCGATCGCGACCGCGTCATTCACGCCCGCGCTTTCCGCCGCCTCGAGGCCAAGACGCAGGTTTTTACCCGGCGCTATAGCGACCACTTCCGCAACCGCCTAACCCACACGCTCGAAGTTTCGCAAGTCTCGCGCACCATCGCTGGAGCGCTCGGCCTGAACGTCGATCTCGCAGAAGCCTTGGCCCTGGTGCACGACATCGGCCACCCGCCCTTCGGCCATGCCGGTGAAAAGGCCCTCGATGCCGCTATGCGCGAGCACGGTCTCGCGTTCGACCACAACCTGCACGCCCTGCGAATCGTCGAGGATTTCGAGCAGCGCTACGCCGCTTTCCGCGGCTTGAACCTTACTTTTGAAGTCCGCGAAGGCATCATTAAACATTCGCATGACTACAATGTGAAAGAACACCCCGAACTCCTCGAATACCTGTTAGACCAGCGCCCCCCGCTCGAAGCCCAGTTGATCGACCTGACCGATGAGATCGCCTACGACACCGCCGACCTCGACGACGGCTACGAGGCGCATCTGCTTTCGCTGGAAGAGATTCGCGAAGGAGTTCCTGTCTTTGAACGTTTCTACCGCGAAGTGGAGCAGATCTATCCCGACGTCCCCGACAAGCTGAAATTCAACGAGGCGCTGAAGCGCGTCCTCAATCGCCTGGTCGATGATCTCATTACGAATACTGGCTCTCGGCTGAATCAGCGCGGGATTCGCACCCTCGACGACGTGCGCCACCATCACGAGCGACTGGCCGCCTTTAGTTCGACGGTAGACGCTGAGCGCAAGCAGGCCAAAGAATTCCTCTACGAAAATCTCTATTTCAGCCCGGCGCTGGCTGACGAAAAAGACGACGCCGAACGGGTCGTGGGCGAGCTATTTACTTTCTGGAAGGAACATCCCGAAGCCCTGCCGCACAACTACCAGGAAAAAGCGAAAGCAGAGTCCCTGCCGCGCGTGATCTGCGATTATATTGCGGGCATGACCGACAACTTCATCTTCGAGCAATACGAAAAGCACTGCGGTAGATGAGTGATTGTGTGGCGACAGCCGCCCCCGGCTGTCGGTTCGAGCGAAACTCGAATGGCTTTCTGCGTGCACACTGCAACCTCGCCGCCGGGTCTTCGACCACGGCGGGACAGCCGGGGGCGGCTGCCCCCACATAAGCTACTTCGCTTCCGCCACCGCTGCTACAACGTCAAACAGAATCCGCGGCCCGCGCCGCACTTCGTCCACCCGAATTCGCTCATCGTTGCCGTGCTCGGTGTTTCCCTCTTCGTCGGTCGCGGTGTAGGGATCGAAGCCGTAAGCGACCATGCCCAGAGGACGGTAGCGCTGATTCTCTGTATATCCGCTTGTGATGTGCGGCACTACCGGCGTCCCCGGGAAATATTTCCCCGCCACCTCCCGGATAGCGGCATACAGAGCGTTGTCCGTGCCCGAATAATTCGCCACACGGAATTCCCCACTCAGCGGCTCGACTGTCACATTGGGATCATTCACCGCCCGCCGCAGCGCCTCCAGCACTGCCTTGGGATCTCCGCCGGGGAGAATCCTCACATCCAGATTGGCCCAGGCTTCGGGAGGGATCACGTTCGTCTGCTCCGATCCTCCCAGCATGGTCAGCGAGATCGTATCGCGCAGCAGAAAGTTCAGCGACTGATCGCGTTCGACTTCCTCCCGAAAACTCTTGTCTTCGATTGCTTTCCGGATGTCGCGATACTGAGCCGCCCGCTCTGGCGACTCATACGGCGCCATGTCACGGAGGAATTCTTCCACCACCGGCAAGACTCGCAACGGCGTGCGGTACGCCAGAATCCGATCCAGGGCCCGCACCAGCCGGTTCGGCGCCGAATCCGGATTCGGGCGCGATCCGTGCCCCGGACGTCCATGGGCAACCACGTGCAGCCAATAGACGGTCTTCTCGCCCACGTCGACGCCAACATACTTGACCCTGGCGTCCTCTAACAGATTCTCGCCGCCTTCGTTGATCAAATACTCCGCATTTCCCAGTAAACCGCCCTGATGGGCGATGAACCAGTCGGTGCCAGTACCCCCCATTTCCTCGTCGGCGACGGCGAGAAAGATTACGTCGCGGTCGAGCGCCACCTTCTCGCGCTTCAGCATGACCATGACCACCAGTTGCGCGAGGCCTTCATCTTTCATGTCCTGGGCGCCTCGGCCCCAGATGTAGCCTCCTCGGATCTCTCCGCTGAACGGCGGCACCTGCCAATGGGAAGCGTCACTGGTGACTACGTCTGTGTGATTGAGCAGGATAATCGGCCGCTTCGGCTCGTCGGTGGTGTGCGGAATTCGCGCCCACAGATCGCCCCGTCCCGGGGCATACTCAAAGGCGCGATTCTCAATCCCTTCGTCATCGAGAATCTTCTTGTAAAACGCCACCGCGCGCATTTCGTGGCCGGGAGGATTTGTCGTGTCAATGCGCAAATACTCTTGCATCCAGGTCACCGCCAGATCGGAGTATTGGCGCAAGTGCTCGGTCGACAACTGCGCCGACGCGGTCCCCGACACGGGTTGGAGTGCCGCCAGTTGCGGCGATTCGCCCCACGTCGGCCCGCACAGTGTCCAGACGGTGAGTCCCAGAAGTACCCCGTACCGAGCCACATCTTGTTTCCAACGCCATTCCCAACCCGATTTCCCGGCTCGCAAACTTCTCCTCCCAAATAACCACATTAATGAGCACTTTTTTTGCACGCAGTTTTTATATCAGGTTTCCCAAAATTACCCTGCCCGATAGCCTCCTCCGCCCCAACAGTACTACAATGTTTCTGAATATAAAGCACTTAAGGCTTCAACCATAGGCCTGATTTTGGCATCTGACCTGTAATAGGAAGTACAGGCGTCATGGTAATGGGGCGCCCAGGTTCGAAGGTCAGGCGCGGCGTCAGCGCCGGCCGGCATGTGAAACAGCTTGCCGCATTCATCGGTCAGGGGACGCAATCAAAATTTTACGCACGCCCCAGGCGTGCCGGAGTGGAGCCCAAACGCTCCCCCCACTTGGAGGAAGCTTACTATGAACAACCGTCTACTCATCGCCCTGCCGCTGGCTGCGGTACTTTCACTGCCAGCTGTTGCGCAAACCACCTCGTCTAGCCAGCCTGCCGCGACCTCGACTGAAAATGCCACCGGCAAGGCACCCCTGGCGCCGCCATCCCGCGAAGGCTTCTGGGGACGCATCAATCCTTTCGCCCGCAAGAACTACGTAAAGCGCCAGACCGAGCCGATCCGCGATCGCGTCAACGAGCTCGATGAACTGACCTCGGCCAACAGCAAGGCGATCAAAGACACCGATGACCGCGCCCAGGCTGGCATAAAGCTCGCCTCGGACAAGGCCAACGAAGCTGACCAGCACGCCATCGACGCCGGCAACAAGGCGACCGCCGCGCAGCAGTCGGCGCAGCAGGTCACGACTCGCGTGCAGACGGTCGAGAACGTCGTCAGCAACATCGACCAATACAAGGCATCGAACCAGACTGAAATCCGCTTTCGTTCCGGCCAGACCGTGCTGAGCAAGAACGCCAAGGACGCGATTGACCAAATGGCGACCTCGGTGAAGGGACAACGCGGCTACATCTTCGAAGTGCAGGGCTTCTCTTCCGGCAAGGGCCAGGCGGCCATTGCCAGCTCGCAGAAGATGGCCGAGTCGGTGGTGCGCTACCTGGTGCTCACCCACGACATCCCGGTTTACCGTATCTACCTCGTCGGCATGGGGAACGCCCCCACCCAGGACGAGACTGCCAAGAGCAAGCACATCATCGGAGGCCGCGTCGAAATCAGCCTCCTGAAGAACGATCTTGAGCAACTGGCCTCCACCTCAACCGGCGACCAGGCTCAACAGCCGAAGTAGTCCGGGACTCATCGGGCGCCCTTCGGCTAGCGCTCAGGGCAGGCTCTCGCCTAACGTCCCTCCCCCATGAAAGAACCCCTCGCTAGCGAGGGGTTTTTTCGTTTCTAAATCACTACGTCATCTCCAACCCAGCGCTAATATCGCGCCCGATCTATACTGCTCCCATCAGGAGCCCGAACCGTAAGTGGAACTTTATCGTTGGCTTCCACCCGAAGCCGTAAAGATCGTTCTCGTTCTCTTTCTGTCATTTCTTATCGGACTGGAACGCGAAGAGCGCAAAACTGCCGCTGGATCTTACTCGTTCGGCGGAGTTCGTACGTTTCCGCTACTCGGGTTCATCGGGTATTCCATCGCTCTTCTCTCGGGTGCGCAGCTCTTGCCGGTAACGCTGGGCTTTCTAGTCGTCGGTGGTTTTTTGTTGCTTTCTTACTGGCACAAGCTTTCCCAGGATGAGGCTGCGGGAGTCACGTCGGAAATGTCTGGCCTCACGACCTACCTCGTGGGGGCTCTCGTCTATTACGACCATTTCTGGATCGCAATGACCTTGAGCGTGGCCAGCCTTCTGCTGCTGGAATTGAAGACGGGTCTCGAACTACTCGCCCGTCGCACCGCGCCACAGGAAATACTCACCTTTGCCAAGTTCCTGCTGCTCACGGCGGTCATCCTTCCGATCCTCCCCAATCAGGAGTTCGGGCGCTTTCACCTGAACCCGTTCAAGACCTGGCTGGTGGTCGTCGCGGTCAGCACGATCTCTTATGGCAGCTACGTACTGCAGAGAGTCACGAAAGAACGCGGTGGGGTCGTGCTTACAGCTTTTCTGGGAGGAGCGTATTCTTCCACGGTCACTACGGTAGCGATGTCACGTCGCGCCGCCCGCGAGCAGCGTCCGCACCTGTTCGCCGGGGGAATCCTGATCGCTTCGGGTGTGATGTATCTCCGCCTGGTGGCTTTGCTGATGCTATTCAACCGGCATCTTGGGATACTGCTGGCGCCATCCTTCCTGGTTCTGGCTGCCGTCGCGATTGCGACTGGCTGGTTCTGGTCCCGCAGACCCGATGCAGTCGCTTCTCAGGTCAAGCGCGAATTCGAGCCTCACAATCCTCTCGAACTGGGCGCGGCCTTTCTTTTCGCATTCTTCTTCCTGGCCATGCTTGTGGTCACGCAACTCGCGGTGACCTATCTCGGTCACGCCGGAGTCCGTATCCTTGCGGCCGTTATGGGCGTCACTGATGTGGACCCGTTCATCATGGGCATGACCCAGGCTGCCGGAACGCTGACGCCGCTGCCACTCGCTGCCGCCGCCGTGCTGATCGCGGCAGCCAGCAATAACCTGATCAAAGGCGTGTACTCGTATTGGCTCGCCGACCGGAAAACCGGCCTCCAGAGCCTATCCTTCCTGGTCGCCCTCGCCGCCGCCGGCCTGATGCCCTTGTTCTGGCTGTGACCTTTCTCGCTCTCATCAATGCTCGATGAACATGTGGGGACAGCCGCCCTCGGCTGTCCGCGGAGCGAAGCTCCGCTGTGGGAGCGGATACAACGTGTCCAGAAGATGGCTAAGCCAGTTTTACCGTTGCCGTATCCCAGAGCGGTCTGTCATCCCGAGCAAAGCGAGGGATCTAGGTGCTGGAGGACGCTACGGTCTAATCCACGCCATACACAAAAAAGGGCTAACTATGTGGCACGAACCTCAGCGATGCCGAATTCATGCAGTAGCGAAGATGCGTCGGTTCCGGGCCGTCGTCGAAAACGTGTCCGAGGTGCGCGTCGCACTCCGTACAGGAAACAGCAGTACGAACCATCCCAAGGCTCGTATCCTGCGTTTCCGTGACATTTTCCGGAGCGATCGGTTGCCAGAAGCTCGGCCACCCCGTTCCGGAATCGAACTTCGTGGCCGAGTCGAACAAGGCATTGTCGCAGCAGATGCAGCGGTAGAGCCCCTTATCATGTAAGTTCCAGTACTTTCCGCTGTAGGCGATTTCAGTGTCGGCGTTGCGCGTAATGTCGAAGACTCCTGGCGGAAGCTGCTTGCGCCATTCTTCTGCTGTCTTCACAACCTTCGGGATCCGAACGCTCTTCAGGCGCTCGCCGGAATCGGAAAACAGGACAACCGTCACCTCTTTCGGCTGGCTCGGCACCGCTGCTGCAGCTTCCGTTAGGTGCGGCGACCACCACTGCCACAGTGCAAGTCCACCCGCGGCTGCAGCCGCGCTGGCTAAGAACGCACGGCGTCGAGGGTTGACAGGGCCTTGGTGTTCGAGATCGGAATCGAACATGACTCTCTCCTATTTCCCCGTGTAAAGGTTCGGGAACTCCTGGCGCAGATGCTCAACCTTGGGAGCGTCGTTGAACATGATGTAAGGCTGAGTAGGATGCAGTGCCGCGTAGTTCTGGTGATACGCTTCGGCCGGGTAGAAGGCTTGTAGCGGCACGACCTGCGTCACGATGCGGCGCGGGAAAACTCCGGCCTTCTCGAGTTGCGCGATGTAGGCTTCGGCGATCTGTTTCTGCTCGTCATTGCTGTAGAAAATCACGGAGCGATACTGCGTGCCCTCATCCGGACCTTGACGATTCAACTCGGTCGGGTCGTGCGCCACAGAAAAGAACACTCGCAGCAGTTCACCGTAGGTGATCTGCGACGGATCAAACACGATCTGCACCGACTCGGCGTGCCCGGTCTCTCCCGTGCTGACCTCTTCATATTCAGCAGTCTTGGCGGAGCCTCCCGAGTAACCGGACGTGGCGCTGATCACGCCCTTGACGTGTTGAAAAACAGCCTGGATTCCCCAGAAACATCCGCCAGCCACAACCGCCGTCTGCTGCCCCGCAACCGAGGCACGCTTGGCGTCCAGGGCGGGCGAAGGAACAGGCGCGCGCGGGCCCGCTTTGGCATTGCAGGCGGTGGCGGCCAGCAACGTTCCGATCAGAATCCACGCCAGGCGAACTGAAGATCCAGTCATTGTTTCCCCCCAGATTACGAATTCCCTAGGCTGCCAGATTGGAGCGGCGAAACTGAAAAAGGTTTCAACTTCCGAAGTGCCAATAAATGCCTGTGATCCTGGCACTTGCGTTTTTGCCTTAAGTGTCGATAATTACCGTTCCTCTTCCCCCGAGGAGGTTCCATGCAGTTCATTGTCCGTCCCCTGCGCTCGGCGGCAGAAGTGTGTCTGGTGGCCGTAACCGTGCTCGAAGTGCTATTGGCTGCTTCGTTTTTTCTCTCCGCCACTGCCGGCTACGCCCAGAACGCCGCTCCTGCCCCCAACTCTGATCCGACATATCAGGCTCTGCGCAACCTGACCCTGGGCAGCGAAGCCGTCACGGTCAGCAACTTCGAGTTGAAGCGCGATGCCGGAACGTTCCATCTGCATTCCGGGACGGTTTGCTTTGTGAGTGCGGTGAACGGAAGAGTCACCGGCTCGGTATTTGCCGGGGACGGCAATTTCGTGCTCGATCCTCCACAGGAGGTGGAGCGCAAGAGTCTGAAGCTGCTGACCAAGGAAGACGAGTTCAGTGAGAAGTTCGAGCGTCTGGTGCTGCGCTTTACCGACTCCACCTATGACGAAATCAAGAAGGGCGGCGCTCCTGCTACCGGCGGTTGTGATGCCGGCCTTTTGAAAGACAGCCAGAACACCACCCGCCACAAGCTCAAGCAGAATCTGGAAGCGCGCCTGCTGGAGGAGCTGCTCAGTCCGGAACCGAGGGCATTCTTCGTGGCTTTTATCCACGGCAAGCACTACAACGACAAAGAAATTTATGAGATCGATCCCGATTACGGGCGCTACGAGGTCAACTTCAGGACCTACGACGAAACCAAATGGGGGCACTGGGCATCGTTCACCGCAACCGATAAACGGGTGGCAGAAGCCTCCGGAAAGCCAATCAAGATTGAACACCAGCAACTGGAGACGACTTTCGAGAAAAATGGCAGCCTCTCTGGAAAGGCGACGACAACATTCGTCTCGCGGCGCAATGGGCTGCGGGTCGTGGCGTTCGACCTGTTCCGGCCGCTGCGGGTGCAGAGTGTAACCGCAGATGGCCAGCCGCTGTCTTTCATTCAAGAAGACAAGAACGACGATGGCAACTTCGCGGTTATTCTGCCGAAGGCCATCGCAGCAGGTCAGACCTACACCCTTACCACTATTTATGGCGGGAAGGAGGCAGTCAGCAATGAAGGTGGCGGTAACTATTTTCCCGTGGCGCGAGACAACTGGTATCCCAACGATCCGGGCGGTGAGTTCGGCGAATATGCGTCCTATGACATGATCTTCCGCATTCCGAAGGGAATGAAGATGGCCGCGACCGGAGTTTTGGTGAGCGAGAGCACCGAAGACGGAAAAAATGTCACGGTATGGAAGAGCGAAGTTCCCCAGACCGTTGCCGGTTTTAGTTTTGGCAGGTTCAAGGAAGAGGAGGCCAGGCTGACCAAGCCCGAATATTTTATCCAGTCGTTTGCGAACGAAGAGCAGCCAGATTGGGTAGAAGGTTTTAAACGCGCAGCAGAGGGCGACAACTTCCCGACGCAAGGGTCGTACGCGGGAACGGGAATGTCAGTCGGTACCATGAGCACGACCGGCCTCAATAAAAAGGCGCTCGCAGAAGGGGAACTTGCGGTACAGCTTTACACGGAGTACTTCGGCCCGTCGCTGTTCAAGCACATGCAGTTGACGCAGCAGACGGCCTGTAATTTCGGGCAATCCTGGCCGGAGCTGGTGTGGATTCCGATCTGCTATTACTTCGACACTACCGTGCGCCATCAGCTCGGACTGGACTGGGGCGACCGCGGTTATTGGAAGGTGGTGACTCCCCATGAGGTCGCGCATCAATGGTGGGGACACACGGTTGGGTTTGCGTATGGCCGGGATCAGTGGATGAGCGAGGGTTTTGCGGACATGTCCGCTTCGCTTTATCTGAGCATGATCGAGAAGAATCCGAAGAAATTCATCACCTTCTGGAACGACGAGCGCGAGATTCTTCTGGAGCGCGACGCGCAGGGTTTCCGTGCCATTGATGCCGGACCGCTTACTATGGGCTATCGCACCAGCAATTCGCGCACCGGATTTGATATGACCCGCCGCCTCATCTATCCCAAGGGCGCATACATTCTGCACATGATCCGGATGATGACCCGCGACAACCGCACAGGAGACCAGCATTTCAAGGAGATGATGCAGGATTTCGTCAAGACGTATTCCGGCAAAGCGGCCACGACGGAAGATTTCAAGGCTATCGTCGAGAAACACATGACACCAGACATGGACATAGAGGGCAACCACAAGATGGACTGGTTCTTCGATGAATACGTGTACGGAACCCAGTTGCCGTCTTACAAGCTGGAGTCCTCCTTTGACATTGCAGCAGATGGGGATGTCGTGCTCAACATGAAGATCACCCAGTCCAACGTCGGTGAGAAGTTCCGGATGCTGGTGCCACTCTATCTGGAACTGGCGGATGGAAACATTTTCTATCTGGGCCACGCGAAATTGGTGGGGAATAATTCGATGCAACAGAAAGTGCCATTGAAAGGGATGAAGACGAAGCCTCGCGCAGCCATGCTCAACTATTATGATGACGTGTTAGCCTCGCCAAACTAGGTTGGCCGCAATGAAAAGGGGAGCATCGGAATGCTCCCCTTTGGGTTCTGGGATTACCGTTACTTGGAGGAACCAGTCTGCATGGCCTCGCTAGAGTCGCTCAGATCCAGTTCGTATTTCTTCCCTTCGAAACGAACGCTGGCCAGAGAACTCGTGCCGTCGTCGTTGTTCTTGACCACTGCCGCATTGTTCTGGGATGGCGAGGGGAGATCAACCACCTTGGCCTGGAATTTGGTGAGCACGTTCTTGCCCCGCATCACGCTGACTTCCACATTGGGGCCGGTTCCGTCCCACTGCAGCTTGTACTCACCCGCTTTGAGCTTGGTGCCGTTGACGGTGGCTGGATTCTGCAACTGCAGTTGACCTTTCGTGGCTGCAAACGCGCTGGAGGCCAGCAGCAGGGCCAACCCCATCACCAGGCTCTTCGAAATTGTCGCGAACTTCATGGTTTGCTCCTTTATTTTTCCCGAGGTCGGGAATCGTTTGGGGCGGCCTGGGTTTTGCGACTGGCTCGAAAAAGCACTTGAGTTTCCTCACCGATCGCCTACAATGCTGCCGCCGGGGTAAAGCACGCAAGCCACAAGCCTGCGCTGCCACGATGGGGGTTTTCTCACCTGGGCCGCCAAACCGAAAGTAAGAAGATCCCCAGACCCCGCTAAGATTTCTGTTCTCACGTGGCCAACGAATCCGCTTGGCCATTCATACCCACACCCTGGAGTACGCAGACGCGGCGCCGGAAGTTCCATCACTCCTTGGCGCTTTCATATTTTCTTGGACGTGGAGAGGAACTCGAAGGTAGCAAGAAACTTTGTTGAATTTGCTCCATTAGAAAAGACCGCAACGTTGTGCTGTGTATGCGGGAACAACAAAACGTTGCCGGCAGGTCAGGTTGCGGAGAGGTCAAAGGCGCTATCGACTTGCGGGGAACACCTGGTGCGTGCTAGTCGGCGTTGCCGTGCTGGCGTTCGACGGACCAGATGCTCGCCTGGTCCTTCTCGAACGGGTAGACGTGCACCATCCAGTTGAAGATCACGGGGTGAAATGTGCCGCCCGCCGCGTCACAAGCTTGCTGCGTGGCGATCGATCCCCTTAATCCAAACTCCGGGTGCGATTGCAGCAATTCGCTTTTGCGGTCCGCGGGAGGCGCGCAAAAGTTCACATGCTCGTGCCACTGCGCGACGCTGAGCGGGATGCGCTGGTCGAGTTGCTCTTCGCTAAAGCGCTTGGGCGCCGTGTACATCACGCCCACAAGTTTGTAGTCGTCGCCATGCTTTTCATAGAGCAATGACGTTGGATGCTCAGGATTAAAGTGGAGTGCGGCTTCCATTCCGTATCCGTAGTTCGTGAAGTGATACACCTTCTGCGGAATTTCAGGGTGGAAGATCTTGAAGCCGTCGGCCAGGGCGGCGTGGTAATCCAGATACTTTTCTGACGCCTTGCGCGCTTCGACCGCGACCTCCTGAGCGCGAGCCGCATCGCCCGGTTTGGGCGGGCGGAGGGCGGTCATTTTCATGTGCGGGCCCATGTCCATGTGGCTTTCCATGGAATGCATGACGTGAGTGGCGGCGTCGCCATCTTTCTCCGCCATGCTCGACATATCATGACCGGACATATCCATGCCGGGCATGTTCTGTTGGCCGGAAGCGTTGGCCGGCGCCGAACTTGATGCCTGTCCCCAGGCCACGCTGTACAGCAATGCCATGGACATTAGAGCCACGATGCGATGACGCATAACAGAATCCTCCCGATCTCAATGCTATTAACCCTGACCCAGGAGGTATGTTTCGACAAGCAGTTGAAGATTACGCACTGTTACACAAGTAATGCTGAGTCTCTGACGCGGGCTGCGACGAAAAAGGTTGGAGGGTGGCGGGGTTCGGCAGTTTCTGGTACACCTAACTGCTTGACCCTGGAATCAATCATCTTCCTTTTTTTCGCGGGAGCCCTGGGCGGAGCATTGAATTCCGTGGCGGGAGGAGGCAGCTTCATTGCATTCCCGGCGCTGCTATTCACCGGTGTACCGCCGATTCCAGCCAACGCCACCAATACGATCGCGCTCTGGACTGCGGCGGCGGCCAGTGGAGGCGCGTATCGCAATCGCCTGGATGTGCCGCGGCGCGTGTTTGCTCCGCTGCTGGCCGCGAGTTTGATGGGCGGCCTGGCGGGGGCAGTCCTGCTGCTGAAAACGCCGGCTCATACGTTTATGCGCGTTTTGCCGTGGCTGACTCTTGGAGCAACTTTGCTGTTTGCCTTTGGCAGGAAACTGGCGGGCGGACGGAGGTCGGTGATCGAGCATGAGGCGTCGGTTACAGCGCTGGCTGGGGCGACGCTATTTCAGTTGACGGTTGCAGTGTATGGAGGGTACTTCGGCGGAGGCATGGGAATCGTAATGCTCGCCATGCTGGCCGCGCTGGGCATGACCGACATTCATTCCATGAACGCTCTGAAGAGCGTCATGGGATTTGTCATCAATGGGGTTGCCGTGGTGGCGTTCATTGTGGCGCGGGCGGTGTACTGGAAACACGGTGTGGTGATGATCGTTGGCGGCATTTTGGGCGGATATTTGGGCGCGCATTATGCGCAGAAAGTGCCGCAGGTGTGGATTCGGATGCTGGTCGTGGTGGTAGGTACAGCGATGACGGCGTATTTCTTCTGGAAGTCGTACTGATGAGAACCTGGCCACGGATTTGCACGGATCTTCACGGATCAAAATCTAAACGGATCAAGATCGAATAGAGCAGTAGATTTTTACTGATTGATCCGTGGAGATCCGCGTCAATCCGTGGCTAAGGTTATTACTGAACCGGCTCGGAGACGTGTTCGTGGACGATCAACCACTTGCCCTCTTCGTTTTCGAAGATCACCGTCCAGCGGAAGTTCCCCATCTCGACTTTTCCGGCCGTAGAGGTCATTTGCTCCGCCACGGTTGCGGTGGCCCAAACCAGGTCGCCGTGCGAGTGAATCGCGGCGTCGTCGTTGACGGTGAACTTCGCGTTCTTGTAGCCGGACAGAACGCCCTTGACTGTCTTTTCATATTCGTCCCAACTGCCATACTTCAAGGGAGCGATGTCGAAGAAGGTGTGCGGGCCTGTGGCGTAGTACTTCGCCACGTTGGCAGGGTCCAGGGTGCTCCAGCCGTCCCAGATCTTCTGCAGGTAGGCTTTGTCAGGCTCAGGGCCGGCCGCCTTCTTCATGGGGGACTTCTTCATTTGCGCAAAAGCGGACAGGGTTAGGGCGAGCACACAGAACGTAACGGTGAAAAGGCGCTTCAGCATTGGGGTTTCCTCCAGGGATTCCGGCGGCATTCTCGCACAACAGGGCGAGTATCTCCAATGGGCGCTCGCTTTAAGGGCATTTTGTTTGACCGATTTCCACAGCGCACGATAAAATGGTTGAGTTTGCCTGTACTCGCCGACCCGTTCTGGGGACGCCTGCCTTGGCTGCTGAAGCGCCGTGGCGGAAAAAACAGCAAGCACAGGAAGATGAGCAGGTCCCATTGGTTGCGCCCGTGTGCGCCCTGGGCCAGTTGAGAGTTTCACTTAACAGGTTGCGTTTCACGACATTCGATGGAGGCAGACGTATGTACGCGGTTATCCGCGCCGGTGGCAAGCAATACCGGGTGGCGCCGGGCGATGTGATTCGAGTGGAGAAACTGGGCAACGGCACCGACGGCCAGGTGGAGTTCCCGGTGCTGGCGGTTTCGAGCGAAGCCGGCCAGGTGGCTCAGCAGTCCGACGCGCGCGTTGTCGGCGAGGTAATGGAAGAGGGCCGGGGCGCGAAAGTGCTGGTCTTCCACTACAAACGCAAAAAACAATACAAGAAGCTGCGCGGGCACCGGCAGGCATTTACCGCGGTACGCATTACCGAGATCGCTGCCGGTGGGCAGAGCTTCAAGGCTCCCGAGTTGCCGAAGAAGGAAGCGAAGCCGAAGATGGTGAAAGAGGCGGAGACTCCGGAGGCGGAAACCAGAGCGGCGAAGGGTTCGGCCAAAAAGAAGGCTGCGCAGAAGAAAACCGCAAAAAAGCCGGCCGCGAAGAGGAAGTAAGATCACGACTGCGAGGGCAAGATGCTCTCGCGACAGCCGGCGAGACGCCGGCGCTACTCTTGAGGACATCTTATGGCACACAAAAAAGGACAAGGCACTTCACGAAACGGCCGCGATTCCAATTCGCAGCGGCTGGGATTTAAGGCATTCGGCGGGCAGGTCGTGCCCGGCGGCACCATCATCGTCAGGCAACGCGGCACGCGCGTGAAACCAGGGCTGAACGTGGGTCGCGGCAAAGACGACACGCTTTTTGCCAAGATCACGGGCCGCATCAAGTTCCTGAACAAGGGCTCGATGGGCAAGTTCGTGATGGTCGAACCGGTCGAAGCGAAGTAACGACTCGGCTCGGGGGAAAGATTCGCGGGCAAGAGTGCCCGCGCCACACAAGTGCTGCACCATACAGCCTCGTCTTCCGGACGAGGCTTCATGGTTTTTCGGCGATTTTTCGCTAGCCGCCGACTGCAATGTTCATTGACGAGGCCAAAATTCGGGTGAAGGCTGGGGACGGTGGGAACGGCTGCATGGCCTTTCGGCGGGAGAAGTTCGTTCCGCGCGGAGGGCCATCGGGCGGAGACGGCGGCCACGGCGGCGACGTCATCATGGAGTCGAGCGAGCGCCACAATACGCTGGTGCATTTCCGGTTTAATCCCGAATACAAGGCTGAGCGCGGGCGACATGGCGAGGGCTCGAACAAAACCGGACGCGATGGCGGAAACGTTGTGCTGAAGGTTCCGGTGGGGACAATTGTTTACGACGACGAAACCGGAGAGAAAGTTTTCGACTTTTCGCAGGCTGACCAGCAGATTGTGATTGCCCGCGGCGGCCGCGGTGGGCGCGGGAATGCGCGCTTTGCCACGTCGGTGCATCAGGCTCCGCGCGAGCACGAGGCCGGAAGGCCTGGAGAAGAGCGTATCTACCGGTTGGAGCTGAAGTTGCTCGCCGACGTGGGGCTGGTTGGATATCCTAATGTGGGGAAGTCGACGCTGATCTCGCGCATTTCGGCGGCGCGTCCGAAGATTGCGGATTATCCCTTCACGACCTTGGAGCCGAACCTGGGCGTAGTCGCGGTCGGCGATGCGAAAAATGAAGTCAGCTTCGTGGTGGCTGATATTCCGGGCTTGATCGAGGGTGCGCATACTGGGGCGGGGTTGGGGACGCAGTTTCTGCGGCACATCGAACGGACGCGGTTGCTGGCGCACCTGGTGGACGTTTCTGATGGCAGCGGACGCGATGACGTGGTCAAGGATGTGGAAGTGATTATCGGCGAACTGGGCAGTTTCGGGGCGCATCTGGAAGAGAAGCCGATGATCATGGTCGCGTCGAAGATTGACGTGGCGAACAAGGACAAAGTGGCGGCGCTGAAACGCTATTGCAAGAAGAAGAAATTGAAGTTGTATGAGATTTCCTCGGTAACGGGCAAGGGGATCGAGGAACTGAAGTACGCGATGGCGGAGGAAGTACAGAAGTTCCGGGAGCGGGAACTCAGCGAGGCGGTTGAGGAAAAGCTGTAGGGGATATACCACACAATTTTTTTCTTCTTGGGTCTGTAAAATCCTTATTTTATTGATGTTACGGTCGCCTGATCTCGACCTTTCCCGGCAAAATCTTGAACCGGAAGGACTTACTCGTAAAATATTGGGGAATAGGGAGTTAGAGGTCGGCTTGTGGCCGCTGGCTGGCGTTGATTTCTGTAAGATTTGTGCTTTGTTGTGGTTACGCTCGGACACGAGGTTGCTTTGGCGGCAAAATACTGCAGAATAACGACTTAGGGATAAATGATTCGGTAGCGAGAGGTTATCAATCAGATCCCTACGACAGTAGAGGATTGGGGCCGATTCAGCCGCCGAGTTGAGAGATTTCTCGCGCACTGAAGCCATTGTGAGCTTTCTGTATCCCCAGTAAAGGTTGTTCGTCACAAGGGTGACGATTTCGGCTGTGGAAGTCTGTGGAAAACGGGCAGGCGCGACTTAGGATAGCGTCCCAGCACTGGCCGGTTGGCTGACTCTGCAGTGCCGCTGAGGAGGGCGCCACGCTCCTTCGCCGCCGGGCGCATCGCTTCCCACCCTAGCCGCAAAAAACGCGGCCAGAGTGGGCTATCCGCAAAAACGCCGATAAGATGGGGCAAGCGCATTCAGCAAGTATCGAATCCGGAGCTAAAGGACTGCCAGCGATGCGTCTCAAAAAATGGTTGACCCGCAACAGCCCCTTACTGCTTTGTCCCTGTGAAAGTACCGGTCGCAGGGTTCACCGAATTGGCCCACTTGCCACTGAAAACAGCGGGGGTCTTGGAGGTATCCAAGGTTCCGGTCCAAGAGCTAGAGCCGGCGGTGCCGGTGTAGGTTGTGCCTGAAGCGAGAGCACCTGATACATTTCCAACTCCTCCCTTGCTATCAGTATAGGTGCCTAAAACGCTGCCATCCGAAGCAATCGCCACGCTCCACGTACCGGAATCGTCGCCGCTATAGGTGCCGGCATAGTTCCCAGCGAATGCTGTGTCAACGGTGCTTGCTATCTCATTTTCTGCGGTAGTTGCATCGACGAGCGGTGCCCCCGGGCTAATGGCGTCGACGGCTGTCAGCAGTTGTGTATCTGTCGCAGTTGAGAAATCCAGAGTTAAGCTTGCGGCCGCTTGGAGTTCGCTCGATGTAATTGTCATCGTGCCGGAGGAGGCTGGCGTAGTGCTAATCGACATGAGGAACCGAGTCACCGCAACAACGGAGGGGGTTGCTGCATTGGCGGAGGGATCCGTGGTCTGTGCGCAACTCACCGGCGTCATAAAGGGTTGAGCCGGTGCGGTGCACAAGGTGATTCCTCCTACCGAGAATGTTACGTTGCTTCCCGCCGGACACGTAAATGTTCCTCCCGCTCCAGTCACTGCGTTCTGAGTTCCACATGCGTAGGTCAGTCCCACCACCGGCGCATCCGCGAAAACGCCGTTGGTATTAGTTGTAGTGGGGGGAGTAGTGCTGGTTGGTTTAGAAGACGATCCACAACCGGCCAGCAATATTGTCATAATACAGAACATCGCAAATAGACTTTTCTGATTCCTCATCATGCTCTCCTATTTCGATGAATCATTTCGATGCGAAGTGAGTTCTTGAACGTCAGTGGTTCGGGTTGCTTGTCGTCATCATTGCTTCCAGATGCAGGTGGGGGAGACCTTCGCCTCAGGGAGGCTGCGTCTCAACGGAAGGGAAACAGCTTTTCGAAGAAGCGAGACGTAGTAATGCAACACGAATGAGCACGTTCTGTCAGTGAGCAGAGTCACATCTCGATGTGAGGTGATGGCCGTCACATCTCGATTTGAGGTGATGGCCAACCAGCCACAGCAAGGCCAGACCGGCATGGTTGAAGGATCGCCATTTCACCGGCAACCTCAATTTGGCGATGACGCCGGTGTCTACCCTAGCGGACGAAGCGAAATTGGAGCGTGCCCGGAGTACGTTCAGATGGTGCCAATAAGAAGGCGGCCTAGGTTGGCCGCCCTTGTGCATTCTGCTTTTCCACCACAAAACCGATCATCGCTCACGAACTCACGCTCTGGGAAGCGGGCCGTGCTGGAAGTGATACTGGAGAATCCGCGCGGCCAGCGCGGGGCTCACCTTTTCTCCCTGAGGCTCGATCGAACGCACCACTTCTCCGCGGCACACGACTTCGGTAGCGGAGAGGCCGGCGATTTCGGCCGGGAGGACGAGGTTGATTTCCAGTTGGGAGCTGGGCTGCAGCACTTCATCGGTATTGAAGAGCATTCCGGAACGGCTGATATTTTCCGTCGTGCCTTCGCGCCAATTGCTTTCGCCGACCCGGCGATAGCGCAGTGGCAAGTGAAGTTGGAAGCGTTGGGCGCGCGTGGCTGGGACTTCGCGCGTGCGCACGCCATGGCGTGGTGAGGCAGACTGCATGGACATCGCGACCTCCGGGGGAGTTAGGCTGGTATCGAGCACTTCGCGCACTTTGCTTTTCAGGTCGCGAAGGTTGAAGGGCTTCTGGAGCAGGCGGACGCCCGCGTCCAGCATGCCGTTGTGTCCCACGACATTTTCCGTGTAGCCGGACATGTACAGGACTTTCACGTTGGGGCGAATTTCAGAGATGCGTTGGGCGAGTTCACGGCCGTTCATGCCGGGCATGATGACGTCGGTCAGAAGCAGGTGGATCACGCCTTCATGGGCGACGGCGATCTGCATGGCGACGGCGCCGTCGGCCGCTTCGATTACCCTGTAGCCCTGCTTTTCCAGGTACTGGCGGGCGAGGTAGCGCAGGTTGGCCTCGTCTTCCACGACCAGGATGGTTTCCGTGCCCGGTTCCACCGCCCGTTCCTCGTGGCTTGCGGCGGCATGCGCGATGGCCGTCTCGCCGGTTGCCGCAAGGCGCGGCAGGTAGATTTTGAACGTGGTTCCTTTCCCGACCTCGCTGTAGACCCAGATATAGCCGCCGCTCTGCTTGATGATGCCGTAGACGGTCGAAAGTCCGAGGCCGGTCCCCTTTGGTCCTTTGGTGGTGAAGAAGGGTTCGAAAATGTGGGACTGAGTTTCCGAGTCCATGCCGATGCCGGTATCGCTGATAGCGACCATCACGTAGTCTCCGGGGCGGAGGGGCGCGTGATAGCGCGCGTAGTCTTCGTCGAGGGTGATATTCGAGGTTTCGAGGGTGAGCTTTCCGCCTGAAGGCATGGCGTCCCGAGCATTCACGGCGAGATTCATGATGACCTGCTCGATCTGACCGGAGTCGGCGCGCACGGGCCAAAGACCGGTAGCGGGAACCATGACCAGGTCGATGTCTTCGCCGATCATGCGAGTCAGCATCTTGAGATTCTCGGTGACCACGTTGTTGAGGTTGACCATTTTTGGGGCGAGCATCTGCTTGCGGCTGAAGGCCAAGAGTTGGCGGGTCAGCGAGGAGGCGCGCTCGGCGGCGCCGGCGATCTCCTGGGCAGGATTTCGCAGTTCCGGTTCGGAGCCGAGGCGTTCGAGGAGGAATTCCGAGTAGCCCGAGATGACCATCAGGAGATTGTTGAAGTCGTGCGCGATGCCGCCCGCCAAGCGGCCAACGGCTTCCATTTTCTGAGCCTGGCGAAGCTGGTGTTCGAGAGCGCGGCGCTCGGTAATGTCTTCGGCGAAGAGTTCGAATACGACGCCACCGTCGCGGCCGTTCGTCACCGAGCGGCCAGAGACGCGAACGCCGGTGGGCGTGCCGTCTTTCCGCATCCACTCGGCGGTCAAGCCCTTGAAAGGCTCGGCGGCGCGAAGCGAGTCGGCGAGAAAGAACCACTGGTCCACATCGCCGTAGAGGTCATAAATATGCTGGCCGATCAACTCCGCGGTGGATGTGTAGCCAAGCAATTCGAGGAAGGCGGGATTGACGTCGAGAATCTTGCCGGTGGCGTCGCAACGACAGATGCCGTAGGGAGCATTGGTGACCAGCGAGCGGAAATTCAGTTCCGAACGGCGCAGGGTCTCTTGCACGGAGCGCAAGGCCGCATTGAGCCAACAGATCGCCATGGCGATGAAAAAGAAGAGAGACAGGCGAATGATGGCGGTTTGCAATTGAGCCGGGGTGTGTTCTCCGGCGAGCGCGAAGTAGGCGCTTACAGTGAGGGCGAAGGCGGTAGCGACGACCCCAGGCTTCCAGCCGCCGTACCAGGCGCTTACCATGACCGCCACGCCAAACAAGGCGAGACGACTTTCGGAAACGTCCGCCAACAGAACGGTGGGGATCAGTGCGAGTGCCGTACTCAGCACAGCAACGCCGTAGCGCAGAATCGGAGCGCGTGCCGGCGGGATGCGGAGTAGGGGGAGGGTAACTCGCATGTCACCATGCTAGTACCAAAAAGAAAAACATAGTTAGTTACAGGAGTTCATTTCGTTTTCCCGAACAGCGTGGAGGTTGACGGACTTGATTCCTCGGCCTTCGGGACAATGGCCTTTCGGACACAGACACTAAACATTAGTTCGGGCTTGCATCTGGGGTGGCAAATCAGGAAACTAGGCGGGACCCGTTGTCCTGAGTATCGTGGTATGAGCATCCTCGCATGAACATCGGCCTATTTGGCGGGACGTTCGATCCCGTGCATCGAGGGCATCTGGCATTGGCCCGGGCGGCAACGGAGCAATACAAGCTCCATCGGGTTCACTTTGTGCCGGCGAACAGACCGCCGCACAAGCAACGGCAGCCACTTTTGCCTTTTCTTCACCGCTTTGCCATGCTGGTGCTGGCCACGGCGGAGGAGAAGGCGTTTGTGCCGTCGCTGCTGGAAGCGCCGCCGGAGGATGGGAGAGGTGGAAAGCCGCGACCGGAGGAGCCGAACTACACCATCGACACGGTGAAGCGTCTGAAGCAGGGCTTTAAGGCTAGCGACAAGCTGTTCTTGCTGATTGGGATGGATGCGTTCGCTGATATTGCGAAGTGGCACCAGGCGGAAGCGCTCTTTCACGAGTGTGAGTTCGTGGTGGCCAGCCGTCCGGGATATTCCCTGGCCGATGTGGCGAACGCGCTGCCCGAAAGCCTGCGTCCGCGTGCGGAGGTGACTCGACCTTTTCATAAACAGCGGGCCACCGGGGACCTGGTGCTGGCGGGAGCGACCATCCACTTTCTCGGAGACCTCCATCAGCCTGCCTCGGCCACGGCGATCCGCTCCGCCGCGGCTGCGGGCAAGCCGCTGGGACGATTTGTGGACGCGGCAGTGGCAGAGTACATCCGGAAGATGGGGCTGTATCGATAGGCGTTGCCTGCTCTTCGCTGGGCGATGGCTAGTGTCCCGTAACATGAGGTTCATCGAATAATTGCAAGATTCTTTCATGGAACAACGATAAGCGCCCTCAGGGGCTAAAAGCCCGAATTATCAACGTTGCGCTTTCGGCGCGGCTCGAAGCCGCGCCCTTTCAAAGCGTTCTGACTTATGTCGCGAACCTCTGTTACAGGACGCTAGAATCTCTTAGCAGCGGTGCCGCGCTTCGCGTCGTGATGGTTATCACTGCTAACTCGGGTCATCCCAATAACTCGCCAACAACTCGAGGGGTCAGGCCCAAAGTCGAGTATCTTGGCGCAATCTGGCGATGTCCTTGGTCGGCGCATTGCCGAACAAGCGGCCGTATTCCCGGCTGAACTGCGAAGCGCTGAGATAGCCCACACGCTGACTCGCTGTCCCCGCGTCCATCATGGTAGACAACATGAGACGCCTGGCCTCCTGCAGGCGCAGCACCTTTTGGTAATGAAGCGGGCTCATGGAAGTGACGGATTTGAAGTGTTCGTGAAAAGACGAGACGCTCATGTGCACCAGTTCAGCCAGGTCGTCGACCTTCATCGGTTGAAAAAAATTGGCGCGCAGCCATGAAATGGCCTTCGCGATTCGCTGCACGCTGGACTCCGCAAAGCCCATTTGAGCCACGCGAACACCAATGGGGCTGCGGAGAAGCCGGATCAGAATCTCATCCTGTACAAGCGGGCCGAACAGTTCCGCGTCGCCGGGCTCTGCCATGCACTCCATCAACCTCGTAGCGGCATTGACGATGCTCTCATCGACCGGAGCGATGTAAACCGCGGTTCTCTCCTGCGCCGGAGGCAGTCCGTGCGGAAACACCTTCAAAACCAACTCAGCGATCTTATGCGGCTCAAGGTCCAGCTTGAGAGCCAGGTAAGGCTCGGAGTGGCTGGCCTGCGTGACCTGCGCCGCGACTGGCAAAGCCACCGAAAACACGATCATCCGCGTGCCGTCGTACTCGTACACATCGTGCCCCACGATCACGGTCTTCGTTCCTTGTGCGGCGATGCACAACGAGGGCAAACCGAGGGCATGCACGCACTCGCTGTTGACCCGGGAATAGCGGCTGGCGTGCAAGCCGGGGATGGGCAGATCAAAGCTGCCGTCGTGCGGAGCATACGCGGCGATCAGGCGGGCCAATTTGGCCGTATCTGCTTCGCCTGGGGCTGGCCCATCAACCGCCCGGCGCATGGACACGACTTTGCCATTGGTTTTCACGGTTTCGGAGAACCTCCTTTGCCAGCGCCGGAGCGTTTAAGTCTTCAACGCCGCCTGCACGTAAGCGGGCTTCATCGGAAGCCGCCGCAGGAGCTTTCCAGTTGCGTCATGGAGAGCTGCCGCAATCGCCGGTGCGGCGAGCGCATTCGCCGCTTCTGAACCGCCGCCGTAAGCGCCGACTTTCGGATTATGGAGCAGCACGACTTTGATCTCAGGGATGTCCGACATGGTCGGGATGGGATAGGAAGTCCAGTCATCCGTAGTGATCCCGCTCTCATCAAACATCACCTCTTCGAACATCGCATGGCTGATTCCCATGACCGCGCCGCCTTCGACATTCCGCTTTAATTGCATCGGGTTCACGACGATGCCGGGATCCACCGCGATCGTGTACTTCTCCACCACGATCGCACCCGTGCTGGGAGTGACGGCGATCTGGCAAACGCAGGCCCAGTAGGTTCCGCTGCGCAACATCAGACGAAACTCCGCGGCCCCGCACAGGCGCTGATCCGGTGGACACAGCATCAGGGCGCGGGGATGGCCGAGTATCCCAACCAGACGCATCACGGACCGCTTTTAGCACGCCGATAATCCGCTCTTCGCTTGCATGGTCGATGCGGAACTGGATGGCGTCGGCGCCTGCGAGAGCTGCTGCTTCGCTGATCGCCAGTTCGCGCGGATAGTTCTGCTGGAACTGCCCCGGCGTGCGCATGCTGTGGTCGCGCAGACCGACGGCGAGAGGCGAGGCTTTTTGTCCCACCTGGAATGTGCCGTGGCCGCGCTCCATCACGTTGGGAACAGGAGCGTAAATCCAAGCATCCTCAATGCCGTTAACCGTGGAAGTTACCGAATCAGAATGAACCTGCGGCGCCGGCATGGTGGGCAGGCCCGCGATGACCGCGCCGATCGGCCGATCATCCTGCATGGCGGGCATGTAGTGGTCGATTTGATACGCGGCGATTTTGCCTTTTTCATCGACTGGCGATCTGAACGTCGGAGAAAGCAGCCGCCGATTGCGTGGACCACTGCATATCGTCGGCGCGCATCCACTGCACGCGTACCGGCTTGCCGACGGCTTGTGACAAGAGCACCGCCTCATCTTCAGCGCCGGCGTTTCCGCCGTTCGACCTTCCGTAATGGCCGGGTCCGGGATACGAATGCACGATCACATGATCGGGCGTGGTGCGGAGCATCGTCGCAATTTCGCCTCGAAGCGCCTGAGGGTTCTGGTTATGCGTATAGATGTGCACCGTGCCGTCCGGTTTGACATCGGCAACGGCCATGGTTGGGCCAATCGGCGCGTGCTTCATGTAAGACAGTTGATATGTGGCGGAAAACTTCTTGTGAGCCGACGCGAGTGCGGGGCCCACATCACCTTTGGAAGTCTTACTGGTTTCGACGGGCGCACTGGTCCAATCAGATTCTTCTCGAAGGTGCTGGTAGAGCTTTGCGTTGCCAGGCAGGCCTTTCCACTCCGTCCACTTGGTGCTGCTGGCTACCTGGTCGGCTGCCTGGATCGCTTCCCATTCCGTGGGCGCAACCACGCCGACGAGATTGCCCTTCACGATGACTTGCGAATTCGGAAACTTGGTTTTGTCCAGTTGACCGGCAGAGACGAGAGTTGACCCGAGCGTTTTCGGATGCACCATTCGCGCGTGCAACATGCCGGGCAGGCGCACATCGGTCGCCCAGGTTTCTTTCGCAGCCACCTTCGAACTGATGATGGAATTTTTGAACGATTTGCCGATGACCGTGTACTCGCTGACCGGCTTCATCGGCGGATCGCCCTCGATGGTCAACCCGAAGATGCTGGTGAGGTCTCCCTTGACAGGGATCGTGAGCTTCAACTGCTGGTTCTTGACGAGGTCGCCGTACGAAATGCTCTTGCCGCCTCCCGAGACAATGCCGTCTTTGACGGAAAGCTTGTCCTTCGGCACGTCGAGTCGCTCGGACGCGAGGTCGAGCAGGGCCTGGTGTGTATAGGCGGCTGCCTTGCGGATGTTCGGCGTTCCGTGGCCGAGGAAATCGAAGGCGCCGCTGCCGTCTGGCGTGCGATCGGTATCTCCCGCTACGACGGTGGTAATCGCTTCGAAGGGTACGCTCAATTCTTCGGCCACAATTTGCCGGTATGCGGTAAAGGTCGAGCCCTGGCCGAAGTCGCTCTTGCCGGTGCGAATCAGGATCGTGTTGTCCGGGTGAATCTCAATCCACGAACTGGGAAGGCTGGGATCGAGCGAGTTCTTGAACGTGGCGGGCTTGGCAGAATCGGCCTTTAGAAGCTCTGGGCCGGCGAAGCTGAACCCTACGACGAGGATGCCGCCCGCCTTTATGAATTGACGGCGCGAGAGAGTCGGTCCGATAAAGTTTCCTGGTTCTTCGCTCATGGTTGCCATCGCTCAGCTCCTCTTCGCCATGATTTCGGCGGCATGCTTAACGGCGTCAATGATGGCGACGTAGGTTCCGCAGCGGCACAGATTGGGCGACACCCCCGATGTGGTGAAGGCCTGTTTGATTTGCGCCAGGGTCGGCTTCGGATTGCTTTCGAGCAGTTCGGTCGCCTTGATCATCATCCCGTTCTGGCAAAATCCGCACTGCGGAGTTTGCTCCTCGATCCAGGCTTGCTGCACTGGGTGCAGCGTCTTTTTCGCTTCGTCTGCCGAGAGGCCCTTTTGCTTTGCCCACCTCGCGGGCAGGCCTTCGAGCGTGGTGATTTCTTGTTTAGCGACGCTCGCGACCGGCGTAACGCAGGACCGCACTTCCTTGCCTTCGATTAGAACGGAACAAGCTCCGCATTGTGCGAGCCCGCAACCGAACTGCGGGCCGATCAACTGGAGATCGTTGCGCAAAACGTAGAGTAGAGGCGTGTCGTCGGGCGCCGACACCTCGTGCCGGACACCGTTGACATTCAACGTGACCATAGAGAACCCCCTTCCAAGTCACAATCACAATTCCGATGACCATTTTGCTCGACGAACCCTCTGTCTCGCGGACCCCAGTTCGCTACGGCAAGAAGTTCGTTTTGGCTTGCAGCAGATATCTTAACTCGCCTGTAGGCTCGCTCTGCAAATCGATTGCGACAGACCATCTCTTACCGTGGTGGCGCACCGTCAGTGCACCTGGGCGAGAACGGCAACGTCGAACTTCGAATAGTACTTCTTCACGTCGCCGGCCCCGTACTTGTCGCTGAATTTCTCGACCACCGACGATACCTGCTTGGCATCCGTGATAGGAACGGCCTGGAATTCAGCCTTCTCGCCGCGGGCATCGACTCGAATGACCGGGTCCTTGAGAACGTTCTTGTACCACTGCGTATCCGACCCACGTACCGGCAGCAGGTAGAGTTTTGCGTCATCCAAAACGAACCAGACCGGGTTTGAAATAGTGCGTCCGGATTTTCTGCCCGTTACGCTGATGTTGAGTTCGCGATATCGGGAAAGCCGGTCTGCTAAAGAATCGTTTCGCTTTGCCATGTCGACTCCTGTACCCGAATGTTTAGACGGATCGCTCAGTCCTGCGAGAGCACTTCTTTCGCGACCGTGATGGCGCTCATCGCATTCGGCCAGCCCGAATAAAACGCCAGATGCGTAATCACCTCAATCAATTCTTCCCGCTTGACTCCATTCTGCACAGCATAACCCAGGTGAAACCGCAGCTGGTCCGGACGGTTCATCGCAACCAGTGCGGCCACCGTTGCCAGACTTCGGTCGCGCTTGGAAAGCTCCGGACGCTCCCACACTTCGCCGAAGAGTACGCGATCTGTCAGATCGACCAGCTTGGGCGCAAAGTCGCCGATCATCTTCTGGGCTGCTGAAGGCTCTTTGCTCATGGCTTACTCCTTCCTGTTTACTCTTCGACGGTGACCTCTGCCAATGAGGGGCTCCATCAGTCAGCCCTCGACATGAAAATCAACTTCTCGTACACAATGTCAGCGGCCCACCATTTTCTGCAGCTCTTCGGGGTAGCGAGCACCTTGCACCGCGATCTTTGAGGCTGCGATCCCAAGTTCCCGGAGATCATCGGGGGAAAGTTGAACGTCAACGGCGGCGAGGTTTTCCTCGAGTCGATGCAGCTTGGTCGTGCCCGGGATGGGCACGATCCACGGTTTCTGCGCCAGCAGCCAGGCGAGTGCGACTTGAGCGGGTGTCACTTTTTTCTGCTGCGCAAATCTGCCCAGCAAATCCACCAACGCCTGATTTGCTTTCCGGTTCTCCGGCGTAAAACGAGGGACGATGTTCCGGAAATCGCTCTTGTCAAACTTTGTTTCTTCGCTGATCTTGCCCGTGAGGAAACCTTTACCCAGGGGGCTAAATGGGACGAATCCGATCCCGAGTTCCTCCAGCGTCGGGATCACCTCCGCTTCAGGCTCTCTCCAGAACAGCGAGTATTCGCTTTGCAGCGCAGTCACGGGCTGAACTTTGTGGGCGCGACGGATCGTCTGCACCCCTGCTTCAGAAAGGCCGAGGTGCTTCACCTTGCCCTGCTGAATCAGTTCTTTCACCGCTCCCGCGGTGTCTTCGATCGGCACGTTGGGGTCGACGCGGTGCTGATATAACAAGTCGATGACATCGGTCTTAAGGCGTTTGAGTGAAGCCTCGGCGACTTCCTTGATGTGTTCTGGGCGACTGTCCAGCCCGGCCTGTTTGCCCGTCTTCGGATCAAGCTTGAACCCGAACTTTGTGGCTATCGCTACCTTCCCGCGAAACGGAGCGAGGGCTTCCCCGACGAGTTCCTCGTTCGTGAACGGGCCGTAGACTTCGGCAGTGTCAAAGAATGTGACGCCACGTTCCACGGCGGCGTGGAGAAGATCGGTCATCTCCTTCTTGTCTTTCGGCGGGCCGTAGGAGAAGCTCATTCCCATGCAGCCGAGGCCGATCGCCGAGACTTCGAGATTACTTTTTCCGAGTTTGCGCTTTTGCATTTCTTTCCCCTTCGAAGTGCCTTCCTGCAGAAGACTAATGGCATTTACAGATCCTAAGCATAGCTTCCCGAACATTAGGACTCTTGCCTATTTCGACGAAGTTCTTGCCAAATCCTCCGAACTCTGCCAAGGAAGCCCTCTTGTTCTGGATGCCACGCGAATTAAGAGAGCGCACCGCAGAAGTAGGTTTTTTCGCAGCGGTGTTGGTGGGATGGCCACAGATTTACCATCTGTAGCGCTCGTAATCGGCGCAGAATCGACAGAGGGCGCACTGAGCGCCGTGCGGAGTGGGTAAGCCGAAAGTCGGTTACAATGGTTTCGACCTAACGACCAACGGCCAACAACGAACGACGAGTTCCCCAACCACCGAATGAAGAAGAGCGAATTGAAGAAGCAAGTCTCCGCTGCTATCCAAGCCTGCCTCGAAAAAAAGGGCGAAGAACTCAGTATCCTGGAAATGGAGAAAGGGTCGGGAGCATTCACCGACTACTTTGTGCTGTGCAGCGGGACCAATCCGCGGCAGATTCAGGCCATCGCCGACGAGGTGGAGCTGCGCCTGAAAGCCACGGGACTGCGCCCGACCCACGTCGAGGGCTACAACCAGGCCGAGTGGGTGCTGATTGATTATGTCGATTTTGTAGTCCACGTCTTCTCAGAGAAGGCGCGGAAATTTTATGATCTCGAGCGGCTGTGGAAATCGGCCAAGCGCCTGCAGCCGGCGGATCTGAAGACGCCAGCGAGGAAGTCCAAGACAAACACGCCATCGAACGCTGCGAAGACGAGGAAGCGGAAGACGGCATAGGTCTGTCGCCGAGTCGCGAAGGTCTCCATGACATCGAAGCCAGACTCCGAACCGGGCTGGGGATCCCAGTATCGGCTGGTTGCCGCTGAGAGGTGGAAGGCCAAGTCAGCGGCTATGGGACAGCCGGTGACCGATGCGCTGGTGGAATACGCGCGGCCGATGCCGGGAATGCAGGTGCTGGATTTGGCCAGCGGAACTGGGGAGCCTGCCATCAGTCTGGCCCTCCGCGTTGGAGTTCAGGGGCATGTTACAGCGCTGGACTTGAGCGCAGAATCGCTTGAGATTGCGGCGCAACGGGCGCATGCGCGGGGGCTAAATAACTTCACCACCTGGGCGGCTGATGCTCATAGCCTGCCCTTTCCCGATGACAGCTTCGATCTGGCTACGTCTCGCTTTGGGGTAATGTTTTTTCGCGATGCGGGGCTCGCTTTGCGCGAACTGAGGCGCGTTTTGCGGCCGGCGGCGCGGGCCTGTTTTCTGGCCTGGGGATCGTTTGACCAGCCTTACTGGCGGAGCATGATTGGCGTAGCGCACAAGCATGCTGGCGGGCCGTTGTTGGAGCGGGGCGGTCCTGATCCATTCAAGTTTGCGGGGCCCGGCAGCCTGTCGGCAGTGCTGCGAAGCTCCGGCTTTGTCGATGTGGAGGAAGAGGTGAAGACGCTCCCGTGGACATGGCCGGGCCCGGTGGAAGAAGTTTGGGAGCAAGTTCAGGCGGTTTCCGTGCCATTCCGCCCTATGCTTGGGAGGGTTCCTGCGGGGCGGTGGCCGCAGATCCATGCCGAAGTTCATGAGTCAGTGCGGCGATATTTTGACGGGGAAAAGGTCGCGTTCGGGGCGTCGGTCGTGTTTGCATCGGGAAGGAAGTGAGGCCCGACGTGAAGATCAAGATTGCATGGATCGGGAAGACCAGGGAACCGGCGATTCAAGCGTTGACCGCGGAGTATCTCAAACGCATATCTCGCTATGTAGAAGTTGAAGGAATCGCGGTTCGAGACGAAGCGGCGGTGCTCGCCGTGGCAGGCCGTGGCGGCGGATCGAAGAGTGGGGCGAAGTCTACCTTGTTCTTGATGGATTCACGGGGCAAGGAATTTTCTTCCGAGCAGTTTGCGAAAGTTCTGGGAGAGTATCAGGACCGCAATCCTCTGCCGCTCGTGTTTGCCATCGGCGGGGCGGATGGGTTTAGCGATCAGGCAAGAGCCTCAGCGCAGCAGGTGATTTCACTGGGGAAGATGACACTGGCTCATGAACTGGCGCGAGTTGTGCTGCTGGAGCAGGTGTACCGGGCCTTCACCATCTTGAAGGGGCATCCGTATCATTCGGGGCATTGAATCGGTCGCCGATTCGTTGGCGAATTCGGGCGGTTGCGGCGCATAGCTCGCGCTATAGGGCGCCCTTTTATAATGCGGTTGCGTCAACGTCCGCGTTAGGGTTGGGTTTTGGCGTTAATCGCGCGGCGCAATTCTTCAAAAATTTCGTCCGGTAGTTCTGACATTTGCGAATCTCCCGTAAGGCAGCCTCAGTCTACCGGAAGGGCACACAGAGTGTGCGTGAGAACCAGGCAACATTGTACGAGGGAGGGAATTTCCGCCTGAGAATCGGCTGGCTGGGCTGAGCCCATCCGTGCCAGCCGGGTCAGGTTGAAGGAAATGGCCGCCAAGGTGAACTCCAGCGCCACCTGCTTCAATCCCCGCAACCGAAACCGCCTCATGCCACGCTGTTCTTTCAAGCTCCCCAGTACCGGTTCGACTAGCGCCTTGCGTTTCCCGTAGAGTGCTCGTCCCGCTGGAGAGCGCAGCTTCTGCCGCATGCGCCGCTGTCGGGGACTCAGCCGAGTCCGTGCACAGCGTTGTCCGGTGTTCAGTTCGCGCGCTAAATTCGAATCCGGCAGGTACACATCCAATCCCCGGGCTTCCAGTTGCTCCAGGTTGTCTAACGAGAAAAATCCCGCATCCGCCAAAACTTTCTCCGCTTTCGTTCCCATCTGCCGTTCCGCTTCTTCCACCAGCGGAATCAGACTGTCGTTATCGGCGGCGTTCTGCGTCACTCTTTGCCCCACGATCAGATGATCTTCATTGACCGCGATTTCCGCCGTGTAGCCCAGCGCAAAGCCGCCGCGCTCCCGCAAGAAGCGCGCCTCCGGGTCGGTGCGCGACATCTTTTTCAGCCCGCTCTTGCGCAGCTTCTCCAGCCGTCGCGGCATCTCCGCCAGGTGTTGCTGCAAGCCTTCCAACTTCAGATCCGTCCCCGCCCCTTCGTTCGGGTCCTCCCCATCACATTGCTTCTGCCACTTGCGGATCGCCCGCCGCAGCCGCGATCGCTCTTGCCGCAGCCGCCGTTCGGTCTCCAGCCGGTTACGCGACGCCGCCGCTTGAATCCGCGTCGAGTCAATCGCCACCTGCCCCAACCGTCCCAGCTTCAGCGTCCGCGCCATCTCCAGCACCTGCGTGAACACATCGTTCAACCCCCGCGCGTGCCGCCGCCGAAATGCGCTCAACGCCCAGTTGTCCGGCCGCGCCCCGCCCGCCAGATAGCGCAGCGCCAAATCTTCCCCGATCCGCTGCTCCAGCCGTCGCGCCGACGTGATCCCGACCGCATAGGCATACAGCCAGACCTTCAACATCAGGGCCGGATGGTACAGCACCCCGCCTTCCTCGCTGTACTCCTGCTCGAAACCGTTCAAGTCCAGATGCTCCACCGTGTGGTGAATGAAAAAGCAGAGATGATCTTCCCCCAGCTCCTGCTTCACGCTCGGCGGCAATAAATACGCTTGCTCGGGTGCATACGGCAGAAATCGTCCCATACTTCTCTTTCTGCACCATCTACCCCATAATTACAAGTCAGTTCTCACGCACCCTCACACAGCCGTATAGCGCTCGCTGGGGAGTTGCGGTTTTTGCTTCCTGGGCGCGTTTCCGGGCGGACTAGAGCGGTTCTAGTGACGATCAAAGTACATGCCCGCAGCGGCTAAACAGGCTGCGGAAAAAGTCCGTAACACGCTAAAGACGACCACCGGGGCTGAAGCCCGGATTGATTCCACGCGCTTTACGCCGCCCTGAAGGATGTCATGGAACTGGACAGCTCAAAGCGCCGCTCTTCCACGGCAGTTGAAGCGTTTGTTTCCGTGCTCCGAAATGCCTAGGGTCCGAACACGATCGCGAGTTCTTCCGGCCCAAACTACGGCACATTGACCGTAACGGTGGCGGTGGTGCGGCCGTACTGGTTGGTGGCGTAGAGCGTGTAGGTTGTTGTGGCTGTGGGATTGACGGTCACACTCGTTCCGCGAACGGCGCCCGGCCACGGCGATACGATTTCATACTGTGCATTCGCCGTATTCCACGAAAGCGTGACGCTGCCGCCAGAAGCGACGTGGGTCAGCGAAGCGGTGAAGCTGCTGATCGTGGGTGCGGATCCGGTCGGGTAATTGGAATTTGTGTACACCGGATTCATTTGCACGACTTCGAACGCCGAGGACGGCACCGTCTTCAGCGAGTCGAGGTCTGATCCCCAGCGGCTGTCGGAAACTCCGGTCACAAACAGCGAACTGCCGTTGTCGGCCAGGATGAGCCCGTAGTGCTTCATGGCCGTCAGAATGACCTGCATCTGCGCGGAGAAACCGGAGATGTCGTAGCTCGATTTCAAACGCAACCGCATGCCCATGGGCGGCGCTGTGGGATCACTCGATGTCGCCGCCCAGTGGGATGCGGGAGGGGTAAAGGCTGCGCTCGTCTTGGGCAGGGTGAAGCGGAAGGCATGCTGAATTTTTCCGGCGGCAACTTCGTCGTAACGAACCAAGCCGGGAAAAATTGGCAGCCCGGCCGCATCGGCGGAGGTCCAGGTGTATGGCCGCTGCTCGTTGCCGAGCAAGTCCCAGACGGCGGTGGAATCGGCGCTCCAGCTTCCGTCGGAATTCGGCGACGCGTTGTAGAGTTCGTAAAGAAAGCAGTTGGCGTTGTTGAGCACGAGTACGTGGCGATCGCCCGTGCTCGACGATCCGCCTTCAACCGGAGCAGTCTGCGGAACCGGCATGGGGCCGGGATCGCTCTCGTCGGGATAAGCGCCAAGGTTAATGTTGACCAGGGACTGGCTTCCGTCGACGACGACATAAGGAATTCCGTAAGTCGGATCGGTGCCCCAATCCGGATGCAGATTCACCGAGCCGACCCAGTTGCTGATAGTCGTGGTGGAATTTGGGTCGACTGGAGCGGAAGAGATGTCAGTGTTCCACAGGTTACTGGCGGAGAATGGAACGAAGCCACCGAGACTGGCCGTCTGGCCGGCAGTCATCACGCTGCAGGCGAGATTGCCGCCGCCTGACCCGCCGTTTCCGCCAGTGCCGCCGTTTCCACCCGAGCCGCCGCCGGTGTTGCCGGTCAAGTGCGACACGCCGGAGCAGGCGATCAAAGAGAGCGCCAACACGAAGAGGACGAAGGGAAAGAGAATAATCTTGCAGGCTGAACAGGGACAGCGGGCCATGCGGCTATTGTCCGTGGCCGATTATGCTCGCGAAAGAGGCCTTTGGGACATGTCCTGATTGCTAACTGCTAAGTTCTGTTTTCTCACTTTCCTCGCAAGACCGTTTTCGCTGCTCCCATGTTGTCGTATCTGTCGTAAACCCTCACGACAACCACATGCTCAGGTTCGCTCCCTTTGGCTGCGTCGGGCGTAACTTTGAAATCATAATCTTCGGTTTGGGCGTCGGAGAGTTGCCCGACCGGCTCCACGTATTTCCACTCGCCGGCATCGATAGAGAACTCGGCTCGCTTGATGGTGGAGAATCCGTCTTCGGCGCGGAAGCGGACATGAATCTGCGCGCCCTCGACCGACGAAGTGAGATTCTCGATGCGAGGAGGCGTGGTATCCACTTCAAACCGGCGGCTCATCCTCTCCGCGGTCAGCGCTTCGCCGAGGGAATGCGAAGGCGCGTCGGAGGCAACGACTTTCACCGTGTAGCCGCCATCGGGCAGCAGGCTGGCGTCGAACGAATATGCTTTGTCGGTGAGGTTGTCTTTCAGCAGTAGCCAGCGGGACTCGCCGTCGCCGCGGTAGTAGACGGAATAGACGAGCTGATCGTCGTTCTCATCGTGCGCGCTCCACTTCACGCCGATCGCGTCGCGGTCGTGGGTGCTGGGTACGGGAGCTTCGAAGTGAGGGCCTGCTAATGTCGTACTCAGTTCGGTGCTCATCCCGATTGGAGACGTCTTCGGCAGGGGCTGATAGCGCAGGCCGACCTGCACCGAAACGTCGTCAATATCCGGTGCCACGTTCTTGGACAAATAGTTCAGCGTCACACTGTCAACGGAGGGTTTGGTACTACCGGAGTGCAACACCGTCTTCCACTGCGCATAACGCGCGGGAGGAACGGACATCTCAGCGTTTTTGCTGAAATCCACTTTTTTCCAGGCGCTCCAGTTGCGGTCGGGATTGTCGACGTTGCCGCTGCGCACCAGCAGATCGACGTTGCCCGCGCCGCGGAACTCCACTCGTCCCCAGCGGGAAAAAATCTTGGCGTCGAAAACGTCGCTCTCGTACGCGCCTTCGTTTTCCGGACCCGGTCCGAGCACAAAAATTTTCCCCAGATTGCTGGTGGCGGCGTAGAGACCCCCGCCGGGGGCTTTCGCGAAACCCGTCACCTGCGACGCCGGAGCTTTCAGCAAGTCCGAGAATTCGTCCTGCCCGTGGATCGCAAAAATGTGGCCGCGGTTTCCTGTGCCTGCCAGCAAGCGATCGCTGGAATCGAAGGCGAGGCTGTACACGATGTCTTCATGCGAAGTCCACATCCGTGACGGGGAGCCGTCGGGGGCGATGCGATATACGTCGGACCCTCCTGTGGCCTCGCCGCCGGGAAATGGAAATGGCCCCATCTGGATGTTACTGGGCGTGGGGGTGAAGGAAATTCCCGGTCCTTGAGGGCCGATCGGCGTCGGCGTATTCGTCCCCATCGGCATCATGGACGAGGGTCCGCCCATCATGCCGCCTGCGGCTCCGGGCTTCTTCTCACCGACTCCGGCGGCATAGATGTTGCCGTCGCGATCGAGCGTCAGCGCCGTGATTTCCTTTTTGGGCGCGCTGTAGAGGACGAATGCTTCGCCCGCAGGAGAAATCCGGTAAACCAGCCCGCTGCCGTCAGTGCCGGCGATGAGGTTTCCCTGAGCGTCGAGGGCCAACGCACGAATGTGGGTTTCGTCGCTCTTGAAGAAGACCGAGTGGTCGCCTTTGGCGGTGACTTTGTAAATCTCTCCATGATCGCCAGTGGCTACGTACAGGTTTCCTGATTTGTCGAGCAGGAGGTCCCAAATGTATTTCGTTCCGGGCGCAAAATAAACAGACGAGCTCCAGGAGGAATCGAGCGCTGGCTTGGCCGCATCTTTTTCGGCGTTCTTGCTAATCGTCTTGCTCTCGTTTTTAGGTGCCTCAGCTTTTTCCGCGGGTTTATGCTCGATCTTGTAGACCTTGCCGTCCGGGGCAGTTGCTGCGTAGATCACGCCTCCCGGAGCGACTTGGAGGGCTTGCACCTGCAGTTCCTGCGGCTCAAAAATGATCGTCGCTTTGCCGTCGGGCGTGATGCGGTACACGCGTGCGGGAGCTCCCGTCGCAGCATAGATGTCGCCGGATTCATCAGCGGCCACCGCCCAGATATACGTGGAGGGCGTTCCGTAAAGCAACTTGAACACGGGTGCCAGCTCCAGACCGCCAGAGCTGCGAATCGCGACGCCGGTGGCTGTGCCCTTGGTGAGATCCTCGAATTTGGACTGCTCCCACGTGCGGGTACCTTCTGCGAAGGCGATGGCGGCGAGACCGCAAAGAAGAAGTGTGAGAAAAACGGATGCGAGGATGGAATAGGAAACCCGATGCCGCCTGTGCAATGTCTCACCTCGATTCGGGATCGCGGCAAGAAAATGCGGCTTGCGTGCGCCTGCCCGAAGTATTCACGCTGAAGAATCAGGTTAACATGCGATGCGCGGTCGTCGCCGCTCGGAAAGCCGTGAATCAGGCAGGCATCTAGCGGCGAAGCGGCGTAAACGAGAACTGCACCGCCATGATATCGTAGATTTTTATGCACTCGGCGCGCCAGAAACTGCTGAGTACGCTGGCTTACAAATCGTTTCGCCTCGGCGAGTTCAAGCTGTCCTCCGGAGCAACCAGCGACTACTACATCGACTGCCGCACCACTACGCTCGATGCCAAAGGAGCGCGGCTCACGGGTGAGGTCTTCACCGAGGAAATCCGGCAGCGGGGATGGAAACCCCACGCGATCGGCGGTCTGACTATGGGCGCCGATCCGATCGTGGTCGCGGTCTCGCTGGTGAGCGGCGAACTGCACGGCTTTCTGGTGCGCAAAGCGGACAAGCAGCACGGCACCGGACAGCGCATCGAGGGCTTCCGCGAGAAGGGCGCGCGGGTTGTGATTGTGGACGACGTTTGCACCACGGGTGCATCGACGATTCAGGCCATCGAAGCGGCGCGGGAATTCGGATTTGAAGTTGTCGGCGTGATGTGCCTGGTGGAGCGGGAAGAGGCCGGGGGCCGGCCGAATGTGGAGAAGGCGGCCGCGCCGGCGCCGTTCGTTTCCATCTTCACCGCCAACGAGGTGCGTAAAGAGCATACCCTGCAGACGGACGACACTGAGCCCAACATCTTCGCGGTGGCGGCGGCGTGCGAAGTGTGCGGGAGCCCGGCGGTCACGAACAATCCGAGAAATCTCTGCGAGGCGCATAAACCCTGATGTCGTGGGGACGTAGCTTGCTACGTCTTGCTGGCGGCGTCGGGAGTGATGGCTAGAGAGATGTTGCAAGCAACGTCTCTACGAAAACTATGATTCAGACTCTGGAATGGACCGACCGCGGTGTGCGCTTCATCGATCAGACGAAGCTGCCGACGGAAGAGACCTACGTCACCTGCAAGACGCATGAGCAGGTAGCCGATGTCATCCGCAATATGGTGGTGCGGGGGGCGCCGGCGATTGGCGTGGCCGCGGCCATGGGCATCGCGCTCGGAGTGAACAATTCGAAGGCGGAGACCACCGGCGATCTCAAGGGCGAGTTCGACCAGATCTGCGACGTCATCGGCAAGACGCGGCCTACGGCCGTGAATCTTTTCTGGGCGATTCGGCGCATGCAGGAGAAGTTCGAGCGGATCCGCATTCGTCCCATTCCGCAGATCAAGCGGGATCTGATCGAAGAAGCGCAGAGGATGCACGCCGAGGACATCGCCGCCAACCAGGCGATGGGACGCCACGGCGCTGCCCTCATGCCCGCAAACGGCGGAGTGCTGACGCATTGCAACGCCGGGGCGCTCGCCACCGCTGGATACGGCACCGCGCTGGGCGTCATCCGCGCGGCAGTCGAGCAAGGCAAAAAGATTCATGTGTATGCCGATGAGACGCGGCCGTTCCTGCAAGGTTCGCGGCTGACGGCGTGGGAGTTGATGAAAGACGGCATCCCGACCACGGTGATTTCCGACAACATGGCGGGCGCGATGATGCGGCAGGGCAAGATCGCAGCAATCGTGGTGGGCGCGGACCGCATCGCGGCCAACGGCGACGTCGCGAACAAGATCGGCACCTACACAGTGGCCGTGCTGGCCCGGGAGCATAACATTCCCTTTTACGTGGCCGCGCCGATTTCAACTGTCGACCTGGCCTGCCCGGACGGCAACCAGATTCCTATCGAGCAGCGCAATGCGAAGGAAGTCACGCACATTGCCGGAAAGCAGATGACTCCGGATGGTGTCGAGGTCGAGAATCCCGCCTTCGACGTGACGCCCGCGAAGTACGTAGCCGCGATCATCACCGAAAAAGGGATCGCGCGCGCTCCTTTTGACGAATCTTTACGAAAGCTTGCCGCCGATGGCGCGGACGCGCATTCATAGCCCCGCTCGGCAACTTTTTCTCCCCCAGGCGCTACTTATTGCTCTGGTTCGGGTTGCAAGTCTCAGAGAATGGACTCGTGCTAGGCTTGAGCCCAAGTGCGAATCCACGCCGGATTTATCTACCAGGGGGATGTTATGTCGTTCGGCAATCGTGCGGTGCTAGGCGTTTTGGCTGTATTGGCTTCGTCGTTTCTTGTGGGTTGCGGCAGCAGTAGTCCCAACAACTCAGTCCCGCCGCCATCGGGCGGTTTCAGCGATACCAACCTCAGTGGCAGCTACACATTTTCCATCTTCGGAACGGACGTCGATGCCGCAGGCAACTTTATCCCCTACACAGTCGCCGGCACGATCACTGCCTGCGGCTGCAGCGGGGGAACGATCTCAGCCGGAACCGTCGACATTACCGATGCCTCCAGCGCCGGCCCTGGCATCGCTGTCAACGCCAGCGGCAGCTCCTATCACGTTAATGCGAACGGGACCGGCAGCATTCTCCTCAGCATTCCGTCGACCTCTGGCAACGTTGCCTTCACCTTCGCATTTGCGCTCACGGACGCCGCCCACGGATCGATTATCGAGTACGACACGAACGGAACCGGTAGCGGCACGATCGACCTGCAGCCCAGCGCTGTAACGCTTCCCAACGGAGCCTATGCCTTCAGTCTTTCGGGAGGCGTCGGTACAACGACTCTCGGTCTGGTCGGGGATTTCACACTCGCTTCCGGCAGCATCAGCACCGGGCTCATTGACGTAAACAATAACGGCATTCCCGCCACCGCTTTGTCCTTAACCGGTTCGGTTTCGACCGGCGCGGGGACCAGTCCGGGTGGCGCAACGTTGAGCTACGGCTCCACGACGCTTCACCTGGACGTTTATGCCGTCGACGCCACCCACTTGAAGCTCATCGAGAGCGACTCACAGGCCGTACTGGTTGGTGACCTGTTCAGCGAGCCAGGCATTTCCATACCGAGTGGAAACCTTGTCTTTACCATGGCTGGCCTCGATTCTTCCGGCGCGCCGTTTGCCGCCGGAGGAACTGTCGCTTCGGATGGCAGCGCCACACTCAGCAGCGGCAGCGAAGACGTCAATGACGCCGGTACACTCGACAACAGTACGAATCCGGCGATGCCGTATTCCTTCACTGGCTCGTTCGTTGCCAGCCCCAGCGGTAGCGGACGGTTCCAGGTCGGGCTCTCGAGCACTTTTGTGGGCGGCACGAATTTCGCCGCCTATCCTTCCAGTGGCGGAATCCTCATGCTGGAGATCGATTCGGCGGGAAACCTCTTCCAGGGAATTACCGGCGGCGTCGCCATGGCACAGACCTCCGGCGCGACTGCTCTTGCTGCGTCGCAAGGCTTTGCGATGAACCTCACGGGGTTTGACGTTGTCAACGGGGTTCCGCTCGACCAGATTGCTCAGTTCAACACGACGAGCACCAGTCTATCCGGAGTGCTGGACCAGAATGATTTTGGATTCGCGAATCCAACCAGTCACAACATCAGCGGCACTTATAGCCCGGGAGCCACCGGCTCGGTGACCCTCACTAGTACCGAGAGTACCTTCACTTACGCGGTAAACAGCACGACCGCGCTCGCTCTCGCTACTGACCCGAATGAAGTATCTACCGGTGTCTTTGAGCAGCAAGGCTCACCAACCTCTACTGCGGACGTGACGCAGCGACATCTGGCCATAATCAGATCGGTGCGGGCTGCGGCGCGGAAGCGAACGAAGTAGCGTTTAGGGAGACTCTGATTAGGATCATTTCTGTCATCCCGAGCGAAGCAGAATTGCCACTTTTCAACTTCTGTTGTCATCCTGAGGTGGGCGCTTTTTTGCCCGCCGAAGGACCTATGTAACCGGCCGGAAGTGCAAAGGTCCTTCGGCGCCAAAGAACGGCGCCTCAGGATGACAGGACTTTCCCTAACAGAAACTCCGAGGCGTGTCCGGTCAAACCAGATACGCTCACCGCGAAACCCGCTCTAATTGTTAATTTGGACCCGTCGGTGCCACGATTTCTTTCGTCGGCCTCGCAGGATGAGCCTCGATTTTCGCCATCCAGGCCAGAATGCGATACAACAACAGCACGCCCAAGACCAAGCCGTACTCCAACGGCTTCTTCAAATCGGCCTTCACCAGCCATACGTAGTGAATGACTCCGGCGGCGGCGCTGGCGTAGATCAGGCGGTGCAATAGTTGCCAGCGCTTTCCTCCCAGCTTGCGGATCGACCACTTGGTCGAAGTAAGAGCGAGCGGGATCATCAGGGTGAACGCCGTCATGCCCGCAGTGATGAACCTGCGCTTGGCGATGTCGGCCAGCATTTCATGGACGTCGAAGAATTTGTCGAGCCAGACGTAGGTCATCAGGTGTAGCGAGCCATAGAAAAACGCGAACAGGCCCAGCATCCGCCGCAGGCCGATCAGCCAGTACTGGCGCGTGAGCCGGCGCAGGGGCGTGATCGAAAGCGTGATCAGCAGGAACGTCAGCGTCCAATCGCCGGTGGAGTGGGTGATGGTTTCGATGGGATTGGCGCCCAGCGTCGAGTGGAAACCGCGCCAGACGAGCGTTCCCAGCGGGGCCAGGCAGGCCAGGAAGAGCACGGGTTTGAGGTAGCGAAGCATGGAAACAGTGGTCAGCGGCCAGTGGTCAGCGACCTCGGGTCCGGCGGCCTTTCACTGGCCACCGGCCACCAATCACTGGACACTGCGTTTAGAAATATTTCTTCAAATCCATTCCTGTATACAGGCTGGCGACCTGGTCGCCGTAGCCGTTGAACATCAGTGTAGGACGTTTGAAGAATTCACCGAGTCTCCGTTCTTTCGCCTGACTCCAACGCGGGTGGTCTACGTTAGGATTCACGTTCGAATAGAAGCCGTATTCCTGTGGGGCGGAAATGTTCCACGTATTTTGCGGCTGCCTTTCGGTGAAGCGGATGCGAACGATCGCCTTGATGCTCTTGAAACCGTACTTCCACGGCACGACGATGCGGATGGGCGCTCCATCCTGATTGGGAAGTTCCTCGCCATACATGCCGAAGCAGAGCAGCGTGAGCGGATGCATCGCCTCGTCCATGCGCAGGCCTTCCACGTAGGGCCACTGCAGCACGTTGCGCTGCTGGCCGGGGAATTGCTTCAGATCGTAGAGGGTGGTGAACTCCACAAACTTCGCCTTGCTGGTGGGGTTGGCGCGCTTGATCAACTCGGTAAGCGAGAAGCCGACCCAGGGCACGACGATCGACCAGCCTTCCACGCAGCGATGACGATAGATGCGCTCCTCGGGAGCGGACATCTTGATAATCGTGTCCACATCGAGTTCCTGCTTTTTGTCGACCAGGCCGTCGATCTTTACCTTCCACGGCCGGGTGCGAAAATTCTTGGCGAGTTCGGCTGGTCCATCCTTGTCGGTGGAGAATTCGTAGTAATTGTTGTAGTGGGTGACGTCTTTGTAAGGAGTCACGGTCTCGGTGGTGCTGAACGGGCTCTTCTTGATCCCATCAATCTTGTTGCCCGCGAGCGCGGCCGTAGAAGGCGCAATGAGATCGCGCAGGCCGACGCCGGTAGCAACTGTGGCCCCGGCGATCGCGGCGCCTGCAAGAAATTTGCGGCGGTTGAGGTACAAACTTTTCGGAGTAATCTCCGACGAACGAATGTCTACGGCTTTTTTGATGAGCATATGAAACCCCAGCGCAGAAACAAAAATCGAAACCCCCGCCTTCTCGCCAACACCGTGAGAAGGGCGGTGCACCCGCATGACCCGGTGCCCCGCTTCTATTTTCAAACACATAGGACGCCAGTGTCAGAAAAAAGTTGCATGGGAATCTCTGGAGATTGAAAAGGAAGGAGCCGCAGGGCGAACCACTATCCGAGGACTTCTCTCACTTTGCGCGACAGATTTTGTAAGGTGAAGGGTTTCTGCAAGAACGCAGTGCCGCTCTGAATGGTGCCGTCGCTCAGAATCGCGTCCTCGGTATATCCGGAGAGATACAGGACTTTGGCTTCGGGCCGGGCGGTGGAGATGTGCTGGACCATCTCTCGGCCGCCCAGACCGGGCATTACCACATCGGTGATGACAAGGTCGATCTTTCCTGCGTGGCCGGCGGCCGCAGCCAACCCAGCTTCGCCATTCTCTGCTTCCACCACTTTGTATCCCCTAGCCTGAAGCGTGTCGCGCACCAGTTGACGCACCGACTCCTCGTCTTCAACCAGCAGGATCGTCTCGGTGCCGCCGGCGGTCGCGCCTGCGACCGGAGCAGCATGCTTTTCAGTGGTCCCCTCGACCTGCGGCAGATAAATGTGGAAGCTGGTGCCTTGTCTCAACTCGCTGTGCACGATGACGTAGCCACCACTCTGTTTCACGATGCCGTAGACCGTCGACAGGCCCAGACCTGTTCCTTTGCCTTTTTCTTTCGTGGTAAAGAAGGGTTCAAAGATGCGCGACTGGGTTTCCTTGTCCATTCCGGTGCCGCTGTCGGTGACCGAGAGCATCACGTAGTTGCCGGGATGGATGAAAGTCTGTCCGCGGCGATGGCTTTCGTCGAGCACAAGGTTCTGGGTCTGGATGGTGAGCTTTCCACCGTTGGGCATGGCATCCTTGGCATTGACGACCAGGTTCATGAGGACTTGCTCGAGTTGGCCGGCGTCGGCGCGGACGTAGCCCGCTTTGGGAGCGAGTTTTGCGGTTAGCTCCACGTTCTCGCCAATCAAGGGGCGCAGCAGACGCTCCATGTCGGCAACGATCGCGTTCACATCCACCACCTTGAGTTCCAGCAATTGTTTGCGGCTGAAGGCCAACAGCTGCCGGGTCAGAGTAGTGGCGCGGTCGGAAGCCTGCTGGATTGCACTTGCCTTTTCGCGCAGCGGATGACCGAGATCGAGGCCGGCAAGAATCACTTCGGCGTAACCGCTGATGACCATGAGCAGATTGTTGAAGTCGTGGGCCACCCCGCCGGCGAGCCGCCCAACGGCTTCCATCTTCTGCGCCTGCCGAAATTGATCCTCCAGGGCGCGGCGGTCGGTGACATCTTCTGCAATGGCCTCCAGGACGTCGGCGGGTTCGTCGGCGCTGCTGACCGCACGCCCGCTGATGCGAACCGTGATCGCGCTGGCGTCTTTGCGTTTCCATTTGACTTCGATCCCATCCAGGCGGCCGGTGCGACGGAATTCTTCGATCAGGCGCTTGTGCTCGTCGGGGTTCGCGAAGATGTCGTTTTCCGGGTCAAGGAGAAGCACCTCCTCCGCCGCGCCATAGCCGAGCATCGCGATCAGCGCTGGATTGACGTCGAGAAATCTGCCTTCCAGGCTGGAGCGGTAGATTCCATACACAGAACTCTGCACCAGCGAGCGATAGCGCGCCTCGGACCGCCGCAGCGCCTGCTCGTTGCGCTTGATCTCAACGGCACTGGCCAACTGGCGCGCGACAAAGGTGAGAATCTCTTTGTCGCGCTCGCCGTAGCGGATGTCCTTCGAATACGTTTGCACTACCAGTGCGCCAAAAGTGTGATGCCCAACCTTCAGCGGGACTCCCATCCAGTCCAGAGAGCGCGATCCGTTGCGCGCGACTTCCCCGCGATCCTCCATGGCTTGCAGCACTTCAGGTGTGGCCAGCAGCGGCTCTCCGGTGCGCATGAGATAGTCGGTCAATCCTTTTCCCATCTTCTTCGCAGGCGGCGCCGTATCGAACTCATCGACAAAGTAGGGAAAACTCACCACATCGGTGGCCGGGTCGTATAGGGCGATGTAAAAGTTCCGCGCATACATCAGTTCGTCGACAATGCTGTGCACGGCGGTGAAGAACTGCTGCAGATCATGGGCGCTGCTGCTTTGTTCGGCGATGCGGTAGAGCGCGGAACTCAGGGCCTCCACCCGCGTGCGATCAGAAATGTCGTGGTAGCCGGCGTAGAATCCAGTGATCTTGCCGTCAAGCAGCAGGGGCGCGCACGAAGCAGAAACATCCAACAGGCTCCCATCTTTCTTTCTTCGCTGCGTTTCCAGGGTGATGCGCTCGCCTTTCTGCAGCGCCTGGTTCACCCACTGTGACTCAGCCAGCCTTTCGGGAGGGACGACCAGGCGTTCTAACGGTTGTCCAATCACTTCGGACGCTTCGTATCCGAACATGCGGACGAACTGATCGCTGGCCCAGAGTACGCGCTGCTCGCTGTCGGCGATGCTCAACCCATCGGGCGACGCCTGGAACATCTGCTGCAGGAATTGGAGGCGGGTGTCAGCGTTCAGTCGATTCTTCCAAGCAGATTCGGAGAGCGAAGGGACAGGGCAGGATAATGACGAGCACGAATTTACGGCAGACGAGGCGGTTTCCGTCTGAACCCAAGTCGGAGGAACCCCGGCCTGTAGCGCTTTTTGCAGGCGCCGGGCGCGCGCGAGTTCCCGTTGTCCGGATTGGGCGACACGATCACCCATACGCGAATTCCCCCTCCAAAAATTCGCTGCCGTTCGCATGGTAGAGCGCTCGGTACGGGCTCGAAAGTTACGGGGGTAATCACGGAGCGGCCAAAACCCGAACTGGACGCGGGATTCCGGGTCCTTCGTAACTTGGAGGAGGGATCCTTCTATCTTTATGCTCTACGCTGGAAGGCCGCGCCCCCACGTCCAGTCATCTTCAACTTCGCAGGAGGATCATGTCTCCGCTCGTTCAGCGACCTCGCGCCGGCAACGCCCGGCGGTCCGACCCGACCGATCAGCATTGGAGCATGCTCATGTTTGAGAGTTTGTCAGCTGGGGTTCTGGCACTGGGGGTCGGCTTCGCCGCAGTGATGGCCGTGGTCGGCATTTACGTGATCATTGTCTGGCCCCTCACGTTCTGGGATCTTGCCAACCTCGGCCTGGAAAAATACGGATCCTGGACCGACACGGTCCTGTGGTCAATCTTTGCTGGAGGATCGCTGGCGGGATACTGGTGCTTCAGCGGCGCCGCGTTTAAAGACAAGCCTAAGCGGAAACCGGCCGCGCCCGCTGTGCGAAATCGACGATAGGGACTCCCTCAAACCTACCAGCGTTACTTTGGTGAGGCTCTGTCGATGCTTCCCTCGTGGCACAATGACTCCACTCAATCTCACGCTACGCGTTTTACGAACTGGGGAAAGTCTCAGGCAAGTGCGGTGCGGCCCAGTTGCGGGGAAAATAAATCGTGCAGGGAGAAACGGATGAACCGAAATGGGGCGAGAGAGGCATGGTTTCGTCTGCGCGCCACACTGTTGCTCGTGTTGACTTTTGGAATCACAGCCTCCTCGGCGCTGGCTCAGGCTCCGGGAGTCAGCGATGGCTCAATTCTGGTTGGATCTTGTTCCGCTCTCGATGGTCCTGCGCGTTTCCTGGGAAACCAGACGGTGCTGGGAGCCACAACCTATTTACATTCTATCAACGACGACGGTGGAGTCTTCGGGCGCAAGGTGCAACTGCTGGCCTTTGACGACGGCTACGATCCCGACAAGGCTCCGGCATGCTTCAAACGCATGACCAGGGAGGGAGTGTTTGCCCTGGGATTCTTCGTCGGCACACCTACGGCCAAGGTGTACGTGCCGATGGCGCAGGAGGAGAAGATCCCGGTGGTCGGCCTGTTCACGGGTGCGCAGATGCTGTACGAACCGCTCAAGCACTACGTGATCAACGTGCGTGCCTCCTATTACGACGAGACTCGGGAGCAAGTAGACAAGTTGTGGGATGTGAACGTGCATAAGATCGGCGTGCTCTATCAGGATGATGCGTTCGGCAAAGCGGTGCTGGACGGAGTAAAGCTGGCGCTGCAGAAACACAACTCCACACCGGTGGGGCTGGGCACGTTTGCGCGCAATACCATGGACGTCGATGGTGGGCTCAAAGATGTGATGACGGCGCGTCCGCAGGCCGTGGTGCTCGTAGGGCCTTATGCGCCGGTGGCGGCCATCGTGAAGAAGGCGCATGCGGCGGGATGGCGGCCACTGTTTCTGACTGTGTCATTCGTCGGGACCGAGGAATTCATCAAAGAAGCCGGCCCTGACGCGGAGGGCACGATCATCACGCAAGTCGTTCCGCCCTACGATCGCACCGACTATACGACCGTCGCTCTCTACCGGAAGTTGTTGGGGAAGTACTATCCGGACACGCCGCCAAGTTTCGTGAGCCTGGAAGGCTTTGTCGACGCGATGGTGCTGGTCGAGGGACTGAAGCGGGCCGGAAAAGAGCCGACGCGGGAAAAGTTCATCGAGGGGATCGAATCGATTCACGATATGAATGTCGGTCTGGGATCGAAGCTGATGCTCAGGTTTGGCCCCACGGACCACAAAGGTTTCGACGAGGTCTACCCCACGGTGGTGCGCAACGGGCAGCCCGTGTTGCTGACGGATTGGTCGTCGCTGGGGAAGTAAGCGATGTAGATTCTCGAAGCCTGCGTCCAGTTTTCTTGCGACGCAGGAGTGCATTCCTGCCTGATAGAAACCCACTCCTGAAATAAAAGTTGCGCTTCACGGGCCGCCTTTCTGGCGGCCGTTCTGGCGTGTTGTACATGCATCTTCGGGACATCCCTTCGCATCGAAGGAATTAACCAGATGGTTAGTTCGTAAAATTTTGTCAACGGGTCGGAGGTGACCTTCTATGACGAGCAACAAAGGCTTTGGAAAATTGGTGGGAGCGCTTCTGGCAGTGGGGCTGTTGAGCGTAACGCTCGTGGCTCAAACCGCGGCTGCGTCCCGCTACGACAATCAAATTCAGACCTTGGTCACGCAGAAGCTTGCAGCCAAGAGGCAGTTTAGCGACGTAAAAGCGACCGTGGAAGACGGCATCGTGACTCTCACCGGCACGGTTGACCTCTACCAGCGCAAGCTCGACGCTGCGAAGCTGGCACGCAAGACAGCCAGTGTGCAGGGAGTGCGCAACCTGATCACAGTGGCGGGTCCGAATGTGCCGGATGCGCAGCTGGCAGAAAAACTGGCGACGAAGCTGCGCTATGTCCGTGAGGGCTACGACAGTACGTTCGACTACTTCGCTCTGGGAGTAAAAGATGGAGTGGTCACGGTCGAAGGCCAGGATCGCACCGGTATTGGCCGCGACGAGGCTTTCTCCGATATCGCGAACACGTCCGGGGTCAAGGACGTGATCGACAACATCTCGATCGAGCCGGTCTCAATCTTTGACGACGGTTTGCGGCTGCGTGCCTTGCGGGCGATCTATCTCGATCCCGTGTTGAGCAAGTACGCTTTGGACCCCGGCCGCCCGATCCGCATCATCGTCGCGAACGGCCACGTGACCCTCTACGGTACGGTCGACAGCACATTGGACAAGCAGGTTGCCGGATTGAAAGCTAACCAGCTTTTCGGCGCTTTCAGCGTGGACAACAGACTGCAGGTCGAATCGAAGTCGAGCCAGCAGGGCATGTAAGTTGTTGTAGCGGTGAGCAAGTGGGCGCGGCGAGGGGCCGCGCCCTTTTCATTTCCCCGGTGTGTGCTCAAACGGCAGCTTCGTGTAGCGGGCCTTCGTCACTTCTACAATCAGCGCGACGCGCCCTTCCGGACTGCGGAACGGGAAGGGTTTACCCGTGTATTTGTGCGAGATGGGATCCATAAATTTCAGGCCGGGATCGGGACGGCGCTCCATGACGCGGCCACGGATCTGAACTTCTTCATAGGGGTTGGTGAAGTCTACAATCGACAGCGCCACGCGCGCGTCGCGCTTCGTATTCTTGCCCTTGAGCGAGTTCTCGCCGGTGCAGATGACGATGTGGTCTCCCTCGCGGCCCACCCACACCGGAGTGGCGTTCGGAGAGCCGTCGGGCATGAGCGTGGCGAGGTGGGCGAAGTTGGCACGGTCGATGAGTTGCTTCACTTCCGGGGATAGTGCGATAGACATGATGCCTCCTTTACGAGTGGTCAGTGACCAGTGGTCAGCAAAGCCCAAGCTCCACGGGCGAGTGAGATTTTACTGGGCACTGGCCGCTACCCACTGTTCACTACAACCGGTTGATGAGTGACGCCACGTATCCAGCGCCGAAGCCGTTATCAATGTTTACCACGCTGACGTTTGAGGCGCAGGAGTTGAGCATGCCGAGCAAAGCGGCCAGTCCCTTGAACGATGCTCCGTAGCCGACGCTGGTGGGAACGGCGATGACCGGAACGCCGACCAAGCCTCCGACGACGCTGGGCAGAGCGCCCTCCATGCCGGCGCAGACGATCACGACGCGCGCTTTGGTCAGCGCCTCGCGATTGGCAAGCAGACGGTGAATACCCGCGACGCCGACGTCGTAAAAATGGGCCACCTCGTTGCCCATGAGTTCGGCGGTGACGACAGCCTCCTCGGCGACGGGAATGTCGCTGGTGCCCGCCGAAACCACGGCGATCGTGCCCTTGCCGTATTTTGTCTGGTCTCGTTGGAGAACGATGGCACGGGCGAGTTCGCGATATTCGGCGGAGCGGAGTCTTTTCTTCACGGCTGCAAACTGCTTCGCATCGGCTCGCGTGGCCAGGATGTTGCCGTCATGTTTAGCGAGGCGGGCAAAGATTCCGGCGACCTGCGCCGGTGTCTTGCCTTCTCCGAGAATCACTTCGGGCATGCCGGCGCGCAGGACGCGGTGATGGTCCACCTTGGCGAAACCGAGATCTTCATATGGCAAGTGGCGGAGGCGAACGACCGCATCGTCGGGCGAGAGCTTGCCTGTGCGGACCTGCTCGAAGACCTTGCGGATGGATTCGGCGTTCAAAGAAGCACTCAGCTGTCAGCACTCAGACTCAGCCGGACGAAAATCGTGTCTCACAAATGAAGCTACAGTGATTAGCCTTGAAAGGGCACGCCTTCAGGCGTGCCAAAGAGGTTCGTTACGAACCCGCCTTTAGGCGCTGAGGGCATCCCTCAGGGCCTAAAGGCCGTTGGGTTCGGAACAACTCACGGCGCGGCTGAAGCCGCGCTCTTTCAAAGCGTCACTGAAAAAGCACTTCAGAAACACCACACCAGATTAGCATTTCGCTTGGAAACCGTACTCAGGCGTGCGCGGCGCAGGAAAGCGGACGGGAGATCGAGCGGAGCTTGCTGATGACGGCGGCGCAGACTTTGTGCGCCATTCCGGGTTCGTCGAGGTGAGCGAGGAACAGGCGGCGCAGGCCGCTAGGCGCGACTTTGCCGGCCAGGTACGCGTCGTAGATCTGGCTGCCAATGCGACATCCCAGATCCTGCGCGGCAGATTCCCGCCTGCTCAGTTCGGCGTGAACGGCGGCTTGCGCGGCTTTATCGCAAGCGGCTCGCGACAGCGGTTCTGAGTCGATGGAATTCGGAACGAGGCGCGACGGATACAGGACGCGCGAGCCGAAGTAAGCCACCGCGTGTTCGATCACCCGCGCGTAGAACTCGTCGATCGCGACGCGGCCGTTCTCGTTGTCCGTATTCGTGACTATGGTGTTGCCGTTTAAGCGGCGCGGCAAACCTTGGCAGGCGTGATGCAGGAACCGGGCCGCATCTTCGGCGGCGTGCATCATCTGGAACTCACGGATGTAGAACGCGTTCACCTGTGGCAGGTAGGCGCTGCCGCGATCTTCGACACTGGCGAGCATGGACTCTCGATCCTGATCGCCAATGCCATGGCGCGACAGCAGGCGGCGCAACATCGCGTCGGAGGAATTGCCATACACCTCCGGCAACATGTCGACGAGAAACTTGGGCTGGGTTCCATTGTGCGGTGCGTAGCGGTTGATCTCGAGGAAGCTGGCCAGGCTGTCGATCAGGTTGTAGATGGTGGGTGCGAAGTCGGGCCCATCGCCGCACCGGCTCCAGCGATCGAGAAACAGGCGGTAGCTCTCGTACTTTTCGAGTGGCGTGGCGTTGAAAACGCAAAGCACATCGTCGTTGACGCGAACGGCCTCCACTTTGTCGGCGCGTTCGCCGGCTGCCCGCCAATAGAGCGCGTCAATGTTCTGCAGCACGGTCAGCACTCTTGCGTCGGGCATCTGCTTCTTCAGGATGCGGGGCAGATGTCCGGGAGCGAGATGGGACTCGCCGAAGAGAACGAAGAGGACGGCATTAGGGTGATGTTCGCGTATCTCGGCGATCTTGGCGGCGGCATGGCGATCGCGAGCGCTAATCTTCCGCAGGTCTTCGCGAGGCATGCAGTCAAGGCCATATATGGCCTCGGCGTGATCGCGCGCGGCCACCAGCAACTCGTGAAATGGAGTCCAATCATAGCCCCAGTCCAGGTCGAAACGGATGCGCTGGCGGAGTTCGCTCTCGTCGATTTCGCGACGCCACCATTCCTCGAGGATGTGCTGGTCGCGGGCGAAAATGGTTTCGACGCCCAGCACAATGGGGCGGCCACCGGCCAGCGCGCGTTGCTCGAGCAGAGATGCGGCGTGGCGCTGAGCCGCTGGCAAGGCGTGGTAGTCGCCGACAAGGATCACGTCGGCCTCGTGCAGAGCAGCCTGAACCTGTTCGGAGGTCAGCAGCGAATCGTAATCGCGAAAGGCCCGATTAAACTCGCGAAGATACTTACGGCGGCCGTGCGAATCCTGGGCGCGGATTTCGCGCTCCACTCCGGCCAGCGCCTGCTTTTCGGCGGCGCCGCGGCGGGATCGGAGATTCGTGGTCGAGGACATTTCAGCTTCTAGCTTCTAGCTCCTGGCTTCTCGCTCGTCGTCTTGACTTCCGCAGCGCGCCATCCCTATGCTCCGGTGTTCGAGGCAATCGTCGGATTGCCTCACCGGAGGACCTTTGCCCATCCATCCACCTAAAAATTTGACGGTCGCGAGCACCGGGGCCAGCGGCGCCGTTTTTCTGCGGCACTTTTTGCTTGCCGTCGGACGCGACCAGCGCGTCGGGACCGTGAATTTCATCGCGTCCGAGAGCGCTTTGCGCGTGATGGCTGAAGAATTGGATCTGAAGGGACGATCCAATCTTGTGGACCGCATTCTCGGCTTTCCCGGCGGCCGTTCCGCGCGCAGGATTCAGCTGCAATCGAATGCGGACATTGGCGCGAACGTGGCCAGCGGGTCTTACCCCGCCGACGCTATGGTTGTGATCCCATGCAGCGTGGGCACACTCGCCCGCATCGCCAACGGCGTCGCCTCGCATCTGATCGAGCGCGCGGCCGACGTCAGTCTCAAGGAAAAGCGTCCTCTGGTTCTGTGCGTGCGCGAAACGCCGCTTAATAAAATTCATATCCGCAACATGTATCGGGCCGCCGATGCCGGGGCCACGATCTTTCCCCTCATCCCGGCTTTCTACTATCGGCCTGCTTCTTTAGATGAGATGGCACGCGAGTTTGCTTATCGCGTGCTGGCTCATCTGGGGCTGCCGCAGCCTGCCGCCTTTCGCTGGAAAGGCTGACGGCTCAGCGACTTACTCGCCTCAGCAAATTGCCAATTCCTTTTACAGGGATCGGCACATTCCGGACAGGATTTCAGTGTAGAGAGCCAAAGGTGCTAGTCCCAGATGCCCGCCGGACATGTACGCCGGAATTTCCTCTGTTGTGGCCGGGATTTCCAAAGCCTTAAGCGCAGCGGCTTAGCGTAGAATGCGTGGAATTTCGGGAGGATGACTATGTTCATGCGATCGCGCATCGGGATCGTTGCGCTGATGACGACGATTCTTGTGGGTGCGGCGCATACGGTCGATGACCGCAATCCTCTGGCCGGCGACGCCAAGGCGGCGAAGGCGGGGAAGTACGAGTTCCGCATCAACTGCGCGCTGTGTCACGGTTTGGGTGCGCGCGGCGGAGGACGCGGACCGGATCTGACTCGGGCGCAGAAGAAGCATGCGCACTCCGACGCCGAGATGTTTCAGATCATCAGCAACGGCATCCCCGGGACCGCGATGCCGGCCAACGGGACGAACGGCCAAGGTGTGGGCATGACCGATGAGGAAATCTGGCAGATCATCACGTACATTCGCAGCCAGGAAGTGAAGGCTCCGGCAAAACCGTTGGCGAATGCGGCGCATGGCAAGGAGCTGTTCTATGGCGACGCGAACTGCTCGCTGTGCCACATGGTGGAAGGCAAGGGAGGAAGGCTTGGTCCGGACTTAACGTCGGTGGGCGGGTCACGGACGCGCGAGGCGATCATTGATTCGGTGCGCAATCCGAGCCGACGGCTGGCTTGGGGACTGACCGAGGCTACGAAGGAATTTCCGCAGGAATATGAGAGCGTGACTGCCGTGACCGAAGACGGCAAACAGATCAAGGGTGTCACGCTGAATGAAGACAGCTTCAGCGTGCAGATTATGGATGCGAATGAGCGGATTCATCTACTGGAGAAAGACAAGCTGCGGTCATTTCAGAAGAGCCGGGAGTCGGCGATGCCGAAGTACGACGCCGATGTTCTGAGCGACAAGGATTTGGAGGACATCGTGGCTTACCTGGTCAGCGTGGGGGCGAAATGAGGGGACGGGACCGTGGTGATATGGGGAGAAGAGCCTTTAACCGCGAAGGTCGCGAAGAAAATCCGCAAAGATCGCGGAGGATTCGCAGCCGCTTTATCGTTTGGGCTACCTGCTTATTGCCTTGTCTCTTTCCGACGATGACGCCCGCGCAGGTTACTTTCGAGCGGCTGGTTAATTCGGCGAAAGAGCCGCAGAACTGGATGACTTACTCTGGCGATTATTCTGGAAAAAGATACAGCGCGCTTGATCAGATCAATTTGACGAATGTGCGCACCATGGTGCCGAAGTGGGTGTATCAGACAGCGGCTACGGGGAAGCTGGAGACTTCGCCGCTGGTCGTCGACGGAATTCTCTACGCGACGGCGCAAGACAACCGCGCGTTTGCGCTCGACGCGCGCACGGGGCGGCCTGTCTGGATGTACCAGCGGTTAGTGCCTTCGGATATTCGTCCCTGCTGCGGGCGCGTGAATCGCGGGTTGGCGATTCTCGGCGACAAGGTTTTTCTGGGGATGCTCGATGGGCACGTGATCGCCCTTGACGCCAAGACTGGGGCGGCGGTGTGGGACGTCGTCGCGGCCGACTATCGGACCGGGCACAGCTTCACCGTCGCGCCGCTCGCCGTGAAGAATCTGATCGTGATCGGAATTTCGGGTGGCGAGTATGGCGTGCGCGGATTCATCGATGCCTACGATGCGGATACGGGCGAGCGCAAATGGCGCTTCTACACCGTGCCCGGCCCCGGCGAACCCGGGCACGAGACGTGGGAAGGCGATTCGTGGAAGACAGGCGGCGCGCCGGCCTGGAATACGGGAACGTACGATCCAGCCACGAACCAGATTTTCTGGCCAACGGGAAATCCTGCTCCGTCAAATCGCGGCGAGGGGCGGGCAGGCGACAATCTGTACAGCAATTCGTTGCTGGCGCTGAATGCTGACACCGGCAAAATGAATTGGTATTTCCAGTTCACCAAGCACGACGAGCATGACTGGGACGCGACCCAGGTTCCGGTGCTGATCGACGCGGGCGGCAAGCACCTGCTCGCGCAGGCCGACCGCAACGGTTTTTTCTATGTAATTGACCGCACAACGGGGAAGCTGATCTCTGCGACGGCCTACGGAAAGACTACGTGGAGTGACATCAAGGATGCCGAGGGACGTCCGATCGCGAACAATCACGCCTCGCCGACGTTTGAGGGGCGCACGGTGTGCCCGGGGGCTTTGGGGACTACCAATTTTATGGCACCGACCTATGATCCGCAGACGGGCTTGTTCTACGTGACGGCGCGCGATCAATGCGACACCTTTAGCACGGCGCCGCAACCTTATGAAGCCGGGCACGCCTATTACGGGAGCGCGTATTTTCCTTCCGAAGAGGCCGAGCCTTATCTGGGATTTCTGAAGGCGATCGATCCTGCGACGGGCGAAGTCAAGTGGAAGTTTCAACACAGGTCGCCAACGTGGTCGGGAGTGCTCTCGACGGCGGGCGGGTTGGTCTTCAGCGGCGATGCGGAAGGAAATTTCATCGCCTTCGATGCCGCCACGCTCAAGCCCCTGTGGCACTTTCAGATGGGTGGGGCAGTCTACGCGCCGCCGATGGCGTTCGCGGTTGACGGGAAAGAATATGTGGCCATCGCGGCGGGAAGCGCGGTATATGCGTTCGGGTTGCCGTAGGTCCGGACGAGTTTTCTTTGCACTGAGCTTCAATACTGAGATTGACTGTCCGCTTCTGCGACGAATTTCCTCATTTTGTCTTCTGCGTACCACCTGTGGTCTGCGTGGTGTAGGCTTTCTTGAGCCTGGCGGAGGTACCGCTGGAACTGGTCGTTGTCGCCGGCCTGCTCTTCGAGCATCGCCAGCCGCATGAGGACGCGCGCTCGGTCATAATCCAGTGCCCGTGGAACGGCAATCTGTTGCTTGGCTTGCAGTTGCTGCATGAACCTCAACAAATCAAGTTGGGCATGTGCGCCGTGAAGCGGGTCCGCCTGCTTGTACTGTAGGTTGGCCAATGTCTCATATTCCGAGAGCGCAAGGGTTTGCGCTAGGATCGCTCCGCCATCTCCCATGGATCGTCGCGCGTGCCAATACCCCAGCGGAAAGCCGACAAGTACGGCAGTGAGAGTCAACAGACCGCATTTGGCAACGCGCTTCACTTCTGCTGACCCCCTTTCGCCCGGCTCGGGCTGCAGGTGTTTCCCTCTGTGTCCAATAGAGTCACGATCTGCCGCATGTGTGAAGCCGAGGGGTCTTTCCAGCCGGATTTCTGAAGCAACTCATTGGCGGTTTCCTCATATCGTGTTTTAAGCTGCAGGTCGTTGTTTTTCTCTGCGAGTATCGCCCGCCGCACTGCCAGTCTTGCCCGGGCCACATCGAGCGGTGGGTTCAACTTGGCCGCACCCGCCCGGTCATCAATGGCACGAATAGCGAGATCCTCAAGAGTGAGAGGGTCTTGCTTCGAGCTGGCGCAGAATCCCGCGGCGTCCTCGGCAGCGCCGAGCCTTCCCATCGCTCTGAAGACGCTTGTGAAGCGGTCACGGCTGGCATAGGGATTTGCCATTGGCGGAATGTCGGACGTCGCTCTCACGACCGATGTGGCAAAGCCAATGCCATAGCCGAGCGCAAGGCCGAGCACTGCACATGCCGCAATTGTGAGGCGGGCTCGCATTCCTGTCTCTGAATAAAGCTAGACTTTCAATGCGGCGACGCAAAGTGACGAAAGTCAGCCGTCACTGATGACAGGTACCGCCGGAGTTAGCTTTTCACCTTCGTGCCAGTTGACGCGCAGGCCGAGGTCATACTAATCTGCGATTACACCGGAAAGGAGGTGGTCTGATGACAAGTTCAGAAGGCGGTAGTAGATGTACCCAAAGACCAGGTGAGGTGGCTGAGACTTAGAGCGGGTTGCTCTAAGCGGGGCTTCCATGTGGAGCGGGCACTCTTGCCCGCAGCGCCGGAAGCTACAGCCCGCACACTACCGGTGAATAAGGATTGATTCCGCCTGACGCAGGTCGGTCAGGAGCCCGTAGTAGCCGAAGAGGCCACGTAGAGTAACCACCTCTTGGTCAATCCCAAACAGTCCACCGGGCGGCCCACAGGCTTTGTGCTTGTGGGCCGTTCTGTTTTTTCGGTTGAAGGCGAAGGAAATCTCGCGTGCATCGATATCCCTCCCCCGGCTGAACCGCGCCGGGGTGCAGGATGACGGCCCACTTTTTTTCTTGGATTCTTGGCTGGCGGTACCCAACCAAGTTATTCTTTGTCTCGTGTCTTATCTCGACGAACAGGAAGAACGGCGGCGTTTGGCGCGTACTTACGTAGGCATGGCGGATGGTGAATTGCTTAAGCTTGCACAGCACCCTGAAGCGCTGACCGAAGCTGCCTGGGATGCGCTGGAGGACGAACTCGACCGTCGACACCTGGAGTATTCCGAAGAACAGCTTGTGACACGGCACGAAGTAATCGAAATCCGCGACCTTGTGATCATTCGTCAGTTTCGTGATTTGCCGGAAGCCCTGCTCGCCAAAGGAAGTCTGGAGTCAGCAGGCATCGAATGCTTTCTGGCGGATGAAAACCTGGTCCGTCTCGACTGGTTCATCTCCAACTTCATTGGCGGGATCAAACTCCGCGTGCGCGCCGAGGACGCGGAGAACGCGATAAAGCTTCTGGATGAACCAATCCTCGAAGACCTTTATGTGCAAGGGGTCGGGCTGTACGAACAGCCGCGCTGTCCGAAGTGTCAGTCGCTTGACGTGAATTTCCGGGAACTAGACCGGCCGATTGCCTACATGAGTGCGTTCTTGCGTGTGCCCATTCCAGTGCATCGCAAGGCCTGGCGGTGTCATTCCTGCGACGCGGAGTGGGAGGACGATGCCGCCGCTGGAGCGGCCGATTCAGAGTTCTAGCTTTTCAAATCCTTTGCCGACCACGTCCAATGTATCCTCGGCCAAATTCAGGGCCGGCAGTTCTTCGCGCGTGAACCATCTGACTTCGGCGGCGTCATCAGCGGCCTGGAGTTCGCCTCCAACCGGATGGCAGAGGAAATCAACTAAGACATAGTGATATTGCACACGCTGTTCGGGGTTGTGCAGGATGCGGTCATAGACGCCGAGCAGGTCGCCAGGTTCGACGATGAGGCCGGTCTCTTCGCGGGCCTCGCGAACCGCGGCCTCGCGGACGAATTCGCCGACTTCCAGCACGCCTCCGGGGATGGACCACTGTCCCTGGATCGGCGGGTGGGCACGCTTGACCAGTAAGACACGCCCGTCCTTGATGATGATGGCGCCGACTCCGACCAGCGGATGCTCAGGGAATTCGCGTCTCACGACAGTTCAGGGGCTGAGGCTAACTTGTTTATAACAGGAAAGCTATTGGCTGCGTCGGCTTTGGCTCTCGTCACCAGCAGACTTGGTGGCGTCCAGGAAAGCCAGCCGAGCTTTGCTCGGCCTGTCCGGGCCTAGGGGCCCGGACCCACACAAGCCAGCCCCACACTTGCTAGAATGACGCTCGAACAGAAGGCCCATGGCACTCGAAGAATATCAGCGAAAACGGCGGTTTGAAGAGACCCCGGAGCCTCCTCCGAAAGTTGCGACCAAGCCGGGGAACCGTTTTGTGGTGCAGAAGCACGATGCGACGCGGCTGCATTACGACTTCCGGTTGGAGATGGAAGGAGTGCTGAAATCGTGGGCGGTCCCCAAAGGGCCGTCCCTAGATCCAGCGGACAAGCGGCTGGCCATGCAGGTGGAGGATCATCCTGTTTCATATTTTGATTTTGAGGGGAATATTCCCGAGAACAACTACGGAGCTGGCACGGTGATGGTATGGGACGTGGGTACGTGGCAACCGCTTTCTCCAGTCCAGGTGCAGGGAAAATATGTTCCGGGCACGGAAGCCGAGGCGGCGGCGATGATCGCCAAAGGCGATTTGAAGTTTCGTCTGAACGGCAAGCGACTGAAGGGGGACTTCGCGCTGGTCAAGATGAAGGGGCGCCGTCCGGGGAGCAAGGGCAACGAGTGGTTGATGATCAAGAAGCACGATGACGAGGTGGTGGAGGGATACGATGCGGGAGACATCGACGAATCGGTGCTCAGCGGGCGGAGCATGGCGGAGATCGCGGGAGATGCGGGGTCGGCGGAGTGGAAGAGCCGCCCGGCGGGACGGGGAAAACTGAAAGCTGCGTGGCTGGCTGATGCGGTTGCAAGGGTTGAACAGAAAAAAAAACTAAAAACCGCAGACGAAGCTGACGCCGCAGGGGAAAACAGAGAGAAAAAGCATAAGCGCGGCAAGAATGGACGTACCACTGGCACGCCCGCCTCAGAACCGAAAGACCACCAACTCCCGAAACTCAATGCTTCCTCGGCGCCCTCTCCAGTTCCGCCTACGAGTCCGGTAAAACGGCCGATGCCCGCGACAATCCATCCCATGCTGGCGGAGTCGATCGACGAACCGTTCGACGGAGAGGACTGGTTGTTTGAAATCAAGTGGGATGGGTATCGGGCGATCGCGTTCATCGAGAATGGCAAAGCGCGGCTGGTGTCGCGGAATCAGAATGATCTGACGCCGCGTTATCCCGAGTTGAAGGATCTGCCGCAGTTCATCAATGCAAAAAGCGCCATTCTGGATGGCGAAGTAGTCGCACTCGATGAGCAGGGACGGGCGTCGTTCAGCTTAATGCAGCAGCGGACCGGGTTTCGTCCGGGAGGGCGGCGGGCAGCGGCCAAGGCGGATGTGCCGGTGCTCTACTACGCATTCGATCTGCTGTATCTAGATGGTTACGACTGGCGGCGTGTGCCGCTCGAGGAGCGGAAGCAAAAACTGGCGTCGGTGCTGATCGCCGGGGACGCGTTGCGCTACTCGGATCACTATCCGACTCAGGGCAAGGCCTTGTTCGAGATGGCGCGACAAAAAGGGCTCGAGGGAATTCTGGCCAAGAAGCGGGCCAGCTTTTACGAAGAACGCCGCAGCCGGGAGTGGTTGAAGATCAAGATTCGCCATCGCCTGGAGTGCGTGGTTGGGGGTTACACCGAGCCCGAGGGCAGCCGGGCGCATTTTGGCTCGCTCGTGCTGGGGCTCTACGACCGCGACCAGCATCTGACTCATGTCGGTCAAGTGGGGAGCGGGTTCGACCAAAAGCTGCTCGGCGAAATTTGGAAGCTGCTGAAGAAGCTGGAGACGAAAAAGAATCCGTTCTTCGGCGAGGTCGAGGCATTGCGCAAAACGTTCTGGGTAAAGCCGGAGTTGGTGGCGGAGGTTGAGTATGCCGAGTGGACCGGTGGGACAAATGAAGGCAGCGGGCCGAAGCTGCGAGCGCCGGTGTTTCTGGGATTGCGGGACGATAAGGATCCGAAGGAATGTGTGCTTGAGGACTCTCCGATAGTAACTGAGAACTGAGAACGGGTTTCCGCTACTTGATATCTTTCATGGCCAGCAGCGTTCCATAATCGCGGCCCGTGGGATCGACAGCGCGGGCCACCACGCCGGCAAAGGCCTCCCGTACTTCCGGATATTTCGCGACCACCGCCTTCATGACGGCAACATTGCTCTCATAGGCCTGATTGGTGTTGGAAGCGTCTGCGGCCTGGTACTTCACGATCAAGTCCAAGTCGTTGCCCACGGAGTCGGGAAACATCGCAGTGAGCTTATAGGTGGCGGTTCCGGCGGTGAGATCTACGGTCTTTCCGTTCGCGGGTACGTCGGCGGGTTCAGCGCCCTGGGATTCATCGTACAGCTTGTCTGTGGCAGCCGTGCTCATGAAGGGCAAGGGAGAAATGAGGCTTCGCGCCTGCAGATAGAAAAGCCAGGCGTTATTCAACTGGCCTTTCGCTTTGTACTCGCGCGCGCGGGCGATGAACCACTCGCTGTCGTGGCCGGCCACCTCAGCGGATTTGGTGTACAGCCCCCCGAGTTTCCAATCGGTACCGGACTGTTGCAAGATCAGCGAAAGACTGACTTGCCCCTTGGGCGATGTGGCGTCGAAAATAACGACGCCATACTTGGCGGGCGGCAGATTGTCGAGATAGAAAACGGCGCTGTTGGCAGTCTGGCCGGTCTTGCCGAACACTCCGCAGAAGAACTCGGCATGAGGAAGCGGGGCAGAGCCCTCGGCCTGGAGCAGGTACACGGACTTTACCGTGGCCTGCGCGCCCGACAGATCCGCCTGATGGTCTTTGACTGTAGCCTCGATGCTGGAGAAATCGGCAGCGAGACTGGCGACGGCGTTCTGCCTCAAAGACGCTACATCGCCCTTGGCGGCCATGTCGTAGTAGCGCTGGCCAACCGTCGTGATAGAGGTACGGTTGGCGTCGTCGAGGTCACTGGAGGTCTGGCAGCTCTGCGCGGATAGCCTTCCGGTCGCACACGTTAATAAAACCAGAGCCATCCAAATGGATGGAATTCCTAGCCGGACCCGCGGTGACTGCTTTGTGCGCTCCGCCTTTACTTTCATGAGGTTGGAAACCGCATCCGTCGACTCTACGCCTTTATCGGTTGGACAGTTAAGCATTCTACGCCCCCCGTAGGCAACGAACCATACTGGGTCTTACGGATAGTTTTTTCTCTGTAATACGACAATAACCATGCAAGGAACGAGCCCAGAAACGTTCTCATTACTGTTGCGTTGTGGGGTCCTGGTACAGCGGTGTTAAACTTTACGTAACTGTCGTCTCAAGAGACCCCCAACGAGTTCCCCTGGAGGATGGAATGATCACCGGAATGAGATTCATGACGTTCGCCGGGATCGTTGTCCTTTGTCTCGAGGGCTTGAGTTTCGCGAGCGCCGCGCGTGCCCAGAAGAAGCCCAAGAAACCCCCACTTCCACCCTTGCCCTCCGGGCCGACCGGGCCGATCCAGCAGGTGCCCCTGGATTTGATGGCGCCGGTAGCGCCACAGGTCACTTATCAGAACGGGCAGCTGACGGTCATTGCGCCGAATTCTACCCTGGGTGACATTCTGCGGGCAGTGCGCAAACAAACGGGCGCGGAGATCGACGTCCCAGACGCCAAGGAACGGGTTGTGACGCATCTGGGACCGGCGCCTGCGGCAGAGGTCATGGCCGAACTGTTGAACGGTTCGAGGTTCAACTACATTCTGCTTGGCTCTCCCGATGACGCGCACGCGCTGACCAAGGTGGTGTTGGTAGCGAAGTCGGGCCCGGATAACGCCGGTCCGAATCACCAACCGGCGGACCAGCAGCAGGCTGCGATGGCGCAGGCACCACCGCCCGACCAGCAGGAAATGCCTCCTGACCAGAATGATGCGGAAGCGACCGACGATCAGCCTGTCGACGACAACGCCGACCAGTCTGCAGCCGAGGCGGAACAGCCAATCGCGCAGCCCGACCAGCAGGGCATAAAGACGCCCCAACAATTGCTGCAGGAAATGCAGCAACGGCAGCTGCAAATGCAGCAGCAAATGGGCCAACCACCCATCCCAGGGCCAGTGCAGCGGCAGCAGGACCAGTGAGGCGTGGAGTGGCTGCGGCTGAATACACACCGCTTGGGGCCTGCACGCGCAAGAGTTGTTTTGGCGTTTCGAACAAGACCAGCCGCATCCTAACCTCGTACAACGCCCGATCCTGAGCATATCTCCTTTTCTCTAGAACCCTTCGTGTGCAATCTCAGGTGACCCCCCAAGCATTCGACAAACCTGCCACAGCGCGAGGGCGCACCAGGTTTGAAGTTCCGGCCCGCTCTTACACGGCTATTCAGTGGGGAACATGATGCCGAACCGGAGCATGGCGTAACTTCCTCTGCCGCGGTGAATCCGATTGGCATGCGTCAGAAGATTTCACTTTTGCTGCTCGGATTGATTTCTACTCTGGTCATCGCTCACGCGCAGGGCAGCCCCAACCATCTGAGCGGGCAACAATCCGCGTATCTGAAGCGAGCGGCTTTGCAGCCCGTGGATTGGTACCCGTGGGGGCCAGGCGCCTTCCAGCGCGCAAAGGAGCTGAATCGGCCGGTTCTTCTGGACGTTGGGGCAGTGTGGTGTCCGTGGTGCAATCTCATGGATCGCGACACGTACACGAACAGCGCGACGGCAGATTACATCAATCAGCATTTCGTTCCGGTGAAAGTCGATTTCGATGCTGCTCCGGAACTGGTGGCGCAGTTGCAGCGGGCCTAGGCGGTGCTAAACCTGCCTGCCGGCCTGCCATTGACATCGTTCATCACCCCAGATGGGAAGCTCTACTTCGGAGCGGGCTACCTGCCGAGTGAGCATAAGGGCGACAAACCATCGTTTCGTGAGACAGCGGACGCGGCTCTTGCCCGCTTTGCGGACAGGGCCAAGATCGACGAAGAATCATTTCCATTGGAGGTGAAGAAGTAAACATGAAACGCTACTTTGGGTTGGTACTGGTGTTTCTTTCGCTCACAGCGGTACCCGTGTCGTTCGCGATCGATAATTTGAAACTCAATTCGAACCTCAATTACCAGAGTGACAGCCTCGACGGTGCGCTGATCACGGGCTCCGACACGCAGTCGGGATTTGTTGCGGGCAAGCCCAATTACGTCATCATCTACGGCGAAGAATGCTTTAACTCGAAAAGGCAAGCGCGGCGCACGGTAGCACTGTACAACAAATACCGCTCCCAGGTGCACTTTGTGGTGGTCGATCTCGACGTTCAGCGTTCACCCGAGCAGCAGCAACTGGTCAAGCAGTATTACAAAGGCTATATCCCGCATGTTGTCGTACTAGACGCGCATGGCGCTCCGCTCTATAACCAATCCGGGGAAGTAGATTCGAAACTGATCGAAGACATCTTTCAGAAGGCTCTCAACCAGTGAACTGCGAGAGTCCGAATGAGCTCGTTCCAGGTGCTCTCGTATTGATAGCCGCGAGTCCGAAGGCGTAAACCGGCGTGAGTTGTCGAAACTCACGCCGTTTCTTGCGCGGCATGAAATGGGTGATTCAGGCTCGTTACCGAAGGCTGCGCAGACCACTGGTGACGTCTACGTTGAAGGTTCGACCGCTTTAGCGCTGGCCGCCATTCTTGTTTGCTGAAGCCGATCCCCGCCGGTCCGGCCGTGCCCTTCAAAACGCTCGAGTGCTGACGATTGTTACGAGTCTCTCGACGTTGGAGCAGAGGCGTTCGGACCTTTGCCCCGTTTACGCTGGCTGTCTACTATCTCGGTGGTGTAATATCGCACATGAAAGCGCTGTGTTGCTCAAGGACGTGCCGCGCGTAGATTTCGTCCTCCCAACGAACCTCACATCGGTATTTGCAACGGCCGCGTGCAATACAGTCTTGGTAAACGTTCCCGCTTAAGGTCGGAGAGGTGGCAGAGTGGCCGAATGCGGCGGTTTGCTAAACCGTTGTACGGGCTAACACCTGTACCGAGGGTTCGAATCCCTCCCTCTCCGCCAGATGTCTTAAGTCCCGTATCCATAATCGTTTACCTCACGTTTTTTGTTCGGCCGATCACATCAAGCGCTGTCTATCCGTACCCGACAGGTGCATATTAGGTGCATATTCGAGAGATCGCTCAAATTGCTGCATCGCCGCCGCGACTTCGGAGCCCGCGGTCTTGATGTAGCAGTTCTGTGTGACTGCCACGTTGGAGTGCCGCAAGATTCTTTGGATGGTCTTGTCGGAAACTCCAAGCTGGTGAAGATTCGTCGCCAGGCCACGGCGAAACGCATGCCAACCACGCCACCGGACACCCGCTTTGGTCACCAGAGGAACGATGAAGTCTGCCGCCAAAGCGTCCAGGTTAACGGGCTTTCCCACTGGGCTAACAAACATCAATCCGTTCGCGGGATTGCCTGACAAGCATCGGTGCGAATCTAGCAGTCGCGCGAGTTGCGCAATGACTGGAACTGGAGCTTTGCTTTGCTGAGTCTTCGGCTCCAGCGCATGCCCCCTCCAGAAAGACTGCGAGATCAGCACCTGTTCTCCATCGTAATTCTCCCAGAGCAAACCGCGGAGTTCGCCTTTTCGGACACCCGTGAAGGCCGCGACTGCGACGATCGTCGAGGCCGGTTGCGGGAGCACCTTGAGCATCTGCACGATCTCTTCCAGTGAATAGGCATGGGTTTCGCCGGCCGGTTTGCCTTTGGGCCCTTGCACGACTGACCTGAGCCATGCGCCAGTTTGTCGCATAGGATCGTGCATGCGTGGACGGAGCTGCTGCTTGATTTCTCGCAGTTTGCTCCGCATGCGCTTGCGGATCGTCAGGCGCCTCACCGCGAATCGCCCTAGTCTGTTCTTCCCGCTGATGTGCGTGAAGCCCAGAAAGTCAAACGTCTCCGGCTTACCTTCACCTCTTCGCTTCCGGTTCTCTTCGGCAAACCGCTCGAATTCGATCCGGCGCGTCTTATCGGGGTGGAGTTCCAGTCCAAACTTCGCGAGTCGTTCCCGCAGATTCTCCAGGAAACGGTCCGCATCCGTCTGGTACTGAAATCCCGCTATGGTGTCATCGGCATATCTAATGACTACCACTTCGCCTCGCGCCCACTTCTTGCGCCAGACGTTCACCCAGAGGTCGAAAGCGTAGTGCAGGTAAATATTGGCGAGGAGCGGCGAAATCACCGACCCTTGCGGACTACCCTGTCTTCGTGTTCGACCACTTTAGGAGCCTGATGCAGAGATCACTTCGTCGGGTTCGCCGCAACGGGCGTTTGCCCCGGAGTTACGGTAATATCTCGCGTGACCATCGCGAGGAATTGCGGTATCCTTGCTCGGCGCCTCAGGAGTGTAGAGAATAATGAGGTGTGTTGCGCGTCGCTACAGAGAGGCTTTGGCACTGGCCGCTGTCATCCTTGCCCAACTTCTAGTTGCTTGTGGCGGTGGATCGTCAGGATCAGGCGGTCAGCCTCCGCCTCCGCCTTCTAACCCAGTGCCGGCCATTGTTTCTCTCAGCCCGAACTCAGCTAACGCAGGCGGGGCTGCATTCACGGTGACGATTACAGGGTATAACTTTATTTCCTCATCCAGCGTTCAATGGAATGGCAGTGCGCGGACAACGACATATACGTCAGGCACGCAGTTACAGGTGCAAATCACCTCCGCCGACATTGCGAACTCTGGCTCGGCAGCGGTGAGCGTCACGAATCCGAGCCCCGGCGGAGGAAACTCGGGATCGGCGGAGTTTACGATTAATCCGACCTCCAATCCTGCGCCTCAGCTTCAGACCTCCAATCCTAGTTCGGTCAATGCTGGTAGCGCCGACATCATTTTTACTGTGTACGGTTCGAACTTCATCCCTACATCGGTGATTCAATGGAATGGAGCAGCGTTGACAACCAGTTACCTTTCGGACTCGTACCTGGAGGCTCAGGTTCCAGCCTCGAACCTTTCGAATCCGGGAGTCGCGGAGGTCGTAGTAGTAAATCCTGGCCCGGGAGGTGGAAGTTCCACATCGCTTCAGTTCGCCATCAATGGCTTCAGCTACACGCCTTTGGTGGTGAGCCAACTAGCAAATGACATGGTGTGGGACCCGCTCAATCAGGTGATCTACCTCTCGGTCCCGAGCCTGGCCTCGGCTAACGGGAACACGATAGCGGTGTTGAATCCCACTAGCGGGAGCATCCAATCAACGCAGTTCGCTGGCAGCGAGCCGGACGCGCTGGCGATCTCCGATGACAGCCAATTCTTGTATGCGGGACTGGATGGTTCCTCATCAGTTCAGCGGTTCATACTACCCGGCCTAACGCCCGACATCAATTACTCGCTTGGGGCAGGCCCGTATCCGGAAGGTCCTTTCTTTGGCCTGGACCTGCAAGTTGCGCCAGGTCTACCGCACACCACAGCAGTCTCGCGTGGAGCGTTCAACGTAAGCCCGGTTGCTCTGGGCGGGATGGCGATTTTCGACGACGCAACGCAGCGCTCGACAATCGCAAATACGTCCGGAGATTTATATGATTCGCTGAAATGGGGATCAGACACTCAGGTCTACGCGATCAACAATGAGATCTCCAGTTTCGATTTTTATGTTCTGAGTGTGGGCTCAGGGGGAGTGACTCTTGCGCATGATTATCCCAACGAGTTCTCCGACTTTTACGTCCGGTTGCATTATGTCAACGGCACACACTATGCCTATACCGACGATGGCTATGTCATAAACCCCGCCAATGGTCAGCACGTCGGGCAATTTCAGGCGTCCGGTTATATGGTCCCGGATTCGAGTCTGAACAGCGCATTTTTCCTGGGTCAGACGCAGAGCCAGGCTGGTTCAACCAGTTTCTCCATCGAATCCTTTAATCTCACGACTTTTCAGCCCATCTCCGAGATAACGATTGCAAATGTGCGAGGTAATCCGCTGCGGCTTATTCGTTGGGGCGCGAGCGGGCTGGCCTTCAACGACGATGCTGGTTTTATCTACGTCATCAACAGCTCGTTCGTGGGAGTCAACGCCGAAAGGAAGAATGCTGCGCCCAAGCGCACCTTGTTTCCCGTTATGAGGAGTTGGCCAAAACCAGTCATTCGGTCGCGACAGAAGGTCCTACCAGAAGTTCGCTCCCGGCCAGAGATTAGGCCACGGCGCATGATGGCTGGCCCGCAGGACTCAGATCCGGCCCCCGCAATTACATCCTTAAGCCCCAGTTCTGTGGAAGCTGGCTACACCGGGCTGAACGGAATCACCTTGACTGTGACGGGCAGCAACTTTGTCTCGCTCTCCACGGCCGAGTGGAACGGAAGTCCGCGGCAAACGGAACTGATTTCGAGCACCGAAGTGCAAGCCCAGATCAACTTTTCCGATGTGCAGAACGCGGGTACAGCGACAGTGAGTGTGTCCACGCCGAGTCCGGGCGGAGGCACCTCGAACGCGCTAACGTTTACGATCGTAGATTATTCGGTACCGCCCATTCCGTCGATTATCGCGTTGAATCCAAATTCAGCGGTTGCTGGCAGCGCCGGACTCCTGGTGGATTTGAGTGGGGTTTGGCTGAACAACTCGGATACAGTGGACTGGAACGGGAGCCCTCGCACCAACACTTCTCAAGGGTTCTTAGCCGCCCAAGTCAACGCTTCAGATCTCACAACTCCTGGCTATGCCCAAGTCACAGTCGTGACGCCAGGCGGCGTGGTGTCCAATGCAGCGCAATTTCAGATTCTGTATCAGCCGACCGCGGTAAAACAGTCCACGAACGACATGGTGTGGGACCCAGTGAATGAGGTCTTTTACATTTCCGTACCGAGTTCAGCGACCACGAATGCCAACCAGGTTTGTGTGCTAAACCCAACCAGCCTCGCAATCACGAATTGCCAGGCAGGGAGCGAGCCTGATGTGCTCGCGATTTCTGACAACAGTCAGTATCTGTACGTCGGGATGGACGGCGCTGGCTCCGTTCAGCGATTCATTCTTCCGTCCTTGACCCCGGATATCAGCTATTCGCTTGGCAACTACGAAACCGGTGATCCCTACTTCGCCCTCGACATCCAGGTTGAGCCGGGAGTTCCAGGCACGACGGCTGTTTCGAAGGGCGCAAATGTGGATCCTGCCTCGCAGGGCGGGATAACGATTTACGACGATTCCGTGGCGAGACCTAACAGCAGCGTTGGATGTGGAGTTCCGTACGGGCAATGCGCCGATTCCATCCAGTGGAATTCCGACGGTACGCAAATATACGCAGCCAATAGCGACGTAACATCATTTGATTTTTATACGTTCGCTGTCAGTTCGTCAGGAATAACGCTGCAGCAGGACTACCCCTCCGTGTTCTGGAACGAGCCTGGGCGCATTCAATATGACTCGACCAACGGTCTCGTCTATTCCGACGACGGATTCCACGTGATCAATCCGGCAACCGGATTGCCAGCGGGTCTTATCGAAGGAGGCGGCCCGATGACTCCGGATTCGTCGCTCGACTCCGTGTTCGTTCTGACGCAGTACATCTGGCAGGAAAACTCAAACTACACCATCGATATCTTCGATATGACCCACTATGTTCGCGTCGGCTGGGTTCCGTTCCCGACGACTGCACTGCCGGGATTCAATCCGCTGGGCCGCTTCATTCGATGGGGATCGAATGGACTAGCGCTCAATTTCAAGGGCGACCAGATCTATTTACTGACGGGATCGTTCATCAGCAACCCGCAAAAGGCTCGCGCGAAGCAAATTAGGAAGACTGTTCGAGCCCGTTAGGCAGTCTGATGGTTTAGGCCTGGAGGTACGGCAGGTCAATGAATCTGAGGAAGATGGTTCCACCTCGAAGTGTCGATTGGCGATAAATCCTACTCGGCGTCGGACCATCTCATTAATCCCGATTACGCTCCAAATCCCCACTCGGCACCAGTTTGTGTCCGACAAATGGAGCCGCGCTAACACCCAGCCGCTGCAGCCGCATCAGCACTGGCATATCGACGTTTCCTACATCAACCTGTGCGGCACCTTCTATTACTTGTGCAGCGTTCTGGACGGGTTCAGTGTTCGATTGCCATTGAATGACTCCTATCCGTCAGAATGTTTCGACACTTCACGGGTTACTTGAGAAATCAGGTTTTGTTAGAGGTTCTTTAGAGGCCATTCGAAACCGAAAGGTGCGGATCTTAGATGACATTGTCGAAACCTTGGGATTGACGGTGATGACGAAACGCACGGCGACGAGCAAAACAAACAGTACTGGGGGGGCTGCTGCCCGATTTGTTTGATAATCCCGTTATCGGTCTCGCGGTGTTTGACTCCCACCTTCGTTACCAGGCATTGAATCCCAGTCTAGCCGCGATGCATGGGATTCCGGCCGAATCCCACCTCGGAAAGACGCTGCAGGAGGTTCTTGGCGACGTTGCTTCGCGAGTCGAGCCCGCGGTTCGGCAAGTATTGACTACGGGCCGACCCGTTTTAAACTTCGAGATCGATGGGACATTACCGACAAGAGCTGGAAGGAGGCGTTGGGTTGACCACTTGTTCCCGCTAAGGGATTCGAACGGTAGGGTCAACCGAGTCGGCGTGGTTGTCGTAGAAGTCACCGCACGGGGAATGGAAGTTCCTTTCGCTCCGGCGGGACAGAAGTTGAAAATCCCCCTCAGTAATGAGATCTTCTTCGCCGGACGGTGATTGGCGCCGAGACTGATCTTTCGTAAACCGTAACCGGTGGTCCTGATACTCCTGCTCCTGGTCCTGATGCAATACAACACGGCGCAATCGAATTTCCCGAGTACACTGCGGTTAACCTGTTGGCGCCTGGCGCGAGCTGCGACGCACGAAGCGGCATACTTGCCGCAGATGTCGTGGCGCTGGTCGGCATCAGCGTTTGGGTCGCCAGCACAGTCGACCCAAGCATGTACTTCACCGTACCGCTCGGCACACCGCCGCCACCAGGAATCGCGGAGACCGTGACCGTGAGAGTGGTTGTCTCCTCGGGCCGGAGAGCGTACTTCCGCGAGGCCAGATTCACGGTCAATGAGTTCTCGACTGCAAATCCAAAGTTTTGGTACGCGCCGATGTCAATGTTCGCCTCCCTCCGAGAATCTCCGAAGAGATCGGAGTCGCCATGGCGGTGGCGCCGCTGCCGGGGATTTCCGAGGAAGTCGGTGCTGCCATAGATCGAGTTTGGGGAACTGCCATTCGGATCACACCAGCCAACGCTGCAAGAGAGGCTGGTGCTGCCGGCGCCGACAGCTGGCGAAGAAGGGAGCGTGTCGAAGTTTGGCGGCGTATCTCCCAGATTAACGAAACCAGGATCCGCGTTCACCGAGTTCGCATCTTCCCCGCTGGAGGTTTGCCAGTCTGAAAAACTCGTGTAGGTATTCACGTTACCCCACCAGATTGATGTTCCTTCTACGTAACCCGCAGCGGAGTTGTACAGGTTCCAATTGAGCGTCGCCGGCGGGGCAGGGTACGACGCAGAAAAGGGGACGTAGCTGTAAATCCAGGTATTGTACGTGCCGGCGTAAACGACGTTGTTTTCGTAGATGTTCTCTTGAGCGCTGCCCGAGTGGTACTGAATCTGGAATTCGCCGGTTGAACCGCCATTCGGTTGCGTAGCATTGTTGTACAGAGTGTTGTTGACGAAGACGTCGTGGTAGCTGCCGCCGCGCTTGTTGTCATAACCGCCGATGGAGTTACCGCAAGCATTTGAGTTGTAGAACACGTTATTCCGCACCGTAGCATACCTGCCGTAACACGGATACTTGCCCCGGGCTGCGGTTCCGGTATTGTTGGGGCCAGACCACTCGGTGCCATTGGCTTGGCAGTGTGCATGTTCGCTGGTTGTCTCGATGCCGTAATCAACGTTGATAAGCAGGTTCCTCTCGAACGTGACATAGGCGCAGCCGTCACAATAGAGGCCGTCGGCATCGTAGGATAAGCCTTCACCTGGATTCGTTATCCCGCTGATGTTATAGATCGTGTTTCCGCTGACTACCCCGTACATAGCCTCGTCATAGCCGACTGGGCCGACGCCTTCGTATCCAATCACGTCGATGCCAATGTTGTCATTGTCGTGAACCAGGTTGTTGGTGATTCGAAAATTGGTCACGTTCCCGTCCACGTCCAGCGTCTCGCTGTTCCCGGTTCTCATGTTGTAAAGCTCGTTGCCATTGATGACCAATTTGTTGATGGGAGTCTGCGACGTGGCGTAAACCGAAATGCCGAAAGCGTTGCCGTTCTCCTCCGACGTGGTCGTGATGTTGTGCACACGATTGTTCAGAATCCGGATTCCCGTGCCTGATCCCGTGATCCAGACGCCACAGGGGACCAGGTCGGGACTGCTTGTAGTGTAGTTACGGATCTCAAAACCACTGACTGTGATGTAACTCAGGTTTCCCACGATGTTGATCAGACCCTGCGTGCCGGTTACGCTCACGCCGGTCCCGTCGATCACCGCAGTCTGTCCGGGATAGCTTTGGAACGATATTGGCGCCCATGCCGTTCCAGACGTCGGAAAGTTTACCGACTCGTTGTATATTCCCCCGAAAACATACACCGTGTCTCCAGCCGTGACTGCATTGGCCGCGTGTTGGATGGTTCGCCAGGGCGCAGCAATCGTGCCAGCATTGCTATCGTCGCCGCTGGTCGAGACATAGTAGCGATCCCCAATTTGTGCGGCAAGTGACTGCGCGAGCGCCAGGACAATCACCAAGAGCGTGGCATGTACAACCCCTAGATTCCGTCGAGGGGAGATAATGCGTTGCATGAGGTTTTCTCCTTGGAGGTCAGACCTCCGGCGTTTGAGAGCGCGTGGATGTTTCCTATTACGAATACTTACTTTTACTTTCATTCTGATATGTTTGTCAAGGCAAAAGTAGAGGTGTTTGTCAAGGGAAAAATAAATGAAGGACGCTTGCTAGGTAGCCCACCCCATTGGAGATGCGCATTGACCAGCGCCTCCTTCGCCTTTGCATATCAGCCGCGTGCTGGAATACCACCCGACCGCTGCATGAGGGCTACGGCCAAAATCTCATTTGCCGATTTGACCGTTTTTCAGGCTAAATCCGTCAGCCGGGGCAAACATTTTGCTCTGCGTACTTCGCGAGGGATGAGATTTTCAGGCTGGAAATTTCAGGCAGGTTCGTCAACCAGACCCCTTCAGGCAAGGGAATCCCACTCTCTCCGCATTCTTCAAAATCACAGCTAAAGAACATGCCGGGTTCCGTCATCCGGTTACTATCTTTTCCTTGATCGCGATACAGCAAGCTGCGGCGACGATGCTTGTCGAAATTGAGGCAAATCTCGATGTACAGGAAATACAAAAACTCATTTTGCCTGTTCTGCTCCAAAAGTTACGAACGGAGTTCGAGGAATAAAGATCAGAGAAATGATGAAACAGATGGGAGGTGCTCCGTGCAGAGTTGGATCATTACACAGAGTTTGTGTAAATAACCCGTCTATGGGGCTCTTCAGTTCACGCGGCCGACCTGCGGCGATCCTCCTGTGAAGGGTTGCTCTTCTATGACCCGTCGAGCCATGTTCTAACTGCGCTAATGCGCTAGATGTTCGAGCCGCCGTTCGGCTGGCCCTTCTAATCCAGGAATGGAAACCGGGCAAGCCCTATTCTTCTCTTGGGAAATCTGTTTGCCCCATGCGATCTGTTTTTCCAAGCTATACCAGTTGCCCGCACCCGTGGCGCAGCCGACGTTGCGATGGCCAATGGCATCGATGTCATTGATACTGCCATCGTGGGCAACCTTGGTTCCCTCTGGCTCGACCGGCGCCGTGGCCGCGGGCGCATTCTGCGGGGCTGGGCTGACTGTTCGTCTTGTCGTCGCCCGCGAAGCAGACCAAGGGAACATAAGTGCAGCCAAGCAACGCTGCCGTTCAGGCGAATGCTCGCAATTTCACAGATCGGTGATGAATCCCAGCACATTCCTTTTCCACTTGAACCTACCTGCCTTCGTGAAGTGCATGTATCTCCCCAAAAGCTGCGATGTCGTAACTTGCACCCCAGCAAGCGTATGAGGCTAAGTACGATTGCCGCAGGCTGCCCGCACTCCGGCACTGCCCGCGAAAGGTCACGCCAGATAGAATCACCGTAAGATCCGATTTGCTAAGTCTTTTGCCATCAAGGCACGGCATGCCTCCTCATTTGCCCTTCGCGTGCACAGACAGGCGTGCCTGGAGAAGCGGCGCCAGCTGTACCGGCCCGCAGCAGAGGAGGCGGGCATGTTCATTGTGTTGGTGCTCTGATGCTCCTTCTTATATTGGCCATCACCTATCTTCGCGGGCACGAAGAGAGGCTGGCCAGCCAGAGTGTCCCTGCCACCGCCTCGTCCGCAGACCAAGGTTGAACTGGGATTTGAGATATCTATGAACTATTGCTTTCACCCCGCGCACACCTGCGCGGCTACGCAGCAAGGCCGAGACTCAGCACGCGTGGGCATTGATACTTTTACAGCGGCCGTGAGGGTATTTGCGGGAATCGCCCTGTTGACAGGCATCCTGGCGGCGCAAGAGAGAGTGAACGCAGCGGGCGTTCGTTCCCAGTTCAACATTCAAGCGCAGACCGCGTGCGAAACCGAGATGCTGCGTGAAATGGGCGCGCGGGAAGTCTTCTCGGGCAAGGACTACGAGCTGCTGGCCGACGTCGCGCGGGCGTATGGCCGGGCAATTCCGCACATCTATATTTCTCCCCGCAGTCTCAACATGCACTATATCGCGGCCAGCACTGCCGTAGACGGGCGAGGCAAGATTATCGTCGGGCAGCAAGCGGTCGAGCTGTTCGATGCGTTTTCCCTCAAAGGCTTTCTGGGTCACGAGATGGCGCATCTTGTTAGCGACAGCATGGCGCAGGGATGCAACGATTACATCCTCCGCGATCTGCAGATGGAAGTCGAAGCCGACGCATTGGCGGCGCGCACGCTCGGAACGGGACCGGTCAAGGCTTTCTTGCAGCGTGTGCTGGCACTCACACACGGCCAGAACTGGGATGCCAGACAGCGACTCGAAGCGCTGCAATAATTTCAATAAACCTAAAGAGCAGGGGCACCATAGCGCTGTTACCGCTCAGCCTCCGCGCGGTATTGAAAACCCGCACACAAGGCCGTCGCCACTACCGTAAAGAAAGTGCTCTGAGCGGATTGTCGGCAACCCTTACCTAATCGGTAAGGTAAGGTTTGCTCGTCACTCGCCCGCAATCGGCGCCTTGAAGCCGTGGTACTTCCAAAATGGAACAAGGGTGACGATTGCTTTCTCTTGTTTATCGACGGAATCTCTCCAGAAGGACTACCCGCGGGACCTGACCGAGTTCGAGGTCAGCTTAGCCGACGAGCCTGCCTGTCCCGACTTACCCGTTCCGACTGCGCTGGCCGGAGGGTTGTTGGTGTCCTTATCATCAGAGGAATAAAGAAAACTCTCGATCTCATCGATTCGCTTGCTGGTGTCATTGTAACCAATCTCAATAAGAGCACTTGTGTACTTCGATGTGAATAGCAAGTAACTCATCAGATCGGCACATGAGGCCGCATCTCGTCCCAAACTATTCACAAAGTACTGGATAAGATAGGGCATGTCTCCCTGGTGTTGCTCTGCCAGTTGTGACAAATCGACCGAAGGCGTTATGAGAAATGATGTTAATGGCCGCATCTTTTCACATCCTCCAAAACCAGACTGGCTGACCTGGCCACTGCTGAGCAGCTGATTCAAGCGCTCAAGGTGCTCGATGTCAGTTGCAAGATGGTCAAGGAACATAACATTAAAGAGAACTCCCATAACTTGCGCTAGCGAAGGATCTCTCTGATCCGTGGCTTCTGCTTGATGTTCGCGATTGTCGCAGCGGACACCGATCGCGAAAACCTTCTCTGCCCCCAGACGGATGATCGGGCTGAGAGGTTGTTGAAGACGCACACAACCATCGCCGAAAAAAGCCATCCCTTGCGCTGTTTTAAGTCTTACAGGCTGAAAGATCAAAGGAATAGCAGCCGACGCGCAAACGTGGTCGACAGTAATCTTTGTCGCAACTGTCACACGCCGGCTTCTGTTCCACATAGGGTGGCCTTTAAGCCCTTGAATGAAGAGATAACTGTTCCCTGAGGTATAGTTAGTCGCGGAAATAGCGAGTGCGTAGAGATGCCCGCGCTTAATATTTTCCTGGATTCGCTCGCAATGGAGGTGTTCGTTGAGAAAGTGCCTCAAGGGAGTCGCATCTAATAAAGAGTGAGCGTGCCCCCCGCCAAGAACTCCTCCGAAGGAGAGATCTAGTGTAGTGCGTCATGCAGATTGACGTTTATTCAGGGTACGTCGAGCGCGTTTCACTTTTTCCAGGATGTCGGTGGCTCGCGCGGTCCAGATGAATGGTTTCGGGCTTTCATTATGACGATCGATGTAAGTGCCGATTGCCAGGATGAGTTCTTCCAGGTCGCGGAAGACGCCGCGACGGAGCCGATTTTGAGTGAGGTCGCGGAAGAAGCGTTCCACCATGTTCAGCCAAGACGCGCTGGTGGGAGTGAAGTGGAGATGAAAGCGCGGATGCCGCACCAGCCAGCGCTGCACTTTGGGATGTTTATGGGTGGCGTAGTTATCGCAGATCAAGTGCAGCTGCCGGTCGGCGGGGATGGTCTGGTCGATCAGGCGGAGAAACTTGAGCCACTCCTGGTGGCGATGGCGCTCTTGGCACAGGCCGAAGACCTCGCCGTTGGCCGTATTCAGCGCGGCAAACAGTGTGGCCGTGCCGTTGCGTTTGTAGTCGTGCGTCATGGTGGCGCCGCGCCCGCGCTTCAACGGCAAGCCGGGCTGAGTGCGATCCAGAGCTTGAATCTGGCTCTTCTCGTCGGCGCACAGCACCAGCGCGTGCTCTGGCGGATTGAGGTACAGGCCGACGATGTCTTCCAGCTTCTCCGCGAACGCCGGGTCGTTGCTGATCTTGAAAGTTTCCACGCGATGCGGTTTCAATCCGTGGGCACGCCAGATGCGCCGCACGCTGGCTTCGCTGATGCCTGCCGCTGCCGCCATGGTGCGCGTGCTCCAGTGCGTCGCGTTGGCTGGTTGCTGGCGCGTGGTCAGGGTTACGACGCGTTTCGTAAGGCGAACGCCGATTTTGCGTTTGCGGCCGGTCCGGGGCGCGTCTTTCTCCAACCCGGCCATGCCCAACGCCAGGAAACGCTTGCGCCAGCGCGAAACTTTTTTCGGCGTGATGGCCATGCGGACAGCGATTTCCTTGTCCTGCTGGCCGGAGGCCGCGAACAACACAATGCGAGCCCGCTCCGCCACTCGCACCGGGAGGGATCGGCTGCGGGATTGGGATTCCAACACTGTCCGTTGCTCCGGACTCAACGTAATGGCTGGGGCAATTCGCATCCGCAAGCGTCTCCTCTATCATAAGACGCTCGCGGATGGATAAAGGTTGTTACTTGTGACGCACTACACTAGTATCCAGGTAAGAGAATTTCGGGCCTGCGATAAAACATCACTGTGAAAGATATCAGAGGGTCTGAGATCCGACCAAACTTGTGCGAGAACTTTGGTCACCGAAGCAAAATCGTCGCTACCTCCGGCAAGGGCAGAGCCATTAATCGCTCCAGCGGAAGAGCCTCCTATTATAGGAAAAGGATTGCCGTGCGTTTGAACCCGTTTTATCTCGCCAATGCGCTTAAGAATACCGGCTTGATAAGCGCCGCGAGCACCCCCGCCAGTCATCACCAAACCGAGCGCGTTTTCCATTGTTTTCCCCCTTGTGGCCCGCCTCGCAATGATCTAGGCGTTCAAAAGCAGGACCCTGCGGCAGCCGAGATTCGTCGACGCCGCAGTCGGACCGTCGAGCCGGGGTTCCTCAGATGGTCAATTGGGACTAACTCATCATCCTGAGCGGGGCGACCACTTCGCCAAGCGAAATGGTTGCGGAGTCGAAGGATCTTGTGTTCGCGTATCTCAGCGCCGGCCTCGGGTTTTCCCCGTGCTGTTTCACAACGCCCGAAGCAGGCCGTTCCCAGACAATGACCTCAGGCGGTCTGAGCACTCGACCGTGCATTGATCCTTCGACCTCGTATGGCCCGCGTTTCGCACAAGCCACACTTCGCTCAGGATTGGCAGTTCTACCTCGTTCCGCTGTCAGGCGGCGGCCGCTGCTGCCGCTTCCTTCTTCTTCCCACGCGCTTCCGGCTTCTTCCCGCGACGGGCTGGCTTGCCCGCGCGCTTGCGCTCACCAGTCGGCTTTACCATTGCATCCATCAATGTCTTCGGAAGTGGCCGCAGGAGTTCCAGGGTCTTTCCCGCAGTTTTCACGTTTGCGTTCATCTGCTTGCCGGCTACCTCCACCATCTTCTCTTGCGTATTGATGAACAACTCGGCTGCCTGCTGCGCCAGCTTGGACAACTCGGTCTTCTTGATTTTCTTAATGGCGGTGCGCTTGCCGCCGGTGGCCTTGGCTGTCTCCTCGGCGATGACATCCAAAAATTGCTTCTGCGCTTTGGCAAAGTTCTCCATACCCTCGCGGGCCAGACCCACCAAGGGCGCTCGGCCTGGTAACCGCTTGCCGGTCTTGGCGGCTTCCACCCAAATATGGGTCTGCTTGCCGGCAATCTTCAGGTACTCCTCCTGCATGTGGATGAAGGTATCCACGCTACGACGCAGCAGGTCGGCCGTGGCATGCGCCGCGGGCCCCTCCCGGATGCGCTCTTTCACAGCGGTCATGAGAATTTCATTCTGTTGCTTGCTCAGATCAAGAAGTACTTTCTGCGCTTCAATGAAGTTCGTCATGCTCTCCCCGGCCATTTCGCTGAGGACGGCGCGAGGAGAATGATCAGGGTCGGACAATTGCTGCCGCAGAAAATGCATCACGTTTGTATTCTGCCGCATTGCGAGGTCCACGAGGCTCCGTGGCGTGGCGAGGAAGCTCTGAACCCCCTGTTGCGCCCAACCCGATAGACTAGAAACAAAGGATGGCTCCGAGTCCGGGAGGTCTTGGTCTTTGTGGTGGCTGACATATGGTACCTCCAAATATGCTGCACTGCAGCATTCGAGTTAACTATACGATTAGAAAGAACTTGTGTCAAGATATATGTGTCAGTTTGTGCATCGCAAAAGGGCAAGATGAGGTGGAGTCTTCCGCCGTCGTCAAGAAATACGGCAACTGCAGGCTGTACGACACTGCCAGAGAGCACAGCATCCGCCTTGCTGCAGCAAGTGGCCCACTACCTGTATCCCGGGGCGTGTGGTCGGCCAACGGGAAGTTATCCAGAAACGGGCTTCGAGGAGATCAACGCCCAAAGACGGGCGCTCAAAGGTCGAATCAAGGCTGAACGCCTGCATAAAGAGCAATTGCTCCGCGGGCGGCGTTCTTGTAAACCACGCCGCCCTTCATTACAAACACAACGCGCCGAACGGCGGTAATGTCTTTCAACGGGTCTCCATCGAGCGCAATGATGTCCGCTTGAAAGCCGGGGGCGATCGAGCCAATCTGATCGCCCAAGCCTAGCGCTTCAGCGCCCAGCGAGTTGGCAGAGACCATCGCTGCCATCGGGTCCAAACCGCAATCACGCACGCGATCGATGAACTCCTCGGCATTGCGCCCGTGAGCGCCGGCCACGGCGTCAGTGCCAAAGACGATTTTCAGCCCCGGAGTTTTTGCTGCGTGTTTCACGATCTCGTGGTCCATCGGCAGGATCTTCTCCATCGCAGCAAATCCCTCGGCAGTGTAGCCTTGTGTGCCGAGATACCTTTCCCTGTTCTGCAAGTAGTTCTCAATGACCAGCCCGCATTGCGGGTCGAAATAGGTGCCCCTCTCTGCCATCAATTTCAAGTCGTCGTCTGGGGCCAGGGTACCGTGCTCAACCTCGGTGCAGCCCGCGAGAGTCGCGGCGCGGACTGCCTCTTTATAGGCGTGCACGAGCGTGCGCAGTCCCTGCTTCTTTGCTTCATCACAGGCCGCGTTCAATTGCTCCTGCGAAAGAGTCATTCCTCCGCCCTGGCGAATGGACTTCGACGCGAAGATTTTGATCAGGTCCGCGCCGGCTTGCTTTTGTTTCCTCACGTAAGCGCGGATTTCATCGGGCGTGCCGGTCGCCTCGCCTCGCCCTTCGAGCGGTTCGTTGGCCGTCAGGATACGCGGGCCGGGGAGTATTCCTTTCGCGATAGCATCGCGCAGCGGAATGTCGTTGGGCGCACCCACACTTTGCACGGTCGTGAAGCCTGCCATCAGCGTCACCCACGCATTCGACGCCGCTTGATAGGCATCCTCTTGGGTTGTGCCTTCCGTGCCTGCGTTTGACCCGTCCTTGCCGAAGATCCATGTAATGTGCACGTGCGCGTCAGTCCAGCCGGGCAACACCGTCAGGCCGCGCAGGTCATAGTCCAACGGCCCCTCGACCTTGGGACCTATCGCAACAATCTTTGAGCCCTCGATCACGATCCGAACGTCATGGAGTATATGACCCTTGCCATCGATCACCACGCTCGTGGCAATTACTATGGGTTGCCCCGAGGCAAGCGTCTGTGCAGGAGTTCGAAGCGCCAGGAGGCAGACGCCAACTATGCTGAGGATGCATGAAATGGCCTTTGTCGGTCGCATGACCGCTCCTTCTTCGGCTCGATCTGAAATGCGAACCAAATTCTGTAGCTCTTGAACCAGAATTCCGATTCGGACCTCTGGCTTGTGCATTGTAGGCGTCTAGTTCACAGCCTGTACAAGAAAACGGGTGGAGGGTCAGCTTCGCCGGCAGGTCAGCTGCGTTCGAAGCGGACCTGCCGCCCCAGAAACGGCTTTGGAGGAGATCAATAGGCGATCTCCCCGAAGCTGACTTGTGGCCCGCGCACCTGGCCGTGGTTCAACTTACGGATCGCTCGCCGCTCGGGCGTTGTGCTTCTTTCCGGCGAGCCGCTACACGGGATAGAAGAAGACCCCAATCATTGCGCGTGCCGCCTCTGCCGCCACTGCAAAGGCACCCATTTCGCTATACAATCGGGCGGTATGCCGCGATTCGACAAGCTACCACGCGCCTTCTCAAGCTATTCACGCAAGGATATCGCAAGCTGAAAGCCGAAGTCATGGGAGCACGCACGGAAACGGTCGGATAGCAACGCTTCACCGCGTCTACTGATACCAGTGATACGCTTTCCGCGGAATTAGGGGCAATAAGGGAAACTGTGGAAACAGCAGCCTAAGTTACGAATGTGCTCGACGCCCGCATAAACACAGGCTAGAATCGCTAACTGTAGGAATCACCACGACTTGCTGGAAATGGGGGTAATAGAATCCCTCCCTCTCCGCCAGACCTTTAGTTTCTGCTATTTACCGTATGTAACTACCCACTGACTACCATTTCCAATCATTTTGCCTATCTCGGCATCACGAACCCCGGAATTCAAGAACAGACCGTAGAGCAGTTTCTCTTCTTCGTCCATGGCTACAAACAGATTCATGAGTTCCTGCTTAATACCGCCGTATAAAATACTTGGGAAGTGTAGGCTTGTTTCTAATGGTACGTTTCTAATGCGAGGAGGATAGCGCAGCCTCAGTTACTTTCAAATTCTTGGCGACAAGTGCCGGGTCACCTGCCTGGAAGCTGTTAGGAGCCGTGTGATTGGGATGCTCGATACGTCGCCAGGTATTTTGACTCTGTAGATACCACGACCGTGCTTCCGCCCACTGCTGTTTCTGTCGATCTCTTGTCTGACCTAGCCGTTGGGCTTTTTTCACGCTGAGCTGGCCGAGACCGGAGTAAGCATCCGCCGCCACATAGAGTGCGTCCAGATCGGGCGATTCTGCTGAGATCAAAGGTTCAACAATCGCTCGTGCCTGGTGAAAGTAATCCGCTGCTTTTTGATCGAATCGGGCTCTTGCGGCTGCCTCTCCCAACTTGACGTCGGCTGCAGCCACATTTACGTGGTTCGTGCTGTTTGCTTTGTATATCGATTCGTAGATTGACCGGCCGCGCTCGATTTCTTCTATGGCAGATTCTGGTCGATTTGCAGCGGTAAGGATTGTGCCGCGCACCACCAGCATCGCGGCGAAAACGCTGCGCTGGAAGCCGTTCTGCGGCGCCGATGAGACGAGGTCGCGCATCAACCCCAAACCGCGATCCGAGTACTCCAAGGCCAAAGAGACTTTGCCTGTTCTCGCAGCGGAAGCGGCGGTATTCAAATAGGTAATCGCCAGCCCTTGGCGCAACAGGACATTCTTGGGGTCTGCCGCAGTCAGCCCCTGATAAATCGCCAGATCTTTCAGGTTGTTCTCAAGTGCCCGCGGATAATCACCCATGTCGTCGTACACGCTCGCGATCGAGCCATAGGCAATCCCAACCGTACGCCGATACCTGACATCTGGCGAAAGTTGGGTCAGCTTGAGATTGATTTCCAACCCTTTTTCATAGTTCTTGAGAGCCTCTCTCGCGTCAAGGCCCTCCAACATGTGGCCAATGTCACTCAAATCCATACAGTATCCGTACAGTGTGCGAACATCATCCGGCTTGAGCTTGAGCGCAATCTCATCCACGGCCAAAGCGCGGCGATAATCCTGAAGGATTTTCTGATTCGCCGATGAATCTCCGGGATAACCAATCCTCCCCGAGACTTCATGATCAAAGCTCAGTTCGTAAAGGACCTTCAGGTTGTTGGGCTCAGCATTATTGAGAGCTTCGGAAATTGCAGTGGCGCGATCGATCGACTCTCGGGCGCCGCGTGGGTCCCCAGTCGCCCATAGCTGATGAGCTACGAGCCGATATCCCTGCGCCAGCGCGAGGCGGTCGTTCCAGTCACTGGACCTGGTGTCGATCTGTTTGCGAATCTCCAGTGCCTTCTTGTAGCTGGCGAGCGTGCCCTCAGAATCACCTAGATTGTTCTCCAGGTAGTCTCCCTGCACAGAACCGACTTTCTCGTACGCAGCAGCCAACTCTCGCTGCAATCCCGCGTCGCCACCGGACTCTTTGGCAAGCACATTGAGATATTTCAGCGCACGGTCGACGATGATCTTTCTGGCAGGAGTTGCACCCGGCAGGTCTTTGACGGAGTCATGCACATCAAAGATGAGGGAGTTGGCCAGACCGCGCACATCGTTGAAGCGCCGCTGGGCGATTCGGGCTTCCTGGATCGTGACTACGAGCGCGACGATCAATGTCACGGCGACTCCTGCAGTCGCAACGACCCCGGCCTTATGTCGCGTGACAAATTTCGAGGCCCGGTACTGCGGCGTATCTTTGCGCGCGGCGACCGGTAAATTCGCGAGATATCGCCGGATGTCTTCGGAGAATTGTTCCACCGAAGAATAGCGGCGCTCGGGTTCCTTGCGCAGGGCCATCAGAACGATGTTGTCCAAATCGCCCCGCAGCTGGCGTGCGAGTCTGTCGGCGATCGCTTGCGGCTTGCTTGCAGAATCGGAGGTCCGGTCGGTATCGGGGCTTTTCTCCCGCACGATCGTGCTCGGCTTTGCGGGTTCGACTTCGCAAACTGCGCGGGCCTGTTGTGAAGCTCCAGTACGCTTGGGATAGGGGCTGCATCCAGTCAACAATTCATACAGCACAACCCCGAGCGAATAGACGTCGCTGGCGGTCGTGATCGGTTCACCGCGGACTTGCTCGGGACTGGCATATTGCGGCGTCAGGAGACGAAATACGGTTAGCGTGCGTTCGGCATCAGCTGATTCACTGTCCACGTCCAGAATTTTGGCAATCCCAAAGTCCAACAGCTTTGGAACTCCTTCCACCGTCACCAGTATGTTCCCTGGCTTGATGTCGCGATGAATAATGAGCCGCTGATGGGCATACTGGACGGCTGCGCATACCTGCCTGAACAACGCCAGCCGATCCTGGATCGACAGTTCGTGAGCATCGCAATATTCTCCGATGGGCTGCCCCTCGATCAACTCCATGACCAGGTATGGGGTACCTTCTTCGGTAGTGCCACCGTCAAGAAGTCGAGCGATATTGGGATGGTCGAGACTGGCAAGAATCTGCCTCTCGTTTCTGAAGCGAGAAACAATGAAGCCGGAATCGTGGCCGGCGCGAACAACTTTTAATGCCACTTCCTTAAGATACTGATCGTCGGCGCGAACCGCGCGATAGACCTCTCCCATCCCGCCAGCCCCGATCTCTTCGATTGTTTTGTAGGCGCCGACGCGCCGTCCAATCCAAGGATTGTCTTCTACAGGGAGGATAACGGCACTGGCCTCGGAAAGAGAAGTTTGGTTCAGAAACCGCGAACTGATTTCGCGTTCGTCACCGAGCAAAATTTGTACTTCGCGGAGAAGTTGGTCTTCTCCGCCGCAGGTCCGCTCCAGATAGGCGTCGCGTTCAGCAGGAGCGAGCTCTAATGCCCCAGCCAGCACTTCCTTGATCATCTGCCAGCGCTCGGGAGTCATAACTCAGCGGAGTCGCTCATGGTACGGTGCAACCAGAGGCGAGCCGTAGCCCAGTCCCGCTTCGCGGTTGCCGTAGAGATCTCCACCACTTGCGCGGCCTCCTCGATGGATAGGCCCCCGAAGAACCGAAGTTCCACAATCTGGCACTGGCGCGCATCCAGAGATGCCAGGCGCTTCATAGCGTCGTCTAAAGCGAGCAAGTCCAGAATCGGCTTCTGTGGAGCCGCACTGTCTTCAAGAAGGACGGTGACCGCGCCCCCGCCGCGCTTCGCCGCCGTGTGTTTACGAGCATGATCGACAAGAATCTGTCTCATGATCCGGGCAGCCGTCGAGAAAAAGTGCACACGGTCTTACCACTGCCGGGGACCTCGATCCGCGTTGGTCAGGCGAAGATACGCTTCGTGGACCAGCGCCGTCGGCTGGAGGGTGTGGTTGCTGCGCTGGCGGGCAAGACACTTGCGCGCGATTCGCCGCAGTTCGTCGTACACCAAGGGGACTAGCGCATCCTCGGCCGAGGTATCCCCCTTGTTCCAGCGGGCAAGCAACTCCGTGACAGGGTAGGACGAAGCGGGACGCAAGGAGCACCCATGCAGGGAGGACAAGCCTCCAAGTGGACACGAAGGTATCGCGGTTCTTTTGGAAAGTCAACGGTCCTAGACCCCAGAGAAAACTCCTTTTGCGCCATGAATCGCCCCTCCAACAAAATCTCCATGAGCCCTTTTTTCTCGGGTTCGCGTTTCCCTCAATAGAACGGGGAAATCGCCGCTGTACGTGCGATACCTGACTTTTTGGGGGAGGGTTTATGCCGAAAGACACAAAATCTCTGAGAATTTTTGAATTGCTGCTCTTTGCTGTTTTGTCCTTGCCTTTGCTGGCGCAGGTTTCGTCCAGTGCGGGCGTGGTGCCGCGTTTGGTTAGCTACGGCGGCGTACTAAAAGATGCCTCAGGCCATGTTGTTACCGGCGTCAGCGGGGTCACTTTCCTGATCTACAAAGATGAGGAAGGCGGGGCGCCGTTGTGGCTGGAAACGCAGACTGTCCGGCCCGACAGGACTGGCCACTACACCGTACAGTTGGGCACCGCCAGTGCACATGGTCTTCCGTCAGAGGTGTTCCTCAATGGTGAGGGGCGTTGGCTCGCGGTGCAGGTCAGCGGCGAGGCAGAGCAGCCTCGCGTGTTGTTGGTCGCCGTGCCGTACGCACTGAAGGCCGCGGATGCGGAAACTCTGGGGGGGCTTCCGCTCTCGGCCTTCGTGCTGGCGAGTCCAGGTGGAGCAGTTGCCACATCGCAAGGTCTGCCGCTTCGGCCAGCACTTCGGCAGCGGCGCTGCCACCGGCGACAGCAAACGTTACTACCGGCGGGGGCACGGTGAATACACTTCCCCTGTTCACGACTGGGACGAACATCCAGAGCTCGGGGATCACGCAGACGGGGACCGGAACCACGGCCAAGATCGGCGTTAATACTGCGACTCCAAGCACGGCCTTGGACGTCAACGGGGCGGCGACCATCCGCGGCGCAGTGAGCCATCCCGCCACGGGTACAGCCACTGCGACCGGGGGAAAGAACTCACAGCCCGACATTTACACCGCCTCGGTATTCAATAGCAGCACCGCGACCGCGGTGAATCAGAAATTCCAGTGGCAAGCCGAAACCGTGGGCAACAACACCGCTGGCGCGACCGGCGCGCTCAGCCTGTTGTACGGCTCAGGCACGGCTGCGCCCGCTGAGACGGGGTTAAAGCTCAGCAGCAAAGGGCTGTTCACGTTCGCTGCAGGGCAGACTTTCCCGGGAACCGGCACCATCACCGGTGTAAAACCGGGCACGGCGTTAACTGGAGGTGGCACCTCCGGCATCGTTACCTTGAGCCTGGACACGACGAAGGTACCGCTTCTCAGTGCGGCCAACACGTTCGTTGGGAACCAGACGGTCAACGGTACGATGACTGCCACTTCGTTCACCGGAAGCGCTGCCGGGCTCACAAATCTGCCGGGAGCAAGTGTCTCGGGAGCGGTAGCAACCGCCACGAATGCAGCCAATCTGGGCGGGCTTGCGCCGAGCGCGTATCAGCGCGCTGGATCGTATGCCACGTTGGGAGCGAATACGTTCACCGGAGTTCAAGTCGTGAAGAACCAAGTTGGCATCAACATCACCCCGGCGGCAGGGTTCTCACTCCATGTAAACGGAGCGATTCGCGGAGAAAGCGATCTTTCCTTGGGGAGCGCCGGAACATTTAGTGTGGATGCACCCAACAATTTTGGAGGACGGTTCAATATTCGGCCGAACGGCAATATTGGAGTCGGCGTCCCGCTTCCGGCCTATCCGTTGCACGTAATGGGACTCATTCGCGATGAGGTCGGCGGACTGTCTCTCGGCGGCAACGCACCGTAGCCGTGGATGCACCGGGAATCACCGGCGGCCGATTTGCCATTCTACCCAGTGGGAACGTGGGCATTAACAATAACAGCCCGGCGGCGAAGCTGGATGTCGGCGGGAACATAAATGCGAGTGGCTCTATTACAGGTGGCTCTGTCAGCACGGGTGGCAACATCTCTGCAGGGAGTCTCACTGTGGCTGGTGGGGGCGTGATCAACGGCGGCATCGCAACAAGCGCGGGAATTACAACTGGCGCGGGCGTATCCGTGGGTGGTCCTCTGACGATCAATGGTGACAAGCCGATGACCGCGGCCCCGCACATGTTCTTTACGGGGAACCTTCCAGGCCCCCTGTTCGCCGGACAGCCGGCGGCTTTCGTGATTCCAGATAAGAACATCTTGATCACGCGCTTCAGCATGTATGTGAATGTTCCTTTCCTTTGTTCACCAGCGGGCACAGTTTCGATCGTGAATAATCTGACCAGCAAAGATCTGAGAGATCTCACGATCACTAATCCCTTTAACGATTCTGGACCGATATCGATCCCGATAGCCGCCGGAACTCAGGTATCCGTTTACGTGACGACGGCACCGGTCTGTGGGATTTTTCCCGCGACACGTAACGGTGCCGTCAGCATTGAATACGTGATGCAGTAAGTGTCGCCCCCCTTTCCCTCCAGGGTCAGGGGGCGAGCCAGCCGACCGGGCGGGCGCTTCGGAGTGTGCCGGGCTTTTAGGGTACATATCCCGCCCGCCCGAGGTCTCGGCTACTCTGCATTTGCTCACCGGACGGGCAGGAGAATTCCCTTACAAATGAGCGCGGCCCAAGAGAATGGGGTCTCCACCATGGAACACACGAACACAGCCGTCAAGCGCGTAACACGAAGCGGAAACGCATATCCTCGCCGAACCACATTATGTAGTTGGTGCCCCATGCGTTATTGAAAAGGTTGCAGTGCACTCCGCTGGACAGGTCAGGCTGTGTGCGCGAGAAATTCAACGCGGACTTATCCCCAAGGGCGATGAGGGGCGCATCTATCGTCTCAACCACAAAAGAATGGTCCTTATCTTGATAGCGGAAGCTCGAAACGGCATGCAAGTGACGGCTGCCGCAAACAACAACGTCAAAAGGAGAGATCTGTTCGCCGCATTTATCTATGCTCCAACCCTGAGGATCGGGGACGATAGGGTGAAATGTGAGCCACAGCGCCTCTGACATTCGCGTGGCGGGTTTCTGAAACCAGGAAACGCCGAGACGGATGAGGGGTTCGGATCTGGGGAGAGTAAGTTCCAGGTAAAGCCTTTGGGGGAAAGATGCGCGTCCGGAAGCGAATGCTTCCGGATCGTGAAACTCCAGGCGGGCCAGAACGCGATGCTCCGCGGCGTCTTCTGTGACCTCCAACTGCGCAAGGGCTGACCGCCACTCGAGACTTCTGGCGCCGAAACGATCCATGTTCGGCTTACCAAAGTCTTTTTTGGCCCAGTCAGCGGTGCTGATGACGTAGTTATTGAAGAAACGGGAGTAGTCGTCGAGCGACAGAGTCTGGTAACTGAGAAGACCCAGCAGATGGTCGCGCGACGCCCATTCCCGACCGGTGCCTCTGTTACGCAGACGCTGGATTGCTCCGGTGACCGGATCGAGCGCAAGTAAGAAGTGCGCGGTTTCAATTTCCTTTCCTGGTGTGTGCAGGGTTCCGCCGGAGAACTGCGGCTCTTTGAAATTCAGTCCGCCCAGGGCTGCGTGAGCCTCCTCGTGCAGAGGCGCGGGAAGTGTGGCTAGCCCGTCGAAGAGGTCCTGCCGCTTCTCAGCCCAGCTGTATTCGACGACTTTGTAGTTCTTTGTATCGAGCATGGCGGCAAGGTCGCGCGGCGTGTAGTGATCGAAGTCGAGCCAAGTTTTGGTGTCGGTGCCCCAAGTGTGCTCGGCTTCGAGTAGAACCTTGCGCAGAAGGGCCAGATCCGTCGCATCGCCAGACTGAAACTTGCCGCTTGCAATCCAGGAGCGACGGAGGCGCATGACTTCGCGATAGCGCGCGACCTTGAGAGGGTCGCTGGCAATGCCGTGAATCCATGAGTCGCCGATTTCCTGCGTGACTATAGGAAGGTTCTTGCGAAATGGTTCAACTGAGTTCGCGATTTCAGTCAGGTTTGTGGCGGTTATTTCGGCATTGGGAAACCGGCGCTTGAGGTCCGAGTATATCTGTGCGATCTCCTGCGGAGGGTGGGGGCCGCTGTTGTCGTCGCGCACCACGATTGCAATCGCGAGCTCGGAGCCAGGGACTTGGGCGACGATCCCGTACCCGTGGTGGTATAGCACGGTGAGGCTTGCGCCGCTGCGATCTTTCCAAACAAAAAATGCTGGCACCTGGGCCGGAGTACTCGCGTCATTGACGCCAATGTCCAGGAACCGCACTCCCTCTGCGGCAAGGGGCGAGACGATGCCCCGGGTGTGACCCGGGACGTCCGTCATCTTCGCGCCCGTTGTGGTGCGGCCAAAGCGGCGATCCAGCGAATGCGAGAGGCCAATACTGGCGGAGATCATCGATGCGTCCAGCATCTCAGTCTGCCAGGTGAACGGGATGGCGTGCCATGCAATATCGCCTTGAGCGAGGGCTTCCTCCATGCGTCGGCGGTCCTGGGGAGAAGCCTGCTCAAGATACTCGTAGAGGAGCCAGGAGCCCGTGGTCCACACATAGCGCTGCTTGCCCGGCTTGCGCGACTCCCCGGCGATCGCCACGGCTCGAGGGAAGTACTCAGAAAAATATCGATGAACGACGGCGGCCTGGGTATCGATGAAGCCGGCGTCAAAGTGGCACTTGAACATTGTCAGGACGCGCTTTACATCTGGCGCCGGTACTGGCTCGTCCATGCCCAGTGCGTTGAGAGCCTTGAGGCACATAGCACTACCGAGGCCAAGAGCGGAAGACTTAAGGAAGTCACGGCGTTGCATGCGCACTCCGAAGCGTCGGTAAAATATCCCTGCCTATATTAGCTGGGAAGCCCGGTGTTTCGAGGGGGAACACGGACCCGAGTACGGCCGATGCGTCCGCCGACCGCGAGTGGATCGTCCGCACTGGTCCGATCTGCCCAGAACACTCTCTCGCATAATCTTCCGCATGTGGGGGCGTTCTCCCTGGCAGAACTCGTTGACGAATGTGTCGAGAGACTGCACACTATCCGACGACAGAAGACCGATGAGATGAAAGAAGCGAACTGAGAACACACGCCAAACGGGCGGTCGAGGTCACAAAGTGTCGGGCACAACGTCCCCTCAGCAACGTCTCCAAAAGCTCCTTAAAAAGGGAGTGAAGCATCATCGCGAGGGTCGCAGAGAGTTGGCCGAGGTGTGTTACCGCAAGATTTTGAAGCTCGACCCGATGTCTTACGAGGCTAAGCAGATGTTGTGGTTATTACAGGAAAAGACAGGGCCGGGTCCAGAGCCCGCCCCGTCTGTTGGCGCTACCGGGGCTGCCGACGAGAATACTCTAAACAACCGCGCAGGTTTGTACCTCGCCGAAGGCAACATTCAGTTGGCGATTGATTGTTTGCAGCGACTCGTGGAGCTTCGTCCGAACTCTGCGCCAGCCCACCAGCATCTCGGCGAAGCGCAGGAACGGCTTGGGGACTTACACGCCGCCGCGAATTCCTACCAGCGCGCTCTCATTCTTAAACCTGATTCTTCGGATCTGCACTGCCACCTGGCAAGGGTTCTGAATCAAGGTGGCGCCCACGAGCTAGCCGCCGAGTTGTACCGACGCGCTTTGGCCCTCGCTCCGGAAAACCACGAGATCTACAGCGACCTTGGTTCGGTCCTCACGGAGTTGGGCAAATTTGACGCAGCACTCGAAGCTCTCCGAAGAGCACTCAAGCTCAATCACCGCGCGGCAAAGACGATTGCCAATCTCGGACGCCTTTTTGAACGTAAATGCGATCTCATCTCCGCAGCAGATGCCTACCGCGACGCAATAAAGTTGGACCCGAAGTTGCTTCCTGCCTATGTGGATTTAGGATTCGTTCTTTACGGACTAGGTGAGCTCGCTGAAGCCGCCGATTGCCTTGATCGCCTGCTGAAACTGGACCCGGACTCCGCCGAAGCCAAGGCCAATCTGGGACTTATCCATTTGCTGCAGGGCCAACTCTCGATCGGGTGGGCGGAATATGAATCCCGCTGGAAGGTCGAGGTTGGCGACCACAGAAGGTTCGTGCAGCGCCAGTGGAAAGGCGAGCCCCTCAAAGGCGAGCGCATTCTCCTCCATGCAGAACAAGGCTTGGGAGACACACTGCAGTTTGTGCGCTATGTCCCGCTGGTTGCCGCTCAGGGTGGAGAGGTCGTGCTCGAAGTCCAGCCGGCGCTACATGGCCTGCTTGCTGGCAAGGATGGACTTCCTCAAGTGATAATTCGCGGCGACGCGCTGCCAGAGTTTAGTTGGCAGTGTCCGCTGCTAAGTCTTCCTCTGGCTTTCTCGACAGAACTGGAGACGATTCCGGCGAACGTGCCTTATATCTCTCCAGACCCGGCGCGGGTGGAGGAATGGCGACAGCGGCTCGGAAGGAATACGCGGCGCATTGGGCTGGTATGGACCGGTAACCCGAGCCATCCTCGCAATCGCTTACGTTCCATCCCCCTCGAACAGCTTATTCCTCTGATCAAGGTGCCTGGCACAACTTTCTACGCATTACAGTTTGGTCCGGGAGCTGAAGAGATGAAGCAGCTACCTCCGGACGTGCTCTTGATTAATCTGGGGGAAGAGCTAAAAGACTTCGTCAATGTGGCCGCGATTGTGGCCAATCTCGACATGGTGATTTCCATCGACAGTGCCGTCGCGCATCTGGCCGGCGCCATGGGTAAACCCGTTTGGATCTTGTTGAACAAAGGCTGCGATTGGCGCTGGTTTCTGGAGCGCGAAGACAGTCCCTGGTATCCAACCGCACGTTTATTTCGCCAAGTCACTCCAGGGGGATGGCCGGAAGTGGTGAATCGTATCGAACGTGAGCTCCAACAGAGTTGATGAAACTGGGTGGGAGATGCTTCGGCGAACGCAGTTCTTTCGCGATTTCTTTCCATTGCCGCTAATTCGTTCAAGATGGCGCATTGGCTTGGGATACTCACGAATCTCTCGAACACCCTCGAAAACCGTTCGCCGCAAGTGTAAAATCGCTCACAAATGTGGCGATGGCACAGAATACAAAGGTAGGACTGGGCCAGGACGGAGTGCCGACCGAACCTCCGTTCCAAAAATTTCTTGCCTGGCTGGACGAAGGTAAGGATTCATCCGGCGAGAAATATTTGGATATGCGCCGCCGGCTCGTGCGCTACTTCGACCGTCGGAACTGCTTTCCTGCCGATGACCTGGCTGACGAAACGCTCAACCGAGTTGCCCGCCGTTCTCGAGGAGCTAGGGACGATCTCCGAGGGTCCACCCGCCCGGTATTGTTTCATCGTCGCGAAATTCGTCCTGCTCGAGCACGTTCGCCGCAGTCGTCCTCAGGTAAGTGTGGAGGAATCTGACTTCAATGCCGCGGTTTCCTCAGCCACGAGATCTCCCTCCGCTGCGGTGCCGGAGACAGAGCAGATGCTTGAATATCTTGAACACTGCCTGGAAAAATTGGCGGTGGGCGATCGCGACTTGATTCTGGGATATTACCGCGGAGAGCTGCGAGAAAAAATAGAGCAACGCCGTGAACTGGCTGAACGACTTGGACTTACGATCAATGCCTTGAGCATCAGGGCCTGCCGCATTCGAGACCGTTTAGAGGATTGCGTCAAGCGGCGCACCCAGGTGGAAATGAAATAGTTTTGCGTTTTTGTCTTAAATAGTTGTGCAGCAATGCCACTAGCCGACAATCAAAACGATCAGCTCCTCGTGCAGTACCTGCTCGGTGCCCTTCCGGCGGAAGAGACTGAACGTCTGGACGAGTTGAGCGTCACGGACGACGACTTTGCCACGCGATTGAGCGTCGCGGAGAACGATCTGGTTGATGCTTACGTCCGAGGAGATCTTCCCGCCGATACCGCGGAGCGGTTCAGGTTAACCTACGCTTCCTCTCCGAGACGGCGCGAGAAGCTCAGGTTTGCCGAGTCGCTACTTCTGTACCAGAACCGGGAGGAGGCGGTGACGGTTCAGCCTGCGGTAAGGCAGAAATCGCCAGGGAGAATACGGCGCTTTTTCACGCTGCCGACTCTAATGCCCCAATGGGGGCTTGCGGCCGTGGCGATCTTGCTTCTAACTGCGACCGGCTATCTAGGGATGACCAACCGGCGGCTGCGAGACCAGTTGATCCGGGCCGGAGTCGAGCGGATATCCCTGGAGCAACGAGAACAACAGTTGGCGCGACAACTCGAGAACACATCTCCGGAGAACGCAAAAGGATCGGCTACTGAATCACAAAAGCCGCTCGATCGGCTCAAGATTGCCGCGTTTGTGCTGACGCCCGCGATGCGCGGTGCTGGTCAGCTTCCTTCGGTTTCGGCATCACCAGACACGGACGTTGTGGTCCTGAGGATGGAACTGGAAGAGAACGATTTTCCCAGGTATCGGGCCGAACTGGAAGACTCGGCAAACAGACAGGTTCTGTGGACGAGCGCCGATTTAGTAGCGTTTCCCGATGGAAGTCAGAAGGCCGTATCCTTCGCATTTCGCGCAGCCTTGTTACAACGGCAGACCTACCTGGTGCAGCTCAGCGGGATTCGAGCGAACGGCACATCCGAGTTGATCAGCACTTACTATTTCAGGGCTGTGGTGAAGTAGGAGTCCCTCCACGGAACCTCCCGTCAGCGACGGCAAAAAAGCAGCATATCTGCGTAGGATCGTGATAAATTACCTCTCCTCGGCGCGTGCCACGCGACCGTGGAGGAGGCTGTCACGGCGCGAAGCGTGCGACGCGACTTCTCAGGATGACACCATGGCGGCATACCTCGCTCTCTGCCTACCGATAGCGCTCGCCGTTTCGTCGCTGATGACTCCGTCAGTGCAGGCAGCCATAGCTTTCAGCGAGCCGATTGAAACAATCGAGCAGACCGCTGGATCAAGTCAAGCCGATCTCACCCCGATCGACCCTGTGAAACCCATTCAGCGCGAACTTCGTGGAGGGCAAAAGCACGCATTTCAAATTGGCCTGGCGGACGGCCAATACGCGAAATTGATCATCGAGCAACAGGGTATCGATATTATCGCGCGGCTTCTCTCCCCTACCGGAAAATTGCTCCTGGTTATGGATTCCGACCCCCGTAAAGTCGGGGAGGAAGTCATTGAATTCACCACCACTGGCTGCGGCGCATGCCAGTTGACCATCGAGCCGCGGCAGAGGAACGCGGCTCCAGGACGGTATGAAGTTCGGGTAGCTGAACTGCGCGCCGCGACGGAGAAGGACCTTGTGCTAAACGAGGCCCGGCAACTCAATTCGGAAGCAACCCAGTTGTGGATGCAGGATAAATACGATGAAGCCTTACCGCTGGCCGAGCGTGCTCTGTCGATTCGAGAGAGAGAGTTAGGACCGGATCATGTTGATGTCGCGACGTCGCTGATTGGCCTGGCAAACATTTGCGATGACATGGGGGACTCCGCCAGAGCCGAACCGCTCTACCTTCGTGCACTCGAAATCAGGGAAAAGGCTCTGGGTCCAGATCATATCTCGGTGAGCTTAATTCTCAACAATCTTGGGGCGCTTTACAGGGAACGAGGCGAATACACAAAGGCACAGGCAGCTTTTCAGCGAGCACTCGACATCAGGGAGAAATGGCTGGAACCAGACCATCTATTGATTGCCAGCGTGCTCAACAATTTGGCGATCATCGCCCATGCTACGGGGGAGGACACTCGAGCGGAGGGACTGTACAAACGAGTCATCGAGATCCGCGAGAGAGCTTTGGGTCCAGAGCATCCCGACGTAGCCACTGCCCTTAACAATCTCGCCAACATCTATTCAGATCCGCAGAAATCGGAGCCACTGTATCTGCGGGCCCTAGCCATCAGGGAAAAAGCACTGGGCCCAGAGCACCCAGACGTTGCGCAAACTCTCTACAATCTCGCCGTCCTCTACAGCAGCGAGAATCAGCTTTCCAAAGCGGAAAAATTCTGCAGGCGAGCGCAGTCGATCATGGAGAAGTCGCTGGGAGCCGGGCATCCGTTCGTTTCCTATCCTCTTAACCTGCTGGCAGTCATCTACAAGATGACAGGGGATTATGCCAAGTCTGAAGCCCTGTACCAGCGTTCCATAGCGATTAAGGAGAAGATGCAGGGTAGCTATCATCCGGATCTAGCGGGCACTCTGGCGAATCTCGCAAATCTGTATGCTGTCAAAGGCGATGTCGAAAAAGCAGTGTCCACGCAGAGGCGCGCCAACGAGATTTTCGAGTACAACATTCGGCTTAACCTGGCAGCAGGTTCAGAAGAGCAGAAGCTGACGTACCTGAGCACCCTCTCGGATATTGAGGACCAGACCATCATGCTGCACCTTCAGAATGCGGCAGATTCTCCAGTTGCCGCCGAGTTGGCCGCTAACACCGTGTTACAGCGCAAGGCCAGAGTGCTCGACGCCATGGCCAGCAGCTTCGAGGCCCTGCGCCGCCGTTCAAGCCCGCAGGATCAGCAAATCCTGGATCAACTGAACGACACCACAAAGAGATTAGCGCAGCTGGTATTTGAAGGGCCGCAGAAGACCTCGGCTGCAGAGCACGATCAACGGATCCGGGATCTGGAAGAGCAAAGAGAAAACATTGAGCGAGAGGTCAGCAAGCGCAGCGCGGGCCTCTATCAACAATCCCAGCCGGTGACCGTGCCTCAGATTCAGGCCGCGCTACCTGGCGATGCGGCTTTGCTGGAGTTTGCTACCTATCGACCGATTTCACCCAAAGCCTACGAGTTCGTCACCGATCGCGAGCTTGATCCTACCGCAGTCGGCAAGCCGCGCTACGTGGCTTACGTCATTCGCGCACAGGGAAAAGTCCGCGGTATTGACTTGGGCCTGAAGTCGGAGATTGACGGTCGCCTTTCTGCTTTTCGTCAAGCGCTGCGGGATCCACAGCGCAGCGACGTGCGGCGATTGGCTCGCGTTCTGGATCGAGAAATCATTCAACCGGTTCGTGCGCTAGCCGGGGATGCGCCGCACCTGCTCATCTCGCCCGACGGAGATTTGAACCTCATTCCCTTCGAAGCGCTGGTGGATGAGCACGGTCAGTACCTGATCGAGAAGTACTCGATCAGCTATTTGACGACCGGTCGTGATGTGTTGCGGCTGCAAATCGCTCGCAACAGCCGAACGGATCCACTCGTGCTGGCGGATCCGAATTACGGCGAGCCACAGCCCGTGGGGATAGCCACTATGGCGGCTGAGAAATCGCGATTGCTGCCTACCACCTTGGCTCGGCGAGGCGTTACCACGGCAGACGATCTTTCAACGGTGTACTTTCCTCCTCTCACCGGGACCGCGCAAGAGGCGCGTTCGATCAAGTCGGTCTTTCCCGAAGCGACGGTCCTGACGGGCAGGCAAGCCACGAAAGAGGCGCTTGAGCAAGCGAATGCGCCCCGCATCCTTCACATCGCGACCCATGGGTTCTTTCTAACAGATGGAAACGAAGCGACGAAGGCAAAAGTTCTCAAGACTGGAGGAATGTCCACCCGTTCCATTAATGCGAACGTCAAAATCAAGAACCCGCTGCTCCGTTCCGGACTCGCGCTCTCCGGCGCCAATCTGAGAACAGGGCGTGACAACGGCATTCTCACGGCGCTCGAAGCGTCCAACCTAAACCTGTGGGGCACCAAGTTGGTCACCCTCTCTGCGTGCGACACCGGAGTGGGAGCAATTCGGAACGGTGAGGGCGTCTACGGTTTGCGACGGGCATTTTTCCTTGCCGGAACTGAGACGTTGGTCATGAGCCTGTGGCCGGTCAGCGATTACGTAACCCGCGAACTGATGACTTCGTACTATACCGACCTCAACAAAGGTCTGGGGCGCGGCGAAGCGCTCCGTCAAACCAAACTCGCGATGCTCAAGCACAGCCATCGACGGCATCCTTTCTACTGGGCCAGCTTCATCCAGGCTGGTGAATGGGCCACCCTTGACGGCAAGAGGCGCTAAGTAGCTCGTCGCACAGGAAAGCCTCACACGCACGTCCGGTAAATTGCTCGCAGGTCCCCGCCGAATCATTTTCTGCGGCCTCTCAAAGGACCTCGATCCTTTCCTTCCCCTCACCAGACATCCGATCACAGACGCATGAAATGTTTTCCGTGCCTTTGTCTTATCTGGGTAACGGCCCGTGGGGAGGCCGATAAAAGGCAGCCGGGTGCTGACACGAACCGATTCCTTGAACTTGGGGAAGAGCTTGGGGCGTGGTTCGAGGGCACCCGGGACTGACCTAGAGAACGACAGAAAAGCCGATCCATCCGGTGTCTCCACTTTCCCCGGAAACGTTACCAGCTCGACAAGAAATGTTCGACCAAACTTTGAACCAACAGGGAGAGTGAAGTCATGAGATTCGCAAGTTGTGTGTTCTGCAAGTTATTTGCCGTCCTGCTCTTTTGCGCGTTGCTGAATGCACAGCAGCCCGCCATCCAGTCGACAACGTCAGTTCCGCGCCTGGTCTCCTATACAGGCAAGGCGATCGATGCCCAGGGGAAACCCCTTGCCGGCACGGTCGGGGCCACTTTCGCCATCTACAAAGATCAGTATGAAGGCGCACCGCTGTGGCTGGAAACGCAAAACCTGAAGACCGACGCCAGGGGCAATTACAGCGTTCAACTGGGCGCCACGAAAACAGAAGGTCTGCCGCTGGAATTGTTCAGCGCGGGAGAATCGCGCTGGCTGAGTGTGCGCCTGAATGGTGGGGAGGAACAGGCTCGAGTGTTGCTATTGAGCGTGCCCTACGCTTTGAAGGCGGCGGATGCCGAGACAGTCGGGGGGCTGCCGGCATCCGCTTTTTTACTGGCTGCAGCCGCCAATGGAAACGCGGGCGCCGTGGCCCCGTCGCCGGGAGCGAATGCCACTTCGGCCAGCGCTCCGCCTCCGCTGAGTGGGACTGGCGCGACGGACTTCGTCCCGTTGTGGCTCAATACCACCGGAGCGCTCGGCAACTCGGTCCTGTTTCAGCTGGGGACGGGTACCACGGCGAAGATGGGAATTAACACGAAAACTCCGGTGTCGACTCTGGACGTAGTTGGCGGCACGACAGTCCGGGGTGCGCTGAGCCTGCCGGCGACGGGCAACGCCACCACGACCGCGGGGAAGAACTCGCAGCCGCTGAACCTGGCAGCGTCGGTGTTCAACAAGACCACGGGGACTCCTGTAAGGCAGGCGTTCCAATGGCAGGCGGAGCCGATCGCCAACAACACGGCAACGGCCACTGGCTCACTGAACTTGCTCTACGCCACGGGCGCGAATCCGATGGCCGAGACCGGATTGAAGGTTGCCCCCAACGGGCGGATCACGTTTGCGGCAGGCCAGGCGTTTCCAGGTACCGGGACCGCAAGCAGCGTGGGGCTCAGCGCTCCAGCTTCTGACTTTGTCGTGAGCGGTTCACCGGTCACGCACAGCGGCACGCTGGGACTGTCTTGGACCGTTACGCCCACTAGCGCCGACATAGCCAATGCGATCGTCAAGCGTGATAGTGCCGGAAACATCGCCGCCAGTGAAATCTTCGCTAACGCTGCTTCGGGGACGGCCGTCATCGCATCTGGTGGATCCAACGGTGTTTACGGCACCACCAACAACGCTGCCGGCAATGGCGTCTGGGGTGACAACGCCAGTCACACTGGAGTCTATGGCACAGGAGTTTATGGAATCTGGGGTCACGCCAGCAGTATCGGAGTCTACGGCAACGGCCCCTACGGCGTTTACGGCCAAGGTGCCGCGGGCGGCACGGGGGTGTACGGTGCTGGCGACAACGCCGGTGTTATTGGCATCTCCGGTACTGGCGGAGGAATCGGCATGGGCGCCTACAACACTTCAACCGGCGATGCTTTCTTCGCCGAGAATCAGAGTGGCGGTTTCGCCGCTTTCTTCCTCGGGGATGTGGACGTTGACGGAAACTTGTCCAAGGCCGGCGGATCGTTCAAGATCGATCATCCGCTCGACCCCGCCAACAAGTACCTCTATCACTCGTTCGTAGAATCGCCCGACATGAAGAACATCTATGACGGCAATGTGACAACCAACTCGGCGGGTGAGGCGGTTGTCACCCTTCCAGAGTGGTTCGAGGCGCTGAACCGTGATTTCCGCTATCAACTCACGGCGATTGGCCAGTTTGCTCAAGCGATCGTGGCGAGTGAGATTTCCAATCACCAATTCAGGATCAAGACCGACAAGCCGAATGTGAAGGTCTCCTGGCAGGTCACTGGTATTCGGCAGGACGCCTGGGCCAATGCTCATCGCATCCCGGTCGAACAACAGAAAGCGGCGAACGAGCGTGGATCTTATTTGCATCCCGAGCTTTTCGGGGCGCCAGCAGAAAAGTCCATCGTGGCAGTACGCCATCCGATGATGCAGAAGCTGCTGAAGGAGCATGCAGCCCCTCTGACAAGCACAACCAAACACTAGCTAAGAACCCCACTCTTCGCGACTTTCGGAGGGTGGGGTATCTGTGTTTAAGGTGTAAAAAATCCGGACCCACACGTGCGTAGCACCGGACGTTACCTTCGAAGTTTTCAACTTTGATCCCCGGAGGGAAATCATGAAGGACCTTTTATTGCTAGCCTGCGCTGCAGGTTAACTTCTATTTGGAAACCCTCGAGCTCACAGCCAAGCTGAGATTGATCCAGATCACTACGACACGCTCAATTCGCGATCTCTCCCGCCAAGATCCGACACCAATATCCAGCCGACAAAACCCCACTCTCATGGTAAGGTCACGCTGCACCACAGCATTCAATGTGCAGATAAGAACCTGCGTCCGGGCTCTGATGGACGGACAGTCCAGATCAACCTGAATCGGAAAGTGCCAGCTTTCTGCGATCCACACCGCTCGACTAAATCTGGTTTTCCGTTCTACCAGGAAGCAGGAACTGAGCCTGGGCCACGGCGACCAAGGCATTGAGATACTACCGGTCATGGTGTCGAGCTCTAAGTAACTGTTAAGCGAACTGCCAGCTAATGTGGGCCTCTGACCAGGAACTTGGGTTATGTCCTACTTTGGCGTTCGCGCCGACCCAGTGAAGTCTTGGTCCGGCGCGATTGTAAGATGCCAGTGAAATACGCTCGCTTCATGATCGCAGGACACGATGGACCGCTCGCTTTGGGGGAGACCGGCGTCTTCGATGGAAAGGTGTTTACTGCGGTTAACTTGGACAAGCTCGCCAAAGCCGCTAAGTTCACTGCGTACACTTTCGGTTTCGCTGAGAGCTCGATGGACCGAAACAATCTCGACATGACCGCTCCGCTGCCACTTTCCCACGAGAGAATCGACCTTCTTCATTTGCTGAGCTAGCGAGGCGGGCGAGGAGGGCGGCAATGTCCTCGACAACAGTCGAGTCACCGCCAAGCACAGAATCAAAAATACGAGAAAGTGCTTCAAGACGAGTGCTCCTCCGCGGTTGTGCGCCTATTCGATTCCGACCGGCGGCTCAGGTTCATCGCGGATTTCCGCCCCCGATTACGGATCGGCACGATCTCTTCGAAGGTTCCGTAGCCCCGGTAATAAGCCGCGTTTGAGACCTCGTAGCTTTTCAAGTCGTTGCATCTGCACACCGTTCCCACGGGAGCTCTCTTACAGGCGCAGTACAGTACGTATTCGTCGAAGCGGCCTTCTACCGCGGCTATGAGGTAAGACCCATTGCTGTACGGGCTGAAAGAGATGAGATATCGAGTGAGGCAGATCGGACATTCCACGCAATGGCGAATACGAGGCATGAGAAATTCCAGATAACAAACGAGGCCCGCATCAATCGTTATGTCTAGGTTGTCCCTGAAAGTGGTCGGAAGCAATACCCACTTGACTGGGTTCGAGCATAGCCATTATGATGCGCCGGAATGAAGAGAGTAGCTTCCGCGATCCTTCCCATTATCGCCATCGACCGGAAGGCATCGAAGGCTCTTCACCGCCAGATCTACGACGCCTATCGCGCGGCAATCGTCGATGGCCGCTTGCGCCCAGGGCAACGAATTCCTTCCACCCGAGTGCTTGCTTCTGAGATTGGCGTTTCACGCTTTCCCGTTCTCAACGCGTACGCCCAGCTTCTGGCGGAAGGCTACTTCGAGAGCCGCGTGGGCGCGGGAACTGTCGTTTCCAGTTCTCTTCCGGACCAGTTGACATCAAGCCAGCTGGCTGACGCGCCACACTCGCCAACCCGCTCCGGACCTCGACCGCTTGCGCAGCGCTGTCCGAAGCTTCCCCGCGCTGAAGCCATGCCTTGGCTGCAGAACTGGGGCGCCTTCCGTGTTGGACAGGTGGCATTCGATCAATTCCCCCAGCACGTTTGGTTCACTCTGGTCGCGCGCCGCTGCCGGCAAATGAACGCCGAGTCAGCGCACTACGGCAAGCTGATGGGCTCCGAGGCTCTGCGGAAAGCGATTGCGAACTATTTGAAAATCGCACGATCGGTGCGCTGCGAAGCTGAGCAGATCATGATCGTCAACGGTTCGCAGCAGGCGCTTGAGATTACGACTCGAGTTCTTCTCAACCCAGGGAGCCGGGTATGGGTGGAAGAGCCGTGTTACCGCCTGGCGCGAGATGTCTTCGCGTTGAGCGGCTGTCATCTCGTATCTGTTCCCGTCGATACAGAAGGTCTGCATGTCGCCGCCGGCGTCCGGAAATGTCGCACGGCGCAGGCCGCATTCGTTACGCCATCTCATCAATTTCCGCTGGGCGTCACTATGAGCGCCTCGCGCCGTCTGCAATTGGTAGACTGGGCACAGCACGCGGGATCATGGATCATCGAGGATGACTACGACAGTGAATATCGGTATGAGAGCTTGCCAATTGCTTCCTTGCAGGGGCTCGACGCCAACTCCCGCGTGATCTACATCGGCACCTTCAGCAAGGTCTTGTTTCCATCGATGCGACTCGGTTATCTCGTCATTCCGTCGGACCTCGTCGACCGCTTTCACATGACCCGCCGGGTCATGGATCTTGGTCCGCCAACATTCTTTCAGGAAGTGCTCGCGGACTTTATTGAGGAGGGGCATTTCGCCCGCCATATCCGAAGGATGCGAGTTCTTTATAGCCAGCTCCGGAGTGTCTTAGTAAGCCGGCTCACCGAGGACCTTGCGGCCTTGGTGGATGTTGTGGGGGACGAGGCTGGCATGCACCTGTCTGTAATGCTCAAAAACGGGCTCTGCGATACGGAAGTCGCCGAGCGGGCCGCCCGCCAGAAGCTTTCCCTGTGGCCTCTCTCCCCTTTATACCTGGGCGAGGCGCGCCAGGGCTTCATCCTGGGTTTTGGCGGCACCACGACGACGGAGATTCCCGGCGCTGTTCGCAAACTTCGCAACCTGCTCACCACGAAGTGAAAACCGACCGGTTATGAAACATGGCCATGATCAGAATCTGGTAAGTGGCTATTGCCGGATAGCGCATTAGACAAGATTATTTCCTGATCTGCGCCAATGAGTTGGGCGGAGCGGTGATCTGCGTCTGCTCCGTGCTGGGGGCCTTACTACAACATTCATTGGGCTCGGGGCGGCCCTCTTCGGCTTCTCGAAGGTTGGTTGCGTATCGCGACAAACAAGAAGGCGATTCTATGAGAATAAGATCATGAGGATTTATCTTGGACGTCACGTGTACGGCCTGGCTGCCGTTGCTTTTGGCGTCATCGCGCTGGTCTGGCATGAATTCAACGGGTGGCAACAGATCCGGCCACTTGGGAATGTTCCTCACCGCGAAATTCTCGTATACATTGCCGCTGCCATCGAACTCTTTGGGGGCGTTGCGATTCAATGGCCTAGAACGGCGAGAGCCGGAGTAGTCGCACTCGGCGTCATCTACCTGATCTTTGCGTTGCTCTGGGTGCCAAATATTGTTGCTGCACCTCAGATTTATGATCCCTGGGGCAACTTTTTCGAGCAGTTTTCTCTGGTCTCGGGCGCGCTGATCGTTTACGGGTCGGATCGAGAGTATTCAGGACGAGCCGCAAAGGCCGCACGGATAGGGTACACATTTTTTGGAGTTTGTGTGATTTCCTTCACGATCGAGCAACTCGTTTATCTTTCTGGCACGGCCCAATTCGTTCCCAAGTGGATTCCTCCGGGACAAATGTTCTGGGCGATAACCACCACGATTGCCTTTGCGCTGGCGGCCATCGCAATACTCTCCGGATGGTTCGCTCTTCTGGCGTCTCGATTACTTACAGCGATGATCATGGGCTTCGGGCTGCTGGTATGGCTGCCGGCGCCCGTGGCTAATCCGCACAAGCTGTTCAATTGGGCCGGCAACGCGCAGAATTTGGCGATCGGAGGAGCAGCGTGGATTGTCGCCGATTTTCTCAACCAAAACCGCTCCACTACGGTGGCCACTTGAAACTGCACCGCTTCGCAGAGGGGCATCGGTGCAATTCTCCCATGATGGGAAGCTGCATCAATTGGAGGATGTTTCAAAAATGGCAACTTCGATGAGCGCTAACGTTGCGGGTTGTCCCGTCACGCGCGCGCGGCCTCTTCCAGCCATCTTCGTCGCTGGTCTGATTGTCGGGGCCGTGGATCTTCTCTACGCGATTATTGTTTACAGTCCGAACCATCCTATTCTCGTTCCACAAACCATTGCTAGCGGCGTCTTCGGACCTAAATCGTATCAAGGCGGCATGCAGACCGCGGTGCTTGGAGTCGTCCTGCAATTCGTTATCGCGCTCGGGGCAGCCACGGTCTATTATCTGGCCAGCCGCAAGCTGACATTTCTGGTCAGTCGCGCCGTGCTTTGCGGTCTCATCTACGGCGCCCTGGTTTACCTGTTCATGCATATAGTCGTTGTGCCCCTCTCGGCGGCGCCGGCGGGGCATATGCCATTTGTATACAAGGTCTTCGAGTTCGTCGAACACTGGTTCTGCGTCGGCTTGCCCATCGCGCTTTCCGTGCGGCACTATTCGCAGTGAATCCTCGACCGTCCTCTCTCCGTCGGTGCCGAAGCGCGGTTTTTGCAGAAATCGCGAATTCTTGAGGGCGACCCTCGATTCTCGATTTAAAGCGGCACTCCTCGGCTATCGACGCGAGTTGTCGGTTGACTCTTGTGGCGGATCGCGATAAGAAATCATTCCAGACTTCGCCATGACAATTCCCAGACGACTCATTCTCCTGCCTACCCTCATCCTTCTTCTTCTCACTTCGTTTCTTCCTGCGGCGGCGCAGACCGTGACCGTCGATGTAACGCCCAGTCACGTTGCCAACAAATTCAGCCCACTGCGTGCCCTGGGATCGACCGTCGATCGCGTGCCCAGCAACGCCACGGATGTGTTCTTCCGACCAGACCAGATCAAGAAGGTCCTTTCAGCGGGCTGGGGAGTCATTAGCTATCGCCAGAACACGGACTTGTTTGTACAGGCATGGCACTGGAATCCAAAAGGCACGTGGAGCGATCCCGCGGGCCGGGGATACTTCACTGGTGATGCGACTCCGACGAAGGAAATGATCCGGCACTCCTATGGATACTCGCTTCGCCACCGCGGCTTCACACGCAACAACGGCACTGAGTTCGACGGATTCTCGCGCCTCGACGATGGCGATCTGCAATCCTACTGGAAGAGTAATCCCTATCTGACGAAGGAGTTCACCGGGGAAGACGACTCGCTTCACCCACAGTGGGTGGTGATCGCGCTCGACGAGAAAGAGAACGTCAACGCAATCCGCATCGATTGGGCCGATCCCTATGCGCGCAATTTCGAAGTGCAGTATTGGGTCGGCGACGGCGATGCCATGGATGAGCAGGGCAAGGGCGTATGGAAAGCTTTCCCTCAAGGAACTGTGGCGGAAGGGAAAGGCGGTGAAACAACTCTCGGCCTGGGAGCCTCGCCAGTGACCACAAGATACGTCCGCATCGTGATGACTAGCTCCTCCAATACCTGCGATAGCCACGGATCAGCCGATCGCCGCAACTGCGTCGGTTACGCGATCCGCGAGCTTTATCTGGGAACGCTTGATGAGAAAGGCGATTTCAAAGACCTGCTTCATCACTCTCCCGATCAAAAGCAGACGCTTACGCTCTGTTCGTCGGTTGATCCGTGGCATGAGCCCTCCGACCTGTATGTTGCGCCGGACCGCATGGAGTCGGGCGATCAGCCGGGCTTCGATCTTTTCTTCACCAGCGGAATTACTCGCGGCCTCCCCGCGATCGTGCCGGTCGCCATGTTGTACAGCACGCCGGAAGATGCCGCCGCGCAAATGACCTACATCAAGAAGCGAGGCTATCCCGTCTCCTACGTTGAAATGGGAGAGGAACCTGACGGACAGTACATGCTGCCAGAGGACTACGCGACTCTCTATCTACAGTTCGCCACTGCGCTGCATCGTGTCAACCCGAACTTTAAGCTCGGCGGGCCTGTATTTGAGGGAGTCACGGAAGACATAAAGGTTTGGCCCGACTCGCAAGGCCGTACTTCATGGCTGGGACGCTTCCTGGACTATTTGAAAGCTCACGGGCGCATGCAGGACCTGGCTTTCATGTCGTTCGAACATTATCCCTACGACGGATGCGAGACGCCTTGGGAGAACCTTTACCAGGAGCCCGAACTCATTACCCACATTATGAAGGTCTGGCGAGACGACGGGCTGCCGGCGGGCATGCCTCTGCTCGATACCGAAACCAATGCCCACGGCGGTGAAGCCTCCGTCGACATTTTTGGCGCCCTTTGGCTGGCGGATTCCTTTGGCGGATTCCTGAGCGCGGGTGGGCAGTCCACCCATTATTACCATGACCTGTCATACTCTCCGCCGCATCCGGCGTGCGCCAACAGTTGGGGAACTTATCACTTGTTTATGGTGGACGATCACTATCAGATCCGGCAGCCCACTTCGCAGTTTTTTGCAGCCCAACTCATTGCCCAGGAGTGGGCGGAGCCGAAGGACGCCGAGCACAGCCTCTATCGGGCGTCGAGCGACGTGAAGGATTCTCAAGGGCAAGTGCTGGTGACGGTATACGCTCTGCATCGTCCGGACGACCAGTGGGCGCTCATGCTGATCAACAAAGACCACGATCATCCGCACCAGGTTCGCATCGTATTTCACGACCTGGACATCCAGCCGGACAGTTCTCTCGCGGGGCCGGTCACAGTGATCACGTTCGGAAAGGAACAGTACCAGTGGCATCCAGCCCGCAAGAAGGGTTACGCCGATCCAGACGGCCCGGCGATGACCTCGACGATCAACGGTGAGGACAACACACGGTATATATTGCCAGCTGCATCCCTGACCGTACTTCGCGGCCGATTGCGTTCTAACCTCCCTTAACGGGCGAATTTTCAAATCATGAATTCCATGAGAGGGAGTTTTTCCTTGACAGTCGTCGTGAAACGGACTAATAAAACGATTTAATAACCATTGTCAGCGCGATCTGATCCCAGGTCTGGAGGGCGGTTTGATGTCGAAGAATCAGGTTCTCGGAATTTGTCTTTTTCTTTATAGCTTCCTCTTCACCAACCTGGCAGTCACGCAAACCGTCACAGTAGATGCCTCGCACGCTGTCAACGCGTTTAGTCCTCCGCACGCCCTGGGAGCGGCGATTGACCGGTTGCGGACCGGGACGCCGGAGAAGTTGCTCACCGATCCGCTGCTCAGCATTATCCTCAATGCGGGGTGGCAGACCGTGACCTATCGGCAGAACACCGAACTGATGGTCGAAGCCTGGCACTGGAATCCGCGCGGCACATGGAGCAACGCGGAGAAGCAGGAAGGCTACTTCGTGGGCAGCGCCGAGCCGGGCGAGGAGATTCGGCACTCGTGGGCTTATCCGTTGCCACATCGCGGCTTCAGCCGGGGCGACGGCAATGGCTGGTCGCGCCTGACCGATGGCGATCTGAATTCGCACTGGAAGAGCAATCCGTATCTCACCAAGGCGTTCACTGGCGAAGACGACTCGCTGCATCCGCAGTGGGTAATGATCGACTTGGGAAGTAAGATTGACGTCAACGCGATTCGGATCGCCTGGGCCAATCCGTACGCGCGCCACTACTCGGTTCAGTTCTGGACTGGCGAACTTGAGCCTTTCTATGATGGCACGACGAAGGGTACCTGGCAGACCTTCCCGCTGGGCAACGTCACGGAAGGCAAGGGTGGCACGGTTACGCTGACCCTGGTTTCCTGGATGATCCCCGTGCGTTACCTTCGCATCTGGATGACGGAATCGTCCAATACCTGCGATGATCACGGCTCCGCAGACAAGCGCAATTGTGTGGGATACGCGATCAACGAACTCTACGTTGGATCTCTTTCGGCGGATGGCGAGTTCAACGACTACGTCACGCATTTCCCCAGCCGCAATCAGACGGTGACCTGGCCCTCGTCGGTGGACCCGTGGCACGCCGCGTCCAATCTGGACGAATCGCGCGGAGACCAGGTCGGCTTCGACTTCTTCTTCAACTGTGGAGTAACGCGCGGGCTGCCCACGATGGTCCCGATCGCCATGCTTTATTCGGCGCCGGAAGATGCGGCGAACGAAATCGCGTATCTCTACAAACGGAAATATCCCATCTCTTACATTGAAATGGGAGAAGAAGCCGACGGCCAGCACCTGCTTCCGGAAGACTACGGTGCACTGTACATACAATTCGCAACCGCCATTCACAAGCTCGTGCCCGAGGCCAAGCTGGGAGGCCCGCCGTTTGAAGGAACGTTTGGCGACGTCGAAGTCTGGCCCGACGCGAATGGTAAGGTCTCGTGGCTCGGCCGCTTCGTCGATTACCTGAAAGCGCACGGCCGGCTCAACGACTTCGCTTTCTTTTCTTTTGAGCACTATCCGTACCAGGACCGGCCAACCTACTCCTGGGCCGATCTGTATCCGGAGCCGGGATTCGTCAGCCACATCGTTCAAGTGTGGAAAGACAACGGGCTGCCGCCCAATATTCCTTTCTTCATGACTGAAGGAAACATCGGAGGCGGGGCACCGCCCTCCACGGTCAAGAGCGCCTTGTGGCTGGCCGACTACGTCGGTTCGATGATGAGTGAAGGTGCCGGCGCCACCTACTACTTCCACTACATGCCGTATCCGAGAGACCGCAGCGGCTTCGGGAATTTCTTGTGGATCGACATGAACTATCAAGTCGTGGGTTATCCGCCACAGTATCTTGCAGCGCAGGTCATCACGAAAGAGTGGGTGCAGCCGATCGACGCGCTGCACAAGCAGTTCAAAGCATCGAGCGATGTGATCGATGCGGCCGGAAATGTTCTGGTGACCGCCTACGCCGTCGAGCGACCTGACAAGCAGTGGTCGGTAATGCTCGTCAATCGCGATCAGTACAACGACCATGAGGTGCGGGTGGTGTTCGTAGACCCAGTCGCCAAGAGCCATCGCGATTTCTCCGGCCAGGTCGACCGCATCACTTTTGGCTCGAACGAATATGTATGGCACCAGGAAGGAGAACAGGGCCACGCGGATCCCGATGGCCCGGCTTCAAAGTCGACAGTCAATGGCGGTCCTGAAGCGCTCTACCAGCTTCCTAAAGCTTCGATCACGGTACTCCGCGGTTCAATCAGTGCCCAGTGACTTAGCGGCCTGGATCGGGGTGGCCTGAAACTGAGCAGAGTACCCGAGGCCATGTGGGGACAGCCGCCCTCAGCTGTCCGGCGGAGCGAAGCTCCGCAGTGAGGCAGATATAGCTTCTGGTGAACCGCTGTAATACACAATGTCGAACTACTGCTTTGCCACGCCTTTTCTCGGCACATTGAACGAGCGCTCGACTGCGTCCTTCGGATCGCTGGAGAACTCGTGATCGCGCCAAAGCCAGCGCATCATCTCCGGCAGAATGGCGCCGCCCATCTTCTGGCCGTGCTGGTTGATGCCCCAGGCGTAGTTCAAGTCGTAGCCCTTCGCCGTGAGCGCCTGCATCATGCGGACGTTCTGGTAGAACCAATCCATGGCCTGGTTGTAGGGGGCGCCTTCGGGACGCTGGCCGCGGTTGTCGTTGCGCCCGTCGCAGAGGAAGATACGGATCGGTTTCTTGTCGCTCTTGCCGATGATGTCGGGGTAGGCATTGCCTCCGCGCAGATCGACGAAGCTGCCAACATTGCTCAGGACCTTGCGGAATTCGTCGGGACGCTGCCAGGCTACGGTGAACGCAGCGATGGCGCCCGAACTCGACCCGCCGATGCCGTGCCGCTCGGGATCCTTGGAAATGTTGTATTTCTTGAAGAGCACGGGCAGGAGTTCATCCACGATCACGCGAGCATATTTGTCGTCGAGCGAGTTGTATTCGGTGGGCCGGTTCGTTGTATGGTCGCCCCACTCGCTCGCGTTAGGCTCAGGCTGGTCGGGTCGTCGGCCGGGATTGATGAAGACAGCGATCATCACCGGCAGTTCGCGCCGGAAGATGAGATTGTCCATCACGTTCTGAGCGCGCACATCGCCATCTGGATCCATGAACGCATGCCCGTCGTTATAGATCATCAGGCTTGCCGAAGAACTGGGATCGTACTGCGCGGGAACGTAAACCCAGTAAGTGTGCTGCGTGCCCGGATAGGCGTTGCTCGGCAGTGTGAAGGGTCCGCGAATCTCGCCTTTTGGGACGCCGTCCTGCGGCAGCGAGTCGGGACCGAGATGGTAGAACGCGTCTGGGTCGGGAGTCGGAGAGGGAACGGACTGAGCCGTAGAGTGCCCGCCAGCAACGCCAGGTGTGGCTTGGGCAAAGCTCAATAGTGAAGCTGCCAGCGCAGCGGAGAAAAGTATCATGAGCCGCGATTTCATGCCGGCGCTCAAGATACCACATCGCGATCGGCACAGGTTTCGGATGCGTGGCAGAATGGATGTTCGTGCTATGTCGTTCTTTAGGACCTGCTTGTGAACTTCCTACGCACTTTTCTTTTTCTTGCGATGGTGGCCTTCTTGTCTGCGCCTGCGCTTGCCTGGGGACCGATCGGCCACATGACCGTCGCTTACATCGCCTATCAGAACTTACGCCGGCGACAAGAACCCGCGTCCGCGAGTTGTTCAGTCTCAATCCCGACTACGCGAACTGGGAAAAGCAGATTCCCGCAGGTACGTCTGCCGACGATCACGATCGAATGATCTTCATGATCGCCTCGACCTGGGCGGACGACATCAAAGGAGAAGCTCAGTATTCAGACGACGGCACCGACGCAGGCAATACTCCCGGCGGACCCTCTTCCACGCAGAACATCGGATACACAGACCTGTTGCGCCATAAATACTGGCACTTTGTAGACATGCCGTTCTCGCCCGATCAGATGCCGCTGCCAGCGGTCCCCACGCCTAACGCCCAAACCCAGATTGCAGTCTTCCGCGCCGTGCTGGCCTCGTCTCAAGCCGACGCGCTTAAGTCCTACGACCTGGTCTGGCTGCTGCATTTGATCGGCGACGTTCACCAGCCGCTGCACGCCGTTACCCGCATCACGCAGGTTCATCCGAAAGGGGATGCCGGTGGCAATCTGGTCAAGCTTTTCGGCGATGCGGCGTCCAATCTGCACAGCTACTGGGACGAACTTCCGGGGTCTGATTGCAGGTTTTGCCGGGACAAGATCGAGTGTGTGAAGCGGGCAATCGTGCTGGGAAAGGCTTATCAGTCTGCTTCTTCGAAGAGCCGCAACCTGGACCCCGCTGCCTGGATTCGCGAGAGTTTTGACGAGGCGCGAACGAGCGTGTACCGGGAACCGATCGGCACTGCAGACCAGCCGTACACGATCGTGCCCGGGTCATCCTACGAAATGCAGGCGCAAAAACTGGCGAAGATGCGCGTTGCCCTGGCGGGCGCTCGCCTGGCCCACGTATTAAATGACGAACTCAAGTGATCCGCGTGGTTTGGATCTTGGGTTTCGACGTTGTCTTGACCCATCCGGAAGGCCAATGGTAGCTTCGCTCTCACACGTGATTCCACTGGAGACACCTCTCTGAGCCGGGCCGGGAAACCGCATCCATCGCCTGATCTCCGCCGGCGCGACTTTCTGGTTCGCTTCTGCCAGGGAGCCGGGGCGACTCTGCTCCCCGCGAAATTGTGGGGACTGACCTTTCCCTCATTCGAGTTCGGCGCCGGTCGCATTTCCCCGCCAGCCGACGCTGGATTCCATCTGCATCCTCACTACCGCACCGAGCGTCCGCTCGATGCGACGCTGCTCAAAGTGCAGGCAGGTCTCGACGATTTCACCACGGAAAAATATGCCGATCAGATCGCAGCGATTCTCGCCGGATGGAGCGAAACCCTGCTGCAATCCCCGCGCGAGCTGCAAGAGGTCGCGAAGAGCCTGGCCTCTGATTTCTCGGGCGCATCACTTTTGCCCGTAGAGTCGCGAGCAGTGCGCTCCGATTCGATGCTCGAAATTCATCAGAACACGTTCAGCGGCGAGGTCGCGCTTACCTGTGATGCTTTCATTCGCGAGTTGCGGTCGTACTCAAATGTCTTCTCGAGTATTGTCTCAGCCGAATTTCAGATCACAGGTATTGACGTCCGTCCTGATACAGCGGCGAGGCCCGCGCAACTCCCGAGCCGCATCGAGACGAGTGTCCGCTACGAGCTCGTCGGAACGGGCACCGACTTCTATCGCGAACAGCGCGTCGGTGTTTGGGAACTCACTTGGACTCGCTCCGCCTCGGGCGAGTTCCAAGTTCGCATTTGGCGCGCTTTCCACGAAACTCAGGCTCGCTCCCGTGCTCCCATCTACGTGGATATCGCCGCCTCAGCGCTCGGCAGCAACTCATCCTACTCAGCCCAGTTGCTGCACGGCACCGACTACTGGCGCACAATTCTCGACGGCGCCTGCGGCATCGACATTTATGGGCACAACGGAATCTCAGTCGCCGACATCGACAACGACGGCTTCGACGATCTCTACGTCTGCCAGCCCGCGGGCCTGCCCAATCGGCTCTACCGCAACCGCGGCGATGGAACCTTCGAGGACATCACCGAGATCTCCGGCTTGGGCATCCTGGAAAACACTGCTTGTGCACTCTTCGCCGACTTCAACAACGATGGCCTGCAGGACGTGATTCTCGTCCGAACCAGCGGACCGATGCTCTTTCTCAACCAAGGAGGCGGCAAGTTCCGCCAAAGGCCTGACGCATTCCAGTTCGCGACCCCGCCGCAGGGAACGTTCACCGGCGCGGCCGTCGCCGACTACGACCGCGACGGATGGCTGGACATTTATTTCTCCCTCTACGCCTACTACCAGGGTACCGGGCAATACAAATATCCGTCTCCTTATCACGACGCCGAAAACGGTCCACCGAACTTCATGATGCGCAACAACCGCGACGGCACCTTCCGCGATGTGACGCAGGAGTCTGGCCTGACTCAGAACAACACGCGCTACAGTTTCGCCTGCGGATGGAGCGACTTCGACCGCGATGGCTGGCCCGATCTGTATGTGGTGAACGATTTCGGGCGGAAGAATCTTTACCGCAACAATGGCGACGGGACCTTCACCGATGTCGCTCCGCAGGCCGGAGTCGAGGACGTCGGCGCGGGCATGAGTGTCTGCTGGGTCGACTATGACAACGACGGTGCCGACGACCTATACGTCGCCAACATGTGGACCGCTGCGGGCGTGCGCATCTCTACGCAGCCTCTGTTCAAGAGGAACTCGCCGCAACCGGTGAGGGCCCTCTATCAGAAGCATGCTATGGGAAATTCCTTATTCCGCAATCGCGGTCGTGATTTTGAAGACGCGACCGAGGCGGCCAGGGTGGGTATGGGCCGTTGGGCCTGGTCGAGCGATGCCTTCGACTTCGATCACGACGGCTTCCTGGATCTCTATATCGCCAACGGCATGGTGACGGGCCCTCAGCGGCAGGATCTCAACAGCTTTTTCTGGCGACAGGTCGTAGCCAATTCGCCCGATGCGGCGCGTGCTTCAAAAGAATACGAGCAGGGATGGAACGCAATCAACGAACTGATCCGCTCCGACGGCACTTGGAGCGGCTACGAGCGCAATGTCTTCTACGCGAACAACCGAGATGGAACGTTCTCCGACGTCTCGGCAGTACTCGGCCTCGATTTCGTCGAGGACAGCCGTTCTTTCGTGCTCGCCGATTTCGATCGCGACGGCCGCCTCGAAGTGGCTTTGAAGAATCGCAATGCTCCGCAGCTTCGGCTACTGAAAAATGTCGCCGAAAATCTGCCACCGTCGATTTCATTTTGCCTTCGAGGCACCAAGAGCAATCGCGACGCGATCGGATCCGCGGTGACGATCGAAACTAACGCTGGCCGCCAGACGCGCATGCTGCAAGCTGGCTCCGGTTTTCTTTCTCAACCCAGCAAGGATGTCTTTTTCGGTCTGGGCGACACGACGGGGCCGGTACACGCCTCGATCCGCTGGCCGAGCGGTCTCGTCCAGGAGTTGCGCGACCTTCCGCTGAACCACCGGATCTGGGTTGAAGAAGGGTCTGAACCTTCGCTGATGGAGCCGTTCAGGAAGAGCGCGCCACGCCCTGCACGAGTTGCGCCCGCACGCCTCGTGGAAACCGAATCACTGCCGACGCAGGTCGAAACCTGGCTCTTGACGCCCATTGCGGCTCCTGGCTTTTCTTTGCCCGATATCACAGGAGCAGTTCATTCCCTCTCTTCGCTACGGGGCAAGGCCGTCCTGCTAAATTTCTGGACCACGCAATCGCCGCAATGCGTGGGCGACCTGAAAACACTCGAGAAAGTCCAAAGTCGATGGGCGGCGCAAGGACTTCAACTGCTCGCGCTAAATGTGGACGAGTCAGCTACAGCTTCTCCGCAAAGAGGGGATCTGCGCGCTTTCGCGCGCGACCAGAAGTTTTCTTTCCCCATCCTGAGCGGACCGGAAGATACCGTCGCTGTCTACAACATTCTGTTCCGCCAGATGTTCGATCGGCACCGCGACCTCAGCCTCCCCACATCTTTCCTGATCGACGCGAAAGGCTACATCGTCAAGGTGTATCAAGGTCCGATCGATCCCGACCACGTCGAGAAAGATTTTCGGAGCATCCCCACCACGGATCCCCAGCGGTTGGCGCGAGCGCTGCCCTTTCCCAGCGCGGGCTACAAGCTCGAATTCGGCCGCAACTACCTTTCGCTGGGCTCGCTGTTTTTTCAGCGGGGATACCTCGATCAAGCCGAAGCGTCATTTCAGCAGGCATCGCGCGAAGATCCATCGAGTGCCGAAGCCCTGTACGGCATCGGCAGCGTTTATCTGAACCAAAACAAGAATGCGGCTGCCCGCGATGCCTTCGAGCGCGCCGTGAAACTCCAGGCCAACTATCCCGACACGCTCCCCGACGCGTGGAACAATCTGGGTGTGATTGCCACTCGTGAAGGGAAGGTCGACGAGTCGATCGAGCGCTTTCAGGAAGCTCTACACCTGAACCCGCATCACGTGCTGGCTCTTGACAACCTGGGCAACGCCTATCGCTTGCAAAAGAATTGGGACGAAGCCCGCAAAGTGCTGGAGCGTGCGCTCGAGATCGCGCCCCAGGACCCCGAGGCGAACTACAGTCTGGGGATGGTTTTTGCGCAAGCCAATGACACTGCCAAAGCCTACGAATACCTGCAGCGGGCGCTGCAAGCTCGACCTGCTTATCCTGAGGCTTTAAATAATCTCGGAATCCTCTATCTGATCACGCAACGCCGGGATAAAGCCGTGGCCAGCTTCGAGCAGTGCATTCGCGTCTCGCCCGCCTTTGATCAAGCATATCTGAATCTGGCTCGGGTCTATGCCTTGGAAGGCGCTCGCGACAAGGCTCGCGGCGTCGTCCTCGATCTGCTCAAACGGCATCCCGATCATCCGCAGGCGACACAGATGTTGCAGCAACTGCAACAATAAGTTTGAGCCTTGGCGCCCTGAATGCAGTGTCGCGGAACCGTAACGGGCCTCCGCCTTGTTCGCGAGCTTGTTCGCGAGCTTGTTCGCGAGCTTGTTCGCGAGCTTGTTCGCGAGCCTGGGATCGGGAACGTTCTCCGTGTTCTCCCTGTGTTACACTTTCCTATTCAAATTGAGCGCGTTTTGCACGCACCAGTTCCGATCCGCACATGCTTTTTTCCAAAGAATATGTGGGCTACCTGGCCCGCGAAGTCACCAAGAAACTGATTGCTGGCAAGTTCATCGAGACCTCGGCCGTCCCGGCGGTGACGGAGCGCGTGAACGGAGCGCTGGTCGACGAACTCTCGCTCGAAGACCGCATCAACGACGAAGTGCGCGTCATCCTCGAAGCCTACTCCGATGAAATGCGCAGGACCGGCGCCAACTACCAGGAAATGTTCCGCAAGGTGAAAACCGAACTCGTGCGCAAGTACAAGGCGGTGCTGTGAGACTGAGCCGCGACAAAGTCAACGTGCTGGCCCGCGCCGTCTCCGACGTACTCAAGCAGATGGACGAGGTCGAGTTCATCGAAGACCCCAACACCATTCGCCAGGAAACCCGCAAGATTCTTGAAGACCTGCTCAACCAGGAAGAGAAGATCGACGTCGCCGCCCGCCAGAAGATCGAGAGCCAGAAGCGCACTATCCTCGAAGGCTCGCAGGAGTGGGACATTCTCTACCGCAAGTATTACAACGAGGAAGTGAAGAAACTGGGAGTGTAGTACCTACATCCGGCGCCGCTTCAGAGAGGTCACCCATGGCAAACCGGATCAGCGACCTTAAAGCCGTCGTTAAGCGCGCCGCTGAAGAGGCTGGCTTCGACCTCTCGGGCGTTGCCCCTGCCACTGATGCGCCCGAACTCAACTATTTTCCTGAGTGGATTGCCGCCGGCCACGCCGGCGAAATGAAATACATGGAAGCCCGAGACGAGCGCGGCGATCTCAAGCGCGCCTCTCTCTCGCGCGTCGCGCCCTGGGCGCGAAGTGTCGTCGTTTGCGCCATCAGCTACAACACCGATCATCCCTACTCGACACACGTCAACGACCCGAGCCGCGGATGGATCTCCCGCTACGCGTGGAGCCGCGAGGACTATCACGACGCCGTCTTCCGGCGACTCAAGCAGGTGGAAGCCGCGCTGCGCCAAGCTGTGTGGGGCGGGCACTCTTGCCCGCCAGCCCTCACCACCCGCTCGTACGTCGATACCGGCCCCATCGTCGAACGCGTCTTTGCGAAGTACGCGGGTGTGGGCTGGATCGGCAAGAACACCTGCATCATCAATCAGAAAAAAGGTTCGTGGCTCTTTCTGGGCGTGATCCTCACGTCGCTCGAACTGAATCCTGACCTGCCCGCGCCCGACCGCTGCGGTACTTGCACGCGCTGCATCGAGGCGTGCCCGACCGACGCGATTCTCGCTCCCTACCAACTCGATTCCAACAAATGCATTTCCTATCTCACGATTGAGAAGCGCGGATCGATCCCCGAAGATCTCCGCGTGGGCATGGGACGGCATGTCTTCGGCTGCGACATCTGCCAGGACGTCTGCCCCTGGAACCGCAAGTCTCCGGCCACGACGGCGCTCGAATTCGAGCCGCGTCCCGGTCTGGTTAACCCGGCACCCGCGTGGCTCGCGGAAATGTCGCCAGAAGAATTTCGCGAAACCTTCCGCGGATCGCCCATTCGCCGCGCCGGGCACTCCGGCCTCCGCCGCAACGCCGCCATCGCCATGGGCAACAGCGGTAACCGAGACTTCGTTTCGCTCCTCGAAAAACTGGCCGAAGACGAAGACGAGTCGGTCGCCGAAAGCGCCCGGTGGGCGAAGGCGCGCCTCTTCAGCGCCCTGAAGATCACATAGGTATCGTCCTGAATTCTGGCGGGATATACTCTGCGGACCCAGGATTTGGGCCCAGTAGCTTCGCCGTATATTCGCTTTGTCTCTACTCCTCTTCAGGTCTCATTCTACTGGAACGTCCGTAACTGGTTTTTCCGATTCCCTGCAACTAATCTTTCGTTAAAGGGTTCTTATTTAGGAGGTTACGCTGAGTCTGGGGTAACTATGTTTTTACGCGACATCTCAATGCGGCGCGCATTCATTACGTTAGCGGCCATGGTTTTGGCCTGCACTTCGCTATCGGCCGCTTCTGCCACCCTGCTTCTGGAAGAACCCTACGGTCATCTCGGTTTCTTTACCGCGACCGGCCACGCTGCCGTCTATCTGTCTGGAGTCTGCGCCGAGACGCCTCTGGTCCTGCGCCGCTGTCTCCCCGGAGAGCCCGGGGTCGTGATCAGCCGCTACGACGCCGTCGGTGGGTATGACTGGATCGCGATTCCTCTCGTTCCGTACCTGTATGCCGTGGACCGTCCCGAGGACATTCCGCTGTTCGCCAACGCCAAGATGGTCGCTTTCCTGCGCGATCGCTACCGCCGCGAATATCTGGAGGCCATCGCTCCCGATCGAAAAAACGGCGAAACACCGGGCGGAAATTGGTATCAACTGATTGGGTCTTCCTACGATCGCACTATCTACGGCTTCCAGATCGCGACCACCCCCGAGCAGGACGAAGCCCTGATCGCGAAACTGAACTCATCGGCCAATGAGTCTCATTTTCGCCTGGTGTCCCATAACTGTGCTGACTTTGCCAAAGGAATCATCAACTTTTACTATCCCAAGTCTCTGCATCGCAGCGTGGTCGCCGACCTGGGCATGACCACACCCAAGCAGATGGCGAAAATGCTGATCAAGTTCAACCAGCGCCATCCGGAGATTCAGTATTCGCGCCTAGTCATCGCGCAGGTGCCGGGCAGCATGCCGCGCAGCTCGGCCGTGCATGGCGTGGTCGAATCTTTTTTCAAATCGAAGAAGTACATCGTGCCCAGCGCAATCGCCAGCCCCATTTTCGCCGGGTGCGTGTTTGCAACCTACGTGGGCACAGGAGCCGGCCGCTTCGACCCGGCTCGCGACGCTCTCGTTTTCAACCCGGGCGGCCAAGCCGAGCCACCGCTGGGTCACGAGGATCGTCGGGCTTATCAGCACCAACTCAGGAATTTTCTGACCGAGTCCTATCCCGTCACTTCGGGCCAGAATGTCGAGAGGGCGTGGTCCAGGTTGCAGGCCAAAGCGAAGACGGACTTCGATAATGAGGGCCGACCCATTCTGCAAATGCAGGTCGACGGCCGCATCTTGCGCATCGGCGCCTCCGCGGAGAATGTCTTTAGCACCAATGCGCCGCCTCAGCTCGTACGCCAGTTCATCGTAGCGCGGCTGCAATCGGAATTACACCCCAAGTCTTCCCGTGCTGTCTCCGAAGAAGAAATAGCTCGCGACTGGGATCTGCTCCAGCAAACCATGCCCGCCGACGATTCGCCTCTGACAGCGCGGGCTGTACAACGCTCCGAAAGCGCCCGCGGCAACCGCCAGTAAGCGCCGCGTCCAAGCCGAGCATTTTTGCTAGGGCGTCATCCTTCTATGAAAACAGGCGTACCCGTCCACAGGTATTTTTGCGGCGATGCGGACAGGCTTCTATTCGTGCTCGAGGCACATAAGGTATGTCCGGACTCCGCCGCTCCATCTGAGCGTCGCTCTCGAAGAGCAAGGATGACTTCGAGCTGACGGATTCCCCTTACACCGCCGCAAACTTTTCTTCGTCAAACAGCACACCATCGTGCAGCAGGGCATAGACCGCAATCAGTAACTTGCGCGCCAGCGCCACCCGCGCCACGTGTTTGTGCTTCTTGCGCAGCAACCGTTCATAGTAACGCTTGGCCGCCGGAGAACAACGCGTCGCCACCTGCGCCGCTTCCACCATGATCCAGCGCATCCAGGGCGAGCCCTGCCGCGTAATGCCGCAGCGCGCCACCTTGCCTGCCGACTCTCGCACCCGCGGCACCAGCCCGGCGTAACTGCACAACGCTTCCTTGTCCGCAAAGCGGCTGATCTCTCCGATCTCGGCCAGCAGCATCATCGCCGAACACTCGCCGATCCCCGGTATCGTCATCAGCCACTGCGCCCGCTCGTCTTGTTTTGCTTTTTCACTTAATTGCAGATTTTGTTTTTGAATTTCTCCGCGATAGCCGTCCAGCAGTCGCAGGCACACGCTCACCGACTCTCGCGCCTGCGCCGGCAGCTTCACTTCCGCCAGCCACCGCCGTCCCCGTTTGCCAAATAAATCCGTCACCGGCGAATGCAGCCCCTGCTGATGCAGCACCGCATGCACCTGGTTTTTCAGCCGCGTCCCATGCCGCACCAGCGTGGCCCGCAACCGTACCTGCTGCCGCCGCGCTTGCGTCTCCCGATCCGCCTTCCACGATTCCGGCAGCAGATCGCAACGCAGCAATTGCGCCAACGTCTCCGAATCCACACGGTCGTTCTTCAGCTTGGCCGAAGCAATCGCCTTCACCCGCTGTGGATGCACCAGCACCAACCGCTTCACCTCCGGCTCCACAACCTCGCGAAACCCCGGCCAAAACCCGCAGGCTTCCACCGCCACCTGCACCTCATCTCCCCGAAACTGCCGAAAATACCGCCGCAGCGCCAGCTTCTCATTCCTCACCGGCCCCGCCTGTAAAATCTTGCCTCTTGCTTCCAGCGCCGTCATGTAACAGAATCTCTGGTGAAGATCTACTCCAACGTGGATCATCTCGTGCCTCCTTCAGGGCTTGTGCTTCGAGCACGTACTCTACCCTTGGAGGCACGACTTTTTGTTTTCATTACATCCTGAGCGGAGCCGTTTTTCAGGCGGAGCGAAGGATCTCCAAAAGCCAACGCCAAGTTGCAACCAGGGTGTAATCTGAGGGTTCGGTTTTTTTCTCCCAACGAAAACCTCATTCCCTCTTCGGAGTCTGATCTGCCTGAATGGCATCCAACTAAGACTGAAACTGGAATGGTTAGCGCAGAAACAGCCACGTCGCGCCGATCGGCCGCAATGCGCCATGTGCCACTTCTGTCAGTCGAGTCCGTGACCAAGGACTACAACACCGACGGCGCAACTGTTCGTGCTCTCAATAATGTGTCGATGCAGGTGGGCTTGGGAGAATATGTCGCCCTGGTCGGACGCAGTGGATGCGGCAAGTCCACGTTGCTCAACCTTTCTGGCGCCATGGACTTCCCAACCACCGGACACGTTGTGCTCCAGGGAATTGCAACCGATCAGCTCGGCGAAGTCCAATTAACCAAGCTCCGCCGCGAGAAAGTCGGCTTCATCTTTCAATCGTTTCAATTACTGCACACGTTGAGCGCTGTCGAGAACGTCGAGCTTCCGCTGCTGCTTGCGGGACATTCTGATCCTCGCCCCCAGGCGCTGGAGCGGCTCGATTCGGTCGGTCTCGCCAGTCTTGCCCATCGCATGCCGCATCAACTTTCTGGCGGCCAGATGCAGCGAGTAGCCATCGCCCGGGCCCTGGTTCACTCGCCTCGCATCCTCCTCGCCGACGAACCTACGGGAAACCTCGACACCGCCACTGGAAACTCGATTCTCGAGCTGCTTCGGCGGGTCTGCACCGAACAGAAGACGACCATCCTCATGGCGACGCATAGTGTGGAATCGGCCTCCTTCGTAGACAGCGTGGTCCGGATGCGAGATGGCCACATCGAGGAGATCGTGCGCTCCTGATATGGCCTATTGGTCGCTCTTCTTCCGCTTGATCGTCCGGCCGGTTCTTCGCGAACGCGCTCGCTCTCTGCTCGTCGTCTTTGCCGTTGCCTTGGGCGTTTCGGTCGTGCTCGCCATCGATCTGGCCGGCAACGCAGCGGCGGGTTCGTTCCATTCCTCGATGGAAACGCTGGCGGGCGACAACGACCTCGAGGCCACAGCGGTTGGCGGAGTCCCAGAGCAGGTGGTCGGTCAGCTGGCAAAGCTGCCCTACCCACTTCGGGTGACGACGCGGATCGAGGATGACGCGACCGTCCTATCGACTGGCGAAACTGTGCCTCTGATCGGGATCGACATTATCGCCGAAGCGAATCGTCGGCAGAATCGCAATCTCGAGATCTCGGAAGACCGCGACAGCTTCCAGCACGACATTTTCCGCTACATCAATGATCCCGATGCGATTTGGACGACGCGACGCCTTGGCCACCGCGTTGGTGAAACGATTGCGCTGCTGATAAACGATCAGAAGCGAGATTACATTGTTCGCGGTTTCATTCCTGAGTCGGCTCGGGTCAACGAGAATGTTGTGGTCATGGACCTCGCTGCCGCTCAGATCGCCACCGGCAAACTGGGTCGTGTCGACCGCATCCTTCTGAAGGTCCCTGAGCATCCGAGCTTGGAGGCCTGGCAGCAGAAGTTGCGAGCCGTTCTTCCCAGTGGTGTTGCACTGAACCCGCAAGGCAGCCAGACTACGGCCAATCGCCGCATGCTTTCTGCCTTTCGATGGAACCTCCGCATACTGAGTTATATCGCTCTACTGGTCGGAGCGTTTCTCATCTACAACACCATTTCTGTTTCGGTCGTCCGCCGGCGCGCGGACATTGGCACGGTCCGGGCTCTGGGCGCGAGTCGCCGAGCCGTGTTGCTGGCATTTCTGGCCGAAGCCGCAATCTTCGGCCTCGCGGGAGCGCTGCTTGCGCTTCCGCTAGGTCGGCTGATGGCAACAGGAGCGGTCCGGCTTCTAGCCACGACGGTCAACGCGTTGTACATCTCGAGCCGTCCGGGTGCTCTGAGTCTCTCCGCAGAATCCGTGATTCTGGCTCTCACCGTTGGCATTGGAGTTGCGATTGGGTCAGCGGTGGCTCCCGCGCGGGAAGCGTCGCGGGTCTCTCCGACCGAAGCGATGGCTCGCGGGCTGCGCGAATACACAATTCGCGTCGAGCGCGCCCGCGACGCCCGCATAGCCCTGTTATTGGCGATTGTCGGGGCAATAGCCGCGCGCCTCCCCGCAATCGGCGGCAAACCGCTCTTTGGATATCTTTCCGCCCTCCTGCTCATCGGCGCTTCCGCACTCGCCATTCCGGCCCTGGTTTACTGGATTAGCTCTGTTGCCTCGACGATGCTGCGGGAATTTATGGGCGTGGAAGCGATGCTCGCGTCGCGCAGCCTCGCAGGATCGCTGCGCCGGACTTCAGTGCTGGTCGGCGCGCTCTCGACCGCCATCGCCATGATGACCTCGGTGGGCATCATGGTCGGCAGCTTTCGACAGACAGTGATCACATGGATGGACAGCCAACTTCCGGCCGACCTCTACTTGCGGCCCGCCGGCGATCCTTCCGTGGATCGCCACCCGACGCTATCCATCGATCTGACGGATCGCATCGCCAAATTGCCCGGCGTCCAAAGCGTAAGCCGGTTTCGCGCCTACGAAATCGAATACCAAGGCCTGCCCGTCACACTGGCATCGGCAGACACCAGCGAATCTCGGTATTACCGATCTTCGGGCTTTCTATCGCGGCGTCCCGCAACCGATGTGTTGCAGGAGCTTTTGTCGAGTGACACGGCAATCGTCAGCGAGCCTTTTGTCAACAAGCACCACGTCAAGGCCGGCGACTTCGTTTCCCTGCCGCTCGGCGAGAAACTCGTCAGGTTCCGTGTCGTCGATGTCTTCTACGATTACGCCAACGAGCGCGGTTACGTGATCGTCGACCGCTCGACGATGCTGCGCTACCTGCCCGATCCCTCAGCTTCGAATCTCGCGGTGTACCTCGCTCCAGGCGTGGACCTCCAAAGCATGCGCGATGAAATCAAGAAAGTGGCTGCCAATCGCGACGTGCTGATCTTTTCCAATCGCGACATCCGCCGGGAGGCGATCCGCATCTTCGACCAGACGTTCGCCATCACCTACGCACTGGAGGCGGTGGCGGTTCTCGTTGCCGTCATGGGCATCGCCGGCGCCCTGATGTCGATCGTCATTGACCGGCGTCGCGAGTTTGGGCTGCTCCGCTTTCTCGGAGCGGCAACCTCCCAGGTCCGCAAACTGATTCTGGTCGAGGCGGGATTGATCGGCCTGCTCGCCAACATCGCGGGACTCATGCTGGGAGCACTGCTTTCTTTGGTGCTGATTTTCGTAATCAACAAACAATCATTCGGCTGGACAATTCAATTTCACTGGCCCGTCTCCATTCTCTTGGGCGCGCTCAGCCTCGTCTACCTGGCCACCATACTGGCGGGCATTTATCCTGCGCGCATCGCTCAACGTCTCAACCCGATCGAGGTGGTGCATGAGGAATAGAGTTGCTTTTCTGCTTGCGCTCCTCCTGGTGGCGAGTACGTGGGCTGCGGACTACAAGATCGCGTTGCCCGGCTATCAATACAAGTTTCCACGCGATCACTTTGATCACCCCGACTACCAGACCGAGTGGTGGTACTACACCGGCAACCTGAAATCGCCCGACGGCAACCGCTTTGGCTTTGAAATGACGTTCTTTCGCCAGGGCATTGCGCGCGACACGAATCCATCGCCCTGGCACATCCATGATCTCTACATGGCGCATCTTGCCTTGAGCGACCTCACTGGACGCCACTTTTACCACGCCGAGCGCATCAACCGCGCCGGCCCCGGGATCGCAGGCGTGGATGAGCATTCAGGCCTGATCTGGAACGGAAACTGGCAGGCGCATTTGGAGGATGACCGGCAGCAACTGCGCGGGATCAGCGGAGAATTCGATCTTAATCTAAGTCTGATGACCGAGAAACCGCCGGTCATTCACGGCAGAAACGGGATCAGCCGGAAGGCCGAAGGCGTGGGACACGCGTCGCACTACATCTCCTTCACGCGGCTCCTCACCTCGGGATCAATCGGACTCAATGGCACGACCTACCGGGTGGAAGGTACGTCATGGATGGACCACGAGTTCTTCACTGAATCCATGGATTCGACCGAAAGTGGATGGGACTGGCTAGGCCTGCAACTCGACAACAACACCGAACTCATGCTCTACCGTCTGCGTCACAAAGACGGCAGTGTCGATCCGTACTCCTCGGGCACTTACGTCGACGCAGGTGGCCAGTCTTTGTTTCTCTCCGCGAAAGATTTCACCATGGCTCCTACCGGCGAGACCTGGACAAGCCCGCAAAGCAAGGGGGCGTACCCCCTCAGATGGCATGTCTCCATCCCGAGTCGGGGGCTCGAGCTCGAAATCGCCACGCCGCTCAACAGCCAGGAACTCACCAGCACGATCGGCCCGAGCTATTGGGAGGGGGCCGTCGATGTAGCAGGGAATGCCGGCAGTCCGCATGGAGTCGGCTACCTGGAGATGACCGGCTACGCCACTGAGCACGTGCCGAACGCGGCGCCTTGATCGACGGGCGGCGAGGCAGCCGTCCGCAGTCTAGTAATTCCTCCAAACCCAAAGGCGCGTCTGACGAAGACCGCATACAAGACCTTCCCGACGTCAACGACCGCAACCGATCCAACGACCGGACAGACCTACCGATCTGTTTACCGTCGGCGCCGGCTGGATCTAGGCGCGGCATTGGCCAACACCGACCTCGCTCCGTCCTACGTAGGCGCGGCCCTGTCGCCGAGTGCTAGTTACAACTCTTCGACCGGCAAAGTCACACTCTCGAACGGCAACAACACGGTTGCCCCTACGTCCGTAGTCTGGGGCTCATCTGTGGTCTGGGGGGCGCCAACACTTCGGGCAGTTCGGTTGTCTGGGGCAGTTCGGTAGCTTGGGGGACAGCAGCAGCACCTCTGGCTTCAGTGTGGTCTGGGGCTCCTCGTCAGGCACGTCGGCGACCAGCGTGATTTGGGGATCGTCATTGCTGGGCCCAATGGCGCATTCTCCGCAAGCGACACTGAACAATAACCAGCGGTGGCAGGCTTTACCTCGCCTGCAGCGGCGTTAATAAAGTGACGATTGTTGACATACGATGATTCAACGATCCGCGCTGCTCGCGGGGCGGTGGTAAGTTAGCTGGCGATCAGTCGGCCGCAAATCGGATGGATTGGCTCCGCTCGTAAAAGCTCAGAATTGCGTGGACCACCACTTCAGAGCCTGCACCCGTGTTGAACATCGCATGATAGATGGCGCGGTTCGGCCACTCAGCGTGAAAATACTCCTTGATGAAAGCTGCACGTTAGTGGTCAACCGTGTCCACAAGCGCCTCTGCCTCCGAGTTGCTCCTTCCCTCCGAAGTCAATCGCCGCACTTTCTCTTCTCTCGAAGCATAGAGAAAGAAGCGCAACGTATCTTGGCGATTGCGTAAGAAGTGCTGCGAACCGCGTCCTACAATGACACAATTGCCGGCGTTCGCAGCCCGCTCAACTACTTTTTCGGAAATTTTCACAATGCTGTCGGCGTCAAGCATATCGATCGGCGCGCCGCTGCTGCCCTCGTAACTTCCCATCGCGAACGACTTTAGCAGACGATAATAAAGAGGGTCGCGCCATTCTTCCCGCTTTTGAACCGCTGAGCTTTCGCAACGCGCCAGCTTCGCAATCTCTTCTGTCAGCGATTGGTCCCAGAGCTTCCAGCCCAAACGAGCGGCTACCTGCTCGGCGATGGCTGCCGCTCCGGAACCGTATTCACGCTCGATGGTAATGATCCGAATCATGACTCGCCTCGCAAACCGGCTCTGGTTTCTCTTGCTCTCGATTTAGATGCCCAGCAGACAGCTCATGAGGTTGCCGCCAATCGTGAGATCGCGCGAAGCCGGATATCACCCATGGATGCAGGGAGTTATGGCCCTGGATGAGCAAGCGCGGCGGTTATAGATGATGGCAGCCTCATTTTCTGCCGTATCCGGCTGGTCTAGATTTCGCAACCATCCCAATCCTTTCCCTTGTCATCGGATAGTTATCAAAAGAGCCCGCCTTTGGCGGCTTCGCATCCGCGCCTCAAGTAGTTCGTTGGCTGGCTGAACTGGTTCGAAGATGGTCACAATTGGCAGCCTCACTGCACTCTCAATTCTTGTCTTCTCAACATGGGCGATCGCGCAATCCTCGCAAGACGACCCAGAGGCCCTGATTCGTCGAGTGGTACAGAATGAGCTGGGCGCGGAACGCCAGGATCATAGCCATTGGATGTTTCGCTTGGAAGAGCAGGACAAAAACGGACAGATAGAGGTGGACCAAGTCGTCGAAACCAAAGATGCGGACGTTAAGCGTCCCATTCTGATCAACGGCCACCCGCTTACTGCTGAGCAGCAACAGCAGTGGGAAAGGCAACTCGATCGTAATCGTGGCGAGCTCACAAGAACAGTCAAAGAGAAGAATCGGGATGCCGCGCGAAGTCAGAATATGCTCAAATTGTTGCCCGATGCCTTCCTTTACAGCTACGGAGAACGCCGCGGACAGCTTGTACAACTGAACTTCAAACCCAATCCACGGTTTCATCCCGGCAGCCACGAAGCCCAAGTGTTTCACGCCATGGAGGGCTACGTCTGGGTTGATGACAAGCAGAATAGGCTGGCGGAGATCTCAGGACATCTTACGGAGCGAGTAAAGTTTGACGGCGGTCTGCTGGGGCACCTCGATAAGGGCGGAACGTTTGACGTCAGGCAGCAAGAAGTTGCCCCCGGATATTGGGAGTTGACCGTCTTGAACGTACAAATGAAGGGGAAGGCGCTCTTCTTCAAAACGATCAGTGTGCATCAGAAGTATGCACGAACTGACTTCAAGCACGTGCCGGATGATCTCACGATCGCAAAAGCGGCGGACATGCTAAGGCAGCAGGCGGTCTCCAAACAGGTCAGTCGTCGTTAGAATTGGCAGTTTTATGCGACCTTCGCCAACAGGGCCATCGAACGGGGACACGGCAGTCAAGAATGTCATCGATATTTCCCAAGGAAGATGCTGACCGGGACCAAGTCCCGGTCAGAGCCTGGTTAAGGTCACTTACTTGTGTTCACTACAAGTTTTCGAAATGTGCTTCAGACTATGGACCGTTAGTGTTTGCTCGGATCCGCCAGCCGATGCGCCCGCGTGTGGGCTCATCCCGCTCGTCGAGCTTCCGGCTTCGGAAGGAGAGCCTGTGATTTCGACCTCATGCCCAACGTGTTTGCTCAACTTCGAGGTCTCGCCCTGCAGTTGATAGGTAGTTCCGGAATCGGAGATCAGGGTGTAGCTTCCATTTGAGCTCTGGAGGCAGCCCTGTACCGTGGTCTGACCGGAAGCGGTCCCCTCGGTGTGCTTGGAACCGCTCTGCGGATATTCCTGGGCCGTCAGCCACGCTGTCGATACCAGGAGAGCCAGTAGTAGCATCATTGTCTTTGGCATATGGAAACTCCTTTTTTCGGATTAGATATTCGATAGCGTCTGAAGCCGCAGGGTTTTCTGTAATTTACAAATACAGAGACCTTTGGAATGAAGAGCTAGTGTGGTTTCCCGTTAGTCCGTGTGAAAAGCTCGCGAGCTTTGACAGGGCGCGGCTTCCAGCCGCGCCGTAAAAAGCCCTTGAAAATAGCGGCTTTAGCCGCAGAGGCCAGGAGGCCCAGACGAAGATTTGGTCTCCGATTTCATTTTCGTATTTTCGGGACGTGACGCTAGAGGTCTTTCTCATTTTTGAGTGTTCGAACCGTTGAACGCTAAGACCGCAAGAGCATTCACTCCGCTAAAATAACTTGTACCGACGGACCGCGCATGGCCGTTGCGGCCAACTGAGGTCTGTTCGCGACCACCGCTGGTTAGTACTACGTCGAGTTAGAGAAGATAAAAAGTCGGACAATTTCACTTGAGCCATAAGCATCGGATTTTCTTTTTATCGCCCGCAAACCTTGCGGGAATTCGTGCGGGGTATGTCCTCAGCGCAAAGGCAGACTCAGACCTCGCGCACAATCTGCGCCGAGGCGGTGTGACACTGGGGGAGTTGTTCAGTTTTGTCAGCGGGCTCTACTTTCGCGGCAAGCTGGCGTATGCGCGAGCTTTTTCGACACCTCCCATCGATGTGTCGGGGTCATTCGTGATTACTGCAACTGCAGGGTTGCTCGCCCCGGACACCGTTGTCACTCTTGACCAGCTGCGTGAGTGGGCAGGCTACGACATCGACGCACGCGAACAAAAATACCGCACCGCTCTCGATAGAGATTGTGCTTTGCTCCGGGATAAGCTCGGAGACTCATGCGACATCGTGCTCCTCGGTAGCGTGGCAACGTCGAAGTACGTGGAGCCACTGCTTCAGGTATTTGGCGAGCGGCTACTCTTTCCCGCCGAGTTCGTCGGCCGAGGCGACATGAGTCGCGGCGGCCTCATGCTGCGCTCCGTGGAAGCGGGTGAGGAACTGGCCTATGCGCCGGTTCTGAATGCCACCCTCCGTGGCAAAAGGCCCCCACAGCTGATGCCATCCGTCGCTCGACGCGCCAAGCCCGCAGCTCTCGAAGATACGGCGCGCCGAGAGTGATACTGAACTTCCTGCGGCACACGATGACCGTGTGCTCGACCATGCCCGGAGACCGGCCTTCTCCCTCGAAAACACTCTACTCAGGCGGTGCGAGGTTGGAGTGTTACTGAATACCCGAGGCTCTCCAAGTGCTTCACTAGTACTCTGACCGCAAGATTATTACGACGCGTCGAACGGTAGCGCCGGGCGCCCGCCGAGACGGCGGCGCTACGGTCGAGATCGCTGTGGTCATGATCAACGGTCACGGCACTAAGTATCGCTTCATACCCTCAGTGCGATAATCCGGCGACCCGGCGATGGAGACCGGTGTCGAACACGCGCCGAGGCTTTTCGCAAGCTCTTCAAACTTTTCGTTTTGATAATTGATATGGCGTGCGTACAGAATCTGCAAGGCGGCGGCATCAGCCTCCATCTACGGTCGAGCGTGAGCCAGATCCGATCCATCCCATCAGACAGGAGTCCACGCCTCCAGCCCAGCGTGGTACACCCTCGATGCCGGTTGTGTAACCGAGGTCTGCTATCCCACAATCGACACTCCACAGATACCTGACTTGCAATTCCTCTTCACCGACCTCTCGAAGCAGCACGATTCTTGATCCAGTCTGGCTGGTCTGAGGGGGCGTGTTTCCAACGGGGGCGCGTCCCAGGGGACCTCTCCTGCCGAACAACACTCTGTCGCTGTTTCCTCCGGCAAAAAGGCACGGTGAAAGGCACGGGGAAACTTTCGTGGTGATTCTTGTCACTGACAATTGGATGGCTAGGCTAAGAGCAACGTGCCTGGCCGGCGCATCAACAACTGGAATTTCATTTATGCAGGCGAAAAAGTTGCATTGAGAAATCGCAACCTCCGTACGCAAGACTATCGACGCACCTTCGCAGGCTTTCTAGGAGATAAAACCTTCACCGCCGATCAGATAAAAATCATGAAGGCGTTTATCGCGGAACGACTGGTAGCAGGCGAAGGCCGAGTGGACTACTTGTCCTTATCCACCCGGGTTGGCGCAAACGTTGATGCTGACTGCGGTGCATCCTGGGCACCGATCATTCTTGACGTAACGATAAAAACGAGGGTGTCCCCGGCTGATCCAATAGGGAGTTTTGTAGTCGTCGATTCCCGGCCCTGCGCTCATGAAGCTGAAGAAAACGTGTCGCGAGGGGCGGACGACAATTCCTGCGTGCCCGCGCCACACGATCAAATCGCCTGGCTGAGGACGGGTCACGCGTTGAAACCCTTCGACTCCGGCATAGAGATCGTCGGAGCTCGCGTAGCTATAGGGGAATCCGGCCCGTTCGTAAATCGCGTGAACCAAGTGAGAACAGTCGTGCCCGGAATGGCGGCGCACTTTCGGATCAAGCGCGGCAGAGATCACCGCCAGGCCATCATCTGGAGTCAGGGTGCGCTCGGGGCGCCGTGGGTGCTTTCGAGTCGCCGCTCGCGGCGTGGTGCTGGAGGTCCCGGCTTGTCGCGGGGCCTGTTGCGCCGAGCAGATGCCCAGAGCCAGCCCACATAACAGTGCCGCTGCGACGGGTTTCTGGGGAATCCGCATCGCCCTATTCTGATGCCAAATTAGCCTGTGGCGATGGTTACGGTTGTGCAGGGTCCGGATCATGGCCGACACGGGGACTTATCTTACCAGTAAACGTTTCGGGGCGGTGTTGCGCCAGGCGGCCTGGATGGCTTTGGCCAGCGCGTCTTTCTTGGCGGCTTTGAGGAGGACGCTGGTGGCACCGCGGCGTCCCCAGTTGCCTTTTACGGGGATGAATACATCGGGATAGTCCTTCGAAAAGTAATGCTGGTCTTCGGGCGAAAGCTTGACCATGCCACGGGTTTTGTCGGGATAGCCTAGGGTCGCGAAGATTTTTCCGCCGACGCGGAAGTCGGGATGGTCCATGTGCGCGCGTTCTTCGGGCTCGGGGAGGGAGAGAGCGATCTGGCGGAAGTCTTTGGCGGTCATGGGCGGTCACCCGTGGGTACGCTAGTATAACTGCCGCCCACATTGGAAAGTTACGCGTATGGCGCAGAATGCCATTCAGCGCGCATTCAATTACTTTTTGGCCTTGCCATCCTGAAGGCCGCGCTTTTCGCTGACTGAGCGACCTGAGCGACCTGCTGACAGCGCCGCGCCGCAAACAGTTTCATAGGTCCTTCGCGCAGAGTGCGCGCTCTGGATGACAACTCTGGGTGGAGAACCGCGAACTGGAGGGCCTCTAGCTGAAAGGGCGCCCGCGGATAGCGGGTGGTAGACTCCGGCCATGGCAGATGAGGCCGCACCATCGCGCAAGCCTTCTCTTTATCTGGTAGGGACGCCAATCGGGAATCTGGAGGACATCACCCTGCGGGCGTTGCGCGTGTTGAAGGAAGTCGACGTGATCGCGTGCGAGGACACGCGCCAGACACAGAAACTGCTCAATCATTACGCCATTGCGACGCGCACCACCAGCTATCACGAACACAACGAGATGACCCGGTCGGCTGAACTGGTTAAGGAGATGCAGGAAGGCGCGAGCGTTGCGCTAGTGACCGATGCGGGCATGCCGGGGATTTCCGATCCGGGTTACCGGCTGATTGCGCTGGCAATCCGCCACGGGGTGCCAGTTGTGCCCGTGCCGGGGGCGTCAGCATTTTTGGCGGCGCTGGTGGCGAGCGGGCTGCCTACCGATTCCTTTCGCTTCAGCGGATTCCTTCCGGCGAAGCGCGGGGAGCGGCGGACGGCGCTGGAGGCCGTGAAGAATTCTCCGCGGACACAGGTGTTCTACGAGGCTCCGCACCGGATTGTGGAGACGCTCACGGACGTTGTCGAGGTTCTGGGAGCAGACCGGCATGTGGTGGTCGCGCGCGAAGTGACCAAGCTGCATGAGGAGTTTTTGCGCGGGCACGCCGCCGAGGTGCTGGAGAGCCTGAAGGTGCGCGCCGCGGTGAAAGGCGAAATCACGCTCCTGATTGGAAAGGCCGTGGAAGGCGAAGCTCGTGTGGGGACGGGCTGTGTGGGGACGGGCACTCTTGCCCGTCAGTCCGTGCGGCAGCAGGTGGCGCAGATCATGGCGGAAGAGAAAGTGGACGAGAAGGCTGCCCTGAAAAAAGTGGCGAAGGAGCGAGGAGTTTCGAAGAGCGAGGCTTATCGGGAGTTGCAGAGGGGGAGGTGAGCACCTGATAGGTTCAGGGTCTTACCGCAGAATACGGTTGGCTGCCGCATCATGGTATCTTGCGTTCCGACAACGCTAGCCTGTGCAAATGAAGTCGAGTTGTGCTCGACAACCGCCGAGGGCGGCTGTCCCCACATTGCCGTTGCTGAACCCTACTTCCCAGCTAACTCCTTCTTCACGATCTCGCTGACCATTTTGCCGTCCACCCGCATGCCGGCGCCGGCAAACCGCGCCATCGCATTCTTCATCACCGTACCCATTTCTTTCAGGGTGGGGGAGCCCATCTCCGCGATCACCGCTTTCACGCCGGCGACTACTTCCCCTTCGCCGGCTGCCTTGGGCAGGTAGGTTTCGATCAGGGTAATTTCGGCGGCTTCTTTGTCGGCCATCTCCTGGCGTCCGCCCTTGGTGAATTGCTCGACCGATTCTTTGCGCTGCTTGATCAGCGTGGCCAGCACGGCCTGAGATTCCTTGTCGTCGAGTGGGGCCATTTTTTCGACCTGGCGAAGCTGCAATGCGCTCTTGACCATGCGCAGGGTGGAGAGGCGCGCTTCATCCTTTGCCTTCATGGCGGCGACGATGTCTTTCTGGATCTGGTCGACTAGGGGCATGGGGAGATTATAGACGGTGTATGGCTTGATGACGGTGAGGGTCAAAATCCCACCCTAGCGTCGCAAAAAGCGCGACGTTAGGATGTGGCACCCTCCTGAGCTGAGTTGTGACCGGGGTCACGGCGGAGTAGGGGAAAAGGGACGTACTCTTCGTTCGCGGGGCCGAGGTCGTGGCCGGCCAGGTTGCCAACGTGGCTCACGGATGTGGTTCACGAGCCCACGACGAGGCAGGAGGGATCAACATGCGAGTCCTGATTGTCTATGCCAGCCGTTACGGCGCGACGCAAGGCATCGCGGAGCGCGTCGCCGCCATCTTGCGCCAGCAGGGTTTGACGCCACTGTCGACTCTGCACAGCGAGCCGGTGATCCCGCGGATTACGACGCGGTCGTGATCGGAAGCGCTGCCTATTATTTTCACTGGATGAAGAAGGCGACCGAGTACGTGCGACGAAACCGTGCCGCGCTCGCGGAGCGGCCAGTGTGGCTGTTCAGCAGCGGGCCCCTGGGCACTAAAACCATAGATGAACAGGGCCGGGACGTGTGTGCGGTCACCGTGCCCAAGGAGATCGAGGAGTTCAGAGAAGCCGTTCAGCCGAGGGACCATCGGGTATTCTTTGGCGCGCTGAACCGCGACAAGCTGGGCTTCGCTCATCGACTCATGTTGAAGCTGCCGGTGAACCGGGACAATGCGATTTTCCCGCTCGGCGACTTCCGCGACTGGAACGACATTGAAGCTTGGGCGGGCAGGATTGCGCATGCACTGAAAGACTCTGCGGGCGAGGCTCAGCCGTCCCTCGAAAATGGCGCCCTGATTGCCCGATGAGTGCGGGTGTTGCCTGTACTGGGCGCGGCCACTTCCGGTAAACTTATAGACTATTCCCGTTCCTAAGGACCCTGATCATGTTGCATAAGAATCGCCTTTTTACTCCCGGGCCGACACCGCTGTTGCCGGCGGCGCAAACGGCCATGGCTTCGTTTACAGCCCATCATCGAACGGCTGACTTCCGGGCGCTGTTTCAGCGTGTGCTCAGCGACATGAAGGAATTCATCGGCACGAAGAATGATGTTCTCGTGCTGGCTTGTTCGGGCACAGGCGTGATGGAGGCGTCGGTATCGAATCTGACGTCGCCCGGCGACAAGGTGCTTGTCCTAACTGCCGGGAAGTTCGGCGAGCGCTGGACGGGGCTGGCCAGGGCATTCGGTTGTTCGGTGGACGTACTGAGCGTTCCGTATGGCGAGACATTTTCGCTGGACGAGATTCGAGCGAAGCTGACGCCCGGCATTCGCGCGGTGTTTGTGCAGGCGACGGAGAGTTCGACCGGGGCGCGGCATGACCTCCAAGGGATTGCGAAGATTGTGCGGGCTCAGGGCGGGTCTTCGGGAAATGAAACGCTGCTGGTAGTGGACGCGATCACAGGCCTGGGAACGACTCATCTGGATGTCGACACCTGGGGCGTGGACGTGATCATCGGCGGATCACAGAAGGCGCTGATGATGCCCCCGGGTCTGGCGTATTGCGCGGTGAGCGAGCGGGCGTGGAAGCGGATGGATTCGACAACCTCACCACGCTATTACTTCGACCTGCGCAAGGAGCGGAAATCGGCGGCCAAAGGCGAGACGGCATATACTCCCGCGACTTCCCTGTTTGCGGCGCTGGGAGCGGCGCTCGAATTCGTCCGCGGTATGGGTAGTGGCAATCTGGCCCAGGGGCGCGAGGAACTGGTCAACAATGCCGAGCTTTGCGCCGAGATGACGCGCGCGGGAGCGAAGGCGTTGGGATTGAAGTTGTATGCATCCTCACCGGCGGCGGCGCTGACCGCGATTTGCGCTCCGGACGGGCTCGACTCGGGAAAGATTGTGAAGGAGTTCCGCGAGTCGTTCGATGCCGTCGTCGCCAATGGGCAGGGCGAGATGAAGGGGAAGATCTTCCGCATCGCACACATCGGGTACTACGACTATCTCGACACGGTCGGCATCTTGGGTGCGCTCGAACACGTGCTGGCGCGAGTGACCGAGAACAGCGTCGAATATGGCGCAGCGGTGCGGGCGGCGCAGGAAGTATATGCCCGCGCCCTCGTGGAGAAGCGCCAACTGGTGGGCGCCTGACGACGGTAGCGAAACTATCCCACAAACCAGGCGACAGCCTAGTTGATGGTGAAGGTCATGCTGTTCGAGGTCTCGGGCAGGGTTCCGCCACTCCCGTACATACCGGTTCCGGAAGTGCCGGGATTGGTCATGGTGTTCTGGACAGCGCCCGCGGTTGCTGTGGCTGAAGCGGGAACGGCCGCAGTGAGCTGGCTGCCGTTTACGTATGTTGTGGCTTGCGCGGCGCCGCTCCAGTTCACTACCGCATTCCTATTGAACTTGCTTCCATCAACGGTCAAGGTGAAACCAGGGCTACCCGCGGTCATGCTGGCCGGAGCGAGCTGAGAGATCGCAGGGACATTCCCTGCTGCTGGTGGAGCGCTCTTCGAACTGTAGCCACACGCCAGGGTGGAAGCGATCAGAGCTACGAGCAAAGTCGTCGTGACGATTTTAGAAGTTGGAAGGGTGGTGGTCTCCCATGGGCGAGTGCCCGTTGACGACGAGTCTAGAAAGTCAAGCCGGCGGGACTGTCAGGGCCGTGTCAATTTTGGGTCAAGGAATTGTCGGGTGGAGTTGTGAAATCGAATTGCCGGACAAAGGAACTCATTCGTGAAAATCATCGTGGCGGAAAAGATCTCGGTATCGGCTCTGGCTGAACTGCAAGAACCAGGGTGGACCGTGCTCACGGCGGATCAGTTGGAAGGCAATCTGGCGGAACATCTGGAGTCGGCGGATGCGCTGATTGTGCGCTCGGCAGTGCAGGCAGACGGCAAGCTTCTCTCTCATGCCAAGAAGCTGCGGGTGATTGGACGGGCTGGTGTGGGAGTGGACAACATTGATCTGGAAGCAGCCACACACAAGGGTATCGCGGTGATGAACACGCCAGGCGCCAACGCTGTGGCCGTGGCAGAGCAGACGCTGGGGATGATGCTCGCTATGGCGCGCCATCTCTGCCGGGCTGACGCGCTTATGCATGCTGGCAAGTGGGAGAAGAAATCGCTGCAGGGGACCGAACTGCGAGGGAAGACGCTGGGGATCATCGGGCTGGGGCGGATCGGCATGGAAGTGGCGCGGCGAGCACGGTCCTTCGGGATGGAACTGGTGGCGCACGATCCGTTTGTGTCGGTGACGGTGGCGAAGGAGCAGGGGATCCGACTGGCGGGGCTTGAGGAGCTTTACGCGGCCGCCGATTACATCACGCTGCACGTGGGGCTGACGCCCCAGACTACGGGGATGATCAACGCGGCCTCGATCGCGAAGATGAAAAAAGGCGTGCGGCTGGTAAATTGCGCTCGCGGCGAACTGGTAAATGAGGCCGATCTGGCGCAGGCATTAAAACAGGGACAGGTCGCGGCGGCGGCGATCGACGTTTTTGCCGAAGAGCCTCCGAAGACCTCGCCCCTGCTGGCGCTCGAAAATGTGGTGCTTACGCCGCACGTAGGTGGTTCGACGCGCGAGGCACAGGAGGCCGTGGGCGTGCAGATCGCACAGCAAGTGAAAGAATATCTAAAACACGGAGTGATCCAGAATGCCGTGAATGTTCCTTCGGTTTCGGCCGAGGAGTACGCGGTGATGCAGCCTTACATTGTGCTGGCGGAACGGATGGGAGCGTTTCTGGCACAGGTTTCAGAGGGGACAATTGAAGAAATCTCGGTCCGGTACAGCGGCCACATCGCGGAATGGAAGACGGAACTCATTCGCAACGGGGCGATCAAGGGCATTCTGAATCAGGCGCTCGAGGAGAAGGCCAACCTGGTGAATGCGGCGGCGATTGCCGATGCACGCGGGCTGCGAGTGCTGGAATCACCGAGGACCAAGGCCTCGACCGGGGGCGTGGGCAGCGTTCTTTCCATTTCTCTGAAGACCTCGACCGAAGAGCACCTGGTGAAGGGCGCGGTCTTGCACTCGAACGCGCCGCGGTTGTTGCATGTGGATGGCATCGACGTTGAAGCGCCGCTGGAGCGCAACCTGATTTACATGCGAAACCGTGACGTTCCGGGCGTGATCGGAAGAGTGGGGACGATTCTGGGGGAGGAGTCGATCAACATCGCCAATTTCTCTCTAGGCCGGCCGAGTGTCGGCAAGGATTCGGAACAGTCGCGGGAGGCGATTGCGGTAGTGCACGTGGATGGAGTGGTTCCCGACGAAGTGCTGACCAAGCTGCGGAAGATTCCGGCGGTGAAGACGGCGAAGGCGGTAAGGCTGTTCTAGGGCGATTTCGGATTGTAGATTTTAGATTGCAGATTTAACTTCTTGGTGCCATCACGCAGATCGAACGTCAGGGTACTTACGATTCTGCTTCGTCGCGGCGCAGTTTGCGGCTTTCGGCCAGCAGGGCCATGGAATGCATCAGGTTCTGAAGGGTGACGATGCCGACAAGGCGCTGGTCCTCGACGACCGGGATGATGCTGGAATTGCGCGCGGTCAGTTTGCGGAAGGCTGAGCCGAGCGAATCCTGGCGCAGGGAAACCTCGAAAATCTTGTTCATCACGGCCTGCACGTAGCCATTGCCCTCAGCGCGCAGGGCATCAAGAATACTTTGCTTCGAAATCACTCCTACCATGTCGCTGCCGCGAACTACGGGAAAATCATCTTGCAGGGAATGAACTGCCTTCTCCAGCGCATCCTCCAGCGTGTCTGCAGGTGAGAGCGTGGCGAAGTCGGTGAGCATGACTTCCTCGAGGCGGACGTTATCGAGCACGGACTGAAATACGAGGGCGCGTTCTTCCAGTTGAGCGGCGGAAAAAACAATGACGCCAACCATGGTCAGCCAAGTGTCGCTGAACAGGCCGGCGATCATCAGCACCATGGCGATCGCATTGCTGATAGAAACAGCGCGGCGGGTCGCGGCGGCAGCATCGAGTTTCCGAGAAAAAATCGCGCGCAGGATGCGCCCGCCATCGAGGGGATAGGCCGGCATCACATTGAGGGCTGCCAGGTAGAAGTTGGCCCAGACCACGCTGCGAGGCAGGTTGGCCGACTGCAAGAATGGCCACTTCCACAGCTGGATTGTCGGCGCAGCGCCGGTCACAATAGCGACGGTGAGCACTGCGAGGGCCACATTTACCATTGGCCCGATTACGGCCAGGCGAATCTCCCGTTTCCAAAGCATGCCGGCGGGCTGAAGTTTCTCGCTATGCGATTCCTCGAAAAGTGTGACGCCCGTCAGCGGCAGCAGGATCACAACCTTTGGAATGAGGCCGAAGCGCCGGGCGCCGAGGATGTGTCCGAGTTCGTGCGCAGCCACCGAGGCCAGAATGATGCCGACCAACGCCAGATCACGCGGACCGTTGGCAACTCCCTGATGCGCCACTGACTCCGTCCAGAAGACGAACAAAGGCAGAATGAAGAAGGTCAGATGAATACGGACGTCAACGCCGAACAGACGGCCAACCGGGATAGACCAGCTTCGCATAGCTATCGGTACATTTATTCTACATGGGTGGATATATTGATGGCGGCCACCGAAGGTACAGAACCATGCGGGTGATCTCAGGGAAATACCGGAGCCGGACGCTGCGCTCGTTGCGCGGAATGGATATTCGTCCGACGTCGGACAGGCTGCGGGAGACCCTGTTCAACGTGCTGACTGCGGGGAATCCAGGGGCGCTGGAAGGCAGCGTGTGGCTGGACTTGTTCGCCGGAACGGGAGCGGTGGGGATTGAAGCTCTGAGCCGGGGCGCGAAACAGGTGTACTTTGTGGAATCGTCAGTGGCGGCGGCGGATGTGATCCGCGGCAACCTGAAAAGCCTCGCCATCGCGAGCGGATTTACGCTGCTTCGAGAAGAATTGCCGCGCGCGTTCTGGCGGATGGAGCGGGAGCATGTAGCGGCCGACCTGGTTTTCATCGACCCGCCCTACCGGATGAAAGATGTCTACCGCGAAACGCTGCGGGCATTGGCGGAATCATCGGTGGTATGGGCGATGTCGATGGTGATTGCGGAGCACGAGAAGCACTTCGACCCGGGAGAAGAGTTTGGGCCGCTGCGGAGGTTCCGCAAACTGGTGCAGGGCAGCGCTGCGTTGAGCTTTTACCGCGTGGGGAGCGCGGCCGACCTGCGCGGTTGAGAGCGCGAACCGGACTAGGCTACATGATCAAATCGTCGGCGCGGCGCGCGATGGGGTGCTGCATCTCCTCAAGATCGTTTTTCACCCGGTTCAAGCCGTAGACACATCCTTCGAAATTGCGCGAAAGATTGGCGAACATGGGCGCGACCTTGGCGTACTCGAAGTGCTCGAACTTGGAAACGATGTAGTAGCTTTCCTTGCCGGCCTTGATCCACTCCACAAAATTTTCCAGACGATGGCGGCGCAGGCGGAGATGATTGATGCTTTCGGGAAACATTCCGGCAAAAAACAAAGTGTAGTCACCGATGTGTTTACGCACCTGGCGCTCGCGGTCAAAGGAAGGCGCAGGGCCGTAAACCGGGTCAGATTGCAGCAGCATCTCGCCAACGTCGGACAGCGAACGGTTGGAGGCATCGCGAATCTTGAAAAGTTGCTCGGCTTCACAGAACTCGGCCAGCATATGCGAGACGTAGGCAACCACCTGCGGATCACGAATGCCGATCTCTTCGGCGTAATGCCGTCCGACAAGGTCCTGAAACAACTGCTGCAACGGGTGCGATTCCGGAATCATCGTTTTGGGCTCCCTGAACGCCGTGCCGGGCACGGAGTTTCAGCCACTTGCACGAGTAAATACCTCACTTCGATAGTGCAACGCAAGTGACTTTTGTTTCTCCGCACGATTCATTTTCCTGATCAGTTAGAAGGGGTGGATTGCAAAGCGGGTTGTGCAACTGATCCGTTAGGGCACGACCGTCCTGGAACTTATTTGAAGCGGGATTTCGCTGTACTTTGCTGGCAGTCAGAACGCATGGCTGCCAATTTTCGGCTCAAAGCGGCTTGGCGCTGCTTGTAGAATGAGCGGCCACGGAGGAATTTGTATGGAAAGGCAGAACATCTCGAGCGGCACGGCCTGGGAGCCAGTGGTTGGATACTCGCGGGCAGTGAAAGTCGGATCGTACATACACGTGTCGGGCACAACCGCGACCGGACCCGATGGAACGATCGTCGGTGCTGGGGACGTTTACGCGCAGGCGGTGCAGACGCTCAAGAATATCGAGAGCGCATTGACGAAGGCCGGCGCGAGCATGAAAGATGTTGTACGAACCCGTATGTACGTCACCAATATCGCGGAGTGGGAAAAGATCGGCAAAGCGCATGGCGAATCCTTCCGTGACATTCGTCCGGCGACGTCGATGGTGCAGGTGAGCGCGCTGATCTCACCAGAGATTCTGGTGGAGATTGAGGCGGATGCCGTGGTTGGCGTCTAACCCCTCTCCCGCACTGTTTTGGGCGGGTTACGCATCCCGGACCGCGAGTCACGTTGCAACTTCAATAAACCTACAATCTTAGGGATCGACGCGGGCTTGATGCGAGCGCCACATTCAAGGGCGCGGACCTCGAATGCCTGTTAACAGTCTTGTGCTGTTATGTCTACTATCGATTTACCAACTTCTAGCGATTACTACTTGTTTTCGTCCGGTCAAAGGTGTTAGTGTGTGCGGCCAATCAAGGTGTTGCGGGGTACGCCTCATTTTTGCAGCGCCTTGCGTATGCTCTGACCCGATTCGCAAGCGGCCGCCTAGCAGGAAGCGGCCGCCAGACATAACCGCGCAGCGTTCGCGGGATCACTGTTTCGTCAGGAGGGCTTTTGCTATGCGCAGCCGTCACCAGGTTCTTTCTTCCTTCTGTATAGGTCTGATTCTCTGTTCCACTGTGCTCTGGCTGGGCAGTGCGTCCATGTTGGCACAGTCGACCAATACCGGCACAATTGCGGGCACGGTGACCGACTCAACCAACGCGGTGGTGAATGGCGCCGCGGTGACGCTTACCGATAACGCTACGAAGAATGCGCGTTCCGCCCCCACCAACGATGCGGGGCGATACATCTTCGTTGACGTGGCGCCTGGCACTTACGAACTGAGTGTCGCTAAGCAAGGCTTTTCAACCAGCAAGACCACAGTCACGGTTCAAGTCGGAAGTTCGACGACCGCGAACCTGACCTTGCAGGTGGGTGGCAGCAATGTAGTGGTAGAAGTAACCGCTGCTGGGAACGAATTGCAGACGATGAATGCCACGGTCGGGAACACCATCACGAGCACCGCGCTCGACGCGCTGCCCAGCATCGGCCGCGACGTTAGCAGCTTCGTCGAGTTGCAGCCCGGGGTGAGCCCCGAGGGCAGCGTGGGTGGAACCGTCAATGACCAGAGCTATTTTTCGCTCGACGGCGGCAACAACAGTAACGATATGGACGGAAACATGTCCACCTACACGGCCACCTACGCCGGTGATCCAACCGGCGGCGTGGCCGCACAAAATAGCTTTTATTTGACCGGTCAGCCCACCGGCGTGATGCCGACCCCGCAGGACAGCGTGGAGGAGTTCAAGGTCAATACCGCCGGCCAGACTGCCGACTTCAACAGTTCATCGGGCGCCGAAGTCAAAGTCGTTACGAAACGTGGGACCAACTCGTTCCATGGAACCGCTTACGACTATTACCTGGATAACAACTGGTCGTCTAATTCGTGGCAAGGGGCTCACAACCTTCCAAGCTTCCATTACAACCGGTTCGGCGGGGCCATTGGCGGTCCGCTCATCCCGAAGGAAGTCCTTGGGGGGAAGACTTATTTCTTCTTCAACTATGAAGGGTTTCGCTGGCCTGACAACTCTGTGAGCATTAACCGCGACGTCCCCTCGCCAGCCTTACAGTTGGGACTATTGCTGGATAGTAGCCCGAACAATTTGGGCAGGGTCGATTACAACCTGAACAATGCTCCCGTCACTTACAATGGCCACACGTACGCGGCCAACTTCGGCTGCACCGGCCCCTGCGATCCGCGCTTGCTCGGCATTAATCCGCTGGTTCAGCAGCTATGGCAAAAGTATGAGCCTGCCTCGAATTTCAGTTGCATCAATGCCACGATCTGTGACAACGCAAACGTGATGGGATTCACATCGAATGTGAAGCTGCCCCAGAAAACCAACTTCATGGTAGGACGAATCGATCACGACTTCTCGCAGAAGTGGCACTTCATGTCAAGTTACCGCTATTTCAAGTTTGGGACGAATGCTACCTCTGATCAGGTGGACATCGGCGGCTTCTTCCCCGGCGATAAGTTGGGAGTGCCATCGACTCAGTCGAGTGATCCGCAGGAGGCATGGTATTTGGTAACGGGCCTAACAACCAACATTTCACCCAACGTCACCAACGACTTTCATTACAGTTTCCTCCGGAACTGGTGGCAGTGGGGTAGGGCGGGGGACGTGCCCCAGCTGCCGGGACTGGGAGGAGCGTTGGAGATAGGTGACGGCGAGAATCACTACGAAAACCTTGGACCCTACAACGTGAACACCCAGCAAACCCGTACACGCTTCTGGGATGGACATGACCAGATGTTTCGCGACGACCTTTCGATGCTGAAAGGCAATCACCTCTTCCAATTCGGTGGCCAGTATCAACACAACTTTAACTGGCATCAACGTACCGATAACGGCGGCGGCATCAACTATCAACCCGTCTACCAAATGGGGTTGGGCGCGAACGGCTCGGGCATGGCTTCGCCCCTCGCCCTATGCGGCAATACCAGCACATCTATCCAAAACTGCGACGCTCTCACCGCTGCGGCACTCGGTGTGGTTTCGATCTCGCAGATTGCGTATACCCGGTCAGGGTCGACTCTGCAATTGAATCCGCCTCTGACGCCCGCGTTCGACCAGAGCACGATCCCCTATTACAACTTCTACTTCAGCGACACCTGGCACATGAAGTCGACCTTCACCCTTACCTATGGTTTGGGTTGGACGCTGGAAATGCCGCCGGTAGAGAAAAACGGCAAGCAGGTGGAATTTGTAGATCAGGCCAACCAGGTCATCGACACGGAGAGCTATTTGAAAACACGCGAGAAGGCGGCTCTCCAGGGTGGTGTCTATAATCCCGAAGTCGGGTTCAACCTGGTTGGAAATACCGAGAACGGGCGGAAGTACCCGTACGATCCGTTCTACGGTGAATTCAGCCCGCGCTTGGCTGCCGCCTGGAATCCCCGTTTTGACAGTGATTCAATGCTGGGAAAGGTATTCGGCCATGAGGACACGGTCGTTCGCGGCGGTTATGGTCGTGTGTATGGCCGTTTGAATGGCGTTGATCTGGTTCTGGTGCCGTTGTTGGGAACTGGTCTAATCCAACCGGTCCAGTGCTTCAATAACCTGAGCCTTAACCCCTCGGCTGGAGGGGCGGGGGGCGCCTGCAGCCCGAATGCAGTAACTTTCTCCAATGCTTTCCGTATTGGAACAGACGGTCTGTCGGCCCCGATTCCAAAGGCTGATCCTACGCTGCCGCAGCCAGACTTTCCCGGATACAACGCCATTGCGGCGGGCGCCGGCGAGGCCTTGGATCCTCACTTCCGTCCAAACGTGGTGGACTCTTTCGATTTCACCATACAGCGGCAGCTATCCCGAAAGCTCACCCTGGAACTGGGGTACATTGGGCGCAGAATTACGCATGAATATCAGCCCATCAACATAAACGCGGTGCCCTACATGATGACGCTGGGTGGTCAGCGGTTCGATAAGGCCTATGCCAACGTCGTCCTGCAATACTGCGGCGGCTTTGCTGGAATGGCAGGTGGTGGTTGCGCCGCAAATGCTGGAGCCGTGACCCCACAACCCTTCTTTGAGACGGCACTCGCCGGAACAGGCTACTGCACGCCAGGAACCTGTACTGCAACGATGGTCGCGAACGAAGGCGGCAACCTTGCTGCCCAGCAGGTATGGTCTCTATGGAGTGACCTGGATAATGGCGCCTTCAATTTCCCCCGCTCGATGATGAACACTCCTTTCAATTGTCCCACTGGAGCTGAATTTGGCTGCGGGGGCCAGCTCTCGTCGGGCGTGGGCATGAATGCCAGCGTCGGTCACGGGGACTACAATGCCGGTTTTGTTTCGGTGAAGATGGCGGACTGGAAGGGCATGACCATGCAGTCGAACTTCACATGGTCGAAGGCGCTGGGTACTGGTGCTCTGGTTCAGGCAACCAGCGGATACTCTCCCGACGATCCCTTCAACTTGAACCAGATGTACGGCCGGCAGTTCTATGATCGCAAGTTTGTTTACAACACGTTCATCGTGTACAGCCCGCCCTTCTACAAGGGCCAGCAAGGGGCCATGGGACGACTGTTGGGCGGTTGGACTTTCTCGACTGTATTCACCACAGGAAGTGGCCAGCCTCTCCAAGTGTGGACCTCGGGCTTCTCCGGGCAGGAATTCGGCGGCATGGATGGTATCAACTTTAACGACACGTCGACCGCCATCCAGATGGCGCCGGTTCAGACCGGTCACGCATACAGCAGCAGCACTCCCGGAGACTTCCCAAATATCTTCAAGAATCCCACCCAGGCGTTTAACAGCTTCCGCAACCCGATTCTGGGCCTGGACACCAGATCTACAGACTTCGTCACCGGCCTGCCTTACTGGAACGTAGACTTCAGCGTCAGAAAGAACGTAAGAATCGCTGAACAAGTGGCCATGGAGTTTCAAGCTGTCTTCACGGACATCTTTAATCACAATCAATGGCTCGATCCACCGCAGCCTTGGGGTTTGTTCTCGCAGTCTAGTTTCGGGCTGACCGGGGGTTCCGCTCAGGGAGTCACTGGAGGCAACCGGACGATCCAGTTAGGCGCCCGGGTTCGCTTCTAACAGGCCGAAGGCGCTTTCCTCAAATCCAAGGCCGCGCTCAAGGGCGCGGCCTTGACTCTGTTGGGACATTCTAAGTTAGGCTTACGGGGCTCAGCACACCGCCGGGTCAGGAACGATCTCGCGCGGACAATGCAATGCACTGGGGAATCGAAATGAACAAGCTCTTGGGTTGGATGATCGCCAGCATTCTTCTTGGGGGAGTCGTTTTTTGTCAGAGTAGTGCCGGTCCGACCGGCGCAGCGCCGGCCGTAACCGTGATTCGGGCCGGGACTCTGATTGATGGCAAGTCCGACCAGCCCCGACGCGATCACGTGATCGTCGTTCGGGGCAATCGCATCGAGAGCGTCTCCGAAGCGGCTTCAGCGAAGGTGCCGGCCGGCGCGACGGTGATCGATTTATCGAAGGCTACGGTGTTGCCGGGGCTGATCGACTCGCACACGCACATTTTTCTGCAGGGAGAAAATCCTGCCCAGGGTGGATACGACGCGAACATTCTGACGGCGCCTCTGGCGCTGCGGGCGGCGCGAGCTACGGTCTCGGCGCGGCGGGCGTTGGAGGAGGGCTTCACCACGCTGCGCGATGTTGAGACCGAGGGCGCGGGCTATGGCGATGTCGGCATCAAGGAGGCGATCGAGGCTGGGTATATACCCGGGCCGCGACTCTTTGTGGCGACCCGGGCCATTTCGACGACCGGAGGATATCCGCTGGAAGGATACGCCCCTGAGTTGAAGATGCCGAAAGGGGCGCAGATCGTCGACGGTCCAGTGGAAGCGCGCAAGGCGGCGCGGGAACAGCTCGACCATGGCGCGGACTGGATCAAGGTCTACATGACGCATCGCTCGTGGATCGGAAAGCACGGAGAACTGGTGTCGCAGCCAACGCTCACGGTCGAAGAACTGCGCGCGATCGTGGACGAGACTCATGGGTGGGGAAAGAAAGTCGCATGCCACGCCTACGGCGGGATCGGGCTGCACCGGGCGCTCGATGGGGGATGCGATTCCATCGAGCATGGGCTTGATCTCGACGACACGGCGATTTCGCAAATGTTGAAGCAAGGCACATGGTATGTGCCGACGCTGAGTGTGTACTACACCGACTGGGCTCCGGCGGACACGGAAGCCGGTCAGCGCGACCGACTGCGGGCCGCGGTACATGAGCCGTCGTTCAAGAAGGCACTCAAAGCCGGGGTGAAAATTGTCTTTGGCACCGACATGGGCGGGATTCCGTGGACCGAGCCCATCGCGCAGGAATTCTCGCGTATGGTCGAGTTTGGCATGTCGCCGATGGATGCGATCCAGAGCGCCACTTCTCGCGCCGCGGTGATGCTCGACATGGAAGGCAAGATCGGCGTGGTCGCTCCGGGCGCGTTCGCCGATATCATCGCTGTCGACGCGGACCCGTTGCGCGATATTAAAGCCCTGGAAAGGGTCGGCTTTGTGATGAAGGACGGGAAGGTGTTTCGCTCAAAGGGCGCCTTGGCGGATTGAGCCGTACTGTAATTCTGTGCAAATTCCCTTGACAAGCGCGACGGCACGAGCATAATGCGTCAATCCAGTTTTGAGGTCCAATTCGTCCGGATCCTACCCGGCGAAGGAGGTTTGTATGAGCGTGCTGGAGCTTTGTGACCGGGAGATTGCGGCGGTAGGTCTGGAAGCTAGCGTAGCGGACGCCATTCACAAGATGCTCGATCACCACGTTGGAGCCGTTGCGGTGGTCGACAGCGAATACCGGGTGGCGGGGATCTTTACCGAGCGCGACGTGCTGCGCAAAATGTCGCTAAGCAACGTCGACCCGAGGACCACTCCAGTGCGAGAGCTCATGACCACGCCGGTGGAGATGGCGACGCGCGGCACCGGTGCCGGAGAGGCCCTGAGCACTATGCTTGAGCGGCACTTCCGGCATCTACCGGTGGCCGATGACAGCGGGAAGCTGCTGGGGATTCTCTCGATTCGGAATCTGCTGGAGTGGCGGGTGGATGACCTGAGCCGGGAACTGGAATCGCTCGAGCAGTATGTTTCCAATGACGGGCCTGGGGGCTAGAATGTTACAGCTCGGCCTTGGAACTTGAATCTTTCCCTTCCGCCTTTCTACGACGGCACGTTTCGTTCCGATGTTTCTCGTCAACTGCCGGTTTCGGGTGCGGGAATCGGCTCTGCCTGAACCGGCTAATGTTGAACGCCGTAACTCTTAATCCATCAAAAATCGAGGAGAAATGACCAAGACAACTAAGGGTGTGGTGTTGGCAGTCGCAGTTCTTTGCCTGGGCATACAACTGCTGGCGCAGACTTCCCGGCGCGTGGTGGTGCATGCGGGACATATGTTCGATGTGAAGACCGGCAAGATGCTCGCGGATCAGATGCTGGTGATCGAAGACGGAAAGATCGTGAGTGCAGGCGCGGCTGAGGAGACGAAAGCTCCGGCGGATGCGGTGCGGATCGAGTTGCCCAATGCGACTGTGCTTCCGGGACTGATCGATGCGCATACCCATCTGACGATGGATCCGAAGTTCGGCTACGAGCGACTGGCGAACTCCGTGCCGCGAGAAGCTCTGACCGGCGCCAAAAATGCCCGGCTAACGCTGCTGGCGGGATTCACCACGGTGCGCAACGTCGGTGCGCGGGACTTTACCGACGTGGCCCTGCGCGACGCCATCAACGCGGGCGACGTGCCCGGACCACGACTGCTGGTAAGCGGGCCGGCGCTCAGCATCACCGGCGGACACTGCGACAATAACATGCTGCCTTTTGAGTATCACGCCACCAGCGACGGCGTGGCCGATGGCATCGCGGCGGTGCAGCACAAGGTTCGCGAGAATATCAAGTACGGCGCGGATTTGATCAAAGTGTGCGCCACCGGTGGAGTGCTTTCGCTGGGCGACAATCCGCAGCACTCGCAGTTCACGCTGGAGGAGATGAAGGCCATTGTGGCCGACGCGCACCGGTTGGGACGCAAAGTCGCGGCACACGCACACGGGGCGGAGGGGATCCGGTGGGCGGCGGAGGCGGGCGTGGACTCGATCGAGCACGGGTCATACATTGACGATGCCGGGATCGCGGCGATGAAGCAGCATGGCACTTACCTGGTGCCGACACTCTACCTCGGGGACTGGATGATCGATAACGCAGCGCTGACGCATCTGCCACCGCCGCTTCTGGCCAAGGCGCAGGAAGTGATTCCGGCGGCGCGCAAGAACATTGCGCATGCGTTTGCCAGCGGAGTGAAGGTTGCTTTCGGCACGGATGCCGCAGTGTATCCACATGGGCTGAACGCACACGAGTTCGCGGTCATGGTGAGGCTGGGGCTGACGCCGCTGCAGGCGATTCAGGCTGCGACGGTGAATGCTGCTGACTTGCTGGGATGGACCGGCAAAGTGGGGACATTGGAGCCGGGGGTCTGGGCGGACGTGATTGCGGTGGATGGCGACCCAGCTAAGGACGTGACCACGCTGGAACGCGTGCAATTTGTGATGAAGGGCGGCGAGGTGGTGAGGAATGAATATGCAAAATGAATAACCACGAAGGACACGAAGTCACACGAAGGAAACCTTGGGACCAAGACTTAGTGGCACTTCGTGTCCTTTGTGGTTTGCGCTTTTAACGGCGAGCCTGCTCCGTGATCCAATCCGTCCAGTAGGACGCTGCTCCGCTGGCTACCAGTGCGGCTTTGCCTTCCACGGCATCTACGAAATTCGCGATCAGCGGAAAGTGCACGTTGGCGTGATTAGGGATACTCTCTCGGTCACCGGGGTAGACGAGGTCGGGGCCATTCAGCGGAGATAATTCCATCTCACCTTCTGTGCCTCGGATGCGGCACTCGTCGCGATTGATTTTGGAGTGCCAGCGAACATCGACGATGGCGCGCACGCCGCCTGCATACTCGATCATCACGGTGGCGTTGTCCTCCACCGCATAGTGATGCGCGACGTTGGAGAGCTGACCGGTGGCGCGCAGCGGCTGTCCGAAAAGAAAGTTAAGAACGTCGATGCGGTGCGAGGCAATGTCGAACAGCGGGCCGCCTCCAGCTTTAGCCGGATCGAACAGCCAACTGCGGTTGCCGGTTCCGTCAAACCACATGTGATTCGTGAGTTCGGCCAGCACGGGCATGCCGATGACTCCGGCTTCGAGCAGTTGTTTCGCCCTGAGCACTTTAGGATAGAACCGGCGGTAGTAGGCAACGCCGTATGTTCTGCCAGTTTCGTCGGCGGCCTCCACCATGGTGCGGGCCTCGGCTTCGCTCATGGCCATCGGCTTCTCGCACAGGACATGCTTGCCGGCGTTCAGCGACTGAATGGTTTGCGGGGCGTGCAGAAATACAGGCGTGCCGACGTAGACGGCTTGAACGGCCGGATCGGCGAGTGCGGCGTCGAGCGTGGTGAAGACGCGCGTGTTGTAGGGCGCGGCTTTTGCGGGATCGCGGGTTACAAGGCCGTAAAGGCGGCTGCGGGGTTCGGCCTGGATGGCGGGAATGACGCGGCGGGTCACGATGTCGCCGATACCGATGACGATCCAGTTGAGCATGAGTAGGTTTCTAGGTTTCAAACCACGGAACAGAGCTGTTTGCCTTGAAACTCTGAGACCTTGAAACTTTGAAAGCTGGTGTCTCACAAAATCAAAGGCCGGCCTCGGCCAGCCTTTGATTCGATTTCAAAGGGAAACTACTTCTTGGGGGCGATCGCGTCCTTCGCGGCCTTGGCGACGCGGAACTTCACGACGGTCTTGGCTTTGATCTGGATGGGTTCGCCGGTCTGCGGGTTACGTCCGACGCGGGCTTTGCGGTGCGCTTTCACTAAACGGCCGAGGCCGGGAACAACGAACACGCCGTTCTTCTTGGTTTCTTTAATCGCGGTGTCGGCCAGGTGCTCCAGAAACGCCGCCGCCTGTTTGTTGTTGAGTTCGTTTTTTTCCGCCAGAAGGCGAACGAGTTGGGTTTTGGTCAAACCTGCAGCCATGGACAGTCTCCTCGTAAGAATCGATTTTAATACCAGCGGGCGCTATCTTATACCCATCGCCTGTGGAAATCACCACATTTTACAAGGGTTTTCGAATTAACGCACGCTGGAGTGGGCATTTTTACAGGGCTTCCCGAGCATCCCGATGCCAGAATGGGCCTGGCATGCGTACCAGCGTGGTAAACGGGGAGGGGGATTTCAGATTTCAAAGCGGCGATGACTGGGAGCGGGAGCACCAATCTTCAATCTGAAATCTGAAATTGCTTTGTCTCGGTGTCCGTGTGGTGGAATCCCGCGAATGGATGCCATAATGTTTCAGGAGCCCTGCATTGAGTTGTGCGATCTGCGAAATCCGTAAAGAGAAGCGCTTTTGTCCCGCGATTCATGGGCGGATTTGCCCGCAGTGCTGTGGCGAACAGCGCGAAGTGACGCTCGATTGTCCGAGCGATTGCCCGTATCTTCTTCAGGCTCGGGAGCACGAAAAGCCGCGTTCGGCCGATCAACTCGATGCGGCGGGATTATTTCTGCACGTCGAGGTTTCTGATCAGTTCATGTACGAGAAGGAACACCTGCTGATGGGCCTGACCTACGCACTGGCCAAGGCCGCGCGGGCTGATCGCAGCCTGCATGATCAGGACCTGATTCAGACGCTGTCGGTGTTGACGAAAAGCTACGAGCGGCGAGTAAACTCGGGGCTGCACTATGAGCAGCCGCTGACCAGCGACTCCCAGCGGAGGGCCGCAGTTGAGGTTGAAACCATGATCAAGGAGTACCGCGACGCCGAGCAGAAGCACTTGGGATACTCTGCGCTGCGGGAGTCTGAAGTGCTGAAGGCGCTGGTGTTTCTGCTGCGTCTGGCGCACGGGAGGACGTCGGGGCGTCCAAAATCCCGAGCGTTTGTCGAGTTCCTATTTGCGCAGTTCCCCGAGAAAGAGACGGCCTTGGTCACCACTCAGGAGGCCGGCAGCCGGATCATCCTGCCCTAAGACAGGCAAGACAATCTGCCACAGATCCGCACGGATCTAAATTCTATTTCGTTTTATCCGTGAAAATCCGTGTGATCCGTGGCCAAGTTCTTTGGCAGTTTGCGCAAGGTTTGCCCCGCAGGCAAGTCTTGCAGCAGCCTCCGGATCGTTTTCTTCAATATCGGATGCTCAACATCGGGCGCTATTTCGGCCAGAGGCTCTAAGACGAAGCGACGCTGATGCATGGCCGGATGAGGAATGGTCAACGCGGGGGAGTCGAGGATCGTGTCGCCGAGCAGAAGGAGATCGATGTCAATCGTGCGCGGGCCTTTCTCTTGAGTGCGCACTCTGCCCATCCCCTGCTCGATTCCGAGCAAGGTTCTTAACAAGTGCTCGGGATTCTCGGTGGTTTCCAGAAAAACAGCACAGTTCAGGAACCAGGGCTGATCGGTGAATTCAACCGGCTCCGTCTCATAGAGCGGAGAGACCGCCGCGACGCGCCCCAAGGCCTGCAGTCGCACGAGGGCATCATGGATGTGTTTCTCACGGTTCCCGACGTTCGATCCAAGCGAGAGATAGGCGGGGTTGAGCATCCGGGGCTGCACCCAGTTGTACTCTGCGCAGTTCTGCAGTGCAATCCGGTTTTCAGCCAAGCGAAAATCTTAGAGACTTGTAACCGCCGTTCACGTCCGCAAGGCCAATTACCTTTGTTACCTTCGTACATCCTTTGCGCACCCATAGAATCGACTGTATGACGTTAGATTCCCTCCTCCTGAGCCAGGATCCCGAGTTGGTGCGCGTGATCCGGCCTACTCTCGAAAAGCTTGCGATTGATGTTGAGATTTGCCACGAGGCGCGGGCTGCCGCTGACATTCTGATCTCGGAGAAGTTCGACGCGGTCATTGTGGATTGTGATGATCTGACGGGAGGCCTCGGAGTACTGCAGGGGCTTCGCAGGACACCGAGTAACAAGAATTCTGTGACGTTCGCTATCTTGAACGGAAAGCGAACCACCACCCAGGACGCCTTCGGCATGGGAGCGAATTTCGTCCTGCAAAAACCGATCAGCGCGCTGAATGCGTCACGCTGCTTCCATGCCGCGTTGAATTTCATGGTGAAGGAGCGCCGCCGGTACTTCCGGCACGCAGTGAAAATGCCGGTCAGGATCCTCATGGCCGACAAGGTGGTGAAGGCAACGAGCACGAACGTCAGCGAGAGTGGGATCGCGCTGATGTTGCGCGAAGCACTGCCAAAGGGGGCCGGGCCGCGTCTGCAGTTCGTGCTGCCAGAGACAAGTTTCAAGCTCGACCTCGAGGCCGAAGTGGTCTGGGCCGACGTCAAGGGGCGCGCCGGACTGCGGTTTCAAAACGTTCCCAAAGAAAACCAACTCCAACTGGAGAAATGGCTCGACGAACGGATGGAGGAAGATATGCCCGGAGCCAAGGAACGAATCACCGCCGCCGACACGGATAAACTGCACTAGCCACACCGCTTTCCCTTTTTAACAACTTATTTGCGGAGACCGCGAGGCTTCAGGCCCTTCGGTCGCAGGTATCTTGTCTGAGACTTGTCAGTATGGCGAACCGTGGCATTCTGGAAGATCAGCCGAGAGCCACCCTCTATGTCGACCAACGAGTTCCGCATTGCCAAAGTGGAGAGAACGCTGCGCTGGTTTGAAGAAGATATTCCCCTGCTCAACATGCGGGTCAAAGAACTGTCGAAGGAAAGGCAGGAGGCGGCCCGGAAATTCGCCGCCGCGGTGATTGATCAGACTCGGGCTGAATTGGAAAGGCTGCTGCAAGAGCGGCCCGTCGATGTAAGCGATCCCAATGATCCGCCCTGCGAACCGGCCGACTGAAGTTGCTTGTCTGAAGATTCTCTAGTGAAGCGATAATTCTCAGAAGGCGGACCCAGCCGCTGCTTGGACGCTAGAGACGACCTCTCTTGCGGTTTCTTCGCCGGAGACGGTTACTTCCTCCCACAGCGTTTTGTCGCGCAAGATCCTCGAGACCAGTGCGGTGTGCATGGCATGGCCCGCGCGGTCGGCAACCACATTGCCCAGGATCTGCTTGCCCAAAAGGGCGAGGTCGCCGACGAGATCGAGCACTTTGTGGCGTACGAATTCGTCGGAAAAGCGCAACGGGCCGTTTTCAATTCCGTCGCGAGTGAGCACAATGCAATTCTCGCTGGATGCGCCGCGAATCAGTCCCATGTTGCGCATGGCCTGCTCGTCCTGACGCGAACCGAAGGTGCGTGCTGGCGCAATGTGGCGAAGATAGCTTCCGTTCGAGAGTTGTACCTGGAATGTCTCTTTTCCGATGAGAGGGTGCGGGAAGTTAATGGAGTAGGAAACCGAGTACGAGTCGGCCGGATAGACGGCGATGAACTTGTTGCCCTCGCGCATCTCCACTTCGCGGCGAATCTTCAGGTATTTGCGCGGGCGGCGCTGCTTGCGGATACCGGCCTTGCGAATCATTTCGACAAAAGGTTGGGCGCTGCCGTCGAGGATGGGCAACTCCAGGTTGTCGAGTTCGACGATCGCGTTATCGATGCCCAGACCAATAAAAGCCGACAGCAGGTGCTCGGTGGTGGAGATGAGCACGCCCTTCTTCATAAGGCTGGTGGCGTAGCTCACGCGCGCGACGTTGCGGCTTACGGCCTCGATTTCAAAGCGGTCGAGATCGACGCGTTGGAAGACAATCCCAGTCCCGGACGGGGCGGGAAGGATGCGCATGGAGACCGGGGCGCCGCTGTGCAGGCCTATGCCAGTGCATCCTACTGCCGAGCGAATTGTCTGCTCGTGGATCAATACAAAAGTCAGATGTTCTTTTGAGAACAAGTAGATTACTGCCCACGTCGAAAAAACTGTCTGTGGCAAAAAGGCCACACTCCGTGGCAGGAAAATCGACTTCGACTCGACGAGTCTGATACCTAGACTATTACAGGCAAGTCATTGTTTTAAAATAGCTTATGACGGGTGCTCGAACCTCGTTTAGCGCTTGCTGGGCTGTTTGTTGGGGTTGTAGCCGGAGTTGGGATCGAACATAGCGGGATCAAGTCCCTGGTTGATAGTCACCGAATTGAGGAAGCGCTGGTTGGCCATGTCACCGTTGAAATAGCGGGTGACGTTGTACGGCGCCATAATTCCGGAGACCGGGCGGTAGTTCTCGTAGATTTCTTCTTCCAGGTTCTTTTGGCGGTCGATCGGGTCGCGCCATTCGAATGTCTTCTTGACCGGGAGATGAGTGTCCACATCGAAGTAGAGCGTCACGCTTTCGTCTTTGGTATTGATCAGCGTGACCCGTAGGGCTGGATGCTGCGCAGCAATCGCATTGCCTTCATACAGAAAGATGACGCCGGGATCGGTCACCCAGGTTCGAAGGACGGTGTCGAGTGAGAACCGGCGCCGGCGGAGGTAGTCGACCAGATCTTTTTCCTCCATCGGGTGGGCGCCCTTGTAGGTGATTTCGTATCCCTTGTTGCCGATGTATAACTCGGCAATATCACGCTCTTTGGTAATCTCAACGCGCTCCCTGTCGGGAAACTCGGAGAAACCCCAGAAAACTGCTCCGCCCCCGCTGGGCTGGCCGTGGTGGAAACTGTAGCCGCGTCCCTGCTGCTCGCGGTCGCGAATAGTGAGATAGATTTGCCCGCCGAGAGCCTGGATGGCTTGCTGGACAAGTTCCTTGGCCTTGCGAGTGTCCGCATCTTCCAGGTTAGCCGATGGCGACTTCGCGCCTGCGGAGGATGAGAGCGGGATCGATTGAGCGGGGGCGCCGGAAGACTGGTTCCCCGACTGGGCCCAAGCCGCGCACACCAAAACCAGAATAGGGAAGAACGGTTTCATTCCAACTGTGCGAGTGATTGCGTGCAACGAGAATTGTAGCGTTTTTTCTGGGCCTTCCGCCTGCGGCTGTAAGAACTCCTGGCAGTGCCTCAGCTTAAATCGTAGCCACTCTGTCCTAGACGGCGTCATCCTGAGCGAAGTCGAAGGAATTTCCCAGGAGTTACTGCCGGGGGAGATTCCTCGCCAGGCTGGTGAAAACGCGGCGCTTCGGAATGACGCCCTGACCGAAAGCTGCAGATTCAAACCGACGCACTACCGAACTCCTAAGCTGCTTGGATGCAGAAACCGGGCTAAATGCAAGCTCGTTATTGCGTTTTTGTGGCTTATCCGGCGAGGACCGCGCCGCCGTTTACATTGAAGACCTCGCCGGTGATGAAGCCGGCGTGCTCGGTACACAGGAAAAGGACAGGGGCGGCGATCTCCTCGGGCTTGCCCACGCGGCCCAGGGGAATGGTGCGGCGGATGGCGTCGCCGGTCTTCGGATCTTCCAGGGCTGCAGCGCTCATATCGGTGTCAACCCAACCGGGCGCGACGCAATTCACGTAAATACCTGCGGACGCGAGTTCGGTGGACAGGCTTTTGGTCAGGCTGATGATCGCGCCCTTGGTTGCGGAATAGTCGCAGTGATAGGCCTCTCCGCGCTGCCCGCTGGTGGAACTGATGAGCACGATGTGTCCCGCGGGCACGTTCTTCCGGGGCTGACTCTTCATCTGCGCGACCGAGTGCTTGACCAGGCCGAAAACGCCGTCAAGGTTGATCGACAACGTGGATCGCCACTGCTCGTCTGACATGCTTTCGATGGGGACGTCTTCTGGCGGCCAGACGCCGTGGTTGGCGATCAGAATGTCGAGGCGCCCGAAATGGCTGACCGTTTCGGCAACCAGGGAGCGCGCAGCCTTAGGACTGTCGAGATTGCTTGCGACCGGGTAGCACACGGCGGGGCCGCACTCTTTGGCGAGTACTTCCGCTTGTGAACGGGCACTCCGATAGCTCAACACAACCTTGGCGCCCGCCGCGGCGAACATGCGGACGGTGGCGGCACCGATGCCGCGTGAACCGCCGGAGACGAGAGCTACTTTGCCTGAGAGGGATAGAGGGATCGACATAGCAGAATAGGCTACAGCATAAATCGCTGCCGACGGTAATCCGGAGCAGCGCCTAACCTCGAAGGAATGCTAGCGCCGTTCGGGCAAACTGCGGGGCGGCGTCGAGGAAGACCGGGCCGTGGCCGCCGTTGGGGAAGACCCAAAGCGCCGAACATAGAGAAAGTCGCGGTCACCATGGACGATCAACGTCGGGGCCTTGATCTGGCCCAGCACGGGTGGAGTGAAGTTCATGTCGTCGTAGCTGTCCTTCATGCCGCGCTGCCATTCCCAGAGAGCTACGATCTGATCATCACCGAGCTTGTGACGCTTGCGCATGGTCTCCCAATCTTGCGGAGGCTGATTTTCAGCTGGGACTTGGCGCATGATGGCGCGCGCCTGCTCGGGAAAGTACATGGCCGCGCTGACTACGACCATCGCTTCAATGCGATCGGGTTGCATGGTCGCCACGTGCAAAAGAATATTGCCGCCCATGCTCAGACCGATCGCCTTGCATCGGGGGATGTTGAGATGGTCAAGCAGGGCGAGGGTATCGACTGCGCATTGCTCGTGGGTGATGGTTCGCAGCGGATTGGTCGACCGGCCGTGGCCCCGCGCATCGGGGAGAATGAGCCCATGTTCGCGCGCGAAGTCGTCACGACCGGCGTAGGCCCAATCTTCGTGGCAGCCTCCGCCGCCGTGCAGAAGCAGGAGCGGTTCTCCCGCGCCGTCAATCTCGTAGAACATATCGATGCCGTTGAGTGGAGCGGTTGCGGTCTTCATGACGCACATTTTCAGCGCGGAGCGGACAAAGAAACAAGCTGGTAGATACGCGTGATATCATCTACATTCCATCCACAGCAGGCGGCGTAATCCCCGCGCAAAATTCCAAGCCAGATGTGAGGACGCTTCAGCCGGCGGAAGTAGGGGACGTGCGCTCGGACTTCAGCGCGCGCAGGAAGACGCGAACCAACATGCCGTCGAAGCGCGTGCCGCTCATCTGGGCAAGTTCGTCGAGGGCCTGGTCGGGCGTCCTGGCCGAAGAGATGGACTGTTCGGTGACCATGTTGGCATAAGCGTCAGTCAGGGAGATGATGCGGGCCCACAAAGGGATTTCCTCACCCTTCAGACCATCGGGATAGCCCGAGCCGTCGAAGCGCTGGTGGTGGTGCTCCACAGCTTCGCGCATCATGGCGCTATGCGGGATGATGCCCACGATCTCGGCGCCCACATGGGCGTGCATCCGCACCTCGACGAACTCGTCGTCGCTCAGCGGGCCGGGCTTGTTGAGAATGCGTTCGGCTACGAAGATCTTGCCTACGTCGTGAACGCGGGCAGCGTATACCAGATCGGCTGTCTCCTCCGAAGACAAACCGAGAGCGCGGGCAATCACTTCGGTGTAACGCGCGACCAGATCGCCGTGGCCGGCGGTGCGCAATTCGCGCGATTCGGCGGCGCGGCTCAGCGATTCGATCGATTCCTTCAGGATCGGCACGTTGCAACCTTCATCACTGGTGCACAGCTTGCGCAATGTGGAGGTCAATTCTTCCAGATCTTCTGGCCCTGTGCGCTCGCGCTGGAGGAAGCCTTCGATGTAAGCCGAGATCTGCTGGCGCTGGCGGGCGAAGGTCTCGCCCTCGGTAAATTCCTGGGCTGTTGAGACCAGATTTCCGCCCGAGCGTTTGGAGACATACATGCCGGCGTCGGCGACGCGAATAATGTCCTCGATGGAAAAGCCGTGCATGGGGAAGCTGGCCACGCCGAAGCTGCCGGTTACGTGGTGTTCGCCCAGCATGGGATCGGCGGCAATCCACTGGCGTAGACGCTCGGCGAGCACCTGGGCTTGCTCGGCGCCAGTTTCCGGCATCAGGACAATGAACTCGTCGCCGCCGTAGCGGGCCACCACGTTCGATTGCCGCGATTTTTGCTCCAGAAGGCGTCCGACGCGGGCCAGCACGAGATCGCCCTCAAAGTGGCCCATCGTGTCGTTCACTTCTTTGAACTTGTCAAGATCGATCAGCACAACCGAGAACGGGCGCCCGGAACGCGATGCGCGTTTCCACTCAGCCGACAGGGCTTCCCAGAAAAAGCGGCGCGTCTTGATGCCGGTGAGGCCGTCGGTGATGGATTGCTGCTGCAGCTTTTGGAACACGAAGGCGTTATGCAAAGCCGTGGCGAGCAAATCGGCAAGCGTGTTGAGGATGAGGACATCCTGAGGCGAGAACGCGTTCTCGTTACGGCTCTCGACGTTGAGTACGCCCAGGAGCGATTCGCCGTAGGTGACGGGAATACACAGCACGGCGCGTGAATCGAGCAAAACGCCGGTCAGATTTCCGGGCAGCCCGTTCTGCACCAAAGCCCGCTCGCCGCTGCGGGCGACGCGGCCCAGGATGCCTGTACCGAGCGGAATGCGTTTGCCAGTCGCGTGGGCCGTGGCTCCAGCTTCAGCTTTGATTTCGACTTCTTTGGTGCCGTAGTCGAGCAACCCGATTCCGATGTGGTCGAAGCTGAAGTTCTTTTGAATCTCGCTGGCGATCTGGCTCAGCATGTGAACCGGATCGTCGCTCGAGATGGCGGTACGGGAGATATTGTTGAGGAATGCGAGCTGCCGCGAACGCCGCTGCTCATCGGCAAAGAGGCGCGCGTTCTCCATGGCGACCGAGACCTGTCCGGCGGCGGTGACCAGCACGTCGAGATCGCGCTGTTCGAAGACGAATTCCCGTTCGGGGTGCATGGCCACCATGACACCGCTGGGCTTGTTATTGAGAAAAATCGGGGTTGCGATCAGGCACTTGGCAGGGCGCTCGGGAACATGGCCGATTCCCAATCGTGCCCGCGTCTTTTCCAGATCCGAGCGAATCAGCAGGGACTCGCCGGTGCGGATCACATATTCCGTGAAGGCATTGCGCACCTCGCGCCTACGTTTGGGGAGCACCCGATTGTCCCGCACTTCGATCTCGAAGCGGATTTCATCGGCCTCCTGGAACGCGATGTAAAAGTGGCTGGTATCAAAAATCTGCCCCAGCTCGACCTGGATGGTGCGCAGGATTTCGTCCTGGTCGAGACGGGAACTGATGGCCTTCCCGATCTCAGTCAGCAGTTCGTATTCTTGGGTGCGGCGATGGGCATCGTGGCCGACCACGTAATTTTCAAGCGTAAGTCCTAGCTGTAGTGCGAGACCAACCATAAGGCGAGGGCCCGAAGAACCGAACGCCTTACGCTCCGCGTGGGGGAAGAGGATGACGCCGAAGTTGTGTTCCCGCGTCTGCAGCGCGACCGCAGTCAAGTGGCGCACGTCCGCTTCCAGCAGAATCTGTTTGAATTCGGCGAAGCTTCCTGCTGAAGCCACCGGGAACGGCTCGGTCATCTCCGCCAAATCATGCACGGTGAAGATTCCGCCTTGGCGATAGGCGAGTTCGGAAATGTAATCCGCGGACCCGCTTCTTTCCAGCGCATCGACGAATCCGGGCGAGAATCCCTGCTGCACCGAAGGCAACAGTCCGCGCCAGCGCTCGGTGATGCAGATGGCGGCGCGGCGCATGGGCAGGGCGCTCATCAGACGCTCGAGCGCGGACTGCATGTTGGGCACCAGGTCATCGGCGAACAACAGCCGCCGTGGGTCGACGCCGAGAGTCGACAGGGCTAGAGTGTTTTCCTGCACGGCGTTGCGCTGATTCTCAAACAACACCATGACCATGGCGATGCCCAGCAGCATCTGTGGCACGGGACCGAACAGCCGGCTGGCAGTGCCGAAAACCGAAGGATTCTGCAGCTGCCCGACGCCCATCAACACGGCCCACAGCGCGAGTGAAATCGCAAGCACCTGAAAGGCAAGCGATCCGCGCCTGTGGCCGTTCAAATAAAAGACAGCGGAGCAGTACAACTGAATACCGGCCAGACCCAGCCCTAGCCGGATCGCAGGTTGCGCCTCAGGGTGAAAGATGCCGCCTACCATGTGGCCACGCAGCGTCAACAATGCCAGGGCGACGCCAAATGCCGCGACTGCGGCGTCATACCAGCGGTATCGATAAACTGAGGCACGCATCAGCCGCGTCGAAACGAAGATGCACAGGGCCATCGCCACCAGGAAAAGCTCGCTGACAAAAAAAGCTAGAGGAGACGCGGGAAACGCATCGAGCACGTAGTGCAGCGAATAGCAGGCCCAGGCCCATTTCCACGCGCGGAAGTAGGCTTGGCGGCTCTGCTCATGCAGATAGGTGAAGACGAGGAACAGCAGAACCGAGACGAAGCCCGGCACCACGACGGCAGTAATAACGACACTGTTCATAGGGTCCGCAAAGACACCCTGGGCGAAGTCCTTCCACTCAGTTTCGGGGGGAAACAGTGTGCTGTTATGGTTTCACACCGAGTGCCCGAAAACAACAGGATTTCAGTACATGGGGTTCCGTTCGTGTAGCCGTGTGAATGAGTTTGTTGCAAAATCGTTCTTGCGTCCCAGCTTGACGATGCCTTCCGACCGCCCGTACCATCGAGCCTTGGCTGATCGCGACGGGGCTCTGGTTTTCGGTCTCTCGCCTTGCGCCATGTAATCTCCGCTGCGAACTGGACCGATGCCCGACTCGTTAGATTCATCCTCGCACCCGACGCCACGCGTACGTTTTGCTCCATCACCTACGGGATTTCTCCATGTCGGAAGCGCTCGCACCTTCATTTTCAACTGGTTGTACGCCCGCCGGAATCGTGGAACCATGATTTTGCGGCTCGACGATACTGATGTGGAACGCAACACTGACGCCTCCGTCAGCTCGATTTTTGAGGGCCTGAAGTGGCTTGGGCTGGGCTGGGACGAAGAGTACAAGCAGTCCGAGCGCGGGACGCTGCACCGGCAGATGGCCGATGCCATTCTCCAGAAGGGTCTGGCTTATCGCGATTTCGCCCCGGCCCACACGGGAGAGAGCGAAAAGTCTGGCGCGCAGGGGACTTGGTTGTTTAATCCCGGTATGCGCGAACTTTCGCGCGACGAAAGCGATCGCCGCGCAGCCGGTGGGGAGCCGTTTGCCTTGCGCTTCCGAGTTCCGCGCGAAGGCGGACAAGTAGTGCGGTTTAGCGACGCAGTTTATGGTGAACAGATGAAGGCCGGCGCCGACATTGAAGACTTTGCCCTTTTGCGCTCCGACGGCATGCCGACCTATCACCTGGCCTCGTGCGCCGACGATGCCGACCTGCACATCAGCCACATCATTCGTGGGCAGGATCATCTTACGAACACGTTCAAACATGTTCTGATCTTCGAAGCCGCCGGTTGCGCGCCTCCACAGTTTGCGCACCTTCCGCTGCTGGTCGCGCCAGATGGGACGAAGCTCTCGAAGCGCCGCCACGGACCTGTCGTGAGTGTAACCACGTATCGCGACGCCGGATTTCTGCCCGAGGCCTTCATCAATTTCCTGTGCCTGCTGGGCTGGTCGCCGAAAAACGATCGCGAGCAGATGAGCCAGCAGGAACTGATCGAGGCGTTTTCGCTGGAAGGCATCAACCGGGCGAATGCGGTGGTGAATTTCAAGGAACCCGCCACAACGCCGGAAGAAACCTTCGACCCGAAGGCGGTCTGGCTCAACGCGGAACATATTCGTAGCCTTGCCATTGAAGATCTGAGCCAGCGGTTGCTGCCCATCGTCCGCGAAGCCGGATTCGACGTCAGGCCGGAAAAGATGTTGCGGATTACGCCGCTCATCCGTGAGCGCATCAAGCTGCTCCGCGACGTGCTCACCGCCGCCGACTTTTTCTTTGTAGAACAACTGCCGCCCTACAACCCCGCCGAACTGATTCCGCAAAAGGGAGACGCGGCGATGGCGCGGAGAGTTCTGGAGAAGGCTCGCGCCGTTTTGGCGAACGTTGAGTTCCGGCACGACCCCCTCGATCAGGCTCTGCGCGCCGCTGCTCAGGAATTAGGGGTGAAGGCGGGGCAGATGTTTCAGCCGATCCGGGTTGCGGTGTGCGGACGCAAGAACGCTCCGCCACTATTTGAGACGCTGGAAGTGCTAGGCCGGGAGACTACCTTGACGAGGATTAAACAGGCAACACAGCGCATGTCCTGAAGAGAAGGCCCCGCTGATGGAATCATCGGAGCCTCCTCGCACGGTTCAATTCACGTCAGCGGCCGCGAAAACCACCGCCGTGGAAGCCACCGCCGCCGCCGTGGAAACCACCACCGCCGTGAAATCCACCGCCCCCAATGGAACCCGGAGCCTGCTCTTCCGAAGCCGCGCGATCCCACGGCAGGTCCCGAGTGGAAGCCACGTCCAACCGATCCCGGACCCCGATAAATGCCGTTCGCGTAACGGCCGCTGGCTACATAGTGTGAGCCAGGGCCCCAGTTTCGATAGTTCGTGCTGAAGTGGTGATAGTAGTGAGGGTATCCTCGCCCATACCATCCGTAAAAGGGAGCCTGGTACGCCAACCATGGTGAATAAAAGCCCCAGCCGAAGGGACTATAGAAGATCCCGTCTCCGGGAATGAACGTGAAAGCGTCAAACCATGGATCCCAATACCAGTCCGCCCCCATCCAGCCGTATCCCCACGGCCCCCATCCATTGGCCGCGTAGATGCCGGCCGCATCGACGTTGGCTTCGGCCAGATAGCTCGATCGTAAACTGCTCCAGCGATACAGATCGCCCTCATCGTAAGATTTTCGATCGAATTTCTGTACCTTCGGCGAATTGTTAGCCACGAGACTCAGTTCGCGGCCACCTTTCACTGTCACCTCTTTGGGGCCGCCCTCAACGACGGCTTTGCCGTCAAAGACGCGGAGTTCATCTTGCTTCTGATTGAAATCGTACAGACCAGTCTTTACCAATCTCGCGCTTACTCCGTCTTCGGTGACGCGAATGTCATTCTCCGGATGGATCTCGGCGACCTCGACCATCGCGTGGCCGTTTTCTAACGACAACTCCGTGTTGGTGATGCTGGGCGAGATCATCTTCACCGACGAGTTGTTTCCCACTCGGAAAAAGACACCGGGCGTGAGTAGAATTTCCGCCTTCCCATTCCCGGTCGTCAGCCTTTGACCGGTCTGTAACTCGGCGGAACCAATCGATTTTGCGTCGAGGCTCTGCTCGCCTATTGAAACCTGGCCCTCGACATAATTGAGCGTCCCCGGCACCGCTGAATTTGCGCTCGAATTCACTCCCCAAGCAGGCGCAGATAAAATCGCGGCCAGAAAGAAGCTTGCCGCGAAGGCAATTCCTGTTCGCCGCATTGTTGACCTCCTTCAAGTCCTCCATTCAATTAGATGAGCGGGGGGATACGGACGATGCCCCGGCTGCGATGAGCTGCCAGAAAGTTTGAGCGATGCCGAAGCCGCGCCGCTGCCCTGCGCCGGAATTACAACTTTCAACGAAAAGCGGCACTACGCGAGCAATTCCCGCCCGGCGTGCGGGGAGACCCGCCGAAAGTCGTTATTGGACCAAGAAACCAGGAATTGCATCCAAGAATCGTGATGCTGGCACCCATCAAGGATGCGTTGGCCGGAACCTACGGAGACGTATTTCGAAACCACACTCTGCAAATGGCTGCTGCGCTCTCCTACTACTTCGTTCTCTCGCTCTTTCCATCCCTGATCCTTTTATCGGCCGTTGTGGCGTACCTGCCCGTTCCCAATCTTTTCAACCAGGCGCTGAGTATGATGACGCGGTTCTTGCCTCCGGACAGCATGGGGCTGGTCCGCAGAGTTTTGTCTGATGTGATTACTCCTAGCAGGGGAACGTTCCTTTCCCTCGGTATTGTGGGAACGCTTTGGACGGCATCGGGCGGATTCGCGGCGGCTATCGAAGCCTTGAATATTGCCTACGGCGTCGAAGACGATAGACCGTTCTGGAAGACACGCCCCTTGGCAGTGGGCTTAGCGCTCATGACTGGAGTCTTGATGCTCGTAGCCCTGTCCGTGATGATTGTCGGGCCCAGATTCGGAGAATGGCTCGCCGGTCGCGTCCACCTCTCCTATGTATTTGTTTCGCTGTGGCCGTACATTCATTGGTCCATTGCGATCGGGTTCACAATCCTCGCGGTAGAAGCTTTGTACTTCCTTGCTCCGAATGTTAAGCAGCGTTTCTTACCCACACTGCCGGGCGCGATCCTTGCCGTAGGCTGCTGGCTTGCGCTCTCCTATCTGCTCGGGCTTTACTTTCAGCATTTCGCAAACTTTAACAAGACTTACGGGACGCTCGGTGCAGGCATAGCATTGATGACGTGGCTTTATTGGACAGGCTTCGCCATGCTGGTCGGAGCGGAACTTAACTCCGAACTGGCGAAGATCAGCAGTGAGGGCAGGATCGAAGAGAAACATGAACCTCCCGCGATCACAAAAATTGATTTGGCCGCCTGAGGCATGCATTCAAAATCCGGACATCAGGCGCGATCCAGTTCCGAATGTTGCAGGCTTTCTTCTGGGGAGCTCAGGGGAGACGCTCTTCTCGCGGTCCCGACGTCACGGTCGCGAGATCTAGAGGAAATTAGGCTTAAAATGCGCAAACGGATTTTCGACGGGACGCTTCACCCACCTGCTGAGCAAGAGTGGCTCGACTTGGAAAGTACCGCATCTGTTCAAATAACGTCCGAGGACAATGCCTTTCCCATTGAATCTGCTCTCTTACCGCAAGCTAAGGGAGGCTGGCGTGCGGCTGAGCCGGGTATCCAGACGATTCGGCTGATCTTTGACGCACCACAAAAGCTCAGACGCATCGCGGTTGTATTCGAGGAGACCGAAGTCAAACGCACCCAAGAATTCACCCTGCGATGGTCACCAGATCGGGGACATTCATTCCATGAAATCGTGCGGCAGCAGTGGAATTTCAGTTCGCCGGACGCCACGCGGGAGACGGAGGACTATGCTGTTGACCTTCCATACGTCACACTGCTTGATTTGACCATCGAACCGGATAAGGAGAACAGCAAGGCCCGAGCGTCTCTCTTGAGTTTGCGTTTGGCTTAACGTCTTGTCGCCGGAGGCCGCGTGGACAAATCGAAACAACAATCCGGGCGGCGAGTGTTGCGAATACGCTACTACCCCTGCCAAACATGCTTGCCGCAGGCGCATTGTACGGTCTCGGTGGGCACTTTCTTGGTTAGTTGCTGTTTGCAGACCGGACAAGGCTTGGTCATCACGTATGTCATAACCTTCTTCTCCCTTCGGGCTGAGGCCGCCTGTCCAAAACCCGTGCACGTTGCGTGCCACAAGAGTTGTCTCTTTGCGGGCCGTCGTGCCCGAGACTCGTCGGTCCTGGACCATGCGCGGCAAGTTTGCGCAAGCAAGGCCGCGTGCGACTTCCTCCGCACCAAAATATCCCAACTCGGTCATCGAGTTGCGGAATAGAGACGGGCAATGGTGAGCGCATTGTGGTTGCTTTGCTGTGAGCAGTATAGTTGGAAGCGTCGCACCTCCTTTGGAATGGGTACCATCGCGTTCGCGCCCCAGATACAGCAATTGCTGTAGCGCAGATCTTCTCGGTACCTCCCTAAAGTTCCGCTCGCTCGCACAGAACTCGGAAAAACCTCGGCTAATCTTCGCGGCTCGCGCATGACCCCATTCTTGCGGCAGCAAAAACGGCAGGGCCGACCCCCTGCCGTTCCGTTGATCTTCGATCTTGAGTTTGACTTCCGGTCTACTTTTTATTGACAGACTTCTTGAGTTCAGCCCCAGGGGTAAACTTCGCCACTTTGCGGGCGGCGATCTTGATAGTAGCTCCGGTCTGCGGGTTGCGCCCGTTCCGTGCCTTTCTTTGCGACACGGAAAAAGTGCCGAAGCCAATCAAAGCTACCCGATCTCCTTTGCGGAGGGCAGACGTAATGCTGTCCACGGCGGTATCAATCGCAGTCGAGGCTTGTGCCTTGCTGATTTCACATGCGCCTGCGATCTTGTCAACTAGGTCCGCTTTGTTCATAGTCTCTCCTCGCAGGTCTCTTTCGTGCCCAGCCTACACCGGGAGGAAAACTGGCTATGGCTGAGTTGGGAAACCTGGTCGCTTGGTATTTTCCTCCCTCTGCGGCGAATGTCAACTGTGAAAATCCGCGCCGGAAGCCTGTTTCACACCTGCCTGGCCCGAATTGGGCCTTCCCTAGCGGCTTTTAGCCTCAGCCCGGACGGTTTTCCTACGCCGTCCACAATCCGCGTGCTTCCTTCACAGGATGTACACAGGCCGCCAGCCTTTCCGGCTTGCTTGAAACACGCATTCCGGTGCAAAGTCGAAGAGAGGAAATTCGCTTCAGTTTGGACGGTTCCGGTGATTAAGGCTCCTACAGAAGTTTGCCCGTTATGCGAAGGAACAGGCTGGAAAACTGTGCCCCCGGGCCCTAATGCCGCCAGCGGCAAGAGCGAACGTCGTGTGGCGCGCTGCGACTGCCAGTTGCGGTCGCGGACGCAGTCTTTGCTGGCCGCGGCTCGCATCCCGCGCCGCTACGAGCACTGCGAGCTAACCAACTATGACACCGACTTCCCTGGCGCCCACCCGTCCCTGGCCGAGGCCCATTTTGTAGCCTCCAATTTCGCGAAGAAGTGCGATCCGCGCGGCGATAAAGGACTCTTGATTATCGGCAAGATCGGCACTGGCAAGACGCACCTGGCTGTCGGAATCATCAAGGAGTTGATCCTTAACCGGGGCATCTCCTGCCTGTTCTATGACTATCGCGAACTGCTGAAGGAAATCCAGAACTCCTATAACTCGGCTGTTCAGACCACCGAGTTAGACGTTCTCCGGCCGGTATTCGACACAGACGTTGTGATCCTCGACGAACTGGGCGCCGTGAAGCCGACGGAATGGGTGTGGGACACCGTCAGCCTCATCCTGAACACGCGCTACAACGACAATCGCACCACGATCATCACTACGAACTTCGACGACCAGCCGGCGGCGGGCGTTGCGAGTTCGATTTCTCCCGCGCGGGCTGCGACCCGCGGCGAAACCCTCGGCGACCGCATCGGCGAACGTATGCGCTCCCGCCTGCACGAAATGTGCCGCGTTGTCACTCTCGACGGCACGGACTTCCGCCAGAAATTCCGCAGCGCCAACTTCCGGTAACTCCGTGTGGCGACGGGTCTTTGACCCGTCCAGGCCGCGACGTCTTTGGTCGCGGCCCCGTGCTCTTGGATCGAATTCCCACTAGAATCGTTCTTGTGCTGACTGAGCGCCTGGAATTCGCGCCTCAGCGGGACGCCGACGTCTTCTCGGCGGTCCCCGCCGCCCCGGCGGTTTTCCTGCTGCGCGGGGAAAACGCACAATCCGAGCCCTATGTCAGCAAGACAGCAAACCTGCGCCGTCGTCTGCAGCGACTCCTCGGGCCAGTCGAAGAGCGCACGAAAAAGCTCAACCTCCGCGACCGCGTCCGCATGATTGAGTACGCACCGACCGGATCCGATTTTGAGTCCGGGTTCCTGCTCTACACGGTCCTGCGAGCCGCGTTTCCGAAGACATACTCGAACCGCCTGCGCTTCCGCTTCGCGCCATTCGTCAAACTGCACCTCGAAAACGAATACCCGCGCGCGTCAGTTACCACGCGCTTGGGCCGGATCAACGGGGGTTCTCTCTACTACGGTCCATTCGTCTCCCGCATCGCCGCTGAGAAGTTCATGAATGATTCCCTCGACTTCTTCAAGATGCGCCGTTGCGTGGACGACCTGAATCCTGATCCGAAGTTTCCCGGGTGCATCTATTCCGAGATGAAAATGTGCCTGGCGCCGTGTTTCAAGGGCTGCACTGATGATGAGTACGCCGTGGAAGTGAACCGCGTGCAGACGTACTTCGATTCATCCGGAGACTCTCTGCTCCGTGAACTTGCGGCCGAGCGCGAAGCGGCATCAGCCAGGCTGGCCTTCGAAGACGCCGCCGCGATCCACGTGCGCGTCGAGAAACTCAAACCGGTCGTAAGCCAACTTCCCGAAATCGTCCAACGCCTCGACCGGCTCTCCGCCCTCATGATTCAGCCGAGCCATATTGACGGCTCAGTGGCGTTCTTTCACATCGCCTCCGGGCGAATCTCAGGCCCGATCCAGTTCAGCATTCAAGCCGCTGAGCACACAAAATCGCAGTCCATGGAATCGCGAGTGCAAGAAGCCCTGCAATCATCCCCGACGACCAGGATTAAATCTGCATTGGAGAACATGGAGCATCTTGCCCTGCTCAAGCGCTGGTACTACCGCGGCACCCGCACCGGCGAGATTTTCTTTGCCGATGCCAAAGGCGAACTGCCTATGCGCCGCGTCGTTCGCGGCATCTCACGCGTCTTCCGCGGCGAGAAACCGGAACCGGAAAACCAGCTTTTGCAATAGCCACAGGCCGCACCACTGCAAATCTTAACCACGGGCACGAAGGCTCACGAAGAAGACCTGGCCTTGAATCACAAAATCTCCCTTCGTGTAACCTCGTGTCCTTCGTGGTTGCATTAGCATTACGCGGCTGCCCGGGGCAATTTTCCATCCAAATCGCGCTCAGTGGCTCTTGCTCTATCCGTGGAAATCGGCGACGATCCGTGGCAAACGCACTTAAATGTCCAGGTTCTTCACGTCCAGCGCGTTCTCTTCGATGAACTTTCGCCGCGCCTCCACGTCCTCGCCCATCAACGTGGTAAAGATGGTCTCGCACTCGGCGATGTCCTCGAGCCTCACCGAAAGCAGCGTGCGCCGCTCCGGATCCATGGTCGTCTCCCAAAGCTGGGGCGCGGTCATTTCGCCCAGCCCTTTGTAGCGCTGGATGGCGAAATCCTTGCGTCCCTCGTTGATCACGTGATCGCGAAGGTCGCGAGCGCTCGTCTTCTCGACCACTTCGATCTCTTTCCTCTTCGCCACTTTGGGAGCGGGCTTCTTGTCCGCCTGCTCGCCATCCGCCGCTTCAGCTTCGTCGCCCGCCCCATCGCCATTGCCGCTGGCCGGTGCTGCCTTGACCACGGTCTCGACCACGAACGGCGGCTGCATGAACGGCTCGATCTGCTTGTATTTCGAAATCATCTGCCGGCATTCCGCGCTGGAAGCCAGTTCCCAGTTGATGACGTGCTCGGCGCCGTGCTTGTTGACGAAGGCCACTTCCCACAGATTGTGCTCTTCGTCGAACCGCGCCTCGACACTCTTGAAGCCTTCTTCTTTCTGCAGCTTCTTGATTTCCCGCTCCAGCCGCTCAATCTTCTTGGGCGCTTCCTTTTTGTCGCCCTCAAAATCCGCACGTTTCGCTAGATCAAGCTTGGGAACGAGTTCCGTAACGCGCTCGTTGCGCACGCGCTTGTCGAGCTTGTCGAAGAATCCCAGGTACTCGTCGAGCACGGTCATGAAGCGCGCCAGGTCTTTACCCTCGACTCTCGCGGCGCCCTCGCCGTAGCGGACGCTCAGCCCTTCCGCCGCGCGCTTGACCATGACCTTCACAAATTCGCGCTCGTCTTTGATGTACTGCTGCGACTTGCCCTTCTTCAGCGAGAACAGCGGCGGCTGCGCAATAAACACATTCCCGCGCTTGATCAAATCCTGCATGTGCCGGAAAAAGAACGTCAGCAGCAGCGTCCGGATGTGGCTTCCGTCCACGTCGGCATCGGTCATCAGGATGATCTTCCCGTACCGCACCTTCGTCGGATCGAAGTCGTCTTTCGCGATGCCCGTCCCCAGCGCCGTGATCATGGCGCGGATTTCCTCGTGCGCCAGCATCTTGTCGTAGCGCGCCTTCTCGACGTTGAGAATTTTTCCCTTCAGCGGCAGGATCGCCTGAAAGCGGCGATCACGCCCCTGCTTCGCCGTCCCGCCTGCCGACTCGCCCTCGACCAGGAACAGCTCGCACCGATTCGGATCGCGCTCGGAGCAATCAGCCAACTTGCCCGGCAACCCGCCGGAATCTAGCGCGCCCTTGCGCCGCGTCAGGTCACGCGCCTTGCGTGCCGCTTCGCGCGCCCGCGCCGCATCCACAGCCTTGTTGATGATCTTCTTTGCGACGGTCGAGTTCTGCTCGAAAAACGCGCCCAGGCGTTCGTTCACGAACGCGGTTACGACGCCTGCGATATCGGAATTCAATTTCCCCTTGGTCTGGCCTTCGAACTGCGGCTGCGGCAGCTTCACACTGATGACGGCGACCAGACCCTCGCGCACATCGTCGCCAGTCAGATTCTCCTTCACATCCTTGAACAGTCCCATCTGCTGTCCCGCGTAATTGATTGTGCGGGTCAGCGCCGTGCGGAATCCGGAGAGATGCGTTCCGCCATCGACGGTGTTGATGTTGTTCGCGAAACTGAATACGCTCTCCGAATAAGCGTCGTTGTACTGCAGGCCGATCTCCATGACCACGCCGCTGCGCTCCGCTTCCATGTAGATCGGCTTGTCGTGGAGTACCTGCTTTCCGCGGTTCAAATGCTTGATAAACTCCGCAATGCCGCCGTTGTACTTGAATTCGGTATGCTTGGCTTCGCCCGACTTTGAGTCCGTAGAACGTTCATCGGTAAGCGTGATCAGCAGTCCCTTGTTCAGGAACGCGAGTTCGCGCAACCGCTGGGCCAGCGTGTCGTAGTTGTATTGAGTCTCCGTAAAAATCGAGCGGTCGGGCGTGAAGTGAACCTTGGTCCCGCGCTTGACTTTGGCGACGCCAGTCTTCCGCATCTTGCTGGTGGGCTCGCCCTGGGAATATGTCTGCTGCCAGGTCGCGCCATCCCGCCAGATTTCCAGTTCCAGTTCTTCGCTCAAAGCATTCACGCACGACACACCCACTCCATGTAATCCGCCAGAAACTTTGTAAGTCGACGAATCAAATTTCCCGCCAGCATGCAGCGTGGTCATCACGACTTGTGCCGCCGAAACTTTTTCGCCGTCGATGTCCATATCATCGACGGGAATGCCGCGTCCGTCATCAACGACCGTGATCGAATTGTCCAGGTGAATCGTGACTTCAATCTTGGTGGCAAATCCCGCCAGCGCCTCATCGACGGAATTGTCGACCACTTCGTAGACGAGATGGTGCAGCCCCAGTTCGCCCGTCGATCCGATATACATCGCGGGACGCTTGCGCACCGCCTCCATACCGCCCAGCACTTTGATGGAATCGGCGGTGTACTCGCTGTTACCGTTCGTTGCGCCGTTCGCTGCGCTGATCGGAGTCACTCTTCCGTTTTTTGTCTTGGCGTCGATGATGGGAGGATTAATCTCTTTAGTGGCCATTCCGCTCCGCGAAAATGTCCCGATTTTTCTCTGAACTCTGTGTCACGCAGGCCCTGGAATTCGGCTGGAAAATTCGCCCCAGACAACTGCTTTTAAGTCTGGTCGAACCGACCTCAAGTTATTGAAATGCTAACACTTAGGACCATTAGCGACTGTTCAAATTATAGCACAAAACAGGCCTTAGCGGTCCCCTGCATGAAGCAACGAATCGACCCAGTAATAGCCGGATTTAGTGGTTTTTTAGCGAACCGAGCGGCGAGTCCGCGGCCCTGGACGGCCTCCGTACTGCGACGGCGAGCCTTAGCATGTGTTCTCATCCTGAGGCGGGGTGCTCTTGCCCGCCGACGGACCTGTGCATCTGGCGACAGTGCATAGGTCCTTCGGCGCCAAAGAGCGGCACCTCAGGATGACAAAGACTTTGCCAGGGCTGAACTGGTGTGCCCTTTTCAAATCAAATATGGTCACGACGAATCCGCTCTGGAAACGAAAAGCGGCGCTACTTCGCGCCGCTCCAAGAAACAGAAAAGCAAAATTATGCGGTAGCCGGCCGCTCCCCGCCCTTGGCGCGTCCCGGCTGCAATTCCGGCTTGATCACATGCTGCACGCCGTCATCGGGCTTGGTCGGCGGAGGTTGAACCGGCGGAAGCTCCCGGCCCTCAACCAGCATCTTGATCTCATTCGCATCCAGAACCTCGCGTTCAATCAGCGCCCTGGCAATCTTTTCGAGCACATCGCGATTCTCCGACAGGATCTGCTTCGCCATGTGATAGCCGTTGTTGACCAGTTTGCGCACTTCCTGGTCAATCTTGATCGCCGTGTCTTCGCTATAGTCGCGATGCTGTGCAATCTCGCGCCCCAGGAAGATCTGCTCTTCCTTCTTCCCGAAGGTCATCGGACCCAGCTCGCTCATACCCCATTCGCAGACCATCTTGCGCGCCATGTCCGTGGCCCGCTCGATATCGTTGCCCGCGCCGGTGCTCATCACGTTCAGGAACAACTCTTCCGCAATGCGTCCGCCCATCAGGATCGCGATCTCGGTCTCCAGATAGTTCTTGTAGTAGTTGTGCCGGTCATCGACCGGCAACTGCATGGTCACGCCCAAGGCCATTCCGCGAGGAATGATCGTGACCTTGTGCAAGGGATCGGAGTTCGGCATCTTCGCCGCCACCAGGGCATGCCCCGCTTCGTGGTAGGCCGTGTTCTTTTTTTCTTCGTCGGTAAGCAGCAGCGACTTGCGCTCCACCCCCATTAGAACTTTGTCTTTCGCCAGCTCAAAGTCATACTGCAAAACCGCCTTGCGATTTTGCCTCGCCGCCGCCAAGGCTGCCTCGTTCACCATGTTGGCCAAATCGGCCCCGGAGAACCCAGGTGTCCCGCGAGCCAGCACAGAGAGATCAACATCCTCGGCAAGAGGAACCTTGCGGGTGTGTACGCGGAGAATTTCCTCGCGCCCCCGCACATCCGGACGACTCACCACCACCCGCCGGTCAAACCGCCCAGGCCGCAACAACGCCGGATCCAGCACATCCGGCCGGTTCGTCGCCGCCATCAGAATGACTCCTTCGTTCGACTCGAACCCGTCCATCTCGACAAGCAGCTGATTCAAAGTCTGCTCGCGCTCGTCGTGTCCGCCACCCAGGCCGGCACCGCGATGGCGTCCAACCGCATCGATCTCGTCGATGAAAATAATGCAGGGAGCATTCTTCTTGCCCTGCTCGAACAAGTCGCGCACGCGGCTGGCGCCGACGCCGACGAACATTTCCACGAAATCGGAACCGGAAATCGAGAAGAACGGAACATTCGCTTCGCCCGCGACCGCGCGAGCCAACAGCGTCTTGCCAGTTCCCGGAGGCCCGACCAGCAGCACGCCCTTCGGAATGCGTCCGCCCAGTTTCTGAAACTTCTGCGCCTCGCGCAGGAATTCAATAATTTCGCGCAGTTCTTCCTTGGCCTCTTCAACGCCCGCCACGTCTTTGAACGTAACTTTCTTCTGCTGCATCGAGAGCAGCCGCGCCCGGCTCTTGCCGAACGACAAGGCCTTGTTCCCGCCCGTCTGCATCTGGCGAATCATGAAAAACCACAACGCGGCCAGTAGGATCAGCGGCGCCCACGTCCCCAGCAATTGCAGCGGTAAACTTCCGCTGTTGATGTCGCGGAACGTGATATTGACGCCCTTGCTCTGCAGAGTCTTCAGCATCTCGGGAGTGAAGTAGTTGCTCGGCGCAGTGGTGTGAAACGCAGAGCCGTCGCGGTACTTACCGTGCACTTCCATCCCGTTGACCGTAAGCTCGCGAACGTTGTTCTGATCCACGTCACTCATGAACTGCGTGACGTTTACTTCCTTGTCTTTCTGGCCGTCCCGGGCGCCCTTTACCACTTCCCACAACAACGCCGCCGAGACCACGATGAGCAACCAGAACAATACGGTCTTTACAGTTGAGTTCACCTAGACGACTCCTCAGTTCAGCAAGGGTGGCTGCCAGCACCACCCAGACTCCTACAAAGTTAGATGCTTTTCGGCAGTTTTTGATTGACGAAATGCCTAGAAGCTTATTCTACCTTGTCCCCGCCAAAAAGGCGCGGCGACCCTGGAATGACTTAAGTCACTGGTACACCGGGATTTGCCGCCGCCAAGTAAGGCAGATTCCGGTTCGTCTGCTCGACCGCACCCAGGCCGTAGCCGACCAGAAAAGTCTCATCGACCAGGAACCCAAAATAATCCGGCTGCAACGGCACGCGCCGCGCCGACTGCCGGTCGAGCAGCGTCACCAGTTTCACCGATGCCGCTCCGCGGGCTCGCAGGTCGCTCATGAGAAATTCGCTGGTCACGCCAGAGTGTACCAACCCTTCCACAAGCAGAATATGCTGCCCGCGAATATCCGGTTCGTGACTAAAGAAAATTTCCATGACATCGTGCGCCGCGCCCGGCTGCGGCCGGCTGTATTTCGGTTTGACGAACTGGCACACGACCGGAACTTCCAGCGCCCGCACCAGGTCAGCCAGGAACATGAACGCGTTCTCCAGCACGGCCAACATCTGGATCGTCTGCCCTTTATAATCGTCGGAAATCTGCCGCGCCAGTTCCTTCACCCGCTTCTGGATCTGCTCGCTGGTGATGACCTGGCGGAGTGGCTCGGATCGTGAACCGTTCATCGAAGTAGTGCGCCCTCTGGATTCTACATCGCCGCTTTATCGGCCACTTGCTTTTCAGCAATGAAGACGGCATCACGTCCCGGCTTCGCCTGCAGTTTCGCTGGAGACGGAAACCCCCGCACCCACACGATCTCATCCCCACTCACCACCACGGGCCACAAGCGCCGGTCCCGCAAGGCCACACGACGCCCCTGCAGCAGTTCTTTAATCTTTTTGGGGGACTTGGTATGAGCGGGCCAGAATCGGTCTCCCGGACGCCAGTTCCGCACCCTTAGGGGTCCGGGCAAAGATTCCGCGTCCAGCAGCCGGTCTGGATCATACCCTGCCTTTGTGCCCCCTGGAATGCGCTGTGCTTCGAATTCCAACCCCGCCTCGTGCACGACGATCATTCCGGGGACCGGAAGGGCATACTCGTAATCCCGTTGCGGTGCCGGTTCACGCAAATCGGGAGTCAGGAAGACCAGCCGGTCGGACTCTCGCACAACTTTCCACCCCAACGGAAGAGCGAGTTCCTTGCCGGAGCCTACGTCCCCTTGGGCAAAACGGAGAATCTCCTCGACATGCTTGAACTCGAGCGGAATCCCCGCTTGCTCACCGATAGCTTTGACCACTCGGCGCTGCACCGCAATCGGCTCCCCAAGAAACCAGACGCGATCCACCGAGGCATCCATGACCAGCCACGGAGCATTTTCAATTCTCGACTGGAGATCACTAATTCCCGGGTGCCCCATTTCTCGCGCGCCTTTTGCGCGAGAAGTGGGGGCCGCGATCTGAACCAGACCATCCGCACCAGACGGCTCCCGCGCCCAATCCGGTTCAGCCCAGTGTGCCGCGGTCCCCATCCAGCCCGCGAGTTCATTCTCCCAGTAGTCTTCCTCGCCACGTGCAATCTCCGCTAATTCGGCAAGACTCTCAGTCACGGCCGGATTGAATTCCTTTTCCAGCAAGGGGAGCACGAGCCTGCGCACGCGGTTGCGGGTGAACGTGGCATCGGTGTTGGTCGAATCTTCGCGCCAGTCTTGCCCAAGCTCGCTCAGATATCGTTCAAGTTCGCGCCGCCGAATCGTCAGCAACGGCCGCACAATCCGGCCGCAAAATTCCCCGTCATCATCTTCCACGACAATCCGCGGATAAATCCCGCCCAGCCCGCGCATCCCCGCCCCCCGAATCATCCGCATCAGCACCGTCTCGGCTTGATCATCAAGCGTGTGCCCAGTGACGATCTCGTTCAAATAGGGAATCTGGGTGCCCCACCCTTGTCCCCGCGCCTTTTGCGGGGACAGGGTGGGGACTTTGACTTTCACGCCCTGATTCTCGGATTCTCGACCCTGCCCGAGCAGATGCCGAAAGAACCCATACCGCAACTCCCGCGCCGCCGCCTCCACGCTGGCATGCTCCTCCGCCGCGCACGCCGCGACATCATCGCCGTCGCAAAGAAACTCCAGATCGTGCTCACGCGCCAGATTCGCCACGAACCGTTCATCCGCATCAGACTCCGCCCCGCGCAGCCTGTGATTGAAATGAACGACAGAAAGCACAATCCCCAGCTCGCCCCGGAACTCCAGCAGCAGCCGCAGGAGCGCCACAGAATCAATGCCACCAGAAACGGCGACTCCAACACGATCCCCGGCCCTCAGCAGTTCCTGCCGCCGAATAAGGACAAGCACACGCTCCGCCAGTGAATGCACGGCACCATGGTATCGCACAGCCAATGTGGGAGAGCTTACGTGGGGACAGCCGCCCCCGGCTGTCCGCGGAGCGAAGCTCCGCCGCTGTTACGTGTTAACCCTCCGCTGATTTAACGATGCCTAAAGACGGGCTGGCGCCCGCTGGACGGCCGAGGCGGCCGTCCCCACATGAACCACTATAACCCCGGGCTCTTCTCCGCGATCAGCTTCCTGATCTTCTCCACAAACTCCGCCGCTGGCATGTCCTCCGTCTTCTCTTTCCCCCGCGACCGGACATTCACCGTCCCCGCCTCAGCCTCTTTATCTCCGACCACCAGCAGGAACGGCACTTTCTGCATAGCATGCTCGCGGATCTTGGCATTCATCTTCTCGTTGCGCGCATCCACCTCGACGCGCACGCCAACTTCCTTCAGCTGTGAAGCAACCTTGTTCGCATACTCCGCATGCCGCTCGCTAATCGGGATCATTACCGCCTGCACCGGCGAAAGCCATACCGGAAACGCTCCGGCATAATGCTCGATCAGCACGCCGAAGAACCGCTCCACCGACCCGTACAGCGCGCGATGCACCATGACCGGCTGCTTGCGCGAGCCGTCTTCGGCGACATACTCCAATCCAAACCGCTGCGGCAGGTTGAAGTCGAACTGCACGGTCGAGAGCTGCCACAACCGCCCGATCGCGTCCACCAGCTTGATGTCGATCTTCGGCCCGTAAAACGCAGCCTCACCCGGCATCGTCTTGTACTCGATTCCCCGCTGTTTCAACACCTTCTCCAGCGATTGCGTGGCATGGTTCCACTGCTCTTCGCTGCCCACAAAATTTTTTCGGTCATCCGGATTCCACGTCGACAACTCAGTCTGGAACTGGGCGAAGCCGAAATCCTTCAGCACGTCGAGGGCAAACTCCAGGCAGGCCGCAATCTCGCCCTCGATCTGCTCCGGCGTGCAGAAGATATGCGCATCATCCTGCGTAAACCCGCGCACGCGCAACAGCCCGTGCATCACCCCAGAACGCTCATACCGATACACCGTGCCCAGTTCACCCAGCCGCACCGGCAGGTCGCGATACGACTTCAACGAGTCCCGATAAATCAGAATGTGCCCCGGACAGTTCATCGGCTTCAGCCGATACTCGGCGTCGTCAAGTTCCATCGCGACGAACATATTCTGCGAGTAGTAGCCCTCGTGCCCCGAGGTGTAGAACAGTTGCCGCCGGGCCACATGCGGCGTGTACACCAGCGCGTATCCGCGCTTCAGGTACTCGGCGCGCATCCAGTCTTCCATCTCTTTGCGAATGATCCCGCCCTTGGGATGCCAGAAAATCAGCCCCGGCCCCGCCAATTCCTGGATCGAAAACAGGTCCAGCTGTTTGCCCAGCACGCGATGATCGCGCTTCTTGGTCTCCTCCACATGCTTCAGATAATCGTCGAGATCTTTCTTCGAAAAGAACGACGTCCCGTAAATCCGCTGCAGTTGCGGATTCTTCTCATCCCCGAGCCAATAGGCCCCCGCAATGTTGAGCAGCTTGAACGCCTTGATCTTCCCCGTCGAAGGAATATGCGGCCCACGGCAGAAATCAGTAAACTTTCCGGTGCGGTAAATCGAGATTTTTTCATCGGGCTTGGTGAACTGCTCGATGAAGTGACACTTCATGAAGTCGCCGTCTTTCTTGAACTCGGCCAGCCCCTGGTCGCGTGGCAAAAATTCACGCGCATACGGGATGTTCTGCTGCACCAACTCCTGCATCTTCTTCTCAATCTTCTCCAGATCCTCAGGCGTAAACGGAGTTGGCCGGTAGAAGTCGTAGAAGAACCCGCTCTCGGTCGCTGGGCCGTGCCCAAGTTTGGTCTCCGGAAAAAGTTCCAGCACCGCCGCCGCCAGCAAATGCGCCGACGAATGCCGGTAGACCTCCAGCGCTTCAGGATCCTTGTCGGTCAAAAGACGAAGATCGGTGTCCTGATCGAGCGGCCGGGTGAGGTCAATGAGTGTGGAGCGGGCGCCCTCGCCCGCCTGTTCGCCGTTAGACGATATCTTGGCCGCCAGCGCCGCATCCGCCAACCGCGGACTAATCGATTTCGCAATCTCCAGCGCCGTCGTGCCTTTCGCAACTTCCTTAAAGCTCCCGTCCGGGAGCTTCACATGAATGCTGTCAGCCATAGTTTGAGACCTGCAGAAGCTCTGAATCTTTCAGTCTAAAGAAGGGTGCAGGGAGGGTCAAACGAGTCTATGGGTGAGAACAGGACCCGAAGGAATATGCACGCCCTTCGTTGATTCGAGTTTGTCCCTTCCCCAGTCCTAGGTTGGAAGTATGCCTAACGAGTTCTTCATTTTTCGCGCACTGCGACAGCAGATGCTTTGGCCGTCAATCCATGCAGCGGTAGACGTTTATCAGCGACGGAGAGCGTCGGGGGCAGAACCATACGAACTCATTTGGCGGCTAATTCACATCTGCGAATGCACAGTCATAACGCTAGCTGCTGCCGCGACCTCTCGTGTGGCACAAGTAGGCAAAAAGCAGGAGTTTCTTAAACTGCGTGAACGCTGTTATGGCATTACTTGGAATACGGAAGAAGAGTCCATCGAAAAGGGAGTCGGTGCACTTGACGGCTCAATTGACAAGTGGATAGAGGTTATTCAGGCTGTTTCGCTGTCAGAGACGGAGGGCAGCGGATTTCTGAGTGCACTCCGGGCTTTTCTTGTAAGCTCCGAGTCTGACGAGTCGCGCATTGACCTAGCTAACTTCGCTCGGGCCTGGAGCCGAGCTTGCGACGTTCCGCCCAGTGTGACGCAGGGGCATGTAAGTGTGAAGGACGCCTTTCAAGCCATAAACTCCTTCAGAAACCGATTTGCGCATGTGCCGTTTCCGTACGATCAGTTGCAGGACATCTATCGGGAACTCGAAGCATGTACATTTAAGCTTTTTGAAGTTCCACCGACAGCTGCAAATGACGCTTCTCCCCTCTCGGGTTCGCTCGCCCTAAAGGACTCCGTTCTCCAGGGAGCTGGTTATCGCCACACACCGGAAGACTGGACTTGCAAGGAAAACGAGATGTTTGTTTGGGGAAGAAAAGGAGATCAGGAGGTCTGGGACGCCCGTCCATTCATCTTCCTCGATAAGATGATGCGACCGTATCTTCTCAGTCGCCTAAAAAACGAGGCGGGGTCATGGGAATACACTCGGTATTTGGCAGAAGCAAATGCGGTGTACAGCATTAGTAACCCCGATTTGCTGAAATTGTTGCCCCGTCCTGACGAGAGTGACTACAAAAAAGACGAGCCACCTACGAGAGTCGCAGTTACTCCGGGTAATGGTTCTGGTGGTCTCGCGGCTGTTGGGCGTGACGAGGCCATCGCGGCAAGTAAAAGAAGAGATTTCCAACCCGCTATCGATTATTGGAAGAAAGAAGTCGATCAGCGACCGGGGTACCATTCGGGGTGGCACAGGTTGGGTTTCGCCCAGCGTGAATTTGGCGTAGACCTAATGGACACAGATCCGCAACGAGCCGAGCAGTTGCTTAGGGATTCTGTTACAAGCTTCAGTCGAGCCTCAGCTCACGAAGCTCCCGAATTTGAAGCAGAGGCTCAGTACAATCGCTCCAAGGCTCATTGGCGGCTGTGGCGGTTAACAAATGAATATCGTGAGTTTGAGAATGCGTTGAAAGATGCACAATTGGCAGCACGTCGCTTCTACGATCATCGCTTCGTGTCGTGGGTCGAGTTTCTGAGAGAAAACGTTCCGTCACCTGTCTGATCACACTGATTTCATAACTGGCGGGCGGCCCCGGTTAGCCCCCGAGGGTGCCCCGTCTAAGCTCTGCTTGGGCGGGAGTTTCCCACAGTTACGGGCATCATTGACAGTGGACCGCAGTCTAAAGGGGCGGGCGCGGCACCCGCCCCTCCAGCTTCACATCGCGACATCTTTGATGTGGGTCGCGATGTACCACGTATTCCCGAACGCATCCCTCACTCCCGCGTTACGGTCGCCGTAGAACTGGTCGGCGGGTTCCTGGAACGACGTCGCACCCGCCGCGACTGCCTGTCGATAGGCATCGTCGACGTTGGGAACGTACAGATAGAACATCGCCGGCATCGTCCCATACTTGCCATGCGCCTCGCCCATCTCGATCACCGAATCTGCGATGCGAATCTGGGCGTGATGCACCACGCCATCCGGCGATGCGTACTTGGCGACTTCCTGCGCCCCGAACGCACGTTTCATGAAGCTGATGAGCGGCTCGGCCCGCAGTGGATGCAAATACGGATTCACGCTGTGCAGGCCTTTAGGAACGTAGCTCTCGCCCTTGGCCGTAGCGATATACCAGTAGTTGCCCGCGAGATCCTTCACCGTGCCTGAGCGCTCGCCGTATTCCTGATCGCGCGGCTCGTCAATCAACGTCGCCCCGGCCTTCACGGCTTGCTGGCAGACCGCATCCGCGTCCTCGACGTAGACGTGAAGAGCATTGGGATGCAGCGAGCCGGGGAACTTCTTGCCCGGAATGCCGCCCCCCATCATCAGCATGGAATCGCCAATGCGCACCTCGCCGTGTACGCCGCCCGATGGAGTCTCAGCCCGCATCACCTCTTCTGCTCCGAACGCCTGCACGGCAAAGTCCAGCAGCGCCGGACCGTTCTCGGCGACCAGATACGGCGTGACCATGCGGAATCCGCGAGGAACCGGCGGCACCTGCGCCTTGCTTCCTTGCGCGGGCATCTGCCCGCCCTCGGGGCCTGTGGTCATCTTCTGCATTCGCCGGTGCATCTCCTCGACCGACATTTCCTCTTTCACGGTGTACACGGCCCACGAATAGCCAAACGGATCCTCGAGCGTCGCATCGCGGTGTCCGTAGAACTGGTCTTTGGGCTCACGCACCAGCTTCATCCCGGCCCCCACGGCATGTTCCGCAAATGCGTCTACATCCGGGACCTGGATGGAAATCGAAATGGGTGAGTGCCCCAGCGTCTCGGCGCTGAAGCGGCCTCCCTCGGGCCATTCGCCGGTCACATCGATGGGGGAATCGCCGATCATCAGCTCGGCGTGCGGGATGCTCTCGCCCACCTGGAAACGGAACTTCTCTTTCGCACCCAAGGCACGCTGGTAAAACTCAATGGCCTTGGCTGGATCTCGGAACGCTAACCTTGGTGACGCGGTAATGCGAACGGCTTTGATTGGCTCGGCAACAACAGTAGACATGCGATTTCTCCTTAGTTCGGATTTCAATCGTGCCTTGAAACTCTCTCGCGGCAGATTGCGCAATTCAGCCGCGATGCGCACGAGCGGTTCAATCTCAGGATCTACCTTGCCCAGCTTGCCGTCGGTCCGAGCCAGCATCAGATCGACAGCCTTGTTGACCTGCTCGATCTTCTTCTGGCCGCCATTCTTCTTACCGCCATTCCCGGGATGTAGAGAGCGCTTAGGCATCGGCACCCTCCATGCGCGCCCGTAAATTACTCAGCGCGCGAAACTGTAGCTGCTTCACTGCCCCCTCGGTCTTACGAATCTGCTGCGCTACTTCTTTAATACTTTTCTGTTCCACAAACCGCAGCACCACCACCCGGCGCTGCTCCTCTGGCAATGTGTCAACCAGCCGATACAAGGTGGCCCGCCGCTCGACCTCCTCAATCTCCACTGGACTGACTTGAGCCGACTCGATCTGCCCGGAATCGTCAGCCACTTCGCGCCCCGCCCGCTGCCACCGGTCAGAAATCAAATTTGCGGCAATCCGGAACAGCCAGGCCGCAAACGGAATCCCCCGCCACTCAAACCGCTTCAGGTTGGCCAGCGCCTGATGAAACACATCCGCGGTCAGATCCTCTGCCTCGGCGCGGTTCCCCACCCGGCGGACGGCATAGGCATACACACGCTCAAAGTTGATTTCATAAAGCTCGGCAAAGCGAGCGGGGTCCTTCTGCGCAGCTTCGACTAGAAGCCGCTCGTCCGCTTCTTTCTTCAGAGCCTTCAATCAGTTTCTCCGCGGATCCGCGCGTCACAAGGATAAACCGTGCCGCCCTGCGAAAGGTTACGCTAACAAAAAAAGCCTGGTTCCAAGGCGAGCTGTCAGCCGCACTCAAAATTCCGCGAGCCGCAACCGGGGGTTTAGGCATCAGAATTTGCGTCCCCTCTGTAGGCAAGATATAAGTTTGGACTGGCCATTGGGGGAAACCCTTAAAACGAGGTGACTATGGAAGCGATCACAGGAGTATTCAAGACTCGAACAGATGCTGAGCGCGCGGTGAAAGAGGCGCAGGCCGCAGGCATCCCAACCGACAACATCACCCTCCTGACGCCCGGAACCGTGGATCAGGTCAACCAGGAGATGCGGTCAGTTCCGGTGGATGCCGCAGAACAACCCGGGATGGGAAAAGCCGTTGGCGCTCTAAGCGGGTGGAGGCGTGGGACTTGCCGCAGGCACCATCCTGATGGCTCTCGTTCCGGGCCTCGGGCCGGTCACAGCGGTCGGTCTGCTGGGTGAGGCTATATTGGGAGCCGCTGGCGCCACGATCGGCGCCGCCGTCGGGAACAAGGCGGAGGAATCCACTTACGAGGGGCTTCCCGAAGACGAAATTTTCGTCTATGAAGATGCTCTGCGCAAGGGCCGCAGCGTAGTCATCGCGCTCCCAGACGACGAGCATTCGGCGTCACTCCTTCGCAACCTGTTGAATAAAGCGGGCGCCGAGTCGCTGGATGCCGCCCGCGAGCAGTGGTGGATTGGCCTCCGGAGCGCGGAGGAAAATCGTTATCCAAAGCCAGGAAAAAGCTTCGCGGACGAAGAGCGGTTCTACCGTCTCGGTTTCGAGGCGGCGCTACACGCGAAGATGCGGTGCATGGAATTCGACCAGGTCTCGGGTGAGATGAATGCTGCTCTGGAAGACGTGCAGCGGGCGTATCCCGGCGAGAAAGTCGAAGAAGCCTTTACTCGTGGCTATCAGCGCGGGCGGGAGCACTATCAACAACTCTGCGACGAAACCAAGAAGGCTGCCTGAGGCGAGTAGCCCATTCCTACCGAGGCCTGCAATCGATTAGGATCTGGTGCTGGTTCAGTTTGCGTTTGGTCCGAGCGGGGATTCTTCCCAGGAGATCCTTCGCTCCGCCCGAAAGACGGCTACGCTCAGGATGACCTCAAGCCTGATAATACAAGTCCTCCACCGCCTTTTGGACCTTGGCGGAGAGCGCCTCCAGATCCCGCATAGTCAGCCCTGTCGTCGAGATCGGCGCTCCAACCCGCATTTCCAGCGGCCGGCACTTGATGTGATACGTGTTCATGGGCAGCAGTTCGTAGGTTCCGACCAGTGCCACCGGAACGATATCCACTTGCGCCTTGATGGCCAGAAAAAACGCGCCCGGCAAAAATGGCTTGATCTCGCCGTCGGGCGTGCGGCCGCCCTCGGGAAAAATCACCAGCGGTAGTCCCTGCTTGATGCCCTTCAACGCCGCCCGAATGCTGCCGATCGACCGCGAAGGATTCTGCTGATCGATACAAACCTGCCCGGACCGTTTCAGCTGCCAGCCGACGACCGGATACGACAGCAGCTCTTTTTTGAACGCGATGCGGAAATGAAACGGCAAATTGACGTAGAGGACAGGAATATCGAGCGCGGAAGCGTGATTCGCCGCATAGACGTGCGGCTTCGACGTGTCAATCTTCTCGAGACCAGTGACTTTCACCGGCGAGAAGATCGTCTTCATGATCAGCCACGACCACGCGTAGGAAAACCAGTGCAGCCGCCGCCCGTCGCGGTCGAACAACCCGCCGGGGAGCGCAAGCAGTCCCATCACGAGCGTATAGAGCCAGATCAATGGATCAAGAATGAAGTATGACCGCAAACGGCTGAGCCAGCCGTAGTCCATCCCAGAAATTGCATGGGGACTTCGCCGCTCAGGAGCTACGCGAATGGCGGCCGTCGCCTTCCCCGGCAAACGGTCCTCGACTTGACGGCTCTCCACCTGATCGACTGATGAATTCACTTCCTGCACGCTCCCATTCTAGGGGAAAAAGTACTGTCCCGGGTCCGACCTAAGCCTTCAGCCCGAGATACCGCATCGTTTCCCCAACCAGATAGATCGAACCCGTCACCACCAAGATGGCTTCCGGCCCGGTAGCTGCTCGACCGCGCTCCAGCGCCGGCCCCACGTCGGCAACCGGCTCAATATCGATCCCGGTGCGGCTCGCTGCCGCCTGAATCTCTTCCGGCGACGCAGACCGCGGGTTCTCCGGCCGCGTGGCGATGACTCGCTGCGCCAGTGGAAACAGAATCTCTGCCATTTCCGAGATTGCCTTATCGCGCATCGCTCCGAAAACAAAAATCAGCGGACGGTCGTCATATCGCTCCGAAAGGGCAGACCGCAGGGCCCACGCCCCTGCCGGATTGTGCGCCACATCGAGCACAATCTCCGGCCAGCCCGCCCGCGCCGCGAGCACCTGAAACCTTCCCGGCCAGTGGGTCTGGCGAATTCCGCGTTCAATGGTTTCTGCCGTGACTCCAGACAGCCCTTTCTTGCCCAGTTCCTCCGCCGCAGCCACCGCCAGCGCCACATTCCGCAGCTGATGCCGTCCCACCAGTGGCGTCTCAACCAAGATCTGCTTATCCAGAACCTCGAGCGGGTACCGATAGACGTATTTCTTCGCGCCCTTTGCGTCTTCCTTTGCGCCCTTTGCGGTTAAAGGCTTTTCGTCGAAGCCAGCGTGAAATGTCTCATCGGTACTCGGTACCAGGTACTCGGTGCTCCCCGGCGAGACCGGCGGCACGTACTGCACCGCACTCACGCCCCGCGCTCCCAAATCTAGAATCGCATTCCCGATCACGTCGTTGGCTTCCGGCTGTTGCGGCAGCGTCACCACCACACCCCCGGCCCGGATGATTCCGACTTTCTCCCGCGCAATCTCCCCCACCGTATTCCCCAGGAACTTCTGATGGTCGAGCGAGATGTCAGTAATCACGCTGACCAGGGGCTCAACCACATTGGTAGCGTCCAAGCGCCCGCCCATTCCCACTTCCAGCACGGCAATGTCGACCCCTTCGCGCGCAAAGTGGACAAACGCGATCGCCGTCATCATCTCGAAGAAGCTTGGATGCCACGGCAGTTCCCCGCGTTCGACCAGTTTCTCCGCCACGCGATCCACTTCGCCATGCAGCCCGGAAAACGCGTCGTCGCCGATCTCTGAGCCGTTGACCCGCATGCGTTCGTTGATGCGCATCAAATGCGGCGAAGTGTAGAGTCCCGTCTTCAAACCCGAGGCCCCCAGGATTGAAGCCAGTGTCGCCGCCGTCGATCCCTTGCCGTTCGTTCCCGCGATCAGCACGCTCGGAAACCCGCGCTCGGGATGGTTCATCGCCCGCAGTAACACGCGCATGTGCGCCAAATCGAACTTGTACGACGGCGTCTGCGCCAGCTCGTGCCCCAGCGCAAACATGCTCGCCACCGCGGTTTTGTAGGACATGGATCAGCTCTCAGCTATCAGCTTGAACTATCAGATTACCAGCCTTCGGACGGCTGAAAAAGTCGCGGAGGGTTGCCTGGGTGCCCATTTCTCGCGTCCTGTGCGAGAAGTGGGGGTTTCGCTGAGAGCTGAGAGCTGAGAGCTTTCCTACGCCACCATGAAATCCAGCGCTCGCCCAATATAAGGCTTGAGCTGCTTACGGGGAACGACAGCATCGAGCATGCCGTGTTGCAGAAGAAATTCGCTGCGCTGGAACCCGGGCGGTAGCTTCTGCCGGATCGTCTGCTCGATTACACGCGGCCCGGCGAACCCAATCAGGGCTCCCGGTTCGGCGATATTCAAATCGCCCAGCATGGCGAACGACGCGGTCACGCCCCCGGTGGTCGGGTCCGTCAACAACGAGATGTAAGGCACCTTGGCTTCGTCCAGCCGCGCCAGTGCCGCCGAAATCTTCGCCAGCTGCATCAGGCTGATGACGCCCTCCATCATGCGCGCGCCACCCGATGCGGAAACAATGATCAGCGGCGTGCGCGTATGCGCTGCCCGCTCGATCGCGCGCGCAATGGCCTCGCCCACAACCGCGCCCATGCTGCCGCCGATAAACGCATACTCCATCACACTCGCGATCACGGGCCGCCCCAGCAGCTTCCCCTGTGCATTGATGATCGCGTCTTCCAGGCCGGTATCTTTCTTGGCTTGCCGGAGTCGCGATGAATAGGGCTTCAGGTCCACAAACTTCAGCGGGTCGGTCGAGGCAAGGTTTCCGTCGAAAGTCTCGTACTGGTTATTGTCGAGCAACAGCGCCAGCCGGGTCCGCGCGTCAATCCGGAAGTGCTTGTCGCACTTCGGACATACGTTCATGTTCTCTTCCAGATCCTTCTTCCAGATAATCTGCCGGCAGTTCTCACACTTCACCCACAGCCCTTCGGTGCGGACTTTCTTCTCGCCCGAAGTATCCAGCTCGCCGGATTCGCGTTTAAACCAAGCCATAAAAGTAAATTAGCGTTTTGGAGATTGAGTCATTGAGTGATTGAAAAGCTTGCTTCCGGTTGTTAAATCACTCAATGACTCAATCTCTCGATCACTCAATTTCAATACTCGATCCCTCTCTGCGCCATCACGCCCTTTTCGTAGGCGTGCTTGACCTGCCGCATCTCGGTCACCGTGTCGGCTACCTCGACGATTGTGGGGTGCGCGTTACGGCCCGTCAAGATAACGTGCACCATCTCCGGCTTTCTCTTCAGGCTCTCGACCACCTTGGCCGGATCCAGCATGCCATAGCTGATGGCATAGTTGATCTCATCGAGAATCACCAGGTCCCACTCGCCCGACTGAATCGCCCGATCGGCTTGCGCCCAGGCTTCTTCCACCATCCTCACATCTTCCGGGTCTGGCTTTTCCGCGCCAACTTTCACAAAGCCCCGGCCCATCTGTTTCATCACAAACTTATCGCCAAAGGCCTGGACAGCATCGAGTTCGCCGTAATGCCACGAGCCCTTCAGAAACTGCAGCATCAGAACGCGCATCCCCTGGCCAACCGCCCGCAGGCCGGTTCCCATCGCAGCCGTGGTCTTGCCCTTACCCGGGCCGGTATTCACGATGATAAGGCCACGATGGATATCAACCATGTCCGGAATCGACGTTTGATTCTACTAGAACCGGAGCGCGGAGTCCCCTTCCGGCGTCACCGCAGGCTCAATATGAGACGCTGGGCAACAGGAAAAACAGATAATAAATCGAAACAAATCATCGCCTACCTCAGTCATAACGTTCATTAACAATTTCACCGGAATTTGTTGCATGCTTGACAAACATCGCTTGGGGAATCTTGCCGGTATCGAACTTTTCCACGGAACTGTTGCATCCAACATTGCGTAACTCGGTCAGGCGGATCTCTGTCCCCTCGCTCATCGCGGAGGTCTCATCGTGATCAACAAGTGTTTCGTGTTCTTGTTGGGCGTGCTCGTGGCGTCGCCAGCTTTTGCCGGTCAGCAGGTGGCCGTTCATCCCAGACCCATGGACTCAGGAGACCAGGCGGTGATTCGCGAAATCGTCGACATGGAGCGTCAAGCCAAGGAGGCCAGCCTGCACCGCGACGCCGATTTCTCTCAGCGAACTCTCGCCGAAGATTACGTCGCCATCACTCCCCTGGGCCAGGTCACGACCAAACAGGACACGCTGTCGGCCCGCAAGAGCGGCCAGCTTCGCTACGACAACATCAACGTCACGGATATGGTCGTTCGAGTCTACGGTGACACCGCCGTCGTGACCGCTCGCGCCGATGTGAAGGGCCGCCAACTGGGCGAAGACTTCAGCGGCCCCTATCGCTACACCCGAGTCTGGGTCCGCCGCAGCGGCCGTTGGCAGACGGTGAGCTACCAGGCCACGGTCACGCAATAGCTTAGGGCTGCGGTAAACCTCCGACTCGTGCAGGTTTTGGGAAGGGCACGAACGTGCCGCCATGAGCCAGAATGGGGGGGCGGCTTTTACAGGTTGCTGAAAAACGCGGAGTACTCGCGTTCCCGTGGAAGAGCGGCCCCTTCAGCTGTCCAGTTCCATGACATCCTTCGAGGGCCGCGTCCGTCGAGCGGAAGCGGACGGGGCTTTAGCACCCGTGGTCGCATTGAAGCGGCCGCGATCTACCCCGCCGCTAAATATACATACCGCAGAATAAACAGCGCGGTAAGTATCCAAATCACGGCGCTGATTTCCCGATATTTTCCCGCCGCCACCTTCACCAGGGTGTATGAGATCAAACCCAAACTCAGTCCGGTCGCAATGCTGAAGGTCAGAGGCGTAGCCAGAAGCGTGACGAACGCCGGAATCGCCTCGGTGAATTCAGCCCACTCAACCCGTGCAATCGATTCCGTCATCAACGCGCCAACCAGAATGAGTGCAGGCGCGGTCGCATAACCCGGAATCGCCGCAGCCAGGGGCGCACAAAATGCCGCCAGAAGGAACAGCCCCGCGACAAATACATTGCTAAGCCCGGTGCGCGCACCCGCCGCCACTCCGGCCGCACTTTCAATATAGCTGGTCACGGTCGACGTTCCGGTCAGCGCCCCAACGATCGTCCCCATGGCGTCGGACACCAGCGCGCGGCCCACGCGGGGAATCTTTCCGTCTACGACGAATCCGCCCTGCTCGCAGACTCCCACGAGGGTGCCGACATTGTCGAACAGGTCCACAAACAAGAACACAAACACGATCTCAAATAGCCCGAGATGAAGCGCCCCGCGGAGATCGAGTTGCAGCCAGGTCTGGGACGGATGCGGGAGCGAGAAGATCGCCCCCGGCAAGGACGCCATGCCGCGCATGATCCCCAGTACCGTCGTCGCCAGTATCCCGATTAGAATCGCCCCGGTAATCTTGCGCGTCATGAGGATCAGCATGATCCCCAGTCCCACGCATGCCAGTTGCGCTTCATGATTCGCCAACGTGCCCAGCGCCACGAAAGTCGCCGGGTTCCCTACTACCAGCTTTGCGTTCCGCAGTCCTACAAACGCGATGAACATTCCGATGCCGCCAGCCGTTGAATGCTTCAGGCACCCAGGGATTCCATTAACGATTTGTTCGCGGACCCGCGTGACAGTAAGAATCAAGAACACCACGCCGGAGAAGAAGATCACGCCCAGCGCCGTGCGCCACGGCACGTGCATCCCCAGGCAGACCGAGTAGGTGAAATACGCGTTGAGCGACATGCCAGGCGCGAGTGCGATCGGATAGTTCGCATACAGCCCCATCACCAGCGTGGCGATTGCCGCCGCGATGCACGTCGCGAACAGCACACCCTCGACCGGCATGCCGGCCTGCCCCAGGATTTGCGGGTTTACCACGACGATATATGCCATCGTCAGGAACGTGGTAACCCCGCCAAGAAACTCGCTGCGAACGGTAGTCTGGTTTTCGTGGAGGCCGAAGTAGCGATCAATCATGAAGCCGACATTCTACGGCATCCGCCAGAGGCCGCGGGGAAAAGCCAGCATCAGAATTCGCGATAGCCGCGTGCGGAAAAACATCTGAGGAACAAGAACTCTGACTTCAGGACGATTTGAAAGGCCGCACCTTCTAGGCGCGTCAGCGTTGCCCAATTTCCGATGCTTTAGCCCCTGAGGGATGTCTTGGGATGCGAAGGACTTTCCGACTGATGGTTAGGCCACGCCGTCTGTGTCGATACCACTCTCGGCTGCATTCGCAAGCAGCGGAGCCTTGATGTCGCTGAGTTCGCCCGCGTGGCGAAGTTCCGGGAACAGCCAAGCCCAGACCGCAATGACGACGAGCGTCCCCACTCCTCCCAGCACGACGGCGGGGACCGTCCCGAACCACTGCGCCGTCACGCCCGACTCGAACTGGCCGAATTCGTTGGACGCCCCGATGAAAATCATATCTACGGCGGTGACTCTTCCTCGCATCTCATCGGGCGTGGCCAGTTGCGTGAGCGTGGCACGGATGATGACGCTGATCATGTCGCTGGCTCCGGCCAGCAGCAGCGCGGCCAGCGAGAGGATGAGGTTGCGAGATAAGCCAAAGACAATCGTGAAAACGCCGAATCCCGCTACGGCCCACAAGAGCGTCACCCCGGAACGCCCGCGCAGTGGCCGGTGTGCCAGCAAAAGGGCCATGAGCGCAGCACCAACGCCCGGCGCCGTACGCAGCAGGCCGAGACCCCACGGCCCGGTATTGAGGATCTCACGGGCATAGACCGGCAGCAGCGCAACCGCTCCTCCCAGCAGCACAGCGAACAGGTCCAGCGAGATCGCGCCCAGGATGAGCTTCCGGCTCCAGATAAAGTGCAGTCCGGCGAAAACCGTCTTCAGCGTCATCGGCTCTCGCGGCCGGGCCTTCACCTCCGGCCGGATGCGGAACGAGGAGACCGTCGCCCCGACCGCCGTCACCGTGGCAACCGCGTACACCACCGACGGCCCGCGCGAGATCGCATAGAGAATCCCGCCGAACGAAGGCCCCAGAATCGTGGCTGCCTGAAAAATCGTAGCGTTCCAGGCGACCGCATTCGGGAAGTGCTCCTCTGGAACCAACTGCGGCAAGATCGACCGGCTAGCCGTGGCGTTGAACGATCGCACCACGCCAATCAGCACCAGGACAACGTAAATCGCAGTGACCGACTGCAACCCGCGCTGCGCCAGCGCGAGCAGGGCAGCGAAACAGACGGCATATCCGGCATAACACGCTGAGAGCACGTGACGGCGCTCAAAGCGGTCCGAGGCATGGCCGGAAATCGGGAACAGCAGAATTCCGGGTAGAAATTGCGCGAGCCCGACTAGCCCCAGATCGAGTGGCTGCTTGGTGATCTCGTAGACTTGCCATCCCACGGCGACGGCCTGCATCTCGACCGCCGCCACGATGAGAAAGCGCGCAACCTGAAACAGCACGAACCCCGGATGGGTGAAGGCAACGCGTCCGGCTCTTGAGTCGGCGGGTGCGGGCATGAACTTCTAATTTGACACACAATGGAATACGTGTGCACCTGCGGAATGTGTGGGGACAGCCGCCAAGCCTGCCCTGACCCTGCCGAAGGGGCTGTCCGTCGAGCGAAGCTCGACTGTGCGGCGTTCCGCAATCACGCCACCAGCGGCGCATTTGCGATCCCGGCGGTGCCGAAGACTCTGCGGTATCGTTCAACCTCCGACTGCGGCCCCAACGCCTTGGAATAGTTGTCGGAGAGCTTCACTGCTGGCCTTCCTTCGACGCTCGAAACCTTGCAAATCAAGCTGATCGGATCGAAGCCGCCGCCTTCGTTCGGATTGCAGCCGCGAAAGTCGTTCGTCAGCAATGTGCCCCAGCCCGCACTGAATCGAATGCGCACGCCCGGCGTCCACTTCTCGCGGTCTTCAAAATCCGCGGCGCTGCGGAAATCAGCAGGCGCCAAGTTGCGCGCCAGCATCCCGCCAAAGTACGCATGCAGCCCAAGAATCTGGTTCACGTCGAGCGTGTCGGATGCGATCAGCAGTTTCTCCCGCGGATCGCGCCCGTGTAACTTCAGCCACTCGATGTATTCATCGCCAGCGATGTATGGATCCTTGCTATCAACGCGCTGTCCTGTCCAGTCCGCTACCCATTCCGGCGCTCCGGCAAGAAACTGTGTCGTTCCAAACGTGTCCGGCAACATCACTCGCAAGGCGCCTTCGTACGTCCGCTGCCATAACTCCAGCACACGATATTGCGACGCCTTCAAAGCCACGTCATCGGGCGCGAGCGCAGCCATCACCATCGGGATCTCGTGGGCGTTAGTGCCAATCGCTTCCAGGTCGTGCTTATGCGCCAGGAACGCGTTCGATGTGCCGATGAAATTGCTACGCAGATTCGTGGCCATCGCCACCACCACATATTCCTGCCACAGGAAGCTGTGCCGACGCCGAGTTCCAAAATCCGCCACGCTCAGTCCCGGCACGCCGTGCAGCCGCTCGATCTTGTTCCACAGCTTCGTCTTCGCCCGCGCGTACAGAATGTCAAGCCCGAACTCGCTGAGCGTCTTTAGATGCGCCCGCGTTTTCAGCTCATCCAGGATGGCCAGCGCATACAGCTCCCACATCGTGGTTTCGGTCCACGGGCCGTCGAAGGTCAGATGAATCTGCCCATCCTGCACGGACAAGTGATAATCCGAAAGCCGGAAGTCGGTTTCGAGCCACTCCAGAAATGCCGGCTCGAAAATTCCCCGTCGCCCGTAGAACGTGTTGCCTGCCAGCCACACCAGTTCCGACTTGCGAAAGCGCAACTCGCGCACGTGCTGCAACTGCACCTTGAGTTCCTCAATGTGAACCGTGTCTGCAATCCGTACCGCCGAATGCCGGTTGAACAGCGAGAACTCCACCCGCGTCGCCGGGAAATGTTTCCAGATGAACTGCAGCATCAGCAGCTTGTAGAAATCCGTATCCAGCAGCGACCGGATGACAGGATCGAGTTCCCAGTTGTGGTTATGTGCGCGTTCGGCGAAGTTGACGATCATTGGTGAAAAGTTGGCTCGGGAACAGTCTAGAGGAAGACGTCTGAAAGATGACAGTCTAGCAGCTTGCCGTTCTTCAGCCGCGAAGCGGCGCCATGTGAAAGCCCGGCACGGAAGTGCCGGGGGCAACAAAAGAGTGCGAGTCCCGTAGAGCTTGCCCTGAGCTTGCCGAAGGGGACGGCACAGGTTCCGGCGCACGCGATGAGTCGGCGCCTAGCTTTTCGCCCCCACAGCCTTGGCCTCCAGCCTCTCGTAGACTTCCTCGGCCCGCCGCAACGCGTCCTGCACGTTTTCGCAGATGTTTTCTTCCCCGATGACCTCCGCGAACTCCGCCTGGTGAATCAACTGCGCAGGCTGCTCGCGAGCCCCGCACAGGATTAATGTGCGCTTCGTGGAATGCAGTTGTTTGGCGACTTCCTCAATGGCAAACAGTCCCGTCGCGTCCAGCGCCGTCATATTCCGCAGGCGCAGAATCACCACGGGAGGCAGCTTGTGCAGATTCTCCGTTACCGCGTAAATTTTGTCGGTCGCCCCAAACAAGAACGGCCCGTGGATGCGGAAGATCGTGGCGTAGTACGGAATGTCCTTATCCTGCAGAATATGTACTCGTCCGTCCTCAACGTAGTCGTCGGTCACGCGCGACACTGTTGTCGTCGAGGCCACCCGGCTGATAAACAGCAGCGCCGCCAGGATCATTCCCGCCTCGACCGCTACAGTAAGATCGGCGAACACGGTCAGCGCAAACGTCACCAACCAGATGCTGATATCGGTCTTGGTCAGCTTCAGCAGTTGCGGGATCTCGCGCCACTCGCCCATGTTGTAAGCGACGATCATCAGAATCCCCGCCAGCGCCGCCATCGGCACATAGCTGACCAGCGGCGCCGCAAACAGCAGGATGCACAGCAAGGTCAGCGCATGGATTATTCCCGCCACCGGCGACTGTGCCCCGGAACGGATATTCGTCGCCGTGCGCGCAATCGCTCCCGTAGCCGGCAACCCGCCAAACATCGGCGAGAACACATTGGCTACGCCTTGTCCGATCAACTCGACGTTGGGATTGTGCCGATCGTTGCTCATGCGATCGGAGACTACGGCCGACATCAGTGATTCAATCGCGCCCAACATGGCCACTGTAAACGCCGGTCCCAGCAGCCCATGGATCAAGTCCGAGCGAAACTTTGGCACATGCAGATGCGGCAGCCCGCCCGGAATTCCGCCAAACCTCGTGCCGATCGTCTCTACCGGCAGGTGGAAGAAGTAAACCGCAAAAGTGGCGAGCAGCAACGCAACAATCGGTCCGGGAATACGCGCCGAAACACTGCGGCAGATGATCAGGGTCAGCAGGGTGAACACGGCGAGCGCCGTCGCCTCAAACGACAGCGTATGAAAGTTTGCCGCCAGCGCCTCCATGCGCAACCAAAACACTCCGGGAACTTTGTCAAGATGCAGGCCGAAGAAATCCTTTACCTGCGTGCTGGCGATCAGCACCGCAATTCCGTTGGTGAATCCGATGACCACCGGCCGGGGAATGAACTTTACCGCCGAGCCCAAGCCCGTGACTCCCATGATCACCAGCAGCACGCCCGCCATCACCGTGCACATGAACAGCCCGTCCACACCGTGGGCCGCGACGATGCCCGCCACAACAACCACGAATGCTCCGGTCGGCCCGCCGATTTGCGTCTTCGACCCGCCGAGCGCAGAAATCAGAAACCCGGTCACGATGGCGCAATAAATCCCGGCCTGCGGGGTTAGTCCCGAAGCGATGGCGAACGCCATGGCCAGCGGTAACGCCACCAGACCTACGGTGATTCCCGCGATCAAATCCAGCAAAAACTTGTGCCGGTTATATCCACGCAGACAGAGGACAGACTTCGGAAGCCAATTTTCATTCAGGAAAGCACGCGCCATTTTTACATTATCGCTCGATGCAGCCGAATCCGGTAGTTACGACAGATGTTTAGCCCCGGACCCGTTCGTCCGGGGTTGCGCGCTAAGCGCGCAGTAGGCCTTTGGCGGTCTTTTCGGGGGCGCTTCAAATTTTCGTGACGCTCGCGTCGCTCGCGGGGCGGACGAATGCGTCCGCACCTACACTAAAATTACCCCATGCAATACCTCCGAACCTTGGGGTGGCTGGCCTGCGTGGTCTATTCCACCATCCCTTCCTTCTGGCTGATGGTTCACCCTCGGGCGCATCGCTGGCGCAAGAGCGAGCGTTCTCCCTTCCGCGTGCTCGTCCCAGCCTGGATCGTCATGTGGATCGGCATAGGCGCGTTAACCGGCCCGTGGCGACACGTAACCATCTACTCCACCCCTTGGACCTGGATTGTGTCGGCACTCCTTTTCGCCACCGGCGTCTTTATCTACTCCCACTCCGGGACGCGCTTCAGTTGGGAGCAACTCGGCGGGCTTCCTGAAGTTCGCACCGGGCATCCCCACGACCGCCTGGTGACCACCGGCATCCGCGCCCGCGTCCGTCACCCCGTGTATTTGGCGCACCTGTGCGAGATGCTCGCGTGGACCATAGGCACGGGTCTGATCGTATGCTGGCTTCTGACCGCATTCGCGATCGCGACCGGCGCAGTGATGATCCGCATGGAGGATGCCGAGTTGGAAAAGCGTTTCGGAGACGAATACCGGCAGTACCGATCAACAGTGCCTGCGATTTTGCCTCGCGTCTAGTAAGAAAGCAAAATCCCAAGGACGAAATCGCTTGGACTTCGAAGCGGAGTACCCCGCTATAATCCGATTTGGCTCACAGCTGAGAGCTGACGGCTGCTTTCCATGCGTTTCGAACTCTTCATCGCGTCCCGCTACCTGCGCGCCAAGCGCCGGCAGGCGTTCATCGGCATCATCACCGGCATCTCCATCGCCGGAGTCGCGGCCGGAGTCGCCTCGCTCGTAGTCGCTCTTGCCATCAACAACGGCTTTCGCCAGGACCTCCAGCAACGCCTGCTCGGTTCGACTTCGCACATCAGCCTGCAGCGAATCGCCGACGATGGCATCAATGACTGGCCTGCGCTGATGGACCGGTTCTCCAAGCAACCTCACGTGGTCGCCGCGGCGCCCGCCATCTTCGAGCAGGTACTGATCTCCCGCGGCCCGCGGGCCCGCGGCGCCGTGCTCAAAGGGATGATCCCGCGCTACGAGAGGAGAGTCGGCGATCTGCTCAACTCGGTAAAAGAAGGATCAGCCGCGCCGCTGGAGGACACTGGCACCACGCAGACAGAGTCAAGACCAGAGTCAAAGGCAGCGGACATGAGTGTCCGCTCCACACCATCCACATCCTCAGAGGCCGAAGAGTCTCCCGACTCGCTGGCCGGTGTCGAACAGCGTCAGGCCGCCATGCCCCCCATCGTGCTCGGCAAGGATATGGCCGACAACCTCGGCGCCACCGTCGGCTCGGTCGTCCTGGTCACGAGTCCCCAAGGAGAGCTGACCCCCTTCGGCATGGTGCCCAAATACAACCGCTTCCGCGTGGTCGGAATCTTCAACTCCGGTTTCTTCGACTACGACTCCAGCTGGGCCTTCGCCCGCCTCTCCGACGCGCAGCAGCTGTTCGGCCTGGGCAACCTGATCTCCGTCATTGAGTTCAAGGTCGACGACATCTACAAGGCTGACGTCATCTCGCGCGCTCTCGAAGACGCCGCCGGCAAGGGTTTCATGGCCACCAACTGGATGGAGCAGAACAAGGCGCTGTTCCGCGCCCTGCGCCTGGAGCGGGTGGTCACCTTCATCACCATCGGACTTATCGTCTTCGTGGCGGCCCTCAATATCCTGATCAGCCTCATCATGATGGTCATGGAGAAGACCAAGGACATCGCCGTGCTCATGTCCATGGGCACTCGTAAGGCGCAGGTACGCAACGTCTTCATAACCCAGGGCGTCCTGATCGGGGTCATCGGCACCGCCATCGGCCTAGTCCTGGGCTACGCCATTTCTTATGCCGGAGGGCACTACCACATTATTTCTCTTTCGCCCGAGGTCTATTCCATCGATTACGTCCCCTTTGCGCCCCGGGTAATCGACGGAGCGATCGTCGCCCTCGTCGCCGTTGGGATTTCCTTTGTTGCGACCCTGTATCCGTCGTGGTCGGCATCTCGCATTTTGCCCGCCGAGGCCCTTCGCTATGAGTAGAGGAGCTTGGCGAGGAAGGACCGCAGTTCGGTTGCAAGTTTTTGAATCAACACCTATTGTGATTCAACTCACATGCCGGTTCTTCCCGCCGGGTGTAAAGTTTTTGCATGTATGGATTCTGGAATCTGCTAGGTGGGGAAACGATTTCACCTCGCGGCGCACTAATCTTCGGGCAGGGGAGATACTGGAGGCACTGTAAGCTGGAATCCCGCAAACTGCATGCAGGGACAACAGTTGGAACGAAAGAGACAACGATTGCATCTAATCCAACAAGATTCGATGTTGCGCGTGGAAGGCCTGAAAAAAGTCTTCCGGTCCGGCGAAGCGGACCTGGTGCTCTTTGAGAATTTGACGTTCGACGTGAGGCGAGGCGAAATGCTTGCCATCGTGGGGGAGTCGGGAGCGGGCAAGAGTACTCTTTTGCACATCCTGAGCGCCCTTGATCGCGCTTCCGCAGGTGACGTATACTGCGCCAACTTGCGATTGAATTCGTTGTCCCACGACCAAGCCGCCGAGTTTCGCAATCGAGAAACCGGCTTCGTGTGGCAATTTCACTACCTGCTCCCGGAATTCACGGCCGCGGAGAACGTTGCCATGCCGTTACTTCTGCGGGGGCAGACATGGCTGAAGGCTGAACCCGAGGCTTTACGCTGGCTGCGCGAGGTCGGACTGGAGCAACGCTCCCATCACGGCTCAGGTGAACTCTCCGGAGGTGAGCAACAAAGGGTGGCTCTGGCCCGAGCTCTCATTACGGGGCCTAAGCTGTTGCTGGCGGATGAGCCGACCGGCGACCTCGACGGACAGACGGCAGAAGCGGTTTTTGCTTTGATTGCGCGACTACATCGCGAGCACCAACTGACCTCCCTCATTGCTACACACAACTTGTCGTTTGCGCGCCGCTGCCATCGGGTATTAAGGTTGCAGCGCGGGCGGGTAGAGGAAATTCCACCGGATTCGCTTCCGGTGTGAAGAGTTTGACCGAGAGCAACGTTAGTTAGACAAAGTGCAAGACAATGGCAGCGAGGTGAGTAGGCTGGTATGGCCCGAAGGAAGCCTCAAGCGGTTCCTTCGGTAACGTGATCAAAGGGTTAAGCAGTGGATTCGGCGTTTGGTTTCTCGGCCCTTTGATTGCATAATGTAATCAGGTTGGGCCAGGGTTCGGTAGGTCGGGCAGAACAGTTCTTCTCGACCGGGAAGGTCAAAGGGAAGGGCACTATGTTCGAACGCTATACGGAGAAAGCCAGGCGCGTAATCTTTTTCGCACGCTATGAAGCCAGCCAGTTCGGGTCTCCATACATCGAGACTGAGCATCTGCTTCTCGGACTCCTGCGCGAAGACAAAGCCCTGACGAATCGTTTCCTGCGGTCCCACGCCTCGGTCGAGTCCATCCGCAAGCAGATCGAGGGACACACTACCATCCGTGAGAAAGTCTCGACTTCGGTCGATCTTCCGCTCAGCAACGAGTGCAAGCGCGTCCTCGCCTATGCCGCCGAGGAGGCTGAGCGACTGTCGCACCGCCATATCGGCACGGAACATTTGCTGCTAGGTCTATTGCGAGAGGAAAAGTGCTTCGCCGCCGAAATCCTGCACGAGCGCGGCCTGCGCCTCTCGACCATCCGCGAAGAACTTGCCCGCAGCACCCAGGAGAAGGCGCAACCGCAACGCCAGCGCGAATCGTCGCTACTCAGCGAATTCTCCCGCGACCTCACCCAGGCCGCCACTGACAGCCAACTCGATCCGCTGGTGGGACGCGAAGGCGAAGTGGACCGCGTCATTCAAATTCTCTGCCGCCGTACCAAGAACAATCCCGTGCTGATCGGCGAGCCCGGCGTAGGCAAGACCGCCATCGTCGAAGGGCTGGCCCAGCGCATTGCTGACGGCGAAGTGCCCTCCTTCCTCGCCGACAAACGGATCCTCGCTCTCGACCTGTCGCTCATCGTGGCCGGAACTAAGTACCGCGGCCAGTTCGAAGAGCGCCTGAAGACCATTATGAAAGAGCTGATGGAGTCGCAGAACTCCATCATCTTTATTGACGAGTTGCACACCCTGGTCGGCGCGGGCTCAGCCGAAGGCTCGCTCGATGCCGCCAACATTCTGAAGCCCGCCCTGTCTCGCGGCGAGATTCAGTGCATCGGCGCCACCACGCCCGGTGAATATCGCAAATCAATCGAGAAAGATCGGTCGCTCGAGCGCCGCTTCCAGGCCGTCAAAGTTCCGCCGCCAAACGAAGCTGACGCGGTCAAGATCTTGTTCGGCATCAAGGATCGCTACGAGAAGTTCCACGCCGTCACCTATACGGACGACGCCATCAATTTCGCGGTCTCGCATTCGAACCGTTACATCCCAGACCGCTTCCTGCCCGACAAGGCCATCGATCTGGTCGACGAGGCCGGCGCTCGCGTCAAGCTGCGCCAGACTTCGCTGCCCGAAGAGATCACCGAAGTCCAGAAGCGCATCAAGTTCATCGTCCACCGCATGGAGAACGCCATCGCGAACCACGAGTTCGAGAAGGCGCGCTTCTACTCGGACGAAGAACGCAAGGAGCGCGAGAACCTGCGCGCCCTTCGCGAAAAATACCACCTCGATGAATCCTCCACCGGCGTAGTCGGTCGGGAGGACATCGAGGACGTGGTATCGCGCTGGACCGGCGTCCCCGTTACTTCGATTAAAGAAGAAGAAACCCAGAAGCTGCTGCGCATCGAAGAAGAACTGCACAAGCGCATCATCTCGCAGGACAAATCGATCAGCGCGCTGGCCCGCGCCATTCGCCGCTCCCGCGCCGGCCTGAAGAACCCGAACCGCCCCATCGGGTCGTTCCTGTTCCTCGGCCCGACCGGCGTCGGCAAAACCGAAGTCGCCCGCACCCTGGCCCAGTTCATGTTCGGCACCGAGAAAGCTCTCGTCCGCTTCGACATGTCCGAGTTCATGGAGAAGCATTCGGTTTCGAAGCTGATCGGTTCGCCGCCGGGATACGTCGGCTACGAAGAAGGCGGCCAACTGACAGAACGTGTCAAGCGCGCGCCATATTCCGTCGTGCTGCTCGACGAAATCGAAAAGGCGCATCCGGATGTTTTCAACATCCTGCTGCAGGTCTTTGAAGACGGCCAGCTCACCGACGGCCTCGGTAATACGGTCGACTTCAAGAACACGATCATCATCATGACGTCGAACATCGGCGCCCGCCATTTGCAGAGGCGGGAGGGTCTCGGCTTCGCATCAACAAAGGAAGACGCGATCGCCGACAAAGTTGAAGAACTCGTAAAGAACGAGGTGAAGCGGACCTTCAACCCCGAGTTCCTCAACCGCCTTGACGAAATCATCATCTTCAATGCGCTCAACGAGACGGATCTGATCCAGATTCTGGAACTCATGGTCAACCAGCTCAACCAGAACCTGGCGCAGAAGTCGATCACCGTCACGGTCGCCGACGACGCCAAGAAGTGGATTCTCAACCAGACCCTGACCGACCGCAGCTACGGCGCGCGCCCGCTGCGCCGGGCACTACAGAAGTACATCGAAGACCCGCTGTCCGAGGCGCTGATCCAGGGCACCATCACTACGCGCCCCGCGTTCATCGAGGTCTTCCTGGAAGACAACAAGCTGTTCTACCGCCCCGTAGACTCGGAGAAGGCAGAAGGCGTGTTGTTGTACGAAAACTAGGCCCTGAAGGGGCGGACGCCTCGTCCGCCCCAGCGGAGCGCAACCGGAACTTCCCCCGCAAGTCAGTGGTAACTCTGTCAATCTAAATACCCCTGCGGCAAGCTTCTGCTGCATCAAGCTAAACCGATGCCCAGCGGCGCCCCTTCAAAACGAAGTACGACCCCGTACGCGTGTACACTTTGATCTGAAAACTGGAGAGGCATGTGAAGCAGCCGAAGCCTGCAAGGAACACCCCGGCCTTCGTCGTAACGACATTCGCAGTTATCCTTGTGCTCTCCAGTTCTCCCCGCACGCAAACTGAAATCCTTTGGCAGGGCCATAAATGGAAAATCACCAATGGCGGCATGGCGGGTGTTGCGCCGGGCAGTCCGAGCAATGTCTCTGTTGACTCGAACGGATATTTGCACCTCAACATTACGAAGAGGTCGGGCAAGTGGACCGCCGCCGAGTTGTTCACCGTCGACAATCTCGGCTTCGGAACCTACCAGTGGCTGGTGGAGGGCGATGTGTGGAACATGGACCCGGTCACGGTTCTCGGACTCTTCCCCTATGGCCCGGCACAAAAAATCGGCGGAGATGCCACGAACGAGATCGACGTTGAGTTTTCTAAATGGAACAATACTTGTACGTGCAATGCGGACTTCACTGTCTATCCCCCCGTCGCTCGTGACCACGGTAGCCCAAGTTATGAACTCAACTTCAGGGCCGACAAGGGCACCACTCTCACCACCGCCCGAATGGTGTGGAGTTCCACCAGCATCGTTTTCACTCTCATGAGTGGAGTTCAGGCGATCGGGACGACGGCAAACGTTCTTAAGACCGCCACCTTTACGTCGTCCAAGTCGGACATTCCGCAGCAGCCGATCCCTGTGGGCATCAACCTCTGGGCCTTCAAAGCCCTACCGACCACCAACCAGTCCGTGACTATCCGGGCGTTTCAATATCTCCCGTAAGCGTTTGATAATTCCCGGTTGACCCCGCCCCAAAGTTATGATTAGATGCGCCAATCCACCCGCGGACTCTCCGAGTCCGCCAGCCGCTTGGGGCGTGCGAACGAGGTGCAGTATGAAGTGGTGCGCGTCGCTGCTTGTTTCCCTTCTTGCTTTTACTTTGAGCGCCAGCGCTCGCGATGTCGTCGTGCCCGCTGGCACCCTCATGCAATGTACCCTGAACGAACCCAACTTCTCGTCGGCGACGGTCGATGTCGGCGATCCCGTCCTCTGCCACCTTCGCGGGATCACCGTGTTCGGCCAACAGGCCTTTCCGCGCGGGAGCTATCTTGTCGGACACCTAGAAGACGCCAAGGATCCCGGCCACTTCTGGGGCAAGGGCTACCTCAAGCTACAATTTGACCGCATCGGCGTCCCCAGTGGGGATCTGCCACTCGATGCCAAGGTCATCGCGACCCGCAATTACAAAGTCGACAAGTCAGGCAAGATCGACGGCAAGGGCCATCCCCGCCGTGACGTCGTCGAATGGATGCTGCCGCCTCTGTGGCCCTGGAAGGTCATCATGCTTCCCGCCCGCGGCCCGCGTCCGAAGTTGAAGGGTGAAACCGTCCTCAGCCTGCGCCTCATGGATGACGTGCAAATCCCCCAACTAGCGCAGACCTTCGGTCCCGGCTGGCACTTCTTCGGACAGCCGCAGAACCAATCGTTTCAGGATGCGCAAAATGACCCGCAGGCCCCTGCCCGCCCGCAGCTTGCCGCACGCAACGTTCGCCGCCCGCCGGTAGTCGCGACTGATCCGCAGATGTCGTATGCAACGTACACATCGCCCGATCCCGCGCCGGCTTCGACGGCCGGAGTCGTGACCCTTCCCGGCATGCCCGTCTTCGTGCTCAACACCGGAACCGTGCTGGTGGTCAGCGGCTACGGCTATCATGACAACCGCATCACCTACACCCTGGCATCGGGAGGATCCGGAGTGATCAGCGCCGACGAAATCGACTGGAGCGCCACAACCCGCATCAATGCTGGCCGCGGTGTCCGCGTCACGCTTCACTCCGCGCACCCGACCGCAGAAACTCCCGGCCTGTAGGCGGGCAAGACCCACGTAGGGGCGGACGCGTTTCGTCCGCCCCGCGAACCCTGAGCGAAGTCGAAGGGGAGCGCCCCGGACGAATGCGTCCGGGGCTACGTGATTTTTCTGCGACCCTATTCCCCCCTAGACCATCGGAATTGCATGCACAAAGTCAATATCGCTGAAAAATTCGCCAAAATCACCGAATACTGGAAGCCCTACATCGCCGCCGAGCTTAACGGCCAGTACGTCAAGCTCGACAAGCTTAAGGGCGAGTTTGTCTTTCATCACCACGGCCACGAAGACGAAATGTTCCTCGTCGTCAAAGGCCGCTTCCGCATGGAATTTCGCGACCGCCACGAATGGATCGAAGAAGGCGAGTTCATCGTTGTCCCCCGCGGAGTCGAGCACCGCCCCGTCGCCGACGAGGAATGCTGGCTCCTCCTGTTCGAGCCCGCTTCCACGCTGAACACCGGCAACCTCGTGAACGAACGTACTGTGGCACAATTGGAGCGAGTGTAGAGCCGTAGCGAACTACGCCTCTACACCGAATCATGAAAGTAACCCTCTACTCTGCCTTCTGGTGCCCTGAGTGCCGGGAAGCCAGGCGCTTTCTCGCCAAGCACAACGTTCCCTTCAGAGAAATCGATATTGAGACCACCCCCGGCGCCGCAGACGAAGTCGTCAAACAAACCGGCAAACGTGCCATCCCGCAGTTCGTGATCGACGGGGAATGGGTCCAGCCCTACCGTCCCGGGGAGGGCTTCCTCTACGACGAAATGGCCAAGCGCCTGGGGATAAAGCACCCCTAGCCACCCACCGAGATGCCCGCCAGGCAGTCAACTTTCGTAACGGTGGATTAGCGCAAGAGCAAATCCCGGGCCCGGGCTCTCCGCTATCATTCACAAAAGCTAGAGAAAATTTGACACGTGACGACGGAGCCAGATGAAAGCTCTCTTCACAATCGCGTTCTTTCTGATCAGTACTCTTGCAGTTCTTGCGCAGGATCATCCGGCTCCTGTCCCCGGCGCTCCGATCAAGCTCCCGCAGATCCTCAACCGCGGCCTCGGGGGATCGATCGATCCCTACACCGACCGCCCTCCCGACCTCACTCTGATTCCCCACGGCGAAGGCGCGCGCAACGGACACGTCTGGGTGCAGACCGTCGGCTGGGGCCTCCTTGTCCTCGGAGAAGTTGACGGAGAGCGTCCAGATTTCCCCAGCAACAAGAATCTGATTCTGGAGAAAGACCACGTCGAGATCTGGCTGGCCGACGGCAAAGACCCCGACCTGCCTCCAATCGGTTGGGGCAACCAGTTCGACCAGGTCACCTTGGCCAAAGGTGCCGACTCATGCGCCGATTGGGCTCGCCGAGCGGACACGCCCGCCGCGCCTGAAGCCCCGGCCGCCGAGAAAAGATGCCGCACTTGGGCGGCCACCCAATCTGAATATCGTCCGTTCTTCAAGCGCTTGTTCATTCGGCAGTGGCTGGTAACGCCCGACTACGCCGTCGAGTCTTACGCCACTCCCGCCTACGACCGAATCAGCGCCCGCTTCGCCAGCGATCAGCCCAACAACGAAGAGATCCCGGCCCCGCTTCAGCCGATCAGCCAATTGCAGATGTGGCCCGGCCCGGGAAAGGATCGCGTCGGCTACACCTTCGAGATCATGATCCCGTTCACTTCCTTTCCCCCGCTCTCGTCTACTGAACTCAGCGACCTACGGCTGATGGTCGACGTATTCAATCCGCCAGCCCCAGGGAAAAAGGTCGGAGCCTATTCCACATCATCCCCCACTCGCGTCTACGGCAAGCCTGAGACGTTCAACCGGCTGCGCCTCGATCCGGCGCAACAATTCCATCTGACGCCCTGCGATCTTCCTCTCGCGGCGAGAGACAAATACGGAGACGCGCGCGCTGCGTGGTTCGTTCCGAAGGCCAACCAGGCCATCGATTTCGAGCATGATGCTTTCATCATTGTGAACGATGGTACCGGCTATCAATACGAGCCCGAGGCGCTGTCGCCCATAGCGCGGCCGGTGCACTTTTTCTGGCATGGGATCGCCGAAAGCGAATGGATTTGCGGCCCGCGCCTGAGCTATCGCAGAGGCGACCAATCGCAAACCTTCGATGTCGGGGTCGACGAAGATGGCCTCGATGCTCGCCACTTGCCGGGAGGAGATCTACTCATCAAGGTCGGCCCCCGTGTCTACGGTTCCGAGTTCGGCTCTGGGACGTGCGGCGCCTGCCCCCGCACCGAGTTGCGCATCCTCCGTATCGGCGCCGACATGAAACCGCAGGAAGTGCTCCACCTCGGGGGCATCGTCGACAATGGCTCAGGAGCCTCGCAGGATTTCTCCTTGTCCCGAGACTGGTCTCTGGTGGTGCAATACGACCAAGATGCCATGGACGATCAGGGCAAGCCTGGTTCGTGGTCCTCGACCACGTGGTGCCGTACCGAGGCCGCGTACGCACAGTGCGACCACCAGGATCACGCCGACCCGCCCGATCCGCCGCTGCTCAAAGAACTGCGCAACGCCGACTGAAACAGCCCGCACAAATGCTTGGGAAACTCACGGCTCTCAGCCGACGCAGCGTGCATTCGCGGCTGGTACCAAGGGAACGATAAACCGCACGGCCATCATCTTCAGTACCGTAGCCAACCCGCTCCCAACCGGCGAACATAGGGGTCCAAGTTCCCGGTCTCCCGGGCGTCCCCCTGCTCAAGAGACTGAAAAAAGGTTACTTGGAGCAAGTTCGAAGTGCGCCTCAACCCTATGGCCGATTTGCGCACCGCCGAATCAGATCCCGCGGAACCAATAACAACCGCCCCAGCCTCCGCCGAGGCTCAAGCTCCCTCCGAATCGAGCCCAGCCTGCGATAGCTGGCAGCAGATGGTGCAGGCGGTTCTTGCCATTGTCATGTTCCTGGGAACCCTCGCCATGGTGCACTACTACGCCCCGCGAGCTGCCGAGGCCGTCCCGCCGGACGATCTGCAAAGGCAGGTACACGCTCTCACGGCCCAGGTCGAAGAACTCAAGCAGGAACAGGCCATGCCGGCCCTTGTCCTCAGCCACTATCGCAACTCGATCGGCTACATCTACGGTGTCTACCAGGTGGGTTTTCCTAACCAGCGTCCGTCTTTGAGGGCGAGGGTTTCGGGCACGGGGTTTCTCGTGGGCGATGGCCTTCTGGCCACCAACCGCCACGTAGCCGAGCCCTGGTATGGAGACTCCGAGTCCGAAGCGCTCATCCATCGCGGCGCAACCGCCATGCTGGAAAATCTGGTGATCTTCTTCCCCGGATCTCCCACCCCGGTCAATCTCGTGCCCGCGTCGGTCTCCAAGACCTCTGATCTAGCCATTCTTCGCGCCCAGAACGCCGATGTTATCCGTACCTTGCCGATTCTGCCTTTGGCTAAATCGCCGAGTTCGCCCGGCGAGCACGTGACCGTAATCGGCTATCCCATGGGGATTGCGGGAATGGTAGCGAAGTCTCCTTCCGGCATTTACGATCGACTCGCCTATCGCCACAACGACATCAGCGCCGCCAGCGAACTGGCCGCATTGTCGCTGATTCGCCCTTCGGCGACTTGGGGACATCTCGGCGATGTAGTCGGGGACAAGCTCATCTACGACGCCCCCACCGCCCACGGCGGCAGCGGCGGCCCGGTATTCAACGCTAAAGGTGAGGTGATCGGTGTGAACTCCGCCTTCATGGACGGCTTCTCCGGTGGTACCCTGGGCGTTTCCGTCGAGTCACTTCGCCCGCTCCTGGAAGAAGCACAAAAGCCACGTTAGATGCGGCTTTCAAGGGTTCGAAGAGAAAGCCGAGAGGTAATGCTTGCCGCTGATGTTTTCCGCTGGCGAATGAGCCGCAAAATTTTCAGAAGGTTATTATTACCTTCCCCCGGGCGTGCTTCTTTTCAAGATAGCGGATAGCCTCAGGAACCTCGTTCAATCGGTAGCTCCTATCGATTACCGATGTTAGCTTTCCCGCCTTCATGAGCTCGCCCATGACAGTCAGGTCCTCTTTGCTCGGTCTCGCCAGAAACATGACCAGCTTTTGGCTCACGAACGGTGATAGCACAAGCGCCTTGATCGGCCGCGCCATAAGACCGATCATCCATCGGCTGCCCGGCCCCCCGGCCAACATTAGAACTCCCTTGGGATTCACAACGCGAATGCACGCCGACAACGAATGATTTCCAATGAGATCGAAAAGGACATCGTAACTCTTCCCGCTCTTGGTGAAATCCTCCTGCATGTAATCGATCACTCGATCTGCGCCGATGGATCGAACCATCTCCACATTCTTTGTACTGCATACTCCGGTCACATCCGCCCCAAACGACTTGGCGATCTGCACAGCGAACGTTCCCACGCCGCCCGCCGCGCCGTTAATCAGGACCTTCTGCCCCGGCTGAACGTGTCCCTTGTCGCGCAACCCCTGCAAGGCGGTGAATGCCGCCACCGGTGCGGCAGCCGCCTGCTCGAACGTTACATTGCTTGGCTTCATCACCAATGTCGACTGAGAAGCACACACATACTCGGCAAAGGCCCCCTGACAGACCCAGACCTTAGCACCCGAAGCCTGTGGGTACCTGACGCTCACGCCGAATACGTCGTCACCAGGCTTGAACTGCGTGACGCTACTGCCAACCGCTTCAACCCGGCCCGCCACATCAACGCCGAGTTGAGTGATCTTCGGTTTGCTCAGGCCAGTCAGTAGGCGGAAGGTGTACGGCTTGCCTTTCATTAAACCGCCGTCCAGAGGATTGAGGGAAGCGGCACGAACTTCTATCAGGACTTCACTGTCCTTGGGAACAGGCTTTTCAACGTCCTTCACCTCGATAACTTCCGGCGGGCCGTATCTGGTAAAGACGGCAGCTTTCATACGCGTCGCCCTGCCAAGCTGGCCTGCTTCTTCCGGTTTGAGCTCATATTCCTGCTCCTTATGCGAAGCCCTGCTGCGGCCGCGGCGCCGGCGACGAAGGATCGGCGGCGCTAAGTTGGTTTCCACAGTACGGGCAATAAGTGTCATCGGCGTGGATGGGGTGCTGGCATCGGTTACAGTGCAAACTCAGATTTTTGCCACACTTCGGGCAATAGCCGTAGTCGGACTGAATCTGCGCTCCGCAATGCGGGCACGAGGCGGGCAGCGGCTGCCGCAACAGGAAATACAGGATGATGCCCAGCCCATTCGGAACGAATATAGCCAGCAGAGTCCAGATCACGCGCTTCATGCCGCGCCGTCCGGCATCGCGGTTCACGTAACCAATCAGCAGGAAGTAGCAGCCCACGAAGAATGCGCAGAGGATGCCAAGCGCGACGCGTCCCCAAAACGGCGGCGCCTTGGGATCGTGCGCCTCAGCCATCGTAAACATAATCGGAACGCAGATGAGGCCCAATCCGGCCACCACCCAGGCCCACCCGGGAATGAACCGCACTTCGTCGCCGAATCTCGTATGCTTGTCACCCTTCACCTGCATTGAAATTCTCCTTTCTTAGCCTCGGGACGCCCCGTTGCCGCTCAAGTGTGTTCCGTGCGCCAGAAGCAGAACGCAGGCTGCGATCGTGGGCGCCATCCAGAACAGCACGAACCCGACTTGCCACACTGGGTTCGACAACTGCTCCCATCGGCCCAGCCACTCAAATCCCCGCCAAACGAACTCCGTGGTGAGCGCCGATGAAACTGCCACCAGAGCGCACGAGAGAGTAACCAGCACGAGCCGCTCCCGCCTTTGTCGCAGTTCGCGGGCGCGCGCACGTACGCGCATCTGCGTGCTCTGCACCAGGGATCGATCCGCTACGATCGGAACCGCCCGCAAGGATCGCACCAACTGCTGCGCCGCCTCCGCATATTCACGGCACGAGGGGCAGCCCTCCAGGTGCGCCCGCAACCACTCCTGCTGCGGCTCCGCGAGACCTTCGCCGCAGGCAATCCACTCGCGCGCCTGTTCGTGCACATCCTGCGTCATTCCCTTACTCCCTTTAGCCGCGGCATCAAAACGCTCAAACCGCGATAGATTCGCGACTTTACCGTACCCAACGGTGTTCGTGTGATCGCCGCGATCTCGCTCAGAGACATGTCTTCATGAAACCGCAGGACAAGCGCCTCCCGGTATTCCGCCGGAATGCCATCCAACATCTTGTTGACTCGCTCGCTCTGCGCCTTTTCGGCGACCAGGTCGAAAGCTGACGCCTGCCCACTAGCAGGAATGTCTGCGGGCGCCTGATCGTCGGGGCTACGCGCATCCAGACTCAACAATTTCTTTCTGCGCAGAGCATCGATAGCCAGATTTCGAGCAACAGCAAACAGCCAGGTACTGAAGTTGTGCTCCCCGTCGTACTGACCTCCGCGCTCCAAGACTCGCAACCATGTTTCCTGGAACAAGTCTTCTGCGATCTCGCGGTTGCGCGTCAGATAGATCAGGAAGCGAAGCAAGCGATGCTGGTACTGCTCGATCAGGCGGTCGAGCAAGTCAGCATCCCGCCGACGCAGGCCGCGCGCGATCTCGGCGTTCTCGTTCTGCATTCCGATCACGAAGTAGCAGGCTGTCGCGTTCATGCTACTCAGGAATACGGTCCATCCCGTAAAAAAGACGCAAAATCGGAGTGCATCCGTTTCGGTCGTATACTCGGCTCATTTCCAATAACTTAGCGTCAACGCGAGCGTCCAGAGGAATATCCCACTAAGGAAGAATGGCGAACCGTGAGCGAGCTGCGAAGAATCGCCGCACCAATAGACGAGTTCGCGGCCTCCGATAACGTCGCCAGCGCAGTATCGAACGATGATCACGTGGCCGTGCCCAAAACTTTATTACTAAGGTTTTCGGTCTCTCCCATTTTGGAATTGTGTGGCAGTCGATGACTGCTTCTTCGTCGCGGTCGACATTCGCTCGAGAATAAACTGTGGAGTGCGCCGCAGTAGAAATCCTCGAACTGGCCTGGCAACGGCTGCTGGCATCATCTTTGCGTTATTGCTCTCTGAAATGTCCCTGCGCCCGTGGGCCGGACAGCTCTACCGCTACGACGTTGAACCGGTCCCCGCAGACCGAATCACAGCCCCGATCAAAACAGTCAGGTACTACGGCGAAGGCATAGCTACATCCCACTTTTCGCCGAGCCGCGCCAGGCTAACCGGCAGGGCGCCCCTCGCCAACGCTCCTTGGATCGTGATCATGGGTGATTCCTTCGTCGAAGGGCTCCAAATCAACGATTCCGATACCATGGGTGCGGTTGTGGAACGGCTCGCCGAGGCGTCCGATCCCGTTAACGTTCGGCAATATGGTTGGCCGGGTGCTTCGCCTCCGAAGTACGCAATGGAAGGCCCAAATGTCCTGCAGCTCTGGAATCCTAGAATGGTGGTAGTTGTCGCACATGCGAACAACTTCCGAACCGCGGCGCTCGACACTCATTGGACGACAGCCGAAATAAGGGGCAGCGATTTTCTAATTGAGCCTGTCACCCCCGACAAGCTCTCGTTGAGTGCGAGGGTGTGGTTTGCGCTGAGGCACTCCGCCCTGTTTGAAATCGCAACCTCAAGGTTCGTGCTTGATGTTTTGCCGAAAATCCCCGATTTGCCCACGTTCCACGGCGCGGCAGCAGCCCGCCAACGAACTGAAACCCCAAAGGACTCCGAAATACCCCCGCGAATGGTCAAACTGCTGAAGGAAACGTACGGCGACCGCCTCTTCCTTGTCTATGCTGCCGAGCCGACCCTAACGTCGACGCAACCGGAACCCGAGGAAACCGAGACGTTGCTCCAATGTCGCAGGCAGTGTTTGAGCTGTGTCTCAACCGGACCGTTGCTTCGCGATGCTCTCACATCGCTCCGCTATTTCGGCAGCGGTTTTCCCAACACCGCGCCAGAAGCGGGTCATTACAATGCCAGCGGCCACCGTCTTGTGGGCGAGCTGATTTGGTCCGAGTACCGCTCGCGCATAGCAGGAGCTGCGCACTAGTGGTCTTCACCTCGTGGGCATTCGTCGCCTTCTTTTTGTGTGTTCTTCTAGCCTTGGCTCTTGCCAGGTCTCGTACTTCCCGTCAATTGGTAATTCTGCTATCCAGCATTTTCTTCTACGGATACTGGAACAAGCTCTACCTCTTGCTGCTCGCCGCACCGAGCATCATCGACTATTACTGCGCCATATTTATCGAAGGGACCGATCAGCCGCGTCGCCGGAAGTTCTGGGTGGTGGTCAGCCTGATCAGCAATTTAGGACTCCTGGCCTACTTCAAATATGCCAATTTTTTTCTGTCGAACCTGGCGGTGTGGCTCGGCCGCGAGTTTAAGCCTTTAGACATCGTCCTTCCCATCGGCATTTCGTTTTACACGTTCAAGACTCTGAGTTACACCATCGATGTCTACCGTCATGAACTTCCTGCCTGTCGTGACTGGTGGAAGTATGCGATGTTTGTCACGTACTTTCCGGAGCTGATCGCCGGCCCGATCGTTCGGGCTTCCGTTTTCTTGCCGCAAATGACGCGATCACTCAGGCCCTCAGGCAAGCGCGCCATCGTGGGCCTCGAACTCATTCTGCTGGGCGTCACCAAGAAGTTGCTCATAGCGGATCGCATGGCAATCTTGGCCGATGCCGTGTTTGAGCACCCTCATTTCTTCTCTCCACTAACCGTTGCCAGCGGTGTGGTGGCGTATTCCCTACAGATCTATTGCGATTTCTCCGGATACTCCGACATCGCCATTGGTGTCTCGCGGATTATCGGCTTCGACCTTCCCGAGAACTTCAATATGCCGTATCTGTCCACATCGATCACGGAATTCTGGCGCCGCTGGCACATGACACTTTCAAAGTGGCTCCGTGACTATCTCTACATTCCTCTGGGCGGAAATCGCCACGGACGTCTCCGGACTTACCTCAATCTAATGATGACGATGCTCCTGGGCGGGCTGTGGCACGGCGCGAATTGGACCTTCGTGATTTGGGGAGGTCTGCACGGCCTGGCACTCGCGGGCCACAAGCGCTGGATGGAGACGAACAACGGACGCTACAAGTTGCCAAAGTTCGTCTCGTGGGCGGCTACGTATGTTTTCGTGTGCTTCTGCTGGATCTTTTTTCGCTCACCCACTTTCAAAACCGCAGCCGTGATTCTGCGAAAGCTGGTGCTGCTGGATCGCACCGGCATCGGTTATCTATACCTTCCTCTGTTGCTGGCGATACCAGCTGTGATCGGAGCACACTTTCTCGGTGGCTATGTTGGAAGCTTCGCTGCCATGAGTGAAGCAACCAGATATATCCGCCCGCCACACTGGGCGGGGTCCTTATACCGCGGCTGCGGAGAACGGTTGGCGTTGAAGCCCCATTCCGCCGCGGGATATTACGTCTTGTTGCCCCTTCCGGGTTTTGTCGGCGGCTTTATTGTTACGGTGTGGATCCTCGTGCTCTACTTGTTTTCCTCAGTCAACACAAATCCTTTTATCTATTTCCAGTTTTGATGGACGCCTGATCATTCACGCAAAAGCAATATCGGTGATCTAGCGGTTGATTGGTTCCGAAAGCAGGTTGATAATTCTCCTCGTGGAGCAGCAGCAAATACGTAGACTATGGTTCTGGTTCTGGGTTCTTCTCGTCGCCCTGATAGTGTGGTTTTGGCCCGGTTTCGGAACACGTGTAGTCAAGATTGTTTCGCCCCCTGCTCCCGCACCAGCCTCTTCACCAGCCAAGTGAAGAGCCAGCCTCCGCACGTAGGATTGGCGAACCGCGTTCTCAGCGATAGTGGATTCCAGGGTTGACTTGATTGGAGAGATTACGAAATCGAAGCCGGGGGCTCGCCCGACCCAGTTCGCACGAACCCTCTGAGCCATCCCGGCTCGCGCACATATTCATCCTGAAACCGGCGCAGCCGTGCCGCCAGAATCGAAGCACGGTTCAGATAGCCCACTACCTTACGCTCGTCCGCGCGATCGACCACCGGGAGACGCCCAATATCAAAGCGCAACAGCTTGGCCGCCGCCTCAGAAACGAGTTCGTCGAGATACGTCACGACCAGGTGGGTCTTGCCCGCAGCCTGCACGGTCATCGCGCCCGACGGATCCTTGTCGAGCGCACGCAGAATGTCCCCGCGTGTGATAATTCCCGCAAGTTTTCTCTCATCGTCGAGAATCAGCAGCGCCTCATACCGCGCCACTGCCGGTTCATGACGCGCAATCCGCTCGGCCAGCGTTCCGACCTTCGTATCCGCCGCGATCACTGGCGGCTCCCGCTCCATGGTTTCTCCGACAGTTGCCTGCGTGAGCACATCCGCTTCGTAATCCTGGTGGACTCGCAAGCCGCGCCGCACTAATTTCTCCGTCATGATCGAACTCGTGGGCATGAACAGCATGGCGATTCCGTCCGCGATTACCGCAACCAGCATCAGCGGCAGTACGGAGTTGTAGTCGCGCGTAATTTCAAATGCGAAAATGATGAATGAAAACGTCGCTCGCGACGCTGCTCCAAAAACGGCGCCCATCGCCACCAGCGCGAACGCGCCGGGTGACAGGTGCGCCGCCGGATACAAATGATTTCCAATCATGGCAAACAGCCCGCCCATGGCTGCGCTCCACATAAACGTTGGAGCCAGCAGACCGCCCGAAGTGCCCGACCCCAGTGAAATCACGAGCGCGGCAAACTTCGCCACCATCACCACCAGCAGTAGCTTCCACACGAGCTGTCCATTGAGAATGTCACCGATCGTGTCGTATCCAACTCCAAATACGCGCGGGACGAAGAATCCAATCACTCCCAGCGCGAGCGCTCCGATCGCCGGCCACCACAATTCATCTAGCGGGAGCTTCTCGAACAAATCTTCCACCCAATACAGCGCCTTGCTCAGCGCCACCGCTGCCAGCCCGCAAACCGGCCCCAGCACCAGATAAAAAGGCAAAGCATGCGGAATCCCGAAGTCGACCGCCGAAACCTGAAACATCGGCCCCGGACCCAGCAGTTGCATGTGGACGGCGGTTGCCAGTGTACTGGCGATCACCAGCGGTATGAACGACCGCGACTTGAACTCGAACAGCAGCAGTTCAATCGCAAGAATCACTCCCGCAATCGGAGTGTTGAATGTGGCCGACATTCCCGCCGCCGCCCCGCACGCTAATAGAACTTTTCGCTCAACCGCTGTTGTGTGCAGGGTCTGCCCCACCAGCGATCCGATCGCACCGCCGGTCTGAATGATCGGCCCCTCCGCGCCGAACGGCCCGCCGGTCCCGATCGCGATCGCCGCCGAAAGCGGCTTCAGCAGCGCGACCCGCGGCTCGATCCGGCTGCGGTTGACCAGCACCGCCTCCATCGCCTCGGGAATTCCGTGCCCTCTGATTTTTGTGGTTCCGTACTTGGCGATCACTCCAACAATCAGTCCGCCGACCACCGGCACGAGAATGACCCACGCGCCGAGATGATGCTGCCCGACGCTCGTGAACCCCGTCGACCAGCGGTGGAAGAAAAACAGATTCGTGAACAGCCCGATCAGCTTGTAAAGGATGTAAGCTACCAGCCCGCCCACCAACCCAATCCCAGCCGCAAGAAACGACACCAGCACAATGCGAAATTGTGCGGGGGTCGCAGTCGAATCCTTCGGTACTGTTCCGTCATTGCTCATGCGTAACTCAGCACTTGAAACCGTAGAGACGTTGCTTGCAACCTCTCTACGGGCGGCCTTCCTAAACCTCCAAGCAAGTCCCAGTGCAGGATCGATCGGTTCAACAGGATGATCTTCGTCTTCGCGCCCGCGAGTGCTCTAATCGATTTCCTGCCCGCATCAGCTTGCGCAGCGCCGTCACCAGACTGGGCGCCGCGCTTTGCAACTCCTCGTGATGATGCACGGCCAATTCTTCCAGTACGCGCTCGCCCTTGGCTGTGAGCTCCAGCAGCACCTCCCGCCGGTCGTCTTGCGCCCGCTCGCGCCTTACGTAGCCGCCGGACTCCAGGCGGTTGATCAGTTCCACCGCACTGTGATGCTGGATCTGCATACGGTTGGCAAGTTCTCGAATCCGGGGGCGCACTCCCTCCGGGATTCCCTTCATCGCCAGCATGAGCTGGTACTGTCCCCGCTCCAGGCCTGCCGCGTGCACTGCGCGCTCGCTGAAGTGCAGGAACTTGCGGATCTGGTGCCGGAACTCGGCCAATGCCTGATAATCCGACAGGGTGAGCCTCTTCATGCAGCAGATTGTATCGTGCCGCGATAGTCTATGCATATTATATCGTGAAACGATATGTATGACATCGTAAGGTATATCAGCGCACAGCGTTTTCCTTCGTGTCCTTGGTGGTTATTGCCTTTTGCCCACGCCACCCGCAACTAGCCTCTTTCCGCCCATCCATTTAGAATCCTTAGTCCACCAAGGAGGCGCCCACCGTGATCCCGCGCTACACCCGCCCCGAGATGGCCCGCATCTGGAGCGACGAAAACCGCTTCCGCACCTGGCTAGCCGTCGAAGTCGCCGCCACCGAGACCCTCGCCGAAGCCGGCTTCGTCCCCAAAGACGCCGCCAACGCCATTCGCGAGCGCGCCGACTTCCGCGTCGAACGCATCCACGAGATCGAAGCCGAAGTCCGGCACGATGTCATCGCCTTCACCACCGCTGTCGCCGAAATCGTTGGCCCGCACGCCCGCTGGTTCCACTACGGCCTCACCTCCAACGACGTGGTCGACACGGCACAAGCCCTGCTCATCCACCAGGCTTCACAAGTCATCGCGCAAGACCTCCAGCGGTTCGCCGAAGTCCTGGAGCGGCGCGCCTGGGAGTTCAAAGATACTCCCATGGTCGGCCGTACCCACGGCATCCACGCCGAGCCCATCACCTTTGGCTTCAAGCTTGCTAATTGGTATTCCGAAACCCAGCGCAACATCGCAAGGTTCATGGCCGCAGCCGAAGACATGCGCGTCGGCAAGTTCTCCGGCGCGGTCGGCGTCTTCGCCCATCTGACGCCCGAACTCGAGGAGAAGATCTGCGCCCGCCTGGGGTTGAAAGCCGCCGCGGTTTCGTCGCAGGTGATCCAGCGCGACCGCCACGCGCACTACCTGGCGACGCTGGCCGTGATCGCCTCGACGCTCGACAAGATCGCCACCGAAATCCGCCACCTGCAGCGCACTGAAGTGCGCGAGGCTGAGGAGTACTTCAGTGAAAAGCAAAAGGGATCGTCGGCCATGCCGCACAAGCGCAATCCCGTGACTTTCGAGCAGATCAGCGGCCTGGCTCGTGTGGTCCGCAGCAACGCGCAGGCCGGATTCGAGAACGTCGCCCTTTGGCACGAGCGCGACATCTCGCATTCGTCGGTTGAACGCGTCATCCTGCCCGACTCGACTACGCTTGCCGACTATCTCCTAAGCAAGACCGCCAACCTGATCGATACCATGTTCGTCTACCCTGACCGCATGCGTGCCAACCTCGAAACCACGCGCGGCCTGATCTTCAGCGGGCAGCTACTGCTCGACCTGGTCGAGCATGGCGTCAGCCGCGAGGACGCCTACCGTCTCGTGCAATCCCATGCCATGCGCGCTTGGAAAGATGGCCTCGACTTCCATCAGCTGGTTCTAGCCGACAAGGAAATCACCAGCAAAGTCCCGCGCCAACAAATCGAATACGCCTTCGACCTTCCACGCCAACTCAAAAACATAGACAAGATTTTCGCGCGTGTCTTCGCCATAAAGGCAGACGCAGTGAAGAAGAAGGTCGCTGCCAAAAACAGAAGAAAGAAGAAATGAAGCGCGCGCCCCACCCTTCTCGCGCACTTTGCGAGAGGGTGGGGACTTTGACTTTGTCTGCAACCGGAAGGCGGTTCTTAATCCAACAGAGGCCGCGCCGATCCTCCCAGCAGTGAACTATTCATGTTGAAAATGTTGTGGTGTCCCTCCGGACCGCCCCAGGCAAACATAAGTTGAACCATGGGGAACGCGCCCGCTCGCAAAGTAAGTCCCGCAGCGAAACTGTGCCGCAAGTGGCTGAATCCCAGATCGCCCCGGGTCAACGCGACCCTTCCCTCATCCGCCATGAACTTAAATCCAAACGGTCCCCAGATCGAATGCTCGAAGCTCTCCTGCAAAAGCAGAAGATTGGGCGCCCGGAACCGGTAATCCTGATAGCTGCCCAGCGACATCGCGCTATTGATATCCTGGCCACCCAGCGTCTGCTGAAAATAAAACGGCACCGCGCTCGTCGCCGAATTGATTGATTCCGAAAGCAACAGTCTCGCAGTGATGAACCCGCTGAGATTCCGTGTATAGGGAATCTGAGGGCACTTGTCGTTCACTTGCGAGCACGAATCTGGGCCATGCTGATCGGTACTTTGCGTAACGGCCTTGGCATTCCCGTAGAGATAGAACGTGTGATCGAGGTCGACCGTCCACCTCAGAAACGAATTTCGCGAACTAGAAGGCGCAAAAAATTCCTGGAAATTCCCGATGTAGTTCAGTTTGAGGTAGTCTCCGGTATCTGGCTTGATGCGAACTCCCTGGCTCATCTGCACGAATCCTGGCTGGCTGGTCAGGCCCGGTGCGGTCGCGTTGGTATAGAGCGTTTCAATCGAGGGAACCGGCTGGCCATGGTCGCCGCGAATGCTGACAAATCTCCCGTTGATCTCGCCGAGCAGTGCCAGATTCAACTTGCGGATCGCCGCCCACTCGAAGACCGGCTTCATAGCGTTGGCGCCCACGATCGTCTGCGTCATCCCAAACACCGACGCGCCGGTGAGCAACGTATCGTTGCCCTCGCCGAAGTAGTTCAGCTTGTTTAGCGAAGTCGACTGTGCATACAAATTGAAGACCGTATAGGGATGCGTAAACGGCGCCGATTCTTTCGCGTTGTTGGGTTGCTTTGAAGCCTCTCCCGGTGTTGGAGTTGAAACCTCAATTATTGGACGAGGCGGGTGCGGCGTGTGAATCAGTTTCATATAACCGCCCGCGCGCCAGGATCCGCTGGTTGCCCCGACCGCGTCAAAGTCCCAACTCAGCCGCCAGTTTCTCGTGTTCTTTGTCCAGACGAAAGCGCCACCGAGGCCAAATCCGTTCTGCGGCGGCATGCTACCAGCCGCGATGTGCAACGGGTGATCGGTGAACAAGGTGTAGCCGCACATGGGAATCGCCTTAAAACTGAAGTTACAGGCCTCCCCCACGCGCTCGCCTTCGCGCCGAAGCTCGGCATGCAGCGGGCTCTCGTGCTGATCTTGGGCAAGCGCCGCCACCGATGCTAAAAAGAGCACACCGACACACCATCGCATCACTGCCTCCTGCCGCCGAGCGCTACTTTTTCCGTTTACTCGGGCTGCCCTTCTTTTTCGACCTGCTTCTGTTCTGAGCCTTCCGCTCGGCCGCTTCATCAGCGACGGCGGCAATCTCGAGGCCGCCCTTGCGCTTCCGTGACCGCACTCTTCTGACGCGCTCGGCTGGCGCGTCGTCATGTGCCTGGTGAATCGCTTCCGTGACCGCGCGGACGTACTCCGCTGCCTCGTCTTCAGTCCGAATGGCGTGGCTGAAGATGCCGCTGTGATACCGCGCCGGCAGATTCTTCTCCGCTTCCCGCAGATGCTTCACCTGCGCCAGCAACAGCGACGACGCCGGCCGGTTCGGGTCTCTCACGCTCTTGGGGCGGGGAACATCGATGACGTCCATCTCGCTACTCCTCTCCGTTCACTTCCTTCTGAAGTCCGGGCAGTCGGTGCGCACCACATCCAGCGAGAGCAGATTGTTCGCCAGATTCCCTTGCCCGTTATTGGGTTCGATAAAGACGTCGGCATTGGCCTCCCGCGGTGACACATCGGGATAGCCGCCGAGGAAGAATTTTGTGATAGTCGCCGGAATCGATGCGTGATCGAATACGCGGTTCACTACCGTCCCCTTCGGAATCCACGGCGAAATCAGAACCGCGGGCACCCGCACTCCCAGCCGGTCGAACTGGAAATGCCAGTCCCGTCCCCGGATCTGCCTGCGAAGAGGGGAACTTGTCTGGCTTGCACGAGGGCGGCACGACATGATCGAAGATTGCTCCGTGCTCATCGTACACCACCAGCAGCGCCGTGTTGGCCCAGTTGGGCCCGTTCTTGATGTGCATATAAACTTCAGCGATCAACTGCTCGCCCGCCTGCACGTCATGGTCCGGATGCTGATCGTTGGCTACTTCTTCGCCAGAGTCGGTATCGTGGTCGCTGTAGTTCGGTTCCACGAACGAATAGTCCGGCAGCAATCCCTTGTCGCAGTCGCTCAAGAACTGCGGATACGTACCGAACACTTCCGTCTGATTCTGCAGCAAGTTGGCGACTTCCATCGTCGAACTCGACGTGTCGTAGTAGTAGACCTTCGCCGAGTGCTTCGGAGTCGCTGTCACCAGCCGCGTATAGATGCTCTTGATCGGCTCTATGACGTCAAACGGATCCATGTCTACCCGCCCGAACGATGTGCCGTAGTGCGCGAACGCCCGGTTGCAGATCGTCGGCCCCGGGATCGACGCAAACCAGCGATTGAATACGGCAAACTGCAGAGCGAGCGTGGTCAGCACCGGCAGGTCGCTCTGCTTGAAGTAATACATGATCTTCTTCGAGTGCTCGAGGTCCTCGCGTTGATGGTAGTAGCTGGTCACGAACCCCTGCATGTTTGCCACCCGGGTTGGGCCAGTTTGGCCGTTGTAGATCTGCACATCCACCGCAGGAAAGTGGTGGTCCGGATCAGGATTCAGCTGTCCCTGAAATTCTGCCAGAGCCTGTGGCTTCACCGGATCGTTGTTTACATCGGGGTTCGTGTAACCGACTGCATCATCCAGCCCGCCGATGCCGGGCAGCGATCCCAGCATGTGATCAAACGACCGGTTCTCCATCATCAACACCACGATATGTTTCAGATTGTCGAGTCCAGGTGGCATGGCGTGCTCCTAGCAGTTACTAAGTAGTGCAGCTTATCTCAGAAACGTTTCCCAGGGGTAAGTACGAAGGACACAGAATCTAGCCAGGCAAAGTTATCCAGCCGCGCACTAGCCAGTTTGGTCTTAGTCTAAGAGCATAGCCGAGGAGGAATGCGCAGTGGGCTGCCGAGCCTATTCGTCCTGTCCCTGCCAGGCCCTGGTCTGAAGCTGGAGTAGATCATAACAGTCGCAGGCCGCCTCTTCCAGCCTGCGTCGGTTGAGGATGGTGACGGCTCCCCGCGTGTAGGTAATCAATCCCGCCTTCTGCAGGGTACCAGCCGAGACGCTCACGCTGGAGCGCCGGGTGCCCAACATTTGGCCAAGGAATTCCTGGGTCAGTGGCAGATCATCGCTCCCAACTCGGTCTTGGGTCATGAGGAGCCAGCGAGCCAGTCTTTCATCCACTTCATGCAGTCGATTGCAGGTTGCGATTTGTGTCACCTGCAATGCCAAGAGCTGCGAATAGCGCTGTAGGTTCCGCTCCAGCCTGGGGCACTGCCGCAGCGCAGTACGAAGGAAGGCGGCCTCCACTCGAAACGCAGTTCCTTCGGCTTGAATCACCGTTCGGGTGTGGCAGGTGCTGAAGCCCGCGATCAAGGGGACGCCGGAGAATCCTTCCTTGCCGATCAGGCCTACTTCCACACTCTTGCCATCCGGCATGACGCTCACCACCGAGAACATGCCCGAATTGCAGAAGTAGGCGGATTTCACAGTCTCGCCAGCCTCATGAAGCACCTGATGCAGCTTCAGCCTCGAAAATTCCAGTCTTGGCAGCACGATCTCAAGTTCTTCAGGCGGCAGTGAGCGGAGAATTTCGTTGCGAATGTGATTGCCATCGCCGTCCCGGTTCGAGGGGTGCGAGGCATTCCGTAAGCGAGCGGAACTCGGGGACTTCGCCATATTGGCTCCTTGCGCAGCGAACACGCTGTCTGATTTCGCAAGGAACCGTCAACCGACGGGCGCGGCGGAGGGATGCTAGAAGAGACAGCTTTAGAGTACTCCCTCCCGCTCGTTTGGTCACTAATAGAAAAACGGATCGGCTTTACCAGTGTTCGCTACCGTGCAGACATGAAGTTGCGCAGTTTGTTGCAATGTTGGGCAGGCGAGACGGTGCCATGTCCATTGACTCGATCTTGCGCGAAGTCGACCAACTGAATCGCGTGGGCTGTCATCTTGAGGAACTGGCGGACAACCATCCGACAATGACGGAAGCTCTCGTAACTATTGCCCACAGCGTTCGCAACTCCGCGACCGTGCTGGCAGTATTGGTGGCGACTAAAGGCCCCAAGCCGAGCTAAGCTGCGGCGTTTGGGGGGCCTGTGGACGCGGGGTGGAGACCCCTAGCCTTCCCCCATCCACCCCGCGTGAGGCACCAAGCACCCGTCTCCGAGGCGAGATCATGCGCTCGGGAAACATCGTTCGTGAATGCCTCACCTGTCCACTGCGAGGCGAGCATTTTTTCTGCGACCTTTCAAGTCGCGCAGTAGGGTGCCTTAACGACGTCAAATCCGCGGAAATCTATCCCAGGCGAACCCAACTCTTCTCCGAGGGGCAGCCACCGCGCGGCGTCTTTGTGCTGTGCACCGGCAGGGCGAAACTTTCGACCTCTTCCCGCGAAGGCAAAACGATTATCACGAAAATCGCTCAGGCGGGAAGCCTCCTGGGCCTGAATGCTGTCATCGCCAATCGGGAATACGAAGTGACAGCCGAAATGATGGAGCCGGGACAAGCTTCGTTCATTCCTCGTCGCTCCTTGCTGCAAATGATGAAAGCCTATGAGGACGTGGCCCTGGCTGTCGCTGAAGAGTTGAGCGGCAACTACTATAGGGCTCACGAGGAAGTCTGCGCTCTCGGTCTCGCGAACGATACGGCTGAGAGGATCGCCAAGCTGCTTCTCGTGTGGTCGATTACGGGCCCCGAGAGCGACGGCAGCCGACGTGGTAGCACTTCTGTCAAACTGACGTTGACGCATGAGGAGATTGCGGAAACCATCGGGACAACCCGGCAAACTGTGAGCCGCGTTTTTTCCAGATTCCGGAAGAAGCGAATGCTTCAGGGAAAGGGATCGACTTTCTCGATCTGCAACCGGCTGGCATTGGAAAAGATAGTTCAGTTCTGACTTTTGTCCGGATTCGATTCTGATCTGCGAATGTTGTAGCGAAGGAGGATGTCATGGAATCTGAACGCGGGCTGCAGCCATCTGATCGTCCCACTCCACTCAGTCTGCCAACCACATTGGCTCTTACATGGGAGATGCAGCAGGTGTGGGAAATAGAGACGCAATGGGAGCACCTTGCAATCGCACACCGTGCCTACGAGTTGTTTAAGATGCGTGGCGGTGAACCTGGTCACGACTGGGAAGATTGGTTCCGAGCAGAATCCGAGCTGCACCTCAATGAGTGAAGTGGGGTGTTTCGCCAGACTGGAAATACCACTCTCACCTGTCGCGCCAGAATTGATGAGAATCAAATACCAGGGTTTCAATAAAGGCTCTTGCGATAGGCTAGTGTCCTGTAACAGAGGTTCGCGACATAAGTCAGAGCGCTTTGAAAGGGCGCGGCTTTGCGCCGCGCCGAAAGCGCAACGTTGATGATTCGGGCTTAAACTGAGGGCGCTTATCGTTGTTCCAGGAAAGAATCTTGCAATTATTCGATGAACCTCCGGTTACGGGACGGTCGAACAAGTACGAACTTCAACGAGTATGGTTTCTACAATAACCGCGGGGGATTCGGGGAAACCCTGCGGCTAATGTAATTCCGCGAGCAACGCGCGCGGACCGTCCATGTGGCCTCCCGGCGGATCCCTTCGATAGACCAGCTCCCAAGACCCCTTGTACATCTGCTCCGGATTGTTCGGCGCACCAAGCACAACCACCAATCGAATGCGGGAGCGTTCCGCTGGGTTCAAACCCTCGATAATATGCCGCACATTGTAGCCTCCCCCCGAGAATCCATAGAGAGCGGAAATGCTCGTGTCGCGACGAAACGCAGCCAAGGCCAGTAGAGTCTGCTGACTTTGCGCACCGGTTGTGCCGGCTACATCCAGCACTTGCCCGACATAGCCTCTGCGACGCGCGTATTCGAGTGCGGGCTCTTCGTACAACGCGCCGCGCGGCCAATCCCGTCCATCATAGTGCCCGGCTATGCCGCGCAAGATCAACATCTTCTCAGGCATGGCGTATTCTTACCAGACCCGACGCACGGCGTCAAACAAGCAGATATCACGGTAGTGGCTCAGTTTGGATTGAACGCGCTTCCGGCGTCATCGCGCAGGCCCGCGTTTTCCCCAGCGGGCCGAGGGATCTCCCGCCACGGTCTGCGGTGGGGAGTTCATCGCTCCGCCTGAAAACCGGCTGCGCTCGGTATGACCCATCCTCGATGACGGCCAATTCAAACTGAACCACTACCGATATCGCCACGTATTTCAACCTGTGCTAGGGCCGATTAATCAAGCGAGCACCGTGGGAAGCCGTTTTGACTCGCGGCTGACGGGCGAAATCGCCACGCGATTACACTCACGATCCCGTCCATGCGTGAAGTAGCGATTCATCGCCAACTACCTTCGCCAACCAATCGGCCGCAACGTAACAGAAAAGCCGACTACGACAGGCGGCTCATAGACGTTATGCAAATCGGAGAACTGGCCTGCAAAGCTGGGGTCAACGTACAGTCGGTGCGCTTCTATGAGCGGCGGCGGATTCTGCGCGAGCCGGTGCGGACGGCGTCCGGATACCGCGTCTACAGCAAGAGCGATGTGGACGAAATCTGCATCATCAAGCAGTGTCAGGAACTGGGATTCACGCTGACAGAGATTCAGCCGCTGGTGAACCTGCACCGGGCGCGGCGGGATTGACCGCCTCCGGAGTCTGGCGTCCGCCCGAGTTCCGCGGCATCGCACAACTGGCGCGGGTGAAACTCGAGCAGATTGACGAAAGAATGCGCGCCCTGAAGTCGATGCGGTTGCGCTTGCTCACGATGATCGATCGCATCGAGACTGTCAACTCGGTGGGGTGTCCGGGGAACGCGCTGGCCCGTCCCAACGCTCCCGAGGCGTATCATGACGAGCGACTATCTGAGCGGGCAGAAACCGGCTTCTAAACCTCCCGGAAGTTCAAAAGGAACGTGGCCTCTAAAAAGAGGCGGCTCGCAGGCAGCCACGTGATCCACTCGCACGTTGAGGTTCTTGCCTAGAAAGGCCGGAAGACGAGCAGACCGACCAGTACGACTACGCAGCCAATCAGTATGAGAAGCGATAGCTTCTCGACCTTCAACGTGTCTTTGCCCGAGGTGGATTCGGCTGCCATTGTGGTTCCAGTTTCCAACATCAAGCCGCTTTAATAAATAGCTCGACCGTGGTTGGCACGGCGGTAACGTGTCCAAAGTTCTCTGGGGCAGCTTTGAGCGTACATCTATGGTTGGGCGCCTGGCCTCGGATCAGTGGCGCCCGCAGATTCCTCTCAGTTTTCCTCGTTCTTCCACAAGGAAGGCCGAACATCCACAGGTTCTGCACAGGCGCAGATTTTTTTTGTATTGCGGGCCGCCAGGTTCTGCCGGAAAGTGAGTGCAGCGAAAACGTGAGAATCCTGAGTTTGCTGGATGATTGCGGCAGAGCCAGCGGCATCCGGTGATTCGCGAGGGTGAATCGCCGGGGGATTTCCAGAAACGCGAATACGCGACTGGTTGCCCGGGCGTTGCGGCCTCCTCCCCCGCTCCCTTTGAACAGGAGAGGGCCTGCTGGCCACCGCAGTGGTTGTCGCTCGTGATCGCAAGATCGCGGGTTCCAACTGGCTTTAGCAAATGCGGCGTTCCTTCGGAACGCTGTCGGGCTGAAGCGGTCATTCCGCCGCTCAGCGGTGACAAAGGCAAAACAGGAATCCGCGTACCGATGCGGTCTGGGTGGCTGGCCCAGACCGCATTCGAATTTTTTGGGGGGGATTGTCGTTTGGGGTCTGGGAGAATTGGCCTCTGGCTTCGCCCGAAGGCTAATTTGGTCTGCCCTCAGCGATGCATGCGCACGACCAACTATTTCTTAGTGGCCTTGCCCTCCATCACGGTCGTCCACTTGGTGCCGTCTTGCGACATTTCGAAGGTGAAGTCGTACGACGTCGGCGCGAGTATCTTCATCGTGAAGCGGCTTTTCATGGGCATGCCGCCCATTTTTTCGTCGCTGGTCCAGGTCCAAGTGTCACCGTCCACGGCGCCTTTGGAATCGCCGAACTCGCCCCAACTATTGAACTCGCGATAGGTATAGACCTTGTCGTCGGTGGAATAGCCGAGGATGGAGAGGCCCGATCCATTGCCCATCGTGGCGCTCTTGAAATCGAGGCGGCACACCAGGTAGAAGTTGCCTTCCATCCACTCGCACTTTTCGGTTTCGGAGACCTTGCCAGCGGGGCCCATGGGACTCGGCTTCATGTCGGCATCGAGGTTCCAGGAGCCGGCGAACATGTCGAGCTTTTTGTGTTCGGGGCCAGGCTTGGGCATTTCCATCTGCGCGACCGCCGCCAATGCAAGGAACGACCATACTGCCAAGAGCAATGCTGTGGTTTTCATGATGTGCCTCATGGGTGCGCCTCATTGGGATTGTCGATTGAAAAGCTCTCATTCCCGCAGCGAGATATTAGGCCCGCAGGGAAGCCTAGTCAAACGGAACGTCCAATTCGCTGGGCAGTGTCGAGTTTTTCTCAATCTGCAATCAAAAATCTACAATCAACAATTCTCTTTCCTGTCAGTCGCTTCCTACCAATCACCCCAATGGGAAGTCGTCATCTGCTGGAACTTCATCTTCCACGCATCGCCTTGTTTGACCCAAACCGTGCTGAAATGCTGATAGCGCGGGGGCGGACCTTGATCCTCCTCCGGCGGGACGCGCAGAACGACATCGTAGGTCACGATCGCCACACCGTCTGTGATGCTCATCACTTTCATATTGTAGGGCAATAGATTAAAGCCAGGCTCGCTGCGCTGGTCGATCATCTCCTGCCGGCCGGCGAGTTGACCGTCGAAGCCGACGAAGGAAAAATCGTTGGTGAGGGTGCGCTTGAAAAATGCCACATCGCCTTTCTTAGCCGCGTCGACGAAACTCTTCTCGGCAGTTAGCAACGTTTGCTCCAGCGACGTCAGTGGCTTATCCGGCGCCGCCGCTTGTCCGAAAGCGGCACGGATAGTGCAAAACAAAACAACGACGACTGCACAACGGTAGATCATCGCAGCTCCCTGTATCTGACGAACCCATAGAAGGTTCGTCAACTTGTTGAAGTGTCGAAAGTGGCTCAGTTCGACGGAACCCTTTCCTCACGGCGTCATCCTGAACGGAACCGTTCTTCAGGCGAAGTGAAGGATCTCGCGTGCAGCGGCGGCGAGATCCCTTGCGAAGCACGGAACTGAGCACTACCGAATCTTCCGTGCCAATTCCCCGCGCGCGACCTGCACCTGCTCCCCGCTTGCCAGGTTTTTCAGCGCAAAGGCATCGGCTTGCACTTCATTCTCTCCGACAATCAGAATGTACTTCGCTCCGGCTCGAGTCGCAGCTTCAAACGATTTCTTCAGCCGGAAGGCTTCATCTCCTAACTCCACCACCAGATCGTGGTGGCGTAACTCGCGCGCCAGGCGCGCCGCTTCAGCGTTCATGCCTGCGCCCAGCGGAGCCACATAAACATCCGGCTTGCGCAGCACGCTCTCAGCGGGAGATTTTTCCTGCAGCGACATCACAAGACGATCTTCGCCAATGGCGAATCCGATGCCCGGAGCGGACGGGCCGCCGAGAGCTTCGGAAAGGCCGTCGTAGCGTCCGCCGCCGAGAATTGCGTTCTGTGCGCCCAGCGCGCCGTGTGTGAACTCGAAGGCCGTGCGCGTGTAGTAGTCGAGGCCGCGGACCAGCCGGTCGTTGAGGGTGAATCGTACTCCGACCTTGGTCAGGATTGCCTGCACCGCTTCAAAGTGCGTGCGGCAAGGCTCGTCGAGAAACTGGCTGATGCGCGGCAGCTTATCGATGATGGGCTGATCCTCGGGCACCTTGCAGTCGAACACGCGCAGCGGATTAGTGACGGCGCGACGCTGGCAATCGGAACACATTTTATTTTTGACCGGCTCGAGTGCCTCGCGCAGCGCCTCGTTTAACTTGATGCGGTCGTTGGCGCATCCCACCGAGTTCAGCTCGAGACTCCAGCCTGCGATGCCGAGGCGGTCGAGCAGCGTGGCCAGCATCTCCAGCACTTCGGCATCGCGGGCGGGAGACTCGCTTCCTGCCGATGCCGGGCCGATCACTTCTGCGCCGATCTGGTAGAACTGGCGGTAGCGTCCCTTCTGCGGGCGCTCGCGGCGAAACTGCGGGCCGATGTAGTACAGCTTGTTCAGGCCGCGATCCCAGAGCTTGTGCTCGATGTAGGCGCGGACCACGCCAGCAGTGTTTTCGGGACGAAGCGTCAGCGACTGTCCTTTGTCGCTCGCCGCCCGCCCGCGATCCTCCCAGGTGTACATCTCTTTGGAGACGATGTCGGTCTCTTCGCCGACGCTGCGAGCGAAGAGCGCAGTCTCCTCGAAAATCGGCGTGCGAATTTCCTGGAAGTTGTAGGCGCGGAAGACCTCGCGCACCGCGGCTTCCACAAAATTCCACAGCGCCGTGTCGGGCGGCAAAAGATCCCGCGTTCCTCGGACGGCTTTGATCATTCCGTGTCCCAATCTCCCGTTCCAATTCTTACGTTGTCATCCTGAGCGGAGCGAGCTCGAAAGGAGCTCGCGCAGTCGAAGGACCCCTATCACTCCGTCGCCACTACTAGCCTATCAGGGAGTTCTCTCGACAAAACTCGGCGTTGTCGGCGGCGAAGTGAGAACGCCTTGAGACATGCGGTGCAGCATCGCTCTGGCAGGGGTCCGTCGACTCCGTCGGCCCTTCGCGCATTCGCGCGAAGCGCAGACTCCGCTCAGATGTAATGAAAACAAAAAGTCGTGCCTCCAAGGGTAGAGTACGTGCTCGAAGCACAAGCCCTGAAGGAGGCACGAGATGATCCACGTTGGAGTAGATCTTCACCAGAGATTCTGTTACATGACGGCGCTGGAAGCAAGAGGCAAGATTTTACAGGCGGGGCCGGTGAGGAATGAGAAGCTGGCGCTGCGGCGGTATTTTCGGCAGTTTCGGGGAGATGAGGTGCAGGTGGCGGTGGAAGCCTGCGGGTTTTGGCCGGGGTTTCGCGAGGTTGTGGAGCCGGAGGTGAAGCGGTTGGTGCTGGTGCATCCACAGCGGGTGAAGGCGATTGCTTCGGCCAAGCTGAAGAACGACCGTGTGGATTCGGAGACGTTGGCGCAATTGCTGCGTTGCGATCTGCTGCCGGAATCGTGGAAGGCGGATCGGGAGACGCAAGCGCGGCGGCAGCAGGTACGGTTGCGGGCCACGCTGGTGCGGCATGGGACGCGGCTGAAAAACCAGGTGCATGCGGTGCTGCATCAGCAGGGGCTGCATTCGCCGGTGACGGATTTATTTGGCAAACGGGGACGGCGGTGGCTGGCGGAAGTGAAGCTGCCGGCGCAGGCGCGAGAGTCGGTGAGCGTGTGCCTGCGACTGCTGGACGGCTATCGCGGAGAAATTCAAAAACAAAATCTGCAATTAAGTGAAAAAGCAAAACAAGACGAGCGGGCGCAGTGGCTGATGACGATACCGGGGATCGGCGAGTGTTCGGCGATGATGCTGCTGGCCGAGATCGGAGAGATCAGCCGCTTTGCGGACAAGGAAGCGTTGTGCAGTTACGCCGGGCTGGTGCCGCGGGTGCGGGAGTCGGCAGGCAAGGTGGCGCGCTGCGGCATTACGCGGCAGGGCTCGCCCTGGATGCGCTGGATCATGGTGGAAGCGGCGCAGGTGGCGACGCGTTGTTCTCCGGCGGCCAAGCGTTACTATGAACGGTTGCTGCGCAAGAAGCACAAACACGTGGCGCGGGTGGCGCTGGCGCGCAAGTTACTGATTGCGGTCTATGCCCTGCTGCACGATGGTGTGCTGTTTGACGAAGAAAAGTTTGCGGCGGTGTAAGGGGAATCCGTCAGCTCGAAGTCATCCTTGCTCTTCGAGAGCGACGCTCAGATGGAGCGGCGGAGTCCGGACATACCTTATGTGCCTCGAGCACGAATAGAAGCCTGTCCGCATCGCCGCAAAAATACCTGTGGACGGCTACGCCTGTTTTCATAGAAGGATGACAGATCGTTAACAGGGAGTGCTACTACCGTTCCCTCAAATACTCATCTTTATATCCAAGATAATTTCTGGCGTACCGCATGATCACTTCCTGCTCGGCCGCTTCCAGTTTGCGGCGAAACTTGCCGGGAGAGCCCATCCACAACGATCCCGGCTCGACTGTTGTCTTCTCGGGAATCAGCGTGCCGGCGGCGATGATCGACCCCGCTCCGACCTTCGCTCCGTTGAGAATGATCGACCCCATTCCGATCAGGCAACGGTCTTCGATCACGCATCCGTGCAGCGTAACCGAATGCCCCACCGTGACGTATTCGCCGACGTAAACGCCCCACTGCTGCTTCATGCCGTGAAGCACGCTGTTGTCCTGCACGTTGGAGTGAGCTCCAATGCGGATCTCGTGTACGTCGCCGCGCAGCACGGCATTCATCCAGATCGAGGCGTGCTCGCCAAGCACAACGTCGCCAATGATCTGGGCCGAGTCGTCGACAAAGCAGGTGGCCGGAATCGTCGGCCTGACACCTTTAAACGAGCGAATCATCGTCAAGTCGTACAGGAATGGGCGGCAGATAAGGACATTCAACATACCATGATTTCAGGAGTGGCCGCTGTCCGGGGAACGGTCGCGGACCCCGATGGGAGCCAGAGAAAGCGGTCAATTGTTAGTTGGCATGGATTTTGCCGGTGGGGCAAGCCGTCAGGAAACCGGTTCGCGAAGCCGCTCGCGACTTCCGGAGCAGGTTCTTGAGTGCTAACGTAATTTCGACAGCCACACGGCTGACAGGATTTTCCGGCCTAATGCAGGAGGGAAGTCCGGCACGTGAGAATCAATGATCTGAAACAGTTTGTCGACAGTACAGTGACTCTCCGCCTGCAGGACGGCGAAATTGCCAAAGTCAAAGTGAATTTTGTCGATGAAGATTACGAGGGCATAATCGCCGTCGTAGTGGAAACCTCCTGTCCCGAGCACTACCGTGCTCCTTGCGCTGTATACACCTTTGCCGCAGAGGACATCGTATCTGCCGAACTGTCGGCGTAAACTCGCCGCAGACACGCTAAGGGTAAGTTGGAGACCTTAGAAAAGCGGCAAGACCTTCCTTTTGTAAACTGTGTTTGCCAACGTTGCCATGGCTATATACCAGGCAACCAGGCCCGTTAGAAAAATCTCCCAGCCGGCAATGGGCGCGGGACATTTCCCGAGGACCACGAAGTCGAGCAGGATGAACGCCAGCAACAGCAGCCAGAATAGAACCGCGAGCAACTTGCCGACTCCCTGCACGGCGACGCAAAAGGCAAGGGTGAACAGCGTCCACATCAGAAAGAAACCAAGTTCCTCGGGGTGGCCTGCCGGAATGCCTGTCTTCGGCTGCACGTACAGAAGCACGAACAGGGACCACCAAAAGGCGCCGTAAGACATGAAGGCGGACCCGCCGAAAATGCTTCCCTTCCGCAGGTCCACGATTCCTGCGATGAATTGCGCCGTGCCGCCAAACGTAATTGCCAGTGCCAGCGTCGGTCCGGCGCTCCAATATCCCACGTTATGCAGCCCTGTTGCCATCGTGGTCAGACCGAAACCCATCAGGCCTACAACAGCCGGGTTCGCCCACCACTCCTTGCAGATCCCCGCGTCCGTAAGTTCTGCCATTTTCTCCTCCTCCTTAAGGGTTGTACCTTTCAGGCGATCTTCCGCCTTACGGCCTCGAACCGCTTCCTCGGATTGGCCGATCTTTAGAGAAATTGCCCTGCAAAACTGATTCGCCGCAGGCTCGTTCGCCGGCTCGCGTCTTTCAAACAGCCCGACAGATTGTGTGTGAAACCTCTAACAAATACTGTGAAACCTTTCACAAAACCAACAAAAGGTCACCCATCCCCGAGATTTCCGGATCTCATTTGCCAAAGCATGGCCTAGGGATATATTCCTCGCCCCTTGTGAAAGCTCTCACGGACCGGGGGTCGGACCTAACGTAGAGTTGTGAGCAGTGCTCCATGGGAGATCCTAAGAAAGAGCCGCTCTGCACGGTCAAGGAGTTGCTGGCATTTGGAGGGATCTGCATTCTTTACAGTGCCATCCTTTTCTCCCTGGGACCAGAATGGATCGGCTGGGCCGCGCCGCTGGCTTTCGGAGGCGTCCTCTACGCCGCCGATCCGCCTCCCGCCTCCGTCCATCTCCATTCCCCTCACGATGTCTTTCCGATGGCCTACTTATGTGACGCGTTGAGCCTTTTCAGCATAGTGCTCCTCGCCTTGGTACGCGACAAGCGGCACCTCAGCTGGCTATGGTGGTTCAAGGCCAAGTCGGAGAGTGGAAGTATTGCAAAGCTACGACGTTTCCTCAGATCGAGGTTCATGCTTAAGCCCGGGCATTGAACTTCCTCACGGCCTGGTGCTAGCATCCTTTCCGGTGCAACCACCAGTCGTTGCCAACAGTGTGTGGCCCCACTTGGTTACCGCTATCGACCTGTTTCAAGGGGTCGCTCCGCAGGATATGCGAAAGATTGCCAGCCTCTGCAGCGAGAGAAGGTTCCCGCGCGGGGTAAGAATATTCCAAGAAGGCGAGTCGGCTGATTCCCTCTACGTCCTGAAAAAAGGCATGGTGAGGTTAATTTCCCTCTCGGGCCCGGGGAAGGAAACCATTCTGCACATTCTCACGCCCGACGAGGTCTTCGGCGAGCTTTTCCTTTCCGAGGAGAAGAGAGCGTTCACGGCCATTGCTACTGAGGATTCTCTGGTCGCGATCATTTCCCAGGAGTCTTTTGTGGAACTCTTGTCTGCGGTTCCCGGAGTCGCTCTGAACTTCATTCGGCTGCTTTCGAAGCGATTGGCTAAAGTGGAAAAGGGCTTGGCCGAATTCAGCCATACCTGGTCCTATCAGCGACTGGCTAGAGTTCTCCTTCAGTTAAGCGAAAAATACGGACATGAGGTGCCGAGTGGTACCTTAATTGACCTCCGCCTGACCCATGAAGACCTAGCCAACTTGATTGGGACGAGCCGGGAAACGGTCACGACACAACTCTGCAAATTCGCACGCTTGGGCCTCCTGAGACGCGAAGCCAGGCGTTTCATTGTGGCCAGGTCCAAGTTGGCCGATTTCATCCGCTCCGAAGAGCTGCGACTGCATAATCTCCCCTTCCCTCCGAGAATAGCTTCTCAGTAGCCATTCATAATCGCTAGTGGCTCAGTTTGGGTTGAACGCTTCCGGCGTCATCCCGTCTATAACAACGACGGCGGTGTCAAGGTACACGAATTCGTCGACGCCTTGGGGTTTGAAGTAGCGCCATTTCGCTCTCGTTGGGGTTTTGATTTTTTTCACGATGACCAAGACTCGCGCATTCACGTTGAATCACGGGTGGCAGCCTTGCTGCTCCACCAACCATCTATTCGGTCGCAACTTCGACCATGATTGTTCGTTCAAACTCCCGGACTTTTCCCGGGAGGCAGGCGCCCACTCAAACGCACGGCTTTAAACCACAGCCACAGGATGACTCGGGCTACTCTGCATGCGAGTGGCGGAATACGGCTGCTCGGTTTTCCACATCCAGTACAGACGCACCGCCAGTTTGCGCGCTACCATCACCTTGGCCACAGAAGAATGTTTTCTGTGTTTCAGCCTTTGGTAGGCGCGCTTTAACTCTGGTACCAGACGGGCCGCGCTCTGGCCCGCCTCCACCAACAGACTGCGTAACATCGGATTGCCTTGTTTGCTGATCGATCCCAAGCGCTGCCGGCCGCCGCTGGAATGCTCGGCGGGATTCAGTCCCAGGTAACTGACCACTTGGCGGCTGCGGGCGAAGCGCCCGATCTCTCCCAGGGTGAGCGAATACGCCAGAGCGGTAATGGGTCCTACCCCGGGATGAGTCTGCAGCAAGCGGGCCACAGCGTCTTTCTGGGCCGCCTCCCGCGCCGCCTGATCCAACTTCTCGATCCGGGGATCAAGATCGTCCAGCAAGGCCAGTAACTCTTCCCGCCGTTGCGCAGTCCAGCCGGTGAGCGCTAGGGCTTCCAGCTTTTCTCTTCCCGTCTGCGTCCACAGCTTGCGCTTCTGTTGCACTCCCTGGTTTAGCGCCAGATGCTGCAACTGGTTCTTCACCTGCCGCCTCATCCCCACCAGCTTGTGGCGATGCAACAGCAACTGCCGCAGGTCCCGCTGTTCCAGACTCGGCACCCAGATCCGCGGGAACCGCTTCTCCAGCAGCAACTGCAACAGCAGTTCAGCATCTCTTCGATCCGTCTTCTGCTTGCGTACCTCCAGGGCCCGGATCTTGCCCGCATCTCCCAGCCACAACTCATGTCCCAGCCTGGCCAGTAGACGCTCGAACCAAAACGTGTTTCCGCAAGCTTCCATCCCCACCAGCACCGGCCCTTGCAACTGGCTGTAGAACGCCACCGCTTCGGCCGCTGCCAGCCGCTTTTCGGTCTGCTCCCCGGTCTCAGTATCGACCATAGCAATCTGTTGGAAACTCGGATGAAAATCACAGCCTATAATCTTCATTGGCGGCTCCTTTCGCTCCGAGTCTTGGTTCTTCGCAAAAACTCAAGTTTACTCGGTGCCCGCGAGGAGCCGTCCTTGTTATCCAATCAAGCGCCCGCGTTTTCTCCAGCGGGCCGAGAGATCTCCCGTCACAGTCTGCCGAGCGAGATCCCTCCGCCTGAAAACCGGCTGCGCTCGGGATGACTCATCCTCGATGACGGCCGAGATTCAAACTGAACCACTCCCCATAATCACGATAATCGTGTGCTCAACCATACTCGTCAGCTACGGTTGACATCTCAGCAAGAGTTCATCCAGATTCCGACCGGCAACGCGCTCGGTTCGTGCTGGCCCAGCACAGGCTCGCAGGTTGGGCTGCGAGAATTTGGTTTCTTCACGCCAGGCATCGAACTGTGTTGCCCGTCACTGCGGACCTAGCCAAAGTGGGGTAGTTGTCCGTGCTTTGGTCATGAGTTCACAGCCAAGATGTCCTCGCCGAGGATGTCAGTCACCAATACCCGTGCCGCGAAAGTAGTTCGTGTTCGCCGCGGCGCAAACTCCCCACTGGACTTTCACCAGGACCGCCCTGATCTTCGAAGCGTCCGGCAATCTCTACGGATTATTTCGGGCGAGTCGCTGGTCGAGCCTGGTCGAGCCGAAAGAGCAGCGATCTTAGAATCGTGGGTAGTGGCTCAGTTTGAATTTCATTCTTCTGTGAGGCGTCATCCCGAAGACCCGCGCTTTCACCAGCGGGCCGAGGGATCTGGCGCGCACCTCCGAGACCTCACACGCGAGGTCCCTGTACCGTTTGGGAGGAGCTGCGGGGGGAAGTATAACGCCTGGCAGCTCGGCCACTCGTCGGGAACGCCATTGAGATCCCAGCAGCGCAATGCCTGGCGAGGAATCGCGCCTCGACGAGGGGGGCTCGTGCTAACGCCGTACAGCGAGCGCCAGTACAGGGACGACGTTGCCACGGCTCGGTCCAGACTCTCAGCTTCACTGGAGGTTTGGATGCAACCTGAGTTTCGTTTCTTCGTAGGGGTGGATTGGGGCACGGCCAATCATGTGGTCTGCGTCTGGGATCAGGAAGGTGGCAAACGGTCCTGCATTTTTGTCTTGACACCCGGTGGGGAGTTCCTCGCTCCGCCTGAAAACCGGCTTCGCTCGGGATAACCCATCCTCGATGACGGCCCAGATTCAAACTGAACCACAACCCAGATTTTAGGTCCTATGCCGAGATGCAGTTCGAGCGGGTATAATGTTGGCACGACGCTGAGTCACGAACGAAACTTGCGTGAGTTGCGCGCCTGCCTTTAGGATGGACGCAGAGGAAGTATCGCGTAAATCCTTGACAGTCGGGGCGTAGCGCAGCCTGGTAGCGCACCTGCCTTGGGCGCAGGGGGTCGTAGGTTCAAATCCTATCGCCCCGACCAATTACCTAGTTGTTTTCAATTGATTCTCTCCGGCGCGGATTCCTGAGAGTCCGCAACTTGAGTCCAATTGAGTCCGAATACCAGGCGCTCGATACTTTCCACGGCGCGGCGCTGCTCTTGCGGAATGGCGTGCAGGTAAATCTCCCGCGTGATTTCCGGCGTGGCATGTCCGAGCAGGGATTGCATGGTGCCAAGCGGCGTTCCTACGCCGTCCAGCATCGTGGCATAGCTGTGGCGCAGCAGATGCCAGTTGACATCCAGCCCCATCTTCTTTGCAACAGGCTTGACGTACCGCTTCAGAAGGTTGCGCCGGTCGAGCGGCGTTCCTTCTTTTGTGGCAAGCACCAACGCATTGGGGTCTACTCCGTCAGGTCGCAGCGCGGCGAACATCTCCGCCGTCTGCTTCCCGAAAGGAATAATCCTCACGCTGCGCTTTGTCTTGGGTTTGTCGAAATGTCCCTCATACACCGTTTCACACACACGGAGCGCCTGGGCTTGCACATCGACATTCCCCCAACGCAGCGCCAGCAGCTCACCCACACGCAACCCGGTAAGAGCCAGGAGCAGCATCACCGAGCGTGCAGGCTCATTCAACTCAGCCACCAATTTCCGCACCTGCTCAGGAGCAAGCACAGCCCGCGCCTCACCATATTCCCGCCGCGGGAGCTTGGTTTTGAGCGCCGGATTGTCGGAGATATAGCCCCACTCTTCCGCGTCACCCAACATTCTGCTGAGTCCGCATTTCAAGTGGTGAACCGTCTCCCACGACAAACCGCCGCTGAGTTTTCGGCTAAGGAATGATTGCAGCTCCTCGCGCCCAATATCGCGGAGTTGCCTTGCACCAAAAGCCGGGATGAGATGCACGTTCAGCATGTAGCTGTAATGCTTCTGCGTTGCGTATTTGAGCGTCGGCAGAACAACGGGCGACCAGTCTTCGACTGCAAAATCCTTGAAGACCCGGACAGATTGCGCTCGTGGCGTGCCTTCGTTGATGCTTCTAAGCCGTGCAGAGAAAACCTGCATTGCCGCACGGCGCGAGGGGAATTGTGCGACCGGTCCAACCGTTTCCGCCCGCCGCACTCTTCTGACCGCGCCGTCTTTCTCAATGACATCCTCCCACCAGCGGGCAACCCATACTTTCCTGCGAGTGCCGCGCTGAAACAGACTGCCTTGCTGAAAACCCCTATGAGCCATCGTTTTTCCTCCATAGATGGCCCGTCCGGGTTTTCCTGTGTCCGGTTTAAGTGTATCGTCCATGTCAATCGCCTCAAGCGCCGTTCACGTGCTTTTTCACCCAGGCCAGGACTTCATCCGCGCGGAATCGCCAGTATTTTCCGAGGCGGTATGCAGGCAGCGGGTCTTTGCAGCGCGAGCGCAGATGCCCGTATACCCAGGACGGAGACACTTTGAGCAGCGCGGCGACTTCGTTGATATTCAGAAATTCGGCGTCAATTTCCTTCCATGATTCATGTTTCATGACGGCTCCCCGACGCGCTGCCCCACGCAGCACGCCCCACGTTGCCGCCACAGAACTCCAAGGAGAGAAACTCAATTAAATTCGGCCAGGTGCGTTCCGGCTCTTTGAGAATGCTTCGCAGCCCGTCGTCAAAGTCTCCCGGCGAACGGTTGCGAAATCTTAATGGCGTTCACAAACACCACGTCCTTGCGTTCATCGTCATCCAGGTCTCCTACCGCATTGGCGTCCTTTTCAACGACGTAAGCGAGCGACCTGCTACGTACCCCTGTGCGCACTGCCCGCAACTGTTGCGGCTCGCCTTCGATTGTTACCACCATGTCCGCAAATATCACGTCAAGCCTTGTCGGTTGCCCGCCGTTGTAGCCGCCGCCCCTCAGTTGCGAATACTGCCGGAATTCCCAGGTTCCTTTCTTAGGGCGAAATTCCAGCCAGCCCATTGCGCGGGCATACTCGCTTCCCGCAGACTCCTCCGCGTCCCCGCCCGAGCGGTAATTTTCGAGTTTCTCAACCTTGTTTCGTCCCGGAGTCGCTTCAGGCTCCGCAGCGGGTTGACTTCCCGGCCTTCGCCATTTCTCAAGCGGGTCTCTTGCCATCGGCCTCAGTGCCTCGTTGTGCTTTCGTCAGAAGAATTTTTTGTAGTGAACGTAATTTCTTTCACGATGCACGGCCCCTGCCATTCATCCGCCTCAATATCGAAATCCCCTTCGTTTGGGGGAATGTGCCGCTCCGGGTCAAAAATCTGAATGCTGCTTACCGTTCCGTTCAAGATGCCATTCACGAGAGGATTTAGCCCCGACCCGCGAACATCCACCACGACAGGCCCCCAGGGCAGCGGTTTGGCGAACGTGATGGAAAAACCGAAGCCGTAGCCGTCCATTGTCATTCCGGCGAAATAGGCATAGGGCAGCGCTATGTGAGCATGAGGGCGGCGCACCAGGCTTGGGTGAAACGCCAGGCACATAGGGCGCGTTTTCTCCTGCTCGAAAGCGCGGTACTCACGCGGGCGGATGCCGGACAAGGGAGCGACCGCAAGCGAGTCTCCGGTATCCACCGGCTTTGAGCCAGGCCGTCGCCATTTTGCTAAAGGGTCTTCTGCCATACGAATCACTCCCTCTGTCCGCGCATCTTGCACAACCTCTATCGTTTGTTCAAGCGCGAAGCGAGCTTATCGTTCGGGCTCCGGCGCTTTCTGTTCCAGCGCCGTCTCCCGTTGCTGTTGCCTTTGCGCCTCCACACCTTTCGTGTCGTATGCATCTGCCATGTTGTTTGTACCCATGTCTTTGACCGGAAATTTTTCTTGCAGTCCGGTCGCTTCTACTTGTGCGTTTGCTTCTGCCTTTACATGCTCCGGTATTTCAGCCATTGTGTTGGCCCTCCTAAATCCTGGGGGCGCTAACGACCGGCCTATATTTTCGTTATCGCTCCGGCCCTCTGTCCTTGTCGTCGCTTTCACCCCACATCACATCGTGCAGCTTGTCGGCTTCCGTGCGCGGCTTGCCGCCTATGGTCGCTTGCCAGTAGGCATCCTGAAACCCCCGCGCTGCCCCTTTCACACCTCGACCATATTCATGTGCCGCCTTTTCGAGTGCCGACGACGGAGGCTCCTGCCATGCTTCCTGCGCTTCAGGATTCATGGAGCGCAGACCGTACAGAAAAGCCCGCTTGCGTTTTTCCATCTGCGTCTCCTGCACCGTCCGCGCCGCTTCGCTTGTATCTCCCCAGGCGTCGGCCATCGCACGGGCTTCAGCGACCGAGGGCAGGGCATCGCGGTGAATGTCGCCCAGGCGCTCGCGCAGCTCCGCCGCTTTCACGCCCTCGATTCTTCGCGCCAGGGAGTGCTCATCCCCGGCAGGGTCAACGATGCAGAAGTCCCGCCTGTCGCCTTTGCACAGGATGTAGCCCTCTTGCCTGAGCGCCGCCTTGAACGCCGCTGCGCTGTCTGTCTTTTCCCAAAGCGCTGTGACTTGCGCTTTCACCTTGTCAGGGTCTAACCCCGTCTGCTTGCCGCGAAACCCTTCCCAATCCTTTGCCCGTCGCTTTGGCCTTTCGCCTTTGCGGTCTTTGACGAGCACCGACTCCATAGGGCGCAGCTCGCAATCCCGTTCGATTTTCCGTGCCGCTGCTTCGTGTTTCTTGTAAGTGAGCGAATCGGGTATTGCCGTCATCGTGTCCGCGTCGATGCGCGACCAGACGACATGCCGATGCACCCGCCCGTCCTTTTCGTGCTCGACAACGAAACGCGGTTGCCCATCCAGGCCCAGGTTGTGCTCTAGCGTGTTTACCGCCCCGTCCCATTGCTTTTCCGTCAACTCTTCCCCAGGTTCAGGATTGATGCAGGCGTGGTAGAAGAAATTCTTGCACCGCGTCTCTTTCGCATCCGCCTGCATTTCGCGGAATGCGCCTTTCACATCCTCTTGCGCGAACCCACGGAAACCAACCACTCGCACCTTTTCATTGTCCGCAGGATTGAGCAGATGCTTGCTGAAGAACGCCGCGTTCTGCCTGCTGCCACCCTTGATGACGACGCTCACGATTCAAACCCCATTGCCAGGCGCGTGAGCCTCATCGTTTCCAGCGCCGCCGCCCTGATTTGCAGCACGGCCTCCGCTTCCCGCACCTGCCCCATGTTCAAGGCCCGCGCAATCTGGTTTATGTTGCCGCCGATGCGCCGCAGCTCCGCATGTATGGCCGACAGCGCCACGCCGTCTACGCCGCCGCGCCTGCGTGAGCGCACGCCGGAGCTTTTGAGTCCCACTCTGCGCAGATAGGAAGGCACCGTCAGACTTTGCGCCGCTGCCTTGGCGTCGAGCACCGCAAAGTCTTCGTCCGTCACCCGGACGCAGACCGGGCGCGTCTTTCGCCGCGTCCCGCTGCCGCTTTTGCGCCTGTGGCTTAACGGTATGTGTTTGCTTTCCTTGCCGTCCATAACTGCTCCCTGCCCCCCGCCGATGTTCTTCCCTGCTTTTCTCGTTCTGATTTTTTGTTTGTATCGTGTCTCGAATGGCAGTGCCGAAAGGCTTGAGGAGGGAGCGCGAGAAGTCTGCTGTAGGGTGTTAGGTTTTGTGAGGTCAAACCGCTCCGGCTTCGCCGAATCGGTTTGCATCATAGTGTGTTTTTGGGCAGTGGCAAGCCGTGTGTTGGATATCCGCGCAGCCTATCGGCAGCCCGGCTCCAACACGTCTTGGCAAGGGGGAATCCGCTCCGCTTGCCCCCGTTGCATCCCCCTTCGGCCTGCCTTCGCCGGGGGCTTCGGCAAGGCAAGCAAGGGGGCGGTGCCCCCGTTGACCCCCCTTGCAAAGAAGTGAGCGCGTGCTCTTGGTCCGGCTGCTTTCTGACGAGGGGAGCTTCCCGAATGGTGTCCCCTCCCCCTCGCACGGCACAGTGCCTTGGCTTGCGCCGTGCTTTTGTGGGCAGCCGCCGGAGGTGAGCCTGCGCTAAGATTCTGAAGTCATGGTGCCCGTTCGTTCGAGAACAACGGGGAGGGGGGTAGCGCTTGCCTGACCTGCCGCCGTTTCATCCGCAGACCGTGCTTGCCGACTGGAACAGGTACGCGCCGGGAGCGGGCGTGTTCCGAATTGCCGACGCCAGCACGCACATCATCTGTACCGGAGCTACCGGGTCGGGCAAGTCAAGCGCTCCGCTCAAGGCCACCGCGCTCAGTTACCTCGCGCATCGCTTTGGCGGGGTCGTGCTATGCAGCAAACCGGATGAGCGAGCCATGTGGGAGGAGTGGGCGGAACGCGCTGGCAGATGGAGCCGCGAAAAACAGACCGGCGACCTGATTATCTTCGACGCTTCGGGCAGGCATCAATTCAATTTCATGGACTGGGAGGCAAGCCGCACGAGCGCGGAAGGCGGAGGACTCACCATCAACATCGTTGCGCTGCTCGATGAGATTGCGGGAGTGATTGCCAGGGGCGCGGGCAAGGCGGAGAGCGGCGGAGGCGATGCGCGATTTTTTGAGGATGCGCTGCATTTGCTTAACACCAACCTGGTTGACCTGATTCTTTTCGCGGGCTACCGCAAGGGCGAAGCGAATGCGCTTTCTGTTTCCCTTCCCTTGATGCGGGCGATTCTCACCAGCGCTCCGCAGAGCTTGAAGGAGGCCGAAAGCGACGAGTGGAAGAACGGGCCGGGAACGGGAGGCGAGCGAAAGCGCGGGGCGTATGCTGCGCTGCTTGCGGAGGCGGAGATTGCCACGGCGGATGCGGACGAGGAAACCCAGGCGGACTTTGAAGAATGCCGGACGTACTGGACGCAGGAATTTCCGAATCTTTCCGATAGAACGCGCTCCATTGTAAATTTGATGGCGTCCATGCTTTTCAGGCCACTCATTACCAGGCCGCTGAGGAAACTTTTCTCAAGCCCGGTTACGAATGTGACGCCGGAGGACACGTTTTCGGGCAAGGTGGTGATAGTCGATTTAAGTACGCAGCGCTACAGGCTTGCAGGAAGAATAGCCAACCTTGCATGGAAATTCTGTTACCAGGTTGCCTCTCTCAGGCGTGCTCAGCCCAAGGACGGAACCTACTTGCGGCCTACATTTTTATGGGCCGACGAGTATCAAATGTTTGCCACGCCCTTTGACGCGGAATGGGCGAGCGTGGCCCGCAGCGCATTTTCCTGCGGGGTGTTCGCAGTTCAGAACCGCGAGAGCCTGATACGTGAACTCGGCAATGCGGCGACCGTCGATTCCCTGCTCGCTAACATGCAACTTAAATTCTGCTGTCAAAATACCGGGGATACGGCGGAGTACCAGGCGAAACTCATAGGCGAGCATTGGGTGGACGTGCAGAACGTGCACGGAGGCATCAGCAACCCGGAAGGAGTTTCAGGCGCGGCGGCGATGCAATCCGGGGGATTCTCAACCACGTCGCAGCGCCGTTTTTATGTGGAGCCTTCCCGCTTCGCGCAGCTCAAACGCGGCGGGCCGCCTGACTTCATGGTGGAGTGCGTCGTCTATAGCGGCGGCAGGCAATTTCCCGGCTCTGGCGATGACAGCGGCAGGCAGGTGCCTTACGCTATTTTTACGATTTCGCAGAAGTCATAACAGGGGGATGCCACACCCTCACCTGTCTCAAGAAACGCGCTGCACGGGCTTCCTAATGCGAAATTTCAAAAAGAAAAAGCCGCCCGACATAGGAGCGGCTCATTCCCCCCTCAATCTCTTTAACGCTTGGAGAGTATCACGGCTCCGCCGTCGCAGGTATCGGAGTCGGGTTTTTTCACTTCCTCCCACTTCGCTGAAATTTTCTTATCCATCGGGAAGGGTTTCAACGAAATGGAAACCATCTCGCAGGCTTTGTAGGTGCCCGGAGGAATGATGTTTTCGGTTGCCTTCATCAGCAGCTCGCCGTCCTTGGCCTGGCCCTCGAATGTGGCCGACGTTGGATTGAGGGTCACGTTGGGGAGCGGCCCCGTAGGGCCTCGTTGCGAATGCTTTACGAAGTCCAGCATGTTGAAGCAGGCCAGCTCGGAGGCTCCCCGGTAAATTCCTGCTTTGTGTTCGTCGGCCTTGAAGGAAAAACCTAGCTTGCATTGGCCTTTGGACGGGAGATTTACTGTCCCATCATAAGAGCCTGTCAGCCCCGTGAAATCATCCGCGACCGGAGGCGTTACGACCGGGGGCAGAGTCACGGGCGCACGCCTGGAATCCGGCAGCACGGGTGGGGCGTTCGGAGGCGGCGCCGGCTTCGCCGGCGTCGGGTAAGTTGCGGTGTGTGCGCTCCCGGATTTGTTCAGATCCGCTCGCAGCGCATCGGCGCGTTTCATCATAGACGGCAGCCACATGCAGCCGAGGATTGCGGACACCAGCCCCGCGAGTATCCATGTTTTCTTTTGCGCTTTCGGGTCTTTCTTCCATTCCTCATACGTCATTGCAGCGTACCCCCTTGTTCGTAAAGTCCGGGCATCAACTCCCGTTTGTTGCGTTCAATCTGCGCCTCCAGGTCGTCATCGGGAAGCGGCGCGATGATGCCGCCCGCGTCCGGGTTTTTCGGGCTTTCTTTTACGCGCATCTGTCCTGCGGCGGCTTCGCCTTCAATGCCAGCGTTGCGGAGCTTGCGGCCACGTTGCTTGAATTCGCGGTGTACGTGGCACTCGACAATGAAGAACGCGACAGAGGAGAGCATCAGCGTCAATCCCATCAGCTCCCATCCCAGGACATTGCGGCAGAACATCGACAGGACGAAGGCAAGAGCCGGGTCAACCGCACAATCAAGCACCCATCGCGGCAGCGGCAGGAAATGGAAATATCCCGTGCCGGGGTCAAGCGTGTGCATCTTGACGCCGCGTTTTTCCTCTCGCCAGCGCCGGAAGAACTGAAGCAAGCCTGCAATACTTAACGCCCACGCGAAATAAAACAGGCTGCTGTCAGGCACGCCGTTTCCTAAACCGAGGAACGAGAGCAGGCGCAGGTTCGCCACCCAGGAGATGAGCAGCAGGAGCGCCGTCACGGAGCAGACGGAAAGCGGGTGAATAACTTCCAGCCCCGTCTTCGTTCGCAGCAGTAGGCGCGACGGCAGCGAGCCGAGGCAGAGCAGTTTCCAAAGCCTGTCCCCCGTGGAGCCGAACAGCCCGGCAGAGGCGCTGATTTTTAAACCTGTTGGTTGCGTCATGCAGTGTCTCCCTGTCTTGTGGATTCGGGGGCGGACGGCTTTGCCGCCGCCCCCGACGCGCTTGTCTTACTGCGCGGGCGGCTCTGGAGCCGAACTTGCCGGAACCGCTTTTGAAGGACTCGGAACCGGACACGGTGCAGTGTTCGGCTTCGCTGTTTCTCCGGTTGCGTCAGTTACCGAAGAAGGCAAATCGCAAAGGCTTTTGTCTTTCTTGCAGGCAAGTGCCCTCGCCTTGCGCTCGAACCAGTTCGGCTTATGCGCCGGAGCCGTTGTAACGCACGGTTTTGCGGGCGCAACCGGAGCAACTGGAGCTGCCTGACCGCTTGCGAGACTTGTAAAGAGCACCCCCCGCGCAATCAGGTAACGGATTGTTTTTGTCGCAGTCATTTGTTTTCACCTCCCTTCCCTGCTTTTTTGCTTGCGTTGATTTTTTCTATCGTGATTCAGGAACCCGTGCCGAAAGGCTTCAGAAGAGAGCGCAAGACCGCTGATATAATTCGTGGGATTTTGTGAGGTCGTGTCAGCTCGCATGTCCCCCAAGAGCAAGAAGCCGACGGCAGAGCAGAAGGACGAGACCGCTTTAGAGGCGCTTGCCCATGAAATCCTTAAATCTCCCGGTTTTCGCGGCGCTCCCTATCTCGCGGGAATGTATGGTTTGCTGTGGCGCAACCGCAAACGCGAAGAACGCACGACCGGCCAGGAGTTATGGGTAAAGGTCTGGAAGGAGCCTGCGAACAGGTATGAACCTCTCGGCGCATCCGAGGCACGCATACGTACCGCGCGTACCGAGCTAGGCAAGAAGCTTGAGGACTATTGCCGGGCAAATCAGACGCAGTGGATTATCCGCCTGTTGCCGGGAGGCCCGGAGCGCGGCTATCGTCTCGACTGCATCAAGCGTGATGACCCCATCAGCCCCGCGCAGCTTTTCTGGAAAGCCCATCTTGACTGGTATAAGGACATTTCGCTGGCCTATGCGGAACAGTTGTTTTACTTCAATCCCGCTGAGGGTTGTCTTTTTCGGTTCTATAACTGCAATGCAGACCACGAGACGGCGGCCCGCAATGAACTTAAGGAGAAGCACCCGCACTTTTACAACGACTCGATACGATGCTTTCATCCGTATGTCGCGCGGGGAGAGATGGAGGCGAAGGAGCTTATAGTTCGCTGGTTTTCCGTCCTCTTCCGCGATGTAAATTCAGTCGTTACCCATTACCAGCCAGGTGACACGGCTATCTGGCAACATTCCCTGATTCTTCTTGGCAGTGCGGCGAGCAATCGCTTCATTGACGAGACGCTTCAGGCTTCTCAGGGATTGCCGATTCACCTGCTCGACCGTTTGCAGGTGAATGTAGCCGCGCCGACATCGCCGGAAGACTATGCGAGGCTGCAACAGCAGAGCACCGCGTTGCGCTATGAATTGAGCGGCGACCCGGAGCACTCGCTTTCCCTGCATTTCCAGACGGACGTGTGGGTGCCGGTTATCCTTACCCGCATTCCGAATCCTCACGCTACTCGCGCATGTGTAACGATTCTTAACAGCGAGTATGGCCGTGCCATCGAGGAGCTTGCCAAGGCGCTCACCGAACAGGAGCACCGCCTACAGCAGGGTATCGACTTCTTTAACATTCGCCCGCCGTATCCCGCGAGTTTTCAGTGTTTGTGCGCCGTCTCGATACGGGAGCAAACGGGCTATCACATTCGCCCTTTGCTGTGGCGTCCCTGTTCGTCCCTAGGGTTTTGAGAGGCGCTTTAGACCAGGCGTTCCTGGGCTGATTCCGCGTTGAAGGGTATAGCAGGCGCACTGACTTTTTCCGTCCAGGGCAGGCTTGCCTGCTCGCTTGGCCGCAGGGTTTTTTCCTTGATGATGATGTCCATGCGGCGCGTCTCAGCATCCATCAGTGAAGCGAATGCCGCCGCAGCCTGGACATCCCCTTCCCTTGCTTTGGTCGCTATCGCGTCCTTGATTTGGTCAAGATTGTTGGCGTCTTTCTCGTTTGGCCATAGCACCGCTACTGACATAAAACCTCCACCGTTATGAAACTAGACCTTACCTTAGGTTTGCCAGGCACGTAGGTCCAGTGAACTTTATGTGACACACTGCCGTTTTGACGGCTTCATCGGAGGCAGCAAACCGTCAGGCTTTTGATTCCTTTGGTTTATTTACGCGCACGACAAGACGGCCTTCGACCGGAACGGCGTCGAGTATTACGTCAAACCCTTCTCCGTCCTTGTGCAGCCAGGCCACGCCGATTTTCAGCCAGGATGAATCTTCCTTTCCGTCGTGGCCCTCAAAATTCCGCACGACGTAAGCGGTCGCGTGTGGGCGCTTCTTTTCTTCGTTCATGGAGGTTTCCCGATTTGAGTGTGTTGCAGGTTCCACACACTAGCGCAGAGAACATCGGGGCGGAAGCGAAAAGCGATTGACCGTATCGTCGCAAAATCGTATTACCGCAAAATCGTAAACACGAGCATGTTGTATGCCGACCATTAGCTTGCTGAATCAGAAGGGCGGAGTAGGTAAAACCACTTTGGCTTTGAATCTCGCCGCCAGCTTTGCGCTCGACGGTGAATCTGTGCTTTTCATTGATGCCGACCCGCAGGGCAGCGGTTTGGATTGGGCGGCAGCCCGTGAGCAAAAAGCTCCTTTCAATCTTGTCGCGTTTCCCAAGAGCACGCTGCACCGTGATATTCCTTCTCTGGCAGAGCCCTACCAGTGGACGTTCATAGACGGCCCGCCCCTTGCGTCAGACATTGCGCGTTCCGCGATTCTTGCCAGTGACCTTGTGATAATTCCTATCCCTCCATCACCGCTTGACGTGTGGAGCGCCAAGAAGATTGTTGACCTTATCGCGGAAGCCGCAGTCATGAAGCCCAATCTCAAAAGCGTATTTGCGATTAATCGTAAAGTCGCAACTACGGCGATAGGCCGGGACTTCCGCGAATCGTTAACCGGGGCGTACAGCCTGCCAATTTTCAAAACCGAAGTGAGCATGAGAACCGTTTTTGCTGTGAGCGCCAACCACGGACTTTCGGTAATGGAGGCCGAACCTAGGGGAGCAGCAGCGGAAGAGATTAAGCAACTAGCAGGAGAAGTGAGGAAGTGTTGCAATGAAGAAAGCGCTTATCACCCTGAAGCCGTCACAGTCGGCTAACCCCGGCGATGCAGACGCATGGGTTAACACCGGGCAGCCCGCGACGCGCGAGCGCACGAAACGCCTAACGCTCGATGTGCGGGAGAGCTTGCACCGCCGCATCAAGGTTACCTGTGCGGCAAAGGGGGAGGATATGGCGGACGAGCTGAGGCGCATCCTTGAGGAGAAGTTTCCCGAACAGTCGTAAATGTGATTGACCGCAAATCCGTAAATACGACGACTGACTAAATCTTTGTCTTGACCTGACAATATATGTTTCGCTTGATGATGAGTTCGTTTGCTTGGATGCTTTGTGAACCGTACAGCGGCGAAGAGTAAATCCGTATGCCGGTCTATCACTCCGTTGAGTTGAACGCGCAGAGCTGGACAGACGTAAGCGAGTTTTTCGCCGACATGCGTAAAGTGCTTTCGCCCGATTGGGAAGCCTGCCACGTTCGCGTGATTGGCCCACGCGGCGACGTTCGCACCGGCCTGAAACTGATTGAGCAGCAGCTTGCGAGAGGGAAGGGGCAAATGTCCACCCGGAACGGCAAGCCCATCGCCATTACGCTAAAGGTAGTTGACCATTGAGGCTTTCCATCACAAACCCCCGCAGCTCCGCGCCGCAAGTTTTCATCCCCTGCAATTGCAGTGCCGCACGCTTCGCGGATTTCGTTATCGTGCGCGGGAATGTGAAGCGCGTGAAGATGACCGAAGCGAGCCACGCAGAAGCCATTGCGAAACAATCTCTTTACGAGCATGAGCGCCGCGCCTGGCTAAAGCTATGGCGCGAGCATTATGGCGTTGCCGACCAGCTCCCGTACACGCTGGACCCGCAGCACATCACCACTGCCATGCTTTTGCTGTGAGCCCTCGATAACCACTTGTCATAGCTTGACAATATATGGTGTTCGCTTGATGATACCTTGGTTTACTTGGATGCCTTGTGAACCGCGTCAGGCTTTACACCGCACTTTATCGGATTCTCTTTCTTGCGGGCCTTCTTTGTCTGGCGCGTGCCGCATGGCTGGCACTCAAGCACTGGTGAAATCAAATTGCCCGGATACATCCTTGGACGCCACGCAGCTCCCGCCCGCAATATCGGCTTTGCCAGTCGCATACACACCACGACCGGCGACCTCATCACCTATTCAGGCGACGGCCATTTGCTGACGCTGGCCCCTACAGCGGCAGGGAAGACCAGCGGCCCCGTTATCTGCAATGCGCTGACGCACCCCGGCCAACTTATTGTCCTCGACCCCAAAGGCGAAATTCACGCGGCGAGCGCAGAAGCACGGCGGGCAATGGGGCAGGAGGTTCACGTGCTTGATTTGCGCGACGAGAACCCGCTTGCCGGTTCCCTCAATCCGCTTGACCTGGCTAGCCGTTGCGGCTCAGAGGCCGCCGTCATTGCGCGGAGCTTCGCAGCGGAAATCATCGAGCGGCGAGGGCAGGAGCGCGACCCCTTCTGGAATGATTGGGCCGAAACCTGCATTGCCGGAGCGTGCGCTTACATGCTGGCCGACGCCAAGCCCGAAGAAAGGCGCATGAGCGCAATTTTTGACCTATTCAACAACGACGACGTTACTTACACGCTTGCGGTTTATCTCGACGCAAAGGACAAAGTGAAGAACAGAGCGGCGAGAGCAGCCTTTATCGCGCTTCTGAATCTTCCCGACAAGGAAACCCGCCCCAGCGTGCTTGGCACCGTGCAGACGCATTTACGCCTATTCGACAGCGACCTGACGCGCAGGCTGACCGATACCAGCTCGATGGATGTTGACGCGCTAATCGCGGGTAAGCCCATGTCGCTTTACATTATCGTCCCGCCGTTCAGGCTCACCGCCTACCGCCCGTTGCTTCGCATGTGGATTTCCGGGCTTATCCTTGCGATGACGCGCAGGAAGACCCCGCCGAAGGAGCGCACGCTCATGCTGTGCGATGAAGCCGGAAAGCTCGGCAGCATGGATGCCCTGCTTACAGCCGCCACGTTGCTACGGTCTTTCGGGCTTACCTTGTGGACGTTTTGGCAGAATGTTGACCAGCTCAAGGTTTACGGTGAGCAGGCAAACACGCTCATCGACAATGCGGGTGTGATTCAGATTTTTGGGGCGAGAAACAGGCGCATGGCGAAAGACCTGTCGGACATCGTGGGAAGCATCACGGCAGAGGAAATTCTGGGTATGCAGCCTGACGAGCAATTTTTGCTGATGGAAGGGAAGGGGCTGCGCTGCAAGCAAGTCAGGTACTACAACGAAAAATTTTCTCCCAAAGCGCCGCTGCGCTCAGTCGGTTGATGCTCACGCCTTCTTTTTTTTCGCCGCGCTTGGGGCTGGCGCTTTCTTTCGCGGTTTGACTTCACGCGGCCCGGTAATCAGCCCCCTTCGCAAGAATTCCTCAATGGCGCTTTCTGGAATGAGATAGCGCTTGCCTACCTTCGTTCGCGGAAATCGCCCCTCGCGCACGTAGCGGCGCATCGTGTCCAGGGCGATATGCAGTTTTTCGGCAGCCTGTTCCTGCGTCAACCACCCTTCGATACTCACGAGCGAAGTATAGCCCAACCGTTGAAAGCAAAAGGCTTACGCCTGTTTACGGTAAGTATACACGTGCACATGCTGGCTTATAGATAGCTTTCGATTTATAATGCAGTGTGTTCACATTATCCGAGCAGTGTATGCCGTTAACCAAATAGAGGGTTTTGTTGCCCAGCTCCGCCAACAGTCCGGCTTTATGCTGCAAGCACAACTGCCTACTGAAACTGAAAAGAAAGAGTGCAATTGACGCCCGTGCCTCCGTTATAGCCAACGGAATAGTGGGTTACCGCGCTCGCGTTACCGCCATTGTCATAACAGGAGCCGCTCCACGGAAATATTGCTGTATTCGGAAGGCCGCCGTCGTATAGAGCAACGCCGTGTACATACATGGCGGTAACCTTCCCGGATAGCGGCAGGCCATCGTCCCCTTTCTGGTCTATGCTGTAGGCTTCCTGCACCGTGAGGTCTTTATCTCCATTAACTGTGTCATTATTTGAAGGGTTTTTAATGACTGTTACTAGTGACAAACCGAAATAGTTCATCCCGTCAGAGCCGGTGATTCCACCGCTGAAAACGTAAATATAACTTCCTGATTTAATTTTCGCTTCGGGAAAATAGTTGTTAATGCCTGGGGTTGATGTAAAAGTTATGTCAGATGTGGGTACTACAGTTTCACTCGCAGCGCTGAACCCGCCCTCAATCAACCCCGCCGTACTTAAGTCCACCCAAAACACAGAGGTTTCCCCTGCGCCTTCAAGGGTGCTCCCATTCTTTCCGGCTGAATTATGCCAGACACCCTCTATGATGCCGTTACCGTCGCCCTCGCCTGCATACTGACCGCGCGCAACGAGTCCGAACAGGGCGGCGCTAGTCGCATTCAAATCTCCCGGCAGGCCGCCATATTTTTCGCGGAACGTATATACCCCCGTGTTGTATTTATCAATTTGTGAAATCGTTGCGCGCACGGCCGCCGCGCGGATGAGCTCTTGCCCCACCAGCACGGCACCCGCAATCAAGCCGATGATGACCAGGACTATGGAAAGCTCGATGAGCGTGAAGCCGCGTTGCCTTATCTGACCAGTGGACATCACTCTAAATAGTAGGCGCAGAAGGCTTAAGAAAAGGTTAAGACCCATGACGGCGGGGGGCGTCCATTCGTTGCAGAAATCAAGTAGTGTGTTCACCCAACTGTTTAAACCCCAAGGTCGCCTGTCTCTGAAATGTTCCTCGACTGTGGCGAGTGCCTTGCCACCGTGCATGAATTAACGATTCCTTAATGGGACTCTAGTTATATTTTTCACGACCTGGAGGCCCACCCATGAAACTGCTCTGCAATACCGGCGCTTGTGTTTCACTCGCTTTAGTGGCTAGTGGCGCAGTCTTTGCGTGGAGGGTGGTCTTGTCTCAAGCGAGCGTCACTCCCTGTATTTGGTGTTTCGGCTCTGCATTAGCCATCAGTGTGACCCTTTATGTCTTTTCCCTGAGCAGGCGAATTGCCGTGCTTGAGGATGCGCCAGGAAAACCTAAGTATGGAACGGCTATGATCCGGCACATACGCCGCGCAGGCTTCACCCTCCTTGAGCTGTCCATCGTTATGATGCTCATCGGCGTTATCTTGAGCGGCGGGCTGGTGACGCTTTCCGCCTATATGCAGTCCAGCCAGTACAACACGACGGTGGCGCGCATGAATACGATAGAGCAGGCGCTGCTCAATTTCGCTTCCGTCTATGGCCGCATTCCCTGCCCCTGACGCTTACATCCGGCAGCGCCAACTATGGTCTTGAGGCAGGCGCTGGCGCAGGCTCGAATCCGGGAGTGGCAACCGGAGTATGCACCGGCGGCAGCATTGCGCCCGCCGCCACATTCCTGGCCACCAACGGCCAGGTGGAGGGAAGCGTACCGACTCGCGCGCTGCAATTGCCGGACAGCTATATGTATGACGGCTGGGGCAAGGAATTCAGCTACGCCGTTGACCCGACCGCGACCGTCACCAACGCGCTTCCGGTGCAGGTGGGTGTCGCCTGGTGCGGCGACCCCATCACCGTGAATGATTCCACGGGGGCCACGCGCAGCACCGGGGCGATTTACGCCATCATCAGCCACGGCGCAGGTGGCCACGGTGGCTATACGAGCAACGGCAGCATGTATAACGCTGGAAACAGCAACGCCAACAAGCTTACCAACTGCCATTGCACCAGCGCCGGAGTGGCAAACGCGACTTATACGCCGACCTATGTGGAGATGCTGCCGACGCTCGATACCACAGGCTCCAATAACAATTTCGACGATATCGTGACGTTCAAGGAGGCCTGGCAGATGCAGGCCCAGAACGCTCCGCTGGCGTCGTCGTCCACCGGCTCGGCTGCTCCCTCCTGCATTTATGTAGACAGTAGTAGTGGCGGTGCCCATATCGACCAGTACAACAGCAACGGGACGCAATTAAACACTATAAGCTGTTACCATGCCGCACCCCCTCCTGTTGGAACTTTGCAAACCTTAGGGCAAATAACGCTCGATCAGAAAGGCAATCTCTGGGTTGTCGACACATCCCAAGGCCGCGCAAATGAATTCACCACCTCCTCCGGCAGCAACGCCAATGCGAACTGTCCCGGCACCTATGGCAGTTACGTCAACCGCTATGGAAGCTGGGGCGCCGCCCCAGCCGTGCTCGGGAAGTTCAGCAATTCAGGGGCGGTGGCGGTCGACATGTACGGAAATATCTGGATGGGTGACGCCGCCGGTGCTCGGATACAGATGCTGAACTCTTCCACAGGCACTTGGGTAGGCCAGGTCGGATGCGACGGCACGACCTCCTGCACGGCCAGCACCTCCGCAGACGGACAATTAGCTCCCAACGGTGGAGGCTCCTACCCAATCGTGTTTGATAAGAACAACAATCTGTGGGTCGCAGACCCTCAAAATAACCGAGTGGAGGAGTTCACTATCAATTACAGCAATGTCACAGGCGGCACCAACCCCGGCAAGAACATGGGCACCTGGGTGCAGACCATCGGCGGGGGCAGCGGCTGCGCCGGGGGATATGTCAATGCGACGACCTGCTCCACGGTCAACGGCAACGCCGCCTGCTGCGCCCCCAATGCCGCTTCCTGCACCTGCGCGGCCTCCACCGGCATGGGCAATTTTAACGGCAGCGCCAACGGAATTGCCATCGACCCCGACGGTACGTCGGTATGGGTATCGGAAGGGAACGCAGACCGCCTACAAAAATTCACCATCAGCGGCGACACCAGCACACTGGCGCAGGGAATCGGCGGCGGCCTGGGCGGTTCGTGCCCCAGTGCAGTGGCCTGCACTGCCACGCCCGCAGGCGGTGCCAATTGCAACCTTCCCTGCACCAGCACCAGCAGTTGCTATTGCAGCGGCGGCTCCACCAACGGCCAGTTCCATGCGCAGCATGGCATGGCCTTCGACTCGCTGGGCAATCTCTGGGTGCTGGATACGGACAATAACCGGGTGCAGGAAATCAACCCGGCCATCGCCGGTATCAACGCCACCGGCGGCTATATCAATGGCGCTACCGGCAGCCTCGGATATATCGGCAGTTTTAGCGTTCCGGGGGCAAATGCAGCGGTCGGTATTGCTATTTCACGGTGAGCGTCGGCGGCCACATCTCTCCAGTGCTGTTAAGAGTACACGGACGTATGCAAAAAGCTTAACCGTAACACTCCCCATGACGGCATTTCCGCATACGGCGTGCCATTATCCAGTAACCCGACGCGAAACGTAGAGGCCCCGGATGTCCACACAAAAACCAACCAGCATAGACCTGATTCTTGCCGACACAGACGACGACCGCATCTACCTTGAGAAAAAGCTAGGTGTAACGCAAGAGCAAATGGTCGAGTTTTTCTATGCTCGCTTTTTTAAACAGAACTGTTTTGAACAGAACCAGATTGTTTCTCCCGGTCCCGCGCAGACGAGCCAGCAGCGGCTCGATGCAGTTAGAGCCGCTATTCAACGAATGAAAAACGCGATGAACAAACCTTGACCCCACTTGCAAAATTCAAAACTTTCGCACAGAGTCGCGCTTACTGGAACTTGAAGGAAAGGGCGCAGTTCACGGTGAGCGTCGGCGGCCACATCCTCCAGCGCTGTCAAGTGTACACGGATGTATGCCAAAAACCTAACTGTCCAAGTAGCTTAGAGCTCATTCTCGCCGTTACAGACGCCGAGCGCAGCCACCTTTAACTGTTTCTTCACTATTGCCTGACACACTTAGCCGGATGAAAAATCCGGCAAAGTCTCTACTCGACGGTTTGTGAGCGCTCTGCGGTGCGTTGCTTGGCATGTGGAGCGCCTATCTGCTCTTCACGCTTGACCTGTCGCCCACTGAAACCCAGCTTGTCCGTGCAGTAGGCGTCCTTATCCTTGGTTCTCTTCTGGTTTGCCTGACTTACGCTCGCAGCCTTCTTTGTGTAAGGCGGAAGGTAGATGACGAGTCTGCTGCCGGGGAAAATCCTGCGTCATCGAAGTGACACTTGAGAAGCGCGAATGAAGTCCGATTGCCGTCAGCAAGGTTTTACCCTCATCCAGATAAGCATTCTGCTGACAGTTGCGAGCCTTGTCATGGTAAATATCCTGCCCTCCTTGCTAGGAAACCGGGTACAGGAGTTCAATAGCACCGGCACCTATCAAATGAAATTCGGGTCTTCCGGCTCCGGCAACGGCAAGTTCAACGGAATAGATAACATCGCCATCGACGCAGGCGGGAATCTATGGATAACGGATTCCAACAACAACCGGGTGCAGGAAATCAACAGCAGCGGCACCTACTTAAGCCAGTTCGGCTCTTCGACCTTGTCCAGCCCGATTGGCATACACATTGACAGCAGCGGGAATATCTGGGTGGGCGATTCGGGCAACAATCGGGTGGCAGAATTCAACACCAGCGGCACCTTATTGCGCCAATTCGGTTCCTATGGCACTGCCAACGGCAAGTTCAGCCCACAATACAGCAGCCCTTTCAATCTCACCATGAGCCGGTAGTCACGTCAGTATGCGTACCCTTGAACGAAATGTTAGCCACGCCCTTGATTGTGTGGTGCAAATTCAGGACTGCGATTCTGTCCATTGACCAGACAACGGGCGAAGTCGGATGATGTGTAATCACTAAAAGCGTTTTGAGCAACACCCAGCGCCTCGCCTACTGCCAGCCTGACATCTTCCGCGCCCATCGTTGCCTTTTTCTGTACGCCTTCAACTACCTGGTTGCGTAATTGAAGTTTGTCGTCATCACTCATAGCACCCGGCGATTGCTCACGGTTTTCGCGCCTCTTGCGCCTGCACAATTCAGGTGCATAACTGTGCAACAACCCAATCTGACTGACTGTCCGTACATCTAACGACCACGAGTCATCAGGTGCCAGGCGATTATGGCGAATAACGCGCCTCCTAATAGTCCGCCGAGTATGTAAAGCCCTCTCTCGCCGTAGAGCCCCAGAACGACGAGAATGACTACTAAAACGATGCCATTTTCGATAAACCTAGAACCACGCTTCTGGCGAGACTCAGGGGGAGACGCTTGGGCGTTTTCACTCTTGCTCCTATTAATCAGAGCGGCGATTATTGTTCCGACCGCGCCGATAATGGCCGCGACGATGGTAGGATTCGTGATGAGGTCGTTAGAATCGTTCAAATCCCCACCCGCTCAATCTCGCTGAAAGATATTTCATCGCCGCGCCGGTCGTATAGCTCCGTTGTCTTAACATTCGAGTGTCCGGCCATGCGCTTTGCAATGTTAATGTCTCCGCCGCGTTCCAGGTAGTCCGTAATTCCTATCGCCCGGAAGGAATGGTTGCCAATCGCGGCCTCGATGCCTGCATCTTTTGCGCGACGGCGCACCATGTACCAGGCGTCCACCCGCGACATGGGCTTATCTGAAAGCTTGCCTGTCCTGCCTAACGCCGAACGGAACAACGGCCCGCGCTTGTCGTCTTTGATGCCCGCAGCCGCAATGTATTCATCCAGAAATTGCTCTAGCTTGTGATGGCAGCCCATTTCATTAACCTTGCCGCCTTTCTCCTGCAAACGCAGCCACCAACGTTTCTTGAGCGGAAAGTAATCTTCCACCTTCAGATTCACCACGGCGGAGACACGGGCGAAGGCGTAGACCATGACGCCGATAACCGCCCGGTCGCGCAGGCCCACGACATGCGAAACGTCAATGCCTTTCAGGAAGGCCGTTGCATCGGCAGAGGACATCACTGTGGTAGAGCCTTTCATCACGGAATAGCGCGGCCCGCGTACCGCGTGCGCCGGATTGGAGGCGATGACCTGACCCGTCACCAGCCAGTCGAAAAGCATACGGATACAGGCCAGATGCTGCTTGACGGTCGGTGCCTTGCGTACCTTTCCCAATTCCTCGATATAGGCCGCGACATCCACCGGCAACACATCTTCAATCCGGGTGATGTCCTTGCCCTGGCACCAGCTCAGGAATGACCTTGCCGCCTGCATGTAGGCCGCACGGGTGTTCGGGTTGTGAATATTGACTTTGAAGAATTCCAGAAACCGCCACGCGGCTCGCTCACCCGCTTTATCTATCAGCGCTGGAAGGCGTGGACTCCATGAGCTAGGCAGCGCGGGTACTTCTTGCATGACTTGCCTATTCGTCTTGAAGAGCGGATTCGTCTTTGTCAGGATTAGGTGTGGCGCGTGCGTCCGTGAAATAACCAGGCACATGGGCGATTAGCATTTCGATAAAGCGCCCATGATAAACGGCGAAGATTTCTCGATTTATGTTTCCGTTCTTTGGCCTCAACAGCCGGAGGCGGAGCCGTTCTTTTTCCGAAACTGGTCTGAACCAAGCCTTGTTCTTCCACTGTCCACCTGAAGCTGTATGGGTAAAATCCCCATCGGCGTTATATTCCCATGTCACGATGTGGCCTTCGTCAATTTGTTGCCGGACTTCGTTTAGCAGCCCGTCTGCATCGTCCGTCAATGCGCGTACCGACATTTTCGTGTCTCCGTGTTCGGAATCCAGCAATAACACAAAGCGTTCCTTACTACAACATAACGTCCTTTATGTTGGGCTAACGATACGTGCGTGTGATACGATTACGGGCATGTCAGGTGAAGCCGCCGACGAGACTAAGTTCTGTCACTATGTCTTTAAGAATGGAGTCCGCTGCAAGAATGCGGCCCTTCCTTCGGGTTATTGCGGCCCTGAGCATGAGCCCTCGCATTTGAGCGCCGCTTGGCTCGGTGCCATTGCTGCGGCAGTCTCTGCTACCATGGCCACAGTCACCGTCGCGTGGCCTCATATACAACCACTCCTCCACCAATGGCTACAGAATCACAGTGGCTTCATGTCTCGCGCGGAAATTCTAATTAAGGAGGCGTTGGCCCCCAGCGACGACCCGGCTGTCAACGCTGCCATTCAGGCACGGCTCGACCTTTTTCTCGAAGAAGCTGCTGAACTTCAGCGAGCTGTCTATGCTGCCCAGCCGGTTACAGCAAAAACGCAAGAACCAAGGTCAGCGGCGTGAAGCTCTTACTTATTATTCCGAGGCACCGGGCGCAGGCATAGCGCGCGGGGCGGGTTCAAGTTCAAGGCCGGGCAGGGTAGGCTGCTCTTTTTTCAGTTTGTAACCCTTGACGAAGGCCAGCCGGTCGCCATTGAACATAAATCGGATATTGACGAAAAAGACGCCAGGGTTTGTGCTCCGAAACAGAAATTCCTTTTCAAGCAATTCGCGTAAACCCCGCTGGTAGGTTCTCTCTTCAAGCCCGGAGCTCAGTGTGTCCAGTAGCACGGTGTCTCTGCCGGGATTCTCGCGCACCTGGTTATAGACCAGCTCAAATACCGCGAGCCCCGCTTTCGTGAGTCCGGCAGCTTGCTTCAGACCGGCCAGGTAGAGCTTTACGAAGCGCTCCTTGTCTACCTCTTCCCATTCGTAGGCAATTGCGCCACCGTGTCCCAAGATTTCACCTGTGCCGGTGTCAACCACCAGGCCCTTTGCTTCTGTTCCGATTTGCGCCCGCTTGTTGCGTTTTATTTCCGTTTCAGATGGAACGCTGGGGTTAGTCTGGTAAATTTTGACCCCCCTTTTTTCCGCAACTACCACAGCTTTCTTGTTAACGTCCGTCATTTTGCCAACCGTTTTTTGTCGGAAAACAGCAGATACCTTGAACGAAAACCGACAAACTATCAAGGCTTTTTTGTCGCAATTCCGCCTAAATCTGTCGGCACCCCGACAGAAACTGTCACCACCAATCAAGCTTTTCTGCGGGTTTCAGCTCGTTTCCTTCTTAATACTATAAAAAGCATTCCCGGCGAAGCGGCGCAACCGTGAGCGCAAGCGAGCCGGGTAACCACTTTGAAGAACTCGCGCCGCCCTTAGGTTTTGGATGCTCAAGCGCATCGAGCGCTTTCGCGTCCCAATGACGGGGCTTTGCCCCTTCCTTGAACCTTCCCCAGCTCAGCAGATGTTTATATGGGCGCGACAATGCCCTGCAAGCCGGGTTTGCCTAAACGATATGCAGGCGCTATAGAGAAAAATGTTCGAGAACATCGGGGCGGGGCATGGAGAGCAGCAGGCAACAACACCAGCAGAGTCTGTCAATGGAGCCGAAGCAGACGGCAAATAATGCCGAGGCCCAAAGAATGCTGGACATGTTTGCTTCCTTCGGAGTGGAGTATTTCAACATCACGCACATTCACCTGGACGGAGAGAAACGCGGCTTCCGCGCAAAGCGCTCACTGCAGGAAGTCAAAACCTCGATGCCGCACCTTCTGGACTCCGCACCCCGCAGGCAAAACAGCGTCATCATCCGACCACACCAGCCCCCCGCTGATGTTCTGGTACAGCTCGATGACTTGGCAGACGAACAATACGAGCGTGTACGCCCTGGCCGCTTTCCTGCTCTTGCGTACTTCTCCGAAGGGCAAGCAGGCATGGGTCTGCATTGAAGGAACAGACAAGGAAATCGCACGGCGATTGAGGAAAGGCACCGGCGCAGATCCGTCCGCCAGCGCTTCGGTACGTATTGCCGGGAGCCGCAACTACAAGCCAGAATACGCGCCGGACTCTCCCCTTGTGACTATCGAAGAGGCCCGCCCAGGCTATAAGGCGACGAAGGAGCAGCTTGAGAGCATGGGCTTGCTTGCCCCGGAGGAAGTCAGGCCGGTACTGCCCCCTCGATGTTCTGACGAGAAGGAGCGCAGGGGTTGGCCGGATTATGCGCGATGCCTTGAGCAGTCCATTGCGCGGGGAAGTAAGCGCACGAGCGCGGATTTTGCGTTTTGCTGCATTGCCATTGACCTGTTCCGCAAGACGCCAGAGGCTACCGCCGACAAATTGATGGAGCTTTCCACCAAGGCCCAGGAAAACGGATACATGTACGCATTAGGGCAGGCAACCAGGGCGGCGGAGAAAGTGGCGCTCAATCCCAGGAGGAGGTTTTGAGGCTCATGCGCTCGCTCTCGATGCTGAAATCGAAATCTCTTTGAGCAAGACTCTCCGGGTCTCCCGACGCGATGATTGAGAGGTCCAAGCCTGTCCACCCCGAGCTTCGCCCCCGGCATCACTCCGCAGTTCATCGATTGCCGTGATGCTCTTTTGCAATGCCTTTGTGATATGCAAGCCTAAGTCTGTGACGTTGCTCACGGTCGTGAGTGAGGCGGCTCACAAGAACGCAATTTTCATTGACATTCAAGCCTTTGGCGTTTAGGTTATTCCGCAATCGGCGAGAAGGGATGCGCCAGTAGAGCGACCGGATTCTCAGTTCCGTCGAAATCCCATCCTTGCCGCTTCCTCCGAAGTGTAAACAGACTGATTCGGCACGGCCTCGCTGAGCAGGTTTCGTGTGCGAGACTGTGCCTCGAAGGGCTACCGGAGCCATTTGTCTTGGCCTTCAAGGAGGAAGTTCAACATGCCAGGCTCTCTGGGTTCGTCATTACTTCTGCCCCGCTCCGCAGTCCTCACGTCGCTTTCGGTCGAAGGCTGGCGGACACGTTTTCTCGTTCATATGCAACCTATGCAGAGGAGATCATGCGTCTTTCAGCGATCCGCGATGGCTAAATGGCTTCGTAGCCTGATGTGCGCGCTTGTAACGCTGGTATGCGAATGGTCGCAGGACGACCGTACGGGCATTATGTCGTTTTTCCTTTTTCGCAACAACCAAAGAGGGCGAGAAGATGAAAACGAGTGCAAGGTTTCTCTTAGCGATGTGTCTTGCGATAGGTTCTATTTTTGGAGGAACCTCGGTCGCTCAGAATGAGGCAGCCGGGTCACCAGACTTTGCGGCGGTGGAGAATCACGGTGACTATTCCATCAATCTCCAAACCCTTGACGTTACTATCAATATTCCTATCCATTCACGTCCAGCCGGACACTTCGGATTCTCTTCTGGCTTACTTTCTAACTGTTCTGAATCCAATAATGGCGGCTATAAATGGATGTGTGGCGGCATCAACACCTCGTCCAGCGCTCTTTATTCAGAAACCACATCGTTACTCTCTGCTCAAGTAAGATGGACGGTAAAAGTTAGCGATTTGTGCGTTGATGGTGTGACGGGAACGACGGATTATTCCGGTTGGGAAATCGTGTATCCAGATGGAACAGTATACGCGATGGACCCATCGGCTTTTATTGATAGTCGAGGGTGTCTTTACAGCACTTGGACCGGACAGACGTACGGCACCAATCCCGCTACAGTTACGCTCAACGTTACCGGAAATAACGGAAGCCTTCTGTCTTACAATTCCACGATACTTCTCACAGATGGAACGACCGTCACAACTGCAAATGGGGCGAGCCCGACCACAGTAAAGGATACCTTCGGAAATACTCTTTCAGTTTCGAGCGGAACCTACACGGATTATCTTGGTACGACGGCCTTGACGACCGGCACGAACTCGTGGAGTTACACCGACGCTACGGGCACGAATCGCACCGTATCTGCTACCGTATCGCAGCATACTCAAGAAACAAACTTTAACTGTTCCGGGGTGTCCAATGTGACGAATGCGAATTCATACTTTGTTACAGGTATCTCTTATCCCGATTCGACCAGTATGTCTCTCGGGTACGAATCCCAAGTCTCGGGAACTTACACGGGCCGGGTCAACTCCATTAGGAATCGGACCGGCGGCACAACAACTTTTTCCTACGGCACGATGAACTGTGGGACGAATGGCGGCGGTGGTCAATATCCGACTTCTTTGACCCGAGTAACTCCTGACGGAACATACACGTACACGATGGGGACGAGTCCGTCTAAAGTAACTACTGTGCTCGACCCCGGTAAGAACAAAACCGTGTACACCTTCAGCGGCGGGTATGACACGGTGTACCCCAAAGCAGCTGTCTTGACGCAAGTGCAGAAATATCAGAACACCGGGACAGTGTCGAACCCGTCGTACACGCTGCTGACGACCGATGTCATCTGCTACAACGGAAATCAAACGAACTGCCCTACGGCAACGGTCAATTTTAACTTCACCGAAAAAGACGTTTATCACACGATTGCCGGAATGTCTTCGTCTGCTCGCGTCAAAACATTATTTGACAGTCACGGGAATGTCACTGAGGTTGACCGCTACGATTTTGGAGCCTCTTCCCCAGACACCGTGACCACGACCACCTACGGGTCTTGGAACGGCTCAAGCTGCACGGCTCTTTCCGGCATCACTGACCACCCCTGCCAGATAACCGCGTACAATGGAGCGCGTACGGTGACTCTGGCCCAAACGAATTTGACGTATAACGCCGCAGGTGCGCTGACCCAAAAACAGCAGTGGGCCGGGGGCTCTAACTTCTTAACAACGACGTATACGCCCAATTCCAATGGAACAGTTGCGTCAATGACTAGTCCTAATGGACCGATAACGACTTATGCTTATAATGGTACAGGTTGTAACAACTTTTTGTCCACATCGGTAACTGTCGGCAGTCTACCCGCCGCATCTGTGACGTATGAATGCAACGGAGGGACGACTGAAAACTTTACAGATATTAACGGAAATGGATCTCAAACAGAATTCGATGATCCTCTGCTTCGTCTGACATCTTCGACAGACCGTGCAGGGTTAACGACGACGACAAGCTATACCTCGAATGCCGTTACGTCATCAGCTTCTTTTGGTTCGTCGAGCATGTTCGCTACTACGACTGTTGATGGTCTCGGTCGTCCGGTTCTTTTTCAGAGCAAACACGGTTCGTCTTATGATACCAATCAACCATCCTATGACTTCAGCGGGACGAATCCGAAAATCAACGCGCAAGAGCCTTGCATCAATTCTCTCGGTAGTGGGTGTCCGACCTTGGGGGTAACCAAAACGTCTGACTTCCACGGTCGTCCGTTGACCGTGGTTGATGCCAATGGTGGGACGACAACGTATACTTATAACCAGAACGATGTCATCGCTACACTGAGCCCTGCGCCGTCCGGCGAACACACAAAAACCGTTCAGACGGAGTATGACGGACTAGGCCGCGTCAAGTCCGTTTGCCGTTTGCTATCCACCGGCGGAACTTCCTGTGGACAGGTCGCGGGCGGGTCGGGCAACCTCGATACTTATTCGTATTCATATGCATCAGCTGCTATGACAGTTACCGTAACTCTCGGGGCACAAACTCACAGCAAGACCTACGATGCGCTTGGCCGACTCATATCTAGTACGACGCCTGAAGCAGGTACCACCACTTATAAATATGATGTGAGCACACCTTGCAACAGCTCGACGTCCCCTGGCGATCTGACTCAAAAGATCAATCCCGGCGGAAGTTGGCTTTGCTATATCTATGATGGGTTTCACCGGCTTACAGATGTTGGCACCAGCGACGACAATGCACCTAACTTCTGCAAGCGTTATCGATATGACAACACGCAGGGACTGCTGGGTGTGATCCCCGGCGGCGTGAGTGTCAGTAACACAATGGGCCGTGTCGCCGAGGCAGCAACGGATACGTGCGCCTGGCCACCTACTCAAGCATCGCTCATCACCGACGAGTGGTTTAGCTATGATGCGAACGGCAATGTCACCGACATGTGGGAAATGACACCGCACTCCGGACAGTATTACCACTCAAAGGCCACATTTTATGCTAACGGTGAGGTCAACACGCTACAACTGGCCAGCCCTTCCCTGTACACGATGACGTACGGGGTTGACAGCGAAGGCCGCTGGAACACCTTGACCGATACGACAGCGGGTCAGAACATCGTGACTGCCACAACGTTCAACGCCGCTGGCCAACCGTTGAATGTTCAACTGACTGGCAGCACACCCGATCAGGACATTTATACTTACGATCCGAGCACTGGAAGGATGAAGACCTTTGAGTTCGAGGTAGGCAATACGCCTGCGAACTTGACTGGAACATTAACCTGGAGCCCGAATGGTACGTTAGGAAAAGTGCAAATTGTAGACGGCTTCAATGCGGGCGGTACACAGACTTGCTACTCCAACTCCACCGGATCGCTCGGCGCTGGGTACGATGACTTGGGTCGATTGATCGAGTTCGATTGTGGCAGCGGCAACTGGGGCCAGCAGTACTCGTACGATCAATACGACAACTTAACTAAGACAGTACTCTCAGGCCGTACGGGGACGACGTGGAGCCCTGGTTACTCGCAAACTACGAATCATTGCAATGGTTGCACATACGACTCCAACGGTAACGTAACGGGAGACGGCAACAACGTCTATGGCTGGAACCTGTACTCGAAGCTGCAGTGGACCGCAACGTCAGGCACTCCCACTTGCGGCACGAGCGGCAGTTGCATCACATACGATGCATTCGGTCGCATCGTCGAGACGAGTAACGGAAGCACATGGACCGAGCGGTGGATCACTCAATTGGGAGAGACTGCGTGGATGAACGGGTCGGCGATCAACTTCGCCGACTGGGCAGCTCCCGGGAGCGGAATTGTGACCATTGGAGGAAACAGCTCCGCGTTCAACTATGTGCACACGGATTGGAAGGCAAATGCTAGGATTACCTCAAACTTGACCACCCATACCATCACTCAAGACGTGGCATATACGCCTTATGGGGAAGTTTCCTACAGGTCCGGAAACGGATACTACGAGTTTGCAGGCATGTTTGAGACCTTCGATCCGTTCGTGATGTGGGATACGCCGAATCGAGAACTGTCAAAGGTGGGGCGCTGGCTGTCGCCAGACCCGGCGGGGGCGGGATGGAATCAGTACGCGTATGTAACCGACCCGAACAGCATGATCGACCCTACGGGCTTGGACTGCCAAAGAAACATACAAGGCATATGCGATCGGCATCCTTCAGGTACTGACCCGATTCTCGCATGCATGGTTTCCATCGACGGGGGCTCACCCGCGCCGTGCGGGCTCGTTTTTGGGGGAGATCTTGTGACTCAGTTTGGTTTGACTCTCTGTGGAGCAGGCTGCGGCACCCATTATCAGTGGGTCAACAATCAGTCTTCCCAAGTCATCGGAGACAACAATGGAATACTGATTCCCGGAGGTTGCGACGGCTGCAACAATCAAGAGATCCTCGTGGATAATTGGACGCGTGTACCTTCCGACGTATTCACCACGACGCCCGCAGGCCCAAACGGCTGCAACTACATTTACATCTGCGCTGCCGCAAACAGCGATAACTGGTGGGGCAATTTTGGTCGTGCGTTTGTGAATGGCGTGATTCACGGTGTAAGACAGCCCGGACAGAGCTTTGGGCAATGCGTTCTCCAAAATGCAAACACGACCACTGGCGGGGCACATGCGGCCCTCCTTGGGGGTGTCGTAGCAACTGGGCTCGCATGGCAGAGCAGCAATACATCTGTAGGACAGTATGGATTCTCAGCGACCTTCTACGCTTCAGTATACGCATCCTCGATTTCGCCGGCCCTAGGTTCTGTCGTGGGTCGCGGCTTGGTTTACGCTACGGAGGCAGCTCCCTATCTAGCCGCAGCAGAAACAGGCTTGTTGATCGGATCCGCCATTAACTGCAGGTGAGTCATGAACATTTGGAAGAGCTTAAGAACGCACTTCGAAAGACGTTTTGAGTTGGGATTGCGGGAAGTGGATCCCGTTGTCGCCCGTTTCGAGAAGAATCGGAGGCATCTGCCACGGCTATACAACCTGATCTGGTTCATGATCACGGCTGTTTTCGTCGTTTTGTTGGTGTATGTTTCGAGAAGATAGGCAGACCGAACACAAGTCAAACGATTGCCGCAAACAACGGCCCTCAACAGCCGCAGCAGCCGAAGCCTCCGCAACAAGCACAGCAGCAGCCACAGCAACAACCGCCGCCAACGGTGAAGCAGAAGTTCTGCTTTTACTCAGGCATCGCAGCGCCATGGTTAGGCGGATTCAACCTGGGTCTGGTGGCCACCGGGAATCCGGCGGTTGTCGTCACCGGTCCTGCGACGTTCTTCTTCTACGCGCTGGTGCGGACGCCGATCTGCCTTTAAGGAGTGAAGAGATGGAAAATAACGGATTCTTTGGAAAGAGACTTCAAGCCAGCTTCTTCGCCAAGCCGCCGTTGCGGTCGCCCTACTTTTGGGCAAATACATCTATGATGCTGGCGCTATTTGCGATGGTCGGCATTGTCATGATGCGTGTTGGTGGAAGATTGAACACGCTGTCGAAAACCTGGATGATCCTATGCCTTGTTCCATTAGCCTTGCTGTGGGACCGCGCGAGGCGCAGCCACCAGACGATCCACGAGGCGTACGCGGCCAATGTTCGTCCAGCTTCCGTAGAGGACGAGCCGACAAATACCATTCTGACGGGTGCGGCTAACATGTCCTTCTTTGGCTTCCATCTTGCTCTCTGGGCGGCGTTTGCCGTCATGATGTCCATCGTGGAGGTGATTGCCCCGACTCAGCGATGAATGCTCAAGCTGTAGCCGCAAACAACGGGATCATAGGCGAATTTAGCGCATTGAGATTTTGGCAAAATCGAAAAGAACTGGCGTTGTGGTACACAGCCAAAACCCTAGCCATCTATGGGGCCAAGAAGTGGGGGCAAGCGGCTGGAGCCGACCTCTCCGGTCTTACCCAGTTGCTGACATTCGGCACCGGTCTCGGCATTCTTGTGACGGCGGGGTCAACGATGATCGACGCAACGAGCCCCGGAATGCCACTGGCTCCTGGCCCTCCTCCGCCTTTGCCGCCTGGTCAGACCTTGCAGACCTTTCCCTGGGTACCAGGCCCTAACGGAACTCTTGTCTTGAACGTTCCGCAGTATTGAGAAAACCTCAAGGGGGGAGAAGACGTGCCAATAACCATGTACATCGCAGGCATAGGGGCTAGCTGGTGGTCGGTGGGATGGCCGTTGCTGGCGTCGGTTGTAATACTGATAAGCATCAAGCAGGACCTAGGGTTGCGAGTCCACATAGGCGCAGCCCTCGGGTCTCTTGTCGCCATCGCGTTCGTCATCTCCGCTCTGGTTACTGCGATCCGGGTGAATCTTCGGGGTGGTGCCGCGATCTGCGCTGCGGTTCTTTGCTTCGAAACCTGGTTGATCCTGCGCTGGATTCTGCGCCGACAGAATAAAGGAAACTCGCAGTAGGTGTGTTCCAGACTGAATCTGGCTCGTCTTGCTGTGCGGTAACACCACCCATTGGTGTGACGAACTCGACTAAGAACCCTCTACAAGTCGCTCTTCTACACTGGTACAACGCCAACTTGACGACCACTTTTGACTCTGGCGGGGGCTCAGAGGCTGGCCCAAGTGCGCTCGCGTTTGACGGAGCCAACATTTGGGTTGCCTGTCAGGTCAGCAACGCGGTGACCAAGCTTCGGGCTAACGACGGTGCGCTACTCGGGGCATTCTTCGTCGGAGGCGCACATCTTGGAGTGGCCTTCGATGGAGCGAACATTTGGGTCGCTGGCGGAGGCGCTGGAAGCGCGGTGGTCAAGCTCCGTGCCAGCGATGGCACTGTGCTAGGCAGATTTGGAGTCGGGAACGTGCCCGCTGGTGTGGCTTTTGATGGGGCTAACATCTGGGTAGCGAATTTTGGGAGCAATAGAGTGATTAAACTGCGAGCCCGCGACGGGGTTGTGCTCGGGACATTTGGCGTGGGAACCGGTCCCAACAGCATTGCGTTTGATGGAAGTAACGTGTGGGTTAGCAACCAGGACAGCAGTAATGTGACGAAGCTGAGCGCGTCCGGCGCAGTGCTGGGCACATTTAACGTTGGAGCGGGGCCCATTGGTATTGCCTTTGATGGTGCGAACATGTGGGTGGCGAACAACGGAAGCAACAGCGTGACCAAGCTGCGTGCCAGCGACGGTACAGTGCTCGGCACTTTTAGCGTGAGCAAAGGACCTTGGGGCGTAACGTTCGACGGCGCAAATATCTGGGTAGGGAATCACACCGGTGCCTCACTGACGAAGTTAAGCCTCTCCGGTGCGGTGCTTGGTATATTCGGGGCTGGAAATGGACCCCAAGGTCTAGCTTTTGATGGCGCGAATATCTGGGTGGCAAATACTGGCACCAACACCATTGGGACCACGGTTTCAAAGCTCTAGCCCGCGCGGGGAGCATCAAACTTGAGTCCAACTTGAGTCCAAATGCTGCCAAACACCACCTAAAACCGGCTACTACGACACAGGTAAAACCTAGACGGGCCAATGAGATAGACTTTCGTTCACTGCCTTGGGCGCAGGGGGTCGTAGGTTCAAATCCTATCGCCCCGACCAATTAGATTTAATTCTGGTGAACTACCGGGGACCAAGGGCATTTCGCCGTCGCTGCTCAACGGCCTCCCTCTCGTGCACGGAGATATGCTTCGACGGCTGTCTTGCCTCCATGTCTTGCCCAGTCGGCAGGCGTGGCATGCCAAAGGACGTCCTTCAAATCCAGTCTTGCACCGCGTTCGATGAGGAGTCGGACTACTTCTTCGTGCCCGGCGTCGGCTGCCTGATGCAATGGGGTCGCATGGGAATGTCCCCCGACCGGGTTGTACCGGTTGGGATCTTCCCCCGCGTCCAGCAGCAACTGGACCACCTCGACATGACCGAGGTCCGCTGCCAAGGTAAGGGCCAGGTGGCGATCCTCAGGGCTGGCGCTCGGAAGCAGCCGTCGAGCATCCGCGAGGCGCCCAAGGGTTGCCGCCACAGGTAAATCGATCCGGGCTCCGCGCTTGATCAAAGCGTTCACCGATTCAAGTTCGCCATGCAGCGCAGCCGCGTGGATAGCGCTGTCGGGATCGGCGCCGCGATCGCAGAGCAGATCGATCAGCGGCAGTTGCACATGACATCCACGCGGCACGCTGCCAGTGGAAACGAGCATGAGCGTTTCGTTCAGCGCGAGCGACTCCACGCCAGCGTCAAGAATTACCTTGACCACGTCGAGAATGTTGCCCGGCAACCTGCCGTGGCGAACCGGATTCTCGGCGGAGAATTCGAGCAAGGTGGGATTCCGAAAGTAGTTTCCGCCTTCGAACACGACGCGTTGCTGGACCAGATTCGGGTGCTGCTTCAGGTGGGCGCGCAGGCCCGCTACGTCACCGGCATCGAGAAGGTCCACGGCGCGGCGAAACGTCGCATCTTCAATTCGTCCATGGTGTGGAAGGTCCAGACGATCCGAGAGCGTCGGCTTTTCGATGTGCCTTTTCAGCCGCGTCCAACTGGGAAATCCGTACTCGCGCGCGATGGCGAGTTGCGCGTCACTGAGGCTCAACGGGGCGTCGAAGATGGCGGCGTCGGTGGCCCGGGTGAAACGCGGATGAAATTCCCTGAGCCGCTGGGCTGCTTCCAGATTGAGGGCGGCATGCGCCTTGAGCAGGTCTTTGGCTTGATACCTGAGATGAGCGAGATTGGGATTCGAGGGGAGGCGCCTTACCGGCATGACGAACTTCCTTTCCCAGGCCCAAGGTCCGCATTTCCGGGCAGAAAGTAAGTTCGTGAAAACGAATTGTTGCGATCAGGTGGACTTCTGTCCTTTCCGCGGACCGGATGCGCCCTTCGCGCTCCGGCGATCTTAGCACGGTGACGGCCTGCGCATATCGGTGGAATTTCAGTTTCTGAGGCTCTCACCTAGCCGCTTCCAGTTCCTCCGCGATCTCGAGCATCTTGGTGACGCTATTCCAGTTGCGAGCCGTGCCGGTGGTCCCTAGCAGTTTTTCCACGGACGACCAGGGAAGCTTGGATTTGCCGGCACCGTTGGGGAAGTAGATGTAAAGTTCGCGGCCTGTGAGATGAATTTCTTCCGGGTAATCTTTGAATTTGGCGAGCCGGGTGCCAGCGTCCGGATCGGGCTCGGCGGCGAGGAATGTAAGCAGCAGCTTGCCAGCTTCGATATCGCGGCGGCCGGCGAACGGGTTGGCGGCGATGGCCTGCTTTATCTCGGTCACTGTGCGAAGGATGACCGCTGGGCGAAAGCCGAATTCGCGGGCGATCGCGTCCTGCATCTTCTTGGCCAGGGAAATGACGTTCTTCTCTTTAGTTCGGAAGATGACGTTACCGCTCTGCACGTAAGTGCGAGGGTCTTCCAGTTTTAGCGATTCACACAGGGCGCGAAGGGCGTCCATCTTCACTCGGTTATTGGGGCCCAGATTGACCCCTCGGAGCATGCAGATCAAGACAGGCATAGCACCGGCAGTATAGCTTCTGGGCATGCTGGGAGTCCTGCGCGCTACCCAAAGGCGATTAAGCCACAAGTACACGAAGGTTCACGAAGGATTCGTTGCGTGAGCGACAGTGCGCGCCTGCGCACACATGCTCAAAATCCTATAGCGTTTATGTCCCCCTATCCTTCGAACCGTGGTGGGCCGTTGCGTGCTCCTGCACTTCCAGCGTGGCCCGAACCAAGAAAAACACTTTGACCGGTCGCGGCATTCTCCGAGAATTGAGGAAAGTAGTGCAGCCGGCACGCTGGTCGGAGCTGCGCCCAAATCGAAACGGGTCTGCAGGCTTACTCTTTAGGCCCTGTCTGGGAGAAGTGCATATGTCGGGACAAGTCGTTTTGTATTTTGATGACCAAGCGGACGCCCTGCGTTTCGCCCTCGCCGCCGGTTCCGTAATGGCCGGCGATGGAAGCAAGTTCACCAGCGAACTGGCGGAGGAGACTGCGCGGGCAAACCGCATCCGTCTAGACGCGATCACTGGCGGAAGTCTGAAAAAGCCGAATCCCGGACAGGCGGCGTAAATCTCTCACACTTTCCTTCCCATAGTGGGACCTCTGTGACGCCGGTCACTGTGGTCATTTCCTCCGCGTGCAAGAATTTGTTCTGGATGCTGTTTGCGAGCAACATGAATGTGGAGTGGGCACTCTTGCCCGTTTGCCTGCCCCGTCTATGAGGCTAGCGGGCAGGAGTGCCCGCTCCACAAGGTCCAGCCTGCGGGCCAGGGGGCGTTGTCGTGGTGGTTACTGAAAGTGCTCGGGCAACCCGGGAAAGATCGTCGAGTCGCGCGGTGTCGCAGGAATTGCCTGCCGTTCTGGCAGCAAGCCAACTGGGACAATTGATCGAGGCGCTGATCCGCCACGGCCACGCGGTGGTTGGGCCGACGGTGCGCGACGGCGCGATCGTCTACGATCAGGTTGAGTCGGTTCACGATCTGCCCGCCGGCTGGACCGACGAGCAGGCACCCGGTCAATACCGCCTGAAGCGACGCGCCGACGAGGCTTTTTTTGGTTACGCCGTCGGGCCACAGAGTTGGAAAAAGTATCTGCATCTGGCTGAAGTGCGTCTCTGGGCCGCCGAACGCCAAGGCCGGACTTTCCGCATCCTGAACAACGAAGCCAAGGCTGAAGCGCCTCGGGCCTTTCTGGGAGTGCGCGCCTGCGAACTGGCGGCGATTGCGGTGCAGGACCGCGTCCTGCTGGAAGACAAGTATCGCGATCCCATCTATGGAGCGCGCCGTTCGGGCGCATTCCTGATTGCGGTGCAATGCACGCAGTCGGCAGCTACGTGCTTCTGCGGTTCCATGGGAACGGGCCCTGCAGTCTCGAACGGCGCCGACCTTGTACTGACCGAACTCCTGGGGCCCCAAGGCCATCGCTTCCTGGTAAGGCCTGGGAGCGAGCGCGGCGCCGAACTGCTGGACGAAATACAGACGACACGTGCCACTGAGGCCGACGTCAAGGAAGCCGAGGCGGGCGTGAAAGAAGCCGCAAGGCAGCAGACGCGCGCTATCGACACCAACGGCATCAAGGAATTGCTGTACCAGAACTTTGAGCATGTCCGCTGGGACCATGTGGCGGCCCGCTGCCTGACCTGCGCCAACTGCACCATGGTTTGTCCGACCTGCTTCTGCACCACGGTGGAAGATGTGAGCGATGTGACCGGCGACCATGCGGAGCGCTGGCGGCGCTGGGATTCCTGCTTCACACAAACTTTCTCTTACATCCATGGCGGGAGTGTGCGGACGTCAGGCAAGGCCCGCTACCGGCAGTGGATGACTCACAAGTTGGCCTCTTGGATCGACCAGTTTGGCACTTCGGGTTGCGTGGGCTGCGGCCGTTGCATTACGTGGTGTCCGGTAGGGATCGACATCACGGAGGAAGTCCGCGCCCTGCGGGAAGGAGAGAACCATGGAAACCCTTGAGCGGATTATTGCGGAGCACCCATTCTTCGAGGGTCTCGAGTCCTACTACACAGGCTTGCTGGTGGGCTGCGGGGCTAATGTCCGCTTCCAGCCCGGTTCTTACATCTTCAAGGAAGGCGAAGAGGCCAACGAGTTTTACTTGATTCGCAGGGGCAGGGTCGCGCTGGAGATTTTTGCTCCCCAGGGCAAGCCGATCGTGATCGAAACTCTGGAGGAGGGCGACATCCTCGGCTGGTCGTGGCTGCTGCCGCCATACCTGTGGAAGTTCCACGCCCACGCCGTACAGGACACGCGGGCCATCGCGCTCGATGGCAAATGCCTGCGCACCAAGTGCGAACAGAATCACGATCTCGGTTATGAAGTTCTCAAGCGCTTTGCCCAGATCATGGAACGGCGGCTGGAAGCGACGCGCATGCAGTTGCTCGATGTTTACGCGGTACGGTGACGCAATATGGCGACCGCAGTGACTGACGACCCGATGCTCACGCATCCCCACCTGGTGCGGAACGTGATCAAGGAGACGCCCGACACTTTTACGCTGGAGCTGGAACCCGAGGATGGCCAGCACGGAACCTCCTTCCGGCCTGGGCAGTTCAGCATGGTGTGGGTCTTTGGCGTAGGTGGGTTGCCAATTTCTATCAGCGGCGATCCGGCGGTGCGAGACCAACTGGTATACACCGTGCGCTCGGTTGGCCAAGCCACCAACGCCCTGGTGACCCAGAGCGTGGGGAGCGCCCTGGGAGTGCGAGGCCCGTTCGGGAATGGCTGGCCGCTGGAGGCCGCACGCGGGCGGGACGTGATCGTGGTGGCGGGTGGAATTGGCCTGGCGCCGCTGCGTCCGGTGATCTACGAAGTGCTGAACCATCGCGAGGACTATGGCCGACTGGTCGTGCTCTACGGGGCACGTAGTCCGCGGGACCTGTTGTATCGCAAGGAACTGGCTGCGTGGGCGCGGCACCACGAAACCCAGGTGCTGATCACCGTCGACTACGGCGGCATGAGTTGGCGCGGGCACGTAGGCGTGGTCACGACCCTGTTCAAGTACGCCCGGTTGAAGCCATCCAATTCCGTGGCTATGGTTTGCGGCCCCGAGATCATGATGCGCTTTGTCACCCGTGAACTGGAGGCGCACGGTCTCAGCCGCAACGAGATCTATCTGTCGATGGAACGCAACATGAAGTGCGCCATCGGCTTCTGCGGTCATTGTCAGTATGGACCGTACTTCATCTGCAAAGACGGCCCGGTATTCCGTTATGAACAGATGAGGCCGCTATTGGAGAAGTATGAGCTCTGAACCCAAACGCAAGGTCAAGGCTAAGGCGGATCCGACCACCAGCCCCAAGCCCCGCCCCAAGCCGAAGATCGGCGTATTCAAGTTCGCCTCGTGCGATGGCTGCCAGTTGAGCTTGCTCGACGCCGAGGATGAACTGTTTAGCGTTGTGGGCGCGGTCGACATTGCGTACTTCCCCGAAGCCACGCGCACGATGCTGAAGGGGCCTTACGATATCGGCCTGGTGGAAGGGTCGATCACGACGCATCATGATGCGGAGCGGATTCAGGAGGTGCGGCGGAAGTGCGCGACGCTGATTACGATCGGCGCTTGCGCCACCGCAGGCGGAATTCAGGCGCTGCGCAACTGGAAAGATGTCGATGAGTTTATCCGCGTAGTGTACGCTGCGCCGCAGTTCATCAGCACGCTCAAACTTTCGACTCCGATCGCCGAGCACGTTCCGGTGGATTTTGAACTGCGCGGCTGCCCTATCAACAAGTATCAATTGATCGAGCTGATTACGGCGACGCTGACGGGACGTAAGCCGAATATTCCCACCTACAGCGTGTGCATGGAGTGCAAGCGGAAGGCGAATGTCTGCATTGCCGTGGCCCGCGGCATCGCCTGCCTGGGCCCGGTCACGCAGGCCGGATGCGGGGCGCTGTGCCCGAGCTATGACCGCGGCTGCTACGGCTGCTATGGGCCGATGGAGACTCCGAATACCGCGTCGCTGACCAGCCAGTTCCGGATTCTGGGGCAGACTGACGACCAGGTCTCGCGCGCCTTCCGCAGTTTCAACGCGTGGGCGTGGCAGTTCCGCAAGGCCAGCGAGGAGTGTAAACACACATGAGCGGACGCGGCGGAAGGACAATCACGGTCGACACTCTGGCTCGCGTGGAGGGCGAAGGGGGTCTGTACATAAAGATGGCGGGCGACCGGGTGGCCGATGTGAAGCTGAAAATTTACGAACCGCCACGATTGTTTGAGGCATTCCTGCGCGGCCGTCATTTTTCCGAGGCGCCCGACATCACGGCGCGGATTTGCGGGATCTGCCCGATCGCCTACCAGATGAGCGCGGTGCACGCCATCGAGCGCGCGCTTGGAATCAAGATTTCTCCTGAAGTCCGCCTGCTGCGGCGTCTGTTCTACTGCGGCGAGTGGATCGAGAGCCATGCCCTGCACGTTTACATGCTGCACGCGCCCGACTTTCTCGGCTATCAAGACGTGATCGAAATGGCCAAGGATCACCGCGAAGCGGTAGAAAAAGCTCTGCGGCTGAAAAAGATCGGAAACCAGATCGTGCAGTTGATGGGCGGGCGCGAGATTCATCCCATCTCGGCGGCGGTCGGAGGTTTCCACAAGGTTCCGTCCAAGCGACAATTGCGTGAACTGGTAAGCGACCTGGAGTGGGCGCTGGAAGCCTCGTTGGAGACGGTGCGCTGGACGTCGACGTTGCAGTTCCCTGACTTTGAGCAGGATTATGAGTTCGTGGCATTGCGGCATCCGGAGGAATATCCGTTCTGCGAAGGACGTCTGGTCTCGAATCGCGGCCTGGATATTGACGCGGCCGAGTATGAAGACTGCTTCACCGAATTCCACGTCAAGCACTCGAACGCGCTGCACTCGGTGGTGCGCGGCCGAGGATCGTATCTGGTCGGCCCGCTGGCGCGCTTCAATTTGAATTTCGACAAGCTGCCCGAAGTGGCGCGGAAGGCGGCCCTCGGTGTGGGACTGAAGCCACCCGTCAAGAACCTGTTTCGCAGCATCGTGGTTCGAGCGGTCGAACTGGTGTTCGCTTGCTCCGAGGCGCTCCGCATCATCGCCGAGTATGAACCGCCAGACGTACCGCGGGTCGAAGCGCCGAATCGAACCGGTGTGGGGCAGGCTATCACCGAGGCGCCACGCGGCATTCTCTTCCATCGTTACGCGATCGACGACCAGGGGCTGATCGTGACGGCGAAGATCGTCCCGCCAACTTCGCAAAATCAGAAGCGGATCGAAGACGACCTCCGCGAGTACGCCGCTCAACTGGCCGCATGGCCCCTGGAAGAAGCGACCTGGAAGTGCGAGCAGGCCGTCCGCTGTTACGACCCGTGCATCTCCTGCGCCACTCACTTTCTGAAAGTCGTGATTGAACGCGAGTAAGATGTATCGGCGAATCGTGTCCCAACGGTAGTGGTGAGTTCGAGAGGTAGACTCGTATCAGGGCATGCATTCAGGCATGCCGTACCTGCACGGAACGTGTGCCGCCTAGCTTGCGGGCGTGGGAAGGCCCGGCGGCTAAACAGGTTGCGGAAAGACTGCGGCAAAGGGCGAAGGGCGACCCTCAAGCGCTGAAGCGCGCACTCATTTTCAGCGACTTAACCTGCACGAACCGGGGTTTTTCCGCAACCTGTAAAGCCGCTCCTGTCCCCGGCCATTGATGGCATCGCTGAAGCGATGCCCTGATACGAATCGTTCTCCACATGCTGATCATTGGCTGCGGCAACCGGCAGCGCGGCGACGACGCGGCCGGAATCATGGCGGCGGAGCAACTGCAGGAGCTCGGCATCCCAGCCCAAATCTGTGCCGGCGACCCCGCAAAACTGATGGAGGCGTGGCACGGCGTCGACGACGTGATCGTCATCGATGCAGTGGTGACTGGCGCTCCTGCGGGCGCCGTGCATGTCTGGGACGGGCAGCACCCGTTTGCGCGTGGCAGGTCTTCGGGATCGACCCATGGACTCGGAGTTGCCGAGGCTATCGAACTCGCCCGTGCGCTGGACTGCCTCCCAGCAAGGTTGCGCGTGTACGGCATCGAGGGAACGAAATTCGAGATCGCAAGCGAAGTTTCGCCCGAAGTCGAGCGCGCCGTAGAGGAGGTCGCGACCCGAATCGCAGGTGAGGTGAGTGACGAACGGTGAGAATAGCTCAGCGCCAGAGCCCCTTGGTTTTCACCTGCACCCAGACTCGCGTTGATCTACCCAGGAGAGCTTTCCGGAGCGGCTACGCCGTGCCGGCGTTGGTGAATGCCTCAAGCGCGTCGGAGAGGGTGGGGAACATCAGGAAGATGCGCTCGACCTTGGTGATTTCGAAGACCTTCAGCACGCGCTTGTTCACGCCAGTAAGAGCCACGCGCCGTCCCGACTTCGCGCACGACGTATAGGCGCTGACCAGCGATCCCAAGCCCGATGAGTCGAGGTAGGGGACGCCCGTAAAATCCAGGATCATCGTGGGAGCGCCTTCGCGCCGGACCGCGTTGAGAAACGGCGCCACGTTCTCCATGGTCAACGGGCCACGGAGGCTCAGCACGCCTCGGTCTAGAACGTCGATCTGCAACGACTCTGCCATGGAGCAAAGATTCTAGGCCAGACGGCAAGCCGGGTTCAACTGCCATGTGTGCAAAAGAGACTCGTGGTTACTTTTGGACACTGCCCATGCTTTGTAATCTTTTTGTGTTTTCTTCATTGGGGGCGTTGCACCGCGGTCGCCGACAGGTACGATGGCGGTAACGGCATGTGGGGGGAAACGGATGATGATAAGAAGTGGAAATCCTTACCAGCAGTGTTCCGGCCAGCAGTCCTAGCACTTATTCCGGTGTCTTCGAAAAACATCCCAAGGGAGTTCAGGCGCGCATTCTGCTGAGTTCGGTCTTCGGACCGTACGCGCAGGACGATGAGTTCGGCAGCCGCTCCATCAATCCGATGGAGCTTTATCACAATCAGGTCACGCGCGCGCAAGGCAGCTTCTCGCTGCGCATGTTTCATCGCTCCTGGGGCATCATGATGATCCAGGCGAATATTTCTGCGCCGTGCGCGGTGCTCGACTTCCCCACGCGCGACGATTTTGCGCGCGAGTTGCAGGCGAATCGGTACGACGTGGTTGGCATTTCGTCGATCATCGTCAACCTCGGAAAAGTGCGCGAGATGTGCCGCATGATCCGCGAGCTCTCGCCGCGCTCGACAATCGTGGTCGGAGGGCATGTGGCCGCAATTCCAGGGATCGAAACTATGATCGATGCCGATCACATCGTACGCGGAGAAGGCGTTTCATGGATGCGCCGCTACCTCGGTGAAGACGAGAGCGCGCCGATCCGGCATCCGGCGATCGTTTCCGGGATGCGCACACGGATCATGGGCATTCGCCTTCCGGAACGCAAAGGCTCAACGGCCGCGACGATCATTCCTTCGGTCGGCTGTCCCATGGGCTGCAACTTCTGCACCACCTCGGCCTTTTTCGGAGGCAAGGGCAAGTTCGTTAATTTCTACGAGAGCGGCGATGAGCTTTTTGAAGTGATGAGCCGGATGGAAGCCGAACTGGCGGTGCATTCCTTCTTTGTGATGGACGAGAATTTCCTGCTGCATCGCGAGCGGGCCATGCGACTTCTGGAGAGGATGAAAGCGGCCCGGAAAAGCTGGGCGCTGTCGGTGTTTGCATCAGCCAACGCGATCCGCAAGTACACCATGCAGGAGTTGGTAGAGCTGGGCGTGTCGTGGCTGTGGATGGGGTTGGAATCTCCGCAGGCCGGCTACAGCAAGCTGCAGGGCACGGACACGCGCGAACTTACACGCGAACTGCGCGAGCATGGGATTCGCGTGCAAGGGTCGACTATCATCGGGCTGGAACACCACACGCCCGACAACATCATGGCGGAAATCGAGCACGCGGTCTCGCACGACACCGACTTTCACCAGTTCATGCTTTACACGCCGGTGCCGGGAACTCCGCTCTATCAGCAGATGTCGGAAGAGGGGCGGCTGCTGCGCGATGTGGACTACGCCGACGTGCACGGCCAGTTCAAATTCAATTTCAAGCATGCGGCAATTTCGCGGGACGATTCCAAACGCTTTCTCGATTGGGCGTTCTGGCGCGACTTCGAATTAAACGGTCCCAGCCTCTACCGCATTTCACGAACTTTGCTGGCGGGCTGGAAGCGCTACAAGGACTGGCCGGACGCGCGCGTGCGCGAACGCTTTGCCCGCGAGATGGGCCGGCTGAGCGGCATCTACAGCTCGGCGCTGTGGGCGATGGAACACCAGTTCAAGAAAGTCGACCGCAACGTCAGCGAGAAGATTCGCGCGCTGCGGCACGAGTTCCAGCAGGAGTCCGGCGTGCTCTCGCGGATGATGCCTGCCGTGCTGGGTCCGGTGCTGCTATGGACAACGCGACGCGAAGAGAAGCGGCTGGCGCGGGGAAAGACGTACGAGCCGCCCACGATCTTGGAACGCAGCAACTGGGTCGAGGCGTAACGGACGATTTCCGCGAACGGAGCCACGTCAACGCGGGCAATCAGTTGGGCAATGGGCGCACCTTGATGTCTTTCAATGCCGCATAACGCGCCTCCCGCTTCTCGACCTCGGTCGTGGTTTTCCCAAGGCCAGCCCCGGCTCTCTTGCTTTTTGCTGATCGTGCAGCCTCCCGCGCCTTGCGGTGGGCAACAAGCTTCCTCATCTTTATTTTGGCTTGGGACCTGCTGAGCCCGTAGTAGCGCCAATAGTTTTCTCGCGCACGTACATTGGCGTAATGGGGCAAGAGGTTCGAGGCTAGAATTCGGATCGCTGTTTTGCGAATGATGAAGCTCGCAGCTTCAGCGAGGATTTCAGCCCGCCCAAACGCTTTTCCGAACATGTGCGGCACAGGAGTTAGGTACTCACTCGGAACCTTTCTGCCATGTGCTGCCATATTCCTGAGGTTGTATAGATCCTCTAGAGTGTCTCCTATCGTCGCGTGAGGCCGATGGTCGGCGAAAGACGGGATGTCCTCAGGTTCGTAAATGGACATGGCTTCGCCCTTCGAGACGTCTTTATCTCCGAAGAGCGACAGGACTCGAATCGTCAATCTGGTTGAGTCATTACCATAGAGTGCCTCTATTGCTGACCACCACAAGATGTGGCGCACCTTCCACCATTTGCCATCAACGTAACCCCGCTCAAGCAGTTGGAGCCCGGAATACCTCCACATCCTGTTGCCTGAGATAGAAAAACTTCTCGACATGCGGCACCTCTACGGGCTCGGAGAGGTGGAATTCCCGGGGATCAAGCTTCCCATCTTCGCCGACCACTCCCGTTACGATCCCGACGTGCCCCCTTCGCATGGGCCGCACGAGAAGAAGACAAGCACTGAGCTTCCCGACTAGATTCTGAGACTCCTTGTCGCACTTCTCGATACCCGAGTGGCTTGTGGAGTATCTGTGCACAATGGCGTACTGCATGTTCTCCAAGTCTCTTGATTGGTTGCGAGATAGGAGACACTCGCTCTTCCAGAGAGAAAAAGTCGTAGGGTCAATCAACGACGAGATGTTTTCAATTGTGACTCCCTGCATTATCTCGTAAGTCCGATCAGCAAGTGCCCCCTTGTCCCAGTCGTGCCGCCCACCAGAGTGGATTGGGTACAAGGTCATCTTTTTGTAGTCCGTTGGAGTCTTGAAGATGCTGCTCTGAGGCTCGACGATCCACTCCCCGCCGGGTGAGACGGCCACATTTTGGTCAATTCCGGCCTCATGAAAGACACCCGCAGGCAGTATTTCAATTATTGCTCCGTAAGGAGAATCGTCGCCCGCGCCGTAAAGTTGAGAGACCTCAAGAACGTCTAGCATCCTGTACGGTGGCCCCTTTTCCCAAATTTTGATCCTCATGGGAAGCAGTATATGTCTGCTAGGTAGCCAAGTCGCCGGAGGTCTCTCGAGCGGCAGCGTGTAGCGAGGTAGGTCCAGGAGCACCGAACGGCGAACTATCCCGTGCGACGCGCCGTAAGCATGCTCAGAATTTCCCGCAGGCCCTGGCGGATGTGCTGAATCTCCGACGGACGGTGTGACGGGAACGGAATCGCAGTTTGCGTCTTGTCCGATTTATTTTCCGCGCGCAGTTGCTGGCGGGCGCCGGAGATGGTGAATCCCTGCTCGTAGAGCAGTTGCTTGATGCGCAGCACGCTCTCAACGTCGCGCTTGCGGTACATGCGCTGTCCCGTGCTGCTTTTGACCGGCTTGAGTTGTGGGAACTCGGACTCCCAGAAGCGCAGCACGTAAGCGGGCAGGCGGCACAGGTTGGCCACTTCTCCGATGCGGAAATACAGCTTGTCCGGAATCAGGACCTGATCCGCGTCGTGTTTCGCCCCGCTTTTCTTCTTGTTCCTGGCAGCCATCGGACTCCGGCAACAACCTTGTTCTCTCATTCATTGTGACACAGGTGCAGCGGCTGCAAAGGGAATTTCCGTTACCCGTTCCCAATGGAAAAGCCCCTTAAGAGGTGCTTCTCTCAAGAGGCCAGTGAAATTCGTGGTGTGCGCGAGGTATCGTCTCGCCGACGGTTAGTGTTTCTTCTTTTTGGCTTTCTTCTTCGTTGCCATGAAGGTGCCTCCGTGAACGATTTTCCCTTTTGCAAAGGTTCGGTTAACTTGGGCCCGTGTATTCGAAACGGCAACCCTACAAGTAGTAGGGAAATACTCTATGACCCAAGATATTGAGGCAGTGTTAACAAAGTGTCAATAGAATTTTGCAATTTCGCGTAGATTTCTTGCGGCGGTCGTTGGTCGCTAGTCGTTGGTCGTTCGCCAAACCCAACAGCACCTGCCGGCAAGGCTTGTTTCGCTAGCGACCAACGACAAACGACCAACGACCGGTAGTACACTGCGCCTCATGCGGCGCGATGCGGTCGAACTGGAAATCTTCAAGAACCTGTACCACTCCATTGCCGAGGAAATGGGAGCGGCGCTGCGACGCACGGCTTTTTCACCCAATATCAAGGAGCGGCGCGACTACTCCTGCGCCGTGTTCGACGACGCCGGCCAGGTGATCGCCATGGGCGACCACATGCCGGTGCACCTGGGCTCAATGCCGATGTCCGTGCGGGCCGCGATGGATGCGGGCGCGATGGGCCCGGGCGACATAGTGATGCTCAACGATCCGTTTCGCGGCGGCACGCATCTTCCGGACATCACGCTGGTGGCACCGGTGTACGTGGTAAGGAACTCGACCCGGCACCGGAAGAGGGCTCGCGGGCAGGAGTCCCGGCGCCACACGAGTCCAGATTTCTATGTGGCTTCCCGGGCGCACCATGCGGACGTGGGTGGGGCCTATCCCGGCTCGATGGGACTTTGCCGCGAAATTTACCAGGAGGGCGTGCGGATCCCTCCCGTGAAACTGATGTCGGGCGGGGGGATAAATCGCGATGTGCTGGGGATGCTGCTCAACAACGTCCGCACTCCCGCCGAACGCGAAGGCGACCTGGGCGCGCAGATTGCGGCTTGCCACACCGGCGCCGAGCGCCTGCGCGAAGTCTGCGCGCGCTACGGCGTCGAGCGCGCCCGGCGTGCCTCAATAGAGTTGCTGGATTACTCCGAAGAACTGATGAGGGCTTTTTTGCGGGCAGTGCCGGCGGGAGAGTACCGCGCGGAAGATTTCCTGGATGGAGACGGGATATCCGAACGGCCCGTGAGGATTGTCGTGACGGTTAGGGCGCGCCATGACGCTGGCACGCCTCGCGAGCGGCGCCCGCGCCACATGGTCACCGTCGACTTCAGCGGGAGCGATCCGCAGGTGCAGGGCAGTGTGAATGCCGTCGAGGCGATCACGTACTCGGCGTGCTTCTATGTTTTTCGGTGTCTCCTAGCCGATGACGTTCCCGCGGCCTCCGGATTGATGCGGCCGATTCAAGTGATCGCGCCGGCCGGAACCATCGTCAATGCTCGGCCGCCAGCAGCGGTGGCGGGCGGGAACGTTGAGACCTCGCAACGCATCGTCGACGTGTTGCTGCGGGCGCTGGCACAGGCCATCCCGGATCGCATTCCCGCTGCGGCTTCGGGCACGATGAACAATTTGACCATTGGGGGCACCGATCTGCGTGAAGGCGATTCGCGCTCTGGCGAGCCTTTCGCTTACTACGAGACAGTCGCGGGTGGAATGGGTGCGCGCCCGGGCAAGGCGGGCGTCTCTGGTGTGCACACGCACATGACGAATTCTCTGAACACTCCGGCGGAGGCGTTGGAGTATGCCTATCCGCTGCGCGTACGCCGATACTCGTTACGCCCAGGCAGCGGCGGGGACGGCAAGTTTCGCGGCGGCGACGGGATTGTCCGCGAGATTGAAGTGCTCACCGACTGCGATGTGACTTTGCTGGCCGAGCGGCGCTCGCGCGGGCCGTGGGGACTGGCTCAAGGAGCGGACGGCGCTCCGGGAAAGGCTTTTATCATGCGCGGCGATGGTTCGGTGGAAGAGATGCCGGGCAAGTTCAGCGCGCGTTTGCGCAAGGGCGAGCGAATCAGGATTGAAACGCCGGGTGGCGGAGGGTGGGGCAGGCCGGTTGTACAGTCTCAAACAGTAGGTCGTGGGGAGGTGACCGATGGCATTCGAAGTTAGCGCCCACTATCTCGACGAGGCTCGCCGCCAGATGAAGGGGCACAAGCGCATGGGCGAAGGCGCGATGGCACAACTTCGGGATGAGGACTTCTTCGTGACGCTCGACCCGGAGTCGAACTCGGTTGCGACCCTCGTCAAGCATCTGGCTGGGAACATGCGCTCTCGCTTCACCGACTTCCTCACCACCGACGGCGAGAAGCCTGACCGCTTTCGCGATCAGGAATTCGAACTGACTCCCGCGACCACTCGCGCCGACGTCATGAAGTGTTGGGAAGAGGGGTGGGCCTGCGTCTTTGCGGCGCTTGACCCGCTCAAGCCTGAGGACGTCATGCGCATCGTGACCATTCGCGGCGAGCCGCACACCGTGCTGCAGGCCGTTAACCGACAGATCGCCCACTACGCGCAACATATCGGGCAGATTGTGTTGCTGGCCAAGCATTTCCGATCGAGCGAGTGGAAAACTCTCAGTATTCCGCGGGGAAAGTCGGAGGAATTCAAGAAGCTCGTCCCGAAGGTTCCTCGACCGTCAAGCTAGGGCATTGCCGACGCTTGGTCGCTTAAACCACACAGGTTCCTGGTCACTCGGGCGGGTGGCCGCCTGCGAGCCTTCCTACCCGCTTACGGCGCCGAGCCTCGGCAGATTCCCGCGCCGTTCGTACGCTCCGGTACTACTTTCGGTAAACCGGCAGACATCCTTTTGGTGTTCTGTGAAGGCGGCGCGTGGTGTATCTTGCTGGATTCTCCTCTTATCTGCGATCGAGGAATTATGAGGATGTGGTGCAGTCCGTAGACGTCCTAAGTGTTTCACGCAAATTGCTGTTGAATGTTCTGACGGCGTTGATAGTGGCCGCGACAGCGCCGCTGGTATGGAGTTTCCCCGGCGGCCAAACCGCGGTCCCGTCGCCGAATGAGGGGCAGCCTGCAGCAACAGTCCAAGCCGACCGTCCGGCACTCACGATTCCGCGGCTGCGGCGGGCTCCGGCGCTTGAAGACTTCCTCGACATGCAGCCGCAGGGCGAAGTCGCTGTGCAAATGGCGAAGGTCAGCGGATTCACCCAGCGCAATCCACACGACGGCGAAAGCGTATCCGAGCCCACCGAAGCTTACCTGGGCTATGACCAGAAAAATCTCTATGTAGTCTTTGTCTGTTTTGACGATCCAGGGCAAGTGCGCGCCCGCATGTCTCCACGGGAAGATATTTACGATGACGACCAGGTCGAGATCATGCTCGATACCTATCACGACCGGCGCCGCGCGTACGCCTTTCAGACCACGCCGCTCGGCGTGCAATGGGATGCGATATGGACCGAGGCCTCGCGCGAAGAGGAAACCAGCGCGCATTTCGATACTTCGTTCGATACGGTGTGGGACTCGCGCGGTAAGGTAACGGCACGTGGCTTCGTCGTGTGGATGGCGATTCCCTTCAAGAGCCTGCGCTTCCCGGCGACCAAGCAGCAGGTGTGGGGCGTCATTTTGTATCGCGGCATCACGCGCAAGACCGAAGACTCCTTCTGGCCCCGCGTCTCCTACCAAGTGGAAGGCCGAATGGGCCAGGCCGCGAAGCTGTACGGCCTGGAGGGAATTTCTCCGGGGCGCGACATTGAACTGCTGCCCTACGGCCTGATGCGCGGCTTTCGGGCGCTGGACACCCGCGATGTCAACAATCCTTTTTTTCAGAAAGCTACGGCGCAAGGCCAGCCCGGCATGGACGCGAAGTTCGTTTTTCGCGATCACTTCACGCTCGACGTCACCGCCAATCCCGACTTCAGCCAGGTCGAGTCGGAAGATCCGCAAATCACAGTGAACCAGCGCTACGCCGTGTATTTTCCCGAGAAGCGCCCGTTCTTTCTGGAGAATGAAGATTTCTTCCGCACTCCTCTGGACTTGCTCTTCACGCGCAGCATTGGCGATCCGTCGGCCGGAATCCGCCTGACGGGAAAAGATGGCCCCTATTCGGTCGGCCTGTTAGCGACCGACGATCGCAGCCCCGGACTGGCGATCCCCGATTACCTGCCGTTCTCCGGCGTTCGCTCCTATTTCACAGTCGCGCGCGCCAGCCGCGACATTTTCCGTCAGTCGAGCGTCGGCCTCCTCTATACCAACTGGGAGTGCCCATCGACCGGCGAGTTCAACCGCATCGGCGGCGTTGACACGCACCTGAAATTCAACCCCAACTGGACGCTCGACGGCCAGGCGGTGACGAGCTCCAGCAACCTGAATCTGAATTGCGAGGCGAATCTTTATCCCTTCAGTTCGGGGAATCGTGGGAACGGCAACTACTACTCGGGCCCGGCGGAGAAACTCGAACTGCGACGCGACGGACTGCACTTCACCTACGACGGCACGTACAACGACATCAGTCCGGGCTTCGTCACGGTTCCCGGATTCATCAATCGCGTCGACATCCGCGAGACCATGCAGGAAGCGGACTATCGCTTTCGTCCGAAGAAGGGATGGATCGTCGATTGGGGGCCGACGCTCGCGACGCGATACGACTTCGACCACACGGGCCTGCGCCTCGATACCGATTACTCCCCTTACTTTGCCATTCAGGGGCGAGGACAGACGATTATCTATCTCAGGCCGTACGAAGAAACGCGAGAGCGTCTGCGCCCGCAGGATTTTTGTTTCTTCGGTTTCTCTGCGTATTGTCCGACGCCGAACCCGGGGAATGTCGACTACCACGAGCACACCAGCGGCGCCTCCTTCCAGACCAGCTATTTCAAAAGAGCTACGATCATTGCCACTTACTCCTGGGGAGACGGGGTGGATTTCGTCGCTCTTCCGCCAGCGACCGGAGGCGCTCCCGCCCCATACAACCAGCCGTACCTTGCCCGCCAGGATACGGCTTCTGCCTCGCTGATCCTGCGTCCCATCACGCCGCTGAAGATCGAGAACACCTACCTCTTCGATCGTCTGCGGGCAACCGACAACACCTATCAGTTGGTGCACTCGCAATTTCCTGGCGTCGGCCGCGCTATCTTCAACGACCACATCCTGCGCAGCAAGTGGAACTGGCAATTCACGCCACGACTCTCGATGCGCGTTATTCTGCAATACAATGCCCTGCTGGCCGGGACACCGGGCATCGGTTCTCCTTACACTTACTTGTCGACCTCCAGGCAATTCAACGCCGATTTTCTCTTGACCTACCTGATTCATCCTGGGACAGCGATCTATGTCGGTTATAACAGCGACCTGCAGAACCTGGCCGTAGTCCCCGAAACTCCGGCTTCGGCGGGTTTCATCACCAACACGGCGAAGGGATATATCAACGACAGCCGCCAGTTGTTCGTGAAGGTGAGTTATTTGTTCCGCTTCTGAGCTGTCAGCTGATAGTTATCCATCACCAGACACGGCTCATCCTGAGCGCAGACGTTTTTCAGGCGGAGCGAAGGATCTCACAGCCACGAAATGTCACTTCCGTGAGATCCTTCCGCCGGCTGAACGAAGCCGCCGTTCGCGATGACGCCACTGCCGAGGGCTCTTTGGGATTGCTGAATCCAGCATGAATCCGGTAGAATCTAATGATCTGAATCGAGGTTGGGACCCATATGAAGGCAGCCATTCATCCCGCATACAACGAAGTGCGCGTGCACTGCGCCTGCGGAAACACGTTCATGACGCGGTCGACGCATAAAGGCGATATCGCGGTCGAAATTTGCTCGAACTGTCATCCATTCTTCACCGGCAAACAGAAACTGATGGACACCGCAGGACGAGTGGAGCGCTTCCGCCGCAAGTACGCCAAGAAAGACGCGGCCGCACCGGCGAAGAGCTAAGAGCTTGCGCCACGGATTTTCGCGGATTCGCACGGATAAACTTTAGAATTCAGCCCTCGCTGCGGCGGGGGCTTCGTTTTGGGCAGCCCGGTAAAATAGACCCGTGAAGAAGTTCTGGGACAACTCGTGTGGCGCGGGCACTCAGTTCGACAAGCTCAGGGCAGGTTCTGCCCGCGAGGCGCCGCCACTGCAGCCGGTTCCAGCGCGCCTTTCCATCGGCGGGGTCACCATCTCCCCGGCGACAGTCCTGGCGCCAATGGCCGGCGTCACCGACACCGTCTTCCGCCGGTTCATTCGGAATCTTGGGGGATGCGGCCTGATCATGACCGAATTCACCTCGGCCGACGGCGTACTCCGCAAGAAGGATCAAAAGGCGAAGCGCTACCTCCATTTTTACGAAGACGAGCATCCAATCTCCGCGCAGCTTTTCGGTAGCGATCCGCAGGTGATGGCTGAGGCCGCACGCATGGTCGAAGGCTTGGGCTTCGACCTGGTCGACCTCAATCTGGGGTGTCCAGCGAAGAAGGTCGTCAAGTGCAACGGTGGCTCCGGCCTGCTGCGCGATCTGCCCGCCATCGGCAAGATTTTCGAAGCGGTGCGGGCGGCGGTGAAGATTCCCTTCACCGTTAAATTCCGCGCCGGATGGAGCGACGAAGAAATTGTCTGCGTCGAGTTGGCGCGCATGGCGGAGTCCTGTGGCCTGGCGGCCGTGGCGCTGCACGCCCGTACGCGTGAGATGGGCTACAGTGGCAACGCCCGTTGGGAGTGGATCGCCGCCGTGAAGGATGCGGTCAAGATTCCGGTCATCGGCAACGGGGACATCCGCACGCCGGAAGATGCCTGCGCCATGGTCACGCAAACCGGCTGCGACGCCGTCATGATCGGCCGGACCGCCCCGTCAAACCCGTGGATATTCCGCCAGATCGAGCAGTATTGCGGGGCGGTGCGGAAAGCCGAAGGCGGCAGTGGTTATGTGGGGACAGCCGCCTTCGGCTGTCCGGTCGAGCGAAGCTCGACTGGGTTTGATGCCGGCCGTGAATCATATGGACAGGAGTCGGGCCTTTGGCCCGATGGACAGCCGAGGGCGGCTGTCCCCACGTGGCTCTACGACCAGCCCTCTGAAGCCGATCGCTACCAGATGATCCGCACCTACTTCCAGATGCTGATCGAAGAGGAACTCCCCGACGCCGTCGGAAAGATGAAGCAGTTCGGGTCCTGGTTTACGCACGGTGTCCCCGGCGGTGCAGGCCTGCGCAAGGCGATCTACGAAGCGAAAAGCGCGCCAGAGATCCTGGCGCGCGTAGAAGATTTTTTTGAGGCGAGATTATGTACAGCAGGTGCGCGCGCCGGTGGAGGCTAAAAGAGTATAGCCGCCGTCGTCGTCTGTGCGCGTGCCTAAAAAGTGAAATTCAGGAGCGTGACGATTCAAGGAGTTGGGCCTTAGCGGCCCGAAAAACCTGAAATCCGAACGGCGCAAAAGCTGAAATTTTTCGCGTGTTCTGCCCCCATATCGTGAAATTTTGGACTAGCGCCTTCATGAACGCAGGAATTTCTTAACGTGTGCCCTACGAGTGAAAATGACTTCGAGCATTTGGCCAATACCGGTGTGAATACGCCAGTTACAATGTTTCAGATTCGGGTCCCGCAAATCTTAGATTTCCTACAACCAACGTCCCGGCGAGCCTCGCTCTTCCATGCTCAATTTCCGGCTTGCCCGTCATCCGCCCAGAATCCGAAATCGGTCAGTCCGGTTCTGGGCGCTGTGTTGAATGCAGCCGTCAAGATCTGTGTTCGGGCATCATTGACTCCCGCCAGAATCGATGTTCGTGACGGAATGCGCGGCTGAAGGCTCACGTTTTCAACAGAACAATCTTAAATTTCTTACCAGATTACTTTCGCTGCGATCTGGATGTGGCGCGAGCCGCCGGAACCGATGACCGGGTTGGCGGCGGCCACGTCCGGCGTGTAGACGACCGTTCCGACGGTGCTCGGTGCGGAGAGGTCGGTGTTCATGGTGAACACGTCGAAGTTGGCGTGGTTGAGAATGTTGAACATCTCGCCCCGAAGCTGCAATTTGAAACGCTCGCCCAGCTTGAACACTTTGGACACACCCATGTCCCAGTTGGCGAAGCTCGGTCCGCGGAAGATGTTGCGGCCCATATTGCCCTGGCTTCCGAAAGCCGGCGGCGTAATCACGGTGCTTCTTGAGACATAGCATCCCAGATCATAACCATTGGGACCGCCTAGGTTATCCGCAGCACCCACGCCGCCTGTTGCATAAGCCTGAGTGACGCAGGCTTGCGCTGCGGAGGTGTTGCCGCTGATGACATCACCATTAGAGTTGAGGTTGAAGGGAGAGACAGTCGCATCAGGATTTACGTAGGGCAGTGGCGCAATCTGCGACCAGTGGATATTGCTGGCCGGCCCTGTCGAATTCCAACGGTCGTTGTATTCGCCGGTGAGGCTGAGGTCATCGTTGAAGTCGCCAAGAGTGTAGGGCTCACCCGCCTGCAGATTCACAATGCTGGAAACTTGCCAGCCCTCCAGGAGTTGCGAGCGCGTCTTCATGGCAGGCAAGTCATAAGTCATAGAGAGCGTGAAGCGATGGCGAATATCGAAGTCGCCGTTGCCGCGTTCTTCGTTGTAGTTGTTGCTGTCCGGCGGCACGCCAGCCAGGTTGCTGGTGGCGGTGTCGATGGCATGCGCGTAGGTGTAGCCCGCCAGGACGTACAGGCCGTGCGAAAAGCGCCTTGTCAAAGTGACTTGCAAGGAGTTGTAGGCCGAATTGGAGCGATTACTGAGATAGTTGAAAAAGCCAAGCCATGGGAAGCATGGTCCGCCGAAGCCTTGCCCTCCTTCGGAGACAGGACAATTTGTCGCCAGCGGGCGGCCAATCGTCTCCGATCCGTCGTCATAGAGCGGATTGACCTGGTTGATGTCGGTCACACTATAAAGATGCACGCCGTGATTGGCGACGTAGGCGACTTGCAGCAGCGTGGTCGGATTGAGGGCTTGCTGCACGTTGAAGTTCCAATTCATCACGTAAGGGGTTTTCAGGTGCGGGTCGACAGCAAAGATGTTGCATTGGCTGCTGACGCTGCAGACGTTCCCCGAGCTATCTGTATTGGGAAAGATCGTGGCCGACTGGTTCGGCGCCAGCCAGTTGATCTGCGTGCCGTCGCTTGACTCCTGCAAGAAGGCTGTGATCGTACCGGTGGGGTTTTGCTGAACCCCGTTGGCGTCGATGTAAGGCACACCGGTCGGATTCAGGTTGAGGCCGCCACCATTGAACATGAACGTGCGGATGGAGGGTTGCTCATAGATCACGCCGAAGCCGGAGCGGACGACGGTTTTACCAGTGCCGAAAACATCCCAGGCAAGGCCAACGCGAGGCGAGAGGTTGTTGTAATTCGTGGGATACGGAGAACTGATGCCCTGGCCGACCTGCGCGAGTCCGCTCGGCGAGGACGAGTCGTAATTGGCGAGTAGGTTGCGGGAATCTTTGATCGGCTTGGTGATGTCGTAGCGGAGTCCGAGATTGAGGGTGACGCGCCGGCTAGCCTTCACGTCGTCTTGGAAGAAAAAGCCCATGGCGCTCTGGCTGACTTCACGATGGGGGTCTCCGTAGAGAAAGCGCCAGCGGCGGACATCTCCGTCCAGAAAGTTCCACAGATGCCGGAAATCAACCCGGCCACGGCCATTACCGGCGCGGTAGTAGTCGACGTCTCCGTAATGGAATGTTCCGCCGAATCGAAGCGTTTGTCTGCCGCGGGTGTAGGACGCGGTATCGCCGAAGCTGTAGGTCTTGCTGGGCGTTGTTTCCAGGGGCCAACTGGAATTCCCGCCCATGTAGTTGAATTCTTCGCCGATGCCGATGCGGGGGAATCCGAAAAGCCGGGGATCGGAGACTCCCGTGTTCAGGCCGTACCCGCTCAAGGGATTGACGTTGTGATCGATGGGGAAAATGGCCTCGTTGAATGTGTTGTAGCTGAAGCGCGCCTCGTTGGACCACGCCGAATTCGGGCTGGAGGCCAGGTTCACTCCAAAGACCTGGGTGATCGGACTGGTGGTCGAGAGCCATTCGGGGCGAAGAGGGATCGTGTCTTCTTCCGATTGCGTCGTATTACCGTAGATAAAACGCGCGCTCAGGACGTTCTTCTTGTTCAGAACATAGTCGGTCTTGGCGACGAGATTATCTCCCCGGTTGTGGTTCACAAAATCAAAGTTGATGGCAGCCGGATCGCTTTGCGACATGGTGAAACCGGGATTGGGAAGAAACAGCGACGTGAGTTGCTGGCTTAAGGGATTGAGGGTGCAGATCCCGATGTTGTCGTAATTATTCTGACAGTAAGTCATACCCACCGCAGAGTTAACGTAGGAGATCGCGTCTGGAACGCTGTACAGAGCCGAATTAGGGCTGCCGTCAGGATTCGCGATTCCACCCATCTGGTTCGCCAATGAAACCGTCACGGGACTGTCAGTGACTCCCGGATTTCCTACTCTGTCGCGGATGCCCTCGTAGTTCACGAAGTAAAACCAGCGATCCTTCTTGATCGGGCCGCCGATGGATACCCCGAACTCGTGCATGAGCAATGCGGCGACGGGCTGGGGCGCTGGATTGAAGTAGTTGCGCGCGTCGAAGGCTGAGTTACGGGTGAAATAGTAAGCCGAGCCGTGAATATGGTTGGTCCCGGACTTGATTCCGATGTTCATCACCACGCCCGGTTTGACGCCATAGTCTGCGGTGGGGCTCTCTTGCGTATTGAACTCTTGAATCGCATCCAGGGGCAGGAAGCTTGCGGGGGTGCCCTGGATACCGGCCTCGTTCGCGACGCCTTCGCCATAGTATGCATCGTTGTCGTCGGCGCCATCGATGAAGAAATTGTTGTCGTCCGCGCGGTTGCCGTTGGAAGTGATTGATTGGAATCCGCCGCCCGGCGTGCGCTGCACTCCCGGATGCAGTTCAAGCAGGTTCTGGAAATCGCGGCCTTCGACGGGAAGTTCGGAAATGGCTTTATTCGAAAGCACGCCGTTCAGCGTAGCATCCGAGGTGTCCACGAGGGTTCCCTCCGCGCTGACCTCCATCGTTTCAGTCATGGCGCCGGGCTGAAGTTTGAGATCGATGCGCACATCCCGCGAGACCTCAAGCACAAATGGCTTGCTGACGGACTTCTTGAATCCCTTGGATTCAGCGGCCACGGTGTACGTGCCGGGCTCCAAGTTTGGAGCAATGTATTCGCCCGCGCTGGTGGTGACCAGCTGGCGGGTTACATTGATGGCTGTGTTTGTGACCGTGACGTTCGCTCCCGTAATGACGGCGCCGCTCGAGTCAGAGACCGTGCCCAGAATCCGTCCCTCTGACGTCTGAGCCATCACACAGCCGCTGACCCCCAGCAGTACCGCAGTAACAAATGCAAACGACCGGGTTGTGTTCACAATGCCTCCTGCATGATGTTGTCTGACTTGGGAGATGAAGACCGGAGACCTAATCCGGAAACGGAGCTTAGGACGAAATTACAGACCAGCCTCGAGTTTGCCGATATTGACGAGGACCAGGGCGATGCCCGGATCACCGACGGAGATGCGCACATGCAGTTTGTTCATAAACTTCAGGGCAGTCTGTCATGAGAGGGAGACCGAAGTCAACGGCGGATTCAGGAGTGCCGGGCTCAATCGTATCTGTGTAAGGAAGAACGCGCGTATGTCGCCTACGCTTCAATAAACTGATTTGTCTGATTGCGTGCTCTCGATCTTTCCCTTTTCCACCGAAAGAAAATAAGGAGTTCCCCCGTTGCCTTTCCAGTGCACTAGATCAAAGTGCGCGCCGGTCGGTCCGCGATACACGCTGATTTTGCGAAACGTCAGCGGCTCGTCTTTCTTGCATACCTCCGGCTTGCGCATGGGGCGGAGAAAGTACGCGCCTTTTCCGCTCCCCACCACTGTTCCTTTGCCGTCGGACTCAACCAACACCGCCGACTTCTCATCTATTGCCACCTCGCGCGGAGACTTCGACCACCCGTCCTTCATGATGCGAGCCAGAAAGCCCAGTGTGCGGCCCATTCGATCGCGCTTTGCAAAATGGGAATCGGTCAGCAGATTTTCCAAGTGCGGAATTTTCAGGAAGCCGCGCACCAGCGTGACGCGATCGAAATAAGGATTGGCAAGAACGTCGGCCGACGCCAGATCCTTGTCATCCGGCTTATCGCCGAGTGCGCCATAAACGAATTCGCCCTGCACCGCGAGTCCCGCGCTGGTACCGCCGATGGGTTTTCCGGCTGCAACGTGCGCGTTGATCGCGTCCTCAACAGGCGTGCCTTTCCAGGCGCGGATGTAGTGACCTTGGTCGCCGCCGGAAATGAAAATCACTTCTGCGTTCTTCATAATCTCAGCCACCGCTGGATCTTCCGCCGCCGCGCGATCGGGCAGAATCAACGTCGCCACCGAGTTCAGTTTGCAGAGCTCGTTAACGTAAGAGTTGTAGTCGTCGTCGCCGCTTGCACGCAGAACCAGAAAGTCGCCGCCATTGCCTTTTTGGCAAAGCCAGCGGAATGCGTCATCGAGATCCTTGCCGCCGCCCATCATGGCAATCCCGGCAACTGGCTTCGTCTGGATGTCGTTCTTGTTTCCCATCCGAAAGTATCGGTAGGAAGCAGCATGGGTGAAACTTGTGATCAACAGGGCGATCATTACTGCGAGAGTTCGCTCCAAGGGTTTCATCCGCTAGACAATATAACCGAAAAAGTGTTGTGCGAGCGGCCAAGTCGATCGGTTGGTTTCAAATGGGTAGTTTCAAACAAGGCTGGTTTGCGTTTCACGACATGGCGGTCGCGCGCAGGCAGGTAGTGCTGTCGGCGTGACCCGACGCGGATTCTGAAACGTCGTGGGAATGTATCGCTGGGTTCTCAGCGTATCGTCGTGGAGAAGGTTAAGAATCGCACTAGACTGATGTCGAGAACTCGGACACCTTGGCCTCAGTTGACGCAAAAATCCCCATAGCATTCACAACCCGGGAATCGGCTCGCCACTGGGCGGATTGTCGGCCAACCTGAAGTTGTTCGTCCCTGCGGTTCAACTTGTTACAGACTTCACTGTATGTACACCATTCAGTTGGCGGAGTACGTTTGGGCATTGAGCACGACAGCCGCTGTGAGTTGGTCTGAGGGATGGCTCCCCGCACGCAATCCGGTTCTACTCCGGTTCCGCCTTTCTCCTCGATTATCTTGCCCGATTTGTCTCGTAGCAAAATTCGGGAATTTTGTTTGGTGAAATCCCAGCGTCAAACTTCTTCTCGCGGGCGAGGTTCTGGCGGACCAGACGAAACAAATTGTTGACCACTGGCGCAGTCGAATTATCGCCGGTATTCCTCACCTTGCCAGGCATTCACGAACACCAGAGGGAAACCTCATTCCCGAATATCTTGCAGCCAGTAATCTGCGCTTTCAACAGTGGATTCTCGATACTTGCCTGCGACCCTGCGACCAGGATTGGATCAACTACCAGCAGGAAATCGCATTGCGGCACACCCGCGCAAAAAAGAATAAGACCGACGGGGTTCGATCGACATCACATGTACCGTTTCGCGACGTCATCGCGTTCGTTGCTGTCATGAACGACACCATAAAGGGCTATCTCGTCACCAAAGGACATTCCGCTGAGGAAGTCGACAAAATGTACCGCGCTTGGAGCAAGTCTCTGCAAATTCAACTGGCGCTGTGGGTTGGCCCTTACACCGGTATGAGCGACATGCCAAAGGAGTGGTAATCGGAGACAAGAATAAGACGCAATCCAGCGGCAACGCCAAGGAGAAAAACATGCCAACGGAAACCTACCAGAACGTAATCATTGGAAGCGGTGAGGGTGGAAAGTACCTCGCCTGGCACTTAGCCCAGTCGGGACAAAAGACTGCTGTAGTCGAACGACGCTGGATCGGTGGCTCCTGCCCAAACATCAACTGTTTGCCCAGTAAGAATGAAATCTGGAGCGCAAAGGTTGCGAATCTCGTCTGTCACGCGAGCAAGTTCGGAAGCATGAGCACTCCAGGACCGGTTGACATGACGGTGGTTCGCAAACGCAAACGACAGATGGTCGATGGATTGATTGCCGTGCACCTGGACCGCTACAAGGCGACCGGAGCCGAACTCATCCTGGGTGAAGCAAAGTTCAAGTCTGCCGACACCCTTGAAGTGACGCTGAACGATGGGGGTTTTCGCACCCTTGTAGGCGAACGAATCTTTCTAAACCTCGGCACTCACGCAGCAATTCCGGCGATTCCCGGTCTTGCGGAATGTGCTCCGCTGACGAATATCGAGGCGCTCGAACTTGATCGCCTGCCAGAACACCTGATTGTGATTGGCGGGGGTTATGTAGGTCTCGAATTCGCCCAGGCGTATCGACGCTTCGGGAGCCGGGTAACGGTTCTTCATCGAGGTTCTCAATTACTCGACAGGGCGGACGCGGATGTAAGCGCAGAGATCGTGCGCATGTTTACTGCTGAGGGGATCGACGTCCTGGCTCCAACCAAGATCGTCGGTGTGCATGGTCGTTCGGGAACTGGAGTGACCCTTAACATCGACACGGGCCTTGGGGAAAGCCAAAACACCGGGAGTGACATCCTCGTGGCCACAGGGCGGGTCCCGAACACGAGTGGAATTGGACTCGAATCAGCTGGCATCGAACTAGACCAACGAGGTTACATCAACGTCAATGATCGTCTGGAGACAACTGCTCGGAATGTCTGGGCAATTGGCGAGTGTGCGGGCAGTCCGCAATTCACACATGCTTCGCTCGATGACTTTCGCGTGATTCGTGACAATCTTTCGGGTGGAAACCGCAGCACACGGAATCGAATGATTCCCTCCTGTCTCTTTGTCGATCCGCCAATGGCGCAGATCGGTCTCACCGAAAACGAGGCGCGGCGTCAAGGCATCAACGTCAAAGTCGCAAAATCTCCGATGATTGCTGTGCTGCGAACGCGAACCATCGATGAGACCAATGGATTCATGAAGGCGCTGATCGATCCAAACGACGGAAAGATTCTTGGCTTCACCATGATTGGCCCGGAAGCGGGGGAAGTCATGGCTGTAGTGCAAATGGCAATGCTGGCTGGATTTCCATACTGGGTTTTGAAGGACGCAATTCTGACGCACCCAACGATGGCAGAAGGTCTCAATGTACTTTTCTCCAGTGTGAAACTCGCGAGCAAGGACGCGGGAAGAATAGACGACCTCAAATCACCTGCGGCGCAAAATCGTCATACTTCGGCCGCATAGCCGCTGCGATCCTTCGGCATCGGGAAACGCGATGAAAGAAACAGTTTGGATCGTCGAAACGCCGGGCGGAGAGTTTCTGGCCGACGAGCGTCAACCGCAAACCCTCGCAAACAATCAGGTCCGCTTGCGAATCGCTGCTAGTGGTGTGAATCCAATTGATACGAAGATTCGCGCCGGAAAGGCAGCGCACGCTAAACAACCACTTCCGGCTGTCCTGGGTTTGGACATGGCCGGCACCGTTACGGAAATTGGGTCCGGAGTGATTGCCTTCAAGGTAGGCGATGAAGTGTACGGAATGGTAGGCGGCGTCGGCGGATTGCAAGGCACACTTGCCGAATGCATTGTTGCGGACGTCGATCTCGTCGCTCACAAGCCGACGAATCTCTCGATGCGTGAATCTGCCGCCCTACCGCTGAGCACCATCACCGCGTGGGAGGGCTTGGTGGATCGTGCGAAAGTTAGACCTGGTCACAAAGTCCTGATTCATGCGGGAGCCGGTGGTGTCGGCCATATTGCGATTCAGTTGGCGCGTGCCTTCGGGGCTGAGGTTTTCGCTACAGTGTCGCGCGATAAGAAGCACGTTGCAGAAAGTTTCGGCGCGACGGCTATCGATTATCAATCGGTCTCAGTTGAAGAGTATGTCGCGGCCTATACCGCGGGGACGGGCTTCGACATCATCTTCGATACCGTTGGCGGTGCGACACTGGATGCTTCCTTTGCAGCCGCCAAACGATATACCGGGCACGTTGTGAGTGCCCTCGGCTGGGGAACGCACTCTCTGGCCCCACTTTCATTCCGCGGCGCGACTTACTCGGGTGTCTTCACGTTACTTCCTCTCATGACCGGAGAAAATCGAAGCCATCACGGCAAGATCCTCACCGAGGCAGCATCCCTTGCAGAAGCGGGTAAGCTCAAACCGCTCTTAAGCAAGGAACGGTTCTCCACGGCTAACATCGCGGCTGCGCATCATCTGGTCGAGTCAGGATCGCTCGGAAAAGTTGTGGTGGAAATTGGATAGCCAGGAAAAACGCGGCGAAAGCCTTTTTATTCAAAGGAGATTTATCGATGACTCGGACATTGTCTGTGAATGAAAGCGAAGCGCAAGGGCCCCCCAGGCTAGAACGACTGCGAGAAATACCGCCGACTACCATCACCCGGGCGCTTTGTCGTGGTGTGCCTGGTCATGGTCGACGCGCTGCACGCTCACGGAGGTAGGGTTTGCTTTGGTTGGATACTTTCAACGCGAACTACATTCCGGTGAAGGTCACACCGAGATTGGATCTTCTAGCAAGTGAAGTAGCAACTCTTTTGGAATTTCGGCGGCACGGCCCAAGTCTTTGCTGCGCGAAGCCCAATCCAGCAGCGACTGATATTGATCTTGCCGAGTGATATTTCCCAGCCACACTGTTTTCTGCTGGGCAACGATGGCAACGACATTCGGTACATCGCAGGGACCAAGGCATCCGCTTATCGTCAGCTGAATGCGCTTGAGCAGACCGCGCCTTCTCCACTCTTGCTTTAGCCATTCTGCCGGGACTTCGGGTCTTCCACGTTCGACCTGACCGCAACAGCAACCCTGACAAACAAGCACCTGCGCAATTACTTTCCGCTTCGTGGTTAGCACCGGCAATCCAATCTGCTCGCGCAAGAGCATTGCGAGCCGTTGCTAGTATACTGCCCCCCAGTATACAGTAGAGACATGGCGCACACGATCCGAGACAAGAAGAAGCTATTGAATCGCGTCCGCAGGGTCCGCGGCCAGGTGGAAGCAGTCGAACGCCTGCTGGAGAACGAAAGCGAATGTTCGGAAATTCTCCAACAGATTGCCGCTTGCAGAGGCTCAATTAACGCCTTGATGTCTGAAGTCCTCGAGGGGCACATCCGCTTCCATCTAGTCGAGCGCCGGGAGAACCACAAGGCGCATAAAGGCAATGCCGTGGAAGAAGTAATCAGCGTTACCAAATCCTATTTGAAATAGAGAGAAACCATGCCTGACGTACAAGAAAGTTTGCCTCCTTTCCATGCGGAAGTAGGCGCGCCTGCCGTCCAGATGCATGACGCTGAAGCGCATGATCATGAGCATTCCGAACACGCGGCCCACGACCATGGATTCGAGTTGCAGGATGGGATTCGAATCGCCTTAGTGGCGGTTGCGGCCGCCCTGGTCTGGGCGAAGGTGTGGGAACCCTTTGCGCACGTCAGCATCATCGGGATCGTGGGCACTCTGATTGGAATCTATCCGATCCTCAAAGAAGCCGCCGAGAATGTGATGGAGCGCCGGATGACGATGGAGTTGTCGATGACCATCGCAATCCTCGCGGCTCTTGCCATCGGACAGTTCTTCACGGCGCTGGTGATTGTGTTGTTCGTGCTGATTGCGGAAGTCCTGGAAGGTCTTACCGTCCGACGTGGCCGCACCGCGATTCGCGACCTTCTCAACCTTCTGCCCAGCGAAGTAACGGTTCGGAGGAATGGTAAGACCGAGCGGCGGAGCACGGCCAACATCAATATAGGAGAGTTGATCGAGGTCAATCCAGGAGGGCGTATACCCGTCGACGGGGACGTGGTGGGTGGCAATTCCTTTGTCGATCAGTCGGCTATCACCGGAGAATCTCTTCCCGTCGAGAAAATACCCGGCACCTCCGTTTTTGCAGGTACAGTCAACCAGTCTGGGGCACTGGAAATTCGAATCACGAGAATTGGGCGCGATACGGCCTTCGGCCGCATTTTGAATGCGGTTGAGGAAGCGGAACGCTCCCGCGCACCCATCCAGAAAACGGCAGATCGGCTCGCTGGCTATTTGGTCTGGTTTGCCCTTGGCTTCGCGGTTCTGACTTTTATCATCACTCGTAATCTCATATCGACCATCTCAGTGATCATTGTTGCTGGTGCCTGCGGAATTGCGGCTGGAACTCCGCTCGCTATTCTGGGAGGAATTGGGCGGGCAGCCCGCGAAGGCGCCATCGTCAAGGGCGGTTTGTATTTGGAACTGCTAAGTTCAGTGGACACCGTTGTCTTCGACAAAACCGGCACGCTCACTGTTGGGAACCCTGTGGTCACATCCATTGTGGCGGCGCCAGGGCGGACCGATCACGACGTTTTACAACTTGCCGCTATTGCGGAGCAAAGGTCCGAACATCCCTTGGGCAAGGCCATTGTCGGCAAAGCAGCTGAAGCCGGCCTGACGGTAAATCCACCGGAACGCTTCGAGTACGTTCCCGGAGCAGGCATTTCTTGCTCCCTCGACCACCGGGAGATACTCGTGGGAAGCAGAGCCTTCCTGCAGCAGAAACAGATCGACCTCGACGGACAGGGCACCGGAGGCGAACACTCATCAGAAATTCTGGTCGCCTCCAACGGCGAGTATGTGGGAACCATCCGGATCGCGGATACGCTGCGACCAGAAGCTTGCGACGCAGTTCGTGCCCTCCACGCTATGGGATTGCGAACTGCCTTGTTGACGGGTGACGCCAAAGCGGTTGCCGAAGCTATTGCCCAAGAAGTTGGCATCGACGTGGTGCATGCTGGCGTTCTGCCGGATGAGAAGAACGCCATAATCAAGCAGTTCGTCGCCGATGGGAACAAAGTTGCAATGGTCGGCGATGGAATCAATGACGCGCCAGCACTGATGCAGGCAACGGTTGGCATCGCGATGGGATCAGGCACTGAGGTCGCACGCGAAAGCGCGAACATCATGTTGATTGGCAATAATTTGCTCCGCTTGGTGGACACCATCAAGATTTCCCGGCGTTGCCGTCGCATCATCATGCAGAACTTTGGGGGGACTCTGGCAGTGGACAGTGTCGGCGTGGGGCTGGCCGCGTTCGGCATGTTGAATCCGCTGTTAGCCGCCTTTATCCATGTGGCTTCGGAGCTTACCTTCATTTTGAATTCTGCCCGGCTTTTACCCGGAACTAAACGACGGAGAGAAACCGGCGGAACCGCATCAGCAATTTAAACAGGAACTGATTTGAGGTACCGGAGACAACTCGCGTTGCTCATCCTAATCGGAATCGCTATTCTTGTGCTTCTAGGGAAGTACTGGCGCGAACTGGTGCAGTGGTTCGAGACCCACGAACACTTGCTCAATTGAAGTGTCGGCATCTGATAGAGCAACCTGGTCACAGCACTAGCCGATTCGAGTAAAACAAAACCTCATGAGAGCAATACTGCTCACTGCGTTTGCAGCTCTTTCAACGTTATTCGGCGGATGGCTCGCTCTTCGCGCCCGCAAACACATCCACCTGCTGCTCGGTTTCGGTGCCGGCGTCCTGCTGGGAGCAACGTTCTTCGACCTGCTGCCTGAAGCGATTGAGGCGGCGGGCCCGCGGGGCTGGACGAGCCGCGAAATTCTCGGCCTAACCGTCGTGGGGTTCTTAATCTTCTATCTCGGCCAGCGGTTTCTTTCTTTGCAACATTGTCCGCATGGCGACTGCGGGCCCGATCGCCACATTGGCCGCATGAGTGCGCTTGGACTAATCGCCCACAGCACGATCGATGGCGCTTCCATTGCCGCCTCCACCATGATTTCCTGGCGGATGGGACTCATCGTTGCGGTTGGCATCATCGTCCATGACATTACCGATGGACTCAACACGATTCTGCTAGTGACGCGCGGGGGTTCAGCCAGCAAGAAAGACCTGGCATTTCTTGTCGCGGACGCGATTGCACCCATAGTGGGTGGTACGGTTGTCGTTCTTTCTGCGCTGCCTCCGCATCACCTCGCGCTGATTCTCGGAGTGACATCCGGATTCTTCCTTTTTACGGCCACCGGCGACTTATTGCCCGACGCTCATCGGCGCTCACCTGGATTCGGGGTTTCGGCGGCCGCAGTTGGAGGCATCGTCATCATCGGCATAGCGGTGCGACTCGCCTCAATTTAGCTCGGACATTTCACAAAGCAGTTCTCCGTGATATCAGTCTTAGGATTTCTTGCCCCCTTGGTTGGTGAAAAGCACTGTCTCATGGATCGTCGACCAACCCCAAGTTATCAAAAATGGGCTTCAGGGAAGTCAGACGCGGGTAGCGCCAATTCTCCGCACGACGTTTGCTAGTCAAAAAGGGACGGTCGGCCGATCCCGTCCCAAAAGCTAGAACGACTGTGAGAACCGAGCTTCCAGGAACTCTCCCAGCTTCGCCGTCGCCCTGAATTGGGGGATCGGCTCCAGTTCTTTGAACGCCGACGTGAACGCATTCGACAGACTCCAAATCGTTCGCGGCCGGAATTCCTCGTACTTCGGCTCGAAGTACAGATCGTGGACTGCACGAGCCAGATGCTTTGGAGCCTCGAGTCTGCCCTCGACAAAGGCCTCGTAGATGGCCACTTTGGCCGTCACGTCGGTGAATTCACTACGCTGCCAGGCCTCTACTTGCTTCCGCATCGGTTCGAAGTTCCGCTGCATTCGATCTACCCCAACCGCAATGCAGTCGCTCAGCGAAAAAGACTTCGAGTGTTTTGCGAGCACCGGAGTAAATGCACCTTTAATGGCCAAGAAGTCGACTGTTTGAATGAATCGGCCGTCAGTCGGCGGCAATGTTCGGATTCAATAGTTTTTTTTCTACTCTGAACCTAGAGGGGGTGGGCAAGGTGCAGTTTCTAGGCAAAGCCCCTTCGGGTAGTCGAGGGTGATTCCAAGGCGGTGTTCGAGCTATCTGGATCTTGTATTTGACCAGTGCGTCCAATCTCGGGTCGCCCAACATCAGTCAACCTCCGAAAGCGCCCGTACTGAGGCATTGATTTGGATGCCAACTTTACAAGTGACTGGAAAGGGCGCTGCCCCCGCTAGTTCCGCCAACGCCTGCCAGTGCCTCGGATGCGGTCGTCGTCTTCCCGTACGAATTTCGGATGCATAAGCAATTGAGACTCCGATAGCTGCCGCGATTTGCGAGAGACTTGCTTTCGCAGCCGAGGGAAAACCTGTGCCGCGTACACCTCGTTAGTGAGCTAGGCAGACTGCTGGATCGGAAACTGTGGTTTGTTCAAGCACTCTGGCCGATCCTGAGCCACCGCAGGAATCTCCCGATCCCGAACTGAAAACCATCTCCAAGGTGTTGCCGGTTCGCCGGTAAACGTCTGTAAACACACCGGGTTTTCGCTTTCACAAATTGGGGTACGAACTTTCACCTTTTGGACCCCAACTTTCATCAATTGCGCAAACCCACATCGTCGCTAGCCTGATACTCTCCGTGCCACCATTTTCCCCGACTCATCCTTCTCCACGTACGCCCACGGCGTCGTCGGATCGTGGGTAAAGACGGTCAGCCACTTTTCCGGGATCGACCGCGCGTAGTACTGCTTCTTGCTCTCGATGGTGTCGAGCGGATAGAGATCGAATCCCATGCCCCAAGTGATGTCGAGGTGCGCTGTGGTGGGGATCAGGTCGGAGATGTAGCAGGCCTTCTGCCCACGACTCTGCACCAGCACCGCCAGCATGTGAGCGGTATGCCCAGGGAAGGTCTTCACCGAAATGCCGGGGACAATTTCTTCCCCGCCTTTGAGCAGCGTCATCTGCCCGCTCTCGACCAGCGGGTCGTAGTCTTCCGGGAGGTAGCTGATGGCGTCCCGTTCGCTGGGACGGCGGGCGTACTGCCACTCTCCTTCAGGCGCGTAATACTTGGCCCGCGGAAAGGTGGGCACGATCTTGCCGCTGCGGTCACGCACCGTGTTCCATCCGCAGTGGTCAAAGTGAAGATGGGAGTTGATGACGATGTCGATACCTTCGGGCGCGATGCCGGCGGCCGCGAGATTGTCCAGCAACTTGGCGGGCTGGCCGTAGAACTTGATCATGCGCTCCGAGAGCTTATTGCCAATGCCGGTTTCGACCAGCACGGTGTGGCTACCGGTACGGATCAGCAGCGAGTTGAGGCCGGCCTGGACGTAGTTGCGCGCGTCAACCTCGACCTTGCGCGACCACATGACCTTAGGGATTACTCCGAAGAACGCGCCCCCGTCGAGGGGATACGTGCCATCAGAAAAGACGCTAAGTTCGAAGTCGCCGAGAGCGAGCTGGTACATGAAGCTAGTGTGCCACAGCAAATCTTTAGCCACGGATTTTCACAGATTCGGGCGGATAATTATTTCCGGGTGATCCGTGGAAATCCGCGAGATCCGTGGCCAGCTTTTGCTAGTCTCTTCTCATGCCGCGGCCAATCGGCGTTACTGCCATGTCTTCCCTCTTTTTTGCGGCCGCGATCTATTTGTGGACCATCGGCGCGGTGATGCTGGTTGCACCTGGCGCGATCTCGCTGATGAGCGGAGCGCCGCTCATGTATGGACTGGAACTCGCCGGACCGTACATGGCGCTGCTGGTCGGTTGTGGTTGGGCGCTGGTCGCGTGGGGGCTGTTTCGCCGGCACAATTGGGCGCGCTGGGCCGCGATGCTGGTGTTGACAGTCGGAATTGCATGGCTGGTGCCGAAGATTTCGGCGGCCGAAATTGGCTGGCCGCTGTTGTGGTACGGCCTGCAGATTGCGGTTCGCGCCGCGGCGGCATGGTATCTGGCTCAGGCGCCCGCGGTGATCGACGCATTCGCCGCTAAACGCCAAAACACTTAGCCACGGATTTGCGCGGATTCTCACGGATCAAATTCTATTGCCTGGTTTATCCGTGGAGATCCGTGCGATCCGTGGCTCGGTTCTTACTCTTCGTGCAGTTCCCGAATCCAGATGTTGCGATAGCGCACGGGATTACCGTGATCCTGGAGTTGCAGGGGAAGCTTGTCCGGTCCCGGCTTGTAGGGCGGACGCTCGCCGTGGGCAGTCGGCCCGGTGAGTTCGACGTTGTCTTGCACGAGTACGCCGTTGTGCAGGACGGTGACGCGAGCGGGACGGCTCACCTGGCCGTCTTTGAAGCGAGGGCGGTGAAAGATGATGTCGTAGGTTTGCCACTGCGCCGGCGGGCGCGAGGCATTTACCAGCGGCGGGTATTGCCCGTAAACCGCCGAGGCTTGGCCGTCGGCGTAGGTCTTGTTCTCGTAGGAATCGAGCACCTGAATTTCGTAGAGGCCCATCAGAAAGACGCCGCTATTGCCACGCTCCTGGCTTTCGCCCACGCCCGGTGAAGGCTCGGCGAACTCCACGTGCAGCTGGCAGTCTCCGAAGGGATCGCGCGAGGAAATGTTGCCGGTCTTGGCTACGACTTCCATGTATCCGTCCTCGACCTTCCATCTCGCGGGCTTGCCGTCTTTGTCGACCCAGCGCGAGAGATCCTTGCCGTCAAACAGCACCACCGCGTCGGAAGGAGGACGTCCGGGTGCGTCTTGCGTGCTGGCCGTTCCGGGATCGATGACCGGTGGGAGGGGGCGGTTGGGGTCGTGGATTTTCCATTTCATGGGCGCCTGAGCGAAGCAAAGTTGAGCGAGCAGCATGACCGGAGCGACCAACAGCAGGTGATGTTTGTGCATGAGCGTGGCCTCGTCGGCCAACATCATAAACCTTTGCCACGGATTCGGACGGATTCGCGCGGATGAATCATTCATGCTTCATTGATCTATCCGCGAGAATCCGTGTAATCCGTGGCGTTTTCACCGTTTGGCTTTGACCGGCGCCTTCTCGCCTACACGCTGGCTCACCTCGAACTTCATCTTCCCGGCTTGCTTGTCGGCGTCGACGATTACGTGGTCACCGTGTAGGACTTCGCCGTCTAGAATCTTCAACGCTAGAGGGTCCTGCACCAGCTTTTGGATGGCGCGCTTCAGCGGGCGCGCGCCGAAGTTCGGGTCGTAGCCCTGGGCGAAGAGCAATTCTTTCGCGGCGTCCGTCAGTTCCAATGAAATCTTGCGGTCGGCCAGCAAGCGGCGAACGTCTTCGAGGCGTAGTTCAATGATCTTGACCAGTTGTTCTTTGCCGAGCGGGCCGAAGACGATGATGTCGTCGACGCGGTTCAGGAACTCCGGCCTGAAGTGCGTGTGCAAGAGGTTCATGACCTGCTCGCTCGCCTTCTCAAATTCTTCGGGCGTGCGAACGTGGTCCGACTGCAAGTAGCTCGAGCCGATGTTCGACGTCATGATGATGATCGTGTTCTTGAAGTCGACGACGCGGCCCTTGCCGTCGGTGAGGCGGCCGTCGTCCATCATTTGCAACAGGACGTTGAAGACGTCGGGATGCGCTTTTTCGATTTCGTCGAAGAGCACGACAGCGTAGGGACGCCGGCGAACTTGTTCGGTGAGCTGGCCTCCTTCCTCGTAGCCCACGTAGCCGGGAGGCGCACCGATTAAGCGGGCGACGGAGTGCTTCTCCATGTACTCGGACATGTCGATGCGGAGCATGGCGTGCTCGTCGTCGAAAAGAAATTCGGCGAGGGCGCGGGCGAGCTCAGTTTTGCCGACTCCCGTTGGGCCGAGGAAGATGAAGGAGCCGATGGGGCGCTTGGGATCGCTGAGTCCGGCGCGGGAGCGGCGGATCGCGTTGGCCACGCGCTCCAGCGCTGGATCCTGGCCAATGACCCGGAGGCGCAGCCGCTCTTCCATATTGACTAGCTTCTTGACTTCCCCCTCAAGCATTTTCGAGACAGGGATTCCGGTCCACTTGGAGACGATGCTGGCGACATCTTCTTCGTCGACCTCTTCCTTGAGCATGCGCTTACCGGCTTGGCTCTCCATTTGTTTGCTGAGCTTGGCCAGTTCCTCTTCGGCCTGGCGAAGCAGGCTGTAGCGGATTTCGGCGACGCGCTGCAGGTTACCTTTGCGTTCCTCGGCCTGCTCTTCGGCTTTTAGCTTCTCGATTTGTTCTTTCAGGGTGCGAACGCGGGCGATGAGATCTTTTTCTTTTTTCCAGTTGGCTTTGAGCGTGTTGGACTTTTCGCGAATTTCGGCCAGTTCTTTTTCGATCACCGCGAGGCGCTCGCGGGAATTCGGGTCGTCTTCCTTTTTCAGCGCCTGCTTTTCGATTTCGAGCTGCGTGGCTTTGCGCTCAAGCTGATCGATATCAGTGGGCAGCGAATCGATCTGGATGCGGAGCGAGGCGGCCGCTTCATCGATCAAATCGATGGCTTTATCGGGCAGGAAGCGGTCGGAAATATAGCGGTGCGAGAGCGTGGCCGCGGCCACGATCGCCGAGTCTTTGATGCGCACGCCGTGGTGCACTTCGTATTTCTCTTTCAAGCCTCTGAGGATGGCGATGGTATCTTCGACGTTCGGCTCACCGACAAAGACAATCTGGAAGCGGCGTTCGAGGGCGGCATCTTTTTCAATGTGCTTGCGGTATTCGTTCAGCGTGGTGGCGCCGATGGCGCGCAGTTCGCCGCGGGCCAGTGCGGGCTTGAGCATGTTGGAGGCGTCGATGGCGCCCTCGGCGGCTCCGGCGCCGACCAGAGTATGCAGCTCGTCGATGAAGAGAATGATCTGGCCTTGCGAGTCTTCAATTTCTTTGAGGACAGCTTTGAGGCGGTCTTCGAATTCGCCGCGATATTTGGCTCCGGCCAGCATCGCGCCTAGATCGAGCGAGACGACGCGCTTATTCTTCAGCGCTTCGGGCACGTCGCCGGAAATGATGCGCTGGGCGAGGCCTTCGACGATGGCGGTCTTGCCGACTCCGGGTTCGCCGATGAGCACTGGATTATTTTTGGTGCGGCGGGAGAGCACCTGAACGACACGGCGAACCTCTTCGTCGCGTCCGATGACAGGGTCGAGTTTACCGCGGCGGGCCAGTTCGGTGAGGTCGCGAGCGTAGCGCTCCAGCGCCTGATATTTTGCCTCGGGATTCTGGTCGGTGACTTTCTGCGAACCGCGGACGACAGTCAAAGCTTTTAAAATCGCGTCGTAAGTGGCGCCATGGCTCGCGAGGACCTTCGCGGCGGCATCCTGCTTGAGGTGCGTGATGGCCAGAAGCAAGTGCTCGGTAGAGACATATTCATCTTTGAAGTTGGAAGCTTCTTTGAACGCCTGCTCCAGCAGCTTGTTAGTGCTGTTGGAGAGCGTCGCCTGGGCGGCTTCGCCAGAGACCTTTGGGAGCTTGTCCAGCTCTTTGTAGACCTCGCTCAGAACCGCTTGCGGACCGATGCCGATTTTTTCCAGTACCGGCGGTACGATGCCTTCCTTGTCTTCGAGCAAGGCGGCGAGCAAGTGAGTGGGGAGAAGCTCGGGATTGCCGTGCTCGGAGGCAAGCTGGCTCGCGCGCTGGACGGCTTCCTGCGCTTTCACGGTAAATTTGTCCCAACGGATCGGCATGGCGTTTCCTTTAATTACTTCTTTGTCATTCTCAGCCAAGGGAAGAATCTATGCAATTCGTCTGGCAGCAGTAGAAATGCAGAGGTCCTTCGCTTTGCGAAGGATGACAACTCAGGTCAAGAGTTAAATAAAACGGGAGGCTGGCATTTCTGCCGCCTCCCGCAAAAAGCGATCGAGCTTTGCTCGACCGAACGGGTGAAGGCGCCCGTCCCCACATGGGCATTGCTCCTCGCATCAGCTCTGCCAACTTACGCGGCTTTGCTGGGGCCTTTGGCTTCGATCTGCTTCTCGGAGCCTACGTTGACCTTGATCTGCTTTGGCTTCGCTTCTGCCTTTTTGGGCAGACTGACCTTCAGCACGCCTTTGTCGTAGGTGGCCGAGACGTTGTCGGTGTCTACGGTCTGGGGCAGAGTGAAGGTGCGGGTGAAGGCGCCGTACTGACGCTCCACGCGGCGGTAGTTCTCTTCTTTCTCTTCCTTTTCGATCTTGCGCTCGCCGTGCACGGTGAGGGTGTTGTTCTCGACGCGGACGTCGATGTCTTTCTCGTCGATTCCGGGCACTTCGATCTTGAGAGTGACCTTGTGCTCGTCTTCGTAGACGTCAACGGCGGGAGCGAAGGTGCTGGTGGTCAGGGACTCGTCCCGGCCTGCATCGTTGAAGGACTCGCGGAACAGGCGGTTCATGCGGTCCTGCAGCGTGGCAAATTCACGGAACGGCTCCCAACGGGTCAATACGGTCATGGCTAAATCCTCCTTCGGATATTGGTTAAGTTAACTTCTTAGATTTCGAGACCGGCTCTGGAAGGCTGCCTTCAGAGCTGCGGTCACTTCATTAGACGCGTAGTTAGCGTAAACGAAGCATAAAATATTAGCGTGTTATTGTCAATAAATAAAGGATGCCTATTTTCATCAGCTTACAGAGGCTATTACGCACTTCAAGTATGCGGTTTCGGGAACATTTAGCAGGATGGGATGATCTTTAGACTGCCCACGAACCTCGATCAGCCGTAAGGTGCGGTGGGCATCGAGGGCGGCGCCAGCTAGCATTTCCAGGAAGCTGCACTGGCTCACATGATAGGAGCAGGAGCAAGTGACGAGGATACCGCCAGGTCGGAGCATTTTGAGGGCGCGGAGGTTGAGTTCGTTGTAGCCGCGGAGGGCGGCATCGAGATCACGCTTGGTTTTCGCAAAGGCGGGTGGGTCGACAACGATGATGTCGTAGCGGCGATTGGAGGAAGCGTAATCCTTGAGCAGATCGAAGGCATTGGCCTCAATCCACTCGATGTCGCGGCCATTCAGGGCAGCGTTCATGTCGGCGACTTCGAGGGCAGGGCGCGAACTGTCAACGCCAGTCACGTGCGAACAACGAGAGGCAAGGTGGAGAGCGAAGCCTCCCTGATAGCAGAAGGCATCCAGAGCATCGCCGTGGGCGTATTGGACGGCAGCGGCGTAGTTCTCGCGCTGATCGAGGAAGGCTCCGGTCTTCTGGCCTTCGAGAGCCTGATAGTGGAATTGGACTGAATTCATATGGAATGTGGTGGACGTTTTCTCGCCTTGTAACAGGCCAGAGACGACAGCAGGCAGACTTTCCAGCTCGCGCACGCGCGGGTCGACGTGCTCGAGAATGGATGCGGGATTCATGAGTTGGGTTAGTTCAGAGATGACAGTCCCGCGGATAAGGTTGGCGTCCATTCCTTGCGTGAGGACTTGCAGAGAAAGAATGTCATTATAGCGGTCGACGATGAGGCCAGGCAGGAAGTCGGCTTCACTGAAAATCACCCGGTAGGCATCGGTGTCTCGGACCAGAGCTTCGCGATAGGCGATCGCATCGGCAATGCGTTGGCGCAGGAGGGCAGGTAAATCCGCGACCGGGTCGGGGGAGATCAGGCGGATCGCAATTTGCGAGGAACTGGAGTAGAGGGCGGTGCCGTGGGGTTTGCCGCGCTGGTCGGTCACGCTGACCAGGGAGCCTGGAGGAACCCCGTCCGCGGAGACGATGTCGGAGCGATAGACCCAGACATGGCCGGACTTGAGGCGAGAGGCACCGCGGGGGGATATCTTGACGGTGGGGAGACTTGGGGCTTGGGGCATGCCGTCATCTTAGAACGTATGGGGCATGGGTGCTGCACGCAAGGTCGAGCTGCGCTCGACCGGACAGCCGAGGGCGGCTGTCCCCACATGTGTGCATCTAGCTCGCGGCGTGTTCGGGGGTTACGGGGGCTGCGGGTTCGGGCTTGGCGTGAGAGCCGGCAGAGGCTTCGCGGCGGGCGGCGTTTAGGTCGGATTGCAGGGAATCGAGAACGACCATGGGGAGTTCGGTGCCCCAGACGTCGAGTTCCTCTTCTTTCCAGTTGCCATTGAGGCGGGTGGCGCCGGTGATGTCCTCGGGGAAGGCCTGACGGTAGTCGCCTTCGCGGATAAGGATGTCGCCGATCAGGCGTCCGGTGTGAATTTCATAGACACGGCGGCTGGCCTGGCCCTGCGCGTTGGTCAGGCAGAAGAAGACCTCGCCGGCATCGGCAAACTCGGGGCGGTAGTACCAGGCTTGGGGCGAGTCGATTTTGGGGTGATGGCGTTTGGGACGGTGGATGGTCTGCTTCTGCTCCACGAGTTCGTCGGCGGGATTGAAAAAGAGGATGCGCTGACAGGAATCGCAGAACACCGTCTGCTGGCCGGAGCGGACTTCATTGTAGGTCTGGGGCCGTAGCATGACCTGGCATGCCATGCATTTGTGATCGCGGACTTCCGAGATGCCGCTGCCGCGGAACTTGGAAACGCGCTCGTAGTGGCGGAGAAGGTCGGCGTCAATGCCGGTACGCATCTGATCGCGCTTGGCGTGCCATTCCGCCAGGAGTTTTTCGTCCTCGGCGGTGCGCTGGCGGGCCTGCTCTTTTTCCTTTTCGATCTCGGCGGTTTCGGCTTTCAGCTCGGCCTGCGCGGCCTTGACCTCTTTGTCGCGGGAGTCGGCGTTGATCATGAGCTCAAGGATTTTGTCTTCGTTCGCAGCGATTTCCTGTTCGGCGAACTGGATTTCGTGCAGCAGGGCTTTGTACTGCTCGTTGGTCTTCACGTCGAGCGACTGGTCGCGGTACTTGGAGATTTTGCTCCGGAGGTCGTTGATGGCGGTGTCGTACTTGCGGCGGGCGGCTTCGTCGGCCTTGATGGCGGTTTGGGCCTTCTCCAGCTGGGTTTTGGTCCCAGCCAGCTTTTGCTCGATGACAGCGACGCGCTTGGGTAGTTCGGCGATTTCGTCCTGCAGGCGGCGGATTTCCTTGTCCGCATCCTGGAGCCGCAGCAGGTTTTCGATGTCAGGAAGCATCCGGCATTGTGTCTGCCTTGATTCTAGCATGTAAGCGGCACATGCCCGGGGGAGATCGAGGGGGATTGGGATGGGCGAAGGCTGCGGATGAACGCTGAGGCAGTGTACACTCTCTGCTTTGCGCGGGTGAGCCTGCTACTTCTTCTTTCTTGGTGAGGATCTTCGTGAAAAGTCGGACTTTTTGGGTTTCTTGTGTCGTCGCGGTCACAATAACGCTGGTTCTTTCCGCGCGATCGGTTGGGGCGCAGACTGCACCTACTAAGCCGCTGACGATTGAGGCGATTTATCAGCCGGGAGGGCTCGGCGGGCGAGGTCCGGAATTCGCGGAGTGGAGCCCGGATGGAACGAAACTCTCGTTCGTGCAACGCGATGAGAACGGCGAGAAAGGCGAGTTGTGGTACGTGGACGTGGCCACGGGCGAGAAGAAGGTGCTGGTGAGTACTGCCAAGCTGGCTTCACTGGCGCCAGACGTCAACCGGGTGAAGAACGAGCGGGAGAAGGAGCGCCTGACGCGTTATCACGTGGCGGCATATTTGTGGGCGCCGGATTCGAAGCACCTGATTTTCGACTCGCAGGGGCAATTGTGGCTCTATGACCTGGGGACAGAAACGGCGGTGCAGTTTACTTCGGCGCCTGATCCGAGCGGGGATCCGAAATTCTCGCCCGACGGCAACCACGTGGCCTACGTCCGGAAACACAATCTGTATGTTCGTCCGGTGAACGGGAGGGACGAAAAACAACTCACCAAAGACACGGAAGATAATCTTTTTAACGGCGATATTGACTGGGTGTACGCCGAGGAACTGGCCGTGCGCAGCAATTATTTCTGGTCGCCGGACAGCAAGGCGATCGTGTTTTTGCACATGGATGAAAGCAAGGTGCCGACGTATCCGATTACCGACTGGATGCCGACGCACCCCACAGTTGACGAGGAGAAATATCCGAAGGTGGGCGATCCGAATCCTGTGGTGAAGCTGGGAGTGGTCGACGCCGATCGGGGGAAGGTGCGCTGGATTTCACTGACCAATGATGAGGATACCTACATCCCCCGCTTTGGATGGGTGGGCGATGGAGTCATCTGGGCGGAAGTGCTGAATCGGCCCGAAGACAAGCTGGACTTATATTTCGTGGACGCGAAAACGGGCAAGTCACGAATTGTACTGACCGAGACGACGCCCGGGGCCTGGTTCGACTTCGATCATGCGGTCGTGCAGTTTCTGAAATCCGGCGGGCGATTTTTGTGGCCGAGTTGGCGCGATGGGAACATGCATCTCTACCTGTACAGTTTCGACAAGCAGAGTCCGATGGCGGCCGACGCCAAACTGGAGCATCAACTGACGAAGGGGGATTTTGAGGTGCTGGGGATCGAGGGGGTGAACGAAGCCGCGGGTACCGTATTTTTCGCGGCGAACAAAGGCGATCCGCGGCAGGAGCACATTTTTTCGGTGCAGTTGGATGGCTCGGGATTCAAAGCGCTTACCTCCGAAGAGGGACTGCACTCGGGCGACTTCAGCGATGACGGGAAGCATTATCTTCACCAATTTTCCAGTCCGCAGACCGCAACGATCCTTTCGCTCTGCGCCGTGGGTGGGTCCTGCAGCTCGGTGTGGAAGGCACACGACGAAGTTGCCGAATACGGATTGCGGGCGCCGCAGTATCTGGAGTTCAAGGCGGACGATGGGACGACGCTTTACGGGCGGTTCCTGCTGCCTCCGGACGCGCCGGCCGGCGGCAAGATTCCTGTGATCGTGCACATTTACGGCGGACCGGCAGCGCAGATGGTGACGAAGAGCCTGCCCGATCCGTTCGACGAAATCCTGGCGCGGAAAGGATTTGCCGTTTTCGCAGTGGACAATCGCGGCACACCGGGGCGCGACCAGAAGTTTCAGACGGCGATCCGCCATGAATTCGGCGCGTTGGAATTGAAAGATCAGCTCACGGCGCTGGACCAGTTGCTGGCGGAATATCCGCAATTGGATGGAGACCGCGTCGCCATTTGGGGGTGGTCAAATGGCGGGTCGATGACGCTGTACGCGATGACGCATTCGGAACGGTTTCGCGCCGGGGTGGCTGTGGCTCCGGTGACTGATCAGGTGAACTACGACTCGATCTATACCGAGCGCTACATGGGCCTGCTCAAGAGCGACAAGGCGGGGTATGAGCAGTCCGATGTGACGAAGTCAGCCGCGAAGCTGCACGGGGCGCTGCTGCTGGTCCATGGCACCGGCGACGATAATGTGCACTTTCAGAACAGCGTTCAGATGGTCGACGCGCTGATCAAGGCGGGGAAGCAGTTCCGGTTGATGATCTATCCGAACAAGACGCACAGCATTTCCGGCAAGGACGCGCGCGTGCACCTGTTCACGATGATCGAAGAACACTTTGAGCGAGAGCTCAAGTAGAGCGTTTGTGTACGGCCTGGCAGTTTTTCTGTGTGGGTCCGGGTCTTTGACCCGGACAAGCCGAGCGAAGCTCGGCTGGCTGTTGGCGGCTGACTACTTGTGCTTGTCGCCCTTTTTCGTGGTGCCTTCCTTGGAGGAAGTCTCAGCCTTCTTGTCGTCCTTCTTGGAGTCTTCCTTCTTCGATTCCTTCGAGTCTTTGCCGCCGGAGTCGGAGGCCGGGGCGTGCGATTTCTTCGCGTAATCCGTAACGTACCAGCCCGAGCCTTTGAACTGCACGGCTGGGGCGGAGACCATTTGTTCGACAGCCCCGCCGCATTCGGGGCACTTCTTCACCATCTTGTCGGAAAACTTCTGAATTTTTTCGAAGCGGTGGCCGCACTTTTTGCATTCGTATTCGTAAAGGGGCATGGGTGAGGAAAGCGCGAATTACAACTGAGTTCCACTCGATTTTAGGGGCGAAGCCAGAGTGACGTCAATTTTGACCGGGGGACCGGAAACCGTTTCCCTTGTAACGAATGTAACGAAAGCGCGCCAAGAGTCACCAAAGGAAGAAAGTCGTGATCGGGAGTGACCACGGGTGCGAAGTCAGGAGTCAAGCCATGGCGAATAAGTACCTGATCGTCTACAAGGGATTGACGTCGACTGTGCCGCGATCATTGCAGAATTTCGTTAAGACCAAGATTGAGGATGAGTTCAGCTCGTTCGACGTGGAGTTGGATTTTAGTGGGACGCGTGCCGGCGATGATCTGGTGGTCAAGTTCGAAAACAAGATGGACGTCTTGCCCACGAATGGCGAGAGTTCGCGGCCCGACATCACAAATGGAAGTGGGAAGACGGTCTTGGCAGGCGAGTCCGAAATTTGGGCGCGCGCGATCAAGACCATGCGTCTGCAGGTAAGTCCGGGGACCTGTGAACCCGCCTTTCCCCGAGACCGAGGCCGCACTGGGATCGATCATCGCCAATTGCACGATCCACGAGACCGGTCACATGTTGGGAATGCAAACCGGAAGGTCTGATGATGGGGGACATTCTACCGATCCAGACAATTACATGTGGGATCCGGGAAGCATGCCCGGAGGCGACACTCACGTCTCGAGGTTTTTCGAATACACCGTCAAGAAAGATGACACTCTGAGCGAGATTGTTCAGAAGTATAAAAATGGCACCCTGGACAAGTGCCGGCTTGGGCCCGACGATCTCACTTTTCAGGAAGTGTGGGAGGATCCCGAAAACAAGAAAATGGGTTTTGTTGCGCACCCAACTAGCTAGCAGGTTGCGGAAAAACTGCGGCAAAGGGCGACCCTCGGGCGCACTCATTTTTAGCGACTTAACGGCACCCTTCAACGCGCTTCGCTTGCTCAGGGCAGGCTCAAGACTGGAAGTCGTGCCCTTCCCAAAACCTGCACGAGCCGGTTTTTTTCCGCAACCAGTAAGGCCGCTATTTTCAAAGGCTCTTTACGGCGCGGCTGGAAGCCGCGCCCTTTCAAAGCTCGCAAACTTTTGACACGAACTAACTGGACGCCATATTAGCCAGATGCTCGGGAAATCCGAAGATGTAAAATAGACCCGGAAGGCCGCATCATCCCAATCCTTCCCCGGGTGATCTTGCATGGCATTTCCTGTAACCCGCCTACGCCGCCTCCGCCGCACTGCGGAATTGCGCAATATGGTGTGCGAGACCCGGCTGACGCCGGACTCGTTTGTCTATCCCATGTTCGTTTGCCCGGGAGAAGGCGTGCGCAAAGAAGTCCGCTCCATGCCCGGAGTGTTCAACCTTTCGGTCGATGAAGCGGTGAAAGAGGCTCAGGAAGTTCATTCTGTGGGCGTGCCCTCGGTGATCCTGTTCGGTCTTCCCGACAAGAAGGACGAAGTCGCCACCGGAGCGTGGGCGGAAAACGGCATCGTGCAGCAGGCCGCGCGAGCGATGAAGCAGGAGGTCCCAGGCCTGGTTCTGATGGGAGATGTTTGCCTCTGCGAATACATGAGCCACGGACATTGCGGGATCGTGAAATCGACTTTCACGCCCCAATCGTTGGGTGCCGCGGTCCTCAACGCCGTGAAGCCTGCGCAGCGCGTCCTCGCGGTGAAGAATAAAGCAGAGAAAGACAAAGCAATCAAGACGGCGGCATCGGCTGCCGCGCATGCTGTTCAGGCGAGTTACGAGATCGAAAACGACGCTTCGCTCGAACTGCTGGCCCGCACTTCAGTTTCGCTCGCCGAGGCTGGCATCGACGTCATCGCCCCATCCGACATGATGGACGGCCGGGTAGGCGCAATTCGCCGAGCTCTCGACGAAGCTGGGCTCATCAACACGCCGATTCTTTCCTACGCCGCCAAATTCGCCTCCGGGTTCTACGGACCGTTCCGCGAGGCGGCCGACTCGGCGCCGCAATTCGGTGACCGACGGTCTTATCAGATGGATGGGGCCAACGTGCGCGAGGCCATGCGCGAGATCGAAGCCGACATCGAGGAAGGCGCGGACATGATCATGGTCAAGCCGGCCATGCCGTACCTCGACGTCATCGCCGCCGCCCGCGACCGCTTCGACCTGCCGCTGGCCGCTTATCAGGTCTCCGGCGAATACTCCATGATCGAAGCCGCCGCCCGCAACGGATGGATTGAACGCGAACGAGTCATGATAGAGTCACTGCTCAGCATCCGGCGGGCCGGGGCGAGCATTATCCTGACGTATTACGCCAAGGACGCGGCCAAACTGCTGGGTTGACGGAGTGGGCAAGCGAGTCGACAGCTGAGTTTGGGGCTTGTCCCGGGCACTTCTCCGGCCGTGAACACTTCTTTCGGACAAGCCGGCTCGTGGTGAGGCTATTCCGCGAACCCGATGCGGCGCATCAACTCTTGGAAGCGGGGATCGTCACGGAGCGGATCGTAGCTGGGGTCCACTTTGAGGCTGGTCACAATGTTGGAATGCTCCGAGTAGGCTTTTTGCAGGAGAGCAATCGCCTGATCTTTCTGCCCGGCGCCGACGTACGCCACGAGCGCCCACGGAGTCCAATCGGGGTGGGATCGCAAGGAAAGCTGGTTGAATTTTGCCAGGGCATGTTTGGCTTGTACGGTTCGGCCCCACTGGCCGTAAAGATACGCCTTGGTCGCCCAAGTCCACGGAGAATCATCAAGACTCTGTGCCCGCTCGAGCTCAGCCAGCGCCTCCGGGAACTTACCCTCTTTCACAAATGCCATGAATACGAATCCTCGGGCGCGCGGGAACCTGGGATCCATGTCGAGCACGGCGTGACACTGCGCGATGGCGCGATCGTATTGCCGGGAATAGAACAGAATTGCGCCGTGATCGGTGGCAATGATGAGCGACAGCGGATCTAGCTGCCGGGCATGCTCGCTTTCCGTCAGTGCCTCATTGAAGCGCCCCTGCCAGGCAAGATACTCTGCATACCACTCGTGCGCGGTGGCGTAATCTGGATCGAGCTGGATGGCGCGCCGAAATTCTTTCTCTGCCGTTTGCCAGTCGTAGTCATAATTCTCGGCAACCAACGCCAAAGAGGCGTGGGCCTCCGCAAGGGTGTTGTCGATCTGCAGGGCTTTGAGAGCCGCACTGCGCGCCTTGGGCATGAACTCACTCTGGGGAACGAGATTCCAGGTGCTCATCAATCCGAATGTGTCAGCCAATCCAGCATAGGCGCGGGCGTAGTTCCCATCTTCAGCGATGGCTTTCTGAAAGTAATTGACCGCCTGCTGAAACCCTTCCGGCGTTCTCTTGTTCCAAAAATAACGGCCTTTGAGATAGTGGTCGTAGGCCTGGTACGACGTGGTAGGAGTGGCTACAGCAGAACGATGCGGGGCGCCTAGCGGTTGCTGGACGGCGAAAGTGAGTTGAATTTCATCGGCGATTTCCTGCGCGATCTCGCCCTGCACGAGCAGCAGATTCTTCAGTTCGCGGTCGTACTGCCTTGCCCAGACATGAGTCTGGTCTTTAACTCGAATTAGCTGAGCTGTAATTCGTATATTGTCGGAATAGCGCCGGACACTGCCCTCGATGACGTACTGCACTCCCAGCTGGCGCCCGACCTGGTCTAGTGGCTTCGGGATTTGCTTGTAGGGCATAACGGAAGTACGGGCGATCACGCCTAGCCGCTCGGGATTGATTCTCCCCAACTCCGTGATCATCTCTTCGGTCATGCCGTCACTAAAGTACACCTGGCTGGCATCGCCGGTGAGGTTCTCAAACGGAAGAACAGCCAGCATCACCCTGGTATTGGGGGACGGGGAGCTAGACCGGTTTTTCAGCAGCCGAGTGTAGAATTCCACTGCTATGAGCACGAGGAAGGCAATAGTCAAAACCGCTGCCCATCGTAGCGATAAGCGCTTTGTCCTCGTAGCAGGAGTCCGGTCCTGTGGCCCCAAGCTTACCTGGGCTTTGTCGATCTTCTCCAGTACCTCCGAGGTCCCTTCGCTGACAGCCGCGGATGGAGTCGTGGCCGCTACTTCCTCCGGCGCTCCCACGGTCTCGGTCACGGCAGCAATAAACCGGTAGCCCTTTGCGGTCACGGTTTGGACAAACCGGGGCTCATCGGCATGATCCTTTAATACCTGACGGATCTTGCGGATGGCAGCGTTGATGCTGTTGTCCGTGTCAACGAAGACTTCCTTGCCCCAGATCCGCTCGATGATTTGATCGCGCGTGACCACGTTCCCGCGCTGCTCAATAAGAAGCAGCAAAACCTCCATCGGGATGCGCGGCAGCTTGAGGGCGTGTCCCTCTCGCCGCAACTCATAGGCGCCGAGATCAAGTTCGTAGCCTTCGCCGAACCGGAATCGTTGTGACGAGATGGCTCGCATCAATGACATGGCGTTTATGCGGCATTCCCGGGGGGCTGGAACGGAATTTTACCGCAGTTTGCCTGCCCCGGCACATCTCATTTGCAGGCAGCAATTTACAAATTCATGAAAAATTAATCCACGATTCAGGTGCGTGCTATTGGCTGGAGTACTCAATTGCCCCAGACTGCCTCCAAAGTTGTTGGGGGGGGGACATACGATTAAGAGATTTCACCTGCCGCACCTGTTGTTTCTCCCAACGGAGAACACCCTGACCTAGGGTGGTTCTGCTGCCTGGCCAACTGCTCGGGCCAGACAGCCATGGTGATTCAAAAGGCCAACCTCGGGTTCCCAGTGTGATGTTCTGCCCTGAGGAGCAGTACAGGCGATCTCCCCTGGGTTCCAAGCACTACGGCGTATTAACGGGCCCCGTACGTTGCACTTAACACAACTCAGAAATCAGTAGGAGGAGGTTATGATTGTGACCCGAACCACCGCTTGGCTATGTGTTGTACTTTTTGCTTTGGGCTGCGCGCCATGGGTTCCAGCGCAGCAAGCAGTACCACCACCACCGCTGGCAGGCACCGGTACAACCAACTTCATTCCCATCTGGACGAACAGCACGACAATCGGGAACTCCACCCTCTTTCAAACCGGAGGCAATGTTGGGATTGGAAGCACGACTCCTGCCGGCAAGTTGGACGTGAGCGGAGGCGCCTTTATTCGGGGTATTCTGCAGTTACCGGCGACAGCAACGGCCACCGCTGCCATCGGCCGCAACTCTCAGCCACTGGATTTGGCGGCGTCTTCTTTCAACAGCACGATTGCCACTGCCGTGGCTCAGCATTTCCGCTGGCAGGCTGAGGCTGTGGGAAACAACACTCCATCACCTACCGGAAAGCTGAACCTGCTGTTTGCCCCTGGGGCGGCAGTTGCGGCTGAGACTGGGGTGTCTTTCAGCAATTCGGGCGTCTTTACAGCCAGGCGGTTGGTTTCGACAATAGCGACCGGAACGGCACCGCTGTCTGTCACCTCAACGACACAGGTACCTAACCTCAACGTTAGCCTGCTGGGTGGCTTTGCTCCCGGTGCCTTCGCTAAGCTCGCCGGTGGCAACAGTTTCACCGGTGATCAGAGCGTGACTGGTAACATCGGCGCGACCGGGACAGTCGCTGGTGCTGCCGGTTCTTTCACGGCACTCTCTGCGGGGACAGGCATTATTACCGGAAACTTGAGCGTAAATGGAAACTTCGGAACGAGCGGTAGTGGCACGTTCGACGGAGGCGTCGGAGTGGGCGGTGGCTTCAGCGTAGGCGGCGGTGAAACCGTCACCGGCTCGATCCAGTTTAACGATGACGATACGTCGAATCTACAGCCTCCTCTGGTAGTGAACGCCGTCCATTGCTGCAATTTCGGCAACCGCATGATGTGGGCTCACAGCCCCCTTTTTCCACAATGGGGATGGTACTACAACGACGCGCTCGATCATGTCATCTTGCAGACGAGTCTGTCTAATCAGGTGGCGATCTTCGATTTTTCGGGGAACCTCAACCTAAAAGGGACCCTCACCGCTGGAGCGAAGAACTTCCAGATTGATCACCCCCTCGATCCCAAGAACAAATACCTCAACCATGCATCGGTCGAGTCTTCGGAGATGATGAATATCTACACCGGAAACGCGATCCTCGACAACAGCGGCGAGGGGGTGGTGTCGCTGCCCAAGTGGTTTGAGGCCCTCAACAGCGACTACCGCTATCAACTTACGGCCATCGGCGCTGCAGCCCCGAACCTGCATGTCGCCCAGGAGATTTCCAACCACCAATTCATCATCGCGGGTGGCGCTGCGGGCATGAAGGTCTCGTGGCAGGTGACTGCCGTACGGCATGACGCTTATGCCAAAACGCATCCGCTGGTAGTGGAGGTTAAGAAATCCGACAAGGACCGCGGCCACTATATGCATCCGGACGCGTACGGCGCGCCTGTGTTGACCCAGGAGCAAATGCTAGCGCAAGGTCAACAATAACGATAGCGGTCTTCGGAAACAGCCGAAAACGGGAGCACGCCCAGGCTTAGACCGAGTGGCAACCTGACTAAATAGCAAGCCGCGTAGACGTGCCGTCAAGGGGCAGAGGGCAGCACTAAGCTGCGCCCCTGCCCTGCCAACGGCTTTTACAGGTTGCGGAAAAACTGCGGCAGTGGGCAAAGGGCGACCCTCAGGCGCTGAAGCGCGCACATTTTCATCAACTTAAGGGCACGACTGGAAGTCGTGCCCTTCCCAAAACTATGCTCCCGACGCGCGCTGGAAACTTAGTTCTACCTGCCGGCGGTCTTCGTCGGAGACTTTGAACATGGAGCGCGGCTTCAGGTTCATGAAGCTGGCTACGAATACGTCGGGGATTTGGCCGATGCGAGTGTTGTAGGTGTTGACGTCGTCGTTGAAGAACTCGCGGCGATCGGCGATGCGTTCTTCGAGTTCGCTGATGCGGTTCTGCAGTTTGAGGAAATTTTCGTTGGCCTTGAGTTCCGGGTAGTTTTCGGCGACAGCAAACAAGCCGCGCAGAGCGGTGGCCACTTTCAGGTCGGCCACGGCCTTCTGGTTGATGCTGGCTGCATTCATCGAGGCGGCGCGGGCCTGCGTAACCGCCAGCAGCGTCTGCTGCTCGTGCTGCATGTATCCCTTAACGGTCTCGACCAGGTTGGGGATCTCATCGTGGCGCTGCTTCAGAAGCACGTCAATGTTAGCCCAGGCGCGGTCGTTTTCGTTGCGCAGGCGCACCAGGCCGTTGTAGAGGATCACGGTGTAGATCAGAGCTCCGGCTACGAAAAGAAAAATTGCCAGACCCGAAATCAGGCTGCTGTCCATCGTCACCTCGGCTATGACCAAGGTGCCAGCAGGAGGGTGGGAAGGCAAGTGCCGGAAGGGTTGCGTCAGAGGAGTATCTGTCGAGAATCCCCACATCTCGAAAATCCCGTGCGCCGGACGGCGCAGGTCCGCTCCGTGTGGGACGGACACTCCTGTCCGTCGCTTTTGATGTTGGTGGTGAAGTGGCGGCAGGCTCGGGAGTGCACCGACTGGACAACAACTGCAAAGAAAAAGCAAGATCAACGGCAGCGGACAGAGCCTGCCCTGAGCTTGTCGAAGGGAGTGTCCGCTCCACACGGCGGGACGGGCGAATGCCCCCGTCCCCACATGATCATTCCCCACGGGGTCATCCCCCACATGGGTACATGTGATCCCAACGCTTTTAGTCTTTGCTTGGCTTCTTCGGGGTCAGGTCGCAGGCTTGGCGGACCTGGTCCAGGTCCAGGCCAGCGGGTGAGAACTCGGCGATCTGGCGCCCGCTTCGCGTTGGCAGTTCGACTTTGAATACTTGCGAGCCGATCATGCCGCGCGTAGTGCCCTTATCCATCGACAGAAAGTGGCCGCGAACCCAGTTCCAGCCGTGGTAGGCGTGCGTGTCGTCGATGCGGACCATGACTTCCAGTTGAGGCTGCCCCCAGAACCCGGGGCGATTGGGCGGAGGTAGCCGCACGCCGGGGTTGAAGTCGGACAGCTTAAGCTTGCCGTTTTCGCAGAAGAGTTCGATTCTCGGTTTGTAATCCGGATCTTCGCGGAAATAGTTATCGGCCAGAAGTTCGAAGCGGACTTTGTTGACGCCCGTCATCTTGTCTTGGGACTGGAACTGCATCCATTTGCCGCCGGCGCTGACGCCGTCTTTTTCGCCCTGGTAGGGGCTCATGGAGCCTTCTTGAGCGAGAGCTGAAACGGAGGCGGCGCAAAGCAAAGTTAAGCAGGCCAGAAAAAGCTTCGCGGCGGCGACGGCTGACTTCCGAGGAAAACATAGTGCGTTCACAGAATCCTCCAACGGTCTCCTCTATATTGAACCCTAACACGGGTAAGAAAGTTGCATGAAATGGTGCCGGTAGGCAAGAGAAGAGGCTCTAGCTTCGAGATAGGGTTGCCGGACAAGAGTGCCCGGCTCCACATGGGTGCCCGGCTCGACACGTTAGTGGGTGTTTACTCTTAGATCGAGGTACACCTGGGAGCGGTCGTCGAACTGGCTGACCGATTTTGTCTCGCTCTTGAGGCCCTTGTACTGGGCGTAGACCTCGTAGTCGATGGCGGTGGAGAGCGCTGGAAAGCGGTAGGTACCATCCTTGCCGACGATGTAAGTTTTCACCGCACGGGTACGGGTGTTGGTGAGGTAGACGATCGAATCGGCCAGGGGATTATCCTGCGGATCAAGCACTTTCCCAAAGAGGAGTCGTCCGGAGGACCTGTCCTTCTTATCGGGCGAGGCATGAGCCACGGCTCCCATCACACCAAGCAGCACACAGGAGACAGCTACGGCGACCATCAGGGACTGGTGGCGATTCATGTTGGCAATCATTGTCTCACGATTTGCGGCAGGAACCGTTAGTGGGTCAGGTGCAGGCCGGTATCCTCGCGTTCTTCGCCATAGACGTGGACGGTGACTTCCTGGGCCAGATGCAGGGGCTTGCCGTCGGCGGGCTTGAAGCCTTTCAGGTCGGCCCAGAGGATGTAGTCGGACTCGCCTGCGGGAACACGCTGGGCAAACTCGCCATGATGGTCGGAGTAGACCTCCCAGCGGACTTTCTTGCGTTTATCCGTGGCGCGTCGAATCTTTACGGTTACACCGTAAATGGGGCGATCATCCGGGCCCCAGACGGTTCCGAAGATGAGCGCGTATGGCTTATCCTTATCCTTGTCCTTGCCATGTGGCGGAGCAGAACCCTGAAGGCGCGGGCTGAGGCTCAAAAGAAGTGTACCGGCGAGCAGAAGAGCAAGAGGCCAGAACCGCGAAGAACCCGGTCGTGGACTAGGAGTAGTCACTGTCTTCGTTTTCCTCTTCCAGTTCTTCTTCCTCTTCTTCGTAGCCTTCTTCCACGGCCTTCAATTCGAGCGGACTGGTGGTGACGACTTCAAAGTCGGTGCCGCACTCGGGGCAGGAGATGACTTCGCCCTCGTCGACATCATCTTCTTCGAAGTCCAGATTGGTTTCGCATTCGGGACAGAGAACCATAAAGCCTCCCTCGCCTATTAGAGCCTCCTGATAATATTTAGATTCTACCGGGCGGTTGGTCAAGGGGTGGAACCGGGTATTAGGGACCTCTCGGGCGAAGGGCGACCGGTCTTCCAGGTCGGGGCCCCGGACGTACAGATTCCCAAAGGTTTGCTCAAAACCATGTTCCGTTTACTCAAATCGATACGATGGGGCGAATCCGTTCTGGCTGGCCTGCTTGCCGTGAACCTGCTGTCTTTGATTCCGGATGCCGCGGCGCAGGCGGCCCAGGCACGGGCGGGGGCGGGCGTCGACCCGCAGATCGAGGCGGCGCTGCGGCAAGTATCCGCGGAACGCATTCGAGCCAGCGTCGAGAAACTCGTCAGCTTTTACACGAGGTCCACGCTTTCGGCTTCGGATCTTGGGATGTTGAACGAGGGACGCGGGATTTCGGCGGCACGGGTGTGGATCGTGTCGGAGTTGGAGCGGTATGCGAACGACTGCGGCGGCTGCCTGGACGTCGAGACCTACAAATCCGTCGAACCGCCGGGTGAGCGAATACCGAGTCCGACCGAGATCACTGATGTGTATGCGGTGATGAAGGGGAGCGACGCCGCCAACTCCAAGCGAATGGTGCTGGTCACAGGACACTACGATTCCCGCAACAGCGACGTCATGGACGCCAAAGGATGGGCGCCCGGCGCCAATGACGACGCCAGCGGGACGGCGGTCAGCCTTGAGTGCGCGCGCGTGCTCAGCAAGTTGAAATTTCCGGTGACGATGGTTTTCCTGGCCGTCGCGGGCGAGGAACAGGGGCTTTACGGAAGCAAGCACTTTGCCCAGATGGCCAAAGAGCGCGGCTGGGACCTGGAAGCGGTGTTGAACAATGACATTGTGGGCGGAGACAAGAATCCCGATCAGGACCACTCGGTGGTGCGGGTGTTTTCCGAGGGCCTGCCGGCCGCTGCAACGGAGCAAGAGATTCGGCGGATTCGCGCGCTGGGCGGAGAGGGCGATTCGCCGTCGCGGGAACTGGCGCGGTACATTGCCGACGTCGGCCAGACCTATGACGCGGGCGTGAAGCCGATGCAGGTGTTCCGCCCGGACCGTTATTTGCGGGGAGGAGATCAATCGTCATTTAACCAGGAAGGGTTCGCGGCGGTGCGCTTCACCGAGCTTCGCGAGGACTTTCACCACCAGCATCAGAATCCGCGGACTGAGAATGGCGTCGAGTATGGCGACATTTCCAAGTTTGTGGATTACGAGTATGTGGCGCACGTGGCGCGGCTGAATGCGGCCACGCTGGCGTCGCTGGCGTCGGCGCCGGCGCCTCCGGCGAATGTGCATCTTCTGACAAAGAATCTGGAAAACGACTCGACCTTGACGTGGGAGGCTTCTCCGGGTGGCCTCGCAACGGGCTACGAGGTGGTGTGGCGTCCGACTTCGAGCCCGGAGTGGGAGCACGTGCTGAAAGTGGGGAACGTTACGCGCTCGACGCTGCAGATTTCGAAGGACGAAGTGATCTTCGCCGTGAGGGCGCTGGATTCGGCGGGGCACCGCAGCATGCCAGTGGTGCCAGTACCGGAGCGGTAAGAACGGCAGGCGAATGCGCTGTCATTTACTGTCAGAAGCGGAAAACGATCCCTGTGGCAATGCGATAACTGTTGCCCGGACCGTTCTTTGCGGTGTTGATTGGTTCAAATCCCAGAACCGCGGCTTGGTTGTTGTTGCGCAGGTAGTCGAACTGAATCAATCGGGCACCGATGTGACGGCGAAACCAAAGGTCCGCGCCCCCGCCCAGAGCAAAAGCGAAGCTGGTCGCCGCAGTACTTAATCCCCCGTTGTCGAAGTGCAATCCACCGAACAGAGCGTGCCCGTAAAGACCGAGTCTGCCGGCGTTGGTGGAGAAGTGCGGTCCGACCATATACGTGCGCAGGCTCCAATGGTTGGTGGAGCTGTATCCTCCCGCAAAGTCTCCTTCCACCCCCACGTGGGGCCGAAGGTTGGCTGTGGCCGACGCTTCCCATCCATTGAACGGGGCTGACACCCATGGGCCGCTGTACTGCTGGTAAATTCCATAGCCGGTGCGGGAATAGCCGCCGAAAACCTCGACGCGGTCGGTCTGTTGCGCGATTGCGGCGACACCGGATAAGGAAACGAACAGTACTAGCGGGAATCTCGCTCTCATTACTGTCTCCTTAACCTTAGTTGCCTACGCTAAGAATTCCAGAGATCCCGGGGCGAAAGTGCATTGTACAGGCGGTCGGATGCGTCGGGCCGGAAACAGGTACCCTTCCAGAGCATTGCTAACATTAGAAGGGGTCCGCACGGGTGAGGTTGTCCGACAGCGAGCCTTTGAGGGTATGGGCGCTGGACCTTCCCGGAGGGGGAGTTGCGGGCCCGTTGAGTTGCGTGCGGCGGCAAACGAGTAGAATTGTGGAGAGGTAATTGCGTGCGGCGAACTGGCGAACCGATGACGTTGAGCCTGCCTCCGTTCACCAAGGCGGTGACGTGGCTGCTGGGAATCAACACGGGTATTTACTTGCTGCTATTGCTGCTGATGAGGGTACAGCCGTACCTTCCTCTGTTCGTTCTTGACAACCTTGCTCTGCAACCGCAGGCGGTGGTTCATGGCGCAATCTGGCAGCTGGTGACCTACGGGTTCCTGCACTTCGAGTTCTGGCATTGGTTCGGCAACATGCTCGGCCTCTGGATGTTTGGCTCGGCCGTGGAAAGCGCATGGGGTTCGCGTCGTTTTGTAGAGCTATTCTCGGTCGGAGTGGTGGGCGCTGCGATTACCACCATTGCGATCTCGTACGCGCACGTGCTGGGCAATCCTTCGACGCGAACTCTGGGTGCTTCCGGCGGGGTCTTCGCGATCCTCATCGCATTTGGGATGTTGTTTGGGGACAACGAGATCATGATGATTCCGTTCCCCTTCATGATCAAAGCCAAGTATTTCGTAGGCATTTTGATCGTCGTGACGCTGGCGTTTGCGATGTCCGGGAGCGGCGGCGTAGCGTATGTGGCCCACCTGGGCGGCTTGCTGTTCGGTTATCTTTACGTGCGGCGAGGACCTAAGACGGCCATGGTGAAGCTGGACGTGACGGAACGCTATTACGGCATGCGTAATTCTTACTACCGCTGGAAGCGGCGGCGGGCGGCTAAGAAATTCGAAGTGTACATGCGGAAGCACGATCAGGAAGTGCACTTCGACGAGCACGGAAATTACATTCCTCCGGATGACGACGTGCGTAAGGGGAACGGTGGAGGGAAGTCGGGGTGGGTAAATTAGGATTGCGGATTTCAGATTGAAGATTGCAGTTTGAGCCGCCTTGGAGTTTTTAAATCTGAAATCTAAAATCTGCAATCTGAAATTTCTCTAGCCCGTAAGCGACCGAAATTCCGACAGCACTTCTCTTAGCAGGTCTTCACTTCTCGCTTTTCCTTTAAATCCCAGATCGTGACCGGCGCCTTCGACGGGTACCAGCTTGGTTTTTGCGGCGATCATCTTCAGTGCGTGCTCTAATTCTGCAATGGAGCCGAAGGGATCGCGCGTGCCGTGGACGAACAGCGACGGCGTGCGCAGGCTGGGCAGATGCTGGGTGCGCTGCTGCTCGGGTTTGCGAGGAGGATGCAAGGGATAGGAAAGCAGCAGCAGGCCCGAGACCAGGCAGGGCTCTTCGGCGCAGAGCATGCTGGATTGGCGCCCGCCGTAGGAGTGCCCGGCGAGATATACCGATCCCGAAATGGTGGCCTTGAGTGCCGTAACTGCGTTTTTGATGCCGGCGCGGTCGCGGGCGGCGTCGCCGGGGCCGGGCGGGCCCCAGGAACGCGCCTGCCGATAGGGCAGATCGCAGCGCAGGACGGTGAATCCGGCGGCGCTGAAAGTTTCGGCAAGGGCGATGAAAAGAGGAGCTTGGGCGTTGGAGCCCGCGCCGTGCGTGAGGATGAGACCATTGCCGGTCTCGGCTTCAGGAATATGGAGAAAGCCGCGAACTTTGGGATCGATGGCATCTTCGACGAATTCGCGGACTCTAGTTGGCTGCATCGCTGGTCTTGGAACGTTTTAGAAAATCCCCACTTCTCACGCAAAGAACGTGCGAGAAATGGGGCACCTGCACGTTAGTTAGATGGTGGACGCACCAGTCGAGCTTCGCTCGACCGGACGGGCGAAGGCGCCCATCCCCACATGATTCTTGTCACTTCCGGCCGTTTACACGGACCTCCACTAGCGTCTCGTAGACTTTCACGATATTAATTTCGTTGCCCAGGCGGGCCCAACAGCGGAGCATATCGGGATCTTCCTGGGCGGTGCGGCGGGCTTCTTCGGAGTTCCAGTAGCGGAGGAAGACGTAGTGCGACTCGCGGTCGCGATAGAGCAGGTCGCGGCCGTATCCCTTGGCCACAACGATGGAAGTGATTTCGCGAAGGGTGGCGAGCGACGCGACTTCCATTTCGGGGACAGGTTCCCAGACGGCAACAGAGAGAATCTCTTGCGCCATAAGGGGGGATTATAGCTGTTTCGCAGTCAGGGTTCAGCATTGAGCAGTCCGTACAGTCGAGCTGCGCTCGACCGGACAGCCCCTTCGGCAAGCTAGGGCGGCTGTCCCGCATTAATGTTTCCTAGGCTTCTTCCGATGCGGCGTCGCGGGGTGCGAGATACGCTCGGCCTCTTCGTTGGTGACCACGTGCAGGCGCATCAGGTTGGTGGAACCGGAGGCCTGGCGTGTGCCGGCTACTACACCCAGCACGTCGCCGGGCTTGAGCAGGCCGCGGCGCACGAGATCCTGCTCGGCCATGGTGACCATTTGTTCCGCCGAACGCGCCTGGCGGCAGCGCACGGGATGAACTCCCCAGTACAGGTTCATGCGATGCACGACCGGTTCAATGTGAGTAAAGGCATAGATGGGAACCTTGGGGCGATATTTGGAAATCATGCGAGCCGTGTTTCCGGTTTCGGTGAAGACGGCGATGGCGCCCATGGGGAGGTCTTCAGCGGCGTGAGCAATCGATTCACAAATGGCCTCGGCGACGGATAGGCCGCGGTGCTCGCGGCGGCGTCGCGACTGCACCAAGTCGCTCATGTTGCTTTCGGCCTCGACGACGATGCGCGCCATGATCGCGACTGATTCGCGTGGATATTTTCCGCTGGCAGTTTCGGCCGAGAGCATGACGGCGTCGGAACCGTCGAAAATGGCGTTGGCCACGTCACTGGTTTCCGCCCGCGTCGGGCGCGGGTTTTCGATCATCGACTCGAGCATCTGCGTAGCGGTGATCACGGGCCTGCGCCAGGCTCCGGCGCGGCGAATCACGTGCTTTTGAATGACCGGGACTTTTTCCGGCGCGACTTCAACGCCGAGATCGCCGCGGGCAACCATGACTCCGTCGGCGACTTCGAGAATCTCTTCGAGATGATCTATAGCTTGCGGCTTTTCGAGTTTGGCGATGACGGGAACATCGCTGTGGTGAGTGGCGATGATGTGCTTGACCATGCTGACGTCGGCGGCGGTGCGCACGAAAGAGATCGCGACCGCATCGACGCCGTGGTCGAGACCGAATTCCAGATCTTTGCGATCTTTTTCCGTGAGCGCCGGGATGGAGAGCGCGACGCCGGGAAGGTTGATGCCTTTGTGCTCGCCCAGCATGCCGCCGTTGAGCACGTCGCACAATACGTCTTTGCCGCGGACTTCGCGAACCCGCAGTTCGATCAGGCCGTCGCTGAGCAGGATACGGGCGCCGGGCGCGAGTTCGCGGGCGAGATCGGGGAATGTCGTGGAGATGCGAGTGGCCGTGCCGGGAATATTCTGCGGCGTAATCGTCACGACGGTGCCGGTCTTCAGCAGGACGGTTCGCTCGAGTTGTCCGGTGCGGATTTTGGGGCCTTGCAGATCCTGAAGGATGCAGACGCTGCGACCCTCGCGATCAGCGGCGCGGCGCAGGCGGGCGATGTTGCGCGCGTGATCCTCGTGGGTGCCGTGAGAGAAGTTCAGGCGCGCGATGTCCATGCCGAGTCGAAGCAAGTCGCGCATGGCGGCTTCGGTGTCGCAGGCGGGGCCGATGGTGCAGATGATTTTGGCGCGGCGGGACGCGGAGTCAGAAATTCCCTCCGTGACGGGCGCTTGGGTCTGTTTCATTCGTCTCCGGACTCAAACAGGAATATCGGTAGGTTACAACATCCGCTTCAAATCGTCCGAAATCCGCGCGAAGGTTTCTCAGCGCTGACATCGGCGCAGCTTCGCTCGACTGGACAGCCGGGGGCGGCTGTCCCCACAAACACATCAACAGTTTACGGCTTGCGGTTGTTGATTGCGGTCAGTTCTTTGCCCAGCATGGCGCGCGGGAACAGCAGGGCGTTGAATTCCGCGCCCACCAGCACCACCAGCGAAATCAGGTACATCCACACCAGCAAGGCCATGGCCACGCCGAGCGAACCGTAAATGGTGGCGAAGCTGCCGAAGTGTTGCAGGTAGGAGCGAAATCCAACCGTCCCGGAGAACCACAGGACCGTCGCCAGAATGGCACCGGGGATCACGCTGTGCCAGGGCTGAGTGCGGGGGACGGCGTTGTGGTAGATGAGCGCGATCACCGCGATGCTGGTGAGCGTGGCGATCGCCCAACGCATCCCGCCCCAGAGCAATAGAACATAGAGGCTGAAATCGGGATCGAGGTAGGGCAGAAGGCGGGTTTCGAACTTGCTGCCAACGGCCACCAGAAGGGTGGCGAAGGTCATGGGGATCAGCGCGAAAACGACCAGCAGAAATGCGATGAGGCGCTCTTTTATCAAGCCCCAGGTTTTGGGAAGTTCATAGCAGCGGCGAAAACCCTCCATCCAGGAAATCATGACGCCGGATGCGGTCCATAGGGTGATGAGCGAAGTCGTCGTCAACAGGCTAACGGGATGTTGCGCGGCACCCTTCAAATAGCTGAGCGCGGTGTTACCGCCGGCGGGCAAGATGCTGCCCAAGGCGTAGGAGATTTCGCGTAAATAGGGTCCACCCTTGCGCCAGTTCGCCAGGCCTGATCCAAGGATGAGCAATACGGGGAAGAAGGTGAGGATCGAGGAATAGGCGGAGGCTTTGGCGGTGGCGAAGGCATCGTGCACGAAGGCACGCCAGAAGGCAAGCCGCAGAAGCCGGAGAAAGCGAAGCATGCGTGGCCCTAGATTAGGGCCGGGAGGCACCGAGCGCAAAGAGGGAAGTGCGTCGGGTTCCTCGAATCGCACTCGCTGGGGGGTAGCGTGCATTCGTCTTCGAACAATTCCAGATGTGACTTCGGGGGCGAAGCTATTCGCCCCCGAGGCTCATTTCAGTTTTGACTACTCCGCGGCGGGTAGTTCCGCCGGTAGATCGTCGGTCTCGCCCTCGTGGCGCATCAATTCGAGAGCGCGCTCGGCCTCTTCATACGCCGCCGAGACTTCCGCCTGTACCTTGGCGGCGGCCTCTTCCATTTCTGGCGAGAGGCGCACGTTGCGGTAGTACTCCATGCCGGTTCCGGCAGGGATCAGGCGTCCGACGATGACGTTTTCCTTCAGACCGCGCAGGTGATCGACGCCTCCGTTAATGGAAGCTTCGGTAAGCACCCGCGTGGTCTCCTGGAACGATGCGGCGGAGACCCAAGAATCCGTGGAGAGCGAGGCTTTCGTGATGCCCAGCAGCAGCGGCCGGCCGGTAGCCGGTTTGCCGCCCTGCGCAATCACACGCTCGTTCTCTTCGCGGAAGCGGAATTTGTCGAGCTGTTGCTCGAGCAGGAATCCCGTATCCCCCACGTCTTCCACCTTCACCCAGCGCATCATCTGGCGCACAATCACCTCGATGTGTTTGTCGGAGATGTTGACGCCCTGCAAGCGGTAGACTTCCTGGATTTCGTTCACCAGATAAGCCTGCAACTCCTTCTCGCCGAGCACCGCCAGGATGTCGTGCGGGTTGAGCGGGCCATCCATGAGCGGTTCGCCCGCCTTGACGCGCTCGCCTTCCTGCACGTTGATGTGAACGCCGCGCGGAACCGAGTATTCCCTTTCGGTGCCGTTGTCGGCGACCACGTAGACTTTGCGCTGGCCTTTCGAAACCTCTCCGAACTTGACCGTGCCATCGATTTCGCTGATGACCGCGGTTTCATGCGGCTTGCGGGCTTCGAACAGCTCGACCACGCGCGGCAGACCACCGGTGATGTCCTTCGTCTTGGTGGTTTCGCGCGGGATCTTGGCCAAAACATCTCCCGGGTTGACCGCGTCACCATCCTGCACCATGAGGTGCGAACGCGACGGCATGAGGTAACGCTTGCTGGTCTTGCCACCCTTGATGACGATCGCGGGCTGGCGCTTCTCGTCGGGAGAGTCGCCGACCACGTGGCGCGACAGGCCGGTGACTTCGTCCACTTCTTCGTGGAGCGTGACGCCTTCCTGCAAGTCTTTGAACTGCACCGTGCCGCCGATTTCGGTCAGGATGGCGAAGGTGTAAGGATCCCATTCGACCATCACCTGGCCGAGCGTGACTGCATCGCCCTCGTTGACCTTGACCTTGGCGCCGTACACGACCGCGTAGCGCTCGCGTTCGCGGTTCTTCTCGTCGACGACCGCGATCGAGCCCTGGCGGTTCATGACCACCAAATCGCCAGACTTCGCCCTGACAGTTTGCAGGCCGATGAAGCGCACCGTGCCGTTGTTCTTGGCATCGAGGCGCGACTGCTCGGAGACTCGCGATGCGGTACCGCCGATGTGGAAGGTGCGCATGGTGAGCTGAGTTCCGGGTTCGCCGATGGACTGCGCCGCGATAACTCCGGTCGCTTCGCCAAGTTCGACGAGACGTCCGGAAGCCAGGTTGCGGCCGTAGCACATCACGCAGACGCCGCGCTTCGATTCGCAGGTCAGCACCGAGCGGATCTTTACCCGCTCGATACCGGCAGCCTGAATCGCCCCGGCGAGGTCTTCCGTGATTTCATTGTTGATGTCGACAATGATGTTACCGTCATAGTCTTTGATCTTCTCGAGCGAAACGCGGCCAACGATGCGGTCGCGCAATGGCTCGATGATCTCGCCGGCTTCCACGATTCCTTGCACGTAGATTCCGTCGACGGTGCCGCAATCGTACTCGCTGATGATGACGTCCTGCGCCACGTCCACCAGGCGGCGGGTCAGATAGCCGGAATCGGCCGTCTTGAGCGCCGTGTCGGCCAAACCCTTGCGGGCGCCGTGGGTCGAGACGAAATATTCGAGCACCGTCAGCCCTTCACGGAAGTTGGCCGTGATGGGCGACTCGATGATTTCGCCGGAGGGCTTGGCCATCAATCCACGCATGCCGGAGAGCTGGCGAATCTGCTGTTTCGATCCGCGAGCGCCGGAGTCGGCCATGACGTAAATCGGATTGAGTTCGCCGGCCTTGTCGCGGCGTTGCATTTCACCGAACATCTCGTCGGCCACTTTTTCCGTGATCGCCGACCAGATTTCGATGACCTTGTTGTAACGCTCGCCGTTGGTGATGGCGCCGTCCAGATACTGCTGCTGCACGGCGACCACCTGCTTTTCGGCGTCTCGGACCAGGACCTTCTTGCTGTCCGGGATGACCATGTCGTCGATGCCGATGGATAGACCGGCGCGGGTCGCGAAGCGGAAGCCGAGCGACTTGACCTCGTCGAGCATCTTGACCGTGGTCTCGAGCGCGAAGCGCAGGTAGCAGTAATTCACCAGCGCGCCGATGCCCTTTTTCTTGAGCAGACCGTTGATGAACGGCATGCCCTCGGGAAGGTGATCGTTGAGAATCGCGCGGCCTACCGTCGTGTTGATGAACGAACGCTCGACCTGCACGGGCTCGGTGTGAATGATGTCCTGATCGTCGTACGCGGTGGTCAGATCGATCAGTTCACCCGAGTAGCGAAGGCGGATCGGGCTCAGGGTTTCGACTTCGCCGGCATCGAGTGCCATCAGCACTTCTTCAATGTTGGCGAAGGCGCGGCCCTCACCCTTCGCGCCGGGCTTGGCTTTGGTCAGGTAGTACAGCCCGAGCACCATGTCCTGCGTGGGCACGGTGATGGGCTGGCCTGACGCCGGAGAAAGAATGTTGTGCGAGGCCAGCATCAGGACGCTGGCTTCGACCTGCGCTTCCGGAGACAGCGGAATGTGGACCGCCATCTGGTCACCGTCGAAGTCGGCGTTGAACGCCGTGCAGACCAGCGGGTGAATCTTGATGGCCTTGCCTTCCACCAGCACCGGCTCAAACGCTTGGATGCCGAGGCGGTGCAGGGTAGGAGCGCGGTTCAGCAGCACCGGGTGATCCTTGATGACTTCTTCGAGGATGTCCCACACGATGGGTTCCTGCTGTTCGACCATTTCTTTGGCTTGCTTGATGGTCGTGACGTTGCCCGTCTGCTCGAGCCGGTGATAGATAAACGGTTTGAACAGTTCGAGCGCCATCTTCTTGGGCAGACCGCACTGGTGCAGCTTGAGTTCGGGGCCGACCACGATGACGGAACGCCCGGAGTAGTCGACGCGCTTACCGAGCAGGTTCTGGCGGAAGCGTCCCTGCTTGCCTTTGAGTGTGTCGGAGAGCGACTTCAGGGGACGGTTGTTGGCGCCACGCAAGACGCGGCCACGGCGGCCGTTGTCGAAAAGGGCGTCGACGGCTTCCTGCAGCATGCGCTTTTCGTTGCGCACGATGACTTCGGGAGCGTGCAGGTCCATGAGCTTCTTCAACCGGTTGTTGCGGTTGATGACGCGGCGATACAGGTCGTTCAGATCCGATGTGGCGAAGCGGCCACCATCGAGTGGAACCAAGGGGCGCAACTCCGGCGGAATTACTGGAATCACATCGAGGATCATCCAGTGCGGCTTGTTGCCGCTCTTGCGGAAGGCCTCGACGACTTTCAGGCGCTTGGCGTACTTGAGCCGCTTCTGCAGCGAGCTCTCGTTCTTCATCTTCTCGCGCAGTTCGGTGGAAAGGCCGTCGGTGTCGACGCGCTTGAGCAGTTCCTTGATGGCCTCGGCGCCCATCATGGCCTTGAATCCGGCTGGACGGTATTGCTGATCGAGTTCGCGGAACTTGGCCTCGTCCTTGATGACCTCGCGCTCTTTCACCGGCGCGTCGCCAGGTTCGACGACAACGTAGGCTTCGAAGTAGAGCACGGATTCAAGGTCGCGCAAGGAGATGTCGAGCAGGTGCCCGATGCGGCTGGGCAGTCCCTTGAAGAACCACACGTGCGAGCAGGGCGACGCCAGCTCGATGTGGCCGAGACGCTCACGGCGCACTTTCGACAGTGTGACTTCTACGCCGCACTTGTCGCAGATCACGCCGCGATGCTTCATGCGCTTGTATTTTCCGCACAGGCATTCCCAGTCGGTGACTGGACCGAAGATGCGGGCGCAGAACAAGCCGTCGCGCTCCGGCTTGAAGGTGCGGTAGTTGATGGTCTCGGGCTTGGTGACTTCGCCATGCGACCAGCTCCGGATTTTCTCCGGCGATGCCAGGCTGATGCGAATGGCGTCGAAGTCCGCGATCACATTTGCCATTTCAAATGGGCTCGAACGAAACAAGGTGGTCCTCCGCTTCCTGCGGTTCTGACGCGACCGCTGACGGAGCTCTTTGAGTAAGTACTCAGTACCTGGTACTCGATACTCAGTGAACCTTCAGCCTCTTCATGCGGCATCGAGCTCACATGCCGCAGTGGCTTCAAATCATAATCTCGTCGCTTTGCTCAGCACCCGATCTCAGTTCGGACCTCACCGAGTACTAAGTACCGGGTACTGAGTACTGCAGCTAATCCGCTGCCGCGCTCGCGATCGGCTTCTTCTCGCCTGCCTTGATCAACTCCACATCGAGGCAGAGCGACTGCAGCTCACGGATCAGCACGTTAAACGATTCCGGTACGCCGGGCTCCATGGCGGCCTCGCCCTTGACGATGGCCTCGTAAATCTTGGTGCGGCCGTATACGTCGTCGGACTTCGCCGTCAGCAGTTCCTGCAGGATGAACGCCGCACCGTAGGCTTCCAGCGCCCACACTTCCATTTCTCCGAAACGCTGTCCGCCGAACTGCGCCTTGCCACCCAGCGGCTGCTGGGTGATGAGCGAGTACGGCCCGATGGAACGGGCGTGAATCTTGTCGTCCACCAGGTGCGACAGCTTCAGCATGTAGATGTAGCCCACGGTGACCGGCTGTTCGAACTTCTCGCCCGTCATACCGTCGAACAGCATCGTCTTGCCCGAAGTAGGTAGGCCAGCGTGCTCGAGCAGCGCCTTGATCTCGCCTTCCTTCGATCCGTCGAACACCGGCGAGCCCATGAATACGCCCTTGGTGAGGGTTGGGGCCACCGACTCGAGTTCTTCGTCGCTCATTTCGGTGATGATGTCGGCGAGTTGCGAGTCTTTGAACAAGGCCTTCAACTCGCGCCGGATCGCTTCGGTGCGCGTGTTCTCTTTGAGCAGTTGCGTGATCTTCTCGCCCAGAACGAAGCCGGCCCATCCGAGGTGGGTCTCGAGAATCTGGCCCACGTTCATACGGGAAGGTACGCCGAGCGGGTTCAGGACGATTTCCACCGGCTGACCGTCGTCGAGGTATGGCATGTCCTCTTCCGGCAGGATTCGAGCGATGACGCCCTTGTTGCCGTGACGGCCGGCCATCTTGTCGCCCACGCTGAGCTTGCGCTTCATGGCGATGTAGACCTTGACCAGCTTGATCACTCCAGGCGGCAGTTCGTCGCCTTTGGTGAGTTTGTCCTTCTTCTCGTTGACGATTTTCTTGAGCACGTCGATCTGGCGCGAGGTCATTTCCTCGATCTCGTCGATCTGCTCGTTCACCCGCGGATCCTTGTCCGGATACTTGATGCGCTTCAGGTTGCGGGTCGAGATGCGCTCAATCTCGTCGCGGTTGAGGATGTTTCCCTTGGTCAGCAGTCGCTTGTTGGTGCGCTCGTCGTGCAGGTCGGCTTGCACTTCCTTGCCGCCGAGGATGTTTTCCAGGCGCTTGAGGCGCTCGTCGGTCAGAATTCGGATTTCGTCCGAAAGGTTCTTTTCCAACTTAGCGATCTGCGAAGCTTCGATGGATTTGGCGCGCTCGTCCTTCTCCTGACCCTTGCGGGAGAAGATTTTCACGTCGACGATGACGCCCTCGATACCCGGAGGGCAGTAGAGCGAAGCGTCGCGCACGTCGCCGGCCTTCTCGCCGAAGATCGCGCGCAGCAGCTTTTCTTCCGGCGTGAGCTGGGTCTCGCCCTTGGGCGTAACCTTGCCGACCAGAATGTCGCCCTGCTTCACGCTGGCGCCGATGCGGATCACGCCCGCTTCGTCCAGATTGCGCAGCATCGACTCGCTGACGTTGGGAATATCGCGCGTCACTTCTTCAGGACCGAGCTTGGTGTCACGCGACTCGATCTCGAATTCCTCAATGTGCAGCGAGGTGTAGTAATCCTCTTTCACCATCTTTTCGGAGACCAGGATCGCGTCTTCGAAGTTGTAGCCGCGCCACGGCATGAAGGCCACCAGGACGTTTCGCCCCAACGCCAGTTCGCCGTGATCGGTGCAGGGACCGTCCGCAATGACTTGTCCCTTCAACACGCGCTCACCCTTCTTGACCACCGGCTTCTGGTTGATGCAAGTGTTCTGGTTGGAACGCTTGAACTTGGTGAGCTGGTAGATGTCGCTGCCGACCTCACGCGACAGCTGCGTGGGATGATGCTCGCCTTCGACGCGCACAATGATGCGCTCGGAGTCGACCGAGTCGATGAACCCGTTGCGGCGCGCCAGAACTACCGCGCCGGAGTCGCGGGCCGTGACGCCCTCCATTCCGGTGCCGACGATCGGCGCCTGCGCGCGCAACAGCGGCACGGACTGGCGTTGCATGTTCGCGCCCATCAGCGCGCGGTTGGCGTCGTCGTGCTCGAGGAAGGGCACCAGCGACGCAGCCACCGACACGAGCTGCTTCGGGCTGACGTCGACGTAGTCCACTTCGTCGCGGCTGACCAGCACGAAGTTGCCGGCCTTGCGGGCGTTAACCAGTTCGGCCACGATCTTGCCCTTGTCATCAAGTTCCACATTGGCCTGCGCGATCGTGTGCCGGTCTTCTTCCCACGCGGAGAGGTAAAACGAGAACGGCTCGATCTGAGCCGGCTTCTTGCGCTTCTCTTTCAGGTCGGCGTTGATCTTCTCGATCTCGTGCTTCTCGATGTGATCGCCGACTTTAAAGTCACTGTCGCCGGTGTTGACGATGGTGACGTAATCGATCACCCGTCCGCCCTTGATCTTGCGATAGGGCGATTCGATGAAGCCATAGTCGTTGATGCGGGCGTAGCAGCTCAAGGACGAGATCAGGCCGATGTTCGGACCTTCCGGCGTCTCGATGGGGCAGATACGGCCGTAGTGCGTAGGGTGCACGTCGCGCACTTCGAATCCTGCTCGTTCACGCGACAGACCGCCCGGCCCAAGGGCCGAGAGGCGCCGCTTGTGCGTGATCTCGGAGAGCGGGTTGGTCTGATCCATGAACTGCGACAGCTGCGACGACCCGAAGAATTCGCGGATCGCGGCCATCACCGGCTTGGCGTTGACCAGGTCGTGCGGCATGGCCGTCGACATTTCCTGGTAGACGGACATTTTTTCTTTAATCGCCCGTTCCATGCGGACCAGGCCGATGCGGAACTGGTTCTCCATCAATTCGCCGACGGCGCGGACGCGACGGTTGCCGAGGTGGTCGATGTCGTCGACCGCTCCGATGTTCTTGCGCAGCTTGAGCAGGTACGCGATCGTCGCGTAGAAATCCTCGGGATCAAGCGTGCGCTTGTCGAGGCTGGTCGCTTCCTGGTTCTCGAACAGCTTGATGTTGAACTTCAACCGGCCCACGCGCGAGAAGTCATACTTGCGAGGGTCGAAAAACATGCCATGGAACAGGGCCGTGGCGGTGTCGAGCGTCGGCGGGTCGCCGGGACGCAGTTTGCGGTAGATTTCGATCAACGCTTCCTGCGGCGTCTTCACCGCATCGCGCTTCAGGGTCTGGCTGATCACCGTGCCCACGTCGTCGCGCTCGGGGAAGAACAGGTTCATCTCGATCACGCCGGAGTCGAGAATCTTGGAAAGCTTGTCGGAGGTCAGCTCGGAGTTGGCTTCGAGCATGACTTCGCCGGTGGTGGTATCGACTACGTCGCCGGCAGTCCATGCGCCTTCCAGGTCCGTGATGTCGACTTCGATCTCGGTGATTTTCGCCTTCTGAATCTCTTTGAGAATCTGGTGGTTGATCTTGCGCCCGGAGTGCGCGATCTCCTCGCCGGATTTGGACTTAACGCTATGGGCGAGCTTCATGCCCAGCAGGTTGGTCGGCTTCTCGCTGGCCGGATCAAGCGTCCAGTAAAGCTTCTTGTCGCGGATGGCGATGCGGTCGACGGTGTAGAACGTGCGCAGAATGTCTTCGCCGGAACGCAGGCCCAGGGCGCGCAGGAAGATCGTGCCCAGGAACTTGCGCTTGCGGTCAATGCGTACGTAGAGCACGTTCTTCTGGTCGTACTCGAACTCGACCCACGACCCGCGGTATGGAATGATCTTGCCCAGGAAGTAGGTGCGGTTGTTAGCGGTCTCGAAGAACACGCCCGGCGAGCGATGCAACTGGCTCACAATGACGCGCTCGGTTCCATTGATGATGAAGGTACCGTTCTGCGTCATCAGCGGAACGTCGCCGAAGAAGACTTCCTGCTCCTTGATGTCACGGATGGAGCGGTTGCCGGTCTCGGCGTCTTTGTCGAAGATGGTCAGGCGCATGGTGACCTTGAGCGGCGCGGAATAGGTCATGCCGCGCTCTTCGCACTCGGCCACGTCGTACTTCAATTGCAATCCAACCGGGTCGCCGCACTTGTTGCAGAAGTCCGGCGTGTTGGCATTGTAGGTTCCGCACTTGTTGCAGAGCACTTCGCCGGGATGAAAAGGATCGGTAATGACTGTGGATCCGCAGTTCTTGCACGTGGTGCGGAGGTGGTGCAGGCCCTTCAGGTGGCCGCACTTGCACTCCCAGTTACCAATGGCGTAATCCACAAACTCCAGCTGCGATACGTTGCGGAAGTCGGTGATGGGGAAGACAGACTGAAACACCGCCTGCAAGCCGCCGTCTTCGCGCTCGCTGGGAAGTTTGTCCATCTGCAGGAAGCGGTCGTAAGAACGCTTCTGAACCTCGATCAGGTTCGGGATCTGGATAGTGGCCGGAATTTTGGAAAAATCAAAGCGTTTACGGAAGGCATTTTTCATCGTCAAGAAACTCCCAATCTCACGCGCAGCCGACGGCCGCGCTCAAACCGCGGAATGTAGGGCGCGTCGTTTTCTGGGAAAACCGCGCCGCGGGTTTTACGACAGAGTGCAGAACCAAGACAACCTGGAATCCTTACATCGATCCTTCGCAACAAAAGACGACGGGGCGCCCGCGGGGACAGTGGTTCCCGCAGACGCCAACCGAGGCGTTTCGCCAATCTGAATTTGAACTCTTTCGCGCCAGTTCTTCGGCCTGTTCCCGCCCCGCCTGCCCGCGGAGCAGCCTGCCCAAACTTCCCTCGCGAGTCTCGCTCGCGTTCGAGTGAAGCACAGGATGCGATGTTATATAGATGCTAACATCGTCGTCCCGGGTTCACAAGTAAGAACGTGCAACATTAACGATTTTGCACTGCTTTCGGTGCGATCTTGAGCGTGTGGAGCGGGCACTCTTGCCCGCTAGCCTTACCGATGCTGCCCGGCAGGCGGGCAGGAGTGCCCGCTCCACACACGCCGCCTATTTCACTTCGACAACGGCGCCAGCGTCCGTGAACTTCTTCTTGATGGTCTCCGCTTCTTCCTTGGAGACGCCTTCCTTCACGTTCTTGGGCGCGCCATCCACCAATTCCTTGGCTTCTTTCAGGCCTAGGCTGGTGACTTCGCGGACGGCTTTGATGACGTTGATCTTGTTGGCGCCGACTTCCTTCAGAACTACAGTGAACTCGGTCTTCTCTTCCGCCGGAGCCGCCGCTGCCGCCGCACCGCCGCCGCCCGCAACCATCACGGGAGCGGCTGCCGCCGCCGAGACGCCCAGACGCGTTTCGAGCTTCTTGACCAGTTCCGCCGCTTCCAAGAGCGACAAGCCGACGATTGATTCTTCTAACTGTGCTAAATCCATGTTGATTCTCCGTTATTTAGTCTCTTTTTTCGCCATCCGCAAATCAGGTTTCCAGTGCGACCAAGTCCCACTTCCTCGCGCCAGACAACGTCCGGAAAGGACCGCGCAACCCCTGAACTGCTGATAACCAAAGTCGTTCTATGTGACGCGGGCGCCAAAAGCGCGCTCGCTTCGCTCGCTGGACGGGCGAAGGCGCCCGTCCCCACATGAGCTACTACGCTTCCTTGAACTTCTTTTCCTTCACACCTTGATCGACCACCACGGCCAGGTTGCGGCCGACCGCGCCCATCGCGGTGACCAGACGCTGGGCTGGGGCGTTGATCAGGAACAGGAGCTTCGACACCAGCTCTTCCTTCGACGGCATGGTGGCCAGCGCTTCAATCTCTTTGATCGTGATGACGCGGCCTTCGACTACACCGACTTTGAAGGTGAACTCCGGCGTGTCCTTGGCGTACTTGGTCAGAGCCTTCGCCATGGCCACGGGATCGCCGGTGGTGTATGCAATCGAGGTTACCCCCGCCAGATCTTTCAGTGCGCCTTCAACTTTGGTGCCTTTCGCAGCTTTCTCCGCCAGGGTGTTCTTGACCACCTGGTATTTCGCGCCCGCGCCGCGCAGGACCTTGCGCAGTTCGTAGTCCTGGGGCACGGTCATCTTGGTGTAGGTCGCGACCACCACGTTCGAAACGTTCTGCAGGTCTTTGTTCAGCTTCTCGACCTGTTCCTTCTTTTTCGCTTTAGTAACCGCCATGACTCAATTCCTCGCAATCTTGTGTGCTCGTGTGGGGACGGGCGCCTCGCCCGTCCGGCGCGTCAGCGCCGCGTTAGGCCTTAGCAGCGGCCTCGATCGGAGTCACGTCCAGAGAAATCCCCGGGCCCATGGTTGAACTCAAGAAGCAGCCCTTGATGTACTTCCCCTTGGCCACCGACGGCTTGGCCTTGATCACGCTAGTAATCAGCACCGTGGCGTTCTCGATCAGCTTGTCGGGCGTGAACGAAATCTTGCCCACCGGGCAGTGCACCAGCGCGGTTTTGTCGGTGCGGAATTCGACCTTGCCGGCCTTTACTTCCTGCACCGCCTTACCCACATCGAAGGTGACCGTGCCCGTTTTCGGGTTCGGCATCAGGCCCTTGGGACCTAGAATCTTGCCCAGGCGCCCGACGGACTTCATCACGTCGGGAGTGGCGATGAGGGCGTCGAAGTCGGTCCAATTTTCCTTGGTGATCTTCTCGACCATCTCCTCGCCGCCGGCGAAATCTGCACCAGCCGCTTCGGCTTCCTTCACTTTTTCGCCGGTCGCGATGACCAGCACTTTTTTCGATTTGCCCAGACCGTGCGGCAAGACGACCGTGCCGCGCACCATCTGGTCGGCGTGCTTGGGATCGACCCCCAGCCGCAGCGTAACTTCGACGGTTTCGTCGAACTTGGCGTACTTCACTTTCTGCAGGAGCGGAACCGCATCCTGCAGAACGTAGGGGCGCTTTTCGACTGCGGCGTGCGCCTTGGCGATGTTCTTTCCTTCTTTTTTGTTCATTGCTTTTCCTTGTCTCCCACCGCCGAGCGATGCTTCGATCAGCCGTGGTGCCTTCGACTGCAAATCCTTAATGTGGAGCGGGCACTCCTGCCCGCTAAAACTCGGCTTCCTTAGAAAGCCTGCCAAAAAGCACGCTCGCCGCGCTCGCCGGACGGACGAATGCGTCCGTCCCCACACAAGCTAGCCAACTACTTCAATTCCCATCGACCTCGCAGTGCCTCGCACGCTCTTAATCGCGGTCTGCACCGACGCGGCGTTCAGGTCGGGCATTTTCTGCTTGGCGATCTCTTCCACCTGCTTCGCCGTGACTTTGCCGACTTTATCTTTATTCGGCGTGCCCGATCCCTTGGCGATGCCCGCGGCGCGCTTCAACAGGATCGAGGCCGGGGGCGTCTTGGTGATGAAGGTGAACGAGCGGTCGTTGTACACCGACACCACGACCGGGATGATCAGCCCTTCCATCTCTTTCTGGTTGGTTCTGGCGTTGAATTGCTTGCAGAACTCCATAATGTTGATCTGGGCCTGGCCCAGAGCCGGGCCTACCGGCGGGGCCGGAGTCGCCTTACCGGCGGCGATTTGCAGCTTCACATAACCTGTAACTTTTTTTGCCACTTCTTTAGCTCCTAGCTTCTAGCTCTTAGCGTCTAGCCAAGGCTCATGATTCCTTGCGACCATGTGGGATCATCACGAACCATATGGGAACGGGCGCCTCGCCCGTTCGGCCGAGCGAGGCTCGGCAGCGCAGTTACGCCACCTTCTCCACCTGGTTGAATTCCAATTCCACCGGTGTTGAGCGGCCAAAAATCGTGACCATCACTTTCAGGGTCTCGCGGTCTTCATTCACTTCGTCGACTACGCCGGTAAAGCTGGCGAATGGGCCTTCGGTGATGCGCACCGATTCGTTCTTCTCGAACTTGACTTTGAGCTTCGGCTTTTCACGGCTGTCGGCGACCTTGTAGACGATGTGCTGAACTTCTTCGTCCGAGAGCGGCGTGGGTTGCTGGCCGGTGCCGACGAATCCCGTGACGCGCGGCGTGGACTTCACCACGTGCCAGACGTGATCGTCCATGTCCATTTCAACCAGTACGTAGCCGGGATAGAACATGCGCTCGGAGGTGTATTTCTTGCCGCCGCGCACTTCGGTGACCGACTCGGTCGGGATCAGCACCTTGCCGATCTTATCCTGCAGCCCGAAGGCCGCAACCCGCGACTCGAGCGACTCTTTTACCTTGCGCTCAAACCCTGAGTAGGAGTGGATGATGTACCACTTCATGTTCGGATTGCGCGGCGCTTCGGTGGTAGCCGCCCCCTCAGCGGGAGGCTGGGTTGCGCCTTCGCCACCAGTCGGGGTTTCGTTTTTTTCTTCGTCTTGCATATGTGGCGCTTCTTGTGTGCGGCTCATTCCTGTTTAGTGGCTCTTGAAGTAGTTGAAAACATATGACACGCCGTGCTGAATGAAGTAGTCGATTACGGCGAAGTACAGCCCGAAAATGAATACGGTAATGACGACGACTGTTGTCGTTGCGCGAACTTCTTTCAGGCTTGGCGCCGTGACCTTGCGCATTTCCGAACGTACGTCGTTGTAGAAGGACCTGATGCGTTCCGGCCAAGCTTTAATCTGGTCGCCGAAGTTGCCGCCCGCCGCTGCAATTGAGTTCGCCATTTTCTTTGTCTCGATTGCCATCGCTACTCCCAACCTCGATCCGCGCTCCAAAACTCTGGCAGGGGCGGAGGGATTCGAACCCCCAAGTCCGGTTTTGGAGACCGGCAGTTTAACCGTTGAGCTTACGCCCCTGTAATGCAGTACTCAGTACCCAGTTGTCAGTACCCAGTCGCAACTGAGTACTAGGTACTGAGCACTGGCTACTGAGTACTGGCTACTTCACCTCTTTATGCGGCGTATGCTTTCGGCAACGGCGGCAGAATTTCTTGAATTCCAGCCGTTCGGTCGTCGTTTTGCGGTTCTTAGTGGTCGAATAGTTCCGCTCTTTGCACTCACCGCATTGTAACGTCACAATTTCTCGGGGCATAAAAACAGCTCCTAGCTTCTAGCTCAAACCTTGTCATCCTGAGGCGACAGTTTTTGTCGCCGAAGGACCTATGCACTCTCTTACCTCAACCGCTCCGACTTGCCCTTCCAAGTTCGCCACAACTTCGGAGCGAAGCTAGCGATCAAGCCGACCGGCAGCAAGCACAGAATCCACAAACCTACCGCCTCAATCGTCTGCCATTCCGTCTTGGTAGGCATGCAGCCTCCTGCCGACCAACGCTACTGAATAATCTCCGCGATTGTTCCAGCTCCCACCGTATGCCCGCCTTCGCGGATGGCGAAGCGCAATCCCTTCTCCATCGCTACCGGCGTGATCAACTCGATCACCAGGCTCACGTTGTCGCCGGGCATCACCATCTCCGTGCCTGCCGGCAACTCCGCCACACCCGTTACGTCCGTCGTTCGCAAATAAAACTGCGGACGATATCCTTTGAAGAATGGCGTATGCCGCCCGCCTTCTTCCTTCGTCAGAATGTAAACCTCGGCCTTGAACTTGGTGTGCGGCGTGATCGATCCCGGCTTGGCCAGCACCATGCCGCGCTCCACGTCGTCTTTGCCAATGCCGCGCAGCAAGAGCCCCGCGTTGTCGCCCGCCATGCCTTCGTCCAGCTGCTTCTTGAACATTTCCACGCCCGTGACCACCGTCTTGCGCGTGTCGCGGAAGCCCACGATTTCCACTTCCTCGCCCACCTTCACCTTGCCGCGCTCGATGCGCCCCGTCACCACCGTGCCCCGTCCCGAGATCGAAAAGATATCTTCGATCGGCATCAGGAACGGCTTGTCCAACTCGCGCGCCGGTTGCGGCACCGATTTATCCACCGCCGCCATCAGTTCGTCAATCTGCTTCTCCCACTTCGCTTCCCCGTTCAGCGCTCCCAGTGCCGAAAGACGGATCACCGGCACATCGTCGCCCGGGAACTTGTACGACTTCAGCAACTCACGCACTTCGAGTTCGACCAGGTCCAGCAACTCGGCGTCGTCCACCGCATCGCACTTGTTCAGCGCCACCACGATGTAGGGCACACCCACCTGCCGCGCCAGCAGCACGTGCTCGCGCGTCTGCGGCATCGGACCATCGGTCGCCGCCACCACCAGAATGGCGCCATCCATCTGCGCCGCCCCCGTGATCATGTTCTTGATGTAGTCGGCGTGGCCCGGGCAATCCACGTGCGCGTAGTGCCGGTTCGCCGTCTCATACTCCACGTGCGCCGTGGCAATCGTGATACCCCGCGCCTTCTCTTCCGGCGCGTTGTCGATCGAATCAAACGACCGGAACACAATCTTGGGATTGTGCTTCTGCAATACCTTCGTGATCGCCGCCGTCAACGTGGTCTTGCCATGATCGATGTGCCCGATCGTCCCCACGTTGCAGTGCGGCTTGGTCCGTTCAAATTTCTCTTTCGCCATAACCCAGCCTCTAGCTCCTAGCTTCCAGCTCAAACCTTTGTTGAGCCGCGCTTCTTGGCCGCGAAGGACCTGTGCAACGTCTCTGCACCTGCCATTTTCAGTAATACTGATACAGCTTTTTGAACTTGTGCCGCAGCGCGACGTCTACGCCTTCCAGCTTCGACAGGTAAAACTCGCGCATCAGCGCCTGATCGGAAACCGGCAGAGACTCGTACAATTGCCGCGCATCCAGTCCGGCTTCGCTAAAACCTTCGAGCATGCGCTTCGCCAGCACCGCATCGAAGTCCCGAATGCGGATCCCTTTGCGGTCCAACTGCTTCAGGAAACCCTTGACCTTTTCGGGCAAGAAAGCCTGCTCTACCGCCGCTTGCAGCCGGGCGAACTCCTGTTCCTTCTGAACCTTGATGGCAGCCTGTTCAAAAGCCATTGCTCTTGTCATCCTGAGGCGACACGACCGCCGAAGGACCTAGGCGCGCCGCGCGATCAATCTCGCGCTCTTTGCGAGATTGCTAACTCGCGCGTTCGGCGCGCTTCCAATTTTTGGAGCGGGAGACGGGAATCGAACCCGCGACCAACAGCTTGGAAGGCTGTGACTCTACCACTGAGTTACTCCCGCCCTAAACTAGCTCTCAGCTATCCGCCCCTTCGCCATTCGGCTCAGGGCAAGCTGGGAAAAGCCTTCAGCTAAACCTCAGCGGCTAAAGCCGCTCTTCAATTCCGACTTCAGCGGCACGGCTGAAGCCGTGCCCTTCCCAAACAGTGCCCTTCCCAAACCTTCCCGCAAACTCGGCAAAACCAAACTCTGGAGCCGATGACCAGGATTGAACTGGTGACCTCTCCCTTACCAAGGGAGTGCTCTACCAACTGAGCTACATCGGCTCGAAACCAGCCAAACCTAGTCGGCGTCGCTCTGGCTGCCGGGGTGCATTACATCTTTGCGCCTCACCCAGCTTTTGACTGCAAACGCCGCCAGAATCACCAACGTCACGCCTCGAATTCGCGAATCGCTGATCGTCAGCCACGTCAGGGCGCCAAGGACTGCGTAGGCGATCAAAGCTCCGGCCAAGCGGTTCATGACTCCCAGATCCTTCGCAGCAAACGCTCAGGATTTCGCCAGCAGGCTCCCAGCCTCCCCTTCGGCAAGCTCAGGGTCGGGCTTCACGCCTGCTAAACGGCTCAACTCTGGTGCACAGGGAAGGATTCGAACCTTCGTACCTCGCTAGGAGGGACAGATTTACAGTCTGTTGGCTTTAACCACTCACCCACCTGTGCAAACTTTCGGGCGATGCGGCCATCGCACTCCGTCCAGCAACTATCATTGAGGTCCGCCGGGAAGGGCGCACGGGAAACCCGCAGACCACCAAAATTCGCTACTTTCGCAACACAGGGAAACCAAGGCTCGCGCTAATGCGCCGCGAATTACCACTACACGCCGGAAAAGTTCCGAATGGAGTGCGTTTGGAAAAACCTGTTGCGCCTACCGAATCCGCCGCCTGCCCGAAAATTCGTCTCTTCAGCTCTCTTGAGCTCGTTCTCTGGAGCTGGCGAAGGGATTCGAACCCCCGACCCTCTGATTACAAATCAGATGCTCTACCGACTGAGCTACGCCAGCAATACTGGGGACAGATGCGCCCTCGCGCAAACTAATCCCTCTGATCCCTACCAGATGTCCGGGACAATTAGTTAAACTATCACAAGGGGAACTGAGGTTGCAAGGCAACCAGGGTCTTGCCCCGGAACCGGTCACCCGGGACGTCCATATCTGAGCACATGCAACCCCTCGGAACCCACAGTTCCAGGGCCCTTCTCCCCGTTTCCTGCCTCCTGTTCGGACTGCTAACAGGGCATGCGTACGGCCAAGGCGCTGCAGACTTCACACAGGCACAAGCGATGATGAATCTGCTCCGTTTGTGTCATGACAACAAGGCCTCGAACGCCGACATGGATCGTGTCCTGTCCCTGGCGGGAACCCGGTTGGTCATCCAACAGCAGAACATCTCCAGGCGCGTGACAGTGCACCAATACCGGGAGGTGCTGCAGGCAGCCTGCGAGGGGAGAATCGCCGAAGTAAAGCCGATCGAGCTAGGCGCTCGCGCGGAAAAGGGCGTCACCGGGCTGATCCAGGACGTGGGTCCTTCTCTGGTGTGGGGTCGAGATAATACTCCTTTGCTCGAATCGCAGCTTGCAGGGTTGCGGCGCAATCAGTCCCTCGGCAGCGCCATTCCACTCGCGCGCAAGTACCTTCCCGAACGGGATTCGTCTCATAAAGTTCTGCTGACTCCCAGTCTCTACGTTGTAATGGGCGGACGCGCTGGCGCCGCTGCTATCGATGACGAGCTCTATTTCGATGTGCTCATCACCGCATGGCGTACTCCTCGCGGAAGATCTCTGGCGATGTCGCCGGCCGAAGTCGTTGAATTCTTCGCGCATGAGACCCACCATCTCGGCTATGGTCAGATCTTGGATCACAAACGAGAGTCCCTTCGTTTGACTCCTGCTGAACGTCAAGCGTGGGATTTCTTGGTCGCGACCATAATGGAGGGTAGTGCGACCTTGCTGATCAATGGCCACGAGAAGCTGGACAATCTCGAAAAGCAACCCGATGTCAGACCGTCTCTTGCCAAAGTTCCCGACCTGCTTCCCGCGATGCAGAACATCCTCTGTAGGACCTTGCGGGGGCCGTTACAAGAAGAAGCCTATGCCGAAGCCGCATCGCCCTTCTTCGACATGGGCTACCGCGCCACCGGCGCCGTGCTTCTTGCAGCAATCGAAAAGAAGCGCGGCCTGGCCGGAGTGATGGATGTTATGGCGGACCCGCGACGGCTTCCGACTGTTTACAACGATTGCGCACGCGAATCGACGGTGGCATTCCGGTTCGATTCGGCGCTGGCGGACCAAATTGCTCACATCGGAAAGTCCGGATCCAGATAGGTGGTCCGATACCTGTCGCACCTGCCGCCAGTGCTATCATTCACTCCTGATCCGATTTCATGCGAATTAGACGCACTCTTCCCATCGCTTTGGCGGTTGTGGTTGTGGCCGCGGCGGTGACGGTCGCCGTCGAACTGCGAAAGAGCGCTCCGCCGGAAGCCGCGCGGCTTCTGCCCGGGGCGGATGCGTTCCTCTATGCCAACTTTGGCTGGCTCCGGAAGGTAACCGCCAGCCCTCTTCCTGCGGTCTCTCACGATCCAGAATACGAGCGGTTCATTCAAGAGACGGGCTTTGAGTTCGAGCGCGATCTGGAGGCGGTTGCCTTTGCCATGCATTATCCGGCCACCTGGCCTGGCGGCGGCACTGGCGGAAAGGCGCCGGAGCCGCGCTTTTCCGAGGTTTTTGTGGGGAAGTTCGATGGCGAGCGGCTGGCCGCTTACTTGAAGCACACGGCGCAGTCGACTGAGAACTACAACTCGGTCGATATCTACACGATTCCGCTGGACGGCCGGAACTTCCGCGTCGCCATTCTCAGCGTCGATTCGGTGGCTGCGTCGAACCACGACGATCCGGGCGTCATCCGGGGGATGATCGACCGTTCACGTCGGCTGGCATCGCCGTTTGGCGGGCCGGCGTTGCTACGCCGGTATTACAAGCGTGTCCAACTAGCCAGCCCGGTGTGGGCGGTCGCCCGTGTGGAGCCGTCGGCCCCTGAGTTTGGTGGATGGTCCGAAGTTTTTGCCAAGCCCGCCGACGTGGTCATTTCCGCCAGCTACAACCCGTTGCATCTTCCTTTACGCACCGGAGCGCTTCACTTACGGGCAGAGGCATGGGCCGGCAGCGAGGCCGACGCGCGCAACATCACGGATAAGATGACAGTGTTTCTCGCCATGTTTCACAGCGCCGAAGTCTCGGTCGGATCGGCGGGCAGCGACGCCGACGTGAAGGCTCTGTTTGACAGCCTGCAGGTGCGCCAGGAAGACAGCCGGGCCGTGCTCTACGCGACGTTGCCGACGAGCGTGTTTCGTAAGTTCGTGGAAAGTCCGCCGACTCAGCTGCCGTCGCCGGGCGCTGCCGAAACAACCACGCCTTCCAAGGCTCCTTAAACTTGCCCATAAATTGCAAATTGATGAAGAAGTGCAACTTAATCGTTTTTCGAACGTCTTAGTTCTGGTGGCGTAGCGCGCCGCATTTACAATAAAGCCAATGTCCAGCCTCCCACTGCCGATTGCCGCTTTTCTCGCGGGATTGATTTCTTTCCTGTCGCCGTGCGTCCTGCCGCTGGTGCCGGGATACGTTTCCCTGATTTCGGGGGCGGGCGTCGAGGAACTGAAGTCGCCGCAGGCTCAACTCATGCGCCGCGTGATGGTGAATTCTGTCGGATTCATCCTCGGCTTCAGCGTGGTGTTCGTCACGCTGGGGGCCATCTCGACCGAGATTGGGCAACTCGCGGCGCGTTACAAGCACACCCTGTCGATCGTGGCCGGAGTGGTTATCATTATCTTCGGCCTCCATCTGACCGGAATTTTCAAGATTAAGGCGTTGTACACCGACGCGCGCCTGCACAGCGTGAAGGGCAGCAGCACTCCGATCGGCGCGTTCGTAATTGGATTTGCTTTCGCGTTCGGCTGGACTCCTTGCCTGGGGCCGATTCTGACAGCGATCCTTACGCTGGCGAGCGAACAGGACACTCTGGTGAAGGGGGTCCTTTTGCTGGGAGTCTATTCGCTGGGGCTCGCGGTGCCGTTTCTTCTGACATCGCTGCTGATGGAGCGTTTCCTGAAGTTTTACAGCCGGTTCCGCTCGCACATGCACGCGATCGAAGTGGCCAGCGGCGGGTTGCTGATCGCGCTCGGAATATTGCTGGTGATGGGTCGCTTTACACTGATTTCGAGCTGGCTGTCATTTCTGAACCGTTTTGCTCTGTAGTTGGAGGGATTGGTTTATGTCTGTGGACGAGAAACATTACGGAACGCAGGCCGAGCGAACTGCATGGCAGTGCCCGAAATGTGGCGCGACCGGTGAGAACGGCGTGGGGCCAGTCGCGGAAGACGGATCAACAGGGACGGTCGTGTGCGGCGCATGCGGGGCGAGGTTTTCGGAAGGTGTCGATAGCGGCAAATTCGACGCCGCAAATGCCTCGGCTCCGCCTCCAGTTCAGGGACGAGGTCGAAATCCGCTGGCTCTGGTCGTGGTCGCCATCGTCGCGGCAGGGATGTTGTTTTTCGGCTTCCACTTGTCTCGCCGATCGGGGCCGACGCACTCACTCGGGCTCGCGCACGGAACCGACGCGCCTGACTTCACCCTGGATTCGCTCAACGGCAACAGCGTGCGCTTGTCGGATTTGCGGGGCAAGGCGGTGCTGCTGAATTTCTGGGCGACGTGGTGCTCCCCGTGCAAGATCGAAATGCCGTGGTTTATCGAATTTCAGCAACAGTACGGCCCGCAGGGATTGCAGATTGTCGGCGTCGCCATGGATGACTCCAGTAAAGAAGACATCGCGAAATTCGCCAAAGAAATGGGGGTCAACTATCCCGTGCTGCTGGGGAAGGAAGCTGTGGGCGATGCTTACGGGGGCGTCCCCGCGCTGCCGGAAAGTTTCTTTATTGGGCGCGACGGCAAGATCGTGGACAAGATTGTCGGGCTGAAGGGCAGAAGCGAAATTGAGGATTCCATCAGGAAGGCGCTGGAGACGCGGCCGGGCGGGAACTCGACGGCCTCGGCGGCGGCCCCGCAGGCTCAGAACTGACAATAGGAAGCGGGCGCTGATCGCTCTAATATTGATTGCGGGATGATCTCGCGAGCACACAAGCCGGCGCTGATCTCTGTCTTCGCTTTGCTCTCAGCGGCAGCCTTGGCCCAATCGGGACAGGAGCCACCGGTCACTTACACTCCCATCGCTCCTCCGACGAAGATGGCGGGCAAGGCGCCCTCGGTTACGTTCGCGTCGGTGCCGCTGGTCACGGCTCAGCGGACGACGCAGACCATGGTGAACTTGAACTTCCGCGTAGCTTCCGGTTTTCACATCAACTCGAACACGCCCAAGTCAGAGTTTCTGATTCCCACCAACTTGAGGATGGATCTGCCCACCGACATCGTGCTGGGAAAGATCGAGTACCCGGCGGGTCAGGATGTGAGCTTTCCATTTTCGCCGGACGAAGCTCTGAATGTGTACACAGGGGACTTCACGATCACCGTCGCCGTGCATCCCCTGAAGTCGGTGGTTCCGGGGAAATACGTGATGCACGGTGTCCTCCGCTACCAGGCCTGCGACAACGCGCAGTGCTTTCCGCCGAAGACGCTGCCGGTGAGCTTTGATGTGAAGGTCGTGAAGGAGAAGCCGCCCCCTCGGCACAATCCGGCCCAGAGCCCTCACGTGCATAACTAGCTGTTAGCTCTCAGCTCTCAGATCTCAGAAGAATGAATGTGGGGACAGCCGCCCTCGGCTGTCCGTCGAGCGAAGCTCGAGGTGCTGCTGCGTCCGGTCCAAATTACCGAGTGGTTCCGAATTAGGATAGGTGCAACAAGAAATGCGGCCGCATCACTGAACCGACTGGAGGGCAAAGATAACCTAAATCTAGGGCCCGTGGTGTAAATGGCAGCATATCAGCCTGTCAAGCGTGAAGGTGCGGGTTCGAATCCGTCTCCACAGCATTCCCTGGTTTGGTTGGGGGAATCTGACGAGGAGTCTCCGACAGGCGGACTCCTCAAGTAACCTCGACTTCCGATTGGTGCTTCTTGATAATCGTATGGAGCTTGACAGGCTGATGTGCTACCCCGAGTGGAAGTTGCGCTCGGGGTTTCGCTTTTCTAGAGGCAACAACCCCTTGTAAATATGCCCGATCACAGATCTGAGATCCGAGCCGCACTTTCCACTCAGGACAAGATCCCCCGCGAGAAAGTGATCGCGTGGATTGATACAACGACGGACCTGCCGACCCTCGCCGAGCTATACAGGCTCACCGGAGAGGGCTATTACCGCATTGAACCGGAGCTCGGTGAAGAGGCAGAGTGCCTGGCAGTCCAGCGCTACCTCTTAGAATGCATTCGACAAGATATGACCGACAGCGAAGAAATCCAATCTCGCTCGGAAGCTGCTGCATCGCTACATTTCTGGTTGCGCACCCTGCTCGAAAAGCGAGGCTGCTCCGACGTCATCGCTGGTGCCGCACGTGCCATAACCGATCTGTTTTTGAACAGCGGGGAGGAAGTCCGCGACGCTATCGAGATGGGATTTCTGGAGCACGCTTTGGAGACGACGGATCTCCGGTCCTATTTCGAGTACTGGTCTCAAGACGACCGTCTGAGGCAAACCGGGGAGAGAGCTCTCGAATGGGGCAAGGCTCACCCCGATTTCACCTGGGATCTGTCCGTAAAACACAGGCACCGGGGGCATCCGATTTAGCGCTTTCCGCCCTGCTTCTTCTCCACCTTCGCCCACGTATCTTTCAGGGCCACTGTGCGGTTGAACACCGGCCTCCCTGGCTTGCAGTCAGGATCGGCGCAGAAGTATCCCAGGCGTTCGAACTGATAGCGGCTGCCTGCTGCCGCGTTGGCCAGCGATGGTTCGAGCTTTGCGTTCGCGATCACTTCGAGTGAGTTCGCGTTCAGATTCGCGGTGAAGTCCTGTCCTTCCTCCACCTCGGCCGGGTTCTCCTTCAAAAATAAGTTTTCGTAGAGGCGCACTTCGGCGTCGAGGGCGTGCGCCGCTGAGACCCAGTGGATCGTCGACTTCACTCTGCGTCCGTCGGGCGGCGCGTTGCCGCCGCGCGTCGCCGGATCATATGTGCAGTGAATTTCGACGACTTCCCCCTTGTCGTCCTTGACGACGCTCTTGCAGGTGATGAAGTAGCCGTAGCGCAGGCGCACTTCGCGACCGGGGGCGAGGCGGAAATATTTCGGCGGAGGCACTTCGCGGAAGTCGTCCTGCTCAATGTAGAGCGCGCGCGAGAACGGCACCTTGCGCGAGCCGGCCGCCTCGTCCTCTGGATTGTTGACGGCCTCCATCTCTTCCACCTGATCTTCCGGGTAGTTATCGATCACCACTTTCAGCGGACGCAGCACGGCCATCACGCGTGGCGCGCGCTTGTTCAGGTCCTCGCGGACGAAGTGCTCGAGCATCGCCAGCTCAACAATGCCGTTGGTGCGCGATACTCCAACCGCGGCCACAAAATTTCGAATCGCCTCAGGCGTATAGCCACGCCGGCGCAGGCCGCCCAGCGTCGGCATGCGCGGATCATCCCAGCCCTTTACGCGGCCTTCCTCCACCAGTCGCCGCAGCAGGCGCTTGCTCATGATGGTGTAGGTCAGGCTCAGGCGGTCGAATTCGATTTGCTGCGAGGGAAAAATCCCCAGCTGCTCGATGAACCAGCGGTAGATGGGCTGGTGGTCGGCGAATTCGAGCGAACACATCGAGTGCGTCACTTTTTCGAGTGAGTCCGACTGGCCGTGCGCGTAGTCGTACATCGGATAGATGCACCACTTATTGCCGGTGCGGTGATGCTCGGCGTGCAGGATGCGGTACATCACCGGGTCGCGCATGTTGAGGTTGGGCGAAGCCATGTCGATCTTCGCCCGCAGAACGCGCGAGCCATCAGGAAATTCTCCGGCGGTCATGCGCTCGAACAGATTCAGGTTCTCTTCGATCGAGCGATTGCGATAAGGGCTATCTTTGCCGGGCTCAGTCAGCGTTCCGCGATACTTGCGAATTTCGTCGGCTGAGAGATCATCGACGTAGGCTTTGCCATCTTTAATCAGCTTGATGGCCCACTCGTGAAGCTGGCCGAAATAGTCCGAGGCGTAGTAGAGGCCGTCCCAGCGGAAGCCGAGCCACTTCACATCTTCCATGATGGAGTCGACATACTCGACATCTTCTTTTTCTGGATTGGTGTCGTCAAAGCGCAGGTTCGTGCGTCCGCCAAATTCGTCCGCCATGCCGAAATCGATGCAGATGGCCTTGGCATGCCCGATGTGCAGATATCCGTTGGGCTCGGGAGGAAAGCGGGTCTGCACCCGGCCGTTGTATTTATTGGTTCTGAGGTCTTCTAGAAAGATATCGCGAATGAAATTAGAAGGCCGTGATTCTGGGGATTTCTCGCCTGTCTCGGCTTCGGCATCCGACGTTTTCATAGCTTTGATCTTACCGCAAAGGAAAGGCGAGAACGCGCTGTCCGGGAATGCTCCCGCAATTTAGCGCGCCAGTTTGGGACTGAATTTCGTGGAGTGCGTCAACGATGTGCAGTGGTCTTCTATAGAATGAATGAGAATTCTGAACTGCACTTCATACTTGCTAAGGAGAACTTCATGTCGGCAAAACGGATTGGCATCCTCACGGGCGGCGGCGATGTCCCGGGCCTGAATTCTGTGATTAAGTCGGTCGTTTATCGGGCGTCGGAAATCGGATGCGAGGTGCTGGGCATACGCCGCGGCTGGGAAGGATTGACGCACGTCGATCTAAAGGATCCGGCCAGCCGGTCGCGTTATATCCAGCCGCTCAACCGTGAGAACACTCGCACCATCGATCGTACGGGGGGCACATATCTACACACTTCGCGTACCAATCCCACCAAGATGCAAAAGCTGCCGCCTGTGCTCGCGGGGCAGCAGTTCTCCAGTAAGGAATCCACCAAGAAGGGCGTAACCAGTACGGTGTTTGACGTGACTCCCGCGGTGCTGAAGAATATCGAGACCTTGGGATTCGATTACCTGGTGGCAATCGGTGGAGACGACACGCTGAGCTATGCCGCCGAACTGGACCGCCAGGGAATGAAAGTGATTGCCGTGCCGAAGACCATGGATAACGACGTTCGCAACACCGAGTATTGCATCGGTTTCTCCACTGCTATTACGCGCGCCATGGACGCCATCGAGCGGCAGCGGACCACGGTTGGCTCGCACGAGCGCATCGGGATCTTTCGCGTGTTCGGCCGCGATGCCGGCTACACCGCTCTCTACACGGCCTACGTGACCTCGGTGCGCTGCTGTATCCCTGAGTACAAGGTGAATTTGAAGCACCTGATCGACATCCTGATCGCAGACAAGCGCAACAATCCCAGCAACTACTCGCTGGTGATTCTTTCCGAGGGCGCCGAGTGGGAGGGCTATACGGTGAAAGAATATGGCCGACCCGATGCCTTCGGCCACCGCAAGAAGATGAGCGTGGCCGAGGACCTGAGCGAGGAGATCAAGACCGCCACGGGAAACGAAACCGTGGTCAGCGATCTAACTTATGAGCTGCGCTCAGGCAGCCCGGACTTCGTCGACCGCATGGTGGCGATCACCTATGCCGGCATGGCGATGGATGCCGTGGTAGAGGGGAAGGCCGGTCTGATGACGGGGATCAGCAGCGGCTGCTTCGCGATGGTACCGATCCCGGATCCCAAACTCGGGCCGCGCAAAGTGGAGGTCGCGACCATGTACAACACGGAGCGCTACCGGCCGACTTACGATCGCAAGCTGGGATTACCGATTTTCCTGACGCGAGCCTAGGGTCGGGGCCCCGGCTGTGACTCCTGAGGTTTTGTAAGACTCGGGAGCAGAGGTTAAAATCCCGACTTCTCGCGCAAAGTACGCGCGAGAAATGGGGCACCCGGCCGAAGTGAGACTGCGACAAAAAGAAGTGACGGTAAGTATACGGAAGGCAATGCCATGGACGTTCTGAAGGTTCTAGCGGTTTCGGAAGGAGCTTCGGCTGTTCTCATTGCGAGTACCTGGTACTGGGTGCTACGGCAGGAAAGTTCTTATGAGAACTGGAGAACCAAGGTTTCCTTTGCAGCTTTGATTCTCGCGAGCATCGCGGTTGTCGTTCAGTTGACGTTTGCAATTGTCACCCAGTTCCGCCCCTTGGAGGCGCTGGATTCCGCGAGCCTCAAAGGCGGCTGGAATGCTTTCGCGGCCCATTTCTGGCTATGTTCGTTCTTGGCAACCGGACTACTATCATTCGGCGGGCTTGCGCTTGCGGCACTCGGGAAAGGGAGTGCTCGCATTCCTGCCGGTGTTTGGTCGTTTGTGGTTCTGGGGTTGTTCTTCGTCAATCTAGTTCTCGCGGTCAACTCGTTTCACTAGGTGTCAAACCTAACCCAGGATTGCAGTGCCGAATCCAATCCCAGTTTCCTGGGCGTTTCCCGGTCCGCTGGTGCGTGTGGCGCTGGCCTTTCTGTTTCGCCTCGGATCCACGAGATTCTACTTCGTCACATTAATCGAGAAAGAGTCTTAGCGTCTCCTGTAGATAATCGTTATTGTGAGACTCCCCGCCCGGCGAGTACGATAACTCGCCAGAGGCTTCCATAATGTTCCGACTTCGTCCGGCGTCCTTCTCTCTTAGTCTTTTTGTTCTCCTGCTTGGAGGATTCCTTGCCACGGCTCACGCGCAATGGCGGCCGAGAAATCCGGTGACCGCTGTCCAGAAACAAACCGACGGCGTCCTCTTCACGCAGAAGACCGGCGTTCTGAAACTCCAGATCTGCGCCGATTCGATTGTCCACGTGGTTTATGCACCGACTGCTGCTTTTGAAAAACACGCGAATTTCGTTATCACCAAAACATCCTGGGATACACCGCAATGGACCATCGAGGAAACGCCGGAAGAGGTCACCATTACGACGGCCCGGCTCAAAGTAAGTGTGGCCCGGATCGACGGGGCGATCACCTACCGCGCACTCGACGGCAAAACGCTGGTGCGGGATGCGAATCGCTGGCTGACCCCGGTCAAAGTCAACGGAGAAGATACGTATCGCGCCGAGGCCTTTGTGGACATTTACGGATCGCATGAAGGGCTCTACGGTCTGGGCCAGCACCAGTCGGGCGTTTGGAACTACCGCGGCGAATCGGTCGACATCTCGCAGGACAATACCAACATTGCCGTGCCGCTGCTCGTTTCAAGCAAAGGCTATGGAATCTACTGGAACAACGAGTCGCGAAGCCGCTTCAACAATCGCTTCGCCAACTATCTATACATTAGTTCGGAGGTGGCCGACGCCGTCGACTATTACTTTTTCTACGGGCCGGAACTCGACACGATTGTCGCCGACTACCGGGAACTGACTGGGCAGGCGCCGCTGTTCGGCAAGTGGGCCTATGGATTCTGGCAGTGCAAGAACCGCTACAAGTCGCAGGACGAGATTGTAGCCATCGCCCGCAAATATCGCGAGTTGCACATCCCCGCCGACAACATTGTGCAGGACTGGTTCTGGTGGAACCGCAAGGGCGAGTTCGTCTTCAATAAGAACTATCCCGACCCCAAGCGCATGGTGGACGACCTGCACGCCGCAAATTTCCACCTGATGATTTCCATCTGGCCGTTTTTTGAACCGGGCTCGGCGAACTACGACTACATGGAGAAGCAAGGCTGGTTTGTCGACAAGTTCAAGTTTGCCAAGCCGCCCTACCACACCGATGGAATGGCGGTTTACGACGCCACCAGTCCCGAGGCCCGCAAGTTTTACTGGGATCAGGTGAACAAGGCGCTGTTCAGCATCGGCCTCGATGCCTGGTGGATGGATACAACCGAGCCCGAAACCGAGGGACAGGAAGAAAACATTCTGCTCGGTCATAAGTTGGCGGCAGGGAGCGGCGATCGTTATGTGAACGATTATCCGCTGCTTGATACCAGCGCGGTTTATAAGGGACAGCGTAGCGCCTCGGATAAGAAACGCGTCTTCATCCTGTCGCGCTCGGCCTTCGCGGGCTCGCAGAAGAACTCGGTGACGGCGTGGTCGGGCGACATCAACTCCGACTGGTTCAGCTTTCGCCGCCAAATTCCTGCGGGCTTGAACTTCGCGCTGTCCGGCATTCCTTACTGGACGACCGATATCGGCGGCTTCGTCTTAGGTAGTCCCAGCGATCCGGCGTTTCGTGAGCTGTTTGTGCGCTGGTTTGAGTGGGGAACGTTCGATCCGATTCTGCGCGTGCACGGAACGCGCAGCAATCCGGACGGCAATGAACTGTGGTCGTACGGTCCGGATGCGCAGAAGATTCTTGTCGACTTCGACCGCTTGCGTTACCGGTTGCTGCCGTACACATATTCGATGGCGTGGATGACGACCAGCGAGGCCTACACTCCGATGCGGCCGCTGGTGATGGATTTCCCTACCGACGAACGGGCCGTTGATATTGGAGATCAGTTCATGTACGGTCCGGCCTTCCTGGTGAATCCGGTGACGGAGCCGGGGGCCACGACGCGCCATGTCTATCTGCCGCAGGCCAAGTGGTATGACTTCTGGAGCGGGAAGGCAACCTCGGGTCCGATCGTGGAAGAAGCGGCCGCGCCACTCGATCGGCTACCGCTCTACGTTCGCGCCGGCTCCATCGTGCCGATGGGACCAGAGGTCGAGTGGTCCACGCAGAAGCCGGCCGATCCTATTGAGGTGCGCGTTTATCCGGGTGCTGACGGAAACTTCACCCTCTACGAGGACGAAACCGACGGCTACAACTACGAAAAAGGTGTCTACGCGACCATACCACTGCACTGGGACGACGCCCATCAGACGCTCTCGATTGGCGAGCGAAAAGGCGAGTTTCCGGGGATGATCGAGAGCCGCACATTCCGGATTGTGTTCGCTGGCGAGAATCACGGAACCGGCGTCGGCCCAGAAGGCAAGCCAGACAAAGTTGTAACCTACGGCGGCAAACAAATCACGGTGACGCGTTAGCCAACGGCGGCTGGCTGCACGCCATACCCGCCACTGAGATGTGCTTAGCGCACCGTTCGAGATGCTGACGCGCCCGCTGGCAGCTTGCGCATGAACTCGGCGAAATCTGCGAATGCGATTTCCGGTTCCTCGAGTTCCTGGATGCCAGACTTTTTCCCACTCAAAGGTGTAGCAGCCCGTGTAACCCGTAGCGGCAAGTACTTCGATCTGCTTCCGCACCGGCACATCTCCGCGGCCGGTCAGCACATAACGCCTTCCGTCTGCCGTGGGCACGGAATCTTTCAGATGAGTGTGCCGAATGTAGCGTCCCAATTTATCCACCGTGAACTGCGGGTCTTCTTTTCCTGAGACAAACGTGTGGTGTGCGTCCCAGAGGAGTCCCACGCTGGGGGAGTCGGCGCGGGTGAGAATCTCGCTCAAAGTTGGGGAGTCAGTGAAATCTCCGTGAGATTCGATGATCACTGTGATGCCGCGCCCGCCTGCGTAGGCGCCCAAATCGTGCAGGCCCGAAGCAACGCGAGCCAGAACTTGATCCCTGGGACCTTCAATCTTGTTTCCGAATACGCGAACGTTGGGAGCGCCAAGCGAAGCGGCCAGATCGATGAATCTCTTGGCGTCGGCAATTTGCTGCTGGCGCTTCTCCGGATCGGCGTGGTGAAGTTCCGCTGAACTGCTGACGCACGCGATCTTCAGGTTCCGGGAAGCGACGTCACGCTTGCATTGCGCGATGCGGTCGGGCTGGAACTCGGGCCGTGTGGGCAGATCCATCGTGCCGAGCAGGCCACGCAACTCAAAGGCGGAAAAGTCGTGAGCCTTTGCATAGTCGAGAATCTTCGTCCACTGCCAGGAGGGACAACCCAAGGTAGAAAATCCAACCATCAGGCGCTGGCTGGTGGCGCGCAGATCGGACTGCAAGGCGGCAAGGGCGATGGCAGAAGCCTGCAGAAAACGACGACGGGTGAGGCTCACGGGTACCCCCTGAGATCCTGCTGATCAGGTCCTGCCGATCATAGCAAAGGTTCTTGCAGCCTCAGAGCGTGACCAGTTCTCCTTGGTGATCCTTCGTGTCCCGCGTAGTAATCAGCTCTTTTCAACCACGGAGGGCACAAAGGTGCACGAAGGAAAACAGTGCGATTGTCAACTGGAGGTCGTCGTAGTCTCCACGTTCGGCGACCATCCTTGCAGTTTGACCAGCCAATTCGCGGGTTCGGGGAGAATCGCGAACTTCGGCAACTCGCCGCGCACCATGGCAACTTCATCGCAGCAATGAAACCTGGGACAGGCGTGGCAGTCTTTGTAGATCTTGTCGGGAATGTCCTCGCGCTGCGCGACCGAAAAGCCCTGACCCGCGAAGAAGTCGGGCTTGCGGGTAAATAGGCAAATGCAATCCACGCGATGGCGCTTGGCCTCGGCCATCAGAGCTTTTACCAGGCGTCCGCCGCCGCCGCGCCCCTGGGCCCAGGGGGCGACCGTGATCGAGCGGATTTCGGCGAGGTGCGTGCCATACAAATGAAGCGCACCGCAGCCGATGATGCGGCCGTCATCTTCGAGGACCACGAAGTCCCTCACGTTTTCGCAGATCTCCGCCAACGTGCGGGGCAACAGCGTGCCGTCACCAGAGTATCCGGCAATAAGTTCGTGAATGTGCTCTGCGTCGGGCAGGATGGCTTTACGCGTGCGCATGGACCTCCTCGTGAAGGGCGTCGATTTTCTTTCTGGTTGCGGCGATTGCCTGCCGGACCCGGGCCGGAGCGGTCCCGCCCGGAACATCGTGGACCGAGAGCACAGAAGCCAGCTTCAATGCTTCGTAGAACCCTTGATCGAAAGCGGGGCTGAGCGAGCGGAGTTCGTCGAGCGCCAGATCTTGGAGTTCGCAATTTCGTTCGAGACAAATCTGCACGGCCTTACCGATCCGCTCGTGCGCCAGCCGCGACGGCACGCCGCGCTGGACGAGGTAGGTGGCGGCCGCCCAGGCATTCATGAATCCCGACTGCGCGGCCTGCGTCATCCGGTCGGTGTGAAACTCAACCGACTTCATAAACCCGGCGACGAGGGGCAGCATCTGCAGGAGTGTGTCGGAGGCATCGAACAGCGGCTCTTGCGTTTCCTGCAGGTCTTTGTTGTAGGCGAGCGGCAGACCCTTCACGGCGATCATGAGACCGGTCGCAGCCCCGAGAACGCGGCCGCTTTTGCCACGCACCAGCTCTAGCAAATCGGGATTCTTTTTCTGCGGCATGGCGCTGCTGCCCGTGGAATAGGCTTCGGGAAGCTCGACAAATCCATATTCCAGCGATGAAAACAGAATCATCTCCTCGGCCCAGCGGCTCAAGTGCATCGCCAGCAGGGAGAGTGAGTTGACGAACTCGAGCGCGAAATCGCGATCGCTGGTGGCGTCGATACTGTTGGCGGTCGGAGCGTCGAAGCCGAGAGTCTCGGCCATGGCGCCACGATCGAGCGGCAGGGTCGCACCCGCCACGGCACCCGAGCCCAGCGGACAAACGTTCAGACGCTTCCGGCAATCCGCCAGGCGGTCCGCGTCACGCAAAAACATTTCGACATACGCCAACAGCCAATGGCCGACGAGCACGGGCTCCGCCCTTTGCAGGTGGGTGTAGGCGGGCATGGCCGCGTCCGCGGCTTGCTCGGCGCGATCCGTCAGCGCGCTGCACAGATCCGCGAGTTCGTGCCGCAACTGATCGATCGTTGCCCGGACGTACAGACGCAGGTCGGTGGCGATCTGCTCGTTGCGGCTGCGCCCGCTGTGGAGCTTGTATCCGGCATCACCGATCAGGGCGGCCAACTGCTTCTCCACGAAGTGATGGACGTCCTCCGCCTCGCTATCGTCAAGAAACGATGACGAAGCCGCCGCGCGTTCGCCGATCTGCTCGAGCCCTTGCAGAATGCTGATCAGCTCGTCGGCAGAAAGCACACCGGCATTCTTCAGAGCACGCGCGTACGTGCTGCTGGCCGCAAGCTCGTAGCGCAGTAACCGGCGGTCGAAGCCAAACGACCGCTGCCAGCGCTCGAAATCGGGATCCAGCGGCTGCCTGAATCTTCCCGACCACATCTTCATCAGGCGACCTCCGCGCGCGAGCGGGCGCGTGACCGGGACGGCAGCCCAAGAATGCGAATGAATCCCGCAGCGTCTTTTTGGTCGTAACTCTCGTCCATGGTGAACGACGAAAGATCCACGCGATAGAGCGAGTGCTCGGACTGGCGGCTCACGACTGAGACATTGCCTTTATACAGCGACAAGGTGATGCTGCCCGTCATCTCTTTCTGGGTGCTTTCGACGAAAGCGTCGAGCGCCTCGCGCAGCGGTGTGAACCACAGGCCGAAGTAGACGAGCTCCGCGTATTTCAAGCCGATGTGCTGCTTGAAATGGGCAACGTCGCGCTCTAGGCACAGGGCTTCCAGCTCGCGGTGGGCGGTGATGAGCAAGGTTCCACCCGGAGTCTCGTAGCATCCGCGCGACTTGATTCCGACGAAACGGTTTTCGACCAGATCGACGCGGCCGATAGCGTTGCGCGCGCCAATCTCGTTGAGCAATTCGACCAGCGACACAGGATCCAGATTCATGCCATTGACCGAGACGGGAACTCCCTGGTCGAAGCCGATCGTGACCTGTTCGTCTTGATCGGGAGCATCCTGAGGCGAGCGCGTGATCTGCCACGTGGTCGGCAAAGGCGCGTTCGCGGCATCTTCCAGTTCGCCGCCTTCATGGCTGATGTGCCACAAATTGCGGTCGCGGCTGTGAATCTTTTCGCGGCTCGCGGCCACGGGAATGCCGTGTTGTTCGGCATAATCCAGGCAATCTTCTCGCGACTTCAAAGACCACTCCCGCCACGGAGCGACGATTTTCAGCTCCGGAGCAAGCGCCTGGTAGGTCAACTCGAACCGGACCTGGTCGTTGCCCTTGCCGGTGCATCCGTGGGCAACGGCGGTTGCGCCTTCGCGCAAGGCCACTTCGACCTGATGCTTCGCGATCACCGGACGAGCCAACGAAGTTCCGAGCAGATATTTGTGCTCGTACACCGCTCCCGCTTTCAGCGCAGGGAAGACATATCCGGTCAGGAATTCTTCGCGGAGATCCTCGACGATAACCTTGCTGGCGCCGGTCGCGTAGGCCTTCTCGACCACGGCGTCGATGTCGTCTCCCTGGCCGACGTCGGCCACCATGGCGATGACGTCGTAGGCGTAGTTTTCCTTCAGCCACGGAATGATGATCGAAGTATCCAGTCCGCCGGAGTAGGCAAGAACGATTTTTTCAGGCATGAGCACTCCTTACGGGCAGGCGAACGCCGCCGCCCAGCAATAAATAGAGAATGGATTTCTGAACGTGCAGGCGATTTTCCGCCTGCTCGAAGATGACGGACTGTTCGGAGTCCATCACCTCGTCGGTGACCTCTTCGCCGCGATGCGCAGGGAGGCAGTGCATGAACGCCGCGTGCGGGGCGGCTTCCGCCATGAGCTTTGCATTCACCTGGTAAGGTGGGAAAATGCCGGACCGCAATTCGGCTTCGCCTTCCTGCCCCATGCTGGCCCACGCGTCGGTATAAACCGCATCGACTCCCGCGACGGCGGCACGGGGATCGGTGAGCAACTCGATTTGCGCGCCGGTCAGTTTCGCGATCTTGCGCGCGTCGGCAACAATCTTGGCATTCGGCTCGTAGCCCCTTGGCGTGGCGATCCGAATCGAGGATCCAACGCAGGCGCAGGTCAACAACAGGGAATGCGCCACATTATTGCCGTCGCCCACGTACGCCAGGCAGATGTTCTTGAGATCGCCGAAGCGCTCCTGCAGCGTGAAATAATCCGCCAGAGCCTGGCAGGGATGCTCCACATCGCTGAGCGCGTTGATCACTGGGACGGACGCGTAATGAGCCATCCGGTCAATCGTTTCGTGCGCGAACGTCCGCAGTACAATCACGTCGACCCAGCGTTCGAGGTTGTGGGCGATGTCGCTCAACGATTCGCGAGCGTCGAGGCGTCCCTGCGACTGGTCCACGAACATAGCGGTTCCGCCAAGGCTGTTCATCCCCGCCTCGAACGTGAGCCGGGTGCGGAGAGAAGGCTTCTCAAAGAACATCACCATCTGCCTGCCGGCCAGCGATCGCTGGAAAACGGATGGACGAGACTTCATGAGTTCCGCCAGGTGCAGTACCGCTTCGACCCCTTGGGGGCCCAGATCGCGAGTTGAGACCAGGTCTGGACACCAGAAGACGCGCGGAAAAGTTTCCGGCGCCACCGCCGTTCTGCTTTGCAATGCGTTGTTCAACGTTGCGTCCTCTTTCTGAAGATTCTCTTCTGTCACGCGCTTACGAACGGGTGCCTGGCTCATGCGCAGGTCACCTCGGTGCCGCACGGCAACTTGGTGAGGTAAAACTGAGGCAGGGCATCAGCTTCCGACGCCGGCAGGATTCGAACTCTTCCTACGCCCTGTTTCAGCGCCTGTTTGCAGGCTCGCAGCTTGGGCAACATGCCGCCGCTGACGACGTCGTGCGCGACCAGATCCTCCGCCTCTTTGGTGCTGAGCCATGGGATCACTGAGCCTAAAGCGTCCTTCACTCCTGGCACATCGGTCAGGAAGATGAGGGCGTTGGCATGGCAGGCGGCCGCGCAGGCGGCGGCCATTTCGTCAGCGTTAACGTTGTAGTATTCGCCGTCAGCGCCGAGGGCGAGTGACGCGAGAACCGGGATGCCACCCTGCTGCCAGAGCGCTTCGATCCAGCAGGGCTCGGCAAAGCAGATTTCGCCGACGAATCCCAGATCATTTCCTCGCACCAGTTTCTTGCGGGCGCGAAATGTCATGCCATCGCCGCCGCAGAATCCGACAGCCGGCATGCCGGCGGCCTGAATGGCGGCCACCATTTTCTTGTTGATCAGCCCGCCCAGGACCATGAGCGCGACATCGCGAGTTTCCGCGTCGGTGACCCGAAGGCCGCCCACAAATTCGCTCTGTTTCCCGAGTTGCTTCAGCATGCGCGTCAGTGCCCCGCCGCCGCCGTGCACCACTGCTACACGATGCCCGTCCTGCGCCAGCTCCGCAATCGCTTTTGCACACTTGCGCAAAACGAAAGCATCCTCGAGCGCCGCTCCTCCGATTTTGACCACGATTGTCATTGCAGCCCTTCATCCTCCGCCCAGCCATACATCAGGTTCATGTTCTGCACGGCCTGCCCGGCCGCACCTTTGAGCAAGTTGTCGATGCAGGAGATCAGCACCAGCCGCCGCCCGTCTTCGGCAAGGCAAAACCCAAGGTCGCAGTAGTTCGTGTGCAGCGAAAACTGCACCTCCGGAAGCTTTGGAGTCTCGAAGACTCGTACCCAGCGCTTGCCGGCGTAGGAATTCTTGAAGCACGATTCCACTTCCAGCGGAGTCATCTCCCGGTTTAGACGCACGTAGATCGTCGACAGAATCCCGCGCGGAATCGGAAGCAGGTGCGGCGTGAAAATTAGTTCCTGCGCGCCTAACCCCAGTTGCTCGACGATCTCGCCCACGTGCCGATGATTGAACACCGCATACGCCGACAGATTGTCGGCCACCGAAACAAAGTGCGTCTTGGCTGTCGGTTCCTTTCCTGCTCCGGAGACTCCCGACTTAGAGTCCGAGATGATTCCGCGACCCCGATCCACGACTCCCGCCTTCAGCAGCGGCGCCAGCGCCAGGATCACCGACGTCGCATAGCAGCCCGGATTGGCCACCAGCACGGCTTTCGCCACGCAGTCGCCATTCAGTTCGGGCAATCCGTAAACGGCCTGCTGGGTGAGCGAGTCCGCCACCACCGAATCGGAATCCTCGAAGTTGTAGATGGCGCGGTGCCTTTCCTGCTTCAAGCGCCAGGCTCCGCTCAGATCGATGACGCGCAGACCTTGAGCGATTGCCTCCGGCACCAGCGAGCGCGACGCTTCGTGCGGGGTCGCTAAGAAAAGCAACTCCACTCCCTGCTGCTTCAGAGCCGGCCACGACAGGGACTGCAACGGATAACCGCCGTTGCCCGAGAGCACGGGAAATACGGCTGCCAAGTCCGAAGGGCCGCCATTGTCGGTGCCATTGTCAGAAGGGCGGCGCAGCAGAACCGGCTTCTCCGTCCGAGGATGGCGCAAAAGAATCCGTGTCAGCTCCAGGCCGGAATAACCGGTCGCCCCCAACACCGCGGTCTTGAGTTTCGCAGCCATCAGCCGAGCATTTCCTCAATCTGCCCCGCCAACTTGCGGGCGTCTTCCTTGTCCGGGCAAACGATCAGAATCGTGTCGTCCCCGGCAATCGTTCCCACGACCTCTGGCCAATCGGCCTCATCCAGGGCCGCTGCCACCGGCTGGGCGCTGCCCACGATGGTCTTGACGACTAGCTGGTTCTGCGCCGTGCGGACGCCGAGCACAAACTCGCGCACCAACCGCGAAACCGGGGGCAGCGCCACTCCGACCGCGCTGTCACCTTGGGGCACGGAGTATCCGTGCGGGGTCTTGCTGAGATTCAAATCGCGGATGTCCCGCGAAAGTGTTGCCTGTCCCACCCGGAATCCGCGCTTGCGCATGACCCGCTGCAGGTCCTCCTGGCTGGCAAAGCTGCCGTGCTTCAGTGCATCGAGAATGGCCCGTTGGCGCAATGTCTTATTCATGATGAATAAATATTCAACGTAGTGAATAATATCTTTTTATCTTAGAGAGCTTGCGCAGAATGTCAAGAGAAAATCAGGGCGGGAGACAATTTTTGGTACTAAGGTAAACACAGGAGTGGATGGAGTCCGGATGGTTAAATCTGGTAGTCGATGTCTTCCATGATCTGCTGCAGTCTTGCCGACAATGGCTCGCCCATGCCTTCGGAACCTTCCAGCCGCTGCACTCGTTCGCGCAACTTGTGCACTTCGGTCGCTACCGCGGCCAGCGCTTCCGATAACGGATCGTTGATCTGCTTGGGATCGATAATTACCACCCGCTTGCCCTCGCGAAAGATGATGTGTCCAGGCACGCCGACCACGGTAGAATCATCGGGCACGTTGCGCAGCACGACCGAGCCCGCCCCGATGCGGCAATTCTTGCCGACAGTAATGTTGCCCAGAATCTTTGCCCCTCCGCCCACAACGACGCCATCTTCGATGGTCGGATGCCGCTTGCCGTGTTCCTTGCCCGTGCCTCCGAGAGTGACTCCCTGGTACAAGGTCACGTCGTTGCCGACGATCGCCGTCTCGCCGATCACCACACCCATCCCGTGATCGATGAATAATCGGCGCCCAATCTTCGCTCCCGGATGAATCTCGATTCCCGTAAGCAGCCGGGCCACCTGTGACAGCCATCGTCCCATCAGAAAGAGACGGTGGTTCCACAGCCAGTGATTCATGCGGTAGAACCACACCGCATGCAGCCCCGAGTAGCAGACGAATACTTCGAGACGAGACTTGGCCGCAGGATCGTGGTCGATCACATTGGTCACGTCTTCGCGAATTAGCGACAGCAGGTGCGGCATGAATCAGGCAGGTGGCAGGGTCACCGTGGGAATCTGCAGCGCCTTGTCCCGCAGCTCCTGAAACAGAACACTGCTGAGATAGCGCTCGCCAAAAGAAGGAATGATAACGACGACCAACTTGCCAGCGTTCTCTGCTCGCTGCGCCACTTTCAGTGCCGCCACAACTGCCGCTCCCGAAGAAATTCCCACCAGTAAGCCTTCCTCGAGCGGCAGGCGGCGCGCCATGGCAATGGCTTCATCGTTGGTCACCGTGATGACTTCATCAATGTAGTCGGTGCGAAGAATGCTCGGCACGAAGCCGGCGCCGATGCCCTGAATCTTATGTGGGGACGGCTTTCCTCCGGACAATACAGCGCTGTCTGCGGGCTCCACGGCAACTGCCTTGAATGAGGGCTTCTTCGGCTTGATGTACTGACAGACTCCGGTAAGAGTTCCGCCGGTGCCTACGCCCGAGATCAAAATATCGACGCGCCCGTCGGTGTCGTTCCAGATTTCCGGCCCGGTAGTTTCGAAGTGAATCTTCGGATTCGCCGGGTTGTCGAACTGCTGCAGCATATAAGCGTTTGGAATGCTGGCCAGAATCTCCTCCGCTTTGAAAATCGCGCCCTTCATGCCGCGCGGTCCCGGCGTCAACACGATCTCCGCGCCCAGTGCGAGCAAAAGCACGCGTCGTTCCTGGCTCATGGTGTCAGGCATGGTCAGAATCAGCCTGTAGCCTTTTACCGCAGCAACGAAGGCCAGCCCGATGCCCGTATTCCCACTCGTTGGTTCGATCAACACCGTCTTGCCCGGCTGAATCTTTCCCGCACGTTCCGCCTCGTTAATCATGCTGACGCCGATGCGGTCTTTCACGCTGGCCAGCGGATTCTGGCTCTCCAGCTTCGCCACTACTTCTGCGACGCAACCCGCCGTGACTTTATTCAGTCGCACGAGCGGAGTGTTGCCGATCAATTCCGTAACGTCTTTCGCGATTCTCATAAGTTTGTTCAAACCCTGCCAATTCAACTGGAAGGGTCCTGCCCCCACGTTTGTTTTTGACCTGCATCACGATCAAAACTACTGGACGATGCGCTGGGAAACAAGCTCAAAGCAGCGGTGAGTGGCTGGCACGTAATTCACCATTTGAAACACAACACCTTCATACGTTTCTGTTTGCGCGCAAAGAAAACGCCCTAAAATGCGCCACAACATGTTTATTTTCATATATTTAGATAGTAATCTATCAAATTATCGAATCAAAACAATTATGACTTGTTTTCGTGCATTGAAAGGTGTTAATGTCTGCGGCCTATCAGGAGCTTTTGCAATAAAAGAAGCGGTAATTGCAGGACTTTCGCAAATTGAAGGACAAGCTCTTCCAGGAGGACTGTATCATGCGCGTTCGTCTTCAGCACTGTTCTGTCTTCGCAACTCTCGTTCTGTGCCTGAGTGTTTTGGCACTCTGTAGTGCGGTTCCCATGTGGGCGCAATCAACGAGCACCGGCACGATTGCCGGGACCGTGACCGACGCCAGTGGGGCGGTTGTGAATAGCGCCACGGTGACGCTCACCGACACGGCAACAAAGTCGGCTCGCAACGCCACCACCAACGATGCGGGACGATACATTTTTGTCGACGTCCCCCCCGGCGCCTACGATCTCACCATCGCCAAACAGGGCTTCTCCACTACCAAGACCCAGGCCACGGTTACGGTTGGAGTCACGGTCACGCTGAATATCTCCCTGCAAGTCGGAGGCGCCAACGTAGTCGTGGAAGTGACGGCGGTCGGCACCGAATTGCAGACCATGAACGCCACCGTGGGTAACACGGTCACGGCGATCGCCCTCGACAACCTGCCGACTATCGGTCGCGACGTCAACACCTTCATCGAGCTGCAGCCCGGCGTAAGCGCGGGTGGCGATGTGGGCGGCGCAGTGAACGACCAAAGCTATTTCTCGCTGGATGGCGGCAACAACAGTAACGACATGGACGGCAGCGGCGGCGTATATACCAACACGCAGCAACAGCTCGTTATCGGCGACCCGACCGGGGGGATGGCTTCGAACTTTACTTATGGCGCCCCGTCGGGCGTAATGCCAACTCCGGCTGACAGCGTCGAGGAGTTCAAGGTGAACACTGCCGGCCAGACGGCGGATTTCAATAGTTCAGCGGGCGCCGAAATCAAGGTCGTTACCAAGCGCGGCACCAGTCAGTTCCACGGCACCGCTTACGAATACTACAAAGACAACAACTGGTCCTCGAACTCCTGGCAGAACAACCAAAACAATTGGTGGTCTCCGGCAAATGGCAATTGCCCTACCAGCTCGCCGAACTGCGGTCATATTGGTCTTCCAGCCTACCATTACAGCCGGTTTGGCGGGGCCATCGGAGGGCCACTTATTCCGAAAGAGGTTCTCGGCGGCAAAACCTTCTTCTTTTTCAACTATGAGGGCTTCCGCTATCCGAACTCCGAGACCGTCATCAGGAACGTTCCCTCACCGGCCTTGCAGTTGGGGTTGTTGACGGACGCCAGCACCGGCAAGATCGCTTACAACCTGAACAACACTCCAGTGACCGCCCCCGACGGGACAATAATCCCGGCGAATTTCGGCTGTGCCGCTGCCCCGGGAGGTCTTTGTGACCCGCTTAAACTCGGGCTCAACCCTTTGGTTTCGCAAATATGGAGCAAGTACGCGCCCGCGTCCAACGCCACCTGCAGCCTGAGCCTCTGCGACAGTGCTAACGTCCTTGGGTTTGCGGGGAACCTGAATTTGCCCACAACCAGCAAGTTTGCCGTGGGCCGCATTGACCATGATTTCTCTTCCAAACAGCATTTCATGGTCAGCTATCGCTATTACAACATCAAGCTTGCTTCCAATGACCAGGTTGATATTGGAGGCTTTTTCCCCGGCGACACTAAGGGTACGCCGGCTTCCGCCTCAAGCGATCCCGTTCAAGACTGGTACCTGGTCGCGGGGTTGACCACTAACATTACGAACAACACCACCAACGACTTTCACTTCAGCCACCTGCGGAACTGGTGGGCCTGGTCGCGAAACGGAGCTCCGCCGCAACTCCCTGGTTTGGGTGGCGCGCTCGAATTGGACGGCGGCCAGACGGCGACCCAGGATCTCGCCCCGTTCAACACCAACAATCAGCAAATCCGGCGGCGCTTCTGGGATGGGATGGACAACATGTTTCGCGACGACATTTCCATGCTGAAAGGCAACCACCTGTTCCAGTTTGGCGGCACCTATCAGCGCAATTTCAACTATCATCAACGCAACGACAGTGGCGGCTCCATCAACGCCTTCCCCGTCTACTCTCTGGGCGATGGAACTAGCGGATCGTTAATCGCCAGCTCCTATCCTTGCGCTACGACACCCACCATTTCCACAAAGACCACCACCTGCGATTCCCTGGTCGCCACGGTTCTGGGCGTCACTTCCATCGCGTCGCAGATGTTTACCCGTGCCGGTGCAAATCTCAACCTGCAGCCACCCCTCTCAGACGCCTTCGACAAGAGTCACATTCCCTACTACAACGTGTATTTCAGCGACACCTGGCACATGAAGCCAACCTTCACCTTAACCTACGGCTTGGGTTGGGCGCTGGAGATGCCGCCGGTCGAGGAAAACGGAAAGCAAGCGGAGCTGGTTGACCAGGCAAATCAGCCGGTCAGTACCACGGCCTATCTGGCCAGTACCGAGAAAGCCGCTCTGGCAGGCCAGGTATTCAATCCCATCATGGGCTTTGACCTGGTGGGTAATACCGCCAACGGCCTGAAGTATCCCTACAACCCGTTCTACGGTGAATTCAGCCCCCGCGTCGCGTTTGCGTGGTCGCCAAAAGCCACCACCGGCGCTTTGGGCAATACCGTGGTTCGGTTCGGCTATGGCCGCCAATACGGCCGCACCAACGGCGTGGTGCAGGTGCTGGTGCCGTTGCTCGGCCTCGGCCTTGAACAGCCCGTAGCTTGCAAGTCGAACCTCGTCACCGCGGGAGCCTGGAACTGCGGCTCGTCGGGCGCTGGCACCTTGAGTAACGCGTTTCGCGTTGGGCAAACCGCTTCTGCTACCGGTGGTCCGACCGTTCCTTTGACCTCCCTTGCGAGTCCGACGCTGCCTCAACCGGTTTATCCAGGGATCAATAACGCCTTCTCCTCAACTCCCGAGGGTCTGGATCCCAATTTCCGGGCCAACGCGATCGACTCTTTCGACGTCACCGTCCAGAAGCAGCTCAATCGCAGGATCACGATGGAACTGGGCTACATTTATCGCAGGATCACCCACGAGTACGAGCCCGTCGAACTTAACCCGGTTCCCTACATGATGACGCTGGGCGGCCAGCAATTCAAAAACGCCTACGCCAACACGGTGTTGCAATATTGCGGCGGGTTCGCGGGCATGGCCGGCGGCGGGTGCGCGGGAAACGCCGGCGCAGTCACTGCGCAGCCCTTTTTCGAGGCCGCCCTTAAAGGCACCGGCTACTGCAACGGTTTCGCCAACTGCACTCAGGCGGTCGTGGCCAATGAAGGCGTTAATGGCACCGGCAACCTCGCCAATGCGCAGGTCTGGGGCATTTGGAGTGATCTGGACAGCGGTGCGGTAGGCTGCCCGTCCACTGGGTGTACCTCGGTGAACGGCAATGTTGGCGGGTTCAACTTCCCGCGCAGCATGCAGAGCACGCCGATTCCCTCCACCTGCGCAGCCTTGGGCCTGGGCGGTACGGGTAGTAACGGCTGCTCCGGCCAATACACCGACGGCGCTTACCAGAACGCCAGCATCGGGTATGGCAATTACAACGCTGGCTTTGTTTCTGTCAAGATCGCCGATTGGCATGGCTGGAATGCGCAGTCCAACTTCACCTGGTCCAAGGCTTTGGGCACTGGAGCGAACGCCCAGTCCTCGAGCGAACTCACGGCCCTCGATCCCTTCAATCTGCGAACAATGTATGGGAGACAGGCTTGGGACCGCAAATTCCTCTATAACGCGTACTTCGTGTACGCGCCCCCATTCTTCAAGGGGCAGTCGGGGATCTTGGGACGGGCGTTGGGTGGCTGGTCGTTTGCCGCTATCTTCGCCGCAGGATCAGGTACTCCGACTCAGGTCGGTACAACTTATGGCGACTACCAGGCCTATGGCGCGTGCGATGGTGTCGGCTGCGGTGACTACGACTCGGAGAATGCGGTACCGATCGGCCCGGTTCCCAAAACTAAAGCCTACAAATGTCCCGGCTTCAATACAGGGCCCGGAACCGGCTTCTGCTCAACTCAAACCAACGGGTACCCCGTGAATTATTTCCCCAACGGAGTCCTCCAGGCCAACAACTGGCGTAACCCGATTCTGGGAGTCGATAACCGGGACGGCGGCAATGGAATTCTCGACGCCCTGAACTACTGGAACATGGACTTCAGCATCAAGAAGGACATCCGGGTGGCCGAAAGCGTCAGCCTGGAATTCCAGGGCGTCTTCGCCAACGTGTTCAACCATAACCAGTGGACCGATAATTACCTCGGCCTCTACAACAACAGCGGCTTCGGTGCTCTCGGAGGCTTCGGCTCGTACGGTGGCGAGGGCGAGCCGCGCAACATCGAACTCGGCCTTCGGGTCCGCTTCTAATCCATCAATCTGAAAGGCGCTGATACGGCGCCTTCGTCAAATCAAAGGCCGCTCCGAAAGGGGCGGCCTTTTAGCTTTAGCACGGGGAGAAGCTCATGTATGGAGCGATACGCCTTGGGAAAGAAAAATGCCGATTCGCGCGAGACTGGGAAGGGCACGAGTTCTACAGGCTGCGGAAAAACTCCGGCTCGTGCAGGTTTTGGGAAGGGCACGACTTCTAGTCGTGCCGTTAAGTCGCTGAAAATGAGTGCGCGCTTTAGCGCCTGAGGGTCGCCCTTGCGGCCCCTCCGCTCTTTCCGCGGCCTGACGACTCTCCAACTTCCAGGAAGCGAGTCTTACTTTACCGGTGCGTCAATCCGTAGCTCACTGCGCCCGCGGAAGCCCCGATGTTCACCAGCGAGACCATCCGCTCCAGTTTGTGGTGGCCGGTTTTGTGAAAGAAGTAGCTCAGGCCAATCCCTCCCGCTGTTTCTCCGATAAAGTTTGTGGCCAGGCCCGCTGTGGATCCGCCGAACAGGCGCACCACGGGATTCAGTTCGCGGCCGCCGCCTTGCAGATTCGCGCGAGTCACCGCGAAGTCAGTCGCGCTCAGAGCTGCCGAGGCCGTAAACAGAGCTACATTCTGTTTGTCCCAGAACTTGTGCTCGCCCTCCACGCGCGCCGGCGGCTGGATGACCGGAGCTGCCGCTGCAACCAATGGGCTAGACGCGCTGATTGACGCATCCATGGGCACATCAAGGAGTGCGCCTGTTGTGGCCGGCCCCTGCGCCAACAGAGCAGGACAAGCAAGGCCACACAGGATAATGGCGGCGATGGTTCGAAGATATGCAGGCAGGCTGCGGAAAGTCATAAGTGCTCGCCAAGTCCGGCGTAGCACTTCGATAGGCGCAAGTCGGCATCCACCCGCCTAAGGTTAGGATTGCAGCAAGCTATTCGGAATCAACTGTTTGACGATGTTCTCTCATGAGAAGCGGCGGTGAGTATGCAGTCTTTTGCGGTCGACGCCTCGCTATTTACCCTCAAAGCCCGCGCCAGTCAAGGGATCTGTGCTGTCGGCGAGGGAGCCGGGCGTTTACTTCCTGCAGATGACTCCGCCTTTCATCACGAAGCTAACGTTCTGCAGCACAGAGATATCCTGCAATGGATCTCCCGGCACCGCGACCACATCTGCCAGATAGCCGGCGTCAAGGGCCCCGATCTGTTCCTCCCAGCCCAGCAGCTTTGCCCCATTAAGCAAATCTGCCTGCAGCACGGCCAGCGGAGCCATCCCGTATTTCACCATGAGCACAAATTCGCGGGCCTGCGTGCCGTGCGGAAATGGCCCCACATCCGATCCGACTGCCATCGGCACTCCCGCCGCGACCTGCTTCTTGAATTCCTGCACTTTCAAATCGAGCATCTGGTGCTCGTAGGCACTTTGCTCCGGCGTAGCCGCGTGATCGGCAAAGTACTCGAAGATCGTAAACGTCGGCACGGCGAAGATCTGCTTCTCCTTCATCAGCCGGATCGTTTCGTCGCCGAGCTGATTGGCATGATCGACGGAGGCCACTCCGGCCTGCGCCGCGAACAGCGTCCCCGGCTCACCGGTGGCATGCACGGCCACGCATTTGCCCACCCGAGCTGCCTCTTTCACCGCAGCTTCCAGTTGCGGCTCCGTGTACTGGTAGACGGTCGAGAACTTGCCATCCCGAACCGAATCCCGCCCGGTCTCATAAATTTTTGTGAAGTCCGCGCCTTCCTTGAACTGCTGCCGCATGACGGCGATCAGTTCGTCGGCGCTGTTGGCGTATGTAGCGTTCGGGAGAATGTGTTGCTCCGGGTTGTACCCGATCGCGTCCTCGTGGCCGCCGAGGATGTTGATGGCATTCCCGCTAATGCGCAGCCGCGGCCCGGGAATGCGACCTTCGTTAATGGCATTGCGCACCGCGGTATCGGCCGAGCCAGCACCCTCTGTGCCCATGTCGCGCTCTGCCGTGAAGCCTGCCATCAGATCATCCCTCGCGGCCAGCGTGGCTGTGATCGTTCGCTGTGGGACCGCCTCTTGCACGGTCTGTAGATCTTCAGCCCCGGGGTGCAGAAAAAGGTGAATGTGCGCGTCGATCAACCCAGGCATAAGCGTGCGATCTCCCAGGTCGATGACCTCCACGCCGGCCGGACGCCTGACAACGGTCCCCACTTCGACAATGCGCTCGCCTTGAATGAGAAGCTCGCCTGGCTGGACCATTCGACCCTTCTTGACATCGAGTAACCGCGCTGCATGCAGGACAATCGCGTGGGGAAGCGTGGGTTGAGATTGGCCAGCCGTGAAGGATGTCAGCGCCAAGGCGCTGAGGAGCAACGCCGTTGCAGGAATCAACCTGGGAATGCTCATATCGCCCGCGATGGTACCACCGGGAATCGCTTTGATGCCAGACTGCTCTGGCTGAATCCGTGATTCAGATCACAAGGACCGGTGCTACTCATCACGACGCGATTCACCCAAGACAGGAGAAGCTAGCAGGAGCCATGAATGAGTTCGCGGTGCTCACAAATCGCAAGCGTACTCTGATCGCCCTCGTGCACTCGGTGGTCTTCCTGGGGATTGCGCTGCATGGATTTGCGTCGCCGAAAGCCGCCCTCATGGTTCACGGCTCTGGGGCTGCCGTCGGTATCACGCTGATTGCGATCTACCTGACGGTGGCGTCGATTCTGTCCTGGCTGGTGAGCATTTCCCGGTGCGCGAAAGAACGTCTGTACTTCGCTCTCTGCGCCAGCAGTGCGACGTTTGGCCTGCTTCGCACCATCTTCGGAGACGTGAATTTGCCCGCCGCTCAGTATCTTCGCGTAGCCATGCTGACGTCCGCGGTCGCCGTCGGTGCCTGGATTCTCAGGTCGATCACGCGACCAGTGCCGGAAAACGTCCTGCCAGACTGAGATTTCCCCTGAAAACAAGAAAGCCGCCCGGGATCCATACCGGGCGGCCAACAGGAGGTTTGGGCGAGGCCTATCCTCACCACCAACTATGAAAGGAAGAACTCTTTGGTCAGCGTAGCCCAATCTTCGTCGGGCAGATGCGCGGTGAGATCATCGACCGCCACGCCGCCATCCTGCGCCAGGGCAGACGCCATCGCCATCGGCATTTTCTTCCGCAGCCGGAGAGCGGCCGATTCCGTCCACAGCCGCGCCAGTTCTCCGCCCAGCAAGTTGCGGAAATTGATCTTGGCATCGGGCGCCTGGACCGTCAGCAGCCAGCCGTCGCCGTAAGGATCCTTCCGCGCCAATTCTGGATCCTTCACGACCGCGTCGTTAATGTCGGTTACGGTCCCTTCAATCGGCGAAACCATATCCACCGATTTGCCGTCGCGGAAAATCGTCCAAATCTTCTGCCCTTGGCGAACCCAGCGCCCGCGTTGCGGCAGTGTGATGCTCTCGATCTTGCCGATCAACTTGGAGGCAAAACCATCCATGCCCACGCGCACCAGATCGCGGCTCTCGCTCAGCGCCCAGGTGTGGCCGGCGTGATAGCGAACGTTTTCGGGAACCTGAAAGCCCGCAACCATCGAGGGCACCATGCGCGGCGCAACTTCACGACGAGCACTTTCCATAACCGGCTGTTTCGCCAGTTTTCTCTCACTACGCGCATAATCGACCAACAGGAAGATTGCGAATGTAAGCAATACCATGATGACCGTCATAACCCACCTCGCCCGGAGTGCCTCTTGATTTCTTGGTCGCTCCCTGCCTTTTCTAAGGCAATCGCCACGCCAAACGTGCAGGTCGCCGGAGGTACACTCGCATCTCCTGCATTGCGAATGAGTTAGCAACAAAGTGATCACCGACGTTACGAGCCCTGCGCGAAAATGCATCAGTGTCTGCGATGAAGATCGCAACAGGCGATAATGCGGTTTCGCTGACTTAATTCGAGCACTTCACGACGAAGGCCTGATCCATCAACAACTTGGTTCTAAACGCGGTGGTTGATGCGATTCACAACGGCGGTTGATGCGAATAACTACGGAAAGGCACCGTGAGCGACGCTGCAAAACCCTGATGACCACCATCACGTGCAAAAGTGATGGGCATCACGGCTTAGAAACTCCTAATTGTTGAAACTTCTATCTGTCTGAAGCTGCTGATTTTCGCGACAGCCTCTGCTCTGATGAGGTAAGCAGCTTGCACTCGGTTCGATTCCGTCGCAGTTACGTCGGTAATCGCCGCTTCTTTACTCATCAGCTCAGGCGCTACTCGAAGTCATTTCCGAAGGGAACTGTCTCCTTGAGCGAGACATGCCCGGAGAGCCAATTCATGAGCAAAGCACTCTTATACGATTCCACCGTCTGCATCGGCTGCAAGCAGTGCGAACAGGCCTGCGCCGGGCAAAACAAGCTACCGTACGATGACAGCATCGCGGCCGAGGAGCTCCAGTCTGCGCATAAGATGACGGTGGTCCTCACCCGTGGGGACAAGTTCATGCGGCGCCTATGCATGAACTGCCAGGATCCGTCGTGTGCCTCGGTTTGCCCTGTAGGGGCGCTGCAGAAGACGGCGATCGGACCGGTCACTTATGACCCATCCAAGTGCATGGGCTGCCGCTACTGCATGGTCGCATGCCCCTTCAGCGTGCCCAAATACGAATGGAGCAAGCTGTTCCCCAAGGTGCAGAAATGCACCATGTGCCCCGACCGCGTTTCCCAGGGAAAACAGACTGCTTGCGCGGAAATCTGCCCCACGGGCGCCACCAAGTTCGGCGAGCGCGACGAGTTGATTGCCGAGGCGCGGCAACGCATCCGCGAGAATCCGGGCAAGTACGTGGACCATATCTACGGATTGGAAGAAGTGGGAGGCACGTCGGTGCTGCTGCTCTCCGCCGTTCCCTTTGAGACTTTTGGCTACCGCACTGGCCTTTCCAAAGATCCGATGCCGATGCTGACGTACCGAGTCCTGTCCCACATTCCGGATTTCGTTCCGCTGGGCGGGATGGTCTTGGGCGGCGTCTGGTGGATTACCCATCGGCGCGAAGAAGTCGCCCTCGCCGAGGGCCGCAACCCTGCCACCGACAAAAAGAATGGGAGGAAGTCATGATGGACCGAGCAACGCCGGCCCGCACCACGACGTTCCGCTTCACTTTCTGGAAGCTTATCTTCCTTTTCCTGATGGCCGCCGGCCTTTATGCCACCTTCATCCGCTTCACGCAGGGGCTGGGTGCCTCGACTCACCTCACGGATCAATTCCCCTGGGGCATCTGGATCAGCTTCGACGTACTTTGCGGCGTCATGCTGGCGGCCGGTGGGTTCACTCTGACTGCCGCCGTGCACATTCTCAATATCAAGCGCATGCACTCGATTATCCGGCCCACGATTCTCACGGCATTTCTCGGATATGTTCTCGTATGCGTCGCCCTCATGTACGACTTGGGCAAGCCCTACAACATATGGCATCCCCTCATCATGCGGAATCCTCACTCGGTCATGTTTGAGGTGGCCTACTGCGTGATGCTGTACACCACGGTGCTGGCGCTTGAGTTCTCCCCCATCGTGCTAGAGCGTTTCAACCTGCAGAAGCCGCTAAAAGTGGTTCGCGCCATTCTGATTCCGCTGGTGATCTGCGGCGTGATTCTCTCCACGCTGCATCAGTCTTCGCTGGGCACGCTGTATCTGATCGTTCCCGAAAAGCTGCATCCCTTCTGGTACAGCCCGCTGCTGCCGGTGTTCTTTTTCCTGTCGGCGATTGCCGTGGGACTGGCCATGACCATCTTCGAGTCGTCCCTGAGCTCCAAGCATTTCGGCCTGCAACTGGAGCTGCCCGTGCTGCAGGAACTCGGCCGCGTTCTGGTGGTCGTGCTCGGGATTTACGGGATCCTCCGTTTCGAAGACCTGGCCAATCGCGGCGCCTTGCGGCTGGCGCTGCATCCTGGATACGAAATGTATCTGTTTTGGTTGGAGATTTCCCTTGCCATTTTCCTTCCTCTGATTTTGCTGGTACAGCCGAAGGTGCGATCCAGCCCGACCGGGCTTTACTGGTCGGCAGTGCTCGTGGTTCTCGGTTTCATCACCAACCGGATGAACGTCAGCATTACAGGCTTCGAAGGTTCGACAGGTGTCCGCTACTTTCCGAAATGGAGCGAGTTGGCGGTCACCGGGATGATCATCGGCGCCGGCTTCGCCCTCTTTGGACTCGCCGTGAAGTACTTACCCATCTTCCCTAGAGAGCACTTTGCACAGGAGCCGGTGGGCGACCTCGCAAGCGATATGCCAAACGTTTCTGCGGTACCAGAGCATGCCGGAGACTGAACCCACTCGCGGCCGTTGGATGCGTCTGAGGCCAACCCTCAGCACCAAGCTGAATGTCCTTCTGCTCGGCGCAATGGTTGTGATTTTTGCCCTGCTCGGCTACCTCAACGTCCGCCTGCACCGCCGGCACCTGGAGCAAACCACCTTGCTCAGCGCCGAACGTGTGAGCGATGTGATCAAGCACAGCACGACCGATTACATGCTGCGCAACGACCAGGAGGGGCTCTACCACTCCATCCAGACCATGGCCAGCGAGCCCGGCATGGAAAAGATCCGCATCTTCGACAAAGAGGGTCGGATCACCTACACCACGGATGCGGCCGAACTAAACCACGTCGTGGATAAGACCGCGGAAGCCTGCTATGCCTGCCACGCCAAGTCGCAGCCGCTGACCCGCTTGAATCGGCCCGACCGCTTCCGCATCTATCGCAACGCCGCGGGAGAGCGCGTGCTGGGGGTGATTACTCCGATCGAGAATCAGCCCGCATGCTCCAACGCCGCCTGCCACGCGCATCCGGCTGAGCAGCAGATTCTGGGCGTTCTCGACACGAACCTGTCTCTTACACGCGCTGACGTGCAGCTCGCCGAAGGCAGCCGCCGCATGATCATCTACACCGGCTGCGCTCTGTTGTTGATCGCGTTCTTAAGCTGGTTTTTCGTCTGGCGCGTCGTCGGTGTTCCCGTCAAAGCGCTGGAGCGCGGTACCGAACGCCTCGCGGCCGGGGATCTCGGCTATCAGATCGATGTGCTCTCGGACGACGAAATCGGCCAACTGGCTCGCTCCTTCAACGGCATGAGCCTGCAGTTACAAGCCGAACACAACCAGAATCTGGCCTGGACGCGCACGCTCGAGGAGCGCGTCGAACAAAAGACGCGCGAGCTGAAGCGCGCCCACGAACATGCCCTGCACACCGAGAAGATGGCTTCCATCGGCAAGATGGCCGCAGTGCTCGCGCATGAAATCAACAACCCGCTCTCCGGCATCCTCACCTACGCCAAGCTGCTGCGCAAGTGGATCGATCATCCCGAAAAAAACAATGATGGCCGGAACCGCCACCAGGAAATCTGCGACTCTCTCGATCTCATCGCCAGCGAGAGCCGCCGCTGCGGCGACTTGGTCAAGAACCTGCTCACGTTCTCGCGCACTACGCCCATGAATCTGCAGCTCACCGACTTGAACCAGGTCGTCGACCGCTCTCTGCGGCTGGTGCAACACCAGCTGGATCTGGCCAGCATTCAAGTGCAACTGCAGCTTGATGCCGATCTGCCACAAATTCTTTGCGACGCGGCGCAGATCGAGCAGGTAATCCTTGCGCTGGTGATGAATGCCATGGATGCGCTACCGCAAGGTGGCAACGTTTGGATCACAACCAGCTTCAGCCCAGAACAGAATTGCGTCCGCACAGTCGTGCGCGACGACGGCGTCGGTATTCCGCCCGACATCCTTTCCCGCCTCTTCGAGCCATTTCTCACGACCAAAGAAACCGGGCGCGGTGTTGGATTGGGCCTGGCCATCAGCCGCAGCATTCTGGAGCGGCACAGCGGAAGCATCGAGGTGGAATCCGAAGTCGGCCGCGGCACGACTTTTACCGTTACTCTGCCGTGGGAGGCCGAACCAGGCAGGACTGCTCCCTCGCACGAAACCGTCGCTACTCCGGGAGGTAACTAACGTGGAAACACAAGGCAAAATATTGATCGTTGACGATGAGCTCAGCGTCCGCGACTCCCTCGGAAAATGGTTCCGCGAAGAAGGCTACGAAATCGGAACCGCCGAAAGCGCCAGCGAAGCCCTAACTCGCATGGCCGAGAACAAATGGGACCTCGCCCTGCTCGACATCAAAATGCGCGGTACCGACGGCATCGAGCTGCAGCGCCGCCTCCACGAGATGGATCCCGAACTCGTCGTGATCATGATGACGGGCTACGCTTCGGTCGAAACCGCCGTCACTGCCCTGAAAAACGGCGCCTACGACTACGTCAGCAAGCCGCTCGACCCAGACGAAATCGCTCACCTGGTAAAGAAAGCGCTGGCTCATCGCCGGGCCGAGAAGGAGAACATACGCCTGCGGGAGACCGTCGCCGAAGTGACCAGTCCCGGCGATCTTGTTGGGCAGAGTCCGGCGATGCACAAAGTTTTCGAGGCCATCGAGACCGTTGCTCCGACCGATGCAAACGTACTGATCACGGGCGAAAGTGGCACCGGCAAAGAACTCGTGGTTCGCGCCATTCATGCCGCCAGCATGCGGCGGTTCCATCCCCTGGTCGTGATTCACTGTGGCGCCCTCACCGAGACTCTTCTCGAAAGCGAGCTCTTCGGCCACGAAAAAGGCGCGTTCACCGGAGCCCAATTTCGCAAGAAGGGCAAATTCGAAATCGCCGAGGGCGGCACAGTATTCCTCGATGAGATCGGCGACATCAGCCTGAAGACTCAGACCGACCTGCTGCGTGTCCTGCAAGAGCGCGAGATTACCCGCGTGGGCGGAAACCAGGTCATCAAAGTCGACTTCCGCTGCGTGGCGGCTACCAACAAGAATCTTGAAGTATTGATCGAAGAGGGCGCGTTCCGTCCCGATCTTTTCTACCGGCTCAACGTTTTTCATATCGAACTGCCGCCGCTGCGCGACCGCCGGGAAGACATTCCGCTTTTGGTCGAACATTTCGTGCGGAAATTTTCTCTGGCTATGAACAAGCAGGTCACACGTATCGCCCGGACAGCCATGGTTCAGCTGCAGCAGCAACCGTGGGTGGGCAACGTCCGGGAACTGGAAAATGCGGTCGAGCGTGCCATGGTTGTGGCGCAGGAGCCCGAACTGCGAGAGCAGGATTTCATCTTCAAGCCGCAGACTCCTCCGCCCAGCGGCAGGTCTTTGGATGAAATCGAGCGCGTCCACATTCTGCGCACTCTCGACGAGTGCAGCGGAAACCAGAGTCGGGCCGCCGAAGTCCTCGGACATCGACCGCGTCACGCTCCACCACAAACTCAAGCGCTACGGCTGGACGCGCACTCCGGTGGAAATGCGATGAAGATGAAAGTGCTTAACTCAATCTGGGTTGAACAGATTTGACCAAATGAATCTGGTCCACCATGAATCTGGTGCATCTGCTGCCGGTCGGAAAGCTGGAGCCCTCGCTGCTCGAGGATTGTGGCCAAGCCATTCCGCGGTGTTTTGGAGTGCGCTGTGAAGTCCTGCCCATTGAACTTAATCCGGCCCCTGCGTATCACATTGAGCGCCAGCAATATCACTCCTCCGAACTTCTGCAACGCATGCACGCCTTGGCTGGCCGCGGAACACTGGCGTGTCATCGGCATTACAGCCGTCGATCTCTACATCCCCATCCTGAAATACGTTTTTGGCGAGGCGCAAATGGGAGGGCCCTGCGCCATCGTCTCCTTCCATCGTTTGCGTCAGGAGTTCTATGGCCTCGACCGCGACGACGTCCTGTTCGGCCAGCGCCTGCTCAAAGAATCCGCGCACGAACTCGGCCACACCTTCCATCTCCGCCATTGTCAGGACTACCGCTGCGCCATGGCCTCAGCCCATGCCGTGGAATGGATTGATCTGCGCGAAGGCTCCTTCTGCCATTCCTGCCGCTCCCAGCTAGAATCGAGCATTCTGCCAGCTAGGTCGGATTTGCTGTGACCGCGCCCTGAAAGGGTAATGAGAGCCGCGAAGTCTTTGCGGCACAGCTGAAAGCCGTGCCCTTTCAAAACGTAGTACACTTTCCGCCATGATGCCACGGCGCTCCTTACCTCCGTATTTCCTCGTTCTCGTGCTTACGATCGGCGGGTTCCTTCTCGCCCAGTCTGCAAAACCCAATTCCGGAGTTCAACAGCAGCCCTTTGGCAAGGAGGGCGGGAGGCCGGTCAACTTGTACACACTCACAAATTCTCACGGCGTTGAAATCCGAGCGATGAACTATGGCGGTATCATTCTTTCCATCCGCGTCCCCGACCGCAAAGGTCAGCCTGGCGACGTCGTCCTCGGCCACGACACGCTCGAGGGCTATATCCCCAATCCTCCGTACTTCGGCGCCATCGTCGGACGCTACGCCAACCGCATTGCCAATGGTACGTTTACGCTCGACGGTAAGACCTACACCTTGCCCAAGAACGACGGGCCCAACACGCTGCACGGCGGCGTCGACAAGACGTTCAACAAAGTGGTCTGGGACGGTGAACCGCTAAAAGGTAAGACCGGCGTGGCTTTCAGCTATCTCAGCAAAGACGGCGATGATGGCTTCCCGGGTAATCTTAAAGTTAAGGTCACCTACACCCTGACTGACGACAATGCACTTGTCATCGACTACGAAGCCACCACCGACAAGGCGACGCCGCTCAACCTGAGCCAGCATAGTTACTTCAATCTTGCCGGCGAAGGCAACGGCGACATTCTGAATCACGAAATCATGATCAATGCCGACCGCTTCACCCCGGTCGACAAAAATCTCATCCCCACCGGCGAACTCCGCCCGGTAAAAGGCACACCGTTCGATTTCACCACGCCGACCAGAATCGGTGCTCACATCGACGACAAGTACGAGCAACTCGTCCTCGGCCACGGCTATGACCACAACTGGGTTCTTAACCGAAAGGGCGACGGCCTCTCCCTGGCCGCGCGCGTCTATGAGCCCACCAGCGGCCGCGTGCTGGAAGTCTCCACCACGCAGCCGGGCGTGCAGTTCTACACCGGAAACTTCCTCGACGGCACAATCACCGGCAAGCAAGGCCACGTCTACAAGCGCCGCTACGGCCTCTGCCTGGAGACGCAGCACTTTCCGGATTCGCCGAACCATCCGGATTTCCCGTCGACGATCTTGAGGCCGGGCGAGACGTTCCGTTCGAAGACAGTGTTCAAGTTTTCGGCGAAGTAGCCCCGAAGGGGCGGCATAATTTAGCCCAGGACGTAAGTCCTGGGGAATCGCGAAAGAGGATCAATCGAGTCCCGTAGGGACGACACTCTAAAGCAATCGCGCTTATTTCACGCCTTGGCGTGTGCGCCTCACTCCCCCCGCAACTCCTCCACCAGCGCCTTCTCCACTTGCCGACAATGCCCCGCCTTCAGCTTCTTACCGCCCGACGTTAGATAGAACGTATCAATCGCCATCTGCCCCTCGGTATCGATCAAAGCGATCTCGATATTGCACTCCTGATCTGACAGGCACGACGCAATCCGGTGCAGGAGTCGCGGACGATCCTGGGCAATCACTTGCACCAGCGTGCTGGTCGACGAGCAGGAATCGTCAAACTCGATCTTCGTCTCCACCTTAACCTTGGCGATCGCGCCCTTCTCCGACCTTTGGCGATCGCGCAGCATCTTCTCCAGATCAGCCTCTCCCAGCAGCACGCTGGTCACGCTGCGCCGGAACCGCTCCCACTCCGAAAGGTTCAACTCCAAGGTGCGAAAGCGGTCGGTAAAGTAAATCGTGTCCACGACCGTCCCGGCCTGGTTCGAAAACGCATTCGCCTTTACGATATTCATGCCCCACGCCGCCAGCACCCCAGCCAGCGTGGCGAACAGGCCGGGACGGTCCGGGGTAACCAGCGTCAACTCGTACCAATGTCGCCCGCGCTTCAGCTCCACCTGCACCGGATCAACCCCCAGCTCGTCCGCCATCCCCATGTGCCGCATGACTTCCTCGGCGGTATGCACCAGCAAGTACCTTTGCGGAAACCCTTCCAGGAACCCCTTGAACTTGCTGCTGGTCACGGGCGCGAGCGTCCGAAGCCGAGCCAGCTTCTCATCATTGACGTCGGCGTGCACGCGCAGGTCGGCGCTGCGGTTCAGGTAGTTTTCAGCGCCAATGTATAGCTGCCAGACATTCTCCGCCTTCCAGGGCGTCAGTGCCTCCGGATTCACCGCCTTGATGTCGGCATAGGTCAGCAGAGCAAGCATCTTCAGCCGCTCCGGCGTTCCCATCTTCACGGCGAATGCCGCGACCGTTGCCGGATCGAAAATGTCCCGCCGCAGCGCCGCCGACATCTCCAAGTGGTTGGCAATCAAAAACAGCACCTCGGCCCGCTCTTTCGGATCCACATCGAGGCGATCCATCGCATGGTTGGCCACGTCCAGGCTCGACTCCACATGATTGCCGTTGGGCATGCCCTTGCCTGTGTCGTGAAGCAGCAGCGCCAAGTACAACAGTTCCGGGTCTTCCAGTTCGCCGAGCAGTTCGCCGTACCGCTTGTCCCACTCCGACTGCGACTGCTTGAGCCGGTGCAGGCTCTCGATGGCGAGAAAGGAATGCTCATCCACCGTGAAGCGATGATAGAAATCGCGCACTACCAGCGAATCGATCAGCTTCAACTCCGGCAGCAGCAGCGTCAGCAATCGCAAGGAGTGCATCGCCCGCAACGCGTCGGCGGCGTAGGGCTGGAGCAGCGTCTCCTGCAAATACAACCACAGTTCAGCTCCGCGCGGCGGAGTCACAGCCAGCGCCGGGAGCGCCTGTTCGATGCGGTATTCCGTGGTCGCGCTCAACTTGAGCCCATGGTGCGCCATGAAGTGGAACAGCCGGAGCAGCACCTCCGGGTCCTGCAACGCCGAAGGTTGCTGCAAGAAAATCAGGCCATCGACGACGGAGAAATCCGCTGTCGTCAGCCGCGAACGCCAACTCTGTACCTGCCGGTAGAGCGCCGACCACGCTTCTGGAATCTCTTCCAGCAACTGGGTGACGGTCCGCTGCACCGCGCGTGCGTGGCCGAAGTAAATCCGCATCCAGTCGGCGGCCGAAAGCTCCTGCGCGTCCGCAGCTCCCACTTTGGCTGCCGCCGCCGCGTCCTGCGCCTCCCAGCTGAGCGTGTTGTCGTCCCGCCCATGGCGGAAGTGCAGAAAGCAACGTGCCGACATCAGAAAATCCAGCGCCGCCTCCAGTTGCTTGCGTACTGGAGCCCGCAGTGAACTCGCGTCCGGCCAGTCGTGCAGCTTGTCGATCGCCGAAATCAGCGCGAGCCAGAAGGCTACATTGCAGTCGCGCAACCCGCCCGGAGCCTCCTTCAAATTCGGCTCCAGGTGATACAGCGTCATCCCATGTTTGGCGTGACGCTCGCGCGTGACCTCGGCCAACCCCTGCAGCAACGCCTTCGATTCGCGCGTCACCAGCTTCGGAATCACTTTGTCGTGGAGGCGGCGAAATAGATCGCGATCGCCAACCAGATACCGGCAATCGAGAAGAGAAATCGTGAACTCGGTATTATTGGCGTCGTAGCGGTCGCACTCAGCCAGGGTGCGCGACGCCGGACTCAGCTTCAGGCGCAGATCCCACAATTCCTGCGAAAACCTGCGCACGGGATCACGGAAGGCTTGTTCGGCGTCGCGGTCGCCGAAGAGAAACAGCAGATCAATGTCGGAGTAGGGAAACAGCCATCCGCGCCCGAAACCGCCGGTGGCCACCAGCGCAAAATTGACTGGGCCCGCGCTATCCGGAGAAACAATGTCGCGCCACAGCTTTTGCAGAATGTCTTCAATCAGCCGGGTGCGTTGCGCCACGGCCGCGCGGCCGTCGCCGGAGGACTCGAAAGCTTGCTGGATGCGGGCCGACTCCTCGCTGAGGGAGCTGCGGAGTTCGGCGATCAATGGGGACGCCGCCATCATGCAAGGCCAAGGCGGATCGCTCCGCTCTACAACGCTCCTTCTCCGCGCTCGTCATTCCGTATGCGGATCGCTTCATCCACGCGCGAGAGAAATATCTTGCCATCACCGATCTTCCCCGTCCGCGCCGCGCCCAACACGGCCTGCACGGCCTTCTCGACCATGGCGTCGGCCAGCACCATCTCGATCTTGGTCTTCGGAATCAGATCGACGCTGTATTCGCGGCCGCGGTAGACCTCGGTGTGTCCCTTCTGCCGCCCATGGCCTCTCACCTCGATCACCGTCATGCCCTCGACGCCGATTTCGTGCAGCGCGATCTTGACTGCGTCCAGCTTGGAGTTTTGAATGATCGCCTCGAGCTTCGTCATGATGTTTTCAAGTCCTGTTCCGCGTTATTTACGCCGTCGCGCCGGATGGCCACAACCAGCGTTCTCGCCAACCTAGGTCGACGTCTCCCAATAGTATCCCTCTTCTCCGTGCTGGGAGAGGTCCAGGCCCTGCACTTCTTCGTCCTCCGTAACTCGCAAGCCGATGGTGACGTCCACGACCTTCAGGATCGCCAGCGTGCCCACAACGGCCAGGACCCAGGCAATCGCAACGCCCACCGACTGATTGAGCAGTTGATGCGCGTTGCCCTCGATCAATCCGGAAGCCAGCGTATTCCCCTGTGCGTCTTTAAATATAGGGTTGACTGCGCTCACCGCGAAAACCCCTGTCAGCAGCGCCCCCAGCGTCCCTCCCGCGCCATGCACGCCGAAGGCGTCGAGCGAATCGTCATAGCCGAACTTTGCCTTCACCTTCGCCACCATCCCATAGCAAAACACGCCCGCGATCAACCCGATCACCAGCGCCGGCATCGGCTTCACGAATCCGGCCGCCGGAGTGATCGCCACCAATCCGGCCACCGCTCCTGAAATCCCTCCCAGCACGCTGGGCTTTCCGTTGCGGATCCACTCGGCTCCGGCCCATCCCACCGTGGCCGCGGCCGCCGCGAAGTGGGTTGCGACAAATGCGCTGGTCGCCAGACTCCCCGCCGCCAGCGCACTCCCGGCATTAAATCCAAACCATCCCACCCACAGCAGGCATGCGCCAATGAAACTCAGCACTACGCTATGCGGCGGCATTGGTTCCTTTGGATACCCGACGCGCTTCCCCAGATACAGCGCGCATACCAGGGCCGAGACTCCCGACGTAACGTGCACGACAGTCCCACCCGCAAAATCCAGTGTCGGGAAACGCCCGCCTAGCGAGGCATTCAGCAGCCCGCCTTTGCCCCACACCATGTGCGCCATCGGGTCATAGACGATCACCGACCACAAAACCATGAATGCCAGCATCGCGCTGAACTTCATGCGCTCGGCGAACGCCCCCGCAATCAATCCCGGCGTGATGATCGCGAACATTAATTGATAAACCATGAAAGTCTGCGCCGGAATCGTTGCGGCATAATCCGCATCCGGCGCCGCTCCCACGCCGCGCAGGAAAAGATTCTGCAGCCCTCCCATGAAACTGTTGCCCGAGCTAAACGCCAAGCTGTAGCTGAACAGTCCCCAGAGCACGGTGACCACCGCCATCATGGCAAAACTCTGCATCATCGTGCCGATCACGTTCTTCTTGCGCACCAGTCCGCCATAGAACAATGCCAGCCCCGGGCCGGTCATCATCAAGACCAAAGCCGCGCTGGTCAGCATCCAGGCATTGTCGGCGGAACTCTTAGCGTCGGCTGTCTGTTGCTCCAGTTTGGCGAGCCGCGCATTCGTATCCGTCGCCGAGCCCGAAGTTGTTGGACCTGTCTGGGCGCAGACCACCTGTGCCAAAGCTAAAACCAGCAAAGCCGTCGCGAACGTGGCGATCAGCTTTCTACCCGCAGACACCGATACATGACTCCTGTGCGGATTCGCCTCCCGCAGTGGATTCAACGACGCCTCACTGTACCGTCCGCCACCGCAATCGCGGAAATCGAATCTATTTATGGTGGCTATTAGGTTTTGTTATTGAATGGGGAGCGATAAGGAGCGAGAGCGGCGTCGAGCAGGCGGGTCGAAATCGCGCCGCGCCAAGGAACTCCCGGCTCAAAACTTGAATTGCAAATCGAACTGCATGCGGCGTGGAGGCTGCGCCGCGACCGGCTTCCCGAACAACGGGGAAGACAGGACTCCGATGTAGGTCACATAGTTCGGATGATTCAGCACATTGAAGGAATTCAACGAGACCGTTAAGACCCGCGTCTCCTTCTTCGCCTTTGTGAGCCGAAAGTCATGGGACAAGTTCAGGTCGAGATTAATCAGTCCCGGTCCGGCCATGGAATTGCGCGGAACGCCTGCGGGACGATCATTCAGGATGCCGTCGTGATTATCGTCGCCACCGGAGACGATGTTCACCGGCTTGCCGGAGTAAACCGAGAGCGCAGCGCCGAGCGTGAAGTATTTTGTGGGCTGCGATGACGCCAGCAGATCGAACTTGTGTAGACGATCGGTGTCAGCGCGTCCCCAGTCGGCTGCGGGATCGTAGCTGTTCGCCGGGAAGAAAGTGATGCCGCTCGTGTTGTTGTTCGTCCGGCTGAAGGTGTACTGGATCTGCCCGGAGAAATACTTGCTCGGCTTCCCGCGGAAGGTGAGTTCCAGCGCGTTGCCCTTTAGGTATCCCTCGGATTGCATTTGGCGCAGCTGGCCTAGAGCCGGGTTCGGCCGCACCGAGCTGGTACCGACCATGATGGGTTCGTTGGCGTCGATGGAGCGAAACACATCGATGCCGCGCGAGCCGAGGTAGACTGCGCTGAACGTACTCTTGGCGGTGACCTGCTGCTCCACCCCGATGCTGTACTGGATCGTGTAAGGAATGCGGAGTCGGGGGTCGAGGGAGACAATGCTGGTGGGAACACCGGCCAGTTCAGCTGGGGTCACGGGATAGGACGGCTGCTCGACGATGAAACGCAACAGGTTCGCGCCGTTAAAGTGCAGCAGGTCGCCGATCGGGCTGGGCCCCGTGCGATCGTAAAACATACCGCCGCCCCCGCGAATTACAGTTTTGCCCTTCGTCGTGGGCGCGTAAGCGAAGCTGACGCGCGGAGCGAAGTTGTGAGGCTTGTCGTGGAAGAAGTTCTGCCAGTAGTAGCGCATCCCCAGATAAAGAGAGAAATGCGGATTCAGACGGATATTGTCCTCGAAAAATCCGCAAATGACTTTTTCCAGAAAAGCCACGTGCCCCTGCCCCGTTTGCAACAGGTAAGTTGCGGGCGTTGGGGCCGCTGGGGAATAAGTCGCAAAGGTGTACGTGCCTGCGCGGTTGGTGAAATCGTCAAGCCCACGTCGGCTGATGTCGGGAACGTCAATTCCAAAACTCAATTGATGCTTGCCGCTGGCGTAGGTAGCGAAGTCGGTGCCGTCAAAATGGTATTCTGTGCGCCTCGTGTCAGCTTGCGCGCCGCCTGCCGTGAAGAGTCCGGAAACCGCGATTTGCGGCGCTGGATTGACGCTGGCGACCTTTGAATCGTAGTGCCCTACCAGAAATCTGGTTTGATTCAACCAATGCGGCGAAATCTGATGCAGATAGCTAACGTTGATCTCATGCTCCAGAAAATGCGTGTCGGTGGCAGCGCTGGGCAGAATGGTCCCGCCGACGTTTGAATTTTCGCTGGAGCGATGTTCGTAGGAGTAGCCGATCCAGAACTGGTCGCCATTGGCCAGATCGTGAAAAATGCGGCCCGACCCGAAGAAGTGATGCGTGGGATTGGATACCGACTGCGCAAACGGCCCAAAACCGTCCGCTTCAGCGGCGCCGATAGCGCTTGAGTCCATAATGGCCTGCTGATCCAGCAAGTCCTCGTCGAGCGATAGCAGAAAACTAGTGCGCTTGCTGTGCCGGATCGGCCCCGTCACCGAGCCTTCGAAATACTCGCGCCGCTCGGGCGGCTTCCCGAAGGTGGCGAAGGCGTTGCTCGCGTCAAACACCGAGTCGCGAAACATGAAATTCAGCGAGCCATGGTAGTCGGGAGATCCGCCCTTGGTGATGATCTCCAATCGCGCCCGGCCCGGCCGTGAGAAGCGGGCCGAATAGGGATTATTGTTGATCCTCACTTCCTGCACGGCCGAGGGTGTCACGCCCGGTCCGTTCGCTTCGATCCCGTTCACCACGAGCGTAACGCCGTTTGTGCCCGTCGCACTATCATCCAGAAACCGCGACATGGTCGTGATGTAGTCCTGATCAAAAACGGGCACGCGGTCGAGCGCGTCGCGGTTGATGGCGTTGTTGTTCTGATTCTCTGACGTCTCGGTGCTGACCAATGGCACGTTCACCCCGGTCGCAACCGTGACGTTTTCCGTCTGCACCAGGATTTGCAGCACGACCCGGATCGAAGAGAGCCTCTTGCCGGTAGCTGCGACAGGCATATGCGCGTCGCGGAATCCATCCGCGTGAAGCTCGAGGGTGTACTTGCCGGGGGGAATGTTGTCGAAGTGGAAAGCCCCGACGGCGTCAGTCTGGGTTTGGGCGACAGCCTCTGACCCCGTGCTCACGAGCGAGACTTGCGCCTTCGCGATGGCCGCCCCAGACGGATCTAGGACAACCCCGGTTAGGGAATGCGTCCCCGCTCGCTCGTCGCCCCCTGTGGCAGCGTTGCCGGATGCCTCGGGCCCCTGCGCAGAGACGGTGTTTGCCGTCGCCAGACCTAGAAGCGTCACGAGGATGTAGAGCAACCGGTGATTCACGCGAGAATCCCTTGCTGGCGTTCCGACACCTGCTTTGAATGTACCAAGCAAACCTGAAAGGGCTCTGAAATCCGGTTTGCCTACAGTGTCTTACTGATGGCGTGTGTAGGAAAACAAACAGAGACTGAATTCGCCAATTACGTCGCTTGCCAACAGGAGCGGGCTTGGAGGGGCTTAAGTCGTGTCTACAAAAAAGAGGTCAAAGGCAAGCACCGCTTTTCCAGCCGTTGTCGAAAAGGTGATCAAGCCTCACCCCTATTCCGGCGAACCGGAGAAAGCACAGATCGTCGTCGAGGGCGCGGATCATCTTTATCGAGAAATTCGAGTTCCGAATAGCTTGTCCGACGACGGTGGGGATAAAGTCAAGCTCAAAGAAGGAGCCGAGGTCGAGGTCAAAATCGAGGCCGACACAGCAGCCATGCAAGCCGGTCACGATCCGGACAAAGCGAGCGAACCGCCGCGCCCTCGATCGTTCGATCAGAGGTTTGACGAGTAACGGCAATACCTTCGAGAACCGGCTTTGGCGTGCCGGTCTGCATCCCGAGGGCCTCGGTGGAGACTAGCAGTCGGCTATCCAAGGGCAGTTCGCTTCCTCTTCAGCGCGTGAGGCGGAACTCCCCGTGCAGCTTGGCCGTCGAGTCTTCCCCGACCCACACGTCGAACTGCTCCGGCTCAATCACCCATTCTCTTTTGGCGGGACTCCAGAAGCGCAGTTCCTCTGGCCCGAGCGTAAAGCGAATCGTCCGTTTCTCGCCCGCTGCCAGGTTCACTCGCTGGAAGCCCTTCAACTCCCGGACTGGACGCGAAGCGCTGCCGGCGCGCTGGTGAATATAGAGTTGCGCCACGGCATCTCCCGGCCGGCCGCCCGTGTTCTTGACGTCGACTAACACCTCAAGACTGGCGCCCACCTTCGCCTCGGCCTGGCTCACTTTCAGATTGTCGAATGAAAAAGTTGTGTAGCTAAGCCCGTACCCGAACGGGTAGAGTGGACTGGTCAGGACATCCCAGTACCGTGACGTGAAATCAGGAGCGTCTTCCGGGGCCTGCGTTCGGTTGTGACTGTAGTAAATCGGAAGTTGCCCCGCGCTGCGGGGCCAACTCACCGGCAAATGGCCCGCCGGATTTGCGTCTCCGAAGAGAATGTCCGCGACGCCATTCCCGCCCTGGCTTCCGGGATACCAAGCCTCGAGAATTGCCGGGACGTGCTCGGCAGCCCAGGAGATCTCCAACGGGCGGCCGTTTACGAGCACGAGCACGACCGGTTTGCCGGTCGCGACAACGGTTTCGAGCAATTCCTCCTGCCCGCCGGAGAGCGTGAGCGACGACCGCGATGCGGCCTCCCCGCTCATCAGCGCAATCTCGCCCAGCACAAGCACGGCAACGTCGCTCCGCTTCGCCGCAGCGACGGCGTCGTCGAACGCCTTGCGCACTTCTTCGGCAGTCTGTTTCGGTTGCTCCTTCACCGTGACCATCGTGACGTTTTCAAAAAAAGAGGGGATGTCGCGCCGGATATTCGGCCCATGCGCGAACTCAACGTGCACCGAATCCCCGACGCTATCTTTGATGCCTTGCAGAATGTTGACGGTAGGCCCAGGCTTCACCATCGCGCCCCACATGCTAAGCAAGTCCAGCTGAGCGTCGGCCAGCGGCCCGATCACGGCGATGGATTTTATGTTCCTCTTATCCAGTGGCAGCAGTTTCTGTTCATTGCGCAATAGCACCACCGACTGCTGAACCGCGTTGCGAGCCAGTTGAGCGTGTTCCGGAGTATTTAACACCTGCTGAATGCGTGACTCGTCGACGTACGGGTGCTCGAAGAGGCCCAGCCGGATCTTGGTTTCGAGAATCGGAAGCACGGCCTCGTCAATCTGCTGCATGGAAATACGGCCTTGCTTCACTTCAGCCGCCAAATATTTCAGATAGGTCCCGCTGGCCATATCCATATTCAGCCCGGCGGAAAAAGCCTTGAACGCGGCGTCTTCGCCGTCGCGCGCGTAACCATGCGTGATCAGGCTGTGAACCGCGTTCGCGTCGCTGACCACAAATCCTTTGTAGTCCCAGGTCTCGCGCAGCACATCATGCAGCAGCCAAGGATTTCCGCTGGCAGGCACGTCGTTCAAGTCCATGTAGGCGCTCATGAACGATCCGACGCCCGCATCCGCGGCCGCCTTGAACGGCGGCAAGTACACATTCCACATTTCTTCTTCGGGAATGTACGACGAATCGTAGTCGCGTCCGCCATCGGCTGCACCATAGCCTGCGTAGTGTTTCACGCACGCCATTACATGCTCGGGCCCGCCCAATTCTTTACCTTGGAATCCAAGCACCTGCGCCCGCGCCATCGCCGCGCCCAGGTACGGATCTTCTCCCGCGCCCTCCATCATGCGTCCCCAGCGGGCATCGCGGGCGATATCGACCATGGGACCGAACGTCCACGCAATCCCCGCAGCCCTCGCCTCGCGCGCCGCAATCGTCTGCGCCGCTTCCACCATTTTTGGATCCCACGACGACGCCATGGCGATCGGCGCCGGGAAAATGGTGTGGTACCCGTGGATTACATCGAGCCCGAACAGGATTGGAATATGAAGCCGCGATCCATCGACCGCGATGTGCTGCCAGCGGTTGATCTGTTTGGGATCGGAAACCCAGAGCACCGATCCCGCCCCATACTTTCTTGCGATTTCCTCTGGCTCTCCCGCCTGCTCCTTGAACTCCGCAACCGGAAGGCCGGGCAACTGCGACAGCTGCGCAATTTTTTCTTCCAAGGTCATCTGTCGCAGCAGATCATTCGCCTGCGGATGAGTTTGTGCAGATAAATTTGGGAGGACGATCTGTGTAAGAAGGACTAGAAGGGCCAACCGGAACATCGAGGAACATCCAGATCTGGAAGGCTGAAGACAGGCCATTTTTTCCTCCTAAAGATCCATCCGCGTTTTCCTCGGTCGATCCCCCGTCGTTATTGCGCGGGTCCTTTGGGCGGCTCCGCTGGCGCTGCCGGCTTGACGAATTTGGCGTCATCTACCGGAACATTCTCTCTCACCTCGTTCACCTGGATCGTGAACCGCCCACCGGGCCTCGCCAGCGTCCACCGGTACGGAATCTTCACTCCGTCCGCGTCCCGATAGTCGGCGTAGTCAATCTGCGTTGGCATTTGCCCCAGCGCGGTCTCGCCGAGTCGCACCAGCCGCACCAGCAATCCCGATTGCTCGTCAAAAAACAGTTGGATCGGCGGCTTTCCCTCGCGCTGCCCGACCACCACATATGCCTCGTGATCGCCAACCTTCTCCGTTCCTCGCACCTTCATTTCCATGAACATCGGCTTTAGGTGTGTGGCCAGATGCAAGTCCGCATCTATCGACGCTCCGTCCAGGTCGCTCCCGTGCATCTCGCGGAGAGGATGTCCCGGAAAGCCCAGCCATCCTTCGTGTCCGTTAAAGGCGGTGATGTTGTCTCCCTCCTGCATGTGCGTGAACGAAATTCGCTTGTCTGGTTCCTTCGAATAGATATCAATCGGCAGCGACATCCCGCCAAATTCAATCGTCCCTTTCATCACCCGGCTCGTAACCTTATCAATCGCCGCCGCGCCTCCCACCGCCTGCACATACTTATCGAGCAGTTGGTCGGCGGACGGGTCCGTGGGTTCTTTCGCGTCCTTTACTCTCGGTGGAACTTCGGTTCTCATCGCTCGGCCCATGTCTTCGGTCATCACCACCGGAATCGCCACTGGCTCCGTGCTCCCGCGATGACACGAGTAACAGGTCACTTCGCGGTGCCCCTCGAAGTTATCTTTGTTAATGGCGAACATCATTTCGATCATCTTTCGGGCGATCTGCTTGTTTTTCTTGTCGTCTTTTTCAAACGCGTCCTGCACATGGCAGAACTCGCAGTCCACTCCCAGCGACGCCGCGATGAACTGCATGGTGGGAAATATCTGGTCCGCGGGCACTCCCTTGAGAACCTGAATATTCTTGAACTGCTCTTCGGCCTTCTTCTCTCCCGCTTGCGGCCCCCGCATGCTCGCCCCGCTATGCGGCATGCCGCCGGACCGCGTCTTTGCTCCGCCAGCCACAACCCCGCACAAAACGACGGCCGTCGCAGCTGCCAGAACAAACACCCGATTTCTGTTCATTGTTTCCCTCTTCGGTTGGAACTCGAAAGTCTACCAGAGCAGAGCCATGGATTCGCGCATGTCGGGAGTTGTTCTTCGACGGAGATCCTCAGCCCAGGGGAACGCGAATCAGGTTGAACAAGCTCCAGGCCACATACGCAGCGATCATCCCTACGACGCCCGCCGTCACCAGCGGGCGGTAACGAGTCTCCATCAGATCAGCCAGCACGCCGGACACGAAGACAAACAGAAACGGAATCGCCGCCAGCAGAAAGCCAGCTCCGGCAAGGTGAGGGTGCGCCATCCCCAACCCTACAAACAACACCGCGACCAGCAGCGGCGCGGTATTGCCGAAATAGCGTGTCCGCGGCCACAACGCGTACGTTACAACCACAACGGGAATCGACAAGGCAAGCGCCGGGCACGCGCGCCCGATCTGCACCGCAACCTGCTTGTACACCCCGAGGACGGTGAATCCTCGCCACGTCGCTCCCCAAAACACGGCACGACGCATGCTCTCTCCGAATGCATGCGGATGAAAGAAGTAAAAAGCGAAAAGCAGCACAAACCCCACCGCGCAGGACGCGATCCAAATCACGCTGCCGGCCCGCCGCCGCACTGGAGCGACATAGAGCAGAAACCCCAGGGCCATCGGCACCAGCACAACCATCGAGAACTGTGCCCCCACCGCGATGGCCAGCGAAATTCCCAGGAGCACGATGCGCCGCCAGTTCCACAGCACTACTTCACGGGGAGCGTAGAGCGTGTGCGCGACGGCGATAGCCGTGAATATCGCCCCAAACGCCCCCCAGGCGGCGCCGACCTCCGGTTCGGCGTGCCACGTCGCGCTGGTCTGAAGAAACGAGGGCGAGAAGCAATAGAACGTGAGGGCGACGAATCCTCCGGTATTGCCGCACAGCCGCCGCGCTACATACCACAGAGATGCACCCAGAAAGACGCCGCAGGCCAAAAAGGGAAGCCGCGGTAGCCAACGCCAGTACGCGCCTGAGTCTGCTTCGAAATGCTGCGGCCACGCCAGCAACGGAGCCGCCGAGGCCAGGTACAGCAGGGGCGAATGCTCAGTATCGAATCCGCTTTCCTCGCCGGGCAACGAGTCTTGAGCACCGCCAGCGTTGCTATCTGCAAACGGAGCGCCCGCGATGCCTCGCCCGTGCCACTGTCTCCAGCCCTCCCGGATGCGCATAGCCTCAGGGCCGTCCGGCATGTTGCCGGCGCCAAGCTCGGCGTGCACCAGCCAAGCCGCCTGAACGAAGAAGGCAAGCAGCAGCATTCCCGCGAGAACCTGTGGACGACCGAAGCGTTCGCGCGTGAAATAGGGACACATAAGGTCGAGCCGAGTGTTTTACCATGGCGGAGGCCGTTTGCGGGGAACTTCTGCGATGAGTGATCTCGAAACCAAGACCGATGGCAGTCCGTCGCAACCCACGCCAGCACCGCCGTCTTTTACCACCGAGAGTGAGCCTCCCTACGCGCGCACACTGTTTCTCGGCCCGGACGGCCTCCGCCCGGGCTGGGGTCTTCTCTTCTACGTCGTGATTTTCTACCCCCTGCAAGAGTTGGCAGGGTGGTTGGCCTGGTCGCGGGATCTCGGCGCCAGCGGCCTATGGTCACGGCTGCTGGAGGAGACAGGCAGGCTCGTCGCCGCCTTGGCTCCGCTGCTGATCCTGGCGCCCGTCGAGCGACGCTCATGGGGCGTCTACGGCCTGCCGGTGCGGCAGGCTTTTGGGAAGTTATTCTGGCTTGGCGCGATCTGGGGATTTGTAGGCATAACCCTGCTGATCTCCGGTCTATACGGCGTGCATGTCTTTTCATTCGGTCAGCTTGCGCTGCATGGGCTCCGCATAGCGAAGTTCGCCGCGTTCTGGGGTGCCATGTTCCTGTTGGTCGGGCTATTTGAGGAATTTCTGCTTCGCGGCTACACCCTGTTCACGCTAACGCGCGGCATCGGATTCTGGCCTGCCGCAGCGGTTCTGTCCTGCGTCTTCGGTTTGATCCACTGGTGGAACGGCGGCGAGCAATGGCCGGGTCTACTTGCCGCTGCGTTCATTGGGCTCTTCTCTTGCCTCACGCTCAGGCGCACGGGCAACTTGTGGTTTGCCGTGGGTTTTCACGCCGCCTGGGATTGGGGAGAGACGTTTTTCTATTCCGTTCCCGACAGCGGTTTGGCCTTCCCCGGACACCTGCTGAATTCCTGGATGCTAGGTCCGCAGTGGCTCAGCGGAGGAACGGTTGGACCCGAAGGTAGCGTGTTTTGCTTCGTCGTGATCGCGATCGCCTGGGTCGCCTTCGACCGGATATATCCCAAGGCGCTGGTTCCCGGCCCCCAAGCACGGCCGTTCGCGGCGCCGGCAGATTCCTCGTCGCCGCACTCTCCGGAATGAGACGCTCGCAAGCTTTTAAGGTGTCACTTCGACAAGCTGGGCGGTATAGTCGTCTTCCCGAGCCAAGGCAAAGCTGTTGTTGACGTCCATGCCGGAGAATGAAAACGGAGCAACCGTCGCGCCTCTTCCCGGCGCGCGCGGCACATAGTGGCTGCCCACACACACGTATGCTTCGATAAACCATTTTACGTCGAGGTTATCGGTGTTAAAGTCCATCGTCCGGGCCGCGTGTTTGCCGGTGATCTGGATCCCCACATGGCGCGGGCTCGAGGCGACGCCCTCGGTGAAGGTGCGCGCTCGACGGTGATGATTTTGCCACCGTGCAAAACCAGCGGCGTCGCCGGGAGGCAGCCCGGCCGCGGGTAGACCCGAATAAAACATGTGGACTTTGGGAGCGACGATCGCGCTCAGGCCCAGGACCTTCGCCAGAAGTTTCATGACCGTGTCGTTGCCCCCGAGATTGCAGGCGCGGAGTTCAAGCCGTTTCAGCAGCTTCTTGGCCCGCAGGGCACGGAGGGCGGTATCGATCGGCTTCAGGGTTCCAGCCGGCATCGGGATCTTGTGACCCCCAGCATCCTGCATGCTGGAATTTTTTTCCGCGTCGGTGTAGTCGCTGTCGGAAGGATTCTTGTCGACGAAACCGGCGAGAAGGCCCAGGGTGTATTCCTCGGGGTTCCAGTGTGAGCCCGACGTAAGTGGCAAGATCAAACCAAGCGGATTGTCGTCCTTGTCCGACATCCCGTGATTCACAACCAGCACTGTCTCCTGGTCCGCAAAAGTGGTGAGCAGCTGGATCAATTCAAGGAAGGTACCGAAGCGGTTATTCTGCGGCACCCAGACCTTCAGATCCATGCTTGAATCAGGACCAGGTTCGAGATCAAAGGCGCGATAGTGATTAGAAACGATATCGAACGCCGTGCCATTGTTCACGAGTACTGGGACGTCGGATCTAAGCCCATAGCCCATAGACCACCCCCGTTCGCGGGCGGTAGTCTACCACACAACTGAAGCTGCTGCTTCCGCCACTTGGCTCCCGGTACTCGCAGTTGGAGCACGAGATCGGCATCAAAGGCTTTGTGATCCTGAGCGCCATCATTGGCCATGAAAGGAGTGCACAGGTCCTTCGCTGCGCTCAGGCGCCGTTTCGGGAGCGCCAGGATCGCTCGTCACGACTGCCACGCGGCTAAGTGCGGATTCACCGCCTATACTGTTGTGCATGCCCCCGGAAGTCGATCTGCAGACGCCGTTGCGCCGCTACTGGGGATATAGCTCGTTCCGTCCCTTGCAGGAACGGATCGTGCGCAGCCTGCTCGCCGGGCACGACGCCTGCGTCGTAATGCCCACCGGAGGCGGTAAGTCGCTTTGCTACCAGTTGCCGGCCGTCATCTCCGGGCGCACCGCGATCGTGATCTCTCCCCTGATCGCACTCATGCAAGATCAGGCGGCGCAACTGGCGCAGATGGGGATTTCCGCCGCGGTCCTCAACAGTTCTCTTAGCGGCGAAGAGCAGGCTCGCGTCATGCGGCAGGCGCGGGAGGGCGCTTACCGGTTGCTCTATCTGTCGCCCGAGCGGTTGCAGCGCAGTGACACGCTCACGTGGCTGCAGAATGTTCCCATCTCATTCTTCGCCATTGACGAGGCGCACTGCATTTCCGAGTGGGGACACGAATTCCGCCCCGAATACCGCCAATTGAGCCGGCTGCGCGGAAGTTTTCCCGATCGTCCAATTGCGGCCTTCACGGCCAGCGCCACCCGCCATGTGCGGCATGACATTCTGGCTCAGCTGCAGTTGCGTAACCCCGACAAGTACATTGCCAGCTTTCACCGTCCGAACCTGCGCTACCTGGTACGCGAATGCAACAGCGTGGACCAGTCCGCGCTGCTGGTGACGGCCTTGCGTCAGCACAACGACGGAAACGTGATCGTCTACTCGCCCACCATTGCCAAGGTCGAAGAGACGGTTGACTTTCTGGAGGATCAGGGTATCGCCGCGGTGGGCTATCACGCCAAGATGGACAACGCCAGTCGCCGCCGCAGCCAGGAGCGCTGGATGTCGGATGAAGTGCGAGTGCTGGTGGGCACGATCGCGTTTGGGCTGGGCATTAACAAGGCGACGGTGAGGGCAGTCGTGCATCTCGCTTTGCCCAAGTCCGTCGAACAGTATTACCAGGAGGCAGGGCGCGCCGGCCGCGATGGCAGTCCCGCCAACTGCATTTTGCTGTGGCGCAAACAAGATGCAGGGCTGTTGGGATTCTTCGCCAATCAGATCGTGGATGCAGCCGAGCGCGAGCGCGCGTGGCAGCGCTATCACACCATTCGTGCTTTTGCTGAGTCGGGCCGTTGCCGACACCTGCAGATCTGCACGCATTTTGGGGAGACTCCGAAGTGGGAATCGTGCGCAGCATGTGACGTTTGTGGGGCCGCGCCGGACTGGCTGATGGAAGCCGCGGCGTCTTTGCGGCCCACCCTGATGGGCGCGGGTTCTGGCGGCGGCCGAACGGCACCGACTGCAGTCTCTAACGCTGACCAGGAGTTACGAGATTACTTGAGCGAATGGCGACGTAACACGGCCAAGCAGCAGGGTGTGCCGGCATTTGTGGTGCTGCATGATGCGTCGTTGGATGAGATCTGCCGGCTGAAGCCGAAGTCGATTGGTGAACTGCTGAATGTCACCGGCATCGGCGAGCGCAAGGCCGACCTGTACGGACAGGCGATTTTGGCCGCTCTGCAGCGCTATCGCGAAGGAGAGCGCGCAGAAGCGCGGACAGCAAAGCGGACGGCGCCTGCTCTCGAGACTCTGCGCCTGCTGGCGGAGGGCAAGAGTCTGGAGGAGATTGCGCAAATTCGAGGCAGGCAACTTTCGACCGTGGTGAACGCGGTGGCTTCGCTCGTGGAAACAGGGCAGGTTGAGTTTCAGCCAACCTGGATCGATGCGACTAGGCGATCGGTCATCGAAGCGGCGTTCTCCCACGTGGACGTGGCGAAGCTGGAAAGACTGAAGCCGCTGAAAGAAACCCTGCCGCCCGAGATCACGTATGACGAGATTCGGTTGGTGGTTGCGCGCCTGCGGCGCGAGCACAGCTCTAATAAGGCAGACATTCCCCCCTGACATGCCGTTGCAGCGACTTAATCGCCCGCAACTCGCGCTGCGGGTGTACAATTCCGTCGGTTTTGAATTCCCGTCAATCAAAGCAGAAAGCCAGTTCTTGGCATGGCTCGTGACAGCTGAGTGCGGTGAAGCACGTTACTCTGTTCGCTAAGGAGCAGTCATGAGGATTCTGCTTTACAACCCCGACAACGGGGTCACCCGCAATTTCATGCCGCATCTCTGGATGTTTTTGCTCCAGTCTCTCACCCCGCCCGGACACGAAGTGCTTCTCATCGACGGCAACGCGAAACCGATGAACGAGGCTCAGATCGCCCAGTATGTCAGCGACGAGAAGATCGATCTGGTCGGCATCGGCGCCATGACCCGCATGATCGCCAAGGCGTACCGCATCGCCGACGCCATCCGAGCTACCGGAGTCAAGGTGGTCATGGGCGGACCTCACGTCACGGAACTCGCCGATGAAGCTCTCGGGCGCGACGGCGGACCACGTCACGCGGACGCTGTGGCTCTGGGCGAAGCCGACGAAACCTGGCCCAAGATCGTCAACGACGCGGCCCGCGGCGAGTTGAAGGAAATCTACGCTCCCGTCGACGACACCGGCAAAGAGCGCAAGCCTTCCTTGAAACAATATCCGGTGATTCCGTGGCACACGATCGATCTGGAGCAGTTCAATCTGGTGCCGCACATCGCGAAGAGGATGCTGCAGAAAATCGGCGCAGGCTGGGGAACGTTTCGCATTATTCCCGTCGAGTCGGGGCGAGGCTGTCCCTACGGCTGCGAGTTCTGTACCGTGACCGGGTTCTTCGGCGATTCCATCCGCTTCCGCAGCAATGAGAGCGTGGTGAACGAACTGCTGCTCTTGAAAAAGCGCGCCCGCAAAGAAAAAGGACAGATGGCGGTTTTTTTCATCGACGACAATTTCGCCATCAACGTGAAGCGCACCAAGTCGCTGTTGCGGGACATCATCGCAGCCGGAGCCCAAGTGCATTGGGTGGCTCAGATCAGCGCGAATTTGCTGCGCGACGAGGAACTAGTCGACTTGATCGCCGCGTCCGGTGGCAAATGGGTCTTCATCGGGATGGAGTCCATCGATCCGGCGAATCTGAAAGACGTGAACAAGGGATTCAACAAGCCGGGTGAATACGCCGAGGTGCTCGAGCGATTGGCAAAACGCAACGTCTATGCGATCACTTCTTTCATCTTCGGCATGGACAATGACACGGTCGGCGCGGCCGAGCGCACTCTGGCGGAGGTGCGCACCTGGCCTCCGGGCCTGCCCATCTTTGGGCTGCTGACTCCGCTTCCGGCAACGCCGCTCTACAAGCGCCTCGAACTTGCTCAGCGACTCACCCGCCCGAAACACTGGCAAGAGTTCATCCCCTTCACCATGGCGCACACGCCCCTCAAGATGACCATCGAAGAGGCCCACGCCGAAGTGAAATACGGATGGGCACATTCCTACAGTCCGGAGGCACTGTCCCAGGCCGTCGACTCTTTGGACGATCAGCCTCTCGGCTATCGCGTCAACATCTTCCTGGCGCGCCTCTGTTTCCGTGGAATCTATTTTCCGATGATGGGGCGGCTGGCCTGGGCGAAAGTGGTCGTGCGAAACCGGCACACTATTTTCAAGCTGGTGAAGGAGGCCGTTTTCGGCCGCGAATCACGGCGGCCCCGGAGTCCAGAGGCCGAGATTTCGTACGAAGAACCAGTGCCTGAAACTCAGGTGAGCGCGGGGGACTGACGTCGTGGCTGGGCCTGAGAGACGTAGCCAGCTACGTCTCTACGAGTTGCTTTGCGGCGTCTCGGCCGGACCGCACGCAGTCTGGCACCCCAATCCCGCGGTACCCGTTGCCCGCTAGCGCTAGTCCGGGCAACTGCTGGCGCAGCCGTTCAATGCGATCGAGGCGATCCAGATGTCCCACGCCATATTGCGCCATGGCCGACTTCCATTTGTATACACGCGCGAAAAGGGGCTCGGCGCTCAGGCCGAGGATCTTTTGCAACTCCTCGCGCACGATTCTGACGATCTGATCATCAGGAAACGGCCAGACACTCTCGGCACTCACTCCGGCGAAGAAGCAGCGCAGCAGGGCGCGATCTTCGGGGGCGCGGTGCGGAAACTTGTTGTGCACGAAGGTCGCGGCCAGCAGTTGCCGGTCTTCACTGCGAGGAACCAGGAAACCAAATCCGGGTGGAAGCGACCGCCGGACCTCCCGGTCATAGCCGAGTCCAACGGTGATCGAAGAACTGTATTGCACGCCGCCCAACTCGGCGGAAAGCTCCGGGCTGGCGATGCGAAGCACCTTCGCCGCAGCAGGCGCGGGCAACGCAACGACGACGCCGTCAAAGTGATCGGATTGCATCCCGGCCGACACCACCCAGCCTCCAGCTTCTCGTTGAACAGCCTGCACCGGTGTGTTGGTCAGCAACGACGACCCCATGAGCCGCGACACGACGGTCTCGGCCAGGTGCTGCATGCCGTTTTTTAGCGACGTAAACAGCGGCGCCGCCGGCCTGCTCAGGCCGGCAGACATTTTCTTGCGCGCGGCCAGCATAGCGCGGCCGAGGCTGCCGTGAGTGCGCTCCATTTCGGCGAATCGCGGAAGGACGGCGCGCACGCTGAGGTTCGCCGCTTCTCCGCCGTAAACACCGGAGAGCAGCGGATCCGCGAGCCGGTCCACCATTTCCGCTCCATAGTGACGTTCGACGAACGCCGCCACCGATTCGTCGTGCCCGACTGCGCCCGGCGGGTGGAACAACTCCCCCGCCATGCGCAACTTGGTCTTCCACGAAAAAAGCGGAGACAAGCCTGTGGGAAGAATCTTCGTCGGCACCATGAACATCAGCCCATCCGGCATCACGACCAGGCGTCCGCGAGTCAAGATGTATGTCTTCCGGTCGGCGTCGTTCGATCCGATCAACTGGTCGCCTATGCCGAGTGCCCGGCAAAGATCGGCGGCCCAAGGCTTTTCAGTTATGAAGGAGTCCGGCCCGGCCTCCACGACACATCCGTCGATATGTTCGGTCCGCAGCACACCACCGAGCTGCGGAGACGATTCATACAGAACGTACTCGACATCCCCGCCAACTCGGCGCTGCTCCTCGAGCGCGAAGGCGGCGGACAATCCCGCTATGCCCCCGCCGATGATCGCGATGCGCTTCATGGGGTGCGGAGGGAGTACTCCTGTACGAAACGCGCCAGATTCTTCACATTCTCCACCGGCGTTTCCGGCAGGATGCCGTGGCCGAGATTGAAGATATGACCCGCACGTCCCGCGGCGCTCTGGAGAATTTCTTCGGCGCGCGACTTCAGTTCCTTCCAGTCGGCGAAAAGAAGCACGGGATCAAGATTGCCTTGCACCGCGCATTGGTGATCGAGACGTTGCCAACCCTCATCCAGCGGAATGCGCCAGTCGAGCCCGACCACATCGGCTCCGGTCTCCTTCATCGCGGGCAGCAGGGTGGCGCTGTCAGTGCCAAAATAAATGATGGGGGCTCCGGTCTTCCGTAGCTGCTTGACCATGCCCGTCACGTGCGGCAGCACGTAATGGCGGTAGTCCCGCACACTCAAGCAACCGACCCAGCTGTCGAAAATCTGGATAGCGTCGGCCCCCGCATGCACCTGATCGGCCGAATATGCGGCTGTGACGGCGACCAGTTTGCGCATGAGCGCGTCCCACTCGGCCGGCGAGTTGTACATCATCTTTTTCGTGTGAACGTAGTTGCGCGAGCCTCCGCCTTCGATCATGTAGCTGGCCAGCGTGAACGGAGCGCCGCAGAATCCGATAACCGGGACGTGATTCGCAAAATGCTTCGCCACGAGGGCGACCGCCTCGGAGACATATCCCAGTTCGGCGGCACGGTCGGTACGCAGATTAGCAATGTCTTCTCTGCTTCGCACTGGCTTCTCGATAATCGGGCCTTCTCCGGCGGAAAAGTGAAACGGCAAGCCCATAACTTCAAGGGGCAGCAGCAGGTCAGCAAAAATAATGGCCGCGTCGACCCCAAGGATTTCAGCGGCCGTGATCGTAACTTCGGCCGCCAGCGTCGGCTTCTTGCAGATTTCAAGCAGCGAGTGCTGCTTGCGGACCGCGCGGTATTCGGGCATGTAGCGGCCCGCCTGGCGCATGAACCAGACCGGAGTTCGATCGACAGGCTGGGATTTGCAGGCGCGAACAAAGCTGGAATTGGGAGCTGACATGAACTTTGAATGTAGCATTTTTGGCCGGCTGAGTGCGCGGAGGATAACCTCCGGGCGTCATCCCGTCTATAACAACGACGGCGGTGTCAAGGTACACGAATTCGTCGACGCCTTGGGGTTTGAAGTAGCGCCATTTCGCTCTCGTTGGGGTTTTGATTTTTTTCACGATGACCAAGACTCGCGCATTCACGTTGAATCACGGGTGGCAGCCTTGCTGCTCCACCAACCATCTATTCGGTCGCAACTTCGACCATGATTGTTCGTTCAAACTCCCGGACTTTTCCCGGGAGGCAGGCGCCCACTCAAACGCACGGCTTTAAACCACAGCCACAGGATGACTCGGGCTACTCTGCATGCGAGTGGCGGAATACGGCTGCTCGGTTTTCCACATCCAGTACAGACGCACCGCCAGTTTGCGCGCTACCATCACCTTGGCCACAGAAGAATGTTTTCTGTGTTTCAGCCTTTGGTAGGCGCGCTTTAACTCTGGTACCAGACGGGCCGCGCTCTGGCCCGCCTCCACCAACAGACTGCGTAACATCGGATTGCCTTGTTTGCTGATCGATCCCAAGCGCTGCCGGCCGCCGCTGGAATGCTCGGCGGGATTCAGTCCCAGGTAACTGACCACTTGGCGGCTGCGGGCGAAGCGCCCGATCTCTCCCAGGGTGAGCGAATACGCCAGAGCGGTAATGGGTCCTACCCCGGGATGAGTCTGCAGCAAGCGGGCCACAGCGTCTTTCTGGGCCGCCTCCCGCGCCGCCTGATCCAACTTCTCGATCCGGGGATCAAGATCGTCCAGCAAGGCCAGTAACTCTTCCCGCCGTTGCGCAGTCCAGCCGGTGAGCGCTAGGGCTTCCAGCTTTTCTCTTCCCGTCTGCGTCCACAGCTTGCGCTTCTGTTGCACTCCCTGGTTTAGCGCCAGATGCTGCAACTGGTTCTTCACCTGCCGCCTCATCCCCACCAGCTTGTGGCGATGCAACAGCAACTGCCGCAGGTCCCGCTGTTCCAGACTCGGCACCCAGATCCGCGGGAACCGCTTCTCCAGCAGCAACTGCAACAGCAGTTCAGCATCTCTTCGATCCGTCTTCTGCTTGCGTACCTCCAGGGCCCGGATCTTGCCCGCATCTCCCAGCCACAACTCATGTCCCAGCCTGGCCAGTAGACGCTCGAACCAAAACGTGTTTCCGCAAGCTTCCATCCCCACCAGCACCGGCCCTTGCAACTGGCTGTAGAACGCCACCGCTTCGGCCGCTGCCAGCCGCTTTTCGGTCTGCTCCCCGGTCTCAGTATCGACCATAGCAATCTGTTGGAAACTCGGATTGAAAATCACAGCCTATAATCTTCATTGGCGGCTCCTTTCGCTCCGAGTCTTGGTTCTTCGCAAAAACTCAAGTTTACTCGGTGCCCGCGAGGAGCCGTCCTTGTTATCCAATCAAGCGTAGCCGTTCTTCAGGCGGAGCGAGCGATCTCCCTGCATAACTGACTGCAAAGTGGCGCCCGGGATCCCTCCCTGGGCTGAACTGCGCCGCGGTTCGGGATGACGGCTTCGATAAGGACGCGCCGCGTAGGGGAGAGACCGTGAGAGACAGCGTCGGGCCCGGGAGGAAGACTCTCAGCTTGTAGAATCACGACATGGGGTCTAGGGCTGTCAGCGTGTTGGAGGTTGCGTTACTGACGTTCTGCCTTTGCGGCGCTGCCCTTCAAAAGAAGGAGCCCTCAGCCACGCCGACCTTCTATAAAGACGTCCTCCCCATCCTGGAGAATCACTGTCAGAGTTGTCATCGCGCGGGAGAAGTCGCCCCCATGCCCCTGGAGACCTATGCGCAGGCCAAGCTGTGGGCGGGCCCGATGGCGCATGCCGTCGAAATGAAGATGATGCCGCCGTGGTTCGCCGATCCGCGGTACGGCCGCTTCGCCAACGACTCTTCCTTGAGCGGGGAGCAGATCACGAGCATCGCGGCCTGGGCTAACGCCGGCGCACCAGCGGGAGATCCCCACGATGCGCCGGCACCGCGCACGTGGGCCAAGGGATGGAATATTCCGCAGCCTGATCTGGTCGTGAAAATGCCCGAATCCGTGAAGATACCAGCCCAGGGCGAGGTCGACTACACCTACGAAATCGTGCCCACGCATTTTTCCGAAGACCGGTGGGTTCAGATGTCGGAGTTTCGTCCGGGAAGCCCGGCGCACGTACACCATGCGGTCGTCTATATTCGGCCGCCGGATTCTCAATGGCTGCGGCACGCCCCAGTGGGCGAGCCTTTCACGGCGTCAACGCTGAGCGATCCCGAGGAACGGCGACAGGCCCACGAGACCACCAGTGATCTTCTGCTCGTGTACGCGCCCGGTAGTTCGCCAGACGAGTGGCCGTCTGGCATGGCGAAATTTGTCCCGGCCCGATCGGATCTTGTCTTCCAGATGCACTACACAACCAATGGCACCGCGGACGAAGACCAGACCAGCATTGGCCTGGTATTTGCGAAGACGCCTCCGAAGCAGCGCGTAATCACGCTGCAGTTGAATAATCATGGCCTGATCATCCCGCCTGGAGCGGACGACTTCCGCGTCGAAGTGCAGGGCACACTGCCGAACGATGCCACGCTGCTGAGCCTGTTCCCGCACATGCACCTGCGCGGCAAGCGCTTCGAGTACGACATCGTCCATGATGACGGCAGCGCGGAAGTGTTGCTGCGAGTCAATTATCACTTCCACTGGCAGCTGAGTTACAAGCTGGCCGAGCCGCGCCCTCTCAAGGCCGGGACCAGGCTGCGCGCCATCGCCTGGTATGACAATTCAAGGAACAACCCGCACAATCCCGGCCCGGAGAAGACGGTCATGTGGGGCGACCAGACGTCCGACGAAATGATGGTGGGATTCTTTGATGTGGCCGTGGCGGCGGGAATGGACAAATGGCACTACTTCATCCGGCACACAAACCCGAACACGAAACCCGAATCTGAGAAGTAAATGTAGCCCTCAGCCATCCCGACAGGCCGGGTCGGCTATCTACGCCCGCCCCTTCTTCGCTGCGACCGCCGCCTGTTTCCCCGCAACTTCCCACGGCCGTTTCGGACGATCCACGGCGGGCTTGTCGCGGTCCACGATGCGGTCATACTGGTAGGATTCGCTGACCGTCCCCAGGGATTCGTTGTACAGGCTGGGCAGGCCGAGCGCGACCTTGAGCTCTTCGGCGAACGAATGCAGAGCTTTCAGATGGTCGGCGGAGGCCGGAACTTCGGTTTTCGAGGTCTTCATGAACTGCTGGTACCCGCGATTGACCAGCTTCGAGATTTCGCTGCCAATCAGGTAACCCGGGTAGGCAAAAATCTTGACGCCATCGTCAGGCGTCTTCTGGATCGCCGCCGATACGTTATATTTCCGTAGGAAGACCCGGCCGTTGGTGCCGGGGGCGTCGGTTACGTCGAACCCGTTGTCGCGTAGCCAGGCTAGCGCTTCCTCGTAGGTTCGTGCTTCAATTGTTTTAGCCATTGCTTGACTTCGACCTTTCCTTTGCCGGCGGAACTCGTCATATTAGATGCAGCAATGATCAGGACGGGGGTAACTTTACACGAGCCGCATCGCCGGGCGAATCTTAATCATCTAAACAAAATACTACATACCTCGTTTCCGGCCACATAACACATTACGTTGGTCACGGCAGTTCGGTTCAGATATGGGGCACAGTTCCACCAAAATTACGGCGATGGCAACGCAGGCGAAGCACAACGGGCAAGGGAAAATGGCGTCAGGACTGGGCGAAACGCTAGGCCACACCCTGGTCGAGCGGATCGGCAACAGTCCGCTGCTGCGTCTGGACGCGCTCGCCCGCGACCTGCCGGGCGTAGCACTTCTGGGCAAGGCCGAATGGTACAACCCGGGCGGATCGGTGAAGGATCGCGCCGCCGCCAACATTATCGCCGAAGGCCGCCGCAGCGGTCAGTTGCGCCCCGGCAAAATCCTGCTCGATGCCACCAGCGGTAATACGGGGATCGCCTACGCCATGCTGGGCGCGGCCGAGGGATTCCCGGTCACGCTGTGCATGCCGGGAAACGTTTCGCGCGAGCGTAAGCAAATCCTGCAGGGATACGGCGCCAACATTCTCTATACCGATCCAGGGGACGGCTCCGATGGCGCGATTCGCATGGCGCGCCAGCTGGCGGCCAGCCATCCCGAGCAATATTTTTATGCGGATCAGTATTCCAACGAGGCCAACTGGAAGGCGCACTATCTCACGACGGCCAACGAAATCTGGCAGCAGACCCAGGGCCGAGTAACTCACTTTGTCTCGATGCTGGGTACGAGCGGAACGTTTGTGGGCACGACCCGGCGGCTGAAGGAATTGAATCCGCGAGTGCAGTGCATCTCGCTCCAGCCCGACTCATCGTTCCACGGAATCGAAGGCGCCAAGCACATGGCAAGCGCAATCGTGCCGAAGATTTATGATCCCGCGCTTGCCGACCAAAATCTCGAGATTGCCACTGAGGACGCCTATGCCATGGCCCGGCAAATGTCGCGCGGCGCCGGGTTGCTCGTCGGGATTTCGGCCGCAGCGGCGGTTGTGGGCTGCCTGAAGATTGCCCATGAGCTTCCGATCAAGAAAGGTCAGGAAGCGGTGATCGTGACCATCCTCTGCGACTCCGGCGAAAAGTATCTGAGCGAACGATTTTGGACCGAGCAGTGAATTCAAGAGGGTGCCCCATCCTTCTCGCGCTTTTTGCGAGAGGGTGGGGATTTTGACTCCCGCTCGTGAGCAAGTGAATTCCACTGATGCTGAAACTTTCCCGCCAAGACTACGACGCCCTCCGCCGCCACGGTGAAGAAACCTACCCCCACGAATGCTGCGGTATTCTTCTCGGCCGCTTCGATGACGACGGCGCTCGCGTCGTGACCTCGACCGCGCGTTGCGGCAACACCCGCACCGACTCCGCCCATAACCGCTATAACATTGATCCGCGGGAACTGGTTCGGGTCCAGCGCAAAGGCCGCGAGCGCGGCGAGGATATCGTCGGCTTCTACCACTCCCACCCGGATCATCCCGCACAGTGGTCGCAGACCGATCACGCCGAGGCACACTGGCTCGGGTGCTCCTACGTCATCACCAGTGTCGAGAAGGGCAAAGCCGCGCTGACGAATTCATTCGAACTGACTGGCTCAGATGAGAACGACAAGCGGCTCGTGGACGAGAGGGTGGAGGTATTGCGATGATTGTGGAGAGATGCGCCGCCTAGCATTCCACGAACGGGAACTTCAGAAGAAACAGCGAGAGATTATTCCCTGCCGAGTCTTTGCCAAAACAATCAATGAAATTGGGGACACTGATTACGATGTACCAGACGCTCAATATCAGTTAGAGCATTGCAGGGAGCCAATTGACGTCGTGCTCCGTAGCAAGAGCGGTGCGTATCCAGAGCGCCACGTCCAGGTTACGACAATACCCACCGACCTAGAACTTAGGGACGACAACCAGAACATCGCAAAACTTGAAGGCCGCGTCAAAACCGCTCTGCTTGAGCGAAACGTCAGTGCCCTGCAGCTTGAGATCTGCTTAGCTCAGTATGACGCACACAGATCGATGCCGGTTAACTTAGTGGGACCGCTAGCCGACCTGATTCACTCCATGCCGCGCCGTCAGGCCTGGAGAATTGAGTGGCAAGGGATTTCTGCGCTGTCAGTCGAGCTCGCAACCTATGTGACTGATGTAATTAGTTGGCCACTCTCCTCGGATTCTCTGTTTGTACATGCGGGCCGGGGGTGCTTCATTCCAGAGAATCTCGACCGTTTCATCGATGAAGCCATTCAGCAGAAGGGATCCTCATACTCTCCCAGGGATGAGGCCACTATGGCGCTCGTCATCGCTGCGTCGTCAGCTATTCTTCCGGAGCATATGCGCGACTATCTATCTCGGCGTGGAACACCGGTCACATCATTTTCGGAGGTCTGGGTCGTTCTGGCACATGGAGAGAGCGCGATTCCGTTGAAACGTTAGCTAGCCGGATTGCGGGAATCGCCCATCAGACGCCGATAGTCCGCGATTTTCACAAATCCGAAACGCAATCGTGACCTCCGATTCACATCGATCCCAGTCAATGCCAAGCGCGAAAAGCCGCGACTGGCGCCAGCTCTGCGGAGAGCGCTTCAACTAACTGCACAAAATCCGGTCACACGCTTGTGGACGGCCTGCACTCGATTGAAAACACATACAGTTACAACCCGCGATTTTTCGTTGACTCCAAAAATAGAAGGAGTACAACAAGATCGTTCTTTGACAGCTTCTAAAGTTTTTCCGGTTGGTGCGGCGTCCGGGGCTCAAGCGGAGTCACTCTCTTAGCCGAAAGGTCAAGAGGGAGGGCGAGCAAGGGTCTAAAGCAATGCGCTGGTCGAGGAGAACGAGAAGACCAAGTCAGAGGCAGGATAGAGTTCCGAGGCGTTGGGTTGGTTTATCCGGTTGGCGGTGAGCCCGGAGCCCGAGCGAAGATCGCGCGTTGCGCCCCGCAAGGGAGGCAGCGAAAGCAGGTCAAGCAAGGGTCAAACGCGAGCTACTGGCCGAGACGAATGATCCCAACATCACCTCGGAACTCTCTTACTTTTTGGCTCTCAGCTCTCAGCCGTTTGGTTCCAAAGTTCCCTCACCTGAGTCGTTCTCACTTAGCCGCATTCCCCGGTCCGCCCACAGGATATATTCTGGGAATCCGTTGCGCCAGCGGCGGCAGTGCGGGAAACGCGGCGTGCGGTTCCGTCTGATACCAATACGCCACCGAGAAGTAATTGTCCGATCTGTGATTGGCGTGGCCATGTTCAATCGTGGCGCGAAGCGACTTGGTGAACGGAATCGGCGAGTCGAGATGAAAGCGGTACACCGACGTCCGGCTTCCCGCCACTTCCTGCCCCTTCACCGGCGCACCGAATAATCCATAAGAAAAGGCATGGTCGCCGAAGCCCCACGCGCCCAGGAAATAGTCTTCCGACCCGGTTCCGTTGATCGAAGGCGTAGTCTCACCGTCGACGAAGAACATGTCATCGCCCTCGCCCCACCATCCATCCTGATTCTGCTGCACCGACATGGTCACGCCGACGAAGTGCCCGCGGCCCGTAGCTTCCATCCAGACGTAGTTACCTTCCCCGTTCAGATTCTTCTTGTCATTCACAAGCGGGTCGCCATCCGACGTCCAGCGGTTGGTCCATCCCGGTGCAGGCGCGGCTTGCCGGTACTGCGCGTGAAAATAAAGCAGTTCGCCGGACAGCGGCTTCGAGTAAGCGCGATAGTCGATATTGAAATAGAACGAGTCGACCTTGAGCGCGCCTTCATTGGTGACGGTGATGCGCGCGTGCTTCTGGAAGGGCATCGGGAAAAAGCTATTCAGGGCCTTGTCGGCGCCGACGGAAAGGGGCAGCGACTGGTACAGAAAGTAGTCTCCGAGCCCCAGCCCGAAAAAGTCGCCAATGGGAGTCTCAACGCTGGGCGTAGCCTCGCCGTCCCAATACATCCGCAGAACCAGCGCCTTGAGATGGTGAGGATCGTCGCTGGCGATCGTGACCCACACATGGCTGATCAGCCCCGGCCCATTCTCGTCGAGCAGCGTGAGCGTCTCCCCCGGCGCGATGCCGCGGAAGTCCGCATTGGCACCCGTCCGGTCGTAGCTGGACGATCGGTGCTGCACGTAGTCTTTGGCCTGTGGAAGCGTGGAGAGCCACGTGGAAGGATCCTGCGAGTACAGCGGGATTGCTATCAGAGGGAATGCGATCAACAAGAAGAGCCTTCTCATCACCACCGCCTCCTCCGTAGGAGCAAGACTCTACATTCTATGGGTTGTGGACAAAGGAATTTAAAAATTCCGGACAGGCCGGTGCGGCGTGCAGAATTGCCGCACCCGGGAGTGGACAATCACCTTAGCTTAAATGCCGTAGTTCGCCTCACGCAGCTGGTCTTTGTAGGCCTCGCGTGCTTGATTGGCCTTGGCTTCGGCGTCCTGTTCCCGGAAGTGAGCGGCATCCCACTTCTCCATTGCGACCTCCGAATGGTCTTCAGTTGCCAGCGCTTCTTCGGCGCGGATAGCGTCCACCCATTCAGCGACGGCCTGCTTGTACGCAATACGCAGTTGATCCAACTCGGCTATGCTCATGGTCCGCAACATTATGCCCATCGCGTGGTGCGGTCAATTTCCGGACGCTGATTTAACAGAGAATTAACAGACGGCTTAAGCGGGGCTTTGGAGTCTCCCTTGGCGAAAGAACTCAGAATGTCCCGGGCAAAGGCCGCGCAACTCGCCCGATCAGGAACAGCGGACGCGATTCGTTCCGGGTATTCATCGTACGTGCGATCGTCGAGCAGCCTGCCGTTCTTGGACTTTCTAACGCCGCCCCACTGCTTGAAGAAAAACGGAACGTGATATTTGTGGCATAGATCGCGAACCGAGATCACCCACTCCCTCCGCATCTGTCGGGCGCCTGGGCCGCTCTCGCCACCCACAATCGCCCAACTGATGCCAGAAAGGCTGAATTCGCCGAGGTCTTCGAGCAGAGGTTCTATTGAGAGGAAGCGCACCTTCGCAGGGGAAGCTTGCAGATGGCCGACTCGAGGCAGTCCGTACGCCTTGTCTTCGACGCTGACTCCCCACCAGATGTGATCCTGCTCGGCAGCAAAGCGCAGCGGTCCGCTCAGTAATTCTCCCAGCCTTTCCGAGCGCTTGGTGAGCACCTGAAACGTGTGCCACTTGGCCATGACCATCACCCGGCAGACGGCTCTGATATAGTCGTCGGGAACCCCCTCCTGGAAGAGATCGCTCATGGAGTTCACGAAAACGAGTTTCGGTGAACGCCAAGTAAGAGGTTCGGTCAGCTTCTCAGGAACTAGCCTCAAATCGAAGCCTTGCTCGTAAGGATGCCCCTTGACCCCGCGAAACCGCTCGGCGAATGTCTCGGCATAGCAGTGCTTGCAGCCGGGACTGATCTTCGTGCAGCCACGGACGGGATTCCAGGTCGCGGCGGTCCACTCGATATTGGAATTCAGGCTCATCGCGACTTTCGGCGTGCCTCCCGCGCACCGATGAGCCGTTTGCTTGCTTGATCCACCTTGTACGACTCTGACACTAGCGCCCTCTCGGGCTGCCTGATAATCGCATCGCTGATCTTTCGGCGCTGAGAATCAGAGAGTGGCTTGGCGTGGCCTTCTATCACACGCGAGTTCAAGAAATCAAAGAAACCAGCCATTTCGACCCTCTGGCGCGACCCGAGCCTGCCCGTGCCTGAGTGAACTCTTGTACCAATCCATCCCATCGGGGATGCGGGTGTCACAGGTGAAAATACAAGGGACCTCAAAGCCTTCGTATAGACGAACAAAGTGCGCGAATCACCCGCTGTGCCAGCATCAATCCCCCGAAGGAGGTAGTGCAACATCTTTTCGTGTGAACTGGCGGGCAGTCTCGCTGGAGTGCCGGCAATCACAAACATATGGTGCTCACTTCCAGGCTGCTTGTGCTTGCCGAGCAGGAAAAGCCGCCAGTTCTCCAGCGTCCGGGAAGCGGCCTCTGAGAGATGCGTGTGAGTCTTATCCAGTAGCTCTCGCTGGCAGGTTAGTACTCTCCAACTGAGGGATACAAGGAAAGGTAACAGCAAAGGACCATATCTCAATCCTCTGAATCCTTCGCTTTGAACTAAGGGCAAGACGTTTTCTTTGAAGTCTTTTTCCCAGGTGGCAAAGCGCCCCTCGCAGCAGTCGCAAAGCAACTTTTGCTTGGGGAGATCCTGAAGCCTCAGGTTCGGAGTCTCTCCGCTTCTGAGGTAGCCTGTTGCCGAAGTCTCCTTAAGATACGCACCAAAGAACGATGGGACGATGTGACTGTCCCGAAGCTGATTGACGCGTACACAGTGCACATATACCCTTTGACGCCATAGATGAATTACCACGGCAGTATAGTGGTGCTTCTCCGGAACCCTCTACATTGTTAGCGCCCTATTCTTTTTGCTGTCGCCGGTTCTAGTATCTCGTCGAGTGTAACGAAGTCTCTCTTATCGGTGGACGTATTCGGCTTGTCGAGGGTCCCTATGTGCATCTCAATTCCGCGACCATCCGGCAATGTGAGGAGCACAACGTCGGATTCTGCATTGCTGATACGCTCGTGTCGAATGGCGATAGTAGCCGTCGTCTCGGTGTCACCCTCAGCAGCAAGAGAACGATTGATGGCTCTTGCGAAGCCCACTACATCGCCGTTGTAAGCATCAACCTCTTCGGCGAGGGGGCGCGTAACACGCAGAACCCTTCCGCCAGAAAAAAGGATGGACCCGAGAATGCGCTGGGGCGGCTCTTCCTTAGGAAGGATGAAGTGGCCCAACCTCCTGCCCTCCGGGGCAGGACGTTTCTCGATCTCAGATTCCATAGGTGGAGAAAGTGTGCAGCAGTGGGACAGTGCGGTGACTGCTTCCTGCTGAGGCATGCCAACACGGACTTGCTCTCCGCCAAAAAAGAATGTCGGGGGTTTCTCATCGGCAGCAACCGCTAGCATCAGACAGCTTCCGAGCACGGTGAATCCGAAAAGGATCGTAGGTCGCTTTTGCATATAAACCTCCGTTCGACCGCCTGCCACTACAGCGGTATATTCCCGTGCTTCTTCGGCGGGTTCTTGTCGCGCTTGTTCTCCAGCATGGCCAGCGCCTGGATCAACTTCTTGCGCGTCTCTCGCGGCTGGATGACCGCGTCCACAAAGCCGCGGTCGGCGACCACATACGGATTGGCGAAGCGCTCGCGGAATTCGTCGATCTTTTCGCGGCGCACTTGCTCGCGATTGGCGGCGGCATCGAGTTCGCGTTTGTAGACGATGTCCACCGCACCCTCCGGCCCCATCACCGCGATCTCTGCCGTCGGCCAGGCATAGTTCACGTCCGTGCGAATGTGCTTCGACGCCATGACGCAGTACGCCCCGCCATACGCCTTGCGCGTGATGACCGTAACCTTGGGCACCGTTGCCTCGGCGAAGGCGTACAGAAGCTTTGCGCCGTGCTTGATGATGCCGCCGTATTCCTGCGCCGTCCCCGGCAAGAACCCCGGCACATCTTCGAACGTCACCAGAGGAATGTTGAAGCAGTCGCAGAACCGCACGAAGCGCGCGCCCTTCACCGACGCGTTGATATCGAGGGTTCCGGCGAGCACGGCCGGCTGGTTCGCCACGATCCCGACACTCCGCCCGTCCAGCCGCGCGAATCCGACGACAATGTTTTTGGCGTAATGCTCCTGCACCTCAAAGAAGTAGCCGTCGTCGACCACCGCGTGAATCACATCTTTTATGTCGTAGGGCTGGTTCGACTGCGCCGGCACCATCTTGTCGAGCGCCGCGTCGGCGCGATCGATGGGATCGGTCGAGGCCTTGCGCGGCGGATCGTCCAGATTATTCGACGGCACAAAGCTGAGCAACTCGCGCACCATCGACAGGCACTCGGCGTCGTCGTGGGCCAGAAAGTGCGCCACGCCTGATGTTTCGTTGTGCGTCATCGCACCGCCCAGCTGCTCCTTGGTGACGTCTTCCATAGTCACGGTCCGGATAACGTCCGGGCCGGTGATGAACATATAAGAGGTTTTATCGACCATGAGCACAAAGTCGGTGATCGCCGGCGAATACACGGCGCCGCCGGCGCACGGTCCCATGATGGCGGAAATTTGCGGCACCACTCCGCTATACAAGGTATTGCGCAGGAAAATGTCGGCGTAGCCCGCCAGCGACATCACGCCTTCCTGAATGCGAGCGCCACCGGAATCGTTGAGCCCAATGACGGGAGCGCCCATCTTGGCGGCCAGGTCCATGATCTTGACGATCTTGCCGGCATTCGCCTCCGACAGCGATCCGCCAAATACGGTGAAATCCTGCGCGAACACGTACACCAGCCGGCCCTCAATGCGGCCATATCCGGTGACGAATCCGTCGCCATAAACCTTCTGCTCCGCCATGCCGAAGTCGTTGCAGCGGTGGGTCACGAGCTTGTCGGTCTCCTCGAACGTCCCTTCGTCGAGCAGAAACTCGATGCGCTCGCGGGCCGACATCTTGCCTTCTTTGTGCTGCCGCTCGCGGCGTTTGGTGCCGCCGCCGTCTTCGGCGAGCTGGTTGCGCTTCTTGAGCTCAGCGACTTTCTGTTCGAGATTCATGGCGGAAGGATTATAGCTTTTGCCACGAAAGGCCGCTTGTGAACCTGATCACGCCGCACCCGTGAGGAATATGTGGGGACAAGCCATTTCGCGGTGATGTTTGCAAGAACAAAGCACTACGCTGGGCCAGCCCCCACCGCACTCAGCCCAGTCGAAGCCCCTTGCAATATCTGCGAGAATCTGGACAAAGCAGATGATCTTCGGCGGCAAAAAGCCCTGTTGCTACTAAGGCATCGATTACGCTGGCAACGGCCTGCATTGTGTCTCGGTTTGGGCAGCGTTGGCGGAGCCAGTAATCGAGGGAGTTTTTCTTTCGATGCTTCGCCAGAATGTCTGTCTGTTTCCCAATGATGATGTAGTCGCGCGGCGGTCTGAATGAGCGGATGTAGTCTACAAGGTCATGTTCGTTGAACCGGGCACCGCCGCCATACGGAAGGTCAATCACGGAGCGGTATTATACCCCCTGACCGCCCGCCCTATTTCTGTTCACCATTCGGCTCTGCTGTCGATTTCAGGGTTTTCTTCACAAGCATCAATTTGTGTTCCTTGCCTTGCTCATCCTGAATGTAGAAGTCGTTGCCTACCAAAGCAAACCTGATGGGGCCATTGACAGTTACAGGGGGCTGCTTGTCTTTTGCGCGAGATCGCAAATCGGCTTCATAGATATAAGTCGACGATTCGATGAAGTAGTGCGTTATCACGAACTGTGCTTGCACCAGCATGCCATTAACCCCAAGCAGTTTGGACTCCCTATCAGTCGTAAGGTCTTTCAAAGTGCCGGTCTGCCAAGCAGAGTCAGGAACCTTGGCTGCCGCACAGGAAACCATCAACAGAATGGCCAAGAGAGGCAGGATTCTTCTCATGCTCGAAAAGGATACTCCTCGAAAAAAGACCACAGCAACTCCGGCCTGCGCCGGACAGGAAAACAAACGAAAAACCAGGAACAGACGGGACGTTTTCCAGTTTTTCGATACACTTCCTCTGATGTCTTCCTTCCCCGACCAACTCGGATTTCGCTTCGGCGCCCCTGAGCGCCTCATCTGGAAGGTGCGCGACCTGGTCGCCGCCGTCCGCACCCACATCGAGCGCGAGTATTCGGACGCCTGGGTGGAAGGCGAAATCTCCAATTTCCGCGCCCCTGAGTCCGGCCATCTCTACTTCACCCTGAAAGACGGCAACGCGCAGATACGCGTCGTCATGTTCCGTTCCTCGGCCCGGCTGCTGCGCTTTCATCCGGCAGACGGCCTGCAAGTCGTGGTGCGTGGCCGCGTGACCGTCTACGAAGACCGCGGCGAGCTGCAGGTTTCCGCCGAGTACGTCGAGCCGAAGGGCGCCGGATCTCTCCAGTTAGCCTTCGAGCAACTAAAGGCGAAGCTTGAGGCAGAGGGTTTGTTCGCCGCCGAACGCAAGAAGCCAATCCCGCCACTCCCCTCGCGGATCGGAATTGTGACCTCGGCGCAGGCGGCCGCCCTGCGCGACATTCTGAACATCATCGAGCGGCGGCATCATTCCGTGAACCTCCTCATCTTCCCGGCGCAGGTGCAAGGCGATCTGGCCTCAACCGAAGTATCAGCAGGTGTCCGCTACTTTAACAAGCATGACAATGTGGATGTGATCGTCGTTGCCCGCGGTGGGGGCTCGGCGGAAGATTTGGCGTCTTTCAACAATGAATCCCTCGCCCGCACAGTTGCGGCGTCGAAGATTCCGGTCATTTCGGCGGTCGGCCATGAAACCGACTTCACGATCTTGGATTTCGTTGCCGACCTGCGAGCGCCGACGCCATCAGCAGCGGCCGAGTTGGTGATCCGGTCGCGCCAGGAGGTGGAGGATCAGGCCGCCGCCCTGCACGACCGCCTGGCGCGAGCCATGCGCTACCGCCTCCTGATGGGCCGCCAGGCGCTCACGGAATTGGCACAACATGGCGCATTTGCCCGGATGGTCGAGGTGATTCGCCACCGGCAGCAACGCCTCGACGACCTGACTCACCGACTGGAGCTGGCCGAGCGCCATTTGCTCGAGCGGATGCTCCGGCGCTGGGAAACAGTTTCAGCAGCCGTCCGGCACTACGACGTGCGCCTGGTGCTTTCCGGAATGCGCAAAGAGCGGGAAGGCCTGACGGCAGCCCTGGTAGCGGTGACGCGCAACGTGCTCCTGCAACACAAAGTCCGCAGCGAACGGCTGCGAACAGCGTTGGAGTCCTTATCTCCGCTTGCCATCCTGGAACGTGGCTACGCGCTCGTATTTGATTCGGATGGGAAGCTACTGAAAGATGCGCGCGGAGTGAAGGTTGGCGACGAGATTTCTGCCCGCCTGGCGCACGGAAAGATTCACGCAGCGGTAACCAAGAAGCACGGATGAACATTCGGGACAGCCGCCAAAGTTCGGGTGCCCCATCTAACGTCGCGCCTTCGGCGACCTTAGGGTGGGACTTTTCGGCAGATCGCAGTCAAGGCGGCGGTCCGGCGGGGCGAAGCTCCGCCTGCATTACAATGAAATTCTCCACATTCCATCGATCCCAGGAGTGAGTTCGAGTGATGCCCGTCTTCCAGTCATGGCAGCAAGGCGCGTGGGCTGCGCTCGATATTCTCCTCGTGGCCCTGCTCATCTACCAGGTCCTGGTGATGATCCGCGGCACCCGCGCCGCCCCCATGCTGGCGGGCTTAATCGTCGTTGCCGTGATCTTCTACCTGGCGCGGATGGGCGAACTGACTACGCTCAACTGGGTGGTCAGCCGGGTCCTGCCCTACGTCGTGTTCGCGCTGATCGTGGTTTTCCAGTCGGAGATCCGCCACGTGCTCGCGGATCTGGGCCGCCGATTGAGTTTCCTGCGCGGCGCCGACGCCGGAACTGATGCCTACGACGACATTGTTCTGGCTGCCAATCTTTTCTCCCAGCACCAGACCGGCGCTCTCGTGGTCATCGAACGCAGAATTGGCCTGCGCACCCACATTGAAAGCGGAGTGCCGCTGGACGCCCGCCTCTCCTACGATCTGCTGGCGACCATCTTCCGTCCCAGTGCGCCGCTGCACGATGGCGCCGTCATCGTGCAGAAAGACCGCATCGCCGCCGCCGCGTGTTTTCTTCCCTTGTCGATGAATCCGCTGCTTTCCACCCAGTTGGGTACGCGCCATCGCGCTGGCATCGGCATCACCGAAGAAACCGACGCCATTGCTGTGATTGTTTCCGAAGAAACGGGTGCCATCAGCCTGGCTCTCGGCGGCAAGATTGAACGCGATCTGACGGTCGAGCAACTACGCGAACGCCTGGGCAGCGAACTGCGCCGCTACATGGCGCCGGTAACCTTGCCGACTCCGATCGCGCAAAATGACGAACCGGATGCGGTGGTGGATTCCCCTCTGCGCGAGACGGCCCCCCCAAAGCGATCCGGCCAGGATTCGGAGCCGGAGCCATGATTGACACTTTCAAGCGCTACGTCCTCCACAACTTTTGGCTGAAGGTGCTCTCGCTGTTGCTGGCTGGCGGACTGTGGTGGCAGATTTCCCCCGACGAGCAGCCCGCGGAAGTGGCTCTCCGCGCGCCTGTCGTCTTTCAGCATGTTCCGCAGCACCTGGAAATCAGTTCCGAGTCGATTCCCGAGGCGCAGATTCGGGTGCGCGGTCCGGAGCGCGTGATCCGGCAACTGCAGGCCAGCGAGGTTCATGCAGAAATCGACCTCGGCGACGCCAAGGCTGGGGAACGCACCTTCGATCTCACCTCCCAGCAGGTGCGTCATCCCTCCGACATAACCGTGGTGCAGGTTCTTCCCAGCCAGTTGCATTTGTCCTTTGACACGCGACTGACGCGGGAAATCGAGATTCATCCGCGGGTGACCGGCAACTTCCCCGATGGCGAACAGATCAGCAGGGTTGACGTCGATCCGCCGCGGATTACCATCACCGGCCCCAAGCATCACGTGGAGCAGGTAGACGCGGCAACCACCGACCCGCTCGACGCTACCGGTACCCGGGGCAGCGCGGTCTTTACGACGAACGTTTATGTACCCGATCCGCTAGTGCAGGTGGTGAAGCCGATTTCGATTCGCGTGACCGTTCTCGTTCAGAAAGTCGGAAGCAGTACCGCACACTGACCTTCTCAACGAGCGTTTCCAGCCGTTCTCATTTATCATCCTCTATTCGCTTTTCTCTTACGTTTTTCTTCACTATGAGCCTGCAAACGCGGCAACTGTTCGGGACCGACGGCATTCGAGGTGTGGCGGGAGCGTTTCCTCTGACTAAGGAAAGCGCGTATATGATTGGGCGCGCTCTGGGCCATGAACTGGTAAACACGGTGCCCAAAGCGCATGCAGTCATTGGGCAGGACACTCGCGAATCCAGCCAATGGCTCGCCGACCGCGTCTCCGAAGGCTTGGCCGCCGTGGGCGTCCAGGTACACAGTGCCGGAGTCATCACGACTCCTGGAGTCGCCTATCTGGCTCGTTCCCGCCGGATGGCAGCGGGGGTCGTGATATCCGCCTCTCACAATCCCTGGACCGACAACGGCATCAAAATCTTCTCCGGCGACGGTTTCAAGCTCACCGACGAGCGCGAGCTAGCGATCGAAAAAGAAATCTTTGCCCTGCTTGAGAATCCAGACTCTGCCGATGACACTGCTCTCAGGGTTCCCGGGCCGTCATTGCCCGGTGAAGCGGCTTTGCGCCACGCCTACGTCAAGTCGCTGGCAGCCAGTGTGTCCTCCGACCTCAGCCAGTTGCGCATTCTGGCGGACTGCGCAAACGGCGCTGCAACCGCAGAGGCCCCGGAGTTGTTTCGCAGCCTCGGCATTCGGGCGACCTTCGTTCACGTGTCGCCGGACGGAAAGAATATCAACGAAGGCTGCGGCGCCCTGCATCCGGAAACGCTCGGGCAGGCAGTGGCGGGAGCGCCTGGCGAGTTCGACCTGGGCGTGACTTTCGATGGCGACGCCGACCGCGCTCTCTTCTGTGATGCAACGGGACGCGTGGTCAACGGAGATGGCGTACTGCTGGCCGCGGCGCGCGACCTGCACGCCCAAGGCAAGCTCAAAGCCGACACCGTAGTTGCTACCACCATGTCGAACATGGGGCTGGAGATTGCCCTGAAAAATTCAGGCATCCGCATGCTGCGGGCCCACGTCGGAGACAAATACGTCCTCGAGGAGATGCTCAAGACAGGCGCCACTCTCGGCGGCGAGCAATCCGGCCACATTATTTTCCGCGACGGAGATTCGACCACTGGCGATGGCCTGCTCACCGCCCTCCGCCTCATGGATATTGTCGCGCGCAGTGAGATGTCGCTAGCCGAACTGGTCAGCGATCTGAAAGTGTTTCCGCAGAAAATTCAGAATGTGCGGGTGCGCGAGAAGATTCCGTTTGCCCAGGTGCCGCCAGTAAAGGCTGCCATTGAAGCGGCCGAACGCGAACTAGACGGAAATGGGCGAGTTGTCGTCCGCTACTCCGGCACCGAGGCACTGGCCCGAGTCATGGTCGAATCGGAATCAGAAGAAAAAATGCGCGCCGCGACCGCTGCGATCGCCGCCGAAATTCAGAAGGCCCTCGGAGTATAGTCGCCGATCGGCTGTTCAGGACTAATGTGGGGACAGCCGCCCCCGGCTGTCCGCCGGGCAAAGCCCGGCGGCGGTTGCTACTTCCGCCTCCGTCGCTTACCTGTCGCTGGTACCGGCTGCTCCTCGAGCACCGCAAACTGAATCTTCTTCTCCACCGGATCGATCCGGTCCACCAGCACCCGAATCTTCTGCCCTAAACGATAAGTCTTTCGCGAACGCTGCCCGATGATTTCGCGCGTGTTCTCGTGGTAAGTGTAGTGGTCATCAGTCAGCGTATTTAGCGGCACCAGGCCCTCGACGAACAAATCCGTCAGTTCGACGAAGAAACCGAACTTCGTGACGCTCGTGATGAGTCCATCGAAGTCTTCGCCGACGCGTTCCTGCATGAACTTCACTTTCTTCCATTCCAAAAGCTCACGCTCGGCCTCATCGGCGCGCCGCTCTGACTGGCTCGACTCCTGCGCAATGTCGTGCAGCTCTTCGAGCGAAATCGGCCCGCCCAGTTCGTGTGGAGCGGGCACTCCTGCCCGCTCTCTCCGTTTCGACCAGGGCGAAGGCTTGTCATCAACATCCTGAGGGTGCCCCACCCTTGTCGCGGTTTTTGCGACAGAGCCTGCCCTGAGCTTGTCGAAGGGGTGGGGATTTTGACTCAGCACCTCCTTCAAAATCCTATGCACAATCAAATCCGGATACCGTCGTATCGGCGACGTGAAATGCGTATAGCTGCTCGCCGCCAGCGCGAAGTGCCCCAAGTTCTCCTCCGAATACCGCGCCTGCTTCAGCGAACGTAGCATGAGATAGCTCAGAATCCGCTCCTCCGGCTTGCCTGCAATCTTTTCGGTCAGCTTCTGATACATGCGCGGCGTGATATGTAGGTCCTTCGGCACCTCAATATCGCGCGCCCGTTTGCCAGTCCCATACGCCGCGCGCCGGTCCGCCTTCATTTGCACACGATGAATCGGCAACGGCCCCACGCCCAGTGAATACCCAAACGTCGCCGCGATGACCTCAAAGTCGTAAACCCGCTTCGCATCCGGCTTCTCGTGGACGCGATACAGCGACGCCATCCGCTTCGACTCCAAGTACTCGGCCACGCACTCGTTCGCCGAGAGCATGAACTCCTCAATCAGCCGGTGCGCAATGTTGCGCTCGGAACGGGCAATACTCTTCATCAGCCCGAACTCATCGAACTCGATCAGCGGCTCTGGAAGGTCGAAGTCAATCGATCCGCGCCGCTGCCGCTTGCGATTCAGAATCAACGCCAGATCGCGCATCAGCTCAAACGTCGCAACCAGCGGCGCATAGCGTTCCCGCATCGCGCTGTCGCCTTCGATCACCGCGTTCACCGCGGTATAAGTCATCCGCTCGGCCGAGCGGATTACGCCTTCGCACAGATCGCAGCCCACGATCTCGCCGCGATGGTCGATCTCCATGATGCACGACATCACCAGCCGGTCCAGTTGCGGCCGCAAGCTGCAAATGTCGGTCGAAAGTTCCAGCGGGAGCATGGGCACGGCACGATCGGGAAAATAGACGCTGGTGCCGCGCAGGCGGGCTTCCTGATCGAGCGCCGACCCGGGTGTCACATATTGCGCCACGTCGGCAATGTGCACCTGCAGCTCGAAATTGCCGTTCGCCAGCATCCGCACCAAGACCGCGTCATCGAAATCGCGCGCCGTTTCGCCGTCAATGGTGACAATGGGCAGCGCCCTAAAGTCGCGCCGCCGGTGCATTTCCCGCGTCGAGATAACCGAGGACGCATCCTGCGCCTCCTCGAGCGTTGCCGCAGGAAAATGATGTGGCAAATGAAATTTGCGGATCGTGATTTCAACGTCGACGCCAAAATCATCTTCCCGCCCCAGAATCTCGATCACGCGGCCTCGCGGATTCTGCGTCGGCGAAGGCCAGTCGGTGATCTCCACATCCACCACCACGCCTTCCAGATCATCCCACTCCGTTCGCCGCGCAACCTCGTCGCCGAGCACGCGATCCACAGACGGCTTCCTCGCAGCCCGATGGTGCCCCGCTCCTTTCCCGGCGTCATCCCGAAGCCCCGCGTTTTTTCCAGCGGGGCGAGGGATCTCCCGAGCTACATCCTCGTCGGCAGCACCACCACGCTCCGGGAGCTCCGTGCCCCGCGGAATCACGACCTCCTGCGTGATCTTCGAATCCATCGGCGTGATGTAGTTGTGCCTGCTGCCGTAATGAAAGATCCCAACGACGGTAGGATGAGCCCGCACCACCGGCCGCACAATCCGCCCCTCGGCGCGCCCATCCGGCCGCACATTGCTGATGTCGACCAGCACGCGGTCCCCGTGCATGGCATTGCCGATCAGATGCGGCGCGATGAAAATGTCTCCCGCCAGACGCGACTTGAGCGCGGCGGGCAAAGAACTCGCATCGGGAATAACGAAGCCGAACCCGTCCCGATGCATGGTCAGCCGCCCCACCACGAGATTCTTGTCAGCGGCCGCTTGCGGCAGCGCATAACGATCGGAGTCGATCGCGATCAGTGCCCCGCTTGCCACAAGTTTCTGCAAGCGATCATCGAGTTCGCGCCGTTCGTCCCCGTGCAGCCCCAGCTCGCGCACAAGCTGCTTGAAACCCGCTGTGCGTTTCGGCTGGCGCGCGATGTGTTTCAGGATGGTCGAGTCGGAGAGCATGGAGGAGCTGTCAGCCGTCAGCTCTCAGCATAACCCACGCAGCCTCCGCCGTCCGGGCAGGCAGGTTTGGGTCACTTACCCTTTCCAAGTTCGCCAAAACTTAGGGAGCAAATCCGAAACCGTGGAGGGAGCAAGCCACCGAATCAGAACGGTCACGAACAAAATGATAGTGAAAGGTCCGACGACCACCTATGCCGTTGCCTGCAATGGCGTCGGGGACTGGCCCTGCATCTGCCTCAGAAGCCCTGCCTGATCGAAGTAGATTCGTTCACCGAGAAGCTTCCCGGATGCTTCATCGCAGGTAAAGAAGCAGGCGAGTTCTACGCGGAGGCTTTTGCCCAGCGGGGGCACCCCAAAATAGTCTCCTCGATGTGTGCCAGTCAGAACTACCTCGCGGATCGAGCACCCTGGCACGTCGAATTCCGCAGCAACTTCGATCTTCAGGTCCGGCACCGCAGCGGCAATGGCGTGGTAGAAATTGTCCACTGCATCGATGCCCTGGAAGCTGGTTCCCAACGGAACCACATCATAATGAGCCCGTTCATCCTGCACGAAGGTTCCCCGGACGCCTGTCCAATCGTGGGAGTTCTCCAGCCGAATGTGCTCGGCAACAATTGCGCGCTGCTGCTCGATTACGTTCGCCATAGTGGTCCTCTTTGCGGCTTGCCATTCTACCCCAGTTTCTCCCGCAAGGACTACGATCACCTGTCCAGGCCGGTCCTAGCTGCGATTCGAGGAAAAATACTTCTCCTCCAGAATCCTCCGATGATGCAGTTCGTGCCCCGCAATCAGATAGGCCAACCCTCGCACGCTGATCTCGTTCTTGTTCGCGATCCCGCGCCGCGCCCACGCCGCGTCATCCAGATTGCGCAAAAGTGTCAGGGTCGCCCGCCGCACCGCGATGTAGTCTTCAATCGCTTCAGGGAGCGGACGTCGCCCGAACGGACCGTTGCGTACGTAGTCATCCTGCTCGAAGCCCTCGATCGGCGTTCGGTCGCCGCGCGCGATCCGCAGCGCACGGTAGGACATGATGCGCTCGGTGTCGCAGACGTGCCCTAGCACTTCCTTGGCGGTCCATTTATCCGGCGCGTAGCGAATATCTCCATCGCTCTCGTCCCGGCCCGAAAGCAGCAGCAGCATCTGGCGGCGTTGCGAGTCAAGCGTACCCAAAATATCCGAGCCCGGTACCAGGGATATATACCGATCGCAGTAAGGCGCATACTCGCCCGGCTCAGGCCGCGCGATCGCCGATGCTGCGGGCATAAGGTCGTCGGCTGGTTCTAACATGCTTTACTCCTGTTTTTTGAGGAAATTCAGGGCCCGACTTTCCAAGACTTAGACGCCCCACCCGGGATTCCGTCTTCGATTAATCTTCGACCCTGAAAGAATAACTCCCAACCCCTGTGCAAGGACACGGGCCAGCAAATTTTTCCGGGAATGCTTCGCCGGGAGGGCAGAAACGAAGCAGCATAGTCCCGTCAAGCTGCCTTCGGCGCCCAAGGGGACATGTACCATTGGAGGAAACTATCGTTGAAAATAAAGGTTTTCCACAGCACTCATTTTGAGACGTGGGAGTACAATTTGCTTTGGTCACGAAAGTGCGGCTCGTGATCCCTAATCCCAAAAAGGAAAGGACTTTTACCCCATGTGGAAGCCGACTAATCAGCCTCAGACCCCTGCCCGGCCCGCCGAGCCCGAGCGCCCTGCGACATCTACCCCCAGCGCGCCCTCCATGGCCGCCGCTGAACCGGTCGCGCCGCGTCCCGCGACGACCACCACCACCGCAGACCAGGCCACCATCGGCAAGTCGCTGGTGATCAAGGGCGAGGTAACCGGCTCCGAGTCGCTCTACATTGACGGCCGGGTCGAGGGTTCCATCAATCTCGCGGGCAACCGAGTCACCGTCGGCCGCAACGGCGTCGTCGCTGCCAACATCAACGCGCGCGAAATCGTGGTGCTCGGCAAAGTCCGCGGTAATTTGACGGCCAGCGATCGTGTCGACATTCGCAGCGACGGCTCCCTGACCGGCGACGTCGTCGCCGCCCGCATCTCCATCGAAGACGGCGCCTTCTTCAAGGGCGGCATCGACATCCGCAAAGGCGGCCAAGCCCAGCAGAAAGCCAACGGCGAGGACAAGTCCGTCTCACCCGCTGAGCCGGCAGCCGTCGGCGCCCGGGCCTAAGCTTCGGGCTTTCACAATTTGGCTAATTTGGGAGCGGGCACCCGCAGGGGTGCCCGTTTTGCTTGGGCCGCGCCCCTGTCCTCTTCGTCTTCACTGGGCTGTGTCGAGCCTGCATTCGCGGTCGCAACGAAAAAAGTAGATTTACGCCTTCGACCTGCAGCTTCCCCGAAGCGCTCTCTCCGGACCTTTCTCCGCCAAGTTGATATATTGCGACCATGGTGAATTTGCTCCTTCAGAAGGCGAGGGCAACAGCCAGGAGTGGCCGGAGCTTCAGCTCAAAACTGCGGCACCTCGGGGCGTTCGGCCTCTTTGCCCTGGCCATTCTCGACAGTTCACCGCTGCCCACGTTCGCCGGCCCCGACATTCTCACGGCGATTCTTTCCGCAAGCCACCGCGATCCCTGGTACGAATACGCGTTGGTCGCAACCGCCGGCTCTGTCATTGGCGCATACCTCACGTTTCGCCTGGCCCGCAAGGCCGGCACGGCGTATATGGACCGCAAATTCAAGAAGGGAAGAGTGAGCGCGATCCTGAAGCTGTTTAAGAAATCGAGCGATGGGGCTCTCTTCGCCTCCTGCGCCATTCCATTCCCGTTTCCGACGAGCATGCTGTTCGCAGCAGCCGGAGCTTCGAATTACAACCCGGGAAAATTTCTTACGATTGTTGCCTTGGGCCGCGGTGTTCGCTATGCGGCCATCGCCTTCGTCGCAGACCGTTATGGCCGCCATTTCATCCGCGCTCTGCGCCACCCCTCGCAGTTTTGGGGCTGGTGGCTGCTGTTGGCTGCTCTTGGCTTGGCCATGACTATGGGAGGCATTCTGCTCAACCGCCGGCTAGCCGCGGCGCCGGCTGATTAGCCCCGTCGTTCTTACTCCACGAACATGCAGTCTCCGTAGGAGTAGAACCGGTAGCGCGCCGCTACGGCGTGTTCGTAAGCGCGCAGGACATTTTCTTTTCCGCCCAGCGCGCAGACCAGCATCAACAGCGTCGACTGGGGCAGGTGAAAGTTGGTCAGCAGCGCCCCGACCACCTGAAACTTGTATCCGGGATAGATAAACAAGTTCGCCTCACCGTCGCCTGCGCGCACCGCGCCCAGTCCTTGCCGCGCCGCATACTCGAGCGTCCGGACAGTCGTGGTCCCCACTGCAACTACGCGCCGGGACTGGCTTCGCGCCAGCTGGATTTTCTCCGCCGCCTCGCCAGAAATCGAATAAGCCTCGGAGTGCATTTGATGTTCCTCGACGCGCTCGCTACGCACCGGCTGAAACGTTCCCAGCCCCACGTGAAGCGTGACGTCCGCCGTCTCTATCCCACGCTCCCGCAGGCCCCTCAGAATCTCCAGGGTGAAATGCAGACCGGCGGTCGGAGCCGCAACGGATCCCCGCTCCCGCGCATAGACCGTCTGGTAACGCTCGCGATCACTCGAAGAACCGGCCCGCGCAATATAAGGCGGCAGCGGCACATGCCCGATTCTCTCGACAAGTTCAAAGAAATCATCAGCCGAAGTTGACATAGTGTCGGCGCTACTGTCGCGCCAAAAAGGCTCATGTGGGGACGGACGCATTCGTCCGTCCGGCCGAGCAAAGCTCGGCTGTACCGCCGTAAACCGGATCCTCCGCTCGCCAAACCCTCCCCGACCAATCACCTCCGCCCGCAGCTCATCGTGGTCGCCGAAAAAAAGATGCTCCCCCACCCTGATCTTGCGCCCCGGCCGCACCAGGCACTCCCATTCGTTGGGCTCCTGCTGCAGTTGCCGCGTGAGCAGCACCTCGATGCGGCCATGAAGAAATTCGCGGGCCGCAGGATTTCGGCGGCTCACAGGCTGAGCCTTCACTCCTCCTCGCCGTCCATACAGCCTCGCAGGAAACACCCGCGTATTGTTAAACACGACCAGATCGTTCGGCCGGAGTAATTCCGGAAACTCGCGGAACTGCCGATCCTCAAACCGCCCGCTGGAAGCATCGAGGTGCAGCATCCGCGAAGCCGCGCGGTCCGCCAGCGGTTCCTGGGCTATTAATTCTTCCGGCAGATGATAGCGAAAATCAGAGACCAGCACGCAGTCCGATTATAGGCAAGCAGACCAGCCCAGACGCGAACTGCCCTCGCAAAATCACGCGAAAAATCCCTTAAACGGGTTGTCTCTCGAATCGCACTGCTGCTACTATCGATTTGCCAGTGTTCGGTCCACTTTTTTGTTAGTTCCCCCCAAGGTACACAATGCCTGCGGAACGCAAACACCGGGAAGAGATCGTCCGCTACGGACGTATGCTCCATCAGCGCGGTTTCGTCGCTGCCATGGACGGCAATCTCTCTGTCCGTTTGGCTGGCAATCGCATCCTGGTGACCCCGACCGGCGTTAGCAAAGGAGCAATGCGTCCTGCCGACTTGGTCACCGTCGACCTGGAAGGCCACCGCGTCACCGGTCGCCGCAACGTAACCAGCGAAATCGGCATGCACCTGCTGATCTATCGCCTGCGCCCCGATATCCAGGCCATCGTGCACGCTCATCCGCCCACTGCGACGGGCTTTGCCGCCGCCGGTCTCGCCCTCACCGAGCCGCTGGTATGCGAAGTCGTCATCGGCCTGGGATGCATTCCTCTGGCTCGCTACGGCACTCCCGGCACCTCGGAACTCGCCCAAAGTCTGGAGCCCTATGTTCCGAAGTATGACGCCATCCTTATGTCCAACCACGGCGTCGTCACTTATGCCGACACTCTTGAACACGCTTACATGAAGATGGAAACCGTCGAGCACTTCGCCCAGATAGCGCTGGTCACGCACCTGCTCGGACGCCAGCAACCCCTGAATAAGAGTGAGGTCGAAAAGCTTGTGCTCGCCCGCATCAAATACTTCGGCACCAAGGCCGCCGCCTCCCTGCCCCTGCCCGAGGCCCCGCAAGAAGTCAGCTAGCCAAAAGTGAAAGTGGAAGAGCAGCGCTTCAGCGGCGCGAGAGCCGCCTGAGACTCGCCCGGCTTCAGCCCCTGCTACTCCCCACCAATTCGAACCCTCAACCCTGCTCGAAAATTAACCGGCAGCGCCGGATACCCCACCACCTCGTTGTATCTCCGGTCCAACGCATTTTCGACGTTCGCGTATGCCGTGACGCGATGACTCACTGCATACCACCCTCCCAGATCGGCCCGAACGTATCCCGCAGCGTGGTTGATCCCCAATCCCAGAAAATCCGAGTCGGGCCGGCGACCTACGAAGCTTCCCCCCAAGGTCGCCCCCCAGCGCGATCCCAGGTAAGACAGCAACGCGCTCGCGGACTGTTTCGGGCGGCGCAGCAGCGGAGAGCCCGCCGCCAGCAGCGGATCGCAAAAATTCGCCGCAGTACACAGCGGCGCTTCCAGAATCTGCGTCGAGGTGTAGTTGTAAGCCGAATCCAGTCGCATGTGTTTCATCAACTGTCCTTTGAACTCAACTTCGGCCCCGTGCGCCATGCTCCGGTTGATATTGACGTATTCCCCCACAAATGTGGGCGGGATCGTCTCGAACTCGATCTGGTTATGAAACTGGTTGTTGAAGTAAACCGCCGAGAACGAGTACCGGCCTCCGAGAAGACTCTGCTCCATGCCTGCCTCAAAGGCATGGTTCTCCTCCGGTTTCAAGTTTGGATTTGGGAGCGTTGGGAAGGTGCCCGTAATCCCAAATGATGCTTCGAAGCTCGGTTCCTTCACCCCACCGGCATAAGAGAATCGCAGACGAGTCCCCGAAAGCCACTCCGCCCCGCGCCACAGCAGAAACGTCGCTGCGATCCTCGGCACCGCCCGATCCCCAAAACTGGCATTGTGCACGTAGCGCAGCCCTCCCACCACCGAGAAGCGTCCGCGCGTGATGCGTTGCTGCAAGAACAAGGCATGATTCAACCGTAGTCCATGAGTCAGCGAAATTCCAATGATCGGATTGCCCACGGCATCGGTCGTCAGGTATTGGGAATTGAAGCTGCCGTTTTCATCTTCGAATTCGTAGCCTACGGTGGTCTGCGCCCAACTCCGCGGCGTGTAGTCGCCCTGGTAGTTGAATCCGGCGCGGTTAACATGCTCAAGATCGAGGAAGAAACAATCCGTGAAGTTGAACGTCGCCGGATCGCAGCCGCGATCCGGAACCGTATCCTCGTTCAGAGTCCGGTGATTGTACTCGTAGCCCTCAAAGCGCTGCTGCCAGTGCGAGGGCGCTATGATCGTCAGTTCGGCGCTCGCCAGCAGGTTATTCTGTCGTGCGCGCGCGTCGGCATCCGGGGCAAGAAGCGGCGCCCCGTTAAAATTCCACTCTCCGGGGACACCCGTGCGGCTGTTGGCGTGCCGCACCCGCACCCGAAGAAATGCGGAATCCTTCAGTCGCACTCCAGCATTCCCGCCGGCGAGAGAATTAGAGTAATCGTTGTTCACTCCCAGTCCTTGGGTGTTGAACTGATCGGCAAAAAGGTTGTAGTCCAAAATGCCCCTGGCTCCCGACACCGTCGCGAATCCATGCGCCGTATTGAAGTTCCCGCCATCTGCTCCAAACCGCAGCTCCGGCGCCGGCGACGTCCCCGTGCGGCTGAACAGCTGCACCACGCTCGTCATCGCATCCGATCCATAAAGCGTGCTCTGCGCCCCTCTCAGGAATTCCACCCGGTCGGCTCCGGCAAGGGGAACCGTTCCAAAATCAAAGGTCCCTCCCGGCTCGGTGACCGGCACTCCATCAATAATGACCTTGTTGTAGTCAGACTCTCCCCCGCGAACGAACAGCGAGGCCAATCCTCCGTCTTGCCCCGCAAGGTTCACCACCGCGCCGGGAAGAAACCGCAAGGCGTCCGACTCTGCCGCCGGTTGCATCGTCGCGAGTTGCTCCCCGTCCAGCACGGAGATGCTCGCAGCCGTTTCCTGGGCCGAAACAGGCGTTCTGGTCGCGCTCACGACCACTGTTTCCGTCGCAGTCGCGACGTGCAGTGGAATCGTTACAATTTCCGCGTGACTCTCTGAAACCGTCATCCTCAGCGGAGCGAATCCCGGCGCCAGAACTTCTATCCGATAATCTGCCACCGGCAGATCTTCGAACGACACCATCCCCTCAGCGGATGAAATGCCCTCCCTCAGCGCAATGTCCGCCACTTTTGAAAATAGCGAGACCTGCGCTCCCGCCACCGCCGCACCTTGCTGATCTACTACTTTGACTTTGTAATCGGCCGCCGACGCGGCCGCAGAAGAAAGGAATGTGAAGAACAGGAGAAAAAAACCATATAGACGTAGCTTGCTACGTCTCCTGCCCAGGACCAACACGCGCATACCATCCTCCTTTGCCCGCGAAAGAAGTTGAAGGTGAAGGAACGCGCCGGTCTCCTGGCTTCGCGAGTAAGGATGACGACGTCATCCTGCAGCGCCTGCGGTCTTCCCGGGATTCGTTCCCAGTGGCCGAAGGCAATTTCCTCGCTTACAGTTGCGCGACAGCGCGGGATTCACACCCGCTTCCCTGTCTTCGCCGAGCGGCGAAGACGCGCGTTCCAAAAACATGCCAAAGAGCAGAAACTGCGTTCGTTGAATCTAAAACTTGATTCCAGGGAAGTCAACTGTGGACGAGTGCGATTGACGAGTGTGATTTCGAAATGTTGGTCGCGTAGGTTGCCTGTTGATCTCCGATGGGAGCTGACCCTCGCGGGCGGGCACGCGCTGGAAAGGCGTTCCAGGCCAAATCCGAGTCCCGGTTAGGGACATGCAAAAATGGTCCGCCAGTTCTACTGCCGGGTTAGCCAAAAAGCCAAACTGATTCGCGTCCCGGAAGGACGCCTGAAACCGCTCCACACTTTAATCGTCTCGCGCCTCCCAAGTCATCGTCGCAACCGTCCCACCACATACAGCACGATAGAGAGCAGCAGGCTCACCAGCAACGAAGTCGCCAGGGGAAAATAAAAAGTCGTGTTCTTTCCGTGGTAGACGATGTCTCCCGGCAATCGTCCCAAAGGCAAACTCGTCCGCCCTAACAGGACGAGTACGGTCCCCGCCACCACCAACACTACGCCCAACACGATCAACAACTTGCCCAAGTCACTCATATCGCTTGACGCCCCGCCACGCGCTAAGCCCTCTCCAGGCCAACGCCCCATTATCCTCGCGGTTCGTCACAGTCCCTCTAGCCGTCCCCGATGCACCATTGAGTTTGAGCCCGGCGCGAAACTCTGAGATACTTGTCGTCGAACGTTTTCGCAAGGTAAGCTCCCCCCGCTTTACTCCGTACCGAATTAACTGCCGTTACCCTGTGTGCGAAATCCAGGAGGTCTTGTGATTACGCTGCCCTGTCGGCCACTGAGCCTTCGTCCCCGTCTTCAGAATCTAGCAATCCTATTCATGCTGGCAACCTGTGCGCTTGCCGCCACCGCCCAGGACGTCCTCACCTACCACAACAATAACCTCCGCAATGGGCTCAACTCCAATGAGACCATCCTGACGCCAGCCAACGTCAACCCTGCCAACTTTGGTAGACTGTTTATCCTTTGGGTAGACGGCCGTGTCGACGCGCAGCCGCTCTATGTCTCCGCCGTGACCATCTCCGGCGTCGTGCACAACCTGCTGATCGTAGCCACCGAACACGGCAGCGTCTACGCCTTCGACGCCGACACGGGTGTAAGGATCTGGCACATCACTACCCTGAAATCCGGCGAAACTACTTCAGACGCTCGCGGCTGCGACCAGGTAACCCCCGAAATCGGAATCACCGCGACTCCGGTGATTCGTCGTCCCACGGGCGCGCACCCGGTCATCTACGTCGCCGCCATGTCGAGAGACGGTTCCGGCAATTATCATCAGCGCCTTCACGCGCTCGATGCCACCAATGGGAGTGAACTCTACCATGGCCCCGTCGACATTCAGGGTAAGTATCGCGGCAACGGCGACAACAGCCGCAACGGATACGTGATCTTCAGCCCCGGCCAATATAAGGAACGCGCCGGCTTGCTCATGGTCGGCAGCACAGTGTATCTGTCCTGGGCCTCGCACTGCGATATCCGTCCTTACACCGGATGGATCATGGGCTACAACGTCAACACGCTGGCGCAGACCAGCGTGCTTAACCTCACGCCCAACGGCAACGATGGCGCCATTTGGAGTTCCGGCGGCGGCATGGCCGCCGACTCCTCTGGCAACATCTTTCTGCTCGACGGCAACGGGGACTTCGACGCCACCCTCAATTCCTCCGGCTTCCCCGCAAACGGCGACTACGGCAACGCCTTTCTGAAACTCTCCACTGCCAACGGCCTAGCCGTCGCTGACTATTTCGAGATGTACAACCAGGCACAGGAGAACGCCCGCGACGCTGACCTCGGCTCCGGCGGAGCGATGCTGATCGGCCAGACAGACTCCACCGGCAAAGTCTGGGCGCTCGCTATCGGCGCAGGCAAAGACGGCAACCTCTACGTCGTCGACCGCACCAACATGGGAAAATTCCATCCCACCGCCAACAAAATCTATCAGCTACTCAATGGCGTCCTTCCCGGCGGAGTCTGGTCCATCCCCGCAGCCTTCGGCAGTCACGTCTACTACGGGCCGGTCGGTTCGCCACTCCTCGCCTTTCAATTCAAGAACGCGAAGCTGCTCGCCAAACCACTACGGACCACCAACGCCTTCGGCTATCCTGGAGCCACCCCCAGCATCTCGGCCAACGGAGCTCAGAACGCCATCGTCTGGGCGGTGGAGAACACAACGCCAGCTGTCCTTCGCGCCTACAACGCCATCACTCTGCTGGAGATTTACCACTCCAACCAGGCCGCTAACGGCCGCGATCATTTCGGCGCCGGCAACAAGTTCATCACCCCCACCATCGCCCACGGCAAGGTCTACGTCGGCACGTCCACCGGCGTCGGCGTCTTCGGCCTCCTCAAGTGATCCTGCGGGCACCTAAAAGACCGAGGGTGCCCCATCCTAACGTCGCGCCTTTTGCGACGTTAGGGTGGGGATTTCTGAAAGTTGCGGGTGCCCCACCCTGGTCGCGTTCTTTGCGACAGGGTGGGGATTTTGATTTTATCTTTGTACTACAAAGTACTTGACAGGAGGAATCAGACCCGCTACTCTCCCTCCATGTTCGACCCCCGCCCTCACCGCAGCCGGCGCATCCACCGTTCACCCCGTCTCCCGGCGGGCAGCGCGGTATCCCGTCCCGCCCCCAACGTAGCCGACGACCTGCGTTTCATTCGCGACACCATGGAGCGCTCCGCCGCCTTCACCGCCGTTTCGGGTTGGGGTCACGTGCTGCTTGGCGTTACCGCGCTGGGCGCGGCCTGGCTGGCCGCTCGCCAAGTCTCGCCATTCGCCTGGCTCCAGGTTTGGCTGGCAGAAGGCGTTCTCGCCGTCGTGATCGGATTGCTCTCCTGTACCTGGAAAGCGAACCGCCGCGGCTTGCCATTGTTTTCCGGACCTGCCCGCAAAGTCGCCCTCAGTCTGGCGCCCCCCCTGGTCGCCGGAGCCTTTCTGACATTTCTGCTGTTTCGCGCCGGCCTCGAATCCGCTCTGCCCGCCGCCTGGCTGCTCCTTTACGGCGCTGGCATCATCACCGGAGGCGCGTTCTCCGTTGCCGCCCTCCCCGTCATGGGTGTCAGCTTCATGCTTCTCGGCGGTCTTGCCGTATTCGGTCCCGCTGCCTGGGGCAACTGGTTCCTGGCCGCGGGATTCGGCGGCCTGCATATTGTCTTTGGACTTCTCATTGCGAGGAGGCACGGTGGCTAAAGCAGTTGCAGCACACCACAAGCACGACAAGCCCAAGGCCGCGTTTAGCGGACATGACCGTAAACAGGTTCGCGAGCCGGCCCGCGCTCCAGAACTCCCGGAACTCGATCGCTTGATTCACGAGCGCATTCGCCTAGGCATCGTCAGTGCGCTGGCCACCAACGATTCGCTCAGCTTCAACGACCTCAAGCGCGTGCTCAAGACCACCGACGGCAATCTCAGTGTGCACGCTCGCAAACTCGAAGAGGCGCAGTACATCTCATGCGTCAAGTATTTTGAGGGACGCGTCCCACGCACCGAATATCGCCTGACTGCCACCGGCCGCCGCGCTCTGTCCGAGTACCTCGATCAGATGGAGGAATGGATTCGTGTCACCCGCGAGGAATAGATCGCCAAGGGACCTGCAACGGGGTCTACGTATTTGGAGAGTCCGTTGTCTTCGAAAGAACTGGGGAAGGGTACGCTTTGAGCGTGCCGCAGAGACCAAAAAGAATGTGGGCTTCATCCCCTGAGCGGGGTGCACAAAAAACCTACCTGGCTCTGCAAACTCATTTCGTAGAAACGTAGCTCGCTACGTCTCTCTATCCACGAGCCAATATGCCAGTGCTACAATCCCCGCCATGAAGCGCGGTGCTGTCTTACTCTTAACAGCTCTCCTCTCTGCGCAGACCGCCGAGGTCGAAATCACCGCCGAACCTCACCACCACCTGGCTTTCGCCAACGATCAAGTCCGCGTCTTCAACGTCGAAATCGCTCCCAACTCCGAAACCCTGATGCACCTCCACCGCCACGACTACATCTACATCAATCTTGGCCCCGCCGAAGTCATCAACACCCTTAAAGGCAAGAATCCCGTCACCGTCAAGCTAAAGGACGGCGACACAAACTTCCTCTCCGCCGGATTCTCCCACTCAGCACGCAATCTCTCCACGCAGCCCTTCCGCGACGTCATCATCGAATTTCTGCAAGACGACAAACTCCGCCACTCGCCCGCCCACTGGGACGAAGTCCGAGGCCTCGAAATCCTCCCCGGTGGCACGCAAGAAATCCTCTTCGTGAAAGACGGCGTCCGCGTCTCCGAATTCGAACTCCAGCCCGGCGGAGCCATTTCTTCGCGCCCTCGATCAGGCCCGTTGCTGCTCGTCGCCGTAACTGATCTCGACCTCTTCACCAACGACCCACGCACCCACGGCCCTCCCGAACACGACCCAACCCCAAACCACTTCAACTCTGGAAAGTCCACCTGGCTCCCCAACGGCTTCAGACACCCGATCGTTAACGCAGGGCACGCCCTCGCCAAATTCGTGACCCTCGAATTCCAGTAGCGCATGTGGGACGGACACTCCTGTCCGTCGCTTTTGATCTTAGGTTTCATCACTCGGTGCCCCATTTCTCACGCGCTCTTTGCGCGAGAAGTCGGGCTCTTGATCTTGCGCGGGCGGGGATTTCGGATTCGACTCCGTGTCCCATCGCCCACACCCGTGTCTCAAGCTCCACGTTCCCGCCCAATCGGCATCCGCTAACCCCCGCCAAATCAATACCCCCGCCCCTGGCCCGCCCCGTGCACTCCTCCCAGCGCCGCTAGCCGGCAGGAGGTGACCAACCATGACCCGCATCAACGCATTACGCAACATCGTAGGACCCCGCGACTCCGTCGCCTGGGGCAAAGACGCCAAGAACGTCGCAACCGCAACCTGGGGCCACATCAACGCGCTGGTCTTCGCAGCCGTGCTGATCGTTTGCTCCCTAGCCATCGGCTGCTCCAGTGAGAAGCCGAAACCAGTTAGCGCCAACAATCAGATTCCCGTCACGCAGCCGGAGCGCGCGCTGCCGCCAATGCCCGCGGCCACCATGCAGGCCGAGAACAAGCCGGCTCCGAAGAAAGTCGTGCACAAGAAGCCCGCGACCGTCAACTACACCGACAAGACCTACGGCGTGACGTTCGAATATCCTCGCCGCTACGCCATCGAGACCGGCAACGCAGCTTCGGATCTCCTGATGTCCAGCCCGGTTCCCATGAACTTCGTGCAGCCCGGCGGAGTCGCGCTCGCCGCTGTCGAGTTGCCTGAGACCAATTTCGCCAACACCGATTTCTCGTCTGCATTCTTCAACGTGAGCATCCACAAAACTCTCACCGCCGATCAATGCACCGAGTTCGCGGTGCCGCAACCCAAGATCGTAGAACCGAAGATCGAGGCCGTGACCGAAACAAACACCGAGGCCAAATCCGAGCCGGAGTCAATGAAGGCCGCTTCATCCACCGAAGCTGCCTCGGCGCAGTCGGCGTCGACTCCCACCGCTCCCGCGACTTCGACGGAGGCTCAGCCCGCAACGGCGCAAGCCGCAGCCGCGCTGCCAGTGCAGTCTCAGCCCGAGCCGCAAGGTTCCAAGCTGATGTTGGGTGATCTCGAGCTCCGCGCCACCGAAGCCGTCTCCGGAGAGGGAACTCGCCAGAGCGACGCGAAGTACTTCCATGTTTTCCAGAATGGAGCCTGCTACGAGTTCGCTCTGAACGTCACCACGGTCGCGTCACAAGACGGCCTGATCAAGCACGTCGACCGCGACAAGGTCTTCGACCGCCTGGAAAAAATCCTGGCGACCGTGAAGATCAACCCGCTGACTCCCGAGGTGACCGCCGAAACCCCGGCCACTCCGGCCGCCCCGGTCAACCCCGCCCAGTAAAAGTACGGTGACGTCAGTAGATAAACGTCAGTGGCAGCCCCATCCTAACGTCGCGGCTTTTTGCGACGTTAGGATGGGGATTTTGACTTCCGACCCAAAGCGCCCAAGTCTCAGATAGCTCCTCAGCCCGTTGCACGGCGAATTTCATCATCTGTTAACTTGACCGCACTCTTTCTCGCCTCGGATCATGAGACCTCTAACCACCAAATTTCCAGGAGGAAATCCTTTCGTGAAAAAAGCAGCTGTTCGCCTTGCTACGCTCGCTCTCACCCTCGCACTATTCGCTCTTTCGCAATCCCAGGCACAGATCAGTCTGCTCGCCGTCGGTACGCTTGACGACTCGCGCGCCGGCTCTTTCGCGGATCTTTCCGGCCTTACCTACACCCTCGAGAATGGCGTTCCTGCAAATTCGCTCGGCGGCTTCGGCTCGGCGATCGCTTACGCAGGCGGCAACACCTTCCTTGCCCTTCCCGATCGCGGTCCCAACGCGGTAAGTTTCGATTCCAACATTGATGACACCGTCAGCTACATCAACCGCTTCCACACCGTCATAATGGACTTGGACCCCAATACCTCCCGCACGGGGCTGCCGTTTACGCTGACTCCGACACTGCGCGCTACAACCCTGCTCTGGAGTTTGACGCCACTCACTTACGGCGCGGGCGATGGCCAGGTTGGATCCGGCGTTCCACCACTCAACAACTTTTTCCTGCATTTCTTCACTGGTCGCTCTGATAACTTCGATCCCAGCAAGAACTCCGGCAATCCCAACGATGCCCGCTTTGACACCGAAGGCATGCGCCTTTCCAACGACGGCCGGAGCGTCTTCATCTCCGACGAGTACGGCCCTTACGTCTATCAGTTCGATCGCCTGACCGGCTTGCGCCTCCGCGCATTCAAATTCCCTTCGTGCGCTGCTCCAACCCCGTCATGTTTCTTCGTCGCCAACTTGTCGGCAATGGGCGCCACAGAAATTTCCGACAACACTGCTGGCCGCGTGGCCAATAAAGGCATGGAGGGCTTGGCGATCACTCCGGATGGCCGCACGCTGGTCGGCATCATGCAGAACGCTCTGATCCAGGACGCTGCCCAGGGCGGAGCGGCCAAGAATCTGCTGCGCATCGTCAGCTTCGACATCGCATCGGGCCGCGCCACACACCAATTCGCCTATCTGCTCACGACCGGTTCTGGCGTGAGTGAAATCGTCGCCCTCAACAATCATGAATTTCTGGTCGATGAGCGCGACGGTCACGGCCGAGCGAATGGCGACAATGCCAAGGTGAAGCAGTTGTTCAAGATTGATCTCTCCGCCGCTGTCGACGTCAGTAACATGGATGGACTCACCGCAGCCTCGAACGCGGTCACCAAGACGTTATTTCTCGATCTGGTTCAGCTGCTGACGGCGAATGGTATTTCAGCAGGCAACATTCCCGCCAAAATCGAAGGCCTCGCATTCGGTCCGGATGTCCGGCAAGGGAATGCCAAGCTCCATACTCTCTGGATCGCCAACGACAACGACTTTCTACAGACCGTCGCCGACGCGAGTGGGAACCAAATCCCGAATCCCAACCAGTTCTTCGTCGTCGGTTTCACCGACGCCGCCCTGGCCGGTTCAAAATTCGTCCCGCAACCAGTGAGGGCTCTGTTCTAGAGTCTTTCAGTTCACATGTCCACTTTGGGTGCCCCATCCTTGTCTCGCCGCTCCCGGGCGAAACAAGGTGGGGCTTTTGACTTTCGTAGAGGGAGAATATCGTTGTCCTGCAGAACCGGCTTAGGCCGAAAATCGGGATGAGTAACTCTAAGGAAAAGCAGCCCGGGCTCAGCTATTTCTTCTGCTTCAGCTCACTCACCGACACGCTGGCTCCCGCCGCCATCAACGTATCGCGCGTCAGATGGCTCACATCCTCGCGTTTGAGGATTTCCCGCGTCGCCATCAGTACCATGGCTTCGGCAAAGCGCGCCGGATTCCACGTCTTCAAATGCACTTCCGCCTTCGGGCCATCGCGCAGAGTTTCATCCTCCTGCGTTCCCAGCACCAGCACGAACTTAGGCGTCAGCCGCGGAGGCCTCTCCGGCCGAAGCGATCGCGCCACCAGCTCGCAAGCCGACGAGTAGATCCTCTCCGCTTCATCCGTGGACCACTCCAGGTGTTTAGGATTCGACACCTCAAATGGGAGCGTAGTCTGAGCGTTGCCGCTCACGTTCAGCATGGCGATAAGGCAGATCATCAGCGTGAGGAACTCTCCTCCGCTCGGGCGCTGCGAAAACGAAAATTGTAGATTGCCGAGAAAATATCGATGGTTGCTGCGGTCTCGACCGATCGCGCTCACTTCCCAAGAGCCACCAGACTTCATCGTACCGCGGGTCCTTCAGCCGCTCCACCGAGCTTCCTCCCGATGCCGGTAATCCGGCAAGATAACTTAAGTGATGTCGCGCCCCTTCGGGTCAGCAATAGTCCGCCTCCGCAACGTGAGGTTCTTCTTGAGATTTCAATCCAAAGAAATCCGCCACTCCTCAGCGAGGTCGTGGGAACGATCTCGGCTGCAGGCGACGGGGAAAGTGGACATTTGCGCGGTATGGCCGTCCTGCCGGAACGGCGAGGCACAGGCGAAGACTGGTTGCGCACTCGGGGATACCGGCAGGCCTCTCTCGACACTACCGAGCCGCTCGAAGCTGCTATCGCGTTCTACGAGAAGCATGGTTCCCGTCGATCGGGGAGCGTCTCCGATTTTTTCGCCATGCCCTTGATCGAGCACGTCAAGCATCTGTGACGCATTTGTGGGGCGGACACTCCTGTCCGCCGCCCTTGACTCTGCTTGTGATCAGTCTCTTCGACGAACTCAAAGTCGTGACGCCCATCACTGACGCTCGAGTCCCCAAGCCGATATCCTCCCCAAATGAGCCATCCCTATTCCCGCAGAACGTTCATTCATACCTCGGTGATGGCGGGAGCCGTTCTTGCCGCTCCACGTCATCTCTTCGCGGCTACCGCGGCCCCAAAGCCCAACTTCCCGGTGGCGGACTATCACGTCCATCTGAGCCCCACATTGTCGATCGAACAGGCTGTCAATCTTGGCAATGAACAGCAGGTTCAGATCGGAATCGTCGAGCATCCCGGCCCAGGCTTTCCCATCAACACCGACGCTGACCTCAAGCAATACATCGAGGGCCTGCGCAAATATCCCGTGCGCATTGGCCTGCAACCGGTATATGCGGGCTGGTCGAAAAGCTTCTCGAAGACCTTCCTCGACCAACTGGACTACGTTCTGATGGACGCGCTGACGCTGCCGCGCCCCGACGGCGGCTGGCTGGCCATCTGGCAAATTGACACCATGGTCGACGATGAAGAGGAGTTCATGACTCGCTACATGCCGTTCATCGAGCAGATCCTGACCACCGAGCCCATCGACATCTTTGCCTGGCCGACGTTTCTCCCGGTACCGATCGCGCGCCAGTACAGCCAGCTTTGGACGCACCAGCGGACGCAACGCATCATCGAACTCGCCCATGCCAGAAAGATCGCAATCGAAATCAACGAGGTCGCGCACGTCCCCGACGAAACCTTCATCATCGCGGCCAAGCGAGCCGCCCTGAAATTCACCTTCGGCACCGACTCGCGCAATCCCCAAAACGCCGCCCATTTCTATTACTGCTACCAAATGGCCCAAAAATGCAGCCTGACCGAAGCCGACATGTTTGTGCCCAAGAGGAAGTGACTGCGTCCAAAAAGTGCGGTACCCCATCCTAATGTCGCGCCTTTCGCGACGTTAGAGCCCGCCCTGAGCGTAGTCGAAGGGGTGGGGATTCTGACTGTCCTGTGCAAAAATCACCGGCAAAGAACAGACCAACCTTCGGCTTCGACATCGAGTCCAAACTCTAGCCTCGCGCATCCAAGCCAACCAAGGAGAAAACTTTATGTATGTTGTACTTGGAGCAAGCGGCAACACCGGACACGTAGTGGCGAACACGCTTCTCGCCCGCGGGCAGAAAGTTCGTGTCGTCGGCAGAAACTCAGCACATCTGCAACCCCTCACGGCGAAAGGTGCGGAAACATTCATCGCCGATGTCACTGACGCCAGTGCCCTCGCCAAAGCCTTCCAGCAGGCAGATTCGGCCTACGTAATGATTCCTCCGAATCCCACCAGCACTGACCCCCTCGGCTATTCGAATCGCGTAAGCGACGCGATCGCGGCCGCAGTGCAAAATGCGGGGACCAAAAATGTGGTCGCACTCAGCAGCATCGGCGCCGACAAAGCCAGCGGAACCGGCCCCGTCCTCGGCCTGTACAATCTCGAACAAAAGCTCAACCAGATCACGAGCGCGAATGTTCTCCACCTGCGCGCCGCTTACTTCATGGAAAATACCCTTCCTCAGGTAAACGCCATTCGGCAGATGGGCTCCGTCGCGACACCGCTCCGCCCGGATCTAAAACTTTCCATGATCGCCACGCGGGACATCGGCAACGTAGCCGCCGACGCTCTCTTGCACCCCTCCGTCCGCGGCCACCAAACCCGTGAACTACTGGGCCAACGCGATCTCACCTACACCGAAGTCGCCACCATCATTGGCCAGGCCATCGGCAAGCCCGACCTCAAATACGTCCAAGCGCCCGAGGACCAGTTTCGGGCCGTCCTGGTGCAAATGGGAATGTCCGAGCAATTCGCCCGCCTGCTCCTGGAGATGATCGGCGCCCTCAACTCCGGCCACATGCGCGCCCTCGAACCACGCACATCCCAGAACACCACGCCAACCAGCTACGAAACCTTCGTAGCCGAGTCCTTCGTCCCGGCGTATCAACATCAAGCCGCAGCCTGACAGCAAATAAACTCTTGAAGTCTGGGCCCCATCCTTGTCTCGCCGCTCTTTGGCGAGACAGGGTGGGGATTTTGACTTGGGACCAAGACTACGCGGCCTTCTTAATAAGAACGTGCGTCGCGTTCTCTCCGGCGACGGTCTTCACTGGTACGAATCCAAGTTCGTACAGATTGATCCCGGAAAACAGATGTTCTCCTTCGCCCTGCAGAACCGGCGACACGGCGAAATGCATCTCGTCAATCTGACCGGAAATCAAGCACTGGCGAATGACCGATACGCCGCCGCCGATTCGAACGTCCTTGCCCTTGGCCGCATCCTTCGCTTGCTTCAGAGCAGATTCCAACCCATCAGTAACGAAGTAAAACGTAGTGCCACCTTCCATCGCCAGCGGAGCCCGCGCATGATGCGTGAGCACAAAAACCGGCGTATGGTACGGAGGATTATTTCCCCACCACCCTTTCCACGAATCTCTTTCCCAGGGACCTCGGACCGGTCCAAACATGTTCCGCCCCAGGATCCACGCGCCCACCTTCTCGAAAGAACTAGTAGCAAAATCGTTGTCGATACCCGTGGTTCCACCGCTCTCACCGCGCATTTTCTTGAATGCTTCGGTGTGAAAGAGCCAGTTGTGCAGCTCGAGCCCGCGAATACCGAGCGGATTCTGCAAGTCCTGCCGCGGCCCGGCGCCAAATCCATCGATGGAAATTGAAAATGCAGCCACCCTAACTTTGCTCATAGTCCGATTGTATTCAACCGACGCCGACTGCCCACCGTAGCCCCAAAGACCGCAGCTAGGACGGTCCACCGCCCGCGGTCTGCTAAACTCCTCACGAGTTGACAGCAGGAAAGTTGAACTGTGCAGGATCGTATCAAGAGCGTAATTGCACTAGCCGCCCCGTCCGTGGGATCGGGACACTCCTTTACGCGAGGGGCTACGCAAGGACCGGATGGGCGTTCTTCATCTTAGCGCTAGTAATCTTCGCTCTGGCTGCCATTTCTATCGGCGTCCCCGCAATTCTTGCGCTTCTCCTTTGGGTATCCGCGCCGCTTCGATGGCTCGGGAGTTTCATCTGGAAATTTTTGGCCCGCAAGGTGTCGCAGATTAGACATTACTTACAAAGACATCTTCCGCAGGGAGGACCTATGTACGATTTCCTCGCTCAGACGCCTCGTGCCTACATGCACCTGCAGCAAGCCGACTACAAGCTGGTTCCCAGGCCCGAAGGCTACCCCAACGACCGCGATGATCGTGCGCCGCCGGCCCGAGCCAGGCGGGATCCAAAGGCCAGGCTCATTTCAACGTGGCGGGTGCCCGCGGCCGGAGACCCTGAGCGCGCGGGGACGTTATAATTCGCCAATGGCGAAGCTGGAAATCTGCATCTATTGCAAGAAGCCGATAGGCTCGGAAGACGATTATGTACGTCTGCCGCCCGCACCTCCAGAATCAGGCGGGTTTGGAGAAGTCTTGTATGAGCAGACTGCGCATGCAAAATGTCATGAGAAATTCATCCAGGCAACCGAACCCAGTTAGCGCGAACGATCCAAAAGGAAAAGGCTGCCAAGATTTCTCTCAGCAGCCTTTATTTATGCCGGCAACGACCTACTCTCCCACACACTTTCGCGTGCAGTAACATCGGCCCAGCGGGGCTTAACTACCGTGTTCGGGATGGGAACGGGTGGAGCCCCCGCGGTAAGATCACCGACAACTTGGAGCTGTCAGCTATCAGCCGTCAGCTCTCAGCTTTTCCTGCCGGGCTAACATTGCATGCTGATGGACAGCAAACTTGTAAAAGATCTTGAGAACGATCTCTCACAGCTGAATAGATTGGGTGTGGCTTACTTTCATCTTGCTTATTTCCGATTTCAACCACGTGTATTACATCGGCTTTTCATCGGCGCACAGTTGTCAGCGTACTTCCTTTCTCACCGCCCAATTTCTGGCGGTCGAGAGAAACTCGCTCTCTGCCCAGCTCAGTTTCTAGCTGATGACTGAAAGCTGAGAGCTGACGGCTGTTTTCTGCACCGAGTAAATTTTATGGTCAAGCCGAACGGGCGATTAGTACTGGTAAGCTGCACGCATTACTGCGCTTTCACCTCCAGCCTATCAACCAGGTAGTCTTCCTGGGCCCTTCTTATCCCTTACGGGTTGGGAGATCTCATCTTGAGGAGTGCTTCCCGCTTATATGCATTCAGCGGTTATCACAACCGAACTTCGCTACCGAGCGGTGCCATTGGCATGACAGCTCGAACACAAGAGGTTCGTCCATCCCGGTCCTCTCGTACTAAGGACAGGTCCTCTCAAATCTCCTGCGCCCACAACAGATAGGGACCGAACTGTCTCGCGACGTTCTGAACCCAGCTCACGTACCGCTTTAATAGGCGAACAGCCTAACCCTTGGAACCTTCTACAGCTCCAGGATGCGATGAGCCGACATCGAGGTGCCAAACCGGAGCGTCGATATGAACTCTTGGCTCCGATCAGCCTGTTATCCCCGGCGTACCTTTTATCCGTTGAGCGATGGCCCTTCCATGCAGAACCACCGGATCACTAAGGCCTGCTTTCGCATCTGCTCGACTTGTAGGTCTCGCAGTTAACCACGCTTATGCCTTTGCACTCGTCGGCTGATTTCCAAACAGCCTGAGCGTAGCTTCGCGCGCCTCCGTTACCGTTTAGGAGGCGACCGCCCCAGTCAAACTACCCGCCTTACCATGTCCCTCTCCCGGATCACGGGAGTAAGTTAGAACCACAGATCTCGCAGGGTGGTATCTCACCGTTGGCTCCTCCAAGCCCGAAAGCCTGGAATCAAAGCCTCCCACCTATCCTGCGCAGCAAGGGCCATAGTTCATGGTAAAGGTATAGTAAAGGTGCACGGGGTCTTTCCGTCTAGTTGCGGGCAACCGGCATCTTCACCGGCACTACAAGTTCGCCGTGTCAGTCGGCAAGACAGTCGCACTTTCGTTACGCCATTCGTGCAGGTCGGAACTTACCCGACAAGGAATTTCGCTCGACTCTGTTACTCCTTCGCAATCCATAAAATGCTTTGGGAAGGGCACGACTTTCAGTCGTGCCGTAAGAACTCCCCTCGATCGCGGCTTTAGCCGCTGAGGGTCGCCCTTTCTCGCGCCATTCGATGAACCATGGAGGGGAGTGGACATTTCTGCCACTCTCTGCATGTCGCCATGCAGTCCGGACTGTATCTTTTCCAACTTCCGTTGGAATCTGGCATACAGTCTCTGAGGATTCCAGCAGGATCAAGAGCGCAACCCAAGGGGCTAAAGCCCATCGAGATTGCCATCTTTACGGCACGACTGAAGTCGTGCCCTTCCACGAACCTCGCGCTTCGCGCGCCAGACTCGTTTCTTCCCACCGGCCTTTCCTGCTGATTGTCTGCACCCAGCGCATTTTCACGCGAACTTAGGATCCGCGTAGCGTGGGATACTCAGACTTTCCAGCAAATAGCCAGATTTTACTAAGGCTAGCGATTACTAACCTTAGGACCGTTATAGTTACGGCCGCCGTTCACTGGGGCTTCAGTTCGAAGCTTCACCTTGCGGTTGACCTCTCCCTTTAACCTTCCAGCACCGGGCAGGCGTCAGCCCCTATACGTCGTTTTCGACTTTGCAGAGACCTGTGTTTTTGTTAAACAGTCGCAGTGCGCATTTCGCTGCGGCCTCTTCGGGCTTGCACCCTAGTGAGGCACCCCTTCTCCCGAAGTTACGGGGTTATATTGCCGAGTTCCTTACCAACTGTTCTCACGAGCGCCTTTGGATATTCTCCTCGTCTACCTGTGTCGGTTTGAGGTACGGTTCCCTTACGTTCTCCTTAGAGGTTTTTCTTGACAGTGTGGAATCGGCAGCTTTCACCCATACGGGTTACTGCTTTGCGTCTCAGTGATAACTTCCCGGCGGATTTGCCTACCGGAAACACCTTACACGCATCGACCGTTATAGCCATAGAACGGCCTGCTTATCCTACTGCGTCACCCCATCGTGATAACGAACACAAGGGAGGTCCGGAATATTAACCGGATGTCCATCGGCTACGCCTTTCGGCCTCACCTTAGGGACCGCCTGACCCTGAGCGGATTAACCTTTCTCAGGAAACCTTAGACTTTCGGCGCGGAGGGTTCCCACCTCCGTTATCGCTACTTATGCCGGCAGGGTCTCTTCTCAACCGTCGACCAGTCTTTTCAGTCTGGCTTCAAACTGTTGGGAATGCTCTCCTACCACGCACGAGTGTTACCCCGTGCATTCGCTGCTTCGGTAACAAGCTTAAGCCCCGTTAAATTGTCGGCACCGGACCGCTTGACCAGTGAGCTATTACGCTTTCTTTAAAGGATGGCTGCTTCTAAGCCAACCTCCTGGCTGTCTGGGCGTTCCGACTTCCTTTCCCACTTAGCTTGTATTTTGGGACCTTAGCAGGCGATCTGGACTGTTTTCCTCTCGACAACGAAGCTTAGCCCCCGCTGTCTGACTCCCGGATTGGTTGTTCAATGGCATTCTGAGTTTCGTTGGGTTCTGTAAGCTGGAAAGCCCCATAGCCCATCGAGTACTTTACCACCACGACAAATCATCCGAGGCTAGCCCTAAAGCTATTTCGGAGAGAACGAGCTATCACGGAATTTGATTAGCCTTTCACCCCTACCCTCAGCTCATCGGAGCTTTTTTCAACAAACACCCGTTCGGCCCTCCAGTGGGTGTTACCCCACTTTCAGCCTGGCCAAGGGTAGATCATCCCGCTTCGCGTCTATTCCTGCCAACTCAAGCGCCCTGTTCGGACTCGCTTTCGCTGCGGCTCGCTTTCGCTTAACCTTGCTGACAAGAATAACTAGCCGGCTCATTATGCAATAGGCACGCGGTCAGACTTTCCGACTTGCGTCGGCATAGTCCTCCCACCGTTTGTAGGCACACGGTTTCAGGTACTATTTCACTCCCCTCACAGCGGTTCTTTTCGCCTTTCCCTCACGGTACTGGTTCACTATCGGTCAGAAGCTAGTATTTAGCCTTACGGAATGGTCTCCGTAGCTTCCCGCAAAGTTTCTCGTGCTCCGCGGTACTCAGGTATCGGCTTCGAGTCCAGATCGTTTTCGTCTACGTGGCTATCACACTCTATGGCCCCTCTTTCCAGAGGGCTTCGACTAACGACTGGATTGGTAACTCTACTATTGCCGACCCTACAACCCCTGCTTAACCCGAAGGTCGGACAGGTTTAGGCTGTTGCGATTTCGCTCGCCACTACTCTCGCAATCGAGGTTTCTTTCTTTTCCTCCTGGTACTGAGATGGTTCACTTCCCAGGGTTCGCTCGTGCGTGACTATGGATTCATCACGCCGTACGGGGGTTTTACCCCCGTGGGTTTCCCCATTCGGAAATCCCCGGGTCAAAGCCTACTTGCGGCTCTCCGGGGCTTATCGCAGCTTGCCACGTCCTTCTTCGCCTGCTTCTGCCAAGGCATCCACCATGCGCCCTTAGTAGCTTGACCACAAAATTTACTCAGCACACTCAAGAGAGCTCTTGGCTATTAGCTTTTGGCTGTTAGCTAAAATCAATCCCGAACACGCCGCTTAAATTCTATGGGCCTCTAAATCCTGCTCCTCGCATGCAACATAGGAATTTCCTTCGTGAACCTTCGTGCCCTTAGTGGTTAAAGCTTTTGACTCGCCACCAAGAACACTCAGGAGCAAAAGGAAATCCGCGCCGCATACACCAGCAGGGTTTCTTTCAGGCACTCATAAAAATTTACAACGCCTTGTAATTTGCCCAATCTATTCAGTTGTCAAATATCGTCCTCGTCAGCTTTAGCTGACTTACCCGCCTCAGCAGGTATGAGTCTTACTAACTCCAGAGTGTGCAAACTCCAAAATTCCTCCAACCCAATGTTCGGCGCCAAGCGACTTTCCTGAACCGTGATATCGGTTGTCGCCTTGACGCCCAACATCAAGTTGGTGGAGCTGACCGGGATCGAACCGGTGGCCTCCTGGTTGCAAACCAGGCGCTCTCCCAGCTGAGCTACAGCCCCTCTTCAGTACCCAGTACTTAGTACCCAGAGGACAGTCAGAATTCGCTGGGTACTGAGTACTGAGTACTGACAACTGATCCTGGTGGGCCTGGGTAGAGTTGAACTACCGACCTCACCCTTATCAGGGGTGCGCTCTAGCCACCTGAGCTACAGGCCCGGTTCCTACCGAAACCCCGGAGCCCTGATGATCACTCAGCTTTTCGCCAAACCGGTCCGGGTTTAGCTAAGAGCCAAGAGCTAATAGCTAAAAGCTCGATCTTATTTCGAGGACAAGGTTGAACGTGCGCTCCGGCTAAGCCGGAGCTGACCATCATGCGAACGGAAACGAGAAAGAGAGGTCCGAAACGAGGCTCCCATCTTCACTCTCAGGTTATGTGAGAAAAGACAGGGTACATGGCAACATCCCACGCGTTTTTAAACTCCCGAAGGAATCGCGCGAGTGCCATGACGTTCTCTCTTAGAAAGGAGGTGATCCAGCCGCAGGTTCTCCTACGGCTACCTTGTTACGACTTCACCCCAATCATGAGCTGTACCTTGGATGGCTGCCTCCTTGCGGTTAGCACACCAGCTTCTAGTACGGCCCACTTTCGTGATGTGACGGGCGGTGTGTACAAGGCCCGGGAACGTATTCACCGCGGCGTTCTGATCCGCGATTACTAGCGATTCCAGCTTCATGGAGTCGAGTTGCAGACTCCAATCCGAACTGAGGCCGGCTTTTTCCGATTAGCTCCCCCTCACGGGTTTGCGACGGTTTGTACCGACCATTGTAGCACGTGTGTAGCCCTGGACATAAAGGCCATGAGGACTTGACGTCATCCCCACCTTCCTCCTGGTTATCCCAGGCAGTTTCACTAGAGTGCCCGGCTTGACCCGATGGCAACTAGGGATAAGGGTTGCGCTCGTTGCGGGACTTAACCCAACATCTCACGACACGAGCTGACGACAGCCATGCAGCACCTCCGCAGCAGCCTTTTAAGGGGAAGGGATATTTCTACCCCGGTCCACTGCGCTTCGAGCCCAGGTAAGGTTCTTCGCGTTGCGTCGAATTGAACCACATGCTCCACCGCTTGTGCGGGCCCCCGTCAATTCCTTTGAGTTTCAGCCTTGCGACCGTACTCCCCAGGCGGATTGCTTATCGCGTTAGCTTCGGCACAGCAGGATTGGGTACCTGCTACACCAAGCAATCATCGTTTAGGGCTAGGACTACCAGGGTATCTAATCCTGTTTGCTCCCCTAGCTTTCGTGCATCAGCGTCAGTTATGGTCCAGTGCGCCGCTTTCGCCACAGGTGTTCCTCCCGATATCTACGCATTTCACCGCTACACCGGGAATTCCACGCACCTCTCCCATACTCCAGCACCATAGTTTCGCCTGCAGGCTCCCAGTTGAGCCGGGAGATTTCACAGGTGACTTATCGCACCGCCTACGCACCCTTTACGCCCAATAATTCCGAACAACGCTTGCACCCTCTGTATTACCGCGGCTGCTGGCACAGAGTTAGCCGGTGCTTCTTCCACCAGTACCGTCATTATCGTCTTGGTCGAAAGGAGTTTACGCCCCAAGGGGCTTCATCCTCCACGCGGCGTTGCTGCGTCAGGGTTTCCCCCATTGCGCAAAATTCCCCACTGCTGCCTCCCGTAGGAGTCTGGACCGTGTTTCAGTTCCAGTGTGTCCGTGCGCCCTCTCAGGCCGGATACCGATCTTCGCCTTGGTGGGCCGTTACCCCGCCAACTAGCTAATCAGCCGCGACCCCCTCTTCCAGCGCATTGCTGCTTTGATCTTGCGATGTTATGCGGTATTAGCATCGGTTTCCCGATGTTATCCCCCACTCGAAGGTAGGTTAGTCACGTGTTACTCACCCGGTCGCCACTTTACTCAGGGATTGCTCCCCTTTCTCGTTCGACTTGCATGTGTTAGGCACGCCGCCAGCGTTGATTCTGAGCCAGGATCAAACTCTCGTTTGAAACCTGATGTCTGCCGACGGGTAGTTGGCAGACTGCCATCGCCGCGCTCGAAAAGGCGGGATGGCGCCACCATTCAGCCTCCACTCCCTTCCGAAGAAGGGAGAGAAGTTCACGGTGGTCTATCTTGTGAGATCGCTTCGGACTTATGCCCGAATCCGCTCTCTCACGACTGGCACGTTCAACCTAGTTGTCAAAGACCGAATCGCCTTCCGCCTGAGCGGCGCGAATTCAGTCCAGGCGGAAACGCACGAATGCGAATCCGACTGTCCTCGAAACCCTACAAACATACGTGCGGCGCAAGACCCTGTCAACGTCCGCATCCCACAGAATTTCCACCACTTTTCCACATTGGGAAGAGCAGTCGGGAAGCGGCACAGGAGAACGAAACCTCAGGGGCTAAAGCCCGAATTTCTCGGCGGCTTTTAGCGGCACGACTTTAAGTCGTGCCCTTCCCGGTTCGTGCTCATTCCAGCGCGCAGCAGTATGGCCTTCCGCTTTGGATACACAAAGACGCCGATTATTCGGCGCACGCCGAAGCGGAAGACAGAAAATTGAGAAAAGAACTTGCTTTGGAGGTCCTTGCTTTGAAGGTACCCTTCAGAAACCTACCAGTGTTTCCGAATCAAGTCCCGTGGCCGGGACAATTTGGGCGCGACACGCGCTCTCAAATCTTTAGATGCCGGACGCGCGACGAGAGTTGCAGACAATACGCCCGGCTAGCCACACACTGCTCTCGGTGAATTATTTATACCAGATGAATGTGGGTTTGTGCAACAAAAAGTTTACGAAGTTGATTCGTGGGCGGATAAGGCCCCACGCGCCCATTGCGACTCAGCAGCGAGCGGGATTCTTCAGCCCGGCCGCGGACGATAGAATCTGCCGCGCACGGCGTCTTTCCACGCGGCGGGCGAACGTTCGGGGACATCAGACGTGTCGATCTGCTCATCGGCCAACGCGGCAATCTTCCTCAGTTCGCGATTTTGCTTTGCTGAGAGGATCGGGCCAGTAACGACCTCTGCCCTCGTCTTCCGTTTCTCTCTCTTAATCATCATTTGGCATTCCTTCCTTAAGAGGGCCTGACCGGACGGGGCGCGATTCGCTGAGGTTGAATCGGTTCTTCCCGCTTTCTGCTTTTTTTCTCGATGAGATGTCCGACGAGCCAGGTGATGTGGTCCCTTTCTTCCGGGAGAAGCAGCGGCCAACGGTCTTCGATCGCTTGTAACGCGGGGTCTCTGAGACCGGGCCGAGAAGCTACGCGTCCAAACTTTCGCTTCATCTGCTCGGCGATGAGCATTTCGTTCATCGGTGCAAATTCAAGATTCAGGGCCCGACATATCTCTCGGAGACGTAGCTTCCCTGGTGGCCTGTCTCCCGCGACGATGCCCCGCATGGTCTCATAAACAACATCCGTCGCGTCAGCGAGTTGATGCACATTGAGCCCCTTCGCCTTCATCTGAGTATAGATTTCAAGCGAAAGGGACGTTTTTGGTTTGATCTCCGGAGGCACAAACTATGTTGTAGACACACAGCTAATTTTGTTGTATACAACCATATATTGTGGTTGTGTACAACCAACCATATTGGTTGTGTAGCCAGATTGGACTTCGACCTGATAAATTCAATGAGGTTTCCCCGATCTGCTAGGCACTCTCCTCCCGCAACCTCAGAGGCGAACTATGCACACCGAGCACCGCTTTTCCGATTTGGCTGAATCTCTTAAGAACGGTTTTCTTCTCGATGATATTGTGCTTGCGCTAGCTCGGGCGGAGAAGGGCCAGCAACTAGCCGACAATGAGCGAAGGCTACTGGGAAGCGCCGTTTCGATGCTCGAATCGGCCGAAGTAGGGTTCCGTTGGTTCGACAAACCCGAGCTGACCAGTGAGACAAGGTCAGCGGCAACATTTTTTGCTAGGGCCGTAAATGCCTTACCGAATGTTCACGCGCCCGAAGTTTTTCTTGAGAGTATTTCGGAATTGAAAACAACGGCTGCGCAGCTATCTAGCGGAGCGTCTGCTCCGGCACGGGAGAAGATCCGTTTGCTTCGGACGTTTTTCTACAACACGTCGCACTCGGAACTCGATAGGACCGAACAGTTCTCGAGGGAGAGGGCGGCGGCGATGTCCTGAAATGGACAGTTACAAAAGAATAGCCCGACTAAAAATCCAGACGGCTCAGGAACGAACGAGCTCATGCCGTTCTTGAGGAAGTGACCCGAGTCAAGAACAAGGTCTACGTTTCGCCGGGATCTAAACGTGTCCTCGACTTTGTTGCTGACTCGGCACAAAGGATCGACGGTCGCCTGGAGAGTGAAAAATCTGTAGTAGATGCAGATCTCCTCGATCCACCGGAGTTGGAAACCCGGCTTCATAGGGTCACCAGCCTCGTACCTTTCCTGCACATTCTCCTTGGATTCGTCGAGGGCTCCGACGTACACCATTCTCCGGGCCAATTAGTTCCAACATTGCGTCGTTACACCCGCTCTATATTTCCCGATTCGGAGATCGTGATCAGTTCAAAGCCGGAGCTGAACTATTCGATTCACGATATCGCCGGTCCGCTCAGAACAATGTTTTTAGGAACATCCATTGAAGCAAGTTGTTCATTGCTTCCTGAGCTCCTCTTTATGGTCAACATCCCGGCTGTTGAATCGGGGCAGATTCTGATCCACGGCGTGGTCGCACATGAATTGGGCCATGCACTGTATGACAGGCGGCAGCTAGCAAAGACTCTTTTCCCGAGCATTAAACTCGAGGAGAGCATCGTCAAGAACCTGACGAAGACAATGTATGAAAACCAGCTGAAGCAGGGACATCCGACACCCGAACTTCGGCTGCCTAAGCAGGTCACCCAGGAAATAACGGTTCGGGTGAATGGTTGGGTGAAGGAACTGAGTTCTGATGCTATTGGAATTCGGCTCTTCGGTCCGGCCCTCTTCTTTGCGGCGGTGCACTTGCTGACTTCTTTCGGACACTTGGATGAGTCCAGCGAGACCCACCCGGCCCCCCGCCTTCGAGTGAGGCTGATGACCCGGATGCTGAAACAGCTTTACCCGGTGGATAACTGGAGGGCGGAACTGCAGTCCTTCTTGGCGGACTGGGACAGCGTCTCGGCAGGAAACATCTCCGGCGCCAACCCATATGATCAACTGGCGCTCGAAACAATCAATGACGCTGCGCTCGACCTAATCTCTAAAGCAAGCGAAAGTGCGACAACAGGGATCCAGTGCTATTCAGCAGATCGATTCGAGAATGACATCACCGAATTTGCCCCATTGCTCTTGGCCCACATACCGCCCGGTGAGTCCGGTACTTACGTAAGTGCAACTTCAGTCGAGCTAGCATCGATAATCAACGCGGGCTGGCATGTCTTTATATGCGACTTCGAAGCCTTCAGGAAGGACCTGCATCCGAACGATGCGAAAACCCGATACAGCACGGCGTCGAAGTTGCACGAGCTAGTGCTGAAGGCGCTGGAAATCTCGGGAATACGGACCGCATGGGAAGAGGCCAGGCATGATTCTAAGCGCGGAAAAAATTAGGGAGCTGCTCGAAAAGCCACCCGCGAAGATTGAGGATCGCCTCGTCATCAGCCCTCTGCTCGATGTTGACAAGCAGTTGAAACCAGGAACGGCCTCGGTGGATGTGAGACTGGGGCAGCGTTTTCACATTCCGCTTCGAGCCAAGCTATCACAGCTGGACCTACTTTCTCCAACCCATCAGGACGACCTGCTGAAGTACAAAGACGACACATTCGTGCCAATTGGTGATTTTTTTGTCCTTCACCCTGGACAGTTCGTGCTGGGGGAAACCTTGGAGTGGGTGCACCTACCAAAGAATCTGACTTCGTTCGTCGTAGGGAAGTCGACTTGGGGGCGTGACGGTCTCATAATCGCTACGGCGATTGGTGTGCATCCGAATTTCTCCGGAATTTTGACCCTTGAGATCTCGAATGTTGGGGAAATACCTATCTACCTCTATCCTGGATTGGCAATTGCCCAACTCTTCCTCGTTACCGTCGATACCGCCGATGAATCGGCGCCACCAGTACCCTCGGCCTTTTTGGTGCAAACCAGCCCCCGGACGAGAAACGTTGAGATTGAGGACCGCGACATCATTGAGTTCTTTAAGAAGCAACTGAAGCCCACTTAGACGTTGGTTGGACGAGGCACCGAGTCTCGACAACAACGACATCGGACTGACTCCTTTCTAGGCCTGGAGCGGTGCTGGCGGGCGCGGGGTCCTTCGACTGCGGAGCGCGATTCGAAAACCGAATCGCGCTCCTCCGCTCAGGATGACAGAGTGGGGGAACGTCGCTGCGTGAGCAGGTGCCAGGCTTCTTTGTATCTGGCGTGTTTGCTGGATTTGCGGTGGGGGGAGAGGAGGATGTCGGGGTGGCCGGCGGTTACGGCTATGGGGAGGATATACCACACGTCGGCGGGGATTACATACGCGGCGATGAAGTCGATCTGGGCGCGGGTGTAGGGGGAGCCGTTGGAGTCGAGGTGGCAGCGGTAGGAGTGCCATCGTTTTTGTTGCGTGCATTTCACTTGAACGCGGAAGAAGTGTCCGCGGTGATCGACGGCGAGGTCGTAGGGGGCGTTGTCGCCCCAGGGCTTGGTGACGCGCAGGCCGAGTTCGGCGGCGCGGGTCATGAAACGGAGCTCGGCCCACTCGCCGCGCGCCTTGGCGTGGCGGATGGGACAGCTTGGATTTTGCATGGAATTTGGGCCTGCTTTTACTGATTTTGGGCAATAAAAACGCGGCCTGGGCGGGCCGCGTGGTTTTTTTGCTCTCTATATTTAGTATAGCAATTTGGGCGGAGGGAAGTGGACATTGGGCGGGGATTATATTGTCCGTGGATGCATGGAGATAGGGGGCTTGGGGGTGGTTTTGGGTCTTGACAAGAATCGGCTCCTAGCGTGCTGCGGAAAAAGTCCCTTGACACGCTCAAAAGACGACCTCAGGGGCTGAAGAGTGTGCGTTGAGAACTTCAAGCGTCCATACGGGGCGCGAGATGACCTCCCACTTTTCCCGGCGCTGAACGCGCCGGGCTATTATCAGCCGCCCCTCCGGGGCGCAAATCGTGGCGTTTTGGCTTTACGCGGCCCTGAAAGGACCGTTCTGAGTTTTTCTGCAGCCTGCCAGGCAGAGAAGACCGAGATTCCTGCCCTTGCCTTTGGTCAGGGTCGGAATGACAAGCCACGGAAGACTCCAAGAGCAGAGGCAAGATCAAGGTCAAGTAGCGGACGACACAAACGGAACAAGCCCCGACAGCATCGCGAGGCCGGGGCAGAGATTCGCTTGCTGCGATCGATATGTGTTCGCCTCCCCAAATATAGCGGGAATGTGAGCGGTTTGGATCAGACAGTCCTACTTCTTGCCGGGTAAGGTTGGATTGTTGTTTCACTTGGATGCTCCAAGTTCTCCAGCCGGAACCCCGAACGCGCGAGAGTTCGACAGAGAAATCGGAAGCGCAATCAAACCCAAGCGGAATTCAGACCGCCGCAAGGCGAGACTTCTCGGAGGATTCCATGAAGAGAATATTCCTGCTGATCGTTGTACCGGCCCTGCTGGTCGCGCTGGGGTTTGCACAGACTCCCGTGGTGGGCGGCAATACAGACCAGGTCAACATTAGAGGTTGCCTGGGCGCCTCTGACGGTAGCTACACCGTTGCGGAAGACAATACGGGCAAGGTTTTCAAGATCACTACCAGCAGCGGCGATCTCAAGGCGTATGTGGGCCAGGACGTAAACTTCATCGGGCACAAAGCAGGGACTGCTGAGAACAGCCTTGCCGTCACCGAATTCCATATGATCTCCGAACACTGCGCGGCGGCTGCGGCTGCACCTGCTGCCAGTGTCAGTACGCCTGCGGAGACTATCAGTACACCTCCTGAGGCTGCTGCCGCGGCTGCCCCTGCTGCCCCCGATGCGACTGTCAGTACGCCGACCGAGACTGTCAGCACACCTCCTGCGGCCGCTGCCGCACCTGCCGCCGCTGCGCCCGATGCGACTGTTAGTACGCCGCCCGAGACTGTCAGCACGCCTCCCGCGCCTGCCGCCGCACCTGCCGGCGCTGCACCGGTTGCGACTGTCATCGTACCTGCGGAAACTGCCAGCGCGCCCGCTGTTGCGGCGCCTGTTCACAAAACGCGGGCGGCAGCACGACCTGAGAAACCCGCAACGCCCGTTGACGCGGCTAAAACCGTGGAGCCTGTCAGCACACCGGTCGCGGATGCGCCGGTGCCGATACCGACCGCGTCTGCCGGGGCATCTTCGGAGACGGCCAGTACGCCTGCTGCAGTTGCTCCAGTTCCTAAGGCGCCTACGGGGCGGTCCACATTGATGTTGGCTTCGATTGTGGTGGTGGTGGTCCTCATCGGGTTAATGGTCCCTCTGTTCCAACGGTGGAGAAGACGAAAACTGTTGGAGGAGACGAGGGGTCAAAACCTCTCTTTTACGAAAGAAGCAAAATCCGACCCGGGCAAGAGCGACACGAGCGGAGGGCGTAAAGCTGCGTAGTCTGAGCGCGACCTAACGATTTTCAGACTTGATCGCCGTCAGCCAACTGCTGCCGGCGATCTCTTTTTCTCTCGACGGGTCGAGGAATCGGCCCCGGCATACTTAGAACGCAAAGATCAAAAGCAACACCAAGACAAAGGCGGCGGACAGGAGTGTCCGCCCCACACTTTACCTTTCCACCAACGCCATGGCGTTTACTGGATAGCGCGGGCCTGCGGCCGCCTCCAGCGGGAAGACTTCGTTGATTTTCCGCAGATCGTCCGGGGACAGGTGCACGTTTTCGGCGGCGGCGTTTTCTTCCAGGTATTTGCGGCGCTTGGTGCCGGGGATGGGGACGATGTCGTCGCCTTGCGCTAGGACCCAGGCCAGTGCGAGTTGCGAGGGCTTGCAGCTTTTCTCGCGTGCGATCTCTTCGACGCGGCGCACTAGGTCGAGATTCTTCTGGAAGTTTTCGCCTTGGAAGCGCGGGGTCTGGCGGCGGTAGTCGTCGGCGGGGAGGTCTTCGAAGCGGCGGAACTGGCCGGTTAGGAATCCGCGGCCCAGGGGACTGTAGGCGACGAATCCGATGCCCAGTTCGCGGCAGGTGGGCAGGACCGCGGGTTCGGGATCGCGCGTCCACAGCGAGTATTCGGTTTGCAGCGCGGTGATGGGATGAACTTTCATGGCGCGGCGCAGGGTTTCGGGAGCGGCCTCGGAGAGTCCCAGATAGCGCACCTTGCCTTCTTTGACCAGGGCGGCCATGGCCGCGACGGTTTCTTCGATCGGGGTGGCGGGATCGACGCGGTGCTGGTAGTAGAGATCAATCGTCTCGACACCGAGGCGGCGCAGGCTGGCTTCGCAGGACTGGCGAACGTAGTCGGGCTTGCCGCTTACGCCGCGAACGCTGGGATTGGCGGGGTCGCGGAGGATGCCGAATTTCGTGGCCAGCACGATTTTATCGCGCTTGCCTCTGATGGCACGGCCTACGAGTTCTTCGTTCTTGTGGGGGCCGTAGACGTCAGCGGTGTCGAGGAAGTTGATGCCCAACTCTAGTGCGCGGTGAATCGTGGCGATGGATTCTTTCTCATCGAATCCGGTGTAGAACTCCGACATGCCCATGCATCCCAGGCCCTGGGCGGAGACTTTGAGGCCGCTGCGGCCGAGCTGACGCGTTTTCATGGCTGGCTCCTTAAAGGTAAGAAGAACGGCGATACTTCTGCCGGTTTAGATGTACCTGCGCTGCATCGCGCTGCAGGAATCAGAGTCCGTTCGGGATTGCGCGCATCTCCTGAGGTTGCCTGCGAATTCGCAGTGTGTTTGACCACGGAGGATGCATGAGCCGAGTGCCAGCATGGTTTGAACGTAAGTTCGAATTTTCGTTTCCGGTGGAGGCCTATCCGAATCTGGCGACGCGGTTGCGCGGGACGCCGGCCCGGCTGGAGGAGGTCGCGGGTGGTTGTCCGCGGGAAATCGTGGTGAGGAAAGAGCAAGGAAAGTGGTCCGCTCAGGAACACGCTGGGCACTTGCTCGACCTCGAGCCGCTGTGGCGGGCTCGGGTCGAAGATTTCATGTCGGGTGGCACGGAGCTCACGACGGCAGATCTGACGAATCGAAGGACTCACGAAGCAAACCACAACGCGCGTTCGCTGGAGAAGATTCTGGCTGAATTCCGGAGCGCACGATCGGCTTTGATGACTCGACTGCAGGCGATCGAGCCGGAGCGATTTGCCGCTACCATGCTGCATCCGCGGTTGAAGCAGCCGATGCGGCTGGTGGATCACCTGTACTTTGTGGCGGAGCACGATGATCACCACCTGGCTTATATGTGGGAGCTGATTCGTCGCGGAGAAGTGACGGGCTAGTAACTCGCTCCATCAAAAAAGCTTGAACCGCAAAGATCGCTGAGAGGGGCGGGGAGATTCAGCTCATCACTCGGATGAGCGGTTTGATCCGCTCGGATACTTCTCCGATTTCGGCGACGGGAACTCCGGCCGCGCTCAGCGCTCGCCTGAGCCGCGATGAGTCTTCGGCCGCAACCGATATCAGGAGGCCTCCGGCGGTCTGGGGATCGAAGAGTAGAGTTCGCACATCGCCGGGAACTGCGTCGTCGTACTCGATCAGGCATTCGGCGAAATCGCGGTTGTTCTTGAGGCCTCCGGGGACATGGCCGGCGCGGATGCAATCGAGTGCGCCTTCGAGCAGGGGGACGCGGCTTGCATTGAGGGTGATCGAGACGTTTGACGCCAGCGCGAGTTCGCGGGCGTGGCCGATCAGGCCGAAGCCGGTGACGTCGGTCATGGCATGGACTCGGAAACCGTCGTTCGTCGTTGGTCGTTGGTCGTTGACTGGCTCGCTTTGCGTGGCTGGACGGACGAATGCGTCCTGCCCCACATCGGCATGGGTGATTACTTCGGCGGCACGCTTGTTCAGGGCGGTCATGGAATGCACCGCGGCATCGATCCAAGGTGGCTCCGTTTTTCCCTTCTTGATTGCGGTTGAGATCACACCGGTGCCTAGAGCTTTGGTGAGGAGCAACGCGTCTCCGGGCTTTGCACCGGCATTTGTCAGAACTTTTTTCGGATGGACTACTCCGGTGACCGAGTAGCCGAACTTGGTTTCTTCGTCGCGGATGCTGTGGCCGCCGATTACGGTGCATCCGGCTTCGATCATCTTGGAGAGGCCGCCGGCGAGGATGCGCTCCAGAATTTCGAGGTCAGCTTTATCGGGGAAGCACACCAGAGCCAGCGCGGTAAGAGGCTTGCCGCCCATGGCATAGACGTCGCTGAGGGAGTTGGTGGCGGCAATCTGGCCGAAGGTGTAGGGATCGTCGACGATGGGGGTGAAGAAGTCGACAGTCTGCACCAAAGCTTGATCGGGCGCGATTTGATACACTCCGGCGTCGTCGGCATGATCGAAGCCGACTAGAACGTTCGGGTCCTGTTGCCGGGCTAATTTCCCAAGCACTTTGTCCAGCGCCGCCGGACTCAGCTTGGACGCTCAACCCGCAGCTTTTACCGACTCGGTCAGGCGGAATGGCTTTGTCTCTGGCACGAAGTCATTGTAGCGGAGAGGCGAACCGGCATGAATATACTTGACTAACCATGGTTAGTGTGCTACCTTATGATCATGGCCACTCCAAAGACACTCCAGGCGGCGATCCGGTACTTCTCAGATGAGCAGATTTGCATTGACACTGTTGCCGCTCTCCGCTGGATTGATGGCAAAGCGACCTGTCCCGCATGTGGCAAGCAAGAGCACTATTACCTGAAAACTCAGAAGCGGTGGAAGTGTAAGGAATGCGGTCGACAGTTCTCTGTGAAACTGGGGACAATTTTCGAGGATTCGCCAATCACTTTGGATAAATGGTTAGTTGCGCTGTGGATGCTGGTCAATTGCAAGAACGGTATCAGTTCCTATGAAGTTGCCCGCGATCTGGGAATTACACAGAAGTCCGCATGGTTCGTAATGCACCGTCTGCGCTTGGCTCTGCGGGATGGAATCGTAAAGAAGATCGGTTCCAACGAAGGCGGCGAAATCGAAGTTGACGAAACGTTCGTTGGCGGGAAACTGCCAGACATGCACCGCGACCGCCGGGAAGCAATTCAACGCACTAAGAGCTCAACCCCGAACTGGAAAAGCAGCGACCGTTTTCCCGGCAAGACTGCCGTGTTCGGGATGCTGGACCGAGATCAGCGCAAGGTACGGGCAGCCGTAGTGCCGAATGTGAAGCGGGATACGCTACAGGCTGCGATTCTGGCGCACGTAGAACATGGCTCTAAGGTTTATACCGACAGCGCGATTCCGTACACGGCGCTGACAGAAAAGTACATCCATGAAGTCGTGAACCACGCTCAACAGTATGTAATTGGCAGGGTTCATACAAACGGGATGGAAAACTTCTGGTCGCTGCTTAAACGCGGTCTGAAAGGCACATACGTAGCCGTAGAGCCGTTCCATCTGGACCGCTACATTGACGAGCAGGTTTTTCGTTACAACAACGCAAGGACGACAAAGGAAACAAACTGACGGATGGAGATAGATTTCAGATGGCCCTGTCTCAGATCGGTGGCAAGCGCCTCACGTACTCCGAACTGACAGGGAAGGCTTGGCAAGAACCATTCTGATTATTACCGGGCTAACCCTTATCATGGGAAGCGCGGGAAGAAGGCTGGGGCCTAGATGCTCTGGCCTTTTTCTCTTCTGCTAGCCGCTCCAGCATTTCTGCGTGGGATACTTGAAGGATTTTGCGAAGCGCAGAGGTAAAAGCGTCGTATTGATCCGCGGGTTTTCCACATGAATTTATAGCTTTCGGTTTTTGTTCACTCGACACGAGGAGTACAATGTTTGTGATCAGACAGGGCTGCCCGACCTCCACAGTTGAACAGCCCCCTGATTATGATGGGTAGGCGGCGAGTTGTGCTGAGACTTCCAACCTCTCGGCACAGCCGCTTACCTGTTTTTGATACTAGTAAATAAACCTGCGAGCGCCTAGTCCACTTTCGTGAGTCAAGTGGAATCGAATGGCAGAATTGCAGCAAAAGGGGACTAAATGGAAGGCCGGGAACAGACAATTCAATACCTTACCCACAAGAAGAAAGAGCTTACCGAAAAGCGGGATACTCTAATGCGGCCAGTTAACGAGGTAGAAAAAGAATTGGCGGCAATTTCAACTGCGCTGGCTTTCGTTCTTCGAGACAATTCGCCGGAAATCGAAACCGCATTTCCGCTTCGCAAGCTTCGTAACATGACGCAGACTCAGGCCGTAGTGGAGATCGCCAAATACAACGGGGGAACGATTAAATCGCTTGAGATTAAGCCTATTTTGATCGCTGCCAAACTGATGAAAAACAGCAAAAATGCGGCACACATGGTTAACGGGATAATTGCCAGAAGCGCAGCATTTGAACGTATCGGAAGAGGGGAATATCGGCTCAAGGAGGCCGCCCCACTGAAAGGAGACGGGACGATCGGAGTCTTACATCTGCAAACGCCCGTTCAGTAAATTTTTTGTTCAGACTTTTTATTGATGAGTGTGGAAGCGCCGACATGAAATCGGTGGATGACCCACGGCAGCAATACCTCGGCCTAACTGGCGTGATCATGCGCGCCGACTACGAATCTAGCCGATTCACCGAGGCCCTCAACCTCATCAAGAAAACGGTATTCGGCACCGAACAAATCATCTTCCATCGCCGAGAAATCCTGCATGCTGCACCTCCATTCGAATGCCTAAATGATCCGGTGAAGCGGGCTGAACTGGATAGGGTATTGCTGGACTTGCTGAATTTCGCTGCGTATAAGGTAATCACCGTTGTGATCGACAAAAAGCGCCTCCGGGATCAGTATGCGGTGTGGCAAGCCGATCCTTACCATTACTGCATGATGTGTTTGATGGAAAGATATGTCCAACTTTTACGGCGCACTCCTTTCCAGGGAGATGTGTTGGCCGAATCTCGGGAAAAAAGAGACAATAAGCGGCTTGCAAAATCCTACCGCTATACACGCAAGCATGGCACTGACTTTTTAAGTGCAGAAGTGTTTCAACGGCTCTTGCCAACGGAGATAAAGTTGGCTCGAAAGAAAGAAAACGTTGCAGGATTGCAATTCGCGGATTTGATTGCCAATCCATGCTGCCGCGACTTGGTATGTCGAAATACCGGGCAACCAATGACCGCTGATTTCGGAGCAAAAATTGTTGGGATTTTATATCGCAATAAGTATCGGCGGAGCTGGAGCGGACGGGTGGAGGGATTTGGAACCAAATGGCTGCCCTAAAAACAACGCCCCAGCGTCTTATTTGTATGCGCCGGGGTCGACCAACTTTCGGTCCGCCTCCGCTTTTTACACGGATTAGCTATATGATGCGCGGCTAAACATTTTGATGCAATAGTATTTTAGTCATACGCATCAACAGTTTAACCGCTGTCTTGTGGAAACCCATTCCCTGTCACGGCAATTCAGATTACCAGATTTGGTTAGCCAAGTATATTCATGCCGGCGAACCTCTGGGGCCGGCGAAAGGCGCTAACCACGAAGGTCACGAAGGTGCACGAAGAAAACCGTTACGGCGATCACAGAGTAGCGGTTTCCGATTGCTGACCTCGTCAGCTTTGGGTTCCGCTCTACAGGCCAATTGCCTCCCTCGACGGCTATGTCGCACAAGTGTGCCCGAGGTCACAGACGGCGGCTTGCCGTGGTGCTAGGGTTTTGACGATTCCCAAGAACACCGGAGCGATCAGCACGAGTCCCTCGATCCTCCTCGCCTCACTCCCACAGCCGGTTCGAACCGCGTACCGAGGCTTCTTCGATTCGCACCGGAAGGGTCCCGGAATCCGCATTCGGCTCCTCGGCCCGAAGGCTCCGCCCAACAATTGAGGAGGACTTATGTCGCGCAGGAATGCATGGCTCAGCGCATGCCTGTCGGTGATCTGCTGCGTTCTTCCGATGTCCGCCCAGCAGCCAGCAACGAGCCCGAGCACTCGCAGCAATGTCGTGGTGCCGCCCCTGGTGAATTTCAGCGGCGTGTTGACCGACCTCGACGGCAAACCTCTGAGTAGCGTCACCGGAGTGACGTTCCTCCTCTACAAAGAGGAGCAGGGCGGTGCGCCGCTGTGGATGGAGACACAAAACGTTGTGCCGGACAAGAATGGTCATTACGCGGTCATGCTCGGTTCTACCACCAGCACAGGGTTGCCAGCCGACATCTTTGTCGCTGGAGAAGCACGCTGGATGGGGGTGCAGCCGCAGGGACAGGTGGAACAGCCGCGCATTCTGCTGCTGAGCGTGCCTTATGCGCTGAAGGCCGCCGACGCGCAAACCGTCGGCGGATTACCGCCTTCGGCCTTCGTGCTGGCCGCACCCCCGATTTCCAGCGCGCGCACAGCTACGCCAACCACGGGCACGCAGCCCCTTGCTCCGGGCGCAACTCCGGTGACCACTGCCGGTGGCACGATCAACAAGCTTGCCAAGTATGACGCTACGGCCGACATCACAAGTTCGCAGGTCTTCGACAACGGGACCAACGTAGGCATCGGCAACACCGCTCCGGCTACGAAGCTGGACGTGACTGGCGCGGCTACCGTGCGCGGACTGCTGAGTCTGCCGACCACCGGCACAGCGACCGCGACCGCAGGCAAGAACTCGCAGCCGATCGGCTGGACCGCCTCAGCGTTCAACAGCGGCACAGCGACGGCGGTGAATCAAATCTTCCGTTGGCAAGCGGAGCCTGTGGGCAACAATACAGCGACCACGTCGGGCACGCTGAATCTGCTTTATGCGACGGGGACAGCCACGCCCACTGAGACTGGGCTGAAGGTCGCCGGCAACGGACGCATCACGTTCGCGGCGGGGCAGACATTTCCGGGAACCGGTAACGGCAGCGTGACCAGCGTGGGCAGCGGGCTAGGCGTAAGCGGTGGTCCGATCACGACCAGCGGCACTCTAGCGATCAACACCTCGGTGGTGCCGCAGCTGGTGGCTAACAATAAATTCACCGGCAACCAGACCATTATCGGTCGCCTGGGGATTAATACTACTGTCGCACCTTCGCAGAGCTTGGAGGTGGATTCCGGAAACGCGGTGGTGCGCGGGCCAGGGAATTTCAAAGCGGCGGGGAACACGGGATTTCTCTATATCGGCGACACCAGCCATCCGATCGAGGCGATCTGGAACACGGGGCTGGCGATCGGCGCTTACAAGGTTCCCAGTGCTGTTTTCATTCAGGACGGGACTGGCAACGTGGGCATCGGAACCACGACTCCTGCCTATACGCTGGATCTGCACGGCACGGCCAACTTCACCGGGCCGGTCACTTTCGCGTCAGGCCAGACGGTGAACGGGAACCTGAGCGCCACCGGCGTGGTAACGGGCAGCAACTACCAGATCGGGAGCAACGTTTTTGCCTTCGGCTCGTATGCAAACCAGAATGCCTTTCTCGGGTTTGCGGGGAACACGGCAATGGTCGGGTCAATGGTAGGGCTAGGCAACACCGGGATCGGGTATCAAGCGCTGAATTCCAATGTGGGGGACTTTGAAGATGACGGATCGGGCAACACCGCGGTGGGTTATAGGGCGTTGTACACCAACAACGACACCAGCAACGGGGGCGGCTTGGCGAACGGAAACACCGCCGTCGGCTCAGGCGCGCTGTCCTCCAACACGACGGGCAGCAGCAACACCGCCGACGGAGGAGGTGCGCTCTCCTTCAACACCACGGGAGGCAAGAACACAGCCGAGGGTTCCGGGGCGCTCTTTGACAACATCACGGGCAACGACAACACTGCCGCCGGAGACAATGCGCTCTACTACAACACCACGGGCAGCTACAACACCGCCGATGGAGAAGAGGCGCTCGCCTGGAACAAGACGGGCGATTACAACACAGCGCTGGGATACTACGCCCAGGTGGGTTCCTACAACCTCACGAACCTCACAAACGCCACCGCGATCGGTGCGCATGCCAACGTCACTCAAAGTAACTCGATCGTGCTGGGCAGCATAAACGGCGTCAACTATGCGACGGCCAGCACGAAGGTCGGCATCGGAACGGCCGCTCCGTCGAACGTCTTCACCATCGGTCAAGGGGCAGGTCATGCCATCGCCGATGGCTGGGACACGTACAGCTCCCGCCGCTGGAAGACCAACATTCACATGCTGCATGGCGCACTCGGCAAAGTCGAGCAGTTGCGCGGCGTTTCCTACGATCTGAAAGACTCGGGCAAGCACGAAATTGGCGTGATCGCCGAGGAAGTGGGCGCGGTGGTGCCCGAGGTGGTTACTTGGGAGAAGAACGGCACGGACGCCCAAAGCGTCGATTACGGCCGGCTCACTTCGCTGCTGATCGAGGCGACGAAAGAACAGCAGGCCCTGATCCGCGAACAGAAAGAACGGATCACGGCGCAGCAGGAACAGATCGCCCTGCTCACGCGGCAGGTGAAGACAATCCAAGCCGCGCTCGGCGCCAACGGACGGCGTGGCGGCGTTCGAAGGGTGAAGGCAGATGAGACCAACGTTCGCCAGCACTAGCTAAGGAAGGAGCCGGCGTACTACTTAAAGCGGTCTCGATGAAGCTGGAGCGGTTGACCCTCAGAGGCTGAAGCCCGATATCCAGCACAGGCGGTATTCGGCACGACTAGGTCGTACCCTTCCCGGATACAGCAACGGCGAAATGGTGCTAGACGGAGTGATTTCGGGCTTTCGATTCGGTTAGCGATCACTTATCCCACTCAGAAGAGAAGGGGGCGAACCCTACTTCACCGTGAGGTCTGTGACTCGAAGCTCGGGATACTGATGGTTCCACTGCGCCGAGATACTGTCGAAGGTCAGGCGGAAAGATCGAGTCTGACCGGGGCCGAGCGGGGAAACGGTAAGGTCCACGGCCTCCTGGTAGGGGCCGGTGGTTCGGAGCACGCGCAGCGGTAATTCTTCGCGCTGGGCGAGCTGCCCAATCTCGTCTTTGAAGACGACTTCGACGACGATGCGAGTCACGGTCTTGTCGCCGGTGTTGGTGACGCTGCCATCCATGTAGCTGACGGTTGCACCGATGAAATTCTCGGCGGCGCTCATCTTGAAGTCGGAGAATTTCAGGTTGGCGGCGTAGGGCGAGATCGTCTTGATGGGCTTCGATGGCTCGCGCAGGAGAAAGGCGATGGCCAGCATGACAGCGATTACACCGGCCACCGCGATGACGATAATCAGCCGGCTATTGTCGCGTTCTTCTACAGCTGGCGTCTGCTGGCCCAGGCTGCTCATGAGGCGATTGTAGGCTGTTGATTTTGGATTGTCGATTTGGGCGCGGTGGGTCTTCGCGCCTAGGCGATCATCGCTTCTTCGGGCAAAGGCAAAGTCTCGCTTGGCGTGGCGTCAATCCATCCAAGAACGTTAAGCCTCCGGATGGCCAGAGCTACGTCGCCCTCGTCCAGAGGTGGGCGACGGCGGATCTTCCACTGCATGACGTAATCGAGAATCTCAGCTTCTGTAGGCTGACTCGCATTGGCCTCGCGCAAGCGGTTCGCTGCGAAGTGCACGGTTGCCGCGATTTCCGCGTCACCTGTGTTCATCCTCACGACAAGGTCGACCACTCTTGCGATCTGTTCTTGCCACCGGGCTAAAAAGGATTCGTACCCTCTCCTCGCGTCGGCAAACGTCGGGCCCACATCCGTCGCCAACATTTTTCCGAGTTTTCGCTCAACTATCAGCCCATTGTTGATGAGGCTCGACAAGACCTGCTTTACTTCAGGGGCGTATGGCCCATAGCTACCGCGGCGGTATGTGAGGCCGGTGGGGATGCCAACTTCTGTAGCGAAGTATGCTACTTTTTGAAACCCAATGCGGCCGATTGGCCAGTGGTACCGCTCCTTGCTGACTTGCTCGATAATTGCAACTAAAGCAACCCAACCCGGTTCAACTCGGAACGGGGCCGGAGGTTGTTGTTGGCTGGACGCCGCCAGTTCGCCATGCTGCAAGAACTCGGGTCTCAGCTCATCATAGGGTGTCCCGAATGGAGCGTACAGCTCCACAGGAATACCCAGGGCACCGAGGTGCCGGTAAAGCGTTGGACCGACAACGCGCCACTCCAGTCTGCCTTCGCCGCAGCCAAGCGGCGGAACGGCCAGCGAAGTCACGCCCCACTCGAGGATGTGGGCCTGCAGGTATCGGAGCCCTTTGGTGATGTCGTCCAGCTTGGACACTGATCGCCAGTGGTCTTTGGTTGGAAAATTGATGATGTGCGGTGGTGTGAGTCGGCGATAGATGTAAGGTCTCGTCAGCTGGACCTCATGCCGTTCACATCGGCGAACATAATCGTCAAACATCTCGGGAAACCGCTTGCGGAATCCCAGGGCAATGCCTTTTCCCATTACACCGACGGTGTTCACCGTGTTGACGAGTGTCTGAGCCTTCGACTCAAAGATGTCGCCGATTAGCACTGTCATCATTGGGCGCCTCACTGGAAGAAAAGATCCGCATTTATCGTTATCGGCAGGTTAGGTGCTACCTTCAGCAGTCTCTGCGCCTCCAAACCGCACGACACAAATGCCCCCGTGATGTGCTGCGCATGGACAACGTCTGGGACCAGCACTTCTGCGCATTTTTGGCCGACGTGTTTATGCTCCTCCCGCTCGTCCCCAGGATGGGTCCAGTAACGAGCGAATGTGCGTTCCCTATTAACGATTTCTAGCCCGATCGGAGCCGGGCTGAAGCGGACGTATCCACGTGCCGCGTTGACGTCAGTTACGACGACGTTCGGTAGGTCGAGCACGTTCGGGCCCACCCGCAACACACATATCTGGTCGTGACTGTCCTTCCTTTTGAAGAGCATCGGATTCCGAGGACATATGTACAAATTCGCGTATTCATGCAGAGCGCGTCCGTTCGGCACTTTCACCCTCGCGCGCCGATCCTGAACGTCCTGAAGTGCGATCGACTGATGCGCGATCCTCTCAGCGCGGCGGTGAGAAAGGATGCCACGCAATAGGATCGATGGAACCGTCGCAATCGGGACGATGTATCCGAGTTCATGTAATTCGGCTCGTGTCATGAGCGGCGTACCGGCCTCTAAATCTAGCTCGCCCAGACGTTAATGCAAAGGATACACCGGTTACATTCGAATTGGAATAAAAATTATTCCAATTGGCCTATCAACCCATTCTGCGTTAACTTAAGCTTATTCGCCGAGGGCGGCTCAGCCATGCCATTTGAACCTCATCGGTTGAAAGACCTTCGAGAAGCAAAGGGGTTATCTCAACAGCAGCTAGCCAAGCTCGCTGGGATGAGCCAGTCCGTCATCGCAAAGAGCGAGGCCGGTGCCAACCTGCCCGGCTCAGAAGTGCTTGATAAGCTAGCGCAGGGATTGGACTGCACAATCGACTATCTCCACGGCCGAGGTCCGCATCATGACACTCCCGCCCATGCGGCTTCACACATGGCGCTTGACGTCGCACAGAGGTCCTTCACTGAGGAACAGCGCGAAAAATGTCGCCGTGTCCTTCCGCACCCAGACGCTCCAAGGACCGCTGACGCATGGCGTTCTTTCGCAGAAATGTTTACGATGGCATCGGGGTCTAAGTCAACGCGGCGCCCGCTGGCTCTGGTTGATGATCCTATGCCAGCGACAAAGCCAATGGGCGTCGCTCGGCACCAGCGCAATCGAAAGCTGATACCATAAGACCAAGGGGTTCGAATAACAGTAATGCCAGTTCCTGTGTCACAAATGTGGACGGTTTCGAGCTACGTCCTGAGGCAGAAGCTTGCGGGGCGGAAGCAATACCCGCTTGTGCTGATGCTGGAGCCATTGTTTCGGTGCAACCTTGCCTGCGCGGGATGCGGCAAGATTCAGTACCCGGCCCACATTCTGAAGAAAGATCTGTCGCCGGAAGAGTGTTTCCGGGCAGTCGACGAGTGTGGGGCGCCCATGGTGTCGATTCCGGGCGGTGAGCCGCTGATGCACCCGCAGATCGGGGAGATCATCGCAGGGCTGGTCGCGCGCAAGAAATATATCTATCTGTGCACCAATGCGCTGCTGTTGCAAGAGAAGATCCATCTGTTCAAGCCGAGTAAGTATCTGACATTCAGCGTGCACCTCGATGGCCAGCGCGACGAGCATGACTTGGCGGTGTGCCGCGAGGGTGGATATGACATTGCGGTGGACGCGGTGAAAGAGGCGTTGCGGCGTGGCTTCCGCGTGACCACTAATACGACGCTATTCGATGGGGCGAATCCGAAATCGGTGCGCGCGTTCTTCGACGAGATGATGGACCTGGGCGTCGAGGGCATGATGCTGTCGCCTGGGTATTCCTACGACAAGGCGCCGGATCAGAAACATTTTCTGGGGCGGGCGCGGACGCGGCGGATGTTCCGCGCGATTCTGTCCAACCGGAAGAAGAATTGGCAGTTCAATTTGTCGCCGCTGTTTCTGGAATTTCTCATGGGGAAGCGGACTTATCCGTGCACGCCGTGGGGCATGCCGACCTACAACGTATTCGGATGGCAGAAACCCTGCTATCTCTTGCAGGACGGATATGCGGAGAGTTTCGCCGAGTTGCTGGCTACAACCCAGTGGAGCAACTACGGGACCGAGTCCGGGAATCCGGCGTGCGCGAATTGCATGGTGCACAGCGGATATGAGGCATCGGCGGTGAACGCGACCTTCAGCTCGCTGGGCGGATTTCTGGCGACGGTGAAGGCGACGCTGTTTACGCGGTATCGGGATGAGGAAGCGCTGCGGTTGCTGGAAGAGCCGCAAGCGCCGGTGAATCCGCTGGTGCAGATCGCGCCGCCGCGCGAATCGCTGCAGGAGACGCGCGCGTAGAAGTAACAAGACGCGTCGAGGGGCTAAAGAGTGTGCGTGAGAACTGACTTGTAATTATGGGGTAGATGGTGCAGAAAGAGAAGTATGGGACGATTTCTGCCGTATGCACCCGAGCAAGCGTATTTATTGCCGCCGAGCGTGAAGCAGGAGCTGGGGGAAGATCATCTCTGCTTTTTCATTCACCACACGGTGGAGCATCTGGACTTGAACGGTTTCGAGCAGGAGTACAGCGAGGAAGGCGGGGTGCTGTACCATCCGGCCCTGATGTTGAAGGTCTGGCTGTATGCCTATGCGGTCGGGATCACGTCGGCGCGACGGCTGGAGCAGCGGATCGGGGAAGATTTGGCGCTGCGCTATCTGGCGGGCGGGGCGCGGCCGGACAACTGGGCGTTGAGCGCATTTCGGCGGCGGCACGCGCGGGGGTTGAACGATGTGTTCACGCAGGTGCTGGAGATGGCGCGGACGCTGAAGCTGGGACGGTTGGGGCAGGTGGCGATTGACTCGACGCGGATTCAAGCGGCGGCGTCGCGTAACCGGCTGGAGACCGAACGGCGGCTGCGGCAAGAGCGATCGCGGCTGCGGCGGGCGATCCGCAAGTGGCAGAAGCAATGTGATGGGGAGGACCCGAACGAAGGGGCGGGGACGGATCTGAAGTTGGAAGGCTTGCAGCAACACCTGGCGGAGATGCCGCGACGGCTGGAGAAGCTGCGCAAGAGCGGGCTGAAAAAGATGTCGCGCACCGACCCGGAGGCGCGCTTCTTGCGGGAGCGCGGCGGCTTTGCGCTGGGCTACACGGCGGAAATCGCGGTCAATGAAGATCATCTGATCGTGGGGCAAAGAGTGACGCAGAACGCCGCCGATAACGACAGTCTGATTCCGCTGGTGGAAGAAGCGGAACGGCAGATGGGAACGAAAGCGGAGAAAGTTTTGGCGGATGCGGGATTTTTCTCGTTAGACAACCTGGAGCAACTGGAAGCCCGGGGATTGGATGTGTACCTGCCGGATTCGAATTTAGCGCGCGAACTGAACACCGGACAACGCTGTGCACGGACTCGGCTGAGTCCCCGACAGCGGCGCATGCGGCAGAAGCTGCGCTCTCCAGCGGGACGAGCACTCTACGGGAAACGCAAGGCGCTAGTCGAACCGGTACTGGGGAGCTTGAAAGAACAGCGTGGCATGAGGCGGTTTCGGTTGCGGGGATTGAAGCAGGTGGCGCTGGAGTTCACCTTGGCGGCCATTTCCTTCAACCTGACCCGGCTGGCACGGATGGGCTCAGCCCAGCCAGCCGATTCTCAGGCGGAAATTCCCTCCCTCGTACAATGTTGCCTGGTTCTCACGCACACTCTAAAGCCCATTCATCTAATTCCGCTTTACGCGGCGCTGAAAGCGCCGCTCTTCCACGGTAGAGCTAAAGGAAACATGACAGGCAAAGAAGCTGGTCACATCGACCACGCGTCTCCGCAGGCTACGCCGCCGCACGCGAACGTGAACCCGGACGCGCTTGAGGTGGCACCGGGCACGGAGCATGAACAGCTTGAGGGATGGATCCCGCCGCTCGCCAGCGAGGAAGAAATCCGGGTGGCGCTCGAGAAAGCTTTCGACTATCGCGGGGATGTCACCATTACGCGCAAAGACGGATCGAAAGTTGAGGGCTATCTGTTCGACCGGCGCTCGGCAGCGACTTTGAAAGACTCGATCGTGCGGCTTTATCCCAAGAACTCGGACGAAAAAATTGCTATTTCATACGCCGATATAGCCGCTCTCGCCTTCACTGGGCGGGATACCGCCGCCGGCAAGAGTTGGGAAGCGTGGATGAAGAGATACGCCGAAAAGAAAGCGGCAGGCGAAAAAGATCTGAGCTTGCACCCGGAACCTCTGGAATAACTGGTCCGGCTATATCCCTTAGGGAGTCAAAATCCCCACCCTCTCGCAGAAAACGCGAGAAGGGTGGGGCACCCCCCTATTTGCCGCTTGCGCTGAAGCTCAGGCCGTCTATCAACTCCTCGACCTCATCCTGGGTTCCACCGATCAGGGTGATCGACACGGCGTAGCCGTGCGCCAGCATGGCCATGGTTGATTGCCACATTACGCGGCTGCCAACGTCCTTGTGGAAGTCGGCCCGCACTAACGCTCTAGTCCCGATGGCAATTTCGTACGGCTCCGCGTCGGCGTTGAAGCCCTGCGCCTTGGCAACCTCGGTGAGCGGGCCGAAATATTGGACGGCGTCTTTCAGTCCCGGATAAGCTGACACGCTCTCGGCCGCGATCAGAATCGAGGAATTCACGTCTTCGCCTTTCGCTTCGGGAGGCCGCGAAAACGCCGCGAGCAGTACCTTACTGCACATGTGGGGACAGCCGCCCTCGGCTGTCCGGTCGAGCCCAGGTCGACTCCTTTCCGGTGCCGCGGACCCGGAGTTTGTGGTTTGCGCGTCGTTGCCAATTTGAGCAGGCGCGGCTTCCGTTTCTTGTGCATTCATCTCGTCGGTCCGCAGCACCCATCCTGCTGGAATCCTGCAGGTGAAGCCGAGAGCTTTGTTGCGATAGAGACCATTGGCAACGGTCCCCACATCGAGGCCCGAACTAGTGGTTGAATCCGATTTCTTGCTGTGCTTAGAGGAGGAGGAGGACGTCGCGGAAGATTGCGCCGGCAGTCGGCGCGGACTGGCGACCGCGGCCAGTATGGTCAAGAGGAAGATGTAACTCCAACGACGCGGACAGCGGCCATGCATTCAGTAATCTTACCAACCGCGAAGGACCTACGCCGCGCGGCCCATCACTGGCTGCGTGCAGTGCGCGCAGCGCCGCGCCTCCATTGGAATCTCACTGAGGCACTCGGGGCATTTCTTGGTGGTCGGAGCAGCCGCTGGCGCTTCTTTATGCATCCGCGCTATCAGCCAGTTCACCGGAACCACGACGAAGAAATAAACCGCTGCCGCAATCAGCACAAACGAAATAGTCGCATTTAGGAAGTCACCGACCAGGAAATCACTGCCGCGAACTTGATACTTGAGATTGGAAAAATCAGGCAACTTAACCAGAGCGCCGATGAAAGGCGTGAGCACGCCCTTGGTTAAAGAAGTGACCACGCCGCCGAAAGCTGCGCCAATCACCACGCCCACGGCCATATCTACCACGTTTCCACGGAGGATGAATTTCTTGAATCCGTCTAACATAAGGTCGCCCCCTTCGAAAAATGAAGTGCGGCCAATGTAAGGCAGGGGCGGCGGAAGGTCAAGCCCAACGGCGCTTTTCGGGCTTGGCCGGAAAGCGCAATCGGCGACTCGATACGATGATCTAGAGCACTCGCAGGAATCCCGACAGGATGCCGTCCCCCTCAGTCACATCACTTCGATAATTTGTAGGTTCTTTTCCCTTTTAGGGAACCTTCCCGAATTAGCTGCTCCACGGCCCGGGCTAGCAAGCGTTCGGCAGCATCTGCTTCATTGTTGCCATAGAGGCCTGAGGGTACTAGCTCGGAGAGGTAAGCCTTTATCTGAGGGTTTGTGGACAGAGTGATCGTCACAGTGGGTAGAGGATTAGGTGGACGTGCCATACGACGGCTCCTAGATTGTTATGGCAATATAATGCCATCACTACTGTCCGGTTAAAGGTCGAAGAGAATCAGCTGGTTAACGTTTTCGGCGAAATCGGCATCCGCATCGAGGGCCTGAAGGGCGCATAAAATGGGTGTTTTCTCGAAAAGCGTGACGCTCAGAATCTGTAGGGTTTGGTAAAGACTGGCCTCCAGCCCCAACCGCTTGCGTACGATCGCCACCAGCACGTAAACCGACACCGCGATCCAGATCTGGGTCTTCACCGCATTCTCGCTGGTACCATAGAAGGCCTTGATGCGCAGGTGCTGCTTGATCCATTTGAAGAACAGTTCGACCTGCCATCGGCACTTGTAGATTTTCGCGATGGTAAGTGGGGGGAGCACAAAGTTGTTGGTTAGGAACTTCAGCCGCTTGTTGGTCTCCGCGTCGAAGTAACTCACGCGCCGCAGTGCATCCGGATACACCGAGGCCGATTCGAAGGATGTCAGAATGACGGTCTGATCCGAGCGCACGCCCGTGCTCTTGTCCACCGGATGCGAGTAACGTCGTTGGAGAAGCACATTCGACTTGGTGCGCACGACAAAGAAGGCCGAGCTCAGCGTAAAGACGAAGAGCCTCTGGAAATCGATGTAGCCCCGGTCCATCACGTAGAAGGCCCCCGCCTCCGGCATGATCTCGTCCAGGATGTTCACATCATGCACATCACCGCTGGTGACGCGGATGAACGTGGGAATGTTGCCGTGCAGGTCCAGCAGGGTGTGCATCTTGACGGCGGCCTTGCGCCGGCGAAACTTCGCCCACGGAAACAGCGACAGACACAGATCGATGGTGGTCGAATCCAGAGCATACAGACTCTGCTCCAGCTCGATGCCAATCGGATCGCGGGCGTGCAGCGGCCGGGCGATGCCAATCAACACCTGCGCGAAATTGGCGAAGATCCTCCAATCATGCGATTCGTTCGCGTCGGCCAGCGTCGAACGCGCCACCTTGCCGCGGAATCCCAGGTGGTACAGCTTGCCCTGCATCGAACGCAGACAGGCTTCGATATCGCGCAAACTTTCCCGATAGGTCAGTTGCGCGAAAGCCATGGACAGATACTGATCCCAGCAGGAAAATCCGCGCAGCCGGATGTCGCCCTGATAGCGCTCGACGCAACGACGAAACTCCCGGTCGGGAAGGAAACTGATCAATTGCGAAAAGACGGTGCGGCCCTGATTCATGAGCCATTGTCTGCCGTCCCCGCCACCCAAACCAGCCGCCGACGTTCAAATCGCGGCAAGCTCAAAACAGACTCAACTCATTACCGGCCCGTGACTTGCTGCCAGCACACCCTGCTTTAGCCGGACAGCAGTGTAATGCCATTAATATGGCATTATTTTAATTGACAAATCCAGGATTCGGCGTTAGATTTCAGTTGAGTAATCGACTCACGCTTCTACGAGGTGAGTATCGATTATTCCCCAAAGGCTTTAGGCAAAAGGTTCCGCGCTGCGGGACCTTTTGCATTTTGATCGGAAGAACTATCCGCGGACAATGCCGCAGGGGTCGGAGGGAGAAGCAGCGATACAAAGTACGGGGCGCAATCGGTCGAACAGGCGGTGGTATCCCCACTGCAAAACGAACGGGGAGGGAGGGACCTCGCGCTTCAGCAACGAGAAGGAGACGAGGTCAATCAGTTGGAGAAAGTAGGAATCTTCGGACTCTCGAAAAACAGGATCCTCGATAATCCGGTCAGTGGCAATGTTCTTCGCCTTGGCTCCGCCGGGCCATGACCCGAATTGACTCGGAATGTAGTTGAATACGGACAGTCGTCGAGAGAGTTTCGTAATCTGCTGCTCTTTGCCTTTGTCAAAGATCACTAGGGCGTGGCTAGGCGGTTGCAACCTGCTGACATTCGTCTGAATCCGGTTAAAAAGCCTGTCAACTGCTTGGAAGTGCGCTTCGTTGGAGCGGCCGCCGAACTTTTGAAGGGGAAGGCATACATTTATGATCTGGATCGGCAGGGTGGCTATAAAGTCAATACACTGCTCAAATATTTGCCGCCGTTCCGCAATGCTAAGCATTCGCGTCGAGACTCGGTCGCTGCAGTGGCGCACGAAAGTCTGAGCGTGTAACTCTGATTTTAGCTTGATTCCGTAGGAAGTTCTCAGGCCGGACCGGAATTGCTTGATGCGTTCGAGTACGGACCGCCACTCGGAAACCTCAACTCTTAAGCTCGATACGATGAATTTTGTCTGGTCGTACGATTCATCGGCATAGAAGATATGCATTTACTCAGATCCGCATTGGCATCACGATGTAGCGGTACTTGTAGTCGTCGCCTTCGGCGGGGCGCAACTGGCCGGCGGACTGGGGATCTTTCAACTCCAGGCGCACCACGCTGGTGCCGGCGGCTTTGAGGAAGTCGACCAGGTAGGCGGCGTTGAATCCGATGGTTAGTGGATCGCCGGTGTAGGGAGCTTCGAGAGAGTCTTCCGACTCGCCGGCTTCGCTCGAGGAAGCGGAGAGCTTGAGCTCGCCTTTTTCCAGGCGCAGACGCACGGCGCGTGAGCGCTCGTCGGCAAACTGGGCCACGCGCAGGATAGCTGCGTTCAATTCCTCAGCGTTCAGCGGAACAATCTTGCTGTTATCTTTGGGCAGGACGGCTTCGAAGTTGGGGAATTGTCCGGTCAGTTGACGCGAGGTCAACAGGCGCGAGCCGATGCGGAAGAACAGGGTCGAGTCGTCCTTGGCGAATTCGACGGTCTCAGCTTCGGTGGAATCCAGAAGGGACTTGAGTTCGTCCATGGCTTTCTTCGGGACCAAGGTCTTCATCTCGCCGGAGACACCTTCAAATTTTTCGCCGGCGCGCTCGCAGTGGGCCAAGCGGTGTCCATCGGTTGCGACCATGGTGATGGACTCCGGCTTGAGCAGCATCAGGGCACCGTTCAGCGTGTAGCGCGACTCCTCGCTTGAAATCGCAAATGATGTGCGGGCGATCAGGCCGCGCAATACTTGCGCTGGAATCGCCACTACTCCCGCTGCCGGAAATACCGGAAGGCTGGGGAAGTTCGATTTCGCCATGCCGACCATTTTCGTGTTGGAGCGGCCGCAGCGGATACTGACCCAGTGATTCTCCAGTAATTTGATGGTGATGTCGGCGTCGGGCAGGAGTTTTACATAGTCATGCAGCTTGCGGGCCGGGATTGTGCACGACCCCTCTTTCTTTACCTTCGCGTTGCACGAGGTGCGCAAACTTAAATCGAGATCGGTGGCGGTGAGGGACAACCGGTCCCCGGCGGCGTCGAATAAGTAATTGGACAGGATCGGAATTGTCGTCTTGCGCTCGACAACTCCCTGCGTCGCGGTCAATTCGCGCAGCAACTCGACCTTGCTGACTGTGATCTCCATGGTTCCCGCGGCAACGGCGGCTTCCACCGGCATAAAGTCAGTCTCCCCGAAAGCGGCAACTTCGCCCTTACTATTATTACTACCTTATATCAAATGCAAAACCTATAAAACCAGCAGTAACAGTAGGCGAGGCGCAGAAGTGGAAAACCGGGACAACTCGCCTGTTCTCACCGGGTTTCAGGCCGACCCTTGATGTTAGAAACCGGTCCCGAACTCTGCGGAGGGCCCACTATAACTTCGCCAAAATTACGATTTCTTACCAGCCTTGCACAACTTCCACATCTGGTTCACAGCCACCGCCGAGGAAGAATGGACTGGTGAGTGGAAAACTCGACCAACCCTGCAATTCATCCGCCCAATTGCTCGGTCAGTTTATTTACCAACCTGTTTAAATCCTTGTCGGTCTTGCGAAGCTCGTCAATCTTTTCAACCGAGTGCAGCACGGTGGTGTGATGCTTCCCGCCGAACTGGCGTCCGATCTCTGGCAGCGATGCCTCGGTCAGATGCTTGGCCAGATACATGGCGATCTGGCGCGGGTAGACAATTGCCCGCGAATTATTTTTCGCCTTGATCTCCACCAACCGCAGACCGAACTGCTCGGCAACCATTTTCTGGATCGATTCGATCGTGACCTTTCGCGCCTGCGAGTCGATGAAGTTCTTGAGCACCTGCTGGGCATAGGGGAGCGTGATCTCGGCGCCGATCAGCGAAGAGTGCGCCACCAGCCGGATCAGGGCGCCTTCCAGTTCACGAACGTTGGAACGGATGTTGGACGCGACATACAGAGCCACGTCTGTAGGCAGCGTTACTTTTTCCTGCTCGGCTTTCTTTTGGAGAATTGCGACCTTGGTTTCGAGGTCAGGGGGCTGGATGTCGGCAATCAGTCCCCACTCAAAGCGGCTGCGCAGGCGGTCTTCGATCTCGGCGAGTTCCTTCGGTGACCGGTCGCTGGCGATCACGATCTGCTTCATCGACTCGTGCAGCGCGTTGAAGGTGTGGAAGAACTCCTCCTGCGTACGTTCTTTCTGGGCCAGGAACTGGATGTCGTCGATGAGCAGCACATCGACGCCGCGGAACTTGTCGCGGAAGCTGGTCATCTTGTCGTAGCGCAGCGAGTTGATCATGTCGTTGGTGAACTTCTCGCTCGATACATAGCAGATCGCGGTCTGAGGTGTGCGCCGCTTGACTTCGTGCCCGATGGCCTGCATGAGGTGGGTCTTGCCCATACCGACGGGGCCGTACAGGAAGAGCGGGTTGTAGGCCTTGGAAGGTCGCTCGGCGACGGCCTGGCAGGCGGCGTGGGCAAACTGGTTTCCGCTGCCGATCACGAAGGCGTCGAAGGTGTAACGCGGATTGAGTTGCGCCGCGCCGTCCCAGTCGAAGCGGGCTTGCGATGGCGATGCGGAAACCGCGACCGCAGAAAGACCGCCGTCGTGCCTCACGGTTGTGGCCGCCGGATCATCTTCGGGAGTCACGAACTTCACGTCGTTGAAACCCAGGCCCAGATTGTCGATCGCTTCCTGGATCAGGTCTGCGTACTTGTCGCCGGCGTGACGAAACTCGATAGTGGGGACGCGAACGAACAAGACGCCGCCGCTGGAGTGGCTATAGCGGGTTGGTTTCAGCCAGGTGTCGTAGGAATGCCGATTAATTTTCTTTTCCAGAGCGTCGAGAATGCGGGCCCACGGATTAGGGGAGAGAGTTGTGCTTGGAACTGACATATATGAATTGTTCACCGCGGCCCTCCGGCGGCTGGTCTGAGGGCGCCTGTCTATAGACTGCTGTTGACGAAGTAGCTGGAACCGTTAATTTTACTGCGGAATGCGCCTGTATTCCTGTTGCGCTGTTGCCGCAACCAAAACAATTTCAAAAGAAGGATCAGTGCGGCATACTAGCACAAAATTTTTTGTTGTGTGGAAAACTTCGGCTGGAATTTTTCCGCGAACCCTTATTCAGAACCCGAAGCGCGGTCGCTGTCAAGTGCCGCGGTGGTAACTGCCGCAGAGATGATGCAATCAGCGTGGGACGTGAATGATTGAGGATCGTGTGTCATTGCGAGACGAAAGAGATTCGTATGGGTATCGCTTCAGCGATGCCCGTAAACGCAACAGAATCAGTCCGGCTTCAGCCACTGCCGTTGAAGGCAAGCCCCAGCGGCTAAAAGCCGTTGAAGTTTCGCTTTTGACGGCATCGCTGAAGCGATGCCCTGATACGGATCGGTTTTCGCCGACCACCATCGCTCGCCTGAGCCTTTGCTCCGCAGCGCATGCGTCATTTATACTCATGGTTTGCCTTAAGACCGTTGAACGAATCAGGAGCAGCTAACTTTTCATGCCCAAGCGTACATTCCAACCCAACCGGCGCAAGCGATCGAAGAAACACGGATTTCGCGTGCGCATGAAGACCCAGGGCGGCCAGAAAGTTTTGTCACGCCGCCGCGCCAAGGGGCGCAAGCGGGTCTCGGTGAAACCAGGTTTCCGCGAATAGTCGAGTGTGGCGCGGACACTCGCTTCGACTTCGCTCAGCGCAGGCTCTGTCCGCGAACCCACACATTGCATCAGCGAGCTGGAATTAGAGGCACTGTGACCGCCAGTGTGCCCGGAGCATCGAACCAGAGTGTGAAGCGGCGAGCCGGGGGCGCCCGTTTTCCTCGGGGTATGCGGCTGTTGCGTCACGCCGATTTCGAGCGTGTGTACAAGATGGGGCGTCGGCACGTTTCTGCATCGATCACGGTTTTCTACTTGCCGCGGCCGCAAGTGCAGGCAGCAGACCAGCCCAGGGTGGCGGCAGCTCGCGGATTGCGCGTCGGCTTCACCGTGGGCCGTGCCTTGGGGGGCGCGATCGACCGTAACCGAATGAAGCGCCGCTTGCGGGAGGCGGTGCGGCTTGCGCCTCCGCCGGTGGAAGTGAGCGCCGATGTAGTGATCAATCCCAAGAAGTCGGTGCTGGCCGCCGACTTCGAGGCCGTGCTGAACGAAGTCCGGCGCGCTTTCGTAGTTATTGAACAGAAGATCGCGGGCAAAGTGGCACGGGAAAAACCTTGAACCACGAAGGACACGAAGTGCGAAGGAAATCGGTTGCAGTTGTGAAGGGTGAATTCTGATGGGTCAACTCGCCAAACTCGTGACCCTCGCAATACTGCGAGCTTATAAGTGGGCGATCTCGCCTCTTTTTCCTCCGTCATGCCGATACGTTCCGACCTGCTCCGAATATGCCATGGAGGCGGTGGAACGCTACGGAGCGGCGCGGGGAATGCTGATGGGCTTGGCGCGAGTGCTACGCTGCCACCCGTTTGCCCGCGGAGGCTACGATCCGGTGGTTCGCGATTCGGAAGGGCACAACTTGAGAAGCTGCGGCAAGAGCGATTCTTCGACGCGGGGCTTCGCTCAGCGCCTCAACAGGCCGCGGAAGAATTGGCAGGAGCAGCAAGAGGAAACCTCAGGGGCTAAAGCCCGCATTGATTTTGCGCGACCTATGGCACGAGTAGAACTCGTGCCCTTCCCGGTCTCGCGCGAATCGGCATTTTTTCAGCGGCCTGTAAAGGCACGGCTGACCTTGCACAACTTACGGCGCGGCTGGAAGCCGCGCTCTTTCAAATCAGTCGGAACGGAAACCTAAACTTTGGCCGAATATAAAAATCCTCAGCAGGAACCCGGCAGTGAGAAGCGCTTGCTGCTCGTATTCCTCGTGACGTTCATCGTCATACTCGCTTTTCAGCCGCTGTTCAAAAAGTATTTTCCTCAGCAGAGCGCTCCTCAACAACAGAGCCAGCCCGCGCAAACGCAACCCGCTACCAGCGCAACTCCGGCACTCGCCCCACCGCCTGTCGTAGTGCCTGTAGGAGTCACGAAGCAGGCGGCGAGCGAGACTGAAACTGTCATCGAGAATGATCTTTACCGCATCACCTTTACCAACAAGGGCGCGCAGGTCAAATCCTGGATCCTGAAAAAATTCGATAACGACGCGCAGAACGGCCCGCTTGATCTGGTGAACCAGGAGGCCGCGGCGAAGTATGGCTACCCTCTCTCTCTGTGGACTTATGATGAGGGCCTGCGTAGCCGGTTGAGTTCCGCGCTCTATGTTTCATCGCTCGAAGGCAAGCAAACAGCGCCCGCCACTATCACCTTCGAGTATGCAGATCAGGATCTGGCCGTCCGTAAGACATTTCGCTTCGACCATACCTACGTGGTGAACATCGAAACCTCCGTCACGTATAAGGGCAGTTCAGTCGGGGCGCTGCCTGCGTGGCCTGCGGGATTCGGGGACCAGACCACGGCTGCCTTTTACGCCGCGGGTCTTATCGATTATCAATACAACAAAAACATCGAGCGGGTGCCGATCAAGAAGATCAGCGGAGGCGCGACCATGCCCGGCCCATTCCACTGGGCCGGCCCCAACGATCAGTATTTCGCGGCGGTGTTCATTCCGGATGATCCGGCGGCGGCCTCGATGGTCACGCTGCGCAATTCGCTGTCGATCCCACGCGATCCTCAGAAGGCGGACTCGAAAGAGGTCGTGCCCGTCGAAGTATTGGGCGCTGCCGTGGGCAATCTACACGGGCCAACTCTGGAGCGCGTTTTCGTTGGTCCGAAAGAACTCCAAGTGCTGCAGAAAATTCCCGTCCCGGGCGTCTCGGGCGCAGACAACGATCTCAACGGCCTGGTCGATTTCGGCTGGTGGGGCATCATCGCCAAGCCGCTGTTTGTATGGCTGCGCTGGACCTACCACTACATCGTCCCCAACTGGGGATGGGCGATCATAGTGCAGACCCTGATTATTTCCGTGGCGCTACTGCCACTGCGCGTCACGCAGATGAAGTCGATGCTGAAGATGCAGCGTGTCGCGCCGCAGATCAAATCAATCCAGGAAAAATACAAGAAGTACAGCCTGCGCGATCCGCGCAAGGCGGCGATGAACGAAGAGATCAGCGCGCTCTACAAGAAAGAAGGCGTCAACCCCGCTGGGGGATGCCTGCCGCTCGTCATCCAGATGCCTTTCTTGTTTGCCTATTACCGCATGCTGGGCACGGCGCTCGATCTTCGGCACGCGCACTGGCTCTGGGTACACGATCTGTCGGCCGCCGATCCTCTCTACATTCTGCCGATTTTGATGGTCATCAGCAGCCTGGTCACGCAGAAGATGACGCCGCAGGCGGGGATGGACCCGGCACAGCAACGATTGATGAACGTGATGATGCCGCTGATGATGGGCTTCATCTTCTTCCGCCTGGCCGCAGGCCTGAACCTGTACTATGCCGTGGTCAACTTCATCGGCATCGCGCAGCAATCCGTCATGAACCGGACAAAGCTCGGACAGGAGATGCGCGAGATGATGGAGAAGCGCGCGAGGAAGAAAGATAAATAAAGCTATCAGCTGTCAGCTATCAGCTGTCAGCTGGGCAAGTGAAGCGTAAGTTTATGATTTCCATATCGATATGCACTTTTCGTTCTAGATCGGCCAAGCTGAAAGCTGAAGGCTGAGAGCTGAGAGCCTGAATTTCCATGCCCATACCCGACAAACTCGCCGCCGCCAACAAGATCAACGAATTTCTTCAGACCGTCGTGACCGACGGCGGGCTTCGCCTGAAATATCGGATCGTGGTCGATCCGCCGCTGCCGGAGAATCGCGACTGGGAGAAGCCGGAGATCCTGGTCGATTTCGCCGGGCCCGACTCGCCGCTGCTGCTCGATCGCGGCGGAGAACTGCTGCGCGCGCTCGAACTGCTGGCGCTCGAAATGTTGCGGCTGCCTTCGGGCGAGCACGAGAAAGTGTCATTCGACTGCCAGAATCATCGCTCGCTGCGCATCGAGGAACTACACATGGCGGCCAATGTCGCGGCCGACAAAGTGCGTAAGACGGGCACTCCGTATCACTTCACTCCTATGTCGTCGCGGGAACGGCGCATCGTTCACCTCGCGCTGCGTAACGAAGCTGACCTGCACACCGAAAGCGAGGGCGAAGGGATGCGGCGACACCTGGTGGTATATCCGAAGGACTACAAGCCTGTGGGCAGGCCGGCCCCGCGTACCTTGCCGTAATTGAGGCCAGAATCCCCACGTCTCGCAAGGAGCGCGCGACATGAGCAGGCGGTCCACTTTTTGATTAAAGTGATTTTTCTTAGGCCAGAGTCACGGGCAAACATGGTCCCCGGGTCCCACCTATTGCGAACCTTGATTCGTAGCAAAGAAGGTTCGCGTCTCGCGCACAACTTGGCGAGGAAAACGAACAGGGCGGCCAAGGCCGCCCACCAATAACTGGCAACTGGGTACTGGCAACTGGGCACTACCTTCCCGCTGCCGCTCCTGCCGCCGCCGGCATCATGCCGGCAATCTTCATGCCTTCGATCCGCGTCAGCACCGCCTCCAGGCTTGCGCCTGTGTCGGTGCAGGCATCCACATAGGGATGCCGGCTGCCGTCGGCATGCATGACCAGGACGCTGGTCTCGGCGTTGGCCTTCTTCACCATGTAGGGCAGATGATGCCGGTCGTTCCGGCTCAGAGTCGGGCCTAGCACGACCAGATCGAACACGCTGTTCTTTAGTGCCTGCTCGACGGCCTTGCGGCCGATGGCCTGCCGTACGGTGTGGCCGGCTTTTTCCATCGCCGCGGCCTGCTCCTTCAGAATCTCTTCTTCGCCCTCGCCATAAAGAACCCTGAGCTTTGACTTCGCCATGTATTGGTCCTCGCTCGGTACCTGACGCACCCGTACCTGCTACTGACGGTAGCAACGGGCACCCTCCGGGAAAACATCACCGAAGGCCCACGACGAACGAGACTCTGTTTGGGCTAATCCATCGCTCCCACGCAAATTCCTTCCCCTGAAAGGCCCCAGGGCGCTAAACTTCTGCGCGGAGGCTTTCCAACCCAATGTGCGCCCCTATCGTCTGGAGAGCTGTACTCATACCGTTATTGTGGAGCCCCTGGCTGGTCGCGCAATCCACCCCAACGTCCACCACCACCTGCAATCTCGACGACGGCCGCCAGGTGTACTTGCGCTACAACCCGATCCCGACCAACAAAGAAAAGATCCAAAACAACAAGCCGTGGACCCCCGGCGGAGCGCCCATGACCCTGTTCAGCGAAGCGCAACTTACGCTCGGCACTTCGACGATTCCCATTGGCGCCTACACCGTCTATCCCATTCCGGCCAAGGATCACTGGACCCTGGTGGTCAACAAGAACGTCACTCCCGGCGCCGCCTACGACGAGAAGCAGGACATTGCCCGTACTCCCATGGAGACCGCACAGGTAGCAGAACCGTCGACCGAACTCGAAGTCGCCTTCGCCCATGTGGGGGCGAGGTGCACGCTCCGCATCTACATCGGAAAGACGGCGTCGTTCGCAGACTTCACGGCGAAGTGACCGCGCGCTTTGCGGGCCCGTTCGACGCCCTCACTTTCGTTCGGTTGAGGGCAGGGTGAGAACGAGCGGAGCGGGAGCCCGCAGCGGTCGTCACTTCGACAAGCTCAGGGCAGGCTCTGAGCGCTCTTGCGAGGGATTTCCGGGTGAGATCCTTCCCTCCGCCTGAAGAACGGCGCCGGTCAGGATGACCCCATCGAAAATAGGATCTCTTGGAATTGACTGGGCCGCCCCGGGCCCGCGAAGTTCATCGCAATAGGGGCTGTTCTCTATCGTCCGGGAGTAGCCGTAGCTGACGCAGCTTGATCACTTGCTGGCTTCGCTTCAGCAGTCGGGTTAGGCTTCGACTCGCGCGTTCCCAGGCCGATCACCATCGCCATATCTTTCGGATATACGACGTCGCGCCCGCGCGCGAGAAATTTGTAGTAGATGGAAGTCGCCGCACCGTAGGCACCGAATCCGGTCGCAACCACACGCGAGCGTGCCAGTAATCCAACGGCCATTCCTACGAAACGGAAGCCAGAGGCGCCGTTGGCAGCGCTTCCACCGGCATCACCACCGCCGTCTCCCCCGTGCAAGTGCCGGTCACCGTCCGGGGCCGCGGAGGTTGCCGCCAGCATGACCTGAATGCCGGTCGTCAGATAGCGCGTTTTCGGCGTGGTCACCTGGGCGCCGCCCTCGGCGTCGAGTTTCAGGTGTTCGCCTTTCGCTACGGCGACGCCCTCCAGGCTGGTCTCGACTTTCTGCTGGATGCCGTTGGGCGGAGCGACTTCGTGAAACAGAATTCGCAACTGCCCGTTGCGCGCCAGTCGGCGCGCCGGCTGCACCTGCATTACCGAACCTCGAATCACGCTGCCCTCGGGCAAGATCAGATGATTGGAAGCGACCAGAGGCTCGGTGATGAGAGCTTCCACCGTTTCTCCTTTTTTCGATGTCGCCGAATTCAAGGGAGTAACCAGGCGCGCGTGCACCACGCTTCCGGAAGGCGGCGGCGCGCCGATGTTGGTGAGCGCGTCCGGTTTCAGCGACTCGGTGCCAAAATCGAGCGGCTGCTGCAAGTCCGCGTTGAAACTCGTCCCCGCATCGATGTACTGCGGATGCACCGGAAGCTGCGCGATCGCCAGGCGTTTTAGTTTGTGCATTTTTCCCGGTTCGTGGATCTGCTTCTGCAGGTCGGCCCATTGTTGTCGGATCTGCTGCCGGGTCTGGCTCACTTTTTTCGAGGCAGCGTCCTCGACCTTGTTCTTCTTTTCGGGCTTGGCATTTGCCGGGACGAATCGCAGGACGCCATCGGGCGCCGGTGACGCCACGGTCTGCATGGGAATGTGCCGTCCGTCGGCCATTACCAGCTCGTTGAACTGCACATGCACAGCGCGGACGGGCGAGAAATTTCCGTCCATCGCTTCCAGCGTGCGCTTCTTCTTGGGCACGGCATCGATCGCCGAAACTTTCCCGTTCACGGTTGTGCCTGCAGGTATGAGCAGCTTGTCGAAGGCGTACACGGGCTCGGTGGTCTTGCCATGGATCGGTTGGCCGACTTCCCGGATGCGAACCTCGGAATCGAGAGCGACCTTGATCGGGGTTCCAGCCGCGACGCTCATCGGCACGGTGACGGGATCGGACACGGCAGCGTCGTCTTTCTTTTCACCCTTGTGTTCGGGGCCCGCAGGCGGACGAGGCTTCAAAGTTTGTCCAAAGCTCCAACCGTTCGCCGCCATGAGCAAGCCGGCGACCCACACTGTCCGCCTCCAGGAAACTCGGCGCATAGATCCTCTCTTCATAAACTTACGATTTTTGTTTTCGCAGCTCGCTCAGCGGGACGAACAGCAACCTCGCCGTCTACGCAGCCGGACACAAATTGGATGGAGACCACGACCGTCGAAGTGGCGAAAAAATCTTGCTTACAACTATGAGGTTAGTGAACGAATAATGGTTGTAACCGTCCGCAGATTAGCGTGAGGGAAAAAATCGACGTTTATGATCACGCTGCCTAGGACCGTTCACGGCATTCTAGTTGCGATTCCCGCCGCAAACAAGGCTGACTTGACGGGCCTTCTGCCTCCAGTCCGAATTTCTGCGACAATTCCCCATGCGCCTGCTGGTCGTGCTTCTCATCGCCGCAACCGTCGCTGCTCAATCCGCGCCGCGCGTGCAAGTCTCGAACACGACCGAAAATCTGCGTGGCGCGAGCGCCGTTACCCGCGCAATCGCCTGGGCCAGCGGCACGCACGGCACCTATCTACGCACCACCGACGCCGGGTTCACCTGGATTCCCGCCCAAGTCCCCGGCGCGGCCACACTCGACTTCCGCGCCGTGGTTGGCTTCTCCGCCGACGAGGCCTTCCTTATGTCCTCCGGACCGGGCGACCAGTCCCGCATCTACCACACCGCCGACGGCGGCAAGCACTGGCAACTACAATTCACCAATACCAATCCCAAAGGGTTCTTCGATTCCATGGTCTTCTGGGATCGCATCCACGGCATCGTCCTCGGCGATCCCATTTCCGACGAATCCGGCAAACTCAAGTTCGAAGTTCTTCTGACCGAAGACGGCTTGACGTGGCGGCCGATCCCGCCGTCGCAGTTGCCGCCTGCCCTGGACGGAGAGGGCGCGTTCGCCGCCTCGAACACATGTCTGGCTATTCTGTCCTCAACTTCCGACCCCAATGTCTGGTTCGCCACCGGAGGCAAGGCCGCACGCGTCTTCCACTCGACCGACCGCGGCCAGAGTTGGCAGGTCTTCGATACGCCGATCCTGCACGGTCCCGACTCCGCCGGCATCTTCTCCATCGCCTTCCGCGATGCGCTCCACGGCGTGGTTGCTGGTGGTGATTACAAGCATCCCGACGAGGATGGCCCCAACCTTGCGCTCACTGAGGACGGCGGCAAAACTTGGACGCTCTCCTCGATTCATCCTCAGGCGTATTTTTCGGCCGTCGCTTACGACCGCAAAGTGAGTGAGCAGGCAGTCCGAGAGCAGGCGATTGCAGCCAAGGCCGAGACCGAAGGAAAGAAGACGCGGATTAAGCCGATGCCTCCGGAGCGCTTGTTCCTGGTGGGAGAGGACTTTATCTTTGATTTTCGCCCGCCGTCGAGCCCGCAGCGCGTCAGCGCAAACAAGAAGTTGGCCGCGAAGTTCAACGCTGCCAGCGCCTATCCCGAAGGCGGAGCTTTGATCGTCGGCCCCAAAGGTGTGATCGCGACGGTCCCGTGACCGGTGCGGTATTTCGGGGATGGCATCAACGTAAACGGAACCCGTCTCCGGCGGGAGCAGCCAGTCGAGCTTTGCTCGGCGTCCGGGTCTGAGGCCCGGACCCACGCGACGGCCATTACCAAAGTCCCATCCCTTCTTGTCCTTTTCATTCCCTTCCATATCTCGCACGATAGAGAGGATTAGAAATCTCTCAATCTCCCCCAGATCGAGAACTCACGTGAAGAAGCTGTCTCTGGCCATCATTGTCATTCTCTTTGTCTTTGCCGCTGCGGCGCTCGCGTCTGCGCAGACCGCCGACCCCGCCGCGACCGCGGGTTCCGCGCCCACCGTGTCGCGCACCATCAAGGCGATGCACTATCGCCTGCAAGGGGGATCGACCAAGGTCGACTTTCAAGGCACCGATCTGCTGCGGGGCGCTTCGGGCGAAGCCAAGGTTGAAGGCAAGAAAGTTAATTTCGAGATCGACGCCAAATTCCAGGGAATGCAGGACGCCACCAAATTCGGCCTCGAATTTCTCACGTACGTTCTCTGGGCGGTGTCGCCTGAGGGTCGCCCGGTCAACCTCGGCGAAGTCACGCTTGATAAGAGCGGCAACGCGCACATGAAAGCTTTCACCGACCTGCAGAGTTTTGGAATGATCGTCACCGCCGAGCCGTATTTTGCCGTGACCCAGCCCGGCAACATGGTGGTGATGGAGAGCGCGGCGATCAGTGGTGCCGCTAGCGAAAACATCGACGCTAAATACGAGCTCGTAACCCGCGGGACTTACTCATCCACGAATACTCATATTCAGGATGCGATTTTCGGCATCGACTCGAAGACACCGCTCGAACTGTTTGAAGCGCGCAACGCCGTGCGCATTGCCCATATCGCCGCCGCCGACAAGTATGCCGCGTCGATACTCTCCAAGGCGGGGCAGCAGCTGATGCACGCCGAAGAAGTCTATCGCCAGAAGCAGAAGAAAGAGGCCGTTGAAGCCGCCGCCAAAGAAGCCACCGAGACCGCCGAAGAGGCGCGCCTGATGGCTGTGAAACAAAAAGCAGAAGATGATGCACAGGCTGCCGCCGCGGCGCGCGAGGCAAAAGCACGCGCCGATGCTGAGGCCGAAGCCAAGCGTAGCGCCGACGCTGAAGCTGCGCGCCTGCAAGCCGAGCAAGCCAAAGCCGAAGCTGAACAAGCCAAGGCCGAGGCTCTGGCCGCGGCACAGGAAGCTGCGCGCCAGAAAGAAGAAGCTGAGAAGGCGAAGGCCGAGGCTATCGCCCAGCAACAGGCGCTGGCCGCCGAAACCAACAGAGCCAAGGCGGCAGCCGCACAGTCGGAAAGTCTACGGCAGCAGGCGGAAAACGAAAAGCAGGAACTCCGCGCCCGTCTGCTGCAGCAGCTCAATTCCATTCTTGCCACACGCGACTCCGCCCGCGGACTAATCGCGAATATGAGCGATGTTCTGTTCCGCAGCGGCAGCTATGAACTTCTTCCCGGAGCGCGCGAGCGGCTGGCGAAGGTATCAGGAATCATCCTTGCCTATCCGAGCCTGCATGTCGCGGTCGAAGGACACACCGACAGCGTGGGCAGCGACGAGTACAACCAGAGTCTCTCCGAGCGCCGGGCCGAGTCGGTGCGCGACTATTTCGTGCAACAGGGAATTTCCACGGGCGCAATCGAAGCCCGCGGCTTCGGCAAGACCGAGCCCATTGCATCGAACGATACCCCCGAGGGCCGGCAGCAAAACCGCCGCGTCGAGCTGATTCTCTCGGGCGAGGCCATCGGCAACACGATGGACGAACCGGCCGCGGCCCAAACCGCCGCCGAAGCGCAACACCAGTAGCGACTGGTGGCGTCAAGACAAGCATGCGGACCTTCCCGCGGCCGGGCTCTGCCCAGCGGACAGCCGAGGGCGGCTGTCCCCACATGCGGGATGCCTTAGGACAGCCATCCTTCGACCCGCTACACTGGGACTTACGCGGAGGAACCATGACGAAAGATCACGAGCAACACTTGCGCCAGAATCTTCTCTACCTTCTCGGCGGTGGAGGAGCGCACGTGAAATTCGACGCCGTCATCAAAGATATGCCGCCAAAGCTGCGGGGCGCGAAGCCTGAAAAATTCCCACATTCTCCCTGGATGCTGTTGGAACACCTGCGCCTGGCGCAGTGGGACATTCTCGAGTTCAGCCGTAACGCCAAGCATGTTTCACCGGCATGGCCTGAGGGATACTGGCCGAAAGCAGCGGCGCCGCCCAACGCCTCGGCGTGGAACAAGAGCGTTCAGCAGTTTCGCCGCGACCTGAAAGCTATGCAGAATCTTGTGGAGAATCCGAAGACCGATTTATTCGCGCGCATCCCCTGGGGCGATGGCCAGACGATCCTGCGCGAAGCCCTGCTGGTGGCCGATCACAACGCATATCACCTGGGCCAACTGCTCGATGTGCGTCGCTTGTTAGGGGCATGGAAGGACTAGAAGAACGACTACGCCGGTTTGGCGATCGGCAATCGCGACTCCGACATTTTCGGTGACCTTCTGTTGCTGGGGTGAGATCGATTCTCACTCCGCTTTCGAAACACGACTTTTACTCCCTCACGCCAGCGTTCGTCAATGCCTACAAACTCCCACTCGATCTCCGGAGAGATGTAACGCAGCAACACATCGGTCGCGGGATGCACGTGGAAGGCCGGTGCCACCAGATAAAGCAGCGGCGCCTCGGCTGACAGTTCGCGCGCAGGAAAATATCCGAAGCGGGGGAACTCGCCGCGGGCGTGGTGCCACTCGACGCGCGACCAGTAGTCGAGTCCTTGCAGGGGCAGGTGAATGTCCTCGTCGGCCTTGAGTTCGACCACGGCGAGGCGGCCGTCACGGGTTGTGGTCAGCACATCGATCATGGCGCGATCTGCGGCAGAGAATGCGGGAACTTGCGAATACAACACGCGTGGTTCCAGGCGCTCATCGACCATGCTGACGTCGCCTACAACCAGCGATTCCAGCCAGCGCTCCGGATGGAGGCGAAATAGCGGATGCTGCCTATGCCCGTAGGGATGGCGCGTCTCGCGCAGAGCGGTCAGCAACTGCAGGAAGAATGTCCAATTGCGTTCCTCAAGGACGCGCTCTTCCGCGCCAACTCCGAAGACAATTTCCTGGCGACTGCGGAACGTAACGACGTCGGCTCCCATGCGCGCGCGGGCAAACTCGAGGCCGCGCCAGCGAAATGCAAGCTCCGCCCCGGAGAGCACGGCAATCTCACAGTTCGGCAGAATGGCGCGGATTTTTTGAATGGAATCAGCGAATCGTTCAAGCGCCGCCGCCTCGTTGGTGGTGTGAACGAGACGCGTGGCCACGTTGCCGCGATCGGTGCAGTCGATCTCGACCACGGCATCGTGGCGTTCGTCGAACTCAAACAAACTCCACTTTGCAGCGGCCCGGTTGAGATTCGCCATGCGCTCGCGGACCAGCGCCGAGCTGCCTTGCGGCACAAACAAGTGGAACCCTTCGACGAGCGCGTTTCCAGCCGAGGCCTGGCGGCACGCGTCCAGCCACAAGATGCCGAACGTCAGCGCGGCGTCGATCGATGCCTGGGTTTCAGATGCATTCACTCCCAGAACGGCGAAGGCCGACTGGCCGCGGCGCAGTAGCCCCCGCGCGTAGATCGGCCCAAACGATTTCTCGAGATCGACCGCCGTGGTCAGCCGCGGGATCGCAAATCCGGGAAAGTGCCGCTCCAGCGCGCGCCGCAACTTCGGCTCATAGCTCGCCCGCGCGGCCTTCTTGGCGGAAGGCGAGCGGCGGTCGCGCTCGCGGCAAATTTCCAGCTTTGTAGGACGCGCCTGCCCCAGGCGCTGCACCGCCAGCCGCAGCGTCCCGTTTTTCAACTCGGCGTCGAGCACGCGCCGCACCGTGTTGCGCTCAGCCGACCACAAGTGCAGAAGGCATTTGTTGTACTCGCCCGAGATCGAGTATTTGGCGCGCTCGAGGTCAAAAGCAACCGCCCCATCCTCGAGCACGACGGCGCCCGAGGCTTCGCTGAGGAACTCCTGGACCGTGTGGCTGAGCGCTTCCGGGGTCATAACTGGAATTGTCCACAAGTGCCCGCGCGCCGTCTGTGACGAGTGACCATAATCGCCTGTGGAAAGGGGAGGGCTGAAGGCGCTCCTGATGGCTGCATTCAGCCGTGCCTCTAGGGAATCTCCGATTAAGTGTTGGAGAAACAAAACCCCAGGTCCCCTCGACTGCTGCTTCGCTCGGGATGACAGAAAGGAACTTAATCAGAGTGTCCCTAGGGCACGAACTTGACAGAGAGTGCCTCCCGCAGCCCGGCCGTTAAACCTAGCCGTTACCTAAGAATCGATATCGGCTTGCAGCCGACATCCAAGGATGTCGCCTATGGGATAATCAATACATAGGAGCACCGGCCTTCGAGTCCTGACTGAACTCGGCGGCATCTAATTATCGTGAATAAATCTATCGACAAACAGCGCTTTTTCTTTGAACACTATGGCCTGACCGACCGCGATCTTGAACGTTATCTGGCTGCGGCGCTCTCGGCCGGGGGGGACTACGCCGACCTCTATTTCGAGTATCTTTCCTCCACGTCGCTCATGGTGGACGAATCCATGGTGAAGTCGGCGTCGCAAGGCATTTCCGCCGGGTGCGGTGTGCGCGTGGTGTCTGGAGAGCGCACCGGCTACGCCTATACCGACGACCTTTCCGCCGACCGCATTCTGCACGCGGCGCGGACGGCCGCGCTGATTGCCAGCGCTCCTGCCAAAACGCCGGTTGCCGGATTTCAGAAATCCGCTGCCCGCAGCCTCTATCCAGTCACGCTGCCCTCGGTCGACGCCGAAATTACTGCCAAGGTTGAACTCGTGATGCGGGCTGACAAGTCTGCGCGCGCGTACGACCCGCGCATTAAGGAAGTGCGCGCAAGCTATGCCGACGAACTGCGCAACATTCTTGTGGTCGGCTCAGACGGGACTTTTGCCGAGGACGCGCAGCCGCTGGCCCGCATGAACGTATCCTGCATCGCCAAAACCGAAGGCAATTCAGCGCGCGGCAGTTCCGGTGGCGGAGGACGCGTGGCTCTCGACTTCTTCTTCGGCGAGAAAAATCCCGAATTCTTTGCCCGAGAATCGGCGCGACAAGCGATCCTGCAACTCGACGCCCGCGAGGCCCCGGCGGGAGAGATGGAAGTCGTCCTCGGCCCCGGATGGCCGGGCGTGCTGCTGCACGAAGCCGTGGGCCACGGCCTGGAAGCCGATTTCAACCGCAAGAAGACTTCTGCCTTTGCCGGCCTGATCGGCAAACGTGTAGCCAGCGAAAAGTGCACAGTCGTCGACAACGGCACCATGCCCTGGCGCCGCGGCTCGCTCAATGTTGACGATGAAGGCGAGCCCACGCAGGAAACGGTGCTGATCGAAAAGGGAATACTGAAGGGCTATCTGAGCGACAAGCTTTCTTCGCGCCTCATGGGCATCGCGGACACCGGCAACGGACGCCGCGAAAGCTATGAGCACATTCCCATGCCGCGCATGACCAATACGTACATGCTCGCTGGGCAGGACAATCCGGAAGACATCATCCGCTCCGTGAAGCATGGCGTTTATGCCGTGAACTTCGGGGGCGGGCAGGTGGACATCACCAACGGAAAATTTGTGTTCTCGGCGTCGGAAGCCTACATGATCGAAAACGGCCAGATTACCGCGCCGATCAAAGGCGCAACGCTGATCGGCAACGGCCCGGATGTGCTGACCCGCGTCTCCATGGTGGGAAACGATTTGAAACTCGACGAAGGGGTCGGCACCTGCGGCAAGGACGGACAAGCCGTGCCGGTAGGCGTCGGCATCCCGACCCTGAAAATCGATCGCCTCACTGTCGGCGGCACCGCCCGAAAAGATCCCGGCGGCTTCATGCAGTAAACCGATTTCAGGTTTGCGATTTCAGAGTGCAGATTGAAGTCGCTGAGTCTTGGTTCAATCTGAAATCTGCAATCTACAATCTGAAATTCCTATGCCCTCTACTCAGCTAGATACGAAAAACCCGAAAGTGGAAACCGAGCTCCGCGAAGTCGCCCAGGACATCGTCCGCCGCGCCATGGCCGGAGGCGCCAGCGCCGCCGAATGCGTGGTGCGCGAGGGCGATGAATTTTCCACACTCGTCCGCCTTGGTCAGGTCGAAACCCTGAAAGAATCCGGATCAAAATCCATCGGCGTTCGCGTCTTCTTCGGGCACCGCGCCGCTAGCACATACTCTTCCGACTTCTCCCGCGATGGCCTCGACCGGATGGTGAAGTCCGCGCTCGAACTGGCCAAGATCACCTCCGAAGACCCATTCGCGGGAATCCCCGAAGCCTCGCAGCTCGGCCAACTAACCGGTGATCTGGCTCTCTACCACGAAGACGTCTACTCGCTGCCCGGCGCCGATCGCATCGACTACGCTCGCCGCGCCGAGAAAGCCGCGCTCGACTTCGATCCCCGCATCAAGAACTCGGAAGGCGGATCGTTCGATGCTGCCACCGGCCACAAAGTTCTGGCGAACTCGCACGGATTTGTCGGTGAATACCGCAGGTCGTATTGCTCGGTCGCCGCAGTTCCGATCGCTCAGACGGAAGCTGGAGCGATGCAGCGCGACTATTGGTACTCGGTGGCGCGCACGCTGAAAAAACTCGATCCGCCCGAGCAAGTCGGCAAGATCGCCGCCGAACGCACTCTGCGGCGCCTGGGCGCGCGCAAAGTGAAGACGGCGCACGTCCCGATCGTTCTTGATCCCGTGGTTGCGACTTCGATCCTCGAACACATCTTCGAAGGCATCAACGGAGACTCGGTCTACCGCGGCGCGTCGTTCCTGGCCGGCAAGCTGGGACACAAGATCGCGGGCGACAACGTCACCGTCATCGACGACGGCACCATGCCCGGCGGCTTCGGCACCAGCCCCTTCGACGGCGAAGGCATTCCCACGCGCCGCACGGTTGTCATCGAAAATGGCGTGCTCAAGTCGTACCTGCTCAACACCTACACCGCGAAAAAGCTGGGCCTCGAGACCACGGCCAACGCCGCGCGCGGCTTGGCGGGTACGCCTGGAATCGGTCCCGGAAACTATTTTCTGCAACCCGGCGCGAAGACGCCGAAAGAGTTGATCTCAGGAATCAAAGAAGGTCTCTACGTGACTGAATTCCTGGGCCAAGGCGTGAACCTGGTGACCGGAGATTACTCCCGCGGCGCCTCCGGCCTGTGGATCTCGGGCGGAGAATTCGCCTATCCCGTAGAAGAAATCACCGTGGCCGGAAATTTGAAGAATCTTTTCTTTAACATTTCCGAGATCGCCAGTGACCTGGAATTCCGCGGCTCCGTCGCCTCTCCAACGATTCGAATCGACGGCCTCACCGTCGGCGGCGAATAGGAACACGTGGGGACGGACGCAGCTTGCCCTGAGCGCAGTCGAAGGGTCCGTCCGGCGAACGCCGGTGCCCCCAAAATGGATTACTCGGTTGGACCGGCCTCCAAGGCGTCGCGGGGAATTGCCTTGCCATGCACCCAAACCGTGATAATGCTGTCGTAGGCGTCCACACTTTCCAGCGGCGATTTCTTCATGAGCACGAGATTGGCAATTTTGCCCGGCTCGATGGTGCCAATCTGCGATTCCATCTTGAACTCGCGTGCGTTGTTGATAGTGGCGGCCCTGAAGATTTGTGCGAGAGACATTCCAGCTTTCTGCAGTTGCTTCATTTCCAGATACCCGTTCAGACCGGGTAGATTTCCGTAAGTGGGGCTCGAAGGCGTGTCCGTGCCAAAAACGAAGTTGGCATCCTTGCTGGCCAGGTACGCCACCACCTGCCGCACGCGCCGCAAGGGGCCTTGCTCGTACGCCTTGAATATCGTAGCGTCGGGCGCACCGTCTTCGTTCAATTCCTTTCCGAACCACTTGCCTTCGGGAGACTGGAACCACTCCAGCATTTCCTTCGGAGTGACTTTCGCGACGTCGTCCATCTTCAAATATTCAGGGTCAAAATACACCATCTCGCCGTACAGAACCTGCATTGTCGGCTGGTAGCCAATTCTCTTATCCACGATCCTATCGAGTAGCCGCTTGATCTCGTCGGGCACTTCTGTCTTCTTGTCGAGCTCTCCCCAGTGCCACATACCATGTGCAATGACGTCAACGTCTCCATCAGTGGCGAATTTCTGTGCTTCAAGTCCGTTAGCGTGCATCATCAGCACCAGGCCGTCCTGGGTTGCCGCCTTGCGGATCTCGGCCAGCATATCTGAACCCATGACCGGCAGATTCTTGTCATCGGCGAAGCCCCGCTCGAAGTAGGTTTTCACGCAAATCGCGCCTGAGCTTTTCACTCGGGCCACGTCAGCGGCAGGCGTGTGATCTTCGGGTTTATATTCCGCTGGAATTCGGTCCGCGTGTTTGGGGTCGTAGATAAAATTCGGAAACGGTTTGAATCGTGTTGCTGGCGGAAGGAACGACATCGGGTATCCGTTGGCAAAAGGAAGGGACCCGCCACAGTCATATAAATCCGGGTGCAGCGGAGCCTGCCGGAAATCTTCCAGAACCTGGGGGCGGAAGACCGCCAGATCGACCAATGTGGTATAGCCAAAGTAAAGGTAGGACCGTGGGAGTTGCTTGTAGTATTCCTCGACCATCTTCTGCTTGCTTTCGCCCTGATCAAGAGTCATCCCGGGAATCGAAGCCAAATGGACGTGCGAGTCGATCAGTCCGGGAATTAAGTATTGCCCCTTTCCGGAGATTACGGTTGCTCGGCCGGGCCTCTTCGGGCTTTGATTTCGCTCGACCTTCGCAATGCGTCCGTCTTCGATCAGCACGCTGCCCTTCTCGACGTGATCGAGGCTCTCTGGGGAGACGATGGTGACATCGGTGATCCAGACCCGGTTCGCGCTCTGATTCGATTCGGAACCGGCAAAGGCCAGCGCTGAGAACAATAACAATAAGGTCAAGGCCATGGCGGATGTCTTCATGATTTGCCCATTCTGAAGGAGTAATCACTAGGAAGTACGGGCTGCGTGCTGAGAAGTTCCGTGAGTTTAGATAGCCGGTGACGGCCAAGTTCTGATTGCCTAGAGCCCGAGGCTTGAATTAGCTTGTGGGCTTCAGTCCTCGCGGACCTGGAGCACCTCAATGAAATTCGCCAAGATCATTTTTTGGATCGCCGCCATCTGGGGCATTCTCATCCTCACGCCGCTTTATTTCATGTTCGACATTATTGGCCGCCAAGACCCTCCGGCCATCACTCACCCCGCCTTCTACTACGGCTTCGCCAGCGTGGCACTTGCCTGGCAGGTCGCGTTTGTGGTCATCGCCCGCGACCCGGTGCGCTTTCGGCTGATGATGATTCCTTCTGCCCTGGAGAAGTTCGGCTACGGCATCTCGCTGATAGCCCTCTACTTACAGCACCGGCTGCATGGGACCGACGTCGCCTTGGGAGGCATCGACCTGCTCTTCGGCGTCCTGTTCCTGGTGGCTTTTGCTCAAACCGCTCCCTGACCCCGGCTGGCCCGGAACTTTATCTGCAACCTCGACCCCGTGTTGTGCCTCTAACGGACATGCTCCCGTGCGTCCAGGCTGCTGCCCAAAGTACTCTTGTCGCCCGGGGAAAAAGCCAGTACCATCGTCTCCTGACATCAGTATGTTCGACCCTCATCCTAACCTCGCGGATGAAGTGAACCGCGGAATCATCCAATCGGAGATTGAGGGCGGCGTGTTCCTTAGCGATCTTCCTCCGTCGACGGTCCTAGAAATCCAGACCATGCACCACCGTTACACTGCGGTGCTGCTCGGGGGCAGCGAGGCCATGCTCTCCGGCCATCCGGAGTTTTGCCCGGAGCCTGTGCACGTTGCCATTGCAGGTTCGACCTGGGGAGGGTCAATGCTCAAGCTGCAGTATGTCGGACGCGGCATGCATCTGGAATTTCGCCATCCCGAGTACTCCACCCCAATCGTCACCTCGCCTATTCAGGAGATCCGGGATAGAGTTCAACTGCCGGCGCTGGAACTGGACTCCCGCTCGCACGGCGCCCACTCGTAATACTTCTGTTCTGAGATCCGGACAGGCCGAGCAAGCCGGGCGGCACCCGTGTCCCGTTCTGGTTCTCCGAATATCGCATGTCCGACGTATTTTGCCGGTCCGGTGTGGGTGACGTAAATTCGATTGTGTAAAAGCGAGAGGGTGTAAGTTGGCTTTGGCCTCACAAGCTAAAGCCCTTCCGAAAAGGAGACCTACACCCAATGGCGAAGATAATCCCAATCACCGAGCATTTCCAACATTTTGTGGCCGAGTTACAGGAGAGTTTCTGGGGCGATTTACAAGGGCGAGTGCAACAAGCAGCGCAGAGGTTTTTTCAACAACTGAGCGAGCGGCAACGCGACCTGTACATGGTGAGCCGGCGCTATCAGCGGTCGGAGCAGCGCAAGGACTATCGCAACGGATATTACTGGCGGAGTTTCGTGACTCGCTTCGGGGAGCTGCGCTTGCGCATTGCCCGCAGCCGTAAGCGGGGATTTCTGCCGGAGGTGGTAAAGAAGTTTCAGCGCCGGGCGGAAGAGGTGACGGTGATGATCCGGGAAGCCTTTCTGCGCGGCATCTCCACTCGGCAGGTGGGCCGGGTGGTGGCCACGCTGACGGGAGAAACGGTAAGTCCGCAGACCGTGTCGCGCATCACCCGCTCGCTGGACGAAATGGTGCGCCAGTTTCATCAGGCGCGGCTGAGCGACGATTACGCGTATCTATTTTTGGACGGGGTAAGCCTGCGCATGCGGCGTCCGGCGGGGCGCAAGCGGGTGCACATGTTGGTGGCCTACGGGGTGCGCCGGGACGGCACGCGCCATTTGCTGGCTTTTCTGCGCAGCCGGGGCGAGAGTCAGGCCGACTGGGAGGGCCTGCTCGAAGATCTGTATCGCCGCGGACTGGAGGGCAAGCAACTGCTGCTGATCGTGACCGACGGCTGTGCTGGCCTGGCGGCCGCGATCCAGACCGTGTATCCGCGCGCGGCACATCAGCGCTGCTGGGTACACAAGATGCGCAACATTTTAGAGCACGTGCGCCAGCGCGATTACGAGGAAGTAAAACTGGGCGCGCAGGCGATCTATCGGGCCGAAACCCGGGCCCAGGCGCAAGCCGCCTTTCGCCGCTTCCGGGCGCGCTGGTCGCGGGATTACGGCCCCATGGTGCGCCGCCTGGAACGGGATCTGCCAGAATTACTGTCCTTCTTCACCTTGCCCCGGCACCTATGGAAGAAACTACGCACCACCAACGTAATCGAGCGCTGCTTCGTGGAAGTGCGTCGCCGCACCCGGCCCATGGTCTGCTTCGTCAACGTGGCCAGCGTCGACCGCATCATCTACTCCATCTTCCAGCGATTCAACCTGGAATGGAAAAACCGCACCCTCAAGCTTTTTACACAAGCGGCTTGACATCACCCCGGTGTGCTTTCCATTGACTTGTCTCCCTTGTACCCACTACCATTCCGGCCATCGGCCTCCGGCAGCAGAGGCGCAACTCATGCCCCTTCAGATTGAGACCCGCGAAGTTGGTCATGTCACCATTCTCGACATCAGCGGCCGCATTGTGCTGGGCGACGAAATTCACGATCTGCGGGAGGCGGTGCGCGACCTGGTCAAGCAGGACAAGAAAAAGATCATTCTCAATCTTGCCAATGTCGACTACATTGACAGTTCGGGCGTCGGCGAACTGGTCGGCTGCTTCACCACGCTGCGCAATGCCGGAGGCGAACTGAAGCTTCTTAACCTCACCCAGAAAGTCCACGACGTGCTCCAAGTCACCAAGCTCTACACTGTGTTCGATATTCGTGACGACGAATTCACCGCCGTAAAATCGTTCGACTACTTCTTCGCGAAATAATCCGCGGTTCACATTCTGAGTGGAGCTAGGAATCGGATCTTCTGGGTTCGGGTCGTGGCTGGTTCTGAGCGGAGTCGAACCCGGACAGGCGCCACGCGGGGTCGGCAGCGAACCGGGCTCGATACGTCGCCCATCTCCACACCCCGCCGGATTCGCGCTACTATCTCCGCTAGGGCTCATGAACGCAAGTTGAGTGCAGGGGCGACGGAGCTCATGGACCACGGCGGCACAAATCAGAAAAATCTGCGGGAGAAGACTGCCCGCGAACTCGTTTGGACGATCGACCGCACCTTTCAGGGATGGACCTGCTCGCAGTGCGAATGGAATTACCCGATCCCCACACTGCTGAGCGATCCGGAAGCCAAGACGGCCTACGACCGCCTGGCCGCGGCCAAATTTCGCGAACACAATTGCGCCGACCATCTCGCGCGTCTGATTTCACCGGCCAGTGAGAGCTTCACAGCCCGCATCCGCAGCATGGTCGCGCACGGCTTTAAGCCTAAAGATGCGGTCGAACTCTTTCTGCAGGAAGTTGCAATCGAATATCCCAACCAGCCCAAAATTCTCGAACAAGCCAAAGCCGAGGGCGAAGACTTCCTCCGCCGCCTGCGCGCGGGGCTGATCTGAAGCTGGGTGCAGGTAAAACTGTCTGCCTGAGGAGCCAATATAGGCGTCCGGGGGCTTTGGAGGCGGTGCGCCCTAATGCGTCCCGCCCCACCAGGTGAGAGAAATAAACACCAGTTGCATCGGGATTCGCCAGACCAAGGGTGTGACCGGTTTGCCTCGAAGCTGCATGCCCGCTTTAGCGGCGCGAATGTTGGCCGGAAGGATGGCCAGGAAAAACGCGATCAGCGCAATCGTAGCCGCGACGCGAGTCGCGGGAATCAGCAATCCGACGCCGCCAAGAATCTCACACACTCCAGTGAAATAAATGACACCCATCGCGTGCGGGATTGCCGGGGGTAGCATGCGCGCGAGGTCGTGGCGCATGGAGTTGAAATGCGCGCTGCCGGTGAACAGAAGCATGATCGCCAGCCCAGCCCGCGAAGCGGCCGGCCAGGAGTCAAGAAACGTTACACCCTCGAGCCCCGCCAGTCGCGCGAGCAAGGTACCCACCGCGAGAATGATCAGAACGACCATGTGATTCAGCCTCAGCCGGCAGCGCTTGTCTGGAACCCAAGAAGTAAATGTCCTCCGCTCGGTTGGAATGACGTTCCCACTCGGATGACATTTGGCCAGTCATTGCGTTATCTGCGGCTCGCCTTGACGCTCGAAGCCGCCTGTCCATCCCACCAGTAGCTATGTTGATTCCTCAAAGAAACTAACGTCGCCGCCGCTGCGCGGCGGCTTACCAGGCTGCGGAAAAAATGGCAGGAGCAGCAAGAGCAAACCTCAGGGGCTAAAGCCCGCATTGATTTTGCGCGACTTATGGCACGAGTAGAACTCGTGCGCTTCCCGGGCACGCACGAATCGTATTTTTTCCATTGGCCAGTTACGCCGTTTGTGCGACGTGGGAGTCTCTCCGGGCGCCTTTACTTCCCATATTCCCGCACTTTCCCATCCACGGCGACGGCAACATATTTTTGCGTTGCGAGATCGCGGAACTGCACGACGCGATGGCCCTCGCGGGCCAGTTTGCCCCACCGGCTAGGCTTCTCCGGATTCTGCTCGATGGCCTGATACTCGGTCTGGCCCATGACGAATCGAACGGTGCGGAAGCGCCGCGAGCCGGTTCGGCTCACGCGCGAGGTGCGGCCCTCTACAACGACCTCGGCGGCGGTCATTAACTGCTCCGCCACCGAGATCATGGTCACGTGATCCAGCATGCTCCGCCGCCCAGGCACGAAAGAATAAAACCTGCGGCGCTATTTTACGCTGCGCGGGCTGCACTCTTTAGCGGCAGCCATATTTCGACCGAGCCTTTGCCCGTCACGGAACCATACCAGTCAACAGCTCAAGGCACGTCATCCCACTTCCGCGGACGCGAGGGAGGGCTTCCCAGGGCGGACTGGATTCTGTAAGCGCCTTCCGTCCCACCTCTTACTGTGTTGATTCGACCAAACAAAAAGGGAGGCCGACGACGCCCGGAAGAGCTAGAAGCCAGGAGCTTCTTTATTACTTTTTGCCACTCAGCATTCCGAACACTCGTTCGTAGTCATCCACCGTGTGATACTCGATCACGATCTTGCCTTTGCCCTTACGGTCGCGGATTCTCACCCTAACCCCGAGCAGCCTCTCCAACTCTGTCTGCGCGGACCGCACGTTCGGATCCACCCAGCGCGCGCCGCTCTGCTTTCGTTCCTGGTCCGGCGTCCCCGGAGGATCCAGCAAGCCGCTCATCTGCAGGACTAGTTTTTCGATCTGCTCGAAGGACATGCCCTTCTCTACCGCCAGCAGCGCGGCCTTCGTGATCTGATCGTCATTTTGCAGCTTCAACAGTTCTTTGGCTTCGGCGAACTTAATTTTCTTTTGGGCAAGCAGGTCCAGAACCGGCCGCGGCAGCCGCAGCAGCCTCATATAATTCGCGACAGACTCCCGCGACAGTCCCACCCGCTCGCCAATCTGGGCCTGCGTCAGCTTGAATTCTTCACTCAACACGCGGAAGGCCTCGGCTTGCTCGATCGGGCTCAGGTCTTCGCGCTGCAGGTTTTCGATGATGGTCATCTCCGCAGCCTGCTGCTGCGAGACCCGGCGCACGATCGCCGGAATCGTCGTTTTCCCTGCGAGCTTCGAAGCGTGCATGCGGCGCTCGCCGAGGATCAAGACGTACCGCCCGTCCTCTTCGGCGGGGCGCACCAGGATGGGCTGCACCACGCCATTGGCTTTGATCGATTCCGCCAGTTCGAGCAGCGCGTCATCGCTGTGGACATGCCGCGTCTGAAACGGGTTTTTGTCAATGTCCGAGAGAGCCAGATTCACCACTAGATTTCCATGCGCCCTCAATTCAGGCTGCGATGGAGCGGCAATGGCGTCGTGCGGCGATGTGGCGCCGGGCCTGAGGCCGGGAGTGGCCAAACCTGGGTCGGCGGCTGCCGTATGGACCGCATCCACCGCTGGCATTGCTGTGCCCACTTCACCGTCATGATGGTCGCTGCGAACGAAGTGAGGAATCTGCGGTTTGCCCGGAGTAGCACCGCCCGGTACTGGCGTAGCCGTCAGCGCCCGCGGACCGGGCAACAGCGACTCCAACCCCCGTCCCAAGGCCCGCCGCTTCTCTACTCTGTCCTTCTCCGCTGCTGCTGTAGTGGTCATCAGTTCTCCGTGTATCGCGTCATCCTGCGGCGCGGTTCGTATCCGTCCGACGGAGCGCCGTTCGGCATATCCTATATCGATGAGTATCAATCTAATATATCGAAAGCCATCGATATACTAGGCGCTCTTATCCATCTCACCGGCCGCAGGAATCTCCTCGACGGCCGGTTCCCGCTCAGCCTCGTGCGCCCCGACGTCCTCGGTGGATGAGGTCTGGCCGCCATCTATCCCAAGCGCCGCCTGCCGCTCAATCAGTTCCTTCGCCAAGCGGATGTAACTTTCCGCGCCCTTGGACCGCGGATCGTACACCAGTGCCGGCTTGCCATGGCTCGGCGCCTCCGCCAGCCGGATGTTGCGCGGCACAGTCGTCGTGCACAGCTTCGCTCCAAAGAAGTTCTTCAGTTCAGCCTTGACCTGTTGCGCCAGGTTGGTGCGGTCGTCGAACATGGTCAGTACCACGGCGTCGATCGACAGTCCCGGATTCAGGCCGATGCGAATCCTCTCGATCGTATCCAGCAACTCGCTGACGCCCTCAAGAGCAAAGTATTCGCCCTGCATCGGGATGAGCACCGCATCCGCCGCGACGAGGGCGTTCAGGGTCAGCAGATCGAGCGCCGGCGGACAGTCCAACACGATGAAGTGGAAACGGTCGCGCAACGGCGCCAGCGCTTCGCGCATGCGAAACTCACGCCCTTCCAGGTCCACCAGCTCAAGGTTGGCGCCGATCAGGTTCTTGTGCGATGGAATCAGCCAGAGCTGCTCCAGTTCGGTGGTCTGCAGCGCTTCTTCGGCGGATGCCGCGCCCATGAGGATGTGGTAGGAATTGACGCGGTCTGGATCCTTCACGAAGCCCAGGCCGCTGGTCGCGTTCGACTGCGGGTCGCAGTCGACCAGCAGGGTATTTACTTCGGCAGCCGCAAAGGATGCGGCCAGGTTGATGGCAGTCGTGGTCTTACCCACGCCGCCCTTCTGATTGGCAACGGCGATAACGCGTCCCATTAGGTTGTAGGAAGAACCAGAGCTACGCGCAGCATAATGCGCATCGAGTTTCAAATGCAATGACGAACTGCTGTGCATGCAAGTGAATTTGTGTGCAAAAAGGGCACAGTGTTCCTGCAGGAACACAAGGGACGACCAAGGAGCAGTCCGCATGGGTTGGAGCATGGCGTGTCGAGGGAACGCAGAGTGAATCCACGACCGAGAACCTAGATGCATGGACCCTCGCTCTTCTTCTCTCTGGACTCAAATCCATATGTCTCTGGACTCAAATCGATATGGCGAACAGCACTTGTGTTCCCGCAGGAACATTGGCTGAATTGAATTTTGCCAACTCCCGAATGACCTCCGTATGGCCAACCGCGCTGGAGGATGCCGGATCGGCTTGATGTGGACTCGCTGAACTTGACTTCTTGGGCGTAACCGGCAATGGCAGAAGTCGCGGACAGAGTGTTCCTGCAGGAACACTGGTGCAAGAGCTCTTCAGCTGGGGGAAAATCCATTGTCCAACAGGGGGGATCTACGGTCATAAGGGATCGATTCGATCGAACCTTCCCACTCTTGATGGCAATGGCCCATTTGTTGTGGGCAGCTGGGAGCGGAATGGCCAAGAGCAGCCACTTTGGTCAGGAGCGTTAACTAGCGTGATTCTTGATCAGGAGTGGTCGCACCTTCTGGGAGTCCAGGATCACGGGAGTGCCACGATCACGACCGACAGTTAGCGACGACCAGGATCCGGTTGTTGGAAATTGGGATGGGTTCTGGGCTGGACCAGGAAAATTGCCTCAGAGCGGAGCGGGCTGGGTCTAACTGGGCCGCGCCGATGAGGAGTGCCAAGCGGCCCCCAGGGGTCACTAGGCTGGCGGCGACAGGCAGGATGGTTGCAAAACTCTCGACGGCGCGGAGTATCACCAGGTCGAAAGCGTTCGCGAGAGCTTCAGCGCGGGCGTTTTTAATATTGACGTCCGTCAATGTAAGGGCTCGTGTCACTTCGCGCAAGAAGGTGGCCTTCTTCTGGTTGGACTCGATGAGGGTGAGAGAGATGTGCGGCGCCCAGAGCTTGATAGGGATGCCGGGGAACCCGGCGCCGGAGCCGACGTCGGCTACGGAGATGCGGTGCGTGTCCGCACGCAGGCCGTCAGCAGCCGAGCTTCGCTCGGCCGGACCGCCGGGGGCGGCTGTCCCCACATAAGTTGCCATAGTTACCACCGGAGTTGTCCCGGGAAACAGGTGGCGGGCGGCGAAGAGGCTCTCGCCGAAGTGGCGGGTGACAATCTGGTCCGGGTCGCGGATGGCGGTGAGGTTGACGCGAGCGTTCCAGCGAAGAAGTATATCGATGTATGTCGATATACTATGGAGTTGTGCGGGGGAAAGGCGAGCAGGCTCCCTTCGGCTCCGCTCAGGGCAGGCCTCGTCGCTGCGCTCCTGGGAATGACAAGGATCTGAGGGGTACGGAGTGCTACCCGGGACCGGGATCGGCGCCACAAGGAACGGGGCGAGCAGCTCGGCGATGCGGGCAGGGTGCATTGGGATTTCCGATTGTAGATGGAGGATCGGCGATTGAAAACCGGAGCCCGCGGGAAGGTTAAAGCAGCGGCCCTGGGAGCCGCCTGCCGGGGTTTTAAGACCTGGTCCCGCCCAAAGTGGGAATTGAAGTAAAAGGGCGGGAGTCCCGGCCATGGGATTGTGCATCTAAATTGGGTATGGATGAGACAAGGACAGGAATTTTTGGCGAAAACTACAGGGTCCTTGCCGTGGAAAGCCACAGCTTGACGATCCGGGGAGTTCGCAGCGGTGAAGTGCTGACGATTACCAACCCGAATCCAGACGCTCCGCTGACACCTGCCGATTACCCGCCGGGAAAGCTCATTGCACTGAGCGATCCGTCCACCAACTCGCCGGTGAACTAGGACACTCTGCTTCGCCCGAGCCTGACCTCTCCGGTTTGGAAAACTTCCTGCGTACGCCACCTACGAGTGGTTGGGGGTCCCCCCTGGCCGCACGAGCCTTGCTTCCCACGGTGAGTCATGATTGAATCTACTGACAACCATTGAGATCGACGACTCTCTGTGTGACCCTCAGGTGGGGGGGGGACCTACATTGAACCGAAGGGAGTTTTTGCAGGCATCCGGGGCAGCGTCTCTTTCGCGTCTGTGGCCACGGGGTGCGTTCGCAAGTCCTGCGATTCGACGATTGCGTCCTTCCGACCCTGGTTGGCCTTCCAAAGAAGCGTGGAAACGCCTCAACGAGGCGGTTGGCGGCAACCTGATTCGGGTCGATTTTCCGATCAACACATGCACGTCCTCGTCACAGAGCGAGGACTGCAAGGCTCTCTTGGCAAATTTGAAAAACCCCTACTATATTGGCGACAACCCCGGTGTAACCCAAACCTTGGGCTGGGTCGACGCCTGGACCACCAAACCTAGTGTTTACGCGGTGGCGGCAAGAAATGCCGAGGACATCGCTGCCGCGGTGGATTTTGTCCGCGACAACCATCTGCGCCTGGTTGTAAAAGGGGGCGGCCACAGCTATCAAGGCACATCAAACGCACCCGATTCTCTCTTGATTTGGACACGTCACATGCATGACGTCACTATCCAGAATGATTTCGTTGCTCGTGGTTGCAAGTCGACTCAGGCCCCTAAGCGGGCCGTCACCGTGGGTTCTGGAACAATTTGGTTCCAAGCTTACGACGCCGTCACCACCAGGGCCGGAGCCTACGTTCAAGGCGGCGGCTGCACCACCGTCGGCGTCGCCGGCCTGATTCAAAGCGGCGGTTTCGGTAGCTTCTCGAAGCACTACGGCATGGCCGCCGCTGGCCTGCTCGAAGCCGAAGTTGTGACCGCCGACGGCAAGGTGCAAATCGCAAACGCTTGCACCAACCCGGATTTGTTCTGGGCTCTGAAAGGAGGCGGAGGTGGTACCTTCGGCGTAGTCAGCAAATTAACCCTGCGCGTGCGAGATCTCCCCGAACTTGCCGGCGGCGCCCATTTCAAGGTCAAAGCTAATTCGGATGACGCCTACCGCCGGCTGATTCGGCACTTCGTTGGGTTCTACCGCGAAGCGCTCTTCAACGATCATTGGGGCGAACAAGCGCACTTCTCTCCCGAAAACAAGCTGGAAATCAGCATGGTTCATCTTGGACTGGACACGGAGCAATCGCGAAAAGTCTGGCAGCCGTTCCTGGCTTGGCTGGCGCAGGATTCCGGCGCCTACACCATCGAGTCTCCGCCCGAAATCGGTAGCATGCCCTTTCGGCATTGGTGGGACGTTGACTGGCGCAAAGAACATCACCATGACGTTTTCAAGGCAGACTCCCGCTCCGGCGCCAGCCCAGTCAACGTGTGGTGGAACGGCGATGCAGGCCAGGTCGGCTGGGTTGTTTGGGGCTTTGAGTCACTGTGGATGCCCGCATCACTGCTGCAAGACGATTCACAAGAAAAATTGGCGAACGCATTGTTCTCAGCTTCCCGCTTCAGCGAAGTGGAACTTCATTTTAATAAGGGGCTCGCAGGGGCGCCTTCCGAAGCCATCGAGGCTGCAAAGGATACCGCTATGAATCCCTCGGTATGTGGCGCCTTTGCTCTCGCCATCGTCGCCGACGGCCAGGGTCCTGCGTATCCCGGAATTCCCGATCACGAGCCCGACGTTGCCAAGGGCCGCAAAGCCGCGGACACCGTGCATCGCTGCATGAACGAACTCCGCGCCGTCGCCTCCAACGGCGGAGCCTATGTCTCGGAGAGCAATTTTTTCGAGTCCGACTTTGCGAATTCCTACTGGGGCACCAACCACGCCCGCCTCGCCCAAATCAAGAAGAAGTACGATCCCGCCAGCCTCTTCTTCGTCCACAACGGAGTCGGCTCAGAACAGTGGACCTCCGACGGCTTCACCAGGCTCTGAACTTGGGGGTTCAAATCGCCTGGGAATTTCCTCTACAGCACTTGACAAACGACTAATAATTCTGTATATTCAGTTCGTACTGAACTAAATGATATGGCGGAATTGACTGCGGTGCAGACGCAATACATCCTCCACTGGGGAGAGATGGGGACGCGGTGGGGCATCAATCGAACGGTGGCGCAGATCCATGCGCTGCTGTTTTTGTCACCGCGGGCGCTGCCGGCTGAGGAGATTGCCGAGACGCTCAGCGTGGCGCGGTCGAACGTGAGCACTTCCATCCGCGAACTCGAGACCTGGGGGATCGTGCGGGCGGTGCACGTGCTGGGCGACCGGCGCGAACATTACGAGTCGATGAAGGACGTGTGGGAGATGTTCCGGCTGGTGATCGAGCAGAGGAAACGCAGGGAGATTGATCCGACGCGGGATGTTCTGCGGGGATGCCTGTCGGCGCTCGATCCGAAAGAGCCGGGGGCCGATTACACGCGGGAGCGGCTGGAGGCGATGGCGGGATTCTTCGAAGCGGTAACGGAACTGTATGACCAGATGAAGCGGTTGCCGACGGGGACGGTGCGGAAACTGTTGCGCATGGGGACGAAGGTGCGGACGAAGGTGCGGAAGAATGCGGGTTGATTTTTTTTTGGCTTAGTAGTTCTGACTCTACTGAACGATCTGACATTACAGGCTGCAGGCTAACGGCAAGCATCCTCATTGATTCGCTCAGCCGAGAAGGGGCGGGGAGGTATGAGAGTATGGGCGATACGATTGTTATCACCGGGGCATTCAGCTATACGGGGAAGTATGCAACCCGGCTTCTCCTCGATCGTGGACACCGGATCCGCAGTCTGACCTCGCATCCTCCCTCAGAAAATCCGGATGGCAATGGATTCAGAGAACGGATTGAGGTCTTCCCTTACAACTTCGACCGGCCCGCCGAATTGTGCCGCAGTCTTGTCGGAGCATCGACGCTGATTAATACATATTGGGTGCGATTTCCGCGTGGTGCGACCACGTTTGAGACTGCCGTTCAGAACAGCCGCACTATGATCGAGGCCGCGCGAGAAGCAGGGGTCAGGCGGATCGTGCATGTCAGCATTGCGAATCCGTCGCTCGGATCGCCGCTTGGGTATTACAAAGGGAAAGCCCTAGTCGAACAGGCGGTGCGCGACTCGGGGCTTTCCTACGCGATCCTGCGTCCTGCGGTGATCTTCGGCGCCGAAGACATTCTGATCAACAACATTGCCTGGTTCGTTCGGAGTTTTCCGGTGTTCGCGATTCCGGGAGACGGCCGCTAAGCGATCCGTCCTATCTATGTGGAGGACATGGCGCGATTGCTCGCCGACGCGGTCGAACCGGGCAGGAGCTCGACGCTCAACGCAGTCGGACCGGAGACCTACAGCTTTGAAGAACTGGTGCGGCTGACCGCGCGGCAGGTTGAGCGGTCGGTGCGCATAACTCATGTGCCGACAGCCCTGGCCTATGCTGGCACGCTACTGGCGGGCTGGCTGATGCGGGATGTGGTGCTGACGTGGGAAGAGTATGAGGGGCTGATGAGCAATTTGCTAGCGCCTGAGGGTCCCGCGAGCGGGGAGACGAGGCTGAGCCAGTGGCTGGCAGAGAACAGGGACCGCGTGGGCCGGCAGTACGCGTCGGAGGTGGCGCGACATTATGCGGCTGTGACGAGGTGAAGGACGGATCGGTCTTCCGGCACAGGGGACACAAGGTCCCTTCACTACGCCTGCTTATTCCTCAGAACGAGCAGGATCCGGTGGGGATGACGGATCCGAAAGGGGCCAACTATGAATGCGGAACTTGGGAAAGAACTGATCTGGGGAGCCGGGGTGGTGCATTTGGGGATCGTGGCGGCGAACGTTCCTCTGCCGGGGCGGCTGCGGGTGCGGGAGCGGCTGGCGGGGGTGCCGCGGTTCGTGCGGCAGATCTTTTATGTGCATTGGGTCTACATCGTGATTGTGGTAGGAGCGTTTGCGGCGCTGTGCTTCGGGTTCGCGGCGGAACTGGCGGGGGCGAGCCGGCTGGGGCGATTTCTGAGTGGATTTATCGCGGGATTCTGGTTGTTGCGGATTGTGCTCCAAGTCTTTTACTACGACCGTGAGGTGCGACGGGAGAATCGGGGGCTCGACCTGCTGTATGTGGGGAGTTTGATTGTATTGGTAGGGATTTTCGGGATTGCGGTTTTGAGGAGCGTGGGATGAAGAAAGTCAAGAATCCGCACCCTAACGTTGCAGAAGACGCGACGTTAGGATGGGGCACCCGGCAGAGTGACAAAGTCGACAGCAAGAGGAATTTGTGGGGGGCGGGGGCGGCTACGATCGGGGCGGCGGTGTGGGCGGGGACGGCGGTGGCGGCGCGGGCTGGGATCGCTAGTGTGGGAGCTGTGGAACTGATATTTCTGTTTGCGCCGCTGGTGGTCGTCCCGCTGGGGATGGAGTTGGGACGAGCGATCTCGGGGTCGGGCTGGTGTGAGAGTGCGGCTCGACGGTTGCAACCGCTGGGCGCGGCCCTCGCTTTGATTGCGATGTGGCTTCCGCCGGGCAGGAACGCCGGGTTGGCGGCGCTTGGCTGGATGCTGGTTTGTTTGCTGCTGGCTGGGGGCGGGGTGGTCGAGTTGATCGGTGCTCCGTGGGCAGACGCGGACAGGAGTGTCCGCGCCACACTTGCGATTGCGAAGACTGATCTCGCGGTGGGCGGGGCCTGGCTGGTGGCTTCTCGGCTGGGGATGCGGCCCATGGGAATTCAGGAGCCGATCGGGCTGTTGACGGCGGTGCACTTTCACTACGCGGGATTTGCCACGGCGACGATTGCGGCTGCCACTCTAGCTTCTGCGCAGAGGGGCGGGCCACAACGATGGCTTCAACGTGTCGTGGCACTGGTGGTGGGGTTGCCGTTCGTGGTGGCGGCGGGATTTGTGATCTCTCCGGGGCTGAAGATGGGGGCGGCGTTGATGTTTTCGGCGAGCATCGCCGCCCTGGCGGTATTTTTGCGAGGCCGGGGGAAGCAGGCGCACGACGCTACGGCACGGGTGCTGCTGCAGGTGGCGTCGGGCGCTGTGTTCGCGGGCATGGTTTTATCGGGCGCCTATGCGGTGGCGGATTTTGTGGGGAGTGATGTGTTGACGATTCCACAGATAGCCAGGACGCACGGGATCCTCAATGCGGTGGGGTTTTGTCTGCTGGGATTATTGGGTTGGCTCCTGGAAGGCAGTGCTCGATAGGTGGGCAGTCCCGTCAAAACCCACCCTCTCGCAAGAAACGCGAGAAGGGTGGGGACCCGGTGTGTGCGTCCAGTTCGATAGAATTGAGTTGATCTCTTGATTCATCTTCCATCACACAAAGGAAAATGACATGACGCACGGGCAGGAGAGTGGGGGGATTTTGGACGCGGCGCGCGAGGCCGCCGGGAAGAAAATCTGGGTAACGCTGACCGGACTGCCGCTGACGATCAAGCTGGAGTGGCCGTTTCATCGGTCGACCTCAGGGGCGGATTTCTGGGTGCTGCATGGGGACATCCGGCTGGAAGGGTCGGCTGGGCTGCATGCGCCGGTGGCGGTGAACTTGTCGCAGACGGTGCGCGAGGTGATGCCGTCGCTGGAGCCGCAGGATGCGGAGGCTCCGGTCATCAATGCGCTGCGCAAAGAAGTGGATCGCAAGCAGATTGAATTCTTGAAGTCGGGAAAATTGCTGCCGGTGCCGTTTTCCAGCCGGCATTATGACTTCAAGCGGCAGCAGTGGGTGTTTGGCAAGGCGACGGACGAGGCGATGGGGGAGTTCGTGGAGCGGAAAGTTTATTGGGAGACGAAGCTGGGAGCCGATCCCGATGTGCGGGAGATCCCTCGGCCCGCTGGTAAAAGCGCGGGCCTTCGGGATGACGCCACCGGCCTCAACGAACGCCAGCAGACTGCACTAGCCGAACCTGAATTACCGAAACGGGTTTGGATGGGGGATCCGGCGGAGGCCCAGTATCTGCAGACCACGCCGGCGCACCTGCTGGAAGTGGCGGCTCGGCTGGTCGCGGCGCAGGGATCGTTGCGGATTGAGGGGGAGTGGGCGGAAGCGACTCAGGGGCTGATGAATCAGGCGGAGCGGTTCGAGAGCGCGCGGCGCGCGGCAGTGGAGGAGTTGGAGAAGAAGCATGCCTTTGAGCGAGGCTAGAGAGTAGCGAGTCGCGATCAAAGTCAACATCCCCACCCTAACGCCGCAAAACGCGCGACGTTAGGATGGGGCACCCTAGAGATTTCCATCAACTGCCCACTTTATTCTTCCGCCGATTTCCGGGAGAACAGGCCCCAGCAGAACTGCGGGGCGATCGCGTAGTTCAGCTGCACTAACACGATTGAGGCGATGCTGTAGAAGGTGTTGAAGAAGCAGAGGGCGGCGCTGGCGGCGTAGAGAGATTGCGCGATTACGATGCGTCGCACGACGGCGGTATGAATTTCTGCGGGGGTCTCGTCGGAGAGGAGGCGGGCGCGGGTGGCGTAGCTCCAGCTCCAGTAGAGCGTCAGGCCGAGCAGAAAAATATTGAACCAATAGACCAGGAGGGCCGTCCGATAGTGGATGAACTCGGCGAGCAGCGAGGTGGAGAACGGGGTGAGCGCGACGGCACAGAGGAACGCGATGTGAATCCAGGCGATATTGCGGTCAGCGCGGGCGAAGTAATTGAGCTGGGTTTGCTGACCGACCCAGAAGATGCCGAGGGTCATCACGCTCATTAGAAAGATGAGAAGGCGCGGGCGAGCACTACCAGCACTCGCCAGAGATCGTGCTCGGAATGGACGGCTTCGCGGGCGGGGACACGGAGGTCGAGCACGAGCAGGGTCATAGCCACGGCGAAGATGCCGTCGCTGAGGGCCGCGAGGCGTTCGACGCTCTGTCCGGCAACACGGTTGTAAAGAGAGTGCATCGAAAGGAGTTTAGCGGGTTGCCGGGGCGCGGGCAAAAACCTGGGCCTGTGGGGGCTTCGCTCAGGGCAGGCTTAGGCGGCTGTCCCCACATGTGTGTTTCGCGGGAAAGGGGAATCGCTTTTGGGAATGAGCCACCGTGACGCAAGGGCGCCGTGCTGGAGTCTCCTTCTGGCTTGTTTTCTGGCTTTAGTCTGCGGCAACGGTATGGCGCAGGACCAGCCTGGCGCGCCGCCACTTCCAGATAATCCCTCGCCGACTCCGCCACAAACAGAAAAGAAAGACCAATCAGCGAGTGCGGCGGAGGCTGCGGCACAGAAGACGAAAGCGCCGACCGTGTCTGCTGCTGAGGCCACGAAAAAGCTGGGGGAAGCGGCGCTCGCCATAATGCGCGATTGGGAGAGCGGTTGGCTAACGGGTCCTTACGCCGGGCGAAATCGAGAACTGCAGCCCTTGAGCGCGGAACAACGCAGGGAGATTTATCTGCAACAGACTCTGGCAAGCCCGGGCGCGTATTTCAAGAGGATGTTCACTGCGGGAATTGATCAGGCGCGCGGCGTCCCTTCGCAATGGGATGACGGTTGGGGCGGATATGCGGAGAGATTTGCGTCGCGCGAAGGGCAGTTTATTTCAGCGAACACGCTGGCGGCATTGGGAAATGCCAAGCTGAAATACGAGCCGCGTTACGATCAATGCCGGTGCCGCGGGTTTTGGCCGCGTGCGCGACACGCGATCGTGCGGAATTTGGTTACTTACAACGAGAGCGAGCAGGAGTTGCGTCCGCAGTTGGCGCTGTATGGAGGTTCGTTCGCTGGGGGAATGATTTCTACAGCGTGGAAGCCGCATCCGCGCAACGCGTTTGCCGAGGGAGGACGGGCGATGCTGGGACAAGCTGGGTATGGCGCACTGCTGAATTTTTTCACCGAATTTGCCGGAGACATCAATCGCAAACTAGGCGCTAAGAGATCCACGGCGCCGAGGCAGTAGGGGTCCTTCCTGCGGATTTGCCAGTCGGGTCATCACCCTATAGCCAAAAAATGGAAATAGGTTTGAACTAAAAACGGGGCAGGCGTCGGGCAGGACTGCTGTGACGTGGATCGCCCCCTCGTTGCAGCGGTATCGCCCGCTTCTGCTTTGCCTGCCCCTACCTATCCGAGCGCGAAAAGATGGCGGCGCGCCCCAAGGCTTGGCATCCAGCCACAAGGGCATTGGCCTCGAATGAATCAGCACTACGGGGAAGACGGTTGGCGCATAAACTGAGCGATGACTGTTCCCAGGTTGAGCAACGACATCAGCGAAATAATGCCGAGGGAAGTGACGCAATAGATGCACCACACGCCGAGGACGTGGGCCTCAATGTTCGCGAGATAGAGGGAGAAGGCGAGCCCGGCAAGGGTGGGTACGAGGAGCAGGCGGTAGGAGCGAAGGAATGCGAGCGCACCCATGAGAATGTATCCGGCGATGCCGAGAACGGCGACGGGGATGCCGGCGAGCATGGCGTAAGGGCTGTGATTGACGACGCCGCAGTCCCAGTGTTCATTGATGTCGCAGGGAGCATCGCCGTATTCGCGATAATGCTCGCGCAGAGCGAGGGAAGAGACGATTACACCGAATATGGCCAGGATGAGTAGAAGATATTTCATTGTTCTCGTTCCTTTATTGACGCCTCCAAAATGAACGGCCAGCGCCTGAAGGCGCATTCATGACTTAGCGTTTACGGCATGCCAGAAGGCATGGCCCTGATACGAATCTCGAATCTTGACCTGATACCGAGGTCAAATCCTGGGCTGATGACGGTCTCCAATCTTGTTGACATACGGAATTCGAGTTGGAAACGCCTTCTCTAGCCGTTGTTGGCGAGGGTGTCTCTCGCGTCTTTGATTAAATCAGAAGGCTGCCAGTCGCTGCCGTGGTACCACTTCACAATTTTGCCGTCGGGGCCAATGACCGTGGTGCTCAGGTTGTGGGTGATCATACCGCCTTCGGGCGTGGCAATCAGTCCGAGAAACTCAGCAATCCTGGGTAAGTCCGCGCCGCGCGGGGCGGCGAACTGCCAGCGGCGGAAAAGCGCGGGGTCGTGGGTGTGCGCTACGGAGAAGGCATAGTCGCGGAGAACTTTGGGGGTGTCGTGTTCAGGATCGAAGCTGACGCTCAGCAGGCGGACGTGCGCGGCGAGGGCGGGATCGGCGGCGAGTTGCCTATCGATCTCGGCGAAGTTGCTGCTCACGCGAGGGCAGAAATCAGGGAAGGGGCAGCGGGTGTAAATAAAAGTGAGGAGCACCACCTTGCCGCGATATTGCCGGAGAGACGCGTGCCGGCCGTCCTGGTTGGTGAAGGAAAAGTCGGGGACATCGTCGCCGGGCGCGGGAATGCGCTGTGCCCCAGCGGGCGCGGGTGGAGGCGTTTTGGCGTGGGCGGTGACCTTGACGTTCTCGAGCCAGTAGTCTGGGACGGAGGAGCTGCCGGTATTGTCCTGTACCACCACCACCTCAGCGGAGATCGAGTCGCCGGGAGAGATCTGGCTCAGCACCGCGGGAGGCTTCACTTTGTAGGACATGGCCATCGCGTCCATAAAGCCGGGGATCTTGTCGCCGTCGATCACGGCAGACTGCTCTTGCATATCGACGGAGACCACGCGCCCGGTGAAGGGATAGCGCTTGGCGGCGGGCGGGTTCGAGCGATGGCAAGCGGAAAAAAGAAATGCCACGGCGACCAGGACAGCGAGCGTAAGTGGCGGACGGATTCGGCCCATGAGGATCGAGCACACGGCTATCAAACTTTGATCAAGGTCTATCCCTCACTCTAACTCAGAATGAGAGTAGCGAGCTATCGCTTCGCGTCTCAGCTTGCCGCGCGACCGGCAGAGAGTCGAGCTTTGCGCGACCGGACAGCCGAGGCGGCTGTCCCGACATGCTCATTGTTGCTCTCGGCGTTTTGTGCAATCCTCAGGGCGATTGGATGCGGCATAGACTCCAGCGATGAGGCATGGCAATGGGATGCAACCCTGAGGTATTGAAACATGTTCCGCTATTTGCGCTGCTCGACGAAGACGAAACGGCCGTCCTGGCCAGCCAGGTGAGGCTGAAGAACTTTGCGCCCCGGCAGCGCATTTACAAGATGGGTGATCCGGGCGGGCAGGCTTACGTGGTGGTGTCGGGCCGAGTGCGGGTGACGACCGTCGATCAAGATCAGCAGGAGGTCGTAGTCGACGAACCGTCGCACGGCGAATTCTTTGGATTCGCATCGATGCTGGAGCAGACCCCGCACCAGACTGAGGCGGCGGCCGTTGAAGATGCGGTGTGTCTGGAGGTGGATCGAAAAGATATTGCCGTCTTGCTGCAGCGCAAACCGCTGGCGGGGATGGATATGTTGACGGTGCTGGGGCGGCATTTTCACGCCTCGCAACAGTTGGTGCGAGTGCGAGCCAGCCGCCATCCGAACGACGTGATCGAGAAGGATGCGACGTTTGGCGAACGCATCGCCGACATAGTCGCGGGCTTCGGCGGGTCGTGGACGTTCATTATTCTGTTCAGCATCGCCCTCGCCATTTACATGACCGCCGATGCGGCGTTGGACAAACGCGCCTGGGATCCGTACCCATATATTCTGCTGAATCTGTTCTTGAACATGCTGGCGGCGTTGCAGGCGCCGATCATCATGATGAGCCAGAACCGGCAGGACACGAAGGACCGGCTGCGAGGCGAACTCGACTATGACGTCAACCGAAGGTCGGCGACTGAGATTCAGGGGCTGGCACGGAAGCTGAATCTGCTGGGAGAAAAGATGGGGGACGTCGAGGAGATGCTGCGGGCGCGGACAGGGTCGTGACAGATATCGAAATCCCCACCCTCTCGCAACGGACGCGAGAAGGGTGGGGCACCCGGCGGTGGAGTTCGGCCTCAAAGGGCATGGACTATCAGCACGTTCAAATCGCGGAGATTTATGACCTCATTAACCCGCGGGGACGGGATGCCGATTTCTACCTCTCCCTCGCCGGACCGCCCCCATGTAGTGTGCTCGACCTGGGTTGCGGTACGGGCACGCTCTGCTGTGCCTTGGCCGAACGTGGTCACCGGGTTACGGGTGTTGATCCAGCAGCGGCGATGTTGGCTGTGGCCCGAAGAAAACCTCACGCGGAAGAGGTTGAGTGGGTCGAGTCCTCCGCGCAGAACTACAAGTCGCGCCGGCGCTTCGACCTGATCGTCATGAGCGGACACGCTTTCCAAATCATGCTTACCGACGTGGATGCGTTGGCGGTATTGGAGACCATGCGCGGCCATCTCAACGAGCGCGGCAGAGTTGCATTTGAGACTCGCAATCCGCGCATGGATTGGGTTCGAGAGTGGGCGGGGCGGTCGCGGTTGGTCCGCATCTCGCGCGGCGAAGAAGTTCTTGAAATGCTGGAGATCACAGACCAAGAAGGGGAATTCATCTCGTTCCAGACCTCCTACCGCTTTCCGCAGGGGACGCTAACCACCAGCAGCACGCTGCGGTTTCCATCGCTTGAACAAATGGAGGTCCTGATCGGCCGTTCGGGACTGGTGGTCAGTGACGTGTACGGAGACTGGGATGCTAGCCCTTTCGAGGCCGCACGCTCGAAGGAAATCATCTTTATCGCGGGTATCGCAGGATGACTGCTCGTGCGGAAACTGAATCTGCCGGGAGAAGGGATGGAGGAGATGTTGCGGGCGCTGCTTGGGAGCCCTCCTCGATGTGTCTGTGGGTCGTGTAAAGCTTGTCAGTAGTGAAAGCGGTAGCGGAGTTCGACGTAGATTTCGCGGGGGCTGTTCCAGTGGAATCCGCCGAAGGTTTGGCTGTTGTCGAGTTCGACGCGGCGGTTGGCGACGTTGAGCAGGTTGAGCGATCCGGATAAATGCTCTCCGAATTCTTTTCCCAGCGAGAGATCGAATGTTGTGTGCGACGGAAGATGACCGCCTGGATAAGGCTGGTCAGTGAACGCGTTGCTGAAGCCGGAGCCGTAATAGACGTTGGTCGAGGCGTAGGCGCGGCGGGGCAAGGTGATGTCGCCGCCGAGGTTGAGCGTGTTGCGCTGGTCGTGATCGAGCGGGCAAAGGCTGGTGGGGGGCGCGGGATCGCAGATGTCGGTGACGAAGTTGGTCAGGCCACCGTTGACGGCTCCGCCAGCCTGGGCCACTTGATTGGAGTACGAAAGGTGAAGTTGCGCACGGCGGCCGATGCGGGGGGAACGGAGGGTGGCTTCCCAACCAGTGATGCGTGCGCGATCGATCGTGACAGGAAAGCACGTGCCGGAGCCGATGCAATTGTGGTCGAAGAAATTGTGGGCGTTGGTCACGAAGTTGTCGGCGTCGAAAGTCCATCCCCGGAAAGGAATGGTGACGCCGAACTGATGCTCTTCATCGCGCTCCCCTTGAAGGCCGGCGAAGCCGCAGGTGGCGGCCACGCAAAACTGCTGCAGCGAACCGGAGATAGTGACGAGCGGGGGCGCCTGGTAGTAGTGGCCGTAGAAGCCGCGGAAGGTCCAGTGCAGACGCGGCACGGTGAGGGCTGCGCCGAAGCGGGGGCTGACGGAATTTTCCGTTTCAACTCCGGAGAAATGAGTCGGGCGCAGGCCTGCGGAGAGCGTCAACCAGGAGACCGGTTTGAACTTGTCGTCGACAAAAAACGCGGCAAGACTGCCGGAGGGCCGCTCGTGGTCATTGAGTGAGGGCAGGCTGTGGTCGTTGAAGACGACGGCGAAGAGTTCGTCGTTGCTCTGGTAGAAGCCGTAGAAGCCGGCTTGAAGCTCGTTTCTGGCGACGGTGGCGTTGAAGCTGACTTGGCCGCCGGCGTAGGACGACGAGCGGTGATCGGTGGAGGCGCTGGGAAAATCGCTGGCCAGACTGTCGTAGTTGGCGCGGTTGTAGTGATAGAAGGGCGAGACGGTGATCAGCGATTTGGAATTGAAGGTGTGGACCCAGGATAAATTTCCGAGTGCGTCGGCTTCGTGCTGTGCATCGCGGAGGCCAATCGTCGGATACTGGGCTTGAAATCCGTTGGCGGCGATGTTGGCGTTCTCGATGTCGTCAGGAAACGGATCGTACGGGATCTGGTAGAAATCGCGGCGCAGCGAGGTGACGAAGCGAAGCTGGTTGGAGGGATCGACATTGAAGATGATTGAGCCGAAGCCGCCGTATCCGTTGGCGGCATCGTGCACGACTTGCGCCACCGGCGTCTGCAGGCCCAGGTTGCTGCGATTTCCATTCACGCTGGCATAGTAGGCGAAGCGGGAGGTGTGGCTGCCGAAGGAGAACTGGTCGTTGGTCTGATAGAAATTTCCCGCGCTGAGGACGAGTTCGGCTTCGTTGTTGCGCTCGAATCCGGTGCGGGGCACGACGTTGAAGACGCCGTAGGTGCGATCGCCGAATTCGGCATCGTAGCTGCCGCGGCTGACTTCCAGGTAGTCGATGTCTTTGGGATCGAACTGCGGGCCGAGGTTGGAGGCGATATTGGTGTTGGGCACAGGAACGCCGTCGATGAGCCAAGACGTCTGGTGGCCGCCGCGTACATGGAGCTGATCATGGGTGAAATAGGCTCCAGGGACGTAGTCAGTAATCATGGCGAGGCTGTTGGAGCGGTCTGCGCCGGGAGTTTCAGCGACGTCGAGTCGGCTGACCAGAGTGGTTGGAGTCGCCGAATCGGTGGGAGCGGACTCGGGCGCGGCGGAGACGTCGACGGTCTCTTTGGTTCCGGCGACGTTGAGGGCAAAGTGCAACACGGGCTCCGTATCGGCGATGACGACGACATTCTGCCGGGCTTGCTGGAATCCGGGCGCAGCTACGCTGACCTCGTATTCGCCCAGCGGGACGGCGTTGAAGTTGAAGTTGCCGTTGGAGTCGGAATTGGTGGTGGCGGACCAATCCGAAGACTTCGCCTTGATCATTACCATGGCGCCCTGAACCGGGCGATGCTGCGGATCGTGGATAACCCCGCGCACGGAACCAAAAATTGAGGCGTAGGCGGCCAGGGTCAAGGCTAGCGCGGCCGCGAACAGCGGAATGCGAATGAGACGCATGGAAATCTCCGAAAATCTTAGAGGGGGTCTACTGCCACATAAGTGCTCGTAGAGACGTTGCTTGCAACGTCTCTTCTGTGCACATGCACTCGTCCTGGCGCCAGCAACAGACGTTGCAAGCAACGTCTCTACGGAATCAGGCGATGGAGAGCGGAGGAACTAGGCGATGGAGATTTGCGGAGGGGCGCGGGTGGATTGGGAAGCGGAGAATTCAGCCGCCGGGGCCGAGGGATGCGATTCCGCGATGCGGGCATTCAGATTCTGGGGCGAGGACCCTGCGATCCGCGATTGCAAATTTGCCCATTGCGCGGTGGTTACGGCGCGGCAGCAGTCGTGATTGCAGCAGCCGGTGCTCCGGATGGCGAGTTGGTCCGAGTCCCCCGCCATGGCGTGGCATTTGTGCGCCGCGCGGATACAACAGGCATGCGGGGGCGCAGCGGTAGCCGCCAGCGCGACGGGGACGAACGTCCCGACAAGCGCGAACAACAATAGGAGTAAGGCAATGCGGCGCTGCATGCTTCCCCAGTGAATCAGAACCCCAACTTGGGGCTCATCATAAAGCAGAACATGGAGTCGTGCAAGGCACTATCGAGTAGTATCCCTGCCTACCAGGGCCGCGGCCGGAGGCGATGTAGCATCACTTCATGAGGACGTAGGCGCCGCCGTTGGTGAAGGCGATGACCAGGTTCATCAGGACGAACATCAGGTCGTAGTGCCAGCCGGAGGACTTCTCTCCCCAGAAGCCGGTGTGCCAAGCGAAGATCTTCTTATAGATTGCGCCCAGCATGATGAGAATGAGCCCGAAGGCCGCGAGTTGAGTCAGGACGCCGGCGGCGACTCCCAGACCGCCAGCGACCTCGGCGATCCCAAGGAAGATGGTGAAAGTTTTTGGCATCTCGATGCTTTTGGCGCGCGCTTCGGGGTCTTTCAGGTGACTGTAGCCGCTGGTGGCGAAGACCAGACCCACCATCAGGCGGAGGAGGAGAAGGCCGAGGTCGGTGAAGCGGGAGAGTTGGGGAAACATGCGGCCTTCCTTGCGATGTCTTTATTCACTCGTTCAAGTGGTGTGTCGGTGGCTGCGATGCAAGGGCAGAGCACCAAAAGCAAAACCAAAAGCAGCGGACAGGAGTGTCCGCTCCACACTTACGCGCGGCCGCGAATCTTGGCCCACCACCAGCGGACGCCCACGAAGAGGAATCGCCAGTCGTGGAAGAACTCAGGCGGCTTGCCTTCGAAGGCGTGGCCGATGAACTGGAAGATCCATCCGATCGCGAAAAGTGCCGCGGCGTAGAGCCAGAGGCGATGGTAGAAGAAGCCAGTGATGAAGACCGCGATGGAAACGAGAATCGTCGGAATACCGAGCGTGTGGCAGGCGCGATTGATGGGATGCTGGTGGCTGCTCGCGTATTGCGCGATCCATTGCTCGCTGGTGCGGTTGCCTAGCATGCGGAAGGGATGATACTACAGGTTCAAGAAGCTTTGAATTCGGAATAATCCGTGCCAAAGCCCACTTCTCGCGCAAAGGACGCGCGAGAAATGGGGCACCCGCTTTTGTGGCGCTCATGCGGTTGAGGCGTTTGCTCGGCGCGTGGTAGCATCGTGAGTTTTGGCGGGTGATGCCGGGCTGGCCTGTTCCTGTCCTTATCCACTTCATTGGCCGTATCTTCCCTGCGCCTGCCGAAGGAGCCCAAATTGAAAGTCTATTCTGGAGAAAATATCCGTAATGTAGCGTTGGTGGGACATGGGCACGCCGGCAAGACGACGCTGGCATCGGCCATGCTTTATACCTCGGGTGCCACGCCGCGCATGGGGCACGTCGACGACGGCTCGGCCACGACCGATTACGACGAGGAAGAGATCGCGCGCAAGATGTCGATCTCGACCGGCGTGGCGATGGTGGAATGGGGAAAGACGAAGATCAACATTCTCGACACCCCCGGGTTCAACATGTTCGTCCACGAGGCCAAGATGGTGCTGCCGGTGGTAGATGCAGCGATCGTGGTGGTTGATGGCGTGGCCGGCGTGGAAGTCGTCACGCAGCGGGTGTGGAATTATTGCGAGGAGTTCAAGACGCCGCGGCTGATCGTGGTCAACCGCATGGATCGCGAGCGGGCCGACGCGGCGCGCGTGTTGGAGTCGGTGATGAAGGCATTCGGGCGGAATGTGATTCGGATCGAGCTGCCCATCGGGGCGGAGAAGAATTTGTCGGGCGTGATCGACCTGGTACGCATGAAGGCTTACACCTACGAACTGGGCGGAGACGGCAAAGGCAAAGAAGGCGAGATTCCGGCGAATTTGAAAGATCAGGCGCAGGAGGCGCACGAGCGGCTGGTGGAACTGGTGGCCGAAGGCGACGACAAGTTGATGGAGAAATTCTTCGAGGCGGGCACGCTCGGAGAAGAGGATCTGGTCCCGGCGCTGCACAATGCGATTCGCGAAGACAGGATTTTTCCGGTGATCTTCAGTTCGGGGCTGGGCAACATCGGCGCGGACCGGGTAATGGACTTCATCGTGGACTACACGCCGGCGCCGTCGGAGCACGAGTGGGTGCAGGGAGAAGGGGGAGGCAATGGCGACGCTCCCAAGCGGCACGAGACCGACGCCGAGCCCGTGTCGTTGTATGTGTTCAAGACGGTGTCGGATCCGTTTGCGGGCAGAATTTCTTACTTCAAAGTATTTTCGGGTGTGTTGAAGAATGAGGCCGGTGTGCAGAACTTTCGCAGTAACACGGCCGAAAAGCTTTCGCACATTTCGGTGATGCAAGGGAAGACGGCGGTTCCGGTGAATGAGTTGCACGCAGGCGACATTGGCGCGGTGGCGAAGTTGAAAGAGACGCTGACCGGCGACACGCTGGGCGACAAGGCGGCGCCGATTCAGTATCCGCGAGTGAATCTGCCGGAGCCGGCGATCACGTTTGCCATCGAGCCCAAGAGCCGCTCGGATGAAGACAAGCTGGGGCCGGGGCTGCACAAGCTCATGGAAGAGGACGCGATGCTGCGCTTCTTCCGCGATGCGCAAACCAAGGAATTTCTGATTGCGGGCACCGGGCAGCAGCATATCGAAGTCACGGTCGCGAAGCTGAAAAAGCGGTACAACACACAGGTCAACCTGAAAGCGCCCAAGGTGCCGTATCGCGAAACCATTCGCGGCAAGGCCGACGTGCAGGGACGGCACAAGAAGCAGACCGGCGGCCACGGGCAGTACGGCGACTGCAAGATCAAGATGGAGCCGCTGCCTCGCGGTGGAGAGTTCGAGTTCGTCAACGACATTTTCGGCGGCGCCATTCCGAAGAACTACATTCCGGCGGTGGAGAAAGGGATTCGCGACGCGGCGGCGCGCGGGTATCTGGCGGGATTTCCGGTGGTCGATTTCAGAGTCGTGCTGTACGACGGGTCGTATCACGATGTGGATTCGAACGATCTCTCGTTCCAGATGGCGGGCCGCATCGCCTTCAAGAAAGCGATGGAGACGGCCAAGCCGACGATTCTCGAACCCATTATGGCGGTCGAGATCACGGTGCCGGACGACTTCGCCGGATCGATCATGGGCGATCTGAACAGCAGGCGCGGACGCATCCAGGGCATGGACAACAAGGGCGGCAACACGATCGTGAAGGCCGAAGTGCCTATGGCTGAGATGCTGACCTACGGAGTGGAGCTAACCTCGATGACGCAGGGCCGCGGGTCATTCAACATGGAAATGCATCATTACGACGTTGTGCCGGGGCAGTTGCAGGAGAAGATCATCGAGAAGGCCAAGGCGGAGCGGGGAGAGGTGAAGGAAGAGGAAGAGTAGCGCGTGCCAGTTCTGAGATGCAAACGGGCGGCCTGCGGGCCGCCTTTTTGGGGACCGCGATCCTATCTGTAGACCGCGATATCGGTGAGATTAAAATCCGTACCCTTAGCCAACAGGGGCTCACCCGAAACCTTAGCGAGCGCGTAGGAAAAACAATCTCCGAAGTTCAAGGCCGCCCGGTGTCGTCCCTTTCCGTACTTACGCCAGGCGGAGCGGGCAAAATCGGCTTGCTCGGCATCTGCAGGTACGATTTGGAGATTGGCACGGACTACGAAGAGATCGAACTCGCGGCCTGCGGTCTCGCCCAGTCGGCTTTCGAGAACAATTCCAGTTTCGAGAACGCTGGCGGCGGAGATAAGGCGGCTTCCGGCTGCAGTGATGGCATCGAGGAATTCCTGACGCTCCGGTTCCGCGAAAAAGATGGCGGCGAAGGCGGAAGTATCAATCACCATATTGGCGGGTCAACTGGGAAGTCCGTGGTCGTCGTAACCCAGGATCTGGTCCGGTGTGCGGGAATCCAGAACTGGCAACTGGTCAACGCGACGCAGGATCTCCTGCAACTGGCTCATGAGAATCTGACTTCGGCGCTGGTGTTGAAGTCGTTCCAGCCGTTCTTCCAAGGCCTTTTGAATAGCACCTGTCAGAGACTCTCCGGTTTTGGCGGCGATCTCGCGGGCCAGGCGCTCGGTCTCTAAGCTTTTGATACTAATTGCCATAACCCAGTTATTGTACCATTATAGACAACATTATAGAAGTATTCTTACGGCGGAAGGTTTTCATCCACATTGGAATGGAATTCTGGTCGGAGGCGAGGACCGCGGCGTGGCAAGACAGTCGAGCTTTGCTCGACTGGACAGCCGGGGGCGGCTGTCCCTACACGTTCTTTGCACCTTGAAGAAAAAAGGCCGTCCTCTCGGACGGCCTCTGGTTCAACTAAAAAAACTAGTCGCGATCGCCGCCGAACAGGTCGGACATGACGTGCACATCGTTGTCGCAGGCATGGTTCAGGCAGCCAAGGCCGAAGCCTGCTTCGAGAGTTTTGGTGAGCGAGAAGTGGGTGTAGAACTTCGAGCTATGCACCCCGTGGACCCCATAGTTGGTATCCACGATGACCAGTACGGTGTTCAGGTTGGGCACGAAGCTGTAATCGTTTTCATCCCACAACGTCACAATCGCGTTGCGGCCACGTTCCCACGCCGGGGATTTGTGGATCGCATTCACAATCGTTCTTAAGGTGAGGTCGCCAACATAAATCAGCGCCGGGTTCAGTCCGGCTTGGGAGCCATCGGTGACCGGATCGAAGGCGCACTGGGCCCCGCCGTTGCCGCGTCCGTGCTGATCGTTGCACTGGTTGGGCACAATAAACGACAGCGACGGGAGGTGACCAGAACCAAGGTCATCGTAAAGGCCATTCCTGCCTTCGAAGCCCACGACATTGGCCAAGCTGTTGTTGGGATCGTGACCTTCCTGCACACTCTTGAAATACACAAAAGGGTTGTGCTTCGCGGCATAAAGTTTGACAAAGGCGCTCGAGCCACCGAGGGAGTCGGGAATGGTCGAGAGGTCGGTGAAGAACCCGTCGCTGTAGGCGATGCCATTAGCTCCGGCGGCGGGCAGGCTCTCCTGATAGCTCTTCCAACGGAGACCCCTCTCGGCTAGCTGATCTCCGATCATCTTGCCAACGGTGTGGGCAGCCCGAAGCGAACTGCCATCAATGTCGATCAAGCCCGGTGGGCAGGGGTCAGTTACGGTCGGATTCGGACACTCGTTGGTTAGGTCGATGGCTGGTGTAGCCGCGTCCATGCCCTCGCCCGCGATGGGACAAACGTTGGCGCTGGCGGGAAAGTCGGTCGTGGTATAGGAGGGGGCAACGATATTCGGACTGCAGTTCGGGTTGTGCCAGTCGGGAGCATTATCGCTGCGGTCACCGAAATTCGATGCCCCCACGACTTCCAAATAGTTGGTGGAGCTGGGATGACCGACCGCGAAGTAATTGGTCGCGGAATTGGCGGATTTTGCATATTGGTTGGCGAATGGCGCGTTCGGATTCCCTACGATTTGGCTGTAACCGTGGTTCTCCATCATGATCACGAATACGTGGTCGACGTGTGGAATGCCTCGGGGACCTTCGCCCTGTTGGGCGAACAAGGTTGCCGTGAGCAAGGCAAACAGGCATACGGATAGAGTCTTCTTGGTCATAGTCTGCTGTTTCTCCTCAATAAGAGTCTGGTGCTGAACCCGTGGAAATCCGCTGGTCTTTAGATAGCCCCCACCGTTCCGCACAAAACCGGCGCCAGTGGCCCGACAGCAGTGGTTTGGCGTGACGGGCGGATGCCAAAGACACTAGCGGCCTTGTGTTACGGGACCGTGACAGCACAGTTAACGTTCCGTAAATTCGGGGATGCGCAGCTCGCGCATGGAGACTTACGTGTACCGGGACCGACGTCCTTGATGTGCCTGCGCAATGGGCCGTCTTGGAGCGATCCGAAGAACGCCGAGCTGCGCTCGACTGGACAGCCGGGGGCGGCTGTCCCTACATCCGGGTGCGGTTGCAACGGGATGGTGTGAGCTTTAATATCGCCATAGCGTGGCCAGCTCCCGAGACCATCCCAAACCGAACGACCACCGCGAGCGGCTGGTATCGGCGGCGCCAGTGGAGGACGATTCTTCCTTTGAGCTAAAGCTGCGGCCGCAGCGGCTGGGCGAGTTCATCGGGCAGGCAAAGGTCAAAGAGAATCTGGCCGTGGCCATTGAAGCGGCGCGCTCGCGCGGCGAGGCCATGGATCACGTCCTGCTGTATGGGCCGCCGGGCCTAGGCAAGACGACGCTGGCCAATATCATCGCCAACGAACTGGGCGTGCACTTTCAGCCTACGGCGGCGCCGTTGCTGCAGATCAAGGGTGACCTCACGGCGATCATAACCAACCTGCGGGAGAAGCAGGTGCTGTTCGTCGATGAGATTCACCGGCTGCAGCCGGTGCTGGAGGAATTGCTGTACTCCGCGCTGGAAGACTACAAACTCGACATCATCATTGGGCAAGGGCCGTCGGCGCGTACGCATACGCTAGAGGTCAAGCCGTTTACGTTCATCGGCGCGACGACCCGGGCGGGGCTGATTTCGTCCCCGTTGCGGGCTCGGTTCGGAATTGTGTTGCGCCTTGAGTTTTATACGCCGGAGGACCTGCGCGTGATCGTGGAGCGCTCGGCGGAGATCCTGGGAGTGGCCATCGACGACGCGGGGGCGCGAGAGATCGCCGGGCGTTCCCGCGGCACGCCGCGCATTGCCAACCGCTTGCTGCGGCGCGTGCGCGATTTTGCCCAGGTCCGGGGCGCGGGCAAGATTGACGAGCCCACGGCCAAGGCGGCGCTGCAAATGCTGGAAGTGGATCAATACGGGTTCGATGAAGTCGACCGGAAGCTGCTGCTGACCATCATCGAAAAATACCAGGGCGGTCCGGTGGGCGTGAACACACTGGCCGCGGTGCTGGCGGAGGAACCCGACGCGATCGAGGAAATCTACGAGCCTTTTCTGATGCAGATTGGATTTCTGAACCGCACGCCGCGCGGGCGCGTGGCCACGCAGTTGGCCTACGATCATTTTGGGATCGCGCCGCATCGGCGGCAGAGTTCGTTGTTCTGATCTGCCCCGTTTAAACCACACTCGTTGGAGATCCTTCCCTGCGCCTGAAGAACGGCTACGGTCAGGATGACGGAGGCGAGCGCCCTCCCTCCCGCCGATTGTAACCATACCGAGCTGAGAGGAGAATAGATACCGAGAACCGGGTGATCGAGCCCCGGTGCTAGAATCATACGTTTTGTGTTTGACCGGGTTTTGCATACTTAGTTCATAGGTGGCACTCATGGCTACAACAATGCTGGCGGTGGTCAAGCCGGAAGCCGCGCCGGGAGCCGAGGTTCGCGAGGTCAAGATTCCTGCCTTCGGGCGGACCGATGTGCTGGTCAAGGTCAAAGTCGCGTCCATCTGCGGCACCGACCTGCACATTTACAACTGGGACCGTTGGGCGCAGAACCGGATTCATCCACCGCTGATTCCCGGACATGAGTTTTGCGGCGAAGTGGCCGCGTTCGGCGATGAAGTCACCAGCGTCAAGGAAGGCGACTTTGTTTCCGCCGAGATGCACGTGGCGTGCGGCAAGTGCCTGCAGTGCCGCACGGGAGAGGCGCACATCTGCCAGAACGTGAAAATCATTGGCGTGGACGCCAACGGAGCCTTCGCGGAGTACGTGGTGATTCCGGAGTCAAACATCTGGAAACTCGATCCGGCGATTCCGCAGGAGTACGCGTCGATTCTCGATCCGTTGGGGAACGCGGTTCACACCGTGCTGGCAGGGGAGATCGCGGCCAAGAGCGTGGCGATTACCGGTTGCGGGCCGATTGGGCTGTTTTCGATCGCCGTGGCCAAGGCGGTCGGCGCGACTGCGGTGTTTGCGATCGAGGTGAACGAGCACCGGGCGCGGATTGCGCGCGAGATGAAGGCCGACTACGTCATCAACCCTGCCAAGGAAGACGTGGACGCGATCGTGATGGAAAAGACCGGCGGACTCGGAGTGGACGTGGTGCTCGAGATGGCGGGGCATCCGGATTCGATTCGAACCGCATTTGACATTGTGCGGCGCGGCGGAAGGATTTCCCTGCTGGGCCTGACCTCGAAGCCCATCTCGCTGAATTTTTCCGAAGACATTATTTTCAAGGGCATCACCGTGCAGGGGATCAATGGGCGCCGCATGTACCAAACTTGGTATCAGATGACCGCGTTGCTGAAGGCGGGAAAACTCGATCTGCATCCGGCGATCACCGACCGCATTTCCATGAAGGACTTCGGCAAGGCGATGGAGCGCCTGAGGACGGGAGAGGCCAGCAAGATTCTGGTGTACCCGAATGGCGTGCGTTAACTTCTTTGCCACGGATTCACGCGGATTAACACGGATACAACGCGTATTGTTTCAACGTGGCGCTTAAAGCTTCTGTGGCATTAGACTCAATTGTTTCCTTTCTCGATCCGTGTGAATCCGTGCAGATCCGTGGCGAGGTTTCTATGACCACCGCAACCCGCACCAATCCGCTTTCCTACCTCACTGCCCAACTCGACGAACTTAAGGCCAAGGGCACGCATTTCAAGCTGCGCGTGCTTGAGGACGAGCAGGCGCCGGTCTGCACGTTCGACGGGAAGAAGGTCATCAACCTGGCGTCGAACAATTATCTGGGGCTGACCACGCATCCCAAGCTGCGCGAGGCGGCGCTGGAGGCGACGCGCAAGTTCGGAGTGGGATCGGGCGCGGTGCGCACGATTGCCGGCACGATGAAGATCCACATGGAGCTGGAAGAAAAGATTGCGCGCTTCAAGAACGTTGAGGCTTGCGTGGTCTTCCAGTCGGGCTTCGCGGCCAATGCGGGGACGGTGTCGGCGGTGCTGGGCAAAGATGACTTCATCATCTCCGATGCGCTGAACCACGCCTCGATCATCGATGGCGCGCGGCTGTCAAGAGCGAAAATTCTCGTCTTCCGCCACAAGGACATCGCGCACGCGGAAGAACAACTCGCCAGCGTTAAGAACGAGCCGGGAAAGAAGCTGCTCATCACCGACGGGGTGTTCTCGATGGACGGTGACATCGGGCCGCTGCCCGCACTCTGCGATCTGGCTGAAAAATATGGCGCCATCATGATGGTCGACGATGCGCACGCTTCCGGCGTGCTGGGCCGCAACGGACGCGGCACGATCGATCATTTCGGCATGCACGGGCGCGTGGACATTCAGGTGGGAACGTTGTCGAAAGCGATTGGCGCGCTGGGCGGATACGTCTGCGGCACGCGCGATCTGATTGATTTCCTCTATCATCGGGCGCGACCGTTCTTGTTTTCTACATCGCATCCGCCGTCGGTGGCGGCGACCTGCATTGCGGCCTTCGATGTGCTCGAAAACGAACCCGAGCGCATGGAACAACTCTGGGCGAACACGCGCTTCTGGAAAAAAGAACTTGGGCTGCTCGGCTTCGACATTGGCGGGCGCGCGACTCCGGCGAGCGAGACTCCGATTACGCCGATCATCATCGGCGACGGCAAGCTCACGATGGATTTCTCCCGCGAGCTGTTCAAAGAAGGCGTACTGGGGACTGGGATCGCATTCCCCACGGTGCCGGAGGGGAAGGCGCGCATCCGCACCATCATGACGGCCACGCATACGAAGGAAGAGTTGCAGCAGGCGCTAGAGGTGCTGGGAACCGTGGGAAAGAGGATGGGTATTCTGGCCAAGTAAATGGGGGCGCCAAGCCGAGCTTCGCTCGGCTGGACGGGCAAGAGTGACCGTCCCCACACGTGCCATCACTCCGCCAGTACTTCAATCGCCGTCACCGTGGCGTAACGAGTGACCGGCACGAACTCCAGAAGGATCTTGCCTTGGGCGTTGGGTTCCAGGCCCTTGATCTTGCGGACCAGGGGATGATTCTCCCCGGCTTCTTGGGCGATGTTCAGATTCGCCAGAACTGTCTTTCCGTTGCAGAAGACATTGAACACTCGGCCTTCGGACTCGGTGCCATCAGCCTCCGCAGATGCGTTGCGGTCCGGGTTTTCTGCCGAGGCACGATGTTCGATGAAATGCAGCGTAACGGTGTATCGGCCCGGGGCGACGGGGATGGCGTAGGAGAAGTGGCCCCAGCGCTCGCTCTCATAGAACTCAGGGTCGTCGGCGCCGTTCGCGGCCTCCTGACTGGTGCTGAGCTGCCCACCCTTGAAGTAGGTGTCAGGACTCCACCAGTGGCTGTCGTTCGAGTAATAGGGCACATCGCGAGCGACGATGCGGACCGGCCGTAGCCGCCCATGGATTCCAGGAAGAATCTCGATGGCGGAGAGCATCGCGCTGCCGCCTTTCCCCGAAGAGAAACTGAGATGAAACCGGCCATCGGTGGCCGGGGAGATGTCGGGGAATACTTTGACTTCAGCGGTCCGATCGCCGCCGGAATCCGCGAGCACATCGAAGTCGTGGAGCAGCGGCTGGCCATTGGCAAGAACCGTCATGATCCGGCTACCTTCGCCCCCGCCACCTGGATTCTCAGGGCCGTAGAAAGTCTCGGCAAAGTGCAGGCGCAGTTCGTAAGTTCCCGGCTTCAGGGGAATGTTGTAGGTAAAGTCGCCCTGACGGCTGCTGCGATAGACGATCGGATCCTGGGTGCGCCAGATGTGCTGCACCACACTGGGGACGGCCGTGCCACCGGAGAAGTAGGAATCCGGACTCCAGAGTTTGCCGGCATGATCCACATATTTGCGGGTGGCGCCGGCGAGGATGCGGACCTCTTCGCCAACAGGAAGGCCGACTGGTGGCTCGGCGGAAGGCTGCTGAGAATCGGCAGGGCGAACTACCGGCTGTGGTTTTGATTTCTCGCGTGCCAGAATTGCCGCAATCGCCAGTACGACAAGAAGTAAGATGCCGCTTAATAAGTAAATCTGCCGCCGGCTCGGCCGCCACGCTGTCACCGGCGCGCTAGCCGGGGCGCGGGCCTCCGGCGTCATCGCCAGATTCGACGCGAGCCCTGGCGCGGGATCAGGCATCGTCTTGAACACGGGGATGTACTGACCGACCGGGATGGTGATGTGGATGGGATGAGCCGCGCCCTCTGACGCGTAATATTCGCTGAGGCGCTTGCGCAGGCGGTTGGCCTGCACGCGGACGATTGAGTCCGTATCCTGATCAAACGAGTCACGCCGGTCAAAGACCTCGAGCCCGACGGAGTACTCCTTGATTTGTGCGCTCTCACCGGCAAATGTCTTTTCGCATAGATAAGAAAGTAGGTGAGTTAGCGCTGGGGTACGGGTGAAAAGATGAGATTGCAGCACGGCGCGCAACTCGGCACGCTCTGCTTCCCAACCCACCGACTCCGATGTGATCGAAGGCACTTGAAGACCTCCTCAAAATGTGCGCCTTCTATCTCCTTTATACGCTTCCAGCGCGGTTCTGGTTCATTTACAAACGGTTACGAAACTTCTGTAACGGTTGTGTAACCCCATTTCTGAATGGACGACTGGTGTGTTAAAGCGATCCGCCAAGTGATTGCCGTGGCTGCAGGATAATTTTTCGCGCAGGTAACCCCGATGGCATAGCCCCTGGGTAGCGGGCATAGCGTTGTGCGCGGGGAAAATCCGCTGCATAAGTGGGACAGATGCGGAGGGCAGATCGCCGGGGCAAGGGCACAGCCCAGACCGGAAAAGAGGCAACTCCGGATAGGGAGGCTCGATATGAGAAGGATCACAACAAGAATCGTATTGGTGGCGATGCTGACGATGCTGTCTCAGTACAGCACCGGCACGACGGATCCACAACAGGATAAGGTCAGCATGCAGTCGATGACCTCGGCTCAACTGGAACGAGCCGGAGACGAGGCACGCTCCAAGAAAGACTATGCGCAGGCGATCGAGTACTTTCAGGCAGCACTGCGTAAAGATCGCAAGAATTCGGTGCTGTACAACAAGATGGGTTTGGCTGAGCTGAAGCGCGACAACCTGACCGCAGCCCGTGCAGATTTCGAGAAGGCGACCAAGCTGAACTCCAAATTTGCGGATTCAGTCAACAACCTTGGCGCGGTGGAATACATGGGGAAGAACTATGGCGCCGCGGCCAAACACTTCAAGAAAGCTGTGGCCCTCGAGGAAACACGACCCACGTTTCACGTGAACCTGGGAGCGGCGTGGTTCAGCCAGAAGAAACTGGAGCGGGCCCTGGCGGAATATGGCCGGGCACTCGAGCTGGATCCGGACGCTTTGAGGCAGGAATCGAGAGCCGGCGTTGCCGCCCAGATCTCGAGTCCGGAAGAGCGGGCCCGGTATTCGTACATGCTGGCGAAGATCTACGCCAAGCGCGGTGACGTGGAGACCTGCCTGCAATGCCTGAGGAAGGCCAAGGAAGACGGCTATCGCGAGCTGGCGAATGTCTACAAGGACGAAGACTTCAGCCGGATGCGGGACAATCCCAGACTGCATGAGGTGGTGGCACCGCCAACACCGAAGTAATCACTTCGAATTGTTTTCCCAGAGCCTCTCCTCCGCGGTAGCGGAGGAGAGGCTTTTTGATTTTGGGCTACGGTTCGGTTGTCCATAAGGTGTAGATCGGCTGCCCTCACCGGGCGAAGCCTAACTCCCACGTCACTGGGGACTGAAAACGGGTCTTGCCACTTCATCAGGATTCGCCGATTCCGGATGCCCAGCCTTCCAGCGCATGGCGGCCGTGATGCGGGTGCGGCCGCTGGGGTGATCGTAAAAGATGAACTCCTCAACTGGGCCGGGATCGAGTTTGCGATATTCTCCCAGCATCAAGTCCACGTTCGCCTCGCCATCCGGTTGTTGGGCTGCGTTCAGGCCGTACATGTCGGCTTCATATTCCATGGTGCGAGTGATGGTGTTCGTCACCGGCGTCATGACAAAGAAAAACAACGACAACACGATCACCGCAACTGGCAGGACAGCGATGTCGGTAATTCCTCGAACGCCCCATTTCTGCCCCCTGCGCGTGAGAGCAAAGTTGATGCCCCAGTCGAGGAAGGCGAAGCCGATTACCACGACCACGCCAAACTCGACCAGCCCCTTGTATTCGTGATTGAGAACGTAGTGGCCCATCTCATGCCCCATGGTCGTTTCGATCTCGGGCAGGGTACAGCGCTTCAGGAGGTTGTCGTTCAGCGAAATTCGCGTCGTGCTGGCGAAGCCACTGACGTTGGCGCTGACTCGATTCGATTGGCGGGATGCGTCGAATTCCCATACGTCGGTGGCCGGGATGCCGTTGGCGTTTGCCATCGTGAGGATTGGATCCTTGATGCGAGGATCCTCTAACCTCTTGTAAGTGTTGAACAGTGGAGAAATGTAAACCGGTTCGATAAGACCCACGAATGCGAGAAACACAATGGCTAGAACCGCGCCCCACACCCACCAGTTTTGCCCCAGGCGTCGGACAAGCCCGAATAACGGAACGACGAGAATCGCTCCCAGCACCAGGCCAACAGCCAAGCCAATGATCTGCTCGCGCATCCAGGGACCGAAGGTTTGATTCAGGAGTCCATACTTATGGTCGCGGAAGTAGGTTTCGTACACCGTGAGTGGAAAAGTAAGTATGGAGGTAACAAGGAAGAACTGAATCCAGTAGATCGCCGTCTGGAGCGGTCGGAAGCGGGTGATGCGCTCGGCCAGGTTGCGCATGCGCGCTGACCAGCCGAAGGTCAGCAGCAGCCACATCACGACGATGGTCGCGAGGAAATCCCACACCTGCAGCCAATAGCCGCCTTCGAAATAGGCGTCGGAGCGGGCTCGTTCTGCCGGCGGCATCTTCGCCAGATAAGCGTCAACCGCGGCCTTAACGTCGAATGCCGGCGCCGCCGCGGCGTGAGTTTCGGCGGGCTGAGCCGGAGAAATAGGTGGGGCGCTTGTCTCGGCGGACGCGAACACGATAAATAGCAGCACAAATGGAAGAACGTAGCGGGCTGCTCGAGCCATGATGGCCTCCGTTGATTTCGTGAGGAGTATACGCCCGTCGTTCGTATCGAGGTTGGCCTGAGGCTCGGATCCAGAGCGGTTTCGTCACCAGCCTGTTTTGAAAGGGCCCGGCTTTTCAGCCGTGCCGCAAGGATGAGTCGACAAGACCGCCTCTAGTCGGCTGTGGAATGCGCCCTCGGGGCCTAAAGGCCGCGTGCTTCGCGGCTCTCGTCGGCGCGGCTGAAGCCGCGCCCTTGCAAGGCGCGGTTTACAGCAAGTCCGAAACCGGTCTACCCCGTCCGGTAAACGAACTCTCCGCCAACGACAGTTGCTACCACCTTCCCGATGAACTGACAGCCATCGAAAGGAGTATTGTGCGACAGCGAACGCGACTTCGCGACTTCGAAGGTCCAGCGTTTCTTAGGGTCGAAGATGGTCACGTCGGCGAAGTTGCCGCGGGCAAGCGAACCGCGGCCTCGGAGGTCAAAGACTCTGGCGGGGCCTGCAGTGAAAAGTTCGACGATGCGGGGCAGCGGGATTTTCTGTTCGCGGTGAAGTCTCGTAATCGCCAGTGCCAGGGCCGTTTCAAAACCCGTGATGCCGAACGCGGCGCGTTCGAATTCGACCTGCTTCTCATGAGGGGCGTGCGGAGCGTGGTCGGTGGCAATGGCGTCGACGGTGCCGTCGGCGAGGGCGACGAGAATCGCCTCGCGATCGGTGGCGGAGCGCAGCGGCGGATTCATCTTGAAGTTGGTGTCGTATTCGCCGACGTTTTCATCGATCAAGGTGAAGTGATGCGGCGTGACCTCGCAAGTGACGCGAGCCTTGGCGCGCTTGCCGCGGCGCACAGCCTTCAGCGCGTCGGATGTCGACAGGTGCGCTACGTGCAGGCGTGACTCGCGAATCTGCTGTGCCAGAGTCACGTCGCGGTCGACGATGGCGGCTTCGGCCGCGGCCGGCATGGCGCGCAAGCCCAGGCGGAAGCTGGTCGGGCCCGCGTGCATGGAGCAATTTTCCGTGAGCCGCGTATCCTCGGCATGCTGTATGACAGGGAAATTCAACTCCGCGCCCAGGCGAAGAGCCATGCGCATCACGTCGTCGTCGAGGATGGGCTTGCCGTCATCAGTGACCGCGACCGCTCCGGCGCGCTGCAAGGCGGCAAAGTCGGTCAGCGTTCCGCCGCGACTTCCGCGCGTGGCGGCCGCAATGGGGAAGACGTTGACTACGGCACCACGCTCAGGATTGCGCAACCAACTCACCCACTCCGCGCTGTCGACCACCGGCGCGGTGTTGGGCATGGTGCAGACGGAAGTGAAGCCTCCTGCTGCTGCGGCGGCGGTCCCGGTCGCGATTGTCTCCTTGTAGCCCTGCCCCGGTTCGCGCAGGTGAACGTGCAGGTCGATGAAACCGGGGCTAACGATCAGACCGCGCGCGTCGAATTTCTCATCGGCGCTGCCGCGGATATTGTTCGGCAGGGCAACTTCGGCGACACGACCATCGCGCAGGAGAAGATCCATTGGCGCATTGATCTGCGCCGCCGGGTCGATCAGGTGGCCGCCTTTGATGAGGAGGCTGGAGCTTTCTCGTTTGTGAGTCTTAGCAGTCGGCATTCAGCACTCAGCATTCAGCTTTCAGCTCTGTCCCTCTGTCCGCTGATTCACGCGGAGCTTCCTTATCATCCTGAGCGCGTGCTTTGCGCGAAGGACCTTTGCATTTCTTGTGGGCGCCGACAAAGTGTACAGGTCCTTCGCTTCGCTCGGGGTGACAAGTGCTTCGCGAAGGACGACAAAGCATGCCGTTCATTTGGCCCTCCCCAGAGCCCGCGCCAGGATCGCCATGCGCGTGGGAACGCCGTTGTGGACTTCGTCCACGATCACGGATTGCAGGCCGTCGGCGATCTCCGCTGTCAACTCAAGGCCTCGGATAATCGGGCCCGGATGCATCACGATGGCGTCGCGTTTGGCCAGTTTCAGGCGCGGCGTTGTCATCTGGTAGCGAGCGATGTAGTCCTGCAGGCGGATCTTCTGCCCCGCCAGGCGCTCTTTTTGCACACGCAGGAGCATAATCACATCGCTTCCGCGCAGCGCTTCTTCCATATGGCGCGTGACGCGCAGGCCGGGAGTGAGAGTAGCGGCTACTTCGGGCACAAATTCGGGCGGACCGCACAACGTGATCTTGACTCCGAATTTGGTAAGCAGATGACAGGCGCTCCGGGCCACGCGGCTGTGAAAGATGTCGCCAATGATGGTCGCCTGCAATCCCTTGAACGACTTTTTATGTTTGAGGATCGTGAAGGCGTCGAGCAGCGCCTGCGAGGGATGCTCGTGCATGCCGTCGCCGGCATTGATGACGGGGATGTCGAGATGCTGCGCCATCAAGTGCGGAGCGCCGGCAGACGGATGTCGCATGACGATGCAATCGGCGCCGACTGCGCGCAGCGTGTATCCGGTATCGATAACGGATTCGCCTTTTTCTATGCTGGAGCCGGAGGACTGGACTAGCGTGGTCATGGCGCCCAGCGATTTCGCGGCGAATTCGAAGGAAGAACGCGTGCGGGTGGAAGCTTCGTAAAACAGAAGCACGACTAGCTTGCCGCGCAGCAGCGGACGGGCCTTCTGCGGATTCATGCGGCGGGCCAGGTTCAGCAGGCCCAGAATTTCCTTCGCCTCGAGGTGTTCTATCCCGAGTAGCGAACCGCGGGCAGGCTTATTCATCGTTTGAGATGCAAACGGTGCATCATACGCGGGGAGCGCAGTAGGCTGCAAGCGGTCCGGCTAAGGTAGGAGCGCGGACTTAGCTCGAACCGCATCACATGCGGTCACGGCGTCCGAAAACCGCCCCGCCCAAAGCGCCGCCTAACGCTCCCAGAACCAGGAAAGCCGCCAGTGCGAAGATCAGGAAGAACACCATCATGAACACCATGCCGCCGGGCGAGCGCATGAAGTCCAGGGTCTGCTGGAACTGGGGGTCGGGATAGCGGGCCGCGGTTTGCCGGATGGCATCGAGCATCATGCGCCGAATCTCCCCGCCCCGGTGAAGCACCAGAACCGCCGCACTTTCGAGTATCGTGGTTATGCCGAAGCAGAAAAAACCGCAGACGGCCCCCAGGCGCGCACCGCTCTTGGCATGAATTGCGGTGTCTGGAGCCCGGCGACGATAGAATGCGACGGCCAGGAATCCAGCGCCGATCAGGGCGATCACCGGCACTACGAGCTTCAGCACCATTGCTACCGCGGCGATAAGCGCAGCCAGTACACATGGTTGTGCGGAGAGTGACCATGACATCGGGACGGCGATGCTCGGCACCGGCGGTCGGTCCGCGGCAGCCGGCGAGCCGGGCAGAGCCACCGACGAAGCGGCGGGACTGAGGATCGGCTCGGCGATAATCACGCGAATCTGCGGCGCCGCGCAGTGCGGACAGAAGGGAATGCCTTCCTCCATCACTTGCCCGCACTTGTAGCAGGGTTGCTCCATCGGGACTCGAGGGTTGTCTTGAAAGTACAGCAGGGCGCGCGACGGAAGCAAGAAGCCGGCTCTTTTGTCGATTGCAGCGCCGATTTTCGATTGAAGAATAAATCCTGAGTCTAAATTTCTCCGCGCTTGCCTCGGGTGTGGACGTAGACGAGGGCAAAGGTCGATCCCTTGCCTGCTTCGCTTGGCTCAACCGCCACGATGTGCTGATCGTCTTCGCTGCCAACCTTTAGCTCGGTGACGGGACCGGAGTTGTCGTCGCATTTCAGTTCTTTGGAGTTCGTGGAGTCTTTATCGTCGTTGTCGACATCGATATCGCCGCCGTGTTTCTGGGTGTGGCACTCGAGGACCTTGCCGTACTTCTTCAGTTTGCCGCGGTAGAAGTCGACCACTTTGGCCGGCGCGTCATCCGATTGGTACTTAGCTACCACCAGCTTCATTCCGAAAGCTTCCGTGAAAACGCTGAGGTTTGCCTGACTGCTGTTCGGATCGTCGGATTTGAGCCGCGCTCCGGGGTAAAGGGGCAGGCCAGTCTTGCGCGCGTCAGCGTCCTTGCCGACATGCAGATCGCCCACAGAGCTGCGGATATCAAGATTCTTGTCATGGTCGGAGTCTTGCGCTATGACTTGCAGACTTGCGATCACTGCCAGCACCAGCGCGGGCATCAGGTGGCGAAACATACATTCCTCCTCATGGAGCGGCGGTTCAATGTCTCAAATATCGGCGTCTTTACCGTGCGTGCGGACATACACCAGGGAAAAGCTCGATCCCTTGCCATCGGGCTCAACCGCCACGATATGCTGATTCTCCTTGGTCCCAACTTTCAGTTCGACGTTGTTGCCGCTGCCACTGTCACAGGTCAGCTCGTTAGACCCTTTGTCCAAGCCCTTCACGTCAGCGTTTACGTCCAGATGGCTGGTGTGGCACACAAGGATGTTGCCGTATTTCTTGAGTTGGTCCTGATAGAAAGAGACGACCTTGGCAGGAGCGTCGTCGGATTCATATTCCATGGCGACGACTCTCAGTCCGTAACCGAAACTGGAGATGTTCACGTTCGCGCTCTTTTCCTCGCCGCTTGAGCCTTTCTGCTTGATTCGTGCGCCAGGGTAAACCGTGAGGCCAACGTCCGCCGCATCGACATCTTTGCTGACATGAATTCCGCCGACCGGCGTTTGAATGTCCACCTGCTTGTCTTGCCCGTTTTTTTCTTTCCTGACGTTTATGCTGCACGCGGGCAATAGGAAAACTAAAGCAAGAATTGCCAGGCCCGGAGTGAACCCGAGGGCAGAGTGAGCTTTAATATTGCGCATGGGGAGACCCTCCATTGGCGACCTGCACCGGACGATCGATCCCGGCGCCACGCTGCGCGACGTTCGGAATGGTGACGGGCAAATGCCCACGAATCGGAATTTCGCCGAAGAGCGCTTTGACCGCGCTTATTTCCGAGACCGTCGCATTGGAAAACGTACACACGTAGTTCTCGATCTTGGGGAAATCGCTGGCCAAGTACGGATTCCCCATCGCGACCACCGCGGTCTTTTCTGCGGCGTGATCCAAGACCTGCTGCAGCAGAGCGCCGGTCGCGTCCGCCATGGCGACTGAATTGGCGGCCTTCCCCGCAGTCGGAATGACATAGACCGCGGCGATCACGGTCTGGGCCTCATCGACGGCCTTCAGGACCTCGTCACTCATCCCCGCCGCAATCCGTGGATCCACGTAAAGAACGTGCGCATCCGGGATGCGGGAGCGGAATTCGCGCCCGAAGGCACGCCCCGAATCCGAGCGCACATCGTCAGAAAAGAGGACGGCAACGACGTTATTGCGCGTCTCTTCTTTTGTCATATACGGCAGCAAGGCCTGAATGGTTCCCTTGGACTTTACGGGAAGCACCTTGCCGTTGTCCCGCACAAGAGTGATGGCAGCGTCGGCAACTTGCTGGCCGAAGGCGAGATTTTCCGGCTTTCCGACGGTCGTGGCCAGCTGGTTCAAATCGACTGTGCGCGCTAGATTCAACCCCAGAGATGCCTTTATTTTCAGAATCTTGAGGACAGAGCGGTCGAGGCGCTGGCGGGAGATTTCTCCCGACCGGACCGCCTTGAGCATGGCGTCGTAAGAAGCCGCCAGATCGGCGGGAATTAGCAGCAGGTCGTTGCCGGCCTTAAACGCTTCCACGGCGGCGCGGCCAATGTCGCTGGCAAAAAGATGGGTCAGGCCGGCCATGTCCAGGGCGTCGGTAACGACGAGTCCCTTGAATCCAAGCTGGTTTTCAAGCAGATCGGATACGACCGCCGGGGAGATCGTGGCGACGTGATTGGGGTCGGGATCGAGCGCGGGCACGGTCACATGCGCCACCATGACCGAATCGACGCCCGCGGCGATAGCCTGGCGAAAGGGCGGAAGCTCGATCGAGTTCAGGTGAGCGCGATCGACATTGACGCTGGCAACGCCCAGATGCGAATCGGTGGCGGTGTCGCCGTGGCCGGGAAAGTGCTTCACCGTGGTGAGCATTCCGGCCTCGTGCGCCCCTTTGATATAAGCCGTCACCAGATCGCCGACTTGTTTGGGATCTTCTCCGAACGATCGCGTGTTGATGATGGGGTTGGCTGGATTCGAGTTCACATCCGCGTCGGGATAGAAATTCCAGTGAATGCCGATGGCCCGCGCTTCCTGGGCCGTGATGCGGCCGGACATCTCCGCGTCTTCGATCTTGCCATCGGCGCCGAACGCCATGGCGTGTGGGAAGTTGGTGGTTCCCATCAGGCGGGTCGCGACGCCGCGTTCAAAGTCGGCCGCAAACAGCAGCGGCAGCTTGGAGTCGTGCTGCAGGCGATTGAGCAATTCGGCAGCTTCATAGGGCTCGCTGCGGAGTAGCAAGGGGCCGTCGACGTGCACGGTCATGGCGAAGGAGCCGACGTGATACTTCTGCATCGCCTCGCGCCACTGCTGGTATTCGGGACTGTCTTTGTTCAGGAAACTGGCGCGGCACCAGATCATGAAGACCTGTCCGACCTTCTCTTCGAGCGAGAGCTTGCCCACCGTTTTCTCGGCCCACTTCTCGCCATCGCGGGTAAGGTGAATTGGGCCCGGGTGCGGATGCTTTTCTTTGGCGAAGACCGGCAGAACGAGTGTAAGCACGGCGAAGATGGCAGACAGAATTCTGAGCATGGCTGGAACGATAGCAGAAGGGCAGGTGTTAGGTCTTAGGTAGAAGGGCTCCAGGGTCAGGAATAGGGTTCGACGGGACTCGATTAATCAAGCCTTTTCGACGATCGAGGACAGACCTAGGAACTAACACCTAGGACCTAGCACCCTTCCGCAGCCAGGCATTGCACAGCTCGCTGCTGAATCTGCAGATCGTCGCCAAAGCCCTTCAGCCACGTCACCCCCGGCTCGCGCCGGAACCAGGTCATCTGTCGCTTGGCGTAGTTGCGATGAGCCTGCTGGGCGGCTTGCACGGCTTGTTCGCGCGTGAGTTCTCCGCGCAACAACAGCCGGGCCTGCTTGTACCCTAGCGAAGCCAGTGGACGCGCGGCCTCACCATATTTCTGCAGCAGATACTCCACCTCTTCTACGAGGCCGATTTCAAACATCTGCTGGGCGCGACGGTTGATACGGTCGTAGAGCGCAGCGCGGTCGGGATCAAGGCCCACTCGCACGATGCGAAAGCCCTGCAGCGGATCGCGGCCTTGCCGCCAGAGTTCCGTCATCTTCTGGCGTGAGGCCAGGCAGACCTCGATCGCGCGGATGAGTTTAGGAATGTCGTTGGCGTGGATCTTCTGCGCGCCTGCGGGGTCAATACGCGTCAGAATTCGATGCAGGTAACCCGGGCCACGCTTCGTGCCACGTTCGCGCAGCCGCTCGCGCAATTCCTCCGAGCGCTGCGGACCGGAAAAAAGGCCCTCGAGCAGGGCGCGCAAATACAGTCCCGTGCCCCCGACCACGATTGGCAGATGACACCGCGCGGCGATCTCTGCGAGCACTTGCCGCGCCCGGCGCGCATATTCGCCTGCGGTAAAGTAGTCGGTGGGCGCGATGCAATCGAAAAGATGGTGCGGTGCACGGGCTCGCTCGGCCGGCGTGGGTTTCGCAGTGCCGATGTCGAACTCACGATACATTGCGACGGAGTCGCAGTTGACGATCTCGCCTTCGAACTTTTCAGCGAGGGCCAAGGAAAGCGCCGTTTTCCCGCTGGCGGTGGGCCCGACGATGACTGCCAGCAGCGGCGCGGGCGTCCCCATCTCGCGATGCGCGGAGCCCACGTTCAGCGCAGGCTCCAGTGAATGTCGTGCCAGTAGCGAATGAGCGTGAGAAAGAGCAGCATGAAGGCAATCAGCAACAAGCCCGTGGCTTCCGACGCGTAGACCGCGTGACGATGGTGCTGGCGTGAATCGTCCCGTGGGTCGGCAGAAGGCATGCAGGCATTGTAGCGCTGCGGTTGGGTCTTGGGTGTTAGGTCTTAGGACCTGGACTCAGAGTGCCGCTGAATGTTCGGCCTAGAATCTAAGACCTAGGAACTGGTACCTAACACCCGGGACCCAGCCCACGAGCTGAGACCCACGGTGCTACACTACGGCGTCGTGCATGCCTGTACCGCTGAACAACCGCCGAGTCGCGCGCTTTGGAGTCTTTGAGGTCGATCTGAGCGCCGGCGAACTGCGCAAGAACGGCGTAAAGCTGCGCCTGCAGGGGCAGCCGTTCCAGGTGCTCGCGCTGCTGTTGGAACGGGCGGGCGGCGTGGTCACTCGCGAAGAGTTGCGGCAGAACCTCTGGCCCTCCGATACGTTTGTCGATTTTGACCACAGTCTGAACACGGCCATCAACAAAGTGCGCGAGGCTCTGGGCGACTCAGCCTCCAGCCCGCGCTATGTCGAGACCTTGGCCCGTCGCGGTTATCGGTTCATCGCCCCCGTCGACAATAATGGGCCGGCCCCGGCGGCTGAAGCCGCCTCTGGCGGGACGCCTGGTTCTGCCTCGGCGAGCACTTCATCACCCGAACCTTACCCGTCGCTGGTACCGCTGCATCCAGAACTCGACGTCCCCATCCCTCGCCGGGGAATCACCCGCAGGCTCTTCGCCTTGATTCAGGTGATGTATCTGGCGTTCTATCTCGCCGCCCTGTTTCGACTGCACGCGATCCAGGGCATCGCGGACTCCTTCCTGCCTTTTTGGAGCGCAACGACGCTTGTCGGTGCGATTATGGTGACGGCTGGGGTGGGAATCCCTCTGCGCTGCTACTTGATCTCGGCGGTTGCCTTCGATTACCAGCGACTCGGCGAGAAGTTCCAGCAAATCTTCCCCTTCGTGCTCGCCCTCGACGAATTGTGGGCGGTGGCCCCATTCCTGCTGATGCAGAAGATCGGCATGGGCGCGGCCTTCGCCGCCAGCGCGGCGCTCCTCTACCTGCCGTTCTCGGAGCGGACCTTGATCAGAATGGCTTATATCGGGCAAGAGCCAGGCTAGCGGCGCGCGGCAGTCGATCACCGAACTCGAGCGCTCCTCGGCCGCCAGGCTTGCGACTTTTGTGGAACCGAACTCACGAAACGCGCGTACTTCCGTCTAAGAGGCTGGGCAGGAGTGTGCTCGCCCAGCGGCGGAGGACTTTGCATGAAGCGACTCGGAATTGCAATTTTTGTTCTCGGCCTTATGGCCGCCTTGCCCGCGAGGGCCGACGAATGGTCGAAAACCTATAACCTCACCGGCAAGCCCGACCTGCGGATTGAGACTTCCGATGCCGATATCCGCGTATCAACCTGGGACCAGAACAGTATCGAAGCCAAGGTCATCACCACACGCTATAAGATCGGCGAGGGCGGAATCCGCATTGAGGAGCATCAGGACGGCGACCACGTCGACATCGACGTTCGCTACCCGCACCACGCCTTCACCATCGAGTGGGGGCAGCACCACGTAGAAATCATCATTCAGATGCCGCGCGAGGGTAAAGTCAACCTGCGTACCGGTGACGGCAAGATCGAGCTCAACGGTCTCAAAGGGGAGATGGATCTGCACAGTGGCGACGGCTCGGAAACTCTGGACGCCGTCGACGGCAAGCTGCACGCCACAACCGGCGATGGTCACATCCGCGCCAGTGGCCGCTTCGATGAACTCGATCTCAAAACCGGCGACGGCCACCTTGAAGTGCGTGCCACCTCTGGATCTTCACTCGCCACAGGCTGGAGGCTCGAGACCGGGGACGGAAATGTGACCCTCGACGTCCCAGGGGACATGTCTGCTGACGTGGACCTGCACACAAGCGACGGCCACATCGACCTGGACATGCCGGTGACCACCGCGGGCCAGGTTCGGGAGAACGAAGTGCGCGGGAAGCTTAACGGTGGCGGCAGCCTGCTGAGCGTTCGCACGGGAGACGGTTCGATTCACTTGGGGAAGAGCTAGACTTGGCGCCGGAAGTCCGACGGCGTCGAGCCTCCGCGTCCCTGACAAACGCATTGACCCGGAGGCTTATACTTTTGGGTCCCAGGAATTCGATTTCTCGTTCAAAGGGATAAATATGTCTATCGCGCGCGTCAGCTTCGTTGCCCTGATTATAGTTTTTTGGCTCTCGCTGTCCTACGCCCAGCAAACGAGCATGGAGAAGCATGAACCTGCCCTGGACGTGACCTCGATGGATCGCAACGTCGATCCGTGCGAGGATTTCTTTACCTACTCCTGCGGCGGCTGGATCAAGAACAACCCCATCCCGCCCGACCAGTCCTCGTGGGAAACATATTCGAAGATGGAGGACGAGAACCGGGCGCGGCTGAAGGGCATCCTGGAAGCCGCTTCCACACCGGACGCTAACCGCGACGCGGTCACGCAAAAGATTGGAGATTACTACGCTTCGTGCATGGACGAGAAGGCGATCGACGCCAAGGGAGTGGAACCGCTCAAGGCGCAGTTCGAGCGGATTGCCGGAATCAACTCCAAGGCCGGCCTTGCCGATGTGGCCGCAACCATGATCGACGACCGCGTGCTCTTCGAATTTGGCTCCCTCCAGGACTTCCGTGACGCCAACCAGGTCATCGCGGGCGCCGACCAGGGCGGACTCGGCCTGCCCGACCGCGACTACTACACCAAAGACGACGCCAAGTCCCAGGATCTCCGCAAAGCCTACGTCGCGCACGTGCAGAAGATGTTCGAACTCCTCGGCGACAAGTCTGAGGCCGCCGCCGCCGAGGCCCAGACGATCCTGCGCATCGAGACCGCGCTGGCTAGGGGGTCCATGACCAGGGTGGAGCGCCGCGATCCCAAGGCCCTTGATCACAAGCTAACGAGTGCGGACCTGGAGAAGATCAGCCCGGAGTTTCACTGGCAGGTTTATTTCACCAAGATTGGAATTCCTGGCCTGTCTTCGTTGAACGTCACTTCTCCCGCGTATTTCAAGACCATGAACGAGGTGCTCGACAAAGAGAGCCTCGACGACTGGAAGACCTATCTGCGCTGGCACCTGGTCCATGCCTATGCGCCACATCTTTCAACGCCATTTCTGAATGAGAACTTCGCGTTCTACGGCAAGACTCTGCGCGGGCAGCAAGAGCTCAAGCCGCGCTGGAAGCGTTGCACCGAGGACGTGGACGACTATCTCGGCGAGGCTCTGGGCCAGGCATACGTGGCGAAATATTTTCCTCCTGACGCCAAGCAGAAGGCGTTGAAGATGGTGAAAGAAATTCAAGCTGCCATGGAGCAGGACATCAATGGTCTCCCCTGGATGTCGGCCCCAACCAAGCAGCAGGCGCTGGCCAAACTGCACGCCATGGCCAACAAGATCGGCTATCCCGACAAGTGGCGGGACTACAGCAAGCTCGAGATTGTGCGCGGGGACGATCTGGGCAATGTCGAGCGTGCCCGGCAGTTCGAGTTCAACCGCCAGTTGGCGAAGATCGGCAAGCCTGTAGACCGCGGCGAATGGGGCATGACGCCGCCTACCGTCAACGCGTATTACGATCCGCAGATGAACGATATCAACTTCCCGGCGGGCGTTCTGCAGCCACCGGCGTTCGATCCCACGTCTGACGCCGCGCCCAACTATGGCGACACCGGCGGCACCATCGGGCACGAACTCACGCACGGATTCGACGATGAAGGTCGTCAGTTCGATGCCCATGGCAACCTGCGCGACTGGTGGACTCCGGAGGACGAAAAAGAATTTGTGAAGCGCGCCAGCTGCATCTCAGACCAGTATTCGAAGTACACGATCATCGATGACATCAAGATCAACGGGAAGCTTACCCTGGGTGAGGACGTCGCCGATCTCGGCGGCCTGATCCTGGCGTACATGGCGTGGAAAGATGACACCAAGGGGGAGAGTCTTCAACCCATCGACGGACTAACCCCCGATCAGCGTTTCTTCATCGGATACGGTCAGAGCTGGTGCGGTCAAACGCGCGATGAGACCAAACGGCTGCGCGCCACGATAGACCCGCACTCTCCGGAAAAATACCGTACGAATGGAGTGGTCTCGAACATGCCGGAATTTCAGGAGGCCTTCCATTGCAAGGCCGGCCAGCCCATGGTAAATCAGAACCGCTGCCGGGTTTGGTAGAGCTCGTGTGGGACCGGGTCTTTGACCCGGTCATGCCGAGCAAAGCTCGGCTGCTTCTGTGCGGCACCGTAGTCCAGTCAAAAGCTCTTAACCGCTAAGGGCGCTAAGAAGCGCCGCAAAGGCCGCGGAGGAAACCGGCGAGGAGTGCGGCGGCAGCTTAACCATGGGTTCCTTAGACTTCAAGCCCGATCGAGCGCATCAGTTCGAGCCCGTTACTCTTCGTGACTACGCCGTCGCGTAGCTTGTAGTCGAAGGTCATCCTGCCGTTTTCGAAGTCATCCTGAAAATGGACGTTGTGCAGGTGGCCATCCACCGATCCCCCGATGTCGGTTAAGGCCAAGTCGTGCGTGCTGACCAGCCCGATCGCGCCGCGATTCACCAGGGCGCGCACAATTCCCTCCGCGCCGACGCGGCGATCTTTCGAGTTTGTGCCTTGCAGAAGCTCATCCAGTAGAAACAGCAATGGCAGACTACCACCGGCCAGATCGAAGATCTGGCGCAGCCGCGTGATCTCGGCATAGAAACGGGAACTGCCTTCGCGCAGGGAATCGTTGATTCGTATGCTGGCGCCTACCTGCAGAGGCGTAAGGCGCAGGCGGCGGGCCCGGACAGGGCCACCGGCCATTGCGAGCACCACGTTCATCCCAACGGCGCGCAGCAGCGTGCTTTTGCCCGACATGTTCGACCCGCTGACCAGTAGAACGCGCGCCTCCCCAGTGACGCTCACATTGTTGCGAACACAAACAGCGGCTGGTAGGAGCGGATGGCCGAGTTCTTCGGCCTCGAACGACGCCACCCCGTCGCCGAATTCAGGAAAAGGCTCGGCAGGATGCTCGAAGCTGTAAGTCGCCAGCGAAAGCAGCGCTTCGATCTCTCCGATGGCAGTGACCCACAATCGCAGAACCTTCCCGTGGGCCTGGCGCCAGCGGTCGGCCGCGAACGCCAGTTGCACGGAATACATCAGCGGCGCATCGATGATCCGCAGAAAGGTGTTATGGCGGGAGTTGATGAGATCCACCAGGGTTCTGAGCTTTGCAATGGCCTGCGAACTCGGGACCTCGCTCGATGAAAGCTGTTTCTGCAGCGTCCGCAGCCGAGGAGCCTGGAACGTATGCGCTTCCAGTCGCGCGAGCAGGCCGGAGAGCAGATCCAGGTCGTGAAATGCGTGCTCGGTCCCATGCAGCACTTCCTCCAGCGCCGCCTTCAATCGGTAAGTAAGCACGGCTTCGATCACGACGATCAGCACCAGCGGTGTGGCCATTCCCCAATATGCCCACACCGCAACCGCGAAAACCGCAGAGACCGCCAGCCAGGGGGCCAGAGTTCGAATCCATAGTGCCTTCATCTGGTTTGGAGATTCCGCCCAGGCCAGCAGCGCGTCGGGATGCACCCCTACGCCCACATCTTCGCCGAGTACCGCCAGGTCTTCGCGTAGATCCAATTGATCGCGCAATTCGGAAATCGCGGCGTGGCGCTCGTGGATATGTTCCACCGGTGAGGGCGACAGCAGCCAGTTCGCGAGCGTGTCTTCGCCCATGTGAGTGCGCGCCGTTGAAAGCAGCTGGAACAAGCTGGCTTTGCCGAACAAATCGAGATCGGCGGCGTACACGTGATGAGGATCGTCGAAGCGCTCGCCGGTTTCGCCTACGTCGGCCCAACGGTCTTCGATGCGCGCCAGTCCGTTCTTATAGAATGCGGCGGCACGCTCGGCCAGTTCGCGATTCCGTAGAATCCGCGAATGATAAGCTGCGACGCCCACGAATACGGCTATTGGCACCGCGAGCCACCATGGCGAGAGGTAATGTCCTCGGAACGAGGCCCACGCCAAAACCACAGCGAGAAAGGCCAGAACCAGCCGGACGTTTCCGAGGCGTATATGAATTTTTTCGTAATGCGCAACCCGAGACTCGCGGGACTTCAGGCGCTGGGCGTATTCTTCCGAGGGCGACACTGGCTCAAAATGTAGCAGGTGCGGCTGATGCGAGAAAGCGCTCTGTCCACGAGGGAGTAGTGAGTAGTCCTTTTGAGGGCGTCATACCGAACTCGGCGCAGTTCAGCCGAGTGAGATTCTCGGTGGGATCTCGCGCGGGGACCTGGCTGGACGAGCTATCCGCCAAGGTGGGAGCTCCTTCCTCCGCCTGAAGAACAGCTCCGCTAAGGATGGCGCCCGCACCACCTAGTCGCCGATCGGCTGTGTTTGGCCGAACAGAATCAAAGTAAGGACTCGAAGAGGGAGGTGTTTCGCGCGTAGCTACTGCAAGTCAGATTTGTCGGGGTTGTAGTAAAAACGAAAGCGAAGCGCGAGATACGGTCCCGTGAAATCGCCGGGCAGTGGAGGAAACGGATTGGAAGCGGTGATGCCACCCCACGCCGCGCGATCCAACGCGACATCTCCGGAAGTGGCGACCAGACGCATGTCCGCGATCTTGCCATCCTTCGTGATCGCAAATTCGATGGCGAGCTTCCCCTTCTTCATCTCGGCGGATTCGGGAATGATGCGATACCAGTTGTCCCTCACATCCGTCAGAATGCGCTGCAAGTAAGGGCCAAAATCCACGCCCTGGGTATCGCTCAGAATGTCGAGAGCCCCCAACTGACGGCCGTGCGCGCCCGTGCCCAGGCCGAAGTCACCCTCTTGTCCTCCACCTCCGCTCGCGCGATTGGCTGCCGCCCCTTGCATGGCTTGCTGAATGGCGGAGCCCGCGCTCATGCCGTTGGCGTACTTGCTGAACGTGTTGTTACTGTTCGGCCGTGCCGGCAATTGCAGTTGCGCCGTCTGATTGCTGTCGAACTGCGGACGCGGCGTAGCCGGCTGTCCCTGCTGCGGAGACTGATTCTGCGCCATGGCTTGCGGCGCCGCGGGCTGAGGTGCGCGTGGCCCGGTCATTCCGGGCGCGCCGGGAGGTGGCGTCGCCAGAATCTTCCGCAATTCCTTGATATCCAACTCCGGATGCCGCGAGGTCGCGATGCGGTCCTTATCAGAGATGATGTTGGTGTTGGGCTTGTGCGGGACCTTCTGAAGATCCGGAGGCAGCGCCAGGAAAGTAACGTTCTTGTCCTTATTCGCGTCTAACGCGACCACAACCGCCCTGTGCCAGGGAACGTACTTCTCGATCAGGTCGAAATTCCAGAGCATTATGAAGACAAGCAGGTGCGCGATGATTGATATCCACGCTGCCTCCCGCCTGCGCGAGCGGGTAAGGTCGTCCTGCAATTGAATCAGCAGGTGCGGCACGCGCTCGTCGAGATCGCGATAAGCCGTTTCCCAGTCTTCTCTATCGTAGAGGCCGAGTTGCTCCGGTTGCGGTTTTTCGGGCGGGGCTACCGGATCCTGGAATGGGATTTGCGTAATCGGCATGCGCTGCGCTTAACCGTGTTCACCCTTGGCCATTAGACACGAACGGCGGCCAACGCGTTGCATCTGGCCTTCCTGAGGAAACGCAACGTGCGCGGCGCGCTACAACCAAGTTAACTCTATTCTCGCATCTTTCCTGCCGTTCTGCTCACTGGAATGCGGGAGCGAGTTACTTCTGTAAATATATGTAAATGCTGCAGCTTTCGTGCGACTTTAACGGCCGCGCACAACTAAACGCTCCGTTCGGGGTTACTTCTAATGATCGACCCTCTTAAGTTTTTTTTGGAGGCGCGATGATTCGTGCCGTGAAATGTCATCTCTGCAATGAGCCCATACCACTGGAAAACGCGCGCACTGACGAGCACGGAAATGCAGTTCATCAAGAGTGTTACGTAAAGGCTATCGGCGGGGCAAAACCGCTGACTCATGAGCATCCCCCGGCTTCAGGGGGCAGCGCCTCGAGGGCCGGTCGTTCCTAGAGGAAATTGCTATTGCTTCACGGCCTTTGTAGGTTCGCGGTCCGCGCCATGGCCGCGAGATCAATTTTCTTTCCGTGGTCGCCAACGGCGGCAAGAATGTCAAGCGCCAAAGCCAACGCCCGGCGGCCATCTTCCAGGGGAACCACCGGCGTGGATCGCTGCCGCACGGCGTGGAGGAACGACTTAAGCTCAGCATGGAGCGGCTCTTCGGAAGCCACAGGCGGCTTGGTGATGCCGATCTGTGGATTCACGGAAGGCGTACCCTCCACACCGCCATCTTCGCCGACGGTGAAGACCAGCACCTCCTGCCGTCCATAGTCGAGAGACACGTACTGACGGGGCTGGAAAAAGCGCAGCTTGCGCACGCGTTCGGTGGAGACGCGGCTGGCGGTGAAGTTCGCGATGCATCCTGACTCAAGTTCCAGGCGTACGTTCGCGATGTCCACCTTCCCGGACAGAATGGGCAGGCCAACGGCGCGAACCTCCTTCACCGGCGACTTGGCGAAGGCCAGCACAATATCGAGATCGTGGATCATCAGGTCCAGTACTACGTCGATATCGAGCGATCGCGGCGTGAAGACGCTGAGCCGGTGCACTTCAAAAAACATGGGCTGGGTCAAAATCGGAAGTGTGGCCCGCACCGCGGGATTGAAGCGCTCCAGATGCCCCACTTGGGCGACACGCTTGTGGGTGGCCGCGAGCGCGACCAACTCCTCAGCTTCGCCGAGCATAGCCGCCAGCGGCTTTTCAATGAGAACGTCCACGCCGGCTTTCATCAGGTCGCGGGCCACCGGAAGGTGATGCACCGTAGGCGCCGCCACCGACGCGGCTTGCACCTCGCTGTGCGTAGTCAGCATCTGTTCGACGGAGCCGAAGGCCTTACAGCCAAACTCGCGCGCCACGGTGTCGGCGCGGTTCACATCCGGATCGACCACGCCCAGCAGGCGAACGGCCTCTCCTTGATGTTCCAGTTCCTTGTAGACTCGCGCGTGATTGCGCCCAAAAACGCCCACGCCCACGACAGCGACAGAGATCGGATCTTGAACTGGCAGGAGAAATTCTCGACGGCCGGTTGCCGGGAACAAATTGTAAACGGAAAGCGGCGAAAGAGCATCTGGATCAGCTAAGTTAGGGGACCTCGGGATTTCCGGTCATCGGGACGGTTGCGCCCCGCTTTTTAACTCAACCGCAGAAAGGATTGCTGCGCCTTATGAGGACGATCGCGCTACTTACGATCTCAAATATCTTCATGACCATCGCCTGGTATGGGCACCTGAAGTACCGCGAGGTGCCGCTCTACAAGGTCGTGGTGGTGAGCTGGCTGATCGCATTTTTTGAATACTGCTTTCAAGTGCCGGCAAACCGCATTGGCTCCTACGAGTTCACCGCAGCACAACTCAAGACAATCCAGGAGGTGATAACCCTGACCGTCTTCGCAGTGTTTTCCGTCCTCTACCTGCGGCAACCGCTGCGCTGGAACTACCTGGCGGGGTTCGCGCTGATCGTGGCAGCGGTCGCCGTGATTTTCAAGAAATGGTGACGCCACGAACTAGGGGACGCGGCGCACCGGAACCGGTCTCATCAGTGCGTTCGGGGAGGGCACGAGTTCCACTCGTGCCATTTCAGCGTACGCAAAGAACGCGGCTTTAGCCGCTGAAGTCGGGGTTTGACGTGCATGCATCCAAAGCGGCCCCCAAGGGCTGAAGCCCACATTTTTGTGCGGCATAAACCGCACGGCCGAAAGCCGTGCCCTTCCCAAATCAGCCTCGCCGCGACCGCGCTTGTGCCTTTTTCAGCAGAGCAATCTGCCCGGCATGATAAAGCTCGTGCTGCGCGATTCCGTGGAGCATGTGATAGAAGTTGTATCGCTTGCCGGGAACGCGGTCACGAAGTCGTTCGTCGGAGAGAGCCGCGACGGTCTTGACCAGAGCATCGTGCGTGCGTTTAGCCGCCGCCACAGCTTTCCGCCATGCCGCTTCTGTAGGCTTCGGCGGCATGGGGAAATTGGCCAGACCTGTCGGCTGGTACTTGTCCCCCGCTAGCCGGCGCAAACCCGCTCCATCCCATGCTTTTATGTGCAGGACCAGTTCCCAGATGCTGTGAGCGTTGGCCAGCGGCTTGGCCGCTGCGGTGACGCCATTCACATCCGCCAGCAGTTCGAGCAGCGCTGGCCCGTGCCACGCGCTGCCCTCGAAGGCGCGCCGAAGTTGATCGGCAATGCGTTCGGCTTCCGATGTTGATTTCATCATCTTTGACGCCTTGGCGAACTTTCTCCCAAAAACGATTCGAGGGCAGCAGAGGGATTGGATGATCCCTCAATTTTCTCGTAGATGTCCCTGAATTTCAGCCGAACACCTGCCAGCATTTCCTTGTCTGCTAGCAGGCGTTCCAGGAGCTTTTGCCAGTTTGGAACTTCACGGTGTTCAAGCACCAACTTCAAGGCGATGTTTTCAAGGAAGAGATACTCGGTCGCACGCAAGACGGCGGAGAGGCGTTTCTTCTCTAGTTTGGTCATGGGGAAAAGCTGTCGAGGCGAATAGTCTAACGCACCGCAATGCCCATCCCTCACCACAAATGGTAGTGCCCGTCCCGCCGCGCCATCTCCACGTTGACTCCGAACAGAGCCGACAGCCGCTCCACCTGCAGGATTTCTTCTTTGGGGCCGTCGGCCACGACTCGTCCACGGTTCATCAGCACGACGCGCTGAATCTCGGGGACAATGTCGGCCAGTTCGTGGGTCACGAGAATGATCGCGGTTCCTGAATCCGCGAGCTCGCGCATGGTCTGCCGCAGACTCTGCTGGGCGGCGAGGTCGAGCGAGTTGCACGGTTCGTCGAACAACAGCGCCCGCGGCTTATGCACCAAGGCGCGGGCGATCAGCACGCGGCGAGCCTCTCCCGACGACATCTCACACACGGGCCGCTCCGCCAGGTGCAGGATCTTCAGTTCCTCCAGCGCCGCGTCGGCCAACTTCTGCTTCGCCGGATCCACCGCGTGATTCGGAAAGATGGCGGTGCTGCTGAAAAAGCCGGAAAGCACCACATCCCGTCCGCAGGCCTCGCTGGTGCAAGAGAGCATCAGGTCATTCGAGACGATTCCCAGCCGAGCGCGCAGGTCAAACACGTTCCAGCTTTCTTCCCCGAGGATGCTCAGCGAAGACTCCTGCCTATCCACCGGATAACATTCGCGGGTGATGGTTTTGATCAGCGTTGATTTGCCGCAGCCGTTCGGGCCAAGGATCGCGATGTGCTCGTCGGCCTCGATGCGAAGGCTGAAGTCGTCGAGCGCGATCTTCTGCCCCCGCATCACGCGGAGGTTCTGGAAATCGAGCAGCGGCGGCGCGGATTCCATGGGCATATCTTTACCAGTTTAGACGAGGCCCGAAGAACGTCGTTGGTCGCTGGTCGTTAGTCGTTGGCTAAGCCCGGCGGGCTCCGCACCAACGACGATCCGCCAACGACCAACGACTAACGACCAACGACGCAGTAGCTCTTGCATTACACTGAACTCAGATGGCGCTCCCGGTCTATCATCTGCGACGCCTGCTGGCGGCGACCGCCGTCATACTCACGGCGGTGGTGGCGGGAATGTACTTCTACGCGCGTTGGCAGACTCGCGATGTCCGCAAGGAAGTGCCGAATAAGCTCGGCTACGACATCAGCAAGACCGCAAATGGTTTTCGGATCTCGAAGTCCGACGGCAAGCGCACGCTGTTCACCGTCGAGGCGAGCGACGTCACCGAGTTCAAGCTCAACGGCCGCGCCGAGCTGCACAACGTCAGCATTGTGGTCTACGGCCGCGATTCCACGCGCTATGATCAGATTTACGGCGACGATTTTGGCTACGATCCCAAAACTGGCGACGTCACCGCCAAAGGAGACGTGCAGATCGATCTCGTGGCTAACCCGGCTGGCCTTGCCAGTCCCGATCAATCCACGCCGAAAGAAGTCAAGAATTCCATCCACTTGAAGACGCGCGATCTGGTCTTCAATAAGAACACAGGGAACGCTGCCACTGAATCCCGTGTCGAGTTCAGCATGCCCCAGGCGAATGGTTGGGCCATCGGGGTGAGTTATGCGGGCAAGAGCAACACGCTGACGTTATCGTCCCAGATTCATGTGGCTCTCAATGGTGAGAACGCCGCGGTTATCGAAGCCGAGCACGGTGTCATCACCAACGATCCGCGTGAAGTTGTGCTGGATCATCCGCATCTGGATCGTGAAAGCGGCCTGCTCCAAGCAGATCAGGCCATCTTCGATCTTGGGGAGGACAATAACGTGGAGCGCATCCACGCGAGCGGCAATGTGATTGCCGACAACCGCATTGTCGCCCGGAACGCAACGCCTCAGGCGAGCCAAGCGTCGGAGATTCGTACCCACTCCGACCAGGCCGAGCTTCTGCTGACGGGGAAGCGGGACTTGCTTCGCACTGCGGTTCTGACCGGCAATGTCCACGTCGAACAGTCGGGAGTGCAGCCGATCGAGGGCGATGCCGGTCGTGTACTGCTGGAGTTTCAAGGCCAGAACCAACTCCAGAAAGTGCACGCCCTCGATGGCGCTCGACTGGCGCAGAAGGCCAATGGGGTGAAGCAGCCGGGAGCGGGTGCCGAGCCGCAGGATTTCGAACTCACCGCCAAGGCCATCGACTTTGACGTCGCTGATGGAAACATTCTTGAGCGCGCCGAGACCTCCGGCCCTGCCCAGATCACGATCTCTTCGTCTCCGGAGTCGCATGCGGAGGCGGCTCAGGCATCTCCGCCGCAACGGACTGTAGTCACGGCAGCCAAGTTTTTAGCGAAATTCATCACCGATGAACCCGCGAAAGGCCACCATGCCAGCTCGACGGGAATCCACTTAAACTCCATTTACGGCGCGCCCGATGCCCGCATCGTTAGCTCAGCCGCCGGCCAACCCGATCGTCTCAGCAGCAGCGACTCCGTCGAGGCTACCTTCCTGCCACAAGGTGGAATCGACTCCGTTACGCAGCTTGGAAACGTCGCCTACACCGACGGCCAGCCGCCTGACAAGCGGACACAAGTCTGGGCGAACCGCGCTCGCTATACACCTGCCGACCAGATGCTCGTGCTGACGGGCAACCCTCGCATAGCCACCGTCTCCATGGCCACCACAGCGAAGACCATCCGCATCAACCGGGCCACGGGCCAGGCCCTGGCCGAGGGCGACGTCAAGAGCACCTACAGCGAGCTTAAAGAGCAGCCCGACGGGGCCTTGCTGGCATCCTCGTCCCCGATTCACGTCACCGCGCGCAGCATGAACGCACGCAGCGCTACGGGTCTGGCTCTCTATAGCGGTAACGCCCGGCTCTGGCAGGACGCCAACGTCATCGAAGCTCCTTCCATTGAATTCGACCGCGACCATCGTTTCGTGACGGCCCAGGGATCGCCTGCCACGCCTGTGCTGACAACTTTGATTCAGACGTCTAAGCAAACCTCAAAATCTGAGTCCGCGCCGCTGGGCGGGAAAAGTAGTGGCAAACAGGCCGCGGCAGGTCCCATCACGATCACGGCCTCCCGCCTCACGTACGCTGATTCGGAGAGGCGCGTCCACTATGAGAGTGGCGTGGACGCGAAATGCGCCGACTTTTCTGTCCACGCGAAGACGGTCGATGCTTACCTCCTGTCCCACAGTCAAACATCAAGAAATCAGTCGTTTGCAGGACCCGGTCAGCTCGACCACCTGGTCGCCCAAGAGAATGTAATCATCCAGCAGCCCAACCGCCGCGCTGAGGGGCAGAAGCTGGTTTATACGGCTGCCGAGGACAAATTCGTACTGACCGGCGGACCGCCCAGCATTTTTGATGCCGAACAAGGCAAGATTACGGGGGTTTCGTTGACTTTCTTTAGGCGCGATGATAGGGTGCTCGTAGAAGGTGAAGCAAGTACTCCTGTGGTAACGCAAACGCGAGTGGCCCAATAGATGGCAAGATAAATGCGTACTCTGGCCACAGATGAAATTGGCAAATCGTACCGTGGCCGGCGCGTCGTTAATGGTGTCAGCTTGCGGGTCGACCAGGGCGAAGTTGTTGGATTACTTGGACCTAACGGCGCTGGCAAGACCACCACTTTTTACGCCATTGTTGGCCTGATCCCTCCTGATACTGGCCGCGTGCTGTACGACGGTCAGGACATCACCGACGTACCCATGTATTTAAGGGCCCGTCAGTATGGCATCAGCTATCTCCCGCAAGAAGCTTCCGTCTTTCGCAAACTGACGGTAGAAGAAAACATCCTCGCGGTGTTAGAGGCACAGCCGATTTCTTGGCACGAGCGCCGCGAGAAGATGGAAAAGTTTATTGATGAACTTGGACTGGAGCACATCCGCCAGAACCGTGGATATGCCCTCTCCGGTGGGGAGCGCCGGCGCGTGGAAATTGCGCGTTGCCTGTGCATCAATCCCACGTTTATTTTGCTGGACGAACCGTTTTCCGGAATCGACCCGATAGCCGTGCTTGACTTGCAGAAAATCATCAGCGGCCTGCGCGCCAGTGGCATCGGAGTGCTGATCACCGATCACAACGTGCGCGAAACCCTTTCGGTCACCGACCGGGCCTACATCATCGATGACGGCAGGATCTTCCGTCAGGGAGAGCCTGGCCAGTTGGCCGTCGATCCGGAAGTGAGAAGAGTGTATTTAGGCGAGAGTTTCTCGCTGGTGTGAGAAATAGGTCGTTGGTCGCTAGTCGTCGGTTGTTGGCTTGCCCCACGACGAATGGCAAACGCTAACGACTACCGACTAACGACCAAGGACATGGTGTTACTTCAACACAAACTCAGCGTAAAGCTCTCGCAGCGCCAGATCCTCACCCCCGGCCTGGTGCAGATGGTTTCCGTCCTCGCTCTCAACAAACTCGAGCTCAAGGACATGATCAACACTGAGATGGTCGAGAACCCAGTGCTCGAAGAGCTCGAAGACGCCGTCCCTCTGCTCGACGAAGTCGGCAAAAAAGAAGAAGACCGCGAGCGCGCTGCCGCGGCAACCAACGAAGAAAATCCCATTACTGCCGTCGAAAAGAAAGATCCGTTCGAAGAAATCGATTTCGGCTCATTTTTCCAGGACTATCTTGATCCCGGCTATCGCACCCACAGCGAGATGGAAGAGATCGAACGTCCATCGTTTGAAAACTTTCTCTCCAAGCCGACCAACCTGACCGATCACCTCGCTTGGCAACTGGGCGCCCTGAGTCTGCGCCCGGAAGTACGCGAGGCCGCGGACCTGATCGTCGGCAATCTGAACGAAGATGGATACCTGATCGCCAGCGACGATGAGTTGTTGGGCGTCGCACCGCCCGCGTCGCCCGAAGCCGATGCCCAGACCGCCAAGAGCATTGTCAGCGCCGCACAGGCTCTGGGCTTGGCGGAGATCGGAGCTGGTTCTGAAGCCGACGACCCTACTTCTGTCGGAGGGATTACAGCCTCACCCGAGGTTGATCTCGACGCCAGCGAGAGCGCCGGGCTCGACGATATTGAAGCTGAAGTCGCCCTGCCCAGTGATCAGCCCAGGGAAGCATCTTTCTCGTCCTCCTCGCATTCCGGCGATTCCGCCGCAGCGGTAGCACCCGCGCCCGAGCCGGTGGCGCACACCGCCCCGATATTCAATCCAAGATTCACCGCTGCCGACCTGTTGGAAGCCTTGGAAGTGGTCCGGCTGCTGGATCCTCCGGGCGTTGCCTGCCGCGATCTCAGAGACTGCCTGCTCTACCAGCTTCGCTACCATCAGGCTCAACTAGCTCTGCATAAAAACGGCAATGGCACGGCGCAGGTTCTGCAGGATGCGATTGCGGTTGTTGACCAGCATCTCCGTGACCTGCAAAACAAGCGCCACAAAGAGATAGCCAAGGCCATTGGGCGTTCCATCGAGGCCGTCGAGCAGGCGCTGCATTACATTCGTACGCTCGATCCGCGGCCCGGCCTTCGCTACAACAAAGTTCAGGCCCGGCTGATCGAGCCCGACGTGGCTTTCGTGAAGCACGGCGACGAATGGCTGGTCATCATGAATGACGAAGACCTGCCTCAGCTTCGCCTGAACCCGGCCTACAAAAAGCTGGTCACTCGCGACGGCACCAACGACAAGAACACGCGCGACTACGTGAAAGAGCGCTACAAGAGCGCCATCCAGCTCATCAAGAACATTGAGCAGCGCAAGCAGACGATCACCAAGGTCTGCTACTGCATCGTCGCCCGCCAGCAGGATTTCCTCGAGCGAGGAATCGATCAACTCAAACCCATGATGATCAAGGAGGTGGCCGAAGAAATCGGCGTGCATCCTTCCACGGTAAGCCGTGCGGTCGCTAACAAATACGCGCATACGCCGCAAGGCGTATTCGAGTTGCGTTATTTCTTCAGCGAGAGCGTGCAGGGGCCGGAGGGCGGCAACACCTCGCTGCTCATCCTCAAGCGCCGCGTCAAGAAGCTCATCGACGAAGAAGATCCCAGCCGTCCGTTGACCGACGAGCAGATCACCCGCATCCTGCAATCGCAAGGCATCCAGGTGACCCGCCGCACAGTTGCCAAATACCGCGAAGACATGCGCATCCCGAGCACGCACCAGCGCCGGGTAAAGAAATAGCGTCGTTAGTCGTTCGTCCTTGGTCGTTGGCAAAGCTGACCATAGATGAAAAGCCAAGTTTGAGCTAGCGACTAACGACCAACGGCAAACGACCAAATGTAGTGCCCGATTTATCTCAGGCAAGAAATTTTAGGAGGGGCGCTCATGAACGTGGAATACACCGGCAGACACTACGAAGTCACTTCCACCATCCGCAAAGAAGTTGAGACCGGCCTCGTAAAAATCCGCAAAATCCTGGGCGACAGATTTGAAACCAAGGTGATCCTCACCGTCGAGAAGCACCGCCATAAAGCCGAAATCACCATCAACCCTCGCAACGGCCCGCTGGTCGGCCTGGCCCAGGCCAAGGACATGACGATCGCCGTCAATGAAGCGCTCGACCACCTGGAGAAGCAGGCGATCAAGTACAAGACTCGCTGGCAGGCGAAGAAGCGTTCCGCCCGCAAGAGCGAGGAAGTCAAGAAGTGGAATGGCGGCCATCAGTCGCCGCAAGAAGAGCTGCAGACCGCCGTTGGATTGTCCGAAAAGACGGCCGTGCCCGTCCTCGTTCACAAATATCCTGCCGTTGCCAAGACCACTGAGGTCCACTTGGTCCGCTCCGAAGATGCCGTCGCGATGCGTCCCATGACGCTGGAAGAAGCGATCAAGGAAGCCCACTTCAAGGACCGCGACGTCTTCGTCTTCCGCGATCCCAAAGGCAAAGTCATGGTCCTGCACCGCACCCGCGAGGGCAAGATGGAGCTGATCGAAGCCCCTTAAGAGCAGCCGTCAGCTTTCAGCCATCAGCCAAATCGGGTGCCCCGTCCTTGTCTCGCCGTTCTTTGGCGAGACAGGACGGGGACTTTGATCTCCCGCGACCCTCGTTCCTCGCTATCAAGGCCTACTGACGACTCGCTCAGATTTCGTCAGAGGACCTTAGAATACCCTATTCATACGTTTTAATGCTGAAGGATTCGCGTGCTAGAATTCGCCGCGGGAGATTTTGTCCATGACTCACACTTGTCAACCTGCTTCCCTCCTGATGCTTCTGGCGTTGTCCGTGGTCCTGAGTCCGGCGCCGTTTGTCCGCGCCCAAGCCGCCTCGTCTCCGGCAAAGCTCTCCGTGCACTGGGAAGAACTCACGGCCTCCGATTTCCGCGATGGCATTCGCCGTTCGCAGGGAACGTGCCTGCTGCCCTTCGGCATCCTCGAAAAACACGGCCCGCATCTGCCGCTCGGCACGGATCTGCTGGACGTCCGCTACGCCGCGCTGCACGCGGCAGAAGAGGAATACGCGGTCGTCTTCCCGGAGTATTACTTCGGCCAGATCGCCGAGGCGCGCCACGAGCCCGGAACCATGGCCTACAGCCGCCAGATCCAGCTCGCGCTGCTTCAGGAAACGACCGATGAAATGGCGCGCAACGGCTGCAAGAAAGTCCTGATCGTCAACGGCCACGGCGGCAACGAGCATCTTCTGCCCTATTTCGCGCAGAGCCAACTCGACAAGCCCCATGACTACGTGGTCTACATATTCGACGAGCGCACCCCGCAGCACGGGGGACCGCCGAAGAAGACCACCATCGACATGCACGCCGGCGAGAGCGAGACGTCGAAGATGATGATTTCCCGGCCCGACACCGTGCATCTGGACCGCGCCACGAACGAATCCGGCGCCGACCAGGCCCGCCAGAAGCTCCCCGAAGATATCTACACCGGAATCTGGTGGTACACGCGCTTCCCATTCCACTACTCGGGCGACGGCTCAGCCGCCACGAAAGAGTTAGGCGAGTACCAGATGAAATGGTGGATTGATTCGGTAGTGAAGGCGATCCGCGCGGTGAAAGCCGACGATGTCAGCCTCAAACTGCAAAACGAATTCTACGAAAAGAGCGCGCATCCGCTCGATACCCAGCCGTAGAGACGTAGCTCGATGCACTACTTGGGGGTGCAATGTCTCATGACACCCCGTACTTCCCGATCAACATCCCGGTAATGAATACCAATGCGCCGCCTAAGCCTACCTGCAGAGCGGCAGAGACCCAGGGTGTGTCCATGTATCGCTTGCGAATCCAAGTGATCGCACCCAGTTCTACTAGCACTACAATTCCAGCGGCCCAAAGCGCCATCGTGAAATCGTGCAACAAAAACGGCAACGTGTGACCAATGCCGCCAAGAGCGGTCATCGCCCCACAAATCACGCCCCGCACCCACGGATGGCCGCGGCCGGTTAAACTTCCATCATCCGACAAAGCTTCAGCAAAACCCATACTGATGCCTGCACCCGCCGACGCAGCCAGGCCCACCAGAAATGCGTCCCAGCTTTTCTGCGTAGCCAGCGCAGCAGCGAACACTGGCGCCAGCGTCGAGACCGAACCGTCCATCAGCCCCGCCAGCCCCGGCTGCACAATCTGCAAAACGAACAAACGGCGCTGGGCAACTTCCTCGTCGGCCTTCACATTAGCTGGAAGCTTTTGTTTGTCGAGTTCCTGGGCGCGCTCTTCGTGTTCGCGCTCCTCGGTAGCCAAGTCGTCGAGCAGTTGTCGAGTGCTCGCGTCCTGCGTGCGCGCCGCGGCTTTTTCATAAAAGCGGCGCGTCTCCACCTCCATCGTCGACGCTTCCTTGCGCACCGCTTCAATCCGCAGCGGACGCACCAGCCACAGCGCCGGGCGGTCGACGAAACCACGCACATCCTGTCGCCGGATCAGCGGAATATGTTCGCCGAACTTTTTCCGGTAGAGTTCAAGTAAACGCCTCCTGTGCCCCGATTCCTCTTCGCGCATGCCATCAAACATCGATGCAGTTGCGGGATAGTCCTGCCGCAGTCCCTCGGCAAAGTCGGAGTACACGCGCTCGTCTTCTTCCTCCAAAGCAATGGCCAGCGCGAGCACTTCCCGTTCCGTAAGATCCTCGAACTTTTTCATGACGCCATAGCTTACCTGTCGGCGCGGCCAGGAGACAAATCTGCATTTCCAATTCGAATCATCGCCCACTCAAGGATCTGCCGGTACCTCAGTCGCTAATCGCCGGCCGAAGGCAGCCGGCGCTGCTCAATGCTACTATCCATTTCATGAAGCCCCGGAAGGCCAGCCGCGCGCGAGAAGGCTCAAAGCGCAACCAGAAGAAAGCTGCCGGCGACGGCCAGCGCTCGCCCGAACTGGTCATCATCACGGGCATGAGCGGCTCGGGCAAGGCCTCGGTGCTCAAGGCCTTTGAGGACCTGGGTTACTACTGCGTCGACAACCTGCCAGTCCAGTTGATCCCCGAATTCGCCGAGTTGGCCATGCAGTCGAGTGAAATCCGTCGCACGGCGCTGGTGGTCGACGTCCGCGAAGGCTCTAAGCTCGACAAGTTGCCCGGAATCCTGAAGTCCATTCGGCGCATGATTCCGACCAGGGTGGTATTCCTGGAGGCCTCCGACTCTGTCCTGCTGCGTCGCTTCAGCGAGACCCGTCGCCCCCATCCCTTGGGTACGGATGCACCAGTGAAATCGGCTCTGAAAGCCGAGCGCCGTAGCCTGGGTGGCATCCGCCGCCTCGCCGATTTCGTCATCGACACCTCCAAGTTCAACGTGCACGAACTGCGCGCCCACATCAACCAGAGCTTTCATCAGCAGGAGTCACCAGAAAAGGGCATCCTCGTCTCCTGCGTCAGCTTCGGCTTCCGGCAGGGCGTCCCCGAAGACGCGGACCTGGTCTTCGACGTTCGCTTCCTGCCCAATCCGCATTTTGTCCCCGAGTTCCGGCCGCTGACCGGGCGGCATCCGAGCGTGGCCAAGTACATTCGCTCCTTCCCGCAGACGCGCGAGTTCGTCGTCCGCATTTCTGATCTCCTCATCTACCTGCTTCCGCACTATATCCATGAGGGCAAAAATTACCTCACGATCGCCTTCGGATGTACCGGTGGCCAGCATCGCTCCGTCATGATCGCCGAGGAGGTAGGCAAGAACCTTCGCCACGCCGGCTACCGCGTGAAGGTCGTTCACCGAGACAGTCCCCGATAGGTCGGGCGAGACCGGGAAGGGCACGAGTTCTACTCGTGCCATGCACTCGCGCAAACTCAGTTCAGGCTTTAGCCGCTGTGGTGCGCTCTTGCCGTCCCCGAGGCACTTCCAACAGACTGTTCAGGCGCTCCGTTTTAGCCTTCGAGTTTGACCACGGGTTAACCTCGCTCGGGAAACGCCGACGCCACCTTTCCCCGGAAGGCTACTCAAGTAAAATAGGGCCTTGCATCTGATGCTTATTCGATCGGCAGCAAGCGACTGCGGTCTGCCCCGCCCGGGAGCCCCATGCGGCAGCTGACGCGCCTCATCCGCTACGTGTTTCCCTTCCTGCCGCAATTGTTGCCGGGCGTGTGCCTGTTGGCGGGCGTCGGATTTCTGGAAGCATTCCGCTTGGTCCTGCTAAAGCCGGTCATGGACCGCGTGCTGAATCCCTCGTCCGGTTCGGAAAACATCATTCTCTTCACCATGCCCCAGACCGGACATCCCATCTACCTCCAGCGTTATGTTCCCACCGCCTTGCACAATGCGTGGACCATAGTCGCGTATGCGCTTGTGACCTCGACGGTGCTGAAGGGAATCTTCGACTATGCCGGCACCTATCTGGTGAATCATGCCGGGTTCGGTATGATCACGAATTTGCGCAACGACCTGTACAACTCGGTCTTGCGGCGTTCGGCGGCATTTTTTACCAGGCACACAACCGGCACTCTGATCTCGACCATCATCAACGACATTGAGCGCGTGCAATTCGCCATGTCGAGCGTTCTGGCGGAGTTCCTGCAGCAATTCTTCTCGTTCCTGTTCACCGCAATCCTGGTGGTGATACTCGGCCGCGAACTCGCCTGGGTCCTGGTTCTGTTTATTCCTTTCATCATTTATTCGGCGGTGCGGATTGGCCGCCGCGTGCGCTCCACGACGCGGCGCGGCCAGGACCAACTGGCCGATGTGCAGAACATTTTGCAGGAGACCATCACCGGCAACCGCATCGTCAAGGCCTTCGGCATGGAATCCTGGGAGGTCGCCCGCTTTCGTACCGCGGCCCAACGCCTGTTTCGCGCCAACCTGCGTTCGGTCGCCGCCGCTGCCGTCAGTTCTCCCTTGATGGATATCTTTGGCGCCATCGCCATCGCGTTGCTGCTGCTCCTGGGGCGGGAACGCATCGCGCACAACGAATTGACCTTGGGCGCCTTCGTGACGTTCGTCGCCGCGGTCCTCAGCATGTATAACCCGGTCCGCAAGTTTGCGGTTTTCAATAACAGCTTTCAGCAGGCCCTCGGTGCGTCGTCGCAGTTGTTCAAATTCATGGATACCACCGACGTCGTCTCCGAAAAACCGGGCGCGAAACGGCTGCCGCGCTTTGCCAACAGCATTAAGTTCGACGGCGTCTGCTTTTCTTACGAAGGAGACGGCGACGATTCCCGCGAGATTCTGCACGGCATTGACCTCGAGGTGAAGCGTGGCGAAGTGCTCGCTGTTGTCGGTTCGAGCGGAGCCGGCAAAAGCACCCTGGTTCACCTGATTCCACGCTTCTTCGACGTGACCGCGGGACGAATCCTCATCGATGGACTTGATGTCCGCGACCTGACCCTTGCTTCTCTGCGAGCCCAGGTCGGGATCGTGACTCAGGAAACGGTGCTGTTCAACGACACCGTGCGCAACAATATTGCCTACGGCCAGCCCTACGTGCAGCAGAAGGAAGTCGAAGCGGCTGCTCGCGCGGCTCTTGCCCACGATTTCATTCTGGCGCTCCCTTCGGGTTACGATACCGTCATCGGAGAGCGAGGCGTGCGGCTTTCCGGAGGCGAGCGTCAGCGGCTTGCCATTGCCCGCGCGCTGCTCAAAAATGCGCCGATCCTGATTCTCGACGAAGCCACGTCCGCGCTCGACAGCGAGTCAGAAGCTCTGGTACAGTCTGCGCTCCACAATCTGATGACCGGCCGCACCGTGTTCGTGATCGCCCATCGCCTCTCGACGGTGCGCCGTGCGGACCGCATTGTGGTCATCGAAAACGGTACGATCGCCGATATCGGCGCGCACGAAGAGTTAATGCAGAAATTAGGTACTTACCGGCGTCTCTACGAATTGCAATTCGCTAGCGTAGACGCCCCCAAGGCAGTCGCAGAGACTTGAAAACAATCACGGCCCCTATGCCCATACGCTCGATGACGGGTTTTGCCCAAGTGAGAGGAGAAGTTCCACGCCAGAATGCCTCCAGCGTCGCCACCGCCGCCCCGAACGGACGCCTGGCTTTCGCGCTTTCCCTGAAGTCGGTCAACCACCGTTTTCTCGATCTGCATTTTCGCTTGCCCTCAGGCACCGATTCGCTCGAGATGCAACTCCGGCGCTTGCTGAAGGAAAAAATGGCGCGCGGCCATGTCGAAGTCACCTTGAGCCTGGAACGCACGGTGAGCGAGACCTTTTCCCTTAACCGCGAGATCGTTGGCGGTTACATCGCAGCCTTCCGCGCCGCCGCCGCCGAGTTTTCACTCTCCACCGAGCCCGACCTCAACGCGGTACTGCGCATTCCTGGCGCTCTCGACTCGGCTAACGAGAGCGCCGGCGGAGAGATCGAATCTGCCGTTCTGGCCAAAGTTGGTGAGGCCCTCGATCGCCTGAATCAAATGCGGGAGGAAGAAGGCCGCGGCATTGCCCGCGAGTTGCGCGAACGCATGGCTCATCTGCTCCAGGCAGGTAAGAGTGTGCAGCAGCATCGTCGCGCCGTGCTACAAAACTACAGCGAGCGACTGCAGTCGCGGTTGCAGGAACTGCTCGGCGCCAGCATCGACAAGGAGCGGGCTCTGCAGGAGGCCGCACTCCTGGTCGATCGCAGCGACATCCAGGAAGAAATCGTGCGCCTCGAAACCCATGTCCAGCATTTCCTCGGCCTCCTCGATGAGGGCGGCGAGGTTGGGAAAAAGCTCGACTTCCTGCTCCAGGAAATGAATCGTGAAGCCAACACGCTGCTTTCGAAGACCTCCGGCCTCGCCGGGGAAGCGCTCAAGATTACCGAAGCCGGCCTGGCCATGAAAGCCGAAATTGAGAAGTCCCGCGAGCAGGTGCAAAACCTGGAATGAGCCCTTCCCGCAAGCCGATCGTCTACATCATCTCCGCGCCCTCCGGCTCGGGGAAATCGACGCTGGTCAACAAGCTCCTGAAACTTGTTCCCAACCTCGATTTCTCGATCTCCTACACCACGCGCCCGCCGCGGGGCACTGAGCAAAACGGCAAGCAATACCACTTCGTTCCCCGTGAAGAATTCGAAAAGATGATCCGCGCCGATGAGTTCCTGGAGCACGCCAACGTCTTCGGAAATTTCTACGGAACAGCGCGCCAGTTCTTGAAAGATGCAGAGCAGAAAGGTCATGACCTTTTGCTCGATATCGACGTCCAGGGTGCTGCGCAGATCAAGCATAACCTTCCCGAGGGAGTCAGCATCTTCATCCTGCCTCCGAACCTCAAGACGCTGGAGTGGCGCCTCCGGCACCGCAGCGAGGACGCCGAAGAGGTGATCCAACGCCGTTTGGCCACCGCCACTCGTGAGATTGAAAACTACAATGAGTACAACTACATTGTGATCAACGATGACTTGCAGGAATCCGTTGAGTACCTCAAAGCCATCGTGCTTTCCGAACGTCTACGGCGGGCACTGTCCAACGAGGAGCGGCGAGTAATGGACTTGGCCGATCGTTGTCGGCTTACCGCCATTCGTAACCGCGTGCAGCCCATCCTGGCGTCGTTCCGAGAGTCTCCCCCCTCGGCACGCTCGTAGGTTTCGCGGTATCATTTCATGAACGCCCAAGCGGGTGGGCGACGGCCAACTCAGCCACAAACGAGACGCGCCCGAAAGCTGGTCATGTTCGTGCGAGGCATCATTCAATGCTCGGTGTCGAATAGCTTAAATCGGTTTTCAAGGGGGAGAGTCCCAATGAAGTTGATAGAAGGCTTTGACAGCAACTACCGATACATTTTGGTGGCGGCGCGGCGTGCACGCCAACTCCAATCCGGCGCACCACCCGTGGTCAACACCAATTCCCGCAAGCCGTGCCGCATCGCGCAGGATGAAATCCGCGCGGGCAAGGTGAAGTGGGAAATTCCCGACAACCGTACCGCCGCCGAGCAAGTTGGAGAGGCTCTGGACAAAGCACTAGGCCAGGACTGAGCGGGGATTGTTGATTTTGTGATGGTTGAAAGCAGCTTTGGCCCATAGATCTTGAATCAGTCATCAGGAATCAACAATCAAAAATTCATGAAGATCGCCCTCGGCGTCACCGGCGGCATCGCAGCCTACAAAGCCGCCGAAATCGTTCGTCTCCTGCAGGATCGCGGCATTGGCGTGCAGGTTATCATGACCCGCGCTGCCCAGGAGTTCGTTCGTCCCCTCACCTTCGCCGCCCTCTCGGGAGAAAAAGTCATCACTGGCATGTTTTCACCCGGCGAAGAACACACTCCCAACATCGACTCAGCCATCGAGCACATCGCCGTGGCGCAATCGATTGATGCTCTCGTCGTCGCTCCGGCTACGGCAGACGTTCTCGCGCATTTTGCACACGGAATCGCCAGCGACTTTCTGACCACGCTTTATCTCGCGACCACGGCTCCCGTCGTGGTGGCGCCGACCATGAACGTGAACATGTGGAACCATCCCGCCACACAGGCGAACCTTGAGATTCTCCGCAAACGCGGCGTCAGAATCGTAGAGCCGGGCTCTGGCTACCTGGCTTGTGGCATGACCGGCGCGGGCCGCCTCGCCGAGAACGAGGCCATCGTCACCGCCGTGCTGGAAACTCTTGGGGCATCGCAAGACCTGAGCGGCGAGACTTTACTGATCACTGCTGGCCCCACGCGCGAAAAGATCGATCCCGTTCGCTTCCTCACTAACCGTTCCAGCGGCCGCATGGGCTATGCCCTGGCCGAGGCGGCTCTGCGTCGGGGCGCGCGTGTTCTGCTCGTGAGCGGACCAACCTCGCTTACGCCGCACGGTGCGGCTGAGGTTACGCGCGTGGAGTCAACCCAAGAAATGCGCGATGCCGTGCTCCACCTCCTTCCCCAAGCCAGCATCGTAATCAAGACCGCAGCCGTTTCCGACTATCGTCCGAAAATCGCCGCCGGCCAAAAGATCAAGCGCAAAGGTCCGATGACTCTGGAACTGGAAGCCACGCCCGACATTCTGAAGGAGCTTTCCGTCAGAAAGACGACGCAGGTCGTTGTCGGCTTCGCCGCGGAAACCGAAAATGTTCTCGAAAACGCCCGCCAGAAGCTGGTCGACAAGAACCTCGACGCCATCGTGGTTAACGACGTTTCGCGCAAAGGAGTTGGTTTTGACTCGGACCGCAATGCGGTGACCATCATCACTCGCGACGAAGTCGTCGAGGTACCCGAAACCACCAAGTGGGAAGTTGCCCAGCGCGTTCTCGACCAGGTGGTCCGCCTCCGCCAGCATCGCAAGTCAACCGTGAAAGCATAGACCCGCCTTACAGCCAATTTGTTTGGAAACGCGCAAACGGGACGCCCTCCCCAACCTTGGATAGCCGACCAGCGTACAATTCCATAAAACTTTGTTCAGGGAGCTTGCGATGACGCAAAAAGTGATCGAGATAGTTGGAATTTCCAAAGACAGCTTTGCCAAGGCAGCCGCGAACGCTGTGGCGGAAGCCGGTAAGACCGTGCGCGGCATCAAATGGGCGCACGTGGACTCGCTTGATATGCAACTGGATGGCGTCAAGGTTTTGCTGTACCGCGCGACCACCAAGATTTATTTCGACGTAGAGCAGTGAGCCGTTCACGAACCATCGCATGACGCTTGATCTAAAACTTCGTTCCGCTCTCATCGAGCGTCTGCGCTACTATCACGAACTGGGCATCTACGACTTCTATCGTCGCGAGCCGCAGGTGTCTCGACTTGCCGCGAATTTAGCGGTCGCGCCCGAGCCATTCACACCCCAGCCAGAACTGCGAGAGGAAATGTCGCCAAGAAAGTCGGCCGCAGTCGCGGCCGTTGCTGAAGAGAGCATCTTCGAGGTACTAACGCCGAAACCGGAGCACAGGGTCACTGATCCCGTAGCCGCGCTCAAGCTGATTCGCGAGGACCTGGGCGACTGCACCCGCTGCAAGCTGCACAAACAGGGCCGCAAGCAAATTGTATTCGGCGTAGGCAATCCCAAAGCCGAGTTGATGTTTGTGGGCGAAGGCCCCGGAGCCGACGAAGACGCTCAAGGCGAGCCCTTTGTAGGCCGAGCTGGTCAGTTGCTCAACAATATGATCAGAGCGATGGGACTGGCGCGCGAGGAAGTCTACATCGCGAACGTGGTCAAATGCCGTCCCCCAGGCAACCGCACTCCCGAGCGCGACGAGTGTGACACCTGCTCACCATTTCTCATGCGGCAGATCGCCATAATCAAGCCCAAGGTTGTGGTTGCGCTGGGAGCCGTCGCCGCCAAGAACCTGCTCGCCATCAACGCGCCGATGTCGGAACTGCGTGGCCGCTTTTACGATTTCATGCCTGCCGGTGCGCGCAGCACCGATCCGTCGTGGCAAGGAGCGCGCCTGGCCGTAACCTATCACCCCGCATTTCTTCTCCGTGATCCACGCCAGAAAGGCGAGGCCTGGAAGGATCTGCAGATGGTGATGAAGTACCTGGGCCTGAAACCTACGCAGAAAAGTGAATAGACTTGTCGTGCTGAGCGGAACGGATCACCCGCGAAGCGGATGATCCGTGGAGTCGAAGCATCCCTACCTCTGAACGGTACTCGGCCCGCGCCGGCGATCCGTAGTTTATCCTTCCACCAATGCCCGAATTCTGCGACGTCGCCGTGCCCGTGCCGCTGGACATGGCCTTTACCTACCGCGTCCCCGCAGAAGCCGCGCCGGTCGTCGGCGGACGCGTGCTGGTCCCATTCCGCCAGCAGCGAATTTCGGGCATCGTCGTCGAATTGCACGACCGCCAGCCTTCCGTCACGACGAAAAACATCATCTCGGTGCTCGATCCCACCCCAGTTCTTGACGAGCAACTACTCCGCCTCGGCCGCTGGATTGCCGACTACTATCTCGCGCCGATCGGCGAAGTCTTCCGCACCATGCTTCCGTTGAGCGCCGAATTCAAACGCTCCATCGGATATCGCATCACGGATGACGGCCAGATGGCGCTCCATCTCGCCGGCATGTCCGGATCGTCCGCCCGCTCTCGCCGCACTCCTGAGGAACAAGCCGCTGAGTTCCGCGTCCTCGACTATCTGGCCGCGCGCGCCTCAGAGACAGAATTCGATCCAGCCCCGGCGCCCCATGTTTCGCGTTCTTTGCGAGCCATGGGCATTTCCCCCACCGAGATCGACGCCGCCGAGAACGGGGCAGGGAACGTTAAGGCAGAGGAGGGCAAGGCTGGGAAGGGCACGGCTTCAGCCGTGCCGTTTGCGACCAGTGACGACGCGGCTTTAGCCGCTGGGGGCCAGGCGCTCGTCCGCGAAGAAACGCTCCGCTCGGCCACTCGCGTATCCCGCGCGATTCTGAACGGAATGGTCCGCAAGAAATGGCTAGTCCGCGAGGACGTCTCCGCACCACAAGAAGCCACGCGAACTGTGAAGATCGCTCTGTTAAAGTCCGCCGAGGGCAAGCTCAACGAAAATCAGCGGACCATCATCAACACGTTGGCCGCCTCCGGCGGCAGAGTACCGGTAGAGACCCTACAATCGCTCGAGGTCCCGCGCACTACACTCCGCGCTCTCGTCCGCCGCGGCTTGGTCGAAATTGTCGAAGCACCAGCCGAATTCAATGTCTCTCGCGCCAGCCCCCGCCCATCTCTCTTCGACTTCGATTTCAATCCCGCGCAGCAAGCCGCGCTCACTCGCTTGCGCGACGAAGTCGAATCCCGCAAATTCTCCGGCATGCTTCTCCACGGAGTGACCGGCTCAGGGAAAACCGCAGTCTACCTGGCCGGTATGCGCGCGGTTCTCGACGCTGGCCGTTCCGCCATCCTGCTCGTTCCCGAGATCGGCCTGACCCCGGCCGTCGCTGCCGACCTGCATCAAATCTTCGGCGAGGAAGTCGCCGTGCTCCATTCCGCGCTCTCCGAGCGTGAGCGCGCTGAGCAGTGGCATCGCATCAAGGCCGGCGCGGCGCGTATGGTCGTCGGCACGCGCTCCGCGGTGTTCGCCCCGGTCGCCGATCTGGCGCTCATCATCGTCGATGAGGAGCACGACTCCTCCTACAAGCAGGAAGAGACGCCGCGCTACCACGCCCGCGATATTGCCGTGATGCGCGCCAAGCAGTCTAATGCAGTCGTCGTGCTCGGCTCGGCGACTCCGTCGCTGGAGTCTTATTTCAACGCCAAAAAAAGCAGGTATGCCCTGATCGAACTGCCTGATCGCGTAGAGCAGCGGCCTCTGCCCGAGGTCGAAATCGTCGACATGCGTCAGGAGTTTCAGGAAACCGGCCACGAGCAAGTCATCTCGCGCAAACTCGCCGCTGAGATTAAAGTTCGGCTGGAACGCCGCGAGCAGGTCATGGTTCTGCTCAACCGCCGCGGATACTCTCCGGTCGTTCTCTGCCGCACCTGCGGCAAGAAACTGGAATGCGCCAATTGTGCCATCGCGCTCACGCATCACAAGCGCGAGCACAAAATGATCTGCCACTACTGCGGCTATCTGGCGCCCGTGCCCAAAGTCTGCGTGCACTGCGGCAGCGAATATGTCTATTTCCTGGGAACCGGTTCGGAGAAACTCGAAGAACTTCTGCACGGTATGTTCCCGCAGGCCCGCATCGCCCGCCTTGATCGCGACACGGTCCGCGGTCATGAAGACTTCGAGCGCACTCTGAACGCGCTTAACGAAGCCGAACTCGACCTGCTAGTCGGCACGCAAATGATCGCCAAGGGCCACGACATCCACGGTGTCACGTTGGTGGGCGTGATCGGAGCCGATGTCGCACTAGGCCTGCCGGACTTCCGCGCCGCCGAGCGAACCTTCCAATTACTGACGCAGGTCGCCGGCCGCGCCGGCCGCGGCCAGGCTCCTGGCAGAGTCATCCTGCAGACTTACTTTCAAGATCACTACGCTGTGCAATACGCCGCCCATCACGACTTCATTGGCTTCTACGAAAAGGAGCTTCGCTTCCGCAGCTGGATGCACTACCCGCCGTACTCTGCCTTGGCGAACGTACTCGTCCGCAGCGACAAGCTTGACGATGCCTTGCAATGGTCAGGACTGCTGGGCAAGTGGTTCGACGCTACTCGCCACGAGGGTGTGCGCGTACTGGGTCCTGCGGCGGCGCCGATTCTGAAATTGAAGCGAGACTACCGCTATCACTTTGTGCTGAAGTCACCCAGCCGGCAAGGACTCAACACCACATTGCGCGCCATGCTGGCCTATGCGGCGCAACAGAAAATTCCACGCACCCAGATCATCGTCGACGTCGACGCACTCTGGTTGATGTAAAAAAGGGCAGCCTTAAACCCGGCCGCCCTGTTCCCGTTTCTTATCGGAAGGTCGCTTGGAAAGGTGAAATCGTAAATGTCAGCGCCATCATCACGACGGCGAAAGCGGCCAAGGCCCAACGGCCGGGCGGAAGCACTGGAAACTCCGGGGCCTGTTCTTGGCGATATGTTAGGACGTTCATCAGCATGATCAACACAGCCCAGAACCACCATGTATAACTTAAACGTCCCAGTCCAATCAGAGCGAACACGGTAATCCACGAAACCACGCGATGCGCGCGCGGCGACAGCGCGTAGACAAGGTGTCCTCCATCCAACTGGCTGCTGGGTATCAAGTTCAGCGCGGTGGCAAACATCCCCACCCACGCCGCGATCGCCGTCGGGTGCAGATAGACTCTCGCCAACGGTACTGCCGCAACCGCTTTGCCCGGCGTGAGAATGCGCTGCAAGTCGTGTATCAGGTAGAAAATCGCAGGAAACCCAAGGTGCAAATCAGACGGACCAATGCCAGGCGCCAGCGGTTTCGACAACTGGATCCCTGCGGCCAGAGCAACTACCGCGACCACGAATCCCGCAATCGGCCCGGCGATTCCGACATCGAACAGCGCCGCCCGCGAACGAATCGGGGCTCTGATTCGAATCACTGCTCCCAGCGTCCCGATCAGGGTCGGCGCCGGAATAAAAAACGGAAGCGTCGCCCTCACCCCGTAATAACGGCATGCCAGGTAGTGTCCCATCTCATGCGCCAGCAGGATCGTGAGCAGCGTCGCGGAAAACGGAATCCCCAAAAGCAGCCGCGAAGGTTCCGCCATCACCCATCCCAATTTAAAAAACGGAAGAAATTCCTCTCCCGCAGCAAACGGAGGAAGATTGTGCAGGAAGTCGAACTCCATCCGCGCCCCCACTACCAGCGTGGTAAAGCAGGTCGCCAGCAGAAGTAGCGCATGCAGCCAATACCGCTCTCGGCGGCGCGGCCCAACCGGTTCCGGCGACCGGTACTCGTACTCCAGCGTGGAGGTGGGGATCGGGGAATTCGGGTCCGACATGCGATTCACGAGTACGGGATCTGAAATCCCGCACTTGTTTGATGCTACTACGAGCGGCGACAGCGGAGGGACTGCGAATCCCAGACCGTGAACTCGAAGCTCGCGGTTCGACGCGGCAGGCCGATCAATCGATCGACTGCAATTCCTTCCCTGGCTTGAACCGCACGGCCCTTCCGGGCGGAATGGAAACTTCCGCCCCGGTGCGCGGATTGCGTCCAATCCCGGTCTTGCGCGGACGCACGTTGAAAACGCCAAATCCCCGCAGTTCAATGCGATTGCCGCGCGCCAGCGACTGCTTCATGCTCTCAAACACAGTTTCGACGGCGAGTTCGGCCTTGGTCTTGGTGATGCCGGTCTTGGCCACCACTTCGTTGATAATGTCGAGCTTGATCACGTGCGCTCCCGGGTCGAGGGTCAAGATGATGCTTCAAGTTATTGATGCTAGGGGAGATAACCGAGATTGTCAACGGGAGCACCAATCCCGTAAACTGGCAGGCACCCAGCCAGCAAGATTGAGTCATTGAGTCATCGGGTCATTAAGTCATTGTTGGCACCTCGCCGCGAACACCAGTTAGTCTCAATGACCCAATCACTCAATCACTAAATCACCCAATTCCTCCCAAGGAGCTGCATGCCCAAGAGTGACCGATGGATTCGCAAGATGGCCCTGGAACACGACATGATCAATCCCTTCTCCGAGAAGCAGGTGCGCGAGGGCGTGATCTCCTACGGGCTGTCATCGTACGGGTATGACCTGCGCGTGGCCGACGAGTTCAAGATCTTCACCAACGTGAACAACGCACTGGTTGATCCCAAGCATTTCGACGAAAAGTCATTCGTCAACATAACCACCGACATCTGCATCGTCCCGCCGAATTCGTTCGCTCTCGCCCGTTCGGTCGAGTACTTCAAGATTCCCCGCGACGTGCTGACCATCTGCGTGGGCAAGAGCACCTACGCCCGCTGCGGCATCATCGTCAACGTGACCCCGTTCGAGCCCGAATGGGAGGGCTTCGTCACGCTCGAGATCTCGAACACGACGCCCCTTCCGGCCCGCATCTACGCCAACGAAGGCCTGTGCCAGATCCTGTTCTTCCAGTCCGACGAAGTCTGCGAAACCAGCTACGCCGACCGCAAGGGCAAATACCAGGCGCAGAAGGGAATCGTCTTGCCGAAGTTGTAAGAGCGAGTCGTCTAGTCGTTGGTATTGTCGCCGAAAAAATCGGCAAGGGGATGGCGCTACAGGCTGCGGAAAGACTCGAAATGCTCACGCTCCCTTGGAAGAGCGGCCCTTTCAGGGCCGCGAAAAGCGTATGGAATCAATGCGGGCTTTAGCCCCTGAGGCAGGCTCGGCCTCCAAAGTCCTCGACTGGCGGGCGGTTTCGTCGTATAGTGTTTCTCGCCTGCGGCAACTGGCACCACCACCCCCACCTGCGCCAACCAAGTCGTCCCCGCGTGAAAATTACCGGGTCATCGACTGCTCGCCAGCCGGCTTAGAGGACCACCATGAAAATTCGACTTCACACAAATCCCCGCCGATGGGCAGCCTCCGTCGCGATTTTGATCAGTCTTTGCCTAGCGGCCCCGGCGCAGACATTCAAGTATCAGTCGTTCGTCCCCGCAGGTTCAGTCCAGACCATCCCGGGATCCATCAACGAACGGGGAGACATCGCCGGGATTTACCTCGACGCCAAATACGCGCTGCATGGATTCTTTCGCTCCGCGGGCGGGAGCATTTTTGCTATAGACCCTCCAGGTTCCACTGGAACGGTTGCCCACGGCGTTGACGCGGCGGGAAACATTTCTGGCTACTATCAGGACCAGGCTGGCTCCTACCACGGCTTCATTCGCAAGAGTGCTGGACAGTATGTCTCGTTCGATGCCACTCCCAGCGCAACGTTCACCATCGTACTGGCCAACAATTCCGCCGGCCAGCTCGTTGGCCTCTTCCTCGATCCTTTGGGTGTCAACTACGGCTTCCTGCGCACTCCGAATGGAACGATCACTTCGTTCGGCGTGTCGGGTTCGACCGGTACCGTGGCGGTTTCAATCAGCGATACCGGAGAAATCGCCGGCTACTACACCGACGCCAGGAACGTTCAGCACGGATTTCTGCGAACCTCGATCGGAGCGACCCGCTCCTTTGATCCTCCGGGATCGATCTTGACTCTACCCACGGCAATCAATCGAGCCGGACAGATTGTTGGTTTCTATCTCGATTCGAAGCAGGTGCAGCGCGGGTTTCTGCGTGAGGCCAACGGAACCTTCATCTCCATCGAACCGCCCGGCTCGTCCGCGACCGACGTGACCGCCATCTCTCCGGATGGTGAAGCGGTCGGGAACTATCAAAGTGGCACCGGGCAGCACGGGTTTCTGCGAAAAACCGATGGGACTATCGTGAGCTTTGACCCGCCAGGATCCACCGATACCAGCGTGGACGGCATCACCTGCTCTCACGAAATCGTAGGGAACGAGAATTCCCACAATGGCATTTTCCGCGGCTTCGTCTTAACCACCCATTAGAGCGTACGTAGAAACTCGTTTATCACCGCTCAGGTTTGAACAGTGCCGAAGGTTTCAAGCCGCGCCAGGCGGCGAAAGAAGAAAGCCCACGGCGCAAGCCGTGGGTGGGCTGTGGGAGGCAAGCCCTGAAAGGGCGAAAGAAGAAATCTTACGCACATTAGCCGGGCGATTCGGAAACCAAATGCAAGGCAGACATCGTTCCTCCATCTTCGGCGACGGAGTCTAGAGAAACCGGCGGCAGGCTAGGACCCTAGCGTTGGTTCTCCCCTTCTTTATACATGTACTTGATCGCCGGCTTATAGATCATCAGGTTGGGCTCGCCCGAGTCCCGGTTCACCTTGAGGCAGTTCCGATCGTACCATTCGATGATGCCGTGAACTTCCTCGCCGTCGCGCAGCACAATCACCATCGGCGTTCGCGCCTGCATCTGTTTCTGATAGTAGAAATTCTCGGCGTTGGTCTGCTCCAGAGGCGCTGGCTTCTTCCCCAATCCGCCCCCTCCCATCGGACGCTCGCCACGCTCGCCACGCTCGACGCGTTCTCCGCGGTCGTGGCGCTCCGGGCGCTCGCGCCGCTCCTGGGCTTGCACCGGCGCCGGGTTGTGATTGCCATGATTCTCCACGCGCGGTAAGGTCGGCCGAATCAACTTGCGGTTGGCGAAATTCTCTTTCTCGGCGGAATCATTCGCACGGACGGGATCCATAATTTCCTTCATAGCGGCGCTGCCTCTGGATGCACGCTTTCGCGCAAACCACCACGCTCGGGGACCGGGGGAAATAAATCAACGAAGGCGTGAAATTTCCTTTACCGTAACACAGGAGGCTCCCTAAGACAACCACGTCGCGCAAAGGGCGGACCCCGGTGTGACCAATCTTGCACACCCTAGAATATCGATTTGTCGCCCCATCCGCGGCGGTTGCCATGCACTTTCAGCCGCGGAGCGGCGGCATGGGAAAGCTCGGAACGGAAGTGCCGGGTGGCCGGACGCCACCAATCTCGTAACAGCCTTGTAAATCGGACAGGGATGAGCGGTCACGGCCCGAAGGCACGGCATCGCTCTGCACTCACCCGGTCTTCGTCAGGTCAGCTCCCCGCCGCTCCCGTCCGCTGAGCGTGACGATCGCGACCAAACTCGCAACCGTCAGCACCGTCCAGGTCAGCACCGGCGGATAGCTGCCGCCATAGCGCGTCTCCACCAACTTCGCTTGGATCACCGCGTTCCGCGACGACAGCAGGTTGCCCAACTGATACGCAAATCCCGGAAACGTCCCACGCACCGAGGGCGGCGACAATTCGTTCAGGTGCGCCGGAACTACTCCCCACGCCCCCTGCACCATGAACTGCATCAGAAAGCCGCCCAGCGCCAACATCGGCACAGTGTGCGAATACGCCCACAACGGAATCACAGGAATCGCCAGCAGGGCGGCCAGAATGATCGCTCGCCGCCGCCCAATCCGCTCCGACCACGTTCCAAATAAAATCCCGCCCAGCAGCGCCCCAAGGTTGTAGATGATGACGACCAGGCCGGTCGTCTGCGGCGTGAACTTCATGTTGCGCTCGAGAAACGTCGGATACAGATCCTGCGTGCCGTGGCTGAACGAATTGAAGGCAAACATCAGCACTACGAGAAAGGCAAAAATGCCGAGATGCGACACGATATCTCGCCCCAGCCGTTTCTCCGTTTCACGCGCCACCCGCCCCTGCAGCCACGCCGGCGACTCCTCCACCTTCGTTCGAATGTAGATCACCAGAAACGCCGGCAACGCCCCCAGTACGAACATTCCCCGCCACCCGAATACTGGAAACAGAGTGCGATACGCCAACGCCGCCAGCAGATACCCGACCACATATCCTTCCTGCAGCAATCCCGAGAAAAAACCGCGTCCCTCCGCGGGCAGAGTTTCGAACGTCAAAGCCGCGCCCACCCCCCATTCCCCGCCCATGGCGATTCCAAAAAACGCCCGCATGATGATGAAGACTTTCAGCGATGGCGCAAACGCCGAAGCCAGTTCAAATACCGAATAGGCGATAATGTCGATCATCAGCGTCAGCCGCCGCCCGTATCTGTCGGCCAGCAATCCAAACAGAAATGCGCCCACCGGACGCATGGCTAGAGTCCAGAAGATGGCCTCCGTAATGGCCGAGACTTTCTCGTGGAATTGCGTGGCCAGCGCATTGACGCACAGCACGAGAATGAAGAAATCAAATGCATCCAGCGACCACCCCAAAAAACACGCAACGAACGTATTCCGCTGAACCGGCGTCAACCGACGAAAGTGTCCAACAAATTCCATGAAGTTCCCGCCGCTCCCCCCAGATCTCCTTCGTGGACCTTAAGTGTTCTTCGTGGTTATTGTTCTTCCCGCCGCATGCCAAAGCCCAGCGGATGCTAGCATAAGCTTTTCAAGCAACCATCAAAATTCAATAATCAACAATTCCCCCATGCCCGAACTCGAACTCCCGCAGCGCCAGGCCACCGATGCCCTCATGCTCGCCGGCTTCTGGTATCGTGCCCTGTCCGCTGATCGCGTCCACCGCAATCGTTTGCACAAAGCGACGCTGCTCGAAATCCCGCTTGTCATCGGCCGCGATCGCCAGGGACATCCTTTCGCCCTGCGCGACGCCTGCCCTCATCGCGGAATGCCTCTCAACACCGGAAGATTCGATGGGGAAAACCTGGAGTGCCCCTACCACGGCTGGCAATTCGACGTACACAACGGACAGTGCCAGCTGATCCCGTCGCTTACTTCAGATCAGACGTTGAAAATCGATCGCATCTACGCCGGCAGCTATCCCTGCGAGGAGCAGGACGATTTCATCTGGGTCTACATTTCCGATCCCGCGCCGCAGAGTGCAGGTTTCACTGCTCCCTCGGATGCACCCGACGCAGCTCCGCAGATCGAAAAATTCAGCCAGAGGTACAAGCTTGCCTACCTGCAAGCCGAAATGCCCGTCAGCATCGACCATGGCATCATCGGCCTGATGGACCCTGCTCACGGCCCATTCGTTCACCAGGCCTGGTGGTGGCGCACGCGGCACAGCATTCACGAAAAGAAAAAGAACTTCGAGCCCATCCCTAATGGCTTCCGCATGAGCGCGCACACACCCAGCTCAAACTCCGCGCCCTACAAGCTGTTGCGCTTCTACGCCGACGCCGATTCCATCACTACAACCATCGATTTCGTCCTTCCCAATATCCGCACTGAAACCATTCGCGCCGGCAAGTACTGGTTCTCCAGCCTCACCACCGTCACCCCAATCACGCGCAGCCATTGCCGCATCGACGTCGTCGCTGCCTGGAACTTGTTCCGCTGGCTCCCCTTCGGCGCCGACCTGCTGAAATTCGTCTTCGCAAAATTCATCGAGCAAGACCGCCGCACCATGGAAATGCAAGCCGAAGGCCTGAAACACAACCCGCACCTGATGCTGATTGACGACGCCGATCGCCCCGCCAAATGGTATTTCCAATTAAAGGCCGCGCATCTGGAAGCCAAACGCACAGGTACAGAGATGAAGCATCCAATGGCAGGCCCAGTCACGCTAAAGTGGAGAAGCTAGGCGCTCATGTGGGGCGGACCACTCCTGTCCGCCAAGCCGCGGAGCGGCGAAAAAGCGAGCCTAGCGCCGCAAGGCGTTGTGTGAAGTCGGGTAGTGCGGTGATCCGGCCAGAGGCGCAATCTACCAGACGAGCCTCAAGCCTTTATATTGCTTCCAAGTTTCGTCCGGGCTGATGACCGGGATGCCCTCCCAAAGGGCCTGGGCAATGATCTGGCGATCGAAAGGATCGCGGTGGTGCAACGGCAGCTCGAACATTGCGAAGGCGTGATCGGCCGTAAGTGGGAGAATGCGGATATCCAGATCCTCGATCGCTTGATGTGCGCTGGCGACCGAAATCTGCAGCTTTCCCAGGGATGCCTTCACAGCGATTTCCGTCAGCGAGATGGAACTCAACTCCCGGACGTTTGCCGCGTTCTTCAGTATTCTTTCGGCTTGCCGGCTCAGACGCTCTGGTGTCTCGACGGCGAAAATCAAAACGGCCGTATCCAGCAGGACGCGCACTCACTCGCTCCCGCCGAACAAGTTCTTCACTTCGTTGTCTGTCATGGGCCTCCACCAGTCGCGATCGACGACTCGGATCCTCCCGCGCAGGCTCCCAAACACCGGCTTTTTGCGGGCAGGTTTCCGCGTGCGCACGATGTCGACCACCGGTACGCCTCGTCGGCAGATGGTCACCGATTCCCCATCCTCGACGGCCTTGATCAATTCCGGCAACTTGTTCTTGGCATCCGCTACGCTGAACTGCATGGCTTTCATGATAGCTATATCAAATAGCCATGTCAATCCGAAGAAGGGCTATGGTCAGCAACCAGCCAGTCCATCGCCTCTTCCCGTGTCTTAAAACTAGGAAAGTCGCGCTGCGAAAAGCTCTTGAAATTCTCGTAGAACACGTGTGGCAGACTCTCCGTCCCCACCCACGCCGACTTCTTCACATAAGGACGATCGAGCGTCAGCACTTCCTTGATCTTCGTAGCCACGATTTTGTCAACCTGAGCTCCGCTGAAATCGGCCAAAGTCAGCACCGAGCCGGGCGCATGCCGCGTCACGTCCGCCCGCACCTGATCGAGCAGCAACAGCATTTCCTTCGTCGTGCAGTGGCTGAAATCAATGACAAAGATCGCCTGCCCCTTGTGCTTGACAAAACGCAGCCGCTCATTTGATCCGCTGGAGTCAGATTCGCGAGAGGAAGGCTCGTCCGCCGTCATGCCAGCAGTCCCTCCACCACGCTGTAAGCCCCGTCCAGAGCGGCATCCAGCGCCGAGGCATCCTTTCCGCCGGCTTCAGCCAGATCCGGCCGCCCGCCGCCCTTGCCGCCAACTTTCTGCGCCACTGGACCAATTACTTTCCCCGCCTGCACTCGGCCGGTCAAATCCTTGGTCACACCCACAATCAGCGCCACGTTCCCATTCGATGCCGACCCCAGCACCACAACTCCCGACCCAATCTTGTCGCGCAGTTGATCGACCAGCGTCCGCATCTGCGCCCGCTCCAGATTGTCCACGCGATGCGCCAGGACCTTCACGCCCTTCACTTCTTTCACCTTGTCGCCAATGTTTGCGGTAGAAGAAGACGCCGACTTCATCCGCACTTGATCGAGGTCCCGCGTAAGCCGCTTGATCTCCGCATCCTTCTTCTCAAGCTCAGCCTTCAACGCGTCAGCAGGTGAAAACGATTTTTCGCCGTCGGGGAGTATCTCAGAAGTGGGTGCCCCATCCTTTCGCGTTTTGTGCGAAAGGGTGGGAGAGACGAAACTCGACACCACGTTTTCGAGTTGATGATCTTTGCGGAAGTGCTGCAGCGATCCTTCGCCCGTGATCGCCTCCACTCGCCGCACCCCCGAAGACACGCTGCCTTCCTTCAAAATCTTAATCAGCCCAATCTCACCGGTAGCCGCGGTATGCGTCCCGCCGCAAAGCTCGGTCGAAAAGTCACCAATGCGAATCACCCGCACCCGGTCGCCATACTTCTCCCCAAACAGCGCCATGGCGTGATACTCATTCACCGCCACATCGATCGGCACGTTCTCGATGACCTCGACTTTTCGATTGCGCAACACTTCCTTGTTGATGATGTCCTCAATATCCTGCAACTCTTCGTCTTCCACCGCCGTGAAGTGCGAAAAGTCAAACCGCAGATGCCCCGGCGCCACCAGCGACCCCGCCTGCTTCACATGCTTGCCCAACACCTCACGCAGCCCCGCATGCAGCAAATGCGTCGCCGTGTGATTGCGCATGGTCGCCAGCCGAATCTCGGTGTCGACGACGGCGTCAACCTTGTCCCCGACGCGAATAACGGGGGTGCCCCACCCTTCTTTCGCGTTCTGTGCGAAAGAGGGTGGGGTGTTTGAACTCCCAGACTTCACCACCACCTGATGCGCCCGCACCCCCTGAATCGGGTAATAGCATCCCTTCACTTCGGCAACGGCAGTATTGTGATCGTCCGAATAAAGCCATCCCCGATCCCCCACCTGCCCGCCCGACTCCGCATAAAACGGCGTGTGATCAAGAATGACCTCGCCCTCTTCGCCAGCTCGAAGTTCCCGCACCCCCTGCCCGTTGTGCCCGTCTGCCTTAGAAATAATCGCCAGCACCTCGCAGCCCTCCGACCGCGTCTGCCGGTACCCTTCGAACTCAGACTTAGGCAGTTGCTGATAAGCGGGATTCGCAGTCTGCTTGGCCGCACCTTTCCACGAAGCGCGAGCGCGAGACTTCTGTTCCTCCATCGCGCGATCAAAACCCACGCGGTCAAAGGCGATTCCCTGATCGCGAGCCGCATCCTGCATGAAGTCCAGAGGCATGCCGAACGTGTCGTAGAGCTTGAAAGCATCTTCTCCTGCGAGCTTCTCAGGTGAGCTCTTGAGAAGCGCTTCGAGCTTCTCCAGACCCACATCCATCGTGTGGGCGAATCGCGTCTCCTCGACCAGCACGGCCTTCGACACGCGCTCCGCCGTTTCGTTCAACTCCGGATACGCGTCCCGCATCAGATCGCGCACAGCGAACACCATCTGATAGAGAAACGGCTTCGTCTGTCCCAACAGCCGCCCGTGCGTGATGGCCCGTCGAATAATCTTGCGCAGCACATACCCGCGCCCTTCATTCGATGGCAGCACTCCATCAGAAATCAGAAACGTCGCCGCTCGCGAGTGGTCAGCAATGACTCTCAGTGACGCAGCGGATTTGTGGCCGGGGGAGCCAGCCGAGCCTTGCTCGGCCTGACGGCCAGGGGCGGCCATCTCCACATGGCCTGTGCCTGTCTCCGATCTGGAGCCTATTCCTGCTTTTGTGGGGACAGCCGCCCTCGGCTGTCCGGGCGAGCGAAGCTCGCCTGCCTGCCCGACAGTTGAGGTCAACTCCGCCGCCTTCGCAATCAGCGGCGTAAACAAATCCGTCTCATAATTCGAAATCACACCCTGCAGTACCGCCGCCACGCGCTCCAACCCCATTCCCGTATCAATGGACGGCTTGGGCAACGGCGTCAGCTTCCCCGACGCATCCCGATCAAACTGCATGAACACCAGATTCCAAATCTCCACATAGCGCCCGCAGTCGCATCCAAACGCGCAGTCCGTGTGCCCCTGATCTGACGCCGGCACGCCCATGTCGTAGTGAATCTCGCTGCACGGCCCGCAGGGCCCGGTATCGCCCATCTGCCAGAAGTTGTCCTTCAGCCCCATCTCGTAGATGCGATCTTTCGGCACGCCCTGCGCCACCCACAAGTCGTAAGCCTCGCCATCGCGATCCACACCCGCTTCGCCCTTGAAGATCGTCACGTACAGCTTGTCCTTCGCAATCCCGAACCACGCAGGCGACGTGATCAACTCCCACGCGTACGCAATCGCATCTTTCTTGAAGTAATCCCCAAACGAAAAATTCCCCAGCATCTCAAAAAACGTATGATGCCGGTTGGTGAACCCGACATTCTCCAGATCGTTATGCTTCCCGCCGGCGCGGACGCACTTCTGCGAAGTCGTCGCCCGCGAGTAGTCTCGCTTTTCGAGCCCGAGAAAGACATCCTTGAACTGATTCATCCCCGCATTGGTGAACAGCAGCGTGGGATCGTTGGCGGGAACCAGCGATGACGAGTGCACCTCCTTGTGCCCCTTCTGCACAAAGAAGTCCAGAAACTTGCGGCGAATTTCCGACCCGGTTAGCATGAAGCCCAATTCTAAACGATAACCGTGACGCCCACGGACATCGCAAGCGAAAACCACAGAGGACACGGAGAGCACAGAGGAAATGCCTGAACCTCTGTGTTCTCCGTGTCCTCTGTGGTTGATCTCGCGCTCTGCCTACTTCACGGTGTCGGCGGTCTTTTCAGTCCCCTTCTTGACCCCATGCCCCACGCTCTTCACGCCTTTCTTGACGCCGCTACCGGTTTTCTTGGCGGCGTTCTCCGTCACCTTGCCCGTCTTGTCGGCAGCTTTCTCTGTATCCTTTCCCGCGACCTTGGCGCCCTTTCCCGTATCTTTGGCCGCCGTCTTCGTGCCCTTCTCGGTATCTTTAGCCGCGGTCTCGGTGCCCTTCCCGGTATCCTTGGCAGCAGTCTTGGTGGCGTGCCCGGTCTTCTTGGCCGCGGTCTGAGTCGCGTCCTTCATCTCCGTGCCGGTGGACTTCTTTTCGGCACCGCCGGTCTTCTGCCCATACACAAAAGGTGCCGCCGCCAACGCAAGCACGAAAATTGCTGCCAGCTTTGCTTTCATAACGTCCCTCCTCAAGTTGTAAATGGAATCGGCTTGGCAGTATGCAACATCTCACGGCTCAACGCAAATGCCGCGCCCTATCTTCTGAGATGCGAAATCTCTTCGCCGGGATACGCTTATGCCGTCTCCCCTTCCAAGGCGCTCAACGTTTCTTCATCCACATCCCATTTCTTCAGAATGGTAAAGATCGTTTTGGTCCCGAAGCCCGCCCGCGCCAGTTGACGAAAAATCCGCGCCGCCTGTTTTTGATCCTTCGGCTTTTCGAGTCGCTTCTTGCGAAGATACTCGCGCGCCTGCTTCTCTTCGCTCACACCTTCAAACGCCGCATCCACCGCCTTCTGAATCACGTCGCCATGCACCCCTTTGGTTTTCAGATCTGTGACAATGCGCATCCGCCCGAATTTCTGATTGTCGCGGCGCAGCGATGAAAACGACGCCGCGTACTGCGAGTCATTCAGATATCCCTGATCCTTCAGTCGCCGGATCACCACCTCCACCAGCGTCCGCCCATATTCCGACTCGGCATCTTCCACGCGCGCCCGCATCAGTCGCTTCAGTTCCGCGACGGTGCGCATGCGCCGCGCCAGCGCACCTACGGCGTACTCATATAACTCGTCTTCGGAATAGCTTCTTTTCTTCGGACGGGGAAATGCCATACAGGCTAACGATAGCGCAAAAGAGTCCTGAGCTACGAGTCCCGAGTCGCGAGCCGATTCGGAACCCCCGTGCCCTCTGTGGTTGGGTTTTGTTTTGGGGCGTGCCAAAAAAGGGCGCGATTCGCTCGCGCCCCTGGACAGGCAAATGGAATTTCACATCGGCGCTCGAAAATGAGGCCTCGTACCCTCGCGACTCAGGACTCGGGACTCGCGACTAACGTCCCCCAAATCCCGCCGACTGCATCGACTGCCGCGAAATATCCGCCGTCGACGCAATCCCCTGCATGCGCAGCTTGAAGTCGTCGGCGTTCGACGCGTTCTCCAGCGCCGTTTCGTAGTTCACCAGTTGGGCCTGGAACAGATCCCAAAGCGACTGATCAAATGTCTGCATGCCGTACTGCGATGTGCCCGCCGCGATTGCGTCACGAATGGCCCGCGTCTTCTCGGGCACCAGCACGCACTCCCGAATGTACGCGGTATTGATCATCACTTCCACCGCGGGCACGCGGCCCTCGGCGTCGCAGCGCCGCACCAGCCGTTGGCTGATGATCGCCCGCAGCACCGCCGCCAGCTGCATGCGAATCTGCTTCTGCTCCGGCGGCGGGAAGATCGAAATCACGCGGTTGATGGTCTCGACCGCGTCCAGCGTGTGCAAGGTCGAGAACACCATGTGGCCGGTCTCAGCCGCGTGCAGCGCCGTCGAGATCGTTTCCAGGTCGCGCATTTCGCCGACCAGAATCACGTCCGGATCCTGACGCAAAGAAGCTCGCAGCGCCGCGCCAAACGAGGGCGTATCCACGCCAATTTCGCGCTGGTTGACGTACCCCTTCTTGTCTCGATGCAAAAATTCGATTGGGTCCTCAATGGTTACGATGTGTTCCGCGCGCGACGAGTTCACCCGGTCGACCATCGCCGCCAGCGTCGTCGACTTACCGGAACCGGTCACGCCCGTGACCAGCACCAGCCCGCGCGGCATGTCGCATATCTGCTCCACCACCTTGGGCAAAAACAGTTCGTCAAGCGCGCGAATCTTGGTCGGAATGACGCGCAGCACCAGTCCCACATTTCCGCGCTGCTGAAAAATGTTTACACGGAATCGCCCCAGGCCCGCGACGCCGTAGGCCATATCGATTTCCGTGGTCTCTTTGAATTTCTGCTTCTGCCGCGCCGACATCATGCTGAAGGCCATGTTCAACATGTCTTCGGCGCTGATGCGGGGTTGGTCGGTCAACGGCATCAGTTCGCCGTCAATGCGCAGGTGCGGATAATTCCCCACCTTCAAGTGCAAGTCGGAAGCTCGCCGTTCAGTCGCAATCCGCAGCAGGTCATCAATATTCATCGCAGGAGTTTTCCCGTAGAAGCCTCTAGAACGAAGCCTCTAAGTCTGACGCTCTTTAAGATGATCGCCCGAATCGTCACCTTCCCCAAGATGACCAAGGTAATGGCCTCCAACCGGAGACCGGACACAGTCTTAAGTTCGGCACAGGACCCTACGATGACACTGGCACCGGCGATGATGTCAGTCCCACTTCGATTGACCTTCGTGAATGGTGATATACCGGTCGATGGGAAGATCGACAACACGCTGAACCAACCCGCTGGGCTGAGGCCATTTGATCTCAATCCAGTCGATTTTCGTGCGCTGGCCGACCCCCAACACCAGGCGCGGGTCGTGCGACGAAAGATAGCTGCCGCCACCCACCTTCATGCGGCTTCTTTTGAGATCACCGGCCTGGTAGCTGACGCGCGCCCCCACCGCATCGATATTGGCCTTCTTGCCAACCAGTTTGATCCCCAGCCAGTGGTTTTGCCGTCCTGCATTATTGTGCAATAGCACAGGCGCTTCGTCGTTGCAGGAGATCAGTACATCCACGGCGCCGTCATTATCGAAGTCCCCGATGGCCAAACCGCGAGCCGAGAACGGCTTGCTGAACAACGGCCCACTTTGTGCGCTGACATTCTCCAGAGTTTTTCCGTCACTGTGAAACAGCAACAGAGGTTCCTCGTAGGTTACATCCTTGTGAAATACCTGAATCAGGTCGTCTGGATTGCCGTTCGCCAAAAATAGGTCTAGATTTCCGTCATTGTCGTAGTCAAAGAACTTCAGGCCCCAGCCACTCATCAGCCGCGAAGCCTTCGCGATGCCGCTGGGCAAAGCCTCGTCATCAAAAGTTTCATCATGGTTATTCTGGTACAGGGAAAACATTTCGTGATCGATGTTGGCGACGAACAGATCCATCCAGCCGTCCTGATTAAAGTCGGCCGAGTCTACGCCCATGCCCGAGCGTGGACGGCCTGCTTCACTGTAAGCCACACCCGCCGGTGCCCCAACTTCTTCGAACTTTCCGCCGCCGCGGTTAACGAACAGAAAGTTTTGCACCGTGTCGTTGGTGACCAGCAAATCCATGCGGCCATCGTTATTAATGTCGGTGGCGACCGCCCCCCAGGCCTTTCCGAGGAAATTGCCGATTCCGCATGCCTTGCTGACATCCGTAAAGGTTCCGTCGCCATTATTGTGGAACAGCCAGCTGGGCATCGGCTTGTAGAGTCGCGGAATGCAATAGCCAGGACTATCTCCAGCGGCACAGGGAAGGTTCTTTGATTTATCGAACTCCACAAACTGGCAAACGAACAAATCCAGTCGGCCATCGTTGTCGTAATCGAACCAAACGGAACTTGCCGACCAACCCGGCGCCGCGACACCCGCCTTCTCCGTTACATCCGTAAAGCTGCCATCACCGTTGTTGTGATAGAGAATGCATCGGCCGTACTGCGTGACGTACAAATCTGGATACCCGTCACCGTCGTAGTCCCCCACAGCTACGCCTTGCCCGTAGCCGCCGCCGGCAACGCCGGCTTTCTCGGTCACATCCGTGAAGGTACCATCACGATTATTCCGGTACAGCGCGTTTCGCAGCGGCGGATTCGGATCATAGAAATCGCACTTTCCGCTGTTCACCAGGTAGATGTCCATCCAACCATCATTGTCGTAATCCAAGAAGGCGCAACCGGCTCCCGTCGTTTCCGGCAGGTACTTTTGCTGGGAATGGGCGGCCGTGTGCTTCCAGGTGATGCCACTGACGGAAGCCGGGACCTCTTCAAACGGGTAACGAGCTTGCGGCTGAGGCAGAGCCCGTGCCAAACCCGATACCGCCGGAAGAGCCAGGCCGCACGCCGTCGCCCAAAGGAAATCACGGCGAGAGACGCGGCATGACCGGCCCCTATAATGCAAGACAGGATCCTCCATCTCTCCTCGTACAGGGTGCGAACATCGCTTTGGTCCTCGTCACTTCTTGTCTTCCTGCGGTTGGCCCGGCGAATTTTGCTCGACTGACCCGCCCTGAGTTTTGATCAGCCGCCGGTGAATGGCAAATTCTTTCTCGCCGTCCTGTTTACGACCGGCACGGGTGTAGGCGGTCGCGAGATTGTAATGTGCGTCGGGATTTCTGGGATCCAGCTTGACTGCCGTCTCAAGCGGCGTCAGCGCGTCGGCGTATCGCTTCAGCGAGATCAACGAAACTCCGAGCCCAAGAAAAGCCTCTCCGAATTGTGGATCGAGCTTTGCCGCCTTCGAAAAGTGGGTAACGGCTTCATCCCACAGCTGGTTTTGACGAGCCAATTCCCCCAGCACATATTCGGCACCGGCGTTGGCAGGATCAATCTTCAGCTCTTCCTCAAACTCATGTTTCGCCTCTTCGGCAACCGTCGCAGACGGGTTCGGCCTTGAAAGAAGCAAGCGCCCGAGTCGGAAATGGATGCCCGGCAGGTTCGGATTGTGCTCCAGAATCCCGCGGTATTGCTTCTCGGCATCCTCCCACTTTCCCTGCGCTTCGTAAGACTCGGCCAGCAGTTCGTGCGCCTGCGGCGATGACGATGCCGTTTGCCCAAGTTGCTGCGACGCACGCGTGGACAGATCGGAATAGGCGTGGACCTCGGCGTACAGAACGTCGGGATCCTGCGGGAACTCACGAGCCAGCACCTGAAGAAATTCGAGCGCCGAGTCGACCTGATTCAGCGTCATTGCGCAGTGCACCCCGGCAAGGCCGACTTTTCGCTTCAGCTCCTTGTCCGCGACTTGCCGGATACTTCTCTTGAGCACAGGCAAGGCATCAGAGCAATGACCGCCCTCGGCGAGAGCTGCGGCTCTTCGGGCAGCCGAAGAGGCGTCTGGAGCCGATTTGCTGGCGGTTTGGGCGGCGCCATCCGCACTGGCAATGGAAAAGCACAGAACGCCAAGGGCCCAACAACGAGGCAGGAACATACCAGGATAATAAACGAAGATAATAAACGAAATGATGCAGGCGCCCCGTAGGGCGCCTGCCATTTCTAGCCACTCGTCAGAAGTAAAACTTCAATGCGAACTGCAATTGTCGTGCATCTTGCGTCGAACTGGTAACCCCGAAGGTTGAGCTCCCGAAACTATCGTTGGGCACCGCAAAGTTCGGGTGGTTAAACGCGTTCAGGAAGTCAGCCCGGAACTGAACTCTCATGTTCTCGGTGACCGGAAAGTTCTTTTGCAGGCTGATGTCAGCGTCCACGTACCCGGGCCCGATTGCCGGACCTTGAGCGGCACAACTCCCAAACGTGCCTGGTGCTGGATTAGCGAATGCACTGGGGCTAAACCATTGCATGCCCGTCACGCTAACCGTTTTGGGATACTGAACCGCGCCGATGCAGTCCGGACGAGTCTCGGGAGTTCCCGTCCCGGAAAAGTCGCCCGAGCCATACATGGAGAGTGGGAAGCCGCTGTGCCAGGAAACGATCGGATTGATCGACCAGTTGCCCACCACGGCATTCACCGCAGTCGGGAGGTTGCGGCCCAGTTGCTTGCCCCGGCCAATGGGAAGCTCATAAACCGCGTAGGCGCTAAGCACGTGTGTCGAATCCCAATAGCATCTTGCATAGTCGCCGTTGGGGTTGTAGAGGTTCTGCCAGTAGTTTCCCGACGGACCGGCTTGGGTCGTGCTTCCCCAGGTACCGTAATAACCGTCGTCATTGGTCATGCATTTCTCAAACGTATACGAAACCTGCGTCTGTAAGCCGTTGCCGGCGCGCTTGTCCAGAACCACCTGCAGGGCGTTGTAGTTCATGTTGCCGACGGATGCGGTATCTTTCACGTTGCCAAACCGGTTGGGGCCGAATCCGCCGAGGGGATTCTTCCCCCCGATCAGCGGATAGGTGACGGTCCCATTCGCTCCCAGTTCGCCCTGGGACAGCCATTCCGGAACCATCAAATGCGTTGTCCGTTGCCCTACGTATCCGACCTGGAAGGTAGTGTTCTTGGCAAGCTCGCGCTGAATGGACAGATTCCACTGGTCTGCGATGGATGGCTGAACCTGGGAACCCCAAGTCAGCATCGTGGCGCCAATGAACGGATTCCCCGCCGGAGGCGCAGCTGTGGCAAACCCTGTTTCCGTGCTATACGCCGAGCCCGTAGCCACGTTCGAGGCTTCTACCTGGGGCGGAGTGAAAGGAGGATTCTGGGTTAGCCGCAGGTTGGTGCCGGTGCCTTCGAGGTAAGAGGAAATCGTGAAGGCCCCGCGGACGACGGTCTTGCCATCCCAAAGTCCGGGACTCCAGGCAAATCCAACGCGCGGTTGAAAGTCCGGCAGCCCATAGACTGAATCATAAAGGCCCCGGCTGAACCCGTTGCTCCCTACTACTCCAGTCGGAACCGGAGTATTGCCGACGAATTGCAGCGCGCCGGTCTGCATGTTCACCGAAACCTGGTGATTATTCAGTTCGGTCCAGGGAGTGCGGGCTTCGTAACGCAGCCCAAGATTCAAAGTCAGGTGATCAGTGATCCGCCAGTCATCTTGAGCAAAGCCGGCGAAGAGCCAGTCGCGTTGATGCCAGCCTCCCGAACTCGTGCCTCGCCCCACGTCACCCGGAAGCCCGAGAGCCCAGTCCGCCGATGGATCGCCGGTACCTGTAGCACCATTTCCCGAGTAAGCTCCACCTGGGCCGCCGCCGAAGAGCATGACGCCCAGTTCGCCCGCGTTACCACTGTAAAACACATTGATGTTGTAACGATTCAATTGAAAACCAGTCTTGATGACATGGCGCCCATGGGTGTAGATCAGCACATCATCAAATTGCGTTACAGTGGAGGAGAATTTCTCCAGGACGCTGGCAGCACCCAGGTTAGTCAGAGACCCCGTATTGACGTTCGTAATCGAGCCGCCCGCGAACCCTAACAGGGGAAGACCGTTGATTCCGCTGGGGTTGCCATCTGTGATGCCGATCTTATTTCCTAAGTCTCCTACCGAAGAGGCGAACGCTGTAAGTCCATGGGGAAGTTTGACGTAATTCTTCCCGAAACGAGCTTCATTCAATAGGTTGGGTGTGAATGTGTGTGTCCAGTTGACCGTGCCGTTTTGCAGATAAGCTTCATTAACCGTGTTCCCCAACAATGCCACCGAATTGGTCGTAGGGTCATATTGATCGCCCTTTGAGTACCGGGCGAACAAGTGATCTTTGTCGGAGATGATGTAGTCGACTTTAATATCCCCCTGATCCGTGTTGAATTGTTGGCCGATTGTGTTGATCGCCTGCCCGAAGCCATTGGGCAGCGTCAATACTGCCTTTGGATACAGGGAGTTTGTCACCAACGAGGTAAAGGCTGGATCGAGCATGTTGCCGGGAATCATGTTCCCGGTAAATACTGTCCTGGAGGCCGCGGGTAAGATGGAGCATGGCGTACCTGAAGTTCCGCCCGTTCCAGCCGCGCACGGGTTATACAACTGCCCTTTTAGCGCACTAAAATTGCCCGCGATTTCAGCGGGAGTCAGGACCGTAATTGTCCCCGAAGTTGAAGGAAAATCGAGGCGTCCCCCCTGGTAGTCGCCGAAGAAGAACAACTTGTTTCTCACAATCGGTCCGCCGAACGTCCCTCCGAACATGTTCCAACGCAACTTTGGCGTGGGCAGGACACCCGCCGCGGTACCGGCTGTCAGGCCGTGTTCCCATTTATTCGCGTTGAAGATATCGTTGCGAAAGAATTCGAAGATGTCCCCGTGATACCTGTTTGTCCCTGACTTGATCACCGCGTTGACAATTCCACCGTTGTAGTTCCCAAACTCAGCCGAGGCATTTTGTGTAATCAGGTTAAACTCGCCGATCGCATCCGGTGACGGCGTAAACCCGAGCAGGTTGTCCGAAGCCTGATTGTTATCGATGCCGTCGAGCAAGAAGTTATTGGACTGTTCTCGGTTTCCGTTGATGTAAGGCCGGCCTCCCTCCTCGGCGGTGTTCGCTCCAGTGTTAAAGCTGTGCGGATCGACGGAGACCGTGCCCGGCGTGAGCAGCGTCAACTGCACGTAGTTTCTGGTCGCCAGCGGCAGATTGTCATTGGTGGCAGCATCGATCACTGTGCCAACCTGGGCGTTCTCCGTTTGCAGAACCGGCGCTGCTGCCGACACTTCTACCGTTTCGCTGATCTTGCCGACTTTCATCTGGACGTCAATACGGGCAGTCTGGTTGAGCGTCAGCGTGAACGCTGCTTGCACTGCGGTCTGGAAGCCAGGGGATGTCACCTTGACGGTGTAACTGCTGATCGGCAGGCGCAGCAGATTATAAGCACCGGCGTCGTTGGTTTGCGCCGTCCACACCGTTCCGCGGTCGGTGTCTGTAGCCGTTACCGTAGCGCCCTTGATGGGCGCTCCACTGGGATCGGTTACTGTACCCACGATGGACGCCGTCACGTCCTGACCAATCGCAGGCGTCGCAATCGTCACCATCAACACCAGGGACAGCAAAACAATAAATCCACTCACCAGCTTTTTCATCACACCCTCCTGAAACTTTCCCAAAACGCGTCAACCAGTAGGACCCAATACAAACGTACTAATAGAATCGGACTATGCTATATAGCACATCCCTCCCAATGGTCAAGAAAAAAATAAAGGACCCTGTGAAAATCTTTTCCGGGCTGATCTGAAACGCTCTATATCACTTTTTCCGATGCGGAGGAACAGGTTAACCAATAATCCAGCCAGGCGCGTCAGTCACAGATCACGTGATTATGATCACCCATCGCACAAATCTGCATCCCACGAGTCCCGATTTTGGAACGAGAAGACTCCGCATCGCACAAGCCCAGCACTAGCCGTGCTCTATAGCATTCCATGCCTATTTCCGGCAGCCAAAACGTCGATTTCGAGATTTAAAGCTTTACACCGCACCAATTGTGAGCTATATAGCACATGCTGGGTAAAAACAACTTCGGAAACTTATCAGCGAACCCGGGGACGCAATTGCCGCAGCTTCGCCGGACAGGTACGCTAGGAAAAATCCCGTATGGCTGGAAACGCCCACAACGGAACGCCGGTTTACAAGCGAATCCAGAACTCGATTCGCAAGCGCATTGAGGGCGCAAGCCTTAGACCCGGCGACGCGGTGGCTTCAGAACGCGAACTGGCCAAACTACACGGGGTGAGCCTGATGACCGCCCGCCACGCCTTGGCTGGCCTGGAGCGTGAAGGCGTTGTCGAACGCCGCCGCGGCGCTGGAACCTTCGTGGCCGCCCCCAAAATCCATTTCAACAAGCTGATGAGCTACACCGAGCACATGTCGAGCCGCGGCTTGGCTCCGCGCTCCCGCGTGCTGGTCGCCAAGGTCATTGAGGATGGACAGGAAGTGGCTGCCCGGCTTGGACTACCGGCTGCGAGCCGCCTGGTCAAGATCGAACGCCTGCGCCTCACCGGCGAAGAACCATTCGCTTTGGAGACCTGTTATCTCCCGGCAGCCGAGTTTTCCGCCCTCGTCTCCGCACCCTTGGGACGAAGTTCCTTGTTCGCAACTCTGCAACACGACTTCGGGGTCGAACTGGCCTATGCCGACGAAGAGGTCGACGCCACCGCCGCGGACGCCAATCTTGCCGAGCAACTGGCCCTGCCCAAGGGCGCTCCCATCCTGCGCATTCGCCAGGTGATTTATTCCACCAAGGGCAAGGCCACGATCTTCGTGGTAGGTTTTTACCGTTCCGAGCGTCACACACTATTCATCCGGCGCTTCCGCTAACGCGCCCTCGCTCACATAACAGGAAAGCCACCCGGCTGGGTGGCTTCCTGAGTTCAAAACTTGGCGGACTACGCCGCCGTTTCTGCCGGCACCGGTGGCACGAATGGCTCGTCGTAGCTGCCGCCGTAAATGGCCGGCACCTTCGACCCCATCGGACGGAGGTACGTCACCAGCTCGCCGCGATGATGGATGCTGTGGTTGTTGAGAAATCCAAGATAGAAAACCGCGGGCATATTGAATACGCCGGCGAAGTTGACCGGCGTGATCAACTGCTCGGCGCTCATCAATTCGACGCGGGCCAGGCCACGTTCCAGGTTCCGCTCGTACCACGCCATGATTCCGGCGATGTCCGTTGGTTTGTCAGCCCGCGCCGTTCCCATGCTGAACTTCAGGTCGGCGATGCCGTCAAGAAACTGGATGTCGGTGTTGGCCAGGTGCCACGCCAGCTCCCATGCGGTGCGAGCGCAGGGATCGGGCCGGTAGCCGGACTCTTCGTTGGGGACAGCGGCGATGACTCTCTTGGTAGTTTTCGCTTCCTTTTTGAAGCCGTCGAGCATGACCGCTCGCAGGCTGAGGGCAAATTCAGGAGTGAGTTGCTCGGACATTCTTTCCTCCTTGACTGTGTTTTGTTTTCCGGGCTGAGTAATGAGTAAAAGGATCAAAAGGGGCTCAATGCAGCGCCCCTCTTGCGCTTGACGAGAGCGGATTATACCCCGACCGGCTGCTTGCTGCGCACCGGGACGGGCGTAAGCCAGCCATGGCGGTCGGCCTTTTCGCCGCGCACGATGGCGTAAAACTCTTTCTGCAGCCTCTTGGTGACCGGCCCCACGCCGCCGTTGCCGACCTTGATCTTGTCGACGGAGCGGATGGGCGTAACTTCCGCGGCAGTGCCGGTGAAGAAAACCTCGTCGGCGATGTAGAGCATTTCTCGCGGAATCATCTGCTCGACCACGCGAATATCCAGCTCGCGCGCGATCTGCACGACGGAGTCGCGCGTGATGCCCGGCAACACCGAGTTGCCCAGCGGCGCCGTGATCAGCGTGTCGCGATGCACCAGGAACACATTCTCGCCCGAGCCCTCGCTCACGAATCCATTGACGTCGAGCGCGATCCCCTCGACGTAGCCGTTGGCGATGGCTTCCATCTTGATGAGCTGCGAGTTCATGTAGTTCGCGCCCGCTTTGGCCATCGCCGGCAGCGTGTTCGGCGCCAGCCGCGTCCACGACGAGACGCAGATGTCGCAGGCATCGCTGTCATGGCCTAGATATTTTCCCCACGGATAATTGACGATGTAGACCTCGACCGGATTGTTCAGCGGGTTGACGCCGGCGTCGCCGTATCCGCGAAACACCACCGGACGCACGTAGCACGGCCACGCCCCGTTGTGCCCCACGGTCTCAAGCATGCCCTTGACCAGTTCCTCGCGGGTGAACGGCACGTCCATACGATAGACCTTGGCCGAGTCGAGCAGCCGCTGCATGTGTTCCTGGGCGCGAAAAATCGCCGGCCCGCTGGGCAGGTCGTAGCAACGGATGCCTTCAAATACCGACGAGCCGTAGTGGACCACATGCGACATCACGTGAATGGTCGCGTCTTCCCATTTGATCAGCTTCCCGTTGTGCCAGATCTGGTCGGTCTTCTGGATGGCCATCGAAACTCCTTGGAGATGAGTGTGGGCAACGAGGCGGAATTTCCCTCTGCGCCGCACAGGGACTAAGGCGCAAACCCCACCAGCGTTACCAGACATTATAGCCGAGCCTCCTGAGTGCTCATGTCACGCGTATGTCATGAGGCTCACCCACCGCTTGCGTGGTGGGCTGCAATCTTTCGCTCCTTCGGAGCTGCGACTTCTTTGACACCTTGTGGTCGTTTGGGGCGCGTGGGATCGATGGTGGGCGATTCTGCTTTTGGCTCGCGTGCTGCGGGTGAGACTTGAGCGGAGATGGCCGGCTTGATTGCCAGAGCCCGTGCAACTGCGCTGCGGCCCGGTACTTCTGGGCCGCCTGGACAGCCGAGGGCGGCTGTCCCCACATGAGTTCGTGGGGCAACTGGCTTGGGCTCGGGTGGCTCGGGGTAGGTGGGGACTTCTCGGACCATTTTGTCGGTGTAGATGTCGAATTTGGCGCGGCGGATGTTTCGAACGGCGGTGTTGAGGGCGCGGAGGATGAGTTCTCCGCGCTTCACTTCAATGGTGCCGCGGATCAGGCCGTTGACGACCTCCATGAGGGAGACCTGGATGGCTTCCTCGTCTTCGAGCAGGGCTACGTGGTGGAGGCGCGAGTCCGGGTAGTTGACGGTGCGGAGCATGCGCTGGTGGAAGTAGCAGAACTGCTCTCCGCGAAGAGCGGGGGAGCCGCAACGGACTCCGGTGACCTTGATGTGGGTGCAATTCTTGAATGACATGTGGGTCCTGGTGGTGCTATCACAGATTTTTTTGTAGTTCTGAGCTAAGATCTTGGCTTGATTGGAGTTAGGGGCCTGGGATATGACAAAGTCTGCGTATAATCTTGGAAACGCGGGACTTGCGAGCAAGATATTGCGAACAATGGACTTAATGCGGTCGGCTGGGGTGGGAGTGGGCTCCGTTTTGGGGATTGGGGCGGTTTTCTTTTGGCTAAGCGACGCGGGAGTTTGATTGGGCCGCTGGGTGGTGATGGTGCTCCTGGTGGAGCGGTTGTGCATAGTCCCAAAATGGTTCTTTGAGATTTCTCAGTCAAGGTTGTTCGTCACACGGAGAGGATTTTTGCTGTGGATAGCTGTGGAAAAGTCTCGGCGGTGTGAGAGTCAGAATCTCCACCCTGTCGAGAAGGACGCAACAAGGGTGGGGGCAAACCCCCTGGAATTGAGTCGGATTGAAAGGGTGGACCAGCCCCTAGAATGGGTTATCCGGTGGTGAGTCGGGAGCGTCAGGGTTCCAACGATCTATGATGCCAGTTTGTTTTCTTCCGCGTCGTTTGGCACTGGCTTCTGGATGGCCTCGGCGGGGCGTTCGCCCTTAAGCCAATCGGGCCATGTCGCCACAACTTTGGAGTTCTCTTCGAGATATTTCCAGTATGAGTCGTTATTTCGCTGATCGCGCGGGTTTGTCATATCAGCCTCTGCTGTTTTAGAAGATCGTCGATTTTTGCGCGAACATTTTCTGCCGCGAGTTGCTCACGCATTAAATAAGAACTAGGCAGCATCTGGATCCGCGGAGTAGCTCTGCCACGGTCGAACTTCACGACCCTGCCATTCTCTTTACGTTTCACCTCGGAACCCCTGCTCAGCTTTAGTGAAAACAAATCAAAAAATCTGCGGGGCCCAATCCCAACGAAAGCCTCAAATGGAATTCGGCGATCGTTCTTGTTTCTGCGAGATCCAAGTATAACGGCATCTTTGTGCAACTTGGCTGCCATGCTCTTCGGGTATGGCTCAATATCACTACTGTCCGGTTAAAGGTCGAAGAGAATCAGCTGGTTAACGTTTTCGGCGAAATCGGCATCCGCATCGAGGGCCTGAAGGGCGCATAAAATGGGTGTTTTCTCGAAAAGCGTGACGCTCAGAATCTGTAGGGTTTGGTAAAGACTGGCCTCCAGCCCCAACCGCTTGCGTACGATCGCCACCAGCACGTAAACCGACACCGCGATCCAGATCTGGGTCTTCACCGCATTCTCGCTGGTACCATAGAAGGCCTTGATGCGCAGGTGCTGCTTGATCCATTTGAAGAACAGTTCGACCTGCCATCGGCACTTGTAGATTTTCGCGATGGTAAGTGGGGGGAGCACAAAGTTGTTGGTTAGGAACTTCAGCCGCTTGTTGGTCTCCGCGTCGAAGTAACTCACGCGCCGCAGTGCATCCGGATACACCGAGGCCGATTCGAAGGATGTCAGAATGACGGTCTGATCCGAGCGCACGCCCGTGCTCTTGTCCACCGGATGCGAGTAACGTCGTTGGAGAAGCACATTCGACTTGGTGCGCACGACAAAGAAGGCCGAGCTCAGCGTAAAGACGAAGAGCCTCTGGAAATCGATGTAGCCCCGGTCCATCACGTAGAAGGCCCCCGCCTCCGGCATGATCTCGTCCAGGATGTTCACATCATGCACATCACCGCTGGTGACGCGGATGAACGTGGGAATGTTGCCGTGCAGGTCCAGCAGGGTGTGCATCTTGACGGCGGCCTTGCGCCGGCGAAACTTCGCCCACGGAAACAGCGACAGACACAGATCGATGGTGGTCGAATCCAGAGCATACAGACTCTGCTCCAGCTCGATGCCAATCGGATCGCGGGCGTGCAGCGGCCGGGCGATGCCAATCAACACCTGCGCGAAATTGGCGAAGATCCTCCAATCATGCGATTCGTTCGCGTCGGCCAGCGTCGAACGCGCCACCTTGCCGCGGAATCCCAGGTGGTACAGCTTGCCCTGCATCGAACGCAGACAGGCTTCGATATCGCGCAAACTTTCCCGATAGGTCAGTTGCGCGAAAGCCATGGACAGATACTGATCCCAGCAGGAAAATCCGCGCAGCCGGATGTCGCCCTGATAGCGCTCGACGCAACGACGAAACTCCCGGTCGGGAAGGAAACTGATCAATTGCGAAAAGACGGTGCGGCCCTGATTCATGAGCCATTGTCTGCCGTCCCCGCCACCCAAACCAGCCGCCGACGTTCAAATCGCGGCAAGCTCAAAACAGACTCAACTCATTACCGGCCCGTGACTTGCTGCCAGCACACCCTGCTTTAGCCGGACAGCAGTGGCTCAATATAGACAACTCTTCTGATTCCAGCTGTGATTATATGACGCGTACAATTATGGCAGGGAAAGGTAGTGGCGAATAGCTCGGCGCCAACAGGGCTTACGCCATTTCTTGCGCAACTCAGCAGAGCATCCATTTCGGCATGAACAGCTCGTCCGAACTCCGAAACATCGTGCAGTAGACTTCCCTTCAATAGATCTAGAATCTCTCGCCTTGGTTTCGAAATGTTACCACCTAATCGGGCGAGCACATCATCGATTATTCGCCGCACTTGGAGATCATTTGAGTCGTATTTCCTGATGTGGTCACGTTCGTCTTCGGGACCTGGCCAATACAACCCTCCCCGTGGACTTGGTACATCGTTGCATCCGATTGCAATTACGTCACCCATACTCGACCGAATGCTTGCGCCGACTTGTCTCGCAAGTTGGCCCGAGCGCAGGGCGCCGGAATAAGCCAAGAACATTGAGTGTTCGTCCTGTTCAGGCGAGTGATAGGGATATCCGAATATCAGGTCCAAGAATCTCTCCAGTTGCTTCTTGTAAGCATCATCGCTGAGCTTGACGAATACGTCGGCAAGTTGAAACGTGTCTCGCGTTCTCTGTCCGTAGAGAACTTCTTCGTCTTCGTCTCTCTCCATGAGAAGCTTGGCTTCGTTTTTCGGAATGTTCTTGTCGCTCGTAAGGTATTCGGAACGCTCGGCCTCTGAAGCAAAAATCCCTATCAAGTAGAACCCAAGGCCATAAACCCTTCGCAACATTCCGACTTCTTCGGGCCGCTTTAGGGAGTTGAGAATATGTATGGTTTTGTTTGCTGGTTCACTAACGCCTTGGGCATCGCGCGACCGTCGTCTAGCAATCTCGGCGACGGCGGCAGCCGTCACGAAGTCTGGGCATTGGGTGAGTTCTCGGATTTTATTTCCTCCATCCATATATGAATTGATTCGCTTCGCTTCTGGTTCATCCACGAGCTCCACGTCTGGAAGATCGACTCTCTTCGCGATGCTTGTTATTTGATCGCTGATCCGAATTTCTTGCGGACGGTACGAGAATCGCTTGATGTAGTTGCTCAGTGTGAGGATCACTCCTGAATAATCTGTGCCGACGGGATACACCAGTGCGAACACCAGCTCTGCTTGCGGAAATTCGAGACCTACGAGTGTGCTGCTGAGTTGTTGCGCCGTGTTTGTTAGCAACGTGCGGCTCCTCTGTACGCCTAGGGGCGGAGGTGTGCGCTGATTCACTGTGTGAGTAGGCACCCGTCTGCTGCTGCGGCGGACTGAACGGTTCTCATGTCTTGTTCCTTCTCCTGGAGTTCGTCGTATTCGAGTTTGAGCTTGCGCTGAAACTCCGCTTCCGATTCGTTCCAGTTACTAGCGTATTCGCCCTGTCCGTGTTTAAGGCAGACAAAGTCCTTCCAGTGCTCCTCGCATTCATTCATCACGGCATCGTCGTTATGAAGGACTTTCCACTTGTAGTCTCTAAGCTTCTCCTGGTAGTACGCTTGCGCCATGAGGAATCGAGCTGCGGTGGCCGCACAGCGTCTTTGTTTTCTAAACACCTCCTGTTCGGATTCGCTTCGCTTTGGCGACCCCAGAAGGAAATGAACGATCATCCGGTTAATATCGTTGTCGAGAGAGACGACCTCGCGAAACTCTGAATATAAAACCTTATTGCTGTCCGCATCCCTCACGTTGAGGGTCACCGTCGAGCTGTTACGTACCTCGAACTCAAGGAATATATCGGCTTCTGTAGCGTTCGCTTCCCCGAAATATTCCCAGATGTCAGTCCTGTCTACGTGGTTCCGAACCTGCGAAATGATATCCGTATCAGTGCGGATGCAGTCCCCGGGAGCTCCGCCGGGGCACGCCACCGTTGTCGTGGCGCGAACTACCAGTGCGGCAGTCTTCGCTGCTCTCAAGATTCTTGTTCTTGCTGTCTGGTCAGCCTGCGCGGCCTGCTGCTCTTTGTTGGAGACGTGGCCTTGTGGTTTCGTCTGGGTTGTAGCCCGGTCGCCCAAGAGCAGTCCCAGCAACAAAAGGTACCTGAGGTGTTTCATACCTTCACCTCGTTGCAAAAAAGGGGTTCTGCGGCGTTGGCCGCGGGACCCCCTCCATGACAGAGTCCTTTGTACGCCTGGGCCCGGGGGACTTGCTGTGCGCGTGATCACAGTGGTTCTGGGATTCTTGTCTTCGTCGCGGTATCTTGCGTCGCAGCGGCTGGAGCCGGATGTCTAGTTGGGGCGGCGGTGCGGCACGACTTTAAGTCGTGCCCTTCCCGGTTGTGCCATGGTTCTGGGATTCTTGATCGTGGCGCGGTATCTTTGCTGCAGCGGCTGAAGCCCGGACCGATTCTGCGGAGTGGGTGAGGTCAGGAATGGAGAACAAGCCCCCAGGGGCCTGCCCTGAGCGCAGTCGAAGGGGGCGACAGAAAACCCACCGGCCCGATGCACCTGGGCCGCATGGACGGACGAAGGCGTCCGTCCCCACACAACCTGTGCAACGGACTAAGCGCCGGCCGCGCCCTTGCGTCTTTCCAGCGCCGCGTAGATCGCGGGATCGGTGCAGACCTCGTAGTACAAGCGCTCGGTCCAGCCCTTCACAGAGAAGTCGGCTGCATCGATGCGGGGAATGCGGCTCTCGCGGACCACGATTTTGCGGAAGATGTCGCGGTCCACCGGCACGGTAGCGCTGAACAACTTGTGCTCGCCCTTGTCCGACGAAGCGAGTTGCGCCGGCAGCCTTACTTTGAGCGGCTCCAGAGTAATTTCCTGTTTCAACTTGCGGAAGGCGGTTTCATTCATGCGAATCCCGCTGAGATTGAAGCTCAGGGTTACGTCTTCCGGATTGCCCTCGGCATCCACATCCGCCGCCTGAAAGGCATACACATGGAACGGGCCCGCCTGCGGCTCCATCACTTTGCGCGCCCGCTTGTTGCAGGCGGATAAGCGGTCGCTCTCGTTCAGTGCTTCCGAAATCATGATCTGGTGCTCGCCGTCCATCAGATACAGCGGCGCCGACTCCTGCAGCGTGATGCCCACGCCTAACTCCAGTTGCGGCATGCCCGAGCGTTGCATCAATTCGTTATATCCGCGCACGATCTCGATAATCTCGCGCGCCAGAACGCACATGCGGCTGACCGCCAGGCCCGGCTCGCCCTCGCGCTCGAGAATCGCAAGAATGATGGCGTCACCCTCGAGAAATACTTTCTGCGCGCCATACTTCTCGAGCAGTTTGTTGACCGGATCGTAGAAATTCAGGCTAAAGTACGAGGCCGGATTCAGCCCTTTCTCCATCATGGTTCGGGTCAGCCGCGTCGAGTCACGGACGTCGGCCTTGAGCACCACATGTCGCAGCACGCGATCGGAATCCGACTCGTCCTGTTCCTCGGGAAGCAGGAATTCATAGAGCGTCCCGTTCACCTTGGACAATTGCTGCAGGCGCTCGTTGGGGACCAGGTTCACCGAGTCCAGAGCGCCGTTCAACACTTCCAGCCGCCGTAGATCGCGGTGATAGTGGAAGAAATCGCCCAGGAATCGCGCCGCCACTTTCGCGCGCTCCGCCCCCCGGCACGCCGCCACTTTCGCGACCGCCGCATACAAGCTGCTCGGCGAGAGCTTGCCGTGATCCTGAATCATGCGCTCGACGCGATCGCATTCGGTGCGGTCGATGAGCGCATTCTTCAACTGCTGCGGATTAATGCGCGGGGCATACTCGTTGAGCAGCGGAACGACGTAATACGAAGCGATCACATTCTCCATCACGTGCTCATCTTCGAGCCATCGTACCCACGCCGCCAGCCGGTCCTGCTGCGCCATTCCCTCGTCGGAGTCTTCCGGCGTTCCCGTGCCTACCAGTATTCGGGCGTTCTCAGGGACGTTCATCCACGAGTCGAGCGTTTCCGCGCTCACTTCCTCGCCGTACAGCGAACGCAAAAATCCTGACGCCACTTCGAGCATCCGGGTGTAACGGTCGGGATCGCGATCCCAGTTGCCCAGCATTACGTAATGCTCGGCGCAGAGGAAATCATCGCGGCCGTCCTCGGAAAACAGCAGGCGGTTCACGAACAGCGGATAGGTGAAATAGCTTCCGCCGCCGGTGTCTTCGCCGAACAGCGAACGGCGGGTGCGCGCCAGCGTGCTCTTCTCGATCTCGCGTAGGGTCTCAAATAGTTCCTGCCCGGTTTTCCGCAGGATGATCTTCTTCCGCACCTGAAAAGTAGCCAGCCGCTCGCGATACTCGTGGGCTTTCTGCTGGCGCATGTTGTCATAGCTCTTCAGCAGAACGCGGCAACGCTCCAGCACCTGCGCAAACTGCAGGTTCATCTCGGTGCGCAGAAACTTGGTCACCGCCAGCCGCGCCAGCACGTCGACGGCGAGCTTGAATTCTTTCTTGGCGCGGTTGAGCGAGCCGACCTGCAATTCGGTGAGCAGCGACCTCCACTCGGATGGATCGCGCTTGGGTCGCACCGCCTTGCCAGCAAGGTTCCTCATCCAGGAGGGCCCCGCGGTTGACGACGGAGCCTCGGCCGCGAGCAACCCCTCCAGTTCGCCGTGCCGCGCGATCAGGCGGGCGATTTGCGTCCGCACCGCCTCTACACACCGCGGACTCAGCAGTACGTCGTGCCGCAGGTTGTCCACTCCAACGGATATGCCCTCAAGGGAGACGAACGGGGTAGACGCGACCAGGGTCGGCGGCGTCGGTGTCTCCGGCGCTCCGCCTAGACGGAAGATAGGAATTCTCGGCATCCAAATCTCGAAATCCCGGGCAGGATTCTCTTCGGAAGTTGCTGATTACAAACGTACATGTCGAGGCTAGCATGGGGCAGTGGGCGGCCCAAGTTACCTCGGTTACGGGGCTTAACTCGTTTGCAGTCAAAGCGAGACCTGTGGTCAAGCGCATCATCTCTATCTAGCTTCGGGCTGGGCCGGTTCCGAAGTTCGCAGTGATCCGCGACACAGTCAGGGGTCTTTGGGCGGTCTAGTCTCGAAGCATGCCAGCCGAGTCCGTCCCAATCGCCGAAGAATCTAGTCTCATCCACCTGCGCGCCTTTTGTCTGCCCGGTGGCGAGGGTGCAGCGCGTGCCATTCGCGCGATCCGCACCACGCTTAGAAGGGAAACAAGCCATACCTACGCCATGGTCGGGGACGTGCAATGAAGTCCGCGAGTATGAAGGTCTCCGCGTTCCCACTCACCTGGAGGTCGCCTGGGATCTGCCCGAAGGCTCATTTACCTACTTCCGAGCCGAGATCACTTCGTTCATCGCCCTACGTTGAGGCGGAGGCACCGCAGTCACAAGTCGAAGCCGATGTGCGGACAGCCGCCCTCGGCTGCCCCCTTACACCTTCTCCAGTTCCTTGCCCACGCTGTCGAGAACTCCATTCACGAAGTGGACCGATTCCGGCGACGAAAACTTGCGCGCAATCTCCAGCGCCTCGTTAATCACCACCGCCCGCGGCGTCTCCGGATACGCCAGCAACTCCGCCACCGCGGCCCGCAGCAAGTTCCGATCGACCGCAGCCATGCGCTCCATCCGCCAATGCTCGGCGTGCCGCTCGATCAACCCATCAATCTCCGTCCCACGATCGGTGGCCACGCGAAACAAATCATCGGCAAACCCGCGCACCTCTGTGCTCGCCGCCCCATGCTCCGCCCAAAACGTCCGCCGCACATGGTCGGCATCCTGCTTGCCCATGTCCGACTGAAACAACATCTGCAGGACCATTTCCCGAGATTTGCGGCGAGTGCCCATTTTGCTTGTGTAGGGACGGACGCTTTCGTCCGTCCCGCAGGCGAAGCCCGCGTCTGACTCTCCTCGTACTCAGCCTCAGTCAGTTTACTTCAGGATGGAACTACCTGCGCTTCTTCGACGATCTCGTTGATGTGTCCTTTTCATTCCGACGCCTCGAGGAACGAGAAGGAGGAATCTGCTTTCCGCTGACAGCTGAAGGCTGAGAGCTGATAGCTGCTTTCAGCGACGCCATCTCCACTGCCGCCAGCGCCGCCTCAAATCCCTTGTTCCCCATCTTCAACCCGGCGCGATCAATCGCCTGCTCCAGCGTGTCGCAAGTGAGCACGCCGAAAGCATGCGGCACGCCCGTCTCCTGCGCCGACTGCCCGATCCCCCGCGTGACTTCATTGACGATCACGTCGTAGTGCGCCGTGCCCCCACGCAGCAAACATCCCAGGCAGATAATCGCATCGTACTTGCCAGTCGAAGCCAGCGCCCGCGCAGCCAAAGGAATCTCGAACGCGCCAGGCACGCGCACAATGTCCAAATCCTTCTTCGACGCCCCAGACCGCAGCAATCCATCACAGGCAGATAGCAGCAGCCGCTCCGTGATAAACGCGTTGAACCGCGAAACGACGAGGGCGAAGCGTTTGCGCGAGGCGTCAAGCTTCCCCTCCAGAGCCGGAATCGCAGCCACCGGCGGAGCCTCTATTTTCAATTTAGGATTCTTCTCCGTGACTCTGTGCCTCCAGGGTGATGTCGTTCTGATCCATTTCCAACGGTTGTCATCCTGAGCGAGGCGAAGGACCTCTTCACTTCCGCAGGAGTCAGCAAAATGCACAGATCCTTCGGCGGCGACCCCGCCGCCTCAGGATGACAACGTCAATCCGTGAGAATCCGTGCAAATCCGTGGCTCGCTTACTTGCCCTTGAACACCGCCGCCCGCTTCTCCAGAAAAGCCGTAGTCCCTTCTTTCTTATCTTCCGTAGCGCAGCACACACCGAACAAAGTCGCCTCCAGATACAGCCCCTCAGCCAAAGTCATCTCCATGCCTTTATTCACGGCCTCCATCGCATACTGCACGGCCAGAGGCGCATTCGCGATGATCTTCGCCGCAATCGCCTCCGCCCGCGGAATCAACTCCGCCGCCGCGACCACTTCATTCACCAGCCCGATGCGATGCGCCTCTTGCGCCGTAATCATCTCCCCCGCCAGCACCATCTGCATGGCCAGCCCCTTGCCCACCAGCCGCGGCAGCCGCTGCGTCCCACCGTACCCCGGAATGATCCCCAGCTTCACCTCCGGCTGTCCCAGCTTTGCATTCTCACTCGCCAGCCGCATGGTGCAAGCCATGGCAATCTCGCATCCCCCGCCGAGCGCGAATCCATTGATGCAGGCGATCACGGGCTTGCCCAGGTTCTCGATCAGGTTCAGCACCGACTGCCCGCGATGCGTATATTCCTTCCCCGAAACCGCATCGTGCTTGGCGAGTTCGCCGATGTCGGCACCAGCAATGAACGCCTTCTCCCCCGCGCCGGTAAAGATCACGACGCGTATGCTCTTGTCGTTCTTGATGTCATGAAACGCGCCCCGCAACTCTTCCATGGTGGCCATGTTGAGCGCGTTGAGCACCTTCGGTCGGTTGACGGTGACGTAAGCAATCGCGTTTTTCTTTTCGAGAAGAATGTTTTCGAAGTTCATGGATTCAAATTCCTGGCCACGGATTCACGCGGATGAACACGGATCAAAAGCGCTTGTCATTCTGAGCGAAGCGAAGAACCTATGCACTTTGCCTGCGCCATCGGACTGCATAGGTCCTTCGCGGCAAAGAGCGCCCCTGAGGATGACAAATCAAGAATTATCCGCGTGAATCCCTGCCAAATCCTTGGCTAAAGTTTATTCGCCCGCGGCTTCTCCGGGGCCGAGTAATATAAAACCCGCGTCCCGACTCCGCCCGTACCACCCCGCCATCACCAGCCGCTTCAGCGCGAGTGCTATAATTGTATAGCAGGAGTCATACAATGCTTGCTATCCGCCTTCCCGTAAGCATCGAAAAGCGCCTCGCCCGCCTCGCCAGACGCACCGGCCGCACCAAGACGTACTACGCCCGCGAGGCCATCCTGACGCATCTTGAGGACCTGGAAGATATCTACCTGGCCGAGAAGCGAATGGAAGCAATCGAGTCCGGCCGAGTAAAGACCATTCCCCTTGAGGCAGTTATGCGGGATCATGGCCTGGCAGATTGAGTTCGATCCTACGGCTCGCCGCGAACTCGAAAAGCTCGACAAGCCCGTCTCCGAACGCATCCTCAAGTTCTTATACCAGCGGGTCGGCGCGCTCGACGATCCCCGCAAAATCGGCGAACGCCTGCAGGGAACATTGAGACAATTCTGGAAATACCGCGTGGGAGACTACCGCCTGATCTGTTCCATCAAGGATGAACGTGTTGTGGTCATCGTCGTCCGCGTCGGCCATCGCCGCGAAATCTACAAACGCTAAGTCAGCACTGATCAACTCAGCGTCGATCCTCGTAGATCCGTGCCAAATCCGTGGCTAGAGTTTATTCGCCCGCGGCTTTTCCGGGTCGGAGTAATCATAAAACCCGCGCCCTGACTTGCGCCCGTACCAGCCAGCCATCACCAACCGCTTCAGCAACGGAGGGGACGCAAACCGCCGCTCCTTGAACTCGTCATACATTACGTGCGTGATGTAGTAGGTGGTGTCGAGACCGACAAAGTCGAGCAGCGTAAATGGGCCCATCGGATACCCGCACCCCAGCTTCATCGCGTTATCGATATCCTCGATTGAGCCTACGCCTTCTTCATAGGCGCGGATGGCATCGAGCAGATACGGCACCAGCAGCCGGTTCACGATGAAACCAGTTTTGTCCGAAGTCCGCACCGGAACCTTGCCCAGCTTCTTCCCGAAGTCGTAAGCCGTTTCGTAAACGTCGTCGGCAGTCGCGATCGTCCGCACGACTTCGACCAGCTTCATCAGGGGCACCGGATTAAAAAAGTGCAGCCCGATGAACCGCTCCGGCCGCTTCACCGAAGTCAAAAGTTCCGTCACCGAAATCGAGGACGTATTCGAAGCAAAGATCGCATCTTTTTTCACGATCCCATCAATCGAGGCATACATCTTCTTCTTCTCTTCCACATTCTCGATGATGGCCTCAATCACAATGTCGCAATCCGCCAGATCGGATTTGTTGGTAGTCCCCGTGAGCCGCCCCCGGATCGCATCCTTCTGCGCGGGCGTAATCCCACCCTTCTCGACCGGCCGGTCCGCAAACTTCGCCAAAGATTTCTCGATCCCGGCAAACCCCTTGTCGAGAAACTTCTGCTCCACCTCAAGCACCGTGACGTCGAACCCGGCCATAGCGCAAACCTGCGCAATGCCAGACCCCATCAACCCACAGCCAAGCACCGCGACTTTCTTGATTTCCATTTAGTCTCCTCGCACAGGTCGCGTTGCGGCAGCAACCGAGTGCTTAATCCCGAGCCAGATATTGATTCAACTGCTCAAATAGTTCCACTGGGGACGAGGTCACAGCTGTCCCTCCATATCTCAGGAATGCTGCACCGTATTGCCTTGCGCTAGACGCCGCGCAGTACGCGATCACAACTACGGTGGGGTCCTCCTTTTTAAGTTCTTTAAGAAGACTGATGCCCGCAGCCGCGGTGCGAGTCCCTTCCGACCGAACCATGTCGGTGATCACGAGTGAATATTTGTGCGGCTCGAAGAGTTCGAGAGCATCTTCAGTGCTGCGGACCTCATCGATTCGGACACCCCAGTCCTTCAGTCGCGCTGTCTCGAGCGCGATTCGATTGGGCTTGTCGTCAACCCACAAGACTCGCCTCAGAGAAAAGGCTGCCATCCGTGCTGTGGCTAATTGCGACTCCGGTGGCACCACCGGTTCCGACCGCGGAGCCCCTGGTGCTGCGGCAGGCGGGGGCGGCACAGCTGTAGTCGCGGAGGCTGGCGATAAACTCGGCGCTTTCGGAACCTCGGCGTCAATGAGCGATCCGACGACTTTCTGAATGTTATCTGCAGCTTCTTGAATGCTGAGTTCTTTGTCTCCCCACTTCACTTTCAAGTTCTTGGATTCGCCAACGCGGCGAAAGATCTGCTTCATCTCCGGCAAGAGCCAATATGCCAGCACTAACGCAACGACGGGCCAAAGCAGTTGCGCGATGGCGCTCAAAACCTGAGCTACCCCGCCCGCATTCGCCACTTCAGCGGTCACTATCAATGCAAGCTCTCCACCACCATCGCAATCCCCTGCCCGCCGCCGATGCAAGCCGTAGCCAGCCCGTACTTTTTATGTCTCCGCCGCAACTCATAGAGCAGCGTGATCACCAACCGCGTCCCGGTCGCGCCCAGCGGGTGCCCCAGCGCGATCGCCCCGCCGTTCACGTTCACCTTCTCGCGATCCAGACCCAATTCTTTTTCCACCGCCAGATACTGCGCCGCAAACGCCTCGTTCACTTCAATCAGATCGATGTAATCCAGCGACAATCCAGCCTTCTGCAGCGCGATCTTCGTCGCCGGCACCGGCCCCCGACCCATCACCTTCGGCTCGACTCCAGCAATGCCCCACCCGCAAATTCGTCCCAGCGGCTTCAGACTCCGTTTCAGCGCCTGCTCCAGCGACATGACCACGACAGCCGCGCCGCCATCGACAATGCCGCTGGCGTTTCCCGCCGTCACGGTTCCATTGCGACCAAACGCCGGCTTCAATTTTGCCAGCCCTTCCATCGTGGTCTGCGGACGCCGGTGATCATCCTCGGTCAGACACTCGCCCGTCGTCTCGCCCTTAGAATTCCGCAGCGGAACCGGCACGAGTTCTTCCTGCAAACGTCTTTCCTTATAAGCCGCATCCGCCCGCTGCTGCGACCGCAGCGCGAACTCATCCTGCGCCTGCCGCGTGATCCCCTGCTGCTCGCCATAAAGCTCGGCGGTATTCGCCATGTACAGCCCGCAGTACGAATCAAGCAGCGCCACCATCAGGGAATCTTCCAGCTTCCCGCCCGGAGCCAGCGTGAAGCCATCGCGCCCGCGAATCACAAACGGAGCCTGCGACATCGCCTCCATGCCGCCAGCAAGAACAATCTTCGCCTCATCGGTCTGGATCATCTGTGCCGCGCTCACAATCGACTGCATCCCCGACCCGCACAGCCGGTTCACGGTCAGCGCCGGAGTCTCAATCGGAATCCCAGCCCGCAGCCCCACGTGCCGCGCGCCATACAGCGCGTCGCCGGAAGTCTGCTGCGCGTTGCCCATCACGACGTGGTCGAATTCTTTCGGATCGATCCCCGCGCGCTCGATCGCGCCTTTGGCCGCAACCGCGCCCAACTCCTGCGCCGTGAAGTCTTTCAGCTTGCCGCAATAGCGGCCAAAGGGCGTCCGCGCCCCGCTGACAATGGCGATGTCCCCTGGTTTCAGCATGATTGTTCCGGCAGAACTCCAATCAGAACCGATCAGAGTCGATTAGCCAAACTGGTCAGTTTAGCAGCGTGTGAAGGAACTTGACCACCGAGGTAGCGCCGACCGCCGCCGGAAGCAACGGGAATTCGATGGCGTCATCCCGTCTATAACAACGACGGCGGTGTCAAGGTACACGAATTCGTCGACGCCTTGGGGTTTGAAGTAGCGCCATTTCGCTCTCGTTGGGGTTTTGATTTTTTTCACGATGACCAAGACTCGCGCATTCACGTTGAATCACGGGTGGCAGCCTTGCTGCTCCACCAACCATCTATTCGGTCGCAACTTCGACCATGATTGTTCGTTCAAACTCCCGGACTTTTTCCGGGAGGCAGGCGCCCACTCAAACGCACGGCTTTAAACCACAGCCACAGGATGACTCGGGCTACTCTGCATGCGAGTGGCGGAATACGGCTGCTCGGTTTTCCACATCCAGTACAGACGCACCGCCAGTTTGCGCGCTACCATCACCTTGGCCACAGAAGAATGTTTTCTGTGTTTCAGCCTTTGGTAGGCGCGCTTTAACTCTGGTACCAGACGGGCCGCGCTCTGGCCCGCCTCCACCAACAGACTGCGTAACATCGGATTGCCTTGTTTGCTGATCGATCCCAAGCGCTGCCGGCCGCCGCTGGAATGCTCGGCGGGATTCAGTCCCAGGTAACTGACCACTTGGCGGCTGCGGGCGAAGCGCCCGATCTCTCCCAGGGTGAGCGAATACGCCAGAGCGGTAATGGGTCCTACCCCGGGATGAGTCTGCAGCAAGCGGGCCACAGCGTCTTTCTGGGCCGCCTCCCGCACCGCCTGATCCAACTTCTCGATCCGGGGATCAAGATCGTCCAGCAAGGCCAGTAACTCTTCTCGCCGTTGCGCAGTCCAGCCGGTGAGCGCTAGGGCTTCCAGCTTTTCTCTTCCCGTCTGCGTCCACAGCTTGCGCTTCTGTTGCACTCCCTGGTTTAGCGCCAGATGCTGCAACTGGTTCTTCACCTGCCGCCTCATCCCCACCAGCTTGTGGCGATGCAACAGCAACTGCCGCAGGTCCCGCTGTTCCAGACTCGGCACCCAGATCCGCGGGAACCGCTTCTCCAGCAGCAACTGCAACAGCAGTTCAGCATCTCTTCGATCCGTCTTCTGCTTGCGTACCTCCAGGGCCCGGATCTTGCCCGCATCTCCCAGCCACAACTCATGTCCCAGCCTGGCCAGTAGACGCTCAAACCAAAACGTGTTTCCGCAAGCTTCCATCCCCACCAGCACCGGCCCTTGCAACTGGCTGTAGAACGCCACCGCTTCGGCCGCTGCCAGCCGCTTTTCGGTCTGCTCCCCGGTCTCAGTATCGACCATAGCAATCTGTTGGAAACTCGGATGAAAATCACAGCCTATAATCTTCATTGGCGGCTCCTTTTGCTCCGAGTCTTGGTTCTTCGCAAAAACTCAAGTTTACTCGGCGCTCGCGAGGAGCCGTCGTTGTTATCCAATCAAACGAAGCCGCTCTTCAGGCGGAGTGAGGGATCTCGGGCGCATCTCGTTATTGGTGAGTAGGGTACCGTCCGTGCGCTACGCCACCGCGCCCGCCGCCAGCGCCGGCCCCAACACCACAATCTTCCCCGGCCCCTGCGCCATGGCCTGCGCCAGCGCGTGTTCGGCGCGATTGATCACTTCCGTGACTACGTCAAGGGGATCGTAGTCCGTATGAATCACGGCCTCGGCCAGGCCCGCCGAGAAAAGCGCCGGCGCCCCTTGCTCCGCTCCATCCTTCGCGGGAAACCGCACCTCGGCGATGATCTTCCGAAGCTTTTCGACTGCCAGCGTGCCTTCTTTTTCCGCCGTCTCGCCCAGCAGGATCGCGATGGTCGTCGTGTCATAACGAAACGCGAGATCGTTCGACCGGATATTGGCGGCGAACATCTGCCCTACACGCTCCATCACGGACTGCACCTCGGCCTCGCCATATTCCTTGATCATGGAAGCGCTCTTGCCGAACTGCAGCAGCAGCACCGAAAGCGCCGCCGCGTTCTGGACCGCGCGTTTACTTTCCGCCAGCAGCAGATCAAGATAAGAGGCCCGCTTCAACAGCCCGGACTTCTCATCGGTCACCGACAGATTCTTCACCAGACGCCGTAACCCGGCGTTGTTCAGGGCGATCACCATCTGATCCGACAGCGTCTTGAGCACGACCATGTCGCTCTGCTGCCAGACGCGCAGCCGGTTATGAATCAGAATCAGAATGCCAACGGTTCCTTCGCCGTCGCTGAGCGGAATCGCCAGGATCGACGCCGGGTTCAGTTCGGCCATGGCTTTCTTGGCCGATCCCAGGGCCGGGGCTTTGGTCACGTCGTTGATGGCCAGCGGTTCGTGCCCCTCCACCGCCTGCTGCAAGCAAGCCACTAGCTCGGCAATCGCCGCGACGCTGGTTTTCTTGTATCCCTCGGCGCAAAATTCGTCGACGGCCGTCGGTGGCAGCCCTGTCTTGCCCATCGCCGCCAGGCAGCGGGTCGCTTCCCAATGCGATCCAATCTCCTTCACGGCCGTGCTCAGCACCGCGGAAGCCGTGCCCTGGTGATATAGCTTTCGAGTAATCTCTGCCACACGCGTGAAGCTGCGAACGTCAGCCGCCGGATCGGAAGCAGGAGCCGCTGCCGGCACGGGCGCCGGCGCGGCCGCAGCCGCCGGTGGCAACGGCGCCGACCCCGCGTAACGCGGCGTCACGCCCGCGGCCAGATACAGCCGCTGCAAATCTTCGTTCCGCTCTTCCTCGCGCGGAAACAGCTCCTGAATCCTCTGCAGCCGCTCCACCGCTTTGCTCCGCATGCCGTACTGCACCAGGATCTCGGCCTGCAGCATCAAGTCCTGCAGCGTAGACGCGCCCAGCGTCGGTCCGTCGACGTGCGCGGGTTCCTCGGCTGGCTTGCTGACCGAATTGAACCGCGACGCGATTACCCGGAAGCGACCATCGTCGACCTTGCCCTTGAGCTGATCGAGCCGCTTCAGATGCCCGGGTTCATAAGGATCCACTTCGGCCGCGCGGTCCAGGCACTCAGCGGCCTTGGCAAACTCACCCGTGCCGCAATAAAGATCAAACAGCTTGAGCAGGGTCTGGCAATAATCATTTTCGCGGTTGGACGCGTTATACAGCTCGCTGAGGAATTCCAGCATCTGCGAGCAGGGGCGGTGCGCCGCCGTAATGTCTTCCATGATGGCGATAAACTGCCGCCGCTCGCCCCGCCGCCTCTGGAACTGCTCCAATTTCCGCGCCAGCGCAATCGCATGATCATCCTGCTCGCCGTCGAGAAAATTCCCGATCAGCGTGATCACCTGCTGCACGCGCGATGGATTCTGCTCAAACAGCTGCCACACGGACGGTTCGGCTTCCGCGTAGCGTCCCGCCGACACCAGGGAAGTGGCATAGGCTTCGCGCAACTCCGGCGATACCTGCCCGGAGCCCATCTGCGCCTCAAGAATAAAAATTGCCGCCCCAACTTGGCCTTGCGCCAGCAGGCTCTTTCCGTAAGCCAAGGCAATGGAGGGGTCGGAGGAATCTTCCTGGTAGGCGCGTTCGTACCATTGCGCCGGATCGCCTCCATCGGCCGCGCTCAACTGCGCCACATGCTGGTACGCGGCCGCCGCCCCCTTGCGATTTCCCTGCTCCGAAGCCAGTTCCGCCACCCGCAGGTAGTTGGCCTGGATCGGCTCCAGCGCCACCACGCGCGCCAGAACCTCGGCCGCTTCCGGTTTCTTGCCCAGCTTGATCAGATCCGCCAACGCCGCTTCGTAGGTGCCCACTGCCAGTTTCTTGTTCGATCCCTCCAGCAGCTGCGCGAAGCGGACCTTCTGCTGCCAGGTTGGGCTACCATGCCGCGCCAGTTTCTTGTAGGTCAGGCTGGCGCGGGTCGCATCCCCGACCGCCACCTGCCGTTCAAACAGATCTCCCAGAAGCCGCACGGCGTCGATATTGCGGCTCAACGACAGACACAAATCCGCCGCCAATTGCCGCACTACATCGTTTTCCGGATCGTCCCGCAGGACCAGCAGATATTCTTCGAGAGCCTCCGCAGTCTTGCCTTTTTGCAGGAGTTTCTCCGCGCGCTCGACGCGCTTGGCTAGCTCGACCCGGTCCAGTCGTTTTGTAATTTCAGGCATGCGGAAATGAAGCGCACGTAACCCTGCTTCGATTCTAGGGAGCCCCCCCCAGCAGCAGCAATGCGCCAACCACGGGTCACGATTACGAAGGTCACCCCTTCGACCTGCAGGCCTGGCTGAGGAAACGGGATCGGACGATTTCGCATCGAGAAAATCGCTCAGTCCGGCATTAATGTAGTGCGCCGAAAATAACGACTCTTATATATCGTGGCGATGGCGCTGGGAAAGCAAAGCCTTTGACCGCAAAGTTCGCAAAGAACATCCGCGAAGATCGCGAAGAAGGGCCATGCAGCCCGAACTATAAACGTCGATCCTGCTTGACGCACTACACTAACTCGCTCTCGCGTTCTTCCTGCGTTTTGGCCGGCAGCCCAAAGCCGTTCTCCAGGCGACGGCGATGCTCCAGAATTTGCTGCATTTCCTCCGGCGTGCCCCGCACCGGTGGAACATGCGAGATGGCGTCGTTGAGCATCGCCCAGCTCATCTCCGAGGCGATCACGGCGTCGCGCGCCTGAGGGAAGCCACAATTCTTTCCCGCCAGTATGGATCGCGCAAAAACATCGACCATCACGTCGAGCTTCTTATCGTTGAACGCCGCGGTTTTGCAAAGCGTTTTGTGAACCCCATAGAGTTCGACGGTCGCTTCCGCAAAGTCATGCCTCATGCGTGCGACCCCTTTTGTACCGATGGCGTCGACGTAGCAATTGTGAGGCTGTTCCTTCGCCAGATGCCCGTAGATAAATCCCTGGGTGATGTCGAACACCACGCCATTAGCGAACGTGCCGTGTGCCTGCACCCACCACGGGTCTTTGTAACCCCACGCGCGTATCCCTTGCGCATGCCAGCTTTGGTATTCGCTCTTGGCGTACCACCGCGCGACGTCCACATAGTGCATCCCGCAGTCGTGGAACGGCGGCCCTTCCGGATCGTGTCCTTCGAGAGGCATGTGGCCCGGCGTCATGTGGCAAATCCGGATCACCGCGAGATCGCCAATCTCGCCCTCGTCAATGAAGCGCTGAATCTCCTTGTGATACCAGGCATTCCGATTGAACAGATTAACCGCCACCAGCCGGTCGCTGGCTTCAATCTCGTGCACCAGTTGCCACTCCGTAGCTACGTCGGCGCCAATCGGCTTTTCCGCCAGCACATGCTTGCGGTTCGCCAAGGCCAGTCGAATCTGCTGCGGCCGCGCATCGGCCAGGGTAAACAATCCCACCACATCGATGGACGGGTCGCCAAAGATGGCATCGGGAGCGTCGCAGATCGCTGCATTCGGCAGTTGCTGTCGCGCCAATTCCTGCGCCGGCCCACAGATGTCGTACACTGCCGCCACATCCCAGAGTTCGCTCTCCCGCATCGCGGCAGCAAATCCGCGCCCCATCCGCCCGTACCCCAGGATTCCTGCCCTTAGCCTCTTCGGCATATCCGTCGCAGACTACCGCTCCTAGCTTTCAGTCGCAGGCTTCGATCCGCAAAGCGTGTCGCCGTGCGTTGATTCATCTTATGCGGGAACAGCCGCATGGAACCGTGATCGTCATCACAACCGGGCAGACGCCTGATCACGGCCACGATCCCTACCGGCGGCTGGTAGAATCCGCCATACGGCAGCGCTCACAGCGGTCAACAGTTATGAAGTTTTGGAAGCGGAGCCGTGAGGGCGCGGCGGCGCGGAGGCACTGCGAGAGGCGCAGATGGATGGCATAACTGCCGCGGATGCAGCCCTGGAAACGCTCCGCGGCGACTTGATCAATATCGTCCTGGGAACGGTTTTCTTGACCGTGGGAGCGACCGCCTGCGCCATCGCAGCCATCCGTTGGCGCCGGGGCGTTGGCGTCCTGGCATGGTGGGGAATTTCGAGTGGGATGTTCGGCCTCCAAATACTGGGGCAGACGTCCACCATTTTGACGGTTCTGCCGCACTCCCTCAAGTCTGCCGCGCCCTACGTGAATACCGCGGTCATGTACCTGCTGTTGATTTTCCTGTTAGTTGCGTGGCGAGAGCTGTGCCTCGGCAAACTCAGGTTCCTCGTCCATTTGGAAATCTTTATCGGGTCGGCAATTGCTCTGGTGGGTATTGGCACGTTCCTCCTCGGTGGCCCAGCCAAAAAATGGATGTTCTACAACAACCTGCTCGCGGTTCTTGCCATGCTGGTGCTCTTAGCTGTCGTGCTGGTTCCAAAATTCTCGAAGTTCCTGGTGATCCTGAATCACCGCGTTCTCGCCGCTGGTACGCTCATTTTCGCCTTGGAGGCGCTGTACACCAACTTGGGGACCGTGCTGGGATATCGCCCGCTGCCTTTGGTGGACTCGTTGGGCTTTGCCGTCCTTCTGTTTTCGCTGGGATACGTAGCGCTGGAAATCGTGTTTACGAGCGAGCGCCGGCTGCTCTCCATCGAAACGGAACTGGAGACGGCACGGCAGATCCAGTCTTCCATTCTCCCGGCGAGCGTGCCCGAGCTGGAGCACCTCCGTATTGCTGCTTCTTACTATCCCATGACTTCGGTCGCGGGCGACTTCTACCAATTCGTCCTGCCCAACAAGAACCATCTCGGTATTCTCGTCGCAGACGTCTCCGGCCATGGCGTCCCGGCCGCCCTTATCTCTTCCATGATCAAAGTGGCGATGCAGGCGGTCGCTGCCCATGCCCATGATCCGGCGCAGGTGCTTGGCGGCTTGAATCGCATCCTGTCGAGCGAAGCGCACGGCCAGTTTGCCTCGGCGGCTTACGTTTGGATCGACACCGAGAACCGCAACGCGCTCTACTCGGCTGCTGGACATCCGCCGCTCTTGTACTGGCGGAACAGGAAGAACGAAATGCTGCGTATCGAAAGCAACGGGCTGTTGTTCGGAGTCGGGCCTGACTCTGAGTACCCGGTGTGCAGCGTTCCGCTTGCGCCATCCGACCGCTTTCTGCTCTACACCGACGGCGTGACCGAAACCGAGAATGCGGCGGGGGAGGCCTTCGGCGACCGGCAACTCGAACAGGTCGTACGCAATAATCGCTCGCAGCCGGCCTCCGAGCTGTCCCGTCAAGTGCTCTCCGAACTCCAGAGGTGGCGACCTGCTACCGTGAACCAGCAGGATGACATTACGCTTATCGTCGTCGATGTTCTTTAGCTAGAGTCCCGTAACAAAGGTTCATCGAATAATCGCAAGATTCTTTCCCTGAAAAAACGATAAGCGGCCTCAGGGGCCAGCAAACCGTTCAGAACGCCCTGGAACAGGTTTCCAATTCACTCGTTGCTTCTCAAAAAAATCGTGAGTTTCGCGAGCAACAGGAGTTGCTGACGAAGGCAGCGCAACAGACCGACCAATTTTCCGGGGTGCTTTATAAGAACGGCGGCGCGAGCTACCTCCAGGTGCTGACCAGCGAAACGAATTATTTCTCAGCGGAACTCAACCTGGTGCAAGCCCAGCTCAACGAGCGTCTGGCGCTCGTTCAGCTTTACCAGGCGCTGGGAGGTGGGTGGCAACAATAGGGGAAGACAAAGATGTTTAGGAGGATTCTGGTTGCGTACGACGGACCTTGTAAACCCGATTTTGCACCGGACGCTATATCGTGTCACGATATGTTATCGCCGCAGGCAACCCACGTCGGGTTTGGCAGTTCTTATGGTTTAGAGAAAGAAGACGTAAAGGTGCAGGAGGGCAGGACGATGAATGTTCGCTATGCAATCTCTATCGTCTGCGGCGTCGTGCTGGCATGCATCGCTTGTGTGCCGGTGGCGAGAGCGGACGAATGGAATCAGATGACAAAACTATCTTTCAGCCGACCGGTCGAACTTCCAGGCATGGTTCTGCCTGCGGGGAAGTATTGGTTCACTATCGTGGACTCTCCGAACGACCGCAATGTCGTTGAGGTGTACACGGGTGACTGGTCGAGGGAGTTAGGGATGCTACTGACAATCCCATCATACCGGGTGCAATCGACCGATCATACAGAAATCAAGTTCGCTGAGCGCCCGCACGATAGACCGGAGGCACTTCTCAAGTGGTACTACCCAGGCCGCTTGACGGGGCACGAATTCGTCTACTCCAAGAAACATGAGGGAGAGTTTGCCCATGATCAGTCGCGGGATCTGGTGGTTCGACCTTTGAAGATTCGGGGCTAGAAGTGGAAGGAGCGAACTGCGCGTTGAGTTGTGCAGGAACTATTTCCAGGGCGGTCGGGAAGATCAGGCCGCCTTTACATTAGAAGAGAAAGGTCCCGGACGAGACATCAAGGAGACATTGGCTGCCCGCTATCTAGCCACGCGCAGCAGCATGCCGCTGCCGGCGGGGATGTTCAGATCAGGCTTTTCGGATTCTAGCGTGATCTCGCCAACGGGATTCGTTCGTCCCGCGTGGATCAGCGTTACATCAGGAAAATCGTAAAGACCACAAGCATCGGAAGAGAACACCCACAACGCTTGAGGCTGGTCGTTGCCATTGACCGTGCCACGGCACTTCGTGCCCGGCCTGGAACTAACCTGAACCAGCGCCCCGTCAGGCGCTGCATATCCGACGACGTGGGCGCCTTGCACGATGGCACCGCGTCCGTGGTAAGCGATCTCACCTCCGATCTGGTCCGTTGTCCAGCTGTATTCGGAAGTTCCACGATCGGGGCCGCTCTCCGGCACCTGTGCTGCAGACACATCCATCATCGTGGCGAAGGCGCGCAGATTGGTGGTGAGCGGGATTCGCCGCTTCCCTACTGCCAGCGTGTCGAAACTCAAGGAGATCCTTGCCCGGGCTCCTTTGCTTGCCGGTGTAACGGCGAGCACGTGACCGATAACTTTCGCCCCGGCTCGGATCTTAGAGTGGCCATTCAAGGGCACATCTTGCATGAGGCGCGCGCGAATAGTTTGCCCCGGCCGGAGTCGATTCAACCGCAGAGACGAACTCAACTGGGCCGGCAGAATCGTTCCCACAGGAATCGCGTCTTGAGCAAAGGAACCTGAAGCCAAGAGAACGAAAACAATGATGTGGGCAACGTTCTTCAAGCCATCACCTCGGCTGCGGGATATTGCGCCGCTTAAGGGAAAGATGATTGTACGGCTCCTCCGGTTGGCTGCGGCGACTGGTATCACGTTGACCGCCAGATTCTTTAGTTGCAGAGACCACGCTCTGTCCAGCGTTCCCCGACCGACGACGTTCCAGTGACGAGGTGCTACATTGGAAAGATGCGCGCTGAAATTGAACAGGCGGTCGCGCTTTTACGGCGAGGTGACGACGAAGCATTAGAGCAGGCATTGGCTCTGCTCCAAAACACCGTCTTCTCGTTCAGCATGCGGGTTTGCGGACAGCGCGAAGACGCCGAGGACACTATGCAGGAAGTGCTGGTGAAATCGGTTCCGTACCTGCCGAAGTTCGATAGTCCCAAAGCACTTTTGGTGTGGATTTACAAAGTTGCCAAGAATCGATGCCTGATGAGCCGCCGCCGCAGCAAGTTCGCTCCCAGCCAGGAGCTTTCGCTGGAGGGGCTAATGCCCGACCGCAAAGAACTGGAAGGTCTCGGGGCCAATGGCAGCGTTAATCCAGAAATGTTTGCAATTCGAAGCCAGGAAGCGGGTCATTTGCGCGCCGCAATTCAGAGGCTGCCTCCGCAGTACCGCATCATCCTGGTGTTGCGCGATATGGAGGGATTGACCGACGAAGAAGTTGCCGAAATTACTGGACTTCGGCCGGGAACCGTTCGGGTGCGCCTGCACCGGGCACGACTGTTCGTGCGAAAAGAGCTAATGAGGGAAGGGAAGCCACGCGCGCGAAAGATGGTGAAACTGGTCGCGTCACGAGTTGCGGTGAGTGCGCAGCCGCGGCCTAAGCACTGCAAGCAGATGTTCGCCGAACTCTCGGACTATTTGGACGAGAAACTGGATGACTCTTTATGCGACGAATTGGAGCAGCACCTCGGCGGTTGTGAGCCCTGCAAAGTGTTCCTGGCCAGCCTCGAAGCAACCATCGGTCAATGCCGAAACTTAGGCGCCGAGCAACCAACAGCAAGGAAAGCAGTCAAGCTCCGCCAACAACTGCTTGAAAACTATCGGCAAGCGGTTGCTCTCGTAAGACCTGAAGTCAGCGCCTCCAAGCCGCTCCAAGCGCCCCGTTCCTCGGTGCGATAGTCGAGATTTTGGAGCCCTCTCAGGCCGCCAGTTCCCCCGCCTCGATCTCGTCCACGTAGCACCACATCCAGGTCTCCCTTGGCTCAATCGAACGGATCAAGGGATGCTTCGTTTTGTGGAAGTGCTTCGTCGCGTGCTTGTTCTTGGACGAGTCACAACAGCCAACATGCCCGCAAATCAGGCAGAGGCGGAGGTGGACCCATGAATCTCCTGTTTTTACGCAGTCTTCGCAGACGTGCGTGCTGGTGTGCTTGATTTTGATTTGGTCGAGGTGTGTGCATTCGTTTGGCATCAGTTCCTCCAGTTGTTGGGCCATGCCTCCGCAGTCGCGGAGCGCACGACCATCAGCAGTAAACTCGCGAACATTCTCAAGTGACTCCAGTCACATTACGAAGGGGCCGAGATCGTTAAAAATAGGCTTTCATCGCTCACAATAGTTGCTGGAGGCCATTTTATCTGTGTTACGGCTTGATTATTTATCTTGCGTACTAACCATTGTGTCCACAATCTTAGTCGGACGGCGGTGCTGGGAGGGCTGGGCGTTGGCTGGCGCCAACTGCGTCGTGATGTGCATTATTGGTGTGCGAACCGCGCAACTGGGGTTCATCCCCGCCAACGTATTCTGCATGGTGATGAGCGCAATCAACCTGCACGCGTGGCGCAAGTCGGGAGTTTCTTAGAGGCCCGAACGAATGGTTGTGATACGCGTTTAGCCTCGCCGTGCCAGGTGACTCGGTCTCACTGGGCAATGAGCAGACTCTCGGCGAAGGGCCACTCGTCGTCGACCCACTGGGCCGAGCAGGCGAACCCTTCACTGCGAGCCGTCTGGACGATCTCCTGGGCCGAATACTTGTGGCAGCTTTCCGTCCAGATGGTCTCACCTTCCGCAAATTCGACGATAACCTCTGCCGCAGGAACACTGACGGTTTGCCGCCGCCTGGACTGCAGGTGCATCTCAACGCTTCGTGCGTGGGGATTGAACGTGGCCGCATGAGCGAACTGCGACAGGTCGAAATCGGCGTCGAGTTCTCGATTGGCGCGGGCCAGCAAGTTCAGATTGAACGCGGCAGTCACGCCCAATTCATCGTCGTACGCCGCGAGTAACTGCGGGGCAGGCTTTTCCAGGTCAGCGCCCAGCAGGAGGGAGTCGCCGGCTTGAAGAATACGTCGCACCTCGCCCAGAAACTCCGCCCCGGCGGAGCGGTCAAAGTTTCCAATGGTGCTGCCGAGGAACAACACAAACAGGTGCTGGCCCGGCTCGCGACAGGCGGCCACTTCCAGCAGGCCATCGAGATATTCCCGCTCAAACCCGACCACGGTGACGGCATCGATGTCTCCGAGTTCCCGCTCACACATGGCCAAAGCCGAGCGTGATATTTCCACTGGGTAATAGGACGTGGGCTGCCGCCGGCAGAGGGCTTCGAGCACCCAGCGAGTTTTCCGGCCGCTGCCACTGCCCAGTTCAGCGACTGCGACTGGACCCGGGACCCGATCTACGATCTCATCGGCATGCCGGCGCAGTAACCGCTCGTCGGCGCGAGTGAGGCCGTATTCGGGCAGGCGGCTGATTACCTCGAAAAGAGCGGAGCCTACGTCGTCGTAGAGATACTTGGAAGGAAGTTCCTTCTGGCCGGGCCGGGTCAGACCGGCACGAACGTCGGCTGCGAACTCATAGGTCGGGCCCGCGGGGATGGCATGAACAAGCATTTGCAACTCCTTTGATCAGCGACTCACGCAGCGAAAACCGGCATAAACATACTGATAGTGTGGCTGGAACCAGTTGCGAAATGTGGGCCGCAGCATGCATGCAGCAGTGCGCGGCGACGCACCTTTCATAACGAAGTGTTTGCCGTCGAAAAAATCGGCCGAATATCCCCGATAAAAGGGAAAGGGCTCGAAACCACGGAATGGAGCGAAAACCGTGGAAGTCCACTCCCACCCGTTGCCCAATATTCCGTCAACGCCAAACGCGCTCCTGCCCTGCGGGAATGCATTGACCGGCGCGGGATTCCAGTGGTTGAAATCGAAGTTGCCGAGACTCGCGTCCGGAAGCTCGCTACCCCACGGGTAGATTCTTTCCATTCCGTTCGGTGTGCCGAAGGCGGCGCGGTGCCACTCTTCCTCGCTGGGCAGCGATTTGCCCGCCCAGCGTGCGTACGCAGCTGCCTCTGCATGGCTGACGTAGACAGGCCAGTCCATGGGCAACGGGATGTCTTCAAACATGGTGCGATAGAGCCACTGACCAGCCGTCCCCCTCCAAAACACGGGGTGGGATATCCCCTGCGCGTTTTTCCAGGCCCAGTCGTCGTCGCTCCAGAAACTGCGTGTTTCATACCCTCCGGCTGCGATGAAATCGAGATACAACCGGTTGGTTACCTTGTACTGGTCGATCGCGAACGCCGGCACTTGAGTGGTGTGAGTCTCGAATTCGTTGTCCCAGCCGAATGGCTGGTCGTCGCGAGATAGCCCGAGGGTTGCAGTGCCTGCAGGAATTTCAATCGAGCGAGCAATGACGGGAGAGAGCAGGAGATCGGGAGATTCGACTTGAGGCTTAATCTTGTGGTCCAACGACAACTGATGGAACATGTAAGCCAGCGTCTCGACGTGCATGAGCCGGTGCTCGATCGCGACGTTAAGCAACGTAGTAAGCGGGAAGCCGTCACGCATGGAGCTACGCGGTTCCAGAAGCGCATCCTCCAGCTTGTCGTCGAGTGAGTTGCGAATTCGGGAGGCATAATCGCGAACAGTTTGTATGGACGGCCAGTCCGAAGGCTGGTCCTGGGGCAATCCGCCACCGACCGGATCAATACCGAAGGAAAACAGCCGGTCAAATTCAGGATGAAATGACTTCAGTCCGAGAACGCTTTCGTGAAGCAAGTTCCAGTCGAATGCCTCGAGATGGCCAATGTAGAAAATGATGCGATGACGTTCCGGGATGGGTCTTTCGTAGAGTGAGTCGGCGCGAACTACCCGGAAGAGCGCATCGCTACGCCGGCGTGCGTCCGACAATCTGAGCAGCAACTCGTGAATAGCGACACCGGTTTGTGCGGCAAGCATTTGTGCCTCCCAGAGTGATCGCAGCCAGACGAGGGCTCACAGCAAATTTTGCAGCAGTGAAGCTTTCCCCAACTTCATGGACCCGCGTAAGAGACCGGGTCCAACCCACGCCCCGGTTAGATGTGCCTCGGGAGGCAAAGTTGCAGTCGAAATAACTTTTTTGAGGGGCCTGCGGGATGACCCTATCGTCGGTGAGGCAGGCCGACTGTAGCGGCTTGGAAGGAGTCAAGGCGCCAGTTTGTTCTGGTGCAGGAAGTCCTGTATGACGTCCTTCACGTCACGGTGTTGACCATCGACCGCATAATTCATTTGCCGCATTTCCTGATCCGAAATTTTGTTTCCAAGTTGCGCGAGAAGGGGGCTGATCTCAGGATGCTCTCTGATCGTTTGTTCGCGCACCACGGGCACAGCCTCGTAGGGAGGAAAGTAGTGCCGGTCGTCTTCGAGCACAAACAAATCGAGAGCGGGGATGAGCCCGTCGGTAGCATTGCCGGCCGCGAGGTCGATCTGATGATCGTGCAGAGCCCGCGCCAGCAGGCCAAGATCCATCACGCGGGGTTGTTCGGCGAAGTTAAGTCCATAGGTCGCGGCCAGGCCTTGATATCCATCGGGGCGCTCCATGAATTCGTAACCGAAGCCTGCGCGCCAGTGAGGAGCAAAAGCAGCAGCTTGCGACAAAGTCTTGAGGTGAAAGCGGCGGGCATCTTCTCCGCGGATTTCGATCGCGAAGGTATCGTTGAAGCCGAGGGCCGGGCCTAGCGTCAGGTCGAACCGGCGTTCGTATTCTGTTTTGACCCGTTCATAGACGGCCTGCTGATCTCCGCTGGACTTTTGCTTAAGAATCGCAGTCAGTGCAGTGCCGGTGTACTCCGGGTACATATCGATGCGACCGGAAAGGATGGCCTGCTGGCAGATGTAGGTGCCTGCCAGATAGAACCGACGTTCCACTTTCAATTTGGTGTGGCTCTCAATCTGCTGTGCCAGAAGCTCGCCCAAAATTAGAGATTCGGTGAAGTTCTTGGAACCGATAACGATTCGATCCGGGCGCGATGGCGAGCACGAGAATGAGAACAGGCTGACCAGCGACAGGATGAGCACGACGGCGAGGTGCTGCGGCGGGCTTTGGCGGATCTTCATCGTTTCGGGTCTTCACCGAGCGGCCTTCATCGCGGCTGCAAACGCCTTTCCAGCCAGCCCACGCCGAGATCCGCTACTAGCGCCAGTATCGCGGCGGGAACGGCGCCGGCAAGAATGACCCTGTTGTCCACCATGGCGAGTCCCCGAAAAATGAATTCGCCCAGTCCCCCGGCGCCAATGGCCGCGGCGATTGTCGCCAGCCCGACCGAGATCACCACAGCCGTCCGAATGCCTGACAGAATTACACTGACCGCGAGTGGCAGTTCCACTTGCAGCAGCAGCTGTAATTCTGTCAGTCCCATGCCGCGGCCTGCTTCCATCACCGCCAGGTCGACTCCGCGAATTCCGGTATAGGTGTTCCGAATGATGGGTAGCAGCGCGTAAAGAGTGAGCGCCAGAATCGCCAGCCTGTCGGCTCGGTCTCCGAGCCAAGGCACGGGCAATAAAAATCCGAAGAGCGCCAGACTTGGGACGGTTTGGATGATGTTCGCGCCCGCCAACACCGGCTTGTTGAGGCGGGGCCAATGGGCAATCATGATACCTAAGGGGATGCCGATCAGCGTCGCGAACAAGGTGGAAAGCCCGACCAGCCAGAGATGCTCGCCCGTCAACTCCAGCACCTGGCCGCGATTTTGCAAAATGAATCGGAAAACGTTCATGACTTGCCTTCCGTCGTCGTGGACTCTAGACGGTCTCCGAAGGCCTTGACGTAGGCCGCGGGCCAGGGGTCCCTGGACCGCAAAAACTCATCCGGGGAAAGTACCGTGACTAACTTTCCCGCCTCCATCAATGCAATGCGCGATCCGAGCCGCATAGCTTCGTGAAGGTCGTGGGTGACGAAGACCACTGTCTTGCGCAACCTTCTCTGCAGGGAAAGAAACTCACGCTGCAACTCGTCGCGGGTAAGCGGATCGAGAGCCCCAAACGGTTCGTCCATCAGGAGAATCTTCGGATCAGCAGCCAGGGCCCGGGCGACGCCGACGCGCTGCCGCTGACCGCCAGAAAGTTGGTGAGGGTAGCGGGACGCCAATGCCGGTGCCAGGCCTGCCAACTGCAACAGTTCGTCGACGCGAGCACGAATTCGCGGCTCGGGCCAACCCTCGATTTTGGGCACGAGGCCGATGTTCCGCGCGACCGTGAAGTGAGGGAACAGACCTACCTCCTGGATCACGTAGCCAATGCTGCGCCGCAATTGTGTGATATCGACATCTGTGTTGGCGACGCCGTTGACAAGAACTTCGCCGGAGGTGGGTGACACGAGGCGATTGACGAGCTTCAGAGTGGTGGTTTTGCCTGAGCCGCTGCGTCCCAGCAGCGCCAGGATTTCTCCAGGCTGGACTTGCAGACTTAGATCGCGGAGCACTTGTGTATCAGCCACGCGATAGGAAACATAACGGAACTCAATGACCGGATTTGCGGCCCCTGGTTGCATGCGCGCTCAGGATATCGGAATTCAGGAACACGGTGGTGCCAAGGTGCTTGCGCTGGCTCCTCAGCGGGTGCTTCCCGTTTCGGGGCGCACCTGAAATTCACATGCCTCGTATCGAAATTCTGCATTGTACTTTGGCCCCCTAAGGCGTTATTACATAAAGGCGAACGTCTGTTCCTGAGCCGGGGTATCCTACGCTCCCGTTGCCCCGCCAGACACGCCCAAGAACAATTGATTCAGAAAGTTAAGAAGGTGGACGGAGATGTCCAGCAGGATGCCCATCAACCCGAAAAATGGATTGCCGCCCGCCCAGGGACTCTACAGCCCTGCGCACGAGCATGACGCTTGCGGGATCGGGTTTGTGGCCAGCATTTCCGGCCAGAAGAGTCACGACATCATTAAGAAGGGCATCCAGGTGCTGCTCAACCTGGCGCACCGCGGGGCCTGCGGTTGCGACCCGGAGACGGGAGACGGGGCCGGCGTCACGATCCAGATTCCCCACAAGTTTTTCGCGCGCGAATGCGAGAAGTTGGGCTTCAAGCTTCCCGAGGCCGGGACGTATGGCGTCGGAATGACGTTTCTGCCGGTCGAAAAGCATCCGCGGTTACAGTGCGAAGGAATCCTCGAGCGAATCGTGCGCGAAGAGGGGCTGGCGGTTCTGGGATGGCGTGACACGCCGGTCTATGCCTCAGCCATCGGCCGCGTGGCTCGCGCTTCGCAGCCCTACATCCAGCAGATTTTCGTAGCTTGCCCTGCGGGCATGGACGAGGATGCGTTCGAGCGCAAGCTCTACGTCGTCCGCAAGCGCGCGGAAAATGAAGTTCGCGAGGCCAGCATTGAGGACGCCGAGATGTTTTACCTGCCGTCGCTCTCCTGCCGCACGATCGTTTACAAGGGATTGCTGCTGGCTCCGCAGATCACCAACTTCTATCGCGAACTCTCCGATCCGGACGTGGCGAGCGCGTTGTGCCTGGTGCATCAGCGATTCTCGACCAATACATTCCCTAGCTGGCAGCGGGCGCATCCCTACCGCTACATCGCGCACAATGGCGAGATCAACACGCTGCGTGGAAACGTCAACTGGATGTATGCACGGCAGTCGCTGTTGAAGTCCCCGTTATTCGGCGACGACTTGCAGAAACTCTTCCCGATCATTACCCCCGACGGCAGCGACTCGGCGAACTTTGACAACGCCGTCGAACTGCTTCTCCAGTCGGGCCGAAGTATTCCCCACGTCATGGCCATGCTGATACCCGAGGCCTGGTCGGGCAATCCGCACATGAAGGCGGAGAAGCGGGCGTTCTACGAATATCACGCGTGTCTCATGGAGCCATGGGATGGGCCGGCCGCGATTGCTTTCACCGATGGCCGCGTCATCGGGGCGACACTGGATCGCAACGGCCTGCGGCCCGGACGATACGTCGTAACTCATGATGACCTGGTGGTCATGGCTTCGGAAGCTGGAGTGCTCGACATCCCGGCCGAACAAGTGAAGAGCAAGGGCCGCTTGCAGCCGGGCAAGATGTTCCTGGTCGATACGGTTCAAGGCCGCATCATCTCCGACAAAGAGATCAAGCACACGCTGGCATCGCGGCAGCCGTACGCGGAGTGGCTCAGGGAAAATCAGATCACCATCGATCAACTGCCTGAGCCCTCGCGCATGCACTTTCCGGACTCTGAGACTCTGCTGCGCCGGCAGCGAGCCTTTGGCTACAGCGATGAAGACCTGCGGATGATTCTGGCCCCGATGGCGGCAAAGGGGGAAGAACCGGTTGGCTCGATGGGAACCGATACACCTCTGGCTTGTCTTTCGGACAAGCCCCAGTCGCTGTTCAATTATTTCAAGCAGCTCTTCGCGCAAGTGACGAATCCTCCCATCGATCCCATTCGCGAAGAAATGGTGATGTCGCTCACTAGCTACATCGGGAGCGAGCGGAACATTCTCCACGAAGCTCCTGAAAACTGTCACATGTTGAAGCTGGAGCATCCGCTGCTCACCAATCGCGAACTGGAGAAGCTGCGCCGGGTCTCACACCGAGACTTGCTGGCGACGACTCTTCCGTGTCTATTCCGCGCCAGCGACGGTGAAACCGGGCTGAGGCGGGCGCTCGATGAGTTGTGCCAGAGGGCTTCGCGGGCCGTGAGAGCGGGATATTCGCTGCTCATTCTTTCCGACCGCGGCGTGGATAAAGACTATGCGCCCATTCCGTGCCTGCTGGCGCTGGCCGCGGTTCACAACCTGCTGGTGCGGGAGGAAACGCGAACTCAGGTTGCGTTGATCACGGAATCCGGCGAGCCGCGCGAAGTCATGCACTTCGCCTTGCTCAGCGGCTATGGTGCGAGCGCCATCAATCCGTATCTGGCGCTGGAAAGCGTGGAGGAACTCGCCTGGCGCGGGGAGCTTGGCGAGGGCGTGACTCCCGAGGAAGCGGTCAAGCACTTCCTGAAGGCCATCAAGAAGGGCTTGCTGAAAACGTTCTCCAAGATGGGGATTTCTACTCTGCAAAGCTATCAAGGCGCGCAGGTGTTTGAAGCCATTGGACTGAACAAGGAGTTGATCGACGCATATTTTTCCGGCACAACCTCGCGGTTGGAGGGAATTGGGCTTTCTGTTCTGGCTGCCGAGGCTTTGCTTAAGCACGAGTTTGCCTTCCGTCCGCTGACCGAATTCGAAACCGAGCTTGCGGTGGGCGGCAACTATCACCAACGCGTCAACGGCGAATATCACCTGCTCAATCCGCTGACGATCAGCAAGCTGCAACAGGCGGTGCGTCAGGAAAACTTCAAAACATTTCAGGAGTACACCGAACTCATTGACCGGCAGAGCAGCAACCTGTGTACGCTGCGCGGCCTGATGAAGTTCAAGAAGAGCGAGAAGCCGGTTCCACTCGAAGAGGTTGAGCCCGCCAGGGAAATCGTAAAGCGCTTCACGACTGGGGCGATGTCGTTCGGCTCCATAAGCAAGGAGGCCCACGAAACCCTTGCCATCGCCATGAACCGGATCGGCGGCAAGTCGAACACCGGAGAAGGCGGAGAAGACGAAGAGAGATTCCGGCCCGATCCGAACGGCGATCTGCGGCGCAGCGCGGTGAAACAGGTGGCTTCAGCGCGCTTTGGCGTGACGGCGAACTACCTGGTGAATGCCGACGAATTGCAGATCAAGATGGCGCAAGGCGCCAAGCCTGGAGAGGGAGGGCAGCTTCCCGGACATAAAGTCGATGAAGTGATCGCCCGTCTGCGCCACTCGATCCCCGGCGTTGGGCTCATCTCGCCGCCGCCGCATCACGACATCTATTCGATCGAAGACCTCGCGCAACTAATCTACGACTTGAAGAACGTGAATCCGCAGGCGCGCATTGCGGTGAAGTTGGTGGCGGAAGTAGGAGTTGGAACGGTGGCCGCGGGCGTGGCGAAGGCGCATGCCGATGTGGTCCTGATCAGTGGCGACAGCGGCGGCACCGGCGCTTCACCCTTGAGTTCGATCAAGCATGCAGGCATTCCGTGGGAATTAGGCTTGGCCGAGACGCAGCAGGTCTTGCTGTTGAATGATTTGCGCAGCCGCATTCGGGTCCAGACCGACGGCAAGCTGCAGACGGGGCGCGACGTGGTGATTGCGGCTCTGCTCGGCGCCGAAGAGTTTGGGTTCGCGACGACTCCGCTGATCGCGATGGGATGCGTAATGATGCGCAAGTGCCACCTCAACACCTGCTCAGTGGGCATCGCCACCCAGGATCCCGAGCTACGCAAACAATTCAAGGGACAGCCCGAGCATGTAATCAATTTCTTCTTCTTCATTGCCGAGCAAGTTCGGCAGTACATGGCGGAACTGGGTTTCCGCACGGTGGACGAGATGGTCGGGCGCGTCGAGCTGCTTGACGTTGAGCCTGCCGTCGATCACTGGAAGGCGCGCGGCCTCGACTATTCCGCGATTCTCTACAATCCACCGGTGCCATCGCGGGTTGCAAAGCGCTGCATTCACTCGCAGGATCACGGGTTGGAACAGGCACTGGATCACAAAATTCTTGGAGCGGCGCGAAGCGCGCTCGACACTCTAGTTCCAGTTGAGGTCAGCTTGCCGGTGCGCAATGTGCATCGCACGGTCGGCAGCATGCTGAGCGGCGAGATCGCGCGCCGTTACGGCTCGGCCGGGCTTCCCGACGACACGATTCGCGTTCATCTCGCGGGTTCGGCTGGGCAGAGCTTGGGTGCGTTTCTGGCGAAGGGCGTCACGCTCACGCTGGAAGGCGAGGCCAACGACTACGTCGGGAAGGGGCTTTCGGGCGGCCGCCTGGTCGTGTATCCGCCGCGCGCCTCCAGATTCGCTGCCGAAGAAAATATCATCATCGGAAATGTCGCACTTTACGGCGCCACGAGCGGCGAAGCGTTCTTCAATGGAGTAGCCGGAGAACGCTTCGCTGTTCGCAATTCCGGGGCGACCGCGGTGGTCGAGGGAGTTGGCGACCACGGGTGCGAATACATGACGAATGGACTTGTTGTCGTGCTTGGTTCGTGCGGCAGGAATTTTGCGGCGGGCATGAGCGGTGGCATCGCTTACGTATTTGATGAGCATGGAGAGTTCACCGAAAAGCGATGCAACTTCAGTCAGTCGATCTGGAGCCGTTGCTCGAGGAGTCGGACGTGGAACTTGTCCGGGATCTCGTGACCCGGCATATGGACCTGACCGGCAGCCATCGCGCCAAGTGGATTCTCGAAAACTGGCAGGAGACTGTGCCGCGGTTCATCAAGGTGTTCCCGCATGAGTTCAAGCGGGTACTGGGAGTGGTCCGCAGCGAACAGGCCTACACTCCGGGCCAACCCGCCGCGGAACTGGAGCCCGTCGAGCAGGTGCAGCATGGGTAAGACCACGGGCTTCATGGACTACTCGCGCGAGCTGGCCCCGCGCCGCCCGGTCGCCGAACGGGTCAACGACTGGTTCGAGATTTACCAGGATTTTCCGGAGGAAAAGTCTGCGCAAGCAAGGTGCCCGCTGCATGGATTGCGGCGTTCCCTTCTGCCAGACCGGATGCCCGGTCAACAATCTCATCCCCGACTGGAACGATCTGGTGTACCGCGGACGCTGGCAGGATGCCGTCCGCCAGTTGCACGCGACTAACAATTTTCCGGAATTCACCGGGCGCATTTGCCCTGCTCCTTGTGAGGCGTCGTGCGTGCTGGGCATCAATCAGCCGGCGGTCACGATCAAGCAGAACGAAAAGAACATCGTGGAGCGCGGATTTCTGGAAGGCTGGATTCGTCCTGAGCCGCCGAAGGTTCGCAGCGGGAAGAAAGTAGCGATTGTGGGTTCAGGCCCGGCGGGACTGGCTGCCGCCCAGCAGTTGTGCCGTGCAGGACATTCGGTCACGGTCTACGAAAAGGCGGATCGCATCGGCGGATTGTTGCGCTACGGTATCCCGCAATTCAAACTGGAAAAGCAAATCATCGATCGCCGCATCGATCAGATGGCCGCCGAGGGTGTGAAGTTTGTGCCCAATGCCGAGGTCGGAAAGAACATTCCCGTCGAAGATCTGAGGCGCGAGTATGACGCCATTGTTCTGGCGGGCGGCTCGGAGCACCCACGCGATCTGAAGGTTCCGGGGCGAGAGCTGAAGGGCATCCATTTTGCGATGGAGTTCCTGCCGCAGCAGAACAAGCGCTGCCTGGGCGACACGATTGATCCCGGGGTTGAGATTCTAGCGACCGGCAAGCGCGTGGTGATCATTGGAGGCGGCGACACCGGCGCCGATTGCCTGGGCACGTGCCACCGACAGAAGCCGATTTCCGTTCACCAGTTCGAGATCATGCCCAAGCCGCCCGAGGAGCGGTCAGAACTAACGCCGTGGCCGCTTTGGCCAATGCAACTGCGTACCGAGGCTGCCCACGAAGAGGGCGGCGTGCGCGACTGGAGCATCGCGACGACAAAATTCACTGGCGACCAGAACCGAGACGTCAAACAACTTCACGCAGTGCGGGTTGGCCCTCCCCCGAAGTTTGAACCCATTGCCGGAAGTGGGTTCACGATCGATGCCGACCTGGTCCTGATTGCGATGGGCTTCCTCGGTCCGGTGCGAAATGGGATGATCGAGCAGTTGGGAGTCCAACTCGACAACCGGGGCAACGTCGCGACCGACCAGAACTACATGTCGTCGGTGCCAGGCGTCTTTGCCGCCGGCGACATGCGCCGCGGACAATCGCTGGTCGTGTGGGCCATCTCCGAAGGCCGGAAGGCGGCAGAGGGCGTCAATGCCTACCTGGCAACTCTGACGGCATCGGATCGCCCGACCCCGAAGGCCGAGATCCGGCGCCTGCACGAAATCGCATCCTGACATCTTGTCCACCCGGCCACGACGATCGATTGGCCTTCCCGCCACCCTCATCCCCCTGAGCCTTTTGTTCGTGATTCGTAACGCAAAGTCGATTGCTGCGAATGTCGTGCCAGAGTGGGGCAGAATGCGCTCAACACTGAGGGGGGAGAGGAGTGAGTCCGGACGACTGCCCGAACTGCGGCGGGACTGGATATGTGGCGAAGCCCGTGGACTTGAATGGTAAGTCCGAGGGTATTGCCTTTATTCGGTTGAAATGTCCTGCCTGCGGGGGCACCGGCCGGAAGCTCCCACTCTCTCCCACAGCTACAGGCTGACCGCACGGCCTGTGGTGCTTGCGAAACGTGCGAAGCCGGGTCGTCACTTCCCGTCCTGCAATCGACGGCCCGGCTCTCCACGGAACATCGGCACTTGCCTGCCTGTTTTCCTCTCCGGACGTCGTCACCTTCAGGCTATTCCAGCAGCTCTCGCGGAATCCCGCCGTCGAGGCGTTGCAGCTGTCTCCACACGGTTCCTGCCGTTGGCCTTGGCTCGGTACAACGCCTTGTCGGCAGCCTGCATGACCTGATCCGGACTGGTGCGATCCGACGAGGTGGCGATGCCGATGCTCACGGTCACGGACTGCGGGGCGGCGGACGGTTCTTGGGCCAGGCGCCGAATGCCATTTGCCTTTTTGGCACGACCGCCGGTTCGCGCATTGCGACGGTCCGGACCGCGAGGAACTTGGCGGCGGTCCCTGCCCCGCGTGCGAAACTCCGCCGCCTCGATCGCAGCGCGCAATTGCTCCAGATGATCCGCAACCTCGCGTGTGGTTTTGCCCGGAAACAGAATTGTGAATTCTTCTCCGCCGCACCGGTAAGCCTGCCCTCCACCGGTCACCTGTGCCAGCTTGGCTGCCACCAGACGCAGCACCTGGTCTCCGGTGTCATGGCCATAGGTGTCGTTGAAACGCTTGAAGTGATCGATATCGACCGCCGCGATGGAATAGGGGTGTTGCAGGCGCAGCAGGGCATCGTTGAAGGCGCGACGAGAGGGCAGGGTTGTGAGTTCATCGCGATAAGCGAGGAGGTACGAAGTCTCGATTATCGAGGTCGCGAGAATGCATGCCGCTGTAGCCGAGTACGCGGCTGAAATGCGCGCCGTGCCGGTGAAGCGAAGAGACAGAAAAAAGCAAGCCAGCGACCATAGCAAGGCGCTATCGGCTGGCTTGCGGGTGAAGAGCGCCCGTGCCAGCAAGATAGTCCCGGCGGCGGCAAACGCGAGCAGGACGTAGTCTGGCAAGGAGAAAGGCACTGCGGGACGATGGCCGTGAGTAAGCAGCGATGGTCCTGCTTCCGCGCGGCCAAGCACAGCCACGATTACGACCTGCACAAAGAGGAACAACGCGAGAGGTGCGCTCCCCGTAGCAGTGAGACCACGCTCGTGCATCAGGGAAATCAAGACAAAGTTCAGCGGCACCAGGACAGCGGCTGCGGTAAGCACCGTCGACCCCGGCGAAGGGTGCGGACCGCCGAAGAGAGCGACGGCCTGCTGGCCCAAGAGGAGTACGACGAGCGCGAAGAAGATGCGGCTGGAATGGAAACGCCAAGCCAGCAGCATGCCGCCAATGAGCGCGCAGTCGTACAGGAAGCTTAGGGCAGGCAGGGGCAAATTCAGCCAACCGGAGTGCACAAGGACGGCTACGGCGAGCAGCAGAATCCCGCCGGGTACGGCTAGAGACTTTAGTGTCGTCGCGCTCCACATCCGCAGATATTTGCTCCGGTCAGAGAACTCCCATAGAAATTATCTCCGCTGCAACGCACTCCTTGGAATTGGCCTCGGAGGTTCGACGACGGCGACGAGGGCAGGCAGGAAGTCCGTTCTGAGACTGAACACCATTTCAGGAACTACAGACCTTGGTGCAGCCGCAGTTTTGGATGAGGTTGAGCGATTTCTAACTAGACTGGGCTGTTCGATTAAGGACGGTTTACATATGATGAAGTCGGTCGCGCGGAACTTTAGAAACCTCGCCATGGGAGTCATCCTGACAGGGATGGGATCTGATGGCGCAAAAGGAATGAAGGCTATTCATCTGGAAGGCGGGCTCACTATCGGTCAGGACGAAGCCAGTTGCACGGTCTACGGTATGCCACGCGCCTGCGCTGAGTTGGGTGTACTCAGCCGCGTGGTCCCTCTTTCTCAGATTCCCAACAGAATTCTCGAAGCTACGCGTTACCGCATGCGCGCCTGACGCGCGGCTGTCCCCCGGCCCCCGCCTGCCTGCGATCGAGCAGCTGCTTGATTTTGTCAAGCAGTACTACCATGGAGAATGGTTTCGCCAAATATTCCGCGTGCTCACTGTTGCACATTCCTAGCTGCTCAGCATATCCACTGATGAACAGGACTTTGAGTTCTGGATCTTCCCGCCTGAGTTTTCTGGCCAGTGATCTCCCTGTCTCTCCGGGAAGAACCACATCCGTGAGAAGGAAGTCCACCGCACCCCGATATTCGCGATATGCGGCCAAGGCCTCATCCGCACTTATCGCGATTAAGACTTTGTAGCCAGCGGAGCGCAGGACTTCGCCGGTCACATTTCTCACGAATGCTTCATCTTCCACGAAAAGGATCGTCTTTGCGCCGCTCAACAATTCCACGTCAAGACCGCAGTTCCATCCGGTCGCTTGTCCCCTCACGTCCGTGATTTGTGCGGGCGTGGCAAATTCCTCGGAGATCCCTTGCTGATCGCATCGAGCGTTGTTCACGGCTGACTCCTCGCTGCACCTACCGCCATCAGCAGCTTGGCTGCCACATCGGCCCGATCATCTTTTAAACCGAAGTCCGTGGTGGGGCAGTACTTAAGACTGGGGAGCACCTTCAAGGTTGCCAGTCAGTCCGGTTTTGGGAATCTCTTTCGGAACCTGTGGCCGATCCGGAACAACCTATGCGGAATTACTTCGGACTGGTCAGGAGCGTCTCGTAAGGATCCAGTACGATCTTATGCGTCCCGGCAGGCGCCGAAACCTGGAACGACGACTCCTCGCCGTCGGCGAATACGCGCCCCAGCAAAACCATCTGTTTCCCTGGCCTAACCGCATACACAGGAACCGACGTCACCAGCGATTCCGGAGCATCCTTCTGCAGAATCGTTCCGCTGACAACCAGCCTGGTCCCCTTTGGCATAAACTTGATGGCCTTCAATTCGAGCTTTGGCAGCGAGGTGCCGTTCACCCAGCCGTCCAGAAACCAGTCCAGCGAGTTCTTGCCTTCGTATCGCAGTGAAGGAGGAAGATTCTCGGCAAACACCTCCAGCAGTTGCCGTGTGCTGATAGGCTGGCCTTCGTAACGTTCACGCACTCTGCGCAGGGCGCGGACGAAGGGTTCATCCGGACCGCTGTCGCCCTTACCTGCCGGCGCCGAATCTTTCAACATGGTTCGCAACATGTGGAACAGCCAGGTGGCCCGTCCATAACTGATCGCTTCATACCCTTCCGGAAAACGCGACGATAACAAGCGGAGACCCAGTGTCACCGGTCCCGCTTCCATCGGAGCCAAACCGTCCTTGTTTTTTTGCACCAGCTCGCGACGGTATTTGTCCATGACCTGGCGAAACCCTGCCGGATTCTTATCCTGCAGCATCATCAGCGCGCAATAATTTGCTAAACCTTCGGAAAACCACTGGTCCCGATAGGTTCTCCAACTGACAAGATCTCCCCACCACTGGTGGGCGGTTTCGTGTGCGGGAACCGACTCCTGTAGCAAGGTGCCGGCGAGGTCGTAATGCAGTTGTTCGCGTTCCTGCTGATTCAGAAATGCATAAGACGACAGAAACACCAGCCCTGGCCAACCTTGACTGGTATGGCCTGGCAACTGGGTCAGAGCAAGACGGCTGTACGGATATGGACCAAATCTTTCAGAATAGTATTGAATCGCCCGCGCCGCTGCTTCTCCAACGGTCCCTTCGTTCTGCGCCGGTGACGGGCGGAGCGGGACTATCGCCTGCAGGGCTTCGGCAGAAAAACCTGAACGCTTGGCCTCGGGTGGCTGAGCCAGAGCATTGGGGAACGTTCGCTCGACACCTTGCGTAGCATACGTTTCAACCGATACGTCCCCGACCCGCGTCTTGAAGACCTTGTACTTGCCCAGATTGAAGCCCGCATACGGAATCGGCCGTTCCGAAATCCATCGCGATGTTTGCAGTCCGCCCACATTCTCGGGAGGCCCTGCCGCGGAGGCCGATGATGGCTTTCCGGTCGCGACGAGAGTCCAGCCCTGGGGGTAACTGAACTCCAGATCGAAGTCGGCCATCACCATCCCGCGGTTGGGATACCAGGTTCCCCGCTCACCCACATAGAGCAGGCCTGGGCCGGCCTCTGCCAGAACCTCTCCGCCGTAGACGAAGCCCAACTCGATCTTCTGTCCCGTCTGCGCTGGTTCCGGCAGAATCACTGCCACAATGTCGTTGCCACTCCGGGCGAGCTGCGTTCCCTCCACCGCCGGGTTGTGGATGAACTCGACCGGCTGGCCCGCGAGTTCGACGCTGTCTACCTGTAGAAACCGGGAGAGCTCAAAAAAAATCACGCGCGATCCGCCCGCCCTCACTTCAAGCTGTAAACGAGCACGCGAGTGAATCTGTTTTGGTGGTTGCACCTCGGTTGCGATCGAGTAGTGACGAGTAATGATCCAATCTTCGGGTGGTTTGTCCGCGCTCTCCGTCGCTGGTCTTTGGGCGTTGTCTTCCGCCGTTCCGGGTTCAGTAGGGGAGAACGACGTCCAGACGTTGTAGTAGGTGGTGCCGTTTTCCGCCTGGCTGGCTTGCCCCGCTTGAATGGGTTCTGCAGCCAGAGAATCGAAATAAAGATCGAAGACGCCGAGCTTGGTCCCCTGGAGCCGCGCGTGGAAGAATCGGTCCTTTGGGTTGGGTTGAGCCTTCACCAGTCCCGACGAGGACGCGCCGCCTCTGACGGGAAGCATCAGGCTAAAAGTCTCAAGCAGCCTCATGGCATCGCCCTGGGCAAGGTTCTGCGCGGCGGGTCCCCACCGGTCGACAAACTCCTGTTTTTCCTCTGTGGCGCGGAGGTCTGCCTGCATCTCGGTTGCCGCATCGTCGTTGAAGCGAAAGTACGCTGTGGCGAAATGTTCCTCCAGGATTGCCATCCCGGTAAACAGGCTCATCGACCTTCGTTCTACGTCGTTAGGAGGCACAAGCAGCACCTCGCCGTCGCCCTCAAAGAACGCCCCCGTGATCCGGCCCATCACATCCTGCGTGAATCCGATCGTACCGTCTTCCAGAGTGATGTGAATTGCGGATCGATCCAGCGATGCACCTCGAACTTGATACACGCGCGCCGGATCCAACTTGACTTGCCCAAGTTGCAGATAGAGCGTTTCGGCCGGCTTTTCGGCGGGAGATTCACCGAACGCGCGAACCGCGTACAGCGCACAGATCGCAAACGAGATCACCAGGGTAATCCGCAAGCCGCGCCGGTCAAGTAGTACCTTCGTCACGTGGTAGGGTCGTCCTCTGTTGCTAGAATGCGCCTGAATGCGCCTACGTGTCACCATCCTCTTTATAGCTGGGGCTTTCGCCCTGAACGGCGCCACGGCGGACACAATCCATTTAAAAAACGGCCGCACTATCGTCGCCGACCACGTTAAAGAGAACGGCAATCATTACGAGTACGAAATTGGGGACGATTCCTACGCTATCCCCAAGTCTTCGGTCGACCGCGTGGATGAAGGAGGCCTGCCCGTACACACCGCTTCGGCAGGAGGGAAGGTGGCCGATCTCGCCAGTTTCAAACCCGGCGACAGCCTAGCCCACGAAAGCGACGTCTTCATTCAGATTATTAAGGAGGGCAAAGTTGATACCGACGTTCTGGCCAGCGTGGAAGGCAAGGGGAATGCAGAGCTAAGCGCCACGGCCGACTTCATCGCGGGAAAGTTCGAATTCGAGCATGGCAACATCGCCAAGGCCCGGGGATATTTCGAGAACGCACTCCGTTTCCAACCGGACAATTCGACGATCCTCATCTACTACGCCGCGCTTCTTGTCCGCACCGGCAGTGCCGCGCAGGCACTACCTTATGCGCAACGCGCGGTTCGTTCGGCTCCCGACTCGCCCGACGCCTACACCATTCTCGGTTACACCCAATTCGCGTCGGACCGCACCAAGGACGCTGTTGCCTCGTGGAATCGTTCGCTCGAGTTGCGACCCGACCCGGCGGTGCAGCAACTACTGGCCAAAGCCCAACGTGAAGAGAATGTCGAGTCCGAGTTTTCCCAGGGCGAAAGCAGCCATTTCGTGCTGCACTACGAGGGCAAGCAAACTTCCGAAGCTTTCCGGTCACAGATCCTCGCCGCTCTCGAATCCGACTACGATGACCTGGCGCGCGATCTGGGCAATCCGCCACACGACAGCATTTTGGTTACGCTCTACACGGAACAAGCATTCTTCGATGTCACCCACGCTCCCAGCTGGTCGGGAGCTATCAACGACGGCAAGCTGCGCATTCCGATTAGCGGGTTGAGTTCGCTGACGCCCGAGCTGGCCCGCGTCCTGAAGCACGAATTGGCCCATTCGTTTATCACACAACTCTCCGGCGCCCGCTGTCCGCCCTGGCTGCATGAGGGCATTGCGCAGTTTCTCGAACCCAAGAGCCTGGGAGGCGACGGGCACCAACTCGCCTTGCTCTTCAAAGCGCAGCAGAACATTCCGCTCAACGCGCTGGAAGGAAGCCTCGCCCGTTTCTCGGGCGCACAGGCCTACGTCGCATATGCCGAATCGCTCGCCGCTGTTTCTTACATCAATGATTCCTACGGCATGGGCGACATCCAGCGCATTCTCCAACAGCTCAGCCAGGGCAGTTCGACCGAAGCCGCTCTCCGGGCCACCATTCACTCCGATTACGGCCAGTTTGAAGCCGATCTGGCCAAGTATCTCGCCGACAAGTACGGCGAGTAGCGCCGCGTTTACTAACGAGCGAGGCAAGCTGCCGGCATGTCATAGAAGATTGAAGATTTATGTGGGACAGCCGCCATCGGCTGTCCGGCGGAGCGAAGCTCCGCTGCTCTTTCATGATAGAGCGGACGAGCTGTCGAGGTCGCGTTTTCAGTACGGGCTGGCAATGAAGAATTCCAACTCAGAAATTGCGCCGGCAAAAAACGCAGGCGAGCTCCCTTGCCCGAACAGCCGAGAGCGGCTGTTCCCACATGTCGGTGCTTTGGCCTTGGCCGCGTATCATGCATCCTGGCTACGTCCCAGAGTGCTCGATGTTGGTTTGCCCGCCGGCTGTCGGTGTGCTACTTTCGCAGTTGAACCAGCCGCATGCATTCTCTGTTCCATTCCCGCGTCACCGCGCCTCCACCCAAGGCAGAGCCGGTCCCGACCGTCTTCCCCAAGATTGAGGGTGCAGACATCGCCGCAGTTTTCGCAGGCAAACGCGTCGCCGGGGATTTCTACGATGCGATCCGCGCTAGCCCCCAGCGTGTTCTGTTTGGCCTGCTCGATGTGGCCGGGCGCCGGGAGGATAACCGCGGCATCCTCACCGCCGCGCAGGAGATCTTCCGCAACCTGGGCGCCGAACTTTTTTCAGGCTCCGACGTCAATGAATCCGACGCTATGACTCAACTCTGTCTCCACCTCAATCGCGGCATTATCGACGCTTCCAGTGGGGTGCATTCGTGCCCTGCGTTCATCGGCTGTTATCACGAGAAGTTCGGCACACTGTGTTACACCAACGCCGGACATACGCCGGCGCTTCTGCGCGACAGTAGCGGGATGGCAGAGCTCGGCTCAACCGGTTTGCCGCTCGGACTGTTTTCCCATGCGACCTGCGATGCTCCCACCGTAGGCTTGGAAAAGGGCGCAGCTCTGCTGCTAGTATCGCGTGGAGTGGTTGAGTGCGGCGCAAACCATGACAAGACGGCAGAGGAATTCGGCCTGGAACGGGTCAAACAGCTTCTACTTGAAGCACGTGCGAACAGAGATCAGGAACTTTGCACTTTCATCCTGGATACTAACGGCAAGTTCGGGGCGGGAGTTCCTCTGTGCGACGACCGCACTGCCCTCACCCTCATTCGCACCGCTTGAATCACCGCGGCCAACATTTCACGCGTTCCGGGCTTCAAATTATAGCGAGATACGCAGGTATCGCCTTGAAGGAGTAAAATACTGCCCATCGGCCCAAGCCCACCTTTTGCCTGCAAGCCCAGGAAGCGTGGAGGCGCCCCCATCAATGCTATGAAGAAATTTTGCCTGGTTCTTATGGTTTCGGCCTTCCTGCCAGCCCTCGCGGGTGCGCAGACGGTGGTCGAAGAGATTGTCGCCCGCGTCAACAATCAGATCGTCACCCGGTCGGACTTTCAGCGGAGCAAGGATCAGCTCAAAGATGAAGTCAAGCAGCAGGATCCCAATGACGCCGACAAGGTCTACGGCCAGCGCGAGAAAGACGTTCTGCGCGATCTTATCGACCAGCAACTTCTTCTCGACAAGGGCAAGGACCTCGGTATTACTGGCGACACCGATCTTATCAAGCGCCTCGACCAGATGCGCAAAGACATGAAGCTCGACTCCCTTGAGGATCTGGAGAAGGAAGCCACTAAGCAAGGCATCTCCTGGGAGGACTTCAAGCAGAACCTGCGGAACCAGATCATCACCCAGAAGGTGATCGGCCAAGAAGTCGGCGAGCACCTCAGCATCAGCAAAGAGGAACTGCAGAAGTTTTACGACGAGCACAAGGACAAGATGGAGCAACCGGAATACATTCGCCTGAGCGAGATTCTGGTTGCGCCCAAGCCAGTGGCGCCTCCTCCTGCTCCGACCGCGGCGGTTGATTCCAATGCACCGCCCTCCGCTACACCAAATGCCCCGCCTATAGTCGACGAAGCCGCCCGCCAGGCCGCTGAAGCTGCTGCTCTTAGCGCGGCCGAGGCCAAGGCGAACGACCTGCTGAAGCAGATTCGCGATGGCGCCAGCTTCGAGGACATTGCCAAGAAATATTCTGACGGTCCCTCCGCCGCAGATGGCGGCGCGCTGGGCACCTTCGAGCGCGGCAAACTTGCGAAGGAACTCGAGGACAAGACGTTCGCCATGAAAGCCGGCGAGGTCACCGACGTGATTCGTACCAAGCAGGGTTACGTCATCTTGAAGGTCGTCGATCACCAGATGGCGGGCATTCCTCCGATGAAGGATGTACTCCCTAAAATTCAGGACGCGCTGTATTACGATAAGCTGCAGCCCGCTCTCCGCGCCTACCTCACCAAGCTGCGCGAAGAAGCCTATATCAAGATCATCCCCGGCTACATCGATACCGGCGCCAGTCCGAACCAGACCCAGCCCGTGGAAACCGCTTCTGTCAAGGAATCGGACGCGAAGAAGCTGAGCAAGAAGAGAAAGAAGAAACTCGGCATCCTCTAACCTCGGCGGCGCGTTTATACTCAGACACATCTCAATGAAGGATTTCTACATTTGCGACTGCGCGCGTCAGGAAAACAAGGTCATCACTTCCAGCTTCGTCGTGGTCGCCAAGCAGATCAAGCCAAAGAAGACCGGGGAGCCCTATCTCGCGCTCACTCTGGGGGATCGCAGCGGCCAGCTCGAAGCTAAAATGTGGGACAACGTCGAAGAAGTGCTCGACGCCTTCGAACAGGATGATTTCCTTAAGGTCAAAGGCCTGATCAACAAATACAAACAGCGCTTCCAGCTGACCATTCACAAGCTGCGCAAGCTGGGCGAATCCGAAATCGAATTCGCAGACTATCTCCCGAAGACCACCAAGAACATTGACGAGCTCTGGCAAACGCTGACCAATTTCGTCGCAACCATCGAGAACCCTTATCTCCGGTCGTTGGTCCAGGTCTTCATGGCGGATGCTGAAATCGGAGCCGCTTACCGCAATGCTCCGGCAGCCAAGACGCTGCACCATGCTTACATCGGCGGCCTACTCGATCACGTCGTGTCTCTGTTTCGGTCCTGTGATTTGATGTGCAAGAACTACCCCCAGATCAATCGCGACCTTTTGCTCACCGGCGCGTTCCTGCACGACATCGGAAAAATTCATGAGCTTACCTACAATCGTTCGTTCACCTACACCACCAAAGGCCAGCTTCTTGGCCACATGATCATCGAACTGGAAATGCTGCAGGCTAAACTACCGCTCGTACCCGGCTTTCCCGACGAGCTTAAAACGATGGTTGAGCACATGATCATCAGCCATCACGGCGAATACGAATTCGGTTCGCCCAAGCTACCCATGTTTCCTGAAGCACTGATGCTGCATTATCTGGATGACCTCGATTCGAAAATGGAAGCCATGCGCGCCCACTTTGAGCGCGAAGCCACTCTCGACGGTCCCTGGACGAGCTACAACCCTTCCCTCGGCCGACCGCTTCTGAACACGGGGAAGTTTCTTTCTCCGAAAAGAGAATCTTCGCTGGAAGAATCTGCCCCTCCAGAACCTGAGTCCACGGAATCTCACGACGAAACTCCCACCTTGCCCGGCCCTGATCCTAGGCGATAAATTAGTCATCCACATTTCAAGCTTGAGCCGAGGTGTCGCAATATGCCCAAAGCGAAGGCGTCGAGAAAAATCGCTACTCTGCCAGAAGCTGGACGCGGCGTCGCGATCCAAGTACGCGATGCCTCTGATGGTAACGCCCGAGAGCGTGGTCTATTCCGTGCGTCCGCGGGTCGTATTGGCGTGGACCGAAAAGGATTTTCCTAGTAACGCAACTCGGCGGACGTTCGATGCCACCGTCACCTGAAGGCCGGGCGAAGTCACGATGAACCCAAACATTTTCGATTCCGCCGGGACATCGCTGCCCGTTGCCCCTGCCTGTAGGATTCCGGTAGAGTTGCAACAGCTAAAGAAAAAAGTGGAGGTCTTTATGCGATCACGCCTGATCTTAATCGTTTTGAGCGTCTATCTTGCGCTGACCGTTCTCGGATGCACCAGCAAGCCGCCGGCCGACAACACCGCCGACACGGGCACGGGCAATGCCAGCGATGCGAGTACCAAGGGTGCCAAGGAAACCGGCGCGCATCGAGAGCACCAGGAGGCTCGAGAAGAAAAGAAGAAGGAGCCTGTCGTCGTACCCTCTGGAACAGAAGTCACCGTCAGCCTGGACTCTGCTCTGGGCTCCAAGCTCAGCCAATCGGGACAAACCTTCACCGGTTCGGTTGCCACGGATGTGATGGTTGGAAACGAAGTCGTGATCCCAAAAGGTTCGACCGTGGCCGGAACGGTCACCGATGCTAAGGCTTTAGGTAGGTTCGCTGGAGGCGCGGCTCTGGCGGTGCGTCTCGACTCGATCAAGCTCAACGGGTATGACCTGCCCGTTCAAACTGCCGCGCGCAGTTTCACGGCCAAGGGCAAAGGCAAGCGCACTGCGGTTCTGGCAGGCGGAGGCGCTGCACTCGGTGGAATCGTCGGAGCCCTGGCTGGCGGAGGCAAAGGCGCCGCGATTGGGATGGCGGCTGGAGGAGGCGCAGGTGCCGGAGGCGCCGCTTTCACGGGAAATAAAGATATCGTCTTGCCAGCCGAGTCCGACGTCAGCTTCGAGCTAACGCAACCGCTCCAGCTGGAACGGATGTAGTCATCAATCGTTGATTGCGCGATCCCTCCAGTCCCTGTTCTGGGGGGATCGCAACCCGCATCTCTCATAAGAACAGGACCGGCCGCGCTATGCTCGACTTCTCCCGCTTTGAAATTCTTACCTTTGACTGCTATGGCACGCTCGTTAACTGGGAAGCAGGCATTCTCTCTGCGCTTCATCCCATTCTTACCGCCCATGGGAAAAAAATCGACGATGCCGCGCTCCTCAAGCTTTATGGAGATTTCGAGCAGCTCTCCGAACAGGGCGGATATCATCCCTACCGCGAAGTCTTGGAGTCTGTTGTTCGCCGCTTTGGCGCTCAGCTTGGTTTCAACCCGACCGTCGAAGAGGCGCGTTCGCTTCCCGACTCCCTTCCGAACTGGAGGCCCTGGCCCGACACTGTCGGTGCGCTTCGCCGGCTCGGCGCACGCTATCGCCTCGCCATTCTTTCCAACATAGACGACGATCTCTTCGCGTCCACACGTCCCCAGCTCGGAGTCGAGTTGGCTGAGGTCATCACCGCGCAGCAGGCACAAGCCTACAAGCCATCGCTGAAGATTTTTGAGCTGGCTCTAAGCCGGATCAATGCCCCGGCGCACCGGGTGCTGCACGTGGGACAGAGTATCTACCACGACGTAGCCCCCGCTCAGGCCCTCGGGCTCGCCACCGTATGGGTGAACCGCCCTTCGGCCAGGCCGGGTGTGGGAGCCGTCAAAGCGGCGGAAGCCAAGCCCGATCTTGAAGTATCGAGTTTAGCGGAACTCGCGGCGGCGGCGGTTCGGGATTAGAAAGCGAAGGAGCAAGAAAGCAAAATGGGTATCTCTGGCGGCGGATTTTTAGGGTCGTCGCGGTTCTCTAGAAATTCGCCGGCAGCAGCACGACTTTCTTGCGGATCGCCCACATCACCAGTTCTGCCTTGTTGTGAATCCCCAGCTTCCGCATCAAGTTGAATTTGTGTGCATCGACGGTCTTGACGCTGAGTCCCAGAAGGACGGCAACCGAGCGCACCGTTCGGCCCTCAGCAAGCAGTTTAAGCACCTCGCGCTCTCGTGATGTCAAAGCGCGATTCCGTGATTGCTGCTGTTCAGCGGGCCACGGCTCGCGGCTTTTTCGCGGCATTTCCCGCACGACGTTTCGGGGAGAATGGATTCTTCTGATCGCCTCCACCAGCTCTTGCGCAGAAGTCTCCCGCACCGCGCAGCTCGTCTCGTCCAATCGCCCTTCACGCGGCTCAGGGCTGTCTTCGGGCATGGTCAGGAACAGTACCTTGCTGTGCGGGGATTCGTGCCGAACCAATCGCTCCACCTGGTCGGTCGCGCTTCCGAAAATACCCGCACCGGCGATAACCACGTCAGGACGCTGCTCGAAAACTCTACGGAGCGCTTCGACCGCATTGCCCGCCTCAGCCACCACTTCGACATCAGGCTCGTCGGCAAGCAAGCGACGCAAACCTTGCCGCAACAAGACATGGTCGTGCACCAGAACGCAGCGAATTTTCTCATCGCCGGGCGTTCCTTCTCGCTGTATCGACGCGAGCGGGTGCACATTTCCTCCTTGGTAACGACTAAATCTACAAGACAGCAAACGGCCGGGCAATCTAAAAGCGACAAGACTTGAGGTGCTCGGTCATTGTAACTCCTGTTGCCGCCAGCCTTGCAAATTCACTGTAGGACTTAATCGCCGCGAACTCCGGATGCAGTGCGCCTTCAGGTACAATCAAAAATTTATGCTGCGCTACTTCACGGCCGGAGAATCCCACGGCGAGGCGCTGGTCGCTTTTCTTTCCGGCATACCGGCCGGGCTGAAGATCGATCAGGAATTCCTCGACCGCGAACTCTGGCGCCGTCAGCAGGGATACGGCCGCGGCGGCCGCATGAAGATTGAACGCGACTCGGCCCACATTCTCTCCGGCGTTCGCCACGGTTTGACCATTGGCTCACCGATTTCCGTCCTGCTCGAGAACAGAGACTGGAAAAACTGGCAGGAATCCCTGCCCGTCAGCGACGGCGATCCCGCCAAACATAAGCGTGTCGCGTCTCCACGCCCGGGTCACGCCGATCTCGCTGGAGTCCTGAAATATAACTTCCCCGAAGCCCGGTATGTGCTGGAACGTGCCTCGGCCCGCGAGTCTGCCGCCAGAGTTGCCGTCGGCGCGATCGCCAAGCTTCTTCTGAGCGAACTCGGCATCGAAGTCCTGAGTCACGTGGTGACGACCGGAAGCGTGACTGTGCCAGACCCGGTTCCATGGGCAAGGATTCGCTCTCTATACGATCGCGAAGACGTCCTTCTCAACTGCGCTGATCCCGAAGCCGAGCAGCGCATGAAGGAAGAGGTCGACAAGGTACTCAAGACCGGCGACTCGCTTGGCGGAGTCTTCGAGGTTGTGGCCCACCAGGTTCCTCCCGGCCTCGGCACCTACGCGCAATGGGATGAGCGTCTTGACGCCCTGCTCGCCGCCGCGGTTATGTCGCTGCAAGCGGTCAAGGCTGTGGAAATTGGCGCGGGAGTTGCTGCGGCATTTGCTCCCGGATCCGCGGTGCACGATGAAATCGGTTACACTGCCAGTTCCGGATTTACTGCCTTTTCCCGCACCCACAATAACGCCGGCGGAATCGAGGGTGGCATCTCCAACGGCGAGGATATCCGGGTCCGCGGCTACCTGAAACCGATCTCGACTCTGCGCCGGCCATTGCAGTCTGTCGACTTTTCAACCCGTGAGCCGGTGAAGGCCGCTTATGAGCGTTCCGACGTGTGCGTCGTCCCTGCCGCCGGTGTTGCCGCTGAAGCCATGGTGGCGTTGACGCTGGCGCGTTCGGCTCTCGAAAAATTCGGCGGTGACTCGATGACAGAGACTCTGAGGAACTTCCAAGGCTACTGCCAGCAACTGAAAAGCTACTGATGATCTATCCCATCGTAAAATTCGGCAATCCGGTCCTCGAGAAGCGTGGGGAAACCGTCACTGTCTTCGACGAGGAACTGGAGAAGCTGATCGACGACATGTTTGAGTCGATGTACGCCGCGCACGGTGTCGGCCTGGCCGCGCCGCAAATCGGCATTGGGCGCCGCATTGCCGTCATCGACGTGACTTTCAAAGAGGATCCAAAAGCCAAGCTCGTCCTGATCAATCCTGAAATCATTCACACCGAAGGCCGCCACACTCAAAGCGAAGGATGCCTGAGCATTCCCGACTTCCGCGAGAACGTCGCTCGCCCCAATAAAGTCACCGTGCGTGCACAGGATGTGCACGGCGAGGTTTTCGAAAAAACCGGAGAAGAACTGCTGGCCCGCGCCCTGCTGCATGAAACCGATCACCTCAACGGCAAGCTCTACATCAGCCATCTCAGCGCGTTGAAGCGTGACCTGATGAAGCGCAAGATTCGAAAACTAATCAAAGCGGGAGAATGGTAGGGATGAGTAATTTTTTAATTTGATAATTGAGTAATTGAAGCTGCATGACCCGCAGCAGCTTTGTATTTTCAATTACGCAATTGCGAAATTACCGGATTACACAATGTCCCTGGACCTCGTGTTTTGCGGCACGCCGCGCTTCGCGGTGCCAACCCTTGAAAAGTTGGTTGCCGCCGGATTCCCCGTGCGTCTAGTCGTGACACAGCCCGACCGCCCGAAGGGGCGCGGCCTTGAACTCGTTGCGTCTCCGGTCAAATTGTCAGCACTGAGCCTGAATCTTCCCGTCATCCAGCCCGACCGGATCAAGGCCAACGACGCATTCCGCGCTCAACTCACGGCTTTAAAGCCCGACGCAATCATCGTGGTCGGCTACGGACGCCTCATCCCGCAATGGATGCTCGATCTCCCGCGACTCGGCAACATCAACCTCCACGCTTCGCTCCTCCCGAGATACCGCGGAGCGGCTCCTATTCAGTGGGCCATCGCAAAAGGCGAGACCGTGACAGGCGTCACCACGATGCGTCTCGACGCCGGGCTCGACACGGGCGACATCCTGCTCCAAAAAGAGCTCGCGATTGCGCCCGACGATCCTGCCGAAACTCTTTCACCGCGCCTCGCCTCGATAGGTTCGGATCTGATGGTCGAGACCTTGCGCGGATTGCAAGCTGGCACGATTCATCCGCGCCCGCAAGACAACTCGCACGCGAGTCTTGCTCCGATTCTCAAGAAAGAAGATGGCTTGGTCGATTTCACTCGCCCGGCTGCCGAGATTGTGAACCACATGCGTGGCTTTCAACCTTGGCCCGGCGCGTATACGCAATTCCGAGGCAAAAATCTTCAAGTGTTGAAGGCGCAGCCAGCTACCGATCTGCTCCCGCCCGCGGAATTGCGTGTCCTGGGCGACCGACTCGTCGTCGGGTGCGGCCAAGAAACGTCGCTGGAGTTGCTGGAACTTCAGCTCGAAGGAAAGAAGCGGACCTCGGCTCGCGACTTCATTCATGGCTATCGCCCCCAACCCGGAGAGAAGCTAGGCCGCTGATCCCCGGTGGAACTCTCCGACCTCAGTGGTTAGAGCTCTTTGGTGCCCTCGCCTGAACGCCTACAATCGGGGTCGATGCCTGTTTCGCCTGCCCGCGCCGCCGCTTTCGACATTCTGCTCCGCGTCGAGAGCGAATCATCTTTCGCCTCCGAGTTACTGCACTCCGCGAGTTACCAGCGACTCTCAACCCCCGACCATGCGCTGACAACCGAGTTAGTCATGGGAGTTCTGCGCTGGCGCTCGCGGCTGGACGACGAGATTGCTTCGGCCGCTGCCCAAACGTTAGCGAAACTTGACCTTGAAATCCTCATTGCCCTGCGTCTCGCCCTCTATCAATTCCGCTGGCTCGACCGTATTCCGCAGCGTGCGGCGCTCCATGAGAGCGTCGAACTCGTTAAGCGGGCGCGCAAGCGCTCCGCCGCGCCATTTGTAAATGCGGTGCTGCGCAAGCTCGCGACTGCGCACCAAGATCGCATGGAGCTCGAAAAAGAGAATGCGCCCGAAAGTCTAGCCCGCGCTTTGGCGCATCCGCTGTGGTTGGTGGAACGCTGGGCGCGCGAATACGGACTCTCAGCTGCCCGGCAAATCTGCGAGCACGATCAAACGATCCCGATTCCCGCTATCCGCGTGCCGCTTGCCGAAGCAGAACTTTCGGAACTCACTAAGGCCGGGGTGATGCTGACCCCCGGCACCCTGCTGTCCTCCGCGCGGCGAGTCGCAGCCGGAGACATTACGAAAGCTCGTGCATTCCGCACCGGACAAATGGTCATCCAGGACGAAGCCTCCCAACTAGTCGCCATGCTCGTCGGCCAGGCTCCTTCAAGTGAACGATCAGGAGAGAGAACTAGGATTTTGGATTGCTGTGCCGCTCCCGGCGGCAAAACCCTCGCGATTGCTGACCGCAACCCACAAGCCACAATTACCGCCGTCGAGATTTATCCTCACCGTGCCCGCCTCCTGCAAAGGCTTCAAACATCACACCCTCCCGCACAAATCAACATCGTGATCGCCGACGCCCGTCATCTGCCGCTGTCTGTCCGGTTCGACCGCGTTCTCGCCGACGTTCCCTGCTCGGGGACAGGCACACTCGCGCGCAATCCCGAGATCAAGTGGCGCCTCAAACCCGACGACTTGACCCAGTTGCAGGCGCGCCAACGCGCAATTCTTCGCGCCGCGCTTGCTCAAGTCGCCCCCGGCGGCCGCGTCATCTACTCCACTTGTTCGCTGGAAAAAGAAGAAAACGAAGACGTCGTCGAGCAGGTACTGGCGGACGACCATTCATGTCGCCTTCTGGATTGCCGCTTCGAACTCAAGCGTTTGAAAATAGCCGGGGAACTTACCTGGCCGGACTCCGCTTCGCTCACACGCGGCCCGTACCTGCGAACGATCCCAGGCATTCATCCCTGCGACGGCTTCTTCGCAGCGATCCTGGAAAGAGCTTAAGAACGCTCTTCAGCTTAAATCCGTGTAGATCCGCGAAAATCCTTAGCCAATCTTCCTTTTCACCCTTTTCACCGCACCTCAAAACTCACCGCTGTCCCGGCAAGCACTTTCTGTCCTGCTGCCGGGGCTTGCGACACGATGATGCTGGCGGGCGTAGGTTGAGTTGGAGGCGCAGCCGGAACAGGAGGGGGAGTGGCCGCCGGGGCCGTCGTGTCACTCGTCGGCGCAACCGGGGCCGCTGCCACGCTCACACTCCCCAAGCGGAACCCCTCATCCTGCAAGGTCCGGCTCACAGTTCCCAATGGCTGTCCTACAAAACTCGGCATGACGAAAGCCGGCGGGGCGGCTGCCACCGTGACCAGCAGACTGATCTTGGGCGCGAGCACCTGGGTCGCGTTGGCCGACGGACTCTGCGCCAACACCTGATCCGCCGGGATGCCTGGAGATTCTACTTCCGCCATCGAGGCCACATCCAACCCGCGTCGCCGGATATTCAATTCCGCCGCGTGCTCGCTCTGGCCTGTGACGTCTGGAATCGCCACGCGGGTGGGTCCCAGACTTTGTGCCACGCGCACTTGCCAGCCACGTCGCACTCTCGTTCCCGGCAACGGCAGTTGCGACATGATGCGACCTTCAGGAATCTGTGGACTGTAATACTGTCGCTCGATGGAAATCTGCAATCCGAGTCCACCGACCGCACGCTCGGCCTCCGCCGGGGCAAGGCCGACGAGCGGGGGAACGGCGACTTCCTGTCCATGAATCGCAAATCGCATGGCTGTCAGCGCCGACACCATGGCGACAATCACCAGAATCAGCCCCATCAGCGCAAACCGGATCGCAGATTTCAATTTTTGTCGTCTTTTGTCGGCGCCGGAGAAGCGCCGAAACGAGATTATATCCGGCTCCCGCTCGCTGGAATTAATGAACCTATTTTCAACAATATACGTCTCAAGCACACAATACCGCAGGTTTTTCGAGCATCCAACCCTCTTTGCGGAGGATCAAACAAAGGTGGCGTTTCGTTTTTTATGGTGATTCTATGAATTCCGAATTGGAGTATCATGTGGCTGTGCGGCGTTCAATTCCGGCTTCGGTCGCGCTGTTCGGCCTGTTGGCGCTACCGGCATTTCTTGTGTCGGGCAGCCGCGCACAGATCAATGGCGCCCCCGCTTCGGTGACTTCACCGGGATTCGGCGGTCACGCCGTCAATGGCCCGCGCGCCAGCGTTACGTCCCTCGGACCCCGCGGATACGCGCCCGGTCCGGGAGTAAGCTCCTCGACCGGGATTCCGGTTGATGGCCATCGCAGCGATGGCGACCGCCGGCATCATCACCACTTCGTGCCTTACGCTCCACCAGCGTACTACGCGGTTCCTGTGCCTTACGCCGTTGACATCGGCGAAGCGGAGGACAACGCTGGCCCCGAAGCGGACGAGCAGGACCCCAACTACCAGGGCGGGCCCACGGTTTTTGATCGCCGTGGATCCGGACCTGACTCGTATGTCCCGCCGGTGAAGAACGTGCCCACTCCCCATTCGGCGGATCGCGTTGATGACGCCGCCGCGCCCGACCCTCCTGAACCACTTGAGCCGACGACGCTCGTCTTCAAGGATGGTCACAAGCTCGAAGTTGGGAACTACGCCATCATTGGCCAGACGCTTTTCGATATGACGCCCGGACATGCGCGCCGAGTTCCGCTCTCGGATCTGGATCTTGAAGCAACGCGGCGACAGAACGACGATCGCGGCATCACCTTTCAGCTACCCATATCCTCCAAGGCGAATTAGCCGTGCGTAAGCTGGCTCTGGTCGTGCTGCTGGCTGCCGTAATGCCACACGCGAGCGCCCAAAGGCTAATGTCGCATCCGCATTTCGTCTCACCGCGGCCGGGCGCGCATTCGCACCCATTCCTGTATCCGACCCCCTTTTTTTCGGATTACCTCGACTCCGCAGCGGAATATTCGGTGGCACCTCAGCCGCCCGTCATCGTCCTGCAAACTCCTGTGGCAAATCCCGAGCCCGCCCCAGCTCCGCCGGTACAACCTCTTCTGATTGAACTGAAGGGCGACCGCTACGTCCGCGTAAGCGGCGATGAGCCTGCCGGAGCAGAGATGATGGACGAGGCCTCCGCGCTCAAGGTTGGTGGGTCGTCCGCACCTGCGATTCCGAGCCATGATCTGGCCTCTGTGGTACTCGTGTTTCGCGATGGACACCACGAAGAAGTGACTGCCTATACCATCGTCGACGGCGCCCTCTACGCCCAAGGCAACTACTACACCGATGGATCGTGGAACAGAAAGATCGATCTTTCTTCGTTAAACCTTCCAGAAACAATCGAAGCCAGCCGTTCCCGGGGTGTCAATTTCCGCCTTCCCGCCGCCCCCAACGAAGTTGTAACGCGCCCTTAATCGGCGCGCCGACGCGGAACCGCAGCGCCTCAACCTGGTCAATATCGCCACCCGGTTAGCTCCATTTGCGTGGTATAATAAACACAGTTCCCAGGACAAATAACACCCTGTAAATGCAACTAGTTACAAGCGGTTTCCATGCTGAGATCAATCGGTTTGAGCTGACGCCCGGTAAGTGACAGCGGACAGCTGAAAGCGCTACGACAAGAATGGCTGACGATCAGAACCCCGAACTTCCTCTTACTCCTCCTCCCGGTGGCGACGGCCCCGGTGCGCTGAACATTCAACCGGTCAACATTGAAGAGGAGATGAAGCGGTCGTATCTCGACTATTCGATGTCGGTGATTATCGGTCGCGCGTTGCCCGACGTGCGCGACGGGTTGAAACCCGTCCATCGCCGCATTCTGTACACCATGCAGCAGATGGGGCTGCAGCCCAACCGCGCCACGCGCAAGTGCGCCCGTATCGTCGGCGAAGTGATGGGCAAGTACCACCCGCACGGCAACCTCGCCGTCTATGACGCGCTCGTCCGCCTCGCGCAAGACTGGTCGATGCGTTACCCGCTCATTTTTGGCCAGGGCAACTTCGGTTCCGTCGATGGCGATCCTCCCGCCGCCGACCGTTACACCGAGGCGAAGCTGGCGCAGGTCGCAACCCCGCTGCTCGAAGACCTCGACAAGGAAACGGTCGACTTCCATCCCAACTACGACGGCAGCGAAGTGGAGCCTGACGTTCTCCCCGCGCGCATTCCCAATCTTCTGGTCAACGGTTCCGACGGCATCGCCGTCGGCATGGCGACGAAAATTCCGCCGCACAACCTGACGGAAATCATTGACGCAACGATTACGCTGATCAACGATCCCAACGCGCAGTTGGCCGAGATTTTGAAGTTCGTGCAGGGCCCTGACTTCCCCACCGCCGGCATCATTCACGGCCGCGCCGGAATCTTCGAGGCCTACCGTACGGGGCGCGGCCGTTTCATGATGCGCGCCAATGCCGCGATTGAGAATCTCACCAAAGATCGCCAGGCCATCATCGTCACCGAGATTCCGTATCAGGTAAACAAAGCGGTACTGATCAAGCGGATCGCCCAGTTGGTCAACGACAAGGACATCGAAGACATTTCCGATGTTCGCGACGAAAGCGATCGCGACGGCATGCGCATCGTCGTCGAACTGAAGCGCGGCGCCGAGCCCCAGATCGTTCTCAACCAGCTCTTCAAGCACACCCAGATGCAGGAGAGCTTCTCCATGATCCTACTCGCGGTGGTCAATGGACAGCCCCGCGAAATGGGGATTATCCAAACTATCAAGTACTTCATCGAGCACCGGGTCGACGTCGTTCGCCGCCGCACTGCGTATCTGCTCGCCAAGGCGAGAGACCGCGAGCACATTCTCGAGGGCTACATCAACGCTCTCGATCACCTCGACAACGTCATCGCCATCATCCGTGGCAGCGCCAACCGTGCCGATGCCCGCGAAAACCTGGTGCTCTACTTCGGCGGCAAAAAGATCGACATCAATACCACCGGCCGCGTTCCCCGGCTTGATCCGGAGAAGCCCTTCACCGCCAAGCAGGCCGATGCCATCCTCGAACTGCAGTTGCATCGCCTGACCAAGCTTTCCATCGATGAAATCGCGAACGAGTTGAAGAGCGTCCGCGACAACATCGCAGAATACGAATCTATTCTCGGCTCCGAGAGGAAGCTGCGCAACGTCATCATCAAAGAGCTCGAAGAGGTCAAGAAACTCTACGGCGACGAGCGCCGTACCCGGATCGAAGACGAAGCCGCAGAAATCGTCCTGGAGGACCTGATCGCCGACGAGCAAGTCGCGGTCACTGTCAGCCATTCCGGCTACATGAAGCGCACGCCCATCTCCACCTACCGCATGCAACGCCGCGGAGGCACGGGCCGGACGGGCATGAAGACGCGCGACGAGGATTTCGTCGAGCATCTCTTCCTCGCGTCGACCCACGCCTACATCCTCATTTTCACCAATAAAGGGCGCGTCTACTGGCTCAAGGTGTACGAGATTCCTGACGTCAGCGCCGCCGGCAAGGGCAAGCACATCGGTAATCTGGTTGGCTTGCAGCCCGGCGAGACGGTAAGGACCATGGTCGCCGTGCGCAATCTCGAAGAAGAAAATAAGTACGTTTTCTTCGCTACGCGCAACGGTCTGGTGAAGAAGTCCGAGCTGCGCGAGTTCATGCACGTGCGCTCCAACGGCATCAACGCCATAGGAATTGAGCCCAGCGACGAACTGGTCGCCGCCCGCGTCACCGACGGCAATCAGATCATCTTCCTCGCCTCCCACGAGGGCATGGCGGTTCGTTTCGACGAAAGCCATGTACGCCCCATGGGTCGCGCTGCTTTTGGCGTCTGGGGCATCGACCTCGCAGAAAAGGATTACGTAGTCGGCATGGCCACCACAACGAAGCCCGACGCAGCATCAGAAAATGTGGGAACAGCCGCCTCGGCTGTCCCGGGCGCGCCCGCCGCAGGGAAAGCTGAAGGCGAAGGCGAGCCTGAACCCGTCGACGTAGCCGTAAAAGGCACGCTCATCCTCTCGGTCACCGAGAACGGCTACGGCAAGCGAACTCCGGCCGACGAATACCGTCTCACCAACCGCGGCGGCAAGGGTGTGATCAATGTCAAAACCACGGAGCGTGTCGGCAAAGTGGTCGGTATCGCGCAGGTCGATGAGACTTCCGAGGTCATGCTGATCAGCCACTATGGCAAGATCATCCGCATGGACTCAACCACTATTCGCGAGTCGGGCCGCAACGCGCAGGGCGTCCGCCTCCTGCACATGGAGCCGGGTGACCGTGTCGCCGCCGCAGTCGTGATCGCGCCAGAAGAAGAGGGCAACGGCAACGGAGGCACGCTGATTCAGTAAGCGGGCACCCGCTGTGACCAGCACAAATTTGGAAGACAAGGACGCGGCCGTAAGGCCGCGTTCCTTATTGACAGGAGCGGAGGATGTGATGACGGGCAGCGCTCGGGTGGCTTCGCAGTGGGTGGTGTGTTTGGCGCTGTGTGCGTGTCCAGCAGCAAACTGGGCGCAAGTCCCGCCGAGCTCTCCCGCGGAGAAAGTCATCATCGACACCGATATCGGGGATGACGTCGATGACGCGTTTGCGTTGGCGCTGGCCGTCCAGAGTCCAGAACTGCAGATTCTGGGCGTGACGACGACTTTCGGCGATACCGAGACTCGTGCGAAGCTGGCGGATCGCTTCCTGGGGGAAGTGGGGCGGCCGGAGATTCCGGTGGTAGTGGGCAAGCCAACCACGACAAGAAATCCGATGTCGCAGCGGCGCTATGCCGAGGGCGCACATTTTGCCAAGGCGCCGCATGGGGATGCAGTGGAGTTCCTGCTGCAGCAGATTCGAAAATACCCTGAAGAGATAACTCTGATTACGATTGGCCCCCTGATGAATGTGGGGGCCGCAATCGATCGGGATCCGGCCACATTCCGCAAGCTGAAGCGCGTGGTGCTGATGGGCGGGTCCATTCGTCGGGGCTATGGGGAATTGGGATACACTCCGCCGGTTCCTCCGAAGGCGGAGTGGAATATTGTGAATGATGTGCCCTCAGCACAGAAGCTGTTTGCCGCGGGAGTCCCGTTGTTTGTGATGCCCTTGGATTCGACACAGTTGAAATTGGACGAAGTGAAGCGGGCCTTCCTGTTCAGCCAGGGCACACCCGTAACTGATGCTCTCGCGGTGCTGTATCACATGTGGGGCCAGGAGACGCCGACGCTATTCGATCCTATGGCGGTCGCATTCGCAATCCGACCGGAGTTGTGTCCGGTACAGGGACTGCATATTCGCGTGGACGACAAGGGATTAACCCATGAAGAGCCGGGAACGCCGAATGCGCAGGTTTGTCTTGATTCGAACGCAGAGGATTTCTTCCGCTTTTATTTGAAAAGGGTGGCGGCGAGATAGGCGGGGAGTGAAACGATGGAGATCAGGCTGGTTCTGTTTCGTTCCGCGATATGTTGGATGATTGTGGTGTTCCTGCTGAGTGGGGCGATGTTTGCCCAGACCAAGCAGGAGGTTGATCTGCTCGTCAGTGGCGGCATCGTGGTCTCAATGGATGCTGCGCGCACGATCTATCAGGATGGGAGCGTCGCGATCAAGGCGGACACGATCGTCGGCGTCGGACCGCGGGCGGAGATAGAGGCTCGATACAAGAGCGCTCAGACGCTCGACGCTCGCGGTGGACTGGTTCTGCCGGGGTTTATTAATGGACACACGCACGTGCCGATGACCTTGTTTCGCGGGCTGCACGACGATGTGACACTGAATGACTGGCTATACAAGTACATTTTCCCGGCTGAAGCGAAGAATGTGAATGAGGAATTCGTGCGCTGGGGGACCAGGCTGGCGGCCGCGGAGCAGATCCGGTCGGGCGTAACGACGTTCGCCGACATGTATTACTTCGAGGATGCGGTTGCGGAGGAAACGAAGGCCGCCGGAATGCGCGGAGTCCTGGGGGAGACGTTCATTGATTTTCCGGCACCCGACAACAAGAGCGAAGCCGAAATGCTCGCTTACACCGAGAGGTTTCTCAAGCGGTGGCAGGGGGACGCGCTGATTCACGCGGCTCCCGCCCCGCACTCGATCTACACCTGTTCGAAGAAGACCATCCAGGATGCAGCCGCTCTGGCGAAAAAATATCACGCGCCTATCCTGATGCATGTGGCGGAGATGAAGAAAGAATGGGAGGACAGCGAGAAACAGAATGGAGCTTCTCCGGTGCAATATCTGGAGAAGATTGGCGTGCTGGGCGCGGATCTGGTGGCGGCGCACTGCATTTTTGTCGACGAGGCGGACCGGAAGTTGTTGGCGGAGCGGCAGGTGGGTTGCGTGCACAATCCATCGAGCAACATGATGATTGCGAGCGGCGTGTCCCCCGTGCCGGAGATGCGGGCGGCGGGCATCGCCGTGGGGCTGGGGACGGATGGTCCAGCCGGGAGCAATAATGATCTCGACTTGATGGAGGAGATCGACCTGGCGGCGAAGCTGGCCAAGATTACGAAGATGGATCCGCTGGCGCTGAATGCCAAGGCCGTGGTGGAGATGGCGACCATCGACGGCGCCCGGGCTTTGCACATGGAAAAAGAAATTGGCTCGCTGGAGGCGGGAAGGAAAGCGGACTTACTGTTAATCAGCTTGGACGAACCGAATGCGGTGCCGATGTACGACGTCTATGCGCAGATCGCGTATTCACTCAAGGCAAGCGATGTGGAGACGGTGGTGATTGGCGGGCGAGTCGTGATGCGCGATCGGAAGTTGCTAACGATTGACGAGCCGCGCGTGCTTGAGAAAGCGCGCGAGTATCGCAAGTCGGTTAGCACATCGCTGGGGATGGAGTAGAAGCCTGAACTCTCGGAGTTAAACCGCCCACACTCCCTGGCGCGACCAACGAAGACTTCTGGGCGCCCTGCCGGGACGGGTGAGCCTCGGAGTCCCTTATAATCAATTCTCTATGCCTGCCGTTCTGGATAAGATTCTTGCGGCGACGCGGGCGCGAGTGGCGGAAGCCAGGCGCAGGGCCGATTTGCGCGAGTTGCAGGGGCGCGCGGAAAAGCACGTGCCGCGCGGATTTCGGCGGGCGCTTTTGGCGAAGGGCCGTACGGAGATCGCCGTGATTGCCGAGTTGAAGAAGGCGTCGCCGTCGAGAGGGTTAATCCGGGCGGAGTTTCGTCTGACGGAACTCGCGAGGGAACTGGCGGCAGCGGGAGCGGCGGCGCTGTCGGTGCTGACGGACGAGGAATTCTTTCAGGGATCGCTGGAAAATCTGCGGGATGCCTCGGCGGCGGTGAAGATTCCCTGCTTGAGGAAGGACTTCATCGTCGATGAATTTCAGTTACTCGAGGCGCGTGCGAATTCCGCCGATGCGGTTCTACTGATTGTGGCGGCGTTGTCTGCACAGGAGTTGGATAGGCTTGCAGCGGGGGCGCGTCATCGCGGTTTGGATGTTTTGTGCGAAGTGCATGACGGTGAGGAGTTGCAGCGAGCGTTGGATGCGGGATGCGATCTGATCGGCGTGAACACGCGAGATCTGAAGACTTTCCGGGTCGATCTGGAAACGGCGTTTGTTTTGGCAGAGAAGTTTCCCGCGAGCGTCGTACGTGTCGCGGAGAGCGGGATTCATTCTGGGGAGGATATTGCTCGGTTGCGGGCAGCGGGGTATGACGCGTTTTTGGTGGGGGAGTCGCTGATGCGCGCGGAGCGGCCAGGGGACGCGTTGCGAGAGTTGCTTTTGCCCAGTACCCGATACCCAGTAACAAGTCAACGATAGGATTTTACTGGGTGCTGACGACTGTCTTTATGACTTGGGTGAAGATTTGCGGGATGACGAATCTGGAGGACGCGCTCGTTGCGGTGGAGGCGGGGGCAGATGCAGTGGGGTTTGTGTTTTACGAGAAGAGTCCCCGGTGCGTAAGCGTTGCGGGGGCGCGGGAGATTGTCGAGAAAATGCCGGAGAGTGTGGAGACGGTGGGAGTGTTTGTAGATGAGGCCGTCAAGCGGGCCGATGAGATTTTGCGGCAGGTTCGACTGATGACTGCGCAAGTGTATTCGAAGTCGATTGGAGAGTGGCTAGCTTGGCACCTGAGCAGCGAGCGCAGGCTAATGGTGGTGGTGCCGGGGGAAGCCCTGACGGGTGATTTGCTCGTTAGCTTTGGTTCGACAGAGAAGCGCGTTTCCGCAATCTTAGTCGATTCGGGATCAGGAGAACGCCCCGGCGGTACGGGAACACGCTTCGACTGGGAAAGGGCGAAGGTTGGGATTCGGGGCTTGGAAGAACAGGTGCCCGTGGTCGTGGCTGGTGGTCTGACTCCGGAAAATGTAGGGTCTGCGATTAAGATTCTCCGGCCTTGGGGAGTGGATGTGGTTTCGGGGGTGGAGGCTAGGCCGGGCAAGAAGGATCCGGAGAAGGTGCGTGCGTTTGTGCGGGCGGTGCGCGAGATGGATCGAAAGGTGAGTTAGAGATGGCAACAGTTGTGCGAAATCCGAAAGTTAAAATCCCCGCTCTCTCGCTAAAAACGCTAGAAGGACGGGGCACCCGGCGCGTTCCTGTTCCGATCAGCGAACCGGGGCGGTTTGGAGTCTATGGCGGGCGGTATGTGCCCGAGACCTTGATGGCGGCGCTCGAGGAACTCGAGCGTGAGTATGAGAAAGCGAAGCGCGACCGGAAGTTTCAGACGCGGCTGGAGGAGTTGCTGCGGACGTATGCGGGGCGGCCGACGCCGCTGTTTCTTGCGCGGCGCCTCACGCAAAAATTGGGTGGGGCAAAGATCTATTTAAAGCGCGAGGACTTACTCCACACCGGCGCGCACAAAATCAACAACTGCCTGGGCCAGGGCCTGCTGGTGGAGCGGATGGGGAAGCATCGTGTGATCGCGGAAACGGGCGCGGGCCAGCATGGTGTAGCGACCGCGACAGTGTGCGCGCTGCTAGGCTTTGAGTGCGTCGTCTACATGGGAACGGAAGACATGCGGCGGCAGGAATTGAATGTCTTTCGCATGCGGCTGCTCGGGGCGGAAGTGCGAGGGGTCGATTCGGGGTCGCGAACCTTGAAAGATGCAATTAACGAGGCGATGCGCGACTGGGTTACGAACGTGCGGACTACGCATTATTTGTTGGGCAGTGTGCTGGGAGCGCATCCATATCCGACGATGGTGCGGGATTTTCACCGTGTGATAGGGCGCGAGGCGCGGGCACAGATTCTGAAGGCTGAGGGAAAGTTGCCGACAGCAATTATCGCGTGCGTCGGCGGAGGGTCGAATTCGATTGGGATCTTCTACGATTTTCTAAACGACAAGAAAGTCCGTCTGATCGGAGTCGAGGCCGGCGGACGCGGCGAGGCTCTGGGCGAGCATGCGGCGCGGTTTCGCGGAGGATCTCCAGGCGTGTTGCAGGGAACGTATTCGTACGTGTTGCAGGATTCGTGCGGGCAGATTGCATTGACCCATTCGGTGTCGGCGGGGCTGGACTATCCATCGATTGGGCCGGAGCATGCAGCGTTGCGCGATGCCGGGCGAGCGGAGTACGTGCCAGCATCGGACGCAGAAGCACTCGAAGCTACGACGCTGCTGGCGCGAACGGAAGGAATCATACCGGCGCTGGAATCGGCGCACGCGGTGGCGGAAGTGGTGAAGCGCGCGCCGAGGATGCGGAAGTCGGACGTGGTAATCGTAAACGTGTCGGGCCGCGGAGATAAAGATATCGGGATTATGCGGGAGAATCTGAAGATCGGTTGATGATTGCAGACTTTAGATTGCAGATTGAATACCTTGACTTCCGATGCCTGCGGCTTTCAATCTGCAATCTGAAATCATTCAATCTGCAAATTGTTTTATGCCTCTCATTTTCCACAAGAAACCGGCGCTGGTGGTGTATGTAACTTGCGGGGATCCGGATCTCGCGACGACGCGCGAGATTGTGCTCGCGGCTATCGAGGCGGGCGCGGACGTGATTGAACTGGGCGTACCCTTTAGCGATCCGGTGGCCGATGGGCCCGTAATCCAGCGGGCGAGCGAACGAGCGCTCAAGCATGGGACCTCGCTCGCACAGGTGCTGACGCTGGCAGCCGAGGTACGGCAGCACGCGCAGTCGACGGGTCTGATCGTATTTTCATATTTGAATCCGATCCTGCAAATGGGGATGGAAAAGTTCTGCAAGGTGGCGCGGGCTGCGGGTGTGGACGGGGCGCTGGTAACCGACTTGCCGGTGGAAGAGGCGGGCGAGTATTTGCGGGCGATGCACGAGCACGACCTGGCTCCGGTGTTCCTGGCGGCGCCGACCAGTCCGGACGAGCGGCTGAGAAAGATTGCGCAAGCTTCGCGAGGCTTCGTCTATGCGGTTTCGCGGACAGGAGTCACGGGTGCGCGGCAGCAGTTAGCCGACGACGCGCGGATGTTGGTGGGACGGTTGCGGCGGGTAACCAAGTTGCCGGTGGCGCTCGGATTTGGAATTTCTACGGCGGAACAGTTCAGCGAGGTAGCCGAATTCGCGGATGCCGTGGTTGTGGGCAGTGCAATCGTGGAAACGATCGAACGGAATCGAGGGCGAGAGGCGGCGGCAGTTGGGGAATTCGTCAGGAAGCTGACAGCTATCAGCTCTCCGCCGTCTGTTACGGCGCAGTGAGAGAGTTTCGATTTGAGGGCAGTAAAATCCTCACGTCTCGCAAAGAACGCGAGACATGGGGCACCCGCGGATTCCGAGTTAGCCCAGGTCTTTTCATGGACATCGAGGACTGGCGAAAGAAAATCGATGATTTGGATCGCAAGCTTGTGGCCCTGCTGAGCGAGCGGGCGCAGGCTGCGGTCGCAATTGGGCGTCTCAAGCGCGACACCAATTTACCCGTCTACGAGCCAGATAGGGAGCGGATTGTGTTTACGAATGTTCAGGAAGCGAATCGGGGGCCGCTGCCGGGGCGGGATCTGGTGCGGATTTATGAGCGGATCATTGATGTGATGAGGAATATTCAGAAAGAAGAAATTGTGACCGAGGAGCCGGCAAAAGGAAGCACAGAGATGGATTCGGACGTGAATGATTGAGAGCGTTGCCGATGGAGGTGAGAACCAGATTCCTCACTCCGTTCGGAATGGCAAGACTTATACGAGCCGAAAGCCAAGAGCTAACACGAGAGATTCCTATGATTGTGGCGATGCAGGAAGGCGCGGACGAGCAACTGATTCAGAACGTGATTGAGCACCTGGTGAAGATGGGATTTGAAGTGCACCGTTCGACGGGAGCGCGAATGACCGTCCTCGGCGCGGTCGGGTCAGGAATTGATTTCGATATCCGCATCCTCGAACTGCTCCCCGGGGTGCAGGAAGTCCATCGTATCAGCTCGCCATACAAGCTGGCGGGGCGGAGTTTTCGTCCGGAGGGAACCATCGTCCAGTTGGCGAACGGCATTGGCATCGGCGGGAATGAAATCGTGGTGATGGCCGGACCCTGCTCGGTGGAATCGCGCGAGCAGCTTTTTGCGACTGCAGAAGCGGTGGCGAGGGCGGGTGCAAAAGTATTGCGCGGCGGGGCGTTCAAGCCGCGGAGTTCGCCGTATTCGTTTCAGGGGCATGGGGAAGACGCGCTCAAGCTGCTGCGCGAAGCGGGAGAGAAGTTAAAGCTGCTCGTGATCAGCGAGGTGATGGAAATCTCGCAAATCCCGCTGATGCTGCCCTACGTGGACATTTTGCAGGTGGGCGCGCGCAACATGCAGAACTTTAATCTGCTGCGTGAACTGGGCAAGGTGCGGAAGCCTGTGCTGCTGAAGCGTGGAATCGCGGCGACGCTGGAAGAGTTGCTGCTGTCGGCGGAATACATCATGGCGGGCGGGAATTACGATGTGATCCTGTGCGAGCGTGGGATTCGAACTTTTGAGACCTACACGCGAAATACGATGGATATTTCAGCTATCCCGATCATTCACAAGCTCTCGCATTTGCCGATGACCGCCGATCCGTCGCATGGCACGGGGCGCCGCGACAAAGTGGCGCCCATGGCGCGAGCGTCGGTGGCCGCCGGCGCGGATGCCCTCTTGATTGAAGTGCATTGCAATCCCGATAAGGCTCTGTCCGATGGAGCACAGTCGCTGTTTCCAGATCAGTTCGCGAAGCTGATGGATGAGCTGCGAATCATTGCGCCAGCGGTGGGACGAAAGATCTAGACAACGATCAACCGCCGAGTGCGCAGAGAGCGCCGAGATCACAGCTTATTTCTCTCTGGGACCGCTGCTCCGCCCTTCGGTAGTTCCTTAGATTACAATTCCTTTCTCTGCGATCTCAGCATGCTCGGCGGTTGATTCACCATGGCGATTCGGCAGATCACGATCATCGGGACTGGGCTGATTGGCGGCTCGCTGGGCCTTGCCCTTCGAAAGAAGAAGTTTGCCGGGCGGATTGTTGGGTGCGACCGTCAAGGCACGCTGGAGCGGGCGCGAATGCGAGGTGCCATCGACGATGGAACTGCGAATCCTGGGGACGCGGTTCGTGGCAGCCAAGTCGTCGTGCTGGCCACTCCGGTGCTGGCGATTGTGGACCTCATCGAGCGCCTGGGCCCAGTGCTTCCGGCAAGGGCTTTGCTCACCGATGTGGGAAGCACGAAGGCGGCCGTCGTGGAGCGCGCCGTGAAAGTCTTTGGAAGGAACGCGGGAAAGCGATTCTTAGCTGGGCATCCGATGGCGGGGAAGGAATTGAGCGGCGTGGATTATGCGGATGCCGATTTGTTCCAAAACGCGGTGTGGTTTCTGACGCCTCTGCCAGGGCAGAGCCTGAACGAAGGTTTGTTCGCTGAGTATGCGGGATGGGTTGACCATATTGGGGCGCGGATCGCGATGCTTCCGGCCGAGGAGCATGACCGGCTTTGCGCGTGGATTAGCCATGTTCCGCAGATGATTTCGACGGCGCTGGCGGCAGCCCTGGTCGAGGAATTCGGAGCGGAGGCTCCCCTGCTGCCGGCTGGCGGTCGCGCTTTACAGGAGATGACGCGGATCTCCGCGAGTCCCTATTCGATGTGGCGCGATGTCGCAATCAGCAACAAGAAAAATCTGGAAGACGCGCTGTGGAAGGTTGAACAGCGCATGGCACACATCCGGGAGAACCTGGCGACCCGGCAGCTGGCAGAGGAGTTTGAGCAGGCGCACCAGTTGCGGAAAGCCACGCCGAAAAAAAGGTAGGCAAAGCCTGGCCATAGAAGATACGGTCAAGGAGATTCCCTGACTGCTTGCTCCTCTATCTCCACGTTTGTTGTCGGAACCGGGCGATAATCGCACCGCCTTTCTTGTTTGTCCTTCAACTCTTTTGATGCCCATGCATTCCTCGTAGTGAATTTTCGGATAAAATGCGGACGCTATGAACAAAGTTGTAGCCAATGCGGATGAGGCCATCCGCGACGTGTTTGATGGCGCGACCATTATGATCGGAGGCTTCGGGCTGTGCGGAATGCCGGAGAATCTGATTCGGGCGCTGGTGCGCAAGGGAGCAAAGAATCTGCGGACGATCAGCAATAACGTCGGCGTCGACGGAGTCGGAAACGGATTACTGCTTGCCGCGGGACAGATCGTCCACCACATCGGAACGTATGTAGGCGAGAACAAGCTGCTGGAAGAGATGGTGTTAAAGGGAACGATCCGGTTGGACCTCGTTCCGCAGGGAACGTTTGCCGAGCGGATTCGCGCCGGAGGCGCGGGCATTCCGGCATTCTATACACCGACGGGCGTGGGAACTATCGTCGCCGAAGGCAAGGAGACGCGCGAATTCGATGGCCGCTTGTATGTGATGGAGCGCGGGCTTACGGCTGACTTCGCATTCGTGAAGGCATGGAAGGGCGACCGGGAAGGAAACCTCATTTATCGGAAGACCGCGCGGAATTTCAATCCGATGATGGCGACGGCGGCGAAGATCACGATCGCAGAGGTGGAACATCTGGTCGAGGTAGGCGAGTTGGACGGGGACTGGATTCACACGCCTTCGATTTATGTGAAACGCATTTTTCAGGGGGAATTGTACGAGCGGCGGATTGAGAGAAGGACGGTGAGGAAGGCGAGTGCCTAGTACCGAGGAGCACAGGAAGAACTCCCTGCGGCATCAGGTGGCCTGTTAGTGTAGGGATCCTTCGACTACGCTCAGGATGACAGGTGGTTCGGGATAGCGGCGGCGACTAACGACCAGCGGCCAACGACGAACGACAAACATGCATAAGCCAGGAAAAGATACCCATAAGCGCGAGCGCATCGTGAAGCGGATTGCGCGCGAGTTGCGCGACGGGTTTTACGTGAACCTCGGCATTGGAATGCCGACGCTGATTGCCAACCACGTCCCAGAGGGAATGGAGGTCACGCTGCAGTCGGAGAACGGGATGCTGGGAATTGGCCCGTATCCGATCGAGGGGAAGGAGGATCCGGACCTTATCAATGCTGGCAAGGAGACGGTCAGCGAGATGCCGGGGACGTCATATTTTTCCAGCGCCGAGTCGTTCGCTATGATTCGCGGTGGGCACATTGATTTGAGCGTGCTGGGTGCGATGGAAGTGGATGAGACCGGCAGCCTGGCGAACTGGATGATCCCGGGAAAGATGGTGAAGGGTATGGGTGGGGCGATGGACCTGGTCGCCGGGGCGCGGCGCGTTGTGGTGGCGATGGAGCACACGACGCGCGAAGGTGCTCCGAAGATTTTGAAGAAGTGCACGCTGCCGCTGACCGGCGTGAACGTCGTGGACACGATCGCAACGGATATGGCGTACATCCGGGTGACAAAGGAAGGCCTAGTGCTGGAGGAAGTGGCTCCCGGGCTTACGCCCGAGGATGTACAGCGAGCGACTGAAGCGCGCTTGATTGTGAGTCCGAGTTTGCGAGTGATGGCGAGTTAACGCGATTCGCCTCCGCATGGCACAGCGCAGGTTCTCTTCCCTTTGTTCTATTCGGTAACGGAAAACTCGACGTGCCCATCTTTTGGCGGAAGCAGTTCGCGCACCGAGTTTCCGGTATTCTGGAAATCGTGACTCTTGCCCTCCCGGCGTGCATGGCTGCGCCTTTGCAACCAATGTTTCAGATGCTTGCGTGCAGCGGGCGCGAGCTTCGAGAAGAACAGGCCCGCGCGCCCCTGGTCGCTCGCCCAGATCACATCGGCGTGGCCGTGTAAAGTGCAGTCCGTTCCCGGTAGGACGCAGCGGAAAGGCAGGTGCGAACTGATGGGCACGGGCTCAGTCGCTTGCAAAGCCAGGCCGTGCTCGCTGATGTCGATGGTGACCGCGGCCAGCGTGGTGTTCTCGACCTCAAGGTAGACGAGAGTCTTCATTTCGTAGCGCGCGGATTTGCGCCGCCGACTTTTGCCCTCTTTTCTGGCAGCCTTGAGCGCGTCTTTGACCAACTCCTGGTCCAGCGGTCGGTACAGGATCCGGCTTGCGCCGGACTGGAACGCTTGACCGGTCCCGGGCCACGCGCGGCTAGCCACGGCGAGCAGGGCAGGCTTTTGGGTCGGCGGCAACAGTGCCGCCATCCGGACGACTTCATCGGCGCCGCGGAGATCGAAGTCCACGATCAGGGTGGAACAACGGCCGGCCAGAACCAACTCCAAAGCCTCCTGATTGCGGAGGCAGCTCACAGACTCGATTCCGAGCTCTTGCAGGGCAGATTGCAGAATTTGCAAGGACGAATCGTCGCGGCATAGCACAGCGGCAGACTGGCGCATAAGCTACAAGCTAAGGGGTTGGCGCGGAGCTCGTAAGGTCACAGCGGTAATCACGGGATGGGTTACCGACGCGGCCTCGAATTCTCAGAGAATGCATGGTAGGAGCCGGTCGCGGCCGGAGCCAACGTCCGATGCGCTGTTATAATTAAAAATTACGCTCATGACTAGGAAACGACTGATTCGTTCGACGACAGTCTTATCGGTACGCCGCGGCGGGAGTGTGGTTCTGGCCGGGGACGGGCAGGTAACGCTGGGTGAGTCGGTGATCAAGCACACGGCCAAGAAGATTCGGCGGTTGTACAACGACAAGATTCTCTCCGGGTTCGCAGGGTCGACGGCCGACGCGTTTACGCTGTTCAGCCGCTTCGAAGCCAAGCTGGAGCAGTATCATGGCAATCTGGGCCGCGCCGCCGTAGAACTGGCCAAGGACTGGCGCACCGATAAGTTCCTGCGCCATCTGGAGGCCCTGCTGCTGGTCTGCGACAAGGAGCAAACGTTCCTTCTGAGTGGCCAGGGTGACGTGATCGAGCCCGACAGCGGCATCGCGGCGATTGGCAGCGGCGGGCCTTACGCCCAGGCCGCAGCACAAGCGCTGTCGGACCACACTGAACTCTCGGCCCGTCAGGTCGCGGAAGAGGCGATGAAGATCGCGGGCAAGATGTGCATCTATACGAATGACAAGGTGACGATTGAAGAGCTGTGATCATGTGGGGACAGCGGCCCTCGGCTGTCCGTCGAGCGAAGCTCGACTCTGCATGACTGACGTGACTCAGCCGGGTCTTTGACCCGGCCGGACAGCCGAGGGCGGCTGTCCCCACATGAGTATTTATGGCCATCTATCTTCCCTCCACCGCCGAAGAAGAACAGCTAGCGCTCGACGAGCTCACGCCGCGTGAGATCGTCGCCGAGCTTGATAAGCACGTCATTGGTCAGAAGGATGCCAAGCGCGCCGTAGCTATCGCGCTGCGCAATCGCACGCGGCGGCAGAAGCTGGCGCCGGACCTGGCGGAAGAAATAATCCCGAAGAACATCATCATGATCGGGCCTACCGGCGTGGGAAAGACCGAGATTGCCCGGCGCCTGGCCAAGCTCGCGAATTCCCCATTCTTGAAGGTGGAAGCGTCAAAGTTTACCGAAGTCGGCTACGTCGGGCGCGATGTGGAGTCGATGGTGCGTGACCTGGTAGAGATCGCAATCGACAACGTGCGCGAGGAGAAATTGGAAGACGTCGCCGACAAAGCGGAATTGAATGCCGAAGAGCGACTGCTGGATATTCTGTTACCACCGTCACCTGCGCCGCGACCGGAGCCGGTTTCGACTTCAGGCGGCGTGGTGATCGATGGCACTATGGCTCTGGCGGAATCCTCCAGCCGGACGCGGGAAAAGCTGCGGCAGCAATTGCGGGAAGGAAAACTGGACGACCGCGCCGTAGAGATCGACGTCCGCGAGCGCAACTTTCCGTCATTTGAAATCATTTCCAACCAGGGCGTCGAGGAGATGGACGTCAACATCAAAGATATGTTGCCGAACATCTTCGGGCAGCGCACCAAGAAGCGCAAGATGAAGGTGAACGAGGCCTTCGAGTACCTGATCCAGGAAGAAGAGCAGCGGCTGATCGACATGGACCAGGTGACGCGCATGGCCATCGACCGGGTTGAGAACTCGGGCATCGTTTTTCTCGACGAGATCGACAAGATCGCCGGCCGCGAAGGCGGCCATGGGCCAGATGTTTCGCGCGAAGGCGTGCAGCGCGACATTTTGCCGATTGTCGAAGGAACGACCGTCAATACGCGCTATGGGATGGTGCGGACGGACCACATCTTGTTCATCGCAGCCGGCGCGTTCCATGTGTCGAAGCCGAGTGACCTGATCCCGGAACTGCAGGGGCGCTTCCCGATTCGCGTTGAGTTGCAATCGCTGACGATGGAAGACTTCGTGCGAATTCTCACCGAGCCCAAGTCGTCGCTAGTCAAGCAGTACACCGCTCTGCTGGAGACCGAAGGCGTGAAGCTGGAGTTTACGCCGGAAGCACTGGACGAAATCGCGCACTTCGCCTTCCGCGTGAATGAGAGTACAGAAAACATCGGAGCGCGCCGCCTGCATACGATCATGGAGCGCGTACTAGACGAACTGAGCTTCGAAGCGCCCGAGAAGAAGGGCGAGCAGGTCACGGTGGACGCGGACTACGTTCGCAAAATGCTCACCGACATCGTAAAAGACCAGGACCTGTCGCGCTACATTCTGTAGCGAAATCTCACCAGAGGTGCACAGAGGAAGTCTCGAGAATTTCCTCAGTGCTGCTCTCTGTCCTCTGTGGTCTACTTCTACTGATGAAACCCATCGACCGCACCCGCCTGCAGTCCCTGATGCAACGCGAACAGAAGAGGTTTGTCGACGAGCGCCCGAAATCGAAGGCGCTATTTGAGCGCGCGCGCAAATCTCTGCTGGCGGGTGTGCCTATGAACTGGATGATGAAGTGGGCAGGGGCCTTCCCGCCGTTCATGCGCGAGGCCCAGGGTGCCCACTTCTTCGACGTGGACGGCTTACGCTACACCGATTTCTGCCTTGGCGACACCGGTGCGATGACCGGCCATTCGCCATTTGCCACCGTCAAGGCGGCGGAAGAGCAGATGCGGCGCGGCATCACGCTTATGCTGCCCGGAGAAGACGCCATCGCGGTCGCCGAAGAGTTGCAGAAGCGATTCAACCTTCCGTACTGGCAGTTCGCGCTCACGGCGACGGATGCGAATCGGTTTTCGATCCGTCTCGCGAGGCAGATCACCGGGCGGCCGAAGATTTTGATCTTCAACTGGTGCTACCACGGCACGGTGGATGAGACGTTCATCACTCTTGCGGCGGACGGGACGGCCGGGCCGCGGCCCGGAAACATTGGGCCGCCTGTGGATCCAGCGGTCACGACGAAGGTCATCGAGTTCAACGACGTTGCGGCGCTGGAATCTGCGCTGGCCGCCGAGGATGTGGCCTGTGTCCTGGCCGAGCCTGCCATGACCAACGTAGGCATCGTGCATCCGCAGCCGGGATATCACCAGACGCTGCGCGAACTCACGCGCAAACACGGCACGCTGTTGATTATCGATGAGACCCACACGATCTGCGCCGGCCCGGGCGGATACACGCGAGCCGAGAATCTTGATCCAGACGTGATTGTGTTTGGCAAAGCCATTGGCGCCGGGATTCCGGGAGCAGCCTATGGGTTTTCTCAGGAAGTTGCGGAACGCATCGCGGCCAAGCAGGAACTCGAGAACTGTGATGTGGGCGGGATCGGAGGCACGCTCGCAGGGAACGCGCTCTCACTCGCTGCCATGCGGGCCACGTTGACGAAAGTTCTTACGAAAGAGGCGTTCGACCGGATGATTCCGATGGCCGAGCGTTGGACCGTGGGCGTGGCCAAGGCCATCGCGGACGCGGGTCTGCCGTGGCACGTTACGCGACTGGGATGCCGCGCAGAATATCTTTTCGGAGCGGAACCAAAGAATGGAACCGAGGCACACGATGCCATGGACTTCGAACTGGAACGGTTCATGCACCTCTACGCAATGAACCGTGGAATCCTGCTGACTCCATTTCACAACATGGCTCTGATGTCGCCGCAGACCGAGGCAGAGGATGTGGACCTGCATACAAGAGTTTTTCGCTCCGCAGTGAGGGAGTTAGCAGGATAAGCGGCCTTCCCCGCCCTCAGGAACGCGATCCGTGGGCGCACCCGGGCGCGGCACTGGTCTGTTAGTCTGTTGTCTCCCGCATGAAAGTTTCCCCGCGAAGGATGCTGCTGGCGCTGAGTACACTGGCGTTCACCGCTTGCGCGAACATCGGTCCACCGGAGCCTCCGTCGCTGGATTTGCCGAAACCGCCATCGGACCTGCACGCCCTCCGCAAGGGCGATCGCGTCACGCTCACATGGACAATTCCGACTCAAACCACAGATCGACAAATGTTGCGCAGCTTCGGAGCGACGCAAATTTGTCGCGGGCTGCAAGCCGAGTTGACCCGGTGTACGTCCGTGGGTCAAGCCCCGCCCGAGAAACTTGCGAGGAAGTCTGGGGAGCAGAAAACTCCCGGTTCCTACGTCGATGTGCTGACAAAGTCCATCGAAAGCGACAATCCTGAGAACTTTCTGACCTATGCAATCGAGGCACTGAATGCCGACGGACGCGGCGCCGGACTTTCGAATCAGGTGCGGGTTTCGCTAGCCCACACCCTTCCGCCCCCGAAGGACTTGAATGCGCGCGTCACGGCTCAGGGAGTCGAGTTGAACTGGACGAATAATGCTCCGGAGGCGGTTCCGCCAGCTCTGCGCTACGTATATCGCGTCTACCGCCGTGAGGAAGGTAACCAGCAGAAGGTGTTGGTCGGCGAGTTGTCGGCCAAGAGCGAGCCGCGTCTTTCCCTCACCGATTCGAGCATCGAGTGGCAAAAGACTTATGAGTACCACACCGAAGCCGTGACGTTGGTCGCTCACCCAGGTAGGCCTGAGGTGCAGGTCGAAGGCGACGACTCACGCGAGATCAAGGTGTTCGCTGATGATGTTTTTCCGCCAGCAGTGCCGATGGATTTGCAGGCGGTATTTTCCGGGCCTGGGCAGCGGCCGTTCATCGACTTAGTTTGGGCGCCCGACACCGATGTGGATCTCGCCGGATATAACGTCTACCGTCGCGAAGAGGGCACCGAGCCGGTGAAGCTAAACACTGAGCCGGTAAAAACACCCGCCTACCGGGATAGCAACGTAGTGGCAGGTGAGCATTATTTGTATTCGGTCTCTGCGGTGGACGTGCGCGGAAACGAAAGTGCCCGTTCGGAGGAAGCCGGCGAGAATGTGCCTTGACGGCCAGGTGCTTTTAAGTCCTGGACTCCATCTCGGTCAGCCGGCGTGAAAGACAGTTCCGTGCGGCGGCATGGGCGCGACTGCCAGCGCCCGGCGATAGGATGTCGCGGCCTCCGACCAACGCTCCAGCCGGCGGGATAAGGCGAACGGATAAATCATTCTCGCCAGCCGAAAATAGAAATATTTCGCCTGACTGCGACTCAGCTTACAGATATATGGTTAGATAGACTGCGATGAAATACTGCCGATTTCAATTCAATGGCCAGGCCCAGTACGGTCTGGTCGAGCCAGTGGCCGGACGGGACTCGATTGTGCGGATTCTACTCACGCCTCCGGAGGAAGCCGACGGCGACATGGAGAGCCTGCGCACTCGGAAGATCGAAGCGATCCCGTTAGAGCAGGCTGCGCTTCTGCCGCCGGTGCGGCCTTCGAAAATTGTCTGCGTGGGGCGGAATTACCGCGAGCACGCCGCGGAACTGGGCCACGACGTGCCGACCGAGCCGCTTATTTTCCTGAAAGCTACTTCGGCGCTTCTGCCGCCGGGCGGCACGGTGCGTCGTCCGAAGATTTCCCAGCGGGTCGATTACGAGGGAGAGCTTGGCGTGGTGATTGGCAAGACCTGTCATCAGCCTGCGCCGGACGCGGACATCCGCCAGTACATCCTGGGCTATACATGCGTAAATGATGTAACCGCCCGCGACCTGCAGAACAAAGATGGTCAATGGAGCCGCGCCAAGGGATTCGACACCTTTTGTCCGGTGGGCCCACTGGTTACTGATGAGATCGACCCGTGGGCCGGGGTGGCTGTGGGAACCCGAGTTAATGGCGAGATTCGGCAGCAGGGAAATACGCAAGACTTCATTTTTGCGCTAGACGTCGTTATCCGGCACATCGCGCAAGCGATGACACTGTTTCCCGGTGACCTGATCCCAAGCGGCACGCCTTCGGGAGTAGGGCCGTTGGTGGCGGGGGATGTGGTTGAAGTCAGCGTGGAAGGAGTGGGGACGCTACGGAATTCGATCGTCGACGAGTAAGGCCAGTCTCGCCGTTTGATTTTCAATCAACGATCACCAATGCCCTAGTGCAACCGGAAGCGTTCTTTCATTAATCTCTGCAGGCGCGGTTTGTAAAGCAGATCGTAGGCCAGTTCTTTGTCGGGGAACATCGTCAGGGCAGCGCGTTTGGCTCCTGCGGCCAATTCTGAAGCTTCTTCCACCGTGAGGTTGGGATCCTGGCCGATCACAGACATAACCATGCTAATCATCAATTGCAGCCGCCGGATTTTCCGGGCTTCTTCCTCGCGCTCGCGGCGGGCTTCCTCTTCGGCCAACGGAAAGCCTGCTGCCTGTCCCACGTGCTGAGGAAAGTTCATGATGTCCCCTTATTAGTACCCACATGAATGACCGCTACGCCTTTGGATGACACAACGCGCCCCGGCGTTGCGACAACAGTTAACAGCATTCTGCCTTAGCCGTGAAGGAAAACAACTACCCGAAAGTGCCGCTGTGACATTGCGATCGCAGCTCTGAGAGCGACACAGTGGGCCCGTCGTTAAGGCTGCATTTCAGCTCAGGAAGGGGCATAAGGAGGCGTAAAATCACCGGGTAAGCCGCAGCCGGCCGTTATAGGGCCAATTCAAGAACTGGAGATGCCATGGCAAAGCCTGTAAATTCCTCCGCCGGGACGCCGCCGCGACCGGATCCCAACGAGAAGCTGGTGAAGGTATTCGATTCCGAGGATGAGTCCGAGGCGATGGTGGTCAACGGCTTGCTCGAGTCGGCGGGCATCGACAGCGACCTGACCGCCGCATCCATGGTGCAGGACATGTTTCCTGGCCTTGGAGGCATGATCATTCTGGTCCGCGAAGAAGACGCGGAAAAGGCACGGGGTTTGATCGAGGACTACAAGCGAGCACCCGCCGACGATGACGAAACCGCCGAGATCCAGACTATTGAAGAGCCGCCACAGAAGCCGTGACCGAGTGGCCGTCGAGGTAAAACGTTACGGCTCCGTCAAGATCTGTTCGATACACGCGAGCTCCCGCTTCTTCCAGGCGGCCGAGAGTCTCCCGGCGGGGCAGACCGAATGGATTTCTTGATCCTACGGAAATGACGGCGAACGCGGGCTTCGCCGCGGCAATCAATTCCGGCGTGCTTGCGTTGGCGCTGCCATGGTGACCCACCTTGAGCAGGTTCGCCGTAGGATGATGCAGCGCGGCCACGCGACGCTCCACCGTTTTTTCCGCATCTCCCTCGAGCAGAACCGATGAATCCCCATAGTTGACTCGTAACACCAGGGAATCATTGTTTTGTGGCCTCGAGCCGACGGGCCAATCGCGTGGCGGGAACAGCACGCTCACAGTCGCGCCGCCGAAATCGAATTCGTCTCCTTCCCAGTGGCGAACGACTTTGGTCCCCAATGCTTCAGCAGTGGCAATGACCCTCCCAAGCGACGGGCTTGGTGGTACGACGCCCACCCATAATTCTTTTGGCCTGAAATTTCTTAAGACAGTTGTCATGCCTCCGATGTGGTCTGAGTGCCCGTGAGTGATCGCGACTGCGTCGAGCCGGGAGATGCCGCGCGTCCACAGGTAGGGAGAAACAACATCCTCACCGAAGTCGAGTTGGGAACCGCCGGGCCCAATAGGGCCTCCGGCGTCAACTAGCAGAGTGCGGCGTTGCGGAGTCACGAGCAAGATGGAATCTCCTTCACCGACGTCGATCGTCGTCATCTCCAGGACACCGGGACGGATGCGCGGCGTAGGTACGAGAAAAGCAAGAGCGAGCGAGGCGAGAAGAATCGCCCCTAGTCCGGCAACGGCGAGGGCAACCCGGCGCCGTGCGGCCCACATTGCAAGCACCAGTGCCGACGCCGCCAGCACGATCATGACAATCGAAGGCATGGGAACTCGCAGATCTGCCGCGCGCCACGTCCCCAGGCCGTGCACCGTGCCGGCTATTCCTTCGATGGCAATTGTCGTTACAAGGGCGGGAAGCTTGGCCAGCCATGGCGAAATGTATCCGAAAGCCAGCGCGGACACTGCAGCCGGCATCATGAGCTGTGTCAGCGGAACCACGACCAGATTTGCGGGCAGCCCGATGGTAGTTGCGCGATGGAAGTAGTACGCCATGGGCAGAGCAAGCCCCATCTGCATGACGACGGAGACGAACACCAACTCCCCTGCGGCGAGAGAGAAACCGGCTGCGCCGCGAACCAAGCGGCGCGACCATGTTTCGCCAACGAAACGAGCGATGCGTCCGGCAATAAGCTGCAGATCCAGGCGAAACTGTGCCACGCGAGGCAAAAGAAATCGGGCGTACGTGGGTGAGTCCCAATTGGCGACGGCCTGTTTGTAAACCCCAGACGTTCGCTGCAGGATGGGGACCCCGATGGCAGCCACAATCAGCACGCAGACGAAGGTCATTTGGAAGCTGGCAGTGAAAAGCTGGCGCGGGTCGAACACCAGCAATCCCAAGGCAGCGGCTCCCAGGGCGCTTACCATGGCCTTGTCGCGGTAGAGAAGCCGCGTGAGCAGATAAACAGCACACATCAAGGTCGCTCGCCAGACGGGCGCCCCCACCTCGGTAATAAAGGCATAGGCTACACAGAATGCAAGGGTCAATACAGTGGCGGGCACGTCGCCAACCCGCAAACGACGAAGCGTCCAAAAGACCACAAAAGCCAGAATGCTGACGTTCATCCCTGAGACCACCAGAACGTGATAGGTGCCCGATCGCTGAAAGTCGACGCGGGTATCACGATCGATGAAGGCCTCCTCGCCAATCACCATGGCGTCAATGAGGGCAGCCTCGCGCGCAGGCCATAGCTCGTGTACTTTTGCGATGACGCCGCGATGCAGAAGGCTGCGCCACGAGTTCATGCGATTGCCTGCGAAGCCGCGGAGCAGTTCGACATCCTCGGCCTTTGACGATCCCTGTGCAGCCACACCCCGGTCCGCGAGATAGCCCTGATAGTCGAAGGCTCCGGGATTACGAAAATTGCGCGGCAGCTTGAGTCTCGTGGAGAAGCGAACGCGCTCGCCATAGTGAAAGCAGCGGGGCGCGCCCAATGCCTCTACCGGACTATTCTGTTTGGGCGAATTGTCAGGCAGTGGTGAGTAAATGCTAAGCCGAATGCCGGAATGAACCGGCACAGTCTGGCCTGCGGCGGTCGTTATCTCTTCCGCGTCGACATCAAGTGTCTGCCTCGCTTCGCCGAAGCCACCCGGTTGCAGCCGCCCGTCGCGGGTGACGTGGGCAGTAATTTGCAGTTTCTCTCCGTCGGCGTAGGGTTGGATGCCTGTGTCAAGGCGCGTCGCTGCTCCGCGCACCTGAATGTGGAGAGCACCGAATAGAAAGAATGCTCCGAGTGCCAAAATCCAGCTCAGGCCGGACCGCCGGCGCACGAAATATCCGGCGGCGCATGCGAAGAATGCGGCCGCAACCACCCACCACAGCGCGGGCCGCCAAGCGTACACCCCAGCGACAATGCCCGAGCAATAGGCTACGGCGGCCCAGAGCATGGGTTGGCGCGGGGCTTTGATGGGAACAAGGAGTGGACTCGCCGCATTTGGGATCCCATTCATTGACCAGGAGCCTTATCGGACCGCTAGCGACCGCGGCAGGCTGGGCAGGCTGCCTGGGGCTTCGGAAACGTCGGCTACCGTGCCAGGTGAACCACGCTTTCCAAGTGGTAGGTCTGCGGGAATAAGTCCACCAGGTGTACCCGCCCCACTTGATAGCCGGAGGCCAGCAGGGACACGAGATCCCTCGCTAGCGTAGCCGGATCGCACGAAACATAAACAACCCGCGGCGCGCCCAGGTTCGCTAACAAGCGCGCCACGGGTTCTCCCAGGCCACTTCGGGGCGGGTCCACCACCGCAAGGTCGGGTTTATTAGGCATATGAAGGAGGACTGTACCCTTCCCGACCCACCCCGAGTTTTCGGCACGGGCCAGGTACTGCTCCGCCGTCGCCTGGACCGCCTTACCATTCGAGGGTTGATTGTAGGAAAGATCGGCTGAGGAAGTCTGTGACGACTCAACAGAAACGACGTGATGAAAGTCACAAGCCAGGGCTGTGGAAAACAGCCCGACCCCAGCATACAGGTCGAGCGCCAGCTCTCCCGATTGCCCTTGAGTAACGATCCTCACCAGTTCGTCCGTCATGTATCGGTTGGTCTGAAAGAACGAACCGGCGCCCACCCGGTAGGTACCGCGCTGAGTCCGGTAAGTAAGGTAGTGGGCGCCGACGGAGATAAGCTTCTCTCGTGCCATGCCGGGTCCGCTCTCGCGGAATGCTGTCACTCCGGCGATCTCGGGCAGAGCCGCGCGCAATTCTTCGGCCCACGCCCTCACCCGGGCGCGGCGAGCTTCGGCGACGCACTCGACTTCCAGCAAAAGTTGCGTATCGTCGCCATTCGCGAAGAATTCAATTTCGCGTACCCCCGGCGGGACTTTCCCCGCCCACCCAGTCTGCCACAGCATGGCTATGCCGCGGTTGATGAGCGGCGAACTGATGGGGCACTCCTCGACCGCGAGCAGATCGTGGGAAGCCAGCTTGAAATATCCCGCAGCGAACGCGGGACCGACCTGTACCTGCAAGCGCGACCGGTTGCGATAATTCCACGGAGGCGAGGCATGGACCTCGATCTCCCCAAGCAATTCCAGCTTCGCGGTGCGGCGCAGAGTCTCGTGCAGGATTTCTTTCTTGATCTCAAGCTGGTGCTCGTAATTCGCGTGCTGGTAGTGGCATCCACCGCAGCGGGCAAAATATGGACAGGCGGCCTGCACGCGGTGGCCGGACGGCTCGAGAATCGCGTCAGCCTTCGCGCGCGCGAACCCTGGCTTCTGCTCGGTGAGGGAGGCTTCGATCTTCTCTCCGCCGAGGACGAAGGGTATGAATACCGCTTTGCCGCGTCCTCGGTCGTCCGCAGGCAGTCGGGCAAGGCCATCGCCGCCATAGATCAGCTTTTCAATGGTGAGGAGCAAGAGGCGATTCTAAACCAGAAATCACAGCGCTCTTCCCGCCGCTGCCCCCGAAGCCCAGGCCCACTGGAAATTAAATCCGCCAAGATGGCCGGTCACGTCGACGACCTCGCCAATGAAGAACAGGCCCGGAACTCTGCGGCATTCCATCGTTTTGGCTGATAGTTCGTTGGTGTCGACGCCACCCGCGGTCACTTCGGCTTTCTCGAAGCCCTCAGTGCCCTCGGGAACGAAAGTCCAAGCGTGAGTCTGTCGTTCGAAATCAGCCAGCGCCGCGCTCGTCCATGATGCAAGCGGATGGAGTTCGAGCCAGCGGTCTGCAAGGCGATTCGGCATCGCCTTGCGTAGTTCAGCACGTAACGTCCCGGCGTCGCGTGGCACCTTCGGATCACGGAAGATCGCGGTCACCTCACTTCCGGGAGCAAGATCAACGGCAATCGGCTCTGTCTTCTTCCAATACGAAGAAATCTGCAGAATTGCCGGACCGCTCACGCCGCGATGGGTAATCAGCATTTTCTCGCGGAACTGCTGGCCGTTGCACGAGGCAATCACGTCGGCCGAAACGCCGGCCAGATCGCAATAACGAGACCGGTCTTCGGGTGAGAGCACGAGGGGCACGAGTCCGGGCCACGGATCGCGAATCCTGATGTCGAACTGCCTGGCAATCTCGTAGCCGAAAGACGTTGCTCCGATCTTCGGAATCGACAGACCGCCGGTCGCCAGCACCAGCGCCGCTGCTCGGAACTCCGCGTTCGCCGCGCGCACGACGAAGCTTGCATCCCGGCTGACCTCCTGAATCTGCGTTCTCACGAAAATACTGATCTTCGCTGAGCGACATTCCCCCTCCAGCATCTCGAGAATGTCACGCGCCGAGTGGTCGCAGAACAACTGCCCCTGTGTTTTCTCGTGATAGGGAATGTGATGTTTCTCGACGAGCGCTAAGAAGTCAGCCGGAGTGTAGCGGGCCAGCGCTGACTTGGCAAAGTGCGGATTGGAGGAAAGAAAATTTTCCGACTGGCAATGGATATTAGTGAAATTGCACCGGCCGCCACCGGAGATGAGAATCTTCTTGCCTAGACGGTCGGCGTGCTCCAGGACCGCGACGCGGCGCCCGCGCTTGCCTGCTTCGATGGCGCACATCAGGCCCGCCGCTCCGCCGCCGAGAATCAATGCGTCAAAGGAATGGATCACGGGAAGATCACAGATAGAACAGGCTGAGCCGCGGCAGCGAATATTTTTCGAGCAGGCGTTTGTGCACGTACTGCTTGTGCAGCTGATCGATTTGAGCGCTCGACATCTTCCGGCGATAAGGAATGAGATCGCGGTCGGCTTCAGTGCGCACGGTGACGATATCTTCGTCAGGAGTCGCCGCGAGCAGCGCGGCGAGGAGCTTTTCCTCCAGCACGGTCAGGCGTCGCTCCAGATCTTCCAGGCGCGCCAGAGATTTTCTTTCTTCGGCCAGCTGGCGAAGAGTGTTTGCCGTGCCTTGAGCAACGCACTGCACGTCGACTCCAGTCCCCTGGGGCAACTTTGCGGCATCGATCAACTTGGCATTACGAAGCAAGAATTCCACTACCCGATCAGGCTCGAAACCTTGGCGTTCGCGGGTGGATGGCGCCGCCTCCTCACCGACCGCTCCCACGGCCGCCTCCTTCATATCTTCGGCGGCAGCCAAGACCGCTTGCGAGCAATAGGCCAGACTATTCACTTTTTGCGTTTTCGAGGGGCGCCGTTCGTAGCTGTCAAACGCCGCGTCAATGCCGCGAAGCACGGCGGCTAGAGGAATGCCCGCTTCTTTCCAGGTTTCAATCAGCGCCCAGTCAAGCGTAGAAAGCAGCAGACCTGCGCTACGACGGCGTAGATAGTGTTCTTCAATCTCAGTGAAGTAGTTGAAGTAGTTTTCCACGGCGAGTCAATGTGCTGGACGCGTCGGACCTGCCGCCGCCCCGCCGCCATTCCTGGTTTTTGATTGCGGCGCCGGTTTCGTCGATGGCCTCAAGTCGGCTTTGGGCGCGGTTTTCGCCGCATTGGAGTCCCGTCGAACGGCTGCGTTCCGTTCCCAGATAATGCGTAGACCTTCGAGAGTGAGAAAATCGTCCACCTGCTTGATGTACTTCGACCCGGTACCGATCATGGGCCCCAGGCCACCAGTTGCGATGACGTGCGTATCCGGGCCCAGTTCCTCCAGCAAGAGTTCCAGGATGCCATCGACCAGGCCGAGATAGCCGTAATAGAGGCCGGACTGCAGGCTGCCCACCGTGTTTGATCCGATCACCCGCGCAGGCTTGCGTATCTCTACGCGCGGAAGGCGGGCCGTGCGCTCAAAAAGCGCGTCAGCCGAGATGCCAATCCCCGGGCAGATTACTCCGCCTAGATACTCACCCTTCGTCGACACGCAGTCGAAGGTCGTAGCCGTGCCGAAATCCACAATCACGCAGGGCCCGCCATATTTTTCGAATGCAGCAACCGCATTGACGATGCGGTCAGCGCCCACCTCCGCCGGGTTGTCGTAGTGCACCGGCATGCCGGTCTTGACTCCCGGCTCGATAAACAGCGGGCGCAAGTTGAAATAGCGCTCGCAGACTTGCCGCAGCACCGGATCGAGCGGCGGCACGACCGACGAAACCACAATGCCGTGGATCCCTCTGGCTTCCAGCCCCGCCATCGAGAAGAGATTGCGGAACAGCACTCCGTATTCGTCTACCGTGCTTGTGCGTGAAGTGGCCACGCGCCAGTTGGCCAAAAGGCGCTCGTAGCGCGGAGTGTCGTCGGCGTCTCCACCGGGATGCACTTTCGCGACGCGGGCGAAGACGCCCAGCACCGTATTTGTATTGCCCACATCGACCACGAAGAGCATGGACTCAGATTCCGTTATGCGAGCTTTCGCACCGTTCCACTCAGAATCGTTTGCAGGCCCTTGCCCGTGCGCACCTGCAAAAAGCCGCGCGGATCAAGGCCTTCGGTGATTCCCTCGATGGCCGAATCGTTCTCGTCGACGCGAACATGTTTTCCCCGCGTCCACGAGGATCGCTCCGCGAAGCGGCGCAGGATCGATTGCCGCGCATCGGGATCTTCCACCAGCCGACGATACTCGCGGTCCAGCGATTTTAACAAAGCAGCCGCCAGCTCGACCCGCGACCACTCGCTTCCGGTCACAAGTCGCAGCGAGGTCGCAGCCAGTTCCTTCGGAAAACTCGCCTGGTTCACATTAATGCCGATGCCCACTGCTATGTGACGAACCCGCGTGGCCTCGGCATTCATCTCGGTGAGAATGCCGCAGACCTTTTCACCGCCGATAAGCACGTCGTTGGGCCACTTCAGATCCACGTTCACCCGCGAATCGACTTGCTGAATGGCCGACTGCACGGCGAGTCCGGCGGCGAGGGAGAGCACGAGCACGTCGGACGGTGGCAAAGCCGGTCGCAGAATGACGGAACAATAAATACCAGCGGAACGCGCCGACTGCCACGAGTTCGATCCACGGCCGCGTCCCGCGGTTTGCTCCTCGGCCAGGAAAACGCTGCCTTCCGGGGCGCCCTCGGCCGCAGCCGCCATGGCTGCGGTATTGGTAGATCCAATCTTGTAGAAGTGATGAAGATGGTCGTCGAAGATCGTGCCGCGCAGTAGTGGCCGGAGAATCTCGGGCAATAGCAGGTCCGGAACCGAGCGAAGTTGATAGCCGGTCGCAAGGTGACCAGCGACATCCACCCCCAAGCCACGCAGTTGCTGAATCAGTCGCCACACTTCCGAGCGGTTAGAGGAGATTTCCTGGGCAATCTTCGTGCCGCTGACGACCACCGTGGCGTGTTCCATCAGCAAACGCACAATGTGGCCCAAGCGAACATCGGTGGGTTGGTGCCCGTCTGGCGCGGACCCGCGCTGACCAATAGTCGATGGGGCCCCCGCCCGCCGGGGTTTGCGCGCGCGATTTGTTTCGGTCTTGCTGATGCGGTGATTATGCGCGAATCTCCGCCAAACAACAAACCCCACCTGCTATTGAGCAGTTTCGGTAAAAGTAACAACCGGATGTCCCAGCCCATATTGACCTTCGGCCGTTACGTGGACTGTCCCCGGCGTCGCGGGCAGGGTTAGCGCGACGGCTGCCTTCCCTGAAGAATTGGTGCTGACAGTGCGGCTCGATAACGATCCTGCACTCGTCGTGAATAGAATCGTCCCTCCGGCTGCGGTCCCTCCTGACTGCCCGGGGTTAAGCGTGACGGAAAGACTTAACTTGCTTCCCACAGCACCCTTCTGATTATCTCCCAACTTGCTTAGCGAGGCCGAAGGATTCCCCACCAGAATCCACCCGCTCTGCGATTGCGCGCCGCCTGTGGTGTCTGTGCTCGGAACCGAGTAGTGATAGAAACCCGGCGTACCACCCGCGGTCACGGTTGTGCTGCCTGCATGACCCGGGCTGAGCGTCGGTTGTGTGACGGTCAGCTTGATGCCGCTGTCGAACTGCGGCGTACCCAGCCTAACCGTTGCGGTTCCGGCCGTGATCTTCGGATGCAAGATAACCTGCTTGCCCGCCGCGACCATGGTAGTGTCCGGATTCAAATCCCACTCCGCGCCGGGCAACTGCGAGGTACCAATCACCACGAGAAGGGCGGCGGTGTAGGGTGCAAACGTCATGGTGGAAGACCATGCCCTTGGGCTCGAGGCGGCAATCTTAGTGGGATTTGTCGATGCCAGTGTGTACGAACTCACCTGTGACGGCGTGAACCCGGTGAGCGCGAACTGCGCGTGCACGGTATTCACCGGGTCTTTGTTCAGTACCAGGATGGTGAGGGTCTTGCCCGTAGAATTGAGCGCGGCGTAGCTGCTGAATAGATCGGGATCGCCAGTGTTCGTGTCCGAGACAGAAGTTGTGGCAAATCCGTGATGCTGACCGTCGTAGTTGGTGAAAAGTTTCAGGGCAAGGTAATTCGCATTTGCCGGGTCAGGCGCCACCCACCGCGACGCCAGATACACGCGCTCGCGGCCGAGGATGCCATAGGCATCCGCATCGCCAAGAGCAGTCGAAAAATCCGATTCTCCCCCGAACGCCGCGCTCCACTCGGTAAAACTGACGGGAGTCCCGGGATAAATCATGTTGGCCGTAGCCCGAATGCGCGGAATACGGAACGGAATCGTCTTGTTGGGCTGGATGAAGGTTGCCCAGTTCTGATTGATCGAGCCCGACTCGCTGACGTACGTCGGATCCCAGTAATCGCGATAGATCCGCGCCGCCAGCGCCTGTTTCTGTGCCTGAGTCCAAGTCGAGGTGTCGGGGGAATCAGGATAAGCGTGAACGTCGAAAACATCGACCGAGCGCGTTCCCGCGATCTTATCCTGCCAGTAGATCTCGTTCAGCCACCAGGGAAGCAGGTCGACTCCCGCGTGCGCGCTCTTGTCGTTGTTGTTCGCGCCATTCCAGTAAAACCACCAGCAACAACTCACCGGACCAAAGCGGATCGCCTTCGGGTCCCATCCCTTCAGCGCCCGTGCCTCGGTCAGAAACGTGTCGCGCATTTCGTTGTAGCCCGTCGGCGCCGGATGAACGTCCCGATGTGTCCCGCCCCAGATGTCGATCTCGTTATCCATATTGTAAAAATGCGGAGCCGTTCCGAACGCCACCGCCAGCGCGGCCGTCCACTGGCTGCGATACACACTGCCCGGCGGATCGTTCGTTCCGGGCTGATCGAGCAGGCGCACGTTGGCATCGTTCGGATTGGCGGTGAGCGTCGTGCTGCAGTCTGTCTTCAGACCGTCGCCGGCGTCCGTGTTGTAGGGGTCTACGCCGCATTGCGAACCGTATTTAGAAACGGAGAAGCTCCAGTGTCCGTTGCTCCCGTTTTCCGCACTCTTTGCCACCCAGGGCAGCATCACCATCGTCATCAGAGGATGACTGCCCGCAGTTTTCACGTCCTGAATGAACTTCGTCGAATCGGTGTCGCCGATTTCTGCATAATTGAAATCTTCGATGTACCAGTCATTGGCCGCGTTATAGGTGAAGAGCTTCCAGTTGTAGCGCGACGTTGCGTTGCCGCCCCAGCGCACAACGGTGAGGCCGCTGTCGGTGATCGTAGCTGCGTCCTTGGGATAGGCGCCACCATATACGAATGGGCTGATAGGGTGACGGTTACTGAACACATCCACCGCCACATCCACGGCGACAGTCGACGTGGGAACCTCCGGCGTTCCGGAACTGGAATCCTGTCTGGCCGCCAGGGAATGATCTGCAGCAAATGCAACAAGAAAAAGAACCGCGGCTGGACGAAACAAGGAGCTCATGAGGGAGGGCCTCCGTTGCGATCAATGTAGCGCGTTCCGTGCACCGCATGTAACTCAGAAGTACGACGGGGCCACAGGGTAGGGTCAGTCCGCGTGAGTCTCCCGCAGGACGTCCGGCACCGGCCAAGAGGACGTCAGGAGCCTGGTTGCACCGACGCGCCGAAAAATGAAGAACTTCAAGCCGGCACTACGCGCAGGCTCATATCGGCGGCCTGCGGGGAGTGGGTCAGAAGCCCAACGGAAATGAAATCCACGCCGGTTTCCGCGAAGGCACGGACGTTGTCCAGGCGAATTCCGCCGGAACACTCGAGGGGGATGCGACGGCCGTCCCGCAGTGCGTCGGGTTGGGAACAGCGCTCGACGGCGGTGCGCACGTCGGCCGCCGACATATTATCCAGAAGAATGGCCTCGGCGCCGTTGGCCAGCGCCTGCTCCATCTCTGCCAGGCTGCGCACCTCGACCTCGATGATCTGCGAGCCCCGGCGATTGCGGTGCGCGCGCTCCAGGGCAGGCGCAATCCCGCCAGCCAGGGTGATGTGATTGTTCTTGATGAGCACGCCGTCGGACAGATCGAGCCGGTGATTCTGCCCACCGCCACAACGGACTGCGTACTTGTCGACCGCGCGAAGGCCGGGAGCGGTCTTTCGCGTGTCGAGAATTCGCGCCTGGGTGCCGGCGACGAACTCCACAAAATGTCGCGTCAGCGTGGCGATGCCGCTCATGCGCTGCAAAAAATTCAGGATGACGCGTTCACAGGAAAGAATGACCCGGGCGTTGTGGCGGATCACCGCGACCGACTGTCCCGGCCGCAGCCGCACGCCATCGAAGATTTCAGGGTGTGTCGTGACTTCATAATGGGCGGTGACCGCGCCGTCGAGCGCGGCATAAACATCGAGAATGCGCGCTACACAGCCGATTCCGGCCAGGATGCAGTCCTGCTTGGCAATGATCGTCGCCGAAGCGCGCTGGTTGGCGTCGACGCAGGCATAGCTGGTGGCATCGCGCGTCGCCCGATCTTCCAGCAGCGCATTCTCCAGAATCGCGGTTAGCCGTCGACTATTCCAATCCATAAGAGCGTTGCCAAAATGACTTATGTGGGGACAGCGGCCTTCGGCTGTCCGCGGGTCGAAGACCCGCAGGTCCTGCTGCCGGTTTCGAATCCTGCCAGAGCACCAATTCCGCCGACACCAAATCGAGCTTCGCTCGATGGACAGCCGAAAGCCTGCCCTGAGCCTGTCGAAGGGGCGGCTGTCCCCACATTTTCTTAGCAGCCCAATTCTTTCATCTTGCTCAACGTCTTCTCGTGCAGCACTGCCAGTTCCTGCTGCTGCCTGCGCAGATTCTCCACCACGTTCGCCGGAGCCTTGGCCACGAACTGCGGGTTCTCAAGCTGCTTTTGCCCGCTGGCAATTCCCTTGTCGATCTTATCTAGTTCCTTTTTCAGACGCTCACATTCAGCGGCAACGTCGATCTTGCGCTCGAACACCACGTGCACGTCGAACCGGGCCGTGCTGCGCGCGCCGGCCCGCTTGGCGAGCGAGCTTTCCACGAACATGATCTTCTCAACGTGCGCCAGACGTTCGACCGCGCCCTGATTGTGTTCGATCATCGTGCGAATCTCTGGCTCATGGGCAAAGATTTCGATCGGCACTTTCAACTTGGGCTCGACTTTCAATTCTGCTCGCAGATTGCGCACGGCGACGATCAAATCCTGCAGGATCGCCATGTTCTGCAGGGAAGCATGATCGACCTTGCCGATGAATTCAGTCCACGGATAAGGCGCCAACGCGATCGATTTGTCTGGCAGCTTCCCTTGATAGAGTGTTTGCCAGATTTCTTCGGTAATAAAAGGCATGATCGGATGCAGTAGTCGCAGAGCCGACTCAAACAAAGCGACCAAGTTGCGACAAGCGGTGCGAACCGCATCGTCAGTCGAAGAGGCTAGTCGAGGTTTGATGAGTTCGATGTACCAATCGCAGAACTCGCCCCAGAAGAAATCGTAAATCCAGTTTGCTGCTTCATGAAAGCGGTAATCCTGAAGAGCTAACTGGACGTTAGCAATCGTGACTTTGAAGCGCGAATCTATCCATCGGTCCTCCAGCGCCGACAAACTAAAACCTGATTCGTCCCAGAGGCCGTTTAGCGGCTTGAGGGTGAATTCTGTCAGCGACCAGACTCCTGCCTGCTCTGCTCTGTCCACGTTCATGAACATGAACCGCGCCGCGTTCCAGATCTTGTTGGCAAACGCCCGATACCCGTCGGCGCGGCTCTCGTTGAACGCAATGTCAGTGCCGGGTGCGGCCATCGCGGCCAGGGTAAACCGCGTCGCGTCCGTCCCAAACCGCTCAATGACCTCCAAGGGATCGACCACGTTTCCCTTCGTCTTCGACATCTTCTGCCGCTCGGCATCGCGCACGAGCGCATGAATGTAGACCTGCCGAAAAGGCACGCTGTCGTTTTTCTTGTCTCCCCAACCACTAGCCTTCTTGATCGCCGCATCCTGCTCGTGCCCTTGCATGAAGTGACAGCCAAACATGATCATGCGCGCGACCCAGAAGAACAGAATTTCGTATGCCGTGATCAGCAGCGTCGTCGGATAAAAGACATCCTGGTCCCGCGTCTTCTCTGGCCATCCCAGCGTGGTGAACGGCAACAGGCCGGAGGAAAACCAGGTGTCGAGTACATCGGGGACCTGGTCCAGCTTCGCGCCTCCGCATTTCGTGCATTTCGTGGGCGCCTCGCGCGCCACGATGATTTCCTTGCACGCATCATTACTGCACGTCCAGGCCGGAATACGATGTCCCCACCACAGCTGCCGCGAAATGCACCAGTCGTAGATGTTGTTCATCCAGTTCAAATAGACCTGGCGGTGATTGTCAGGGACGATGGTGATCTCGCCGCTTTCCACCGCTTCTTTGGCCCGATCGGCCAGCGGTTTAATCTTGATGAACCATTGCTCGGACAAACGCGGCTCGATCACAGTTCCGCAGCGATCGCACTTCCCAAGAGCGAGCGTGTAGTCTTTCTCCCCGACCAGAAATCCCTGCTCTTTAAGATCATCCAGCACCCGCTTGCGCGCTTCATATCTGTCTAAACCCGAATACGCACCGGCGTTCTGGTTCATGTGCGCGTGCTCGTCCATCACGTTGATCTGGGGCAAGTTGTGGCGCAACCCGGCCTGGAAGTCGTTGGGATCGTGCGCCGGAGTCACCTTCACCGCGCCGGTGCCGAACTCCGGCTGGGCCAGTTCGTCGGTGATGATGGGAATCTCCCGCTTCATCAGCGGCAGCAAAACATACTTCCCATGCAGATGGGTGTAACGTTCGTCGGCCGCGTTGACCGCGATCGCAGTATCGCCCAGCATCGTTTCTGGCCGCGTGGTCGCGACCGTAATGAACTCGGAAGTCCCGATGACCGGATACCGAATCTCCCACAACTTCCCGGCCACCTCCTCGTGCTTCACCTCGAGATCCGAGATCGCGGTCTCGTGCCACGGGCACCAGTTCACGATGTAGTTGCCGCGATAAATCAGTCCTTCTTCGTACAAACGGACGAACACCTCGCGCACTGCCCGCGAGAGATTCTCGTCCATGGTGAAGTACTCGCGATCCCAGTCCACGGAGGCGCCCAGCCGTTTCATCTGGTCAAGAATCGCGCCACCGTAGAGCTTCTTCCACTCCCACACGCGCTCAATAAATTGTTCGCGACCCAAGTCGCGACGCTTCTTGCCTTCTTTGGCAAGCTGACGCTCGACCATCATCTGCGTAGCGATGCCGGCATGATCCGTCCCTGGCAGCCACAGCGTGATGAATCCGCGCATGCGGTGCCAGCGCACGATGATATCCATCTGCGTCTGGTTGAGCATGTGCCCCATGTGCAGACGCCCGGTCACATTGGGCGGGGGCAGCAGCAGCGTGAACACGGGCCGCGTCTCGCCCGCAGGCGGTGTAGGCACGGAGAAAAGCTTTTCTTTGATCCAGTAGTCGGCCCAGCGGGTTTCAATCGCCCCCGGCTCGTAGGCTTTCGGCAGTTCGTGCGGCATAGGTCAGCAATCGGCAGTCAGCACTCGGCGTTCAGCCTGATCGGCCATACTCGTCGGCAGACAAGGGCAGTGGCCCGGTGTCGGGTCAAAAAGCCAAGCACTAAAGGCTAAGTGCTGATCTTACAGGCGTCAGAAAAGAAGGGTCAAACGGAGGACGGGGATAGCTATACGGACGGGAAAACTGCTACATCGTGCAATGCGCAGTCGGACTGTGTGCGCTAGGTCACTCGTCATTGTGACGAGCGACACAACACTGCAAAATTCTGTTGACATCCACAGCCATCGGGCCATATTGTTTCGCCCAATCAGCGTACTGGATTCGCCCTAGCTAGAGCAACGGATTCTCGGTTCCGTCAGAAATCCTACCTCGCTGCTTCCCCTTGAAGTGTGGCCTAAAGTTGCCTGCAGTGCAGGCAGAGGGCTTAGTGTGCAGAGGCCGAATCGAGGCCTTCTGCACAAGCGCTAAAGTGTGAACCAACCGAGTGCGGTTCACCCACAAGGAGGATGCCAATGACTTTCCAGTCTGCTCTCACGATCAGGTCGTTCCCTTTCTACTTATGTGCCCTCTTGCTGTTGGTCCTTGCCACCAAGCTTCGTAGCCTGATGTGCGCTCTTGTAACGGTGGTGTGCGAATGGTCGCAGGACGACCGTACGGGCATTATGCCGTTTTCCTTTTTCACACCGACCAAAGAGGGCGAGAAGATGAAAACGAGTGCGAGGTTTCTCTTAGCGATGTGTCTTGCGATAGGTTCTATTTTTGGAGGAACCTCGGTCGCTCAGAATCAGGCAGCCGGGTCACCCGATTTTGCGGCCATGGAAAATCACGGTGACTATTCCATCAATCTCCAAACTCTTGACGTTACAATCAATATTCCTATCCATTCACGTCCAGCTGGACACTTCGGATTCTCTTCTGGCTTACTTTCTAACTGTTCTGAATTCAATAACGGCGGTTATAAATGGATGTGTGGCGGCATCAACACCTCGTCCAGCGCTCTTTATTCAGAAACCACATCGTTACTCTCTGCTCAAGTAAGATGGACGGTAAAAATGAGCGATTTTTGCGTTGATGGTGTGACGGGGACCACGGATTATTCCGGTTGGGAAATCGTTTATCCAGATGGAACAGTATACGCGATTGAACCATCAGCATTTATTGATAGTAGAGGTTGTCTTTACAACACTTGGACCGCACAGACGTACGGCACCAATCCCGCTACCCTAACGCTCAACGTTACCGGAAATTCCGGGAGTGCCCTATCTTACAGCTCTACGATACTTCTTGCAGATGGAACGACCGTCACAACTGCAAATGGGGCGAGCCCGACCACAGTAAAGGATACCTTCGGAAATACTCTTTCAGTTTCGAGCGGAACCTACACGGATTATCTTGGTACGACGGCCTTGACGACCGGCACGAACTCGTGGAGTTACACCGACGCTACGGGCACGAATCGCACCGTATCTGCTACCGTATCGCAGCATACTCAAGAAACAAACTTTAACTGTTCCGGGGTGTCCAATGTGACGAATGCGAATTCATACTTTGTTACAGGTATCTCTTATCCCGATTCGACCAGTATGTCTCTCGGGTACGAATCCCAAGTCTCGGGAACTTACACGGGCCGGGTCAACTCCATTAGGAATCGGACCGGCGGCACAACAACTTTTTCCTACGGCACGATGAACTGTGGGACGAATGGCGGCGGTGGTCAATATCCGACTTCTTTGACCCGAGTAACTCCTGACGGAACATACACGTACACGATGGGGACGAGTCCGTCTAAAGTAACTACTGTGCTCGACCCCGGTAAGAACAAAACCGTGTACACCTTCAGCGGCGGGTATGACACGGTGTACCCCAAAGCAGCTGTCTTGACGCAAGTGCAGAAATATCAGAACACCGGGACAGTGTCGAACCCGTCGTACACGCTGCTGACGACCGATGTCATCTGCTACAACGGAAATCAAACGAACTGCCCTACGGCAACGGTCAATTTTAACTTCACCGAAAAAGACGTTTATCACACGATTGCCGGAATGTCTTCGTCTGCTCGCGTCAAAACATTATTTGACAGTCACGGGAATGTCACTGAGGTTGACCGCTACGATTTTGGAGCCTCTTCCCCAGACACCGTGACCACGACCACCTACGGGTCTTGGAACGGCTCAAGCTGCACGGCTCTTTCCGGCATCACTGACCACCCCTGCCAGATAACCGCGTACAATGGAGCGCGTACGGTGACTCTGGCCCAAACGAATTTGACGTATAACGCCGCAGGTGCGCTGACCCAAAAACAGCAGTGGGCCGGGGGCTCTAACTTCTTAACAACGACGTATACGCCCAATTCCAATGGAACAGTTGCGTCAATGACTAGTCCTAATGGACTGATAACGACTTATGCTTATAATGGTACAGGTTGTAACAACTTTTTGCCCACATCGGTAACTGTCGGCAGTCTACCTGCCGCATCTGTGACGTATGAATGCAACGGAGGGACGACTGAAAACTTTACAGATATTAACGGAAATGGATCTCAAACAGAATTCGATGATCCTCTGCTTCGTCTGACATCTTCGACAGACCGTGCAGGGTTAACGACGACGACAAGCTATACCTCGAATGCCGTTACGTCATCAGCTTCTTTTGGTTCATCGAGCATGTCCGCTATTACGACTGTTGATGGTCTCGGTCGTCCGGTTCTTTTTCAGAGCAAACACGGTTCGTCCTATGATACCAATCAACCATCCTATGACTTCAGCGGGACGAATCCGAAAATCAACGCGCAAGAGCCTTGCATCACTTCTCTCGGTAGTGGGTGTCCGACCGTGGGGGTAACCAAAACGTCTGACTTCCTCGGTCGTCCGTTGACCGTGGTTGATGCCAATGGTGGGACGACAACGTATACTTATAACCAGAATGATGTTATCGCTACACTGAGTCCTGCGCCGTCCGGCGAACACACAAAAACCGTTCAGACGGAGTATGACGGACTAGGCCGCGTCAAGTCCGTTTGCCATTTGCTATCCAGCGGCGGAACTTCCTGTGGACAGGTCGCGGGCGGATCGGGCATCCTCGATACTTATTCGTATTCATATGCATCAGCTGCTATGACGGTTACCGTAACTCGCGGGGCACAAACTCACAGCAAGACCTACGATGCGCTTGGCCGACTTATATCTAATACGACGCCTGAAGCAGGTACCGCCACTTATAAATATGATGTGAGCACACCTTGCAACAGAGATAAAATAGCAGAAGAGAAGAACGGGCCTGCCGACTGTTATCAGCAGCCGACAAGCCCTGACCACCATCGGAGGACAATTCCAATGGCAGCTATCAAGACCGTACCGCAACTGCCGCAATCCGACAATTCCATCATTCCACCATTAGAAGTTCGACACGGAGTCGTGACCCTTTTTGGCTACGGCATCCGGGTCCGCGTGGATCGTGGTCATCTGCTACTTGAAGATGGCATTGGCGCAGATCGTAGAAACTGTCGCCTACCGCGCGTCGGTCACGGCCTGAGACGATTAGTCGTGATCGGGTCCGATGGAATGGTATCGCTTGCGGCTCTGCGCTGGCTTGCAGATCAGGACGCTAGCTTCGTGATGCTGGAACGCGACGGAACGGTGCTCTTGATTACTGGTCCTGTTCGACCCTCCGAAGTCAAGCTTCGACGGGCGCAAGCTCTCGCACACTCGTCAGGAGCGGCGTTGCGAATCACGCGTGAGCTAATCAGCCGGAAACTAGACGGACAGGAACGGGTGGCACACGACAAACTCTTGGACACTTTAACCGCCGACACGATTGCTCGCTTCAAAGCTGAACTGCCTACCGCCGACACCATCCCGACGATTCGACTAATCGAATCACAAGCCGCACGAGCCTACTGGTCGGCGTGGAGCACATTGCCCGTCAACTTCCCGAAGAACGACTTGCCTCGCATTCCGACTCATTGGCTCAGCTTCGGAGGCCGTGTCTCACCGCTGACAGGATCACCCCGGCTTGCAGCGAACCCGCTGAATGCAATCTTGAACTACCTTTACTCGGTGCTTGAATCTGAAGCCCGGCTCGCAGCTGCCGCGTTGGGTCTCGATCCAGGCTTAGGAGTGCTGCACACCGATACGTCAGCTCGCGACAGTTTGGCTTGCGACTTAATGGAACCGATTCGTCCTCACGTTGACGCGTACCTCCTTGACTGGATTACCCGCCAGCCGCTCAGGAGGGCAGGAAAGACCTGGCGGGCGATATCGAGCCACAGCGGGAGACCGATTCCGCCGTGATCTTCAGATTCCCACCGCGCTGGGTCCGACAGCGGTTCCCGTATATGGCAGCAAGAACGCGAAGCAGATTTCAAATTACTTGAATACAGTCGCCCTGTATCTCAGAAAGGGCGATGCCTCCCGACTCGAACCCTTTAAGGGAAAGACAATCCGAGTTCGCGGACAGAAGTTGGAACTCATCACCGATCCGGAAGCCCTGTCGTCTCTCGCGATGGCCGGAGCACTTCAGTTCGATCAACTCTATGCATCATTCGGAGCGGCGTGAGGGATCAGAAACCAATTCGCACGGCACGACGCGAAGCCAGACGGATTAGCAAACTCGGCTCTGACTGTGCGACGTGCCTGTATTGCGGATGTGCGGAAGTTGCATTGCTGCGTCCCGTCACGAAGAGGTTTCTGGAGGCTCACCACCTTTCGGGAGAGAGTCACGATCCCAAGTTGACTGCTTTCCTCTGCCGCTCCCCCGCCGGGTCTGGCGACAGCCAGCGCCCCACCTTTGACAGTTCTCGATTCGGCGTATCCCACATCACGAACGGATCGAAGGTCTCAAACATGCCTGCAAACTCGTAGTATCCGTTTCCGGACCTGTAGGAAACTTCCCCATAAGGCGTATATGCCACGTCTTGAGTAATGGTATGGGTGGTCAAGTTTGAGGTAATCCTAGCATTTGCCTTCCAATCCGTGTGCACATAGTTGAACGCGGAGCTGTTTCCTCCAATGGTCACAATTCCGCTCCCGGGAGCTGGCCAGTCGGCGAAGTTGATCGCCGACCCGTTCATCCACGCAGTCTCTCCCAATTGAGTGATCCACCGCTCGGTCCATGTGCTTCCGTTACTCGTCTCGACGATGCGACCGAATGCATCGTATGTGATGCAACTGCCGCTCGTGCCGCAAGTGGGAGTGCCTGACGTTGCGGTCCACTGCAGCTTCGAGTACAGGTTCCAGCCATAGACGTTGTTGCCGTCTCCCGTTACGTTACCGTTGGAGTCGTATGTGCAACCATTGCAATGATTCGTGGTTTGCGAGTAACCAGGGCTCCACGTCGTCCCCGTACGGCCTGAGAGTACTGTCTTAGTTAAGTTGTCGTATTGATCGTACGAGTACTGCTGGCCCCAGTTGCCGCTGCCACAATCAAACTCGATCAATCGACCCAAGTCATCGTACCCAGCGCCGAGCGATCCGGTGGAGTTGGAGTAGCAAGTCTGTGTACCGCCCGCATTGAAGCCGTCTACAATTTGCACTTTTCCTAACGTACCATTCGGGCTCCAGGTTAATGTTCCAGTCAAGTTCGCAGGCGTATTGCCTACCTCGAACTCAAAGGTCTTCATCCTTCCAGTGCTCGGATCGTAAGTATAAATGTCCTGATCGGGTGTGCTGCCAGTCAGTTGAACATTCAACGGTTGGCCAGCGGCGTTGAACGTTGTGGCAGTCACGATGTTCTGACCCGCTGTCGTATCGGTCAAGGTGTTCCAGCGGCCTTCGCTGTCAACCCCGTACGTCATCGTGTACAGGGAAGGGCTGGCCAGTTGTAGCGTGTTGACCTCACCGTTAGCATAGAATGTGGCCTTTGAGTGGTAATACTGTCCGGAGTGCGGTGTCATTTCCCACATGTCGGTGACATTGCCGTTCGCATCATAGCTAAACCACTCGTCGGTGATGAGCGATGCTTGAGTAGGTGGCCAGGCGCACGTATCCGTTGCTGCCTCGGCGACACGGCCCATTGTGTTACTGACACTCACGCCGCCGGGGATCACACCCAGCAATCCCTGCGTGTTGTCGTATCGATAACGCTTGCAGAAATTAGGTGCATTGTCGTCGCTGGTGCCAACATCTGTAAGCCGGTGAAACCCATCATAGACATAGCAAAGCCAACTTCCGCCCGGATTGATCTTTTGAGTCAGATCGCCAGGGGACGTCGAGCTCAGGAACAAGCTGGCGTCTCTTCGCTAATTCACCCTCGGCGGGAGTTTTTGGTCTTTCGCAATGAACTAAATATCTACCCATGATTTTGTAAGGTAGCTCGGAACGCTTGAAGCCCTGTCCCCGACATTCCGCAAACGCCTGTTCCATATATGCCCAATTGGGGGAGATGAAGGCCCGCAACATGGGGTCAGAATCGTCCCGCAGCAATTCTTTCTTTACCCGCGTTAGGGTCTTCTGCACATTCACTCGCCTCATCTTCTGCACAATCGTTCGTATTGTTTCGAAAATCCGGTAGTTGAGGTTTGTGTACGAGAGAGACTCCTCTTTCAGTGCGGAGCACTTTCGAAGCGAATGAAGCCATCCGTACTCGGGCATTCCGCGGGATGGAATCAGTACGCGTATGCGACAAACCCGAATAGCATGATCGACCCTACGGGCTTGGACTCATGCCAAAGAAACATACAAGGCATATGCGATCGGCATCCTTCAGGTACTGACCCGATTCTTGCATGCATGGTTTCCATCGACGGGGGGTCACCAGCGCCCTGCGGGCTGGTCGGTTCCAGCGAGTCGGGTGCCATTTGCTCGTATGACATCATCACATGCTCGAATCTGACGGTAACAGTCAACAACGAGGTTTACGCACACTACTATTCAAATCCAGACATTTTCCAGTGCGACGGCTCTCTGTCCAATATTAACTGTGCGCCCACCCATTGGGTTTCGACGTACTTGGGAAACGTGCTTCCGTCGAGCATCACGTGCGTATACATGGCAGGGATTTGTGATGTTCCCCTGAGCACGCAAGCGCAGGCAACCCTAGCGCAGAGTGGTAAGCTAATGGCTCCGGTTCAACCCTACCTGCAGGGGGCGTTCGCAATAGAGGTAGGCGTCGGATCGATGGCTACACCGTTCGCGTACGGGGTTACAGCGAAGCAGGCCATCGGTTCTTTGTTACTAGCAGGGACACTAGACGAGTTCTTTGAACAGATCCTCGATCCGGCAACAGTAGTACCCGTGCATGACCCTAGCCAAGAGCCCGGATACGAAGAGCCGCCAATATACGGGACTCCGATCTCAGGCGATCCTCCAGAGTGAGTTTGAGTGCGATCCAAAGTTTTGGGGCTGTCGCTTCCAGACTGGGCGGGGTTTTGGCAGGGGTGGTAATCTCAATGCAGTGAGAGCTATAAGGTATACTCGGTCGGCCAGCCGGGGGGGACCTTGTCGTGTACGCTCTATTCAAAATCATTGCAGCTTCGATCGCTGTTCGTGCCCTTTTCATTGGTCTAGCTGTTTTGGCAGTTTCTCAGGACCAGAAACCGGTGATCGTGTTTAGGCCATTCGGTCCGGCACCACGTTGGGGCAAGGGTGAACTTCAAGGAAGAACCTACAGGAACGCCTCGCTGGGGATTCAACTGACTCCGCCACCCAGCCTGGAATTTACTAGTCCGGAAGTGAAGGGAGCGCCTGGCACACTGCCGTTGCTCGTCACGATTACTGCGATGAGTGAACCTAATGCGTCCATGGCTAGGAAGGTAATGACGTTCTCGAGCGATGCCTTGGCTTATTATCCGTCGACTCGCCGGTCAACTGACGCGTACATGTTGAGGATAGTCCGTAGTCAACAAAATAACGGGTACGAGCAGGTAGAAAGCACGTCCCAAGAAAAGCTCGGCGGCGTTGTCTTCATGCGCCAAGATTTCAGCAAGGGCGACGGATACGAGAGTATCTTCGTAAAGGCGTGCGAGGCTCAGGCGCTGGTATTCATCTTTGGCGGTACGGATCGAGAAGTCGTAGACAAGTTGAGTAAGGCGACGGAATTGAAAATTGACCCCGCAACGTCGAGATGTCTGCCTACCAGCGGTAGTCGCGTGCAAAAATGAGGGGGGGACCACGGGACGAGATTGTCGACACTGTCATACGGCCTGGTAAACAACGGCCAAGCGGCAGCAGTGAGATGTTTTTCGCCAGACTCCGACATCACGCTTACAAACAATCTGGGCGATAATAATTGGTCCCATGACTGACACCTCAAACAGGGCTGGTTTCGAGAAGATTGTGGAGTGGGCGTATAGCACACTGCCCGAGAAGGTCAGGAACTTGCCAGACTTTCCCGGTATTCAAGTAGTCGATGAGCCACCCGAGGAGATGCTCCAGAAGATGTCGAAGAGAAGGAATTGGCCTCGGGGTACTGAGCTGTTGGGGTGCTACAGCGGGGTAAGCAGGACCGAGCGCCAACACGACCTACTGCAAACTTCTCCCGACCTGATATTCGTTTTTCGAGGTCCGATTTTGCGGTGTTCAAAGGGAAACCTGCCAGCCGAAGTGAAACAAGTTGTTTGGCACGAAGTTGCGCACTGGCTGGGCCATGATGAAGGAGAAGTGAAGGAACTGGGCCTTTCAATTAGGTTCAAAGACATAGTGCGCGATCCGCTCGAATGCGAACCGTCAACGATCATCTCACAGGAGAGACTCCCAGAGATAGTTGAGACGGGAGAGGAAGCAAACGAACACCCGCGCTGCATAAAATGCTACTCCGCAGATGTCACCTCCCATGAAGTTGACAAACCTTTGACCCCTCTTGGAGCGTGGCTGACCGATCCTATCCTTGTCCATGCGAAAATCTGCAAGTGCGGATCGTGTGGCTATGAATGGGATGACGAGGACAACAGATAGGGGGGGAACTCCGCCGATGCCGCAGGGAAAACTGGGGGACTGAAAGCCGGGACACCACTAGGCGCGAGCCTTTTGACCTTGACCTGACCCCTACTTTTCACGTAAGAATACGACAAACTTGTATTACTCCCTCTCCGGTTTGAGCCGGGATGGGGGAGCGCCGGTACGCTGATCGGCTCGGTGACCCGGTTGATGGTCCGTCATTACGCCTAGCATCGGGAGAGCAGAAGACGACAGACGTGGAACTGGAGCCGAGGACGGCGAAGGCGGTCAAATAATTGACCCTCGCTGCTGCCAGGCGATTGCGGCTCCGCGAAGTACCGAAAGGGGGCGAGGCCGGGCGTGGCCTCTCCCGGAATCGTAAAGTAGTGCTTTTGCCTTCGCTGTAATTTCCCCTCGCAACTCCCGCACTGATCCTCCGCTAATCCCACTCCTGATCGCGCGTTCCCCTGCCGTTCCTTGCCCCCGCGTTTGCGGTCTCCGTCCAGGGTCAAGCCATTTCTTGCCGATTTAGCGCAGCATTCGCGACGCAACGCTGCGCCTGCTCCCTTCGCAAACTGCGCGAAGGACTGACCTGCTCTCCTCTTTCGGAACGAAGTTGAGTATGATTTTCGGTCAGTAGGTTGCAGTGTTGTAGCCGACGCCGGAAGACGATGGTCAGCGAACGGCGGGTAAGCGCGTCGCGAACTACTAGTAACTAAAACCTCTCAGACGACTCTGAAGCTTCTACCAGCCTGGCCAACTTCAGCCAATGCCTCGGATGCGGTCGGCGTCGGCCCTTGCGGATGTCGGATGCGTAGGGAATCGAGACGCCAATGGCTGACGCGATCTGCGAAAGCGTAACGCTGACTAGCCGAGGCTGAATCTGGCTTGTGTATGTCTCTTCAGTTAACCAAGAAGGAAGAGTTGAAGGAGACCATTGGCTCCGCGCCAAGTCATTCAGGCGCTTTGTCTCTTTGCGACCTGCCTGTGCCTGGGGACTATGCGAAATTATGCGTCCCCGTTTGGCGCCAGCGATAAGTAACGCGGTGGAGTGTTTCAGGGAGCAGTTTGCACAGTGTTTTGAGCCTCGTTCAATAGGCTTTCCACATTCGGCACAAATGTTGGCCTGGGAAGGCACTCTCGCGAATGGTGACTGTGCTGGACTGCCCTTTGCGGCTCGCTTATTGTTCTGAGTCAGCCTAGTAGCAATCGGTGCATCAGGTCTTCTAATCGTTGACCAGAATGCACGAGCCACCAACTCTGCGATTGGAGCAACAGCCCGACGCCAAATCGAAGCGGTCTCCGACAAGCGCACGGCAAACGATCCCATCAATCTGCAGTTGCCGTCCGATTGTTCGGCAAACCATTCCCCCGCTGTTGCCCTGGCGAAGTTGATAGCTGTTTGTTCGTATCGTTTGTTCCGTGCGAACTTGAATGTCTGGTTTCTCGCATACCAAGCTTCTTGGAACAGGAGTTGCTCCCGTAATTGTTCCGCCCTTTTCTGTGCCAAAGGGACGGCCTTGTCGATTTGGGCAGCTTTGATCGCCAATTTCTCAAGATGCAGTTCTCGCGCCAAGAAATGGGCCACTAGAAAAAGAGGAAAGGTACAACTCATCAACTGCAAATCTGGAAAGAAGGTCTTAAAAGCCGTCCTGGAATTCTCCAGTTCCTGGTGTGTTGAATGGGACTCCGCCCAGAGTTTGCTGAGTGTAGCCTCTGCTCCATGGTGTTCTTTGCGCGTTTGGCGGAGTTCATCAGGCTCAACTTCAGTGGAACCATCCGCAATCAGGCACTTAGCCGGTTGGTCGCGAAACGGCCTGCACCACTCGATTCCAGGGACACTCTTGAGAATGTTCCGCACATCGTCGGCCTGCCGCACTCTCTTAAGATCAAGTCCAATTCGTCCCCATTCGTTTTCGAAAAACTGTTTCAGGGCCTTGTATCTGTCCAGCAATTGATCACGTTTGATTACCTCGTGTCGGCCTCGTTTTACCGCTTTCCGTGCTTTCAAGGTCATATCAACAAAAAGCTGTCAAATCCTCACCCGACCCAAAATAGCTGATCTCGCAGCCGCCTGTCACACGTTATCGCATTCGTGCCGCTCGGTAGTGTTACTTTCACATATCCGGTGGTCACGAAGTGAGGCACGATGGCGTCGATCTCTGTGGGAGAGACGACGGTGAAGCGAGCCGCATTCCCGGCAAAGCGGACATGGGTCGCACCCGTCAGATTCGTTCCCAGGATTTTGATGGTATCTCCCACCTTGCCGTAGCTGGGCAGCGCTTCCGTGAACCAGCCGAGCCCCACACACAGACTGAAGATCGTGCCACCACCGTAGGCCCCGCCGCCTGAGGTCGTCCCGTAGAAGGTCCCATTGGTGGCTTGAACCAGCCCTGCCTTAGGGGTGGCACCGTCCGCGCCGTCGAAGCTGTAAAGCGTTGTCAACTGGCCGCCTAGTGTGATCCTGAAGACCGTTCCCCGGCCATAGGCCCCGCCATTCGGCGTCGTTCCATAAAAAAAACCGTCGGTCGCTTGCACCAACCGCAGCCACCCAGGCTGCGCCCCGTCGAGGCCATGAAAAATGTGCAGCGTTGTCAATGCGCCGCCTGGGGTGATCTTGAAGACAGTTCCGCAACCATAAGGGAGGACGCTGTTTTCACATGTCATGTCCCCACCCGAAGCTGTTGTCCCATAGAAGTTGCCGTCAGCGCCTTGAACCAGTGTTCCTGCAGCGCGCGCGCCATCAACGCAGTTTGTTAGGCCGCAAGAAAAGTTGTAAAGCGTCGTCAGCCTGTTGCCGGGGGTGATTTTGAAGACCGTGCCACAGCCATAGGATGGGCAGTAGGCCCCCCCGCTTCCCGTTGTCCCATAGAGGTTCCCGTCTGTGCCCTGAACCAGCCCATATGGGTTGGCGCCGTCAGCGCCGCCTTCGAATTGGTACGCCGGCCCCGTCCCGGTGCCGTTTGGCGAGATTCCAAACAAACTTCCACACCCGTACACCAGGCACATATATAACGACCCGCCTCCTGCGACCCCCGTTGTTGCTCCGTAGAAGTTCCCATCAATGCCTTGACTCAGCCCATTGTCGCTGTAGACGTCCCAGCAGTACCCTTGGGGGCATAAGCTTCTCAGCGTGGTCAGTGTGCCTTGCGGCGTGACCTTGAAAAGACTGAAAGTCGTTGTCCCGAAAAAGTTCCCGTCGGTGGCTTGGACCAGCCCGTTAGGAAAGGGACCGTCGGTGCAGTTCCCATAGGCGTCTGTTTGGGCGCAAAAGCTGTAAAGCGTCATCAGCATGCCACCTCGGGTGATTTTGAAGACCGTACCATAGCCGTAGGCCCCACCACCGGAAGTTGTCCCGTAGAAGCTCCCGTCGAGGCCTTGAACGAGGGCACCGATGGGTTCGCCACCGTTGGTTCCGTTGAAATTTTTCAGAGTCCTGAAGGTCTGTGCAGGCGACACAATCGCGGTCGCAGCGCAGAGCACAAAGAGGGCGCACGTCATTCTCCACGCGCTTGTTATGCCCACACTGCCGTGCTTTCTGCTTTGCAGCGGTGCCAAACTAAACTGCTCACAAATACCTGATGTCTTCATGGAAGTCCTCCTTGATCCGCTCGGAGGATAGGGCCAGATTGGCTTTTGAAGTTGCGTTGCTGCGGAGAGGTCAGCTTCAACCGCAGGGAGCCTATTCTGCGAGGGAGACAGAAAATATAAGCGCTTCATTTCTACCGCCGCAAAGCGGGCACGTCAGTGACTACGGTCACTCTTGCGAGTGAGGAGCCTACGACGTTTACAAGGAGCGTCAGTTAGCGCTGCGCCGCGTAGATGTCGGGTATTCGTGGGAATTTCAACGAGTTTCGCCAGCGCCTGCCAGTGTCTCGGATGTGGGCGATACCCCTCACGGATCCGGCCAGCGTACCAGCGCGAAACCGAGATTTTTCGAGCTATAGAGGTCACTGACATTGATGCGAGAACCGGTTGAATCTTGCTGAGATAGACCTTCTCCGTCAGCCATGCGGGCTGGTCCGATGGCTTCCAGGCATGCTGTGCAAAGGCGTTCTTACGTTGTGTACTTGCGCGCTTCAACTGGGCCTCAGGACCGTTCGCGGTTTGGCGTCCAATCCGTGCAGCATCGAGCATGTTCTTGGTGGCGTCACCGACCGCACAACGAGCACAGTTCATACGCCCGGCCTGGATTGTCTTGCCGCAGGCGCGACAAAGGTTATCTCGGCGTGGTGCTCTGACTGATGGAGGCAGTGGCGGTGCACCTTTTACCTCTCGCTTCGTGCGCTGCGTTAGACGTGTTGGCGGAGCGGATTCACGCACAAGTTTGGCTGAACTTGACCACAGTGCGCGAGTGACCCACTCAGCGAAGGGTGCAACCGCCCGGCCCCACATCGGCGCAGTTTCCGATAGTCGAGCAGCGAAGGGTGCCATCAGACGACAGTTCCCATCGCTTTGCTCAAAAAGCCACTCGCGTTTAAGCGGCTCTCGCATTATCCAATCGAGCAAGAATGCATCAACTTGAGGGCGGACGGGCTCCATCAGATCGCAGGCGAGACTGTCCCTGGCTTTCGTATCCACGTGGAGCATCCCAAAGCCCGGATCTAGCCCAAGGGCAGTTGCTGCCAGACGTGATTCCGATTCGAGAAGACAGTAAAGGTAGTTCAGAATTGCATTCGGTGGATTCACCGCAAGCCGGGGGGAGCCGGTTAACGGTGAAACCCGCGTGCCAAAGACCCGCCAATGTGTGGGAGTTCGGCGCTGATCTTTCCTTGGAAAAATAATCGGCAACGTTCGCCACGCCGACCAATAGGCGGCAGCCGCACGCGATTCGATCAACCGCACCCTGTCAATGGTATCGGCCTCAGCCAACTCAGACCGGTAACAATGAATCTTTTCGGCACATTCGACCGCAAGCAGTTTGTGACGCGCCACTTGTTCTTGTCCCGCAAGCTTCTGGTCGATGAGTTCCCGTGCGATTCGCAAAGCAGCGCCAGAAGAATGAGCTACAGCCTGGGCGCGGCGCAATCGCACATCACTGGCGGCGGTTGGTCCAGTCGCGAACAGAACTCTCCCGGTGCGGTTCAACATCACAAAGGATGCGCCAACATCCGCGATCCATTTCAATGCGGCGAGCGTTGCGAAACCGTCGTTGGAAATACAGACCAAGCGTTTCAACCCATGCCCAACACGGGCCAGCCTGATCTTTCGACGCTCCGGTCCGATACCATCTTCAATTTCGAGATGGCCGGACTGCATTCGTACTTTGACTCCAAAGCCGATGAGCGTCAGAACGCCTCTTCTGGAAAAAGGCGATTTGCGGGATAGAACCTCTTGCGGTAGGGTGCCTGAAGCTGCCATTGGAGACTCATACCTCCGTGGTGGTTAGGGCTTGTCGGCTGCTTCCAACAGTCGGCAGGCCCGCTAAAATCGAGCTAAGTTATTATACGTCAACAACGTACGTCCTCCACGTGTTCGTATGGCTTAGTTCACTCGCCATTGTCCTTTTGATGAGTCGACCGATAGTTCTTCACTAGGCCATCTTTGCGGGCGCGGTGCAGCCAAAGTCTAAACGCCTCGGGATCGATGGGCACCTCCGCTCCAGATGCCTTGACCGCTTCATACAGTTCCAGTTGGGACAATGGTTCTTTTTGATGCTTTAGTATTGCTTCGATCAGCGCACCAAGTTCGGCATTTCCTCTGCGAGGCGGCTTCCTTATCTTCCCGCGTAAGACTCCCCCAAGCCATTCGAGGTGCTGTGCAATAAATCCCAACAAGCTAAAGGGGGTTAGCTTCTTTTGCCCGACTTGCAGCTTAAGAAAGCGCCCGAAAACATGGCGAAACAACACAATTGCGGAAGCAGCCGCTGCATAAACTTCGAACCTCCTATGTAGATCGGATTCCATAAACCTATAAATTCTTTGGTGCATCTCCAGTTCATCTGCTCGAAGCGATCCGAACTCCTCTCGCTGAAACACGGTAGTCATTACTTGTTCGTTCAATTCGAGATCAGAATGCATATGCGTGAGCAGTGCCAAAAAGTCCGGCTCTAGCTTCACCTTCCGTTTCACTTCGAGATTGGGGTGTGCAGAATAAACTTCGTTTTGCTCCTTCACCCAGCCATCTAGTTCCGCTTTGTCCAGGGTAGCGGGGAAGCGCATTCGACTAAATTGTCGAGCCATTTGAATAAGTTCCAGGCCCTGATCGTCAAGTTTGTCTTTCCAAGAATGTTTCATTTCGTTGCTTCCAGATGAAACTGACGCCATGTCTGTTCTCGGGTAGGTTTTGAGTGTCGTTTGGAATTTCTATCATGACACGCTCAAAATCAAATCCGCAAAAAAGAAGGGCGCGAGGCCGTGGTCGCGCGCTGCATTCGCCATCTCAAAAGCAAGGTCTCGAACGACCGCAATTTCTTTCCAGTCGCAGGCTATCTGAACGCAGTCAACTCGCCCGTGACCGCGCGCTTCACGTTTTTGCGGCGATGCGCCGCGACCCAAATCTATCGCTAGCAAGGGCGGCAAAGCTGCAGGGCATCAAAAGCGGAACAGTAAAGAAGTATTTCCCTTCGGCGCTGAAGAAGTCCAATGGGAAATGGCAGGTCACAAAAACTGACCGTTTTTCGGCCACGCTCTACGTTCCTGATGTTCATGGCAATCCTGTTCCCCTCGTCACGCATTCCTCAAAGGAACGTAAACAGGCAAGCGAATACCTGCGGGATCTCGGTCATTATTTGCACGGAAAGCGTGATGCTCTCTCACGATGGCACGGGAAGAAGATTGTCGGAGTCGAACTGGTTACGGCTGGTCGCACGTTGAAAGCTATTGAGCCCGCCCTTTCTGGCTTTTCCTTATATCGGGCATTTAACGGAGCGGAGTGAGAGACCAACGGCCAATTCAAACAGCGCGGCGCAAGGCCAGACAGAGGGAACGCGAGCGCAGAGGCATCGCGGTGCCACCGTGCCCATTGTGCATTCAGTCGCACCACACGGCAGGCAGAAACCACGATCCGCAACTGACCGCACAAATTTGCGAAATGCATCATCGGAGAATTCACGAACAGATACTGCGAGCGGGAATCTCGCTGGAATATGAACCCGATGAGATTAAGAGGGTGGCACTGGCACTCCGGTCGGCGGCTGTTTACGACCGCGCAAGGGCAGACGCGATGGAGCGTTGGGCAGGTCTGCTGGAACACCGTTTGGAGGTAAACCATGAGGAAACACGAAGGCGGCGCTCAGGACATCTACGTTCGAGCGCACACGGTTGTACTGCAAAGCGAAGAACAGGACCGAAACGTCGAGGATAGCCTTCGTGGGAACGACAACCCAAAGTGGTCGGATCACGCACTCGTGTTCGATTGCGAATCGCGCACCACAGCGGATCAAACTTTAACATTTGGCTTCTGGCGCTTCTGCGAATTGCGGGAGAACAACTATGTATGCACAGAGGAGGGAATCCTCCACGATGACCGTGAACTTAGCGCAAGAGAATTCAATGTGCTTCGCAAATACGCGAGAGTCACGAAGCCAGATACGGCTGATGATGGTTGCGACCGTTTGCGTCTTTATTCTCGCTCCAAGTTTATCGGCGAAGTCTTCGGAATGGCGATTCAGGCTAAGGCGTTAGTCGTGTGTTTCAATGCTGGATTCGACTTGAGTAGGCTACCCGTGGATTGGGAAACCGCCCAAAACGGTGGATGGTCACTCATCCTCTCGCAATGGCGCAATCCGAAGACGGGCGAGCTTAAGGCAAACAAATTCTTCCCCCGCGTTGTAATTAAGGCGCTGAATAGCAAAACTGCCATAATCCATTCAACCCGCGCCCCGATGTCCGAGCCAAAAGAGGAAAATGACAAAGTTAAACTCTGGCCTGCCGCGAGGTTCCTCGACGTGCGTACTCTGCTGTGGGCGCTTCGCAACAAATCGTATTCGTTAAGGACAGGATGCGCGGAATTCGGTATTCCAGGCAAACTGGATCACAAGCCGAGTGGGCGTGCGGATCTTGAAGAAATCGAATATTGCAGACAGGATGTACGGGCCACAGTGGGCCAGCTAAATGCCGTTAAGCAGGAATTCGACCTGCATCCTATCGCACCCGGTCCCGACCGAATGTTTAGCCCCGCCAGCGTGGCGAAGAGCTATCTGGAAGAACTGCACGTCTCCCATCCAAGCGAAAAAGTCAAAGATGCCGATTCAGCGTATGCCGTTTTCATGCAAAGCTACTTCGGCGGACGCGCAGAGTGCCGCATTCGTGGTTGGGAGGTGCCAGTCTGCCTGGTGGATTTCATGTCGCAGTATCCCACGGTCAACGAACTCATGGACAATTGGAAGATTCTGACGGCGGAAAGTGTAACGTTTCCCAAGGCGACTCAGCGGGTTCGAAACCTGCTTTCGACGATCGCGTTCTCACCAGACCGTTGCTTCGACCGCAAGTTATGGCCGCACTTTCGATTCTTTGCCCTCGTTCGTCCGGACAACGACGTCCTGCCAGTCCGCACCGTTTACAACGGAACAACGCAGAACATAGGGATCAACTACCTGACGAGCAGAGAGCCCATCTGGTTTGCAGGCCCAGACATCATTGCTTCCATTCTCCTGACCGGGAGAATTCCACACATTGAAAAAGCAATCCGCGTAGTACCGCAGGGCAAGCAGACCGGATTGAAATCAACGTCACTGCGCGGAATGGTGAAAGTGGATGCCGCCAGACAGAGCTTCTTCAAGCATGTCATCGAACAGCGAGCGGCGCACGAGGCCAATCCGTCGCTCCATTATTGGCTGAAGATCCTTGCCAACAGCGGATCATACGGCCTCTTCGTGGAACTCAACCCCAACGAAGCTGACAATGCGCCGCTGAAGGTATTTTCGGGCGAAGAACAATTCGAAACCACCTCGGATGTTGTCGAAGAACCGGGCAAGTGGTTTGCGCCACACATCGCATCTCTGATTACGGCCGGAGGACGCTTACTGCTGGCAATGCTCGAAAAGTGCATCGCAGAAGACGGTGGAACATATCTGTTCTGCGACACGGACAGCGCTGCAATCGTCTCCACGGAACAAAGACAGCAAATCGCGATGCCCGATGGCGCGCAGCCAATCACAGCGCTTTCGCACAATGAGGTTGACACAATTGTTCAGAAATTTGAAAAGCTAAACCCGTACAACTTAAGAGGCTCGATTCTCAAGGTTCATAAGCTGAATCGGGACAAGAAGGGACAACGGCGACAGCTGTATGGGTACAGCATCGCAGCCAAGCGTTACGCACTATACACAAAGACCGAGAGCGATATCGAAATCGTTGAGCCCAAAGCGCACGGTCTTGGGTACTTCTATCCACCGAAAGACTCGCCCAAAAACTGGAAACACGAAACCCCGAAGTGGATATTCGACGCTTGGGACTGGATCATGCGTGGCGTTCTTGGATTGGAGCGCAAGAAACCAGTGTGGTTCGACCTCCCGGTAATGATGAAGCTGACTCTCAGCACACCGCATCACGCGTTGAGGAATCTGGCCAAGGGGCCACTCACGCGACCGAATAACTTTATGATGATCCCGCAAGTGTGCCGTTTTGGATATCCGCAAAACGTTGACCCGGAGAAGTTCACGCCGATAACGGCTTTCTCATCCGAACGTGATGACTGGATGAAATCAAAGTGCATCAACATTCACGATAGCCAATCTCCCGTTTACGAGCTCACGAACGAATACGATGGCCGCAGGGCGCTCGTAAAGAATTTCTTCATGCTTCTGGACGCGTACCAGAACCACCCTGAAGCCAAAAGCCTTGGACCGGATGGGAAACCGTGCGAGTTCGACACGCGAGGACTGTTGCAGCGCGCGCACATCGTTGCGAACTGGCCGCCTGTCTACATTGGAAAGGAATCCGACAGGCATTGGGAAGAAGGGGAAGACTTGAGCTTGCTGGAATTCCAAGCCATCCAGTACAAGCGGAGAGGGAAAGCCGTTGCGAATGACGAACAATTGGCGCAAATCGCGAGGATTCCAAAGCGGGAATTCATCCGTCGCGGAATCAACCAGCACACGTTAGAAAAAATCTGTGCGCGGGAACCCGTGCGGGCAGCCAAACTGGCTAAGGTTTTGAAGGTGCTTCGAGAATGGGAGGCGGAACAGGAAAATCAAGCACCCAATCCCATTTCCGTCTACCAAAAATCATCTCTGACGGGCGAACAGAGGGCGCAAGCTTGCGATAACGCTGGTTGCGCCAATTAAACGGTTCGGAATCATCACCTTCACAAAGCACAGTGATGGCAATCACAGACGCCCAAGTTAACTCCAATTACTATGCTTCTACAACCTGATGTCGTAGTAGCGAGAATGCCCGTCACTACATTCCTGGCCCGTTCGTACGGACGGGCATTCTTCCGTTATGGGGGATTGAACTATCACTTATTGAACCCTGCGTGGGGTTTTGATTGTCAAGGCCTGATAGTCGGCAACTGAGGCTCGCGTATCCGTCGTCATTCGCAACCGTGACCGGGATCACTGACGCGCGAACTTTCGCGCGAATATAAAGGGGTGGTCCGAAAGGGCCCTCGTATTCTTCTGTCTGCCTCGGAGTATAGAACCCTGCGGTTGAAGCTGACCTCTCCGCAGTGACGCAGCCCTCGCAAGCCAATCTGGCCTTATCCTCCGAGAGGATCAAGGAGAATTTCCATGACGACATCAGGTAGTTGTGAGCTGTTTCGTTTCGCGCGGGCACGAGGGCAAAAGCACAGCAGAGACAGCATAACAAGCGGATGGAAGACGGCATGCGCTGTTTTTGTGCTCTGCGCAGCGACCGCGATTGCGTCGCCCGCACAGACGTTCAGGACTTTGGCAAATTTCAACGGATCCAATGGCTCCGGCCCATCGGGTTCTCTAGTGCACGGCCTCGACGGAAATTTCTACGGGACAACTGATGGGAGCGGGGCCTACGGACACGGCACAGTATTCAAGATGACCCGAGGCGGCCTGTTGACGACACTTTACAGCTTCTGCGCTCCAACGAACTGTACTGACGGCAGTACTCCATATGCAGGGCTAGTTCAAGGCACCGACGGAAACTTCTACGGAACAACGGCGGGAGGCGGGGCCTATTGTGCCTATTCCGGCTGCGGCACGATCTTCAAAATCACGCCAAGCGGGACGCTGACAACGCTGCATAGCTTCAACTCCACTGACGGCGCGTACCCTGCCGCTGCGCTGGTTCAAGCCACCGATGGGAACTTCTACGGGACAACTCAGAACGGCGGGAACGCGGGTTGCGAGGGCGGATGCGGCACGGTCTTCAAGATCACCCCTGGCGGTGCGTTGACCACGCTTTACAGCTTCAACGGCGCTGACGGCAGTGCCCCCTGGGCAGGGCTGGTTCAGGGCACCGACGGGAGCTTCTACGGAACAACCGTGTCCGGCGGAGAAACGGCGCAGCAATGTCTTTCCTCCATTCCTGGCTGTGGAACGCTGTTCAGAATAACCCCTGCAGGCACGCTGACCACGCTGCACAAGTTCAACGGTGCCGACGGGTGGGGGCCCTACGGAGGGCTGGTTCAGGGCACCGACGGGAGCTTTTACGGTACAACTGGGTATGGCGGCGCCTACAACCCCGCTGGCACCGTCTTCAAAATCACCGCCACAGGCGAGTTGACCGTGCTGCACAGCTTCGGAGGAGAGATGGAAGGCGTGACCCCTTTCTCTGGGCTGGTCCAGGGCACCGATGGAAACTTCTACGGGACTGCGGACGCCGAAGGCTACGCCTACGGCACAGTCTTCAAGATCACCCCAAGCGGCACCTTGACCACGCTGCACATGTTCGGCTGGCCTGACGGCGCCTATCCTTATGAAGGGCTGGTTCAAGCGACCACCCTTCGCGGAGTACATGCGAGCTTCACGGTGGTTGACGACCAGACCGTAACCACGACTGTGCCCACGGGAGCAACGACGGGGAAGATCAGGATTGCAGGGCCAGGCGGAGCCGCTACAAGTGCCACGAACTTCACCGTGGACTAGCTACGCCTTGAACGTTTCGGAAAAGACTTTGAGCCGCCTTTCGTGGCGGCTTTTCTTGTTACGGTCACGGCTTCGGAATCAGTGTTGCTGCAGGTTTCGCCGGTCGCTGTTGCAACATTGCCATTACGCTCAATCCCACTTTCGTTCCTCCCTTCCCACTCCCAATCCGCTCTCGGTCCCGGTCTCCACATTGGAGGTGTAGCATTTTCCCCTCAATGCGTAATACCCCGTCAAACGGAGGACGGGATAGCGACACGCTCCGAAACAATGACACGGAGCCCCTGCTTGCGGTCCCTCGTACGAGGTGGCGCCCATTCTTACTCCCTGATGGTGTAAATGTCTTCGTGCGGGTCGATCTCCCTCCAGCCGCCGCCGGCGTAAAATCCGTAGACCGTGCCTTCAAAATCATCAATCTGGTGTTGGAACCGGGTCTTCAGACGATAGTTGTCCCAGCGGGTCACTTCTTGACATTCATCCGCCGCCACTACCTGATACCCGCTGACCTGCGCCAAAGTGCTGCAAAAATGTTTCCCAGACGAACCGGCCGCCGCCAGACACGCTACGATCCAAATCGTTCCCGTCAAGTGCTGGCTGTTTTTCAAAAAAGAAAACTGACTGATGCCGGAAATATCAAGCACTGGTTGCCCCAGTCCCCCGATTGAGATGCTTCCCTGAGAACCATGACTATTGATCACAATGTTGCGCAGATTGGTTTGCTTTTGTTCCCAGGCTCTTCGAGTGGCTTCTTCGATTTCACTCGCCAGGTCGGCGACCGACGTTCCTTGGTCCCCGTCTTCGGTATGCCACATCCTGTAGTCGGGACCCGGAACATCCACGGAATTGAACGCAAAAGAAGGCTCTTGCATGATGATCATAAAGTTCTCCTCTGGTCCTGCGATCTAAGTCCTCCGAAGCGATCGGCAAATTCTCTTCCCCGTTGTTGGCATCCTTGCGCTCTTGCACACCTGGTGCGCCTCCCCATGCTGGACTGATCGGATGATTCGTCCCCGCGGCAATCGCGCCTCATCGAAACACATTCTTGCCGGGTTGGTAGGCCGCCGCAGTCCACGCGGGCGCGCAGTGGCCGTGGAAATAAGCGCGAATCGGATTGAAGTGAGTATCGACGCACGATAACTCGGTAGCCACGGCGATGTGCTCCCTTACAAACAAATCCACCAGCTTGCGGTGCGCCGCAAGATAACCGTCCGAAGTATTCAACTTTGGATCCTTTTGCCGATCGTAGCTCTTGTGACTTTTTCGCAGCGCTGGCTTATTCGTCTCCGATGCGAAAATATTGGTGATCATAATCGCCAGCGTCTCCTCCTCGCCCTTCTTGGTGTGCTTATGTATTGTCCCAGCACCTCTCCTCAGCGCATGCACCAGCTCGTGACACAGGACTTCGTGCGCCGAGTTCCCGACATCGCCGGTGTCGATGCAATCGCTGTCAGGGTAATAAATGTTCGGCGAGAAATAGACTTTGTTGGGGAACAGGCCCCATTCGTGCCGGGCGACAGCGTTGCACTCGCCGTGGCTGAAGTCGTACGGAACCACGAGAACATCGCGCCCGTTTGCCCGAAAGCCATTCATCAAGGCGCGAGATGTCTTGATGGCGTCGAAGCTGTGAAGCATGCCGAGCACAGAGAATTCATATTGCTGCGCTGCTCGGTCGTCCAGACCGTCGCCGCGAACCGTGAACGGACGAAATTGTCTCGTCATCTTAGTCAGCCTCCCCACCCACGGCAGCGCTGTGTGCGCCTCGCTGCCCCTGAAGCACCTACAATCGGTTAAGACGAATCAGCCGAAAACATTTCAGAAAAAACACTCTGACCCTGAAGGTACGTGGGACAACCAGCTACGCCGCGTTCCTCCTCACGACTGGCCAAGGCGCACAACTTCCCGATCACTCGCATAAGCAGTTTTTGAATGTCCGACCTTGCAGCCGCTGCTTGGTGTTGCATTTTTCATCATGATTCGAAGGTACTTAGAGTGACACTGGACATTTTGTTCATTTGCGATTCACGATAGTTAGAACGGGCCCCTTGTTAACAATTACGCGGAGCAGACATGCAGTCGCAGTGGCCGGTGGATGAAGGGGCACGCCTCAAGGCGCTATTGGACTGCCGCATCCTCGACACGCCTCCCGAGGAAATCTTCGACCGGAGTGCACGCCTGGCTGCTTATCTTTGCGGTACCCCTATCGGATTGATTGGATTTGTCGACGCTACCCGCCTGTGGTGTAAGTCGCGCGTAGGTTGGGAATACCCAGAAATCCCCCGCGAAGATTCCGTCTGCGATCAAACCATCCTTCTCCCTGATTTGCTACTGATCTCCGATGCGGCTGCAGACAGTCGGTTCGCCGCTGGCCCTCTGGTCAGATATGCCGGGATTCGGTTCTACGCGGGCGCTCCTCTACGGACGAAAGAAGGCTATGCAGTTGGCACCCTTTGCGTGATGGATCGTTTGCCTCGGGAACTGCCTGAAGCACACCAAGAGGCTCTGGTGACCCTGGCTCACCTGGTGGCGGTTCAATTGGACAACCGCCGCAGCACGACGCCGAACTCGGCGCTTACAGAGCACAAACAGAATGAACGCGCGCTTCGACACAGCGAAGAACGATTGCTCGGCATCATCAGTTCTGCGATGGACGCCATCGTTACGGTGGATGATAACCAAAGGATCATTGTGTTCAACAAGGCGGCAGAGCAGATCTTCCGTTGCACTGCCGAACAGGCCCTTGGACAGCCGATCGATAAGTTCATCCCACAGAGATTTCGTGACTCCCATCGGCAGCACATCCGCAGGTTCGGAGACACTGGCGTCACCGCACGCTCGTTGTACTCGCCGGGGACGCTGACGGCCCTCCGAGCCAACGGGGAGGAATTTCCCATTGAAGCCACCATCTCGCAAGTGAAGACCACTTCCGAGAAGCTGTACACCGTGATTCTTCGCGACATCAGCGCTCGCAAGAGCTCTGAAAATGAGTTACGTCAGGCTCAGAAGATGGAGGCTGTAGGGCACCTGGCAGGGGGAATTGCACACGAGTTCAACAATTACCTTGGGGTTATCATGGGCTACAGCGATCTGCTGGCTGAAGACCAGACCCAAAACGAGTCGGTTCGCTTGACCGTAAACGAGATCAACACCGCGACCCAGAAAGCTGCCTCTCTAACTCGACAGCTACTGGCCTTCAGCCGCAAGCAAATCCTTGAACCTAGCGTATTGGACTTGAACGCGTCGATCCTGGAGACACACAAACTCTTAACGCGTCTCATCCCTGCGAACATCAGCATCACTCCAGCGTTGCACCCAGAACTCGGACGAGTAAGGGCGGACCCCGCACAGATTCAGCAAATATTAATTAATCTCGCAGTGAACGCTCGTGATGCCATGCCGCAAGGAGGAAAAATCTCCATCGAAACTGCAGACGTAGTACTCGACGAGGAGTTTGCCTTCCGAAACCCTGAGGTTGCGCCCGGGAATTACGTCATGCTCTCTGTGACTGACACCGGGGAAGGCATAGACAGTGAAACTTTGCCCCGCATCTTCGAGCCTTTCTTCACCACTAAGGGAGAAGGCAAAGGAACCGGCCTCGGGCTGTCGACGACTTACGGCATCATCAAGCAGAGTGGTGGCCACATTACCGTAGCCAGCGTGCTAGGCCGCGGGACGACCTTCCGCATCTACCTTCCCAAAGTAGCGGGAAACTGTCGTGATGCCAGAGCCTCTCTTTGCGAACCACTAACTCGGGAAGGTGAACCGATCCCAGAACCAGTTGCGCGCAACGGCGAGACGATCCTATTGGTGGAGGATGAAACAGCCCTGCGGCTTTTGATGCGGAAGAAGCTGGAGGGCCAGGGCTACAGACTCCTGGAAGCCAAAGACGGAGCGGAAGCTCTATCAATCTGTCAGCTGAATCCTGCCATCGATTTGATCATCAGCGATCTTGCCATGCCGGAGATGACTGGTCTTGAGCTAAGAGAAAAAGCCGCGGTCTTGCGCCCGAACATAAAGTTTCTTCTGATTTCAGGGTATGCCAAGGATGTTACTGGTAGTCCAGAACAGATTGTGAAGTTCGGGGACTTCTTGGAGAAGCCTTTCCTTCCTCAGGAATTTACGCGAACGGTCCGCGAGTTACTAGACCGAGACGAGAGGCGCGTCGGAGCCCGAACAAATAGCTCCCCGGCTCAACCCCGGACGCCCCAATTCCCGAATGGAGGGGACGGAGTGTAGCCTACTTTTTCTTCTTTCCCAGCTTGCGGGAGATCTCTTCAACAATCTTGGGCCGTAAGTCGGCCAGCACACTCTCGACGATGCTGGCGATCTCCGGGCTCTCCGATGCTGCGGGAACTTCCTCGGGTGCCTTCTCCGCACCGGCGGCGACAGCCATCGCAGCTTCTTCGGGAGGGGACGGGAAGTTCTCTTCATCGTTGTTCTTCGACTGGGCCGAGTCTCTTGGATCGCCAGTCTCACGAATCCTCCGCCAGCTTGCCCACGCGGCTGCCGTAGTGGCCGCGATTTCGGATTCCCTTTTCGCCATATCGGGTTTGCCTCCATGAGTTGTCTCGGCCGGTACGCTGAGCTCGGCTGTGGGAGCTTCTTCCGCGTGAATCTGGCTGACTGGGAAGGCCTCGGCCGTTTCCATCTTCTCGACGACTGCGGGTGATTCCTGGACCTGGGCAACCGAGGCCATGGGCGCGGCAATCACCGGCTCTTCGCTCTTCTGTTCTTCGATCACCTGGCTCGGTTCTGCCGGCTTCGATTCTTCGGGCGTCGGTTCTTCGTGGTGCGTTGGGGTCGCGACTGCTTCTGTCGCAGGAGGTTCCGTCTCCGCGACTTGGGCGATTGGAATTTCTTCCGCTTTTGCTTCCTCGACCTGTGGCTGCTCTAAGGCAGGCGGCGGAGCTGCGGAATCGTCAGTTTGCGGCGGAGCAGGCTCGGCTTCCGCCGGAGCCGCATCTTTGGCCGCAACGGAGGACGAGGACGCAGTCACCGTCTCGAACTCCTTCACCCCTGTGTGAACGACTTCCGCCGTCGTGCTCGTTGCCACGGTGCTAGGGGTTTCAGGCTCGACGGACGCGGGCATCGAGACTTGATGCTCCGGCTCAACCGGCGATGCAGTTTCGGGAATGATGGCAGCCTCAACGGGCGCGGACTGAATCTCTGGCACGGAAGCTGCGGTCTCGACAGGAGGCGTGTCGGCGACAGCCATGTAAACCTGCGCCTTCCTCATTTCTTCCGCGAGATTGATCGCAGTCTCTTCTGTGGCCAGCGCAATTGAAACCGCAGTCCAGCGCGAACTGACCGCAGCGTGCTCGGCTCCCGCAGCCACCGCCATGGTTACCGGCTCAGCCTCGGGCTGGGGCGCGGAGCCATCTGAACTGGATCCATCTGCCGAGCTCATCGTCGGTGCTATAGGAGTCGCGGCCGTCTCCAGGCTGGAAATTGCAGCCATCACGTCGGCGGGGCTCGGAACAGCCAAGCTGGCAACTTCCTGCGTCGTTTGACTGGGTATACCAGCTGGTGCTTCCGTCGCCGTCTCTTTCTCTGTCGCAGCCTGCAAGTCGGACTGGGTTATCGCCGATGCGATTTCCGCAGTTGACTCGGACGCGTCCTGCGGTTGCGCTTGCGTCGCAGTCTCGGATTCGATCTTTGCTGGTTCCGGCGCTGCCTCGTGCGAACTGACGATGGTTGGGTGTGGAACCGCTTCCGCCGCCGGAGGCTCGACGTGCTGAACGTCCGCAGGCTTTGCCTCGGCGGGTTTGGCCTCTGCAATGCCCTGTATTTGCGCGGCCGCCGCCGCTAACGCGGCAATCTCTTCCGGAGTCACATCTTTGGGCAGACCTTCGGGCGCCAGTGCTCCCACATCGACCTTAGTCTCGGTCGCAGCCGCCTCGTGTGCCACAGGCGCGCGGTGATGGTCGATCACGGTGCGCAGGTCTTTATTCAGCGCATTGTAAATGGCTGGATCGTCGCCATCCTCCGGCTCCGGCGCGCGCTTCTTTTTGGACGGAAACGAGATCCGGTTCTTCCAGCCGCTATCTTCGTCCATGGCGACCGACTTATCGTAGCGGCCTTCCTCGACCGCCGCGATCGCCCGGGCAAAGCGCCCCGGTTTCGACGATTCCGAACGGGGCACGATTTTGTCTTCGAGCTTGGCCAACGCGCTCAGCAGTTCGCTGGCTTCAAAAGGCTTAACGATAAAGCCTTCAGCGCGCACCCGCTTGGCCTCTTCCGGCTTGAACGGCTCCAGTTTTCCGACCGTGAGCAGAATTGGAATGCGTGAAGTCTCCCCGGCTTCCTTGACGCGCTGGCACACCTCCAGCCCGCTGTAGCCGGGCATGTAGACGTCCAGGACGATGAGGTCGGGCTTGATTTCGGCGATCTTCTTCAGCGCCGCCGAGCCATTATTGACGGTGATGACCTCGTAGCCGGCATCGGCGAGGATCTTCCGCCCCATGTTCTGAGCCGTTACGCTGTCATCGGCGAGCAGTATCTTCCTGGCCAAAGGCTTCCTCTGATGAGGGGAGATATCGCGAAGGTAACCTGACCCACAACGTAAGTCAATGATCCGGAAGGGAAGTAACCGGTTACCAGTGGCCAGCACCTACCGCGCGGAGAGGTCGTTGAAGTTGTTCTTCTTAGCGTCCTCAGCGGGGTCGTTCTTCGCGAACTTTGCGTTTAAACGCTTTTTCTTATCGTCCTGCGACGAACAGCCGAAGCGTGCCTTGGATTTTGCGGTCCGGATTGCGACGAGAGTGTTCGCAAACTCAAGGAATCCAACGAGAACACTTTAGTCCTTGTAGTTACCCAACCTGCTTAATTGGATCCTTTTTCCAGATTCTCTTAGGGAACTTCGCGGATTTTCTCTGCAAACTTTGCGGTTAAAGGCTTTTGGCGCTCGCTATCTTGGGGGAACTCAGGGCCGACAGCCGATTAGAAAGGTACGATCTTCTTCAATCCCTTCTTTTTCTTCTTCTTACTGCTGGAGAGATCCTGATCGCTGGCGAGTGTTGAATTGTCGCTCTTGGCCGATACCGACGATGAAGACGACGACTGCCCCTGCTGAATCTCATTGACTTGCGCCGGCGGTGGCAATGTCTGGTCGCTGGCGTTATCGTTCGGCGTCAGCTCGTTCGGATCGGCGGGCACATTCGGCTTCAACTCATTCGGATCAGGCGCTGCCGGCTGCGGGGGATTGGCAGGAGGAGCCCCAAAAGGCGAACCGCTGGCCGGAGTCGCATTGGAAGACGCTCCCAACGCGCTGGCGGCGGATTGATCGGGCTTCACGATCTCGACACCAACTGTGTTCTTCCCGCCTCCCTCGACCGCTCCCAGAGCTTCTCGGCGTGGAACGTCGGACGCCGCTACCGGTTCTGGATCGACCAAAGAGGGCTCGCCGTAGCCCGCCGCCTTCGTGGTGTCCGGCCCCTTCTTGATAACACCCATCAACCTCTGAGCCATGGTTGATTCATGGCGGCTGGCTTCTTCCGCCTTATTCTGCGCAACCGCCGCTTTCGTGGGACGCGGAATCGGCTGGTGCAGGGCAGTCAATCGCCTCTTGGCATCGTCGGAACGATCCATCATCGGGTAGCGCGTGAGAATCTTCGAATACGCCTCCGCTGCGCGCTTCGATAACTGTTCGATATAGCGCGCCTTCACCGCCTCGAGCACGCAACCCCGCGGCAAGCCATGCACGTCGCACGTGGGCGCCGTCTTCATTCGGGTAATCTGCCCTTCGTAGTTCTGCCCGAGCAGATACAGCGCTTCATCAGCGCGGCTGTAGAGCGGATACTTGTCCACCAGCGACTGCAGGCGCGCAATCGAAGCTGGATGGGATTCCCGCAAATAGTAGAAGCGCCCGATTTCAAATTCACGCTCGGCCAGCACTTCCTGCACCTCGAGCAGTCGCCGCTTACATTCGGGCACCAGCTTACTGTCGGGATACTGCAGAATCATCTTGCGATATTCGTCTTCGGCGCGCTTGGCATGGGTGAAATCGCGGTCGGCCTTCTCCATCTGCTGGTAATGGATGTTGGCGATCTTCAACTGCGCCTCGGCCGCTTCGGGCATGTTGGGGAAGAAGACTTCAAAGTCGCTGTACTCCTGCTCGGCCTGAGCCAGGGCAGCGGTGCCACCCTCGGCGTACCAGGAATCGCCCACCGCCAGCTTGGCGCGCGCGATGTACTCCGAATCCGGATAGGTATTGATGAGCGTCTGCAGAGTCAGGCGCGCCACGTCGAAACGGTTGTGCCGCATGGCGTCCATGGCCTTGTCGAACAAAACCTTATCCGGCTGCTTCGAGCCGATATTGGCCAGTGGGTTGACGGATTTCTTGTTGGTGCAGGCGGCGGTCAGGGCCAGCAGAACACCTAGTACCGCTATCGACGCAATTCGACGTGACATAAGACCTCTAGGAAAATCTCGTGTGAGGCCGGGTCTCCGACCCGGCCATGTCGAGCGCAAGCTCGACTGCGGTTGTGGCCGACGCGGCTTACCGGGTGTCGACCCGCCGCATCGACCAGGCGCGCTTCGCGCGGCCCGACCGGATCAAAGATCCGATCCCACAAAATCTATACCTTCTGCAGAGCAGCCTCCGTCGCCGCTTTCAGCAGATCTTGCGCATTTCTTCTTGGATCACCATGACCGAACACGGCGTTGCCCGCCACCAGAATTTCAGCGCCGGCTCGCACCACGTCCGCTACAGTTTCGAGCGCCACGCCACCATCTACTTCGATGCGATACGCCAATCCGCGTTGGCTGCGAATCTCGGCTAACCTCCGCATTTTGTGCAGCGTGGACGGAATAAACTGCTGCGCGCCAAAGCCCGGGTTGACTGACATCACCAGTACATAGTCCACGATGTCGAGCACCTCGGTCAGCGTTTCCACAGGCGTTGCCGGATTAATTACCACTCCGGCTCGGCAGTCATGACTTTTGATCAGATGCAGCGACCGGTTCAGATGTCTACAGGCTTCCTGATGCACCGACATCCAGTCGGCTCCCGCCTCGGCAAATACTGGAATGAAGTCATCCGGATTCTCGATCATCAGGTGGCAATCGAGCGGCAGTTCAGTAGCTTTCCGTAGCGACTTCACCACCGGTGGCCCGATTGTCAGGTTGGGCACGAAATGCCCATCCATGATGTCCACGTGGATGACACTCGCCCCGCCCTCGCATGCGGCACGTACCTGCTCGCCAAGCCGGGCAAAATCAGCCGAAAGAATGGATGGTGCCAGCTCGATCAACCTGGGCCCTCAGAATCTGAGTTCTCGCAAGGAAACTGCTTGTGGAAATTCTAACACGCGCAAAAGCAGTGCCGAGCAGCGAGTTGCGAGTACCGAGTCGGCTGTACCGAAGGTTCCGTCGTTCCTACGCGTGTTACCCTCGTCCGACATGTCGTCCCCCGCCCAATTCGCGCCCACGGTCTGCTCGGTGATTGCGGTATTCCTGTGGGGCGCGGCCGACTTTGCTGGCGGATACGGTTCCCGCCGCGCCAACGCCTTCGTGCTCACTGCGTTCTCGCACTTCTGCGCGCTCGCTTTCATGTTCATAATCGCGATCGGGCAGCATGGGATCCTTCCATCCCGCATGAGTATCCTTTGGGCGGTTGCTGCCGGGGCGATTGGCGGCTTCTCGCTGGCCATCTTCTACCGCGCCCTGGCCTCCGGGCAGATGGGGTCGACGGCTCCGATCGCAGCGCTGCTTGGCGCGGCCATCCCCACACTCGCCGACATCGCTATCGAAGGCGCCCCCAGCCGTTGGACCCTTGCGGGCTTCGTGCTGGCGATTCTCGCCATTTGGCTGATCACGCGCCCAGATCCACAGAGCGAGAACGACGACTCAGGTCACCCTCGAGGCGTGGCCATGGCCGCGCTGGCGGGCGTTGGATTCGCGGGCTTTTATCTCTGCATTCACCAGGCAAGCGGCTCGCCGACCTGGATCGCCGCAATTTCCCGTGTCGGCTCACTCACAGCCACCTCCGTCGCCGTGTTCGCCACCCGCGCCCCAATTTCGCTCGACCGTCCGCGCGTCGCCCTCGGGATGGCGGCCGGATGCCTCGACATCAGCGCCAGCACCCTGTTCATCTTCGCCAGCCAACACGGGCGCCTGGACGAGGCAGTGGTAATCACTTCGCTCTATCCGGCCGTGACCGTCCTGCTCGCCCGCCTGGTGCTGAAGGAACACTTCAGCCGCTGGAAACTCATCGGGCTGCTGGCCGCTCTGGCAGCCGTGCCCCTGATTTCTGCGGGATAAGGGCTTGCGGAAAAGCCGGGGCTGCGAGAGCAGACCTCAGCGGCTGAAAGCCGCATGGATTTTCCGCGGCTTACGGCACGAGTGGAACTCGTTCCCTTCCCGGTCACGCGCGGTTCGACGGCTTTTCCGCAGCCGGATAGTGCGAGGCCTTGAACGCTCTATCCGTGAGAATCCGTGTAAATCCGTGGCCCAGTGCTGCTAGCATCGCAACGTGCCCTTGCTGGAAATCCGCAACCTGACGAAGGTTTTCCCCCATGGCGACTCCGCTCTGGGCAGAAAATCGCGGGGTGAAGTTCGCGCCGTCGACGACGTTTCGCTCGACATTCATTCCGGAGAGACACTGGGCCTCGTCGGCGAATCCGGCTCCGGCAAGAGCACGCTCGGACGCCTGATTCTGCGCCTGATTGAGCCGACTTCCGGCACTATTCTCCTGCAGGGCCAGGATCTGCTTGCAGCCAGCCACACCCAAATGCGCCGACTGCGGCGCGACCTGCAAATCATCTTTCAGGACCCGTTCGCCTCACTCGATCCGCGCTTTCGCGTGCAAGACATCGTCGCCGAACCTCTCATCATCCATCCAGATTCATGTGGGGACAGCCGCCCCTTCGACAAGCTCAGGGCAGGCTCTCTGCTGTCCCGTCGAGCGCAGCTCGACGTCCGCTCCCGCGTTATCGAACTCCTGCGCGCCGTGGGCCTCGACGAATCCGCCCTCCGCCGCTACCCTCACGAATTCTCCGGCGGACAGCGGCAGCGCATCGGTATCGCCCGAGCCTTGGCGCTTCGCCCCAAGTTCATCGTTTGCGACGAGCCGGTCTCCGCGCTCGACGTCAGCGTCGGCGCCCAAATCGTCAACTTGCTGGCGCAGTTGCAGTGCGACTTCGGACTGACCTACCTGTTCATCTCGCATTCGATGCCGGTCGTGCGTTATCTCGCCACCCGCATCGCAGTCATGTATGGGGGAAAGATTGTTGAAGTAGGAAGCACCGAGCAGATCACCGAGCGTCCGGCCCATGCCTACACCCGCAGCCTGCTCGAAGCGACTCCTCAGGTTGCCGAATCGAGCCAGCACTAAGGGTTCTCCGCTTCACCCACCGACAAAGACTTTGCAACCAAATCGCGGCTCAACGACTCTTAGTGCTTTTGGAAGCACATATCTGTGGCGACGACGAACGCAACTTCTTTCACTCTGGCCCCATCGCAATCGCGAAGATCTGCACGAGACCTGGCGGAACTGATTCTCGGCTTCGGCCTCATCATGCTGGTGCTGTGGCTCCCGACGCGTGAGCAACTCATCGTCGGCCCGTTGGCCCTGCTGGCGCCGTTGGCCTTGGTCCTGTTGCAGCAGCCCACGAGAACTGAACTCGGCCTGGGTTGGCGCGGATTCGTCGCCTCGCTCTGGATTTTGCCCGCCGCGGTCGGGCTGATGTTCGTGAGCATATTGGCGGCCCGAGCCGCCGGAACGTACCACCCCCTCTACAACGCCAACCTGGCTCATGTCGGCGGATACGTCCTGTGGACGCTATACCAGCAATTCCTCTTGCAGGACTACTTCATGCCGCGCCTCACCCGTGTTATGACGAGTGACGCCGGAATCGTCGTAGCGGCGCTTCTATTCGCAGCCGCTCACCTTCCCAATCTCACCCTCACTGCGGCAACGCTTCTGTGGGGAGCTGTCTCCTGCTGGCTGTTCCGCCGCTACCACAATCTCTACGCCCTCGGCCTCGCTCAGGGCCTGCTCGGCCTCTGCTTCGCCGTCTGCGTGCCTGAGATCCTGCACCATCACCTGCGCGTGGGCCTCGGATATTTGCACTATCAGGTAACGCTGCCGGGTCACCCGACTGGATCGGCTCTTCGATAACCGTCTAGCCGTACCGGCTGAGCCCCGCTAGAACCACCACGACCAGATCCAATCCACGAAAGTATGGGTGATCGTCGAGGCCGGCACCCGCCGCTGCTCGCGCCACGCTCGTCCGTAGAAAATGCCGGCGATCGTAGCCAGCAAAACATACCGCCAGTTGAAGTGCACCGACCGCTTGTTGAAATGCGACAGGCCGAACAGCACCGACGCGATTATCAGGGCAGCCCTTCGTCCCACGCGGCGCTCCAGCAGATTCTGCACCCAGCCGCGAAAGAAGAGTTCTTCGGGGACAGCCACGAAAAAGAAGATTCCCACCCATCGCAGCGCCGCGCCACCCACCGACGGCAGATTGGCATGGGGATGAACGAACCCGAGCGCCAGTCCGAGCCCCAGCACCATAGGCGCGAAAAAGACCAACTCGCGCAGCCCGGTCTTCCAGTCGCTCCATCGCAAGTGGAAGTCGAAGCCCGTTCCGGTCAGCCCGCGGATCGCCAGAAACCCGTACAGGCCCGCATCCACGAGCAAGAGCTTGCCCAGCGCCCCCTCGCCCTGAGGCCATGCGGAATCGAACCAGCGCAAATCCACCGCCAGGCCCAGGGTGAGTAGAATCAGCGCATCGCGCCAGCTTCCGCTTTGCTCCGGGTCCGCTTCCGACGCCTGCTTCAACAGCCATGCAATTACGATAGGTAAAGCGACATACAACGCAAACCACTTCCAGCGAAACGAATGCGCGTAGGTCGCAAGAACGATATAAGGCAACACTAACAGCGCCGGAAGCAGCACGCGCGCTGCAATAGGCAGCCGTCCCACTGCTCGCGCCACGCGCTCGCCCGCCAATCCAAAAGCCGCCGCAGGAGCCAGTTCGGCTCCCAGCACCGCAACTACTACCGGGGTTACATTGGACATCGCACCATCATAGCCGGGTTCAACTACCGCCCGGCTGGGCGCAATGCCGTGTAACGCCGGAGTCCCCCTCATCTTTCAGGAGGTAAACCCTATTTACTCGGACGAACCTCAGCCAGTTCTTCCGCTGCCTTATTGCGCGCCAGTTCGCGCTCTGCCTGCGAGCGGAACAACTCCCGCCCGCTCGTATTGCCGGTTACCCAGACTGCGGACAGGAAGTAGGTGTCTCCGTAGCGGTGAAACACCAGCTTGCTTCCGTCGCTGGCCGATCGCACCGCCGCATGGGTCGCCACGTAGACGCCCGGTGGGTTGGAGCCCAAGATTCTGATGTGTGCCTCGTCGGAGTTCTTGATGATGTAATGACCCGCAGGCAAGGTTTGTCCCTCCACCACGAAGCTGAAGGGCACATCGACCTTCATGTCCCCGGGACTGGTCTGGCCCATAGAGGCCGACGATGCCACCGCGAGCAGGGCTGTACAAAGGGCAATCCAAAGGGTCTTCATACCTTCCTCCTTCAAAATTGAACTGAATTTGGGTCTTGGGCCCTACGGGGAAGATTCGTCACGTCCGGGCACTATGCCGTTGGGGAAACAGCTTGAGCCGTATGCGTCTACCACGCTCCGGCGGCTTCGAATCCGGCCGCCCGAGGTTCTCTCCTCCATGGTGAGGGCAGGAGGGTTTTTGTTACACGATTTCTCGGATCGCTTGTGCGGACAGCCGGTCCCGGCTAGAATTTCGTCGATCCACGCTCTTCTGCAGGAGGTTTCATGGCCGCCGCTCCGGTCTGGCCCCCGTCCCCCGCTCCCGCCCCAGAACCTGCGCCCCTGTCCCAGGGCGCGCGCATTGTCAATACCTTCATCGCTCCTTCGAAGACTTTCACCGATTTGCGCCGCAATGCCAGCTGGTGGGCGCCCTGGCTGCTGATTTCCATCGTCTCGATGGTTTTTGTCTGGATGGCAAGGCAGGTCGGCTTCGAGCAGATCAGCAAGAACCAGATCGCGCACTCCTCGCGTGCCGATCGGTTCGACAAACTTCCGGCCGATCAGGAGGCCAGACAGCTCCAGATTTCCAGCAAAATCATCACGATCTTTGCATACGGCAGTCCGTTTCTGCTTCTGCTGTATTGCTTGATTGGCACCCTCGCGTTGTGGCTGACCTTTAAGTCAGCGTTTGCAGCCGAGACGACGTTTGGGCAGTCTTACTCGATCAGGATGTAAGCTTGCCTTACGTGCTCGTCGGCGACTAAAATTTGTGCGCCTAGAGAGGTAGAACGTGTCCGGCTCAACAACCCCAATCACAGTTAGATTAGACGCGTACTCGAAGGCTCAGTTACCAGTAGAGCGGATCGACGAGGAGGTGCGCGAACTCCAGGGGGAACTCCGTACGCTAAGGATCAATTCTATTGAGCCGGTTTCTCACCCCAGCCCTCCCGGTACAAAGAGCGGAGAGGCTTTTACCTTAGGAGCTTTTTTTCTGGCGGTCGCTCCCGAGCTTCTAAAGGATGCATTGAACATTCTTATCGATTGGCTGCGCCGAGACCCCAGCCGGATAATCAAGATCAGCCAAACAGATGACGGCCCTAAGTATGAAGTGAGGGGACATTGGAAGGCTGAAGACCTGTCAGAAGTCATGCGGGCTTTCGCTAAGCAGGAGAATCCCCCGCGCCACATGCCATGAGTGGAAAATTCGCCCTCATCATCGGCAACCAAGATTACGACGATCCGCTGCTTAATGGTCTTCGCGCGCCGGAGTACGATGTAAGGGATCTCGCCGCGTTACTCGAGGATCCGGAGATAGGAGAGTTCGCAGTTGTTCAGTTACTTGATCGACCGTTCTCGGAGGTCCGGCGGGCGATATCCGACTTTCTGATTGACCGGAAGCCCGAAGACACCGTTCTTATTTATTTCTCGGGACACGGGATCAAGAGCAGGTCAGGGAACGTGTACCTCGCGGTAAGAGATACTCAACAGAAAAACCCCTCCCCGCTAGGCATCGATGCGTATTTCCTTCGAAATGAGATGCAGCAATGTTACGCCCAGCGGCAGGTCCTGATTCTCGACTGCTGCTACAGCGGGGCATTCGCTAGGATCAGCAAAGGCGTGACCGACACAATCGACACAAAATCGGAGTTCGTGAGCGGCTTCGGTCAAGTTGTTATAACTGCAACCAACGCGGTCCAGGTGGGTATTGAGGCTGACCGCGTCATAGGGGACTCACGGCACTCACTTTTCACACACTACCTCATTGAGGGCCTCCGGACGGGCGATGCTGACGGGTTCGGCGGCGGCGTACCCGACGGAGTCATCACCGACTTAGAGCTATACGAGTACGCTTTCAGCAGAGTAGATCGCACTAAGGAACAGGTGCCACAAAGGCTCGTACAGCAGTCTGGCCCACCGATAGAAATTGCAAGAAATCCGCAGCTAGGGAAAGTATCCCAGGAATTGCAAGGGCTGCTCAAAAGGCTTAGAAGCCCCTTTCGTTATGAAAGAGCAGCAGCCGCTACGGCTTTGAGGGAGTTCCTCATCGACCCAGATGCTGACACGGCTAACTACGCCCGTCAGGCACTAAAGGGCTGCCTGACTGATCCAGTCCAAACTGTGCGTGAAGCAGCACAGAACGCGCTTTCGGCGGGTGAAGCCCAAAGGGCACAACCCGCTCTTTTGGAGAACCTTGCGACTCAGAAAGCTGACGAAGAGCGCCGGGCAGCGGAAGCAGCGGGGCAGGAGAAGCGTGCGCACGAGGAGGAGCTGAAACGCATCACAGAGGAGAAGGCAGAGGCGGAAAGCCGAGCTGAAGAGGCCCTCGCTCGAGAAGAAATCGCGCGGGAAGAGCTAAAACGCATCGCGGCACAGAAGGATGCGGCAGAGCGACAAGCTCTGCAGGTGGCTGAACGTGAGAGGGTCGCGCTTGAGGGAGAGTTGAAACGCATCGCGGCAGAGAAGGATGCTGCGGAGCAGAAAGCTGCTGCGGCCGCCGAGCGCGAGAAAACCGCACGCCAGCGGGAAGAGGCTTGGCGTGTGTCAGCCCAGAAAGCTGAGGGAGAGCGCCAGGCTGCAGAGGCGGCCGGTGCGCGCGTCGTCCGGGTCGATTCCAAGCCGCTATCGGAGGGCTGGCGCGTTCTCAACACCTTCATATCGCCCTCAAGGACCTTCGCCGACCTAAACCGGAAAAGCACATGGTGGGCGCCTTGGGTACTCATCTCGCTCTCGTCTTTATGCCTCACCTTCGCCATGGACCGCAAAATCGGCTTTGATCAGATTGCACGAAACCAGATTACTCATTCGCGGCAATCTCGGTACTTTAGCAGTCTTCCTCCGGACACACAGACGAGACAAGTTAGCCTCACAAGTACCATGTCTCGCTACATCGCGTATTCCAGCAGCCTTACGATTCTGCTGTACTACCTCATCCCAGCTGTGGTTTTGAAGATGACCTTTGGCATTTTGGGCAGAGCTAGATTCCCCCTTAAGACTGCTTACGCAATTGTGATGTTTGGCATGCTTCCGAGCGTAGTGGAGAGAATCTTTGGACTTAATTCGCTCCTTGTTGGCATCAAGCCAGAGCTTGTTGGTATTACTCAAACCTGGGTGGTAGCTGACAACCTTGCATTTTATTTCGATCGTGAAACGACAGGCAGGTTTTTCTATAGCATGGCTTCGGCTGTGGACTTGATCAACCTCTGGATAATCAACCTGATTGGCACTGGTTTTGCCTGCACCAGCAAGGTAAAGCGATCGACAGCCGTCATCGTCGTCGCGGTCTGGTATCTGGTCTTCAAACTCGCTGCGTCGGCCCTGGCATCGCTGTAATCGAGAAATCCACCGCGATGCTGTGCCCCCCTTGCAGTGACGCAAGTCACAGCCAGGACTTCGTGCGACCGACGATAATCGCCCGTTACAGGAGGCTCTTATGCGTTCTGTTTTCTCCTGGGCCCTGCGAGTTTCCATCAGCCTGACCTTTGTCTCTCTCGTTCTCACTTCACAAAATGCAAGTGCGCAGACCGCTACGGCGGCGCAATGCGTAAACTGTCACAGCAAGGTCACCCCCAACATCGTTTCCGACTGGAGGCTTAGCAAGCACAGCGGAATCGAAGTGACCTGCGTGGATTGTCACGGCGACCAACACACCTCCGCCAGCGACATGTCCAAGGCGAAAATTCCCACGCCCGAAACTTGCGCCCAGTGCCACGAGACCCAGGTCGCTCAGTTCAGGAAGGGCAAGCACGCCCTGGCGTGGGCATCTATGAAGGCCATGCCGACCATCCACTGGCAGCCGATGGCCATGATCGAGGGCGAGAAGGGTTGTGGCGGATGCCATAAGATCGGCGACAAGACTCTCACCGAAGTCCTCGAACTGCGTCAAAGCAGTTCCGGTACCGAATTCGGCGCGGCGCAGTGTGACGCCTGCCATACCCGCCATACCTTCTCCGTCGAGGAAGCCCGCTCGCCGCAAGCCTGTGAGACCTGCCACATGGGCTTTGACCACCCGCAGTGGGAAATGTACTCGGCGTCGAAGCACGGCGTGAGGAGTGAGTTGAAGCAGAAACATGTGCTCCCCGCCGATGCCGCGGCGCCAACTTGCCAGACCTGCCACATGCAAGATGGAAATCACGAAGTGCGCACGGCTTGGGGATTCCTCGCCGTCCGCCTGCCTCTGCCCGAAGACAAAACCTGGGCCGCCGACCGCGCCACGATTCTCGAAGCACTGGGCGTGCTCGATCCGCAGGGCCAGCCTACGAAGCTGGTCGACGTAGTCAAGGCCGCCGACCTCGCCCGCCTCACCCAGGAAGACTGGCAGCGCGAGCGCGACAAGATGATCAAGACCTGCAACCAGTGCCACTCGGTGAACTTCGCCAGGCAGCAACTGGATCAGGGGGACGAAATGATCAAGAACGCCGACCACTTGATGGCGGAGGCGATCCACATCGTCGCCGGGCTCTATAAGGACGGCGTGCTGCCCAAGCCCGCGAATTACGCATATCCGTTCCCCAACCTGCTTACGTTTCACGATGCGCCGACCGTGATCGAGCAGAAGCTGTTCGTCATGTATCTCGAGCACCGCATGCGGACGTTCCAAGGCACATTCCACGCCAGTCCGGATTATGCTTTGTGGTATGGCTGGAGCGAGATGCAGCGCGATCTGACGGAGATCAAGGAACTGGCGGCCCAGATGCGCCGTGAGAAGCAAAGTGCAACGGTGAAACCGGGAATGAAATAAAGCCCATTCAAACGCCCATCGATTCGATCGCCAGTACCACGTCCGGCGGAAGCTTCAAGCTCCCGCTGGCGAGATCCTGTTTCATGTGGTCCGCGTTGGATGTGCCGGTCAGCGGCAGTATCCCGACCGCGCGCGCAAAGCTGAACACGATCTGCGCCGGGGTCGCGTTAAGACTCGCGGCGAGGTTGATCAGCGGAGGATGCTGCAGTACTTCCGGATTCGCGGTGAGCAGCGAAAAGCCCTGGTACGTTATCTTGTGGTCGCTGCAGAACGATCGCACCTCGCGATCCCATCCGAGGCGGGCAAAGCAGCGGTTCTGCACAAACGCCGGATGCTCTGAATGAGCAGCCTCCATCTGTTCCAGGTGCCGCACCGAAACATTGCTCACACCGAGCAGACGCGTGCGCCCCGCGTCGCGCTCCTTCCGCATCGCCTGCCAAATTTCGGCGTCTGCATCCGTCCAGTCGTAGCCGGACGAAGGCCCGTGCAGCACGAAGCTATCGACGTGGTCGGTCCCGAGATGTTCGAGCGAACTGGCCAACGACTGCGCGACTTGAACCGCAAGACTGGCGGATGGATCGTAAGGCAGCCGGTGGTCTTGCCCGCGCTGATAAGTGAATTTCGTCTGCAGAAAAAGATCGGCCCGCGTCACGACTCCGGCACGATACGCGGCCGCCAGGCCTTCGCCGACTCCGGCCTCGAAGTAGTGCCGCCGTTGGTTGGCGGTGTCGATGCCCCGAAAGCCCCTACAGATGGCGAGTTCAGTAAGCGCCCCTGTCCGCTCTTCTTTCCAGGCGGTGCCGTATAGGAAATCAGGAATCTGTACAGGTTGCTCGATGGGCATCGCGACATTGTGCCATGGAGCTATGAATCCACGCTCTTAACCACAGAAGACGCAGTGCATCACAAGGAAGATTCAGAACTCTCAGTGAGACGCTGTATCCTGTGTGGTTAAAGTTCGCGCTCTAGGGGACAGCTGGGTAGAATGTAGGCGGTACCAGTCCGTCCTGGAACGGCACGAGCGGGAGCACTCTATGAAACGCACGTTATGTTTTCTTCTGCTTTTTTCAGCCTCTGCAGTTCTCGCGCAAGACAAAAGTCCGGTCACCTCGGTGGTGAAAGAGATCCTGCCCCGGCAGGAGAAAAACCTGGTAGCAGCGGTCGAAGAAATGCCCGCCGACAAGTTCGGATACAAGCCCACCGAAAAGCAAATGACGTTCGGCCACCTGGTCCTGCACATCGTCGAATCTAACAACTACCTGTGCTCGAAGATCGGCGACTTATCCGAGGTCAAAGCGGCCGTGCCGCTGAAGGAATCCGACGGCAAAGACAAACTGGTCGCCGCGTTGAGGGCCAGCTTCGAGTTCTGCACCACCGCGCTCAACAAAGTCGACGACTCCAAGCTCGCCGACGAAGTCGAGCTATTCGGAGGCCACAAGGGATCGCGCGCCTTCGCTCTGATCGCCCTTACCAACGACTGGGCTGATCATTACAGTTCAGCTGCGATGTACTTACGGCTGAATGGAATGCTGCCGCCGACCGCGCAGCCGAAGAAGTAACACTGGCTTTTTTGAAGTCACCCGGTGTATTTCCCCGTCGGGATTCAAAGACCTGGTGGCCTGTCCCGGTTTATGATCAAAACCTCAGGAGGCTCTCAGTGAAAAACATCCTAGCCGTGTGCCTTTCCGTCTGCGCCGCCGTCGCTTTTGCGCAAGCCCAAACCTCAATGACAAAGACCGCGCCCGCGTCTGCCGAGGGACCGACGAAAGATCCGGTCGCCGCCTCGTTACGCATGCTCTTGCCGCGCTCACAAACCAACACTGTGGGCGCGATTGAGGCCATGCCGGCTGATAAGTTCTCCTACAAGCCCACGCCCCAACAGATGACTTTTGCGCATCTGGTCGTACACATCATCAGCTCCAATAACTCACTATGCGCCAAAGTCGCGGACGTTCCCGCGCCGAAAGTGGAGGAGTCCAAAGAGAGTGACGCGAAAGATAAACTCGTGGCCGCAGTCAAAGCGTCTTACACCTTCTGTAGCGACGCCTTGAGCAAGATGGACGATTCCAAGCTGGGGGAAAGTGTGGAACTTTTTGGCGGCCACCAGTTTCCGCGCGCTATGGGTGCGCTCGGTCTTGCCAGCGGCTGGGCCGATCACTACGCGACGGCAGCGATGTACCTGCGCCTGAACGGGATTCTGCCGCCGTCGGCACAGCCGAAGAAATAAGTGAGAAGGCAGTTTCAGTGGGATCGCAGAGCCCCGTTGCCGGTCTGCGGCGAGCGTTCGTATCAGAATTCATAGCGCAACGCGAACTGCATAACACGCGGCTGCGTCGGCAGGCTCGAATTGGGGGCAAACCGCGTTCCTCTGCCGAAGGGCAGTTCCGCCAGCCAGTTGGCGTTGAGCTGGTGAGTCGACGTCAGAACCGCGTACTGGCTGTCGGGCGAGCTCTGGGCATGGCAAATGCCAACTGCTAGCTCCTAATTGGCTATTGCCGCCCTTAGCGCAGATTACTTGATCTGTACGAGTTCGTTCCTCGAGGATGCCGCAGGAATTGCAGGCGCCGGATGCTGTGGCGCACGCCATGAATCGAAAATCGAAACTTGATGCACGCACGACACTGTGCAGTGCGGCGCACACGATTTCTCCGTCACATATTCGCGGCGCAAGTCATCCCGCGTGTAGGTCGCGAGCGGTACTCCCGGATATCCCCGCTGCTGCGAGCAGTAGTGCACCAGCCCATCCTCGCAGATGTAGAGGTAGCGCGCCCCGGCGCGGCAGCGCCAGTCGTTGGGCAGGCCTTTAGCGATGTTGTCCTGAAAAGCGTTGACGCGGGTGAAGCTGCTTTTCTCCAGAGCCTGCATTTCGTGGTAGATGCGGCGTTCTTCTTCGCCCAGCGGCTGCAACTGCCCGCTGCCATCGTGAATAATTCCGATGGTCGAAGTGAAGCCGAGTTCAACGGAGCGCTTGCCGATCACCAGCGCGTCCTGCGGATGGGTAATGCCGCCGCCCACCACAGAATTGATGTTCACGTGAAAATCGGCGTGCTCGGCCAGCAGTTGCAGTTTCTTATCCAGAACCTTCAGGCTCTTCTTCGACACTTCGTCCGGATTAACGTTGTCGATGGAAATCTGCAGCCATTCGAGTCCAGCGCGATTGAGCCGCTGAATCCGCTCGGCGACCAGCAGATATCCGTTGGTGATGAGTCCCGCGATCATGCCGTTGTACCGGATGCGGCGGATCACGTCATCAAGTTCGGGATGCATCAGCGGCTCGCCGCCGGAAATCGTCACGACCGACGTTCCCAGAGCGCCCAGCTTGTCGATGCGCCGGTACATTTCTTCAATCGGCACCGGCTTCGAGAAATCGTCAAATTCGTTGCAGTACGTGCAGGCCAGGTTGCAGCGCCGCATGGGAATGATGTGCGCCAGCAGCGGGTGGTCGGTCGAGGCGAGCGCGCGGACGGCCATACTCGCCCCGCGCAGATTACGGTGCACAGCTTTGGCGCGGCGGCGCAGGGTTGTGAGTACAGATGGCATGGCTAGTGGCTAATTCACTATTACAGCATAGGCTGCGGCTGTGTGCATGCGCGGCAGCAGCGTTTGGAAGATTCGGCGGGTTGAATGGCAGTCGCGGCAGCCATTCTGCCCTTACCGGTGAGTCCATCCACATTGCCTTTCTCTGCGTCCTTCGCGGGTGTCTTATCGAACTTCGCGCTTTAGGCTTTTTCCTCAGCGTCAGAAAAGCATTAACCGCAAAGCTCGCTAAGCATTCGCGAAGGACGCCAAGAAGAACAAAGGTAGAAGAGAATCTCACTAAACCCTATTCGATCAGCTTGCGCCATGATTCATCGCGTGGCCATAGTTCGTGGCCTGCTTGCTGCAGAATGTCGATTGCCGACCCCGCCCATTCCTCCTGGATGAGCACGTAGTCCGTGTCATACGTCGCGATAGCAAAGATGGGGATGCCGTTGCTCGACAGCGGCTCGATGAACGACAGCAGGACCCCAGTCTGCGAGAACGGGAACGGGCCTTCGAGCTTCAGGCAAATCCAGCGCTGCGGCGACGCCAGGTCCGAGGGGACGCTCTCGGCAGGGCAAACAATAGAAAGTTCCTCGGTTGTCCGAGTGATCGAGGTGAAGTCACCCTTTGTGGACCAGTCAGGGACCGTGGCGTCGGGCGCGAGGCGAATCACAGCGTACGGGCCAGGAAGCCAGCGGAATTTCAGTCGGTGGCGTTCCGGGCTGTCGTCTTCTCGGTTTGCGATTGTCATAAGCTGGCAAAGCGAAACAGCAGGTTTCTCGACTCGCCGTCGCATTCGCTCCGGCTCGCTCGAAATGACAATTTGCTCAGATACCTGACTTCGTCGATGCGCAGGTGCGCCGAGCTTCGCTCCGCTGGACAGCCGGTGGCGGCTGTCCCCACATAAACAACTTAGCCTTCCACCGCCTTGCGCACCGCGGCCCTTGCAAGCAGTCGCGTGGAATCGAGCACGGGCAGCGGAGACGATTCCGGCGGCACCAGCAGCGGAATCTCCGTGCAGCCGAGCACGACCGCATCGCAGCCCTCGTCTTTCATCGTGCGAATGACTTCCACATGATAGGCCAGCGAGCGCGGCAGGAATTGGCTGTTTACCAGCTCGTCAAAGATGATCTGGTTGATACGCTCGCGCTGCTCCGCCCCAGGAACACGATGCTCGATGCCCGCAGCTTTCAGCGTCTCCCGGTAGACTGGACCTTCCATTAGATAGCGCGTCCCGAGCACCGCCAGCCGCCTGAACTGGCGGCGCTGCGCCTCCCCGGCAACTTCGCGCGCAATGTGCAGCCACGGTCGCGGCGATCGGTGCTCCACCAGATCAAACGCCTGGTGAATCGTGTTGTCGGGACAGATGAGAAAATCAGCTCCCGTCCGAGCCAGCTTCTCTGCCGACGCAAGCATGAGTTCAGCCACTCCGGCCCAATCGCCGGCGTCGATGTACTTCATGTAATGCGCCAGCGAGAAAGAATGCAGCGAGACCTCGGGATGATCGTGGCGGCCGAGCATCTCGGCCCCCTCCAGCGAGATGGTGCGGTAGCAGAGTGCGGCTCCCTCGGTGCTGCACGCGACGATGCCGATGTGTAACATCCGTTGCCAGTGGCCAGTTGCCAGTTTGCTTCCGGGTCGTTCAGGTTTTGATTGTAGCCGGAGCCGCGTACGGGCTGGAATCGCGATAGCGCTTTTCAAATTCTTCGCGGGTGCAGATGGCCTTGAGATCAACAACGCGGTCAATCGCAAGAATTCCATCGAGATGGTCAATCTCATGCTGCAGAAGCTCGGAGAGATTACGCTCATCTCCCGCCTCGAATTTGAGAGTCTCGCCCTCCAGGTTCTGATAGCGCACCGTGATGCTGCGATGCCGTTCGACTTGCATAAAGATCGAGAGGAAACTCAAGCAAGCATCCCAAACCGTGATTTTCTCTTCGCTGCGTCGAATGATTTCCGGGTTGACCATCGGCCAAGGCTCGGCGCCTGGTAGCTTCAGGAAGATGACCCGCCGCAGCACGCCGAGTTGAGGCGCCGCAATGCCGCGTCCGTAGCCAGTGGCAGAGCGCCAGTGCGCCAGTGTGTCGGACAGGTCGCCGACCAACTCGTGGATTTCCCGCGCAGTCGGGTCTTCGACCGCGAGCGCCTTCGCCCGCAGAAGCGGATTGCCGAGTTGGAGGATGGGGCGGATGGACATCTCAGTTTTCAGTTCTAAGTTCTAAGGAGACTCTGACTAAGCTCATTTCTGTCATCCCGAGCGAAGCAGAATTGCCGCTTTTCCGGCAATTCCGCGCAGTCGAGGGACCTTGTGTTCTCCATTACTTAGTCAAAGATTCCACAAGTTCTCAGTGAATTCTATTTCTTCTGTTCGGACTTCGCATCGGACCATACGGACTGAAGCACGACACACAAGACCAAAGCCATCAGAAAATCCGTGAAGTAGGGATGGGCCGGCCAGATCCGGTGCGGAAATCGAAGCCACCACGCCAGGATCGACGCGACCGTCGCGACCAGACTGACCTTGAGCGTCTTCATAGCAGGGCGCGGCTCAGCGCGCCGCCGCCGCGTCGAACAGGCTCAGCAGTTCAAGCTTCTTCTCCGCCGGCAAGAACGACGCTTCAAACGAATTACGCGCCAGCTCGCGGAGGTGCTCGTCGGTGAAGCTGAAAGTGTCCTGCGCCAGCTGATATTCGCGCGCCAGCGTGGTGCCAAACAGCGCCGGATCGTCGGTGTTGAGCGTGATCATCACGCCCTGGTCGAAGTAGCTCTTTGCCGGATGCTCCGCAATCGCCTTGCACGCCCCGGTACGCACATTGCTGGTTAGGCAAATTTCAATTGGGATCTGGCGATAAGCTAGCTCTTCGATCAGATCGGCATCCTGCCCGGCCGTAACCCCATGGCCAATGCGCTCGGCGTGCAAGTTGAGCGCTCCCCAGATCGATTCCGGCGACGCCGTCTCGCCGGCGTGAGCAGTCAGCCGCAAGCCGTTGTCTTCAGCGTAGGCGTAGACGCCGCGGAAAAGTTCCGGCGGAGCCTTCTGTTCGTCGCCGCCGATGCCGACGCCGACCACGTGCCGGTCCCGGTAGCGCGCCGCCAACTCGAACACCTGTTGCGCCGACTCCACGCCGAAGTGGCGCGTGGCATCAAAGATCCACAGTAGCGACACGCCCAACTCGCGCGCCCCGCGAGTGCGTCCGCGTTCTAGTCCCTCAAAAATCGCGGCAAAATCCTGTTTGCGATACAGGCACACGCCAACCGCCACATAAACCTCTGCATGCAGCACCGTTTCTTCTTTCAGCCGCCGCATCAGGTCGTAGGTGATGAGTTCGTAGTCGTCGGGCCCGCGCAGGTGCGCGCTCACTTCCTTGAACGCCATCAGGAAACTCTGGAAGTCGGTGTAACGGTACAGGGCCTCGGTTTCGGCGAGCGTTGCCTGATCGCCGTGCCGCTTGCGAAGTTCAAACAGCGTCGATGGTTCGACCGCGCCCTCCAGATGCAAATGCAACTCGGCCTTGGGAAGCTGACGGATGAAGGCGTTGGGCGGGCGGTCTGGTGCGGCGGCCATGACTTCAGATTGTAGATGGGAGTGGGAAGATTTGCGAGGGAGAGCGCTGGAAAGGGAGCACGGAGGTAGAGATCCTTCGACTGCGCGAACCGATTCGCTTTGCTCATCGGTCCGCTCCGCTCAAGATGACATGGCGTTTTTGCCGATGGCTGGGAGCTGATCGTTAACGGCTACTTCCTGGCGAACTCGCTGCGGTGGCGGCTGTAGAAGACATAGATCAGCAGGCCCAGCCCGAGCCAGACCACAAAGCGCCGCCATGTAACCAGCGTAAGGCCGAACATCAGTCCACCACATAGAATCACCGAGATCAGCGGGAACCATGGCACAAAGGGCACGCGGAACGCGCGCTTGCGATCGGGTTGCCTGCGGCGAAGGAAAATGACTCCCAGGGAAACTAGCACGAAAGCAAACAAGGTCCCAATGTTGGCAAGATCAGCGGCATCCGCGATATCCACCAACCCGGCGGGGATGCCCACGGCAAAGCAGGCAATCCACGTGGACCAGTGCGGCGTCTTGTATTTCGGATGCACCGCCGAGAACAATTTCGGCAACAAGCCGTCGCGCGACATCGCGTACCAGATACGCGCCTGGCCGTATTGAAAGACGAGCAACGAAGAGATCATCCCCGTGAGCGCCCCGATCACAATGACCGAGCGGAAGAATGGGTGCACGCCCAGATACTTCATCGCGTAGGCCACGGGCGCTTCAGCCGCTTCACCGGAAACAAAGGTGGTGTACTTCATCATGCCGAGCAGCACTAAAGCGACGCCGACGTATAGCAGAGTACAGACGATCAGCGACATGATAATGCCGAACGGTAAATCTTTCTGCGGGTTGCGTGATTCCTCGGCCGCGGTAGAAACCGAATCGAATCCGATGTAGGTGAAGAAAACGATCGCGCCTCCCGTCACGATTCCGCTAAAGCCGGAAGGCGCAAAGGGTGTCCAGTTCGCGGGCTTCACCAGCATTCCGCCGACCACCAGGAAGGTCAGGATGGCGCCGATCTTGACTGCCACCATAATATTGTTGGTCTCCGCCGATTCCTTTACCCCGCGCACCAGCAGCAGCGTGAGAATGAAAACGATGAGGAACCCGGGCAGATTGAAGTAAGCGCCCGTCCACTGTCCCGAGGCCCACACGGGGCTCGCCCACTTGTCCGGCAAATGGACGCCAAACGCCAAGAATTGCGCCTTCGTATAGCCAGCAAAGCCCACCGCCACCGCGACGTTGCTGACCACGTATTCGAGAATTAAGTCCCAGCCGATGATCCAGGCAAAAATCTCGCCGAGCGTCGCGTAGGAATACGTGTAAGCGCTCCCGGCGATCGGGATCATCGACGCCAACTCCGCATAGCAGAGGCCAGCAAAGCTGCAGGCAATCGCAACCAGAAAAAACGAGATCGCGATCGAAGGCCCCGCGGGCGGACGCCCGTGCATGAGCGCTCCCGCCGTGCTGCCCGTGCGCAATAAACTCACGATCACGTCAAGAGCCTGCGCATGCCAGAGCGAAGAGGCCTGGAAGTATTCTCCGGCTGCCGCCGTTCCGGTGAGCACGAAAATGCCCGAGCCGATGATGGCGCCAATACCCAGCGCCGTCAGCGACCAGGGACCAAGCGTCTTTTGCAGGCGCTGGCCCGGAGATTCGGCTTCGGAGATCAGCTTGTCAATCGACTTGCAGCAGAAAAGCTGATTGTCGGATGTACGGATGACGGCTGCGGGTTCCGTAGTTGGTTGTGACAAGCGGTTTGTCGTCTCCTGAAAACCGAGCCTCTAGACATTCGCACTTGGCATTCAGCCGCCATGCGCTGAATGCCAAGCGCGTCGAATATGTGGGGACGGCCGCCCCTTCGACAGAGCAGGCTCACGGCCGTCCGCCGAGCGCAGCTCGGCTCTTGCCTGACTACCGCTTCGCCTGGCCGCGAGCCAGCTTCTTGACCTTGGGCTTTTTCGATCCGCGCGGATAATCGCGCGGCTTGAGCGGCTTTTCCGCTTTGCGCTTCTTGCGGGCGGTGCGTTTGGCTTTCTTGCGTTCTTCCTTGCTTAGAGTCGATGTGTTTGCCATGAATCCTTTTGAGTTTGTAATTTGGTAATCGGGTAATTTTGTAATTTGAGGTCAATATTTCGGGTTGCAAATTCCCAAATTCCCCGATTACAAAGTTACCAAATCTCTGTCAAGCCCGCTCCAGCTGGGCATACTTCTCCACCAGCTTCTTCAAGCCGAAGCGAGGGAATTGTACCGTAATCTTAGCTTCTTCGCCTTCTCCTTCGCGCTGGTAGACCGTGCCCTCGCCATATTTCGGGTGCCGAACCTTCTGTCCGGGGCGGAATCCGCGCTTGCCGGTGGGCTCTTCGACCGGCGCTTTGGGGACGGTGAACTTCTTGCCGCGGCTGGCGAAAAACTCCGCGATGTTCTCGATCGAGTTGTAAGGCCGCGCCGGAGGCGTCGGCTTCGGGCCGCGGACGCTGCTTCGGCCCGTGTCTCCGCTGTGCCAGGCTGCGCTCTGGTCTTCGTCTTCGTAGGAATAGTGAGTACTCTCGCCCCCGTAAGCTGCGGGGCTTCGCCCCGCCGGACGGCCGAAGGCGGCCGTCCCCACATGAGCTGTGCCACTACGGGCTCTGCTGGTCCCAAGTTCTTCGATCAGCGGGGCTGGCACTTCCTCCAAAAACCGCGACGGCACGCTCGCTTCCGGAAGATCGGTGCCGTAACGGCGGCGGTAAACGGCGCGGGTGAGAATCAGTTGGTCCATGGCACGCGTCATGCCCACGTAGCACAGGCGGCGTTCTTCTTCGATGTCGTCGGGGATGAGCATGGTGCGGGAGTGCGGAAACAGTCCCTCTTCCAGGCCGCTGAGAAAGACCAGTGGAAACTCCAGACCCTTGGCGGCATGGAGGCTCATCAGGGTGATCTGCGCGCGCTCGTCGTAGTCGTCGGCATCGCTGACGAGGGCGGCGTGGTCGAGGAACTGGTCGAGCGTTTCGTCGCGGTCGCGCGAGTCCATGGCGGCATTGACCAGCTCCCGCAGGTTCTCGATGCGGGAGTAGGCCTCAGGCGTGTCTTCCTCTTCGAGCAGCTTGATGTAGCCGGTGCGGTCGATGAGAAACTTGAGGACATCGGCGGTGCTGACAGTAGGCGCGGGAAATGAATCTACCGCATCCGCGGTTAGAGGATCGCGCGACCTGGTTGCCTGTTCCTCGGATGGCGAGGCGTAAGCGTTGTCATCGAGAGTATCGTTGTTCTCCGCCGCTCCGAAGTCGAACGAGAAGTTGCCGAACTCGGCGGGATCGAAGGCCGTGGCGTCGGCGGAGTCAGTAGCGTCCCTGACGGGACTCGCTTCATTTCCTTCAGCTCCCGAGGACTCGTCTCCTGGGCTAATGAAGCTCGTACCTTCAGGACTGGATACTTGCAGCTGCTCACCGACCGGCCCGCCGTCTGAGGCTCCCGCTTCCGTAGTCCGGCTTAGCTGCTCCGCGAACCTACCGGCCAACATGGCGCGGGCATCTTCGATCAACTGCTGAAAAGTCTTCAGCGACGACAGGGCGCGCTGCGGCAACAACTGGCGGCGGAGCGCCTCTGCAACCGCTCCCCACAGTGACAAACCGGTTTCGAGCGCTAAGTGCTCTAGCGTGTCAAGCGTCCCTCTGCCGATGCCGCGGCTGGGTGTGTTGACCACGCGCAACAGCGATATCGAGTCGTCCGGGTTCTGGATGACTTTCAGGTAAGAGATCATGTCTTTGATCTCGGCGCGCTCGTAGAAGGAGAAGCCGCCGACCACGTGATACTTCAATCCGTAGCGGCGCATGGCTTCTTCAAACAGCCGCGACTGCGAGTTGGTGCGATAAAGCACGGCTGCGCGCGGCTCTTCGCCGCGTTCGACAGCCTCGCGGGAGTAGCGGGCGATCCAGTCAGCGGCGAAGAGCGCTTCGTTCTCGCCATCCGGCGCCTCGTAGTAACCGATCTTGGTGCCGCCCTGGCGCGACGTCCACAGGTTCTTGCCTTTGCGGCGGATGTTATTGGCGACCACGGCCGACGCAGCCTGCAGAATGTTCTGCGTGGAGCGGTAGTTCTGCTCGAGGCGAATAATCTTGGCCTCGGGGAAATCCTGCTCGAATTCCAGAATGTTGCGGATGTCGGCCCCGCGCCAGGAATAAATCGACTGGTCCTCGTCGCCCACGGCGCAAACGTTGTGCCGCTCTCCCGCCAGCATGCGCATGAGTTCGTACTGGGGCCGGTTCGTGTCCTGATACTCGTCGATCAGCAGGAACTGGAAGCGCCGGTTGTAATACTCGCGCACCGGCGCCGCCGACTTCAGCAGCCGCACCGCTTCGAGCAGAAGGTCGTCGAAGTCGAGCGCATTGGCCTTGCGCAGCTCTTTGCGATATTCCTCGTACAGGTGAGCGATTTTTTCCGTCTTGGGATCGGCCGATTGCAGGTAGAGCTCCTGCGGATCGAGCATGTGATTCTTGGCCCACGAGATGCGCGACAGGACGGTGCGCGGCGTGAGCTCTTTGTCGTCGAGGCCAAGCCGCTTCATGACCGATTTCACCACCGCCTGCATGTCGCTTTCGTCGTAGATGACGAAATTCTTCGTGTGGCCGATCGGCGGCTGCCCGGGCGTTGTGGACGGGATGCGGAGAGCCTCAATGTCGCGACGCAGAAGCCGCACGCAGAAGGAGTGGAACGTCGAGATGACCGGCTTGGCAATGCTCAGCCCGCCGACAAGCTTTTCGACGCGCTCGCCCATCTCCGCGGCGGCCTTGTTGGTGAAGGTCATCGCCAAAATGGATTCCGGCATCACGCCCTTACGCTCGATCAAGTAAGCGATGCGGTAAGTAATGACCCGCGTCTTCCCGCTCCCCGCGCCGGCAAGAATCAGGACCGGCCCCTCGGTGGTTTCGACCGCCTCACGCTGCTGCGGGTTCAGTTGATCGAGAAAAGACAATGCGAGAAAGGCTCCGAAGCTGCTGATTTGATTTTACAGGCGAATGGTAGAGCAGGGACGTAGGATTTCATCGATCTAGGATTGAAGTTGGAAAGAGGGGACGGCTGCGCAACCTGCCTCCAGCCGCAAAGCGGCGGAATGTTGTCCAGCCATCTGGGCCCCGGTTTACCCACTGAGTCTCAAGAAGAAATGGGTCGCAAGTCTGTGACGGATGTCACCGCCGTCTGATGTCTTGATCCAAATCGGGAAGAGAGTAGGGATTGGCGCTCGGCGCGGCCTATACCACTCCGGCCTACTTGCACTCCGCACACGGGCAAATCTCGCGCAGGAACCTCCACGAATAAATGCCCAAATCGTGGTTGTCGTTCCAGGAGAACTTGATAGCGTACTTGCCTACGCCTTCGGCCGAAAGAGGCTTGGCCGTAGGCTTGAACATCGGGAGCGCTCCGGGCGCGAGTTTCGGCGGGTCGCCGGGGCGGCGTCCGGTCTTGGCGCGTTCTTCTTCGCACATCGCGCAAGGGCAGGCGTCACGCAGGTAGACGAAGCCGTAGTGCGAGACATGGCCGTCGTTCCACTCGATGTCCACGCCGGCGCCGGTGGAAAGATTCACCTTCACCGACTTGGGGTCTGTGGCCGCCGTGGGCGATTGCAGCGGGGTCTGCATGCACTTAGTATGGCACAGAAGCGAGTGGGGTTCTTCTTCGATCCGGAGCCGCCTCTAACTCCGGCGGCTGATCAGCGAGCGGTACTCGAAGACGACGAAGAAGAACTGGGCTTGCGGCCAGTCACGACGCCGACGGCCAAGCCGCCGAGCGCCCCCGCCAGGATGCCAATTAACACTAACATTGCGACGCTGTCGAAGACGGAACCGCCTCGGCTCATGGATTCTCCTTGCCGGTAATCCATGGATTATAACCTGCGCAGACCACTCGTCCGTTCACTCCTCCTGGCGAATCAAAGTTGTTCGACCGGGGCGGTGTCCCGCCAGGTCTGCTAGGGGCGATCCTCGCTCCGCCTGAAAACCGGCTGCGCCCGGGATGACCCATCGTCGCTGACGGCCAAGATTCAAACTGAACCACTACCAATTCAACTGAGTGGATTGGCGGAAAACGGCTTCGTCCTGTAAAATAGGAGTTTCTGGTAGAGCCCCAAAAGAAATCTGGAGCAGTCATGGCACAACAATGTGATATCTGCGGCAAGAAGCCGCAGGCGGGGAACCGCATCAGCCACGCCCACAACGTCACCAAGCGGCGCTGGAACGTCAACTTGCGCCCGGTACACGCCAAGGTCAATGGCCAGGGCAAGCGTATCCGCGTCTGCGCGTCCTGCCTGCGCAGCGGCAAAGTCGTCAAGGCGTAAGCGCCTTTCAGATCGCCGAGCCCACGGAGAGAATCCCGTCCACAATTCAGATTGGCGAAGGAATTTCTCGTTGGTCGATTGTCGTTGGCTAACGACTAGCGACTAACGACTAACGACCGAGACGTTCGGCGATTGATCTACTCCTTCGCAGACGTGGTCGCGAGCAACTGCACGTCGAAGATCAGCGTGGCATTCTGCGGAATCTGTGGCGGATGGCCGGCCTCGCCGTAGGCCAGTTCCGGCGGGATGCGCAATTGCCTTTTCCCGCCGACTTTCATTCCGGCCACTCCTTCGTCCCATCCTTTGATAACTTCTCCCCTACCTAGCGTGAACTCGTAAGGCTGATTGGCGTCCACCGAGCTGTCGAATTTCTTGCCCGTGGTGAGCCAGCCGGTATAGTGCACTTTGACGTGGCTGCCGTCTTTGGCGATGTCGCCGGTGCCGACCTTGATGTCCCAGTACTGCAGGCCGGACTCGGTTTTGACGCCATCCCCGGTTACCCTCGTGGGAGCATTGGTGTTTGGGCGGACGACCTGGACGCGCTTCTTCGTGGGAGCCTGTGCCCAGAGAACGGCCAGCATCAGGATGACAACCGCCACGCTTGCCTTTTTCGCCATCTTCATCGCGCTCGCCTATTCCAATGCGATCACATCAATCTCCACCTGCACGTCCTTGGGTAGGCGCGCGACCTCCACCGTGGATCGGGCGGGTGGCGCCGAACTGAAGTATTTCCCGTAAACCGCATTCATCGCGGTGAAGTCGTTCATGTTCTTGAGAAACACGGTCGAGCGCACGACCTTCCCCAGTCCGCTACCCGCGGCTTCCAGAATCTCCGACAAGTTGCGGAGAACACGCTCGGTCTGTGCGGCCACATCCCCAACGATCACCTGCTGCGTGGCAGGGTCGATCGCGACTTGGCCCGAGACGAATACAAATCCGTTAGCCTTGATCGCCTGCGAGTAAGGGCCAATGGCTTGGGGAGCGTCTTTGGTGGAGATGATTTCGCGCATAAGGAACAGAGTTTAAGTTGTGTTGGATGAAGACTAACACGCGAAAAGCGCGGAGTGAAGGGCTGGAGATGCTCGCCTCCCGCTACACAAAGCGATTCAGTTGCTCTGATACGGACCCCACTTCTCGACCATGGTGCGGCGGCCTTCGAAGCGATTTTGGTACCAGCCCCGTATGCTGAATTCATTCAACAGCGTACACTCCTCACCATTCGGTCCAAAGACGTCCACCGCTTCATCGGAATGCGACTTGAATTGCGCCTGGCCGCCATGTTGCACCATCGGTACACCGATTCTGGAATTCACATAATCTTGAACTCGGCGCAATTCCGGTGGGCGCATATGCGGTTGCTCGTGTAACGTGTCGACGACTGCAAGGTTCACCCGAACGTTGCTTCCTTCGACGATGTCGTACAGGTCGTAGTCGCCATGGATATATTTCCGTACACCGCCGGTCTCGGCGCGGCACAGGGTCACGCAGCCGAAATGCCGCGACTTCGGATCACGATCTACGGAATACCCGGAAGCTGGGTTCTGCAGACTGGCCTGGAACTTCTTCCATTCCGACAACGCGTCTGCCAGTCTCGCGCCAAATGCTCTCCGATGTTCGTTCGGATCGACCACGAGACCTGCGGTTCGATAACGGCTGTCATAACTGCTGTCCGCCGTCTTCGCCTTGCAGTCGATTGGCTTGGGAGTGTAACCCGGCAAACCATGTACGGCAGCGACTCCCGGTTCGTTCTGCGCACTAGAATCCACAGGTCGAAGTGGCGTGCTGCATCGGCGAATATCGCTTTATCCTGCTGGCGAATTGCGCCCATATGCGCCTCCTTGCTTTTGCGATCAGTTCCCACGCCGTTCGCGGGCGCAACATTGTAACCCCGAAGACTGTTCGCCAGCCTGGACTTCTGTCGATCTCTTGGTTTTGAGAAGTAACTGCGGCAGGAGAGTGAATTCTATATCTTCTGCAGCCTTTGCACTTCGTGCACTCCGGGAATCTTGCGCAGGCCGCCGATGATCAGTTCAAGATGCTTGAGATCCGCGATGTCGAGGACGACCTCGACGCTGGCCTGGCTATTGGCGGTGTGCGCGGCGATGTTGCGGATGTTGCTTTTGGCGTCGCCAATCACGCCTGTGATGTTCTTCAGCATGCCGAAGCGGTCATCGCAAAAGACGGTCAGTTTTACGGGATAGGCGGTGGGAGTGCTTTCGTCGCGGGCCCACTCTACGTCAATGCGGCGCTCCGGTTCGTAAAGAAGATTGGTCACATTGGGGCAGTGGACCGAGTGCACGGCCACGCCTTTGCCGCGGGTGATGTAGCCGACAATGCCTTCGCCGCGGATGGGATTACAGCATCGGGCGCGGTAGACCAGCATGTCGCCCTGGCCTTTGACGGTGATGGCGTTGTGGTCGCCGAAGACGCGCCGCACGACGCTGGCGATGGCGCCGGGTTGTGAGGTCAGGCCCTCGGATTCAATGTCGCCTGCGATGGAGGGAGTTGCGCCGGCCGGAAGCACGCGGGCCAGCACCTGGCGCGCGGAATATTTTCCGTAGCCGATTCCCGACATTAGGTCGTCGGCCTTGCCCAAGCCATAGCCGGAGGCGACCTTCTGCAGGTCTTCGTCTTTGATTTCCTTCAGCGCGATGCGGTACTTGCGGGCTTCTTTCTCGATCAGCTTGCGGCCGATTTCAATCGCGCGCTCGCGCTGGTGGACGTTGAGCCAGTGCTTGATCTTATTGCGCGAGCGCGAGGATTTGACCAGGCCGAGCCAGTCACGGCTGGGCTTGTGGCCGGGCTGGGTGAGAATTTCAACGATGTCGCCCGAGTGCAGCTTGTGGCGCAACGGCACCATGCGTCCGTTGACCTTGGCGCCGACGCAGGTATGGCCAACCTCGGTATGGATGGTGTAGGCGAAGTCGACCGGCGTGGCATCCCGCGGGAGCACCACGACTTTGCCCTTGGGGGTGAACGTGTAAACCTCTTCAGGGTAGAGATCGACCTTCAACGTGGAAAGAAACTCGTTGGGATCGCTGACGTCCCGCTGCCACTCCACCACCTGCCGCAGCCAGGCCAAACGCTGCTCGTCCTGTGCCGACACCGGGCCGTCTTTGTATTTCCAGTGGGCGGCGATGCCTTCTTCCGCCATCTTGTGCATGTCCTCGGTGCGAATCTGGATTTCAAACGGCGTGCCGTCTTCGGTGATGACCGAGGTGTGCAGCGACTGGTAAAAGTTCGGCCGCGGCATGGCGATGAAATCCTTGATGCGCCCCGGCACTGGCCGCCACAGATTGTGAATGATGCCGAGCACCGCGTAGCAGTCCTGCAGCGATCGTGTAATGACGCGCATGGCGCAGAGGTCGTAGACTTGGTCCACAGAAATCCGCTGTTTCTGCAGCTTCTTATGAATGCTGAACAGGCGCTTGATGCGGCTTTCAACCCGCGCCTGGATGCCCGCCTCTTTCAGCTTGTCGATGATGATCTGCTGCATTTTGGCGAGGAAGGCCTCGCCCTGCTTGCGGCGGGCGTTGACTGATTTTTCAACTTGCTCGTAGCCGACGGGATCGAGAAAGCGGAAGCCGAGATCTTCCAGTTCGCCGCGAATTTTGCCCATGCCGAGGCGGTGGGCGATGGGCGCGTAGATTTCCAGCGTCTCTTCGGCGATCTTCTGCTGGCGGTCGGGAGCAAGATGCTCCAGCGTGCGCATGTTGTGCAGGCGGTCGGCGAGCTTGATTAAGACGACGCGGATGTCGTCGACCATCGCCAACATCATTTTGCGCAGGTTCTCGGCCTGCTGCTCCTCGCGGGTGGCGAAGTCGATCTTGCTGATCTTGGTGACGCCCTCAACGATATGGGCGACTTGGTCCCCGAACTCCTTGCGGATGTCGACGATGGTGACCGAGGTATCTTCGACGGAATCGTGCAAAAGGCCGGCCGCGATGGCGACCGGGTCCATCTTCATCTCGGCGAGGACGAGGGCAACTTCCAGTGGATGAATGAGGTACGGCTCGCCGGAGGCACGGGTCTGGCCTTCGTGGTGCTTCAGGGAATAGTCGTAGGCCTTCTTGACGATGGTGAGATCGTCTTGCGGACGATTCTCCTGCATCCGCTTCATCAGATCGCGGAATTTGGTCAGAGTGAGAGCGGTGGTAGCGATCTGTTGGCGCAAGCTCGCCATGATGGATTATACCCGCGGGAATGGGGGCTCCGTAGCGGAGTGCACAACGGGATACCACCCATTATAACTTCTCCCGCTGATGGAGGCAGGCGGCTCGCCGCTTCCGTCGGGTTGAAACTTGCGACTTTTCTGCCGTTTTGGCGCCACGTGTTGCAAGCTGATAGAGTGACATCACCTAAGCCATGATTTCTCGAGTTCTTGTCAGCGGTACGTCCGGGCCCATCGGAGCTGCCCTACTTCCATCCCTCGACACACGCGGGTACGATGTAGTCCGTCTGGTGCGCCATGGCGCCGCGGAGGGGAAACAAATTGCATGGGACCCCGCGCGGCCAATAGATCCTGAGGCGGTCTCCGGGTTCGACGCGGTCATTCATCTGGCGGGAGAAAGCATCGTCGGGCGCTGGAGCCCGGCCAAGAAAGCGAAGATTCGCGACAGCCGCGTCGTGGGCACGAACAATCTGGCGCAGGCATTGGCACAGGCGAAAAGCAAGCCGCACGTGTTCGTCTGCAGCTCGGCCATCGGATACTACGGCAACCGGGGCGACGAATGGCTGCGCGAAAACAGCGCGGCCGGCGAGGGTTTTCTGGCGGAGGTTTGCCGCGAATGGGAGGCCGCGACAAAACCTGCCATCGACGCTGGGATCCGCACAGCCCAGATTCGTACCGGCGTTGTTCTCAGCGCCCAGGGCGGCGCGCTGGGCAAGATGCTGCCCCCATTCAAACTGGGCCTGGGCGGAAACCTGGGGAACGGGCGGCAGTGGATGAGTTGGATTGACGTGCAGGACGTGATCGGCGCGATTCACCACATCCTGAAAACAGACCTTCTGCAGGGCCCGGTGAACATGGTCGCTCCCAAGCCGGTAACGAATGCCGAATTCTCCCGCACGCTGGCCAGCGTGCTATCGCGCCCGGCGATCTTGCCGGTGCCCGCTTTCGTGATCAAGGCGGCCCTCGGTGAAATGGGGGTGTCGGTCTTGCTAGGCAGCCAGCGGGTGGAACCCGCGCGGCTGGTGGCGAGCGGATATCCGTTTCGCTGCACTGAGTTGCGAACGTCTCTGGAAAATACTCTCAAGGGCTAGCTGGCGACGCACGCTGCGATGTGATTGCAATCACAGAGGCACAATCCCGCCCGTGACAATCTCAATTGCGGGTATTGCAATGTTCAGGAAATTCATTGCCGCGACTGTGCTGGCTGTGCTCTGCTGCTGGAGTGTTCCGGTGGCTCGGGCAGCGGTGCCGCAGTCTAACGATTCGACAGCGTGGAGACTCACATCATGAAGCACAAGATGATCGCCCTGATCCTGGCCTTGACCGTCGTGTCCTGGGCCCAAACCCCAACTCAAACCACGCCTTCCACGCTGCAGCCGAGCACCGCGCCGGCCGAGAAAACGAAGTGTCCGTGCTGTGACAAGATGGCGGCGGCTGACACCAAAGAGGCGCATGCTTCCTGTGCCCGCCACATGAAGCATTCTGGCGACGGCAAGGAAATGGCCGGTTGCTGCTCAGGCAAGGACAAGGACGCAAAGTCATGCTGCGCCGGGGACGACGCCAAGTCCTGCATGAAGAGTGCCAAGGATAAATCCGCATGCTGCGGTGACAGTTGCGGCAAGGATAAAGCCGCGGCCTCATGTTGCAGCGGGAAGGACTGTGAGAAGGGCTGCTGCTCGAAGAAAACCGAGAAGGCGGCTGGCAGTTGCTCTCGCACTGGGATGCACAGCTAAAAGACCAGCGGCCCGATACACCTGGGCCGCCGGACAGCCGAGGGCGGCTGTCCCCACATATATTCCCCCTATGGCAGCGTGCAGTTTACTCGAAGGCCCCAGTCGTTCCCGGCTGGGGCCTCTTTAATCGCTTAGCAACTTCACTCGTTCACCGCGTGCCGTGGTTCTTCTATGCGAACTGATAAGGCGCAGACTGCCCCTTCCGTGAAATTTTCGGCTTCAATGCCCAAGGCGTGGTCGAAGCGAGCGCGGTAGTTCTCCCAGGCAATTGCCGACGTGAGTTCGACCAGTTCGGCTTCGTTGAATCTCCCGCGCAGATGGGCGAAGAGGGCGTCCGAGACTTCGACCGGCGTCCGGGTCATAGCGTCGGCGTATTCCAGAACCAGGCGGTCCAACTCGGAGAAATTGGGGTCTAAGCGGTAGTGGCCCAGGTTGGCGATCTGTTCGGCGGAGATGCCGTGTTCTCTGCCAACGGCAGAGCCGATGTCAATTCAAAACGGGCACCCGACCAGCGTCGCAACCCGCAGTTCCGCCAATCCCTTGAGCTTGGCATCGATCAGCTTGCTGCCCATCTGCGATTGCTCCATCTGCACGTATCCCCAGAATAGTTTGGGGTGGCGCGCGGTGACTTGAACCGGCATGACGACATGGCCCAGTCTGCGCCGGGTCAGCGAGTAGACCAGTCCTACGAACAAGCGGCGGATCAGTCCGCCCTGGCTGCTGGGAGCGCCGGAAATGCGCGCCATGAGGCCTCCTTGGCTCGAAACCATCTACTAAATCTGATTCACTGCGGATGGGGAGGGTTCATTTCTTGGTGGAGCTTCTCGAGCAACTGGGCGCGCTGCTCGGTGCTCAACTCACGCTGCAATTCCTCGAGGGCGAGGGCCACGATGTGGTAGTGGTGGGTGCCGGCATACTTGGGGTCGGCGGTGATGTCGAGCCAGAGCTTGTGCATGAGTTCGACGTCCTGTGGGCGCATGCGAGGTGTGTGAGGGCCGAGTGCGTACTCGCGAACGGTGCCGTCCGGTGCGCATACCTCCAGGGTTAGCCGCGGGCGAGGCTCGGGCAGGCGCTCCCAGGCGTCGCCGGTGAGCTTGGCTTGTTCGTCGGCCGTGAGCTTGTTGGATAGACCGCAGACGACACGCGAAGCATCGAGTCGCTGCGCAGTCACCATGATGGCTTCGAAGACGTCGGTAGCCGGCACAACCAGCAGGTGGATGGGCTTGCCTTCCTTTTCCGCAACCGCGACGGCGGCGGTGAAGAGTTCCTGCTCGTAATGATCAAATACCTGGGTCGCGTCGAATACAGTGCTGCCGCTGAAGGTGTGCTCGCGATGATAGAGGCGGGCACTCATCACTACGACGTCCTGCTTCGCGGTTTGGGTGTGGCTGAGTATGTGTCGCAAATAGTAAAGATTGCGTGGATCGCGGACTGCGACCAGAACATTTCCGGGCCGCACTCCCATGGCGCCACTGCCCAATTCCTGATTGCCATACACGCGGAACTGGTCGAGTTGCTCCGGCTTGCCATGGCGCTCTCTGGCGACATGGCGCTCGGAAAGAGTGAAGATGGTGAAGAATGCGGCACTGAAAATCACTCCTGCAATCGTCGCCTCATACTTCGTAAACAGGTTGACGATTGCGGTAATGAACAGTACCGCCGAGATGGCGATCAATCCGAGGGGAATTTCCGTTTTCCCTATGTGCAGGTTGCCCGGAACTTTCCATTCGCGATTACCGGGCTCCGTGAAGCGCAGGACCAGCACCGCCAGCGACTTCATGGCGAAGCTCCAGATCACGCCGAAGGCATAGAGCGCGGCCAGAACATAGACATTGCCCAAACTGAGAACAATGGTGAGCAACTGCATGCCGACAATGAGATCGATGATGCGGTAACTGGTGCCATAACGGTGATGTGGTTTCTGGAACCAACTGGTGAGGACGCCATCTTCGGCCACGCGATTCAGAACGCCGTTGGCGCCCACGATGGAAGTGTTCTGCGCGCCCGCCAGAATCAATACGCCCACCAGCACCACGAACCCATGGAACAGCAGCCGCAGGCTGATCGGGCCAACCAGATACATGGCGATGCCGCCGATCAGGTTCGCGAAAAAGTCAGGCCGCACCTTGTCGGGAATGATCATCACCGCGAAGAACGACACTAGCGAGGTGAACAGCAGGCTGTAGATGAAAATCACCAGCCCGGTCTTTTCCAGATTCTTCAGCTTGGGATGCTCGATTTCGCGGTTGACCTGGGCCAGCGTCTCTTCCCCGCTCATCGCCAGCACAGAGTGCCCGAAGCCGACGAAGAGGATAATCCAGGTCAGGTGGGCGAACCAGGTTCCATTGAGCCAGCCCAGCGAATCTTTGTTCAGCGGGATTGCTCCCGCCGAGCTGAGTGGACTGGGCGGCAACTGCACTGGGGTACGCAGAATCGTGATCGTGCACCACACGATCAAGATCACCACCATTACGGTGGTGATCACCATGATCTGGACTGCTTTCTGGCTGGATTCGTGGATTCCCTGCGTGTTCTTCCACCAGAAATAGAGCACCACAATCGCCGCCAAGACTGCGGCAAAGTGGTCGTCGGAGAAGTTCAGTGGGCGGTGCAGGTAGATGCCGATGTCTTTGATGAAGCCGGCCATGTATTGTCCGGCGGAAACCGCGCTGATGGGGCCGGTGAGGACGTAGTCGAACAGCAGGGCCGAGACTGAGAACTTGGCCAGGGTCCCGCCCATGGCCTCTTTGACCACGCGGTATACACCGCCCCGCACGAACATGCTGCTTGATTCGATATAGAGCGCACGCACGGCATAACTGAACAGCATGACGGCGAGGATGAACCAGGGTGCGCTCTTGCCAATGACCTTCTCGGCGTCGCCACCGGCGTAGTAGGCGGAGGAGGCCAGGTCGGACAGAACAATCGCAGCGGCGCGCCAGAACGAGATGAAGGTCAACATCACCGTGGTGGCGACGAAGACCTTTACTGCCGGTTTGGAGCCCTCAGCCGATGTGGCCATTCTTAAGAATAGCGGAAACCGCAATGAACGCTAAACCATTGAAGATAGCACAGGCATAGGGCAGGCGCTCGTTTGCAGGGCGAGTTGAGGATCTACACGAAGTCACACGAAGGAAACCTCCATGACAAACCTTCGTGATACTTCGTAGCCTTCGTGGTGGACCGCCTTTATTTTGCTTTCTGCTGCGCGATCCACTTGTCGGTGCGCGCCTCGAGCATGTCTAGGGGCAGAGTTCCGCCGTCGAGCATCTCATCGTGGAACTTGCGGATATCAAACTTCGGCCCCAATTCCTTCTGGGCACGTTCCCGGAGTTCGCGGAACTTCAACTGGCCAAGCTTATAGCTGAGGGCCTGGGCCGGCCATGAAATGTAGCGGTCGGTCTCGGTTTGAATGGTAGGCTCGTCGACGGCGCCGGACTTGCGCATGAAGTCCACAACCTGGTCACGGCTCCATCCATTGGCGTGAATGCCGGTGTCGACGACCAGACGGACGGCGCGGAACAGTTCGGAGGAAAGCCGCCCGTAGTCGGAAACAGGGTCCTGATAGAAGCCAACCTCTTTACCGAGTTGCTCCGCGTAGAGCGCCCAACCTTCACCGTATGCGCTGATGAAAAGCCCGTGCTTGCGGAATTTGGGCAGACCCTCCAGTTGCTGCTGCACGGAAAGCTGCATGTGATGGCCGGGGACGCCTTCGTGGTAGGCCGTGGCCTCATCGTCGATTAACGTGCGATCCGCGAAATGCGAGGTGGCGACCACAACGCGGCCGGGCCGCTTGCCATCCGGCGTGCCGATCATGTAGTGGGTCGCGGCGGTCGCCTGAAACTCGGGAATGGCTTCGACCGTAACCGGCGACTTGGGCAGCAGAGTGAACAGTTCCGGGAGTTTGGGCTCCATCTGCGCAATGTAATGGCGAAAATCGTCGAGGATCTGTTCGGCCGAAGTGGGCTTGTATTTGGGATTGGTTTTCAGAGAGGCGCGGAACGAAGCGAGGTCGGCGAAGCCCTCTTTCCTGGCAATCGCCGTCATCTCGGCCTCGATGCGATCGATCTCGCGGAGGCCGATCTGGTGGATCTCATCCGGCGTCAGATGAGTTGTAGTGCGGCCGTAAATGTCGTTCTCGTAACGCTTCTGGCCGTCGGGTAGAGAGGTGACCGACAGCGTCGTCCGGCCGTGCGGGGCATATTCGGTGCGGATAAAAGTGGCGAATGTCTTGTACGCGGGCAGGACGTCAGTGTTGACCGCGTCAGTGATGGCCTGGGTCAGGCGTTTCTGATCTTCCGGCGAAATACTGGACGGAAATTTCTTGGTCGCCAGAAGAAACGGATCGGCAGAGATGATGCCCTCACACTGCGCCGGGATTTTCTCCGCGAGGAACCGCACCGGCATGAGCTTGTCCTTCATGCCGACCCGCAGGACTTCGGTGACCTGGCTGAGGGCCCGTGGAATCTGGTGCAGGCGCGAGATGTAATCTTCGTAGTGCTTGACCGAGTCGAGGGGAACCGCCAGCGGCAGGTCGGCGAGATTGGTATGGATGCCGTTCTGCTGATTGATCGGCATCTCGTATTCTTTGAGGTCGTAGTCGGCGATGCGCTGTTGCAGCACGCGAATCAAGAGATCGTGAGAGAGCTGGTCCTGGTCGGAGAAGCCGGTGGGCGGAATCGCCTCCAGCCGCGAGAGGAAGCCTTCGTCGGCCTCATGGCGCCGCTGGATGGCCTCAAGCGAGTAATCGTTGAGCCGGTCGTTGTAGCGATAGTCGCCGAAGGCGGTAGCTCGCTCCGGCAGGTTGCGCAGATCGGATTCGTACTGCTCATCGAAAAGAGCGTTTTGCGCCGCGAGGCGTTCGGCGAGTGGCTTGGTGTCTTGGGCAAAAACCGATGTGGCTGTGGCGATGGCGAGAAGGAAGATTTGGGAAACGCGCATAGGATGCTTAGAGTAAACCAGAGCAACCAGGAGGTAAACAGCTCGCTTGTCTAAGCGCGAGAATGCTCTCGTGCTACGCTTAGCCCAGGACCCGACTCCGCTCACAACTTTTTGTCAGGAGGATGGTATGTCGCGGCGCAATTGCCTCGTTCTGCCCATCATTGGCTTCGCGTTAGCGGTGCTGGCAGGGTGCGGGAGCAATTCCACCACGGTTGTTCCGCCTCCGAGTGGCGGATTTACCAACAGCGACCTGAAGGGCATTTATGTATTCTCGTTCAGCGGCACGGATACGGAGGATCAGACCTTCTTTACCATGGCTGGCATCTTCACCGCCGACGGTCAAGGCAGCATCAGTTCGGGCACGATTGATATCAACGACTATGCTAACAGCTCCGCTGTGCAGGTGGCCGTGGGCAGCACTAGCGGCTATAGCATCACCGCCGACGGGCGAGGGCGCGGCGCCCTGGTCACAAACAACGCCGGAACGATCGGAATTGACTTTGCCCTGACTTCGTCCTCGCACGGAATGATCATTCGATTTGACGGCAGCGGAACCTTGGACCTGCAGGACAGCACAGTGAGCCAGGCGAACCTGACGAGCTACGTCTTCGCTCTGTCTGGCGTTGACTCGGCAAGCGCCAATCCCTTCTCGTCGGTCGGCGCGTTCAGTCTGAACGACACGACAAACATTAGCGCCGGGCTTCAGGACTTCAACGCTGACGCGAATTCCAGCGGCTTCAGCAACCTGACCCTCACGGGATCCTTGACTTTGGGCTCGGGCGGTCCGGAACGGCGATCCTGACCAACAACTCGAACAACCCAACCTATAGCTCCCTCCAGTTCGACGTTTTTGCGATCGACGCTACCCACCTGAAACTGATCGAGACCGATGCCGCAGCCATCCTGGAAGGAGACGCGTTCACGCAGCAAACCACCCTGGCCTCGGGCCAGAAGCGACTGGTGTACACCCTGGGCGGTCTCGATAGTTCCAACTTCCCCTTTTCCGCGGGTGGCTATGTGAGCTACGACGGAGCAAGCGCGATCGGCCCGAATGGACTCGAGGATATGAACGATAGCGCCAGCACCGGAGGGAACATCCAGCAGTCCCTCACCGTTTCCGGCACGCTAACTACGGCGGGGGGCGGGCGCTACCTGCTTTCGCTGGCAGGATTTTACAACGGTGCTGCCGGCGGCGCTTCTGGCACCTATTCGTTTGTCGGCTATCCTTTCTCCGCTGGTGGCAACGTCGGAATTCTTTTGATGGAGAACGACGGCTCCGGCGTCACCGCCGGCACAGCGTTTGTTCAGTCGGCCCAGACGTTCGCTTCAGCGCAGGGCTACAGCTTGAATCTTACGGGAGCCAATGCAGGAGGGGAGGTTGACGACATCGCGGAGCCCCCATCATGATCAGCAGGCCTCCGACGATCAGAATCAAACAGAGCATGCGAATGCTTTCTTCTAACATGCTTCTGCCCAATTCCACCTGCCAATCTCAGTGACTTTTTCAACACCCACTCCCGTTTTAAACAGTTACTGGCGTAAGCAGCGATTGGGCCGCTGTCGGTGTCAAATAGAGTATGGGCTTTGTCGCGCGTATACGCTGGCCCATTGTGCTTCCGGTTGTGGCAGGTCTGATGTTCATGACGCTCTGTTTCGCGGCCACTCGGCAGAGCGGCATCGTTCACTGGGGACGTTGGGGACCGTCAATAGAAAACCCCAGCGGGAGATGGATTCCGTCGACATTGGCACACCCGCGGATGTTTTGCTCTTGGCCTTCAACTTGCCCGCGCTCATGGCTTTGCTCCCATTACTTCCTCTGACCTACTGGATTGAATCCGAATTCGTGCTTCGCGGCGCATGGGGGCTGGCAGCACTTGGACAGTGGTTCCTAATTGGGCGCTACTTCGACATTCGACGCGGCCTTATTTCCGAAGGTAAGCCAAAGCTGCCGACATGGCTCAGAAAGGTTTTGTTCAGCGTCATGATGGTGGGCGGAGCACTCGCGCTCGGCATGGGTCTGTATTCGCTGGTCGGCCACAGCACTATCTGGGGAATTGGAATGGCCGCCAGCTTCATAATCTGGGGACTCGTACTTTTGATCTTCGCCTTGCGTTGGCGCGCGTCAGCCGCATGGGCCAGCGATCACCTCAACTTGCTGCGACTCTCGTAGCGTCTGCTCAGGTGACTGTCGAGAAATCCCCATTACGCTCATTTCTGACCAGTTTCAAAACTCGAATTACTGCCATCACTTTGCTGGCGTCTCCAGCTTGGTGGGTTCGGCGGGCTTCGGCGCCTGCAGCTTGGCCAGCGCTTCATCCACGCGCTTCTTGAAGTCACCCTGGTCGTTGTGCGAAAGCCCGCTATACATTGACACAACACTCATTTCGCACGTGGTGCCGTTCGGCGCCAAGGAGACGTGGTTTTTGCCCTGGTTGACCGCTCCGATAACGGACCAATGAATGGAGTGTTTCACATTGTAGTCAGCGGTCATTTTGTCCTCATCACTCTGCAGGTCTTTGTAGTTGTCCGGATTAGCGAGAGCGACTTTGACCGCGCCCCAAAGCTCGCTGCAAGGAACCGGATAGGTAGTCTTGTAAGTCTTGTTTCCGGCACCGAACGCCGGCAGAGCAAGAGCAAGCGCCAGCGTAGCCGCAACCACAACCGCAAGTCTCATCTTCATGATGGCAGTTCTCCTCGTACGGATGTGTTTCCCGGCAGTTCAGAACAGAGCCGGAACACACGCTTCCCTAGCAGGTTAAATCTAAGTCCATCGACATACCTTGTCTGTGCGCCAAGTCACCGGAGCCGGTGACCAACGGAGTCGCAGGAGTCTACCCTGGGCGCTGTCGGAGGGCAGTGAAGCGGTCCACCAGCAACAGACAACAGAAAGGGCGGGCAAGATGCCCGCCCCGCTCGTAGCTGTTGCAAAATCTCCATGACACTCATTCAGGCGAACACCTGCCGTAGCGCAGGATAAATCTTGCGATAGGTTCGGTACCCGTGCTGCATAGTTCTCGTCCCCGCAGGATCCACCGCGATCCGCGACGCCACGCGCACCACCTTGTCACAAGCTTCATCGACCGAGGCCCACGCGCCCGCCCCACAGCCCGCCAGAATTGCCGCGCCGTACGCCGCCCCTTCTTCCGCCGCAACGATTTCCACTTCGTGCCCGTAAACGTCAGCCTGAATCTGCCGCCACAACGGCGACCGTGCCCCGCCGCCGCCGAGGCGGATCGACGTCACCGGAATCTTCATCTCCTCGAAGATGGTGAAGGTGTCTTTCAGGCTGAAGGCCACACCTTCCATGACGGCGCGAATCACGTGCCCACGCGTGTGCGATGCCGTAAGTCCCAGCAGCGCCGCGCGCGCGCTTGGATCGAGATGCGGCGTGCGTTCGCCCATAAGGTAGGGAACCCAGAATGCGCCCTCAGACCCGGCAGGCGCCGCGCTCGCCTCTTCCGCCAGAATGTCATAGGGATCGCGTCCGTCTTTTGAAAGCAGACCAAGCCGATCACGAAACCAGCGCAACGACAACCCCGCCGCCTGCGTCACGCCCATCACGTGCCACCGTCCCGGGATCGCATGACAAAACGTGTGCAAACGCCCTTGCGGGTCCAGCGCCGGACGATCGGTCGCGGCAAACACCACGCCGGAAGTCCCAATCGTCGCGCTGACCGCGCCTGCGCGCGCAATGCCCATGCCCACCGCGCCAGCCGCCTGGTCGCCCGCGCCCGCGACTACCGGCGTTCCCACTCGCAGTCCAGTCGCCTCAGCGCCCGCAGCCGATACACGTCCGCAGACCTGGGGCGATTCATACAACGCGGGCAGCATGCGCGCATCGATGCTAGTCTTGCGCAATACCTCGGCCGACCAGCGTCGGTTGGCCACATCCAGCAGCAGCGTACCCGAGGCATCCGCCATATCGATTGCTCTGTCTCCCGTGAGGCGGAAGCGAACATAGTCTTTGGGCAACATCACGTGCGCTACCCGTTCCCAATTCGAGGGCTCGATCTCGCGCACCCAGAGCAGCTTGGTCAGAGTGAAATTGGTCAGGGGAGGATTGCAGGTCAGACGAATCAACGCGTCCCGCCCAAACATTTCTGAAAGCTGGTTGCTCTGTGCCTCACTTCGCTGATCGCACCAGATGATCGCGCTGCGCACGACGTCATCAGCGGCGTCGAGCAACACGGCGCCGTGCATCTGCCCCGAGAACCCGACAGACGCGATGTCGTCGGAGCGCACATGCGACGATCGCAGCGCCTTCCGCACCGCCGTCCCGCAGGCCTTCCACCAGTCGCGCGGATCCTGTTCTGCCCAACCTGGCCGTGGGCTGGCGAAGGGCTCATGCTCGGCCGACGCCGACGCAACCACGCTCCCCTGCTCGTTCATGACGAGCGCTCGCGTGCCTCCGGTGCCGACGTCGATGCCTAGATACGCGATGTTTCCTCCTCTTTAATTTCTGTGCGTGAGGGCTAAGCCATATCCTCCGCCAAGACTGGCGGCCTTTCCCGGAGTTGTGGGATTTTTTCTTTGCCGGCCTCCTGGGACATCCGGCGCAGGAAGAAATCGAGATTGCCGCGCATTACCAGATGCGGCGCCAGCGCAAGTTGGTCTGTCGAATCGCCGCGTTCCGCCAGGAACTTGTGCAGCATGCGAAACGCCATCTCACCCTGGGCCCGCGGACGCTGATAAATCGACGCCGCCACTGCGCCCGAGCGAATCTGAGGGACGAGATCGGGAAACAGGTCCGTGGTGATGATCGTGAGACCGGGCAGCAAGTTGGCGTCGCGGGCAGCTTTCAGGACTGGGATCGAAGCTTCGGTCGTCACGTACACGCCCGCCAGGTCGCACCGTTCCTCAAAAAGTTTGCGCGACTTGCTGTATGCTTCCACTTCGGTGCCATAATCCTCGATCGGCTTCAAGACCTCGAGGTGAGGATAGAGCGACCGCAAGGTCGCTTCAAATGCGGCGTACTTTTCCGCATGCTCGGTAATCGCCATGTCGAAGACGGTGATGGCAATGGTGCCCTTGCGGCCGACGAGGAACCGGCCCATCAAATCGGCGGCGATTGAACCGCTCACCAGAGTATCGATGGCCACGATGCCTCGGCGCCCACTGTTGGGAGCATCCGTAGCCACGCACACCACTGGAATTCGGTCACGCGAGGCGCGCTGGATCCATGGCTGCAAGCCTTTCGGATTGCCCGGGAAGATGATGATTCCATCCACCTTCTTGCGGAGCGCGGCACGGAACGCCTCTTGTTCGCCCTCCCCCAGCTGGGGATAGGTTCGGAACTCGAGCTCAACGTTTTCCAGCGGGTTCGATGCCGCCTCTTCCCGAATGCCGGCGCGCACCTCGTCCCAGAATGACGTGGTGCCCTTCAAGGTTTGCACCGAAACCCGAAAAGTTCGCTTGGAAGACAGAAGCCGGGCCGCGAGGTTGGGCCGATAGCCCAAGGTTCTGGCCATCTCCAGGACTCTGGCTTTTGTGGCTGGACTCACGCCGGGGTTGTCGTGTAAGGCGCGATGCACGGTGCCAATAGAGGTCCCAAGCGCCTTGGCAATATCGAGGAGCGTCGTCGGCTCTTTACCCATTTCTAACTCGTGGCCACCACCCGGCCACCTCCAGCGAGTGCAAATCGCGCCGGGTTAAACGTTTTGGCAGCGCAAAAACGATTCTGCAAGGCTGAATGTAAACGTTTACGTCCCCACGCGCAAGGGCAGGAGAAAAGAAAAAAATGAGTAAACCAGTGGAAAGAACAAAGCAACAGGAAACGGGAGGTTAGTGGCGAGGCTCAGTCCCCACGCGCCCCTTTTGATCGGGAATGCCCGAAAGATGATAGATCCAATTGCAAATCGCGTCGCGCCAAATGACAGCCTCTCCGGCCTGGTACTGCAGCAACTTCAGACCTTCGTTGTAACGTTCTTCATCGATGTGCCTCTGAAGTGCTTCCCACTTCGAGACAAAACCGCTGGCCTGTTCTGCGCCATCGAAATGCGAATCGTAAATGTGCTGGATCACCGTTTTCCCCGAATGGAGAACGTAGGTATACGGTACATGGTGAAAAAATAGCAACAAGTTGTCGGGGCAGGCGGCGAGCGATTCGTACAGCTTTTGTATAGCCGCAGGATATTGGGCGATATACCCGGTGCCGGTCGCCACCGTGCGATCCATGCCGATTCCGTCATGATCAGCGCGGTGCCACTGTCCCCAACCATTTCTCTCGGACGACTCCGGCGCCGGGTCGTAGTGGTTGCCAACGATGTTCGTAAGCGTGCCCGCGCCTAATGACCCGGTGTAACTTTCGTACACATGCCAGGAACTCAACTGCAGCGTCGCAATGGACTGAACCGCCAACGGATCGTAGCCGAACGTGAGGCGGGTCCACTCGTCGATGATCGTCTTGGCGCTCAAGTCAGCCTGCCACGCCAGTCGTCCGAAACCGTAGAGATTGGCCATGGCCAGAGGGTTTCCCAGCCAGGTTGAATCCATCCCGACGTTGGCCACGCCCACGATCCCACCGGTCGGTCGTTGAAACGTTCGGCCCGCAACAAGATCCTTCACCGGGGAGGGTCGGTCGTCGATGCGCATATCGAAATCAAGGATTTCCTTCCACATCGGGACCAGAAAGCAAAGTTGTCGCTGCTGCCCGGTGTATTCCTGTGTGATCTGCAATTCGATGGCTTCGTTGGTGCGGCGCAAGCCGGCGAAAAGCGGAGACACCGGCTCGCGCACTTGAAAGTCGATAGGACCGTTTTTGATCTGAACGATGGCGTGGTCATCGAAGGCGCCGTCGAGCGGATGAAAAATGTCATATGCGGCTTTGGCGCGATCGTTTTTCAGATTGCGCCAGTCCAAATGGTGGTTGTACACGAACGCTCGATAGAACACGACGCCGCCATGCGGCTTGAGAGCGCGCGCAACCACGTTGGCTGCGTCAGCCTGGGTGCGATTGTATGTGGAAGGCCCGAGGCGTCCTTCCGAATCAGCCTTGACCACAAAGCCGCCGAAATCCGGAATCTGGCGGTAGGTCTCGTCGGCTTTATTACGCCACCACGCGACCACCCGCGGATCCAGCGGATCGAACGTGTCCAAATCGCCAAGAGTCTTGGGACTGCTCAAGTCGACCGAGAGAGCAAGTTGCACGCCCCACGGCCGAAACACGTCAGCGATGCGGCTGACCTGCGCGATGAAGGCAGTGTCGAGGACACGCGGGTCGGCGTTCACATTGTTGATTGCGCATCCATTGATTCCGACCGAGGCCAGCAGGCGGGCATACTCTCCGGCGCGAGACAAATCGTCGCGGACCTTGCCCCCGGTGAAAAATATGGAAGGCCCGCCATATCCGCGCTCAATGTGGCCGTCGAGGTTATCCCACTGATTCACCCAGCGCAGAGGAGCGTGTGGCTGCCCCAGTTCATCGAGTGCCGCGACGTTTTCCGCCCGCGCGATTTTGCTCAGCAGCGCGAACACGCCATAGAGAACGCCGCGGTCGGTCGTTGCGGTAATGACGAGACATTCATGCTCTCCGATACGCGCGCTCTTCAGCCAATAGCCATCGGCTATCAACTGTTCGGGCGGATTCAGTTGCGTGGCGAGTGCGTGAAGTTGGTCGAGAGTCCCCAGGATGAATGCGCCCTCCGTCGGATGCGGAGCTATGCGCAAACTCCGGCCCAACATTCGCGAGATCCCCCGAACCAGTTCCCCCTGCGCCGACTTCAACACCGGTGAGTCGCCAAGCCCCAGGACGCTGGACGGCAACCCCTGGTACGTCTTCACCGTCTTTGCATCCAGCGCGGCGTACCGCAGCCACGCCTCCGCTCCCGTTTCGGCCGCTGCAAAGGGCGTCAGCGCCACCAAAACTGCCGCCGTGACGGTGAACCGAAACACGTGTCTGAGCCAGGTGGAATGCATCAACCACATAGACCGGAGCTGTCTAGTTATAGCAGCAAAGTCTGAAACCGCGTGGCCACTTCGTTTTGGACGAAGACCCGTATCCGGCGTCATTTCAAGCGATGCCGGAAGGGCCCGCGAAATGATTGACGGCTTGCAAACGCCGAGACTTTCACGCCAACTGCTGACGACCGGACTAGAAATATTCCACGAACGAATCCGCGACATCCGCACCGTGATTGTTGGCAATGCGCGTGGCCGCACGCTCTACTTTTTTCATCAGTCCGTCGAGATAGTCACGCGAGTCGGAGAGACTGACGATGCCGATGGTGGCGCGGTTCCACAGGCTGTTGGCGTCAAGTTCAGCGACGGACACGTTGAAACTGGCGCGCAGCCGGTCTTTCAGGCTGCGCACGACTTGGCGCCGATCTTTGAGCGATTGCGCGGCTTCGATGTGGAGTTCGAGCGTGAGGAAGGCGATCATGCAGTCGTTAGTCGCTGGTGCTTAGTCGAACGACCGTTCTTAGCCTGCCCTGAGCGAGCGAAGGGACTAACGACCAACGACGGGGCCTACGCAATCACTTCTGCCGCGATTCGCTCCGTGGCGAATGCCTCGATCACGTCGTGGGCTTTAATGTCGCCGTAGTTGGAGATCGAGATGCCGCACTCCATGCCATTAGTGACTTCCTTGGCATCGTCTTTGAAGCGGCGCAGAGAGCCGACTTTGCCTTTGAACACGACCACGTTGTCGCGCAACAGGCGCACTTCGGAATCGCGCTTGATCGAGCCGTCGATGACGCGGCACCCCGCCACCGTGCCCACTTTCGGGATGCGGAAGGTTTCGAGAACCTCCGCGCGGCCCTGATATGTTTCTTTGATAGTCGGCTCGAGCAGGCCGCTCATGGCGCGCTTGATCTCGTCCTGCAGTTCGTAAATGATCGAATGTAGGCGGATATCGACTTCTTCCTGCTCGGCCAGTTCCTGCGCCTTGCGCTCCGGCCGCACGTTGAAGCCGATGATGATTGCATTCGACGCTGACGCCAGCAGCACGTCGGTTTCGGTGATCGCGCCCACGCCCGAGCGCAGCAACTTCAGACGCACTTTGTCGTTGGAAAGCTTCGCCAGCAGATCGCTCAAGACTTCCACCGACCCGCCCACGTCGCCCTTCAGGATGATGTTCAGTTCCTTGGTGCCGGCGGTCTTGATCTGCTCGGCCAGCCCTTCCAGCGACACGCGCGAACTCTTGGCCAGCGCGGCTTCGCGGGCTTTCTGCTCGCGGTATTCGGAGATGCCGCGCGCCTTGTCGCGATCGGCCACCACGACAAACTGATCGCCGGCCTGCGGCAAGCCTTCCATGCCGAGAATTTCTACCGGGGTTGATGGCGGGGCCGATTCGAGCGTCACGCCGCGATCGTCGAACATGGCGCGCACTTTCCCGTAGACGTTGCCCACCACGAAGTTGTCGCCGGCGTTGAGCGTGCCGTTCTGCACCAGCACCGTGGCCACGGGGCCGCGGCCGCGATCGAGTTTGGCTTCGAGCACGACGCCGGTCGCGGCGCGCTCGGGAGTCGCCTTCAACTCCGCCAGATCGGCGACCAGGCAGATCATTTCCATCAGCAAGTTCAGATTCGTTTTCTTCTTCGCCGAGACGTCGACGAAGACCGTTTTGCCGCCCCAGTCTTCCGGCATAAGGCCGCGATCGGCGAGTTGCTTCTTCACACGATCCGGCATTGCCTCAGGCTTATCGATCTTGTTCACTGCAACGATGATCGGAACTTCTGCCGCGTGCGCGTGATCGATGGCTTCGACCGTCTGCGGCATGACGCCGTCATCGGCGGCTACGACCAGCACGACAATGTCGGTCGCCTTGGCGCCGCGAGCGCGCATGCGCGTGAACGCTTCGTGACCCGGCGTATCGAGGAACACGATCTCGCGGCCAAAGGCTGGAGATTCCTGGTCAGTGATACGAACTTTGTAGGCGCCGATGTGCTGGGTGATTCCCCCAGCTTCGCCCTCGGCGACGTTGGTAAGCCGAATGGCATCGAGCAACGTGGTCTTGCCGTGGTCGACGTGACCCATGATCGTGACCACTGGCGGACGCGGCGCGACCTCAACCGCAGCTTCCTCCCCGCTCGCCGCGGCAGCATCAATATCCTTGGCAGCCTGCTCTTCGAACGTGATGACATTCGTGTCGGCGCCGAAGAATCGAGCCATCTCACTGGCGAGTTCGGCGTCGAGCGTCTGGTTGATCGTGGCGAAAACGCCGCGGGCCAGCAGGCGCGAGATCAGGTCCTTCGCGCGGATATCGAGTTTCTCCGCCAGATCTTTAACGCTGATGCCTTCGGTGATCGTGATGTTGCGCGTGATCGGCATCGGCTCGTTCGACACCACCATGCGCGGCGGCGGAACGTAGCCCTTCATCGGGCCTTCTTTGACCCCGCGCGGAACGTAGCGCTGGCCGGGCCGACGCGCAGGCGCGCCCGGACGGCTGCCGGGACGAACCGGTCCCGGAGGTGGCAGCCCCGGGCCGACACCGATGGGACGAGAACCGGTCGGAGCTGTGCGCGTAGGATGCATCGGGCGTCGTTCACCCGGACGTAGCGGAGGCCGCGCTCCACCTGCGCCGGGCGCAGCCGGACGCGGGCGCTGGAAAATCGGCTGACCCGGTACCGGGCGGCCGGGTGCCGGACGCGCAATTCCGGCGGAAGGAGCGCTGGATTGCGATGCTGGCGGTGCGGGCCTCGGCGGTGGCGCTTTGTAGACCGGGCGTGGCCCGGTCTGCGGCACGATCATGCGCGGCGCCGGAGGCTGAGGCGCAGCCGCGACGGGCGGCGCTGCAAGACGTGGAGCAACCGGAGGCGTCGAAGGAGCGGGAGGAGCGGCGGCGGATGCCGTGACCGCCGGAGTTGCAGGCGCGGGCGGCGCTACCACTGCTGGCGGAACAGGCGCCACTAGCCGCGGCGGAGCAGATGAGGGCGGCGCGACCACGGCCGGTGTCGCTGGAGGCACGGGCACCGCAGTGGGCTTCTCAACTTGTGGAGCTACCGGAGCCACAAGTGCAGGCTTTGCGGTTGGAGCAGCCGGAGCCGCGGCGGTAGGTGTAACTGGCGCGGCCGGAGGCGGCGTCGGTCGCGCCACCGGCGGGACGATCGCCGGCTTTGCTACTATGGGCGGAGGCGCGGACTGGCGCGGCGGAGGCGCCACCGCTTCTTTCTGCTGCGTAATAGCTTTGAGCACATCCCCGGGACGGGAGATATGCGATAGATCAATCTTGGTCTTGATTTCTTCTTCGCCGCGCAGCGGGCGCGCAGAGCGGGCTGTCGGCGCGGACGCTTCCGACGAGCCGCGGATGTGCGCTCGCACTTTTTCTGCTTCGAAGTCCTCGAGAGAACTGGAATGGGTCTTCTTCTCCGTCACCCCGACGAGAGGCAGAACGTCGAGGATGGCTTTGCTCTTAACTTCCAGCTCCCTGGCAAGATCGTTGATTCGAACCTTACTCATCCGGCCTTTCTTATACCCCGCACTGTGCTTAGGTCTTCATCGCAACCTCACGGAGTCAGCTGCTTGCACTCGCACGTCATCGAATGGATTCGCGCGTGCCATGACTATTCAGTTTTTTCAGGAGCGGAGCCGTCTTCCGGCCCGTGCCCTTCGTGTTCGCTTGATGCGGCTTCGGCTTCCGCCGCCTCAGGAGCCGCAGCCTGTTCGTCGGCTGCGGCAATCTCACCCGTCGCTGCTTCGGCGGCGGGCTCCGCAGAGTCTCCCGTTGCCGCTTCACCCTCTGCGGTGGCGGCTTCCGCGGCGACTTCGCCCTCTGCGGTGACCGCCTCGCCCGCCTCCAGACTGGCGAAGTAATTATTCACCGCAAGACTGATTTTTTCCACCGTCTTGGGGCCAATTCCCTCGATGGCCTCAAGCTGTTCCGGCGTCATGTCGGCGAGAGCTTCGACTGTGGTCACGCCCGCGGCCGTAAGCTTCTCGACTACGCCCTCGCCTAGGCCCGGCACGCTCTCCAGCGGAGTCGTCGCCGGCGGCGCCATGGCAGCCATCTGCTGCTCGACTTCCTGGCGCTTTTCTTCTTCGCTCTTGATGTCGATCTTCCAGCCCAGCAGCTTCGCCGCCAGCCGGACGTTCTGGCCCTTCTTCCCGATGGCGAGCGAGAGTTGGCTATCGTCCACTACAACTTCCAAGTGCTTCTCCGCGCTGTCGACCACGGTGACGCGGCTGACCTTCGCCGGCTGCAGTGCCTTCTCCGCAAACGTCACCGCATCTTCGTGATATTCGATGATGTCAATCTTTTCCCCGCGCAGTTCACGGATGATCGACTGCACGCGCATGCCCTTCATACCGACACACGCGCCCACCGCGTCCACATCTTTGTCCTTGGACATGACCGCGATCTTGGTGCGCTCGCCCGCTTCGCGCGCAATGGCGCGGATCACCACCGTGCCGTCGTAAATTTCCGGCACTTCGGTCTGGAACAGATGCTGCACCAGTTCTGGCGCGGCGCGCGAAACCACCACGCCCGGCCCCTTGGACGCTCGCTCGACCCGGGCAATTACCACTCGTACGCGCTCGCCGATGGCAAACGATTCCAGCCTCGATTGTTCCTTGCGCGGCATGCGGCTTTCCGCCTTGCCGATGTCGAGTATCACGTCCGGCCCTTCCACACGCTTCACCGTCGCATTGACGATTTCACCCACGCGCCCAATGTATTCGTTGTAAACCGTGTCGCGCTCCGCCTCGCGCACCTTCTGGAAGATGACCTGCTTCGCGAGTTGCGCCGCGATCCGCCCGAGGATTCCTTCGGTCACTTTGGGAATCTGCAACTCGCCACCGACTTCGAGCGACGGATCCACCTTGCGCGCGTCGTCGAGCGTGATCTGCAGGTTTGGGTCTTCCACCTGCGCCGGGCTTTCCACCACGGTCTTGACCGCGAAGGCATTGATCTTGCCGGTTTCCTTGTCCAGCTTGGCGCGGAGATTTTCCTGCGACTTGTAGTACTTGCGCGTGGCCATGACGATGGCATCTTCCACCGCGCTGACTACAATCTGCGGATCAATCCCTTTTTCCCGGCTCAATGCGTCGATCGTGTTGTAAAGCTCGCTTGGCATAAGAACTCAAAATCTTGAAATACTGAAACCTAAATTTCCGGCACCAGATTCGCCTTCTCCACGTTGGCGAACTCAATCTCAATCTTTTCGCCCGCCGCATCGCCCATCTTCTTTCGCGACTTGTGGCTCGCCACGCTTAGATCAAGCGTCAACCGTCCGTCCCTAAAACTCTCCAGCCGTCCCTCAAAGTGCCGGTTGTTGCCCACCGGCTGTCGCGTCGTCAACTTCATGCGGCTGCCGGTGAAGCGACTGAAGTCCGCTGCCTTGGTCAGCTTGCGATCCAGTCCCGGCGACGAAACTTCCAGCGTGTACGACCCGGGCATCACATCTTCGACGTCGAGGATGGTGCCAAACTCGCGGCTAAAGTTGGCACAGTCTTCGTGCGTCACCCCGGCCAGAGGATCGGCTCCCGCCGCGGGCTTATCGAGAAACACCCGCAGCATGCGCGCCTTGCCTCCACCCAGGGACTCGACCTCGACCACTTCGAGCCCGCTGGACGCGGCCACGCGCTCAGCGATCTCCCGTATGCGATCAACGTCAAGCGCCATGCTTCCAGTAGCTTACAGGCGATGGCTGTCACAACCGCGGGCTCCAACTAAAAAGTGGGCTTGCGCCCACTGGTGTGCTTCGCCAAATGCCGGTACACAGCAGTTCTCAGTTACTTAATATACGCCCGTGACGGGCAAAAAGACAAACCGAGGCAGCAAGGTCCACTGGGCCCCTTGGACAGATCGGGAGGGGTTAGGATCGAACGTCAAGCGTGAAAACGCCTGAATTGGGTTAACCAAGGAGCGAGTCTATTCATCCTGTGCAGGAATGCAGACTCGTAATTAGTCTCGAATCCAAATCTTTTCTACTCGATTGCCTACCCACCCATAGAGAATTGCCCATGAGTCGTAGGCGCACAATACGATGACAGGATTGACCGCTTTTATCGTCTTCTCGCCGTATACATCGTTGTACTTGCCCGGTCTCTCACTCCAAACCACAGGTGCAGGGCCAGTGATCTCTTGCTCCAACGACCTGAGTTCCCAGCCATTCTGGGCTTCATGCGCCACTATGAGTTGTGTCTTCGCGCCATGCATCTCTTCGAAAAACAGAACTATCGCCAGCGTAGGCTTTCCGTCACCGTAGAAGTTAACGCTGGTGAGACCGGGGCAATCTGAGCCGTCCTCCCTTTGAAACTGCCTCTTGTCGTCTTCCCCCAGATCCGCCACTCTAACTTCGTGAGCGTTCGGGTATTTGCTCGCAATTTCTTCTCTGAGGCCAGCAGGCAAAGCGCACCCACTCTGCCGCTGGGCAGCGGTTATCTGAGTACCCCAGACAGCCAGAATGGCAAACAGGATGACGTTTATTCGCACGTTTAGAGCGTCGCACAGCGCGAAGCCGAGGAACAGGAGAGAGTTCATCGCTCGGTAACTGTTGTAACATCGTCACTTGCAAAATTTATCATCCCTTGTTTGACATGTGTGGCAGATTGCCATACACTTACCTTGAGGTGGCTATAGTGACTGCAACGGCAACCCGACGAGATGAGCGTTTGGATGCTCGCGTCACTCGCGAGGAGAAAGAGATCATCGAAACGGCGGCCAGTTTGCGGGGCACTTCTGCTTCGGATTTCGTCAGAATGGTCACAAAGGAGGCTGCCCTCAAAACTATCCGAGAGCACGAGGTCCTGGTTCTATCCGAAGAGTCGAGGCGAGTTTTCGTCGAAGTGCTGCTCAATCCTCCCAAGCCCAATGCGAAGCTAATCGCCGCGGCGCGCCGCCTTCGCCAGGAGATTGGCTAGTTGCCCTCGCCCCAGAAGCCGCAACAACCGACCTTCAGATTCGAGCCGCTCGACAAGAAAAAACATGATCGGGCGGCCTTTTCTTGCGAACATGAACCTCTCAACAGATACTTGCGCGAACAGGCAAGCCAAGACATTAAGAAACGAGTCGCCGCCGTCTACGTTCTCACTCCTGACGGCAAAACCGTCGCAGGCTACTACACGCTCTCGCAGTATGCGATCGATGCTGGAGAACTGCCCTCTGAAGCCGCTCGACAACTGCGCGTCCCGAAATACGAAAAGCTTCCAGCGACACTGCTTGGACGGCTGGCACGAAGCCAGGAATTCAAAGGCATGGGCATCGGGGGTATGCTCTTGGCGGAAGCCTTGAGGCACTCGCTCACGCACAGCCGCCTCATTGCTTCGCTCGCGGTAGTTGTCGACGCGAAAGATGAGAAGGCTGCCGCCTTCTATCGTTCTTACGGGTTTATGGTTTTGCCCGGTCATCCGAACCGGCTATTCATCCTCATGGAGAGCATCCGACAAGTTTTCCCCGAAATTGTGGCTGGGGTTTCAGAACTGTAAATCCTCATCCATTGTTGTTGCAACGAGAAAATGTCGTATTAACTGCAACGAGACTTTGTCACCCCTTAACGTTTAAGTAACGGCCGCCAACGCGGGGCGGCCGGAGAGGTTGTAGATGCGCGGGGTTGGCGATTTTCGTTTCTGCGCAGAGGTGAGGAGCTGGGGTCGGCGCTCGGCGTGTTCTTCCAGGGGCGAGGGTCGGGCGAGCAAGAGAACATCTCCGCGAAAAACGCGCAACACGCCATCGAGTTGATGGGAGAGTTCGACTGCTTCTCCGGCGTAACCACGATGGCCGGGCAAGGGTGGCAGCGCGATCGACTGCGCCCCCAGAGTGACGGTGTGATCGGCGGCGACGACCCGCTGGTAGTGCAAGCTGAGGCAACGGGCGAGATCGAAGCGGCGGGGCAGGCGGCGGAAGTCGCAGGCAGCCTCGGCGGCGGGACGGGCGAAGCGCTGGTTGTAGTCGGCGCAGAAGCGGGCCAGCACAATGTTGGCTTGCTCGACGGTGGTGGCTTGAGCCAGACGAAGTTCGCTGACCAAGCGGTCCTGGCAGGTGCGCCAGGCGCGCTCGATGCGGCCCTTGGCTTGGGGTGAATAGGCGGGGATCTGCTGGATGCCGAGCTGCTCGAGAGCCCGTCCCAGCTGAGTGGGAGATTGTTTTCCGGCGAGCTGCTCGGCGAGACTCCAGTACGAATCGTTGCGCTGGAAGATGGAGTGACGGTCGTGGTAGAGGCTGAGGGGAAGGCCGTGCGCAAGGATCATGGCATGCAGAGCACGAAGATAGCCCAGCGTATTTTCGGCTTCGAGTTGGAAGTGAGCGGCCAGGATCTGGCCGGTGGCGTCGTCCTGAAAGCCGATGAGGGTGAGCTCGGGGCCACGGCCTTCGAGCCAATCATGGCAGCTGGCATCGGTGAGCACCATCATGCCGAAGCGCGGGCGGGGCGGGCGGCGAGAGCGATATTTGCGGGGCCGGCGCTTCTGCGGCGAGGCCAGTTTGGCGGCTCGCAAGATGCGCCGCACGGTTTCGCGGCCGACGGTGAGGTTTTCTTCGGAGTGAAGTTTTTCCGTGAGATGAGAATCGTTAAAGCCCTGATACTTGCCGCGCGCTAAGGTTAAGATCAACTGCTTCTGGGGAACGGAAATGGCCCAGGGCGCGGCGCGTCCGCGATTGCCGTGGTGTACCCAATCTGTGGAGTTGGGCTGATAACGGCGCTTGAGCCGCTGCACCTGGCGCTCGCTCAAATGCAGCAGGCAGGAGGCTTCGCGTACGCTCAGCCTCCCGCCTGCCGCATTTTCAATCACTTTCACTCGTTGGAACTCTTTCTGACTCATCGTCACCATCCTTGGAGGGTGACAGAATCTCGTTGCAGTTATGGGGTGACATTATCTTGGAGCATTTACAGTAAATCCTCATCCATTTGCCTGATCTTCCGCCGCTCTCTAGAATGAAGGCTTATCCCCGGCATGCGGGGATTCCAGAAAACTCATGATTCATTTTCCCGTTCCCGAAGCTCTTACTTTCGATGACGTCCTTCTGCTGCCGGCCCGCTCCGATGTGATTCCGACCCAGACCAACACCCAGACGCAGCTCACGCGCAACATCCGGCTGAACATTCCGATCGTGAGCGCCGCCATGGACACGGTCACCGAATCGCACATGGCCATCGCCCTGGCGCAGCAGGGCGGGCTCGGCATCGTGCATCGCAACCTGACCATCGACCAGCAGGCCAACGAAGTGGACAAGGTGAAGCGCTCGGAAAGTGGCATGATCGTGGACCCCGTGACCATGCATCCCACCGACCGGGTCTCGGACGCGCTGGAAGTCATGCGCAAGTACAAAATTTCCGGCGTGCCCATCACCGAGCACGGCAAGCTGGTCGGCATCCTCACCAACCGCGACTTGCGCTTTGAGACCCGCTTCGACATTCCCATCGATAAAGTGATGACCAAGAAAAACTTGATCACTGTGCCCGTGGGCACCACCCTCGAAGAAGCGGAAAAGATTCTTCACCAGCATCGCGTCGAGAAACTGCTGGTGGTCGACGACAAGTACAACCTCAAGGGTCTGATCACGGTTAAAGACATTCAGAAGAAGTTGAAATATCCCAACGCGGCCAAAGACTCCCAGGGACGTTTGCGCGTAGGCGCGGCCATTGGCGCCACGGGAGATTTTCTTGAGCGCGCCCAGGAACTGGCCGAGGCCAAGGTCGACGTGCTCGCCATCGACAGCGCGCACGGCCACTCGTCGAAAGTCCTCGAAGCGGTGAAGCTGGTCAAGGCGAAGCTGCCTCAAATCGAGTTGCTGGCCGGCAACGTCGCAACTTTTGACGGCGCCTGCGAACTCGCCCGTGCCGGCGCCGACGGCATTAAAGTCGGCATCGGCCCCGGATCGATCTGCACCACCCGAGTTGTCACCGGTGCCGGCGTGCCGCAGATCACCGCCATCGCCGAGGCCTATCGCGCCACCAAGGATTCCGGCGTGCCCATCATTGCCGACGGCGGCATCAAGTACTCCGGCGACATCACCAAAGCGCTCGCCGCAGGCGCGAGCGCCGTGATGGTGGGATCGCTGTTTGCCGGAACCGACGAAAGCCCCGGCGAAATGATTCTCTATCAAGGCCGCTCCTTCAAGTCGTACCGCGGTATGGGGTCGCTGGGCGCAATGGCCCAGGGATCGAGTGAGCGCTACTTCCAGAACACGGATGCCGACTCTTCCGCCGCCTCTTCCGCAGCGGACGGCGAGTCGAACCGCCTGGACAAACTGGTACCCGAAGGAATCGAGGGCCGCGTTCCCTACCGCGGTTCAGTCGCGATGATCGTCTATCAGATGGTCGGGGGCTTGAAATCGGGCATGGGCTACTGCGGCTGCTCGACTATTCCCGAACTGCTACAGAAGACGCGCTTCGTGCGGATCAGCGGCGCCGGCCTGCGCGAGAGCCACGTCCACGACGTGATGATTACCCGCGAGGCCCCGAACTATGCCATTGAGTAGGCCAGGCGTGGTCCTGGCAAGAAGGTATTTATTGCCGGAAGATGAACGGTCCGTATCAGGGCATGCCTTCAGGCATAACGTTGAAGGGACACCTGCTCTTACGCCTTCAGGCGCTGCGATCTCGCTGGGCGCCCCACTCTTCGCGCCCTTTGTGAAGTGTGAATCCTCCGTAGCCGCAGGCAACGCACCCTCTTGAACCCCGACCGTCATCATCTTCTCAAAGCCTGGATCGCCGCGATTTTGTGGCTGATCGTTATCGCCATCGAGTCGACAGCCTGGCTCTCCGCTCAACACACTAGCCGGTTTCTCTATCCCTTGTTGCATTTCCTGTTCGGCTTGGACTGGGAGCGCTTCGAACACTGGCACTTCTTCATTCGCAAAGGCGGCCACGTCTTCGGTTACGGCCTTCTGAGCATCCTGCTGTTCCGCGCCTGGCGCGAGACGCTCCCTGTCACGAGCGGCGCGCAGTGGACTTTTCGCTGGGCAAACATCGCCGTTCTCGGGACAGCGTTGGTGGCGAGCCTGGACGAGTGGCACCAGAGTTTCATTCCCTCACGCACCGGAAACGCTCGCGACGTCATCCTCGACACCTGCGCGGGAGTCGCCGCGCAGATTCTCCTTCTTCTGTGGGCAAAAATGCGGACATCCCGCGAATACTTCTTGTCATCCTGAGTAACGCGAAGCGCTTGCCCTGAGCTTGTCGAAGGGACCTGCGCACTCCTGTGCCAGTTGCATGGGGTCCTTCGGCCTGGACAAGACGCAGGCCTCAGGATGACAACCTTATTTTTGCTTCTCAGGCCAACAAAATTGGCCCATCCGGCCGTAATGGCTGGCGAGCGTCCACGCTAAGAATGTCAGCTTTTTTTTCGACTTGACAGCCCATCTCTAAATGTTACATATTGTAACGCTACAATGACTAACACACGGCAACCGCGTCTAAAGAACTTGGGAGAGGTTGAACAGATCGTCATGGATTACATCTGGACCCACGGGCCATCCACATCCGAGGCCTGCCGCGAGGCGCTGGCCTTGTCTCGTCCGATGAAAGACTCTACCATCCGCACGGTTCTCCGTCGGCTTGAGGAAAAGGGATATCTCACTCACGAGGTCGAAGGCCGTACTTTTATTTACAAAGCCTCGGACGCGCGACAGAACGTGGCCGTCCGCGCCGTGAAGGGCATCATTGACCGGTTCTGCGGAGGATCGGCGGAGCAACTCGTGCTCGGCATGGTGGACAACGCCGTGCTCGACCGCAAGCAACTGGAACGCCTCGCGCGCAAGATTGCCGAGAGAAAGACTGCCGAGAGAAGCAGCGCAGATCGAACGACCGTCGAAAAGAAGTCGCACGCGTAAGGAGGCCAACCATGATGCTCACGACCGCCATCGACGGTTTACCAATGCTTCTCACCCATCTGGCGAATGCCGCTGCGCGCGCATTCGCACTGGCCGGAGGCACGGGTCTTGCTCTGGCTGCGTTTCGCGTGAGAGCCGCATCTCCGCGCTTGTTCACATGGACTGCGGTTCTCTATGCGGCTCTCGCCATGCCTTTGCTGGGATGGATGCTGCCGCCGCTTTCGGTTCCCCTGCCGGCCCTCGTTCCGTTTGGAAACGCGCAGCCTGTGCTCGACCACGTCCCTGATTTGCCAGCTCCTGCGATCTCGACGACTGCAGACAACTCATTGGCAAGCGACGAACGAACCGAGGAGAAATCCTCCGCGACTGTCCAACAGAATTCACCTTCATCGCCGATAAGACAGGAACACGCGAACACAACTTCGTCGCATCCATGGTCCTCTGATTCGCTTTCGGTTCGCTGGGGAACAGTCGCGACCGGGATTTATCTCTCCGTCGCATTGTTGCTTCTCGTGCGCTTCGTCGTAGGGCTGGTTTTCGCCCGACGGCTGATGCGAGTGTCGCAACCGATTCGCGAGCCGCACGTAGCTCTCAAAGTTGCTTCCCGCACGCACGCCTGCGGCCTATCCGTGATTCCGCAAGTGGCTGAATCCGAACTCATTTCCGTGCCAGTCACGATGGGCGCGTTGCGCTCGACGATTCTGTTGCCAGCGGGCTGGAGAGAGTGGGAGGACGCCAAGCTCGATGCCGTCCTCGCACACGAGGTGTCGCACGTAGCGCGGCGCGACGCGCTTACGCAGGGTCTTTCTCTTCTGCACCGCGCCGTCTTCTGGTTCAGTCCGCTTGCCTGGTGGCTCGATTGCCATCTTGGCAACCTGGCGGAGCAGGCCAGCGACGAAGCGGCTTTATTCAGCGGTGCGGACCGCGACGATTACGCCCGAACTCTCCTGGGATTTTTCGAAGCGCTGCAGGCGGCGCCCGGACGAGTGTGGTGGCAGGGCGTTTCGATGGCCAAGGCAGGCCAGGCGGAACGAAGAGTGGAGAGAATTCTTGCATGGAGAGGAGCTGTCACCGTGGGTTTAAAGAAATCCATCGCCGTAGCGATCATCGCACTTGCAATTCCCCTCGTTTACCTCGCAGCTTCCGTTTGTCCCGGCCTGGACGCACAGGACCGGGAGCGCGCCCAGGCCCAAGCGCCGACTCCTGCGCAAAATGCGAAGCCGGCGGCGCCAGCCGCCGCTCCGGCAGAGGAAGCCGCGCCCGCGACAGCGGCGGATACTGACGACGCACCCCAGCCCCCTGAAGCGCCCGTCATAATTCCTCCGATGCCGCTGGCACCTGACGGGGACGGTGTTTCAAACACCGGGCCCGCACCAATCGCGCCGACGGCGCCGACTGCCCCGACCGCGCCAATCGATCCGGTAGCACCGGTCGCCCCAGTCCGACCGGTTGCTCCGCCTTCCAAGTGGGCCTTCCAATCGGGGAGCTCGCCCCACCGCCATCGCTATTCGTATTCCTACGGCGACGATGACGAGCAGCGATTTGTAATCGTCACCGGCAACACCGATTCACTCGCCATGTCGGGCTCGTCCGAAGATGCCCAGCACGCTGAGAGACTCCGGAAGCAAATCCAGGGCGACTTTATCTGGTTCGAGCGCGATGAGCAGTCTTATATCATTCGCGATCAGGGCACGATCGATCACGCCCGCAAGCTCTGGGCTCCGCAGGAGGAACTGGGAAAGAAACAGGACGCACTCGGCAAGCAGCAGGAAGCTCTGGGAAAACAACAGCAGGCGCTTGGCGAAAGAATGAAACAGATTCAGGTGAAAGTTCCCGACATGACCGCCGAACTCGACAAACTGCGGGCGGAATTGAAACAGCTCACTGCAGGCGCGACCGTGGAGCAGGTAGGCAGGATCCAATCCGAAATTGGGGAACTGCAAAGCCGAATTGGTCAGGTTCAGTCTCATGCTGGTGAGGAGCAATCCAAGCTGGGCGAGGAAATGGGCGCCTTGGGAGAAAAGCAGGGAGAGTTGGGCGAACAACAGGGCGAACTAGGCCGGCAGCAGGGAGAACTGGCGCGTGAGGCTTCGCGCCGGATGAAGGAGCTTCTCGATGAAGCAATCAAGAACGGCACGGCCAAGCCCGAGTCGCAAACGGGAGGAACGGCCTCACTGTAGTTGCCCTCACGAATCGCGCACCGGCACCGTGCGGTTCGCGAGTCAGATTTTTTCCACAATGCTCTCTTTGCACCCGCTCTTGATAAAGCGTCTTCCCTCCTGCGAAGAATGACGTCACGCTTTTTTCGCGCTGGCGGGAACCAAAAGCATCGCCGCCGAAACCACAGCCAGACCCGCCGAAAAATAGAAAGGAACGCCAGCGCCGTAGTGCTTCCAAAGTTCGCCTGTGATCAGACTGGCGGCGAGCGTGGCCACACTGGTCACGAAGAAATACACGCCAAGCGCGCGGCCGCGAATTTCCTCCGCCACCGTTTCGACCACCAGGGCCTTCAGGACCGGCTGAGTGAGCGCGTAATAGACGCCATAGACCGCCATGGTGATCCAGATCGCCAGTATGGAAGGAGCGCGTCCGAAAACAAAATAGACGGCGGCAAAAATCAGATAACCCGCGGCCGCGATCCGACGACGCGAGAAATGGTCGCTGAACCATCCTGCCGGCCACGAACCCAGCGTATAGGTGATGTTGAAAACCAGTCCCAACAGTGGCGCCAGCGCGACGCGGATGCCGACATTCTGTGCCCGCATCACCAGAAACATGTCACTCGAATTCCCCAACGAGAATAGCGTCACGGCGAAAAGAACCAGATAGAACGAACCCGGCAACCCTTGATTCGAAGCGGCCGGTATCGCGGCGGCGGCCGTCACAGGCTTGGGATCATCGTCGTCGGACCGGCGACGGAGCGTCTCACGGATGCCGAACAGCGCCACCAGCACGCACAACGCTCCGGGCACCGCGGCGGCCCAGAAGACACCTCGAATTCCATATCGCGCCAGCAGGGCGAGCGCGGCCAGCGGCCCTGCGATCGCACCCGCCGAGTCCATCGACTGGATGAGCCCGTACGCCGACCCGAGTCGGTTCTTCTCCACCGACTCCGCCACCATGACATCGCGCGGCGCACCACGCACTCCCTTGGCAAGACGGTCTGTAAAGCGAATCAGAAGGATCTGCCACCATGCGGTGACAACCGCCAGGATCGGCTTCACTGCGTTGGCGACGAAGTAGCCCGCCACGACCAGAGGCTTGCGGCGGTCGAGACGGTCCGTCAGATACCCCGAGAAAAGCTTGGCAAACGACGCGACACTCTCAGCCACGCCCTCGATCAATCCAAGCTGCGCCGGACCCGCGCCCAGTGACACTAGAAACGCCGGCAACACCCAGTACGCCATCTCGGTGGCAGTGTCATTCAGCAATGAGGTAATGCCGAAGGCGTAGATATTGCGCGCAGCGGAAGGCTGAGACTCGGGGAAACTGACGGGCATGAAGCATTTCTATCATGGACCCACACCCCTAAGGCCGGGCCGAAGTTTTCTGTGTGGGAAGGGCTTTACTGAAAGCTGACAGCTGAAAGCCGAGAGCTGCCCTTCAATACATCGCGTCGTACTTGGTGACAACCCAGTCGGCGCCCTGGTGGGTAAGGGTGAGAGTGAAGAGGTCCTGGTCGATTCCGGGCTGGGCCGGGCCCGCGTTGCTGGGGCGCTTGCCGCGATAGTGCAGGATGATGAGCGGCGGCGCCTCTTCCCATTCGACCAACTGCCACGAGAGCAACGGGTGCTCCGCCTCAGACTTGCAGATGTAGTGGGCGTATTTCTTGTGGTAATCGTGCTCCCACTTGTTGAGCAGATCGTCGCAGTGGCCGTCACGCAACTCGCGCAGGAACTTGTTGGCGGCGCGTTCGGTCGAGCGGTCGCGCAACGGATTCATTTTGATCGTGAGCGGCAGCCCGGTCAACGGATCGTGTTCTTCCGACCGCGCCAGCACCGGCCCTTGATTGCTGAGCCACCACAGGTAGCCGACAAAGACCAGCACCAGCAACACTCCGGCGCCGACCGCAATGCCGATCTGGGTCTTCGTGAAGGCCATTAAGAAAGTCTATGGAGATGTCAACAGGGCCGACAAGATTACCGCCGGGAGACGCGAGAGGACATGTACGAGTGCGCATGATACGGGCGAAGCATCGGGCCTGTCGAGAGCAGGACCATTACGGTCCTTCGACGTGGTAGAAATCGGATGAACTGCCCATGTGCGAACGAGATCCTCCCCTCCGCCTGAAGAACGGCTGCGGTCAGGATGACCCCACGGTAGCGACTTCGGCGCAAACAAAAAAGGCACGGCTCAAGGCCGTGCCTGATGTATTCAAGAGGAACTACTCTTTCTTGTCTCCGCCCTCCGCGGGCGGAGCCGACTCGCTCTCTATCTTGGCTTGGGCCTCGGCCTCTTCCATCGCCTTCTTGGCCTCGGCAGCTTTCTTGGCACGGGCTTCGGCGCGCTTTTCCTTCTTCTCGTCGAGAATCTTCTCGCTGCCGAGCAGTTCGAGGAAAGCCTTGTCGGCGCCGTCACCCTTGTTCCATTGGGTGCGGATGATGCGCGTGTATCCGCCATTGCGGTCGCCGAAACGCGGGCCCACAGTGTCGAACAGCTTGACCACGGCTTCGTCGGTCATAAGGTACGACGTCGCCAGGCGGCGCGCCGCGAGATCGCCGCGCTTGCCGAGCGTGATCATCTTCTCGACGATTGGACGAGCGGCCTTGGCTTTGGGAACCGTCGTCTCGATGCGCTCTTCCACGATCACCGAAGTGACCAGGTTGCGCAGCAGCGAGCGCCGGTGCGATGTGTTCCGTCCGAGTTTGTATCCTGCAACTTTGTGACGCATGTCGAACCTCAGGGGCTAAAGCCCCGATTCTTTTTAGCCTAGGGCGGCACTGCTTAAAGCCGTGCCCTTCCAAAACCTTGGTCCAAAGCTGCGACGTATCTTTGCAACCTTGAAACTCTGAAACCTTGAAACCGCTCAATTACAGCTGGTCGTCCGGTCCGTATGCGGACGCGGGCAACGGAACGTTCGACGTAGGGCCGGGCACGGCGTTGCCGTGCTCGTCAATCTTCATGCCCAGGCTCAGACCCATCGAAGAGAGAATCTCCTTGATCTCGTTGAGCGACTTGCGGCCGAAATTCTTGGTCTTGAGCATTTCGGCTTCGGTCTTCTGCACCAACTCGCCGATGGTCTGGATGTTCGCATTCTTCAGGCAGTTGTAGCTGCGCACGGAAAGTTCGAGCTCCTCGACCGACCGGTTCAGGTTTTCGTTGTGAATCTCGGGCTTGCGCTCGTCCGACGACGAGGTGCCGGTTTCGATCTCTTCCTCAAAGTTGATGAAGATGTTCATGTGGTCCTTCAGCAGCTTCGCTGCCAGGCCGATCGAGTCAGCGGGCGTGATGGAGCCATTGGTCCACACTTCGAGCGTGAGCTTGTCGTAGTCCGTGATCTGGCCCAGACGCGCGGCTTCGACCGTGTAGTTGCACTTGCGCACGGGCGAGTGTACGGAATCGATCGGGATGAACCCGATGCCGAGGTCTTCGTCAAAGTTCTTGTCGGCAGAAGTGTAGCCGCGGCCGCGCTTCAGCCGCATTTCCATGTCGAGTTTGCCACCTTCGCTGACGGTCGCGATGTAGACGTCTTTGTCGAGCACTTCAACATCGCCGTCGGCCTCGATCATGCCGCTGGTGACCACACCGGGCTGATCGGCGCGCAGGTAGATGGCCTTCGGCGCGTCGCCCGATAGCTTGAACGGAATCTGCTTCAGGTTGAGGATGATGTCGGTCGCATCCTCGACCACTCCTGGGATGGACTGGAACTCGTGCAGCACGCCTTCGATCTTCACCGCAGTCACCGCCGCGCCTTCGATCGAGCTCAACAGCACGCGCCGCAGGGCATTGCCCACGGTCGTGCCGAAGCCGCGCTCAAAGGGCTGCGCCCAGAAGATGCCGTACTTGTCAGTGAGGGTGGAAGTATCAACTGCGAGACGTTTCGGTTTCTGAAAGCCTTTCCAAAGCATGGGTTTCTCCTTCGGCCGTTTGGCTCGATTCCGACTCGCTGAGTGGTCCTACTCAGGTCAACGTCAGAAAGGGCTGATCTGGCACGAATGTAATGGACCTAATTGAGCGATTGACGATCGGGTGATTGAGTGATTTCAAATCACCCAGTGGACTCAATCGCAAAATCGCTCAATACCTTACTTGCTGTACAACTCAACGATCAACTGTTCGTTCACTGGCAACTGAATATCTTCGCGCTTGGGCAACGAAAGCACACGTCCCTTGTAATTGTCGCGATCGACTTCCAGCCAGTTCGGCAGCGTGCCGTGGCTGGCGAACTCCTTTGCCAGTTCAAGCACGGTGAGCTTCTTGCTGTTCTCGCGGATCGCAACTTCTTCCCCGGCGCTCACTTCATACGAGGGAATGTTGACTTTGCGATTATCGACGGCAACGTGCCCGTGACGCACCAATTGCCGCGCCTGACGGCGTGACTGGGCGAACCCCAGCCGGAAGATCACATTGTCAAGGCGCCGTTCGAGCTGTTGCAGCAGCTTCTCGCCGGTCACGCCCTTGGAGCGCGCGGCCTTTTCGAAGTAATTGCGGAACTGACCTTCCTGCGTGAAGTAGATGCGCTTGGCCTTCTGCTTCTCGCGCAGTTGGAGGCCGTAGCCCACAACTTTGGCTTTGCGGTCTTTCCCATGTTGTCCGGGAGCGAAGTTGCGCTTCTCGATGGGACACTTATCGCTAAAACACTTTGCGCCTTTGAGGAACAGCTTCATGCCCTCGCGGCGGCATAGACGGCAGACTGCATCGGTATAACGCGCCAAATTTCTTCTCCTTTAGATGACCGGTTTACAGGTTTGGCTTCACCCTTCATCCCGGACGGTAAAACTGTCATTGGTCGTTTGCCATTGGTCGTTCGCGGTTTGGATTCGCCAACGACCAACGACGAACGACCAGCGACGCCCTTCAGACTCTGCGTCTCTTCGGCGGACGGCAGCCGTTATGCGGAATCGGCGTTGCGTCGCGAATGGACCGCACTTCGATTCCCGCAGCAGCCAGCGCGCGCACGGCCGACTCGCGACCCGACCCGGGACCGCTGACCCGCACATCCACACTGCGCACGCCGTGATCCCGCGCCATGTTCGCGGCGTTGGACGCGGCTTGCTGGGCGGCGAAAGGCGTGCCTTTGCGCGATCCGCGAAACCCGAGAGAACCCGAACTCTTCCACGACAGAACGTTGCCGTTCATGTCGGTGATGGTGACGATCGTGTTGTTGAAGGAGGCCTGCACGTACGCCAGCCCATGAGGCACGTGCTTGCGCTCCTTCTTCTTGAAGGTTTTCTTCTTGCCTTTTTTCTCCGGTGCGGCTGCTGCGCCGCCCGCTGCTGCTGGTTTTGCCATGATTCGCCTTTAGCTCTTGGCCATTAGCTCTTAGCTCCAAGCCAAAGGCCAAGAGCCAACAGCCAACAGCAGATTTTATGTCTTCGCCGTCGCCTTCTTCTTCTGTGCGACCGTTCCCTTGCGCGGACCCTTGCGGGTGCGGGCATTGGTGTGCGTACGCTGGCCGCGGACCGGCAGGTTGCGGCGGTGGCGGAATCCGCGATAGGAACCAATTTCGATGAGACGCTTGATGTTCATCGACACTTCCTTGCGCAGATCGCCTTCCACCAAACCTTCGCCCTCGATGACCGTACGGATGCGGTTGACCTCTTCTTCGCTGAGGTCCTGCACCTTCTTCATGGGCTCGACCTTCGCCTCATCCAGGATGCGGACGGCGCGCGGATGACCGATGCCGTAAATGTAGGTCAGCGCGATGTTGATATGTTTCTGGCGCGGAAGATCCACGCCTGCAATACGTGCCATTGTTCTTAACCTCTCCTGGCTCTGGGCTCTTAGCTTTTGGCTCTTAGCCTGGGTGACCCATTTCTCGCGCATTCTTTGAGCGAGAAGTGGGGATTCTTATCCCACTAGCCCTGGCGCTGTTTGTGTTTCGAGTTGACGCAGATCACCCGCACCACACCCTTGCGGTGGATGACCTTGCACTTGTCGCAAATCTTCTTTACCGATGCTCGTACCTTCATAATGCTTCCAAACTCCCCAGTATGTGGGGACGGGTACTCTTGCCCGTCCGCCGAACACAGCTCGGCGCTCTTTCTCTACTTATAGCGATACACAATTCGTCCGCGATTCAGGTCGTAGGGCGAAAGCTCCACTGCAACCTTGTCCCCCGGCAGTATGCGAATAAAATTCTTGCGCATCTTGCCCGAAACGTGCGCCAGCACCTGGTGCTTATTCTCCAGCTCCACCCGGAACATGGCATTGGGCAGCGGTTCCAGAACCACCGCCATCACTTCAATCGCGTCTTCTTTGCTCATCGACTCCTTAAGAGCTATCACCTCTCAGCTGTCAGCTATCAGCGTACGACTCTTGCTGAAAGCTGAGAGCTGATGGCTGAAAGCTTGTTTACTGCGTCAAAATCACCGGCCCGTCTTTCGTCACCGCCACGCAATGCTCGAAGTGCGCGCTGAAGCTGCCGTCGACCGTGACTGCTGTCCACTTGTCACCGAGCACTCTCGCGTCCGGCTTCCCATAGTTCACCATGGGCTCGATCGCGATCACCATGCCCTCGCGCAACCGGGCACCATGTCCGCGATTGCCGAAGTTCGGAACCTGAGGCTCCTCGTGCAGCCGCGTGCCGATGCCGTGTCCCACGAACTCGCGCACCACGCTGAATCCGGCCGCCTCCACGTGCTCCTGCACCGCTGCTCCCACGTCGCCTACCGAGTTGCCGATCCGCGCCTGTTCAATGCCGCGATACAAAGACGCTTCGGTGACCTCCAGCAACTTCTTTAGCTCCGGCGTCACGGCATCGCCCACCGGAACTGTAATCGCCGCGTCGCCGTAGTACCCGTCGAGCACCACGCCGCAGTCGATCGAAACGATATCGCCTTCCTTGAGCACCCGCTTTTCCGACGGAATGCCGTGCACAATCTCTTCATTCACCGAGGTGCACAACACGCAGGGATAATCGTAATATCCCTTGAATGCCGGCTTGGCACCGAGTTCTTTGATCTTCTTCTCGGCGGCCTTCTCCAGGTCCATCGTGGTGACGCCGGGCGCTACCAGCGATTTCACGTGATCGAGAACCTGGCGGACGATGCTGCCACTGTGCCGCATCTTCTCAATCTCACTCGCCGATTTGCACACAATTGCCATGCTTACGCGTGATGATCCTCGATAATCCGGAAAATCTGTTCCGTCACGTCATCCATAGGCAGATCGCCGTTCACTGAAATCAGCCGGCCGGTGCGCTGATAATAATCAGCTACTGGCCGTGTCTGCTCCTGGTAAGCCGTTAATCTTGGCTGAATAACTTCCAACCGGTCATCATTGCGGGTCACCAGCTTCGTCCCGTGAACTTCGTCGCAGATTTCATCCGTCCGGGGCGGCTGGAAGTGGACGTTATAGATCCGTCCACAGGTGGGACAAGAACGGCGTCCAGTGATCCTGAGCAATAACTGATTATAGTCTACGTCCAGGCTGATCACAATTGGCCAAGCCCGCGTGGGACGCGATTTGTCAAAGAGCTCGTGGTCAAGCAGAGCATCCAGCCACCCGGCCTGGGCCGCAGTCCGCGGAAAGCCGTCAAGAACGTAGCCGCGCTCGCAGTCGGGCAGCACCAATCGCTGCCGGACCATGTCACAAACCAAGTCGTCGCAAACCAACTCTCCCCGGGCCATCACTGCCTTGGCAACCAGCCCTAGTTCGGTGCCCTGCGCTACGTTCTGCCGCAGCAGGTCTCCCGTCGACACCTGGGGGATTCCGTAGTGCTCCATGATGCGCTTCGCCTGAGTACCTTTTCCGGCACCCGGCGGCCCAAGCAGCACCACGGGTCCAACATTCCGCGAGGTTTCCTGCGCCATCGGCTGGCCAGAGCCTCCCAACCTCAGTCTCCCCGGCGCCCCAGACCACAGCCGAGGTGCAGCAACCCCAAACTCATTCGTAGAGACGTTGCTTGCAACGTCTCTGCCGCCATCACGATGCCGCGGTGGCGCCACACGCCAGACGTAGCAAGCTACGTCTCTACGAGCCGCAATTTACCAGCGTCGCCCACGAAGGCGCCCGCTGCGCGGCGTAAATCCATCGTAGTGGCGCATGATCAGTTGCGCCTCGATCTGCGTCACCGTGTCCATGGCGACGCCCACAACAATCAGCAGCGACGTCCCGCCAAAATAGAAGTTCACTCCCAAACCATTGGTTACCCAGTTCGGCAGATTCTCGAAGAACCTCCCCAGTGGGCCGTAGAGATGGTTCAGGTGAATGCCGGTTATCATCCATTCCGGAATAAACGAGATGACGATCAGATACACTGCGCCCACCAGCGTAATCCGTGTCAGCACTTCATTGATGAAGTCAGCCGTCCGTTTGCCGGGGCGGATGCCTGGAATGAATCCACCGTATTTCCGCATGTTGTCGGCAACTTCGCTGGGATTGAACACGATCGAAACGTAAAAATATGCGAAGAAGATGATGCCGACGGCATACAGGCAAGTGTAGAGCGGCTCACCCCATCCCAGCCAGCGGATCAGATCGCCGAAGTAGCGGTTGTTGCGCAAGCCATATCCCATGGTCTGCGGCAAGGTCAGAATCGAAGACGCGAAGATCACCGGCATAACGCCACCCGCATTGACGCGCAATGGCAGATGCGTCGACTGGCCACCCATCACCTTGCGCCCGACCACGCGCTTGGCGTACTGCACCGGAATTCGCCGCTCGCTGCGTTCCACGTAAACAATAAAGGCGACTACCGCCATCATGAAGATAACCATCCCAATCATCAGCGGGAAGGTCATCGCGCCCCAAGCCAGGTTCCTGGCCTTTTCAACCAGGTCCATCACACCCCGCGGCAGGCCGACGACGATGCCGGCAAAAATCAGCAACGACATGCCGTTGCCGATGCCGCGGTCGGTGATTTGCTCGCCTAGCCACATAATGAACGCACTGCCCGTGGTTAGCGTCAGCATGGTCAACAGGCGGAATCCCCAACCCGGATTGACTACGAAGTCGCCTGTCTTCTCGAGGCCCACGGCGATGCCGAACGACTGCACCGCGCTCAGGATGACGGTGATATACCGCGTCCACTGCGTAATCTTCTTCCGGCCCAGTTCACCTTCCTTCTGCAGCTTGGCCAGAGGCTCATAGACCACAGTCAGCAACTGCAGAATGATCGACGCCGTAATGTACGGCATGATGCCTAGCGCAAAAATAGTCATGCGACGCAACTGGCCGCCGGAGAACAAATCCACAAATCCGAGAAACGATCCGCGATTCTGGTCGAAGAAGTGTTCCAGTTGCTCCCACTTCACGCCGGGAGTGGGCAAGTGCCCACCCAGCCGGTATACGAACAACATCCCCAGAGTGAACAGGATGCGCTTGCGCAGATCCGGAATGCGGAAGATGTTCGCCAGTTTGTCAAACATTACTGCAAGACCTCTACCTTGCCGCCTGCCTTGGTGATTTTTTCCTGTGCCGACTTCGAGAATTTGTGCGCATGCACAGTTATCGCGACCTTGAGTTCGCCATCCCCGAGAATCTTCACCGGATGCTTGGTCTTGATGACCCCGGCCTTGCGCAGCACGTCGGGCGTGATCGGAGCTCCGTGAAGTGCTTCAAGAGCGCCCAATCGCTCCAGGCTCACAATGTTGAATTCTTTGCGGAAAATGTTGGTGAACCCGCGCTTGGGCATGCGCCGATGTAGCGGCATCTGGCCGCCTTCAAAGCCGCGAATCATACGCGACCCACTGCGGGACCGCTGCCCCTTGTGCCCGCGCGTGGACGTTTTGCCCATGCCCGAACCCATGCCGCGCCCAACGCGCTTGCGGTTTTCCGTCGCCTTCTTCGGTGCGTGAATGTTGGATAAATTCATGATTGAACTCGTCTTTCGTAGAGACGTTGCTTGCAACGTCTCTTCTCGCCGCCCATTTCGATTGCCGCTAGCCGAGACGTAACAAGTTACGTCTCTACGAGAGGACCTCGACCATATGCGGCACCTTAGCCACCATGCCACGGATTGCGGCCGTGTCCGGACGTTCGATGACCTGGTTCAGCCGCGTAAAACCCAGCCCCTTGATCACCAGTTTCTGTTTGGTTGGGGCGCAAATGGCGGAACGCACCCACTTCAGGTGAATCTTTCCGCTGCCCGAATCTGTTTTCTTCGCCGTCATCTCTACCTCGTTTTGAAAGGGGGCCCTACAGTTCTTCCGCCACCTTGCCGCGCAGAGTGGCCACACTCTCTCTGCTCTTCAACTGCTTCAACGCGTCAAAAGTCGCCTTGATCACATTGTGCGGATTAGTCGTCCCGATTGACTTGGTCAGAACGTTCTGCACGCCTGCCGAAGTCATGACCGCGCGCACCGCGCCGCCGGCGATCACGCCCGTGCCTTCCGGCGCAGGCTTCAGCAGCACCTTACCCGACCCGTAACGCCCCAGCACAAGATGGGCAATACTGGTCTGGGTCAGGTTCACCTTCATCAGGTTCTTCTTGGCCGACTCGATCCCCTTGCGGATAGCCTGCGGCACCTCTTTGGCCTTGCCGGAACCGTAACCGACCACACCGGCCGAAGGATCTCCCACCACCACCAGCGCCGCGAACGAGAGATTCTTGCCGCCCTTGACCACTTTGGTCACGCGGTTGATCGCGACGACTTGGTCCTTCAACTGAAACGAACCCGCATCGAGTTTCTTAATCACTGTTGGCATTTATGAACCTAGCCTTTGGCTGTTAGCTCTTGGCTTTTGGCGTCTTTCGCTCTAGCTAACAGCTAAGAGCCAAAAGCCAAAAGCGGTCCTCTTAGAACTGTAATCCTGCTTCGCGGGCTGCGTCGGCCAATGCCTTCACGCGCCCGTGATAAATGTAGCCGCCGCGGTCGAACACGACCTTGGTCACGCCCTTCGCCTTGGCGCGCTCGGCGATCATCTTGCCGATAGCTTTCGCCGACGCGACGTTGCCGCCCGTACGCCGGTCTTCCTTTTTGCCCTCGGCCGTACTGGCGGAAACCAGCGTCTTCCCGTGCAGGTCGTCAATAACCTGCACGTAAATGTGATTTAACGAGCGGTACACGTTCAGCCGCGGACGTTCCGCCGTCCCCTGCAGCTTCTTGCGGATACGCTCGTGAATATGTCCGCGCTTCTCGTTCTTTGTAATTTTCGTCAGCATGAAACCTGTCCTTGGTCGTTTGTCGTTGGTGGTTAGCCAAGACTGCCGAGCCCTCAAGTCGTGCACCGCCGCTTAAGTCTTGTTGGCCGGGCGAACGACCAACGACTAGCGACGAACGACGGTTACTTCGCTCCCGTCTTTCCAACCTTCTTCTTCAGGCGCTCGCCCACATAGCGCACGCCCTTGTTCTTATAAGGATCCGGCGGCCGCAGCGACCGCATTTCCGCCGCCACCTGCCCAACTTTCTGCCGGTCAATTCCGGTCAATGTAATGCGCGTCTGTTTCGGATCGACGGCGGCGTCGACGCCGGTCGGTAGCGGATACTCGATGGGATGCGAGTAGCCCAGGTTGAACACGACCGTCACTTTTCCCTTCATCTCGGCGCGATAGCCGATGCCGACGATCTCCAGTTCGCGTGTCCAGCCTTTGGTCACGCCTTCGACGGCGTTGTTGACCAGCGCTCGCGCCAACCCGTGCACCGCGGACTGCGAATCGTTCTCGCGGATGGCGACGATGTGTCCATCCTTCTGCTCGACCGTGATCCCGGTCGGCAGCGCCGTATCCAGCTTGCCCTTCGGCCCCTGCACCAGGACCGTGTTGCCTTCAACTTTGACCGTGACCCCCTTGGGAATCGCGATCGGCTTTTTTCCAATTCGTGACATAAGCTCTCAGCTCTCAGCCTTCAGCTCTCAGCTTGATTCGCAGCCGCCGTTACCGAAGGCTGACAGCTGATAGCTGCTTCTCTACCAAATCTGGCACAACAATTCGCCGCCCACGCCTTCCTTGCGCGCCTGGCGGCCGGTCATCACTCCGCGCGGGGTCGTGAGGATGTTGATCCCCATGCCGCCCAGCACGCGCGGAATCTCGCTGCGGCGGACGTAGACGCGGCATCCGGGGCGCGACACACGCTCTACCTTCGAGATCGCCGCCTCGTTGTTGGAGCCATACTTCAAGTAAATCCGGATGACCTTGTGGCCCTCTTCTTCGGTAGGCTTGAAATTGGAGATGTACCCCTCTTCCTTCAGGATGCGGGCAATCTCCAGCTTCAGCCGCGAAGCCGGAATATCCACTTTCTGGTGCCGGGCCTGGAGTGCATTCCGCACTCGCGTCAGCATGTCTGCGACCGGATCCGTCAACCTCATCGTTTTGCTTCTCCTTCAGCCACCCGTTCGCTCCGCGTTCCGCGGAGAACCTGCGGCGGTTTGAACTTTTACGGTCGTTGGTCGTTCGTCGTTAGTCGCTGGCCACTCATTCGACTCGCCTTTGCTAACGACCAACGACGAGCGGCCAACGACCGATCTCTTACCAGGACGACTTCGAAACCCCTGGAATCTCCCCCCGCAGCGCGAGCTGCCGGAAACACAAGCGGCAAATCCCGAACTTGCGCAGAAAAGCGCGCGGACGTCCGCACAGCTTGCAGCGGTTGTGCTTGCGCGTGGAGAACTTGGGCTTCCTAGCGTCCTTAACTCTTTTTGCTGTCGTTGCCAAACCTTAGCTCCTGTAACTCAACTCTTGTGTAGAGACGTTGCTGGCAACGTCTCTCTCGCCATCGCCCGAAATGCCGCCAGCAAGACGTAGCCAGCTACGTCTCTACGGCGAGTTACCCTAGGCCCGGAACGGCATGCCTAAATGCTTCAACAGCGAGCGCGCCTGGTTGTCATTCGCAGCCGTGGTCACAATCGTGACGTTCATCCCCTTCAGCTTGTCGACCTTCTCGTACGAGATCTCGGGGAAGATCAACTGGTCGTGCAAGCCGAGCGTGTAGTTGCCGCGCCCGTCGAACGACTTTGTCGAAACACCCTTGAAGTCGCGTACGCGCGGCAGAACAATGTTGACCAGTCGATCGAGAAATTCGTACATGCGGTCGCCGCGCAAGGTCACCATCGCCCCGATCGACTGCCCCTCGCGCACCTTGAATGCCGCGATTGATTTCTTCGCCCGCGTGACTACCGGCTTCTGTCCGGTGATCTGGCCCAATTCGTTCACCGCCGGGTCGAGTACCTTCGCGTTCTGCGTCGCTTCGCCTACGCCCATGTTCACGACGATTTTGTGCAGCCGCGGAACCGCCATCACATTCTTCAGTTCCAGCTCTTTCAACAGGGCCGGAGCCACTTCCTTCTCGAACTTTGACCGCAGCCGCGGACGCTCTTTTGCGCTATGCCGCGCCTGCTCCGGAGCCTTCTGCTCCTGTGCCGATTCCTTCTGTCCTTTTTTGTCCTTTGCCATTTCGTTCCGTCAACTTCCTCCCACGGTTTCGGGATGTCAGCTGCTAGCTTCTAGCTCCTAGCCTCTAGCTCGACGTGTACCGGTTCGTGAGACCCGAATTTCACCTGCGCCGCTTGCACCGCCGCCACAAAGCTAGAAGCTAGTGGCTAGGAGCTAGCAGCTATTTATCCAGCGTCGTTCCACACTTCTTACAGACGCGCACCTTGCGGTCGCCTCGTACTTCGTGTCCGATGCGCACCGGTCCGCAGCTCGGACAGACCAGTTGCACGTTGGAGATCGCAATCCGGCTCTCCTGCTCAGCGATGCCGCCCTTGATGTTGCGCTGCGGGTTCGGCCGCACGTGCTTTTTCACCATCATCACGTGCTCGACCAGGATCTTGGCGTCGTTGGGAAACACGCGCAGCACGCGCCCTTCCTTGCCTTTGTCGCGTCCGGTGATCACCTTCACGGTGTCGTTCCGCCGGATGTCTACTCGCTTATGTGCAGTCGCTACAGTTGCCATATCGAAATCCCAGGTTTCAAAGTTTCAAGGTTCCCCGACTCAGACTTAAGATTCCCGACTCTCAAGGCACCTTGAAACCCTGAAACCCTGAAACCTGCTCTCAAATCACTTCCGGTGCCAGCGAAACAATCTTCAAGAATTTCTTCTCGCGCAGTTCACGCGCCACCGGACCAAACACGCGCGTACCGACCGGTTCCCCAGCTTCATTGATCAGCACCGCAGCATTCTGATCGAAGCGAATGTAGGTACCGTCGCGCCGCCGGTGCTCCTTGCGGGTACGCACGATGACCGCCTTCACCACTTTGCCCTTCTGCACCTGGCCCTCGGGCGCCGACTCTTTTACGGCTGCGGTAATCACGTCGCCCAGCCCGGCATTCAATCCGGTTGAGCCGCCGAGCGGCAGAATCATCTGCAGCTTGCGGGCGCCGGAATTGTCGGCCACGTCTAGCATCGTTCTCATCATCACAGCCATGGCGTCAGTCTCCCCCTCTCATCTGGCTTAGGTCGAGGTGCCCGGAACTTCGACCGCAGCTTCCGGCACCAGCGCCGCCTTACGCACGATGTCTTTCAGCTTCCAGCGCTTCAGCTTCGAAAGCGGGCGCGTCTCCTCGAGCCGTACCACGTCGCCCACATGCGCCTCGTTCCTCTCGTCGTGCGCATAGAACTTCTTGTGCCGCGCCACCACGCGTCCGTAGAACGGATGCGATTTCTTGCGCGTCACCTGCACTACGATCGTCTTCTGCATGCGGTTCGCGACAACTTCTCCCACCACTTCTTTGCGGCGGCCCTGCACATGCTCGGTAGCCTGGGTGGACGTCTTGGTTTCCGCCATTATCGTTTCTCCGTTGCGGCCGAGCGCGCCCGCTCGCCGATGATCGTCTTGACTCGCGCGATATCCTTGCGCAGGCCGCGTATCTTCTTCAGACTCTCCGTCTGTCCCATGTTCAGCTGAAACTTCAGCTTGAACAGCTGGTCGGCGAGGTCGCGCTCCTGATGCTGCAGCTCCGCGTCCGTTAAGTTCTTGATTTTTTCTGCTTTCATAAAAATCGCTCTCAGCTTTCAGCCATCAGCTTGCAGCTTGCAGCTTTTTCGGTCGTCGCCGTTGCTGAAAGCTGACGGCTGATAGCTGAAAGCTGCCTTTCAATGTGCCGCTTCGCGCTTGACCATCGTCGTGCGCAGCGGCAGCTTGTGTGATGCCAGGCGCAACGCCTCGCTCGCGTCCTGCAATGTCACGCCTTCCATCTCAAACAGAATCTTCCCCGGGCGAACGACGGCGACCCAGTGGTCGGGCGCGCCCTTGCCCTTACCCATACGGGTTTCAGCCGGCTTCTTCGTGACCGGCTTGTCGGGAAACAGGCGGATCCAGATCTTGCCGCCGCGCTTCACGAAGCGGGTCATGGCCACGCGGCTGGCCTCGATCTGCCGGTCGGTGATCCATCCCGGCTCGAGTACCTTCAGCCCGTAATCGCCGAAAGCCAGCGACGATCCGCGCCAGGCCTTGCCGGTCATGCGGCCGCGCTGCTGCTTGCGATACTTCACTTTCTTTGGCATCAACATAAATTTTTCCGTAGAGACGTTGCTTGCAACGTCTCGCTCTTACCACATGCTGCACTGCCGTCGCCGGCAGAGACGTAGCAAGCTACGTCTCTACGAAAGCTCAAAATCCGCCTGCCGCCGGAACAGCTTCGCGCTTCTTCTGCTGCAGGATTTCGCCCTTGTATACCCAGCACTTCACGCCGATCACACCGTAAGTCGTCCGCGCTTCACTGAACCCGAAGTCGATGTCGGCCCGCAGCGTATGCAGCGGCAAACGTCCCTGCAGATACCACTCCGAGCGCGCGATTTCGTTGCCGTTCAATCGTCCGCTGACGCGAACTTTGATTCCCTTGCAACCAAAACGCAGCGCCGAATCCACCGCCTTGCGCATCGCCCGCCGGAAGCCCACGCGCTTTTCCAGTTGCAGCGCAATCGATTCCGAAACCAGTTGCGCATCGAGCTCGGGCTTGTGCACTTCCTGAATGTCGACAAACACTTCCCGCGACGTCCGCTTCTGCAGTTCGCCCTTGAGCTTGTCGATTTCCGCGCCCTTGCGCCCGATGATGATCCCGGGCCGCGCCGTCTTGATGATGATGCGCAGCTTGTTGCCCGGCCGCTCGATCTCGATGGCGCTGACGCCCGCCGATTTGAGCTTGTCCTTCAGCTCATTTTTCAGCTTAACGTCTTCGTAGAGCAGCTTGTCGTAGTCGCGCTCCACAAACCACCGCGACTTCCACGGCTTGGTATAGCCGAGGCGAAAACCATACGGATGGACTTTTTGTCCCATTGCTTCTCCTAAATCAACCTACGTGTGGCGCGGGCACTCCTGCCCGCGAACCCAACCACCAGATCCTTCGCAAAAAACGCTCAGGATGACCGCAGCGGTCTCTCGCTTCGCTCACGCCCGCAAAACGCGGTCACTTCGCCGCCGCTTTCTTCTTGACCACAGCCTTTTTCAAAGCCGGAGCCCGCCGCTTGGCCTTGGCCGGACCCGCCGCCGCTTCTTCTCCGACAACGGTTGCAACCGCCTCGCCATTCTTCCCGCGCTCCGCCAGCACCAATTCGATGTGCGAAATACGTCGCTGATAACGGTACGCGCGTCCCTGTGGCGCCGGGCGAATCCGCTTCATGCGCGGCCCGTCGTTGGCCACCGCCCGCTTCACATACAAGTTGTCGATCTCGACATCGAGTCCCTTCTCGGTAGCGAGAAAGTTCGCATTGTCGAGCGCCGACTGCAGCAGCTTGCCCACATGCGCCGCCACGCGCTTCTTGGTGAAGAGCAGCGTGTTGCGCGCCTCTTCCACGCGACGGCCTTTGATCAAATCCAGCACCAGCCGCGCCTTTTGCGGCGAGACGCGCAGGTAACGCATTTCAGCACGAAATTCCATATTGGTATCTCAACTCTTGGCTCTTTGCCTTTAGCTCTTGGCCAAAAGCTAAAAGCCAAGAGCCAAAAGCAGTTTTATGCCTTCGGCGCCGGCGCTGCCGGGGCCGCCGGAGCGATCGCCCCCGGACCACCCGGGATACCGGCCGGTTTGGCCGCCACTTCCGTCGCCGCCTTCATGGAGTGTCCTTTGAACTGGCGCGTAAAGCTGAACTCACCCAGCTTGTGACCCACCATGTTCTCGGTGACATACACCGGGATGAACTTCTTGCCGTTGTGCACCGCGATCGTGTGCCCCACCATCTCAGGCACCACGGTCGACCTACGCGACCAGGTGCGCAGCACTTTCTTCTCGTTGCGCGCATTCATGCCTTCCACTCTCGTCAGAAGGTAGCCATCCACAAACGCGCCTTTCTTGGTTGAACGTGCCATAACTCCCTCTGTAGAGACGTTGCTTGCAACGTCTCGGCCTGCAGCATCTGTCCTGCCTGAGACGTAGCAAGCTACGTCTCTACGATATCTTCTACTTCGAGCGCCGGCTCACGATGAACTTATCCGTACGCTTGTTGTTCCGCGTCTTGTACCCGCGCGTCGGCTGACCCCACGGTGTCACCGGATGCCGCCCGCCCGAAGTCTTGCCTTCACCGCCGCCGTGCGGATGGTCGACCGGGTTCATCGACACGCCACGATTGTGCGGACGCTTTCCCAGCCACCGCGAGCGCCCCGCCTTGCCGATGGTGACGTTTTCGTGGTCGATGTTGCCGACCTGCCCGATCGTCGCCATGCAATCCTGCGAAATCTTGCGCGTTTCTCCCGAAGGCAGCTTCACCAGCGCGTACTCTGCTTCTTTCGCCACCAACTGCGCCGCTCCGCCCGCCGACCGCACCATCTGCCCACCCTTGCCGGGCTTGAGTTCCAGATTGTGGATCTGCGTGCCTGGCGGAATATTCCGCAGCGGCAGTGCATTGCCCACAAGAATGTCGGCCTCGGGACCGCTCACCACTTTCTGTCCCACCTTCAGCCCTTCCGGCTGAAGGATGTAGCGCTTCTCGCCGTCCGCATAGGCGAGCAGAGCGATGCGCGACGAGCGGTTGGGATCGTACTCAATCGTCGTCACGGTCGCCGGAATCCCCGTCTTGTCGCGCTTGAAATCAATAATGCGCAACTTGCGCTTATGCCCGCCGCCGATGAACCGCATCGTGGTGTCGCCCGAGTTGCGGCGGCCACCGGTGCGCTGCTTGGGCTCGACCAGCGGCTTGTGCGGATGCTTCGTCGTGATGTCGTCGTTAACGATCGTCGTGCGATAGCGCAGCGTCTGCGTCGTCGGTCTATAAGTCTTGATTGCCATAATCGCTCTTCTCGTAGAGACGTTGCTTGCAACGTCTCGGCCTGCAGCATCTCAGCGCCAGAGACGTAGCAAGCTACGTCTCTACGACCGCCTTACAAATTCTGCGCGTACTCCGGCATCTTTTCGCCGGATCGCAACCGCACGTACGCCTTCTTCCAATCCGGACGGTAGCCGGCAAACTTCCCGCGCCGCCGCTCTTTTCCCGGATACGTCGCCGTCCGCACCGAATGCACCTTCACTTTGAAAATCGACTGCACTGCTTCCTTGATTTCCGTCTTGGTGGCCTTGGGCGCCACCTGGAAGACCAGCGTGTTCTGGTTTTCCTTGATGGCCAGGCCCTTCTCGGTAATCACCGGACGGCGAATGATCTGGTATGCGGATTTCATATTGATTAGGCCCTAGGCCACCTCCGCCGCTTTTTCATGCTTTACGCGCCGCCGCGGAGTACTGGAGGCCTTCTTCGCGCCTTCGTCTTCCCCATGCTTGCGGTGCTTCTTCCCCGCCGAGTTCTGCAGCGAAATCTGTAACTTCTCGAGCGCCGGTTGCGAGAAGATCACGCGGTCGTAGCGCAGCAAGTGATACGGATGCACCTCGTTGCCACGCACCAGCTCAAGCCCGTCGATATTGCGCGCGCTCAGCTCCAGGTTGCGGTTCTCGTGCTTCGGCGTCTCGACAATCAGCACCGTCGATTCCACCTTCAATGCGTCGAGCGCCTTGCGGAATTCTTTGGTCTTCGGTTCCTTCACGTCGAACGCATTCACCACGATCAGCTTGCCATCAGCAAACTTCGCCGCCAGCGCCGAGCGTAACGCTCCCAGCATCTTCTTGCGCGGGAATGTGTAGTCGTACGACCGCGGTTGCGGACCGTGCACGGTGCCCCCGTGCCGCCACAGTGGCGATCGGATCGAACCGATCCGAGCCCGTCCCGTTCCCTTCTGCTTCCACAGTTTCTTGCCGGAGCCAGAAACTTCCCAGCGTGCCTTGGTGGCGTGCGTTCCGGCGCGCTGCCCGGCGCGGTAGTGCTTCACCGCTTCCCAGAGCAGGTCCTCGTTGACCGCGCCGAAAATTTCGTCGGCCAGATCGAGCGTCCCAACCTTCTCGCCGCTCAAATTATGTATGTCAATCGTTGCCATATAGCTTCTCGTTTGTCTATGTGGTAGCGGGCACTCCTGCCCGCTTGTCTGCGCTACCACAAAAGCAGCGGGCAAGAGTGCCCGCTCCACACCAACTTATGCTTTCTTCGCCGCCCTCTTGGCCGCCTTCAGCGGATCAACCGTCGCCGCACCGGCGAATCCACGGCGCTCTCTCGGCGGCTTCTTTGCCTTCGTGATCACGATATATCCACCCTGCGGTCCGGGCACGCTGCCCTCGACCACCAACAGATTCTCGTCCTTGTCCACACCCAGCACGCGCAAGTTGCGCGTCGTCACCTGCTGGTGTCCCATGTGACCCGACATGCGCATCCCTTTGAACACGCGCGACGGAAATGCCGACGATCCAATCGATCCGGTGATCTGAAACATCGACCCGTGCGACTTGGGACCGCCGCCGAAATGATGCCGCTTCACGACACCCTGAAACCCGTGCCCCTTGCTGACTCCCACGATGTCGACAAACTTCTCGCCATCGAAAATCTCGACCAGCACGCGGTCGCCGACCTTTACCGCACTACCATCTGCGCCGGCCGCCGCACCATCGACTTCGAGTGGCACTTCGCGCAGAAACTTCACCGGCGGAAGATTGTTCTTCGCCAGATGTCCGCGCTCAGGCTTCGACAACCGCGACTCCTTCACAAACTCAACCAGGCCAATCTGAGCCGCCTCGTATCCATCTTTCGTCGCCGACTTATGCTGTGTCACCACGCATGGACCGGCTTGCAGCACCGTGACCGGACGAACATCGCCCTTCGAGTCAAACAGCTGCGTCATGCCGACTTTCTTGCCCAGAATCCCCGTTACCTTCGTTGCCATTTCCTTCTCCGTGCCCAGCATGGCTCGCCCTCATTCAGCGGCTATTGGCTGGGAGCGCATCGGCTCGAGTGGGAGGGGGCGCCTTCGCCCGTTCCGCGGGCGCGAGCCCGCGCCTGCTCTACTTATGCTCTTTCCCGAACGCCTTAATCTCCACGTCGACACCCGCCGGCAGATCCAACTTCATGAGCGCGTCCACCGTCTGCTGCGTCGGCTCGAGAATGTCGAGCAGGCGCTTGTGCGTGCGGATCTCGAACTGCTCCCGCGATTTCTTGTCCACGTGCGGCGAACGCAGCACGCAATACTTGTTCTTCATCGTGGGCAACGGAATCGGCCCGGCAATCTGCGCGCCCGTACGCCGCGCCGTCTCCACGATCTCGCCCGTCGACTGATCCAGAATGCGATAGTCGTAAGCTTTCAACCGAATCCGAATTCTTTCTTTGCCAATCACTGTTTTTCTCGCTAACCCCTCCCGGCATCTCCGGGAAGAAAGATCTGGCGGCAAGCCGCAAGCCGCGATTGTTTTCTTGTGTGGGGCGGGCACTCCTGCCCGCCGCTTTTGGCTGCTGCAGGCCAGCGGGCAGGAGTGCCCGCTCCACACGATTCTCTTACTGAATAATCTCCGCGATCGTTCCAGCTCCCACCGTATGCCCGCCTTCGCGGATGGCGAAGCGCAATCCCTTCTCCATCGCTACCGGCGTGATCAACTCGATCACCAGGCTCACGTTGTCGCCGGGCATCACCATCTCCGTGCCTGCCGGCAACTCCGCCACACCCGTTACGTCCGTCGTTCGCAAATAAAACTGCGGACGATATCCTTTGAAGAATGGCGTATGCCGCCCGCCTTCTTCCTTCGTCAGAATGTAAACCTCGGCCTTGAACTTGGTGTGCGGCGTGATCGATCCCGGCTTGGCCAGCACCATGCCGCGCTCCACGTCGTCTTTGCCAATGCCGCGCAGCAAGAGCCCCGCGTTGTCGCCCGCCATGCCTTCGTCCAGCTGCTTCTTGAACATTTCCACGCCCGTGACCACCGTCTTGCGCGTGTCGCGGAAGCCCACGATTTCCACTTCCTCGCCCACCTTCACCTTGCCGCGCTCGATGCGCCCCGTCACCACCGTGCCCCGTCCCGAGATCGAAAAGATATCTTCGATCGGCATCAGGAACGGCTTGTCCAACTCGCGCGCCGGTTGCGGCACCGATTTATCCACCGCCGCCATCAGTTCGTCAATCTGCTTCTCCCACTTCGCTTCCCCGTTCAGCGCTCCCAGTGCCGAAAGACGGATCACCGGCACATCGTCGCCCGGGAACTTGTAGCTCTTCAGCAACTCGCGCACTTCCAGTTCGACCAGGTCCAGCAACTCGGCGTCATCGACCGCATCGCACTTGTTCAGCGCGACCACGATGTAAGGCACGCCGACTTGCCGCGCCAGCAGCACGTGCTCGCGCGTCTGCGGCATCGGACCGTCGGTCGCCGCCACCACCAGAATGGCGCCATCCATCTGCGCCGCCCCCGTGATCATGTTCTTGATGTAGTCGGCGTGGCCCGGGCAATCCACGTGCGCGTAGTGCCGGTTCGCCGTCTCGTACTCGACGTGCGCCGTGGCAATGGTGATGCCGCGCGCCTTCTCTTCCGGCGCGTTGTCGATCGAATCAAACGACCGGAACACAATCTTCGGATTGTGCTTCTGCAACACCTTCGTGATCGCCGCCGTCAACGTGGTCTTGCCGTGATCGATGTGACCGATCGTCCCCACGTTGCAGTGCGGCTTGGTCCGTTCAAATTTCTCTTTCGCCATCTCTCTATCTCCTCGGCTTCACTTACGCCGAAACCAAATCATCCCCGTCGGCTTCGTAATACGCGCCAACGAATTCCTGTTTTTCCACCAGTTCGCCGACAATCTCTCGATCGAACCGCGCGAAATCTTCCGAAAATCGTTCGCGAAAAATCTCAAACTCGCGATGCCAACTCCAGAAGCCCCGCACTCGATACCGCCCATCGCCCGAAGACTTCACTTCTGTCACGATGTAGCCTGGGGCCTGTCGCAAAAATCGCGCCCAGATTCCCTCGGCCCGAAAAAATTTACAAACTCAACCCGCTTACCTTCTCTGACCCAGACGCGGTCGACGACGAACCGCGGTGCTGGCAGTCACTTCGTCGTTCCCTGCACCTTGGCGATGATTTCCTCCGCCACCGACCGCGGAGCCTCCTCATAGCGTGCAAAATGCATCGAGTATTCGGCTCGGCCCTGCGTCGACGAACGCATATGAGTCGCGTAACCAAACATCTCCGCCAGCGGAACGATCGCTTTGATCACCTGCGAACCCGCGCGGTGCTCCATGCCTTCAATGCGTCCGCGGCGCGAACTCAGATCGCCCATGATCACACCGGCATAATCTTCCGGCGTGACCACTTCGACTGCCATCACCGGCTCGAGCAGCACTGGCGAAGCCTTGCGGGCAGCTTCTTTGAACGCCATCGACCCGGCGATCTTAAACGCCATTTCGTTCGAGTCGACGTCGTGGTAGCTGCCGTCGTAAAGCGTGGCCTTCACATCAACCATCGGATATCCGGCGAGCACTCCGCCTTCGAGCGCTTCCTGAATCCCCTGATCGATCGGCTTGATGAATTCCTTCGGCACCGAACCGCCCACGATTTCATTGACGAACTCATAGCCCGTCCCTGGTGGTTGCGGGTCGAGATAAATCTTGGCGTGACCATACTGCCCGCGCCCGCCAGTCTGCCGGATGTACTTGCCCTCGGCCTCGGCGTGCCTGCGAATGGTCTCGCGATACGCCACCTGCGGCTTGCCGACGTTGGCCTCCACCTTGTACTCGCGCATCATGCGGTCGACGATGATTTCCAGATGCAGCTCGCCCATTCCGCTGATGATGGTCTGCCCGCTGTCGGGATCAGTATGAACCTTAAAGGTGGGATCTTCCTGGGCCAGGCGGCCGAGCGCCATGCCCATCTTTTCCTGGTCGGCCTTGGTCTTGGGTTCGACCGCAACCGAGATCACCGGCACCGCAAACTCAATCGACTCTAGAGCGATGGGATGGCGCTCGTCACAGATCGTGTCGCCCGTGCTCACGTTCCTTAAGCCAACCGCCGCGCAAATGTCGCCCGCGAGAATCTCGCTGATTTCCTCGCGCTTGTTGGCATGCATCTTGAGCAGTCGCCCAATGCGCTCCGTCTTACCCGTGCGCACATTCAGCACGGAATCGCCAGTCTTCAGCTGTCCGGAGTAGACGCGAATAAATGTCAACTGGCCGACAAACGAATCAGCCATGATCTTGAACGCCAGCGCCGAGAACGGCTCTTTGTCGTCCGCCTTGCGGGTTACAGGCTGTCCATTGTCGGGGTTCTTTCCGTGCGTCTCGCCCACATCAAGCGGCGAGGGCAGGTAGTCCACCACCGCATCCAGCAGCGGCTGCACGCCTTTGTTCTTAAATGCCGTTCCGACAACCACGGGGAACACCTTCAACGCAATCGTGGACTTGCGCAAGGACGAGCGCAGCTCGTCGGCCGAGATCTCTTCGCCTTCCAGAAATTTGTGCAGGATTTCGTCGTCGTTCTCGGCAATGCTTTCGACCAACTGGGCGTGGAAGGCTTCGGCTTTCTTCTTCAGTTCGGCGGGAATCTCTTCGGTGACGTATTCGGCGCCCATGGTGTCGTCTTTCCAGACGATCGCCTTCATGTTGATCAGATCAACGACACCCTTGAATTTATCTTCCTGACCGATGGGAAATTGAATCGCGACGGGCTTGGCACTGAGGCGCTTGCGGATGGTATCGACGGCATGCTCGAAATCAGCACCCATCTTGTCGATCTTATTGATGAAGCAAATGCGCGGGACGCCGTACTTGTCGGCCTGCCGCCAGACCTTTTCCGACTGGGGCTGCACGCCATGCACCGCGTCAAATACCGCAACGGCGCCGTCAAGCACGCGCAGCGACCGCTCGACCTCCGCCGTGAAATCGACGTGGCCGGGCGTATCGATGATATTGATACGAATGTCGCGCCAGGTGCAGGTCGTGGCCGCGGACGTAATCGTGATGCCCCGCTCCTGCTCCTGCTCCATCCAGTCCATGGTGGCCGTGCCTTCGTGCACCTCTCCGATGCGGTGCGTTCGTCCCGTATAAAACAGGATGCGCTCCGTCGTAGTGGTCTTGCCGGCATCGATGTGGGCCATGATGCCGATATTCCTGCAGCGTTCTAATGGGACTGTTCTGGGCACGACTCTCTAACTCTTCTTTCTGGGCTCCGAAAATCAGCTGTCGGCTATCAGCTCTCAGCTAAAACCAAAAATTCTTGTCATCCTGAGCGCGCTCTTTGCGCGAAGGATCTCTACCACCTGTAATGTGCGAACGCTTTGTTTGCTTCCGCCATGCGATGCACATCTTCTTTTTTCTTGATGGCGGCGCCGCGGCTGTTGGCCGCGTCCAGCAACTCATTGCTCAACTTGTCGATCATTCCCTTTTCGCCGCGCGACCGGGCATAAGTAATGATCCAGCGGATCGCCAGCGAAGTACGGCGGTCGGCATTCACCTCGACCGGCACCTGATAGTTCGCGCCACCCACGCGTCGCGTCTTCACTTCGAGCAACGGCTTGGCGTTCTCAACCGCCTTCTTGAACAGCTTCAGCGCTTCGTCGCCGCCCTTCGACTCCAGCCGCGTCAAGGCTTCATAGAAGATGCCCTCGGCCGTCGAACGCTTGCCCTGCCACATCATCGAGTTGATGAACTTCGTCACCAGGTCCGACCCATAGACGGCATCGGCCGGAACAGTCCGCTTTGCAATATGTCCTTTACGAGGCATTCAGCTTCTAGCTCCTAGCTCATAGCTTCTAGCTTGAGCTTTGCCAGGCACGCATTTCGCGATCGCCCGGAATACATTGGCCAACGACTAGCGACCATCGACGATTCTTCAACCCTTCTTCGGTCGCTTGGCGCCGTACTTCGAGCGTCCCTGCATACGGTTGGCAACACCAACCGCGTCCAGCGTCCCGCGAATCACGTGATAGCGCACACCCGGCAGATCCTTCACGCGGCCGCCGCGAATCAGCACGATCGAGTGCTCCTGTAGGTTATGGCCGACGCCGGGAATGTATGTCGTGACTTCAATGCCATTTGTCAGGCGCACACGCGCCACCTTGCGTAGCGCCGAGTTCGGCTTCTTGGGCGTCTGCGTGTACACGCGCGTACAAACTCCTCGCTTCTGCGGACATCCCTGCAAAGCCGGGCTCGCCGTCTTGTAACGGGGCTGCTTCCGCCCTTGGGCCACCAATTGATTGAACGTAGGCACTCTTGCCACTCCTTGGCCGCACACTCGGGCTCCGCCCAGCGTGCAGCACCGATTCGCCTTCCTAAAGCGCATCCGCAGGCATGACCGGCTTAATGCCGACCATTACTTCTCACCGCGCACTTACGCCGGAGAGATTCTGGATTCCCGATCAGACTTTCGCCGCCGACGGTGGCACCCGGCCAAACTTCCGGGGGCGCTCCGTTTCGTCAGCCTTGTCCTGCATATCCTCCCACATAAGGGCGGAAGGCACCGCAGGCACGTTTCAGCGAGGAAAGTTTCCGAACCAGCACTCCAATCCGGAAACGCCTTTCTCAAAAGCTCCACTGCCGGTTCGCGCACACAATCACGCGAAATCTCGCAGCACACAGCAAGCCTGGATATACTCGCGGAACCGAACTACTATAACAAGCCCGCGCAAACATCGTCAACCCGTTATTTTGCATCCCAGTGACGGGAATCGAGGAACGGAGTCAGCACGGACCCGTGGGCGAGCCACGCTAACTCTTTTCGTGTCCCGTGGTGATTCCTTAGCGGTGCCAGGAATCGCGAGCAAACCGATGAGCCGCTCTTGCCGATTCCAGTTCCAGCTTCTACACTACGAGTTTTCACTTCAGTTTCACGAAAGGATCGTGCTGCACTCTCCCGCGCGTTGCGTCGAGTGCAAGGAAGGCACGGTCCAAAATACGGCTGAGAGGGAGTGCATGGGCAGGGTGCGTTCTGGTGGTCTGTGGTCGGCGGCGGCAATCATTTCTTTATGGGGCATCACGGGATGTGGCGGCCATTCCACTGGCGGAGTCTCGCCTTATGCGGCAGTGGTCAGCCTCAGCCCCGCCAGCAGCGCTTCGGTTCAAGTTGGCTCCATCTTCGGCTTCACGGCATCGGCCCACAACTCCTCTGGCAGCGCCTCAGGAGTCACCTTCATCTATGCGTCCAGTGACACCTCGATCTTGAATCTTGCGCCTGGCGGGGTGGCCTGCGCCGGCCATTGGGACGCCGCCTACACCACCTGCACCCCCGGGGCAACCGGCGTGGCCCTGGTAACCGCCTCTGCCCTCGGGGCTACCAGTTCGCCTACCTATGTATTCGTGCACCCGCCGATTGACAACATCAAGGTTAGCGGAGTCCTGCTGAACGGCATTCCGATCCAGGAACCGTGTCTTTCCCAGGGCCAGAGTATGACTGTCGAAGCCCACGCTTATAGCCAGGGTGGCGATATCACCGCCTCCGTAGGTCCGTTCACCTGGTCTGCCAATAACGCAAACGTCGTCAAAATTACCCCGCTGATCAATAACCAAGGAAACCCTGTATACCCCTTCGCCACAAGCCAGGCAACCGTGACCGCCTCCACGCCCGGAATCACTCAGATCTACGCCACGGCCGGCGGTGGCATCTCCAGCAACACCTTTTACCAGCCGCAATATACGAATAGCCAGGGCGTGACATCTCCGTTGCTCGATTTCTTCGAAACCTGCCCCATCCAGAACATCACGCTCTCGCTCGGCCTCGCCGGATCCCTGCAGACGGGCCAAACCAGTTTCGTCACCTCCAAAGGCACGGCTCAGACTGCAAATGCAGTCATTACCGACGTGATGGGAAACAATTCCCTAATCGACCCGGTCACTCTCGTCACCCTCAGCAAGATTCCGCTAACTTGGACCTCGTCGCACCCTGCTGTGCTGAGTCTGGCCACCGGATGCATGGAATCCTGCGCAATAAGCACCCCTTCCCCGGGCGCGGGATCGGTCACTGCCTCCTGCTCGCCCCCGACCTGCAACATTGGGTTTCCCTACATACCCGTGGCTCTGTCATCGCCGGCCGCTCTGAGCGCCTGCGCGACGTTCTTTCAGCTGCCCAGTTGCCAGCAGTTTATCCCTCTGCCGGTGTACTCTTCTCCGCCTCCGCAGCCTGTCACCGTGCCGCCACTTCCGCCAGTGACTGCCGCTATTACCGGCGTTGTCACCGGAGCGGCGTCCTCTTCTTCCGTTCTGGCAACCAGCCTGGGATGCGAGACCATTCATCCACTCGACTGCACCACCTACCTGTACGACGTTCCGACCTCGAAGACAGTGGCCGGCAATGCGACTCCGCTTCCGTTTTCGCCTAACTCCTTGCTCTTCGACCTTGCCGGTGACAAGGCTTACATAGGAAGCCAGTTCGGCGCGGTCTCAGTCACTCCCTCGAATCTCGGCAGCACCACTAACCCGTTCGCTTCCGTGGGCAACGTGACCGGAAATATTCTGGCTTCCTCCAGCGACGGCAGCAGCGCCATCTTTTCCAACTCAACTCAGGTATTCGTCGCCAATACAGCGGCTTCTGGTTCGGCATCCGTCACCGCGCTCAATATCTCGAACGCCTCGGCTGCAGCATTTTCACCCGACGGGGTGAAAGCGTTTATCGTCGGGGTCGACGGCAACGGCAACCCGAACCTGTACATCTACTCGACCCTGCAGGCACTGCAAACGATCCCCTTGCCTGCGGGCACAACCATCAGCACGATTACGTCCTCCACCAACGATGCCTTCACCTACGTGGTTGAGCCCTCCTTGGGAGGCGGCGGCCCAACCGTCACCGTGTACAACAACTGCGTCCATGACGTCACCAGCCCGCAACTCATAGCGGACACCTTTGCGTTGACCGCGACTCCCATTTCATTCAAAACCCTCCCCGATGGAATGCATTTCATCGCACTCGAGACCAACGGGACTTTCGACTACATCACGGCAACGATTCCGGTTGTGACGGCAGCCACGCCTACCGCACCGCCAACGTCAATCTGCCCGATGACCGTTGCTCACAGCAAGGAGAACATCAGCCTGAACCAGGGCGCCATTCAGCCGCTGGACTTCTTCACCTCCGCCGACGGCACTCTGGTCTATATTCTTGCCAGAAACTTGGCCAGCGTCCTGGTCTACAACTTCGCGACCGGAGCGGTGACCGGCATCGAACTGACGGGAAACGCGACTCCGCTGAGCGGTGCCATGACTGCTGACACCGGGACGATCGTGATCGGAGGCAGCGACGGCATGCTCCACTCGGTCAGTACCGCGCTGGGCGGCACTGACATGGTCCCGGCGCTCTCGTTCCCCAACCTGCCTAACTACCTGAACCCCTTCTGCACGTACGCGCCAGTGCAGTGCACCCTGAATCTAATGGCCAGCAAGCCATAGCCGAAACTGTCGCGGATCTAGAGGAGGTGCAGGTGGGCGCGCCATCATAGATGCTCGAACTGGATATGATGCTCGAACTCGATATCTTCGACTATGTCGTCGAGTCGGGTAAGAGATGTGCGCGAGTTTGTTCGCAGCACTGCAGGTCTAAAACGTCAGGCTGAAGGACGACACCCTTGCCCAGTTAGGGGCACTGACTACTGGCTCTTCATCCGCGCCGCCTCAAACTCGTCGCCGTGTTGCCATCCAATTAATTTAGGCAGGCTTGCCGCCTCCCAGCCGAGGGCAAATCCGAACCGGGCCATCGCTGAGTCGCCGACAAAATCCATCTCCGGATGGTACTCGTCACTCGGTTGGTGATAGTGCTTCTCGACGTATTCGCGTTCCTGCTCAAGTCCCCAGGACTCGGGATGCCCCTTGTACTTCATCCCTTCATTGATGGAAAAAGCTGGGATGCCGACGCGTGCCAGACTGAAGTGATCGGACCGGTAGAAGTGCCCCGCTTCCGGCCGTGCATCCGGACGGATCGCCAGCCGGAATTCCTTCGCCGTGGCCTCGACCTCAGGATAAAACGTGGTCCGCTCCGCTCCGGAGACTTCCACTTCCTCGGGCGAACCCAACGGCTTCACGTCGTCGTAGTTCAAATCCAGAGTGATCTTTCCCGCGGGCACCGGCGGATGCTTGCCCAGATACTCTGACCCCAGCAATCCCTGCTCTTCGGCGGTGACCGCCGCGAACAGAATCGAGCGCCGCGGCCTGGCCGCCGCCGTTCCGAACGCACGCGCCAATTCCAGCAGAATGCCGCAACCGGTGGCGTTGTCGTTGGCGCCGTTGAAAATGTTGTCGCCCGGCATATCCGGACGAATGCCGAAATGGTCGTAGTGCGCCGTATACATCACCGCTTCGTCGGCGGCTTTGCGGTCCGACCCGGGCAAGATCGCTAGCACATTGTTCGATTCGAAGTTCCGGACTTTGCTCACCATGTGGGCCTGGAGCTTCGCTCCCAAACTTACGGGACGGAACTCGCGGGACTGCGCATCCTGCATCATTTTGTGCAGGTTCATCCCCGAAGCCGACGCCAGGCGAGTGGCGACGTCCAAATGAATCCATGACGCAACTTTCAGCGCCGGGCCCTCGACTTTCAGATATGACTTCTCCCCCGAGTTCGAGTTCCGCACCACTTCCCACGGATAACTCGCCATCTGGGTCTCGTGCACCAGAATCACGCCCACCGCGCCCTTGCGCGCAGCTTCTTCGTACTTATAGGTCCAGCGTCCGTAGTAGGTCAGCGCCGTACCCTTGAAAAACTTGGGATCATCCGACGGCGGTTCGTTGACCAGCATCAACAGCACTTTGCCGCGTACGTCGACGCCCTTGTAGTCGTCCCAGTTGTATTCGGGTGCCTCGATCCCGTAGCCGACGAAAACGATATCCGCATCCACATCCGATTGCGCCTGCTGGGTCTGGTCGTAGGCGACATATTCGTCCAGGGGCTTGAGGTGCATGGTCTCGCCCTGCTTCGGCACCAGAGAGAACTGTGTTTCGGGCAGCGTGGTAATGCCCACCAGCGGCACCTTCTGCATGAACGTGCCGTGATCGCCGGCGGGCTTGAGTCCGTACTCGGCAAACTGCGTGGCAATATATTCGGCGGCAATGTCGCCACCCCGCTGGCCTGTGCCCCGGCCTTCCAGCAAATCGTGCGCTAGGTAGCGGACGTGCCAGCGAATGTGATCGGGAGTGATGGTCTCGAGCGCCGCAAAAGCAGCGCCGGGCAGGCGGACAGAAGGAGTCCTGGCTCCCTTGGCACCTCCTGCCGCTCCTTCGGCCCAACCCGGCAGGCTCAGGCACATCGTCAGACAACAGGAGACGATTCTCCTTAGAACTTGCATCGCCAGGTTTCTCCCCCAACCAAGTGCCAGTGAAAGGCTTATCGTGAAGTCTGGATGAATTGTAAAGTACAGAGCCTTTCCCAGTTACAAAGAAGCAAGGCGGGTACCTGCACGACAGTCCAACGCCTCTGAGACCACTCGCCCGGCCGGACCTGTCCGGAGGTGTACCGTGGCCTCTACTGCTGTGATTTTCTGGCCGCCAGACTGGCGGGTTAGTTTTTGGACCCTCAACCTGCCCGGAAATCTCGCACGTCGTCGCCCGGCTTAAACACGACGGCGGGCGCGGCCTTTCCTGCCTCAGCCATTTTCCGATTGATCTGGTCAAAGTCGGCCTTTACCCATCCCACGCTTGAGACTTCAATCTCGCCATCCGGCGCGACCCAGAACAGCGTTGGCACATTGGTCAGCCCATAGGCGTTCGAGGCCGGGTAGGAACGGGTGTCGTCGAGCAGCACGGGGAAGGTCACGCCGAACTCCTTGACGAAGCCGGCCGTGTCCCTGGCGTCGTTCTGCGAAACGCCTACCAAAGCGACGCCCTTTTGGCCGTAGGCCTTGTACAGCCTCTCGAGGAAAGGGAACGCATACTGGCACGTTGGACACGACACTTTGAAAAATGCCAGCACCACCGGCCCGCGAACCAGTTCGTCACTCAGTGAGAATCGTTTCCCGTCGATCGTCTTCAACTCGAACCCCGGCGCTTTCGTCCCCGCCGCCAATGCCGTCATCTTCCGCCCTCCCGTTCCTAGAAACAAATTTTGCAGCCAGCGCATAAGTCCCCGCGATGAACTGCTCCATTTTAGATGACGCAAGAGGCGCCGTGGATGATGCGCAGTAACACGCGCATCTCAAAGAACCCCTGCCTTCCGCAATGCCTTTCTCGCCAACCCGGTTAGAGCAACTCGCTTCAACCGATCGGCCGCGACCCATGCCCCAGACGTTCCGGCGGGCGCCGCCATTCGCCAAACATGCACAAGGTAGTCCGTCACGGTAATGGAATGTCGCACCGTGAACAAGAGCTCCGTCGTACCGTTATTGGCGTTGTCATTCACCCTCGCTCTTCCATTCGTTTTGTCATTCCGAATGAAGCGAGGAATCGGCTTTTCCCACGCCCGAGCCACGGCCGCTTCCATCTCCGGCAACTCCCACATACCCGCCATTAAGCCTGCATCGTGCGGCCGCTGCACCAGAAACACCTTGCCATCGCGGCCGTCTCGTTCTCGCAAATCCAGCGCGTAGTGAATTTCACGCTTTTTCTGCCTCTCCGCCTTCGACGAGCCCGCCAGTTCCCCCCGCGTCTCGCACAACTCTACAACCGGACACTTCAGGCACTCCGGTGCCCGGGGCGTGCACACCGTAGCCCCCAACTCCATGATCGCCTGATTGAAATCCCCCGGGCGCTCGCGGTCGAGCAAGAGATCGGCTTGCCGCCACAACTCCTCCCCTGCGATCTGCTTGGCCGCACTGCGTTGCAGCACTCGCTCTACATTGCCATCCACCACCGCGACAGCCTCGCCGAACGCAATGCTGGCAATCGCCGCCGCTGTGTAGCGGCCAATCCCGGGGAGTTCTCGCCATGCCTGTGCAGTCCGGGGGAACTTCCCGCCTAACTCCCGCACCACTACCTTCGCCGCTGCATGCAGCAGGCGCGCCCGTCGGTAGTATCCGAGCCCGCTCCACGCCGCGAGCACCGAGGCTTCCCGTGCCGTCGCCAGCTTCTTCACGGTCGGAAAGCGCCGCAGAAACTCGTGATAATGCTCAATCACCGCCGCCACCCGTGTCTGCTGCAGCATGACCTCCGACACCCACACGCGGTACGGGTCTTGGCTCCTCCGCCACGGTAAGTCGCGCGCCTGCTCGTCATACCAGGCGAGCAGGGACTCGCGGAACGTCTGCTCGCGCGGTCGGGTGTTCAAATTTTTCTCCACGGCACTCAAGGCTGGAGGCCGCATTCTACCGCAGAGAACGGCTCGAAGCGCCAAGAAGCGGTATCTGAGTCTGCTCGAACCAGCGAAATCAGTCGCCTCGCCATTGACCCCGTCCTCCGGGCACGAAATAATGGACCGGCCTGGCATCCGCAACATAGCGTGACTCGACTCACGCCCATCGATCGCGAGGAGTATCATGACCGACTTCAACCGCAAGGTGGAAGACGCTTCGGCACGCGTCGGCCAAACCATCAACGAAGCCGCCGAGCGTCTCGAAAAAGAGATTCCCGAATTCATCAAGTACCTGAACGACGAAGTCGTTCCGGCGGTGCGCACGCACTCCACCAAGGCGCTGCGGACGGCTTCGCAAAAGCTGGCCGAGTTTGCCGACTATATGGAGCAGCACCAACCACCGAAGTAGTTCACCCTGCGGGCATTTTCGCATCTAAACGACGCCGTACCCACTTCGTCAGCGCCGTCATGATCCTGATCCTGCTGCTCTCGCTCTTGCTGGTCACGGCCTGCGGACATCCGAAACAGGCGCGCGTGGCAGTTCCTCCGCCACCACCGCCTGTCTCCACCACCACGGGGCCGTCGGGACAGCCGGCGCCGAAGATCCCGGCGACCAACGAAAATCTGGCGGCCGCCGAACCCAACGAAGGCGCGGACCTCGCCGAGCCTACGATCCCTGCCGGAGCCAAGCCGATCGTCACGGAAACCGGACTTGCGAGCTGGTACGGCCCGCCGTATCACAACCGCCGCGGATCGAACGGCGAAGTCTACAACATGCACGCCATGACCGCGGCTCACCGCACGTTTCCGCTGGGCTCGATCGTGCGCGTCACCAACGTGAAGACCGGCGACCGCGTGCTCGTACGCATTACCGACCGTGGTCCATTTATTCCCGGACGCGTTCTTGATCTGTCGCTGGCGGCCGCGCGCAGAGTCGGCGTCTGGCAACCGGGCGTCGCGAAGGTGAAGGTCGAGCTGATGCAAACTCCCGCCCCACTCGACTCCGGCGGAAAATGGGCCGTGCAAATCGGCGGATTCCCCGACGAACACGCCGCCACCAAACTCGCCGACCACCTCACCCGCCGCTACCACACCGCCAAAGTTTTGCGCTTCGCCAGCCCTGCCGGAGATTGGTGGATTCGCGTCCGCGTGCTCGACGACGACCATGACCGCGCTAAGAAACTGGCCGCCGAAACCGAGACTCCCGAAGGCGCGGTGTTCCTGGTGAGGCTCGACTAGTGCTGCGAACTGCCTCAGGCAGGCCGCTGACAACTCGTGCACCTCAGTGTTATCGTTTGCGCAAGGTGAGCCTGCGATGACTGATCCTAACTGCCTGTTCTGCCGGATCCTGCGGGGTGAGATTCCTGCGAAAAAAGTTCACGAGGACGACCACGTGTTTGCCTTCGAGGACATCAATCCCAAAGCGCCGACGCACGTGCTTATCATTCCTAAAAAACATTTCGCGGGATTAAAGGAAGCCGAAGCAGGCGACGCCGAAATCATCGGCCGCTGCCATCTTGCCGCCGCCCAGATCGCACGCGAGCGCAACATCGAGAGCGGGTACCGTACTGTCCTGAACGTCGGCCCCGGCGCCGGGCAATCGGTGTTTCATCTGCACGTCCACCTGCTCGGGGGCCGGCATCTGACTTGGCCACCAGGATAAGATGCGGCGTAGGTCGAGTTTTTGAAAGCTAACTTGACCACCGCTCGCGGACGTAATTACAATGTAAGTACAAGGTGGACTGATGAAGCAGGAACTCACACGCATCGGCAACTCCCGCGGTATTCGTATTCCAAAACCACTGATAGACCAGTGCGGCTTTGGGGATGTCGTTGAACTTCGGGTTGTTCCGGAAGGCCTGGTCATCTCCCCGCACCGCTTTCCGCGTCACGGGTGGCGCGAAGCCTTTGAAGATTCGCCAACGCCCGAACGAAAACTGCTGCTGGATCGCCTGCTGGCAAACCAGTTCGACCGCAAGGAATGGAAGTGGTGAGTTATCCTCGCCGCGATGAGGTTTGGCTCATCGCTCGTGATCCATCACAAGGTGCGGAAATCCGGAAGACCCGCCCCTGCCTCGTCGTCTCTCCCGACGAAATGAACGAACCGCTGCCGACGGTCGTGGTCGCTCCCATGACTACGACGATACGAAGTTATCCCACTCGTGTGAACGTCACATTCGGAGGAAAGCGGGGACAAGTTGCCCTCGACCAGTTACGCGCCGTAGACCGTCAGCGCCTGGTCCGCAAACTCGGTGACATTCGTGCCAAGGCCGCCCAGGAAGTATCCCGTATCCTGGTCGAAATGTTCGTGCGCTAGGCTGAGGGAGCAAAAGAGTCGGATGCCGACTTTTACTGCACCGTAGGTTCTGCGTCCTCGGGCGCGCCGTGACGGCGCAGCAACTGCGGCAGATTCTGCGAGAATGCCGAACGCGGCAGCACCATGTCGCATCCCACTTCGTGGGCCTTCTGCTTCAGATCGCCCTGCACGTGCGACAGGAAGCCGATGATCGATGTGCCCTTCTTCAGCTTGCTCTTGAGCTTCGGGATCAGCGTCAGGGGCTTGGCGTTGGCGTTGTTGAGATCGAAGATAATCAGCGACGGCTTCTCTTCGCCATTCTGCTGCATCCGCTCCATGAGGTCTTTGTCGTTCTTCACGAACTCGACCTTCACGTTGAGCTTGCGCGCCGTTTCCTGAATCTTGGCCAGGAAGAACAGGTCTTCGATGAAGGCGAAGATTCGAGAATTCGCCTCTTCGCTCGTCACCGGCAAAGGTTCGGGCTCCGGCTGCGGATACTGGGTTGCAAATCCCGGTCGCTGCCGCCCGCCCTTGTGGCCGTTGTTGCCCCCGGCCATGGCGGCCCGGTAGCTGTGGTCCATGGGGGCGGTATAGATGCCGTCCTGATTCTGGCGGTTCTGGGCTGGGCCTTGCCGTTGATTGTGTGGACGGCGTCCGCGCCGCCTTCTGCCTCTTCCTCCACCACCGGAGGATTTTCCTGGTCCTGCGTTCATAGTCCTCTCAAGCTGCTTGAAACTGTTGCAAAGTCTTACATCGTCAAAACCGCAAAGGGGTGAGCAGGCATCGCTCCGGGTCGTGCGCCACACGGCGGTCGGCTGCTGACGGGGACCCTCAACTCACACTCAAATCGCGGCTGGATGCTGGCTGAAACGAACCCCAACTCCTGAGATGAAAACAATTACTCGCGAACAAACTCTACTTTTTAGTATCGGCTTTCCGTTTTTGGATCCGTCGGCGCCGCCTCGGAACGGCTGGCGCGGAAGGCCTGCGCGGGAACGAGGCCCAAATGAGAACAAATTTATGGTACTCGTCCTCGGCCCGCTATGCAAGGCCCCCCAATCGGCCTTTTGCACAGGAGGACATGGCTTAGAGGTAAGCCGGCTGCCCAGGGTTGTTTCCAAGAAGCGATACAGCCTGTTGGTCGGACGCAAGGCATTCTTATACCCCTGAGGAGACTTCGCGGGCCCACTGCTGGGCTCGCCAGTAAAAGCTGGCAACCTCATCAGGATCGAGTTGCAGGCTTTTGCTCAACTGGGAAGCCGCCTCCCACTCGCCGCTCTCGTGGGCAAGCACGAGCTGATACACCGGACGCAATAAGCTGGCCTGGCCCAGCAGCACCGCTTTGGTCTCGTGATCAAGCGGAACCCGCTCCAGCACGTCGGCCATCGGCATCTCCAGCATGGCGTCAATCAGGGATAGAAGGCCGAGCAGGAACAAGTCGGATTCTCCGTGCGGCACCATGGGCTGGAGCAGCTCGCCAAAGCGCCCGCGCACCAGCGCCGACAGCACCAGATCGCTGGTCCTCTCCTGTCCCGCGCCGACTGCGGCTACCAGGCGCACCCAGCGCCGCACCTGGCGCTCACCCAGCATCGAGAGCGCGTGCCGCACCGAATGAATCTCGCTCTTGAGCCCGAAGATCGCCGAATTCAGATAGCGCAGCAGCCGGTAGCAGACCGAGGTTTCCGATTTGATTATGTTCTCCAGCTCTCCCACGTCCAGTTCCGGCCGCGATACCTCTGCCAGCATGCGCAGGTAATTCAGGCGGTTGGCTGGCATGTCGCGGGTGTTCAGCATCTCCGGCCGGCGGAAGAAATATCCCTGGAAGTAAACGAAGCCCAGATCTCGCGCCCGGAAGAAATCCGTTTGGGTTTCGATTTTCTCCGCCAGCATCCGGCAACGCCACGGCCCGTACTGCTTGATCAAGGCCACGCGTTGCTCCTCGGTGGTCAACAGCAGATCGACCTTGATGATGTCTGCGATTTCAGCCAGAGGCGCCCGCGCATCATTCGCTACAAAGTCGTCGAGCGCGATCAGGTATCCCGCCTCTTTCAAACTGCAGCAGGCCGCTATGACCTCCGGGTCCGGCGGCACGCTCTCCAGAATTTCTGCGGCCGTCGTGGCCGACGGAAACAGCGTGACCAAGCCGTTGATGAGAGTGTCGCGGGTGCAATTCACGAAGGCCCGCCGCTCGTCGCAGAGCACATCCAGGCCCATGAGCAGAGATCGATCCAGCGTGGCTCGCGACGCTTCATCGCAATCACCGCTGAACGCATTTTGCAACCCGTCTCGAAACAGCAGTTCGTATCCAAAGACCTGTTCTTCGCGATCTAGAATCGGCTGCCGCGCCACGTATTTGAGCGTCTGGGAGTCTTTGCCCCGCGCCGGTGCCGCTCCCTGCCCTGCCGACATATTGCTCACCTATGAGTCTATCGGCGGGGAATCGAAAAACTTGGCTTAGGGTTGGCATCCGTCGCCGCACTGGCGGGGAAACATGGGGAGAATCTAAGGAATTCAGCGTTGCAGAATCGTCGTAGAGACGTAGCTTGCTACGTCTCTGCCGATGGCGTTCCAAATGTTGGTGAGAGAGACGTTGCTTGCAACGTCTCTACATTCAAATCTCGTTATTGGCTCGCCGCCGTCTCCAACTCCGCATTCAGGTGTGCATTGCTGCCGCCAGTGACCTTCAGGGTTCGTTCCCAGTCTTTGTATCCTGCTTTCTTAACCGTAACGGTGTGATAACCTTCTGGTAATTGAATATCGGAGGGGGCATTGCCCACAAAGCTGCCGTCAACTTCAATGTCGGCGCCATCGGGAACGGACGCGATCGAAATTTTGCCGCCGGTCGGCGACTGAGCCGGCGGATCCGGAGAAGGTGACGCCGAAGGAGGTGATGCCCGAGTCGCGATCGGTGGCGGAGCGGCGGCTGACTGTCGAGGCGGGTCCTTAGCCGGGGCTGGTTCTGCGGGGGGATCTGCTGCCTGCCGTATAGCGGCACCATTCACCGCCCAGTCCTTAATGATCGCCTCGCACGCTTCCTGCACCGAACCGCCTAGAGACACTGTCGACTTGCTGACCACAGAATCTCCACTCACTCGCGCAAAGACGGCGACCTTGTTCTTGTGGCGCACGAAGCTCTTTCCACCCTCGTGATCGAGAAGAACGATGTAGTCCGCCTTCTGCTGCAGGTTGTTGGTGACGACTTGCGGACACCGCTCGCCGAACGTCTTGATGATCTCCGCCGTTTGCGGGCGCGCCCCGCCTTTGGTCACGGACCCGCCCCCGCCGGGCCCTCCGCCGCTGTAACCGCCGATCTCCCATGACTGGCTGTCCGTGATGAAGACGCGCGGCTTTACATTGTCTTCCGCCATCACCGAGCCCACGGCCAGACCGAGCAGCACGACTACCGGAGATAGGGCTTTCGTCATAACCGCCTCCTCTCGACTGCATGTAGTTTGGGGGGAAGGACCGGAAAGCCGCTATTATCCGTCAGCCGCAAGGAATGTCAATGCAAATCAGGAGAAGCAGGCGAAGGCATTCCCGGCAATAGACAAAGGGGAGCGCCCGGCACTCCCCCCGTAGATACTGGCACCTTGCTCAGTACTTCGGCACTTTCGGATCCACGCGATCCGACCATGCCGTAATGCCCCCCGCCAGATTGTGCACTTTAGTGAATCCCGCCTGCTGAAGGAACGCAACGGCTTTGGCGCTGCGCCCGCCCATCTTGCAGTGAACGACGATTTCGCGGCTCGAGTCGAGCTCATTCACACGTTTTGGCAGGTCGTTCAGCGGAATCAGGTATCCGCCGAGGTTGCAGATTTGATATTCGTGGGGTTCGCGGACGTCGAGAACAAAGAGATCGTCTTTGGCATCGAGCCGCCGCTTGAATTCCTCCACTTGAATCTCGGGAACTCCACTTGCCACCGGCTTCTCCTCTCCGCGAATGCCGCAAAACTCGTTGTAGTCTATCAGCTTGGTGACCGTCGGATGCGTGCCGCAGGCCGGGCAGTCGGGATTCTTGCGCAGCTTGAGTTCGCGGAATTTCATGCCTAGAGCGTCGATCAGCAGCAGCCGACCGATCAACGGATCACCGATGCCTAGAATCAGCTTGATGACTTCGGTGGCTTGCATGACGCCTACCAGGCCGGGGAGAATCCCCAGCACCCCGCCCTCCGCGCAGGAAGGCACCAGGCCCGGCGGTGGCGGCTCGGGATACAGGCAGCGATAGCAGGGGCCATCCTCGGTCGCGAAAACGCTGGCTTGTCCCTCGAAACGGAAAATCGATCCGTATACGTTGGGCTTGCCGGTCAGCACGCAGGCGTCATTCACCAAGTAGCGCGTGGGAAAGTTGTCGGTGCCGTCGGCGATGATGTCGAACTCGCGAAACAGTTCCAGCGCGTTGGCGCTGCTCAGCCGGGTGTCGAAGGTTCGCAGATTCAGAAAGGGATTGATCCCTTTCAGCTTGTCGGCGGCCGAATCGAGTTTCTTGCGGCCGACATCGGCGGTCGAGTGAATGATCTGCCGTTGCAGGTTGGTGTAGTCCACCACGTCGAAGTCGACCAGCCCGAGCGTGCCTACGCCCGCTGCCGCCAGATACAGCGCCAGCGGCGAACCCAAGCCACCGGTGCCGATGCACAGCACCCGCGCCGCTTTCAGCTTCTGCTGCCCCTCCATGCCCACCTCGGGCATGATCAGATGCCGCGAGTAGCGCAGGATTTCGTCTTTGTTCAGTGCGAGTGGAACTTCTGTTGTAGTGGCCATAAGTCCTCGTTAAGCTTTCCTTCGTGAACCTTCGTGCCCTTCGTGGTTATCGATTTTCGTTGGTCGAATTCGCTGGATTTGAACCGACGAGCCCGCTGAATAACGGAGTCAACAACAGGAAAGGCAACACAAACAACAGCGCGTTGTGGCGGCAGGTTTCAATGAAAGACGCTCCGTCAGGCCGAGCCTCCCGCGATCGAAGGCACAATGGAAATGTTATCACCATCCTTTAGCGCAGTGGCTTCTTTCTGAAGGTAGCGGATGTCTTCGTCGTTGACGTAGAGGTTCACGAAAGCCCGCAGCTTGCCTTCCTCCGTGTAAAGATGCTTGCGCAGATCAGGATGCTGCGCTACCAGCGCGGTCATCGCTTCGCCGACCGTCGCGCCTGTGACCTCGACTGCGGCCTGTTTGCCCACATACTGCCGTAATGGCGTTGGAATGTGAATCTTGCTCATAAACTTAATGTAAGAGATGCGGCAGGGTGCAGGCAAGATTCAGGAGACCCGGCCTGAGAAATCTGGAAGATCGAGGGTCAACGAGTGCGATGGGGATTTTGCAACAGTTGTCGGAGCATTGTCCCCCGGCCTCACTGCGCTAGACTGTTTCTGCCCCAAAAACCAACGAAGAGAAGAAACGTCTCTCTGTTGTCCTCCGCGCGACCGAATCTCTATTCCTTGAGGATGGCATGTTTCGACAACAGCGCCTTGTGGACAGAGTAGAATCTGATTTTTCTTCGGCAAGGGCTGATCGCGTAAACGGGGCGAGTTTTTCGCCCACGCTGCTTTAACGATTGGCTGGATCGTTGTGAGGAACTTTCGGGGTCAGGTTCCGGATAAGAAATTCCTGAAACAGATTAGCGACGGCACTGGTGCCAATTCCAACGGCTGCGTTTTCGAAGGTCAATGCGACTCCATTGCGATCTTGCACCGGATAGTAGAGATTGGAAACGCCGCCCGCCGCAAGGCTGCCGAGCATATTGGAGTAATTCGGCTGCCAGTGTCCGTTGTCGCCTTTGCAGATAAACGCATTGGCGCTCGCATAGAGAAACCGGAATGTCTTGCTGCCGGTTCCCTTGTAAAAGTACCGCGGATCTTGTTTCAGAAACGATGGCAGGATGGCGCTTCCAATGAATGTGCCCGAAACGGCGTCGGCATAGCCTGCGCCGAAGCGTTTTGCATAACCTTGCGCGCCTTGACCGTACCCGCGGAAGTGATTCTGCGCCTGCTGCACTCCCGCCACGCCTCCTACAAATACGAAGGTGAAAGGATCCACCACTGTCTTCGCGGCAAACTTGAACTTTTGCTTCGGGGTAAGGGGAACGGCGTTGGGAATGTAGCTGACATAGAAATTTGGGAGAACTCCGAGCACGCGCTGTTTTTCTTCGACCTTGATCTGCTCCTCTGCCACTTCGGTCTGTGGGATTCCGACCTCGACATCGGTGACAGCGGTCGCCACTGCCAACGCGGTCCTGGGCACGAGGTAATTCTGGCCCGGTTGCAGAACTCCGGAGGATGTTTGGGTTGCGAAGCTCGGAGCGGTAATGGTGACCTGGAAAGGTCCAGGGGCGATGTTGGCAAAGAAGAACTGCCCCTTGTCGTCTGATCGAAGCTGTATGGATTTATCGCCGCTGGTAAGCTTCACAACGGCTCCGCTGACAACTGCTTCGCTTTGATCCACTACTGTTCCGCTGACGCTTCCGGGCAAGGGCTGAATGGGCTCTGGCTTGCTGGCTGCGGTTGTGCCAGGACCGGATGCCGGTGTTTGAGGGGTTTGAGCTAAGCAGGAGATGCAACCGAGAAAGACAAATCCAAAAACGATGAGTCTGGAGTCGATTTGAAGGACCATGAATCGCTGAACTCAACCTCTCCGCAGGCGCCCCGTCTCTCCACTGTACCGCGTTTACTCGAATCGGACGTATGAAATTGATGAGTGCAAAGGGTGTTAGCGTTCATTGACCCGGCCAGCGGTACGGCTGAAGCCGTGCCCTTTCTCAAATCATTTTCTTATTGCGCGGGCTCCTTTACCGTGACCATCCGATCTCCTGCAATGTCGCGCAATTGCTGCACAATACCCGACGGCCAGTGGATCTCGACCAGCTCCGCGGACGCGTTGGTTCCCAGGCCGAAATGCACCGGGGCGGCGCTGGATGATGCATAGCCGGCGCTGGTGCTCATGTGGTTGTACTGCACCCCCGACTTGGTGACCAGTTTAATTCTCGCGCCGATTCCGTCGCGGTTGCTCTTGGTGCCTTGCAGCTTGAATTCGAGCCAATGATTGTTGCCCGGACTCTGGTTGATCCAGATCTCCGCTGGCGCGTTGATTGCGCTTACGACCACATCCAGGCGGCCGTCTCCATTCAGGTCGCCGACGGCTGCGCCGCGGTGGCGTGACGGAGGTTGCGCGGTGAATCCGGCCTCAGCGGTGAGGGCGGAGAACTTCATCCCGCCGAGGTTGCGGAAGACCGTATTGGGCTGCTCGACGGCGAGGTTCGGCGCCGACAGGAGCGACTGAACATGCCCGCGGGAAACAAAAATATCTTTCCAGCCATCGTTGTCGAAATCGGCGATGTTGGGGGAGTAGCCCGCCATCGGCAGACTCAATTTGGTCATCCCGCTCTCCCGTGTCACTTCCACGAAGCTCCCTTTGCCCGTGTTGCGATAGAGCGGAAACGTTTCACCGTCGAGCGCAACCAGAAAAATGTCAGGGTAGCCATCATTATCGAGATCGCGGAAATCCACTCCCATGCCGGATATATAGACGCCGTCTTCTCGAAGCGCGACGTTCTCTTCGAAACCCACTTCCTCGAACTTTCCGGCTCCCTTGTTGCGGAAGAACGAGTTCATCAGCTTGTCGTTGGTGATCATGAGATCCATCTTGCCGGAGAGTTCGGAGTCGGCTTCAGCGACTCCCATGCCCTTGCCGGGATGCGCGCGGAAACCGGCCTCGACCGAGGCGTCGCGGAAGGTGCCGTCACCGTTGTTGATGAACAACTGGTTGGGCGTGGGCTTGTACATCTTGGGATGACAGTAGTCACGATGGCCGTAGCCTTCGCACTCGGGCTCGTGGTTGAAATCCCACTTCAGGTAGTTGATGACGACGAGATCGAGTAGGCCATCATTGTTCACATCCGCCCAGGCGGCGGCCACGGACCAGAGGGGACCGTAGTCCGGATCGGGCTTGTTGAGGCCGGCTTTGGCGGTGACGTCGGTGAAGGTTCCGTTGCCGTTGTTGTGGTACAGCGTGTTGTGATACACGCCGGCCACAAAAATGTCTTCATACCCGTCGTTGTCGTAGTCGCCGATGGCGACACCGACGTCATACCCGGTGCCGGTGAGGCCAGCTTTTTCGGTGACGTCGGTGAAGTGTCCGTGGCCGTCGTTTTCGAAGAGGCGGTTCGAGTACTTCGGGGAATCTTTGCGGAGCGTTTTGATGTCGGCTCCGTTGGCGAAGAAGATGTCGAGATTGCCGTCGTTGTTGTAATCGAAGACGCCGACGCCCCCGGCCATGGTCTCCGGAGCGTGGCGCTCGGGGGTTTCCGAGCTGTCGAGTTTGAAGTCGATGGGCTGGTAGGTGAAGCGGATCGGGCTGTCGGGAGCAGGCTGAGCCGAGGATGTGAGTGGTTTCGCCGTCGTCTGCGGATGCAGAGCCGGTTGCGGCATCAATACCGCGAGCAAGGTCAGTAGTGTCAGCGAGCCAGCAACGCTGCGGATATTCATTCCCCGGGGCACATGTGGCCTGCTCCCATCTTAACCCGGGTGGGTGGACAAACGACCGTCGAGATTCCCTCGGGTCGCCTGGCGGGATGATGAGCGCTATCGCGATGTTACAACAGTTGACCGTTGGTTGCGCTACCGACCCGACCCTCTCCACAAACACTGCTCATTGTTTTGGATTTCCCGCAACGAACGCCTCGCGTACAGCCTGACGGGATAGAACTGGTCTCCATCGACTCCGTCGTCCTCCCGTCCTTTCCAATGCACTGGGTCAGTCTTGGCGAGTTTTTCGAGGATGGGGACGAAATCTTTTCTGTCATCAAGGCAGGCGATTTCCTCAACGGCGTGGCCCCGAACCACCGCGTCTGGATCGCTGAGTGCGGATCGAAGCATTTCTCATATTCGGGCCGGGGAAACAAGTTCGTTCTGTCCTTCCATGCTGATAGCCATTTCAAGCGCAGATGTTCTCAGAAGTGCGTTACGGCTCTTGAGTTGATCGAGAATAGGTCCAACTGCCTTGTCGCCAAATCTCAGCAATGCGCCCGTTGGTGGTGTCCTAATTTGCTTATTAGGACACTACCCGCCCGTTGCATCGCTGGCATAGGGCGTTGCGCCTACCAGAGCTGGTATCGCACGTTCGTCATTCATGTCTGCGACAAAGGCAACGAGGCTCGGATAGTATTCTTCGTCTTCAGTTTCAACTTCACCCTTCGCCATCTTCGCTGACCATTTCACTGCTTCGCCGTCCGGCACATTGGCGAGCGCGTTCTCTGCAATCAGGAGTTGAATGATCCCCAGCTTTAGACGCTCACTGCCCCCAGAGCTGAGTTTTCCTGACGCCAGCGCCTCGGAGGACCGCTCGAACGATTTGCTGCGCTCAATCCATCTGGAACTCTTCATGCCTTCTAACATTTGCGAAACTGTGGGAACAGTACTTGCCTGTTGAGCGGCTAATTGGATGACGGAAACCCATACGGTGAATGCCAAGAAAACGGCTCGCATTTGTTGTTCCCCCCATAGCGCCAACTGAGAAAAGCCTTCAGATTCGTAGTGTACTGGCGACGTTTCGACAGTTTGATCATATGCAACAGGTACCGGGCGACGAAATCCGCTCCCAGGATCTGCATATAGCGCGCGAGCACGATCAGGTCCACGTCCTACGCGAGTAGCGCAGGCATTTCCCGCTCACACTCGCGCTTGTCTTGGGGGTGGTGGAAGGGGACGCGATAAAAGTCGGCCAGCGGCTTGGCGGTCGAGTGATTGCTGTTGATCATGACCATGTCACACGCCAAGTCGCCGCCCCTGAGGCGATACAGCAGGTCGGCATGGCAGTGCTGATAAGCAGAAACCAGAATCGCTATCTTGGGGCGGCAGTGCGTCAAAGCGCCAGCCCATCCACCGAGCCAGACAAGCCACTTATTTTCCGCATCGCCCCAACCTACAATCCTCGCGGGGAGAACTGTCATGACAATTTTTGATCCTGCACGCGGGCGCGTAATCGATGGTGGCGGCGGACACGGCGGCATGCTTCGACTGATCGGCATTGGAATCGCCGCATTCGTGCTCGTTATCCTCTTCTTCAGTTCCATAACCCGCGTGGGCACAGGCCACGTCGGCGTGCTTACTCTCTTCGGCAAAGTTACGGGCGAGACACTGGGCGAAGGGATCCACCTGATTAGTCCGCTGAAGACGAACAACGAGATGTCGATCCAGACCCAGACCCTCAAGGAGTCGGCCAGCGTTCCTTCCAGCGAAGGCCTGATGATGAGCCTGGACACTTCGCTGATTTATCACCTCAACCCCGACCGCGCCGCGGAGGTATTTCAGAAGATTGGGGCAGACTATGAAAACGTCGTGGTGGAGCCGACGCTGCGCTCAGCCATCCGCGAATCAACGGCCTCGCACACCGCCAATGCGCTTTACACCGGTGAACGCGAAATGGTGGCGAAACAGATCTTTGAACAGGTGAACGAACAACTGACCAAACGCGGCCTGACGGTAGAGAACGTCCTTCTGCGCGATATTCAGTTGCCGGCCACGTTGAAGGCCTCCATCGAAGCTAAGCAGCAGGCCGAGCAGGAAGCCCTGGCCATGAACTTCCGCCTGCAGAAAGAAACGCAGGAAGCCCAGCGCAAGCGCATTGAAGCTGCCGGGGTCCGCGACTTTCAGCAGATTGTCGCTCAGGGCATCACGCCGTCGCTGCTGGAATGGAAGGGAATCGAGGCCACCGAGAATCTGGCGAGGAGTCCCAACTCGAAGATAGTAGTCATCGGCAATAGCAAGAACGGGCTGCCGCTGATCCTGGGACAGTAGGTGTTCGAACAAACGCACGCCGGCCTTATAATCCTGTTCTCGGTCGGGAGTTCGGCTATGAACTGGATGCGACTTGCCCTAGTCACGCTGGGCGCCGGCGTTGTAACTTCGCTGACGGATTGGTTCTTCGCCGGTGATTGGATCCATCGCAGGTATAGCTATCCAGAAGTCTGGCGGCAAGGCGCCGAATCGAAAGCAATTGCTCTGACCAGCCCGCTGCCCTTCCTGACCTGCGGCGTTTTTGCCATTCTCTCAGCCAAGCTGGGCCTTACCGCGCTCGGCGCGAGCAAGCTGGCTGTGGCCATCTGGGTGATCGGGCCTTTGCCCTTGATCCTGACCAATGCCGCGTTCATGAAACTCCACCGCATGTTTGTCGTTTCCTATGCCATCGGCTGGCTGGTAAAACTCGAACTGGCCGCCCTCGCTGCCAGCTGGTTTCTTCACTGACCACAGCGCCGGCGAATTGCTACCATAGGTTCGTGTCCAATCTGCTGGAGGTCCGGCACCTGAACATTGAGTTCCGTGGACAGCAAAACCCAGCCGCCCTGTGGGCGGGACAGCCGGGGGCGGCTGTCTCCACATCTTCTTCTTCACCTCTTCCTGCTTCCCTCTCGGCGGTTCGCGATCTGAGTTTCTCGATTGCTCCCGGCGAAGTTCTCGGCCTAGTCGGCGAATCGGGCTCGGGCAAATCCATCACCTCGCTGGCCATCATGCGCCTGCTGCCCCCGCAGGCTAGAATCGCGGGCGAAATCCTCTTCGCAGAAAACGGAACCGCGCGCAACCTTGGCCAGCTGCCCGACGACTCTATGCGTCAGCTGCGCGGCTCGCGCATGGCCATGATCTTTCAGGAACCCATGACCGCGCTCAACCCTGTCATGCGCGTCGGCGATCAGATCGCGGAAGCTGTCCTGGCCCATCACTCCATTCCCACGCGCTCGGCCCGCCAGCGCGCTGTCGACGCGATGAACGATGTTGCCATCCCCGACTCTGCTCGCCGCGCCCGCGAGTATCCTCATCAGCTTTCCGGCGGCATGCGCCAGCGCGTCATGATCGCCATGGCCATCGTCAACCGGCCGCAACTGCTCATTGCGGATGAGCCGACTACCGCGCTCGACGTCACCATCCAGGCCCAGATTCTCGACTTGCTTGCCGCACTCCGCGCCAAGTTCGGGCTAGCCATGCTTTTCATCTCGCACGACCTCGCCGTGGTCTCGCAGGTCGCCGACCGCGTCGCCGTGATGTACGCCGGCAATCTGGTCGAACTCGGCGCCAAGCGCGATATATTTTACGCGCCCGCGCATCCTTATACTCGCGGCCTGCTCCATGCCGTGCCCGATCTGAAAACCGACCGCGCTCAGCCGTTGAAAACGATTCAAGGCACTGTCCCCGGTCCGCATGCCATGCCCTCCGGATGCGCCTTCGAACCGCGCTGCGAATTCGGTGTACCGGAATGCGCTCGGTCTTTGCCGCCGCTCGTCGAAGTCGCGGCTGGCCACTGGGCTCGGTGCCCGGTGGTAAATACCAAGCTGTGAGGGTTTCAGCGTCGCAAAGTGACCGCTTCAAAAGCAATCAGACGGCGCGTTCAAGCCGATCGCGGTTCAAGAAAAGGAGCACTACCAGGACCGCGAGCAAGCCAATCCCGGTCCACCGTGTGTCCAGATATCGGCCCAGCCACGACTGAACGAAATAGATGCTGCCGTCCCTGAACGGCAGTCGATAAGTGTGGAAGGCGTCTCGCGAGGACTGCGCCCAGGTCGAAACCGTCATCGATAGCCCCACATGCAGGGCTGAATCGACCACAAGGAGTGCCACTACGATCTTGAACCACCACGGCGTTGCGTCTTTGAACCGCCATCCCATGCGTGTGTTTCCGATCCTGTTCCGCTCTGGCCGGGGAACATTACAGCCTACATCTTAGCCCCACGCGTTTTGCCGGCAAGCCTTGGTCTATAATCGGCAGTTTGTCCGGTGATCCGTGCGCATACTCCTGCTGAGCGACATCCACGCCAACCTTGAAGCTCTCGACGCGTGCCTGGCCGCTGCTCCGGCGCACGACCTGGTTGTCAACCTCGGCGACATCGTCGGCTATGGCGCGAGTCCCAACGAGGTCACCGAGCGCTCCCGAGACCTGGGGAAGGTTTTCGTCCGCGGGAATCATGACAAAGCCGCTACCGGCCTGATGGACACTGACGAGTTCAATGCCATGGCCGCCGCGGCCGCCATCTGGACGCGCGACAAACTGACCTCGGAAAACCTGGAGTGGCTGCGCAACCTGCCGCACGGTCCGGTTTCGCTGCCGGATTTCCCCCAGGTTCAGCTGGTCCACGGTTCGCCGAACGACGAGGACGAATACGTCGTCTCGCTCGGCGACGCGCTCGCTCCGCTTATCGCCCTGAATGTACCCTTAACGTTTTTTGGACATACTCACCTGCAAGGTGGATTCTTCGCCAACGGCTCGTCCGCTGACGGATTCCGCCCAGAGTACCGCACCGTCGGGCAGGCCGAATCGGTGTCGCTGCACCTGAAACCGGCTACTCGGTACCTAATCAACCCCGGCTCGGTCGGTCAGCCGCGTGACGGAGACTGGCGCGCCGCGTTCGCTTTGTTCGATAGCGAAGCGCAAATCGTTCATTTCCATCGCACGCCCTACAATCTGAAGGCTGCCCAGGATCGCATCTTCGCCGCGAAGCTGCCGGCACGGCTGGCCACGCGGCTCGCCTCAGGACGGTAAAAAGACGCTACGGCCGCCGTTATAAACTTTAGGTATGCCTTCTGCACCCAGCGCACATCTGTTCGAGTCCCGCGACAATCCACCCGAGCACTACCTGATTGCCCACAGCGACGGAGGAGCGCGCGGCAATCCCGGGCCTGCGGGATACGGCGTGGTCATCAAAGACGAATCCGGACACAAAGTTGCCACGCTTAGCGAGTACCTCGGGCACCAGACCAACAACTTCGCCGAATATCAAGGGCTGATTGCTGCGCTCGAGTACGCTCTGCAGCACGGACCTAAGGCGCTCAAGCTGATCAGCGATTCGGAGCTGCTGGTGCGTCAGATCAAAGGCATCTACAAGGTGAAGAATGCTACGCTGCAGGATCTGCACGGGCGGGCCAAAGAATTGATCGGGCAACTGGACTGGTTCTCGATCGGGCACGCTCTGCGCGAGCACAATCAGGAGGCGGATCGGCTGGCGAACGAAGCGATGGACAAAGGCACGGGGGGCAGCGCATCTGGTGTGGCGCGGGCGCTCTCGCCCGCGCAGTCGTCACCGCAGGAGTTCGAAGGCATCGTGCGCAACGGCAGAGTGGAATTCTCAAACGGGAGTTTGCCGGAAGGGACACGCGTGCAGGTGCGCGTGAAGAGATAGCCGCCTGCGAGGGCAACACCAGGTCCCTCCACTCCGCTTCCCATGCCCTGCGGGAATAAGAAACTCCGGTCGGGATGACCGCCATTGGCAGGTTCAGCGGCTCCGAGTCTGCTTCCGAGGATCTACTCGGCGGCCGAAGTGTGGTCGTGGATGATCTTCCAGCCATCGGGAAATTTGCGAAATACCAGCGTGAATCGCCCATGCGGAGTCTTTCCATCTGACAGGGTCAACTCCCACGCACCACGCACAAACGCCGCGTCCGGCCCCAGCATCTCGATGCGCAGGTCGGAAAAATCCAGCATCCCCATCTCATGCCCGGCGCTCGCATACGTTGCCTGGTAGCGGTCGAGTGTCGCCTGCCAGCCAGCGGTCTCTTTCGCTCCTGAAAAGAATGTCAGCTCCGGAGAGTTCCAGTAGCCCGCCATGAAAGCGTCGAGGTCGTGACGGTTCCAGGCGTCCTGCTGCATGCGCAGAACGTGCTCGACGGCGGCTTTGGCATCGCGAGGCGTGCTTGCCGATAGTGAACCTTCCGCTACCGCGAGGATCGCGACCAGCGGCAGCAGGACCAGGATGCGCGGATTCGGCCTCTTCCTCATGATTTCCCTCTCGTTCCCATAAAGGCTACTGCAAAAACTTTTCCTCCGCGGGCGAGTCTGGCTCGTGGCTAGAAGAGACGTAGCAAGCTACGTCTCTATGAATTTAGTGCGCCTCTTCTGCTGCTGGTGCCGTATCCGGCGTGTCCACCTTTTGTGCGATTGCATGCGGCGCGACCGGCGGCGGCTGAAACTCCCCGGCATCTTTACCCGCCATCGCCGCCGCCATGAAGTTCATCCAGATCGGCAAAGCCGCACGCGCTCCCGTCTCCTTCGCTCCCAGCGATTTCTTTTCGTCGTAGCCGACCCATACGCCACAAGTCATTGTGGGAGAGAACCCCACGAACCATGCGTCGGTGAAGTCGTTGGTGGTGCCGGTCTTGCCTCCCACGGGAAACGGCAGCTTCGACGCCGCAATTCCCGTGCCGTGCAGCACCACTTCGCGCAGCATCGAAGTCATGATGCGCGCCGTGCGTTGGCTGATCACATCCTTGACCTCGGGGAAATCCTCCTGCAGCACGCGGCCTTCATAATCGGTGACGCGCGTGATGTAGCGTGGGGTCACGCGCACGCCGTCGTTGGGAAACACGCTGTACGCCGAAGTCTGCTCGATCAGCGTAATCTCTGCCGCCCCGAGCGCCACGGGCAAATATGGCGGCAGCTTTGCAGTAATGCCAAAGCGCGCGGCATAATCGATGACACTTTTGATACCGACTTTATTCGCCAGCTTCAACGCGGGAATATTGCGCGACTGAGCCAGCGCCCGCCGCAGCGTGATGATGCCTTCGAACTTCTCGTCGTAGTTGTGCGGCGAATACGGCCCGGAAGGCGTTTCAAAGCTCACCGGCTCGTCCAGAATCGTGTCATCCGGACTCCCGCCTTCGTCGATGACGGTCGTATAGACATAGGGCTTGAACGACGATCCCACTTGCCGCAGCGCCTGGGTGGCACGATCAAATTTCGACTCGTTGAAGTCGCGGCCGCCTACCATCGCCTTGATGCCGCCGGTGGTGTTATCGAGCGCCAGCAGTGCGCCCTGCGCCCCGGAATCCTGCTCCAGGCTGACGCGCGCAGCGCCGTTTGCGCTTAGCGAGAGAATCTTTACGTAGCAGATGTCGCCGGTTTTGAGTATGTTTGCCAGCTTCTGCTGCGTCCAGGCGGCATCCGCCTGCCCCAGAGCCGCCGTATAGCGGCCGAATTTCAGAGTTGCGATACCGGTTCCCGAAGACGTGACCAGCGCATGAACGTATCCACCGACTTCGACTTCATCATCCCAGTCGGGGTTGAAGTACTTCTCAAGAACCGCTCCCTCGGCTAGAACGTTTTCCAGGTGGCCCTTCCATCCATGCCGCCGCTCGTAGGCGGCCAGTCCATCGAGGACAGCCTGATTCGCCGCTTTCTGCAGGTCCACATCGAGCGACGTATAGACTTTCAAACCGCCCTCGTGCACCTGATCGGCTCCGTACTTGCCTTCGAGGTAGCGGCGAATTTCTTCGACAAAATAAGGCGCGAGCGAATTCGGATCGTGCGCCAAGTGCAGCGCAATTGGGGCGGAACGAGCGTCGGCCGCCTGCGCCGCGGTGATCTTTCCGTCTTCGAGCATGGCGTTGATCACCAGATTGCGCCGCTTCTGAGCGCGATCGGGATGGTTAATGGGTGAGTATACGGTCGGCCCTTTGGGCAGACCCGCCAGCAGCGCTGCTTCTTCCAGCGTCAATTGCTTGGCCGGCTTGCTGAAATAAAACTCCGAAGCCGCCTCAAACCCATAGACGCCGTGCCCAAGAAAGATTTGGTTGGCATAGAGCGTAAAGATCTGCGGCTTGGTAAAGTGCCGCTCGATCTGGATGGCCAGCAACGTTTCCTGGACTTTGCGATGGAACGACCGGTCTGGGGATAGGAACAAATTGCGCGCCAACTGCATGGTCAGCGTGGACGCGCCTTGCACTCTGCCTCCCGATTCAATGTCGCGATAGGCCGCTCCCACAATGCGCCAGAAGTTAATGCCGGAATGACTGTAGAAATCCTTGTCTTCGATCGAGACCAAGGCGTCGCGCAACACGGGCGGAAAATCATCGTAGCTCGCGACCACGCGCCGTTGCAGCGCGAACGAACCGATCACGCGTCCGTGATCGTCGTAAACCTCAGTAACCGAACTCGGCCGGTAGGCTTCCAGGGCCTCCACCTGCGGCAGGTCGGTGGTGTAGACGAGCAGCAGGCCGGCGGTCGCTCCCACCAGCGCTGAGATCAGCACCAGCAAGCCGAAGAGCACGCGGCCCACCAGTTTGCGCCCGCCGATTTCGACCTCAGGAAGATTTTCGTAGAGGGACTTCATGTGCGGTCGAGGTCAGGATAGCACTTCGCACATCAAGCGCCCCGGCCATGCAAGATCGTAAAGTTGCAGGGCAAAAGAAATTAGCGCACCTCGCGGTGCGCTATGAACTTCGTTATTACGATCGCGGGGCGCCCCCCGCGGCAGCCGGCGCGAGGCCGGCGCTACTCCCTAGCTGGCACGCTTCTTTAGGACTTCCAGGGCCTTGTTCAGTTGATCATCCACTGTGCTTTTGGGTTTGGCTTCCTGATCGGGAGCGGGGGCGGTGTCGTCATCGTCCGGGATGACGCCGTCATCCGCATCCGCCACCAGCACGTTGGGCGTGATGGCAGTGTCCTGAATGGCCTTGCCGCTGGGGGAATAGTACTTCGCCACCGAGAGAATCAATGCTCCGCCATCGGGCAGATCGATCGTCTTCTGCACCGAGCCGTCGCCGAAGGTCTTGTCGCCGACAATGTCACCGCGGGCGTTTTCCAGAATCGCTGCTGCGACAATCTCAGCTGCCCCCGCCGTACCCTTGTTCACCAGCACTGCGACTGGCAGCGAGGTGATTGCCTTCGCCGGGTCGGCATTGAATGCCTCCCGCGGGAACTTCTGACCTTGGAGATAAGTAATCGTTCCGTGGTTCAGGAAGAGATTGGCGACCGCGACGCCCTCGGTCTCATCGCCCTCAGCGCAGTTGCGCAGGTCCAGGACAAGCTTCTTGGCACCCGATTTCTCGAGCGCCTTGATCTTCGACGCAATCTCCTGCGCTTTGCCTTTGGTCAGGGCCTCGGCCTTCACATAGCCGACGCCATCTTCCATCATCTTGTCGGACGGCGACGGCATGCTTACCACGTCGCGCGTGATCACTATTTTCTGCGGCTCGGCCTTGCGCGCCCGCACAACCTCGACATTCAAGCTCGATCCCGGGGCACCGGCCAACAAGTTCTGAATCTCGGGCAGCGACATCTCCCGAGTGCTCCGCCCTTCAATCGACTCGAAAATGTCGGTCGGCTCGATCCCTGCCTTTTCGGCCGGCGAACCCGGCAACACCGAAACCACGGCAGCGTAGCCAAAGCGCTTCGACACCACCGCGCCGATGCCGCCCTTCGCCTCGTTCTTGTGAGCCTTGTAGGCCTTGTATACATCGGCCGACATGTAGCTCGAATTCGAGTCGAGCGACTCCAGCAGGCCATGCAGCGCCCCGTCGGTCACCTTCGGGATGTTCGGCTCTTCGACGTACTCGCTCTGCACCCGCGAGAGCACTTCACTGTAGACCTGCAGTTGGCGGTAGGAGCCGTCGTTCGAGGAGGCATGCACGCCTCCCATGGAACCCACGACGACAAACACTAATACGGCAAAAGACGAAACGAGTATCGCTGCTTTGGTTTTCATTGACATCAGTTTGGCCGTCTTCTGGAAGGAGGAACTTCCGGAGAAACTCTAGACATTATATCTCGATAGATGCTGGTTTCCATCCCCTGGCTGCTCGATTTTGTTCCGCCGGTAATGAAGGCGGCAGGTTCGGCCCGCCTCTCGCAGCGCACAGGAGTCACCCCAGCGCCTGTGCACTGTCGGATGCAAGTCATACACTCGCCGTTAGTTTCGTGTTATTGCCCGGGTTTAAAGCTGATCGTTAGCGAAGTCTGAACCGACACTGCCCGCCCGTTCATGGTGTAGGGCTTGAACTTCCAACGTTTCACCCCGTCGATCGCGGTTCGGGCGAACGCTAACGAACCCTGCAGGAATTTCGCATCCTGTACCGTGCCGTCGCGGCCCACCAGAACCTGCAGGACCACCGTGCCCTGCTGCGCCTTTGCGCTAGCCGGATAAGCCATTGCTGGCTGATCCGTGAGCAGGGCGCGCTCCGTGGCCTCGGGAACGGCCACGGGTTCGATCGAGGGCAGCGCTGTTTCCGGCGCCTTGTTGCCGCTGGCGTCGGGGACCATCGAGGCCATCTGTGACTTCAGACTCGAGGGAATCGCAGGATTCGACCCCGCGGAAGCAGGCCGTGGAGGCGGATTCTTGGCCGGCACGGGCTGGACTGCAACTGGTGTGGGACGAGACTCTGCAAACGGATCAGAATGCGGCGGCGGCGCGGCCACCGCAACAGTGGTCGCGGCGGGCGAGGCCATAGCTGAGCTGGTAGATTGCCCAACAGCAGGCTGCACGGCCACAGGCGCCGTCTGCGGCGACGGATTGCCCTGAGTTGGGTTGTCCGGAACCGCATCACCCTGTCCCTGATTGCTTTGACCCTGCGCGGGCGTCTGCACTCCCGGCGTCTGCGTCGCATCTGCCGGACTCGCAGCGGTTCCATCGGTTGGTGCCAGGTTTGGATCTGTACTCGTCCCGCCGTTGTTCGGCTTCTTTGCCGTCGGATCGACCATGGGCACAACGCGAATCTGCGAAGGGTCTGTGGTCGCGTCGGGAATACTTTCGGCGACCGGTAGCTTGTACTCGTCGCCGGCGCGGCCAAAGTCTTCGTGAGCCGCGGGCGCTTGCACCGGAGTCACCGGTTGCGGGTTCAGCCAGGCATGTAGGGCGTGCTGGCCCTTAACCCACACCGCCCGCACCCTCGGATGCCACGGCGCCTGTGGCGCAGCCGCCAGTGCAGCGGCAGCCAGAACCAGAGCCACGACGATTGCTCTCTTGAACAGCCCAGTCCCCGGGCGATCATTTTTATCTGGTTCGTCTCTCTCTCCCGCGATGTAGGAGAAGAGTTCCGCCTCGGCCTTCTGCTCCCGTTCCGCCTGTGCTCCCGAAGCTGGGGCTGGTTGGCGCGCAGGATCGTCGGACTTCGCCGGCTGTGTCGGCGACGACTTCGGGGACTGATCGTAACCGAGCAGCTCCGGTTTGGCGGGCGCCGCCTCTGGGGGCGGTGCCTGAGCTGGTGCGGGCGCTGCCGCCGCCGCGCGGTGATTCAAATACCACTGCAGTCCTCGCGGTCCGTCGGGTGCCGGCGCCGGTGGTGCCGGCAGAGGTGGCGCCGGCTTCTCCTCGATCACTGCTGCCGTCGGCTCCAAGTCCTTCAACTGATCTACTTCCTGGGCGGCCGACTGTTCGATCGATTTCTGCATCTCCGATTCGGTGTCGAACTGGGTCGTCGAAGCTGGCGGCGAGGTCTGCAGAAACTCACCCGCACGAAGTGTCGCCTCACCCGGCACATCGGCCGCCAGGTTTGCCGACGAAGCTGCTCCCGCGGCAGCCGCCTGCGCCGCCGCAGCCGCCGACGATTCCCGGGCTCGCAGCAGATCGCGCGCTGTGGTCAAGGTGTCTTTCACCTGATTGGCGAGAAGAGGTCGGCGCAGAATCGAGTTCGCGCCCGCCTGCAACGCCTTGGGAACACTCGGGTCATCGCTCACAATGGCGAGGGTCAGTGGACGCTCACTGGCCTTGCGCTCGCGTGCCCTGTGCAGCAGATCTGCTGCTTCCGGCTGTTTGTCCCAATCGACGATTAAGATTCGAAACGGCTGGCTCGAGACTCGCTCCGCCGCGACCACGGCCTGGATGCAGTGTTCTGCCTCCACGCCAAGATCCACCAGCACGGGGCAGATGCACTCGGCGGTTTCCTGATCTGAACAGAACAACAGGCAACGAAGGGCCATTGCATAGTCAGACTAGGGGGGAACAGTAACCGCGGGCAAGATTACCGAGGTGGACTTCCTGTCGCCGCCAGCGTCCTCCAAGGTACATGTACTAACGGAGCACCCACGCGCTAGAATGCTCGGTCCACTCGGGTCGAGAGTCTCCTATGCAGACGGCGGGCGTCGTCATTATCGGCGGAGGCGCGCGGATGATCCACGAGACGACGGTGCTTTAAAGCAATCGGAAAAACCCATGCTCGAACAGAACTATTGGTTGACAACAACTGAGATGCCGACGGCAGACGGCATACTACCCTTGCCCGAGGTCCTAGACGTGGCCGTGATCGGCGCGGGCTTTACTGGACTGTCGGCCGCCCGGACGCTCGCCAAGCGGGGGGCCAAAGTCGCCGTGATCGAGTCCGAGACCATCGGATGGGGCGCCAGTTCCCGCAACGGAGGCATGGTTCTCACCGGCATGAAGCTCGGCGTCAACCAACTCATCTCCAGGTACGGCCGCGAGCGCACCAAGCGCATGTACGCTGCCTCTCTGGCCACCATCGACTGCGTCGAGCAAATCGTCCGCGAGGAAGCCATCGACTGCGACTTCTCCCGCAGCGGTCACCTCGAAGTCGCCTGCAAGCAGAAGCACTTCAACGAGTACGCCCGCCAGGCCGAAGTGATCGACCGCGACTTCGACCACAAGCTGCGAGTGGTCGAGCGCCACGAACTGAGCTCCGAGATCGGATCGGCGATCTATTACGGAGGCATGGTCGACGAGATCAGCGCCGGCTGCAATCCGGCGCGCTATGTTGCGGGACTCGCTCGCGCCGCCACAAAGGCCGGTGCCCAGATCTTCGAGCACACCCGCGTTGAGATGACCCAGCGCGACTCGCGCCAGGGCGAACTGGGATGGAAGCTCTCCATCTCTCGCAGCCCAGTCTCCGGCAGTCCGGTTTCGCTCCTCCCGGTCTGGGCACATGAAGTCTTCGTCGCCACCAGCGGCTATACCGGCCCGGCCACGCCCGCGCTTCAAAAGAAAATCATCCCGATCGGTTCGTTCATCATCACGACCGAGGTCCTGCCCGCGCCGCTGGCCCGCGAACTCAGCCCGCGCAACCGCATGATCTATGACTCGAAAAACTACATCTACTACTATCGCCTGACGCCGGACCGCCGAATGCTGTTCGGCGGCCGCGCCGCATTTTTCCCCGAGAACGATCAGACTGTGCGGCGCAGCGCCGAACTCCTGCGCCGCGGCATGATTGGCGTCTACCCGCAACTGCGCGACGCGAGAATTGACTACGTGTGGGGGGGCACGCTCGATTTCGCCTTCGACATCATGCCCCACGCCGGGCAACTCGAGGGCATGTACTACGCCCTCGGATATGCCGGGCACGGCGTCGCCATGGCGACTTATCAGGGCCAGAAGATCGCGGAGCTAATGGCGGGAGATCAACCGGAAAATCCGTTCGTCGGTATCCCTTTCCCGGGCGCACCGCTCGGTCTGTACGACGGTAAGCCGTGGTTCTTGCCTCTCGCGGGCGCGTGGTACAAGGTCCTGGATTGGGTGAGCTAACTGTAGAGACGTTGCTGGCAAAGTCTCTCTCGCCATCACTTTGAACGCGACCATCTTTCAGAATGCCGGCGACAGAGACGTAGCAAGCTACGTCTCTACGGATCGCGCGAACTCTACGACCTCGCGCTCCGCCCAGCGGCCATCGTCTCCGGGGTCGCCATTTCGTTCGCCGAGAAATGCGCAGTGACCGCCGTCGTCGGTCTCGATGTACGTAATATTCGGATTCGCTGCGATCCGCTGCTTCGTCTCCTGCTGCACGCGAATAAATGGATCGTTCGCGGCATGAAGAATCAACGCCGGCACAGCAATGCGATCCACCACGTTCGAGGCTGCGGCCCGCGCATAATAGTCGTCGGCTCCGGCAAAACCGCAGTAGTGCGCCGTGATGCGGTCATCGAATAAACGCAGGCTCGATACTCCGCGCAACCGCGCCGGATCAAAGTCCTTCGGAAACAGTTTTGCCTTGCCACGAAATCTCCGGAATAGCTGCAGCAGAAAGTAATACTCGTAGATTCGGTTCGCCGGTTCATGCAGGGCGTCGGCCGACGCGGCCAGATCCATCGCCGGACACACCGCCGCCACCGCCCGAAACTCCGGCGGCCCCTCGCTTCCCCATTCTCCGGCCAGCTTCAGCACCAGGTTGCCGCCCATCGAGAAGCCGGCCAGCACGAATCGTGAAACTCCATCGTTCTCGACCACATGCCGCGCTACCGCGGCCACATCCGCTGACAAACTCGAGTTGTAGAGCGTCGGCGCGCAATAATCCATGCCGCCGCAGTTGCGCTGGTTCATGAGAACCACGTTCATCCCAGCGGCCAGCCCGTGCCGCGCCACTCCGGTCATGTACTGCGACTCGCTCGACCCCTCGAGCCCGTGCACCACGATCAGCGTGAGCGGCTTCCTCCGATCTTCGCTCTGCCAGTAGCACCAGCATCGGACCTTAATCCCCGGCGCGACCTCGACCAGCCGCCCCTCCGGTCCTGGCAGATGAATTCTTCGCGGCAGAAAGAAGCTGGCGAGCGTCTGCACATGCCCGCCGCGCAGGAGTCGATGCGGTCGGAACGGGCGCACCGTCCAGCGAGTCATCGTCGGCGCCACGTTCAAATGCGTTCCTGCAGAATTGGTAATTTGCGAACTCCCCACAGATCGATTCTAATAGAGGCTGGACCCGGAGCCACTCATGCCCATCTTCGAATACATCTGCAAGGAATGTCACCACCAGTTCGAGGCTCTCATCTACGGCAAGGAAAAAGCCGAGTGCCCCAAATGTCACACCACCAAGCTTGAGCCGCAACTCTCAGTCTTCGCGGTTTCCGCCAAAGGATCTTCGGCCTCAGCGTCTCGAGGCGGCGCCTGCGGATCCTGCGGCGATCCCCGCGGCCCCGGCGCGTGCTCCCTCGGCGACATGAACTGAGTCGGGGCGGTAATATCCGGACAGGAAATCTTCCACGTCACGCCTCGTCGGACGGAAAGTCTTGCCCGAACTTCCGGCACGTCAATGCCGGTGACGAAGGTTATTTGTGCCTTCCTGACTCTTTCCTTTACCATCCGTGAAATCCTTACTCAGCGAGGCATCCGCGTCATGGACCGTCGCCGCGAGCAGCGCGTTTTCGTTGAACTCCCCGTGAAGATCTGGGGCATGGACGCCAATTCCCGTCCTTTCACCCAGCCCGCCAGCCTGCGCAACATCAGCGGTCGTGGCGCGACGCTGCAAGGCGTGAGTGCCCAGCTGAAGCCCGGCTGCGTGGTCGATCTGCAGTACCAGGGCGCGAAGGCTCAATTCCGAGTCGTGTGGCTTGGCAAGCTAGGGACCGAGATGCAGGGAGAAGTTGGCGTCGAGAATTTGTCCGCCGATGTACAGCTCTGGGATATAGATCCGCTCAAGTGCGCAGGTGCTACCGGGCAAGGATGATCTGAGGGGAAAACCGGGGAGGGCGGGGGAAGGCTAACACCCGTGCCAGACGGGTCTTTCCGAGTATGTTCTTGTCAACCGCTGAAGGCAACAAAAAATGCCTGCCTGACCGCTCCCTCCCGATAGCTCTGCACAACCTTGCAGCTTTCCGACGCTGGGCTGCACAAACATCGCAACTCTTGGTCATTCACCGCGGTTATGCTGCTTCAGCGAACGGGTTCTCGTCTGCACTCGGGCCATACGTCACCGGAACGGGCACATCCAACAAGCGCAGGTAGACAGATAACTGCCCGCGGTGGTGGTACCAGTGATTCAGCAAGATCGCACGCAGTATTTCGACGCGAGGCCGGCTGAAGATTTCTTTGTCTTTCCACGCCAAACGCCAATTGGCATGCGCCTGTTGCTCGGTCATCCCCTGCAGACATTTTTCAGCGTCGAGAACGCTCTGTTCGTACGTCGCCAGAACTTCCTCGACATTCTTCGGCTGCGGCGGGATGAAACTGCCCTGCGTGACATCGAACCCATCCTGCTGCGCCAGTTGAGACAACCGTCCCGGGATCATCGCGATGTGCATGGCCAACTGGCCGAGCGTCATCGACTTCGGATGCGGTTTCCACCCCAGCTTGTCGCCCGGAACCCTCTGCAGCGCTCGTTTGGTGGTTGCGGCCTCTTCGCGAAACTCATTCAACATTGGTTCGATCGTTGTTGCCATCGTAGTTGTTTCCATCGCAGTCGCCATTCTTTTATCTCCTTATTGAACAGACTGTTTTCTGCAGGAAGTCTTATCCCAGTGCGCTCATTAGCTTATTGACGTCAAACATCTTGCCTTCGCTGTAGCGATCGTGATGCCGGACCCATGCCATCGGGTGGCGAAGCCCGGCCTCATCCCGCCCTTTGGCCGTAAGGTCGAGAAAGTTGTATGTCGTCAATAGGATGTCGAGACCGCGCGCATAGGTGGAGTAAGTATGAAAAACCTGTCCGTTCTTGCGGTAGAAGACGCTCGCGCCAGGGAGTTCCTCCGAGGGATAACTCGTAGTCCCGAAGTTGTAATACTGCTTGCCGCTCGCGATCTCTTCCTTGGAGAACGAAACGTGGAAGTCGTAGTTGAAGTCACTGCCAAACGATGACACCCACTTGAAGCGCCAGCCCATCCGCTTCTTGAAGCCTTCAATCTCTGGTACGGTCGCGCGCGATACCGCAGTCAGGGTGGTGTCCCGCTGCGCCATATGCAGGGCCGCTGAGTCGAATCCATCGGCCAGGTACGAGCAACTGGGGCATCCTTCTTTCCAACCTGGGCCGAACATAAAGTGATAGATAATCAACTGGTTTCGTCCATCGAATAAGTCGGCCAGCGTTTCCTTGCCGGTCGGGCCATCAAACACATACGGCTTCTCGACCTTCTCCCACGGCATCTCCCGGCGTTGCCGGCTCAGTTCATCGCGCAGCCGCGTGAACTCTTTCTCTTTGGCCAGCAGCTCTTTGCGGGCGGCTAGCCACTCGGCGGGCGGCACTACTTTTGCGGTTGGGTTTAGGCTAATTGGTCTTTCGCTCGTCGTCATGATGCTTGCTCCTTTGATTTTGAATCGTTCTTCTCACCCTTCTTCTTGCCGAGAACTTTCACGACCAGCGCCGTCAACCCGCCGGTCGACACCACGCTGCCCGCCACCAACCCGGCACTTGCCAAGCAAACTGGACACATGGACCCCTCCTCACTTCGAACTGGTTTCGGCTCGCGCTTTGATGCGCGAAATAATGTGGCTCCAACCCTGGCTCACACCCCGCCGGTGATCGTCCTGAATCAATCCAAACGCCTTGTGGTGAAACTTGATCAACGTTCCGCCGTTCTCCTCGCTCAGCCGGTACTGCAGGTTCGAGACGACCGCGTACGACATGAATAGCGGTCCGGTGATCTCCAGCAGCGTGGGCCGCTTGATGGCCTGCACGTGTCCCCACAGATGGCCGTTGCCCTCGCCCAGGTCACGGAACCATCGCCCGCCCGGCCAGGGCTCGAGCGTCATGGGCATCTTTCTCTCTGGGGACTCATTCTCTGGGCCGATCTGTTCCAGCAACGCCGCGAACGTGGTCTCCAGCGGGGCGTTCACGTGAATTTCTTGAGTCACAATTAGGGTCAAACTCTCGATTCCCGGTAGCGTCGGACTGATGCTCATGCTTCCTCCTCATCCTGTCATTGGTTTTCTAACTCTTTGGCTTTTTCCTCGGCACGTTCCTTGATGCGGGTCAGCTGATGGGCCCACAGGCGTTCGAAGGTTTTGGTCCACTCATGCAGCGGTCGGATTGCCTCGGCATTGGTTCGATACAGCATATGCCTTCCGTTGCGCCTCACCCGAACCAGCCCCACGTCCCGCAGCACTTTCAGATGCTTCGATACTGAGGGCTGTTCCAGCCTGAGTTGAGCCACCAAATCGCCTACGGGACGCTCCGCCAGAGCGAGGTAATTCAAAATCTCGCGCCGCCGTGGTTCTGCCACCGCATTGAACACATCGGAAGTGGTCGCTGCCCGTGCCATGAGAAGGAATATACATTCCTATATGGGAATATGTCAACGCGGACGCTGCTACACTCCTGTCCATGCGGGTTCAGATTCTCGGCTCCGCGGCTGGGGGCGGATTTCCCCAGTGGAATTGCGCCTGCCCTAACTGCCGGGGACTGCGTGCTGGAACGTTACCCGGCAAGTCCCGCACCCAGGCTCAAGTTGCCATCAGTTCAGATTCCCGCTCGTGGTTCCTGCTCGGAGCATCGCCCGATCTGCGCGCACAAATCGACGCCACACCGGAGCTCCAACCACACGACGGTGTCCGCCAGTCGCCGATCGCCGGGGCCGTTCTCGCCAACGCGGACCTCGACCACGTACTTGGCCTGCTCCTGCTGCGCGAATTGCAACCCCTGCGTGTTTACTCCACCACCTCGGTCCGGCGAATTCTCCTGGAAGACAACAGCATGTTCGGCATGCTCCAGCGCGCGCCGGGCCAGTTGACCTGGACCGACTTCGCATCGGGAACGACGTTTCCGCTTCTTAGTGCGGAGGGTGAAGACTCCGGCCTGCGCTGCCGCGCCCTGTCACTGGGCACGCACTTTCCGGCGTATGTCTCGCCGACTCGTCAATCAGAGCTGATCGCGGGTGAGGCCTCTCTGGCCCTGATCGTCGAATCTCGGTCGGGAAGACGCCTCGCCTACATGCCCGCCGTTCCACGAATTGACGACATGCTCCTTGTCGAACTCGATTCCGCCGACGTGCTGCTGTTCGACGGCACGTTCTGGAGCGACGACGAACTGATCCGTATTCAGGGCAGTCGAGCCACCGCGCGGCAAATGGGCCATGTGCCCGTGTCGTCGGACGAGGGCAGCCTGCGCAAGTTGGCGCAACTCCGCCGCCCACGTAGAATCTATATACACATCAATAACACCAATCCCATGCTGAATGAGGCTGGCCCCGAGTACGCCCAAGTGCGCGAGTCAGGCTGGGAAATCGCGGAGGATGGATGGCGGTTCGAAATACAGAAGGGCCTGTAGAAGCCGACACCGCCGGGGCGAATCTGCTTTCGTTCGAGGAACTGCGCGCCCGGTTCCGTGCGGTCGGCGAGGAACGCTACCATCACAAGCATCCGTTCCACCTGTTAATGCACGAAGGCCGCCTGAGCCGCGGGCAACTCCAGGCCTGGGCGCTGAACCGCTACTACTACCAGAGCATCATCCCGATTAAGGACTCGATCATTCTTTCGCGTGGCACGGATCCCGCGTTTCGCCGCGCCTGGCGCAAGCGCGTGATCGATCACGATGGCGACGCGACCAGCGAAGGAGGGATCAAGCGCTGGTTGAAACTGGCGGAGGCGACGGGGCTGGACGCCGAGCAAGTGCGGGCGGGAACAGGAATCCTTCCCGCGACCCGCTTCGCCGTCAACGAATATCTGAACATCGTCCGCAGCAGAAGTTTGCTTGAGGCGGTGGCTTCGTCGCTGACCGAGTTGTTCTCGCGCGATTTGATTTCGCTGCGCATGGAGAAGCTGCGCCACCATTATCCGTGGCTGTCGGGCGGGCTCGATTACTTCGAGGTGCGATTGACGCAGGCTCCGGAAGATGCGAGGTTTGCGGTCAACTATGTCTGCGAGCACGCGAAGACGCGGGCCGAGCAGGAGCTTGCCGTGCAGGCTCTCCGCGATAAGTGCGACATTCTGTGGGCGCAGCTTGACGCGCTGTATTTCGCGTATGTGCAGCCCGGTTGGCCTCCGCCGGGCGCGTTTCGGATTGCAGAAGCCGCCGGGAAAGAGACGGAGAGCTGACCATGGCTCCGCCGCTCGATTCCAGTCAGCCACGCCTGGCCGCCGGGTGCCGCTGGGGCGGGACGGAAGCGGATCGCATGATCCTTTTTCCCGAAGGCGCCATCAAACTACAGGGTACGGGAAGGCAAGTGCTCGAGCGCTGCGACGGCCAGCGCACCTTTGCGGAGATTATCGTAGAGTTGCAGCAAGAGTTCGGGAAAACGGACCCGGCGAAGATTCGCGACGATATCAGCATTTTCCTGGAGCAGTTGCAGAAGAAGCGGATCATCGATTACTAGTCGTAGAGACGTTGCTTGCAACGTCTCTGCCGGCACCACATCGAACCTTGGCTTCAACCGCGCTGCCGGCAGAGACGTAGCAAGCTACGTCTCTACGAAATTAGTCATGGTTCCCAATCCTCTCGCCTTGATTGCCGAAGTCACGCATCGCTGCCCGCTGCACTGCGTCTACTGCTCGAACCCCATGCAGTTGGCGGGAACAAATTCAGAACTCTCGACGGACGAGTGGGCTAACGTTTTCCAGCAGTCGGGAAAACTGGGGATGTTGCACGCCCATTTCACGGGCGGAGAGCCGCTGGCGCGCACCGATCTGACCGAACTTGTCGCGGCGGCGCGTGCTGCGGGACTCTATACCAACCTCATCACCTCGGGAATCGGGCTCAACGAGCAGCGATTGCAGGCGCTGGTCACGGCAGGACTCGATCACATCCAGGTCAGTTTTCAGGATTCACGCGAAGACTCCGCCAACTGGATTGCCGGCGCGAAGGCGCATGCGCACAAGATCGAACTATCGCGCGCGATCCGGCGACACAAGATCGCTTTCACCGTGAACCTGGTGGTGCATCGACAGAACCTCGATCACCTGGAGGAGATGATCGCCTTCATCGAGCAACTGCAGCCGGAGCGGGTTGAGATCGCGCACACGCAATACTACGGATGGGCGCTCGCCAACCGCGCGGCCCTTATGCCGACGCCTGCGCAGGTGGAGAAGGCCGTCGCGGTGGTAGCCGCCGCCGAGAAGCGGCTCGCCGGGCGCATGCGCATCGATTCGGTGCTGCCTGACTACTACGCGAAATATCCCAAAGCTTGCATGGGCGGGTGGGGGCGAAGATTGATGCTCATCAATCCGGCGGGCAAGGTTCTTCCTTGCCACGCGGCGGAGGTGCTGCCTGGCATGTCCTATGAGAACCTGCGGGAGAAGACGCTGGAATGGATCTGGCAGGAGTCGCCATCGTTTCAGCGTTTTCGCGGCGAGGACTGGATGCCCGAGCCCTGCCGCAGCTGCGAACGGCGCACGGAAGACTTTGGCGGCTGCCGGTGCCAGGCGTTCCTGCTGGCGGGAGATGCGGCCGTGACCGATCCCGCGTGCTCGCTGGCGCCGACACATCACATTGTCGAATCAGCGGTGCGCGAGGCCGAAGCCCACGTTGCTCAGCCGGTGGCGGCAACGTCGTTCGTGCAGTTGCAAAAACAAACAGACGGGTTCTGGAGTTATCGGACGAATCCGGAGTGAACCGCGTAAGCCGCGAGAACGCCGCTCTCCGGCGGATAGAAATGTCAAGACCTCGATCGGGCACTCGCTGCCCCGAAAGTGGTGCAGTTTCGTTCTAACCGACTTGATTTACAGATAGTTCAACGGTTCAATCGTTGTGGAATTAAATCAGCGTAACTCATTTAATTGCAATCACTTAAACTAGCCAGTTAAATCGCTTTAACTCCTCGCTGGCGCGACCCCATGATCAGGATGATGCACTTGATATGGTCGACCAGCAGAAGCCCGCCTGATGCCCTGTAGGCTCCGCATTAGGCATTCGTGTGAGTGAGCAGCCCATGTGGGACGGACACTCCTGTCCGTCGCTTTTGACTTTGGTGTTGCCCTTTGACTTTGGTGTCGGAGTGGTAGCGAATGCAGATATTTAATCCCAACACTTACGAAGGCACCAACACATGGAGATCAAGATCAACATCCACACCAACACCAAGATCAACGGCAGCGGACAAAAGTGTCCGCTCCACATTCACCAGCGCAGGCCGATGGTGATAGGGCGTAGCGCGGTTTGAATGCCGCTGTGGGTGCCGCGGAGGTAGCGGAATTCACCGTAAAGCTCGAGGTTGTGCCGTATCTTCCGCGTGACTCCGCCGCCGAAATTGAATCCGAACGCGTCCTGGCTTGCGGAGAGAAACTTCCCATTCACCGGCAGGCTGTTGTTGAAGCACGTACCCCACCAGATGAAGAAAGCGTCGCAGCCCGATCCCGGGATGGCGGTGGAGGAATCGAGTTTGCCGGAGCGATGAAGATAGGACCCGCCGAACACGACGTATCCACCCCACTGCTTCGTGACCGGAATGTTAATGATGGGATCGAGCATGACCGAATAAACCTGGCTGGTGGCGCCCGGAGCCTGCGCCAGATTGAGGGCGGAGTTGCGCAGTGGAAGATTGTCAAACTGGAAGTCGGCGCGGAGTCCGAAATACTTGCTGTAGTTGCGGGCGACGCCGGCGGCTGCGATCCCGCCTCCTCCCCGCACGAAGGTCTTGGTTGAGCCATTGGGGATGCTGGCTCCGCCGCCGACATTAAACGACCAGTTCTTGTAGTCGTGCGGCCTGCCCTGACGTCGGGACGAGGACACTTCTGGCGAAGCTTCCTGGCTGCTGGACTGCTGATTATCGGGCTGTTGGGCGGCTGCCGGGTCAGGGGTTTTCTGAGGTGGAGTCTGCTGAGCGGAAGTCTGTTGGGAAAATGCGATCGCGGCTGTCACCAGAATCGTCACGAAAAGTGTCAGCGCTGAAACGACTCTGTGCCGGGGGACCGCCGCGAACTTTCGAATCATTCATTCTCCTCCCGCTACCGGGCGTGATTGCGGACGCAGCGTTCGGCTCAAGGCTCAGCAACGAGAGGCGCTTGAGAAAGAGCATGCCCGCATGGCTCCCGCCTCGACTCCGACTCGCAGCAGGAAGGCACCATATTACCAACTTTGATGCGCATTCCGTCTACCAAGCCGTCCGCAACGCCGCTCTTTGCAGTTCACGAGAAGTGCAGTCGCACGTATGATAAGGAATTCCTTCTTAGTGCGAGACCGAATTCTGTGACGGAAACGTCCTCCACATCGGCTGGAAGCGCGGGCAAGCACAGGGAAAGCCCCGCCTGCCGTGTTGCCCTGATCGGCTTCGGGACGGTCGGCCGCGCCGTCACGAAGATTTTGTGTGAAAGCAGTACCTGCACTGTTCGGCTCACCCATATCTGCAATCGGAACGTGGAAAAAAAGAAGCAGCCCTGGGTGCCGAGTGACGTCGTTTGGACTGACGACGTAAAAGTGGTGCTGAATTCCGACATCGACATCGTAATCGAACTGATCGGCGGGCTGAATCCGGCGGAACAGATTGTGCGCGACGCACTCAAGAGTGGGAAGTCGGTAGTCACGGCCAACAAGCAACTCATCGCGCGTCACGGGCCCGATCTTTTACAACTCGCGGCAAGCCAGGGATGCCGGCTGGAATTTGGGGCGTCGGTGGCTGGAGGCGTTCCGGTTCTTCCGGCGCTGCGGACGGGGCTCTGCGGGGATCGGCTGCACGGCATCGCGGGAATTCTGAATGGGACCTGCAACTACATTCTGAGCCGCATCGAAAATGCAAGGGTCCCATTCAGTGAAGCGCTCGAAGAAGCGCAGGCCCGCGGATATGCGGAGGCGGATGCTTCAGAAGATCTGGACGGAGGAGATGCGCGGGCCAAGCTGGCCATCCTGGTGCTGGCGGGACTGCACACGCGGGTGGTTCCGGAATCGGTTCGAGCACGGACCATTCGCCCGATTGATGCGGTCGACTTCGACTACGCCGCTGAACTCGGATGCACGATTCGGCAGATTTCGCGCGCTGATTTGAAGGAGGGCACGTTGTTCGCCGACGTCGGTCCGTGCCTGGTTCCCACCGACTCGCCTTTTGGGAGGGTGCAGAGGAACCTCAATCTGGTTCTCACTTCAGGGCAGTATGGCGGGGACATGGCGTTCTTGGGCGCGGGGGCCGGGGACGATCCGACGGCGGTTGCGGTCGTGTCCGACCTCATGTTCGTGGCGCAAAGCCTGGCTGCGGGGACGGGGCGAGACGTAGCCAGCTACGTCTCTACGGCGGAGATTAGCGGTGACTTTGAGACTCCGTGGTATTTGCGGTTTTTCGTACGCGATCAGCCGGGGATTGTGGCGCGGCTGGCGGGCATCCTGGCGGAGCACCATTTGAACATCGATTCGGTGCTGCAGAAACCGGGCTGCGACAAGGCGGCACTGCCGTTCGTTATTACGCTCGAGCCTTGCCGCGATTCGCTGCTGCATCCTGCACTGGAGAAGATGTCGGGACTGGATTTCGCGCTGCGTCCTTGCTTGTGCTTGCCCATTCTGCGGTAAGAAAAGCCTTTAACCGCTAAGTTCAATAAGGACTCGCGAAGGACGCTAAGAAGACTTTCAGCGATGCCTTATATTGCTGCGTTATATGTAGAATAGACAGAATGTCGCAGGCAGCCCCCGCCATTACGCGTAGCCCCGCCGAAGTGGTTCGACTCACCCCGGTTTCGCAGGCGCCCAACGGAATCTGTTATGCCGCTGCGGGCGAGATCGCGGTCAACTCCTTCGATCTGGAGCGCATGATTGCCGTTGTGCCCACGCGCATTGCCGGCGCGCTGGAGCGGAAGGCGTATTACTTTGTCCCACTAACCCTGAGCCAGGGCGAGGAAACGCTGATCGCCGACCGCTACGACGTGGCTCTCAGCGACAATGCAGTGTGCCATCGCAACCTGAATCTGGGCGATTCGCAGTGCGTGTTCATTTCCACGCGGCTGATGGACGACAAATTCTCCGTGGCCTTCGAGTTCTATATCAACGTGGGTCACGCGCTGGTCGAGCGCGCCGGAGTCTCGCGCGAGTTCAGCGAAATGGCCTGGAGCCAGGTGGAGGCGGGCGTTCGTGGCGAAACTTCACTCGATGCATGGGAGGCGCGCAAGCTGGCCACCGCCGGTGGCCCCGAGAGCGAGCGCTTCAAGAACGAATATCTGGAAGCAACATTTTCGGATACGATCTCGATTTACCTGCTGTCCCTTTATCTGGACGTGGATTATTACGATCTGCGGGAGCGCGATTATCCACTGCTGGCGCCTTCGGCTCTGGCCGAGCGGCTGAGAAAAGTCGCGGAATTGTTTCCGCCGAACTCAGGATTCGAGTTTGCGATTCTCTACAAGCGGCGGGGATAGGGCACTTCTTTTCGCCACGGATTCACACGGATTTCCGCGGATCAACTGAGAATAAGATCTCTCTTCTGCAGCGTTACTTTACAATCATCCGTCCATGACCGTGACGGTGCGATCGTTCGCGAAGATCAATCTTGGGCTGCGCATTGGTGCGGCCCGGGATGACGGATTTCACGAACTGCTGACGGTGTATCAGACGATCGGGCTGCATGATGTAATTCGGGTAAGCGTGGAGCGCGGGTCGGGGATCGTGATTCAGTGCGCTGATCCGCGGGTGCCGCGGGACGAGTCGAATACTTGTTATCGCATCGTCGAGCGGGCCATGCGGACGCTGCCCGTCAAGGGGCGTGTGGTCATTGAGATCAAGAAGCGACTGCCGGTGCAGGGCGGGCTGGGTGGGGCTTCGGCAAATGCGGTGGCGACTTTGCTGGGGCTGGAGCGGGCGCTGAAGAAGAGACTGGCGGCGGCGGAGAGGTTGCGCATTGCGGCAGAGGTTGGGTCGGACTTGCCGTTGTTTCTTGTGGGCGGGACGGTGCTCGGGGTGGGGCGGGGGGAGCAGGTCTATCCGCTGCCGGATCTGCCGGCGATGGCCTGCGTAGTGGTAACTCCGGAGGTGGGGGTGTCTACGCCGAAGGCGTTTGCGGCATGGGATCGGTTATGTGGCGCGGGCACTCATGCCCGCGAGGCGGCGACTCGACTGCCGGATTCAGGTCAAGTCCCCGAGCAACAGCGAGCCGAGCTTCCCTCGGCCGGACAGCCGAGGGCGGCTGTCCCCACACAAGCCAACACGAAATTGACGGTATCGGGATGCTCCGATAGAATGAATGAGCTTGGCTGCGGGTTGTCGGCGTGGCTGAGTGAGACTTACTCCAGTGCTCCTTCTGGTTTCGTGGCAAGAGGGGGCCGGGCCGAGAATCCGCTTCTCTGGCTTGTCCGGGCTGGGATCGAGAACGACTTCGAACAAGTCGTCTTTCCTGAGTACCCCGAACTGCGTGAAGGGAAGCGTGCGCTTTTAAGCGCGGGCGCGAAATATGCGTCGCTGTCGGGTTCCGGTTCGGCGCTGTACGGACTGTTTGCGTCGCGCGAGGCGGCAGAGCGGGCGGCGGTCAAGCTACGGAAGCTAGGCTGGACGGCTAAGGCGACATCGACTCTCACTCGGCGGGTTTACTGGAAGCGGGTGGTTGCGGGTTAGGACTTGTGCTCGTTGTGCGTTCGCCTTCGGCTTCGCTGGACGGCCGAAGGCGGCCGTCCCCACATGGTTTGTTGTGGTGGTCGGCTGTGAATTTTTGATTGTTGATTTTTGATTGTTGCATCACAATTGAGTCGGGCCCCTCGGGGTTCAATCAAGCATCGAAAATCAACCATCAGGAATTGTCCGTACTGGGCCGTCGACTAATGGTAGGTCAAGTGCCTTTGGAGCACTTTGTCTAGGTTCGAATCCTAGCGGCCCAGCCAGAAAAACGCTGTTGGCTGTTAGCGTTTGGCTCTTGGCTCAAACCAGCATAGGGCCGGGGCTTCAAGCCAAGAGCCAAAAGCCAAGTGCCAAGAGCTAGCGGCCGGGAGCCCGAGACAAACAACCATGGCTACTTTGGTGACGCCGCCCGACAAGACAGAGAAAGTTGAAAAAAAGAGTCCACCAGTGACCGACGAAAAGCCGGAGCGGAAACCGCGGCCGCGTTCCGACGACAAGTTTAAGATCTTCAGCGGCACGGCGAATGAACCCCTGGCCGATGAGGTCTGCCACTTCCTGGGCATGCAGCGCGGCCAGGCCCAGGTGATTCGTTTCCGCGACGGCGAATGCTACGTTCAGATTCAGGAGAATGTGCGCGGCGCGGATGTGTTCGTGATGCAGCCGACTTGCCGTCCGGTGGACGAGCATTTGATGGAATTGCTGCTCATGGTGGATGCGCTGAAACGCGCGTCGGCGCGGCGAATTACTGCGGTGATTCCGTACTTTGGATACGCGCGGCAGGACCGCAAGGACAAGCCGCGCAGCCCTATTTCCTCGAAGCTGGTGGCGGATTTGTTGACCACGGCGGGGACGCACCGGGCGCTCATAGTGGATTTGCATACGCCGCAGTTGCAGGGATTTTTCAATATTCCGGTGGATCACCTGTTCGCTTCGCCGGTGCTGGTGGATCACTTCCGGAAACTGGCATTGCCCAACCTGACGGTGGTTTCGCCGGATGCGGGTGGAGTGGAGCGGGCACGATTTTTTGCCAAGAAAGTGGATGCGGCGCTGGCTATCGTCGACAAACGCCGCGTTGAAATGAACGTGGCCGAGATCATGCACGTGATCGGCGACGTCCGCGACCGGACTTGTCTGGTCATTGACGACTTGATCGATACTGCCGGCACGCTGGTGAAGACTGCAGAGGCGCTGACAAACAATGGCGCGACGTCGGTTTACGCGTGCGCCTCGCACGCAGTGCTTTCGGGACCGGCGGTCGAGAACGTCATGAATTCGCTGATCAAGCAAGTGGTGGTTACGAATACGATCCCGCTCAGTGCTGAGGCCGAGGCGGCGCGTACGGAAAAGGGAGGAAAGATTACCGTCCTTTCCATTGCGGGATTAATTGGCCGTGCGATTCAGGCCAATCACGAAGAGACTTCGGTCAGCAAGTTGTTCATGTAGGGAAGCGCGCCAAACGCGCGGTTTCGCAATCTCGCAAGAAACGCGAGATTGTTCGCGCGGCGCGCCTAGGGTCCCTCGGCGACGAAAAGCTGTCGCCTCGGGATGACAATTGAAATCTTCAGACAGGAATTCAATTTTATGGCGACTGCATTGGAACAGAACCTATTGGAAGCGCATCCGCGGGAATCGGGTAACAAGAACGAGGCCCGCCGCGTGCGCCGCGAAGGAAAGATTCCGGCCGTGGTCTATGGCGCGAACAAGGACTCTCTGCCGGTCAGCGTGGATCCGCGGCACGTGTTGCGCATCCTGAACTCGGAGAGCGGTCATAACACTATCTTCGATCTCACCCTGAACGGCGGCGAGCGCACCAAGGCCATGATCGTCGACTGGCAGTACGAGCCGATCAAAGGCAAGCTGTTGCACATCGACCTGAAGCGCATTGCGATGGACAAGGTGCTGAAGGTGAGCGTGCCCATCTCGCTGGTTGGCGAGGCGGCCGGCGTGAAGCAGGAAGGCGGCATCCTGGAGCACATGTTGCGCGAGGTCGAGGTCGAGTGCCTGCCGGCGGACATTCCGAGCCATATCGATGTGGAGGTCAGCCATTTGACGTTTGGCATGGTGCTGCGCGTTTCGGATTTGCCGCACTCGGACAAGCTGAAGTTTCTGACCGACGCAAATCAGCCTGTGGCTCACGTGACCTCGGTGAAGGAAGAGGTAGTCGCGACGCCTGAAGCGGTGGCGGCAGAAGCGGCGGCGGCTCCGGCTGAGCCTGAAGTCATCAAGAAGGGCAAGCAGGAGACTGAGGAAGAAGGCGCCGAGGCTGCGCCCGAGAAGCCGGAGAAGGCCGAGAAGAAGGAGAAGAAATAGCTTCGTGGGGAGAGCAGCCGAGCTTCGCTCGGCCGGACAGCCGAGGGCGGCTGTCCCTACACGAATCGGGATGGTGGCGTGAAACTGATCGTCGGGCTTGGCAATCCAGGTATCGAGTATCAGTTCACGCCGCATAACCTGGGGTTTCTGGCGATTGATCGCATCGCGGGAAACCTGGGGGTAGAAGTCAGAAACCGGCAGTGCCGGGCGCTGACGGCACGGGCGGTAATTGCCGATCAGACGGTGCTTCTGGCCAAGCCTGAGACGTACATGAATTTGAGTGGCGTCTCGGTGCGGGAGTTGGTCGGGGAGTACGAGGCGAAGCCGGAATCAGACTTGATTGTGATTCAGGACGAGCTGGATTTTCCGTTCGGCACGCTGCGAATTCACACGCGGCGCAGTTCGGCGGGGCATAACGGCATCGAGTCGATCATCGGGGCGCTGGGCACGCAGGATTTCTTGCGGATCCGGATCGGCGTGGCGCCCGAGCGGAAAGTTGGCGATGGCGCCGCGTACCTGCTGGCCCCGATGCGCAAAACCGAATTAGCCGTTGTCGACGGGATGCTCGACATCGCCGAGGAAGCGGTGAAGGTAATTTTGAAAGAGAGTCCGGCGGCGGCGATGAATCGCTTCAACCGCAAAGAGCCGGAAAACGGAAAAGATTAGCCACGGATCAACGCGGATTCACACGGATCATAACAGTCTCTTTGGCTATCCGTGAAGATCCGTGAGAATGCGTGGCCAAGGATTTGGAGATAACGAATGAATCGTACCTATGAGCTGATGTTTATCGTACGGCCGGATATGACCGACGAAGATCTGGACAAGCTGATTGCGAACCTGCAGTCGGTGGTGCCGGGATCGGGCGGAAATGTGAAACGCGTCGACAAGATGGGCAAGCGGCGTCTCGCCTATACCGTGCGCCGGTTTCACGAGGGCATCTACGTCCTTTTTGTGGTGGAGGGCGGAGGCGCGGTGATTCATGAACTGGAGCGCCGCCTGCGCGTGACCGAGCCGGTGATCAAGTTCCTGACCGTGCGGGTGGATGAGGAACAGAAGCGGCTGGACAAGATCAAGAAGCTTCGCGACGCTCGCAAGAAAGTGAGCGCGCAGCCCGCGGCCCCGGCGGCGGAAGAAGCGGCGGCGCCAGCGGCGCCAGCTCCGGCAACGGCGTAAATGCAGTGGTCAGTGGCCAGTTGCCAGTGACCAGTTTTACTGCTGCAATCGATTTGACTGGCCAGTGAGCACTGATCATTGGCCACCGAGATTAGAGGAGAATTATGGCTGAAGAAACGAAAGTACCAGAGCAATCGGCCCCCAGCGAGAGGCCACGTTCCAGCGAAGGACAAGGACCCCGATCGGGAGGAGATCGTCCTGGTTCCGACAGGCCCAGGTTTGGCGGTGGCGGACGCGGTCCCGGCGGACCCCCGCGTGAGGGCGGACGCAAGTTTTTCCGGCGCAAGAAAGTCTGCAAGTTCTGCGTCGAAAGAATTGAAGACATCAACTACAAGGATTACCGCCTGCTCGGGCAGTTCGTGGCCGAAAGCGGCAAGATCGTGCCACGGCGGCTGACCGGCGTATGCGCGCCGCATCAGCACCGATTGTCGTCGGCAATTAAACAGGCGCGGAACATCGCGCTGCTGCCGTTTGCGGGACGGGCGAGCTAAACCTTAGCCACGGATTTGCACGGATCTTCACGGATAAGGCTTTTGAATAATTTGGTTTATCCGTGTTGATCCGCGTGAATCCGTGGCAAAAGAATTTTCTGACCTTGGAGCTACCATGGAAGTCATTCTGAAAGAAGATGTAGCGAAACTGGGTTCGCGCGGCGACGTGGTGAAGGTCGCGGAAGGATACGGACGGAATTTTCTTTTGCCGCGCAAGCTGGCCATTGAGGCCAACGAGGGTAACAAGGCCGTCATCGTACAGATGAAGGCCGCCTCGGTGCGGCGCTCCGCCAAGGAGAAGACGCAGGCCGAAGAACTGGCCAAGCAGTTTGACGAGGTCTCGGTGTTGTTCCAGCGGCGCTCGGGCGAGCACGATCAGCTCTTTGGCTCGGTCACCTCGAGCGACCTGGCCGACGCCCTGACCAAGAAGGGCTTCAACATCGATCGCCGCAAGATCTCGCTGCACGAGCCGCTGAGGACCTTGGGCGAGTTCACCGTCCCGGTGAAGCTGCACAAGGACGTGACCGCGCATTTGAAGGTAGTCATCGAGAAGGAAGCGGTCGCGGAGTAGCGCCATCGTAGAGAGGTTGCTTGCAACGTCTCTCTCACCAACATTTGGAATGCTGTCGGCAGAGACGTAGCAAGCTACGTCTCTACGATGTGCTGGGTCTGCCCCACAAGCAGGGCACTTGCCTTGCCAAACCACGACGCACCCCAGCGGGCGAATGTTCTGTTTCCCCCCTAAATCTTTGCCCCAGAACCACCTAGAGGCCCCAAAAAATCCCTGTACGGCCTATAATTTCTGCTCACGGTTCCGTTGATTCTCCGTCTATTCCTGTGCAAGCCCGGATACGGCATTCACACCGGGCGCGTAGAGGACATGACACGAAAATGCCGGCCGATGCATGGGTAGTACCACTTGCGATTGGCGAACGGGCCCACTCGAGAATTCAGGGTGAGAGTAGAGAGAGAGTCAGCGGTTGCGTAGTCGGAGAGATCCAAGACCCCACGCGGGGCCGCATGGCTGGGCAAGAACGCCGCATAGACGACACGATGCTGATCCGAGAGGCGCAGCGCGGAAACCGCGCCGCCTTCGAGGAACTGGTGCGTCATTATGACCAGGCGGTGTTGCGGCTGGCTCTCCATCTCACTGGAACCGAGCAGGACGCCCAGGACGTCTACCAGGACGCATTTCTCAAGGCCTATAAGAACATCGGAAATTTTCGGTTCGAGTGTTCCTTCTACACGTGGATCTATCGGATCGTGACGAACCTGTGCCTCGATCATCTGCGCAAGAAAACCGTGCGCAAAGAGGACGCGCCGGTGGCGAAAGACTCCGACGGCGGCGAGTACGACCTGTTGGACCAGGTGGCGGATGGACGCGCCGGGGCGAATCCGGAGCGGGATCTGATGCGGCGGCAGTTGGGGGCGCGCATTGCCGGGGCGCTCGAGAAGCTGACTCCGCGCGAGCGCATGGTGTTTGAGCTCAAGCATTACCACGGACTGAAGCTACGGACGGTGGGTGAGATTTTGCATACGACGGAAGAGACTGCCAAGAATACCCTCTTCCGCGCTACGCAGAAGTTGCGCGGGGCGCTGGCGGATATGAGATAGGCAAGAGCCGGGCTAAAGCCTGTCGGACAGCCGAGGGCGGCTGTCCCCACATTAAGAACAGAAGGATCCCCCGAGGGGGGCTGCAATTATGAAATGTGAATGGGTTCGAGAAAATATCGTGCTTCAGGTTTATGGCGAGCTGGCGGATGACGCCCGCCATGAACTGGAGCAGCACGTGGCCCGCTGCGCTGATTGCGCAGCTGAACTGAAGGCGGAGCAGGAGTTCCACGCGCTGCTGTCGCAGGATCGCGCGTCTGATCCCACGCCGAATCTGCTGACGGCTTCGCGCATGCGACTGCAGGAGGCATTGGAGACGGCGCAGCAGGGCAACTTCTTCAGCCGGCTGGCCTTCGATCCGGTGAACTGGCTGCGGCAGGTGCGCTTCTCGCCCGCGCTGGCTTCGGCGATCCTCATTCTCGGCTTTGCGGGTGGAGTCGGGGCCACGTACAAGCTATACAGTCCGCATCCGACCGGCACGTCAGCAATTACCCCGGTGGCGACGCAGCCGCCGAGCGACGCATCCATTGCCGGCATCAGTTCCATCGTTCAGGACCCCGCCACGAATCAAGTCAGCATCAAGTACAACGCAGTCTCCACCCAGGAAGTGCAGGGATCGCTGAACGATCAGCGGATCCAGCAGTTGCTGCTGTACGCGGCTCGCAACAACTACAACTCCGGCGTGCGCGTGGACTCGGTCGACTTGCTGGCGCAGAGGAGCAGCGACATGCAGGTGCGCGAAGCGCTGATCTACGCCCTGCAGAACGATACGAACCCCGGAGTACGTCTGAAGTCACTGAGCGCTCTGGGCATTTACGTGAAAGACGACACCAACGTGCGCGACGCTGTGTTGCGCGCCCTGGTGAACGATTCGAATTCAGGAGTGCGCATCGAGGCCCTGCGACTGATCGAACCGGTAAAGGCCGACGGAAGCGTGCGCGGCGTGCTGATGGCTCTGGCCGCGAAAGATTCCAGCCAGTACATCAAGTCGCAGGCCCGCACCATGCTGGCGCAGTTGCCTGAGATCGATTGAAGGGTAGCGCCGGCATCCCCTGCGGCTTCGCTCAGGGGACGTCGGCGCTACTAGAAACGTGACACAAGAAAAGAGGTGAGTCATTTGAAACGCGCACCACAAATCGTTGGGCTGGTTAGTGTGCTGGCCCTGCTTGCGCCGCTGGCCGTGACGCAAGAAACACACATTTCCCGCGAAGGCGGGGCCTGGGGTCAGGAGATCACCGGGTCGCTGGCGGGGGTCAAGAATCTACGAGTGAAAGTTGATACGGGGTCGGTCGTGGTGCACGGCGCGTCACAGCAGGGCATCAATTATATCGCTCATATTCGCTTTGGAACTTCATCCGAGCAGGAAGCCCGCCGGCAGTTCGAGCAGTACAAGATTACCGCCTATGTAAAGGGCGACACGGCATGGATCGTAGGGGACTGGCAGGGCGGAAGGCAGCCGCGCCATTGTTCCTCGGAATTTTCTGTCATGGTGCCGCGGGAAATGGCGCTGGTGAAGCTTGAAACTGATGGCGGCAATGTCGATGCCACGGGCCTCGCGGGCAAGGTGGAAGCGCAAAGCGGCGGCGGCAGCATGCACCTCGATGATATCGGTGGAGGCGCTTATGCTGAAACCGGCGGCGGATCTATCGACGTGGGCACAGTCAGCGGCGATCTCGGGCTGCACACCGGTGGCGGCTCCATTGAGGTAAAGCGAGCCAATGGCAAGGTGGTGGCCGAGACTGGCGGAGGAAGCGTCGAAATCCAATCCGGGGCGCAGGGAGCCTCCATTGAAACCGGCGGTGGCAGCATCCAAGTACGCCAGTGCAATGGGAAAGTGAAGGTTTCAACCGGCGGCGGGGGCGTAGACTTGAGCGACATTGGCGGTCCGGCTGACATTGAGACCGGTGGCGGCAGTATCCATCTGACGTCGGCCAAGGGGCATGTTCATGCCGAAACCGGTGGCGGCGGGATCGAGCTTTACGGCGTGCCTTCGGCCCGGGCGGAAACCGGCGCGGGCGGGATTACCGTAAAGCTGGTGAATACCGGCGGCGAGCGCCACGATTCCGATCTGGAAACCGGCGCCGGCGATATCACCGTTTACCTCGCCTCCGATGTGGCGGTCAATGTTTGGGCCAGCGTGGATTTGGCCAATGGGCACCGCATCACCTCGGAATTCCCCGACATTCACATCCACAGCGAAGGCGGACAGTGGGAACCGAAAACGTACACGGCCGAGGGCAAGCTGAATGGCGGAGGCCCTACTCTGAAAGTGCACACATCGACTGGCGACATTGCCTTCAAGCGCGCCGGTCACTGAAGCAAAGTGGTCAATGGCCAGTGGTCAGTGGCCGATTTTCTGGCTACTGATCACTAGTCACTGACGGATGAATCTTGAGGGTCATGACTATGCGCAAATACGTTTTGACCAGCATCCTGTTGTTGCCGTTACTTCTAAGCTTTTCGCATGCGGCGCAGAACTGGCCGATGGATTCTTCGGCGCAGTCGTACACATTCTCCAGCGACGAGGGCGGCACCAGTTCCTATCTTGGAGTGGATATCGCCGACGTCACCACCGAACGTCTTAGCACCTTGAAACTAAAAGAGGAAAAGGGCGTTGAGGTGACGATGGTCGACCAGGACGCTCCCGCGGGCAAGGCGGGCATCAAGGAGCACGACGTTATTCTCAGCATGAACGGCACGACGATCGAGAGTGGCGCGCAGTTGCGCCGGATGATCCACGAGACCCCGCCCGGGCGAATCGTCAGCTTCGGCTTGAGCCGCGACGGGCAACCCATGACCGTGAAGGTGCAACTGGCCGACAAGCACAAGGAGTTCTCCTTCGTCGGTCCCAAGGTAAAGGACTTTCCCATGGTGATGCCGGACGTACACCTTCCGGATATCGACATTCCCTCGATCAACATGGTGGTGGTGACGCAGTCGGCCCGCAGCGGTTTGACGGTCGAGAATATTACGCCGCAACTGGGCGAGTTTTTCGGGGTGAAGAACGGCAATGGAGTTCTGGTACGGGCGGTCGATAAGGGAAGCCGAGCCGAGAAGGCAGGTTTCCGCGCTGGCGATGTCATCGTGAAGGTGAACGACCAGTTTATTCACGACACCAGCGACTTCATGCATGCCATGCGGTCGCGCAACCGCGATTCCGTAAGCGTGGGGTTGGTCCGGGAGAAAAAAGAGCAGAACCTGAGTCTGCCTCTGCCCCACCTGAAGGACTCCGGTGCGGTTCTGGAAGAAAGCTTGGACGGTCCCGCGATCCGTGCCGAGTCAGAGATCGAACTGGGCAAACTGGAAACCGAGATCGCTAAATTGCGGCCGCAGATGGAACTCGCGGCCGAACAAGCTCGTAAGTCGGCCGAGGATATGCGGAAGACCTTCTGCGATGAGCAGAGAAAGATCCGCGAAGAGGCCCACAAGCAGGCCGAGGAGCAGCGGAAACAGCTCAGGAACCAGGAGCGCAAACTCAGGATCGAGATGGACCGGATGCGCCAGGCGATGCGGGCGTACCGGATGGATATCTAGCGGCCGGTGTCGCAACAAGATCTGGAAACCCAGCGCCTAAACAGGTTGCGGAAAAACGGCGGCAGAGGGCAAAGGGCGACCCTCAGGCGCTGGAGCGCGCACTCATTTTCATCAGCTTAACGGCACGACTGGAAGTCGTGCCCTTCCCAAAACCTGCACGAACCCGGGTTTTTCCGCAACCTGTAAAGGCGAGTTGCCATACCGCAACTACGGCACCCATGAATGGGTGCCCTGATACAAACCGTCTTCTTCGCGGACTGGCCCCGGTTAGCTGGATCTCGCTAGCGGCTTCGTGAGGCCGAGCGGGCCAACCCGGTGAGGCAAACAAGGTTCCGGCCCGCCTGCTTAGCGGCGTAGAGCGACTGATCAGCGGCGTGGACTAACTCGTCGCGTGTGTTGCCGTGCTCGGGAAAAGCGGCCACTCCAGCGCTGATAGTCACCGTCCGGGGCACTCCCGGAAATTGCCATCCTTCCACCACCCTCCGCAACTTTTCTGCTACGCCCATGGCGTGTTGCGCGTTGGTGTTGGTGAGGAGAATCGCGAACTCCTCTCCCCCGTAGCGGCAGACGACGTCAATCTTCCGCAATTGCTGATGAAAGAGGGATGAAACCTGCCGCAGCACCTCATCACCGAGCAGGTGGCCAAATTCGTCGTTCAACTTCTTGAACTGATCGATATCGGCGATGACCACCGCCATCCCGGTTGCGCAACGGCGCGCGCGCTCAATTTCTTCCTGGATACGTAATTCGAAGTAGCGGCGGTTAAAGATGCCGGTGAGCCCGTCGAGATAAGAGAGTTTCCGGATGCGTTCGACGTAGTGGGCGTTCTGAATCGAACTGGCGCAGATGTCGGCTACCGCCTCCAGAGGCTGCAATTCGTTCTTGCGAAACGCATTTCGCTCGGAACTGTGCAGAGCGAGCACACCCAGCGTCTGGCCAAACGAAATCAGCGGAATGCTCATCCGCGAGACCGACTCGGAAAACAGCTTGTAGGATCGCTGGGTGCCGCTCAGATCGTTCTCGATCAGCGTCTCGCCGGCCTCCATGGCTCGCACCCACGGGCCGCAGTCGCTGGAAAGGCGGCCACCCGCGGGGAGCAGAGGCGTCAGTGTCCCTTGTTGAGCACGCAGAACCAGGTCGCCGTCCTCGCGCAACCAGAGCGAAACGTGGGGCACTTGAAATGCGCGCTGAATCTCCGAGCATACGCGAGCCAGCAGATCCTCCAGGTCGATGACCGCGGTACTTTGCTGGGCGATGGCATTGATGGCCTGCAGTTGCCGGGCCCGCTGGCGTTCCAGCGAGTAGAGGCGCGCATTCTGCAGCGCGATCGAGGCCTGGGTCGAAAACATGGTCAGCAGGTCGATGGTCTCGCGGTCGAAGTGATCGAGGCGCTCGCTCTGGCAGTCGAGCACTCCTACGACCTCATCTCGGACCATCAGCGGAATTGCCAGTTCGGAGCGCGTGGAGCGGGCGAAGCAAATGTAGCGCGCGTCTTTGCTGACGTCGGGAACGTAGATGGGCTGCTTCTTCAATACGGAGGCGCCGGTGATGCCTTCATGCCATCCCAGGCGGGCCGTGTCCTGCCCGTCGTCCCAGCCGATTTGCGAGCGCAGGCACAACTGCTCGGCCTCCTGGTCGAGCAGCAGGATGGCCGCATTCTGCAAATGAAAAAAGTCGCGAGCGATGCCCAGGATCCGGCTCAATACCTCGTCCAAATCGAAGGTAGAGAGTACAGCCTGGCCCGCATCGTACAGGACGGCGATTTTCTGCATGTAATGGGATTGTAAGGTTGGAGATGGGAACCACCGAGGTTCCGAAAGTAACTGGATCTCGACGAGCCTGCTAGAAATTATGGACGATAGAGCGGGACACAAAGGAGTTGGAGGCTATGATCTGGGATTGAGGTCGAGATTCCGATAAACGGGGCAGTCTCAAGAAAGACGGATTTCGTTACTAATCTTTCTTCATTGGGTGCGCTGCGTTCGCGGAATGTCAGAGCTTCAGCGACGCTAGTTTCTGCTTTACTCCGAATTTCGGCTAGGTTTTTCTGTCACTGTTTCAAGTAATGAAGCGCAACACATCCTGATTTAAAAATCTTGGACTCAACAAGTTTTAATTGTAATCTCTCCTGTAGGCTAATACCTTCAAACAACCGTCTCCCTTCTCCTACAACTATTGGGTGAACCACAAAATAATATTCATCAATCAGACCAAGCTCTACAAGTTGTGAAGGAATACTTACACCACCGGTAAAAATATTCTTGCCTTGTTCTTGTTTCAATTTAAGTATTTCGTCGTGAAGGCTCGTACGAACAATTCTCGTTTTTTCCCCTTCAGGGCTGTCTAATGATTGTGAGAAAACAATAATTTTGTTGATGGCGTTAAATGCCTCAGCAAATTCGATGTCTGCTTTTGTCTGCCCGGAATGGTTTTTCGCCACATCGGGCCAATAAGGAACCATCAATTGATAAGTTTTACGCCCGTAGAGGAATGTGTCAGCATCTCGCGTGAGGTGCGTAAAATACTCAAGCGTTTCGTCATCGGGATTGAATTTGGTATGGTCGCAGCAGCCATCTAAGGTCGTGTTGATTGCGTAGACTACATTTCTCATTTTCGCCTCGGATTAAGCAGCATGGTCTTCGAACATAAAACCAATAACTTTGAACCCCGCGTCATTGCAACATAAAGATTAGGTGCATCCAACTGGAAAAGGCCGTCCCCGATGTTGATGGCTTGACGACCCCGCTCTATCGCCACTTCCTGGCGGTCCGGATCAGTCCGTAAGCCACCAGGCAGAACCAGAAGTCCACCAGCATTCCCAGGTCTACCCGGAAGGGACGATGACGCGCTACGGGGGGAAACGACGGGACCAGCAGGAAGTACGCGACATTTCCCAGCACGACCGCCAGCAGAGCCTGGACGAAATTAACCAGCACCGATTGTTTAGACACCGGCTGTTTAGACACCGGGAGACCTCGACAGGCGGTCTGGCGCCGCCTTGGAGTCGAAATTCGGAGAGGTGCGGGGAACTCGAAGGCGTCGGGCGCGGGCTCCTGCTACCATTCTTTCTGGCGCCTCCGCTCTCTTGGCGGAATCTGGGGCTGTTCTGTTCTTTCGCGCTCGCGGCGGGAGAATGGGATGTGGTTGGAACTTTCGACGCATGCTCGAACTCTCGACTCCGGTGCAATACGTGAAGGGCGTGGGTCCGCGCATCGGGGAAGTGCTGGCGGCGAAGGGGATCCACACGGTCGGCGACCTTCTCCATTATCTTCCATTTCGTTATGAAGACCGGTTGAATCCGCGCGGAATTGCCGAGTTGCGGCCGGGGGAGATGGCGACGGTAATCGCGGAAGTACGCAACTCAGGACTATTCCGCACGCGTCGCATGCCGATTTTTCAGCTCACGGTCGGCCAGGGACGAGCCCGCCTGCGCTGCCTGTGGTTTCATGCCACCTACCTGCAGGACAAATTCAAAGCGGGCCAGATGATCGCGCTGTACGGCAAGGTGGAGGAAGACCAGCGCAGCCGCGAACTGCAGATCATTCAGCCGCAGTACGAGGTGCTGGGAGATCCGGGCGATGGCGGCGACAACGGCGCGGAGAAGAAGGTGGCAGAGTCGCTCGAGGTCGGCCGTATCGTTCCCATCTACGAATCGGCCGGGCAGGGACGGTTGACTCCCCGCTGGTTTCGCAAGGCGATTCGGACGGCGCTCGATAATTTGACGCCGGACTTGCCGGAGCCGATTCCGGCAGTCGTGCGCAGCCGCATGGGGCTGGTGTCGCCGCGGGCTGCGTTGTGGAATGTGCATTGGCCCGAGCCTGGTGAGAGTCTGCAGGATTTGCAGGCATCGCGCACGCCGGCGCACATCCGACTTATCTTCGACGAATTGTTCTTCGTGGAATTGGGCTTGGAGTTGAAGCGGCGCGATCAGAAGGCGCAAACCGGAATTGCGTTTCAGCTTGACGATCGGGTTCGCGCGGCGATCAAGAAGATTCTGCCGTTCCATCCCACGGCGGCGCAGAAGCGGGTACTGAAGGAAATCGCCGCCGACATGGAGAAGCCCTATCCCATGCGGCGTCTGCTGCAGGGAGACGTCGGTTCAGGCAAGACGATTGTGGGGTTCGAGGCGGCGATCATCGCCATCGAGAATGGCTGCCAGGTCGCGCTCATGGCGCCGACGGAAATTTTGGCGCAGCAGCATTATTTTTCGGCGCGGAGGATTCTGGAGAGTGCCGGGTACCGCATCGTTCTGCTGACCGGGTCGCTGGAGGCGGATCGCAAGCGCGAAATTCGGAGGCATATTTCGCAAGGGAATGCGCAGTTGGTGATCGGCACCCATGCCCTGCTGGAGGAAAAAGTTGAGTTCGGCCGGCTGGGCCTGGTGATTGTGGATGAGCAGCATCGGTTCGGGGTCATGCAGCGGCTGAAGCTGATGAAGAAGGCGGGGGAGGGGGACGAAAGCCGAGCTTCGCTCGGCGCGACGGGCGAGAGCGCCCGTCCGCACACTGGACCTGCCGAGCCTCACGTTCTGGTCATGACCGCGACCCCCATTCCACGGACCTTGGCGCTCACCCTGTACGGCGATCTTGATCTAAGCGTGCTGGACGAACTCCCCCCGGGGCGTACGCCAATCGTCACGCGTTGCGTTGGGGATGACCAGTCGCCGAAGGTGTGGGAGTTTGTGCGCAAGCAGGTGGCGGCTGGGCATCAGGCGTACGTCGTCTATCCCGTGATTTCCGAGAACGAGGAGAGCGAACTCAAGGCCGCGATCAAGATGTACCGCGAGTTGAGTGGCGTAGTCTTTTCTGATCTCAAAGTTGGGCTGCTGCACGGGCGTCTCGACGCTGAACTGAAAGACCAGGTCATGCGCATGTTCCAGAAGGGCGAGTTGCAGATTCTGGTCGCGACCACGGTCATCGAAGTGGGCGTGGACGTGCCCAACGCCACTGTAATGGTGATCGAGCACGCCGAAAGATTTGGGCTCGCCCAGCTTCACCAGTTGCGCGGGCGCATCGGTCGTGGGGCGGCCAAGTCGTATTGTGTTTTGATGACGGGAGGCAAGGTCACCGAAGAGGGCCAGCGGCGGCTCGACGCCATGGTGCGGACCAACGACGGATTTCAGATTGCCGAACTCGACCTTGAACTCCGCGGTCCGGGCGAATTTTTCGGCACGCGCCAGGCAGGGCTGCCGAGCTTCCGCGTCGCCAACATCATCCGCGATGCCCAACTCCTCGAGGCGGCCAAGCGCGAAGCGGCGGCTGTACTCGCCGGGCCGAATGCCGAAATTTCGTCGGAAGAAATCAGCCGCGCTCTGGTGCAGATGCGGGCGCGCTGGCAGCATACGTATGGGCTGGTCGAGGTGGGTTGAACCCTGGGGATGTTACGCGTGTTCCAAGGAGGTACCTTGATGGCGAAAGACTTTGGATTGGTTCTGGTAAGCAGCCGCCATTCCGTGGACGAGACGGTGCGGCGGCTGGAGACGGCATTTGCCGGGAAGGGCCTGCAGATTTTCTCCGTCGTGGACCACAGTGGCGAGGCGGAGAAAGTCGGGCTGAAGATGAGGCCGACGAAGGTGCTGATTTTTGGGAGCCCGAAGGCAGGAACACCGCTGATGGTGGCGGCTCCCAGCCTGGCCATCGATTTACCGTTGAAGGCATTGGTCGCCGAGGACGCGGAAGGCGAAGTCTGGGTCACGTACAACAGCCCGGAGTATTTGCAGGAGCGGCATGGCGTGCCCGCGGAGTTGATCAAGAATTTGGCAGGCGCGGGAGCGCTGATCGAAAAAGCTGTGGAATAATGAAAACCCTCACCCTTCGACTTCGCTCAGAGCCTGCCCTGAGCTTGCCGAAGGGGCAGGCTTTCTCGCGCAAAGAAAGCGCCAGAAATGGGGCACCCAGCAGGGCAGCGGACAGGAGTGTCCGCTCCACACGAACCAGGGGCACCCGGAGAAATTGTGACGGAGAGCGCAAATCCCAACCGGGCCCGCGATCATCTGGCCAATGAGCGGACGTTTCTGGCCTGGGTGCGGACTGGCGCGGCGATTGTGGTGTTCGGATTTGCGATCGGGAGGTTCTCAATCGCTCTGCGGCAGTTGACCGCGCTTCAGGGGCATCCGTTGCACCGGAGCGGGCTTTCGGTGTGGATGGGCGCGACTTCCATCGTGCTGGGCGTGGTGCTGGTGATCGCGGGGCTGATGCGGTATCGGCAGACGAGGGCGCGGCTGGATGCGGGGACGTTTGAGCCAGCCGGATTTGTGCTCGACCTGGTCACGGCTTTGACAGTACTGTTTGGGCTGGCATTGGCAGCTTATCTGATTTACATCGAGAAGAGCGTGGGGTGAGGACGGTGCAAGCGCAGCCGAGCTTTGCTCGGCCCGTCCGGGTCTGAAACCCGGACCCACACAAAGAACTATGGCGAACGATGAGGAAAAAGAGGCGGCGGCGCGGGCTAGTTTGCGGTTCGTGAAAGACGGGCAGGTCGTTGGCCTCGGCACGGGTTCGACGGCGGCGCACTTCATCAAGCTGCTGGGCGAGCAGGTCAAGAACGGGTTGCGGATTCGCGGGATTCCGACTTCGGATCGGTCGCGGGAACTGGCGCAGAGTCTGGGAATTCCGCTGACCACGCTCGATGAATGCCAGGAGATCGCGGTCACTGTGGACGGAGCGGACGAGGTTGATCCGCAGCTGCGGCTCATCAAAGGTGGCGGCGGCGCGCTGCTCCGGGAGAAGATTGTGGCGTCAGCCACAAAACAGCTGGTGATTGTGGCGGACGCGTCGAAGCAGGTGCCGTTGCTCGGAAAGTTTCCTCTGCCGGTGGAGGTGATCAAGTTCGCGCAGGCGTTGGTGGCGAAACGGATCGCAGCGCTGGGGGCCGAGGTGCAGTTGAGAACCGGTCCTGACGGCAAGCCCTATCTGACCGACGAGAACAATCACATTCTGGACTGCCGGTTTGGGGAGATTCGGGACGCCGATGCGCTAGCGCGGCAGTTGAGCGAGATGCCTGGGGTGGTGGAGCACGGGTTGTTTATCGGGATGGCGAGTGTGGTGCTGTTTGCGCGTGGAAGCGAGATCACGGAGTTGCGGCTGTAGCCGGGGTCATCTGAGCGCAAGCAAGAGCCAGCCGAGCTTTGCTCGGCCTGTCCGGGTTTAAGAACCCGGACCCACACGAGCAAAGGCAGATTCCTCGCGTTGCTCGGAATGACAAATTGAAAGGGATCGCATGGCAGCAGGAGCACAGCCCTCGCAGTGGGAGGGGCAGACGCGGAGGCGGGTGCCGCGGTTTGAGCTGCGGACGACTCTGGATGTTACGGTGCTTCGGTCGGGCATCCCGGAGACGCTGCCAGGGCGGGCGTTGGACGTGGGCGAGCGTGGGATCGCCGCGATGCTGGCGGGAGAGCTCATGCCGGATGAAACGGTCGCGATTGAGGTGCTTCTGCCGCTGATGAGCGAGCCACTGCGAACCCGGGCAAGGGTACGTTATCAGGACAAGCTGCGCTGCGGGCTTGAGTTTGTTGGACTATCGGCGGAACAGCAGGCGGCAATTCGAGCTTGCGCCAAGGAGACGAAAACAGAGGCCGGGGTGAGTCCCAAACCGGCAGGGGCCAAAGCGGAAAAGAAAAAAAGAGACGCTGAACCGAGTGGCGGAGGCGTAGAGCCTGACAGCAACGGCGCCCAGGAGGAATCGCGAAAGAAGCGACGCGGGTGGGGCTGGGCTGTTCTGCTTATCCTTCTTGTTCTCGCGGCCGTTGGTGCGGGCGTGTTCTGGTGGAAGTGGAGCCGGGGATGGGAGGAACTCGAAGCTGGCCTGAAGAGCGAGCAGGCAGCCGCAGCGGAGAAGCCGCAAGCGCAGGTCCCGGCAGAGGTCATGGAGAAGCTACTAATCCATCGCGTGGAGCCCTTGTACCCGGCCGAGGCGCGGCGGGCGAACCTACAAGGGGTCATCGCGCTCGATATCGTGGTAGGGCGCGACGGGTCTGTCGTAAGCATGCATGCGCTCAATGGGCCGGACGTGCTGGTGCGAGCGGCCATGGATGCGCTGCGCTGGTGGAAGTTTGAGCCTTATCGGCTGAACGGTGAGCCCGCCGTAGTGGAGACGACTGTAGCGGTCGAGTTTAAGCGGTAGAGCGGTAATTGCCGATTGGCTCCAGCCGAACCCCGCGCCTGTTCGCTTACTTATGCGGCTTGCGGAGTGCATGAAGCACGACGATGCCGCTGATGCCGAAACAGACCACCGCCCCCAGAGCAGCGACTTGCAGGAGGTCGGCGCTCAGGCGGAGCCTGTCGGCGAAGATGGCCGCGACCGCGAAGATGAGTCCCAGTACGTTGAGCCCCAGTGGCGCGCGTACAGGAGCGCCAAGGTCTTTGCGCAAACGGAGCTGCAATAGGAGCGCCGCAAGCCCAATGGCTGCGACGACGACCAGCGCCAGTGGACTGAGGAAAGCGCTGCGGCTCGTGTAGATAACCACCAGGGCGAGCGCGAGCAGCAGGAAACCGGCGGCGAAAATGGTTGAGCGGTGCGGCTTGGGGGCGGGAGACGGGTTGGAAGCGGCGTCGGGCAAGGAGTTCCGTCCCAAAGTTATACAGGGCAGAGCGGGTTGTTTCAAATATCGGCGGACGCTGTTCTCAAAACGAGCCCGAAGAGGCCGCCAAGAATTGAAGGACCATTCAGCGCCGATCTGCGTTTTTTCCCGTCAGGCCTTCGGCAAAGTAGAACTGCCGCCTGCCAGCCATTCCGCCTCGCGTGGATCCCCGTTGTTGAAAGCGTAGAGAACCAGTTCGACCCGCGTGGAGATGCCGAGTTTTTCGAAGATCCGAAAGAGATATTTCTTGATGGTGTGCTCGCTCAGGTTGAGTTCGCCAGCGATCTGGCGGTTGCCCAGTCCTTCGGCAACGAGGGCGACGACTTGTTCTTCGCGCGGGGTAAGCAGCGACTGGCCACTGGCATTGAGCACGCGCAGCGAGGGGACCTGACAGATGAGATCAATCAGATAGTTGAGCTGTTTGGTGTTGGCCCAGACTTGCCCGGCAGCTACCCGCATCAGACATTTGCAGAGCAAGCGGAGGTTGGAATCGGTGATGGTGAAGATGCCACGGGCGCCGGAGCGGAACGCATTCACGGCCAATTCGCGGTCACACGAATCGACCAGCAGAACCTTGGGCACGGTGGGATGAGAAAGATGAAAGCGGCGCAGGGTCGTTACCGTCTCGGCAATGCTGGCCGGTGAGCTCAAGGAAAGAAGCGCGACGCAGGGAGGATTCGACGTCACCGCCTGGAGGATCGAGGCGGTATCCATCAGGCAGTGGTTGACGCGGAAATCGGGATGGCGGCGCAGAGCGCTGGTCAGCAATTGTGCCTGCATACGATTCGAGTCAGCGATGAGAACGGCGACATCTTCAGAAATGGCGGCAGACAGACTCATGAAGCGGCTCCAAAATCTAAGAAGAGCGAATGTTGTGATTTTAGGAAGATGGGGAGAGCGTCCACAAGGAAAGAGGTCACAAAATATGTGCACTGCTCTCAAAATGGGAATTGAAATTGCTGTGATGCGGGATCGTGGCTCGTCGTGCTTTAGGCTGTGGAAGAGTCGTAACAATTCAGGCGTGATTGGTGCGCGTCGCACCACTTTTCTGACCCAATTGTGATCGCGGTCACACGGCGGGTTTCAGGACGGGAACCTTCAAGAATCCGATCTCTCAAAACATGTGACCTGACAAACATGCAAGTCCACTTTTGTGGGTACGCCAACTAGGGACGCGTCTCGCAGGCACCTTCGCGGCCTGTGGTAGGCAACATATTCCGCAAGCCATTCAGTTTGTAAGACCCTTCGTATATGCGAACGGTTTTCCATGCTCGCGTTCCGATCCACTTTTGTGTATGGAACTTCTCATGTCTTGCTGATTACCCCTGGGGAGCTTAACTTGCGCATTGAGAGTCACGAAAGTTAGGTGACCTCAGGGCCGGATAATGCAGCGGCGCAGGAAAAAATGAAGCGCCTTTTCATATTCGTCGAATTCATCGCAGTCGGATTGTCATTCTTACAGTGTTGTTCGGCGGCTTTCGCCCAGGGTGATACCGACCTGAGCGGAAAAAGAGAGACTTCCCGATTCGGCTTAACCGGGGCAGGAGCGGGAGGCGGTAGTACATCGGCCGCAAAACCCGGGGGAGCGGATGGCCTGGGAAACCCTTTACTCGGAGGGGAGCGCCATCCGCTCTACCGGTTACGACCCAGCGACGTGGTGGAGATCAGCTTCACCGTCGCGCCAGAATTCAACCAGACCCTCACCGTACAGCCGGACGGTTACGTGACATTGAAGGATGCCGGCATGGTTGCGGTACAGGGACTGAATCTCGCCGAGTTCACCGAGGCAGTACAGAACGCATACCAGGGATATCTTCATGATCCGCAGGTAGCGGTGTTGCTGAAGGATTTCGAACGGCCCTACTTCATCGTAGGAGGAGAAGTATCCCGGCCGGGGAAGTATGAACTGCGCTCGGATATTACCGTGGCCGAGGCAGTTCAGATTGCGGGAGGGCTGACGCAGCAGGCAAAGCACTCCCAGGTGGTGCTGTTCAGACGGGTCAACGATGATCTGGTGGAAACCAGGCTCCTCAATCTGAAGGAGATGTTGAGGCACAATGGCCTGAAGGAAGATGCCCACCTCCGGCCGGGAGATCTCGTCTTCGTCCCGCAAAGTACCATCTCCAAGATCGCCCGCTTCTTGAGCAAACCCGCCGTAAGTATGTACACGAACTCATCCCAATTCTGAAAAAATATCTCCCCCACTCGCATGGCAGACGAAGACCCAAGTCGCGGGCGAACACAGCCACCAGCGCCAACCTTGCGGGAATTGGCGATGGTTCTGTTCCGCCAGCAAAGGGTCTTCGTCTGCGTTTCCGGGCTCGTTCTCGGAATGGCCATCTTTTATGTATCCGGGGGGGCGAGGTACCAGGCGCACATGAAGATTTTGGTGCGACCGGGACGAGCGGATGCTCCGGTGAGCGCCCAGCAGAATGCGCCGCTCGATCTCACGAGGCTGGCGATCACCGAAGAAGAATTGAACTCGGAGGTGGAGTTGCTCCGCGATGATGAGGTCTTGCGCGAAGTAGTCGAGAAAAACGGGCTGGGAGGACGCGACTGGCTCCACTTTCTCAGGCTCGGCGAAGGCCGGGAGCAGCGCGTCGAGAGGGCGACGCGACGGCTGGCAAGAACGCTGCAAGTTGAGCCGATGAAGAAGACCAACCTGATTGCGATCAGCTATGCGTCCGCTGATCCGCGGCAGGCGGTCAAGGTGCTGCAATCCGTGGCGAATGCCTATCTGGAGAAGCACACGATCGTGCACCGGCCGAGTGGAGAGCTCCTCTTCTTCGAGCAGCAGACCAGCGAATCGCGCCGCCAACTGGACGATGCGCAGCGAAGGCTGCTGGAGTTCTCATCTGGCCGTGGCGTTGTAGCGGCCTCGCAGGAGCGCGACTTGGCACTGCAAAAGCTCAGCGATGTGGACGCCAGCTACCGCCAAACGCGCATCGACCTGGCTGAAACCCAGCAACGGGTCTGGGAGCTGGAAGAGCAGTTGAAGATCTTGCCCGAGCGGACCACGACCCAACTCCGAACGGCTGACAACCCGGAACTTCTGAAGGCGCTGAAATCGAGTCTGCTCGACTTGCAAATAAAGCGAACGCAGTTGTTGACAAAGTTTGAGCCGAGCCATCGCCTGGTGCAGGAAGTGGACCAGCAGATTGCGCAGGCACAGGCGGCGATCGCCGCCGAAAGCACGTCCCCAGTACGCGATGAGACAACCGACAAGAATGCACACTATGAGTGGGCGACATCCGAACTGCAGCAAACACGCGTGCGGTTGAAAGCACTAGAGGCCCGCGCCGCGGCAACTGCCGCCCAGGAGGCCGCGTATCGGGATATCGCGAAGCGACTCGGCGAAGACGCTGTTTCGCAAGACGATTTGCAGAGCGCGGAGAAAGCGGCGGAGGAGAACTATCTCCTTTACGTGAAAAAGCAGGAGGAGGCGCGGATGGCGGATGCGCTGGATCAGCGCGGCATTGTCAATGTGGCGATTGCGGAACAGCCGGTGGCTCCGGCCCTACCCAGCTCTTCGACCTGGGCGGTGCTCGTGATGGGATTGGCCGCAGCCGGCACGGCGGGCACAGGCGCCGCCTTCGCGGCGGACTATCTCGACCCGGCGCTCCGCACCCCAGAAGATGTCCTCAAGTCTTTGAATGCGCCTGTGCTGGCCTCTTTGCCGAGCACTTTGCGGGGAAGGCTTCCGGCATGAGCGAAGGAATCGTGAGTGCGGGGCTGTTCGGCTCTCCGGAGGTTGCGCGAACCTGGGAGCGGGAGGAACCTCGCGCGGAGATCCTGACCGTGCGGCCATCGGGCGGATGGAATCCAGAGAACTTCGCCCGGGAGCAAATCCGCGGACTAGTCCGGCAGGTCTTTTTTTCAGGTATGGGGGGAGCCATCCGGCAAGTCGTGTTCAGCGGTGTGGAAACGGATGTGCGCACGATCTGCCGCCGTGTAGCCGAAACACTTGCCTTTGAGACCACGGCCAGCATTGCTGTCGTGGGAGCGTACCCGCAGCTTCTTCGCGATTCTCAGGCCCGGGAAGCGAACCATAATGCCAAGAAGGGAGATACGCCCTTACGTCAAACGGCAACAAGGGTGCGAGGCAACATTTGGCTGATCCCATCGGAGGCGAGCAGCGCAGATGCTACCCCGACCACGTCACTACACTCGCTTTTATGCGATCTGCGGCGGGAGTTTGAATATTCAATTGTGGAGAGCCCACCCGCTGGCGAGTCAAACGCAGCAACAGCCATGGCGCAGTTGGCGGACGGCATCATCTTGGTTCTGTCGGCACATCGCACACGGCGCGCGTCGGCACGCAAGATCAAGGAAACGCTCGACGCCGCGCAGGCGCGCATTTTGGGAACTGTGCTGACCGACCGAGTGTTTCCGATTCCGGAGAAGCTCTACCGTCGGTTGTAGAGATGAGCGAACCGAGCTGGAATTTTGTCGGAAAGATGGCCACAGCGATGGGATTGGCGATCGAGATGAAGGGCAAGGGCTACGAAGTGGAACTGATCTGAAGTGCATTCTCCTTATTCAAGGACGCGGGAACCGGAGCATGTCGACTGCGAACGGCTGATCCCTGGCAGGATGCCCGCGCTTTACGGGCAGAAGAAGCCGCCACAGTCTGTGCGGCCCTTTCCACCCGAAAGAGTTCCGGACCTTTCGACTCAGGTGACGGAAGGGGCCCCCGTACCGGCGCTCGCCTTCCTGGTCCCGAGACCACTGCTCAGCCGTGCGGCATGGAGATGGCTGCGGTCCGTCACGGCTGACTTCGCCCTCGTGGGACTCAACTGGTTGCTAATTGGGGCGCTCCTGGTGCCGTTGCGCGGACTATTCCCTCGCATATGGCTGTTCAAATACGCGGCCGGAGCGCCCGCCTCCCTGCTGGGTATTGCGGTCTTGCATGCGGCGCTGATCACTCTGATGGGATACACCGAGGGCTTGTACTCGGGAGTTTTTGATCGGCGCGAACTGGCACGCATTCTGGGAAAGTCGGATCTGTGGGCGACGATGCTGTTGTGTTTTGCCTACGGCTTGCAGGGTGCTCCGTGGGCAAGGTATGTGCTGATCTGTGGCGCCGGCTTATTGCATTTCGTCGGAATGCTGACCTGGCGGCGGCAAACCGAGCGGCAGCAACTCGAGCACCCTGGCGGCGACGCCCGCAACGTGCTGATTGTCGGGGCAGGCGGAGTGGGACGCGGCATGGCGTCCTACCTGGAGGAGCATCCGGAAGCGGGCCGAGCGGTGTATGGGTTACTGGACAACGAGGCGCCTCTCCGCGAGCGGGTCATCGGGCGAGTTGCGGATCTAGCAAGGCTGGCGCGCACGGGATTCGTTGACGAGGTGATTCTAGCCGCGCCCCGAGATCGCGACCTGACACTGCAGGTGGTGCACGAGGCCCGACGATTGCGGCTGGATGTGGAGATTGTTCCGGAATTATTTGGCTGCAGACCGGCGGAAAACGAGGTAGAGCGAGTCGGGGATTTGCCCGTGATCTGCCTGCACGCGGAGCGATTACCAGCAGCCGGACTGGCGCTGAAACGGTGGGTGGATGTGCTGGGCGCGAGTTTCGCGCTGGCGATAGCGTCGCCAGCCCTGGCGCTAATCGCCGGGCTCATAAAGCTCGACTCGCCGGGACCGGTCATCTATCGAGCGCCGAGGGTGGGGCGGAAGGGGCATCTGTTCCGCTGCTACAAGTTCCGCACCATGGTGAAAAACGCTGACCAACGGAAAGAGGCGTTGCGGCAAAACAATCAGAGGTCGGGGCCCTTTTTCAAGATGGAGGACGATCCCCGGATTACCCGCCTGGGACGCTTCCTGCGGCGCTACAGCCTGGACGAAGTGCCACAACTCTGGAACGTGATGAAGGGCGACATGAGTCTGGTCGGACCGAGGCCCCATCCCGTGGATGATTACGCGGCGTATGAGATCGAGCACTTGGCACGGCTGGACGTGACTCCGGGGATCACAGGGCTGTGGCAGGTAACGGCGCGCCGTGATCCCTCGTTCCAGCGCAGCATGGAACTGGATCGTGAATATATCCGGACGTGGAGCCTGGGGTCGGATATGCGAATTCTCCTGAGAACTTTCCTGGCGGTGTTGCGAGGCAGCGGAGATTAATGGCCGCCACATCGCTATCGGCAAGAGACGACGGGATAGGGGTAGAGCTCGCAGTTCGCGCGATCGAACTGGCCCTGCGTCCGTTGCAAGTACTGGCGGCCGCACCTTCGCTCTTGTTCCTGGCGGCGCTGACCGCCATGCTGCTTCGGCCTCCATTCCCCAGCCTTTTTGAATTCGACCGCTTGGCCTTTGGATTACTCGTAGTTGGAGTAGCGGTGCGGGCCGTGGTCCTGCGCGAACGGTTTATGGCCGTTCGGGCGACGTGGCCCATGATTGGACTGTCGGTGCTTGCCATGGCCAGTCTGCTTAGCCGTCCGTTCGATAGCGAGGCATGGAGTGTCCTGGCAGCCAAGTTGCTGGTGCCGTTCACGTTGTTTCACCTTGCAGGACTTGTCTTTACCCAGGAACGTCGGTTTCGCCAGTTTGAGATCTTCGCACTGGCGGTATTGGCTTATCTCAGTTTTACCGCGATAGCGTCTCTTGCGGGTGCGGACTCTCTGATCTTTCCGCGATTCATTGTCGACAAAAGTCTGGGATATCAACTCGACCGGGCGCGGGGACCTTTCCTTCAGGCTGTGGCCAATGGCATGTCGCTCAACTTGCTGGGATTGCTCGCAGTGCATGCCTATCGTCGCGGTAGCGTGCGTGGGTCGAAGATGGTTCTGCTCCTGGCTTCGGTGCCGATCGCGATCCTGGCCACGATGACCCGAACGGTCTGGCTGTCGTTTGCGGCAACGGTTGTGGCTCTCGTCTTCCTCTCGAAGGAGGGGAGAGTGCGGCGCGCTTGCATGGTTCTGACACTGGTCGCTGGAATGGGGCTGGCAGTGGTTGTGTGCTCGACCGCGTTCCTAGGTGCGCTGAGCGATCGCGTAGAGGAACGCGGCCCCATCGACTTCCGCGCAGCCGTGTATGCGGGCAGCTGGCAAATGTTTCTGGAGCGCCCGTTCACCGGATGGGGCTTTCACCAGATGCCCGCGAACTTGCCGCGGTATGTCAGCGGATACAACGAGAGCACCCTGTATCCGCACAACACTTATCTGGAGATGCTGGTCGAGCAGGGGGCCGCGGGCCTTGCCTTGTACCTGTGGCTGATGTGGGAACTCTGGCGGCTAGCGCGGGGCGCCGTGCCGGCAGGGGAACGCCGCGGCTTTCTCGATGTCGAGTTTCACCGGATGTGGCCAATTCTATTAGCTGTGTATTGGATAAACGCAGCCACTGTAGTGATGAGTTATCAATTCGTGAACGGATTGCTGTTCACCATAGCGGGTATGCTGGCGGCCCAGCAGCGCCGGGCGGAGGCCCTCTCGCAATGTTGACCGTTGCCTATCTCGCAAATCAGTTTCCGTCACCCGTCGAGCCTTATGTCGGCGAGGAGATTTCGGAGTTGCGCAGCCGTGGGATCGAGGTGATTGAGGGTAGTGTCCGAAAGGCTCCCCATTCGTCCGAAAGCCCGCCAGACGTTGTGTTGCAGTCGATAGGGCTGCCGGTTCTGATGCAGGCTGTGTGGCTGTGCCTGCGGGAATGGAAGCAGATTTCGTCTTTGGTCATGCGGATCGTTTTCTGTGGCAGCGAACCGCCGCTACAGCAACTGAAAGCGCTGGTGCATACCGGGCTGGGAGCATGTTACGCGGTGTGCCTGGCTGGGCGCGGAGTGGACCACATCCACGTGCACCATGGCTATTTCGGGTCCTGGATCGCGATGGTGGCGGCGCGGCTACTTGGCGTGGAGTTCAGTATGACTCTGCATGGATCGGACCTCCTGTTACAGGGGACTTATCTGGATGTGAAGCTCGAGAACTGCGCCTTCTGCATCACCGTGTCGGATTACAACCGGCGGTACATTCTCCAGCATTATCCCGAGATTGATCCCCACAAGGTGGTCCTGTCGCGGTTGGGAGTGAAGGTGGCCGAAAACTTCCGCTGCCCTGTCCAACGGGCCCAGGCTCGTCGCTCGGAGCTTAGGCTGCTAGCCGTGGGCCGGCTCCAGGAAGTAAAGGATCATGCGTTTCTGGTGCGGGCCTGCGCTCAGCTCCTGGAATACGGCGTGGATTTTGAGTGTTCGATCGCCGGCGATGGGCCGGAGCGGCGCAACCTGCGATCCCTCATTCGCAAGCTCGGTCTTGAGGCGCGGGTGACCCTTCTGGGACATGTTGCGCGAAACCAGATGGACTCGTTGTACGACCGGGCTGACGTGGTGGTGCTGACAAGTCGCAGCGAGGGAATCCCGCTGGTCCTGATGGAGGCAATGGCCCGGGGAAAAATCGTGCTGGCGCCAGACATCACCGGAATTCCAGAGCTCGTAATCGCAGGCAAGACGGGATTTCTCTACGCGGCTCGGTCTGCCGAGGACTTCGTAGACCGCTTGCTCTTTATTCATTCCTTGATCCAAGCGGAGACTGCAGCGGATTGTCGGCATTCCGAACTCCAGTCATTTCTTCTTTCCACCGCAAGGCAACTGGACTGGGTGCGGTACGCGGCCCGGCTTCAGGCCCGCCACAACTTCAACCGCAAGACGAACCTGAAATCATTCGGCGATCTATTCATATTGCGCATCGCAGCGCGCAGAGAGACGCTTCCCCATGAGGATTTTGTACTGCAACAAATATAACTACACGTTCAGCGGCACCGAGGTATACCTGTTCGAATTGATGGAACTGATGCGGGCGCGGGGCCACGAGGTGGCGCTGTTCTCGATGGCTGATCCGCGGGGCGAACCGACTCCGTACGACCGGCATTTCGTACCGCACATCGACTTCAAGAAAAAATCAAGCCTGTGGCAAACGGCGCGACGAGCGGCGCGTGCCATCTACTCGGGTGACGCAAGGCGGCGCATCCGGGCTATGGTCGAGGATTTCCGTCCCGACGTGGCGCACGTAAGGAATATCTATCACCATCTCTCGCCGTCGATCTTGTGGGAACTGAAGTCGCAGCACGTCCCTGTCGTCTATCACCTCAACGATTTTAAGCTGCTGTGCCCGAGCTACAACCTGGTGTCGCAGGGACAAGCCTGTGAGGCGTGCAAGGGCGGTTCGTTTTGGCATGCGCTCCGACGGAAGTGTTATCCGGGTATGGGCGCGCGTCTGACATTAACGGCCGAGGCCTACGTGCACCGCTGGCTTGGCACCTACCGTAAGTGTGTGGACGTGTTCCTGGCACCCAGCCGGTTCGCTCGTGACAAGTTCGTTGAGCATGGGTGGGACGCGACGAAGTTTGAAGTCCTGCCACATTTTCAGGAAATTCACAAGGCCGAGGTGGAGCCGGCGAATTCCGGATCGCTCCTGTACGTCGGCAGGCTGTCGGCGGAGAAGGGCGTCGACGATCTGTTGCGGTCGATGCAGCAGGTTCCGCACATGCGGCTGGTCGTTGCCGGCGACGGGCCCCAGCGCCAGGAGTTGCAAGATCTGGCGAGGTCACTGCGATTGAACAATGTGGAATTTGTGGGTCAGGTAGGGCGCGCGGAGCGGGACTCGCTGATCGCTCAGTCACAGTTCACGGTGCTGCCTTCCCACGCCTACGAGACTTTGGGGAAGACCATCTTGGAGTCGTATGCAAAAGGTCGCCCCGTGGTGGCCTCGGATGCGGGGTCGCGTCGGGAATTGGTTCGAGAGGGCAAGACAGGCCTTCTCTACCCAACAGGCGATGTAAAGCGACTTGCAACCGCGATTCGAACGCTCGGGTCACAGCCACAACTAGCCGAGAGAATGGGGCTGGCCGGGCGCGAGTTGGTTCGACAGCGCCATACGCCGCAGGAACACTACCAGAAACTGTTGGCGTTGTATGAGGGCCTGGTTACTACGAAAAAAGCAAGAACCAGTTCGCTGATCCCAACGACGGAAGGACCGCCCTGGAAGCGGAACCGTCGGCAAGCCGCGCGTCGCAAAGTGGAGCCTGGTGCGCTGGAACGCCCGCGCCGACTGCGGGTGGCTTTCATCGGCGGACGCGGGCTCATCTCGAAGTACAGCGGCATCGAAACTTACTACGAAGAGGTCGGAAAGCGGCTGGTAGAGATGGGGCACGAAGTGACCGTCTATTGCCGCTCCTATTTCACTCCCGAGCAGGTTGAACACAACGGCATGCGCCTTGTCCGGCTGCCGACCATCCGGTCAAAGCACCTCGAAACTGTCGTGCACACGCTGCTTAGTACGGCCCACGCGCTGACGCAGCGCTATGATCTGGTGCATTATCACGCGCTCGGACCCGCGCTGTTTTCGTTCCTTCCACGCATGGCAGGAGCCAGAACAGCGGTTACCGTTCAGGGGCTCGACTGGCAGCGAAAGAAGTGGGGACGGATCGCCTCGGCGGTGCTGCGCGCGGGCGAGGGGGCGTCGGTCCACCTTCCGAACGGGACCATGGTCGTGTCGCGCGCCCTGCAGCAACGGTATCGCGAGATCCATGGAATCGACGCCTTCTACGTGCCCAACGGCGGAGTGTTGCGGGAGTGGCGTGAGCCACGCGAGATTTTGGAATGGGGACTTGAACCTGGCAACTACGTTTTGTTCCTGGGCCGGTTCTCACCTGAAAAAGGCTGCCATCTGCTGGTGGAAGCGTTTGAACAACTCGATACCGACGTTCGGTTGGTCATGGCCGGGGCCTCCAGTTACTGCGACGACTACAGCCGGGAACTGCGCACGCACGCGAGCGATCGCATCCGGATGTTCGACTGGGTTTCCGGTGAAACCTTGAACGAATTGCTCACCAACGCCATGGTATTTGTGCTGCCGTCGGATCTGGAAGGACTCTCTCTGGCGTTGTTGGACGCAATGGGAGCTGGACTCTGCGTGCTGACCAGCGACGTCCCAGAAAATCGGGAAGTCGTGGACGAAGCCGGGTTCACCTTCCAGCGTGGGAACGCGACAGACCTGGCGGACCGCATGCGCTTTCTGATCGCGAATCCGGCAGTGCGCGAGGCGGCCGGGAAGGCGGCAAAGAGGCGGATTTACGAGCGATATCAATGGCAGGAGATCGCCGCTGACATCGAAACGGCCTACTTCGAAATGATGGGAAGGAGGCAGGCAGAAACGGCGCCGAAGAAGCCGAGCGCTCGGGCCGCCACCGTCGGTGAAGCGCCAGGCCAAGAGCGGCGGGTCGTCTAGAACGCGATTGCAAAATAGATGCCTCAACGAGTTGCACGCGGGGCTTCCCGCGAGAAAACATTCAGCTGGAAAGGATATGGGAAAGTTTATCTTATACCGTGCGCATTAATCGGTGATCCGTGACATGGCAAGCGCCCCCGGCCCGAAAGGCATGGGCCCTCGCCAGTTCCCACCTAGACAGGAAATCGCACGAATTACGAAGAATGGGGCATTTTGCCCAACGGACGGGTCAAACCCGTCCTTTTTTATTACAATCAAAAGTCGGTCGTGGCGGGCGCCGCAGCACAACGTCCCGAACGACAGTCGGCATGAAAAATACTATTCTCGTTACTGGCGGCGCTGGATTCATCGGGTCCAATTTCATCCTGCAGCAAATGCGGGAAGAGACCTCGTCGATCGTCAACCTCGACAAGCTTACCTATGCGGGAAATCTGGCCAACCTCGAATCCGTCGCAGGAGACGCACGCTACGAGTTCGCGCAGGGCGACATCGGCGACCGTGGATTCGTGAGACTGTTGCTCGAGAAGCACCGGCCAGGCGCCATCGTCCACTTCGCCGCCGAAAGCCATGTCGACCGGTCGATCCGTGGGCCGGACGATTTCATTCGCACCAACGTCGACGGAACGTTCGCATTGCTGGAGGAAACGCGGGCCTACTGGAGCGGGATGAAAGCTGAGGACCAGGCCGCCTTTCGTTTCCTGCATGTGTCAACGGACGAAGTGTTCGGATCGCTCGGCCCGCATGACCCGTGTTTTTCCGAGACCACGCCATATGCTCCCAATAGTCCGTATGCAGCGTCGAAAGCCGCGTCGGATCACCTGGTGCGCGCGTATCACCACACCTACGGGTTGCCGACACTGACCACGAATTGTTCGAACAACTACGGGCCGTTTCAGTTTCCAGAAAAACTGATCCCGCTGATGATCCTCAACGCGCGGGATGGGAAGCCGCTGCCGGTTTATGGAGACGGGCAGAACGTCCGCGACTGGCTCAACGTGGAAGATCACTGCGCTGCGATAGCAACCGTGCTGCGGCGCGGTCGCCTGGGTGAGACGTACAACATTGGCGGTTGGAACGAGAAACCGAATATCGAAATCGTACACACCATCTGCGATCTGGTCGACGAGTTCGCGCCCCGCGCGCAAGGCTCGCGCCGCGACCTGATCACGTTTGTAAAAGACCGTCCGGGCCACGACCGGCGTTATGCCATGGACGCCCGCAAGATCGAACGCGAACTGGGATGGAAGCCGAAGGAGACCTTTGAGAGTGGTATTCGCAAGACAGTACGCTGGTACCTTGAAAACGCGGAGTGGGTGCAGGGCGTGACCAGCGGAAGCTACCGGCAATGGATTGCGACACACTACTCGGTCTAGGCGGGCCGAAAGAAACAGGCACCAGCGAAAAACAGACGGAACTGAAGACAGAACCATGAGCGAAAACATGCCGTACAAGGGCATCATCCTGGCGGGGGGATCAGGGACCCGTCTTTATCCCGTAACCCAGGTGATGGGCAAGAGCCTGCTTCCCGTCTACAACAAGCCCATGATCTATTACCCGCTGTGCACCCTGATGCTGGCAGGCATCCGCGACATCCTGGTGATTTCAACTCCCGATGATGTTCCCAAGTTTCAAGCCCTGTTGCGGGACGGCAGCCAGTACGGAATTCGGCTTCAGTATCAGGTGCAAGCCAAGCCCGAAGGGATTGCGCAGGCATTCCTGCTCGCAGAGGAATTCCTGAGCGCTAGCCCGTGTGCTCTGGTGCTGGGAGACAATATCTTCTATGGGCACGATCTGGTGAAAGATCTTCGGGAAGCCGCGGAAAAAGTGGTTGGCGCGCGGGTGTTCGCCTATCCCGTGCATGATCCTGAGAGGTACGGCGTGGTGGAGTTCGACGCGAGCGGGCGCGCCTTGAGCATCGAGGAAAAGCCGAAGCAGCCAAAGTCGCGATATGCAGTCACTGGGCTATATTTTTACGATGACCGGGTGGTAGAGATTGCGAAATCGCTGAAGCCCAGCGCGCGGGGAGAACTCGAGATCACTGATGTGAACAAGGTATACCTCAACCATGGGCAACTGGAAGTTGTGGTGATGGGTCGCGGCATGGCTTGGCTGGACACGGGAACCCACGAATCGCTCATGGATGCCGGGCTCTACATTCAGGCGATTGAAAGGCGGCAGGGGTTGATGGTGGCCTGTCCCGAGGAGATCGCCTTCCGGAACGGCTACATTACAGCCGCCCAAGTAGAGCAGATCGGAAGCTCGATGAAGAACAGCAGCTACGGAGCGTATCTGCTGCAATTATTGAAGGAACGGGTATTCTGAAATGAAGGTGTTGCCGGCGATACGGCCTGCGATGGAAGCTTTCAAGAAAATCTCAACCTCGCTGCCCGGTGTATTCATCGTGGAGCCACGGGTGTTTGGGGACGAACGTGGATTCTTTCTGGAGAGCTACAACGAACGGGCCCTGGCGGAGATTGGCATCGAAGAGCGCTTCGTGCAGGACAACCATTCGTGCTCGCGCCGTAATGTGCTGCGGGGGCTGCATTATCAGATCAAACAGGTCCAGGGAAAGCTGGTGCGTGCGGTCGAGGGCGAGATTCTAGACGTGGCCGTGGATGTGCGGCGGAGTTCCCCGACGTTCGGCGGATGGCAGGCCGTGCGCCTGTCGGGCGAAAACAAACGCATGTTGTGGATACCCGCTGGCTTTGCTCACGGATTCTGCGTTACGTCCGAGAAAGCCCACGTCTTGTACAAAGCAACCGACTATTACGCTGTCGAACACGAGCGCACGCTGGCGTGGAATGATCCCGATTTGAAGATCGACTGGGAACTTGATGGCGAGCCAATCGTATCCACAAAAGATCAGCGCGGCGTTGCGCTCCGCGCCGCCGAGACCTTCGAGTAGTCGCAGGTAATCAAATACATCAGGTAATCACATACATGAAGACACTGATTCTGGGTGCTACCGGCCTTCTGGGCCAAGCCCTGATGCGCGAGTGGACCGGAGACGAGGTTGTCGGTCTCGGCCTCGAAGATGTTGATATTCGAAACGCCGGGAAAGTGCGGGAGATTGTTCAAAAGACCCGACCGGACTGGATTGTTCTGGCGGCCGCCTACACCGACGTGGACGGCAGCGAAAGCAGTCAGGAGTTGGCATTCGCCGTGAATCGTGACGGAGCCGTTCATGTTGCACGGGCAGCGAAAGATGCTGGCGCGAAGTTGTTATTCCTAAGCTCGGACTACGTCTTCGATGGCAAGAAGAGTTCGCCCTATGAAATCGGGGATGCTCGAAATCCGCAGAGTGTTTATGGACGAACGAAAGCCGAAGCGGAGATCCAATTGCTCGCAGCTATTCCAAATTGCTGCATCATCCGCACGGCCTGGCTGTTCGGGGTGGGAGGCAAATGCTTTCCCGACACAATTCTGAAGCTCGCGGCGACCCGTCCAGCGCTGGATGTAGTGAACGACCAGCGGGGGTGCCCTACTTATTCCGTGGATTTGTCGAAAGCGATCGTGCAGTTGTGCCGCAAGGGTGCGAATGGAATTGTGCATGTGACGAATGCCGGGGATTGTTCCTGGTTTGAGTTCGCGCGTGAAATTGTGAAGAGAGCAGGTTTTCCCACCGAGGTACGGCCGGTCAGCACGCAGCAGATGGTACGGCCTGCATCCCGTCCAGCATATTCGGTCATGTCCGCGAAGAGCCTCCAAGCCTATGGAATCGCCATGCCGCCATGGCAGGATGCGCTGGCGCGATACCTCCAGGAGCGAAAGGGCTAAGAACTCCCGCCGTTCCCTGCAGTCTAAAGTGCTAAGAACTCCCGCCGTTCCCTGCAGTCTAAAGTGCCGCGGGCCAGCGCTCCACTCCGCTTTCCAAAGGTCTGCGCTGGTTACTTCAGTAATACATGCACGATTGAGGGCGAACATACAATTTCAGTGTGGGGACTACTGTGCTCCAACGTGGGCCGAAGTGGACGATCGCGGTTGGCGCGGTCGTGTGCGCCCACGTTCTGTTGTCCCTGCTGATGCCGCGTGGCTTTCCGCTAACGGCTATCGGCGACATCCTGCAAAATGCCATCCTGTTTTGCGCCACAATCGCAGTCCTCGCCAACCTGCGAAGGGCCACCCCGAAGGCACGACTGTTCTGGGCGCTGATGGGTCTAGGCATGGGGATGTGGTTGACTTCGCAGGTGATGTGGACCTACGTGGAAGTCTACCTGCGCCATGAGGCGCCGAATCCATTCGTTGGCGACGTCATCCTCTTCCTCCACATAGTTCCCATGATGGCCGCGGTAGCCGTTCAACCTCATATTCAACACGACAATCGCACCCTGCGGGTCGGAACGCTGGACTTCGCTCTCCTCCTCACCTGGTGGCTCTTTCTGTATCTGTTTGTCGTGATCCCCTGGCAGTATCTACACCCCGTCGAATTGGTATACGGCAGAAGTTTTGACCTGCTCTACGTGTCGGAAGAATTCGTGCTCGCAGCCGGGCTGATTCTGGTCTGGCGTCGCAGTTGCGGCATTTGGCGAAGTATCTACCTCCATTTGTTCGCAGCAACACTGCTCTACTGCGTCGCTTCACTGATGGCCAGCGAGGCCATCGATTTGCACCTCTACCACACGGGCAGTCTGTTCGACGTGCCCCTAGTGGCGTCGATGGCGTGGTTTGTTCGCATCGGTTTTCTCGCGCGCGAAGCCTCGGCGCAAAATCCTGTGGCAGACGCTCCGGCCCGTGGTTACGGGTTATGGAAGGCGCGTCTGGCGATGGTCGCTTTCTTCATTACGCCGCTGATGGTCGCGTGGGCGCAATACGCCAATGTTCCGGAACGGGTTCGAACCTATCGATTGCTTCTTACCGTTGCAGCCATGATCGTGATGGGCGCGCTCGTATTTCTCCGGCAGCATCTGCTCGACCAGGAACTACTGAGCCTGTTGCGCTCGTCGCGCGACAACCTGGATGAAATGTCCAGGCTAAAGGATGAACTCGAGAACAAGGAGCATTCGCTGCGATGGCACAGTCTGGAACTGCAGCGAAAGAACCTGGAACTCCAAGAGATATCATTCACTGACGTGCTGACGGGCGTTTGGAACCGCCGCTACATGGAGGAGATCCTTGCGGCCGAGGCCGGTCAGGTCCTGCGGAACTATCAGCGTGCGCGGGGGAGCGACATCCGGAAGATGGATCATCGCGATCTCGTGTTCATCATGGTGGACATGGATTTCTTCAAGCAAGTCAACGACCGGCATGGGCATCCCGCTGGAGACCGCTTGCTGCAACTGGTGGCGCAAAGGCTGTCGACGGTCGTGCGCAAGTCCGATGTGCTGGTGCGCTGGGGCGGCGAGGAGTTCTTGATTATGAGCCGTTCGACCGATCCCTCAGGAACGCCCGCATTTTGCAGCCGCGTTCTGGAAGTGATGTCGGCGGAGCCGTTTGATCTAGGCCACGGAATCACCGTGCGCAAGACATGCTCGGTGGGATGGGCCGCCTATCCCTGGAGTCGCAAGGCCTATGAGGCGCTCTGCGCGGAAGAATCGATTGCCCTGGCAGACGCCGCCCTGTACCAGGCGAAAACTTTTGGCAGGAATCAAGGAGTGGGAATCGTGCCTGGCGACGCCGCGAACAGCAACCCGGAGACGATTGATCTGATCTCTGTGCGGGACGGAAATCCCCCGCTGGCCCGCACCATTCGAACTGCATGCCCCAACCGGGACGCGGCTTTGGCTGCGGAGTTTGAACCGTCAACACCCCTCGATAACTCGAACCCGTAATACTCGCGCGTGCATGGCCACACGCATGTGCACAGCAAATCAACGAGCAATCGGCGCTTGACCTGTGCGTGTGTGTTGACTACATTGAGAGCCGACTTCATAGCTCTCGAGGAATCACTTACCCATGGACGCAAGAACTCGTTCGCGCAAGACAGGCCTTCGTCAAAAGGCGCAACTGATGTCGGCTTCTGAAATTGAACGCACACTAGTGCGCTTGGCGTATGAAATCGTCGAGAAAAACGGCGGGGTCGATGGCTTGGGGCTGGTAGGGATTCGCCGCCGCGGCGTGCCCCTCTCCGAAAGACTGGGCAAGATCATCACCCGAATCGAAAATGCAAAGGTTCCGGTGGGAACTCTCGACATCACCTTTTACCGCGACGACTTGTCGACGCTGGGTCCCAAGCCGGTGGTGCAGGAGAAAGAGGTTGGATTCGAGATTGAGGACAAGAATATCGTGCTGGTCGACGACGTTCTCTTTACCGGACGCACCACTCGGGCGGCGCTCGACGCCCTGTTCTCCCATGGACGTCCGCGACGGGTCCAACTCTGCGTGCTCATTGACCGGGGACACCGGGAGATCCCGGTTGAAGCGACTTTCGTAGGCCGCAACGTGCAGACCACAATGGACGAGGTGATCGAGGTCAAGCTGACGGAGATCGACGACGCGGAAAAAGTTCTCCTGATGGAGAAGTAGAGGAATTGAACAATTTACCTGAGAAAGAAAGGACGGCGATTGAACTCGCCGTCCTTTTTTCGTATGCCGCCGCTAACCGATACGGGTGCACACCGCCTTGGTTTGCGTGTAGAGGTTGAGCACGTCGTGACCCATCTCGCGGCCCCATCCAGACTGCTTGTAGCCCCCGAATGGCAACCCGGCGTCGAAGATGTTGTAGCAGTTGATCCACACCGTCCCGGCGCGAAGCTGTTCGGCCATGCGATGTGCTTTGCCGATGTCCCTCGTCCACACCGCGGCAGCGAGTCCATAGTCACTGTTGTTGGCGCGAGTAACGATCTCCTCGGGATCCGTGAACGGCATCGCCGCCACAACCGGCCCAAAGATTTCCTCCTGCACGACCTTCATATTTTCTTGCGTGTTCACGAGTACCGTAGGCTGGACGAAGTATCCGCGGTCGCTCGCCTTCTTGCCACCCACAACGGCTTTGGCGCCTTCGGAAAAACCCGCCTCGAGATATCCGCACACGCGATTCAGTTGTTCTTCGGAGACTAGCGGACCCATCTCGGTGTCAGGCTCAAGACCTGAGCCTATCTTGATTTTCCGCGCGTGGTCGGCAACACCTTCCACCACTTTGTCGTACACCGACTTTTCGACGTAGAGCCGAGATCCTGCGCAGCAGCACTGGCCGTGGTTGAAGAAAATTGCGCTAGCCGCGCCGGGGATGGCGGTCTCAAGATCGGCGTCCTTGAACACGACGTTGGGAGACTTGCCGCCCAACTCCAACGAAACTTTCTTGAGGTTGCCGGTTGCAGCGTGCACGATCAGTTTGCCGACTTCAGTCGATCCTGTGAATGCGACCTTGTCGACATCGGGATGAGCGGCCAGCGCCGCTCCTGCGGTTTCGCCATAGCCCGGGACAATGTTTACCACGCCTTCCGGGAACCCGGCTTCCATGATCAACTCTCCCAGGCGCAACGCCGACAACGGAGTTTGCTCGGCGGGCTTCAACACGACCGTGCAACCGGTCGCTAGCGCCGGGCCCAGCTTCCATGCGGCCATCAGCAGGGGAAAGTTCCACGGGATGATCTGGCCAACCACTCCCACAGGCTCCCGTAGCGTGTAGGCGAGGTACTTCGCGCCCGGTGTGTATGGAACGGAGAGGGGAATCGTGTTGCCCTCGATCTTGGTAGCCCATCCCGCCATGTAGCGAAACAGGTCGACCGCCAATGGCACGTCCGCAGCCATCGCAATGGCTAGCGGCTTGCCGTTGTCGAGACTCTCAAGGTAGCCAAATTCCTCCGTGTGTTTCTCCAGCAGATCCGAGAGTTTCCAGATCAGCCGTGCACGCTCGGCCGCGGTTATCCGGCGCCAGGGGCCGTTGTCAAAGGCGTTGCGGGCGGCCCTTACGGCCTGTTCAACGTCTTCGCGATCACCTTCCGCGATCTTTGCGAGGACCTCGCCGGTCGCGGGGTTATAGGTGGGAAAAGTCTTGCCAGAGGCGGCACTGACCCACTTGCCGTTAATCAACATTTTTCTTGGTTTACCAACGAACTCCGCCACTTGCGGAAGGATTTGCGGGGAAACTGCGATGCCCATACATCCTCCTTATTCGAACCGCACTTAGAAAAAGTGAATATGCCGGACGGATTAACGCGACCCGCGTATGCTAGCGCTGAGCCAGAGCAATTGCAATCCCAGTATGCCTGTAGGTGTGGGCTCCTTGCGGGGCGAGTTGCGAGTTACTCTCCGTACGGAACCCAGATGTTTTTAATTTGCGTCGCATGCTTGAGAAACCAGCGCCCCTCGCCCTGTTTTGTATTGAACCAGTCGATCGCGCGGCCTTCGTTGGTCCAGACCTGTTTCAGGTTGCCAGTGGACATGGCTTTCGCAGCTGCGACCGTGGCTTCGTCCCCGTAGCACCAGAGGGCGTCAACGTCGTCGTGTTCGGCCAACGGTTTTAGCAGTTGAGAGCCGTAGCCGGTCACGATGTTCACCGCACCGCCGGGCAGATCGCTGGTGTCGAAAAGCTGGTAGAGATCGCCAGCGATCAGCGGGTATCTTTCGGAGGGGACCGCAACCACCGTGTTCCCTGAGGCGAGGAGGGGCATCACCAGAGACAGGAATCCAAGCAGCGGAGCTTCCGCCGGACAAAACACGCCCACCGTCCCAATCGGCTCGTTCATCGCGATCGCGACATTGCGGAACGGCGGGTTGTGTACTGCACCGTCGAACTTATCTGCCCATGCGGCGTATGAGAAGATGCGCTCGATGCCGACGGCGACTTCCGCTGCGGCTTGCCTTTCTCCGACCACCGCGGCAAGACGCCGGTTGATTTCGTCGGCGCGTTGGCCAAGGTTCTCTGCGATGTAGTAGAGGACCTGCGCGCGATTGTGCGCCGTCGCTTTGGACCAGGCCTCAGCCTTATGCGCGGCTTCCACAGCGTTGCGAATGTCCTTGCGGTTGCCGAGAGGAGCCTCACCCAATAGGTGGCCTTCGGCCGAGCGTACTTCGGTGCTGTAGCCGGAGTCGGGACGGGCCTGCTTGCCGCCGATGTAGAGCTTTACCGTACGGTCGATGGCGGGAGTGCTTGCCTCGGTGCGCTCGTCAGTTTGCAGAGATGCAGCCGCATTGGTTTCGGGCAGCTTGGGGGCGTGCTTGAACCAAGTGGGCTCCATGTATTCGAGCAGGCCTTCTCTGCCGCCTTCGCGACCGTATCCGCTCTCACGGTAGCCGCCAAAGCCGCAGGCAGCATCGAACAGGTTCGTGCAGTTCACCCACACGACGCCAGCTTTCAGCTGCGCCGCCACATGCAGCGCCACGTTGATGTTCTCGCTCCACACGCAAGAGGCCAGTCCGTAGACTGTGTTGTTCGCCAATTCCACAGCTTCTCGCGGAGTGCGGAAGGTCATGGCGGCAAGTACGGGTCCGAAAATTTCCTGCTGCGCCACAATCGACGTGGGATGCACATTGCTCAGCAAAGTCGGCGGGTAATAGAAACCGCGCGCAGGCAACGCAACCGGCGGTTGCCAGCAGGTTGCTCCCTCAGCGACACCCTGCGCGACCATGCGCTGGATGCGGTCTAGTTGCACTTGCGCCACGATGGCGCCGATATCGATCGCTTTGTCGAGCGGTGGCCCAATGCGCAAGGTCGTCATGCGATCGCGAATCTTCGCAATCAGCGGTTCGGCGATGCTCTCTTGCATCAGCAGACGCGAACCCGCGCAGCAGACCTGCCCCTGGTTAAACCAGATTCCGTCGACCAGGCCCTCGACGGCGCTATCAAGGTCGGCATCGTCGAAGATGATGAACGGAGACTTGCCGCCGAGTTCCAGAGACAGGCGCTTGTGGCTGCCCGCCGTGGCGCTGCGGATAGCGCGCCCAACTTCGGTCGAACCAGTGAATGCAATCTTGTCGACGTCCGGGTGTTTGACCAGCGCTTCGCCGGTCGAGCCATCCCCGGTCACGATGTTGACGACGCCGGCAGGGAGTCCCGCCTCCTGGCAGAGTTCGGCAAATGCAAGCGCGGTCAGCGGCGTCAACTCGGCAGGCTTCAATACGACCGTATTCCCCGTCGCTAAAGCGGGTGCGATCTTCCACGCCAACATCAGCAGAGGAAAATTCCAGGGAATAATCTGGCCAACAACGCCGCAGGGCTCGTGGTCGGGAAACTCTTGCTCGAGCAGTTGCGCCCAGCCTGCATGATGGTAGAAGTGCCGCGCCACCAGGGGAACGTCGATGTCGCGGCTCTCGCGAATGGGCTTGCCGTTGTCCATGGTTTCGAGAACCGCCAGCAGCCGCGAATGCTTCTGCACGAGGCGAGCCAGGGCATACAGATATCGAGCCCGCACATGGGGAGAGAGCGCGCGCCATTTTGCAGAAGCCGCGCGCGCAGCGCGAACCGCTGAGTCAATGTCCGCAGCGCTGCCTTGCGCGACGGACGCCAGTTTTTCTCCGTTGGAAGGATCGAGGGTCGCGAAATACTCGCCAGCCGCGGGGGCCTGCCATGCTCCGTTGATGAAATGAACAAAGCGGTGGCCATGGCGCTCTAACCATGCCACAGCTTCTTTCGGGTCTTCCGGAGCGGGCCCGTACTCCATCGTGACGAACTTTTCAGCGATGCTCATGGGATTCGGCCCTCTTCTTCGCTCGCCTTCACCAGCCGGTTCCACCTACGCAATCGGATGACGATACTCCGCTGAGTAGCGTCCCGTCGCATAATGCTCCAACTGCCGCTCAATATCTCCCAGCAAACCGCTGGCGCCGAAGCGAAACAGTTCGGCACGCATCCACGACAGGCTGAGCTCCTCTTTCATCATCGCGAGCCAGTCGATGGACTGCTTCGCCGTGCGAATTCCACCGGCTGGCTTGAAGCCGACCGCCATCCCGGTTTGTTGCGCGTACTCGCGGATCGCGCGCACCATAACGAGGCTGACCGGCAGCGTGGCATTGGTCGGTTCCTTGCCAGTCGAGGTCTTGATGAAGTCGGCGCCGGCCATCATGGCAACGAAGCTGGCCCGCGCCACATTGCGCAGCGTCAGCAGGTCCCCCGTACCGAGGATGACCTTCATGTGAGCCGCCCCGCAGGCCTGCTTGAAGGCCGCGATTTCGTCGTACAGGGCCTGCCAACGTCCATCAAAAACATGAGCTCGCGTGATCACGACGTCGATTTCATGGGCGCCCGCTTCGACAGATCGGCGAATCTCCGCCACACGTTCAGCAAGCGGCGACAATCCTGCCGGAAATCCGGTGGAAACTGCAGCTACGTGCACGCCGCTTCCCTCGAGTGCACTCAACGCGGTTTCGATGAATGTGTGATACACACACACCGCTGCCACCTTCACAGCAAGTTGCTCGATTCCGAGTTTCTGAACCAGATCGTGCTGAATCGGCTGTCGAGCTTTGGCACACAAACGCCGCACACGCTCGTCGGTGTCGTCGCCAGAAAGCGTTGTTAGATCCATGCACGAAATCGCCCGCAGCAGCCACGCAGCCTGCCATTCTTTCTTGACCGTTCGCCGCGCCACCTGGGTCTGCACGCGGCGCTCAACGGCGCTAGTGTTCACCCGCACTTCCCGCATCCAGTTCAAATCAAGTGGAATCCCCGAGTTCGGCAGCAGCGGTCGATCACCCAGCGTGGCAATCGCGTTCGCAGACTTCGCCTCCCGCGTTGCGACTTCGCTTCGTGTTCCGTGACCGGCTGGCATTTCGGCGAACCAGAGGTGTAATTGTAACGCGAAATGTAGGGACAGCCGCCCTCACGGGTTCAAGAAAAAGCCGGAACAGCGGTCCCAGGGTTTACAATGGCGCACGTTTGGCCGTTCAATAGACCGTGCGACTCCGCCACCACCTGATTTCCATGCGTAAGACGAGCCTATCCTCCACCATGCGGAAACGACTGGAACAAGCGGCGGCCCAAGTCATGAAGAACGCCCATGCCCCCTACTCGAATTTCCACGTTGGCGCGGCGATCCTCCTTAAGAATGGAAAGATTTTTTCCGGATGCAACGTCGAGAACGCTTCCTACGGCATGACCAACTGCGCGGAGCGCACGGCCATTTTCTCCGCCGTCGCCCAGTTAGGTCCCAAGATTGAGATTCGCGCCGTCGCGGTCACCAACGACCAGGGTGTTGCCTGCTCGCCCTGCGGCGCTTGCCGGCAGGTGATCTTCGAGTTCGGCCCCGATGCGACGATCTTTTTCCAAGGCGCACACGGACCGAAGCAGGCCCACATCACCGAACTTCTCCCCGAAGGATTTCGCCTCCAGTGAGCCAGCACGCGCCTGCCGCGCAAACATTCCGCGCCATTGACATCATCCGCAAGAAGCGGGATGGGGGCGAACTGTCACGCGCCGAGATCGAGGGCCTGGTCAACTCCTACACGCAAGGCGAAACGCCGGACTACCAGGTCTCGGCATGGCTCATGGCCGTAGTGCTTCGCGGCATGACACGTCCCGAAACCGCCGCCTTGACCGACGCCATGCTGCGCTCCGGCGAGGTACTGGATCTTTCTGCCTTGCCCGCGAAAAAAGTCGACAAGCACTCGACCGGTGGGGTCGGAGACAAGACTTCTCTCGTGCTGGCCCCGCTCGCAGCTGCAGCGGGAGTCGCAGTTCCGATGATTAGCGGCCGCGGCCTGGGGCACACTGGAGGCACTCTCGACAAACTGGAGGCCATCCCCGGCTTCAACGTGAATCTGCCGGTGGCAGACTTCCGCCGCGTGCTCGAGACTTGCGGCTGCGCCATGATCGGGCAGACGGCTGAAATTGCTCCCGCCGATCGAAAGCTCTATGCCCTGCGCGACGTGACTGGCACGGTCGAGAGCCCATACCTGATTTGCGCTTCAATCATGAGCAAGAAGCTGGCGGAAGGAATTGATGCCCTCGTGCTCGACGTGAAGACCGGCTCAGGCGCGTTCATGAAGAGTGAAAAAGACGCGGCCTTCCTCGCAGAACTCATGGTCGAAACCGGGGAGCGCATGGGAAAAGAAGTGGTCGCTCTGATCACCGATATGGACCAGCCACTGGGCAACATGATCGGCAACGCGCTGGAAGTCGTAGAGGTGGTAGATGTATTGCGCGGACGTGGACCGGAAGACTTGTGCGAACTCTGCATCGAACTCGCGGGATGGATGTTGCACCTCGGCGGCGTCGCAAAAACCGTTGCCGAGGGTAAACAGCAAAGCGCGCGTCTGATTTCTTCCGGCAAGGCGCTGGAAAAATTCCACCAAATGGTCGAAATGCAGGGCGGCGATCCGCGAGTGATTGACGATGCCAAACGCCTGCCTCAGGCGCACAGCACCGTGCAGGTCAAGAGCGCTAATGCCGGCTACCTGACTTCGATGCAATGTGAGCAGATCGGCACCGCCTGCGTGATTCTGGGCGGCGGCCGCGAGCGCAAGGAAGATTCGGTGGATCCCGCCGTGGGAATCGTCCTGCACAAGAAAGTCGGCGACCGAGTCGCCGCCGGCGAGCCCGTCGCAACCATTTACTACAATGCCGAAGCCCGGGCCGCCCGTGCCCGGCAATTGATTGAAGCGAGTTGTCAGATTACAGATGCCGCGCCCGCGAAACGGCAGCTCATCCATAGAATCATCGGAAAGTCTGGAGAGACACACTGAATGGGACGATTCACTGGAATTCTCGGCCTGTTGACGATGCTCGCGCTGGCCTACATTTTCTCCACGAATCGCCGCGCCATTCGCGTGAAGACCGTGGCGTGGGGACTCGGCCTGCAGATCGCCTTCGCCATTTTCGTTTTGCGCGTGGATTACGGCCGCCGCATCTTCCAGATTGCCGGCGACGGCGCCAATCGCGTTCTCAGCTATGCCTTTGTCGGTTCTGAATTCGTCTTCGGCCCTCTGGGCAAGCAGGGTTCGAGCATCGGTTTTATCTTCGCCTTTCAGGTGCTGCCCACCGTCATCTTCATCTGTGCTCTCTTCGCAATTCTCTATCATTACGGCATTATGCAATTCATCATCAGGATCGCGGCCTGGGCGATGACGCGCATCATGGGAGCCAGTGGCGCCGAGTCGCTTAACGTCGCCGCCAGCATCTTCATGGGCCAGACGGAAGCGCCGGTGACCATTCGCCCGTTCCTGCCCGAACTCACCCGATCCGAACTCATGACGGTGATGACCAGCGGCATGGCGCACGTCTCCGGCTCGATCATGGCGGCCTATTTTGCCTTCGGCGCTGAGCCCCGGCACGTGCTCAGCGCCGTCATCATGACCGCTCCCGGCACCATCCTCGTTTCGAAGATGCTCGTGCCCGAAACGGAGGAACCCAAGACTGCCGGGCGCGTAGTTATGAGTGAGGAGGAAACCGAGAAAGAGAGCCACGAAAATCTGCTCGGCGCCATCGCGCGCGGCACCGGAGACGGCCTGCACATGGCCCTGAACATCGGCGCCATGCTGATTGCATTTCTAGCGCTGGTCGCTCTGCTCGATGGCATCCTCGGCGGCATACACAGGCACATCGCGTGGTTCCCAGTGAGCCTGGAGAGCGTTCTTGGCGTGCTGTTCTCGCCGGTCGCGTGGGTCATCGGAATTCCCTGGCGCGATTGTCCGGCGATCGGCAACCTGCTGGGCACGCGCATGGTGCTGAACGAACTGGTAGCGTTCTCGATGCTCGGGCCCCAGAGGGCAGCACTCGATCCGCGTTCGTTCACGATTGCGACCTTCGCCCTGTGTGGGTTCGCCAATCTCAGCTCGATTGGAATTCAGATCGGCGGCATCGGCGCGCTGGCCCCAAACAAGCGAGGCGAACTCGCCCGGCTTGGCGTTCGGGCCATGCTGGCTGGGACGATGGCCAACCTGATGTCGGCCTCGATCGCGGGCATGCTGCTGTAAACTTCGTTCGCATGATCACTTTCCGACAAGGACTTCTCCCGTGAAACGATTCTCCGTAGCCTCTGCTGCGTTCGCGCTCGTTGTTTCTTTGTCCGTCGTCGGCGCAAGCGCGCAAACTCCGCGGCGCGTAATCATTGATACGGATCCCGGCGTCGACGACGCGATGGCCATCCTCCTGGCCCTGAACTCGCCCGAACTGAAGGTCGAGGCCCTGACGATTGTGCCGGGAAATGTCGATGGGCGGCAGGGTCTCGAGAATGCGCTCAAAATCGTCTCGCTCGCAGGGCGATGCGACGTGGCGGTGGCCGGTGGAGCGAAGCATCCGCTGAATCAGAAGTTGATCACGGCGCAGTTTTGGCACGGTCCAAACGGGCTGGCTGGAGTGGAGTTGCCGGCTTCGAAGTGCAAGCCTGACTCACGCTTTGGACCGGATCTCATCATCGAAACGGTCCACAAGTATCCGCATGAGGTGACGCTAATTCCTGTCGGGCCTTTGACCAACATCGCACTGGCCGTTTCGAAAGATCCGTCCATCGCAGGCTTAGTCAAAGACATCGTGATCATGGGTGGTTCGATTTCTGGTGGAAATGTGGACGGCGCCGCCGAAGCGAATATCTATAACGATCCGGAGGCCGCGGCCATCGTATTCAATGCCGGCTGGATCGTTATCATGATCGGCTCCGACGTGGGCGAGCGCACCATCATGACCCGAAATCATCTTGCCGACCTGCAGGCGCAACACGGCTCGGAGAGCAACTTCATCGCCAAGCTGGCTGATTTCTATATCACGCGCTCGGAGAAGAGCGGATATTCTGGCGCCGCCATGTACGACCCGCTGGCCGTCGCTACTGTGATTGATCCTTCGCTGGTCACGCTCAAAGACATGCACGTCGACGTGGAAACCAAGGGCGAGTTTACTCGGGGCGAGACTGTCGCCAATCGCATGGGATCAAACGAGAACAACGTGCTGCATGGCGATCATTACGAGATCGAGGGCGTGATTGCATTGAAGCCGAACGCTCGAGTTTGCCTGGCCTCCGATGCGGACCGTTTCTTGCAGTTGTTCACCAGCCGTATCAAAGGAAAGTAAATGTCGAGCGCGTGTTACCCGTTCGCGCGCGCAACCAACAGAATCGCCAACGCGTAGAACACGAACATGAGCGCCAGATAAGTCTTCGCCCGGGAATCGGAGGAGGCAAATTCCTTCCATGCCAGGAGGCCCCACAATGCTGCAACCATGGGAGCGGACTGGCCGATCGCGTAAGAGATTGCGACACCCGTGAAACTGGCGGCCACCAGGTTGAAAACCATCCCGGTTCCCCAGATGACGCCGCCGGCGAGCCCGAGTAAGTGACCCGAAGGGGGACCGGTAAAGAACTCGCTGAAACTCACAGGTTCGCCGACGAGCGGTTTCTTCATGAAATAAATATTCCAGACAAAGCACGAGAGCAGCGCTCCAAGCGTGAGAAAGACGGCAACGCTATAAGGCCCGAGCGTAGAGCCTTGCGGAGTGACATGCGTCATGGCACGAGTCACGAAGGGCGCCCACAGTCCCATCAACACGCCAGACACGATGCAGGTCACGATGCTCTTGCGCGAAACCGTGCGCCCCGCGCTGGCCAGGCTTCCATAGGCCTTGCCGTCGAGAATTACAGCAATGAGCGCACACGCCACACCAAGTGCCAGAAACATGCCGTTGCCCTTGGGTTGGAGGGCATAGCTCAACACTACTCCTACGACGAGCGCGATCCCAATGGAAACCGGAAACGCGACGGCCAGTCCCGCCATGTCAATAGCGGCGACTAACAGGAGATTCGCCAGGTTGAAAATTGCGCCGCCCACCAGAGTGGAGACAATATTTGAAATATCCGCCGTCTGAATGTTATTGAGAAAACTCGACGAATCGTGCCCCGTGGTGCCGATGGTAAGAGCGAGAATCAGGGAAATCAGAAAGATTCCGATGGCATAGTCCCAGTAAAAAAGCTCGAAGCGATAATTCTTGACGCCCTTGTACGTGTTGGCCCAGGATCCCCAGCAAATGGCGCTGATGATCATCATCAACAGCGCGACGGTCAAACTCGGTGGCGTGAACATTCATTCTCCTCGGAAAGCTGGTAACTCTACTCTTGTTCGCTGCCGGCGACAAGGTCTGCGATTGAACCTCGCCTGTGGTCTGCTATCCTTACGCGCGTGACTCGCCCTTTTCTGATTGACACCGACACGGCTTCCGACGACGCCGTCGCCCTCATCATGGCTCTGCGCGCGCCCGATGTTCGTGTGGCCGCGATCACGGTGGTCGCGGGCAATGTGGATGTTCGACAAGCAACTTGCAACGCGCTCTACACGGCTGAGCTATGTGAAGCAAGTGTGCCGGTATATTCGGGCGCCGAGAAACCTCTTCTCCGCACCTATCAGAACGCTACCTGGTTTCACGGACGCGACGGGCTAGGCGATCACAACTATCCTGCGGCTAAGCGATCGGCCGAGCGGATGCATGCCGTCGATGCCATCATCGCAACCATCGAAGCGAATCCCGGGCTTGTTTTAGTTACATTGGGGCCGCTGACCAACATCGCGTTGGCCTTGTCGAAGGCGCCGGCAATCGCGCCGAAGGTCGGCCGCTGCGTGGTGATGGGTGGCGCTCCTTGCTGCGAAGGCAACGTGACTCCTGCGGCGGAATACAACATCTGGGTTGATCCGGAAGCTGCGAGCATTGTCTTGCTCAGTGGCCTTCCAGTCGAATTGATCGGCTGGCACCTATGCCGGGGTGAAGCTGTGCTCGACCCGTTCGACATTGCCCATGTGGAGGGGTTCGGCACAGCGCTCGCCCATTTCGCCATCGAGAGCAACAGCCACGCGCGTTTAGCATTGAAGATTCAGACCGGCGAAGACGGAATCTGCCTGCCCGATCCGGTAGCAATGTGCCTCGCGCTCGACCCCACGGTGGGAACCGACTGGAGCGAGCACTACGTTGAAGTCGAAACGCAGAGCGAACTCACGCGTGGCATGACCGTGGTCGATCACCTGAACGTCGCAGATGATGAGCGGAACCGGGGTGTCTGGGAAACCGCACTGAAAGGGCGAAAAGTGAAGGTCTGCTGGACAATCGACAACCGCCGATGGAAGAGAGCGCTCTATACCGCACTGCGATAAGTGCTCTCCCCGTGCAGATGTAGAGTCGCTACCCGTTTACCTGCGAGTAGGTCGATCGTCGCAGGAATTCTCCCTGCCCGGTCCTGCCCACGAACTTGTCTCCCTCCACCACTACTCTTCCGCGTGAAAGAACGACGTCGGGCATGCCCGTGACCTGAATGCCTTCGAACATCGAATAATCGACGCGCATGTGATGGGTAGCCGCGCAGATGGTGTGCTTGCGCTTGGGGTCGAAAATCACCAGGTCGGCGTCGCTGCCCACGGCGATCGTTCCCTTGCGCGGATAGAGGCCGAACAATTTCGCCGGAGTCGTCGAAACCAGCTCTACGAAGCGGTTCGCGCTGAAGCGGCCGCCGGCAACGCCGCCGGAGTAAATCAAGCTCATGCGATGCTCGACGCCCGGGCCTCCATTGGGAATTTTAGTGAAGTCGTCGCGGCCCAGTTCTTTTTGTTCCTTGAAGCAAAACGGACAATGATCGGTGGAAACAACTTGCAAGTGGTCACGTTTAAGCCCGTTCCAGAGTTTCTCCTGATGCCATTTCTCGCGCAGCGGGGGCGTAAAAACGTACTTCGCTCCTTCGAAGCCGGGCGCGTCAAAGTTCTCGAGCGAAAGATATAGATACTGCGGGCAGGTCTCCGCATACACGGGCAGCCCGCGGTCGCGCGCCTCGCGAACTTTTTCGAGCGCATCGTTGCAGCTCAAGTGGACGATGTAGATGGGCGCACCGGCCATCTCGGCGAGCGCGATGGCTCGAGCCGTGGCCTCAGCCTCGGCGGTGGTGGGACGAGTCAGCGCGTGATACTTCGGGGCCTTTTTCCCCTCTGCCAGCGCCTGCTGCACGATCACGTCAATCGCGCTGCCATTTTCCGCGTGCATGCATACCAGGCCGCCATTCTTCGACGTGGTTTGCAGCGCCTTGAAGATGCTGCCGTCGTCGAGCATGAACACGCCCGGATACGCCATGAAAAGCTTGAAGCTGGTCACACCTTCGCGGACCAGGTCATTCATTTCGCTGAGTTGTCCGCCAGAAACGTCGGTCACGATGCAATGAAAAGCGTAGTCACACACCGCCTTGCTCGTGGCCTTGCTCATCCACGTGTCGAATGCCTGGCGCAACGGTTGACCTTTGTACTGGATGGCGAAGTCGATCAGCGTCGTCGTCCCGCCGAACGCCGCCGCCCGCGTGCCCGTTTCAAAGTCGTCGGCACTCGTAGTGCCGCCGAATGGCATATCGAGGTGAGTATGCACGTCGATGCCGCCAGGCAGCACGAGTTTGCCCGACGCATCAAGAATCTTTGCGACACCCTGCGCGGGTAGATCGGTTCCGATAGCGGCGACCTTACCAGCCGTGATAGCCACGTCCGCCTTGTAGGTGTCAGTTGCTGTCACTACCGAACCATTTTCGATGATTGTGTCGAAGCCCATCGCATCCTCCCTCGCCGGATCCGGCATCGCGAGCCGCTATGCCAGGGGAATTCTATGCTACACTGCCGCTCTTTAATTCTTCACAGGAGATGTTTCGCGAGCAGTATTTTGTGGGCAAAGGGGCCAGCCATGAAATTCGGCATCACATTAAAACCTGACATTTCCATCGAGCGCATCGTCGGCCTTACGCGGCAGGCCGAGGCGGGCGGATTTGAATACGGCTGGATCTTCGACTCGCACGTTTTGTGGATGGAGCCCTATCCCCTGCTCACGCTGATGGCCACGAACACAAGGCGAATGCATTTGGGCACCTGCGTGACCAATCCCGCGACGCGCGATCTGACAGTCACGGCGAGCCTGTTCGCAACACTAAGTCTGATCTCGGGCGGCCGCATGGAGCTCGGCATAGGACGCGGCGATAGTTCGCGTCGCGTGATGGGCAAGAAGCCCGTAAGTTGGTCGCAACTGGAAGCCGCGGTAAAGGAATTCCGGGATCTCACTAGTGGCAAGGAAGCGCATCACGACGGCCAGCCGACCCGGCTCACCTGGGCCAAAGATTCTCCGCGGGTGTGGATCGCGGGATACGGTCCAAAGGTGCTGCACATGGCAGGACGCGTGGCCGACGGCATCATTCTGCAGTTTGCCGATCCGGCATTGATCGCTTGGTGCATGAGTTTTGTCAAACAGGGCGCTCGTGCAGCGGGACGGGACGCACACCAGATCGAAGTCATGGCAGCCGCGCCCGTTTGGGTCTCCGATGACCTGAGCGTTGCTCGCGAACGTGTGCGCTGGTTCCCCGCGTTAGTCTCAAACCACGTGATGGATCTGATCCGGCAGTACAAGCCGGAAGATCTTCCGCCGGCACTCACCTCGTACGTGCAGGATCGCGGTCATTACGATTACCAGCACCACTGCAAAGTGGAGAGTGAGAACGCGGATTTTGTTTCCGACGAAGTTGTGGACCGCTTCTGCCTGGTCGGCCCGGTCGCCGCGCATCACAAGAAGTTGCGCGAACTGGCGGACGTCGGCGTCACGCAATTCAACATTTACCTGATGTGCGGAGACGAGGAACAGACGCTGGAGCTTTACCAGCGCGACGTGCTGCCGGCATTCCTGAAAGCGAAGTAACCGCAAGGAAGCTACACCGCTTCTTGGGGAGAAAATGCAGTCTCGCGCTGAAACTTCATCATCGCGTAGTACGCCGCAAACGAGACCGCAAATCCGACAAACCACGAATAATCATAAAGACCGCGGACGGACGGAATTGCCAGGCCGCCAAGCGCAGTCCCGGCCCCGAGAGCCAGCGCGATCACCGCGCGCCAGTTAAATCCCCGCGAATATTCATAGAGACCGTTCCGCAGGTAGAGATCGTCCACCTTCAACACTCGCCGCCGCACGACGAAGTAATCACAGATCATGATTCCGGCTACGGGCCCAAGAAAAGCCGCATAGCCACCGAGCCAGCCGAGGATAAAGGTCTTGTAGTTGGAGAGTAGCTTCCACGGCATCAGCGCGATGCCCATGAAGCAAGTGATCACGCCGCCAGTGCGGAAGCTGATTCCGCGCGGCCACAAGTTGGAGAAATCATTGGCCGGCGACACGACGTTCGCTCCGATGTTGACATTCAGCGTCGCCAGCAGGATCGCGATCACTGAGATTGCTACCGCAACGGGAGAATGGAATCGGCTCAACAGTTGCACCGGATCCCAAATCGCTGTGCCATAAATGACCACCGTGGCGGAGGTCACGACGATCCCGACAAAGGCATAGAGTGTCATGGTGGTCGGCAAGGCGAGCGCCTGCCCAATGATCTGCTCGCGCTGGTTGCGGGCGAAACGCGTGAAGTCGGGAATGTTCAACGATACCGTCGCCCAGAAGCCAACAGTGCCATTCAGGGCAGGGATCAGAAACTTTAAGAAGTCAGGAAAGCTGGTGAACCGCGACGGCACCGACAGCATCGGCCCCACTCCTCCTGCGGTGTGATAAGCCCAGCCCAACAAAAGCAGCCCGACACCCAGCAAAACCGGTGCGCTGATCCCCTGCAGCATCCGAATGTATTCGATTCCTTTGAGGACAACGGCGAGGTTGATCAGCCAGAACAGAAAAAAGCAGATCGCGGCTCCGTGCTCAACATTCTTCCAGCCGGGGAAGAGTGTTGCGAGCAGTGTGTTGATGGCTTCACCGCCGATCCAGGCTTGAATTCCGAACCATCCGCACGCGACCAGAGCGCGCAGCACCGCGGCCACGTTCGCGCCCAGCACACCGAACGACGCGCGCGCCAGCACCGGAAAGGGAATTCCGTATTTCGCACCGGGGTGCGAATTCAGCAGCATCGGAACCAGTACGATCACATTGCCGATGAAAATTGTGGTGACGGCCTGCTTCCAGTTCATTCCTCCCTGAATCAAGCTGGCGGCCAGCATGTAGGTGAGAATGTTCACCGACATCGAAATCCACAATGCAGCGAAGTTGTAGGTTCCCCAATGCCGGCGCTCAGCCGTGGCTGGCGCGAGGTCTTTGTTATAAAGCGGACTGGACTCGATTCTTGACCGGAGTTGAGCTGGGTCAGGAGTGGACATTAGTAGCTCGGTTCAGAGAGTACGGCGCGCGGGTCGCCCCGGGCAGCATCTCAATCAGCGGCCGCCGACGCGCTACTCTGCATCGTCAGCGGCCCGTAGCTCTCAGGTCGGCGGTCTCGGAAGAACTGCCACACCTGGCGAACTTCAGTGATCATGTCGAGGTCGAGATCTGCGACCACAACTTCGTCTTTGTCGCGGCTGGCCTGCGCGATGATTTTGCCGCGTGGATTGCAGAAGTAGCTCTTCCCGTAAAACTCACCGATGCTCCATGGCTTCTCGGTTCCAACGCGATTGATCGCCGCGATGAAATAACCGTTCGCCACGGCGTGCGCCGGCTGCTCGAGTTCCCACAAATATTCTGAAAGCCCAGCCACCGTAGCCGACGGATTGAACACGATCTCCGCGCCGTTCAGTCCCAGAATGCGTGCCCCTTCCGGAAAATGCCGGTCGTAGCAGATGTAAACGCCCACGCGCGCATGCTTGGTTTCAAACACGGGATAGCCAAGATCGCCTGGAGTGAAATAAAACTTTTCCCAGAATCCGGGATGGCAGTGCGGGATGTGGTGCTTGCGGTACTTGCCCAGGTAGCTGCCATCAGCATCGATCATGGCTGCCGTATTGAAATAGACGCCCGGCATCTGCTCCTCGTAAACGGGAACCACGATCGCCATGCCATGTTTCGCTGCCACTTTCTGCATCAGGCGCGTCGTTGGTCCGTCCGGCACTCGCTCTGTCAGTTCGTACCAGCGGGCATTCTGCTCTGCACAGAAGTAGGGACCATAGAAGAGCTCCTGCAAGCAGAGAATCTGCGCCTTTTTCTTTGCAGCCTGCTCGATCAGTTTCATGTGCTTATCGATCATCGCTTTTCTGATTTGAGCGAGGGGCCGGTCGGTACTCAGCGCGTTGCTGGCTTGAATCAGAGCGCAACGGACAATGCGGGGCATAGGTCCTCCCAGACTTAATCGTTGAGGAACGAAACTATAGCAGAAATCGCGGCACTCCAATGCCGATGAGAACACCGACCTTTCAGCCCGACACGCCGGACCGGCACTCGCCGTTGACATCCGTCCATCGGCATCAATAGACTCGGCCTTCTTTGAATTTACGGAGACGACAAGCATGGGAAAGCGCCCCCGAATTGCGGTAGTTGGCAGTGCGAACGTGGACATGACCACGTTCACCAGCCAGTTTCCGAAACCGGGCGAGACGATCTTCGCTCAGAAGTTTGATCTTGGCTTTGGTGGGAAGGGCGCGAACCAGGCGGTGGCCGCGCGCCTGTGCGGCGCCGAAGTGTTTATGGTGGCGCGCGTTGGCAGCGACTTGTTCGGTCCGGCGACGATCGAAAATTTTCGCAAGCAGGGAATCGATCCCACCCACGTGAAGCCCGTCGAGGGATTGTCCAGCGGCGTAGCGCCCATCTTTGTCGAGCCCAACGGACAGAATCGCATCCTCGTGGTGAAGGGCGCCAACGACGCGCTGAAGCCCGCCGATGTCGACGCCGCGGCCGACACTCTAAAAACCGCCGACTGCATCGTGCTGCAGTTCGAGATACCGCTCGAGACGGTCTACTACACGGTTGCCTTTGCGCGAAAACATGGCATCCGCTGCATTCTGAACCCAGCACCCGCACAGCCAGTCGATCTGGATGCGTTGCAGGACCTCGACTACTTTGTTCCCAACGAGCATGAGGCAGAAGCGATCACCGGAGCCGCCGTCAAAAATCTTGACGACGCCCGGATGTGTGCGGAAAAGCTTGTCAGTCGCGGCATTCGCCGTGTGATCATCACCCTCGGCGCGAATGGGTCCTTTCTCGCAAGTCGCGATGGCACCGACCACGTTGCACCGTTCGCGGTGAAGAGTGTCGATAGCACGGGCGCCGGCGACGCGTTCATCGGCAGCTTCGCCGTGTTCCTTGGCGAGGGCGTGCCAGAACGAGAAGCTGTGCGCCGCGCCAACCTCTACGCCGGCCTTTCGACAACCGGCATCGGAACGCAAAAATCTTTCTACGACCGGCCTCACTTCGATGCGGAGTGGGCGGCTCGCGCCTGAATGTTCAACAATTAACACTCCTCATCAGTTTCTTCGATCAGCCGATGCCAAAATACAACTCCCCTAATGGATTTCCACTACGAAAATTCTTGACTAACCGGATACGCGCAATTTATAAGCCGTGTCTGCGGTCTGCAAACCTCCCAACTTCACGACGAAGGGGGAGGGTGTTTTCTTTTTTGGGGCAGTGAGGACCGCCGAAAGGTTGCGAGAAAAAAATGTTGAGCACGAAGAGGCTCTTCGCGGTTTTTGTCGGTTCGTTGCTGTGTCTGGTTGGCCCGCTTCTGCATGGTCAGGCAACCGGCAGTTTTTCGGGCACAGTATCAGACAATTCCGGAGCCGTCGTTGCCGGCGCCAAAGTGACGGTCACTGCCCAGGCCACGAACGTTTCACGCGACGCGAAGACGGACGACACCGGACACTACCTCGTGCCCCTGCTGGGCCCCGGGATGTACACGATACGAGTTGATCAGGCTGGCTTCAAGGCCTCTGAATCCAGAGACGTTCGTTTGCAGGTCGACGAACAGCGCGAACTCGACTTCAAACTCGCTCCCGCTTCTGTCAGCACAAATGTCGAAGTGAACGCCACCGAAGTGGCAGTAGAGACCACGAGCCCAACCTTGGGTCAGGTCATTACTGCCGAGCAAGTCGCGGACCTGCCCTTGAACGGACGTGACTTCGTCCAATTGGCAACGCTGACCCCAGGTGTAACGCAGGAAACCAACCCGAATAGCTTCTTCAACGGAGGCCCCAGCAGCGAAGTTTCCTCGCGCGGGACCTTTTCTCTTTCGGTCGGCGGGTCGCGAGCCCAGAGCACAGATTGGGTCTTTGACGGCAATGACAACAACGAACTGTCAGCGGGTGGCATCGCCGTCCTGCCTTCGATTGACGCTATCCAGGAATTCAAGGTCCTGACCTATAACTACTCGGCGGAGTTTGGAACGCGTGCGGGTCCAACTGTGCTGCTGACCACCAAGTCAGGATCGAACCAGTTTCACGGGTCGCTGTTCGAGTTTTTCCGCAACACCAGCCTCGACGCCAAGAGCTATTTCGCCTCCTCGAAGGAGAAATTCAATCTGAATCAGTTTGGCGGGAACTTTGGCGGTCCGATCCAGAAGGATAAGACCTTTTTCTTTCTTGACTATGAGGCCAAGATGCAACGGCACGGCATCCCATTCGTGGGTCTGATTCCTACCCAGGCAATGATGAAAGGCGACTTTACGCTGGATCCGTTTGGCGTGGCGCGGCCCGGCACCTTCGACGGCAAGTTTCTGCCCAACAGCGATGGTTTTGTCGACCTCGTCAATCCCTATTCGGGGAGCCCCTTCCAATGCGATAGCGCCGGCAATCCGGTCGCACCAAACCCCAGCACCGGCGCGCAGAGCGGCGGGACACCCTGCAACAAGATTCCTATCGCTACCATCCAGAACGGCGGAATGGCCGAGGCGGCTGGTCTGGCGATGATCAACCTGTACCCTCAAAGCAACACCAGCAACGCCGCTGGCGGATATAACTACACCAACGTGCCGGTGAGAAAACTTAACGAAGGCAAATTCGACGTCCGCCTCGACCACAACTTTTCCAACAAAGACTCCATCTTCGCCCGTTTCAGCTACGACCAGGCTACCTCCTTCGTTCCTGGTGGCTCACCCGGATACGCCGAGCAGGGCGCGTTTGCCAGTACCCAGGACATCACCAATCACGCGCGCAATGCCGTCATCTCAGAAACTCATATTTTCAACGATCACAACATCAACCAGATTACCGGCGGCTTCAACCGTATTTTCAACATTATCTTGTCCTTCGGCGACCATAGCTGCGAAGCGCAAAAAATAGGCCTTTTGGGGGCCGATCTGAACAGCGCGTGCGGCGCCCAGCCCTCTGGAATCTCCAACCAGTCGACCAAAGACTGCATGAGCTGCGGCCTGAGTTCGACGCAGTTCCTGACCGGTTATTGGTCCCTTGGGGATCGTGGGTATGCACCATCGCAGGGCGGAACCAACGTCTTCTCGATCGCCGACTCGTTCGATATGATTCGCGGGAAGCACGACGTCAAGGTCGGCATCGGAGTCCGCGCGCACCAGCTCAATGTAAGGTCTAACGCGTTTCAGGATGGTTTCTTCCTCATGGGGAATGCCTTCACGGCTGTGGGCAACGGCACCTACTCCGGAGATCCAGAGGCGGACCTCATTCTGGGCCAGTTCGGCGGAGCCATTCACGACCAGACTTACCAAGGCGCGACAAGTGGCCGGCGCTGGAAAATGTACCGCCCTTACGTGCAGGACGATTGGCGGGCAACACCCGACCTGACGCTAAACCTGGGACTCGCCTGGTCTCTAGTGACTCCTGTTACCGAAGCGCAGAATCGGATGGCGGATTTCAACTTTCTAACCGGGAAATATCTGGTGGCAGGTCCGGTCGTGGCCGGCTGTACGACTTGTGTGCACACTGGCCCCCAGGCAGGAGTTCAAATGGACAAGACTGCCTTGGAACCGCGCATCGGTCTGGCTTGGAAAGTACTCGGGAGCCAGAAGACTGCACTGCGAGCGGGATACGCCATTTTCCACGATGCCTCCTGGAGCCAGGGCGATCAGGGGCTTTGGCTGAATCCCCCGTACTTGGCGGAATCAGATAATTTCTCCGGCCTCGCTCCGTTCAATACTCTTGCAACTCCAACGACGACCTGCGGCTTCATCGGTCAGGGGTGCGGATTGGAGGCGGCATTCTTGCCCTTCCTTCCTCCGCCTCTGAATCCCGACACGTTCCAAGGTACACGCTTGTGGCAGAACACAGATTTCAAGCAAGGAAGAGTGCAGCAGTTTAACGCCAATATTGAGCAGCAACTGCCGGGGCAGATCGTGCTCACGGCCGGTTACGCAGGATCGCGCGGCCACCACATTTTGGTTAGCGGCGTTAATGTGAATCTGGGTTCCCCGTCGGCATGTGGCGTGGTCGCCGGGTATACGCTCGGCTGTGGCCCGGGTGGCACCGCATTGGCGGCACCCTACGGCGCCTTCACTATCGTCGGCAACTTCAACGACGCCGGCAACGCCACCTATAACTCGTTCCAACTGAAGGCAGAGACCAAGAGCGCCCGGCACGGACTCTACGGCCTGGTGAGCTACACGTATTCCCACACTTACGACTCTGGAATGGCCGACAACCTGGGAACCACTCCGGGCGCCACTTATTGGCCGTTGCCCGGTACCATAAAAGCGGACTGGGCCCGCTCCCAGATCAATCTTGATAACCAAGTGACCGCCAGCGTGATCTACGACTTGCCGTTTGGAAACGGGAAAGCGTTCGGCAGCGGATGGAGCGGACCAGTGAACGCGGTGTTCGGAGGCTGGCAGACCACGGTGATTGAGAAAATCACTTCTGGATTTCCTTTGTTTGTGGTCAACAGCGTCAACAGTGCTGGCCCGTTCTTCCAGTGGAACGGCAACAGCCTGAACCGTCCGGATGAGGTCGGAGATCCCAACAAGGCGGGTCCGGAAGGCGGCAATACCAACTGCCCTTCGCAAATCCACACCACTGCGAATTGGTTCAATCCGTGCGCTTTTGCACCCGCTCCGGCCGGGGAACTCGGCACCGCGAATCGCGCGCCCGTTACCGGGCCGGATTTCGTGAACACCGATTTCTCACTGATCAAGCAATTCCACGTGACCGAACGCGTAGGGTTAAACTTCCGGGCTGAGTTCTTCAACCTCTTCAATCACGCCCAGTTCTTCCTGCCCGGCAGCAGCTTGACCGCGATGCAGGACATAAGTTCGCCCTCAACTTTCGCTAAGGTTACGCAGACGGTGAACAATCCGCGCCTGGTTCAGTTCGCCTTGAAGTTAAATTTCTAGCTGCATTTCCTGGCCGGGGCGGATCGCCCTCCTGGACCCGATGGGTTCACCGAACTGGTCGCGGCGCCGACAAGCGTCCCGCCCACGAGTCGCAGTTATATAATCTCTCCCTGATCCATGCCGTCCCTGCTCCAGCTTTGTCCGCGCACGATGGCGTTAGCTTTATTCCTCGCGGTCCTGACTGCAGTGCCTCCCGCCGCTCAGGAAGCTTCTCCAGTGAAGCCGACCTCAGCGGAAGCACATTTGGGCGCCGGATACGATGCTCTCAAGGTCGAGAGATACGATTTGGCTGCTGCGGAGTTCAAAGCCGCCCTGGCACTGGACCCGTCTCTAATGGAGAGAGCTCGATTCCCCTTGGCTGTCTCGCTTTTCGAAACACATCAATCCGCAGAAGCGCGCCGTGAGTTCGAAACGCTGCGCCGGGGGCTGGGAGATCATCCGAATATTTTGTATTACCTGGGCCGTCTGGATATCGAAGGCAACGATTTCAAGGGCGCAACCCAGAAGTTGAGCAAAGCGGTGGCGGAACCGCCGTTTCCCGACGCCGCTTATTACCTGGGATTTGCCTTCCTCAAACAACATGACTTGTCTGCCGCGGAGAAGTGGTTCAAGGTTGCAGGACAACTGCTTCCTCGGGATTCGCGGGTCGAGTATCAGCTCTCAAAAATATATCGGGAACAGGGACGTGATGAGGATGCGAAAAAGGCTGCGGCGCACTCGGAGGAGCTTCGCAAGCGCGAGGAGAACGAGATCGGATGGAGACAGGAGTGCGCGCAAGAACTAGGTCGGGGTTTGCGGCAAGAAGCGGCAACGTCTTGCCAGAAATTGTACGATCCCGATAACGCCGAAAAGCTAACCAGCTTGGGCACCATCTATGGCCAGCACGGCGACCTGGATGATGCGCTCAAGTGTTTTCAGCGAGCTGCAGAGCTCGCGCCTCAGTCGCCGCAGATGCTGTACAACCTCGCATTGACCTACTTCCAGTTGGATCAGTTCGAGAAGGCGCGCGCGCCTCTCGAGCGCGCATTGCAGCGATGGCCTGACTTGTTTCAACTGAACGCGTTATACGGGGCGGTACTGGCGAAGCTCGGAGCAGACACCTCCGCCTATCAAGCCCTCCACCATGCCTACGAACTGAATCCGCGGGACTCAGGAACAGCGAATATGCTCTATTTGACGGTGCTGCAGCTTGCGCGAAAAAGTGAGGAAGCCCGGGACTATTCTCATTCCTTGAATTATCTCCACGAGGCGGCGAAGCTACGTCCCGAACAACCAGATCCGCACCGGCGCATGGCCGAAATCTACTCCCTTACATCTCACTCTGCCCAAGCAGCCGCTGAGGAGCGAGAGGCCGATCGCTTGAATAAGAATTCGTCAAACTAGCAGAAGATAACGGGCCCCACATTATGCTCAAATGAAAACACAAAGCGTTCCGCTCCTCATTTTGCTTCTCTCTGTTTTCTGCTCCGCTCAGCCGCGCCGCAAAGTCATCATCAACCAGGATTGCGCCGGCCCGGGTGGCAGCAACCTGCAGACGGTGGCGGTCATGGTCCAGTCGCCGCAGGTCGAGGTCCTGGGCATCACGGTGGTGAGTGGAGATCAGTGGCGCGACGAAGAAGTGGCGCACACGCTGCGCCTGCTCGAAATCATGGGACGCACCGACATCCCCGTGGTTCCCGGTGCCACGTTCCCGCTGGTCCACCGCCGTGAAGATGCTCAACTCTGGCAGCAGCGTTACGGCAAGGTCGCCTACGCCGGTGCGTGGGATGATCGCTGGTGGCACGAGCCGTACGTCGTTCCGCCACTGCCCGAAGGCCAGCCCACCACTAAACCGTCCGATGAAGATGCCGCTCACTTCCTGATTCGCATGGTGAACAAGTACCCGTACGAGGTCACCATCTACGAAGGCGGGCCGATGACTAACCTTGCGCTCGCGATTTCGCTCGATCCCCAGTTCCCGGAACTGGCGCAAGAATTGGTTTTCATGGGAGGCAGCCTGAGTCCGCAGACGGACAATCCCGAGTTTGCGACCGATCCACGGCACGAGTTCAACTTCTGGTTCGATCCTGAGGCGGCGGAAATTGTGCTGCGCGCGCCGTGGAAGAAGATCGTCTGCACGCCCGTCGACATCTCGATTAAGACCCACAATACCCCCGCCATGATGAAGCAGGTGGAGGCGGCCGGCACGCCGTTGGCTCGATACCTCGCACGCTACGCCATGTTCACCATTGGCGCCGACATCATGTGGGACGAACTGGCGGCCGCCGCGTGGATCGATCCCTCGATTATTACGAAGAGTCAAACCCTCTACATGGGCGTGGATATCGATCACGGAGCGGGATACGGCAACACTCTGACCTGGCAAGCGAATGACCCATTGAAACCCGCCGCTCAGCCCGTGGAAATCCAGGTGGATCTCGACACCGATAAGTTCTACCGCATGTTCGTGAGCCTGATGACCGGTCCCACCCCGGCCCATTGACCGCGAGCCCATTGATCTCGATCCAATGGATCCGCGCTGGCACCGAAGTAGCGAACGGCATACAATGCTGGATTACGAGTCTTTCCAATATGTCTCCCATTCCAGACGACCTCTCCACCATAAAAGATGACATGATTGCCTTCATTGAAGGCCACGGCATGCGCCGCTTCCACGGCTTTGTCGACTACGAAGAAGTGCAGTGCGTCATGTGGGAGATGGGTGGAAACCCCGACGGCTGGAAGGATTTCGTCGAACTGGCAAAAACAGCCGGCGCCCCATTCTTGACTATGCACTCATGGACGCTCGATCGTGAGGAACTGGACGAATTGGTCGAGCGGCTGACGAATTCGGAATTCACCGAGGGCGACGATGTGGAAGACGCGCGCTGGCTCCGCGCCCACGCCGGCAAGGTCGGATTCCTGCAGCTGGGCTGGGCCTACCAGGGATCAATGTTCCTCTGCGAAGTCAGCACCGAGTGGTACGAACGCTACCAACGCCTGCTCGAAGTTTCCGACGAATTCGGCGGCCTCACCATGGACGAGCCAGATCAAGACGAAGAGCAGTGAACATGTGGGGACGAACATGTGGGGACGGGCGCATTCGCCCGTCCAGCCCGAGCGCAGCTCGGCGGATTCCCACACCCTCCTGGGGTAAACTGACTGCCAAATAGTCATGCAGTGGATCCCTAAGACCCCGGCCCCGCATGTTGTCGAAGCTCTTTCCTCAGCTTTGAGCGCCGACACCGCGTTCCGTGACCAGTCTCAAGTCCTCGCCACGCTCCTGGTGCACCGCGGCATCACCGATGCGGAATCTGCCCGCCGATTCCTCGCCCCTTCCCTGACTCATCTCCATGCTCCCGACCAGATGACCGGCTTGCGCGCCGCCGTCGACCGTCTCGACGCCGCCATCGAACGCAAAGAACCAATCCTCATCTACGGAGACTACGACGTCGATGGCACCATGGCCGTCATCATTCTGAAGACCGCGATCGAACTCTGTGGCGGCGCCGCCGACTTTCACGTGCCACACCGCATTCGCGAAGGTTACGACATGCGCGACGACGTGATCGAGCGAGCTGCAGCGGCCGGGATTCGCCTGATCATCAGTGTCGACATGGGCATCCGCGCCTTCGCCCCCGCCGAGACCGCGCGGCGCCTGGGTGTCGACCTGATCGTGACCGACCATCACCTACCCGGTCCCGATGGCGTGCCGCCGGCGCTCGCCGTGCTGAATCCGAATCAGAAAGGCTGCGGCTATCCCTACAAGCAGCTGTGCGGTGCGGGCGTGGCGTTCAAGCTGGCGCAGGGATTGATGCAGCGCCGTCTCGATGCGAAAGATCAGGACAAGCTGCTGCTCTCGTTCATGAAAGTGGTGGCGATTGCGACCATCGCCGATGCCGTGCCGCTGACCGGCGAGAACCGGGTCTTCGCATCCCTGGGCCTCGACGCGTTGCGTAGAGCAGTGAACCCCGGGCTGAAAGCGTTGCTCGAAGTCGCCCAGATTTCCGCCAACCGCCCGCCGACCTCGGTCGAAGTAGCCTTCCGCATCGCGCCGCGCATCAACGCCGCCGGGCGCATGGACGTGGCTCGCGACGTGATTGAACTTTTTAGCGTTCGGGATGTGGCTCGCGCCAGGGAGTTGGCGGCCAAACTCGACCGGCTCAATACCGACCGCCAGGAAGAGGAGCGGAGAATTTTGCGGGCCGTCGACGAGCGCTTTGCCGGCGATCCCACGTTGAGCGACGCCTACTGCATTGTCATCGACGGTGATGGCTGGCATCGCGGCGTCATCGGCATCACGGCGACGCGGGTCGTGGAGCGCTACAACCGTCCGACGTTGGTAATCTCGCGCGAGGGCGAAGAAGCATTCGGATCAGGCCGCTCGATACGCGCTTTTCATCTACTCGAAGCGATCGAAACCTGCAGCAATCTTTTCTCCCGCTATGGCGGCCATGCTCACGCGTGTGGATTCGCCATGCCCGCCGCTAATGTGCCTGAGCTCCGAGCGCGTCTCGATGCCTGCGCCCGCGCCAAGCTCACGCCGGCGGATTTCGATCCGGTGCTTGATCTGGATGCGGAACTGAGCCTCACCGAAATTACGCCCGCGTTGTTTCAGGCGCTGCGTTTGCTTGAGCCCTACGGCGTCGGTAATCCCGAGCCCGTATTCGCGGCGCGCGACCTGCAACTGACCGCGCCTCCGCGCATCCTCAAAGACAAGCACATCAAGCTGAAGCTCCGCCAAGGGCATGTGGGGACGGCCGCCCTCGGCCGTCCAAGCCGGCCCGAAGGGTCGGCTGCGCTGGCAGCATCGGAAATGTTGGCAGCCGTTCCGTCTCTGGAATCGTCAGAATTATCCTCCGCGGCCATTCTGGCGACACCGCGCTGTCATCCAGATGCCACTGCCATCCGCCGCAGTGAACGAGCAGCAGCAGTAGCAGAACGGACGGAATCGCTGAGAACCGAGAACAACGAACCCAGATTTGATCTGCGAACGAAAATCACCTTCGACGCTCTGGGCTGGCACATGGCCGAGCGCCTCCAGCAGACGCCGCTCCTGGCGGGCGATACGGTCGACATCGCCTTCACCATCGGACACAATGACCACCCCGAATACGGCGGCCTGGAACTCTCCCTGCGCGATTTCCGAATCCCTCGGCTCTGAAAGTAAAGGAATCGCTGTTCCGGTTGGTTAATGCGAGCAGTTGTTTGAGACGTTAGGTCGCACGGGGCCGCTTCCAGCGCAATATCAGCCGTGATGCAGCGTGACGATAGTGACCAGCAGAAGCGATAAGAACATAATCGCCGACAGCCGCGCGTACCAGATAGGCACTTCGTGCCAACCGATAAATGGGACACTGATGAATCGGATACACCGCTCTGGGTTACCCGCCTCCAGCGCTTGGCCGGGGAGGAAGACCGCCGAAAGCACCAAGAGGACCGCCGGTAAAGCGCCGAATCTGAGAAGGATGTTTCCTCTACCACTCGACATGCGGCTCCAAAGACAAGTCTACTCTGCGGCAGCGCAACCATGCTGGTTACTGCCGGGACGACGTTGATTTAGCCTTTGTGGTTGTGGCCATCGTCAAGTGTTGCAATATCGCCTTCACCCACAGAGGACTAATGTGTCTTCTTTGGCGCAGGAATTTTACTCTCCCTCGGCAATGATCGCGACTCCCGCAGCATCTGCGGCCTCAAGAATTTTCTCGCCATCCAGCAGCAGGCAACGGCCCGCATCCAAGGTCAGGCACGTAGCGCCAGCGGCTCGCATCACGTCGATCGTCTTCAACCCGATGACGGGCACATCGAAGCGCATATCCTGATTGGGCTTGGCGATCTTCACCACGGTCAAGGCGCGGCTGAGAGTGGAGGCGTCGCCGTGCAGCGATCGCATGATCTGACCCGCGCGTTCGATAGTCGCGTCGGTTCCCTCCATGGCTTCGACCGCAACGCAGGTCGATTCGGCGATGACTACCGTCTGCCCGATGTCGTGCTGAGCAAGCTGGCGGGCTACGGCGCGTCCGTACTCAATGTTCTTGCGTTCCTGCTCGGTGGGTTCACGTTGCGTCAGGACACCGGGCTTGACCAGCAGAGGCTCGAGCAACCAGATCGATTTCTCCAGCGTGATCCCTTCATCCGCGAGGACCTTTGCCACGGCTCCGAGCAGCGAATCCGTGTTGCGCGTTGTGAGGGAGAGCAAAAGCTTAGCCAGACGCCAGTCCGGGCGGATGCTGGAAAAAATCTGCTTGTGCTTCACCTGCCCAGCCATGACAGCACGCTGTACACCTTCGCGCTGAAAGGTTTCGATCAAATTGGAAAGCTCGCCCAGCGAAAGCCAGTGAACAGAAGCCGCCCCGTGCGATTCGATCTCCGGGAAAGCTTCTTCCTTGATCGCGGCAACCACGACCTCGTAGCCCTGAGCGCGCGCAGCATCCAGCACGAGGAAGGGAAACTTGCCGTTGCCGGCGATCAGTCCGATGCGTTCCATAGTTGCCGGTTGCCAGTTGCCAGCACAACTAAAACAAGTGATCGACCTGCTCTTGGGACAAATAACGCAACCTGCCAGACATCAGAATCTGCGTTTCAGTCTCTAACAGCGAACCGCGGACGTGTCCCAGGAACTGTCTGAATTCTCCCGGCGTCAGTCGGCCCTGTCCTTCCGCAATGTTGCTCGGTATCGATATGGCCGCACCTCGGACCTGACTCGTCAGACCATAGAGTTCATCTCTGGGGAATGTGAGCGTCGCCGCGTAAATCTCCTCCGCCAGATGCATCGCCTTCTGCCACGCGATCAGCTCCTGGTATGAGAGCCCCACGACAGCCTCCGTGTCGAGACTGGCAACTGGCAACCGACAACTGGCAACTCTATTTAATAATTCCCCGCTCTGACGCCTCGATGAACCGAATCAGCATATCCACGTCGTCCCCGCGATCGGTTTCCGACTTGAGTTTTTCCAGTGCCTGCGACGTGTTCATCTTCGACGCCAGCAGAATCTTGTAAGCATGATGAATCTTCGCGATCCGCTCCTTCGAGAAGCCGCGGCGTTCTAGGCCCACTTTATTCAAGCCGTAGGCATGCGTGTCGCGCGCTGCTGAGGTCATGGAGAACGGAAGCACATCCTGGGTGATCGTGGTGCCTCCGCCGATGTAGGAATGGGCGCCGATGCGCACGAACTGATGCACGGGGCACAGAGCCCCGACTACCGCCCATTCTTCGACCGTCACGTGGCCGCCCAGGGTCGCGCCGTTGACCAGCATGGCATGATCCTCGATCACGCAATCGTGACCGATATGGGTGTAGGCCATGATGAGCAGATGGCTGCCGACTTTGGTGAGCCCGCCGCCCTTGACCGTGCCCCGATTAATGGTGACACACTCGCGAATCTCGTTGTGATCGCCGATTTCCAACCGCGTGGGTTCGCCTTTGTAGGTAACATCCTGCGGCGCCATGCCAATCGCGCAGTAGGGAAAGAATGCATTGTCGGCGCCGATTTTCGTCGGCCCTTCGATCGTGACATGCGAAATTAGACGGCAGTTCTCGCCCAAGTCGACGTCCGCGCCAATCACGCAGTACGGGCCGACCTCGCACGAAGCCGGAACCTTCGCTCGCGGATCAATGATGGCGGTGAGACGGGTGTTCATGGGAGATGGAATCCCGGATTCGCGAGCGCGATGGGCCAGAACCTACCCGGCACCGTTTCCCTCGTCGTTGGTGGATCCGTTGCTCGATCCCCGACCGCGCGCGCTGTCGATGAGCTGGCAGGACACGCCAGCTTCAGCCACGCGTTTGTCGCCCACGTAGGCGTAGCCTTGCATCTTCGCGGCCACCATGCCGGGCACCGCACGCCAGCCCTTCACTTCTACCTCTAACCGCAACTGGTCGCCTGGGCTCACCGGCCGCCGGAAGCGGGCGCGCTCGATCCCGGTAAAGACCATGATCTTGTTGCTTCGGTCCTCGACCTCGGTCAGCAGCAACGCGCCGCCAGCCTGGGCGATCGCCTCGACAATCAGCACGCCGGGCATGATCGGCAGGCCGGGGAAGTGTCCCGCAAAGAAGGGTTCGTTGACGGTTACGTTCTTGACGGCGACGATGCGCTCTTTGCGCTTCAGGTCGAGCACGCGGTCAATCAGCAGAAAAGGATACCGGTGCGGCAGAATTTTCAGGATGTCGTGGATGTCGAGCACGGTTTTCTCTCCAGAAGGCGAAGGCTCCGTGACGGCATGGGTGCTCTCACTCATATTCTTCTCAAATGGCTTGAAGATTATACTGTACGGCTTGCGCCCGGAGGCTGGCTAGCGACGCCTCTGGACGAGAAAACGAGGACGAATGCCCGCAAAGAAGAGAGCGTGGCCAACCACGGACCAATCGCGCGACATTTGGCGGGAGCGGCTGCGCTACTTCGAAGCCCGGCAAGAGGCGTGCCTACAGACGATTCGCGAACTGGTTGAGATTGAGTCTCCCAGCGATAACAAGGCGGCGGCAGACCGCATAGGAAGAGTGCTGGTCGAGAAGTTTACGGTCCTCGGCGGGCGGGCCCAAATACATTCCGCCAGCGACTTCGGTGACAACGTGCAGATCGATTTCGGTGGGTCCAGTAACTCCAAGCCCGTTCTACTGCTCGGCCACTTTGACACCGTCTACCCGATGGGGACCTTGGCCACCATGCCCTCCTCGGTCGTGGATGGTCGCATGCACGGTCCGGGAGTGCTCGATATGAAATCCGGCATTGCGCTAATGCTGCATGCCATCGAGGCCCTACAGGCTTGGCATGGAGAACTGCCCCGGCCGGTCACAGTATTTCTTGTTTCCGATGAAGAAGTCGGCAGCTATTCGTCGCGCCGCATTACGGAGTCGTTGGCGAGGGAATCGGCAGCCGTTCTTGTGCTCGAACCTGCCGGGCCGCGTGGCGCCGTGAAGACCGCGCGCAAGGGAGTGGGCGAGTACACGTTGCGTGTCGAGGGCGTGGCGTCCCATGCCGGTCTAGATCCGGGCAAAGGACACAGCGCGATTCTCGAGCTCTCCAAACAAATCACGGCAATCTGGAAGCTGAATGACTTGAAACGCGGAATCTCGGTGAATCCTGGCGTGATCCGTGGTGGAACCCGAACGAACGTGATCGCGGCCGATGCCACGGTGGAAATCGATGTTCGCATCAAGATGGCGAAGCAAGCCGCCGCTTTGGATCGTAAACTCCGCGCGCTGAAACCCTTTGACCGGCACTGCAAACTTAGCATCGAGGGCGGCATCAACCGCCTGCCCATGGAGCGCAACGCAGGCGTGGCCGCGCTCTACAAAATGGCTAAAGCGATCGCCGACCTGATGGAGTGGAATCTAGAGGAAGTGGCTGTCGGCGGTGGTTCGGATGGAAACTTCACGGCCGGCATAGGCGTCCCCACGCTCGACGGTATGGGTGGAGTGGGTACGGGTGCGCACGCGCTCCACGAGCATATTGTAATCTCCGAGTTACCCCGCCGCGCCCTGCTGCTGGCCGGCATGATCGAGACCATCTGATTCGCAGGACGAGCTCATGCTCAAGTTTATGGTTGTTCTCTATAAGCGTTCGGACTTGACGCAAGCCGAATTCCGGCGACATCTGGAAGATGTCCACGGGCCTCTGGCCAAGAATCTCCCGGGGCTGCGGAAGTACGTGCAGAACTATGTCTGCGCCGACCCGAAGCGGAAGGCTCCGGGATGGAACGCCATTATCGAACTCTATTTTGACGATTGGGCGACGATGGAGGCGGCTTGGGCCAGTCCGCAGGGAGCAGCTTCCGACGCCGATCTTCTCGCGTTTGCTGACCTGAGTCGCACGACGTGGTCAATAGTCGAAGAGATTACTGTGCTGCAGTAAAGACCAAGAAATAATCCATTTTGTCACCCTTCACGAAGTCGTACTTTTCCAGCAGGCGATAACCAGCTTCTTTCGCCTCATGGACCACGACGTCGCGGCCGACTCCGTGATCTTCGCCGTTCCCGTTGCGATCAATTACCCCAACTTTCGCGCCCGGGCGCAAGGCTGAGCGCAGGTTCCGCAACAAGACGATGGGTTGAGCGACCTCGTGGTAAGTCTTCAACAGCAGCACGGCATCGATGGAATGGGCCGGAAGTAGCGGGTCGTCGGGCTTGCTCAGAATCGTTTTCACATTCCGCAACTGCTCTTTCTGCGCGCGTTGGTCGATGTAGCGAACCGCCTCGGGATTGATGTCGACGGCGTAGACCGTTCCACCTGCACCCACGCGTTTCGCGGCCCGGACAGTGAACCATCCTGATCCGGCACCAATGTCGGCCACGGCCTTTCCTTGGGTGACTCCAAGAATGTCCATCACGCGGTTGACCTGCAGGCGATCGTCGCGACCCGGACTGTCAAAAACGGAGAGATCGCCGGTGTATGGTTCGCTGGTTTTGCGCTGTGGTTCTGACGTGTCCGGTGCCTGCGCCTGGCGGTGCGCATAAATCGGAGCGACGCTACAGGCAAGAAGGATCAGCGTGATGAGAAAAGCGTAAGTTCGTCGCATAAACCACCTCTTAAAGCCGTCGCCCATCAACAATAGACTCTATCGAGTCTCGAGTGTGAGCAGGGTGCTCCAGAACTGCACGGCGGCCCCAATTGCCGCTCTTTTGACTCGCCGACAGGGGTAGCCTAGAATTTTACTAGGCTGTTCTGACAGTACAACTTACTGAGCGTCGTCGGACGGGCCTACGGAGGAGCTATGGGTGAAGGACTATTTCAGCCTTTCCATATTCTGTTGATTATTGCCATCGCTCTGCTTCTGTTCGGCCCAGCTAAGTTTGCATCATTGGGCAAGGGCCTGGGCGAGGGCATCCGCAACTTCAAGTCAGCGATCAAAGAGGGCAGCGAAGAGAAGAAAGAGGAAAAGGCGGAAGAGAAGAAGTCGTAGCAGCCTCTTTGATCCAGCCGCGGAGCGGCGGCATAATTTAGCCCAAGACGTAAGTCCTGGGTAGGCTGAAAAGAAAGGAACGAGTCCCGCTAGGGACGGCACGGTTTCACGCAGTCTTTCAAAGTCCAGGTTTGTCTATATTTTTTTCTCCCGCAGCATCCGGTACACGAGCGCCACCGGCAATCCCACCACGTTGCTGTAGTCGCCTTCGATGCGCGGAATCCAGCGCGAAGCAATTCCCTGGATCGCGTATGCCCCCGCCTTGTCCATCGGTTCGCCGGTTGCGACGTAGGTATGAATCTCTTCGTCGGAGATGGCGCTCATCGTCACCCGCGTGGTCTCGGAGGCGGTTCTCGCGAGTGGCGCTTGGCCAGCAGCCGCGGGTTCGACGAAGCAGACACCCGTAATCACTCGATGCACGCGCCCGGAGAGCAAGCGCAGCATGCGGGCCGCATCGTCCGCGTCGACGGGCTTACCGAGGATGATCTCATCCACCACGACAATCGTGTCCGCCCCTAAAATCAAGTCGTCCGGACGCACCTGCGATACGGCAAGCGCCTTCTCGCGCGCCAAGCGCTCCGCGCATTCCCGGGGCGATTCTCCTGCAAGCGGAGTCTCGTCCACATCCGCCGGCTGTACGGTGAAGGGAATGCCCGCATTGTGCAGAAGTTCCTGGCGTCGCGGCGAGGCGGAGGCGAGAACGAGCATGCGATCTTGATTCTACTGGCAACGGCGACCGGCATCTGAATCTATCGGCTGCCGACTATTCCGCGTACCGACTCGATCAGCTTGGCTGAGTCATAGCCGACGCCATCCTTGAACACAGTCTCGACGTTCTCGATATCTTCAATCTTCTTCGACGGATCGCCTTTGATTACGACCAGATCGGCCTGCTTGCCCGGCGCGATGGTTCCGATGTGATCCAACTCTCCCAGAAACTGCCCACCATTTGCGGTTGCGATGTGGATCGCCTCCAGCGTTGTGAATCCCGCTTCCACCAGCAACTCCACCTCCCGCTGATCGCCAAAGCCCGCAATTACTCCACCCATGCCCGTGGGGTCAAGCCCTGCCAGCAGCAGCCCTCCCGCTTGCGCGAAAGCGTGTTCGAACTCCATCTCCTTCTTGAAGGCCGCAGGCCACGGAGATACCTCAGCCTTGTATCGCCGCTGAATGCCGACTGAGTCGCTGGCGCGGACCTTGTTGTTAAGCACCGCGCTCCGCGTGTCGGGCGAAAGGGCCTCCAGCACGCGCGGTTGCATCGAGGGACGGCCCGGCACAAACATCTCAAACACCGGAAGTGTCGAAGTCACCGCGACATGGTGCTTCACGAGATCGAGAATCGTATCGTGCACCGGCCCGGTCTGCACTTCCAGCTTCCCGTAGAAATCCACATCCTGCGGCGTGTTGGGGCACTCTCCCGGTTTCTTCCACGGAAAGAATTCGGTATCGACCAGCAATCCATGTTCGAGATCGTCGATCCCCAGCCCAGCCGCTTCCCGGAACCCGATCGAACACAAATGTCCGGTCACCTTCGCTCCACGTTTATGTGCCGCCGTGACCGCCGCCGCGAGTTCCCCCGCGGTGATGAAGTTGTAGGCTTTGAAATTGTCGACGCCCTGGTCGAGCCAGAAATTCACCATGCGGGTCGCATCCTCTGGCCCGGTCAGCTGGTGCATTTGCGGTGCCCACGAGCCTCTGCCCTCAAGATACGGTCCGGTTGCATGCATCTTCGGGCCTGGAATGTCTCCTGCGTCGATGGATTTTTTGAGCTCCAGATCCGTATATGGTTCGAGAGATCCGGTTGTGCGGATCGTAGTGACGCCGCCGGCAAGGTACAGTCGCGGAAAGCTGAAGGCCATTTCCCCGAAGATTGCATTCCCCATGGGATAGAACATGTGGTCGTGCATGCCGACAAGCCCAGGAATCACGCTGTAGCCGTGCAGGTCGAGTATTTGCGCGTCTTTCGGCACGCTGGCGGTGGTGCTCTCAGTTACCGACTCAATTTTTCCTTTGCCGAGAATGATTGTCTGATCTTCGCGGGCCGGAGCGCCCGTGCCGTCGATCACACGGACGTGGGTCAAGGCAACCACAGGCGCGTCGATCTTGACGAATTGGCGGACTTCCGGTGATAGCGTCTGCGCTGCGGCAACACCACAACCTAGCAGGACCAGCACGAAGAAGTTACGCATGATTCCTCCTTGAATGCGGCCCACAATCAGTGTCAGAGCTACGTTGGGTCCAACCATGATCCTGCTCGGGAGACGAGCGTAAACCAGCAACTTAGAACATGCAAGATCGTTGCATATCCATCTTCGTCACAAACTGCCTGTTAGAATCAAGGGTTAGCTACCCACTCATGGACGCCGCCTTCATCCGCAATTTCGCGATCATCGCGCACATTGACCACGGCAAATCCACGCTGGCCGACCGCCTGCTGGAGTTGACCGGATCGCTCACCGCGCGCGAGATGCAGGCCCAGGTGCTCGACTCCATGGACCTGGAGCGCGAGCGCGGCATTACCATCAAGGCCCATGCTGTCCGCATGATGTACACGGCGCACGACGGCCAGACTTACCAGCTCAACTTAATCGACACGCCGGGCCACGTGGACTTTTCCTACGAAGTCTCCCGATCGCTGGCATCGTGCGAGGGTGCTCTGCTCGTGGTCGATGCCTCGCAAGGCGTCGAAGCGCAAACCCTGGCCAATTCCTATCTCGCCATCAATCACGGCCTCGAAATTATTCCCGTCATCAACAAGATCGACTTGCAGAGCGCCGACATCCCGCGCACCAAGGAAATGATCGAAGGCGCCGTCGGCCTCGACGCCTCCGACGCCGTGCTCATCAGTGCCAAGACCGGGCAGGGAGTGCCCGACGTTCTGGAAGCGATCGTCAAGCGCGTTCCTCCGCCCAAGGGCTCGCCCGACAACCGGCTGCAGGCGCTGGTTTTCGACTCCTGGTTCGACGCCTACCGCGGCGTAGTGGTTCTCACCCGCGTGTTTCAAGGCACGTTGCGCAAAGGTCAGAGAATCCGCCTCTGGTGGAACGGTACAACGTTCGATGCTGAGACTCTTGGCGTGCTCACCCCCAAGCCGGTGGAGATCGATCAACTGCAGGCCGGAGAAGTTGGCTTCGTCATCGCCAACATCAAGAACGTGGCCGATACCAAAATCGGCGACACCATCACTGACGACTCCAATCCTGCGATCGAGGCCCTACCCGGCTTTGAAGAAATCAAGCCCATGGTCTTCGCCGGGCTCTACACCGTCGACGCACACGAACATACTCAACTGCGGGAAGCGCTGGAAAAGCTGCGGCTCAACGACTCCTCATTTTTTTTTGAGCCCGAGAGTTCCGTGGCGCTGGGCTTCGGCTTCCGTTGCGGCTTTCTGGGATTACTCCACATGGAAATCATCCAGGAGCGCCTCGAACGTGAGTTCAATCTCGACCTGATCACCACCGCGCCCGGCGTGCGCTACAAGATCACCAAAACCGACGGCGAAAGGATCGAGATCGACAATCCTTCGCGCTGGCTCGATCCCAGCGAGATCGAGAAGGTCGAAGAGCCGGTGATCCTGGCCACGATTCTCACTAACGAAGAATATGTCGGCGGCATTCTGGCCCTGGTGGAAGAAAAGCGCGGGAAACAAAAGACGTTCGAGTACGTCAGTTCCTCCCGTGTGATGCTGCATTACGAATTACCGCTAAACGAGATCGTGCTCGATTTCTACGACCGCCTCAAATCCGTATCCCGGGGTTACGCTTCACTGGACTATCACCTCGCGGGCTACTGGGAATCGCCCATGGTGAAACTCGACATCCTGGTGGCGGGCGAACCGGTCGACGCGCTTTCCATCATCGTGCACCGCGATTTCGCTTACGAACGGGGCAAGGCTCTGGTTTCCAAAATGAGGGAACTCATTCCCCGGCAGATGTTCGAGGTTCCTATCCAGGCCTCGATCGGGGCCAAGATCATCGCCCGGGAGACCGTCCACGCCATCCGCAAAAACGTGCTGGCCAAGTGCTATGGTGGCGACGTCACGCGCAAGCGCAAACTCCTCGAAAAGCAGAAGGAAGGCAAAAAGCGGATGAAGCGCATCGGCCGCGTCGACATCCCCCAGGAAGCTTTCCTGGCGGTGCTGAAGGTTGGCGAAAGCAGCAACAACTAGGCGCCCGAGCTCGGTTTAATACTGCGACACAATCGAGAAAATCGATAGCTACCATCTGTCTTTTTCACGACCGGGGCGGCGGAAAACCGCCTAAAACCGCTCAAAATCGAAAGCGCTAGAACGCCCAGATGTGCAAATCTCAAAAACGGAAGCGCGGGCGGTTTTGTGCAAAATTGATCATGTTAATCCCCGGTTAATTGCATAACTGGTTACCACTCATCGAGTTAAGAACCGATGTGGCAGGGGAGAAAACCGACCGAGCGGTCATTTGCAGAAAGAGATTCTGAAAGCCGTTTTCAATTCCACAAGCTTTTCCACAGGATGGCGGTCACAAATTCGTGTTGTCAGCAAGCCGGGGCCGCAGTGTGGATAAATGCATCAATCTACAGTGTTTGCTGTAGCGCAAGAACTTCAGTCTTCCGAGTCTACGCCGCCCTCGACCATAGTCTCAAACCGGGTGCAGTGTTTGAGGAATGCCATCCTTACTTTGCCGATGGGCCCGTTGCGCTGCTTGGCTATGATGATTTCCGCCCTTCCTTGCAGCTCCGGATCGTCCTGCTTATAGACTTCCTCGCGGAAGATGAACATCACCAGGTCGGCGTCCTGCTCGATCGATCCCGACTCGCGCAAGTCGGCGAGCTGCGGACGATGATCTCCGCCGCGACTTTCTGGAGCGCGGCTTAGCTGCGAGAGTGCAATGACAGGCACGCTAAGCTCTTTGGCCAGCGCCTTGAGCCCGCGCGAAATCGCAGAAACTTCCTGGGTCCGATTCTCGAAGCGCTTGCCTCCACCTGACATCAGCTGCAGGTAGTCGACGATGATCAGGTCCAGCTTGCCCTGCGCCTGCTTCAACCGCCGCGCCTTGGCCCGCATCTCGCTCAGGGAAATGCCGGGGGTGTCGTCGATGTAAATAGGCGCGTGGGCGAGTTGCTCCATGGCCCGCACGACTTTCTTCGTGTCGTCCTGCCACAGCGACCCGGTTCGCATCTTGTGCGCGTCAACCCGGGCCTGCGAACACAGCAGCCGCATCAGGAGGGCCTCGCGCGACATTTCCAGCGAGAAGACTCCCACCACCTGCTGATCCTCAATCGAAGCGTTCTCGGCGATATTCATTACGAAGGCCGTTTTGCCCATGGAGGGCCGCGCCGCGATGATCACCAGATCGGACCGCTGCAGGCCGCTGGTCATCTCGTCGAGATCGGTATAGTGCGTCGCCAGACCGGTGATGCGCTGGCCGCGTTGCAGAAGGGCGTCAACCGACCCGAACGACTCGCGGACGATCTCCTGCACTCCCATGAAGCCGCGCCCGATGCGCTTTTCCGAGAGCTGAAAGATGGCGGCTTCGGCATCGCTGAGCACGTCTTCGGCAGGGTCGGATTGGTCGGCGGCGCGCGCGATCGCCGTGTTGGCTGCGGAAATCAGGCCGCGCAGCAGAGCCTTGTCGCGCACAATCTTGACGTAGTGTTCGATGCTGGGCCGGTCGGGCACGCCCTCGACCAGGCTCGACACGTAGGCCACGTCACCGATGGCCTGCAGATCTTTGTGCCGGTCGAGTTCCTCGATCAGCGTGATCATGTCGATGGGCCGCGACGACTCGGCCAGATCGACCATGCGCGAGTAAATGCGCCGGTGCGAGTCGAGCGAGAAATCTTCGCTCCGCAGATGCTCGGCGGCCTGATTGTAGGCAAAGTTGTCGAGCAGGATCGCGCCCAGAATCGAGCGCTCGGCCTCTACGTTCGCCGGTAGACTGCTGATGGTGTAATCGGAAGTGGCCATTGTTCGTACAGCACTTTGCCGCATTCCCAGCGCCAGCATAAGCGAATATAAAGCGAAACGCAAAGTGAGTTGTGCAGAAACTGTGAAGGTCAGCGACTAATTGTGGAAACCCCGCGAAAACCAGTCCCTTACCTAGCGACGTGAGGGTCGGGACAAAAGATGCGCTGAGTTCGCGGAACCCATGTGGGGACAGCCGCCTTCGGCTGTCCGGCCGAGCGCAGCTCGACTAGTTTCTCCGCTAGAGCCGGAAAAACTGCGAAACGACCACACCGTTTATAATCTTGCATTCGGCATTCTGCCGCATTCCTGACTGTAAGGACTCAACTTGCTCGACTTCCTAGGCGACTTACGCCGCACTCACATGTGCGGGACGCTGCGCCCATCTGACGCCGGCAAACCAGCCGTCCTCATGGGATGGGTGAACCGCCGCCGCGATCTCGGCAACCTCGTGTTTATCGATTTGCGCGACCGCACCGGCGTGACCCAGGTCGTCTTCAACCGCGAACTGAACGCAGCGGCGCACGAAAAGGCCGACCTGCTGCGCAACGAATACGTCATCGCAGCGATCGGCAAGGTCAAGCTGCGCGACGCCGACACGGTCAACAAGAACATTCCCACCGGCGAAGTGGAACTGGTCGCGGACGAGATTCGCGTTTTAAACGAGTCGAAACAGCCTCCGTTCCTGCCGTCCGATACTGCCCTGACCAACGAAGAGACGCGGCTGAAATATCGCTACATCGATCTGCGGCGCGATGTCATGCAGTTCAACATCGAGACTCGTCACAAGGTGGCGAAGGCGATCCGCGACTATCTCTCGTCGCAGGGATTTTTCGAGATCGAGACCCCGTTCATGACGCGCTCGACGCCCGAGGGCGCCCGCGACTATCTGGTGCCGAGCCGCGTACAGCCGGGGACGTTTTACGCCCTGCCGCAGTCGCCCCAGATGTTCAAGCAGATCCTGATGATCTCCGGATTCGACAAGTATTTTCAGATTGTGCGCTGCTTCCGCGACGAAGATTTTCGCGCCGACCGGCAGGCCGAGTTTACGCAGATCGATCTGGAGATGACTTATCCGCAGCCGCAGAGCGTTTGGGAGGTGGTCGAAGGATTCTTGACCGCGGCCTTCCGCGCAGCCGGATACGAGATCAAATCGCCGTTCCCGCGCATGGACTACGACGAAGCCATCCGCCTGTACGGCATCGACAAACCGGACCTGCGTCTGCCCGCCTTCACCGACGTACGCGATTGCTTCACTCCAGAGAATCTGCAGGAACTGGCGATCAACGCGAATCTGCCCGTAATCGCGATCCGCACGCCCCAAGTCGGCGAACTCTCGCGCAAAGAGCGCGATGACATCAAGCCAATGTTCCACGCCAAGGGCGGCGCCAAAATTTTCGAAGACTTCAAGCGCATCGGCAACAAGTATCCCGAGGCTGCCGCCGCAATCGCGAAGAAGGCTGCAGCCGACGACGGTGATCTGATCGTGCTGGTGGCCGGGTCGGCACAGGCCGGGCCACAAACCGCCTTGCCCGCTCACCGCAAGGTCACGCCCGCGGAGTTGGCGATTTACGCCTCGGCCGGTCTGCTGCGACTCGCGCTGGCGCAAAAGTATTCCGAGCGCCACGGCATTTTCAAGAAGAGCGGCGATGCGGCCAAGGATTTCCGTTTCCTCTGGGTCACGAACTTCCCCATGTTCGAGTGGGATGAGACCGAGAAGCAGTGGATGGCCGCGCACCATCCCTTTACCTCTCCGCACGAAGAAGACATGAGCTTGTTAGAAGCGGGAGTCGAATCGGTCAATGACCCGCAGTCGCCGCTCAGCGCGGTGCGGGCGCTGGCCTATGACGTGGTGCTGAATGGCACCGAGCTCGGGTCGGGATCGATTCGTATCCATCGCCAGGACATTCAGCGCAAAATCTTCCAAGCTCTGGGCATGACGGAAGACGAGGCCAAGTCGCGCTTCGGATTTTTCCTGGAGGCGCTGGAATATGGGACTCCTCCGCATGGGGGGATTGCGCTGGGCCTCGACCGTATTGTCATGATCCTCGCCGGAGCCGAGAGCCTCCGCGAGGTGATCCCATTCCCCAAGACCGCCCGCGCTGTGGACTTGATGTGCGAGGCCCCGACCCCTGTCAGCGAACGCCAGTTGAGGGAGTTGGGGATTTCGGTGAAAAAGTAGCGGGCATCGGCTGTCTGCCATGGGCTTAAGAGTCCGTGGTGAAGCAAGATTTGTATTAAGGCACGCATTCATGCGTGCCGTTAAGGCGCAAAATCAGCGCCGCCTTTAGGCGCTGGTTTGAATTCTCAGTTCCACCACGGGTGGGCAGGCGTCCGCTATGGAGCAGGGTTCGCGGGAACCGCAAGAGCGAAACTCAGCGGCTCAAAACCGCATGGATTTACGTGATTTCATGGCACGAGCGGAACTCGTGCCCTTCCCGGTCTTGCCCGAGTGAGCAGTTTTTCCGCGGCCTGCTACTGAGGCGCTGTGGCTTAGCGGTCGAGTCTAAGCCCAGGGCGCTAGCGCCGCGCGGGACCTTTATCGATGCCTCGGAGCTGCCTTCTTTACTACATCACCGACCGCACCGCATTCCCCGGCGACGAACCCGTCCGCCGTCGTCGTCTCCTCGAAAAGATCGACGAGGCAGCCCACTCGGGAGTGGACTACATTCAACTCCGAGAGAAAGATCTGCCCTCGCGCGAACTGGAATCGCTAGCCAGCGAAGCCGTGCGCGTAGTCCGAGTGGCCAGAAAACTGGAAACCGGAAACAGGAAACCGGAAACCGCTCTCCTCATCAACTCGCGCACGGATGTTGCCCTGGCAGTCGAAGCCGAAGGCGTTCACCTCCGCTCCGACGACATCTCCCCGCAAGACGCAAGACGAATCTGGAACAGTGGCGGGAATGCACAAGATCCCCTGATCGGAGTCTCGTGTCACTCCCCGGCAGAAGTGGACAAAGCCGCCACCAACGGAGCGACCTTCGCCGTCTTCGCTCCCGTCTTCGAGAAAAAAAACGTCGCCACTATGCAGCCCACCGGCCTCGCGATGCTGCAGCATGCCTGCCAGACGAAAATACCGATCTTGGCTCTCGGCGGAATTACTCTCTTTAACGCACCCTCCTGCCTGGAAGCTGGAGCCGCTGGCATCGCGGCCATCCGCCTCTTCCAAGAAAACGACATTGCCAAGGTAGTTCAGTATCTGCGCGACAGTTTCTAAACGACGGGGTGCCCCGTCCTTTTCCCGCCGTTCTTTGGCGGGACAGGGCGGGGATTTTGAAGTTGTCTCAAGAGTCTCCAAAGACGCCCCTTGATTTCTTAGCCTGTCCACTTCGCCCCGGTCTTAAGAACCTGCATCACCTTGGCCAGTCGCCGTTTCTTCGTCTCCTCCTGCTTGGCGTCGCGGATGGAAAGCGCCATTTCTTTCTTCTGAGTAAACGCCAACTTCTCCCACCGCTCCCGCGCCGTCTTACTTTTCGCCAACTCCTTCTCAAGTTCCGGCGGAGCCTCCACCGTACGCGCCTCACCGTCGCGCTCCATCACCACATCCACCACGTCGCCGGCCTTCGCCTTGGCCCCTTCACGCATGGTTTTGTTCACGGCCATCATATGGCAGCCACCCATCGGCATCAGCGAGGAGCGAAACGGGAAACCGTTGACCGTCCCTCGCACCGGCACACGAGCGCGTGTGCCAAACATTTTCATCACGTCAAACGGGGCGATAAGCCCGGCGACCGAACTGCCCTCTTTACCTTCGAGCTTGACCTGGAACCGCAGCTTCTTCTCTGCCATTGAAATCCTCCGACCACCAGCGCTGGTAAACTTTAATCCTGAGCCACAGCAGCGGCAACCGCCATGACGCCAACGCCAGCAGAGTCTCGAACGACAAGCCGTAGCGCAGGCGAACAAAAGCCCATCGAGCCACGCTTGGCCCTCATCCCCGAGGGCTGGTTCATCATGGGCTCCAACTCGGGCCAGGATTGCGAGCGCCCTGTCCATCGCGTCTGGGTCGACGCCTTTCTCTTTGCGTCCACCCAAGTCACCAACGCCGAATACTCTCTTTTTCTACGCGCAACCTCGGCGCTGGCACCGCCGTTTTGGCAAGAAGCAAACTTCAATCATCCCCAGCAACCCGTGGCAGGAGTCTCCTGGTTCGAAGCGGCCCGCTACTGCGAGTGGCTGAGTTCACAAACCGGCCGCACCTACCGCCTGCCGACGGAAGCGGAATGGGAGCACGCTGCCCGTGGCGCCCTCGAACAAAAACAATTCCCCTGGGGCGACGATCCTCCACAATCTCTGCGGGACTACGCCAAGCGCTGGCAGAATGGCCCCGAGCCCGTCGCGCGCTATGGTCCCAATGCCTTCGGTCTTTACGATATTTGCGACAACGTCCACGAGTGGTGCAGCGACTGGTACGAGCCCAACTACTACGCTATCTCGCCCGACCGCAATCCGCGCGGTCCCGAGCAAGGTCAGCGCAAATCCTCTCGCGGCGGTTCCTGGCGCCACCACATCAAAGTCGCCCGCTGCTCTGCCCGCTCCAGCATCCCGCCGCATTTCCAGTACGCCGATTATGGCTTCCGCGTAGCCTGCGAAGTTTAGCGCACGTAGTCGCGCACTCCAGCGCCTCCACCCCTATAATTTGTCATTCCGAACCGGGCGAAGCCTGGTGAGGAACTTGCTGTTGGCCGGCATCGCTCATGAATGCCGGGGAGACCCCAAATGTTCCGTGCTGATCTTCTAAAAAATAAGCGCATCCTCATCACCGGCGGCGGCACCGGCCTGGGCAAAGGCATGGCCCAACGCTTCCTCGAACTCGGAGCCACCCTCTACATTTGCGGCCGCCGCGAAGAAGTCCTCAAACAGACCGCCGCCGAACTCTCGGCGAAGGGGACGATCCACCCCCTCTCCTGCGACGTCCGCGACCTCGAATCCGTCGAGCGCATGATCGATTCCATCTGGCCCCGCGGCCCGCTCGACGTGCTGGTCAACAATGCGGCCGGAAACTTCATCGCCCGCACAGAAGAGCTCTCGCCACGCGCCTTCGAATCCGTCCTCGGCATCGTGCTCCTTGGAACGATGAACTGCACACTCTCCTGCGGCCGCCGCTGGCTCAAATCCGGCCACCGAGGCACCATCCTCAGCATTTCCGCGACCTACGCGCCGGTTGGGTCCGCATATGTCGTGCCTTCCGCCGTGTCGAAGGCTGGCGTCGAAGCTCTTACCCGTAGCCTGGCCGTCGAGTGGGGGGACCGCGGGATCCGGATGAACGCCATTGCTCCCGGTCCAATCCCGACCCAGGGCGCATTCTCGCGCCTAATGCCGCGCCCCGAACTCGAAACCCTTGCCCTCGACCGCAACCCGCTCCACCGCTTCGGGACGATCGAAGAACTGGCCAATCTGGCAGCATTTCTCGTGAGCGATGGTTCGGGCTACATCAATGGCGAAGTCGTTCGCATGGACGGCGGCGAATTCCTGCAGGGCGCCGGAGAATTCAGCAACCTCGGCCGCATTCTCAAAGAGGAAGACTGGCAGGCGCTCAAGCCGAAGAAATCGGGACCCGCCCCGCAGAGTTAGATGGGATACACCAAGCGCAAAGTCCGCGGGATCAATTTCTCGTTCCTGCTGGCGGGCTTCATCTTTGCCAGCTGGGCGCTGGTCTGCGCCTGGTACGGTTGGCCGCGCGGCGTTCGTGCCGGCGGCGCTGCCGGTTTCGTCCTCTTTGCTCTGGCGTCGCTGTTCTTTTGCGCCTTTCCGCTAATCTGGGCTCGTTATCCGGAGAAGCATCCGGTCAATCACGAACTCCGTCGCTACGGCGATCTCCTGGAAATCTCCGCGCGACTCGATCGCGAAATGACGGAGCAGGTCGAAGTCGTCGGCCCCTTCCGCTTCACCGCTAGCATGCTAATCTACGACTCCGGCCACGAGTTCCAGATGGTTCCCTACCACCAAATCGTTTCCGCAGAAATCGAACAGCACGACGTTCCTGCCGCGATTGTGGTGCGCACACGTCGTGGGCGGCGATATCAGTGGTATAGCACTTGGCTGCAGGGAAATTTCAATCCGGAGATGGTACTGAAGAAAATTCGCGATGCTGCTCGTCCGACGATCAGCAGACACCTGCCGGCTGAATAGCCCCAAATGGGGCTAGCGATCGTCCCTTTTCGGCATCACGATCCCCTTGAGCAACAGGTTTACCAGGCTCAGCACGATCGCACCCACGAACGCTGCGAGGAATCCCTGCACTTGAAATTTAGGAGCCAGAAGCGCCGACGCCAGTTCCAGCATCAGCGCATTGATCACGAACCAGAACAACCCCAGCGTCACCAGTGTCAACGGGAAGGTCAGAATCTTGAACAACGCGCCAATCGTCGCGTTGATGAACCCTATTACTAATGCTGCGATCAAAGCCCCCGCCGCGCCTCGCACCGATATCCCGTGTACGAGTTGCGCCATGATCCACACCGCGAGCGCGCTCAGCACCCAGTTCAGAAGCAAACGCATGTCGGCCTCCTCTACGAGACTATAGGCGCACCACAACTTCTTGTCATTCCGAGCAACCGGGGAATCAGCTTTCCTGTCCCACGGTCACACGCGAAAAAATTAACTCCCGATGCGCCGCCGCCCGCGCCGCATACGTTACACTACGCAATTCGATTTCAAGGAGAACACTCATGCCCGACGCCGCACTCAGCGGATCCGAATTCAAAAAGCAACTCCGTGCCGGACAACCCAAGATGGGCCTGTTCCTCAATGCCCACAGCCCCACCGTCGCCGAGCAACTCGCGCACAGCGGCTACGACTGGCTCCTGGTGGACACCCAGCACGGTCCCATGGGCTACGAAAAACTTTCCGCCATGCTGAGTGGCATCTCGAACGGTGGCGCCAAGTCCTTGGTCCGTGTCGGCGGATACGACGACCGACCCGGCATCCAACAAGCCCTCGACATGGGCGCCGACGGCGTCCTCATTCCCTATATCAACACCGCCGAGGAAGCTCGCCAGGCCGTTAGTTGCGCCAAGTATCCCACCGTCGGCACGCGCTCGGTCTACTTCCCGCAGCGCAGCATGAATCGAGCCGGACTGCTCGGCTACGCCGGCAGTTGGAACAACGAAGGCATGGTCGCGCTGCAAGTCGAGACCGCTTCCTGCATCGAAAACATCGCCGAGATCGCCGCCGTCCCCGGCGTCGACATTCTCTTCCTCGGCCAGAACGATCTCTTGCATGTCAATGGGCCTCTACAACAAGTACGAGTTCCCCCACATGTACACCTCGCCCGAACTTGACGCCGCCACCAAGAAATTGATCGATCATGCCCGCAATAATAACGTCATCCTCGGCCTATTCCTGTTCGGCACCTCGCGCGCCGGCGAGTTCCTCGAGAAGGGATTCACCTTCATCAGCATCGGCAACGACCTGCACCACATTCTGACGCAGGCCGGAGCCTACGTGAACGACATGGAGAACATCGCAAAGGAGAAGGGCAAAACCTGGAAGCGCCGCGCGACAGTCCTGTTCTAAACAAAGTCTGGAGGAATCCAATTTCGAGGGTGCCCCACCCTTCTCGCGTTTTCTGCGAGAGGGTGGGGATGTTGACTTCCCGGCCGGGTCTCGAAATTATCCGCCTCAGACAAACGGAACTTCCTCCCGTGTCCAGACGTACAATCAATCAGAGGGAGGTCTCCCGGCAATGTTCACGTTCCTACTCTGGTGCATCCTCTTCGTCCTGTGCTGGCCGCTGGCCCTGCTCGCGCTCGTGGCTTATCCCTTCATCTGGCTTATCCTACTTCCGTTTCGTATAGTCGGCGTAGCAGTCCACGGCATTCTGGAAATCGTCTTCCTGGCTATCACTTTGCCGTTCCGCCTGCTGGCCGCACCGTTCCGGATTTAGCATCAGGCCCACGGTAAGAGAATGAAATCGTGGGTGCCGCATTTCTCATGCGTTCCTTGCGCAAGCAGTGGGGAAGGTGAGTCGGCTTCTGACTGCGAAATGCTTCCATTAGAATGGACATCGGCCAAAACCGACATCCATGACCCTGCTCCTCACTGACATCGAAACCCGCGTCCTCGGCTCGCTCATCGAAAAAGACATCACCACGCCTGACTATTACCCGCTCTCGCTCAACGCCCTGGTCAACGCCAGCAATCAAAAAAACAATCGCGACCCGGTGATGATCCTTGACGAAGCCACCGTCCGCCAGGCCTTGACGACACTGCAGGAAAAGCGCATGGCCGGGCCCGCCGGCGGCGCCGACAGCCGCGTGCCGAAGTACGAACACCGCCTGCAGGAAGTCTTCAACTTCGACCGCCGCGAAATCGCCATCATCTGCGTGCTCCTGTTACGCGGGCCACAAACTCCCGGCGAACTCCGGGGCCGCACCGACCGTATGTATCACTTCGAAGCTCTCGACGACGTGATCTCTACCCTCGACCGCCTCGCCCAGCGCGAGCCTCCGCTTGTATGCATCCTTGCCCGCCAGCCGGGTACGAAAGAATACCGCTACATGCATTTGTTCTCTGGCGAGCCGCTGGAATCCACCGTGGCGCGCGGTTCGGTTGAGCGCGAGCCGAACAGTTCCGCGCCTGCGTCCGAAGCATCGGTGCACGCTGTTCCGCCGCCCGCCCAGCGCCTCGCCCGTCTGGAAGAGGAAGTAGCCAGTCTTCGCCAGGAACTCGCCGACGTCCAGCAGCAACTCGCCGCCTTCCGCAAGCAATTTGAATGACCGCGCCAATCACAATCCAGGACTACGATCCGCGTTGGCCGGAAAAATTCGAAACGCTGCGCAGCCGGATCGCACGGGTTCTGGATGCGCTGGTCACCGCGATTGAACACATCGGCAGCACGGCCGTTCCCGGACTCGCAGCCAAGCCCATCATCGACATCGACATCCTGCTAAGATCAGCCGGCGACTTTCCGCTCGTCCGCTCACGGTTGGCTACCTTAGGATATGAGCATGAGGGCGATCAGGGCATCGCTGGCCGCGAGGTCTTCAGAGTCCCACCGGGCGAAATTTCCCACCATCTCTATGTCTGCCTGCCCGACAGCCAAGAGTACGTCCGCCACATCGCGTTCCGGAACTATCTCCTGTGGCATCCGGAAGAAGCCTCCGCGTACGCCGGCCTAAAGCGACAGTTGGCCCGCAAGTTCGCCATCGACCGTGAAGCATACACACAAGCCAAGACAGATTTTGTGAGACAGATCCTGCTTCGTTCTGGCCAAGATTCCACATCTTAGGCTGGGCGAATGCCCCGTCACGAGAAAACTCTGATGCAACCCCGAGTGTATGGTGTAGCCTCATAGGAACGGGCGTGCGATCATTCAGGAGGGAACCATGCGTCGTCGCGAATTCCTCATTCGCTCCGCGTCAGGCCTGGGAGCGGCCTGGCTCAGCTCTAAATCCATATTCCTCGCCCTCGCGAACACAACTCTTCCTGCAAAATTCGCTGCCTCCGACACTGTCACTCTCGGCAGCACCGGCATCAAGACCAGCCGCTTGGCTATGGGCACCGGCACGGTGGGCTCGGGCCATCACTCGCACCAGACCGCGCTCGGCATCAAAGGTCTCTCCGATCTCTTGCTCAACGGATACGATCACGGCCTGCGCTTCTTCGATGCCGCTGACTCTTACGGAAGCCATCCTCACGTCGCCGAAGCCCTCAAGCACGTGCCCCGCGACAAAGTCACGGTCCTCAGCAAGACCTGGGCGCGCGATCCCGCCACCGCGCGCGCCGACCTCGACCGCTTCCGCCGCGAGCTTGGCACCGACTATCTCGATGTCTGCCTGATGCACTGTGTCACCGAAGCCGACTGGACAGAGCGCTACAAAGGCGTAATGGACGTGCTCTCGGAAGCCAAAGAAAAAGGAAGCATCCGCGCCCACGGCTGCTCATGCCACAGCATCGAAGCGTTGCGGGCGGCCGCCAAATCGCCATGGGTCGAGATCGACCTGGCCCGCATCAATCCCATCGGCGCCTATATGGACTCGGATCCCGCTACGGTGGTTGGGGTTCTAAAGGAGATGAAAGCCGCTGGCAAGGCAGTGGTAGGCATGAAGATTTTAGGCCAGGGCGACTTACGCAACCGTCAGGATGAAGCCGTCAAGTACGCGCTGTCCTTGGGCGTTCTAGACGCCTTCACTATCGGTGCCGAAAGCAAGTCCGAACAGGAAGACCTGATCCGCCGCATAGCCGCTGCGTAGGCAAGTATGAAAAGGGTGCCCCACCCTTGTCGCGTTTTGTGCGACAGGGTGGGGATTTTTGACTTTCGTAGTTGACCGGAATATGCCAGCACTGCTTGTCATTCCGAGGAACCAAGCCGAGGAATTTGCTGTTGCTCGTGTGAGGACGGATCTCTGACCCGTCCTAGCCGAGCAAAGCCCCGCGGAGTTTCAACCGGTGACCATCTGCGGACTCACCAGGGGTAAAACTCTCTCCTCCCTACACGCGCGCAACACTCAGCGTCTCCCGAATCGAAACCCATGCCATGAATATTCGAATTTCGCTGCACGCTCGTATCCCGCCGCTGCTATCCTAACAATCAATGCGTATCTTTCACGTGTCTTGAGATCACAATTTGTGATCTCAAATTCGAACTATGGCGAAAACAGCAATCGTCGCTAACAGAAGAGTCGACTCAAAAATCCTGGTTCTACGAGGCCAGCGAGTGATCGTAGACGCAGACCTAGCCGAACTATATGGAGTCCAAGTCCGCCACCTAAATCAGCAGGTCAAGCGCAACGCGAAGCGCTTTCCTCCAACATTTCGCTTTCAACTCTCCGCGCAGGAATTCAAAATCTTGAGATCACAAAATGTGATCTCAAGTGAGGGTCACGGCGGAGCCCGCTACCGCCCGCACGCTTTCACTGAACACGGCGCGATCATGGCTGCCACGGTGCTGAACTCCGAACGCGCCATCGAAATGAGCGTGTTCGTGGTGCAAGCTTTCGTCCGCATGCGCCGCGCCATTGCTGGCAACCGGAATGTTCTGGCCAAGCTGGCGGAAGTGGAGCGCCGCCTCGAAACCCACGACGCCGATATCCAAGACCTGATGGATGCAATCCGCGAGCTGATCAATCCTCCCGACCCGCCCCGTCGTCGCATCGGATTCGAAGCCCCTGAGGATTCGCCGGGAAGCCGCAGCAAGGCCTCGAAGTCCCGCACACTGCATTTCCCCAATAGCCGATGATCCAGCGATAGTAACCCTTACCAAAGATCGTCAATCGCGCCCAGGCCCCTAAAGATTCCTTGCCCCCTGCCGATCCTATCCCTTAGGAGACCAAAGATGATCACCCCAATCAATAGCGTTCATCCAGTCGACGTCCGCCACGTCGCGCAGCCACCTGCGGAACCTAAGCCTGATCCTCAAGCCCAGATCCCGCCCGTGCAAAAGAGCGGCCAGCTCTCGCACGACCAAGTGACGCTAAGGAGCGCCGGTCAACTCGATCACGACCCTGGCGATAAGTAGCCCGGCAACGACGGGCGCAGGCATCTGGGCCGCGCACAGCGGCGGGCAAGACGTGGAGTGCACTCGAGACCGCACTCACTGTTACCGAGGGCTCCCGATCCCGGTCCCGCGGGATAAAGTTTTTCCCGCCGTCTGTCGATCCTAGTTAACCTACGATCGGTCCAGTCAAGAACGCTTCCGCAGCCCACGCCAGCCAGGCTACGCAGCCGGCGGTTCGTCAACCTCAGACTCAGAAGACTGCGTCGCTCCCACAGGACACAGTCACTCTAAAGAGCGCCGGCGACGCCGACCACGACGGCGACAGCAAATAACCTCCTGCACAGTTGAAACACGCTGGGAGAGCTACCCGCTACCCGCTACCCGCTTGCCCCACCCTCGTCGCGCCGTTTGCGATACGGTGGGGATTTTTATTCTCAGGCTGGGCCCACAGCCGAAACTCGTCGTAGAGACGTAGCTCCGCTACGTCTCTACGATCGCTCTTACTAGGTCTGCTCCAGCGAGCGGATGTACTCGACCACCGACTCGCTCCAGCCGTCGATGTGCGTCCATTTGCCGTAGCCGATGCCGTTCTTGTAGCTGGCCACATTGATCACATAGCCCTTGCCCTTCGGCGCAGGCACCGTGTCGTGCGTCTGCTCGTCAGTGATGACGATCAGGCGATCGTAGCCGTGCTTCTGATTCAGTTCGGTAACAGCCTTGCCGAACTGAGTGCTGTTGTGACGCTGCGAAGCGTCGATCGCGTCGCGCAGAGCGAAGCCGCGACGCGCGGGCACTTCGACCAGCGAGTCCGAGAAGCTGAACACGGCCACCCTCTCGCCGATCTCGCGCAGCAATACCGCGAGCCCGTAAGCCGCGTCGGTGCGCTGCATCTCCGAACGATGAGAGAGCGGCGCAGTCATCGAGCCGGAAACGTCGACCAGCACAATCATCTTGCCGGTCAACTTCTCCTGTCCCGCAACGCACTTCAGCATGGCCTGCTCGAGCGCCTCTTCCCACTGCGGAGCGTAACGCGCCGCAGCCAGGAAGCGGAACGGCAGCACGCGCGCCGTGCTCATGGAAATGAGCGCAGCAAGCACGAGATCCTCGTTCACCCCGACCTCCCGCATGTTGCGCAGGTTGCGGAGCAGAGCCAGCGCCCCGAGCTTCTGTTCACGGAGCAGCTGCTCCCAAGCCTCGCGCTTGTCAGCGCAAGTCGAGAGGGCGACTTCCCACGTATCGGGAGCAGCGAGCTCGCCCGCGATCAGGCGCTTCCACACTTCGGCCTGCGCCTCGTCGCGCGGCTTGGCGTGTGCGAGGAAAAGCACGTCGCGTAGCTTGACTGGTCCGCCGCGATCGTACTTCGCCAGCGCATACTCATCAAACTTGGGGAAGGCCGCAGCCAGCCCCTTCTTCACCTGCGCGGAGAGCGGCACACGACCGTCCTTCCAGTAGATGGCGACGAACTCGGCGAGGTCGTCGGCACGCTGGATGACCCGCGCGAGGGTCTCAGCCACAAGTCCGCGATGCGTGGCGTGACGCGCCATCTCGCGAACCAGCAACAACGGCGCGTGACGCAGCTTCATCTTCTCGCGCCCCTCGACCGCAAGCGCGGCCACCTTCTCGGCTGCAACCTTGGGCACCAGTTCCGCGATGCGGCCGGAGATCTCGACTCCGTCCTGGTAAAACTGTCTCTCCCAGAGCAGGCAGGCCAGGAGCGAGCGCCGCAGCTGCAACTCCGTCGAGATGTTGCGGGCTGGCGCGCCTTCATGTGTGCGCGGACCAAAGTTCAGGTTGAGCAAGTTCAGTCGAGCCATTGATGGCCTCCTTTGTAGCTGTCAGGTATCAGCAAAAGCTTCTAGCTGCTAGCTCCTAGCTTCTAGCTAAAACGTTTTGTCACTCCGACTCGGCGTTGTTTGGCGCTGCGGAATCCGTTGTGGTCTCAATCGCCGGAATTACGCGACGACGGCATGATAGACGGATGTTCTGGCTACAGAGCAAAAGCCCGGGCAGGATTCCACACCTGCGTCATCAGTGTCCGAGTAGCCGTAGTCTTCACCACCGGCGAAACTTGCCGTGCCTGCTCTACCGCAGCGCGGGCACCGCATCCTCTTTCCGGGGACTCGACACCGTCAGCCTTTCGACGATGGGCAAACCCGCGGGCTTTTCTGCACGTTCCAACAACAGACCCTGGAAGTCCGCCATCGTCTCGGCCCACTGATGCGCCTCGACGAATGTGCGTGCCTCGAATTCCTTCGCCTGCGGAAAGAAACGGCAGTAGAGCTCCAGTTTCTGATCCTCTGACGCCACGCCCAGGTACAGGCGATAATCGATGCGTCCCGGTCGCAGCAATGCTGGATCGAGCGCTTCGATCTTGTTCGTCGTCATCATGTACAACACATCACACGCGAACGCAGCATCCTCGTCCTTCACGGTGATCGACAGCGTCGTCTGATCTACGAACCACAACCAGATCTTGCTCGGAATGGCGCGCAGGTAGGCGCCCAGGGCGCCGATAACCATGAGCAGTAATCCGCCCGAGGCGAATTGGTTCTGACCGTTCAGCACGTGTTTGAGAAATTCGAGCATATTCCTGATTACGAACTCATTCGGGAGGCACCATTTCCCGATCGTCCTCCCTCTTCGTGATTGCGAAATTAAAATCGATCAGCCGGGGAATCAGCGACAAAGGTACGTTCTAGGCGCTTTACCGTTTAGCTACACGGGCGAATTTTCCCGTGACAGGATTCGAACCTGCAACTCCCGCGTGTCAGGCGATGGAACCCTCGTCTTCACCACCGACCGAACTTCTTGCCGAAACACTCGCCGGGGAACCTCCGAGAAGAGATTCGACTCGAGGCCGGTCTCAGCGGCAACCCTGAGCTTCGGGACGACGCCCCCAGATCCTTGCGGATTCCGGCGTTGCCGCAGATCAGCACCTCGGCAGGGTTCGCCACCCTGCAGCGTCGGTCGTTTGGAGCGAAGTAACTCTTCCCTTTCACCACCGGCGAAACTACAGGCAGCGCGGGCGAGGGCGCCCGCGCCACACTTTGCGTTGCAGCCAGGGAACTGGGATCACGGTTGAGGGCTCGAACCCCGGCCTTGGTTACAGGCTCGCCACGAAGTTGCCGTGAACTTCACCACTGACTGAATTTCTGTTCAGCGCGGAAATTTTCTCCGCCCCTTTGGTCGACAAGCATTAATGGTCAGGGAACGCGCGGCCACGGAACGGGCTTGCGCCCTTGAGGAGTCGAACCTCAACAGCCCGAAGGCTGTTCTGCCAGAAGAAGTATCCGTAACCTTTCACCACTGACCGCGTTAGGTGCATTGCAGTCGAGCTGCGCTCGGCCGGACGGGCGAAGGCGCCCGTCCCCACACGGTTCATGCTGGGGGAATGAGCGACAGCGGTGTAGTCGATTACCAGTCGAAGGAACCGCGGCCTTCGCCACCCAGCGTGCTTTGTTTTGTTAGCTTTGCGTTAAGGAGCGCCGTGGATTAATTAGCGTAATTGGACGACGCCCTGAAACCGACTCGGCTAGTTCGACGCCGAGGCAGCCCGCTAAGCGATTTGTATGTAATATCTGACAAATTTGGGCGTCCTTTCATTTGGGGATGATTGAAGATGCCATAACTTTGAGTTTTTGACAAGTGGAAAAGTTCAGATTTGCACTTTTTTCGTGACCTCAAGAGGAACAAAGAAACGTTTTGTTAGATTCGATTCCGACGTTCCTTTCATAAGAAAACACAGCTTGATAGATTTGACCGGTTCTATTCAGTCCACTAGACTCGCCCTCAGCGGGGATCCCATGAAACGACTGGCTTGGCTACTGCTGTTTTCCTTCCTCTGCACATTCGCTGTATTCGCCAACGGTGACGATGATAAAGATCACCCTCACCACGAGGACCTGAACGAGAGTCAACTGGGAACGGTACATTTCCCCGTTTCTTGTGCCCCGGCGGTCCAGAAGCCCTTCGAGCGGGGCTTGGCACTTCTGCACTCGTTCTGGTACGAGGAAGCGGAAAAAGAATTCCTGCAGATCGTCAAGGACGATCCCCAGTGCGCGATGGCGCATTGGGGCGTTTCCATGAGCCTGTGGCACCAGCTGTGGAACGAGCCGGACGAGAAAGTTATCAAGCGCGGCTTGGAGGAGGGGAAGACCGCCAGAATGCTGGCTGGGAAGGCTACGCCTCGCGAGCGCGCGTACATCGACGCGATCACTGCGTTCTACAGCGACTCGGAGAAGCAGGATCATGCCGCCCGTGCCAAGGCCTACTCCGACGCGATGAAGAAAGTGTACGAGACTTATCCTGACGACCACGAGGCTGCGATCTTCTATGCGTTGTCGCTGCTGGCCTCGGAGCCGCATAACGACGAGACCTTCGCGAACCGCAAGGCGGCCGCCGCCATCCTGGAGAAGCTCTTCGCCGTCGAACCGGATCATCCCGGGGTGGCGCATTACCTGATCCACAGCTACGACAAGCCGCAACTGGCCGAACTGGGCATTCCCGCGGCGCGCCGCTATGCGCAGATCGCGCCCGCCGCTCCCCACGCGCTGCACATGCCGTCGCACATCTTTGCCCGCGTCGGGCTCTGGCAGGACGACATCAAATCGAACCTCGCCTCCATCGCCGCCACACGTAAGACGGCGGCCATGCATATGGGTGGCGAAGGCCACCAGTTCCACGCGATGGACTTCCTCTTCTATGCCTACCTGCAAAGCGGCCACGAAGCCGATGCCCGCGCGCTCATGGATGAAGTCAAGGCGATGCCTGAAATGCACGACATGTACGGCGTCGGCTTCGATCCACACTTGGCCACCGAGGCGCACTTCGCTTCGTTGTATCCGCTGGAGATGCGAGACTGGGCCACTGCCGCGGCGCTTAGGCCCGTTGCAGTTCCTGGCACTGCGGAAGATTCGGCTGCCTACTGGGCAAAGGCGGTCGGTGCGGCGCACCTTCACCAGCCAGAGGAAGTGCGAAAGGATGTCAGCGCGATCGAGGCCATCCATCAGAAGTTTGTGTCGGAAAAGAAGAACGACTTTGCTGAGGCAACGGAGAACGATCTGAACCAGGCCCGGGCGTGGCTGGCGTTTGCCGAAGGCAAGTATGACGACGCGGTCGAGACTCTGCGCCCTATCGCCGACAAAGAAGATGCGCTGGGTGACGAACCGCAAGGCATCCCCACTCGCGAGATGATTGCCGAAATCCTGCTTGAGGCGAAGCGCCCGCAGCAGGCGCTGGCAGAGTATCAGACGGACTTGAAGCTCAATCCCAACCGCTTCAACGGCCTCTACGGGGCGGCGCGCGCTGCGGAAGAGGCGGGCAAGCAAAGCGAAGCTACGGAATATTACGCGCTGCTGCTGAAAAGCTGTGAAGGCGGGAGTTCGACGCGTCCGGAGCTGAGCCGGGCGAAGGAACTGCTGGCGAAGAAGTAGAAGCGATCGAAGATGGGTGATTCTTGACGGTTAAGGAATCTCCGATTGAGGGAGCACAAGGTCCCTCGACTGCGCCGAATTGCCGAAAAAGCGGCAATTCTGCTTCGCTCGGGATGACAGAAATGAGCTCAATTAGGGTTTCGTTAAATGAAAACTCGGGGTTCTCCATCAGAAGTCAACTATCATCAGCTCGCTCTTACCAGGAAAATTTTTGCTACCAGTGCGGCAAACATCGCGAGCGCGCCAACGAGCGCATTGTATTCGCGATGCTTCCGATATAAGTCCAAGGAGAATCCCGCTGACGCTTCCTGTCTCGCCCAGGAATGTCGCGAGACTCTTGGGAACATTCTCGGCACCCGGCGTGCATATTCCTCGAATTCAGGAAACTTCTCCCGCAGGAAGGCCTCTTCGCTCTTAATCACGGGAAGGTAAATGGCCAAGAACATTGCCACCAAAGCAACGCCGACCCACCAACTCCGCGCCGCGATGATGAATCCCACACCGATGAGTAGTGACCCAAGATAGAGAGGATTGCGCGTGTAGGCGTACGGTCCGGAGGTGGCCAGCGCTTCGTTCTTGCGCACGTGGCCTGAGGCGAGAGCACGAACCAGAAGCCCCGGCACAACCGCTGCCGCACCAAGTGCAATGGAACGCCATGTCGGCCGCGCCAACCAGAAGTAAAGCACGGCGAACACGAACCCGAGCGGCACGCGGATGCGGCGCGCCGTTTTCGACCAATTCAGGCGCGACCACTCAGCCAAGAGGATTCTCCGTGTGGGGCGGACACTCCTGTCCGCCGCTTTGGCCCTCCGCCAGCAACCTGCGCGCCGCGCCCACGACTGCGTCGGTGCTGATCTCAAGCAGTCCTTCGTCGGGCTCAGATCGCCGCGTGTGCGTCGTGGGACTTGCCGGATTGCGCAAGACGATGCTGCGCGTTCCATATGGCCCGTTGCGGGCTGGATCGGTGGGCCCGAAGATCGCAATCACGGGCACTTGTAGTGCTGCTGCCAGATGCATAGGGCCGGTGTCGCCTCCGATGAACAATTTCGCGCGGCGAGTGCGCGCAATCAAGTCCGTAAGCGAAGATTTCACCGAAATTCCTGCGCCTCCACTCGCGGTTTCCGCGGCGCGCGCTAGATCTTCTTCGCCGGGGCCGTAGTTAATGATCGATCGTACGCCGTCAGCAGCCAGCGCCTTGGCCACGCACCCGTAGCGCTCGGGGGGCCAGCGTTTCGCTCCCCATCCTGCGCCGGGATTGAGGATCGCAAAATCGCGAACGCCGGCGTGCGCCAGCTGCTTGTCAATTCGCTGCTCAACCGCGGGGTCGTGCGGCAGTTGGACTCGCGGCCGCTTCAGTTTCTTCGCCGCAACCGCTTCGGCGAGGCAAAAGTACTGCTCGATTACATGCGCTCCGCGCGTGACGGCCTGGCGCATGTACCACATGCTCGCGGGAGACTCTCTCGGCTCTGCCGCGCCCCACACGACGCGGGCGCCGGACCAGCGCGCCAGCACCGCGGACCGGATCGCTCCCTGCAAGTCGATGGCAACGTCGTAGCGGGCATCGCGGACGTCGTTCCAGACTCTCACGATGTGCTCCAGGGTCGGAATCGAGAAGAGCGACTTGCGCCATTCGGCCAGGCTCACGGTATGGACCCAATCTGCCAATGGCCGTTCCGGCGAGCGAGGCCCGCGCCGCGCGTATCCCGGCGCACAAAGCAATTCCGCCCAGCGCTCTTCGATCAGCCAGCCAATCATGGCTTCGGGAAAAGCCTGGCGCAGAGCCTGCGCTGCCGGGAGTGTGTGGATCACGTCGCCCATGGCGCTAAGGCGAACGACCAGCAGGCGCTCGATGTGCGAGATCGCCGCGGGCTCCGCTCTCAAGATTTCCTCGGCGACAGCCGCGAACGAATGATCTCGGTGGTGGAATGATCCTTGGAATCGCCGACGATCTCGACGCGCCCTCCGTATTCGGCGACAGCATCGCGCTCGGGAACGGAATCCGCGGTGTAGTCGGTGCCCTTGGCCTGAATGTCGGGGTGAACCTCGCGGATGATGGCGCGCACGTCGAGCTCCGGAAAGATCACAACAGCATCGACGTCGGCGAGCGCAGCCACGATCTCGGCGCGCTCGTTGGCCGGCATAATCGGCCGCCCCTCGCCTTTGAGAGCGCGGACGGACTCATCGGAATTGATAGCCACGACAAGTTTGCCGCCCAGCGCCTTCGCTCCGCGCAGGTAGCGGACATGTCCGACGTGCAGCAGATCGAAACCGCCATTGGCGAGAGTGATGCGCTGGCCAGTTCGGCGCCATTCCTCCGCCCGACGGCGAAGTGCTTCGCGGCTCAGGATTTTGTCTTGTGCGTTCAATGGGGTCGTGTCGCAGGTGGCGACCCTTCCAGTGCCTGCATAAGTTCTTCCCGCGAAACTGTGGCTGTGCCGCGCTTCATGACGACGATGCCCGCCGCATAGTTGGCGACTTGCGCCGCCTCTTCCGTGGTGGCGCCGGCGGCGAGCGCCGCGGTGAAGGCCGCAATCACGGTGTCCCCGGCGCCGGTCACATCGGTCACCTGGTCGGAGCCGACGATCGGAATGTCGACCGGCTTGTGCCCGCGATCAAAAGCTACCATGCCGTCGCGCCCGCGCGTGATCACCAGCGACTGCAGGTCCATGTGCGCCATCAGTTGCTCGCCTGCGGCAACGAGTTTATTCCAATCCTGGCCAATGCGGATTCCGAGAGCCTCTTCCACTTCTGGCTCATTCGGTGTCGCCGCTGTGACGCCCGCAAATTGCAGCATGCGGTAGCGCGAGTCGAGAATGATGGGCACCGATCCCATCTTTCCTTTTTCCCGCAGCGCGGTCAGGATCGCGGGAGTGGCCGCGCCGTATCCGTAGTCGGAGACCAGCAGCGCGTCGGAGGCATGCGCGTAGTTTCGCGTGGCCAAATACAGTTCACGGGTCAAGTGATGATTGGGCGCGTCCTGAGGCTCGCGGTCAACCCGCACCACTTGCTGGCGCGCGGTGTGCGTCATGCCGGCTAGAATGCGGGTTTTGGTGACTGTCGTGAACGCCTTGTCTTTGAGCACGCCGCTCACGGCGATTCGTTTGTGGCGAAAATACTTGAGCAGCAAACGGCCCGGCTCGTCGTCGCCTACAATGCCTACGGGAAGGACATTGACTCCAAGATCGGCTAGATTGTTGGCGGCATTGGCCCCCCCGCCTGGCACGACCGTGCGCTCGCGGTGCTTCAGAATCAGCACCGGAGCTTCGCGCGACACCCGCGAGATTTCACCAAAGACGAATTCATCGGCGACCATGTCGCCCAGGACCGTTACCGTGATCTTGGGGAAGTCTTCGACGATCTTTCTGAGGCGGCCGGCCTCTTTGGGGTGCTTGGTCATCGCTGAAATGAGTACAGGGTTGCGGCGCTCGCATCCTGCTGGCTGAGGCGGGCCTAATCAGTCCGCATTGCGGGGGCGAGACACCCCCCGCGACAGCCGCCGGGACAGCGGCGCTACGAAAACAGATTCTCTCATGCTCACCGCCTTCGTTCTTCGATGATGCGCAGCATGGTATCTACAGCGTTAGCGGGGTCGGCCAATTCCATGCGGACGGGCACAACGCAGATCGGCTCCAGCGCCGAGAAATACGGGCCCAGATTCACGGCGTCTTTTTCGGTGGTCACGAAGCCCCCCGCTTCACTTTTCTGCTTGAGCGCTAGGAGTTCGCGAATGTCCTGCTCGTGGTATGCGTGGTGATCGCGATAAAAAGCCTCGGCGGCAGGCTCGATATTGGCCGTACGCAGTTGCAGCGTGAACTGCTGCGGCCGGGCGATTCCACAGAACACCACGGGGTGCGGCGGGACATTCTGAGCCACGATACCGCGCCGCAGGCGCCAGACCAGCTTTCCTGCGAGAGGGAACGATTCAGCCGACGCCCCGCTCGCCAGCAGAACGGCATCGGCGCGATGCAGTGAATTTATCGGCTCGCGCAGCCGTCCCGCCGGGAGCAGTCGGTCGTTTGCGTCCTGCGGCGTCACCAGCACAATGTCGAAGTCGCGGGCCAGGGCACGGTGCTGAAAGCCGTCATCGAGCAGATGGAGTTGCGGGCCGAATCGGGTTTCGGCGAAGCGCCCAGCTGCGTATCGATCCTCGCCGACGATGACCGGAACCTGCAGCTTTCTTGCAATCAGAAGCGGTTCGTCGCCAAATTCCTGCGGCAAGCCGGCGGGATCGACCAGCAGCACGCCCCGAGATTTGCGCCCGTAGCCGCGCGACAGCACATCGAATTTCATGCCCCGCGCCTTGAGCAGTTCGCCGAGAAGGATCACGAAAGGAGTCTTTCCCGAGCCGCCAGCCGAGAGATTCCCAATGCTGATGACCGCGCCCCGAAGTGTGCGCACCCGCAGAAACCCGCGGTCGTAGAGCGCGTTGCGTACTCCGACGATACCGCTGTAGATGGCAGAGAGAGGATTCAATCTGTGTGCGCCGCTTGTGCTGGGATGGGCTGAGGGTCTTGGCCTTCGTTCAAGAGCACACGCAATTCTTCGAGCGTGCGTAACGTTGCGCCTGCCTCCAAACGGACCGTCTCTTCCGCGAGCCGCCCAAGGGAATGGCGCTCGGCATCGTTCTCGAGCAATTGCATGAGTACCAGCGGCAATTCAGCCAACCCTACGATGCGCACCGCATCGCGAATCTGAAACAGCGAAACGATGTCGCGGAAGTTTTCGGTGTGGTTCCCGACCACGATGGCGACGCCGTGTTGCGCGGGTTCGATTATGTTGTGCCCACCGCGTGGCACCAGGCTTCCGCCCACGAACGCGACGTCGGCCAAGGCATAGAGTCCGGCCAGTTCGCCGATGGAATCGACCAGCAGAACTCCGCCGGCAAGCGGCTCGCCCTGCCATCGCGAGCGCCGGGCAAAGGGAATCCCCAATTGCTGGAGAAGGATCGCAACTTCGTCGAAGCGCTCGCGATGCCGCGGAGCCAGGATCATGACTACCCGTGGGTGTCCGACGCGTATATTCTCAAACGCCTTCAGTAGTGGTGGCTCTTCGTCTTCGACCGTGCTGCCGCAAACGAGCACGGGCCGGGCGCTTTCTGCGGCCAGCGATCGACGGAGAGTTTCAACGATCGGTGGCGGGGTGGGCACAGCCACGTCGAACTTGAGATTGCGGGTGACTCGCACTCGTGCTGCCTCTGCTCCGATCGAGTTAAGCCGCGCGGCATCCTCCTGCGTCTGCGCCAGAAACAGGTCGACGTGCACCAGCATCCTGCGCAGCGCCCACCGGAATCGGCGGTAGTTGGGCCACGAACGATCGGAGATGCGCGCGTTCACGACCGCGATGCGCGCTCCACTCGCGTGCGCCAGACGCAGGAAATTGGGCCAAAATTCTGTCTCCGCCAGCAACACCAATTCGGGCTGCAGAGCACGCAGATAGGGCCGGATGGCGAATGCGAAGTCCATCGGGAAGTAAAACACATTCTGTTTCCCGAACCGGTTGCGAGCCAATTCCTGTCCCGTGTCCGTCGTTGTCGACACCAGGATGCGATGCTGAGGAAATTTCCGCTGCATTTCCTGGACCAAGCCGCTGATAGCTAACACCTCGCCGACGGAAACGGCGTGAACCCAGATCACTCGTTTCCGGCCTGCCGAAGAATCCGCTTTCCCCATCAGGCGTACGGGCACGCTTCCCAGGCGCTCAGCGAATCCGCTGCGATATTTGCCGTGGCGCAGGACCTGGTAGAGCCAATACGGCAGGCTCAGCAGCATTCCCACCGCCAGCACCAAGCTGTAGAGAAAATAGCTCAAGCTGAGCCATTCTAAACCGGCGCATCGCCGGAGCACTCACACTCTATAATCAGAATTATGCGGCGCCTGCGGTTTCACGCTCGAACATTGCCCCGTCGATCCCTGATTTTGATGGTTTGCGCCGCGGCGTCCATTCCGCTTCTGTTCGCGGCGAAGAACTTCGTGAAGCCGGTCGCGCGGGCCGCCATCAACTATCCAGCGCATGATTTCCATCGCGACGAAAAAGTCGCCATCGCCGCTGATCCGTATGACACACCAGATAAGGCCAAAACCTTCTCTGTGGATTTTGCGGAAGCCGGCTTCCTGCCCGTCTTCTTTGTAGTCACCAACGACGGCGACCAGCCGGTCTCCATCGCGAATATGGAGATCACGCTCATAACTGCGAATCATTCCAAACTCACGCCCACAACGCCCGAGGATATCTACCGGCGGCTTGCGAATCCACAAGCCCAAACGCGCCCGAGCCCGATTCCCATTCCGCGCAAGAAAGTGAAGGGCGCGATCAGCCCTAAGCAGATGGAGGAGATCGAGTCGTCGCAGTTCGCCGCCCGGGCGGTCGAGCCGCACGGAACCCAGTCGGGGTTTCTGTTTTTTGATGTTGGCGGCATCACTTCGCCTTTGTCGGGCGCGAACATCGATGTTACGGGGGTCGCGGACGCTAAAGGGAACGAGCTGCTGTACTTCGAAATTGCGATGGAGAAGTATCTTAACGCGCCCAAGAACCCGTGATTGCGGAGAACCTCGACGAGACCGCGACCTTTATAATTTCTCTTTTATGGCCACGACTGCGGAGACATCCATCGCCACTCATCCCAAGTTCGAGCCGGTGATCGGGCTGGAAGTTCACGTACACCTTCTGACGGCGACAAAAATTTTCTGCTCGTGCTCCACCCGATTCGGTGCGCCGCCGAATACCAACGTCTGCCCTGTCTGCCTTGGGATGCCCGGCGCGCTGCCCGTGCTCAACAAGAAGGCCGTGGCGTTCGCTACGCTCGCCGCAATGGCGCTGAATTGCCGCATCAACCAGACTTCGATTTTCGCGCGCAAGAATTACTTCTATCCGGATCTGCCCAAGGGGTACCAGATTTCGCAATATGACAAGCCGCTGGCCGAGCATGGACACGTTGAAATCAGCAGCGGACGCGGGCTTAAGAAAATCGGCATCACGCGCGTGCACCTGGAAGAAGACGCGGGCAAGAGCCTGCACGAAGGCTTTCCCGATGCGGCCCAGAAAACCGCCATCGACCTCAACCGCACCGGGGTGCCATTGATCGAAATCGTCAGCGAGCCGGACATCGCCTCGCCCAACGAGGCTTACGAATACCTGACGCGGCTGAAGGAGATCATCCTGTATACCGGCGTCAGCGACTGCAACATGGAAGAAGGCTCTCTGCGCGCCGACGCCAACGTCAGTGTGCGGCCCCGCGGGCAGAAAGAGTTCGGCACCAAGACTGAAATCAAGAACGTCAATTCGTTCCGCTTCATTCGCGAGGCGTTGGAGTTTGAAATCGGGCGCCAGATTGATGTGATCGAGTCCGGCGGGAAGATCACGCAAGAGACGCGCCTCTACAACGCGAACGAAGGCAAGACCTACAGCATGCGCTCGAAAGAGGAGGCGCACGACTATCGCTACTTTCCGGAGCCTGATCTGTTGCCGCTGGTGGTCGACGAGAAATGGAAGGCCGAGATCGCGCGGGCGTTGCCCGAACTGCCCGAGGCGCGCCGTGGCCGCATGGTGAAAGAGTACGGAATTACGGAATACGACGCCCAGGTGCTGACCGTTTCCAAATCGCTGGCCGATCAGTTCGAGGAGGCGGCGCGGGCGGCAAAGAATCCCAAGCGCGTCGCCAACCTGGTGCAGAGCGAGTTGATGGGTCGCCTCAAGGCCACGGGCATGGAGATCGAGCGGTCCCCGATTTCGATGCGCGGAGTGGCGGCATCGGCTGACCTGGTTGAGTCAGGAACGATCTCGGGCAAGATGCTCAAAGATCTCTACGATCTGAGCTTCGAACGAGGGAAGGATTTCCCGGTAGTTTATGAAGAAGAGGGCCGGCCGCAACAGTCCACCGATACCTCGGCGCTGGAGAAAATCATCGACGAGATTCTAGCGGCGAATCCCAAGCAACTGGAGCAGTACCGTGCCGGTAAGAAAACCATGCTGGGATTTTTCGTGGGGCAAGTCATGAAAGCCTCCAAAGGCCAAGCCAGCCCGCAGATTGTGAATGAACTGCTGGCGAAGAAGCTGGAGTGATTTTGATTGTGTGGGACCGGGTCTTAGACCCGGTCAGTCGGCCCGAAGGGCCGAGGCCACGATGCACCCGAAGTATGAATACCGCAGGCGTCTACCTCACTATCAAAAAGACGATCATCCCCTGTTTGTCACATTCACCACGGATCGCCGCTGGGAACTTCCACCGGCAGGCCGAGATATTGTTCTCGCGTGCTGCCTTAATGAGAGCGGCTGCAAGTTCGACCTGCTTGCCGCAGTTGTCATGCTTGATCACCCGCTCCTGATCTACTCTCCGCTCGGCCGCGAAGACGGCTGGAGCTACAGCCTGCCCGAGATCATGAAGGCCATCAAAGGGCGTTCTGCGCGGCAGATCAACGTGGCGCTGAAGCGTAGTGGTCCGGTTTGGCAGGAGGAATTCTCTCGATCATATTCTGCGATCGAACGACAGTCTGGTCGATAGAGTGGACTATGTTCGCCAGAACCCCGTGAGGGCTGGTTTGGCGAAAACCGAGGCTGAGTATCCCTGGATTTGGAGAGGTAGGATTCCAGTGCTCTGAGCCCATGGCAAAAAGAGCCAGCGGCCTTTCAGGGCGCCTGACCGGGTCAAAGACCCGGTCCCACACAACATCGCGGGACCATCACTTTGGTCATCTCAATCTGGTCTCACCAGCCGCTACCATGATGTAGAGGACCGCCATGAAATTCAAACTCGACCGCATCATCAGCATCGCGACCCTGGTGGCTTCGCTCGTCGCCATCGTTCTGGTCTTAAGGAGGCCTGCGCCGGTGGCGCCCCGGCAGGCTCCGGCTGCCATCGCCCAACATGCCCAATCCTTCGACCAGAAGATGGCGCAATTCGAGCGGGCGACCCAGCAGTCAGCCGGCCTGCAAGGGCAGCAGTCGGAGCGGTCTTCGGACACTTCCGAATTCAACTCCACGCAAGCTGCGCCGGCAGCAACGCAGAGCTCGAAGGCAGAGGTGCACATCAATTCCGATGAGATCAGTGCGGTGCTCGCTCAATCGCTGGGCACGGCCGGCGCTTCGGAGCTGACGCCGGACTCCAATGTCGGCAGCGGCGCACCGACAATCAAAGACCAACAAGTCAGCTTCGATGGCGACCTGGTGCACGGGCAGTTCCTTACGGAGATCGCCGGTAAAGACGTGTGGATCACCATTTCCGGGCACATGGGCGAGAAGGATGGTTATGCGACTTTTGATCCGACGGAATTCAAGGTCGGCGATCTGAGTGTTCCGGTTTCTCTGGTGAATCCCACGCTGCAGAAAAAACTGGCTGAGGAGCGCGACCGGTTGAAACTTCCCGATAACGTGGGGGCGTTGAAAGTACAGAACGGTGAACTGGTGATGCAGCAGAAGTGACCGCGTTTGCCGGGCGTCTGAGCCCGGCGCGGTCATCCCTTCGACTCGCTGCGCTCGCTCAGGGCAGGCTCTGAGCGAAGCGAAGCATCTCAAGTCAGTGCAGCAGCCGCCTTTCAGGCGGCCTGACCGGGTCTGAGACCCGGTCCCACACAATCTTTCAGGCTGATCTCACGCGGTTCTCAGCCGCCACTCTTCCGTACCAGTGGCCTGAGTCTTTGATGGTTCGCTTCTGTGTCTTGAAGTCCACATAGGCTAGACCGAAGCGCTGGGCAAAACCGTCCGCCCATTCGAAGTTATCCATCAAGCTCCAGGCGTGATATCCGCGGACGTCTGCGCCATCGTAGATCGAGCGGCCCAGCGCCGCCAGATACTCGCGGTGGTAGGCGATGCGGCGTGCGTCGTGAATTACGCCCTTAGCGTCCGGGCCGTCTTTGTACGAGCATCCGTTCTCGGTAATCTCGATGACGGGACGGTTGTAGTCGCGCGTGATGCGCATGACCATGTCGTACAGGGCTTTCGGCCAGACTTCCCACCCGAAGTCGGTCTTGGGGCCTTCGTGACCGCCGTCCATCTTGACGGGAAAGAGCCATTCCTGTGCGTGTGCGGTGCGCTCCATCGTCGGGAGCGCGGAGGCGATCGTACGGTAGTAGAGATTGATTCCGATGAAGTCGAGCGGCGCCCGCGTTTTCTCCATGTCGCCCGACTTGATCCCCATGGCGGTCTCCGGAAGGAAAGTAAGCGCCTCCGGATAACGCCCGCGGAGTGCAGGATCGAGAAACCAGACGTTGATGATGGCGTGCGCGCGCTCGGCAGCCAGCCTGTCTTCTTCAGAATTGGTGGCTGGCTCGCAGGACGACATGTTAAATACGCTTCCGACGCGAGCTGCGGGCCGCGCCGCCTTCAGCGCACGAAACCCGTCGCCCTGGGCGAGGTTGACGACGTGCGTGGCCCGCAGAAAATCGAGCAGACTTTTGCGCCCCGGAGCATGCGTGCCTTCCAGATAACCCAGATCGACGAACGCCGACGGCTCATTGAAGAGTATCCAATCGGTGACGCGATCGCCGAGCGCCTGGGCAACAACTTGCACATAATCGACGTAGCGAGCCGCCGTGTCGCGATTGGGCCATCCGCCGGCATCTTCGAGCGCTTGCGGAAGGTCCCAGTGGTAAATCGTTACGAACGGCCGGATGTACGCCTCCAGCAAGGCATCGACCAGGCGGCTGTAGTAATCGACGCCTTTGGAGTTTGCAGTTCCCGATCCCGAAGGCTGAATGCGCGGCCAGGAAATCGAAAAGCGGTAGCTATTCAGGTTCATCGCCCGCATGAGGGCGATGTCTTCTTTCCACCGATGATAGGAATCGCAAGCCACATCTCCGGTCTCGCCGTTGTGGATCTTGCCCGGCGTGTGGGCAAAGCGGTCCCAGATTGACTCGCCTTTTCCATCTTCGTTCCAGGCACCCTCGATCTGATAGGCCGCGGTGGCCGTGCCCCAGGAGAATCCCTTGGGAAAGGTAACTTTCGACGGCAGCGTGAATTCGCGAGGAGAGACAGCAGCCGCGACCGTGCTGGCTCTGGACGATCCGCTGCAGCCGGAAAGGAAAGCTGCGGGCAACCCGGCCACTGCCCCGGTGCCAAGCAACGACTCTACAAACCTGCGGCGTGTCAGACGCAAACTAAGTCTGGGCTCCTTCGGACCCCATTTTTGCACAGAACCAGCCTTAAGGGGCGATTTCGCGCGGGCCAGGTAAAATTGCTTTGACCCTTACGTGACGTCAGACCGTAAAACCTCAATAAGGGGAACCGTGAACCGCACCTATCTGCCTCACGAGTTCGCACAGCGCGCCGGAGTGACGATCCGCGCCCTGCATCATTACGACCGTCTCGGGCTGCTCAAGCCGAGCGGCCGCACCAATGCAGGATATCGGGTCTACTCCGACCGCGACTTTGCGCGCCTGGAGCAGATCGTGGCATTGAAATTCATCGGATTTCCCTTATTCCAAATCCGGGAACTCCTTCGCCGGAAGGACACCGATCTCCTCGCGGCGCTGCAGCAGCAGCGCCACATTCTGGCCGAGAAGCGGAACCATCTCGACCGGGCCGTACTGGCCATCGAACGCGCGGAAAAAGTCGTGGCCGCCGGAGGAAAGCCCGATTGGGAGCCATTCCGCAAGGTCATTGAGGTGATTCAAATGCAAACCAGAAAAGACTGGATGAAAAAGTACTACAGCGAGGAACAACTGGTGAAGATCCGCCAGCGCTGGACGCCCGAAGTGCAAGCGGAGTCGGAGCGCGGTTGGGCCGACTTGGTTCGAGACACCGAGGCGGCCAGCGCCAGCGGCGCCGACCCGACTAGCGACATTGGCCTGAAACTAGCTGAGAGGCGAGAGGAATTGCTTCGGCTATTTACTTGCGGCGATCCCGGCATTGAACAGAGCCTGAAAAACCTCTATGCCGATAAAGCCAACTGGCCGGCCAGCTTCAAACAGCCCTTCAGCGACGCCGTCAACCAGTTCCTCTGCCAGGCAGGCGAGGCGCTGGCGAAGGCGCAACCTCAGTAAAGTGGTGTGGGGACGGGCGCTTTCGCCCGTCCCGCTTTTTGCCGAGAAGAACGCGATTATGGCGGCCCTTCACCTACTCCGGATTCAGGCTGTCGTACATCTTCCACAGCTTGTCGGCACTGGCGCGGTAAATCGCCCAGCCGCTGCCGCCGTCGGAGGTCTCGCGGAAAAGCAACTCCCCGCGGCCGTCGCCATCGGCATCGACGGCATCAATCAATTCAAGGCGGGGTGTGATATCGAGGTGATACTTGTCAGTCACAGCGGCGTAGATTTTGTGCAGGTCGTGATAGATGTCCGGGTAGGCAACCAGAAGAATCGAATACTGCAGGTCGCCCGACGGTCCTGGCGACGATCCCTCCGCGGCCGGCGGCATCTGGGCCTGTGCGCTGAAAACCAGCACCGGCTGATTCGAGGACCACAGATCGTAGGCCTTCATTTGCACGTTGCTCAGAATCGGCTCCGGGCCCTTCTTCGCCGCCAGGCGTCCTGACATCTTCGCCGCTGTTTTCGGCACGATTCTCGCTTTGGCCTGCGCTTCCAGATAAGAGTGAAGCTGCTGCTTGGCCATGGCAGTCATCTGCTGCAGGCGCTCCCCTTCCTCGTCCTTGAGGAACTCGAATCCGAACGAATGTGGATCGGGACCGCCCGCGTCGGAGATGGCCGGAATTAACTGGACGGGACCCGCGGGCGCGGCTTCTGGCTTCTTGCCTGCATTCGTGGAGGGCGCAGCACCGGGTTTGCTATAGCCGGGAACTTCCTCGTCGGCAAACGACTCGGCGGGCTTTCCGCGGCGCAGTCTTGGGCGGCTGCCTACGTCGGCTCCGCTGTCGGATTCGGGCGCCTTCGGCTTATCCGCTGGCTTGGCCTCACCCGGCGTTGTTTCCGACTGGGGAGCGCCTGGCGCCCCTTTAGAATCGCCTTGCGGCGGAGTAGAACTCGGAGTCGAGGTCGGCGCGCTACTTTCCGGCGGCGCCTGGTTCGCAGGCTTGGTTAGCCGAGGCGGCTCATCGTCGGAACTGGGCTTCGAAGCGGGTGCGGAAGATGGCGCCGCCGTGGGGGAGCTCGCCGCCGGCGTTTCCTTCGATGGGTTTTTGGTCAGCCGCGGCGGGCCTTCGGTGGTATCAATGCCGGCGGGAACAGCTTCCGCCTGAAGGGACGTTTTCGTCTTTTCCGTGCCGGCGGGCACCCAGGCTCCGGTTCCGATCCATCGGCTTGGCGCGTTAGCAGCGTTACTGTGCAGGGCAGTGTTGACGGTGAACAGTCCCAGCGAACTTCCGGTGCGCTCGGCCTCGTAGACGGTGCCGGAGTCCAGCGCCATCGGCACGGGCGCGGCCTTGTACGCGCTTGCGTCCCAAAACTTGCCGTTGATCAGAATCGCGATGGGCAGCAGCGATGCCTTGCCGCTGGAGGTCAATTGCAGAAGAGCCACGGCCCGCGGTCCCGCGTCCTTCTTCCTCGGAGCCTTGCGTTCCGCGGGTGTGATCTGAGGCAGTTCTTCCTGGGCGCTGGCTGCTACCGTCCACAAGGCCATCCCGGCCAGCATAGCCACCAGCAACACTGCTCGGTATAGAATCTTGGGGCAAGCTGACCGGCGGGAACTGGCCCTCGCGTGCCTAAGAGATCTCGACTGTGATGTCCCTTGAGAAAATGCCATGAATATTCATGATAAAGCGCCTGACTTCACTTTGCAGGACGAGAACGCTAAACAAGTCTCGCTGAAGGACCTGCGCGGCAAGGTCGTCATCCTATTTTTTTATCCGCGGGCGAATACCCCAGGTTGAACCGTAGAAGCGCGCGGGTTCCGCGACACATACAGTAAGATTCAGAAAACCGGCGCCGTGCTGCTCGGGATCTCCCCGGATACTTCACAAGCTCAGAAAAAGTTCCAGGAGAAAGAGAAGCTGCCGTTCACGCTGCTGGCCGACGCCGATAAAAAAGTAGCCGAGGCCTTCGGAGTCATGAAAGAGAAGAACATGTACGGCAAAAAGGTGTGGGGAGTTGCGCGCACGACGTTCATCATCGGCCCTGACGGGAAGATTCAGCACATCTTCGAAAAGGTAAAGCCGGAGGGCCATGCCGAAGAGGTGCTGGCATACCTGAAAGAAGCGGCCTAACGCGCGGCGTCCGCATGCGCGAGGTCGGGGTTTCGACGCCAATCACCGTGATTCATCCGCTGGGCCGCGCCTTCTTTGCTCGCAATCCGCGCCGTGTGGCGCGCGAACTCCTGGGCAAGATCCTGGTACGGCACAATGCGCAGGGGCGGCTTACCGCGCGTATCGTAGAAGTCGAGGCTTACCTTGGGGAGAGGGATCCTGCCGCGCACGCCGCCGCGGGCCAAACCTTGCGCAACGCCGTGCTCTTTGGTCCTCCCGGCCATGCCTACGTCTATTTCATCTATGGCAATCACTACTGCCTGAATGTCTCTTGTGAGCCTGAAGGGAAGGCAGGAGGCGTCCTGTTCCGAGCGCTGGAGCCTCTCTCCGGCATCGAGGAAATGGCGCAAGCGCGCGGAATCACTCTCCGAGGCAGCAGCGACTTGCTGAAGCTAACCCGTGGCCCCGGACGGTTGTCGGAGGCCTTCGGAATCACTCGTTCGCGAGACAACGGATGCGACCTCACGTCGGCTTCGAATAGTCTGTGGATCGGCGAAGATGGATGGCGTGCCAGCAGAATTCTTCTGACTCCGCGGATTGGGATTACCAAGGCCGCCGATCGGCCATTGCGCTACATTCTCGCTGGCAACCGGTTCGTCTCAGGAAGAAAAATATGGTCCCAGTAGGTCCGACGTCGCCCAGAAGGGCGGCAAAGGGGCGAGGTTCCGGTCGGGTGTCAGGTAGCTGTGACAGGGGTCACATCCTGGCGTACGAATTCAAGCGACAATAGTATGAAGACGGGAAGAAGGCGACGGTAACAATATGCCGGAATCAGGCTCGGGGAAGTATCAACTGGACTGTCCCTTAGCCCATGATCTACTCAACAAGCTCACCGTCATCGTCGGCGCTTGTGATCTTCTGGTGGAAAAAACTCCTGAAAATTCGCCCACCCTTGCACAAATGTTGATGATCCGGAATGCTGCCCGGTCCATAGCAACGGACTCGGACAACTCCAGTGTGATCTCGTCCGCTTGCGGGGCCAGAAATAAAAACCGGCCTTACCCCTCGAACCGGCCGCCACGCTTGACACAAAGGTGTAGACTAGCCAGCGGGGTTCGAGCCAGCAGATGCTTGCTGGACAAGGCGTTTGGCCCGCCACCTGCGACAGCGGAGACAATAGAAATCTCCCGTCCCATTTTTGCCGCATCCCGCGAGCTGCCCGAACCATCTCATAAGCCGAAAGAGTAGGAGCCGTCTTGGCTGGCTCGGCGCGATTTCCGATTCTTCCAGCCGTCGCGGTGATGCTCGCCATGACCGTGCCCGCGGCATGTGCGGCTGATGGGGCAGTAGGGGCCCGGTCCACGACGGTTCCATCCAGCATCGTGATCGGTTTTGTAGGTGGCTTTGTGCGCCACGACAATCCGCATCACGGACCAGTTCAGTTCGCGCAACTCATTCAGCGCACCGGCTCCAAAGACGTATACGTCAGGGTTTTCGAGAACCGGCACCGAAAGACAGCCTACAGGACCATCCTTCGTCTCCTCGACCGCAATCACGACAACATTCTCAGCGATGAGGAAAAGGCGCAGGCCCGCATCATTCTCTTTGGTCACAGTTGGGGAGCATCTGCGGCGGTGCTGCTGGCTCGCGAATTGAATCGTGCCGGAATCCCGGTATTGCTCACCGTGCAGGTGGATAGCGTCCGCAAACTGTGGCAACAGGACCGGACGATCCCCGAGAATGTTGCCGCCGCGGTAAACTTCTACCAGCCGCATGGCCTTATCCATGGCCAGCCTGATATCGTGGCTGCCGACCCTTCGCGTACACAAATTCTGGGCAACTACCGCTCTGACTATCGGCAAGCCCCAGTAAGGTGTGAGAGTTATTCCTGGTTCAACCGCCTCACTCCCAGCCACGCGCAGAGCGAATGTGATCCCCACATCTGGGCCCAGGTCGAAGATCTTGTGCGCCAGCGGCTGCAACCTCAGCCCAGCGCCGTAGCCGCCAATCCTCAACCTTAAGGCATTCCTTCAAGCAGAATGTTGTCAATCAAGCGTGTGGCTCCCATAAATGCAGCGACCGCGACCAGTACTCCGCCCGACACATTTTGAACAGGATCGAGGGTGTCGGGATCCACGATTTCGAAGTAGTCGAGCCGCACTGCTCCTTCGCCACTGAATTCCGCGCGTCCAGCGGCCGCGAGCGTCGAAGCATTTCGCTCGCCTGCCTCCGCCAACTGTTGAACGTGCATCAACGAACGATGTAGCGCCAGCGCATTTTTCCGTTGCTGAGGATCAAGGTAGGCGTTTCGCGAACTCATCGCCAGACCGTCGGGTTCGCGCACAATCGGGCAGGCCACAATTTCTAGCGGCAGATTCAAGTCCCGCACCATGCGTCGGATGATCGCTAACTGGGCCGCGTCTTTTTGCCCGAAGAATGCCGCGTCCGGTTCGACGATGTGAAACAGCTTGGCCACGACCGTGGTGACACCGCGAAAATGGCCCGGGCGCGAACGGCCGTCCAGCTTGCCGCTGAGTTCTTCCACCGTCACCCATGTGACCGATCCCGCTGGATACATTTCCTCCACTGGCGGGGCAAACAGCAACTCCACGCCTTCCCGCTCCAGCAACTCCTGATCGCGCTCAAAGGATCGAGGATATTTCTCCAGGTCTTCATTCGGCCCAAACTGCGTTGGATTCACGAAGATCGATGCCGCGACCACATCACATGCCGCCCGCGCCGCCCGCACCAGCGATAGGTGGCCTTCGTGCAACGCTCCCATCGTCGCGACGAATCCCAGCCTTTTGCCTGCGCTTCGCGCGGCGCAGGACGCACCTCGCATCTCGCTGATGCTGCAAAGGATTCTCAAATCTCGAATGTGGGGACAGCCGCCCTCGGCTGTCCAGTCGAGCGAAGCTCGACTTCCTCCCATGAACAATCATCAAAGCAGATGTTCCAACTCATCACGCCGCTGGCACCCACTTGATGGCAATGTGCGCGCCCTCCAGCATTCCACCCACTATTCCTTTGTTGCGTCGAATGGCGACGCCCACCTGCTCGGAGGCCCGTTCGCCAATCTCCGCGGCCGCCACCACCCGCCCATAAGGCCAATTCGAAGCTGGGAGGCGCGCCAACGCGGGCAACAGTTGGTCAGGCTTCAGGATGATCTCCGCACTGTCCGCGGAATCGTACAGGGCCACGCCATCCGCCCGCACGATGAGGTAAGGATTGCGCCACTTCTTCATGTCCTGAATGCGATCGTACTGGGCGGAGTCAGCCTGCGGGAGGGCCTGCAACACGGCCGCGGGATCTGGCGTTTTCGCCCCATTCTGCGGCGAGGAACAGGCGACCACAATAACGCTGAACACCAGCAATGACGCCGTGCGCACGTGCCTGGAGTTCACGGGACCGAAATTACCTCACCATTGCCGGAACGTCGTTTTTCGCTGCCCACACCAAGGCCACGATCCATCCAATCACGCTCCAGCCGAGGAAGAGGTTCAGAAGAAAAATAGCAAGCAAATCCCGCTTGCTGCGCGCCAGGGCAATGATCGACGGCAGGAAGTACAGCACGGATCCAAAGCCGAAGCCAAAGAACGGAAAGAAAAACAAATGCGCCAAGGGAAGCATACTCATACCTCCTCGCCTGATAACAGCCTAGCACCAACGGGTGCGATTGCGAACTAGCAGCCCCGTTAAGGGCGCAACCGCGGCTCTGTAAAGATACGCAATCAGCAGCGCCTTCGTTCCGCCTTATCCGCGTTCATCCGCGCAATCCGTGGCAAAGAAGTTGGCGTTTACCGCCGCATCGCCCGCTTCCGCTCCAGTACCGTGTCCAGTCCTGCTTTAGTCTCTTTTGACAGGTGATACGACTCGTCGTCCGACGGGTACTGGTGCGACTTCACATCCGCGCGGAAGGCCTGCACGGCATGCGTGATAAGCGCCGCTGCATCGTCATAGCGACGTACGAATTTTGCCGGCGGACCAAACGTCAGGTTCACGATGTCGTGGAACACCAGCACCTGCCCATCGCATTCCGGACCGGCGCCGATGCCGATGGTCGGTGTGCTGACCTCGGCCGTAATCATCGCTGCCACTTCCCGCGGAATGCCTTCCAGGAAAAGGCAAGCCACGCCAGCGCGGTCCAGCGCGGTCGCATCGCGCATAAGTTGCTCGATGCCGCTCAAATTCTTCCCCTGGACCTTGTAGCCGCCCATAACATTGACCGACTGCGGCGTCAGTCCGATGTGGCCGGCAACGGGAATCTCGGCGTCAATGATGTGCCGGATCAAGTCGGCGCGCTTCTCGCCGCCCTCGATCTTCACCACTTCGGCGCCGCCCTCCTTCACAAAGCGCGTTGCATTCACCACGGCGTCCTTCAGGTCGACTTGGTAAGACCCGTAGGGCATGTCCGCGACCAGCAGCGCGCTCTTCAGGCCGCGGTGCACGGCCTTCACGTGGTGCAACATCTCGTCCATCGTGACCGTGAGGGTGTTCTCATAGCCGAGCATGGTCTGGGCAAGTGAATCGCCCACCAGCACCATGTCGATGCCGGCCTCGTCGACAAGGCGAGCCGTGGCGTAATCGTAGGCGGTGAGGCAGGTGATCGGTTCGTGTCGGAGTTTCTGTTCCCGCAGGGACGCGGTCGTCACTTTCGGGCGAGACTCATCAGGGAAACGCCCGTGAATCGGGGTCAAACTCATGCTGTCCTCCAGTGCCCCTCCGCCTTGGGCGGATAGAGCCTGTACGCATCTTCTTGGATGCTGGGGCCATTGTAGCCGCAAAAGAATTGCCCGTCGACGCTTCTATCAGCCAATGTCGTTAGCACATCAAATGTCCGGTCGAAATAGCACGTGATATGTCCGCTTTTCCGGCGGTGAGAGTAGGAGACCATGCGGAGCATGGACTCTTACTCGAAGGCCGCCATGGAGCGGACGATGAAAATTCAGGAAGTGTTGTTGCGGGCGATGGCGGGGAAAATCACATGGTTTCAAGCGGCCGAGATTCTGGGTTTTACGGATCGGCATGTGCGGCGCATCCGGGAGCGTTACCAGGAGTTTGGCTATGACGGGCTGTTCGACCGGCGGCGGGGCCAACCCTCGCCGAAACGCGTTCCGTTGGCGATGGTAGAGGAGGTTCTAGGACTCTATCGAGAGAAGTATTTCGATCTGAACGTTCGCCATTTTCACCAGAAGTTGAAGGCCGAACACCAGATCGATTTGAGCTACACCTGGGTGAAAGCCGCGCTGCAGGGAGCGGGGTTGGTGGCGCGAGCGAAAAAACGCGGGGTGCACCGCCGACGGCGGGAGCGGCGTCCGCTGCCGGGCATGCTGTTGCACATCGATGGCAGCCGGCATCAGTGGTTTCAGGACGAGCGCGGGTACGACCTGATCGTGATTTTGGATGATGCCACCAGCGAGATCTACTACGCCCAGCTGGTCGAGGAAGAGTCCACCTTCACCGTCATGGCGGGGTTGAAAGAAGTGATCGCGGGCCGGGGAGTGTTCTGTGCCTTGTATAGCGACCGGGGCAGCCATTTCTGGCGGACGCCGAAAAGCGGAGGCCAAGTCGATGCCCATCGTCTGACCCAAGTCGGTCGTGCGTTGCGCGAGTTGGGCGTGCAGATGATCCCGGCCTATTCGCCCCAGGCCCGAGGCCGGAGCGAACGCAATTTCGGCACCTGGCAAGGACGCTTGCCGCAGGAACTACGATTGCACGGCATCCATAGCTTGGCAGCCGCCAACCGCTTCTTGCGCGAACACTACATCGCCGAGTTCAATCGATGCTTCCAGATTCCGGCTCGAGAACGCGGCAACGCCTTGTGCGCCGCTCCAGCAAAGATCTGGACCTGATTTTCGCCCTGCAATACCAGCGTACGGTCAACCGGGACAACACGGTGAGTATGCAGAACCTGCAGTTGCAGATCGAACCGGTGCGCTGGCGAGCGACCCTGGCGGGCTGCACGGTGACGGTGCACCAACACCTCGACGGAACTTTCACCATTACTCACGGGCCCCAGCGTCTGGGACGTTACAGTGCGGAAGGAGTGTCTTTGGAGAAAACAAAAATCGGCGCGCGACGGGCTGCTGGAGATTAACCTAAACCGGACATTTCACTTGCTACTAAAACCGGACATTTTAATTTGCTACCAACACGCTTCTATCAGCCAATGTTTTCAACGGTTTTGGGAAAGGCACGCGTTTCAACCGTGCCACCCGGCCACCATCTGAATCCACGGCTTTAGCCTCTAAGGGCGGACCACTTGGTTATTCACCGCTGGAGTAAGACATCTTGCCACGCGTCTTACCAAGCTGTAAGATCACCTTATGGCAACCTACCGCACCGTGATCAGTTCGAAGGGCCAAGTCGTGATTCCCGCCGAGTTGCGCGAGCAGTTCGGCCTGGAAAAGGGTACTCCTGCGATGTGGACAGAGGAGAACGGTCGCCTCGTGCTGACTCCGATCACCCTGCAACGTATTCGCGAAATCAGAGGCTTTCTAAAGCCCAAACCAGGCGAGCCGTCCATGTTCGAGGAACACTTCGCAGATCGCGAACGCGAACGTGAACGCGAACGGAGGCGAGAGTAACGCAGATGTCCCCAGCGTTATCTCGTGGCAGCAGGCGCCGATATGTGCTCGACGCCAACGCCTTGATCGGTTTCTTCGAGGACCGCAGCGGCACCGCGGGGAAGATTGAACGCCTCGTGAGCGAGGCTGTGCGACAGGACTTACCGCTCTTGATGTCGGCTGTGAACTGGGGGGAAGTCTACTACACGGCGTGGAGGCGGCACGGCGAGGCGGTGGCCGGTGAAGCTGCCTCTAGGTTGCACGAGATGCCTGTCGCGGTCATTCCCGCCGACATCGACCGTGCCACGCGAGCGGCCGCCCTCAAGCAAAAACACAACCTGGGTTACGCCGATGCCTTCGCCGCGGAACTCGCCATCGAGCGTGGCGCGTGGCTGGTCACAGCCGATCCAGAATTTTCAAAGGTTGGGAAAATGTTGTTGCTGTACTCGCTCCCGCGGCACGAGAAGTAATCGTCCGCGAGTACCCGCCCACGACCAACGACCGTTCTCAAGCCCCCACCGCCTCCTGCCCGCCCAGCGGCAGGAAGTACTGCGTCCCCTTGATCGGCTCGCTGACCTTGCGTAGCAATTCCTGCAGGTCTTCTTTGCGATCAACGAAATCAATCTCCGAGGTGTTGACGATCAACAGGTCCGACGACGTGTAGTGAAAGAAGAAGTGCTCGTAGGCCTTGACCACTTCCTCCAGATACTCGTCGCTCACCGCTCGCTCGGCGGGAGCGCTCTTTTTTTTCAGCCGCTTCTTCAGCACCTCGGGCGTGGCCTGCAGATAAATCACGAGGTCGGGCGTGGGGAGCTGCTCGCGGAAGTGGTTGTAGTAGCGATTGTAGGTGTCGAGTTCCTGGTCGTTCAGATTGAGGCAGGCAAACAGCTTATCCTTCTCGAAGATGAAATCCGCAACCACGACCCGCTGCGATTCTGCACCCAGGTCGAGGGCCTGCAATTGCTCGAAACGCCGCACCAGAAAAGCGAATTGCGCCTGAAACGCCGCCCCGCGCTCCCCCTCGTAGAAAGAATCCAGAAACGGATTCGTCTGCGGCTCCACTACCCGTTGCGCGTTCAGTCGCTCCGCCAGGATGCCCGCCAGGGTGCTTTTGCCGACTCGGATGGGACCCTCAACAGCAATGTACCGGGGCAATTCAAAAAGATTGGCCATGAGATCGTGCGATGTCTCGGAAGTAGGCAGGATAGCTCGGATGATGTCTGATGGCAATTGAGGGAAGAGTTAACAGGAGAGGAAAACGGATTGCAGATTGTGGATTTCAGATTTCAGATCGCGAGCATCGTCAATCGCCGGCATGGGCAAAATCTGAAATCTGCAATCTGCAATCAATTTACAATTCAGCCATGCTTGGAAATGTGCTAACCGGCGCTGCCGCTGCCGCTGCCGCTCTGACTGCCATGGGCTATCAATCGATGGCGCCCACCGGCCAGTGGTACGGCCGGACCTTTACCGGCCTCGCCCCCGGGACCAGGCAACTCGCGCTCACCTACGACGACGGTCCCAACGATCCTCACACGCAGCGGTTGCTCGAAGTCCTCGCCCGGCACAACGTGCGCGCAACGTTCTTCCTTATTGGACGCTACGTTCGGCAGCGGCCCGACATCGTCCGCGAAATCGTGAAGGCCGGCCATGTCGTCGGAAATCATACGTTCACACACCCCTTGCTGATCTTCAAGAGCGAAGCTGAACTTCGCAGGGAATTAACCGACTGTCGGGCTGCGCTGCAAGACGCCATCGGCGAGCATTCCAATCTCTTCCGTCCTCCGTTCGGCGGGCGCCGCCCCGCTGTGCTGCGTATCGCCCGCGAGCTGCGCTTGGAGCCCGTGATGTGGAATGTGACCGGCTACGACTGGAACGCGCCCCCGGCGGCCACGATCGAGCGGAAAATCACGAAGCAGGTGCGCGGCGGCGACGTCATCCTCCTCCACGACGGCGGCCATAGGGAGATGGGCGCCGACCGCTCTCAAACGGTTATCGCGACGGATCATTTGATTGCGCGCTACAAGTCTGAGGGCTACGATTTCGCCACGATTCCGCAGATGCTCACAGCAAAATCCGAAGCTCAACACGAAAGATCGGAACCTGTTTCCACCTCGTAGGTTTTCAGAATCGGTTTTCACAGCCGACCCAAGAGGAGTACTCGCAATGAACCGCATCCTTCTGCTTTTTTTGTTCAGCACCGTTCTGGCCGCCGCGCAACCCAAGTCCCTCTTCTACATGACCGGCAACCCGGGTTCGGTGAAGTCCTTCACCGACCATGCGGACAAGGTCGACATTCTCGTGCCCGCCTGGTATTCCGTGGATGGCAATGGCTTGGTCTGGGGAGGGCCCAATGCTAGCGTGATAAAGACGGCGGCCGAACACCACGTTCCGGTCATGCCCATCGTGGCCACGGCAGTCCAAGCCGACTTGCACAAGCTGTTCATCACTGCCGCCGCGAAAAGCGCTTTCATCGATTCGTTGCTCAGCGAGTGTAAGAGATTCGGATACAACGGCTTCCAAATTGATTTCGAGAACGTGAATTGGACCGATCGTGATTTACTGTCGAGCCTGGTCGCCGATTCCGCCACCGCCCTTCACAAGGAAAAACTGCAACTCACGATTGCGACTGTCCCCAACGCTCCGGGCTCTGCGGGCAAGAGCGGTTTTTCTCGCTGGTTGTACGCCAACTGGCGCGGAGGCTACGATCTCAAGGCGCTGGCCCAATCTGTCGACCTGATCTGCCTCATGACCTACGACCAGAATACACGCTGGACCGAACCAGGCCCGGTCGCCGGATACGCATGGACCGTCGAGAACCTGGAATACGCTCTACAATTCGTTCCCAAAGATAAGTTGTCGCTGGGAATTCCGCTTTACGGTTATCACTGGTTTGCCGGCGAACCCGGCAAAGATGAAAAACCGAATCCGACCGCGGAGTACATCGGGCAACAGGACATCGACGAGTATCTTGCCGCCTACCGCCCGCAGGTGCAGTGGGACTCCGCCGATCGCACCTCCTGGTTCTATTTTTATCGGGACGACACTCGTGAGTGGGTGTTCTACACGGACAAGCGCGGCTTCCAGGAGCGTCTGAATCTGGTGCGCGACCGCGGCCTGCAAGGCTTTTGCTCTTGGGTGCTCGGCACGGAAGATCCCGAGATTTGGTCTCTGCTACCGTCTCACAAGTAAGCAGCGCTCCGCCGCCAGGATTCTCACGAGGCCGAAGGAACTCGGGCGCGCCCTCAGGGCCGCTGATGCTTGCGCAGACTGCTCCCATTCTCCCAGCAAAACCCACGAAGACCTGGTCCCATACAATCTCGTGCACTATCCACGGACGGCAGCAAAGGCCTCTTTCGCCGCGGCAATGGTCTTCTGAATGTCTTCCTCCGTGTGCGCCGCGCCCAGGAACGCCGCCTCGTACTGCGATGGGGGCAGATAAACGCCGCTGTCGAGCATGGAACGGAAGAACCGGCCGAAGCCTTCCGTGTCTGACTTAGAAGCGGAATCCCAATTCGTTACCGGGCCCTCGGTGAAAAACCACGTGAACATCGATCCCACTCGGTTGTGGCAGATACCGACGCCCGCGTCTTTCGCGGCATCGGCCACACCCTGCACCAAGTCTCCGCTCAACTTGTCGAGGCGCGGATAGATTTCCGCCTTGCGATCGCGCAACTGCCGGATCATGGCGCAACCCGCCGCCATCGCGAGCGGGTTCCCTGAGAGCGTTCCGGCCTGGTACATCGGTCCCAGCGGCGCGACCAACTCCATGATTTCTTTGGAACCGCCGTACGCTCCCACCGGCAACCCCCCGCCAATAATTTTTCCGAGGGTCGTGACGTCGGGACGGATGTTGTACAACTCCTGCGCTCCACCAAAAGCCACTCGGAAGCCGGTCATAACTTCGTCAAAAATAAGCACTGACCGTTCCCGCTCGGTCAGCATTCGTAACCCAACCAGATAATCGTCCGCCGCCGGGACGCAGCCCATGTTGCCCACTACCGGCTCGACGATCACGCACGCAATCTGATGCTTGAATTTCTGAAACGCGTGCTCGACCGCCCCCAGGTTGTTGAAAGGCAGAGCCAGCGTGAACTGCGTGAATTCCTCCGGAACCCCCGCCGAACCTGGAATTCCCAGCGTGGCCACGCCCGATCCGGCTTTCACCAACAGTGCATCGGCGTGTCCGTGATAACAGCCTTCAAACTTGACAATGTATTTGCGTTTCGTATAGGCGCGCGCCAGCCGAATCGCCGACATGGTCGCTTCCGTCCCCGAACTGACGAAGCGCACTCTCTGCATGTTCGGAAAAGCCCCCAGCACCAGTTCCGCAAGATCCGCCTCGGAAGGCGTGGAAGCTCCGAAACTCGTGCCATTGCAGGCCGCGCCGACAATCGCATCGAGCACGCCCGGTTCGGCGTGACCCAGAATCAGTGGTCCCCACGATCCGATGTAGTCGATGTATTCATTTTCGTCGGCGTCCCAGATGTGTGATCCCTTGCCACGAACAATGAACGGTGGGTCGCCGCCGACGGAGCGAAACGCCCTCACCGGCGAGTTCACCCCTCCCGGAATCAGGCTCTCGGCGCGTTGCTGCAGACGGTGTGACTGCTCGGTTTTGCGGGATGTCATGGACGGCATCATTCCTCCAGCCGAGGAAAAAGATGTCAACAATTGAATTTGCGCAAGCGAATACTATAGCAGCGCCCGCCACATCGAATTAATCAGATATTCATCGTTCTGCAACCCCTTTGCAACATGGCGGCGGTAACGTGAAGGTCATCAAGTTGCCCTTCTAACCGGGAGGGTTTGAGGGACAGTCTCGGGGGCTCCGGACTGTCCTTTTTGATTTTCGCCGATTTGAAAGGGTGCGGCAGGATGCCCCATTTCTCGCGCGTTCTCTCCGCGAGAAGTGGGGGATTTCGCGGGCGTCCGGCCTGAGTACCCCGAAGAGGCCTCGGCAGTGCTGTGATGCGTAGGTCGCCACCACCTCACTTCAAATAAGCCCTGACCAGCGAGATCAAATCTTCCGTCAGTTCCTCCTGCGATTCCGGCCCGCGATCCGGGTGCGCAACGTGCAGGCGAATGTGATCCTCCAGGATCTCGGCCATCAGGCTATTCACGCCGCCCCGGATCGCGGCCAGTAGCATCAGAATGTCGGCGCATTCGTCGCCGTCGGCCACGGCCCGCTCGACCGCTGAGATTTGTCCCCCCAGCCGCTTGATTCTGGAAAACAGTTTCTGTTTTTCTTTGGAGATTTCCGGCAGTTTATCTTTCATGAGTTCGTCGCAGTTTCCTGCGCTTTTCCCTTGACAGGTACCCTAGGGGGGTATGATATAAGATTTGGCGGATGAATACTAGCTGTGGCAGTGAGCCTCCGAGAGTGTCGGTGGCTCCCGTGTAGAAGCAGTGGATGTGACCCGATAACCAGACCTTCCCCCTGTCGTCTCACCTCTGCTTCTTCTACTCCGACAACCTCGTTGAAATGCGAATTGCGTGTCTTGCCGTTAGGCGAACACCTCAGTTCCCTTCGCTGCCTATTTGCGCAAAGGGGGTAGGACATGTACGCGACGATTGCAAACGACTCTGAAAACGAAACGGCCCTTGCCGTCTATGCGTGTCCGACGTGCAAAGGCTCTCTGGCATTTGCCAGTCAGGCTCTGCACTGCGATCCGTGCCGGCGAACGTATCTGGTGCGCAACTATATTCCGGACTTCATCAGCGGGGATTTGCGCCAGAGCAAGAACTTCTCGCTTCGGCACTCCACTTGGTTCGATTGGCTCGCCCCGATCTATGAAACAAGCCTCTGGTACCCGGTAGTGATGAGGCTCGCAGGCGCGAAAGGTGTCTCGTCGCTGCCACAGTTGCTCACGACTGTCGACGAAATGACGGGAACCGTCGCCGGCGATGTTCTGGATGTCGCTTGCGGTCCTGGAACTTTCGGACGCCGAGTCGCGGCGCATTCGAGAACCGTGTATGGCGTCGATATTTCGTTCGGAATGCTGGAGCAAGGGCGCACCTACGCTCAACGCGAGCACGTGACCAATATGCAATTCGCTCGCGCAAGCGTTGAGGCCCTGCCATTTGCAAGCGAGACCTTCGCAGCCGCGCTGTGCTGCGGATCGCTGCATCTTTTCGAAGACACACTGCTTGCCCTGCGCGAGATCGCGCGAACTATGCAGACCGGAGCGTCGTTAGCAGGATTCACCTTCACCTCAACCGACACCCGGTTCTCGCGCTTCGCACAACGACACGGCGCCCGCTTTTTCGAGTTGAACGACCTCGGCAGTCTTCTGCGGGAAGCGGGATTTGAAGAATACAGTCCTCGGACTTTCGGTTCGGCGCTGGTTTTCGCCGCGCGCAAGACCGCAGCGCCGACCGAAGCCGCGCAATGACCGCAAAAAATGTGGCTAGCCTTTTTGCGATCTTTATCAACTCTTTACGGCGTTGGCATGAATATCTCATCCAATCGACCGGGTGAATCCTACAGAAAGGAGGGGAACGACAATGGCCTGCATCACACTATTCGCACAACCTATGGCGATGGCGACGACGCAGCTCGCGCGCGTAATTCAACAGGAGAGCGAGTCCACCTGGCAGACGAACGCTACCGTGGAACCGAAGTCTCTCAGCATGAGCTGGGTCGTGGTTACCGACAGCAACGGCGGCCGGAAGCTGCGAATGCAGTGGGCGCCGTCAGCGGACTCCCGCTGACGGTGCTCGGTCGTCACGTCAGTAACATTCCCTTAACCAGCACGGCGTAGCGTGAGTCGACTGTCGAGTCCGCCGTACGGAGGTGCGGCGGGGTCTTGGTAACGCGGTGTACTTAACTATAGTTAACAATCGATGATATTCTAAGTTAACCTTTCTGGGGATCAAGGGCAGAAACGAAGTCGAGGAAACCTGCGAGCGGCAGGGGAGCGTCCGTGGAAGCGGGTAACCATGAGAACTTACAACGGCATTGCGAACCCCTGCGCCCGCTGGCTGGCACTCGCCCTGTGGGCGGCGGCGACCACTGCCTTACCGCTCTCCGCCCAGCAGCCTGCACCGCAGCCTCCCACAATGCAGGGCCTCGCATCTCCGGCCGGAGACCCAGCGGCAGGCCCTCCGCCCGACGACAGCACGCAGGCCATGCTGCCCCATATCAAGACCTCGCGCTTCTGGCTGACGGGCCAGGCCAATTTCATTTTCCAGACCCATCCTGAATTCCACGCGCCCTACAGCGGACCGCACAGCCTCAGCCCGCATTACGAAAAGGCTACCTCCCGGGTGCTGACTCTCTACACGGGCGTGCGCTTGAATACCTCCACCGAGTTCCTCGTCGACATCGAAGAAGCCGGCGGCGACGCTCTGAGCCAGGGCTTTGGCCTCGCCGCAGACACGGATCTCGATATTGTTCGCAATCCTTTGCTAAGCAAGGCACCTTATCTGAGTCGCGGCATGATTCACAAGGTCTTTGCCTTGAGTTCGGACAAAATCGAAAACCAGCGCAGCGCTTTCTCGCTGTTCGACGAACTCCCGCGTCGCCGCCTGGAGATCCGTTTCGGCAAGTTCAGCATGCCGGATTTCTTCGATATCAACTCCGTCGGCTCCGACACGCATTTCCAGTTCCTCAACTGGACCATCGACAACAACGGCGCCTGGGACTACGCCGCCGACACTCGTGGCTACACCGTCGGCCTCGTCGCCGACTATGAGGACCGCAACTGGGGATTCCGTTTTGGCGAAGCCCTCATGCCCAAGGTCGCCAACGGCATCGATCTGGTCTGGAGGCCCTGGCAAGTTCACGCCGAGAACTTCGAGTACGAATTACGGCATGGCGTGATTCCGAAGAAAGCAGGCGTCATCCGATTGCTCGCTTACACCAATTCCGCCAACATGGGGATCTACCGCGATCAAGTCCTCAAGGCCGAAGAAGCAGGAACGACGCCCGACATCACCAACCATCCCTGGCACATCACACGCAAGTACGGCTTCGGAATCAACATCGAGCAGAGTCTCACCCACTACCTGGCCGCATTCGCCCGCTTCGGGTGGGACAACGGCAAGACCGAGTCGTTCGCCTATACAGAAGTAGACCAGACGTTTGTGGAGGGCATTGGCGCGAATGGCGCCTGGTGGCATCGCAAGCAGGACCGAGCCGGCATCGCCTTCGTCACTAACGCCATTGCTAAAGATCACCAGAACTATCTCGCCGCAGGCGGCCTTGGCTTCCTGCTCGGCGACGGCAAGCTCACCTACGGCCGCGAGAACGTCCGGGAGTCCTATTACACAGCGCACGTATGGCGAGGGATCTATGTAGCGCCCGGCCTGCAGTACGTTGTCAATCCTGGCTACAACCGAGACCGCGGACCGGTCATCGTGCCTACCTTTCGTGGGCACGTGGAGTTCTAGCGACGAAAACCCTTATGTGGAGACAGCCGCCCTCGGCTGTCTGCCCGCCGCAGGCGGGTGTTTTGGGATGGACAGCTCCCCGCAGAATGCCGTACAAAAGAGCTTCCCGTTTCATCTTCGGACGGCATGACCGAGACCATCACGGAAACTCGTTTCAACGGACACTCCATGGTTAGCCCGCTCCAGCGGGTGTTAGTGTGTTCGCCCCAAACGGCGGGCTGGAACGAGCCAGACCGCGCAGGCCGCTGGCGCGATCTGTGTTTTCATCACGCTCCCGAGTTCGAGAAGGCGCATGCCCAACACCAGACCCTCTGCCGCGAGTTGCAGACAGCCGGAGCGGAGGTCGTGGCTCTGCCTGTAGCGGCAGAGTTTTCGCTCGATGCCGTCTACACTCACGACGCATCCTTCGCCACCGACTTCGGCCTGATCATCATGCGCCCAGGAAAAGCCAACCGGTTGACCGAGGGCCGTCATCACGCCGCGCTGTGCCAGGACCTCGACATTCCGATTCTCGCCGAGATCGGTGCACCGGGGACGACTGAAGCGGGAGACATCGTATGGCTGGACGCCAAAACGCTGCTCGTCGGTCACGGCTACCGCACCAACGCCGAGGGCATCGCGCAACTTCGCAGACTTCTCGCGCCCAAGGGAGTCGAGGTTCTCTCGGCTCCTCTCCCCTACGCTTCCGGACCTTCGGCGTGCCTGCACCTGATGTCGCTGATAAGCCTGCTCGACGAACGGACCGCCCTGGTCGATCTCCCGTGGCTCGCGGTCGAAACTGTCGAACTGCTGAAGCAGCGTGGCTTCCAGTTCATCGAAATCGACCATTCTGAGCGCGACACGCTGGCCTGCAATGTTCTCGCATTGGGCGAAAAGCGCCTGTTGGCGATCGAGGAGAATCGCAAAACTAACGACCGCCTGCGCCACGCCGGATTCGATGTTCGCACCTTCCCTGGCGCCGAACTCTGCATCAACGGCGGCGGCGGGCCTACCTGCTTGACCCGGCCCCTGCTGCGCGGCTGAATCTTGCCCTCGCGTTGGCGCCCGGCACAGCCGGCGGCACCGCGCTACATCCCCGTGGCTCTCCGTGCGACGAGCCATTCCCTTTCTACCTCCAATTCGCGGATCCATTTTTCCAGGTAGCCGCTGTCCACCGACTTCGATTGCACTCTGAGGATCGCAGCCACGTCTTCTAACTGCCGTTGTGATTGACCGAGCTTCGACCATTCGAGCTTGGCGAGTATGACATCCTCTGCGCTCGCTACAAACAGCGTCATCAAGCGCGGGTGTGATCCTTCGGAAGACTTCGGGAGCGCTCATCGCAATTGCGCTGGCAAGGGTACAGGCAGGAATGCCAGTCTGGTAAGTTCGCGTACTACGCGCGTCTCCGGCCACTGCGGATGCTCTCGACGGATCCGAGTTTTGGCCAGTTCCCGAGCAAACAGACTCATCTCGAAGGCCAGGAGGAGGCGCTGCTCGCCCGACATAGCACTCTGAACCTTAATCTGAAGGACGTGGGCCGGGAGGCTGGTGTCGGTGGGGGTCACGGGCAAATGTTACCACGCAGGGAGAGGGAACGAGCGTTAAGGGGACAGCCGCAGTCTATCCGCCCGCAATTGCTCCGATGATCAGGAAGGGTTCTTTGCCAGATACGACCGCGTCCGGCAGCGGCGCGTCTGGGGGTTCGTGCGTGAGATCCTCCTCGCAGGCAAAGAAGCGCAGGAACGGGCGCCGCTGCTGGGTAACGTGGTCTCGAATTGCGCCCTGCAACATGGGGTACCGAGCCTCGAGCGCATCGAGGATGGACCGCTGCGTCACCGCGCCTTCTATCTCTAGGGGCACCTCATTGCCGACGTGCGCCAGGTTTCGCAAATGGAATGGAAGCGCAACACGTATCATGGCCATTTCTTCCCTTCTGGTTTACCCCGCTCTCATACATGATCTGGGGAAGGGCACGACTTCAGTCGTGCCGCCTAGACCTACAAAAGACGCAGGCTTTAGCCCCCGAGGAAACCGTCAGTTTCCTCGTTTCGACGGCGCACGACGTAATGATTGCCAGTGCTAACGAACGAAGGGCACGGACAAACCCGTGCCCTCTGTTGCTTCAGAATGGTTACGCCAGCGTCTGCACCTCCACCGACAGCACCGCCGGCAAATCCCGCACGATCGGAGCCCACGAATCCCCCGCGTCCGCCGAGGCGTACACTTGCCCGCCAGTCGTGCCGAAGTAAATCCCGCACTTATCGAGCAAGTCGACCGCCATGGCGTCGCGCAGCACATTGACGTAGCAATCCTTTTGCGGCAGGCCGGTGGTGAGCGCCTCCCATTCGTTGCCGCCGGTGCGGCTGCGGTAAACGCGCAATTTGCCTTCGTGCACGTAATGCTCGGAATCACTCTTGATCGGCACCACGTAAATCGTCTCGGGCTCATGCGCGTGCACGTCGATGACGAATCCAAAGTCGGTGGGCAGATTGCCGCTGACTTTGGTCCAATTCTCGCCCGCGTCATCGGAGCGCATTACGTGCCAGTGCTTCTGCATGAACAGCACCCCCGGCCGCTTGGGGTTCATCGCGACATGGTGCACGCAGTGTCCGACCTCGGCCGTGGGATCGGGAATGTATTGCGAGTACAAACCTTTGTTGATCGGCTTCCAGGTCGCCCCGCCATCGTCGGTGCGGAATGCGCCGGCCGCCGAAATCGCGATGTAAATTCGCTGCGGATTGCTCGGATCGAGAATGATCGTATGCAGGCACATGCCACCCGCGCCGGGCTGCCACTTCGGTCCCGTACCGTGCCCGCGCAGGCCCGGGAGTTCATGCCAATTCTTCCCACCGTCGGTCGAGCGGAACAAGGCGGCATCTTCCACTCCCGCGTAAACCGTGTCGGGATCGGTGAGCGACGGCTCGAAATGCCACACCCGCTTGAACTCCCACGGATGCTGCGTGCCGTCGTACCACTGATGCGTAGTCAAAGGTTTGCCGGTCTCAGCCGACGCGTCGTAGACGAACTTGTTGCTCGCGGGCTTGGGCATGCCACCCGTTGGGGCAGGTTCCCCCGGCGGAGTTCCCGGCTGATACCAGGTCTTGCCACCGTCATCAGATCGCTGGATTATCTGGCCGTACCATCCGCTCGTCTGCGACGCATACAGGCGGTTGGGATCGGCGGGCGATCCCTTGATGTGATACATCTCCCAGCCCGCAAAGTGCGGGCCACTGACGTCCCACTTCTCGCGCTTGCCATCTGCCTCAAGAAGGAATGCACCCTTCCGTGTCCCCACAAGCACTCGTACTCTGCTCATGATGCCCCCATTCATTGAACTTTCGCGTATTCTCGCACATCGAGATTGAAAATTGTCACCCAGCAAAAGACCGCAGGCAGCTGAACCCCCCGGGATTTTGTCTTTGGAGTGGATCAGACCGGATCCGGGGTGCCCCATCCTTCTCGCGCCTTCTGCGAGAGGGTGGGGATTTTGACTTTCACGTCTTAATCTTCATCTTCGCCCTGCACATTGAACAATCTCATCCTGTTAAAATGAAACTGGCATGCTGCTTCCCTTCGTCCGCGAACTCTTCGCGGACGTGGAAAACCTTCCCGCCTTCGCGCGTGCGGCCTCCCACCTGCGGGAGGGCACGGGGCGGATACGTGTCTCCGGTCTCACCCCCACCGCGAAAGCCTTGCTGCTCGTGTTGTTGCGCCGGAGTGCCGACCGCCCACTCGTGGTGGTCGTGAGCGACAACCGTGCGGTCGAAGACTTCGCGCCCGTACTGCGTGGCTTTTGCGAACTCACGGCGGCCTGCGATCCGGAAGATGTGATCGCGCTGCCGGCCCGCGACGTCCTGCCGTTTCAGAATCTTTCGCCCCATCCCGAGTTGCAGGAAGAGCGCGCCACCGCCCTGTGGAAGATTGCCACCGGTAAGGCGTCGATCGTGGTCTCTCCGGTCGCCGCCACCGCGATCCGCCTGCGTTCTGCCGAATATTACGCCGATCTGGCACGCACCCTGCGCCGCGGCGAGTCGCTCGATGTTGACAGCATGCTGGCTCACCTGAACACGGTCGGTTATATCTCGGCCGACGTGGTCGAAATGCCAGGGCAATATGCCCTTCGGGGCGGCATTCTCGATGTCTACTCCCCGGAGGCCGAGCGGCCTGTCCGCATCGAATTCTTCGGCGACGAGGTGGAGTCGATTCGCCGATTTGATCCGGCCTCGCAGCGCTCGTCAAATCCCATGGATGAAGCGCTGCTCCTGCCGCTCACCGAAACCCCGGTCAGCGATCACCTGCTGGGTGCGATTCACACCCGACTCTCGGGAAAACGCATCACTGGCTCCGAAGAAATTGTAGAAGCCGCCGTGCGCTCCGGTGGTGTAACCGTCTTCCCCGGATGGGAGTTCTACGCGCCGGTGGCGGGCGCAGACCGCAGCCTGTTCGATCTTCTCCCGCGCGCGGCCGTGCTGCTCGATGAACCCGACTTGCTCCGCTCTGAGTTCGACCGCTTCTGGACCCGTGTCGAGGAAGCCCACGAACGAAGCGGAGTAGGAAATCTGGTACGCCCACCCGATCTGTATCTCACCTCCGATGACTGGTGGCAGAAGGTCGCGTCTCTCACCGGGGCCGACGTAGAGCATCTCGGCATCACCCGCGCCGAAAGTGAAGACTCCACCGTCAGTTTCGTCACCCAGCCCACTCCGCGCTTCCATGGCGCCGTTCCCACCATGCTGGAACAAGTTCAGAAGCTCACCGGCGAAGGCAAACAAGTGATGTTCGCTGTCCCCAACACCGGCGAGGTCGAGCGCCTGGCCGACATCTTCACCGAATACAACGTCTCCTTCCGCCTGGGAAGCCGCACCCGTGGCGGCGAAAGCTACGCCGACGAAACCAGCTACTTCGCCGGCGAAGTTCTGACCACAACCCTCGCGAAGGCCTATGTGCCCGACGGCGTAATCCTCCCCGAAGCCAACCTCGCCGTCTTCGGCGCCCGCGATCTGTTCGATGAATCCGATACCGTGGCCGTGCGGCCGCAGCGGCAGAAGTCAAAAGTGTCGGCGTTTCTCTCCGACTTTCGCGATTTGCAGGTCGGCGACTACGTGGTTCACGTAGAGCACGGCATCGGCCAGTACCAGGGCCTGAAAGAAATCAATCAGGGCGACGGCAACACCGAATTCATGCTGCTCGAATATGCCGAAGGCGCCCGTCTCTATGTCCCGCTCACGCGCCTCGACCTGATTCAGAAATACCGTTCGTCCGAGGGCGCGAAGCCCGCGCTCAGCCATCTCGGCACGCAAGCGTGGGCCAAGACCAAAGCGCGTGTGCGCAAGGCCATGAAAGACATGGCCGACGAACTCCTCAAGCTCTACGCCGAGCGCAAAATGGCGAAAGGCCACTCCTTCCCCGAGGGCAACGACTTCGTCCGCGAGTTCGAAGACGCCTTCGAGTTCTCCGAGACCGACGACCAGGCCCAGGCCATCACCGACGTCATGCGCGACATGGAATCTTCCCAGCCCATGGACCGTCTGCTCTGCGGCGATGTCGGCTACGGCAAGACCGAAGTCGCCATGCGCGCCGCTTTCAAGGCGGTCAGCGACAACAAGCAGGTCGCCGTTCTGGCCCCCACCACTGTCCTCGCCTTCCAGCATTACGAGACTTTCAAGCAACGCTTCGGACCGTTCCCCGTCACCATCGAAATGATCAGCCGCTTCCGCAATCCGAAGCAGCAGAAAGAAATTCTGCAAAAGACCGAAGCCGGCAAAATCGACGTTCTCATCGGCACTCACCGCATCCTTTCCAAAGATCTGAAATTCGCCGATCTCGGCCTGCTCATCGTCGACGAAGAGCAGCGCTTCGGCGTGCGCCACAAAGAACGCATCAAGCAGATGCGCAAGCAAGTCGATGTGCTCACCATGTCGGCCACGCCCATCCCGCGCACCCTGCACATGTCGTTGGTCGGCCTGCGTGACATGAGCGTGATCGAGACCCCGCCCAAAGACCGCATGGCGATTCAAACCGTGGTCGCCAGTTGGGACGACAAATTAATCCAGTCCGCGCTTGAACAAGAATTAGAGCGCGGCGGACAAGTCTATTTTGTCCACAATCGCGTCGAGAGCATCTGGGAAATCGCCGCCAAGCTGCAGGAGTTGGTTCCGAAAGCCCGCATCACCGTCGGCCACGGCCAGATGGGCGAAGCCGAACTCGAAAAAGTGATGCTGAAATTCATGCACCACGAAGCCGACATTCTGGTCGCGACCACCATCATCGAAAACGGCCTCGACATTCCGCTCTGTAACACCATTCTGATCAACCGCGCCGACCGCCTGGGTCTCTCCGAGCTCTACCAGTTGCGCGGACGCGTCGGTCGCTCGAACCGCCGCGCTTATGCCTACCTGATGATCCCGAAGGAAGTCGAGCTCACCCCAATCGCACGCCGCCGCCTGGCGGCCCTGAAGGAATTCTCCGACCTCGGCGCCGGATTCAAGATCGCCGCCCTCGACCTGGAACTCCGAGGCGCCGGAAATCTTCTCGGCGGCGAGCAGAGCGGACACATCGAAGCCATTGGCTTCGAGCTCTACACGCAAATGCTGGAGCGCGCCGTCCGCGAAATGAAGGGCGAGGCCGCCCCCGAAGAGGCCGAGACCCAGCTTAACCTGGGCCTGAACATTCGCATCCCCGCTGACTACATTCCCGAGGAAAATCAGCGCCTACGAATGTACAAGCGAGTGGCCGGCGTAGAAACCGAATCGCAGTTGTCGGATGTAGGCGCGGAGTTGCAAGACCGTTACGGCCCCCCGCCGCAAGCCGTGCGCAACCTGCTCGACTACGCCTCGCTCAAGCTGCTCTGCGTTCGCGTCGGCGTGAACGCCATCGAGCGCAAGCGCGATTCTGTCACCTTCAAATTCCGTCAAAACGCCGCCGTCGATCCCGAGCAGCTCGCCCGCTTCGTCTCCGCCCAGCGCGGCGCCCAATTCACCCCGGATGGCATGCTGAAATTCGTTCTGAAAGCCACCGCCGCCGACGAAGCCCTGCGCGCCCTCCACTCAGTTCTAGAGCAACTAGCCGCCGAGGAGACGGCATCAGAAGTGAGTTCAAACGCAAGGGGAAACATGCCTCAATAACACGCAAGATCGCCACCCGCCAACCCGACCATTTACAATTGTCAGTTTCGAATTGAGCCAACGACCAACGACGAGCGACCAACGACCGTATGATGAAAGTCCGCAAAGCTGTCTTCCCCGCCGCCGGCCTGGGCACCCGCTTTCTGCCCGCCACCAAAGCCCAGCCCAAAGAAATGCTGCCGCTGGTCGACAAGCCCATCATCCAATACGGCGTCGAAGAGGCCATGGCCTCAGGCTGCGACCAGATCATCATCATCACCGGACGCGGCAAGCAGGCCATCGAAGACCACTTCGACGTCAGCTACGAACTGGAACACATGCTCGAGGAGCGCAAAAAGACCGATCTGCTCAAGATCGTCCGCTCCATCTCCGACATGATGCACGTGGCCTACGTCCGCCAGAAAGAAGCGCTCGGCCTGGGCCATGCCGTGCTCATGGCCCGCGAACTCGTCGGCAATGAACCGTTCGCCGTGCTGTTGGCCGACGACGTCATCGACAATCCCGTGCCCTGCCTCAAGCAGATGGCCGACGTCTTCCACCAGCAGCAATGCTCGGTCATCGCCGCGCAAGTTATCGAAGGTAAGATGATTTCTTCCTACGGCGTGTTCGATGCCAAGCAGGCTGACGGCTTCAACGGCCGCCTGTTCGAGATCAGAAATATGGTTGAGAAACCGAAGTTCGAGGAAGCCCCGTCGAACCTGGCGATTATCGGCCGCTACATCCTGACGCCAGCGGTGTTCGATTGCCTGGCCAAGACTTCAACCGGCGCCGGCGGCGAACTCCAACTCACCGATGGCCTGCGCATGTTATTGAAGCACGAGAAAATGTACGCCTACGTCTACGAAGGCCGCCGCTACGATACCGGCGACAAGCTGGGATTCCTTAAAGCCACAGTAGAATTCGCCCTAAAGCGCAGCGATCTAGGCGGACCCTTCCGCGAATATCTAAAAGACTTGAAACTGTAACTGGAATCGAAAGGGTGCCCCGCCCTTGTCGCGTTCTTTGCGACAGGGTGGGGACTTTGACTTCGGTAGGCGAACTCTACAATTCCCTCAACTTCCTCGACTTCTCCTCCACGCCCCGCGCCAGCTTCTCCTTGTGCTCCTGAAGCTTCCTCGCCACAGACGCATCCCCCAGCCCAATCATCTGCGCCGCCAGAATCCCCGCATTCGTCGCCCCCGGCTTCCCAATCGCGACGGTAGCCACCGGAATCCCCGCCGGCATCTGCACCGTCGCCAGCAACGAATCCATCCCCTGCAGCGAAGTGGATGGAATCGGCACCCCAATCACCGGCAAAGTCGTATGCGCCGCGATCACCCCCGCCAAATGCGCCGCCCCGCCCGCTCCCGCAATGATTACGCGAATCCCTCGCTCCGCCGCCTTGCGCGCGAAGTCGGCCGTGCGATCCGGCGACCGGTGCGCCGAAGTCACGTCGATCTCATACGCGATGTCGAACTCGTCGAGCGCCTTCCCCGCCTCGCGCATGATCTCCAGATCGGTGTCACTCCCCATCACAATCGAAACCAGCGGCTTGCTCATTCTCAAACTCCAAACAAGAACAATGTGGGGACAGCCGCCCTCGGCTGTCCGGCGGAGCGAAGCTCCGCCTACTTCTTCAGCGCCCGCCCCGCAATATCCTTCCGATAATGCGCCCCTTCGAACCCAATCTTTCCGCAAGCCTCATAAGCTCGCCCGACCGCCGTCTCCAAATCCGCCGCCCGCGCCGTCACTCCGAGCACACGCCCACCGGAGGTGTAATACGCCCCATCGCGCCGAGACGTCCCCGCATGAAAAACTTTCACCCCCGAAACCGCGCCCGCCTCCTCCAGCCCGTCAATCCGCTTCCCAACTTCAAACGTCCCCGGATATCCCCCCGACGAGATCACCACGCAAACCGAAGCATCCTGCGACCACTTAAAGTCACCCTCACTCACGCGCCCCTGAATCGAGGCCTCCAAAGCATCCAGCAAATCGCTCTCTAGCCGCATCAGAATCGGCTGCGTCTCCGGATCGCCAAACCGGCAGTTGAACTCCAGCACCATCGGACCGCGCGCCGTCATCATCAACCCGCAATACAGTACGCCCTTAAATTCCGCGCCCTCGGCCTTCATTCCGGCCACTACCGGCCGCGCGATGTGATTGACCAGCCAGTCCCGCATTTGCTCGTCGACAATGTCGCGAGTCGAGTACGCTCCCATGCCGCCCGTGTTCGGACCAGTATCGCCGTCGCCCACGCGTTTGTGATCCTGCGCCGCCACCAACGGAACCAAGCGCTCGCCGTCGCTGAACACGAGGAACGAAAGTTCGTCGCCCTTCAAACACTCTTCCAGCACGACCCGCGCCCCGGCCTCCCCCAGCATTCTGCCGCTGAGCATCTCCGCCGCTACGCTGGCTGCCTCTTCCTTGCTTTTCGCGATCACGACACCTTTGCCCGCGGCCAGCCCGTCCGCCTTCACGACAACCGGCAGATGAAAGTGTCCCAGCCCAGCCCGCACCTGTTCAATCGAATCGCAGATAGCAAACGGAGCGGTTGGAATGTGGTGACGCTGCAGAAACTCCTTGGCAAAACTCTTGCTCGATTCAAGCCGCGCCGCCGCCTGCGTTGGCCCAAAGGCTGGCCAGTCGCGCCGCATGAACTCATCCACCACGCCCAAAGTGAGCGGCAGTTCCGGCCCCACTACAGTGAGATCGGGATGCAACCGCGCTGCCAGCGCCGTAATCGACTCCAGGCTCTTCAGGTCCGCTGGCAGGCACTCGGCCTCGTCGGCGATGCCGCCGTTCCCCGGTGCGCAGTAAAGCTGCGAAATGCGCGGCGACTGCCGCAGCTTCCACACCAGCGCGTGCTCGCGCCCTCCTCCACCTAAGACCAGAACTTTCATAAGCCAGAGCAAATCAGGTTAGGGGTTGAAGAGGAATGCTGTCAAACCGCGACAGCCATCTGCAGTGGCGCGGCCTCGGAAAAGCCGCGAAGCGGCGCGAGAATAAAGCCTAGGGCGTAAGCCCTGGGTGACAGCAGTCGGAAATGAACAAGCCCTGTAGGGGCGGCAAAAAAGCTGCTGGGTGCCCCATTTCTCGCGCGTTCTCTGCGCGAGAAGTGGGGATCTCCGCTACCCGAAATCCGCATTAACCGTGCTTAAGCCCCGAAGTATAATCTCCCCAGCATGATCACCGTTTCCAAAGAAGACTACCTGAAGTCGATCCTCGAAGCCGAAAGCGACGGGGAGACCGTGATATCCGCTCGCCTGGCCGACTGGCACAAGGTCTCGGCGCCGGCTGTGACCATGGCCCTGCGGCGGCTGAAGAAAGACGGCCTCGTCCGAGTTCAGGGCGACGGCGAAATCCGCCTCACCGCCGCCGGCCGGAAAATTGCCCGTAAGCTCACCTTGCGCCATCACCTCATCGAACGCATGCTCTCAGAAATGTTTGGCATGGAGTGGTGGAAGGTCCATGATGAAGCCGAGCGTCTGGAGCATGCAGTGTCTCCCGACTTCGAAGCCAAGTTGCTCGCGAAGTTGGGCTCAGACGGTGCATGTCCGCATGGCAATTTAAGTGAGGTCGAGAGCCCCGCCAGCCGCCGCAAGCGAGGTTTGGTCCGCCTCGCCGATGCCGAGCCCGGCCAAGCCTATCTCGTGAGCGGCATCTACGAACGCGATCGCCATCTACTGGAATTTCTTGAAGCGCGCGGTATTCGTCCCGGAGCCCGGGTCCGACTGCTCGACCGCAACTACGACAAGACCCTCTCCATCCGCACCTCTGCGGGTGCAGTCGTCCTCGGTGGTCTGGCCGCGGAAAAGATCTGGGTCGCGCCCAGCCCTCCGTCCAACGCTTGATCCACATACTTAACCATAGTTAACCAATTTTGGTGTAGACTGCCTAACATACCCGACTGTCTGGGGTCTACAGGGAAAGCGCAGGAGAACGCCGGGGATGAGGGCCAGCGACGAACTAGATAGTGGTATGCCTGCGAGTCCTGCTCCGGCCGTCAGTGCCGAAGTCAAGCCCCGCGGCAGTTTGTCGCTCGAAGGCGCCCACAGCTCCATCGCGGTGCCGCATCACGATGCCGGATTCTGGGAGCAATGGCGCGCTTTCGTCGGCCCCGCCATCCTCGTCAGCGTCGGCTACATGGACCCCGGCAACTGGGGCACCGATCTTCAGGGTGGCGCTCAGTTCAAATACGGACTCCTCTCGATCGTCGGCCTCGCCAGCCTCATGGCCATCTTCATGCAAGTCATCTCCGCCCGTCTGGGCGTAGTAACTGGCAAAGATCTCGCCCAATGCTGCCGCGATTGGTATCCCAGTTGGACCCGCTGGCCGAACTGGCTCATGAGCGAACTGGCGATCGGCGCGTGTGACCTGGCCGAGGTGCTGGGAAGTGCGGTCGCCCTCAACCTGATGTTCCATATTCCCTTGCTCTGGGCCGTCATAATCACGGGCGTGGACGTGCTCCTGCTCCTGGCGCTCCAGCAGTTCGGCATGCGCGGCATCGAAGCCGTGGTTCTGTTGCTGGTGGCGACCATCGCGGTGTGCTACTTCATCGAAATCTTCGTTCTCCCGCAGACCCAGCCCAGTTTTCTGGAGATGGGAAAGGCTCTGGTTACGCCGCACTTCCGGCAGGCCGGCATGCTCTATATCGCCATCGGAATCATCGGCGCGACCGTCATGCCCCACAATCTCTACCTGCACTCAGCGCTCGTGCAGAGCCGCAAATTGCAGAAGGACACGAAGTCGATTCGCCGCGCCATCGACTTCAACACCATCGACTCCGTTGCCGCTTTGACCGTCGCCTTTTTCGTGAACGCCGCCATTCTGGTTCTTGCCGCGACCGTCTTCTTCGGCAAGCAGAGCGTCACCGCCGCCGGCGGCCGAATCATCCACTTCGACGCCAGCAGTGACTGGATTCGCGTTGCCTATCTGACCCTCGCTCCCCTGCTCGGCACCGGCGTTGCCAGCACTCTCTTTGCCGTCGCCTTGCTGGCCAGCGGCCAAAGCAGCACCATCACCGGCACCCTCGCCGGCCAGGTCGTCATGGAAGGTTTCATGCACTGGCGGCTGAAGCCCTGGGTGCGGAGGCTCATCACGCGCACTCTAGCCATCCTGCCGGCCGTACTCATCATCGGCCTTCGTGGCGACAGCAGCGTCACCGACCTGCTCACGCTCAGCCAGGTCGTTCTCGCCCTGCAACTTCCCTTCGCCATGTTCCCGCTCCTGCAATTCACCAGTTCGCGAAAGCGCATGGGTGCTTGGAAAAACGGCTGGTTCCTCCTTTTAGCAGGTTGGGCCAGTGCTATCCTGATCACCGCCATGGATATTTATGGCCTGCCCGATTCGATGAAGGCAGCCTGGCACGTAATCACCGGCTCGTGACGGGCGCAAAGTGGAGTGCCGCAAAAAGCCGCGAAGCGGCGCAAGAATAAAGCCCACGGCGCAAGCCGTGGGTGAAAAGTGGAAAATGAACCAGCCCCGAAGGGGCGAAAGAAGAGCCACGGCACAGAGTCCCGGACGAATGGCACAAATCATCGCGTACCTCGTGTCAATTCCTTCGCGCTGTTCGCCGCAACCAAGACGCCTATGTACGACAAGATTCTCGTCACTCTCGACGGCACCCCCTCCGACCGCGCCATCATCGACCACGTGAAGGATCTGGCGAAGTTGGCTCACAGCCGCCTAGTCCTGCTCCACGTCGCCGACGGATGGGCCGCCCGAACCTACGGTTCTGACGCCGTCAGTCCCGAAATTGCCGAAGACACCGCGTACCTCGAGCGAGTCCGCGCCGAGTTCCAATCCGCCGGCATCGCCACCGATGCGGAACTCGCCTACGGCGAGCCAGCCAAAGAAATTATCAAGTGGGTCGAGCAAAAGGGCTGCGACCTGGTGGCGATGAGTACGCACGGTCACCGGTTCCTCGCCGACATGTTTCTAGGTACGACCGCCACCAAAGTCCGGCACAGTATCAGCGTGCCCGTTCTGCTGCTTCGCGCCAAGTAATGTCGGTGTGGGGACGGTCAGTGTGGGGACGGGCGCCCTCGCCCGTCCATGCCGAGCGAAAGCTCGGCTCCCGCTCTTCACCGGCATACTAATGGGCGTAGTGGATGGCGGCTGCCGAACTCCATTTCTGCACTTCCGATCCCTTCCATTACACTGTTAACGTCGGATTTTGGCTCGCGCCCGCTTTGCGCCCGCGCAGCATTTCCTCCAAGGAAGGCCATCATGTCTGTGAACAGTTTCAACAGCCGTTCCGCCCTTAAAGTTGGCAAGAAAGAATACGAAATCTATCGTCTCGACGCTCTCGACAAGCAAGGCATCTCCACCAGGCACTTGCCCTTCTCGCTGCGAATTCTGCTCGAGAACCTACTGCGCACCGAAGACGGCCGCAACGTCACGAAGGAAGAAGTGCGCGCGCTCGCGGCCTGGAACAAGAACTCCAAGCCGGAGAAAGAAATTGCCTTCACCCCCAGCCGAGTCCTGCTCCAGGATTTCACTGGCGTCCCCTGCGTAGTCGACCTCGCCGCCATGCGCGACGCCATGAAGCAGCTCGGCGGCGATCCCGCTCTGATCAACCCTCTGCAGCCGGTCGAGTTGGTCATCGATCACTCGGTCCAGGTTGACGAATTCGGCACGCCCAACGCCTTCGACATGAACGCCCTGCTCGAATTCCAGCGCAACAAAGAGCGCTACTCGTTCTTGCGCTGGGGCCAGACCGGCTTTCGCAATCTGGCAATCGTTCCCCCCGACACCGGCATCGTCCACCAGGTCAATCTCGAATACCTGGCCCGCGTGATCTTCGTCCACGAATCCCCTGGCAAACGCGTAGCCTACCCCGACACCTTAGTCGGCACCGACAGTCATACGACGATGATCAACGGGTTGGGGGTGCTGGGATGGGGCGTGGGAGGAATTGAGGCCGAGGCAGCGATGCTGGGACAGCCTGTGTCCATGCTGATTCCGCTGGTGGTGGGCGTGAAGCTTACGGGGCGATTGCGCGAAGGTGCGACGGCGACTGATCTCGTTCTGACCGTGACGGAGATGCTGCGCAAGCACGGCGTCGTCGGAAAGTTTGTTGAGTACTTCGGCCCCGGCCTGCGCGATTTGCCGCTGGCCGATCGCGCCACCATCGCGAATATGTCGCCGGAATACGGTGCCACGTGCGGCATTTTCCCGATAGACAAAGAGACCCTGAAATATCTGCGGCTGACGGGGCGCAGCGAAGAACAGATCGCGCTGGTTGAGGCTTACAGCCGCGAGCAGGGACTGTTTCACGACGACAAGACTCCCGAGGCCGAGTACTCCGAATTGCTCACGCTCGATCTTGCGACTGTGGAGCCGAGCCTGGCGGGGCCGAAGCGTCCGCAGGATCGCGTTGTGCTCTCGCAGGCGGGGGAGTCGTTTCAAAAAGCCCTGCCTTCGCTGATCAAGCCGAAAACTGCGGCGAAGACCGGCCCGCCTGCGGCTGCGAATGGCCCGCGCTGGGAGCAGGAAGGTGGAAGTCCGGCCGCCATCGGCGTGGAAGATCCCAATGTGCATGAGCATGTGCCGGCCTCGGTGAAAGATGCGCTGAAGCACGGCAGCGTCGTCATCGCTGCGATCACTTCGTGCACCAATACCTCAAACCCCTCCGTACTGATCGGCGCCGGACTGCTGGCGAAAAAGGCGGTCGAGAAGGGGCTGACCACGCCGCCGTGGGTCAAGACTTCGCTGGCCCCGGGATCGAAAACCGTCACCGACTATCTGGCGAAGGCCGGGCTGACGCCGTATCTTGAGAAGCTGAAATTTCATCTCGTCGGATACGGATGCACGACGTGCATCGGCAACTCGGGTCCGCTGCCCACCGAAGTTTCGCAGGCGATCGACGAGAAAGAACTGGTGGTCGCCTCCGTGCTCTCGGGCAATCGCAATTTTGAAGGCCGCATCAACTCCGAAGTTCGCGCCAACTACCTGATGTCGCCGCCGCTGGTGGTGGCGTTTGCACTGGCCGGGCGCATCGACATCGACCTGCGCAAAGACCCGATCGGCAACGGCAAAGATGGCCAGCCCGTCTACATGGCCGACATCTGGCCTTCGCAGCGCGAGATCGAAGAAGCCATGCAGCAGTCGATCACGTCGGAGATGTTCTCGAAATCGTACGCGGAAGTATTTCAGGGCGACGAGCGCTGGCGCGGGCTGTCCGTGCCCAAAGGCGAAACCTACGCGTGGGAGAAGGACTCGACCTACATCCGGCGCGCTCCGTACTTCGATGACATGGACGTGAAACCCGCGCCGGTCCAGGAGATCAAGAAGGCGCGCGTGCTGGCCGTTCTCGGCGACAGCGTCACCACCGATCATATTTCGCCCGCGGGCTCGATCAAAAAAGACAGTCCGGCCGGGAAATATCTGCAGGAACATGGCGTCAAGCCGGCGGACTTCAACTCCTACGGATCGCGCCGCGGCAATCATGAAGTGATGGTGCGCGGCACCTTCGCCAACGTCCGCCTGCGCAACAAGCTGGTCGCAACCGAAGGCGGATTCACCCGCCATCTGCCAACGAACACGGAGATGTCGATCTTCGACGCGTCGGAAAAGTATTGCGAGGCCGGCACACCGCTGGTCATTCTCGCGGGCAAGGAGTACGGCTCCGGATCGTCGCGCGACTGGGCGGCGAAAGGGCCAGCGCTGCTGGGCGTGCGCGCGGTCATCGCGGAAAGCTATGAACGCATTCATCGCTCGAACCTGGTCGGCATGGGCGTCCTGCCGCTGCAATTTCCGGCGGGCCAGAACGCGGAATCGCTCAAGCTGACGGGCGAGGAAGTGTTCGAGATCACCGGCATCCGCGATGTAGTCGACCACTTCGCCGCAGGACGCACCGTGAAAGTGCGCGCCGCGGTCAAAGGGAAAGAGCCGACAGAGTTCGATGCGTTGGTGCGGATCGATACGCCGCAGGAAGCGCTGTACTACGCCAACGGCGGGATTCTGCAGTACGTGTTGCGGCAGTTGTTGGCGACCAAGCCGCAGGCGGTGGGAGTGTGAGCGTAGCGCAATCGAAAATCACCACGTCTCAAATGCGAGACGTGGGGCACCCCGCGGGAGGCGTTGCGGATCAGGAAAATCTCTTGATGACGGCAGCGGGAATGCCCACGCTTCGAAAACCACGAAGCGTGGGGCAGCCGGTTTCGTGGTAGTGTTTACGGCCAGGAAACCTGGGCCAGCCCTGTGTCTGGTTTTGAGGGGTGCACTACAGCTTACTCCCGGAGGTTTTGGATGTCCGGCTCCACTCCCACCCTCTCGACCTTTTTGGACCGGGCAGTTAAAGCCGTCCCATCTATAAGGTACGCCCTCGGTATTGGCGGCATCATCGCGGTCATCGCGATCGTTTTTTCCTTTGGTATTGATGCAAAGGTCGCGATCTTCGGGACTATCATCATGCTCGTCCTCATGGTGGTCCTGGTCATTTTTGCATCTCTCGTACGCAAGCCGGGGGCGAGCTTTTCTCTTCCTGCCCTCATTTTGACATGGTTTAGCTTGGCGCTCTTTATGGCAGCTTCGTTGCTTCTGTTCACTTCGGCCTTTTGGGCTGCACCGCTTGATCTAAGAACATTCATCAGTGCCCCGAAGCAAGCTTCTGACGCGAGTTTAGGGAAACATCCTGATCAGAACAAATCGCTTCCGCAAACGATGCAAACGGTTGACCAATCCACCCAACATGAACAGGTAAAACACGCTGGGGTCGACCAAGAGGCTTACGATTGGGAGCTGAGAGGGGACAAAACAGCGATAATAAACATCGCCGTCGAAAGTAAGGGTCCCGGGCTCGCGAAGTCGCCGGACGACTTAGCAAAACTTGATGTAGCAATTCAGGCCGGATTCAAACAGGCGCGAACGGCGTGGAGGAATGCCCTCAATACTGCAGTGACAAAGCAATACAAGACTGCCCTGCAGACCAAACTCAAAGACACTATCGGTTGTGGTCTTACTTGCGAGGCTGCGGACCACGACGATGACATCTTCTGCTATGCCAACGGAAGCGAGTTTGACGTTATAAATGAGGAAGGCGTACCAGCTTTAACCGTCAAGCACATATCTAACAAACACTAGGGGGCTGGTCCAGGTTTTTCCGTAAACACTGCTCCAAAACCGTCCGGGGGCTGGCCCAGTTTTTCCCGCCGCAAACACTACCCCAAAACTGGCTGCCCCACGCTTCGTGGTTTTCGAAGCGTGGGCATTCCTGCTGCTGTCGCTGGGAGATTTTCTCGGCTACACCCGTCCGCTTCTACCTTTTTTCACTGCCCCTCCATCCGTGATGTTCACCGGTCACAGCCACGGCGCTCCAGCCCGTGCTATGTCTCGGCCATGCCCAACCGGCTGCGTCGATATTACGGGGCGGGGTACTCGCACTTCATCACCACCAGTTGTTATCAGCGGTGGCCGCTGCTGGCCAGCCGGCGCAACCGAGACCTGTTTCTGCGCGTGCTGGAGCGGGTGCGGCGACGGTATCGCTTTGTGGTTGTGGGATACGTAGTGATGCCGGAGCACGTGCATCTGCTGCTGGGCGAGCCGCAGCGCGGCGATCCGTCTGTGGTGATGAAAGCCCTGAAGCAGGAATTCGCCCGATGTCTGCTTGGTCGCCTGCGGCGCGAACTCGATTCGACACAGATGCCGCTGTGGCAGACGCCGGTCGAGCGCGGGCGCATCTGGCAGCCACGATTCTACGATTTCGTTGTATTCTCCGAATGCAAGCGAGTGGAGAAGTTGCGGTATATGCATCGCAATCCGGTGAAGCGAGGACTGGTGCGGGAACCGCAAGACTGGGCGTAGAGCAGGTTTCGCCACTACGCCTATGGCGGGGCGGGACCCGTCCTGGTGAACGAACCGGAGAAGGCCGAGTTGCGGATCCGGAAAATCCCTTGATGCCGGTAGCAGGAATGCCCACGCTTCGAAAACAACGAAGCGTGGGGCAGCCGGTTTCGTAGTCGTGTCTACCGCTAGAAACCTGGGCCAGCCCCCTCCCGCTTTCTCGCCGTCCATTGTGATTCGATTTCGACCACTCCTTCAACACCAGTTGCATAGTGGCGGAAGCTGCTCCACTGCCAATCCTCCGGTCGCTCGACCAGGCCTCGTTTCACGGGATTGCGGTGAATGTAGCGTAGCTTCTCAATTCGCTTGCTGTCGGTCCAGACGTTGAAATCGTAGTAGCGAGGTTGCCAGAAGGGGCTGCCTTCAGGCGGACGGAGTTGGTGGGCGGTGTTCTGCTTGAGCATTTGCAAAGCTACAGAGAGAGTGTTGCGTTCTGGTTCGCTGATCAGCAGGTGGACGTGTTCGGGCATGACCACGTAGCCGGAGACGAAGAATCCGTACCAGCGGCGGACGCGTTCTAGGGTTTGTTCGAAGACATCGCGGGCGCGTGGGGTGGCCAGCAGGGGGTCGCGGTGGTGACAGCTGAAAGTTATGAAGTGGAGACAGCGTGCTTGTTGGAAACGCTTGAGTCCCCAAGGCATGACTGGATCGTAGTTTAGGGCGGGGGGAACGAATCTGTGATCTGTGAACATCGTGGGTTCGAGTTTCCTGGAATGGAAAAAGTCAAAAGACCCACCCTGTCGCACAAAACGCGACAAGGGTGGGGCACCCCTCGGTCAGCGCCTGGTGTTGCTGTTGAGTTCGGTTCGGGTTTTCGACAATAAGCCCCAGGCTTCGCGGTAGGGTTCGTAGTCGTGATCTCGGGTGTGGCGGCCGGGGCGGCGGGGAGGGCCGTCGGGATACATGGTGAGCCACATTTTGGGTTTGGGGCGAAGGACGGCGGCGCTGGGGATGAGGTACCAGGCTTCGGCGGGGAGGATGTAGAGGGCGAACAGGTCGAGGTCGTCGGGGCGATAGCGCTCTTTTCCGCAACCGCCGTGGCGGAGGCGGCAGAGGTATCCACCGCCTTTGCGGGCGGAGAAGCCTTTGACCTGGACGCGGAGGAGCTGGCCGCCGCGCTCGATGCCGACGTCGTAGGGGGAGCAGTCTCCCCACGGCTTGGAGACGTTGAAGCCGTGCAGGGCAACTTGCGCCATGAATTCGAGTTCGACCCATTCGCCACGCTGCTTGAACGTGTGAAAACGCTGCCAACGCTTCATTTACCCCACCCCAGACTCGGCCCAAAAGAAAAGGCGCGACCGCGTAGCCGCGCCTCTGTTTCCAGAATTTTTGTCTCTCTATTTTTAGAATAGCAAATTGGGTGGGGCAAACTGGACATTTTCCCCGGAATATATTGCGATTGTTGTCAGGGAGTTAGGCGGAAATGGGTGGGTTTTGCCTCTTGACAAGAAAATGGGCCGCCCCTTCGACTTCGCTCAGGGCAGGTCCCGTCTCTCCCAAAAAAGGAGACGAAGGACGGGGCACCCTCGCGGTTCCCGGCTGCCTTTGGAAACATGGGGACGTTCCCCGGTTTTCTCAGGCGAGCCGGGAGGGATGGCTTCCCTAATCCGGGATCGGCGGCACCGCGGAGAAAAATTGGGCTGTCAGGTGGCTATAGTAGTGCGCGACCACGCAGCGGCGGCTGCAAGCGAATGCATCCTGAAATTCGACGCCCTGCAAGACATGCTGGCGTAACATCAGGCCGTAAGAGATCTGCGGCAGATGTCCAAGAGCGAGCCACAAAGCGATCTGCTCGAGGATCCAGGAGTTTCGGGAAGGATAGGGCAGCGCTCGTTGCCGATCCACGGCATCGATCGCAGCCATTACGGCCGCATGGATCTGTGCGTTGTCTCCGGAAGCGGCGCGGCTACAGAGCTCACGACCGGCGAGGAGTCGCCAGGCCAGATCGAGAAAACTGACGCGTATCCGATCGAAACCGCTCCTCATGGGATCGTTCAGCAGGCAAACGCCTGAGTTGAAGGGACTGATGGCCCGCAGGCGCTCGTGCCGCGCGATGGATTCGAGGATGGATTCGTCGATGTGCGTTGGGTTGTACCCACAGTGACTGCGCCGCGACAGCGGCTCCTCTCGCGCATACCAGTCGTGCTCGGCATAGCAATGGAACAATGCTTCGACATCGTCGAAGAAAAACGTATCGCAATCCAGGTAGAGAAGTTGCGAGGCCGCGTCCAGGGGGCCATCTCCAAGGGGGAGAAACTTGTGGAACGTAGGATACAGAGCCAGGACCGACCCGCGAGGGTGCATGCGGTGAAGACACTCGCGATAGTCGCCGAGGTACTGGACGCTAACCCGCGACCGATGCGCCTCATGGAGCAGAGCTGCGGAGGCGCCGGTGTAGAGGAAAAGAAATACGCGAATACTCGGGTTGTAGCGTCGAAGGCTGCGGATGCTTTGGATCCACTGCTGTTCGCAGACGGAGCCGACGGAATACGCAAGAGAATAGTAAACCATCCTCACGTTGCACTCTTCAGGTTGGGCACTGGTCCGAATCCGGATGGAAGCTGCCCGCTACGTTGAGATACACGGCGACTCCACTTGGGCGGATGTATCACTCTTCCGCGAGGAAGTATAAACCGGGGGGGGGCTGGCCCAGGTTTCTGGCCGTCCACCCTTCACAAAACCGGCTGCCCCACGCTTCGTGGTTTTCGAAGCGTGGGCATTCCTGCTGCCGTCGCTGGGAGATTTTCTCGGCTGCTCCCGTACGCTGCTGCTTTTTTCACCGACCCTCCATCCGTGATGTTCACCGGTCACAGCCACGGCGCTCCAGCTCATGCTATTCGGGCACATCTGGCAGCCACGATTCTACGATTTCGTTGTATTCTCCGAACGCAAGCGAGTGGAGAAGTTGCGGTATATGCATCGGAATCCGGTGAAGCGAGGACTGGTGCGGGAACCGCAAGATTGGGCGTGGAGCAGCTTTCGCCACTACGCCTATGACGAGCCGGGACCGGTCCTCGTGAACGAACCGGAGAAGGCCGAGTTGCGGATCAGGAAAATCTCTTGATGGCGGCAGCAGCAATGCCCACGCTTCGAAAACCACGAAGCGTGGGGCAGCCAGTTTCGTGGTGTCTACGGCCAGAAACCTGGGCCAGCCAGCCAGCGGACAGGGGTGTCCGCTCCACATTGTTCGGTGATTCCTTTTCGCGAATCAGGCTCCGGTTACGAAGAACTTTTCGTCGGGTTTGGAGTCGACTTTTGCGGGGGCGACGGTGGCGGTTACGTCCTGGACGAATTCGCGCCGCCGCTCGGGGCCCTTACGCTCGACTGCGCGGACGCGGCGGGTGGGCATGGTGCTGGGTTCGAGGACGACGATGCGGCCGTCGCGCACCTGAATCTGCGAGCGGAACCAGTCGGTGCGATACATGCGGCCGGCGGCGTAGAACGTGGCTGAGACGGCGATGGGGCCTTCGAATTCTTCTCCTGTGCAGGCCAGGATGCGCCGGCCCAGTTCCTGACTCCACGTCATACCACCGACCAGGGGATCGTTGAGGCGGCAGCGCTCAAAGGGCATGGCGTGGGAGAGCTTACGCAACTGCAGAAGCTGCAGCAGGACCGAAGTCTTGGCCAGGTTCGTCACGATGACCTTCGCCTCGGTGGCGGAGACCCGTTCCATCTTGATGTGCAGATCTGGGGACCATTCGCGCTCGAATTCTTCGCGGGCGAGTGCCAGGCCCTTGTCGGTGGCCTCCACGTAGCGCAGGGTGGCGCGGGCCAGGATCACGCTGAAGAACGTGGTCACGACGGTGGCGATCACCGGAATGTAGCTGACAAGAGTCGTAAACGGGAGGCGGAGCTGGTTGGCCAACTGCATAGGCATAGACGAAAGCGGCTCCTGTGGGCGCGGTTTGGGGAGGGCGACTGATCGGAATGAGTCTAGCTAGAGCCCGGTGAGGGCTCCAGATGCGCATGGTGTGGGCTGGGTAATGTGGCGGGTGCCGAGACTTTGGTAACTAGTTTGGTTGGCATTTATTTCGTGGACAGAGTTGTCGGACATGAGTGTCCGGCCCACATTGGCTACTCGAGCACGCTGTCGTCCAGCTTTTTCTTGCCCCAGTCGGCGGCGGCCTGGACGAAGGCCAGCACTAGCGGGTGCGGCTTTTTCTCGGTGGAAGACAGCTGGGGCTGGAAAAGGGTGGCCACAAAAAATCGGTGGGTGGGGGATTCGATAGCGCGAATCTCGCCCTGGGGACTGCGGGCGACGACGGGGAATCCGGCTTCCATGGTGGTCCATTCGAAGTCGGGATTGATTTCGAAGTTGCAGAAGAATTCTTCGGTCACAGTTTCTTTGTCCTTCCCGTAGTACGTCTGCAGGTAGGAGCCGGGGCGCAGGCGAATCTCGGGGACCACGCCAGAAAGTTTGGGCGCGTTGCCGTTGCGGTCGGGGACGGCGCAGGCTACGGGATAGACGATGATGTTCTTCGATCCGGAATTGTTCTCGGCGCTGTCGGCGTCGGCGATGTGCAGCACGTTGCGGGCGAACTCGATGAAGGCGTACTGGAAGCCGGCGCAGGTGCCCAGGTAGGGCCAGTCGCGGCGGCGGGCGAACTCGATGCCTTTCAGCATGCCGTCGAAGCTCTTGAAGGGGCTGCCGGGCGCGCCCCAGAGGCCGTCGAAAGTCTCAAGCTTCTTTTCTGCATCACTGGCGGTTAACGACGGGGTCGGCAGCCACTCGGCTTCGACCTGCATTTCCAGTTTGCGGGCGGCGTGTTGCAGGGCGTTGTTGGTGGCCTGATGCGAGCGAGATTCAGGGTTGAAGTCGCCCAGGATTCCGATGCGGACAGCGTCGCTCACGCGTTTGATTGTACTAGAGGCATGCGGCGGGACCGCGTCACGGTTTGGTTAGAAGTCTGGTGCGAAACCTCAGAGCAAATGCTCGATGCCCAGGAAAATGTAGAGGCTGATCAAGGCCAAGGCGGGTCCGCCCCAGATCATCAGAGTGCACCTCCAGCCTAGAGAACGGGCCACTTCCTGCTGGCTGCGCCAGGAAATCAGAAACGTCCGGTTGTTCGTTCCCTTCATCAGCGCGACTGGAGGATGAGGGTTAAATGCTGCGGCTTGAACGGCGGAGCGGGGCTGATCGGTCGGGTCTTCGATGACCTGAACGCCAGGGGCCGCGCCTGCCGCGGTCACTCCGGCTGCCGCCCAGGCGGCCGGGTTGGAAATTCCCACTTTCAACAGGGCGTCGGCAACTCTTTGTCCAGGTATCGTGGAAGCTTTCGCAGTGCCCGGCGCTGGAGAAAGCCGAACTGAGTGCGGCGCGATGAAGTCTTCTTTGCTCCCACCCGTGGAAGCTGAAAACGCATTGATCGACATCGAGAGTGAAAATCCCTGCCGGGAGAAGGAATGGATCGCCTCCGGGTCCTGGACCGGTTTTGGGCCGACCTCAATGCCGGGATTTTCTGCCAGCGTCCCCAGGATGAACAGCGAGTTCTTGGGCTTGATGCAGTACTCCTCGACTTTGATTTTGTTACCTGTGACGACTCCGTGGCACGACAGGAAGCTGTTGACGTTGCCGGGAGCGACGTCGTTGTTCGAGAAGAAAGAACCGTTGAATTGCTCGTTGAAATCGCAGTGCAGGTCGAGGTCGGCGCCGCGCGGATCGACCAGCAGGCGTCCGGTGTTGTCGTCGACAAAGAAAGGTACGTGCATGCATTCGCCCGCGACCTTCACCCATTGTTTGTTTTTGCCGTTCTGTTTGTACTCCCAGACCAGCGTGCGGTAGTAGTAGCAAGGGCGCGCGGTGATGGGCGCGATCATGGTGTAAGGGCCGACGGCGAGGCCGCTGACTTCCACCATGCCCATGGAGGCGCTCCGAATTTTCGAAAACGGCGTATCGAGGATGAGGCGGCGCCGCTGCAGCAGACGGAATCCGTAAAAGAAAAGGCCGAGGCCGGCGAAGAAACCGACAGCGCACCAGACCAGCAGCCCGGCGGGGTTGGACGAACGAACGATCAGGGTAGCAAGGATCACCGACGCAGTCCGTGGGACTGGCCCGACGCACTCCATCCCATGGTCAGGCTAGCGAACGCAGAAGCTCGCTGGCAGCAGGAAACGGTGGGATGCCCTTACGTTGGTAATGTGATTTCAATGGGGCGAGTTGAAAGTCAAAGTCCCCACCCTCTCGCGAAAAACGCGAGAAGGATGGGGCAGCCAGAGCCTTAAAGGAGACTGCAGCGCCTTACCACACCTCGCAGCGCTTGTCGGCAGGCCTTACCATTGGCGCGTCTGCCTTGCAGCTAAATGCTTTCTGGAACTCCGGCAGATTCGACAGTGGGCCGATCACGCGGTATTTCGCTACCGGATGAGGATCGCTCTGCACCATGAGGCGCTGAAATTCGGGGCGAGTCTCGTCTCCGCGGAACTGGCCCCAGGCAATGAAGAATTGCTGTTCGGGGGTGAAGCCGTTGATATCGGCGGGACGCGGCTTGCCCTCGAGCGACTTCTCATAAGCGAGGTAAGCGATCTTGGCTCCGCCCAGGTCGCCGATGCTTTCGCCGAGCACCAGCTTGCCGTTGTGGTGAATGTCTTTTTCGATGTAGTAGTGATCGAACTGGTCGGCGACGCAGGCGGCGCGCGCCTGGAAGTTCTTCAGGTCAGCGTCGGTCCACCAGTTGCGCAGACGTCCAAGAAAGTCGAATTGCGCTCCTTGATCGTCGAAGCCGTGGGAAATTTCGTGCCCGATGACCACGCCGATGGCGCCGTAATTCACCGCGTCAACCGCATTCATATCGAACGCGGGAGGCTGCAGAATGCCCGCCGGGAAGACGATTTCGTTCATCAGCGGGTTGTAGTACGCGTCGGAAGTCGGCGGCGTCATGCCCCAGCGGCCGCGGTCGACGGGGCGGCCAATTTGCAGCCGATCGTCCTCTTCCACGAACTGTCTGCCCGCAATCATGTCTTCAAAAAAAGCATCACGGCGAATCTCGACGTGGCTGTAGTCCTTCCACTTGTCGGGATATCCGATCTTCGGATTAAACGTCGCGATCTTCGCCATGGCCTTTTCCTTGGTGTCGTCGCTCATCCAGGGACGGCTGAGAATATCGTCGCGCATGGTGGTGAGAAGATTGCGCACCATCTCCTGCATGCGGGCCTTGGCTTCCGGCGGGAAATATTTCTCGACGTATTTCTTCCCCAGGGCCTCGCCCAGCAACTGGTCGGAAGACTCCACGCAACGCTTCCAGCGCGGCTTCATCTCGGTCGCGCCGCCCAGATATTTTCCATTGAAGGCGAAGTCTTCTTCCACGAATGGCGACGACAACGAACTCGCGGTCGAGTTCAGAAGCTGCCATTTCAAATAGACCTTCCAGTCAGGGAGCGGAGTCTGCTGTAACTGGCGGTCGAATTCCTGCACGAACTTGGGCTGGTCGACGTTCATGTCCACATCAGTGGGCAGTTGGCGGTGCTTGAAGTAGCTGACCCAATCGAAATGAGGAGCCATGGCCTGGAGCTGAGCAAAAGTTGTGTTGTGATCGGTGTTGGCGGGATCGCGCAAGGCGACGTTGTCGAGCGAGGCCTCGGCTAACTTGGTCTCCATGCTCATGACCGTCTGAGCGCCGGCCGCTGCAGACTTCTGGTCCCAGCCCGCGAGCTTGAACATCGCGGTGACGTGCTCAACATATTTCTCGCGGGCTTCCTTGAAGCGCGGCTCGGGTTTGAGATAGTAGTCGCGATCGGGAAGACTCAGGCCACTGGCGCCCACGTCAGCAAGCACCCAGGAGGGCTTGTGGGGATCCTGCTGGCTGCCCAGCACAAAGGGAGCGGTGACAAGGATGTCGTGCATTTCGGCGATGATCGGCTGGAGCGCGCTCATGTCGCGGGCGGCGTCGATCTTGGCGAACCAGGGTTTGATCGGATCCATGCCGCGGGCGTTCACGCGAGACTCGTCCATGCAGGCGCCGTAGTAGTCGCCGATGATCTGCTCGGTGCTGCCCTTGGGAGCGTTCTTTTCCTCCGCAGCGGCTTCGAGGATGTCGCGCAGCTTGTCCTTGGATAACTCGCCCGCTTGCCAGCGCTTGCTCCAGCGGGTCATCGACGCCGGGATGGGATTGTTGGCCCGCCATGTGCCGTTAGCGAATTCGTAAAAGTCGTCGCAGGGCTCGGCTTTGCGGTCGAGATCGGTGACGTCGATGCCGTGGAGGGATTGGGATAGCGCAATGGGGGCGCATGAGAGTAAAAAAACCAGCAGAGCGCTACAGGAGCCTTTCAGAGTGCTCATGAATTCTCCGGTGAATGGCGGAATTTTTCGGACAGCCATTGTAGATCAGCGAGTGGCGAAATGGTTCTTGACGTTGGACGGAGGTTAACCGAGCCAAGAACGCTGGAGAACGTGCCCCGCGGCTGGCGGATGGCGGAGGCCATTGTCAATTCGTGAAGTTCCTGCTTAGCAGCGGAGCTTCGCAACCTTTCGCCAAGGGAAGATGAGTGAAATGGGGATTTTGCAAGACCTATCGTCTGCTTACTGGGCGTTCGTCAGGGAGCATTCCTCTAACAGTCCTCGCGAAAGCAAGATGTGGCGCAAACGATCCCGAACGTCCCAACAATCTCAAGTCAATGTGCTTTGCAATTAGCGGATTATGCACTGTGTTCAGATACTCCTTGCGGTATTTTTTCCATATGAGGTCACGCAGGTGTTTCTTGGGATCCAGAAGAGACTCGGGGTTTCCCGGAACCTGCGGATGCCTGCGCTCGCTGAACGCTGCAGCGATCGCGGCGCCGTCGTACAGCAACCAAGCCTCAATCTCCCGCTTTGGTATTAGGACAACACTAGCCTTTGCCTGCGCTGGGGCGATTGCGCGGGTAAGCTGGGTCCGAAGCTGTTGCTCATCGTACACGTCGAGGTCATGGACCACTACGATCCAGGGACACCCTTGGCTTACAAGATTCTTGGCCCAGGCGCAGCACTTCCGCCGCAACTTCCCGCAGCCATCGCCCACAAACCTACTGAATCCGACGGTTCGCGGTTTCAGGAGGGCCAGTGTGATCTCCCGAAGGACCCGAACGTCACTATCGTCCTCGGCGATAATTCCCATCTTCATGGCCGGTCTCCGAGGCCACCCTCACGCCAGTATTCTCCTAGATTGCCCTCCTGCTCAAGGTACTCCCGAAGCGCCGAGTACTCCTTGGCCGTCATCGTCTTCCGGATATGGCGGGCGATGGTCCCTTTCGACCTGTCAGCAGTTACCCGGAACACGTTGTCGGGGGTCACGTGGTCCAAGACATAGTCTGAGTGTGTCGAAACGATCATCTGCTTTCGTCGCGAGGAGGACTTGATGAGTTCAAGGATGCTGGACAAAAGGCCATGGTGAACGCAAACCTCGGGTTCCTCGATTAGGAGGACGGTACTGTCCTCAGTTATGACATGAAAGAAGAGCGCTAGGGTCTTAAAGGTTCCCTCGGACAGCTGGTTCGGAGAGAGGGTCTGTTTGCCGATTCTAAACTGGGGAATCACCAAAACCTTGTGCCTCTTGCGCACTTCAACCTTTCCGCCGACTCGAACCGAATGATCGACAGATGACGTTGGCACCGTCCGGAAAGTCAGCTCGTCAATGAGCCGGAGCCCGCCTGGGCCTACAATGTCGATGAATTGCGCGTACTTAGGGTTTGATTGGTCCCTGTAGGCGGTATACATGTTGTAGAGAATCCTCACATGCCCACGCGACCGGGTCACCCCGAGGCGATTCCCTTCACGATCAACTTCGAAAGATGCGGGGCAGGTGCCGGGATTGGTGAACTGCGACGCTCCGTAATACCTGATCCCCGCGCAATACGCTGCAACGCTTCTCAAAGCGCGCCAGATCCATCCCTGCGAGCGAGTAGGCTTCGACCCTAAGGCAAGTCTGGCGTCCATGTACTGGTAGTATTCCCGTTCGGACCGCCCGAAGAGTCTCCTGTGCATCGAGTAAGTCCCGATGCGACCTATGACGGAGAGGGGAGCTTGCAGCGAAAAGTGCTTTCCTTCTGGCCCGTCCAGTAGCCATTTCTGCCTGGAAGCCACCATCACGTCATTGTTGGACTCGTCCGCGTATGCGTCGATCGAGGCGCGCAGCCGCAATTGGGTGCGACCTTGCTGGAACGTGGTCTTGAGCCGAGAAGTCACGCTGATCCCGCTTCTGAGCGACGACCGATGCTCGGATTCCTTAGCCATTTTCTTAAGAAACATGATTGCCTGCAGGATGTTCGTCTTGCCACTCCCATTCGGCCCGATAAGCACAGAAAGGTGAGGATGGAGATCGATGGAGGTCCGAAGACAGGATCGATAGTTTTCGATCACGACACGTTTCAGCATTGGTTCCTCTGTTCCTCTACGCGTGCGTCTATCGTAGCGCAGTCACCCACGCCCACGTGGACCTTGGAAAATTCGAGGGCAACTATCGTGAACAGGCGTGGGTGTTGAAAAAGTCACTGAGATTGGCAGGTGGAATTGGGCAGAAGCATGTTAGAAGAGAGCATTCGCATGCTCTGTTTGATTCTGATCGTCGGAGGCCTGCTGATCATGATGGGGCAACACGACCGCTCCGAAGCGTTGTTCTACTACTTCCGTCTGGAAGATCAAGTTTCCGAACATCATCTGCTGCGGCTGATCGACAAGCACATCAGCTTTGAGTTCGTCCGGCAGCAACTGAAGGACAGCTACAGCGAGACAGGGCGGCCGTCGATTGATCCTGAATTGCTGCTGCGCATTCTGCTGATCGGCTATCTGTACGGCATCACCAGCGAGCGCAAACTTGTAGAAGAGTTGCGCATGCACCTGGCATGGCGATGGTTCACCGGTCTTGGGTTCGATCAGGAGATCCCGCATCATTCGACGTTCTCCAAGAACCGGCACGGGCGGTTTCAGGAGTCGAAGCTTTTCGAGCAGTTGTTTGAGCAGATCGTGCGGCAGTGTGTGGAGGTGGGGCTGGTGAGCGGGAAGAATCTCTCCGTCGATGGCAGCTTCGTGGAAGCGAACGCCGCCAAGGAGAGCCGGATTCCACGGGAGCAGTTAGCGGAAGCAGCACAGGTCCATCACACCGTGCGCCAGTATCTGCGGGAGGTGGAAGAGCAGAACCCGGTGGAGGAACCGGTGCATGAGCAGGATCAAATATCGACCACCGATCCCGATTCCACCTATGCCACCAAAGGCGGCACCCCGGCGCGTCTCGGTTACTACGACAACTATCTGGTGGATAACGACAGCTGTGTGATCATCGGAGTGCAGGCCACGGCGGCGCGCATGAGCCAGGAGACGGTGGCCGCGCAAGACATGCTGACCCGTTTTGCCGAGTGGCAAGGACGAGCACCCGAATCGGTGGCGGCCGACACGACCTATGGGAATGGGGAGTTCTTACAGTGGTTGGCGGATCGTAACATCACTCCGTATATGCGAACCCGCGACAGCATCCACAGAAAGAGAAGTCCATTTTTCGGTCCCGAGCGTTTCACTTACGAGCCCGAACACAATCGCTATATCTGTCCCGCTGGCCAGCCACTCAACTATGGGGGTCGAGTTTATCGGAATCGCGCCTTCAACTACATCGGGACACGCAAAAAGTGTGGCCCGTGCTCGCTCCGACCACAATGCACCAGTGCCGCCTTCCGGGGCCTGATCATCCACCAGAACGAACCAGCCCGACAACGTGCGCGGGAGTTGGTCAACACGCCAGAGTTCGCCAAGGCACAGCGGCAAAGAAAGAAGGTGGAAGCCTTGTTCGCGGAACTGAAGAATCAGATCGGATTGCGGCGCTTGCGTCTACGGAGACTCAGGTTTGTGCGCGAGCAGTTCTTCCTGGCGGCGGTAGCTCAGAACATCAAGCGACTGGTCCGCTTCCTCAGTCAGCCGATAATACCGGTTCTGCCGGCCACCACTTAGTCGAACGGAGACAAAGAAAGCCGGCAACGGCATGCTCGCAGATGAAAGGGCGCTCTGTTGAGGGACTTTTTCAACAGCCACAGGCGATAGCGCTCAAAACCATCCCTAACAACGAGACGATTCTTCGCGCGTGCTCGACTCGCGGTCTAGCCGCCTGCTTTTAGTTCGGTGAGCACCTGCTTGGCGATTTCCTTCAGAGTTTCGAAGACGCCGACACCCTGGAAGGCTACCGCTTCGACTACGGGTTCGTTCTTGCGGCGCAGTTCAGTGGTCAGCAGATCGATGGGCAGAACGTTCGGCAGGTCACGCTTGTTGAGTTGCAGGACGTAGGGAATCTTGTTGAAGTCGTAGCCATGCTCTTTCAGGTTCGACATGAGATTGTCGAGGGCTTCGACGTTGGCGTCCTGGCGCTGCTCCTGGGAATCGGCGACGAACACGATCCCGTCGACACCGCGCAGGATGAGCTTGCGGCTGGCGTCGTAAAAGACCTGGCCGGGGACAGTGTACAGGTGGATGCGGGTCTTGAAGCCGCGCACCGAGCCCAGGTCCAGCGGCAGAAAGTCGAAGAACAACGTACGCTCGGTCTCGGTGGCCAGCGAGATCATCTTGCCCTTCTGCTGGTCCGCAGTTTTCTGGTAAATCACCTGCAGGTTCGTGGTCTTGCCGCCGAGTCCGGCGCCGTAGTACACGATCTTGCAGTTGATCTCACGGGCTGCGAAGTTGATGAAACTCAAAGGCTTTCCTCGAACGCGGGCACACCCTCAGGGGGCGACTCCGCTTACCAATGTCCTTTTGGAGGCTCGCGGCTTTTATATCACACGGGAGGTATCGAAGGCAGGTTACTCAGGTGACCCCCTGTTTCCGGGAGGGTGGCCCACCCTCGTGCGCCCTGATCCAAAGGACGGGCTAGCGGGGTCTCGGGGCGGGGTAATAGCCGTCCTTGGCAGCGATCTTCAGGTTTCTCTTGTCCACCAGAACTTCGATGCTTCGGTACGCGCTGCTGGGGCCGGGCTTGGTTGTGTATCCCAGGGTGTACTGGTTGCGGGCCTCGGAGGTGATCTGCGTATAAGCGTCCTCCATGGCGTTGCGGGAAAGCTCCGAGTAGACCTGCCCGCCTCCCGTGGCCGCAGCATATCTTGGAAGGATGTTGCTGTAGCCCTGCCGCGGCAGGTGAATCTTCTCCACCTGGCGAAACCCGGGCAAAGCGCCGCTGTCAACGACCACGGCTTTGACTTGAATGTCGTGGGTCTGGAGCAGCCTCAGGACGTCGCGGTAGCTGGCCTGGCTGCCTAATTCACGGCCGTCGCTGATAACGAAGATCACTTTGCGCCGGGTGCGATCGCGCTTGCTCAGATCGAGGGTGGCGCGCAGGATGGCGTCGTTGAGCACGTGCGCCTCCCGGGGCGGGGTGTTGACCGGCGCAATGGGAGGGCCGCCGACCGGGACCCCGTTCACGGTGGGGCCGGTAGAAAACGGGCCATTCAGTATGGGCGGACCATTGTTGTGGCCACGGACGAGCTTCATCTCATTCAGCGCCGCGGTGAGTTGCTCGCTCCTCGTGGTGAAATCGGTGACTTGGCTCACCGTGCTGCTGTAGGTGTAGAGGGCGACTTCGTCATAGGGGCTGAAAGCGCCGACGAGGGCGGAAAAAGTCTGGTTCACCTTCTGCACGGCCACATCGGGCATGCCGATGTCGAGCAGGATGGCCACCGAAAGCTCAAAAGGATCGCTGGTGAAATAAGTCAGGGTCTGCCTCTTGCCGTTTTCGAGCACGGTGAAATCCTTGGGAAGCAGGCCATCGACGCGGCGTCCGTCGCTATCTTTCACCAAGACGGGAAGCAGTACAAAGTTGACGGTGACGGGAATCTTGTAAATGGGTTCGCTGGGATTGATCTGGTTCTTCGGCACACTGGACGCGGGAACAGTTTGGACCGGCGGCATGGGAGGCGGTGGCTGCTTGGGCTCATCCGTCTGAGAGGAATTGTCGGCCGGTGGTTGAGCGGGCTGCTCGGGCTTGGCTGGTTCCGGTTGGGGCGGCGGGGGAACTGGCTTGGGCGGCGGCGGTTGCACCGCAGAAGGTGCGTCCGGGATCTCCTGCTGCTGGCTTTGGGCCGGAGGCTGGGCCTGCTGTTGGCCGCCGCCAGACTGCGCTTGCAGTGCCGCGCTTGCGACACTGAGAATAATCCCGAGGACCACCAGCGCCCTGGCCGTCAGGCCGTGCCAGCCGCGACTTCTACTCGCATTCGTCATAGGGGAGCGGAGCGGCAAAAATTTGCGCTGCTATCCTCTGGGATGCTGAACCAGTCCGTTTTGTGCATCTAACCTACAGGATTAGACTAACAAAGAATCGCGAGAGAATCCCGGCATGCCCAAACTTCTGATTTTTCAGCATAAAGTTGTGCCCCTGTGGGTCTTGACAACCCTGGTCGTGGCAGCGTCATTCGCGAGCGCCCAGCAACAAGCTGGTCAGCAACCGGCGAGCCAGCAGTCTTCACCTGGCCAATCTTTGCCCAGCAAGCCTCAGTCCAGCCAAACTCAGCCGGGCCAGAGCCAAGATCAAAGCCAGGAGGGACAAGGGCCGGTCGCGACCTTCAAGGCCACTACCAGCATCGTTCAGCTTTTTTTCAACGTCAAGGATAAGCACGGGGCGCTGATCCCCAACTTGACCAAGGACGACTTCACAATCGCCGAAGATGGCGCGTCGCAGACTATCAAATACTTCACCGCCGAGTCGAACCTGCCGCTTACGCTGGGCATCATGATCGACTCCAGCGGCAGCCAGCGCAACGTACTCGACATGGAGAAGGAAGTGGGCGGGGCGTTTCTGAAGCAGATTCTCACCGACAAGGACGAGGCCTACGTGATCAGCTTCGATATTTCGGTGGATCTGTTACAGGATTTCACCCGCGACGTCCACCGGCTGCAGAGCGCGCTGAACAAGGCGAAGATCAATGTGGATTACACCAGCGGTGGAATTCCGGGGATGGGCGGCGGCCCGGTTCCGACGGCGAATGCTCCAGGGACGCTGCTCTACGATGCAGTGTACCTTTCGGCCCACGACATGCTGGCCAAGGAAGTCGGTCGGAAGGCGATGATCCTGCTGACCGATGGGGAGGACGAGGGAAGCCGGCTGAAGCTCCGGGATGCCGTCGAGGCGGCGCAGAAGGCGGATTCCATTGTGTATGTGCTGCTGTGCGCGGATCGCGGATTTTACGGGGGGATGATCGGCGGTTATTCGGGCGAAGGTGAGATGCGCAAGCTCACCGAGCAGACCGGCGGGCGGGTCATCAACGTAGGCAATAAGTTCGACAAGCTGAAAGAGGCCTTTGACCAGATCGCCGCTGAGCTGCGCAGCCAGTACAACATTGGCTACACCTCGACCAACACAAAGCTTGACGGTTCGTACCGCAAGCTGGAACTCAAGTCGAAGCAAAATTACAAGATTCAGGCTCGGGCGGGATATTATGCGGGGCGGGCCGAGGATTAGAGGGATGTGTGGAGCGGGCACTCTTGCCCGCTGCTTTTGTTCTTGATTTTGCAGCAGGGATATCCACATAAAAAATCAAAAGCAAAGGCAGCGGGCAGGAGTGCCCGCTCCCCACTACCCACTCTCACTCTCCTGATACACTCTCTCTCCTGGGGGTTCCTTATGCCTCGCTTTTCCCGTAGGTCCTTTTTGCATCTTACGGCGGCGGCGTCTGCTGCTGCGGCCTTCCGTGGATTTACAGAGCCGATGCTGGCTGCGGCGGCGCGTCGGCATCCGCATGCCGCGGATGCGGTGCTCATCGATTCCAACGAGAATCCGCTGGGGCCTTGCCGCGCGGCCTGCGATGCAATGTCCACCATCCTGCCGAAGGGTGGTCGCTACGCGGACAGTCTTACCGACGATCTCGTCAGTACTTTCGCTCAGATCGAGAGCCTCAGCCCCGATTCTGTTCGGGCAACGGTTGGTTCGACTCCTGCTCTGCTTTCGAGCGTGATGGCGTTTACTTCGCCGCAGAGGAGTTACGTCACGGCCGATCCGGGTTTCGAGGCGGGAATCCATATGGCGCCGGTCGTGGGGGCCCGCGTGGTCAACGTTCCACTGACGAAGACCTACGCGCACGATGTCAAGGCCATGATCGCCAAAGCGCCGGATGCCGGGCTGTTCTACATTTGCAATCCCAACAATCCCAGCGGGACGCTCACGCCGCATTCCGACATTGAGTATCTGGTCGCGAATAAGCCCAAGGACGCGATCGTGATGGTGGACGAGGCCTACATCCATTTCGGCGAAGCGCCGAGCGCGCTTGACCTGGTGAAGGCTGGCAAAGACGTGGTCGTGCTGCGAACTTTTTCCAAGGTCTACGGGATGGCGGGAATTCGTTGTGGATTCCTCATTGCGCGGGCCGAGTTGGCAGACAGGGCCCTCGAGCACGGAGGCTTGAACTTTATGCCGGTTACCGCGGTGGTAGCGGCGACCGCAAGCCTGAAGGATCCGCAACTTGTTCCGGAGCGCCGGCGCATCAATGCGAGCATTCGCCAGCAGACGTTTGAATGGCTCGACCGCAACGGCTACAGCTACATTCCGTCCGAGTCGAATTTCTTCCTGGTGGATACGAAACGGCCGGGAAAGGACGTCCGCGATGCGATGGCGAAGGAGAACGTGCTGATCGGGCGGGTATGGCCCATAATGCCGACCTGGGTCCGCGTCACCGTCGGCACGCAGGAAGAAATGGAGAAGTTCCAAGCGGCGTTTCAGAAGGTGATGAAAAGCTGAGCTTTCTCCTAGGCACGCGACGGGCTAGCTGGTTCTTTCACGCACAGAATCCAATGCAGCGGATGAATACCGCGATATCCGCAAGGTCGCCGCAACGACTTGGCGTCTGCCCCCCACGCTGGTTTTGCGGGGGAGCAGGCGCCAATCAATGGACACCGCGCAAGGCCGAACTAACGCACTCTGTAAGTTTTGGTTTCCTTTCACAGTGCTTGTTTTTCCAAGTTGCTTCGAACGTCTCTACAGAATTAGTACCATTGTGTGCACGAAACAACCGGTGTTCCCGAGAGTGGCCGCGGTGTAGGACGTGCTGTTGTCCGAGTTTGTCAGACCGATTTCAAAGACATAAGTCGATCCCGAAGTAAGTGGCAAGGAGGCAAACTGTGCTTGGGAGACGTTTGCAGTTGCGGTGCCGGGACTTGTCGCATAATGCCAACTGCCAAGTGTTGCGGCGGCGCCGCCATTGAGGGTGTAGGCTGGCCGAACCCCGAGGCCCAAGCCGGCCGGCACCGCGCAACTTGCGTGCACCCAGATCAGCGCAACCTGGTTCGGTCCGGCGACATAGGAAGCCGTGGCACCGCCGAAGAGCCAAGCTCCAGCCCCAGGTACTGTCCCGGTGACCGTAAAGTGACTCAAAGAGTTACTGTCCAAGACCGCGGGCGTCGTTGCACTGGCCTGAACCGAACCGTCGGGGAACTCGAAACCTCCAGATGTGCTCTGGATCGTGCCATTGACGGTCTGATTGCCGGTGAAAGTATTCGCACCCAGCGTGGCGTAGGCTCCCAGAGGCTGGAATGCGCTGGCCGTGAATCCATCCAGGTAGGTGGCGTTAAGGCCCGGAACCTGGGTTACGGAGTTCACCGACAAGGGCGGTGTGCCGGTGGAAACGGTTGAGACCAGCTGGCTGGCGATCAGGTTGCCGTTGATGGTCTGACTGGCGGTGAAGGTATTCGCCGCCGCGAGCGATGGTACGCCGGGGAACGTCTGCCCTGAGGCGAAGGTGAACCGTCCGTTGCTGAGGATCTTCAGCCCCGTCTCGGCCGGAGTATTGGAGCCGGTTGCGTAAAGCAGATTCAGTGTGCCTGACGTGGTCGCCGTATTGTTGCCCACCGGTTCGGCCTGCCAGCGGAAGTTCTGCGGTACCGCCGTTCCCGTCCCGCTGTTGAAAGCCGAGGCGGTCCAGCCCATCGGTTGCGAGTTCTTGCCTCCGGTCGCAGTGGCTGCACCTATTGCAGGCAGATTCAGCAGCCCGCGAAAGATGCCCTGGCCGGACACGTCCAGCTTGGCTTGCGGCGAGGTATTGCCGATGCCTACCTGCGCACCGTTGTCGAAGATTATTGAGTTCGTGACGTCAGCTGCGGCATCAAACTTGGCCAGTTTATTGACCGTGCCGCCGGCTGTGGTTACTGGAGTGGTTCCCGGGGCCAAGGGCTGTGCCGCGGCGCTCGGACTGGCAGCGCTGGAGGATGCCGTCTCTTGGGCCAACGTCGAAACAGCGCAGCCGAGCAGAAGAACACACACACATAGTCCACCGATTATGCGTGACATATCAACACCTTCCTTTCCTTTTTCGTTGTGGCCTAGGGCCTTAGGTGAGCGGGACGGAGAATACGGGCGCGGTCTTGTCATGCGCGCACCTGACTTTGGAGGGAAGTATTGCCTCGGCGAGTAGTGCACTCCGACAGAGTTTGGAAGCGTGCTTTCTTGGGGAGGCTTTCGAGTGTTTTTCTACGCCGTCCACCCACTCGCTGTCTGTGACGCTGGTCACCATAGCAGCAACTCCTGCCAGCCCGCGTCACACACGCAATTCGGTGGTTGGCGAAAAATCGTCGCGTCGCTCATCGACTTGCGGGTCCAACAGAGAGTTCCGGCGATCTCCGTTGCGCGCGGCGTCCGCATCACCGTCGGCAGGCAGGAAGAAAGGGAGAAGTTTTCGGGCGCCGTTTCAGAAGGTGATGAAAGGCTGAGCGTTCTCAAGAACCGATGGGCTCTTGCAGGATCGTCACGCGGGCTTCGGCGGCGCCCTTCTTCGCAGCGTCACTTCCACACTTAAATCCGCTGGAGCAGCGCCCTAGGGCTGTACCACGCCGACGATGCCAGCCCGGTTGACGTGAGTTCTGCCGCCATCTTGCGTGTCGGGTACGCATGTTTCCCGTGGCTTCCCACTTGTTGGCAGGGAGGCCCGTGTGCAGCTTAAACACACACGGGGAGTGTCTAGTCCACCGCTTCGGTCCAGCGCACCACCCTGGCTTCACGGCTGCTCTTATGTGCGAGCAGGAGAGCGCGCATGGTGCGCAGGAATTGGTCGGGAGTCACATCCAGTGGAGCTTTCTTTTCAATTGCATCTCGCACGTTGGCGTAGAAGCCGCGGTAGTCACCACGCTCGGTCTTCACTTTACGCGGAGGCTCGTTGACGCGGCTCAGCGTTCCCCAGAGTTCTTCGCGGTCTACGCCCCAGTTTGCGCCCCAGTCCAAGCCGTCGGGGCAGTTGGGGCTGCGCAGGATTTCTTCTTGTGGGTCCATGCCATACTTCAGGAACGAGCCTTCACTGCCATGAAGAAGCAGGTGGGGGCCGGGAGCGTAGGCGATGATGCGGGCGCGGAGCGTGGCACGAAGCCGCGGATACTGCATGTGGACGTCGAAGGCATCATCGATGGTAGCGGATGTGCGCTGGCGGAGAGCGGCGGCGCAGATCGACTCGGGCTCGCCAAACAGGACCAGTGCGCCGTCGAGCAAGTGCGGGCCAAGATCCCAGAGAACACCGGCGGCGGGAAAATCGGACTGCTCGCGCCATGCGTTGGGCTTGGCGTCCAGACGGAAGCGGTCGAAGCGTGCTTCGTACTCCACGACAGTGCCCAGTGCGCCTTCGGCGACCAGTTTCTTCACGGTCAGAAATGCGCCGTCCCAGCGGCGATCCTGATACACGGTGAGCAAGTGGCCGCGCTCGGCGGCGAGGTTCACCAGTTCTTCGGCCTCCTTCATCGTAGGTGTGAGTGGCTTGTCTACGACCACATCGCGCCCGGCTTCGAGGCAGGCTTTGGTGTAGGAGAAGTGCGAGTCATTCGGCGTGGCCACGACGCAGAGGCCAATCGCCTTGTCAGAGAGCATTTCGTCGAGCGTCCGCACGACGCGTACTTCGGGATATCTTTGTTTGGCATTGTTGGTGTGGCGCTCGAGGACGCACGCCAGTTCCATCCCTTGAACTCCGCGAATCACAGGCGCGTGAAAGGCCTGACCTGCAAGGCCGAATCCGATGAGGCCCACTCTTACCATGGTGCTTTCTCCCCTGAATGCGTGGCGATCTTGCCCCGGGGCGTCATCCTGACCGCAGCCGTTTTTCAGGCGGAGGGAAGGATCTCCCAAAACATAAATTAAGCCATCGCCTATTCTTAGCGATCTTTCAAACGCCGTACAAACTTCAGGCCGGACCAGACGTCGGTTACGGCGCAGACTTTCACGTCCACCAAGCCGGCTGCAAGGCCGATATCGCGCACGAGGTTTTCGTCGAGATCGGTGGCCACGCCCGAACTTTTCTTAGGCCAGCTGACCCAGAGCATGCCGGCAGGGGCAAGTAACTTGGAGATGCGGCGGAATTCTTTGCTCAACTCTGTTTTCGATTTCGTGAAGACCATGGCGAAGTCGAGAGGGGTCTTACCATTACTTGCGGCCTCGCACTTGGCAACCTCTTCCTTCAACTCTGACAGCACCTCGTCCGGCGCGGCGACGAAACACACGCGGAATCCGTCCTTAAGGCCGAGCTTCTTCGGGAGCGGTGTGCCTGAGTATCCGGGCATGCAGTGTGACCGATCTTAACCCAAAGGATGCAAATCGGAACGAGGGTTATTGGGCCGTCGGGGCGTAATAGCCGCGGCGCGCGCGTACGCGGAAATTCTTGCGGTCGTTGGCGACGATTTCGATGGTGCGGTAGTGGCCATCCGCCCTGAAGTCGGCGGGCTTGTAGGAAACGGCGTACTGGCTGCGCAGTTCGTCCTGAATTTCGGCGAAGGCGTTGACTACGTCGCGAATCTGAAAGGGGAAGAAGGCGTGACCGCCGGTGGCGTCGGCGATGCGCTCCAGAATCTTGTCGCCGTTACCCTTGGTTCCGCTCACGTTGGTGCTGATCGTGTAGACGATGGTCTCGGCGCGCTGCGCCATCTCGATGGCTTCTCCCATGGTCACGTGGCTCAGGTTGTCGTCACCGTCGCTGAGCAGGATGATGGCGCGACGGTAGGGCGTGGCTTTCGAGGCCTTAAGCAGTTTGTCGCGGCAGGCAAAATAAAGCGCGTCATAGAGCGCGGTGCCGCCGCCCGGACGCAATTCTCGGACTCCATGAGCCAGCGATTCTGTGTTGTCGGTGAAATCCTGGGTGACTTCCGGAGTGGCATCGAAACCGACCACAAAAGCGTGATCGATTCCTATATGCACGGTTTGGTTCAGAAACTCAATGGCTGACTCCTGCTCGAACTTGAAGCGGTCGCGGACGGAATTGCTGGCGTCGATGAGCAGTCCGACTTGCAGGGGCAAGTTGGTCTCAGCGTGGAAGCTGCGCACTTCTGCCGGAGGCTTGTTGTCGTCTTCGATGCGGAAATCGGCTTGTTTGAGGTTGGTGACGTGCTTGCCGTGCTTGTCGATGACCGTGAAGACGACGTTTACTTCGTTGGTGGTCGTCTTGATGGTGGTGACCGGGTCAACGGCGTCGGCGGCGGGCTTTGGCGGTTGGGTGGCGGGAGGAGTCGAGACTGCTGTGGGAGTCGGAGAAGGTTGGGACTGCTGCTGTCCGGCAGGAGAGGTCACCGCCGGCGCGGATGTTGCGGGAGTCGAGGACTGGGCCGCCGCCAACACGCCAGCGAACATCAGCAAGGCCAGACGGGGTGCGTTGCGCAAGAGCTTCATCCCCAGGGTTTGCATCTTAGTTGATATTATATCCGCCCTTGCCCTTGATATTACATCCGCCCTCGCCGCTCGGCTTGCTGGCTTTTTGGGGCGATGCTGATTGTGTCGCGCTCAAGGACTGCCAGAAATTGTTCTAACTCGGCGGGCAGCGGACTCTTGAGCGCAATTTTTTCTCCGCTTCGCGGATGCGCCAATTCCAATTCGGCGGCGTGCAGAAAATTCCGGGGGAGAGAGATGGCGGCGTAGGTACCGGGAGCCCCACCCTTGTCGCGCTTTTCGCGACTGGGTGGGGACTTTGACGTCGCCTGCATCTCGCCCGGCGCACCATAGAGCTTGTCTCCAACCACCGGATGCCCCAGCGATGCCAGGTGAACGCGAATCTGATGCGTCCTCCCGGTATCGATCTTCACTTCGATAAGCGTGAACTTTCCGTAGGGGGTGTCGAGGCGGCGGACGGCGCGATAGTGTGAAATGGCCTCGCGCCCACCTGCGAGACGAGTGGTCATGCGGGTGCGACGAACGCGGTCGCGGCTGATGCTGGCTGCGATCGTGCCGTGATCTTTCTTCAGCCAGCCGTGCACCAGGGCTGCGTATGTCTTCTTGACCTCGCGGCGGGCAAACTGCGCGGCCAGCTTGCGGTGAGCTTCGTCATTCTTGGCGACGACGATCAGGCCGCTGGTCTCTTTGTCGAGGCGGTGGACGATGCCGGGTCGCATCTCGCCGCCCACGGCCGACAGGCTGCCGAAATGATGCAGCAGCGCGTTGACCAGCGTGCCGCGATTGCGCTGGTCGTCGGTCGCTCCAGCGCCGGCGTGGACCATCATGCCGGCGGGCTTGTTGATGATGGCAAGGTCGCCGTCTTCGTAGACGATGTCGATGGGAATCTCCTCGGCGATGGCGCGCAAGGGTGGGCGGGCCGCAGGGCCGAGAATGGTGATGCGCTCGCCACCGCGCAGCTTTAGGGAAGCTTTGGCGGGGGCGTTGTTTACGAGAATCGTTCCTGCGGCGATGAGTTCCTGGACGCGGGCGCGGCTGACGTCGAGGCGGGAGGCGAGGAACTGGTCGAGACGCTGGTCTGCTTCGTCGAGGGTCGGGGCGATGTGAACTGGAAAGGATTGCGCCATCAGTCGTCTCAGGCGTCCCTACCGGACGCCGGCGGAGCAACGCGAGTGTACCCGGCGTTGAAACGCCGAGCTATTATCCGGCGTCGCTGGGACGCTTGCAATTGCAGCCTGCGGCCATGTGGGGACAGACGCCCTCGGCTGTCCGGAGGAGCGAAGCTCCGCAGTGAGGAGTGTATAGATTCTGGGGAACTGCGGTAAGAAGCCCGAATGTCATGTCTGCGTCGCAATGTACAGGCCGCCGGCAGAGACGTAGCAAGGTACGTCTCTACGAGAGGTTTGAGGAGTCTAGAGCTACCTCGTGGCGCTGACCGTCTGGGCCGGAATCGATTTTGATCCTGGACGCAGCCACCAGATCAGGCCGCCGGCAAGAACCAATCCGATGGCGATCAGCTGCGTTCCGCTCATGGCGCCGCCGAAGACTGATCCGCGGCCGGGATCGTCGCGGATGAACTCGAGAAAGAATCGAGCTACGCCGTAGATGAACATGAAGGCGCCGATAATCTGGCCGTCGAATTTTCTGCGCTTGAGCAGCCACATGAGGAAGAAGAAATTGGCCAGCTCCACGGCTGATTCGAATAGCTGCGTCGGTTCGAGCGGCACGTTCAACGGCGTGCCGGTGATCTCGTGGGCCAGCGGATTGTGGAAGACTACGCCCCACCAGTGATGGGTCTCCTTGCCGTAACAGCAGCCTGCGGCGAAGCAGCCGAGGCGGCCGATGGCGTGTCCGAGGGCGAGGCCGGGGGCGAAGGCGTCGCACGTGCCGAGCGCCGGAAGATGATTTTTCCGGACGTACCAGGCGGCGGCGACGAACGCGGCCAGCAATCCTCCGGAAAAGACTCCGCCCGCCTGCAGCGTGGCGATGCTGAAGATATCGCCGAGGTGGTCTTTGTAGATGCTCCAGTCGTTGATGATGTAGAGAATCTTGGCGCCGATAATTCCGCAGAGCACGACGAGAATGCCCAGGTTCCAGGCCTTGTCGCCGTCAATGCCCATGCGCTCGGAGTTGCGCACGCTGATCCACAGGCCGATCAGGACGCCGGTCGAAACCAGCAGACCGTAGGTGGGCAGGAAGAAGCGTCCGTAATGAATGAGTTGCGGGAACATTACTGGATTGGATGCACGGATTAGGGATTTGCTACTTGATCAGTCTAGCAGGAAAAAGTGGCGTGCTGCATTCGGCGAGAGTCAAGTCACCAACAGCAGAAAAGGGCCAGTCGAGCTTTGCTCGACTGGACAGCCGAGGGCGGCTGTCCCCACATGAATCTTGCCATGCTAAAACTCAAGCCGACCCACTGTGCCGTGTGGTGGGGCCGAGAATGAACCCGTCGGTAGACGTTGGGCGCCCGCCGAGACCCTTTAGGCATCTCCGCATGGCGGAGCATCGCTCACCGGATCCTAGTTCGAGTCGAGCTCCCGTTCATTCTGCATTGGTTCAAAAATCGGTTACCCGCCATCACCAACCCCGCAGGCCGGCTTTCAGATTGGATGCTAGGCAAGTCCGGAACGATTGGCAAGGGGAAGATGGCAAATAGTTGGCAGGCGGCTTGCAACGAAAGTAATGCCCTGATTCAAGAAGAGCTTGCTAACTAGCCACGACGCGGAAACGTTCTGGAGTCCCCAAATGGAACGCCCTTTTGCCCGGTAAAGCTCTACTGCTTGTTCCCTTCCGCCCAATAGCTGCTTCTGGCGAGCACCGTACCATTGCCGGGATCTTTGAGGCGCACCTGAATCTGGTGCAGGCCGGGATGAAGATTCTTGGGAGCGATGCTCAGCAGATAGCGGCTGTGCAGGTGATTGGTGAAATCGTTCATCCGGAAGTCGAACTTCTTGCGGGTGGCGAAGAGTTCGTATTCTCCTCCAGTCATGTGAGCGACAGCGTTGGGAACATTCTTGCGCATGGCCTGGCGGGCGCGGTTCATGAGGTCGAGGAAATTGACGCCGTTGTGCATCTCGTCCTTGTTGGTGCCGCGGCCGGTATCGAGGATGTTGGAGAGCGCCGGTGAGAAAGCCAGCGCATACATTACTGCATTGACTTGACCGACTGCGGCTACGACGTCATCAATCTTGGCGTGGCTTCCGTGATCGCGGGTTTCGCTGATCAGCAGGAGCACTCGCTCGCGCTGCTCCGGTTCCTGCTTGAGCAGTTTGATCGAAAACGAAACGGCATCGAGGATGGCCGCGCCCCCGTCTCCCGGCTGCAGGTTCGTCAAGTCAGCCGCAATCAGGCTGGAGTCTTTCGTGAACGGTCGCGTAAGCTCAACCTCGCCATCGAACTCGACGATCGCGACTCGCGCAGTTCCCCGGCTGAACAAAGGGTCTAGCATGGAGTTCAGGCCCTGCATTCGCGGGAACTCGTAGTATGCGCGACGACCGCGCTGGATGGCGACGACCAATGAGATCGGCTGGCCTTCCGGGGTCTCGTCCAGCCGTACGGGTTGCGGCGCGCCGTCGTCTTCTACGATGAAGTCCTGCGCCTGCAGACCGTAGACGATATCGCCCTGCTGGTCCTTGACCAGCGTCGGAATCAGCACCACATTGGCCTGCGAACGGAGAGTTGTTTCCTGGGAAAGTGCGCTGCGCGACAGCAGCGTGAGAACGACGAAGAGGAAAATCCGTACCGGACGCGGTCTATCCCGCTTTGCGGTTTTCACGGAGCACTTCGTCGAGGGCATCTGCTAATAGATGCGCCCGCCTCTGGTAGTCAGTTGCCCCGCCATCCTGAAGTTTCTTCTTGAGCAGGTGATATTCGTCGGCGATGTTAAGAGCGGCGAGCACGGCCAGGCGCACGGTGTCAATCGTGTTGGTAGCCTCGGCCACCGCCCGCATTTTGGAATCAACGTATTCGGCGAGTTTGAGAATGTATTCGGGATCGGATCCGCGAAGGTTGTAGGCCTGATCAAAAATCTCCACGCGCACGCTGGAGTTCTGCGCGTCTCTTATCGCCTGCTCCTTGGTTGCTGTGGCCATAATTAACGTCTCCGTAGGGACGTAGCTTGCTACGTCTCTGCCCGCGCAATCAGCGGCTTCTAGCTGGCTTCGGCAATCGATTCGATCCGCTCCAGCATCTTCTCGACGCGGCCCCGGATCTCCTCCCGCTCTTTCTTTAGCTGCACCGTTTCTCGGCGCAGCGTGGCCAGTTCATCTTCGCGATCCTGCAATTGCTGACGGAGGCGCTGCGCATCGCGCTCGGCCACGGTGTGCGCCTGGCGCGCTGCTTTGTACATCTCTATGGTGCGATAAACCTTCTCTTCCAGCGTCTGAAAATCGTCCGCCGGAACCTGATCGGTTAGCTCGACTGCATTTGACGCCATAAATGCGATGATCCCCTGAAGATTTGGAACTTTCTCGCAGTATACTCCAGATTCTTGTGCAGAAATCGCCCGATTGGGCATACGACAAAGGCCGATTGCAGAATTGGAACCTGCGGATATGCCCTGCCGGCGGCAACTTGTCGCCGCGAGATTGGCTATAATCCCTGCTGCCCCCAGGAGGCTCAATCAATGAAACGCCTTGCCTGTCTCACCGTCGGATTGTTCGTTGCAATGATCATCGCTCCGTCGCGGAGCGCAGCCAAAACCAAAGTGGAAATGAAAGACGCCCAGGGAAAAGCTGTCGGCGACGTTGTCGTCTGGGATCAGGGCCCGGGCGTGGGCCTCGAACTTCGTCTGCATGACCTGACGCCTGGCGAGCATGCCATCCATTTTCACGCTGTTCCCAAATGCGAGGGCCCCGACTTCAAGTCGGCCGGCGGGCATTTCAATCCCGAAGGCAAGAAGCACGGGTTCGACAATCCTGATGGACACCACGCGGGCGACATGAAGAATTTCACGGTCGGAGCCGATGGCAAGGCCAAGGTTCGCATGGAGGACGCCGATGTGACTCTGAAGGATGGTCCGCACTCGCTGCTTACCAACGGGGCGGCGATCGTGATCCACGCGAAGGCCGACGACTACAAGACCGATCCGGCAGGGAATTCGGGGGACCGCGTGGCCTGCGGGGTGATTACGAAGTAGCGACAGCTGAGACCGCGGTGCTGCGGGCCACCAGCAGGTTCCTCGTCGCTTCGCTCCTCGGAATGAGAAAATCTTTAAGGGACTTTCAGCGGGCCAGTTTGGCCAACCTGCGGCTGGCTTCGTCCAGCGTTTCGGACTTCTTGCAGAAGGCGAAGCGCACTTGGCGTGCGCCGTCTCGCGGATCGCGATAGAAGCTTGAGCCGGGTACCGTGGCCACGCCGATCTCTTTCACCAGGTACTGGGAGAAAGAGACGTCGTCTTGGAAGCCGAAGGCGGAGATGTCGGTCATTACGTAATACGCCCCTCGCGGACGGAAGCACTTGAAGCCAGCCGCGCTGAGAGCCGGCATTAAGTGATCGCGGCGGACGCGGTAGCCCTCAGCCAAGTTGGCGTAATACGTTGCGGGCAAGCTCAGCGCGGCAGCGCCGGCCTCTTGCAGCGGCGCCGGGGCGCCGACGGTCAGAAAGTCGTGCACCTTGCGGATCGCGTTCGTAATTTTTGCGGGCGCTACCGCCCAGCCCACGCGCCATCCCGTGACGCTGTAAGTCTTCGACATGCCGTTGATGGTCACGGTGCGCTCGCGCATGCCTTCGAGCGACGCCATGGAGATGTGCTCGGTGCCGTCGTAGAGGATGTGCTCGTAAATCTCGTCGGTGATCGCCAGCACGTCGAACTCAACACACAAGTCGCGGATCAGGCTCAGTTCTGCGCGCGAAAAAACTTTGCCCGTGGGATTGTTGGGCGTGTTGAGGATGATCGCCTTGGTGTGCTTGTCGAACGCGCGCCGCAATTCTTTCTCGTCGAAAGTCCAGTCGCCGCTTTCTTTTTGTGGTGGACGCAGCTTCACGAACTTCGGCCTGGCGCCACTTAACACCGAGTCCGGGCCGTAGTTTTCGTAGAACGGTTCGAAGATCACGACCTCATCGCCCGTGTTGCAGACGGCGAGAAGCGTGGAAATCATGGCCTCGGTAGAACCGCAGCAGACTGTGATTTCTTTTTCCGGATCGACCGTAATGCCCTGCCACACGCCCATCTGACGGGCGATTGCGTTGCGCAGATTTTTCGCGCCCCAGGTGATCGCATACTGATTCAGGTCCGCCGCAACGGCTTGCTGGGCTGCGTGTTTAATTTCCGCCGGAGCGGGGAAGTCAGGAAATCCCTGCGCCAGATTGACGGCGCCGTGCAGCATGGCCTGACGGGTCATTTCGCGGATGACGGACTCGGTGAAGTGTCCGACTTTGTCGCTGAGGAAGTGCTTGCCGGGCGGAGATTTCTTTGTTGATGTTTTTTCTGCCTTGGTGGGTATCCGGTCTGGCATAGCAGGCAGACTAGCATAGCCACGATGAGGGGCGAAGCCCGGCAGCAGGGGGCTCTGCATCACTGTGCGGGCGGCAGAGCCTCAAGTTTCTTTCTTATTGCAGGAGCGCTTTTGGAATCGGGCGCGAGTTCCAGGAATTTTTCATAATCTTTTCGGGCCATGGAACCGCTGGCATTGCGACCGAGCCGGGCCAACGCGTCGCCTCGATTCAGGTAAGCGACCGCGCGTTTAGGATCGATCTCGATTGCTTTTCCAAACCACTCGATGGAAAAGTCATACTCGCCCTCTTTGTAGTATGCAAAGCCGGCATTATTGGGATATAGCGCATTGCTGGGATCAAGATCCGCAGCCTTGATAAACACTTCTCTTGCATCCTTATATTTTCCCTGGTTCATCAGCTTCATGCCGTCCTCATTCAGTTGGGCGGCGTTCTGAACCATAGTGAGAGGTAATTCCCGGTCTGCATTTTGCTCAAAGGGAATGTAGGCTCCGTTCACAAGTTTGAAGACACGGTCTTTGCCATCCGCTACCCAACTCTCCACTGCAATCTCGGCGGGGCCAGGCTTGCCTTGAGGCAGCAGGGCGGCGTCGCGCACAGTGATTTCCTCGCCGACGATCGCGCAGACTCCGTCGGTCTGATCAAAAGGATAGATGGGCTGCACAGAACACTTTTCCTGCCGCGTGATTTCATGGCCTTCCTTATCAAAGATAACCAGCTCCTCCGGCGAGCAGCTCCGTGCGCCGCAAGTTTCCGAACGCCACAGCAGTTCGTTCCATCCGTCGCCGTTTACGTCCGCCAGCTCCAACTGTCCGTGGCCGTTTACCAACGGAGAGTCCCACAGCATCTGGTATTTCCCATCGCGCATCTCGCCGAAAATGATTCGGCCCGCTACACCGGAGGGCCAATCTTCCATTAACGCGACCACCGAATCCGGGGCTTTGGGCTGCAGTTTCGCTTTGTAGAACCGGAAGTATGGGCCGACCTCGACCTCATCGTCCGCTCCAGGAGCTCGTTGCGGCATGCCATTCGCCGTCAGCTCTGCTGGAGAAAGGGCTTGGGACGTGGCCAAAGGGACCGTCCTTGCAAATTTCAATATTTCGGGGAGAAGAGCCCGGGCTTCTGCTTCTGAAATATCGTCAACGGATTCAATCTTCGGCTCGAACTTAATCCGTTTCCATCGTTGCCGCTCGCGGTACGGGGATGCATTGAACTCCATGGCGGGAATAATGTAAACCCATTGCGCAGTTTCGAAGATTCGAATGCCCTCGGGTTGTTCCTGATCGGGCACAAAGAGCAGTTTCGCCACGTCGGAGTCGAGCAACTTCGCGATCTCATCGCGCGTACTCGGGCACGGCAGATCGGCAACGGGAGGAAACGTAATACGTTCGGTGACCGGTTCCCAGTGTCCATTTACGACTTGGGGCGGCCGCCCGATAGTGGTTGGAAGATTCCCATAGCGCACTGTGTTGGGAAACCCGGCAGCATATTTCCCAAATACTCGCTGTATGCACTCCAGCATTTTGTCTTGCCCGGAATAGCCGTAGTGCTTGACCGGTGCCGAAGCACCGCCCGACTGCGCAAAGAGTGGCGCCAGCGCCAGGGTATGAAACGCCAGGAAACGCAACAAGCGATGGCAGACTTCGCGGCACATCAGCGTTTGTCTCCGACTCCTTACGGTCGCGTTTTCGCGATCTCGGGCAGCACGTCGCGCTCTTTCCTGGGCGTGCCGCCGAGATGGTATTTCGTCAGGCCGTCGCGCAAGAACTCGAAAGCCTCGTCGGGAGAGTCGATGACCTTGAACTGGTCCACGTCTTGCGGGGAAACGGTACCTGCATCGACAAAAGCCTGGAAATTGATGATGCGGTTCCAGTATTCGCTGCCGTAGATAACGACGAGAATTTTCTTGGCCAGCTTGTCGGTCTGCGCCAGGGTAAGGATTTCGAACAGTTCATCCATGGTGCCGAAGCCGCCGGGAAAGATCACCAGTCCCTTGGCAAGATAGGCGAACCAGAATTTGCGCATGAAGAAGTAGTGGAACTGAAAATTCAGCGACGGCGTGATGTATTGGTTGGGATACTGCTCGAAGGGGAGTTGAATGTTCAGTCCGATAGTTTTGCCCCCGGCTTCATGCGCCCCAAGGTTGGCGGCTTCCATGATGCCCGGGCCTCCGCCGGTGGTGACGACGAAGCGATGGCGCCGAGCGGGAATGTGGATCGACCACTTGGTCAGCATGAAGGCGAGGCGCCGGGCGTCTTCATAGTACCGGGCCATGTCGACGCCGGCTTGCGCGAGTTTCAGATCCTCTTCAAGCTTGGCGGAGGGAATGCCGGCGTGATTGTCCTCGACCGAAGAGAGGTTTTTGGTGGCGTCTTTGTGTCCCTGAAATCGGGCCGAGCCGAAGAAGACGACAGTGTCCTGGATCTGCTCGCGGCGAAAGCGAGCCAAAGGTTCCTGGTACTCCGCCAGCATGCGCAGGATGCGGCCGTCGGGGCTGTTCAGGAAGGGTTCGTTCTGGTAGGCCACCGGGGCGGCTTTGAGCTTGTCAGTCATGTGTATGTACTCGCGCGAAAACTCCGTCTTCGAATCGCAGCCCGAAACGCAGGCTATCAGGATAGCGGACCCGGCCAGTCAGGGGAATGAGCGGGCGGGCACTCCGGGCTACTGCTGCTCGTGGTAGTGGAGCGCCTCCCAAAAACCAATCCAGATATCGAGCAGGCCCAGACCGCTGCAGATACCGCGGAAGAATCCGCTGGCAACCACGATTCGCAGGCTGGGGAACGAGGTTAGCAGGTAGTTATCGGTCCACTCCGGCGTCCAGGGAAGGATGATAAGAAGCACTCCGGCCACGGCACTGATGAGGACAAAGAGAAAGACGGAGATGCGATGCATCCACAGCTGTACGCGGCTCGTGTGCCTCGGAGGAGCCGGGGGGCTGGGAGGCTCCAGCAGAGCTGTGCGAGTTTCGGACTGGAGTGGAGTCTGCTCCGGAGCGCCGCCAGGACTGCTGGAGAGGGGAGTCGGATCGGTCATGAAAGGCCGCTCCCTGAACCAGCGGCATGGAAACGGGAGGGGTGCGCACGGCATCCCGGCCTGAGAGGATTGGGAGCAAACCCCATCCGGGTATTTTACGACTTTAGAGCCTTAATGCGCTCGGCGACGTCGCGATAATCGATGTTGTTGCCGTAGACATCCATAAAGTGCTTGAGCGCCGCCGGCTTGTCGCCAGCGGTCTCATAGGCGGAGGCTAGTTCGTAGTTGAGGGCGACCCGGGTCTCGCCATCGATGCCTTGTACGTTGAGAGCCTTGTCGTACCAGCGGACGGCGGCTTCCGGCACGCCCTTTTCAAGGAAGCATTGCGCGAGCCAGGTGTACGTCTGCATGATCTGCGGGAAGGGATGTCCGCGATCGAAGGACTGGCAAGCCTTCTGCAACTCTCCGATAGCCTCGTCCAGCAGGCCCATTTCGCGGAACGCGATGCCGAGGTTGTAATGCGTCTCCGGATCTTCGTCGGAAGCTGCGACATCGGCTTCTAAATCCTGTTTCAGCTCACCAAACATTGCAACAAGGTCGACACCGGCTTCGTCGCCAAACGGGGAGGACTTGGAAGCTGCCGGAGGTGCTGGCGCGGACGCAGCAGGCTTCGCCGGCGGCTGCGGCCTGGGAGCCTCGGCTGCAGGGCTGGGCCAGGTTGCGGGCGCACTCTGCTGAACAGCCGGCGCGGCCTGCGATGTGACGTTTCCGAATGCGGCAGCGGCGCTCGCGGCCAATGGCGGAGCGACTTCGGCCGCGACTGCGGGAGCTTTCGGCACGGCGACGGCGGGAACCTTGGGCGCTGCAACGGGCGCGGCGGGCTTGGCCTTCGCCAGCGGGGCGACCGGCTCGGGAACGGGAGCGGCCTTCAGGAAGTCTTCGCCCAGTGACGCTTCGATATCAGCCACGAACTCGCCCAGCACCGGCGCATTGTGTCCAGCAGCGACGGCAGACTCGGCGTGAACCCGAGGCAGTTCTGCTTCGACCGGCTGAGGTCTAACCGGCGGGGCAGGCTTTGCTACCGCGCCCGGAAGGAAACCGTCGCCCAGCGACGACTCGAGGTCGGAAACAAAATCTGTGAGGACACCCGGTTTGGACGCAGGCTCTGAAGCCACAGGCTCCGGTTCAGGCTCGACGGAGGCTTCGACAGCAACTGGCAGTTCCTCGGCGACCGGAGGCTCTGCAACTGGAGGCGCAGACTCGACAGCAACGACTGGCTCTTCGACAGTGGCCGGCGCTTCCTCGACCGCCTCTGCCGCAGGGATGTCATCGACGGTAATTTCTTCGATGGCGTCCTCTTCCGCGGCAGGTTCTTCGACCACGACCGCCTCGGCCTCTTCTTTAGCCGCCGCTTCGAGGGCGGCATCGACCTCGGCACGGATCGCGGCGACCTTGGCGTGGTCGCGGGTCATAGTCTGCAGTTTGGCCAGAGCGGCCATCGCCTGCTTAGGCATACCGTGGCCGAGATAGAAGCGAATCTCTTCGATCGTCTCGTCCGTCTTGTCGAGGGTAGCATCATCCTCGGCAGCCGCTTCTACGGGTTGCTCGGCATCGGCGGCGGGGGCGTCGCCTTCGATGGTGATGGTGTCATCCCACTCCGACGAAAGATCGATTTCCTCGGATGCTGCGGCTGGCGATTCCTCGACTACGGCAAACTCATTGTCGGTTGGCGCCTCGACAGCGATCTCTTCCGGCTCGGCATGGGTCGCAGGCCAGGGAGTTGCGGCCGCAGTGTGCTGGGGCTCGGCTTCGGCGTGAACCGCAGGAATTTCGTCGGCGGGAGTTTCGTCAACTGTAAACTCCGGCACAGAACTTTGCTCCGCTGCCAGCTCCGCTTCGTGAACTTGAGGCGCGGCGTCCAGAAAGATGTGAGCCTCGTCTTCGCCAACCGTGGGAGCAGGGGCCGTGGTTCGTTCCTCGTAGCGTTCCGCGAGTTCGCCGTAACGCGTGGCTTCGTCGGGATAGCCAGCGTCGGAATAAACCGTCTGTAAAGTGCGGCAGCATATGGCCGCCTCGGCGAATCGCCCGGCACGTGTGTGCAGCGCCGCCAGTCTCTGGTTAACCCGCAAATCGTTGGGAGCCAGAGGCAGGACCGCGACCAGAGGTCCCAGAGCCTTGGCCGGCATATTGTAGGAGATGAAAAGCTCCGCGTCGGTAAGAGCCGAGCGCACAGAGAGGGAGACTTCGTCGGAATAATGCTGGTGGACGGAAGGCGCCGTGGCTTCCAGATCGTCGACGAGAACGACCGCTTCCTCCGGCGTAATCAGCTTGGTGTCGGAAGTGCCGCTGAGCTGGCTGACCACCTGCTGGTAATTCTGCATGTGCAGGGGGTTCTGCGGCTCGACCTGCGCCAGCTTCTGGTACAGATCGCGGGCGCGTGGCAAATCGCCCGATTGCACACTGGCGTGGGCCAACAGTTCCAGGACTTCGCTGACGTGGGTGTTCTCTCCCGCCTTATTAAACAGATCCAGCAGTTTTTGCAGCGAGTCGGGATTGTCCCGCACGTGCCCGATGATGCTGTGCAGGTGAGTGAGCACCTTGTCGGAATTCTCCGCCAGCAGGCGCTCGGCGTGCTGATCGTAGACCTGAAGCGCGTTCTCGTACTGGCCGGCCTGCATGAGAGCGTCGGCAAAGGTCGCGATGGCGGTCAGGTCATTGTGGACGGTCAGCAGCTTGTTGGCCACCGAGCCCGCCTCAGAGAGTTGCCCGGTCTGCAGGTAAGCCTTTAGCAGGTCGCGGAGGCCATCAGGGTTCGAGTCGATGTCCGCGATCTTCTGCAGAGTGGCGACTGCGCCAGCGGCATCGCCGGATTCGAGCAGATTCTTGCCCTGCATGAGCAACGCGTAGGTGTTGCCGGGATCCAGGGTCAGCATGCGCTGCAGTACTTCATCGGCGCCGCTGAGCGATCCCTTGGAGCGCATGCTTTCGGCGGCGGAGGAGAAGATCTGCCAGGCTTCCGTTTTCTTGCCGAGGCGCACGTAAACTTCCGCCAGGCGAACCCGCATGGCGCTGTTTTCCGGGTCCATCTCCAGAATCTTCTGGAAGATGCGCACCGCATTCTCCAGTTCGCCGCCTTTGAGGAATTCGTCGGCGACCTGCAGGTATTGGGCGCGGGCGTCGTTGAACAGACCCTGCTGCGTGTAGAGCTCCGCCAGTTTCAGCAGGCTCTCCAGCGATGGCTTGAGCTTGCTGATCTTCTTGTACATGGCGATGGCCTTGACCGTGAAACCCTGGCTGGCATAGGCATCGCCTACAGTCTTGAAGCATTCGGTGGCTTTGTCGCTTTCGCCGAGGCGCGAGTACAAATCGCCGACGGTGTTGGTGACCGTCAGATCCTTGGCGTCGTGCTTGAGGACCTTTTCGTACTCGGAGATGGCATTCTGCAGTTTGCCCTGCTGGACATACTTCTCCGCATTGCTTAGGACTTTCTGTTTGTTGAAGCCAAACAACGCCATAAGAGTGCGAACTCCAGACCCTGGTCTAAACCGAACCGCTGAACGTCGGGAGAAACTGCTCCCCAGGTACATGCCGTGCGGGTCATCTCACATATCGACAGATGGCCGACCGGACAAGGGCAATTGTACGTCTGGACATCGTGGATAGCATGGTTACCAAGGGTTACCAAAAGGGAGTGTACCGAAGGGTTACCAAGGGAATCATTAGGAAAGGTACCGACAAGCTGGCAGAACGCGCCGCTCCAGCCCAGACTCAGCAATGTTCAGGAGGTTTCTAAAAAATCCCGAGCCGAGAGTACCGCTGCGCGGGAGGGGAAAAACCTGTCGATCAGGCAGTCATGGAGAGCGGAGTCGAGGTCAGCACAGCAATCCTTAATAACCGCGACGCGGAAATCGCCATCGGCGGCTTCGAGAAGCGTGGAGAGAACAACGCCGCTCGTGGCAATGCCAAAGAGTACCAGCGTGTCAATGTCGTTGGCACGAAGGATCATCGCGAGGTCTGTTCCAGCGAACGCGCTGACGCGATGTTTAGTAATGACAATTTCGCCTTCTTTCGGGGCGATCGCAGGCGGAATCGCTGCGAGTGGTCCCACAAACAGTTTCTGATGCTGAGATGAGGACTTAATAGCGCCGAAGAGAAGGTTTCGAGAACTGACTTCCGGGAATCCGGGGCGAAAGCCAACTTGAATATGTATAACCGTCATTCCCGTGGCACGAGCATGGTTCAGTGCGCTTGAGATACGCCCCAGAAACGCTTCTTTGCCATCTTTAAGGTAGACCGCGACGATGCCGGTCTGGCAATCCATGCTCAGGACGGCCGTGTGCGCCGGATAGATCGGAAATGCAGCGGACATTGGCTGCTCCGAGCGGAGAAGGAGTCTTCCCCGAACTCCGCTCTAAATCCAACGCCATTTTACAGTGCCGTCCGATAGTTCGGGAGACGCGCGGGGTCTCCGCCAAATTCGAGCAGAGAGGGGCAAGGACTGTTCCTGCAATTCGGCCCCTAGTCCAGCAGCCCGTGGTGCAAGCGAGATTCGTAACAGGGCACACATTCATGCGTGCCGTAAGTACAGTAATATCAACTCGCCTTCAGGCGCTGGGTTTTGGCATTTGAGTTTGACCAATACGAATGTGCTATGGGGCAGAATTCAGTGTAAGTGTATCTTCCCCAAACCGTGGGCACGCAAAAAGGGGACAACGACAACTATGACTTGGATTCGAACGGTGAAATGGGACGAGGCCGACGAGAAGCTGCGCACAGCGATCGAGGGCGAGAGGCTGTTCTATCCGAAGGAGTATGTCGAGCCGGTGCATCCCGATCCCTCGGGTGCGTCGTCGATTGTGGGGTCGCACACGCTGATTCCCGAGGCGCTGTATCACGCCTTCGCGACGTTTGGGTCGCTGATGTCGCCGGAGTTGCCGCTAGAGCGGCGGCAGCACGAGATGATCGCCACCATGGTCTCGGTGACCAACCGGTGTGTGTATTGAATCGAGTCGCACGCAGAGTTTCTGCGTAGGGTGACGTTGGACAAGGGATTGGTCGAGGCGCTGGAAAAGGACTACACGACCGCGCCGATCTCGGCCCAGGACCGGGTCATGCTTGACTACGTGGTCAAACTCACCAAGGATGCGACCAGGGTTTGGAAGGATGACATCGACGGATTACGCGCAGCGGGATTTGAGGACCGGGGGATTCTGCAGATCACGCTGATTGCGTCGTGGTTCAACTACATCAATCGCGTGGCGGATGCGCTGGGAGTGGGGCGGCAGTAGGATCTGGAACAGAAAGCAATTCAACTGAGGCAGCCGGATGGCAGCCTTTTCTTTTTCAGCGCTGCGGCTTCCGGCCCGATACTAGAGTTGCCTTAATCCTAAATGTCCGCCCATTTTATCTCAGCCAAACGCGGGGGCTGGGCCTGGGTGGCTGGCGAGTACTTAAAAAGTGTTCCTCCCTTCACGTCGGTCGCCAAATCCACGCGGCAAAAAGAACAGTGGATGTTGGTGTATTCCTTCTCCAGGTAGCTGATTGCCTGGCTGAGCTTGGCGCCGGGTCCCGGGAGTATCGTCAGCACATCCATTGGGCCCATGGTGGCGGAACTTGGGACAGTTGCCGGCACAAAGATTTTGCCGGCTGGATTCAACCCTCTCAGGAATTCGCCATGGGCACCGGGTTCTACCGCAGCGTCCGCCGCTTTCTGCAAACATCTCTGGATCTCCACCTTTTCTGGAAATTCCGTAAGCGAGTAATCGTGCACCAAGCAGGGGCCTTTAGCGGTCCGATATATCGGAACACCGGGAGGGACTAGAAAGGTCCAGGCACCACCCACGTTTAAGGCGGTTCCGTGGGGAGAGTAGAAGTATAGTTGGAGACCGCCGGGGACCTCACAGAACCCTCCCTCCGGGCCTCCGCCGGTACGCCAGGCGCCGTGCGCTGAGATTAGAACGTGCTGTGCCTTGCGGCCTTCGTGAGTGTAGAGCCTAAACTTGGACATGGGGTTGGATTTTATAGGCATCTCGTTAGGTTTGTGGAATTATTTTATTTGGGCAGGCAACAATAGAAAGCAATCATTGCGGTTAAGACAATCAAAATGTATTTGGATTTGGTCTGGGAACCGCAGGCGGACCGTTCCAACCCGCCTCGCTGCCCAGAAATCGCGTACTGAGAAGTCAAAGTCGCGTCCAAGTGGGTCGTCGGAAACCGGGAAAACCTAGCAAAGTTTTCGCAGTTGTCGAAATATCGCGATTCTACTCATGTCGAGCGGCTCAACGCCTGCGTGATACAGCAGATCACCGTTCTACTGATTGGCGAGTGCGAAAGTACCGAAGACTTACCTCTTCGCTTTTCTGGTGGCTCGTGACAGGATCGCGGAGATCTGTCCCACATTCTCGCTGGTCAGAGCGTAGGAGCTTCCCAAAGCGCCGGTGAGAATCCGGTTCAATTCCTCGAGGGGCTGGCCCCCGGCTTGAGCCAGGAAGCGCGACCAATTCTCGGCCACCGCGGCGCGCTCTTCGGCGCTGGCATCTTCGCAGAACTCGCGCACGGCTTCCGCTGGCGTTCCGTATTCGTCTTTCAAGTCCTGGTGAAAATATCCACGCAAAAAGGTGCGCAGGGCGGGGAAATCGGCGGCTGAGAAGGGCGTTGAATCTGGTTGGGCGTTCTGCGGCTTCGCCGCAGCGGGCTTTTTCGGAGAACGTTCGGCTGTCATGTGCGGCACTCCGGGTAGGCGGTCAGGACGTGGTAACTATTCGGCCCATCCCACTTCAACACGATCACGGCGTGAGCGCAGGGCTGGACATGGTCTTCGCCTCGGCGCAGAGTGCGGCCGAAGGGATGGGCGGGGTCGCCATCGTAGTCGAGAACTAAATTCGGGTGGCTGTCACGTGCGATCCAGCGCGAGACCTTCGTGTTCTGGTCGGCGATCGCGGCGCCCACGGCGGCCTCGGCGCTGGCGCGATCATTCCAAGTGGAGGCAGCGGAGATATCGCGCTCGTGCTCGAGGCGCTCGCGCAATTCGGTGTCGGTGCGGCCAACGTGCTTGCGCAGGGTGTGGCCGCCGCCGGCTTCGTCCTGAGAGAGGTCACGACGGGTGCCCGAGAACGGTGGGGACTCGGCATTTCCAGGAGCGGGGGGATGCGTGCACGCCGCCAGAATGGCGGCCAGCACGAGGGCCAAGGTGAATCTGACATGGCGACCCTGCAAACGGGTTGCGTTCGGCCTGCGCATGCGAGGGAGCCAGACTACACAACGGCGGAGCGAAATGCATCCACAGGCTGAGGTACCGTAGGCCGTTCCGCTACACTTTGAATTGGAGAACGGAAAGATTCTTGGCTGAATCGTTAGCACAGTTCTTCCTGCAGAATTTCCACGCGCATCGTGAGGAGCGCGCTTACCGGCAGCGCCGCGGATATCGCACGGAATCGTTCACTTACGGCCAGATCCTCCAGATGTCCTGCGCCTTCGCTCATACGCTCGAAGCGCGCGGGATTGCGAAAGGCGACCGCGTCATGCTCTGGGGAGAGAACTGCGCGGAGTGGGTTGCCGCGTTCTTCGGTTGTGTGTTGAACGGGGTGATCGTTGTGCCCATGGACGACGGAGCGGCCGCTGACTTTGCGATGCGCGTCTTTCAGCAAGTCCAGGGGAAGCTGCTGGTGGGGTCGCGCCGGCACGTCAACGAGTGCGCGTCTGAAGGCCTACCGATCGCCACGCTGACCCTGGAAGATCTGGCTCAGATGCTGCGGCCTTCGGCTTCTGCGGCGCCGAAGGTTGAACTCGGTCGCGAAGACATTCTGCAGATTGTCTTCACTTCAGGCACCACGGCCGATCCCAAGGGCGTGGTGATCACGCACGGCAACGTGTTGGCGAACATCGCGCCGCTGGAGCAGGAGATGCGCGGGTATTTGAAGTATGAGCGGCTCGTGCATCCGTTGCGGTTCTTGAATTTGCTGCCGCTCAGCCACGTGTTTGGGCAGTTTCTGGGGATGTTTCTGCCTCCGCTGCTGGGTGGAACGGTGATCTTTCAAGACGAGCTAAAGCCCTCAGAGGTGATCAACACGATCCGGCGCGAGCGCGTGTCGGTAGTGGTGAGCGTGCCGCGCGTGCTGCAGGCGCTCAAGCAGAAAATCGAGCGCGATTTCGAAGACCGGAGAGAGAGCGAAAGCTTGCGCCGTCGCTTCGTCGCCGCCAAAGACAAACATTTCCTGCGGCGGTGGTGGATCTTCCGCGCCATTCGGCGCCAGTTTGGCCGAAAATTCTGGGCATTTATTTCCGGCGGCGCGGCTCTCGATCATGAGACCGAGGAATTCTGGGGACGTCTCGGATATGCGGTCATTCAAGGATACGGGCTCACCGAGACGACGTCGCTCATTAGCGTGAACCATCCGTTCCGGTTGGGCCAGGGATCGATCGGCAAAGTGTTGCCGGGGCGCGAAGTGAAGCTGGCGGAAGATGGAGAGATTCTGGTGCGCGGTGGAGGCGTGGCCTCGGGATATTGGGATGGGCGCGGGACACAGAGAGTTTCCGACGAACAAGGCTGGTATCGCACCGGAGACGTGGGCGCACTCGATGAGGCGGGGAACCTTTATTTCAAGGGGCGGAAGAAAGAGGTCATCGTGACGCCCGCAGGGACCAACGTTTATCCCGAGGACCTGGAGGCCGTCCTGCGAGAACAGCCCGAAGTGAAAGATTGCGTGGTGGTGGGCATGGAACGCGGAGGAAATGCCGAACCGTGCGCGGTCCTGATCCTGCGCGGTGACGCCAAAGCTGAAACCGTCGTGCAGAGGGCGAATCAGTCGCTGGCGGAGTATCAGCGGATGACGATGTGGGTCGAGTGGCCGGAGGGAGACTTCCCCCGCACGAATACGCAGAAGCCGCGGCGGAATTTGATTGCCGAAACGGTGCAGAAGGAGATTCTTCGAGAATCCCCACCCTTCGACAGGCTCAGGGCAGGCTTTCTCGCGCAACAGGCGCGCGAGAAACGGGCCACCCAGGCCGGAGATGGCCGCGAAAGCAATCCCTTGAACGATCTCGTGGCGCGGGTCTCTGGACGCTCGGTTGGTCATCTGAGCCAGGATGCGAGCCTTGATTCCGATCTGGGGCTCAGTTCGCTGGATCGCGTCGAATTGCTCAGCGCGCTGGAGGATCGCTATCAAGTGGACCTCAGCGAGACGCGATTCAACTCCATGCGGACAGTCGGTGATCTCGAACGAATGCTGCGGGGAGAAACTGCATCCGGCGTTGCCTATCACTATCCGAACTGGACGTTGCGCTGGCTGGTCCGGTGGGTACGGTTGCTGGCGCATTACCTGCTGATGCGTCCGGCGATCGTGCTGCTCGGCTGGCCGCGGATCGAAGGGCGCGAAAACCTGCGCGGCGTGAAAGGGCCGCTGCTGGTGGTTTCGAATCACATTGGGGACGTGGATGCAGGATTCATTCTGACAGCTCTACCGGCGCGATTTCGGCATCGGCTGGCCACGGCCGCCGGGGGCGAAGCGCTGGAAGCGCTCCGAACTCCTTCCGCCAAGCGCGCCTTTTTGTTGCGCATCTACGATCGGGTCAAATGGGCTTTGGGAGTGTCGCTGCTGAATCTCTTCCCGCTGCCGCGCGAGGCCGGCTTCCGGCGCAGTTTTGCCTACGCGGGTGAGGCGGTCGATCGTGGGTACAGTGTGCTCGTCTTTCCTGAGGGCCGCCAAACGACCGATGGAAAGATGCTTCCTTTTCGCGCGGGGATTGGGCTGCTGGCGGTGAACCTCGGCATACCGGTTCTCCCGATGCGAATTGACGGGCTGTTCGAAGTGAAGCAGGCGGGCAGACGATTTGCGGCACCCTGGCACATCCGCGTGAAGATCGGAAAGCCTATGCAATTTGATCCGGGAACGGAGCCGGAATGGATCGCGGCGCGGCTGCAGGAAGCGGTCGCTGGTCTTTAAGCTCCATGTGGGACGGACACTCCTGTCCGTCGCTTTTGACTTTGCGGCGAAGTGATGGCGAATCCCAAAGCGAAGACCAACATCAACATCAAAACCAAGATCAAAAGCGACGGACAGGAGTGTCCGTCCCACACGTGCGAATTATTCCTCGTCCGCTTGCGGTTCTTCGCGGCGCGGGTCGGACTCGATGTGGACCTCTGGAATATTCGAGTCGCGCAGCAGACGATTGAGCGCGGCCAGGTCCGAGTTCGTGAATGCATTCCAACGCTGCAGTACATCGACGCTGTCGTGTTCCACGGCGGTCACAGCTTCCGCTTGTGATGAGGTGGGGGCAGCGTCGGCCTGCCACACCTGCTGGTACAGCGTGCCGGCCTGTCCGTTGACCCGGCTTAGTGTGACTTCCGGCGAGGGAGGAGCAAAAAATCCGCCGGCAGCCCCAAGCAGCGCCGTCATTTTTTTCTGGAAAGCTTGGACCGCGCCAGCGGAAGGGGAATTGGGCGGGGCATTCAACTTCTCCAACTGTTCCCGAATCGAGCCACCCTGAAGAACGGCTCGGGAAGACTCATCGACGATGGAGGCAAGGTGCGCTTCCGCCTTGAACTTAGCTTCCAGGGCGCTGGCCGGAACCTTGACACGCGGATCCATCTTCACACTCAAGCCCGCCGTCAAAGTTTTTCCGTCGACCGTCAAGCGGACCGTATAGTTCCCCGGCAGCGCGTTCGGTCCCAGCGGGAACCTTGGCGTGTCATGCGGAATTGCGGAGATGGGATAGTCGTGCCGCGTAGCGTGCGGCGCCGGATAGTGCAAATCCCAGATCCAGCGGTGCATGCCCGCGTCGGTCGAAAGCGTGCGCGGCATGCGGACCCAATACAGCGGGATCAACTGCTTCTGCAATTCCTCCTCTGTGATCTCGGGCTTGTCGGTGTTGGAGAAGCGCCGGACGGTATGGCCTTGTCCGTCGAGGATCTCCAGCGTGACGGCCGACGCGCTGGACGGCAGGTAGTAGTCAAGGATCGCGCCATCCGGCGGATTCGCGCCCACCGGCTCGTCGGGAGGAAGCGGCGTGTCGGTGTAGGTGTCGCGCGCGATCCGGTAGGCAGCGGCTGGCTTGAACAGATGGGCGGAGTTTGCCAGTTCGGCCGAGGCTTGGCGCAGGGGCGCGATGTCGTCGAGGATCCATAACGACCGTCCGTGCGTCCCCACGATCAGATCGTCTTCATGGATCCAGAGATCGCGCATCGAGGTGTGAGGAAGATTCAGCTGCAGCGACTGCCAGTGATCCCCGTCGTCGAAAGAAACCCAGACTGCGTTTTCCGTGCCGGCAAAGAGCAGGCCTTTGCGCGCGGGATCTTCGCGCACTGTGTCGACGGGGCCGAAATCGGGTAGACCGGAGGCAATCAACTGCCAGCTCTTGCCGCTGTCGTGCGTGCGATAGATGTAAGGGTGCGTGTCATCGATGCGAAAGCGGCTGACCGACGCGTAGGCCGTCTGCTCGTCAAAGTGCGAAGCAGAAATCTGCGTGACCTTGCTCCAGGCGGTGAGTTGTTTGGGAGTAATGTCGGTCCAGTTCTTCCCGACATCGCGCGTGATCCAGATCTTGCCGTCGTCGGTGCCAGCCCAGACCGTGTTCACTGTCTTAAACGAAGGGGCGAGCGCGTAGATGACTCCGCGCTGCTTGTCCGCGCCCTTGGGGACGAGAGTGCCGCCGCTGGTTGGCACGCCAGGATTCTCGCGCGTCAGGTCCGGGCTAATCGCCTGCCAGGACTGCCCGCCATCCGTAGTCTTGAAGAGCACATTGCTGGCGTAATAGAGCGTATGCGGATCAACCGGAGAAAACATCAGCGGCTCGGTGCGGTCGGTGCGGTATTTCGCGCTGCGCAGGGGAATCGGCGTAACGTCTTGCACTTCGCCGGTGGACCAGTGGAACTTGGAGACTTGGCTTCTGCCGCCACCGTAGACAATGTCTGCATCGAGCGGATCGGGCGCTACGTAACCGTACTCAATCACGCCCACGGGGTGCCAATCGCGGTAGGTAACAGCGCCGTCATTGCCGCGGCTGGAGATACAGAGCGAGCCGCTCTCTTGTTGTCCGGCGCAAACCCGGTAGGGGAACGAATTGTCGGCGATCACGTGGTAGAGCTGCGCGGTGGGTTGGTTGTACCAGGAACTCCAGGTGGCGCCGCGGTTGACGGTGACGATCGCGCCCTGATCGCTCACCAGGAGAATAATGTTGCCGTCGTTAGGATTGATCCAGAGGTTCTGGTAATCGTCGCCGCCCGGAGCGCCGCGGAATCCAGACCAGGTTTTGCCGCCATCGGTCGAGCGCATGGTGACCGTGCTCGCGACGTAGACGAGGTCGGGATTTTTCGGATCGACCTTTGGAATGGGAAGATCGCCGCCGCCGATGCGGCCTGACGGCCGGGGATCGGCGGTGATCTGGGACCAGCTTTCTCCAGCATCATCGGAGCGGTAGACGCTGAGCTTTCCGGCAGCCGTGGCCAGAGTCGCATAGAGCCGGCGTGGATCGCTGGGCGCGACCGCCACGTAAATCTGCGACAGGTCCTTGGGCAAACCGTTGGTCAGGGGATGCCAGGTGGTGCCGCCGTCGGTGGATTTGAAAAGTCCGCCGCCGGGGCCATTGAACTCGTTGCCGTCCTCCCACGGGCCTTCCCTTACTTCCCACATGGAAGCGTAAACAACATCCGGATTCGAGGGATCGATCTCCACGTCGGAAGCCCCGGTGTTTTCATCCTTGGAAATAACTCGCTGCCAGTTCCGGCCACCGTCGGTGGAACGATAGAGGCCGCGCTCTTCGCTCGGCCCGTAGGGATGGCCGAGCACGGCGGCGAAGACGCGATTGGGATCGCGGGGGTCGACCGCGAGCGCTGGAATCTGCTGTCCGTCGGCGAGGCCGAGATGGGTCCAGGTCTTACCGGCGTCGGTGGACTTGTAGAGGCCATTGCCCACGGAGAGATCGGGGCGATGCAGGCCCTCGCCGCTTCCCACGTAGACGATGTTGGGATCGGAAGGAGCGACGGCAATGGCGCCGATCGACTGCGTGGACTCGTGATCGAAGATGGGGTTCCAGGTGCGACCGTAGTCGTCGGACTTCCAGACGCCACCATTCACCTGTCCCATGTAAAACACGTTAGGCTGGCTGGGCACTCCGGCGGCGGCGCGGGTCCGACCGCCACGGAACGGACCGATCATGCGCCAGTGCAGATCCTGATAAGTGCTCTCGGGAACCTGCGCCCAGATGGCGGTAGTGGGAAAGAAAAGCAACAGAAATGAAAGCAGACGAAGCACTGCTTGGGATCGAATCACGTACACGCCCCCCTCAGCCGGATACTGGAAACTACATAGAATAAACGAAAAAGGCAGTGATCGTGGCCTCACCTCCGAAAATTCAGGAAAAACGGAATTGTTTCGAATCGTTTTGTGAACATCGCCCTGCACGTTTATGATGGCGAAGCTTTTCTGGGAACTTATGAGCCTTCCTGCGAAGACGCCTCGCCGCCCACATCCTTCGATTTATCGCTGTCTTGTTCTCCTCGTCCTTCTTTGCGTAGCCTCGGCCGACCGCGCCCTGGCAGCGCCGGCGTCTGAAGGCCAGGGACTGAAGCCAGTTCTCGATTACATCTCCGCGGCTTGGGATACGCTGACCCGATCCATGACGGATTGCCAGAGCATCGTCGATCCAAAAATTAAAGCGGCTCCGGTGTTGTATTTGCCGGCGGGCTTTGCCGAACCGGCTACGGTGCAGAAACTGGCCGCCGACTGCAACGTGCGCGTCGAGCATCTGCCGGTGGAGATTCATCGCCTGGGCGAAATTGATGCCGGCAAAATCCAGCCGCCGGGGCTGCTGTATCTGGAACACAAATACGTGGTCCCAGGCGGGCGCTTCAACGAGATGTATGGATGGGACAGTTACTTCATCATTCGCGGCCTGCTGCAGGCCGGGCGCACCGACCTGGCGCGGGGGATGGTTGAAAACTTTTTCTTCGAGATCGAGCACTACGGCGCGATGCTCAACGCCAACCGGACGTACTATCTGACGCGCTCCCAGCCTCCGTTCGTGAGTTCGATGGTAGTCGATGTGTACGAGGCGATGGAGAAGAGCGGGCGCCCGGACCGGGCCTTCCTGGAAAGAGCCTATGCAGATCTGGAGAAGGACTACGGAATGTGGACGCGGGCTCCGCATCTTGCTGGAGAGACCGGGCTGTCGCGCTACTACGACTTCGGCGAAGGCCCGCCAGCCGAAGCGGTGCAGGATGAGAGTGGCTTCTACCGCAAGGTGGCGGGATATTTCTTTTTTCATCCCGCGGAGGCCAACGCCTACGTGGTCGAAACCAAGCCGGGGATCGCGCTGGATGCGGCTCAACAAGGTCCAGCGCATCCAGGCCCCGAACCGTCGGTCGCGGGCTCTCCCTATGCTCTTCAGGTTTGCGATGTGCAGCTCACCATGGCGCGCCCGGAGTGCGAGAAAGCACGGCAATTCAAGCTCAGCGCGGATTATTACAAGGGCGACCGGTCGATGCGGGAGTCGGGATTCGACGTGAGCTTCCGCTTCGGACCGTTTGGCGCGGCGACGCATCACTACGCGCCCGTGTGCCTGAACAGCCTGCTCTACAAGACCGAGAAGGATCTGGAGCGGATCTCCCGCTGGCTGGGTCGCCGCGAAGACGCGGACAAGTGGGACGAGCGGGCGGAGGACCGCAAGAAGCTGATCTCGCGCTACCTGTGGAACCAGGAGCAGGGGCTGTTCTTCGATTACAACCTGCAGACGAACCAGATGTCGACGTATCGCTATGCGTCAACGTTTTATCCGCTGTGGGCGGGCCTGGCCACACCCGAGCAGGCCAAGGCTGTGGCCGGCAATCTGATGGCGTTCGAGGAGCCCGGTGGACTGCCGATGAGCACGGTAGAGTCGGGCGCTCAATGGGACTTGCCCTACGGCTGGGGGAACATCGAGATGCTGGCCATCGGTGGCCTGCGAAAGTATGGCTATAACGCCGACGCCGATCGCATCTCGTATGAATTCCTGTCGATGGTGGCGGAAAATTTCCGGCGCGACGGCAACATTCGGGAGAAATACAACGTCGTGACGCGCTCGTCGGAGGCGCACGTTGAACTGGGCTACGAAATGAACGTGGTCGGCTTCGGCTGGACCAACGCGGCGTTTTTGGAACTTCTACACGGACTGCCGAAAGAAACGGTGGATCGGCTGGAGAAAGAACAGAACCGGCCGCTGCCTGGTGCGAAGTAGGTCTGTTTCGGGATTTATACGTATAGTTTTGTGTGTACAAAAGTGTACCTCTAAGAGCTTCGAAGAGCTTCATCAGAGATACACCAACTGGTCGTCGCCTGGAGTGCCATTTCTTGAGCCGGAAACGACCCTTGCAGCGTCGATCTCGTCGACGGACGGGGAAAGCATCGGCGGAGGGGAAATCGTCCGTTATTCGGCCTCCTAATGCGTTCTACGAACTTTCAACAACTTCCACGAAAGCTCAACGACTTACGGGAAATGACCAGCAGAACCGGCAAATTACCGGTGTTTGACTGTCCCTCTCATCCCTCCTTAAGATGAAACAACCTGCTTCTCCTCATGGGTCAACGAGAAATGATTAGCCAGAAATGATCAACCAGACCATCTCGCACTACCGCATCCTCGGCCGGTTGGGCAGCGGCGGGATGGGAGTGGTGTATGAGGCGGAGGACCTCACTCTTGGGCGCAAGGTCGCGCTCAAATTTCTGCCGCCGCAGCTGTCGCGCGATCAGAACGCACTGGATCGTTTCATGCTCGAGGCGCGGGCGGCTTCAGCCCTGAACCATCCCAACATCTGCACTATCTATGCGGTTGAGAAAGCATCGGGAGAAGGCGGAGAGGCGCAATCGTTCATCGCGATGGAATTGCTTGACGGGCAGAGCCTCGACCAGAAGCTCGTGTCGGGTGCGATGCCGATTGACCGGTTACTCGACGTTGCCATCCAGTTGGCGGACGCGCTCGACGCCGCGCACGCCAAGGGCATCATCCATCGTGATATCAAGCCGGCGAACATTTTCCTGACACAGCGCGGGGTGAAGGTTCTGGACTTCGGGCTGGCCAAGCTGGCCCGTCCTGAACTGGAGATGGAAACCATCGGAGCCACGCAAGATTCCCCTCGCCCCGCGAACCTGACTAGCCCGGGCTCGACCGTAGGCACGATCGCCTACATGTCGCCCGAGCAGGCGCGGGGCGAAGAACTCGACACGCGTACCGATCTGTTTTCGCTGGGCACAGTGATGTACCTGTTGGCGACCGGACGGATGCCCTTTACGGGCGCGACGTCGGCGGTCGTTTTTCACGCGATTCTCGAGCTGAATCCGGTTGCGGCGATACAGCTAAATCCGATGCTGCCGCCCAAGCTGCAGGAGATCATCGAGAAGCTTCTGGAAAAAGATCGCGACCTGCGTTACCAGTCGGCCGCTGATCTGCGCGGCGATCTAAAGCGATTGAAGCGCGATGTCGAGTCGGGCAGGAAGACTGCGGCTACGGCTTCCGGTTCGGCGTCGGTCGCGGTTGCGACCAGCCCGCCGGCCTCGGGGTCCGGCACGTCTTTGCCGGTTGCCGCTTCGCCAACTCCGTCCCAAAGTTCGACCGTGCTTGCGGCTGCTAAACAGCACAAGCTGGGAACCGGCTTCGTCGCGCTCCTGGGAATCTTTGTGCTCCTCGCTGCAGGCTACGGTATCTACTCCCTGCTGACGCGCCATCCGATGCGGCCATTCCGTAATTTCACGGTGACCAAGCTCACCGAGGAGGGCAATGCGGCGGAGGTGGCGATTTCTCCCGATGGAAAATACATTCTCAGCCTGATGCGAGACCGCAACGGGCTGGTCAGCTTGTGGCTGCGCAACGTCCCCACCAACAGCAATACGCAGGTGCAGCCGCCGGCCGACGTCTCTTACAACGGCCTGCGCTTCTCGCCCGACGGAAATTATCTGTACTTCGTGCGCAGCGATCCCGGCAACACAGAGTTGAAGTACCTGTATCGCGCGCCGCTGCTGGGGGGAACGCCTGAGAAGCTGGCGGCGGATGTGGATTCCAATATCACCTTCTCGCCCGATGGCCGCAAGATCGCGTTCATGCGCTACGACAATCCGGAGCCGGGGAAATACCGGCTGATCGTGCGCTCGCTCGATAGCGGCGAAGAGACGGCCCTGGCCAGCGGACCGAACAGTCAGGCCTTCTACAGTCCAGCCTGGTCTCCCGACGGCTCGACTATTGTGTGCGTGGTGAATCAGCCGGGCGATGCCCTGAGCGGGCTCATGGCGGTGGATACCCGCAACGGCCAACAGCACCTCGTCCTCAGCTCAGACTCTGGGCTGATTTTGCCCACCTGGATGCCCGACGGCCACGGGTTGCTGGTGCTGGAGCGCACCCGGTCTTCGAACTTCACGCAGGAGCAGATTGTCTTCGTCATCTATCCGCTGGGAAGGATGGATCCGCTCACGCGGGACACGAACGATTATTCCGACTTGAGCGTGGCGGCGAACGGTCAGGTGCTGGCGACGGTGCTCAGCCAGGGGCGATGGAATCTGGAAACGATGTCGGCCAAGTCCGGGGGAGCCGACGCGCGGCAAGTCGCGCCGGCGGCTGCGTTCAGCAATTTTACCTGGACGCAAGACGGGCGCCTGATCTACGACAAAGATAACAAGGTGCATTGGGTGAACCCCGATTCGGGAGAGAAAGGCACCTTCGCGATCGAGCAGGACTCGGCGGGAGGCGATCCCTGGGAATGCGCGGATGGCCGGTACGTTGTGCTTCTTCTCGGATTGCGGGGCGGCGCGAGCAGCCTGAACGTCTGGCGTGCGGACGCTTCCGGCGGCAACCTCAAGCAACTCACGCAGGGCAAGCTGGATAACTATCCGGTGTGCGCTCCCGATTCGCGATCCGTTTTCTACCTTGATGGCGCGACGGGACACGTGATGCAAGTGCCCATCGACGGAGGGCCTGCGCGAAAAATGTCGGAACTGGAAGCGGCGGGTTTCTTCGCCCTTTCTCCGGATGGCCACACCCTGGCTTTTACCACGATTGACCACGCCGCGGGGCACGAGGAGAAAATTGCCTTGGTTCCGACGGATAACGACGCTACCCTCAAACTGCTGGCGTTTCAGCGGCCACGGGCGACCAATCTCATCCAGTTTTCGCGCGACGGCAAGTCACTGGTCTACGTGGTTCGCGAAAATGGAGCGGACAACTTGTGGCAGCAGCCGCTCGATGGTTCTGCCGGCAAAGCATTCACGTCATTCAAAACCGAGCATATCTGGGACTATCACTGGTCCCCTGATGGGAGCAAGCTGGCGATGGTGCGGGGGCATACCGACTCCGACGTGGTGCTGATGCGCAGCCAGCAGCAGTAAAGATTTTAAGGGAAAAAACTAAGGGCGGCCGTCGCGGGCCGCCCTCATTTTCGGATTGTTACTCGGAAGCGGTGTTAGACGCCCTTGACGTTCTCAGCTTGCCAGCCCTTGGGGCCCTTGACCACGTCAAATTGAACTTGCTGACCTTCCTGCAGACTGCGGAAGCCACTAGCCTGAATGGCGGAGAAATGCACGAAGACATCCTCGCCGTTCTGGCGGCTGATGAAACCGTAGCCCTTGGCGTCGTTAAACCACTTCACTGTTCCTGTTTCCATGTTGATGCACTGTTCCTTTTTCTTTGATGTAGCGCTGAAACTTTCGGGTCTTCTGCAGGCAGGTCACGCGCTGGGTTAAGCGGAGATGCTTGTACTGCGAAGGAACTCTAAAGATCAAACGCAAGCCGATTGTAAAGCAAGTGCACCAGAATAGCTACAAAATTTGTTCGGAGTGGTCTCTACTTCATTGGCATCATTGGCTTTACGGGTACTTAGTGGGAGGGATTGTAGATTGCAGATTTTAGATTGCAGATTTGAAAATCCTTCCCCCCGCCGCCGTCTTAAGACTCTGCAATCTACAATCTGAAATCTTCAATCTGAAATGCCGACGCTCCGCATTTGCCACTTTTTCCGAAAACACTCATCATTTGAGAATGCGATTGCGAGTTTTATCGGTATCACTTTTGCTCTCTGCCTTCGCCTGGGCCGGGATTGTGGACGATGTCCGTATTGCATTGGCGCAGAACAATTTCTCGGCGGCGGAGTCGGAACTGAACTCGTACCGCAACGGGAGCGGAGTCACAGGGGAATACCTTGAGGCCTACTCATGGCTCGCGCGAGCGGCGCTCGATCAGCAACAGTATGATCAGGCCGCGGCGTACGCGAAGCAGACGAAAGCTCTGGTGCTAGAGCAACTGAAGCAGCGCCCGCTCGACGCCGATTCGCACCTGCCCATGGCGCTGGGCGCGGCGCTGGAGGTGCAATCCCAGGTGCTGGTGGCGCGCGGCCAGCGAACCCAGGCCATCGCGCTGCTGCAAGCCGCGCTGCAGACCTATGGGAAAACTTCGATTCACGACCGGCTGCAGAAGAATCTGAATTTGCTCTCACTGCAAGGAAAATTGGCGCCTGCGCTGAAATCTGACGAGTCCCTGGGCGCGAGGCTTCCGCCGGCGGCCGAACTCAAAGGATCTCCGGTGCTGCTGTTCTTCTGGGCGCACTGGTGCGCGGACTGCAAGGCAGAAGCGCCCATCATCACGCAGTTGCGTTCGGAGTATGCCGCGAAGGGACTGAAGGTGATCGGGCCAACGCGGCTCTATGGCTACACGGCGCAGATCGAGCACGCATCGGCGATGGACGAGTTGCAATATATCGATGCCGTGCGGCACCGGTTCTATGCGGGCCTGCTGGACATGCCAGTGCCGATCAGCAAATACAACTTCGATACCTACGGGGCCTCGACCACGCCGACTCTGGTGCTGCTGGACCGTGCGGGGAAAGTGGCATGGTACCACCCGGGAGCAGCGGCGTATGGGGAGTTGCGGGGAGAGATTGAGAAGGTGGTGGCGCGGTAAGCCAGCCGAGCGTCGCTCGGCCGGACAGCCGGGGGCGGCTGTCCCCACATCAACCCGGGTGTTGCTGCTTCCGATCTGATCCCTATTTAACTTCTTCTAGCTTTCCGGTCTTCACGTCGTAGACAAACCCGCGCACCGGAATGTGCTTCGGAATCCACGGATGCGATTTCACCCGGCGCATCTGCAGGCGGACGTTCGCTTCGAGGTCGTCGAAGGCGTGGAAGTGAGAAGGCGCGTCCGCTCCCGTTCCCATTTTCTTGGTCAGACGCTCTTTTAGTTCGTCCTCACGCACTTTCAACAGGCCGCAGTCGGTGTGATTGATGATGATGAATTCCTGCGTATCGAGCAGATGGTGCGATACGATCAGCGAGCGCAAAGCATCTTCGGTGGCGATGCCGCCGGCGTTGCGGATCATGTGCGCGTCTCCCGGCTTCAGGCCCAGGCAGTGCTCGAACAGGATGCGCGAATCCATGCAGGCCAGGACGGCTACATGCCGGGCCGGGCGCACGGAGAGTTCCCCCAGCTTGAAATTGCGCGCGAAATGCTCATTCGCTTTTAATAGTTCGTCTGCAACGGACAAGTTTGAGTGCTCCTGAGTGTCGTTGGTCCTTAGTCGTTGGTCGTTGGAGAAACACGACCACCGGTTTTGCTAACGACTAACGACCAGCGACTAACGACCACTTCAGTTTACCCGTTACAATCGGCGCGTGAACCTGGACGACACGATCGTTGCGATCGCTACCGCGCCCGGGCGCGGCGGGATTGGCGTGGTCCGGCTGGCTGGGGCGAGGGCACGGGAGATCGCGTTGCCGATGTTGCGGCTGAAGCACGAACTCGAGCCGGGGAGGGCCGTGTTGGGCGAGCTCATCGAACCATGTGGAGCGGGCACTCCTGCCCGTTTAACGACGGCCGAAACCGGTGTTGCCGACGAAGGTTTATCCCCGAGGCCTGCGATTTCTGATCCGCTGTACACAAAGCGGGCAGGAGTGCCCGCTCCACACAAACCTGCTCCACACGAACCTGAACAACGCATTGACGAGGTGGTTGTTACTTACTTTGCCAAGCCGCACTCCTACACTACCGACGACATGGTTGAGATCTCGGCGCATGGGTCGCCAGTTGTGTTGCGGCACATCGTCGAGCTGTGTGTTGCCGCCGGAGCGCGGCTGGCTGAGCCTGGCGAGTTCACCATGCGCGCGTTCCTCAACGGGCGCATCGACCTGACGCAGGCTGAGGCGGTGCGCGACCTGATCGACTCGCAGACGTTGTATCAGGCCAAGGTCGCGGCGCAGCAACTCGGCGGCGCGTTGTCGAAGCGCTTGCAGCCGATCAAGCAGAGGCTGGTCGAACTCATCGCCCTGCTCGAGGCGGGCATTGATTTCGCGGAAGACGACGTGTCGGTGTTGCCCGACGCCACCATTCTCGATCATATCGCGGGGGTTCGTGAGCCGTTGACGCAGCTGCTCGCCAGCTTCGCCTACGGCAAAATCGTCCACGAAGGATTGACCCTGGCGATCGTCGGGCGACCGAACGTGGGCAAGTCCAGCTTGTTCAATCGCCTGGTGGAGCGGGAACGGGCCATCGTTACCGCGACTCCGGGCACGACGCGCGATCTGGTCAGCGAGACCGTCGCGATTGGGGGTATCCCGGTAAAACTGGTCGACACGGCGGGCATTCGCCAAGCACTCGATGAGGCCGAATCAATTGGCATTCAGAAATCGATGGAGGCGCTAGCGGACGCGGATTTGGTGCTGGTCGTGATGGATGCGTCGCAACTGGAGACTGCGGAAGACGGGGAACTGTTGCGGCAGGCTGAGAACCGGCCAGTGATTGTTGTGGGGAACAAGAGCGATCTGGGGATCAGTGGTCAGTGGTCAGTGGCCAGTGGTCAGCGGGTTCGTACCTCGGCGGTTACTGGCGAGGGGATTCCCGAGCTTCGCGCGGAAATCCTGCGTCATGTTGGCGGGGAGGCTGGAGGCCAAGGCGAGTCCGGCTTCCTCACAAACGCTCGCCATCAGGGGTTGATCAACGATTCACTCGTGGCGCTGGGCGCGTCCCAGGCTGCGGTGGCGGGAAAAGTTCCGCACGAGATGCTGCTGATTGATCTCTACGGCGCGCTACGCCCGCTGGACGCGATTACCGGGGCGACCACGACCGACGATATTCTTAATTTGATTTTCAGCACGTTTTGCATCGGAAAGTAGACAACTGGACAAAAAAGGCGTCTCACCACGAAGGGCACGAAGGTTCACGAAGGAAAACGTTGGGTTCCCTATTTCGACAGCATGGCAAGACTGTCGCGGAACAGCGCGTCGAACGTTCCGCCTCTGCCATTCTTCGTCGCGGCAGCGAGAGCTTTTTCGGCGGCGGGCCGCTGATAGCCCAGATTCAGTAGCGCCGAGAGCACGTCTTCTTCCGTAGGGCCCATAGCCGGGGTCGCCGGTACTGAGGCTGGACCCACTTCCGGCAGCTTGTCGCGCAACTCCAGCACCATGCGTTCGGCGGTCTTCTTTCCAATGCCGGGGATGCGGGTGAGGCGCGCGACGTCATTTCCGCGAATCGCGCCGACCATTTCGTCGGCGGCCATGCCGCTGAGAATCGTGATTGCCAGCTTGGGGCCAATGCCGCTCACCGTGATCAGCTTTTCGAACAGCAATTTCTCCGACGGCCGCAGGAATCCGTAGAGCGCGATCACGTCTTCACGGACATGCGTATGGATGTGGAGCGCCACCTCTGCCCCTAATGCCGGGAGGTCGGAGAACGTGGGCACGCTGATGGTCACGTCGTAGCCGACGCCGGCGGTCTCGACGACGGCCTGGTTGGGATGCTTGGCCAGCAGCTTTCCGCGGAGGTGGGCAATCATGCTCCGGCCATTGTAGCGCCCACCGGACAACTCCCGAGATGGCGGCACTGCCTTTCCAGTCCGGGCGCCGGGATGGACACTGATCCCGGACACTCTTAGAATCTTCAGTGGTTCTGTAAGCGCTGCGATTTATGGGGTGGGGCAAACTCCGCTTTCGAGTAATTGCGGGAGCCATTGCGCTCCTGGCTTCTTCGGCCGTGGCCGTGGCCGCACAACAGGCCGCCCTCGATCTTGAGGGACATCCGGTCAATCCGCTCGCCGTCGATTCCGGGAAAGTCGTCGTGCTCGTGTTTCTGCGGCTGGACTGCCCGGTCTCCAGCCGCTATGCCCCGGTCATTCAGCAGATCAGCAAGCAAAACGCGGACGGCGTCGACTTCTGGCTTGTCGATCCGGACAAGACTGATACGGCGCATGCCATTCGCAAATACCTAGCGGACTACGGCTATCGCTTGCCCACGTTGCGCGATCCCAACGGTGTCCTGGTCAAGCTGAGTCATGTACAGATCACACCCGAAGTCGCGGTCTTCAATCGCAATCATCAGCTTGTCTATGACGGGCGAATCGACGACTGGTACGTCGATCTTACGCGCGCGCGGCCTGCGCCCACCACGCACGAACTGGAAGATGCGATCCGCGCAGCCTCAGCAGGAAAATCCGTGGCCCACAATGAAGTCAGGGGAGTCGGATGCTACATCTCGGATCTGGAGTGAAATCTCCGTTGCGTGGGGCCTTGACGGTGGTTCTGTTGGCGGGCGGGTTTGCGATGGCAGTTTACTCCGCGCAGTCAGCGCCGCGCCAGTCGCCGACTGCGGGCTCGCCGGTGACGTTCAATCGCGAGATCGCTCCCATCATGTTTCGCTCGTGCGCGATGTGTCACCGGCCGGGTGAAGCCGCGCCTTTTTCCCTGCTCTCATACTCGGACGCAAAGAAACACGCACGCCAAATCGCGGATGTGACGCGGTCACGGATCATGCCGCCTTGGCTGCCCGAGCCGCAGGAACTGAAATTTGCGGATGAACTGCGCCTGCCGGATGCGGAAATGAATCTCATTCAACGCTGGGTCGAGCAGGGAGCGGTGGAAGGCGATCCGGCGGACCTGCCTCCTCAACCAAAGTTCGTTGAGGGCTGGCAACTTGGGCAGCCTGATCTGATTCTCGAGGCCAAGAAGCCGCTGACGCTTCCGCCGCAAGGAACTGACACCTACTGGAACTTTATTTTTCCGGTTCCCATCCACGAAACGCGCTGGGTGAAAGCGGTGGAAATTCGCCCGGGCGACAAGCGCTACGTACACCATGCCAACATTCTGGTGGACAGTGAAGAAACTCTCCGTAAGCGCGAAACCACGCCGGGAGCGGGTTTTGGCGGGATGGAGATCCGGGTCGAGTCGCAGGCATTTGATCCCGACAGCCATCTGCTTTTCTGGAAACCGGGAACGATTCCTTATGTCGAGCCCGACGGCATGGCGCTGCGCCTCAACCCGGGGACAGACTTAGTCCTCAACACGCACCTGCAGCCCTCGGGAAAGCCGGAGGTGATCCAACCGAGCATCGGACTTTATTTCACACCGCATCCCGCCACCAAAGTGCCCATGCTGTTGCAACTGGAAAACGATTTGAAGCTCGACATTCCGGCGGGGCAGAAAGATTTTCTTGTCACCGACAATTTCACTCTGCCGGTGGACGTTGATCTGTTGGCGATCTATCCCCACGCACACTACCTGGGAAAAGACATTCAGGCCCATGCCACGCTGCCCGACGGCACGAAGAAGACGCTCATCCACATTTCGCACTGGAACCTCAACTGGCAGGCGGTTTACCGGTATGCCGAGCCGGTGTTCTTGCCGAGGGGGACAACTGTGAGCCTGGGTTACGTCTACGACAACTCGGACGAGAATCCAATGAATCCTAATCATCCCCCGGCACGAGTGGTGGGCGGAAACCGTTCCAGCGATGAGATGTGCCACCTGTGGCTGCAGGTGCTGCCGGTGAACTTCGACGCGGCCAAGGGCGATCCGCGCATGGCGCTGCAAGAGGCGCTGGCGCGGCATAATATCGAAAAAAATCCCGGCGACTTTGAGGCGCACTACAACCTGGCCGCGATGCTGCAGGCCAAGGACAAACTCGATGCTGCGATCAGCGAGTATGAAACGGCGGTGCGCCTGCGGCCCGACGATGCGACTGCCAACAACGCTCTGGGCGCGGCTTTGATGGCTGCCGGGCAGCTTCGGCCTGCAACGGCATACCTGCGGACGGCGATCGAGGGGCGTCCGGATTACTTCGATGCTCACTACAACTTTGGCATCGCGCTCGCGCAGTTGGGTGAGGTTGAGAGCGCGGCCGAGCAGTTCCAGACGGCGCTGAAGTTGCAGCCGGACGACGCCGGTGTGGAAGCGAATCTGGGAGCCGTTCTGGCCGAGATGGGGCGGTTTACGGAGGCGAAGACGCATTTGGAGCGCGCGTTGCAGATCGATCCCAATCAGCCGATCGCGAAGGAGAATCTTGATGCTCTCCAAAAAGAAATGCGGGGAGAGCCGAAATCCCCACCCTAGCCGCAGAGGGCGCGGCTAGGATGGGGCACCCGCTCGCCACTCGTTCCGCGAGTGTGTGCTCTAATCTGGTTATGGAAGCGAAGCAGTTGTTCAGAATTTGCCGCACATTGACGGCACTGCTTTGGGCGTGTGCAGCCACGGCGCACGCGCAGCAATCGCCGCCGCCGGAGGCGCCTCCTGCACCAGCAGCTCAAGCGTCGGCGAATGTTCCCGCAGAGTTTGCCGCGGCGCGAAAACTTGAGGAGGAAGGCAAACTGCCTGAGGCGATCGCTGAGTTGCAAACTCTGGAGGCCCGCGATCCTGCCACCAAGGGCCTCCCTTTGGAACTGGGTGCCGCGTTTTACAAGAAGAGCGATTATCCCAAGGCGATCGAGTATCTGAAGAAGGCCACCGCCGAAGATCCCGCGAATGGCGAGGCGACCCAGTTGCTGGGGCTGTCGTATTACCTGGGCGGCCATCCCGCCGAGGCGATTCCTCTGCTGGAGAAAGTGCAGAGTTGGTACTCGCGGGCCAATGTGGACGCCGCTTACATTCTTGGCATCTCCTATATCCAGACCAAAGATTACGACCACGCCCGCAAGGCTTTCGGCAAGATGTTCGACGTGCCTCCGGACTCGGCCGCAAGCTACCTGTTCACGGCCCGCATGCTGCTGCGGCAGGAGTACGATCCGGTGGCGGAAGAATACGGGCAGAAAGCCGCTGCCCTCGACCCGAAGCTGCCGCTGGTGCACTTTTTGCTGGGCGAGTTGTATCTGTACAAGTCGCGCATTCCGGAAGCGATTGCGGAGTTCCAGAAGGAACTGGCGATCAACCCGGGGCATGCGGAGACCTATTACAAACTGGCCGACGCCTATTCCCGGGTGCAAAAGTTCGAAGACGCGCAGCGGTTGCTGCAGCGCTCGATCTGGCTGGATTCGAGTTCGACCGGACCGTACATCCTTATGGGAAAAGTGCTCGAGAAAAAAGGGGAATACGAATTGGCGGTGCGCGCGCTGCAAAGGGCGGCCAGCATGGACCCGAACAATCCGACGACTCACCACCTGCTCGGCCAGGCGTACCGCGACATGGGGAGGAAAGAAGAAGCCGAGAGCGAACTCAAGCTGGCGGAAGAACTGCGAACCCGGCAGGACTCGCATCCGTAGCTCGCTTTTCTCAGCGTCCTTGGCGGCGTTCCTTAGCGCACTTTGCGGTTCAAGCTTTTGACTTCCCTGACGGAATCGATCTTCAGATAGCTGCCGCCTGTTCGCGGCGGCGCGCCTGGATTTCAATGTAGATGTTCACCAGGGACACAGCGGCCGGGGTTACGCCGGGAATGCGCGACGCCTGGCCTATGGTGTGGGGGCGTAATTTCGTCAGCTTCTCCTGCATTTCGCGCGACAGGCCGCTGACCGAGTGGTAGTCGAACCAGTCGGGGATGGCGTGCTGCTCGGCCTTCTTCAGGCGCTCCATGGCGCGCTGTTGCTGCAGCAGGTAGCCTTCGTACTTGATCTCGGTCTCGACTGACTTGAGTTCGTTGCGGACTTCAGAAGACAGCGTAGCCACGGATTTACACGGATTCTCACGGATTTCTCTCGAGAAAAAAGTGGGGCTTAGGTCTCTCAGAATAGGGACGAGTCGTTCGATCGTGATTTCTGGACGCTTGAGTAGTTGCGCGATGGTCTGGCCCGCTGCGGATGAGAAGAGCGCTGCCGAGCTTTGCTCGGCTGGACAGCCGGGGGCGGCTGTCCCCACATGAGCATTGGCGACGACTGCCTGCGCCATGTTCCCCAGCATTTCGGGCGTGAGTCGCGTGACCTCCATCAACCTCCTCACTTTTGCTAAGCGCTCTTGCTTCGATTGAAAATCAGCCCAGGCTTCATCCGAAATCAGGCCTACACGGCGGCCGTGCGGGGTTAGGCGACGATCGGCGTTGTCGATGCGCAGGTGCAGGCGAAACTCGGCGCGTGAGGTGAACATGCGGTAGGGTTCGTTCGTGCCCTTGGAAATCAGGTCGTCGATCAGGATCGCGGTATAGGCCTCGGTGCGGTCGAGAATCAGAGGAGGCTGCTGCTTGACCTGCAGCGCCGCGTTGATGCCGGCCATAAGCCCCTGGCATGCGGCCTCTTCGTAGCCGGACGTGCCGTTGATTTGCCCGCCCAGGAACAAGCCGGCGATCTTGCGGGTCTCGAGCGTACGCTCTAGTTCCGTGGGATCGATCGAGTCGTATTCGATGGCATAGCCGGGCCGCATCATCTCGGCGTGCTCGAGGCCGGGGATCGACTTCAGTATTTGCAGCTGTACTTCAACCGGCAAGGAAGTGCTCATGCCGTTGACGTAGATCTCGTGCGTGTTCAGGCCTTCGGGCTCGAGAAAGAGCTGGTGCATCTCCTTGTCGGGAAACTTCACGATCTTGTCTTCGATCGACGGGCAGTAGCGCGGCCCAACGGACTGGATCTGCCCGCTGTACATCGGCGAGCGGTGGACGTTTTCGCGGATGATGCGGTGCGTTTCGGCCGTGGTCCAGGCGATGTAGCAGGGCACTTGCGAGTCGTGGTTCGCGACGCGCTTGGTGCGAAAGCTGAACGGCGTGGGGTCGGCATCGCCGGGCTGCACTGGAAAGCGGGACCAGTCGATGGTGCGTCCGTCCAGACGTGGAGGAGTACCGGTCTTGAGGCGGCATCCGCGCAGGCCCAGCTTCTTGAGCGCTTCGCCGAGCAGGACTGCGTTCGGCTCGCCCGAACGCCCGGCAGGATATTGCGCTTCTCCACAATGGATGAGCCCGTTGAGGAACGTTCCGGTCGTGATAATGACAGCCCTCGCGCCCACGGTGCGGCCATCGCGAAGCCTGATGCCGCGGACGCGGTGGCGGTCGCTGGTCGCTGGTCGTTGGTCGTTGGCAACCCCGGTCGCGTCGCTTGAATTTGCCAACGATGAATGACCAGCGACTAACGACGGTTCCACGATCAAATCCGCCACTTCTGCCTGCTTGATCTTCAGATTGGCCTGCGATTCCAGCACTTCTCGCATCTTGAGGCGGTAGGCCTGTTTGTCGCACTGCGCGCGCGGCGACCACACGGCCGGCCCCCGCGAGGTATTCAGCAGGCGGAACTGGATGCCGACCGCATCCGTGACTTCGCCCATAATGCCGCCGAGCGCGTCGACCTCGCGGACCAGGTGTCCCTTGGCGATACCACCGACCGCAGGATTGCACGACATCTGCGCGATCAGGTCGACGTTGAGCGTGTAGAGCGCGGTCTTCAGACCCATGCGCGCGGAGGCCATCGCGGCCTCGCATCCGGCATGACCGGCGCCGACCACCACTAGGTCGAATTGTTCAGTGAACTGCATCCCGATTCAGCGCACGAACCCCAGATTAATCGGACTCTTTCTTGTTTCATTCTAGCAACTTGCGGGCTATGGTGATTCCGCGCACTTGCTGCCCCTATGACTCGTCCGTATAGTGAGTTGTCTTAGATAAAACCAACCCCGGGGGCATCATGAATACGGCTGAGTATTTCGAGCAACTGGAAGCGCGAATCGCCAAGTATGACTTGCTCTGCCATCCTTTTTACAAGGCTTGGGCGGCGGGTGAACTCACCCGCGACGATCTGCGCGAATACGCACAACACTACTACCATCATGTCGAGGCCTTCCCGTCGTACCTGGCGGCTCTCGGGCTGCGACTGGAGGAAGGCGAACTGCGGCGGGCGGTGCTGGCCAACATGTGCGACGAAAAGGGAGTGGAAGGGCGTCCGGGGAGGGATTCGGTCCCGCACGCCGATCTCTGGCTGGATTTTGCCGAAGGCATGGGATCGAGCCGCAACCTGGAGTGGCATAGTCCGGTGCCGGAAATCCGCAAGCTGATCCGGTACTTTCATCGTGTGGCTAGCGAAGACTCGCCCGAGGAGGCCTTGGCCGCTTTCTACGCCTACGAATCGCAAGTGCCGCGCATTGCGAAGGAAAAAGACCGGGGTCTGCGCGAAACGTATGGCGCCGACGATAAGACCTGCGGCTATTTCTCGCTGCACACCACGGCCGACGTGCACCATTCGCGCGTCTGGCGCGACCAACTCGAACGCCGGATCGCCGCCCATCCTGCGACCGCCGAAGCGGCTCTGGACGCCGCGGAAAACACCGCACACATGCTGTGGCAGGCCTTGGACGGGATAGAAGCGCGGCGCTTGGCCACGAGCGCAGCGTAACCGGAAAAAATAAATAGCGCCTGATTTCAAAATGTTGGGTCATCCTGAGCACGGCCGTTTTTCTGGCGGAGCGAAGGATGTCCTCTGCGCGGGGGACCCGACGCGAGATCCCTCCCCCGGCTGAAGAGCGCCGGGCTTTGGGATGACGCATAAGGAGTGAGATTCAAAGCTAAGACATACCCTTCGATCGTATAGAAAAAACTAGAGCCGGTGATTCGGTAGAATCATTGGCTCATTTCTTTTTGGAGGTTGCGAAATTTGGCAAGAGACATTCCCATCGGAGCGCGCGGCGAGGCCGAGCAGACGGTGGAGTTCGAGCACACGCTAGCGTCGCACCGTCCGGAGTTGCCGCCGGTGTATTCGACCCCTGACATGATCCGGCTGATGGAGACGGCGGCATTCCAAGCTCTGCAACCTTACTGCGAAGGCGACGAAATCACGGTTGGGACCTCGATCAACATCGAGCATCGCGCCGCCAGCGGAGTCGGCGCTCGCATCAAGGCCGTGGCGGAGCTTGAGTCCTTTGACGGCCGGTTTTATAGCTTGCGGGTGAGCGCTCGCGACGATGCGCAGGAGATCGGGCGCGGCACGGTGGGCCGGGCGGTCGTGAGTGTCGGCAAGTTCGCGGAAAAGATGAAGTCGAAGTCGCCACGTTGAGAACGAGACCTGCCATCCTCATCGGCGTCATTTCCGATACTCACAGCCTGCTTCGACCCGAGGCTCTCACAGCGTTGCGCGGCTCGCAACACATCATCCATGCAGGCGATGTGGGCGCTCCCGAGATTCTTGATCAGCTGGCGGCGATCGCGCCCGTAACCGCTGTCCGCGGCAATGTCGACAAAGAGGCGTGGGCCCGCAAGTTGCCTGCGACAGAAGTCGTCGAGATTGGCGGAGTCTCCATCTATATACTGCATGATCTGGCGCAGCTCGATCTGAAGCCTGAAGCAGCCGGGTTCAATGTCGTCATCTCCGGCCACAGCCATGTTCCTAAACAAGAGACGCGCCATGGAGTGCTCTATTTCAATCCCGGCAGCGCGGGGCCGCGGCGCTTCAAGTTGCCGATCTGTGTGGGAAGGCTGAGCGTGGAGCGAGGAAAGGTCGGAGGAGAGTTCGTCACGATTTCCGATTGACAATTGTCGATTGGCGATTTCGACGCCATTGGCCGCCCGCTCACCCGCTCGCCGCGTGCGGAATGCCTGCCTATCGTTGCTACAATCGCAACAATGCCCTCCACCAGTCACTTGTCAGTGGAGCCCGCGCTCGCGAGCAGCGGCCCGCGAGGTCGATATGAGCGACTGGCGGCGCGAGTCCGAAAATATCCCGACCTGATTGCGGCTGCCCTGGTGGGGCTCGGTTTTTGCTGGCGGGTCTGGCTGGCGCAGGCCACTTTCTTCAACACCGACGAGGCTTGGCACTACTCGGTGGCAAACCAAAGCTCGCTGCTCGCAGCCTACAAGGCTAGCCTGACGCTGGCGCATCCGCCACTGATGGTATTCGTGCTTTATTTCTGGAGGCACCTGGGCACCTCCGACCTCATGCTTCGCCTGCCCGGCGTGGGAGCGGGCACGATCTTCTGTTGGGTCTTCTACAAATGGCTGAACATTTTGTTCGGACGCACGGTCGCCTGGTGCGGGCTGATCTTCGCTTCGTTCCTCCCGCCCATGATCGGCCTGTCCACCGAACTGCGGCAGTACAGCTTCATGCTGATGTTTGCCGTCACCGCCGCGTATTTTCTGGAGCGGGCTTGGGACGACAACTCGGCACGCATGATTGCACTGTCGTCCATTTCTTTGTACCTTGCGATGCTGTCGCACTATTCGGCATTTCTTTTTGCTGCCAGTCTGGGGATCTACGCCCTCCTGCGGATACTCTGGCAACGGCCGGCGGCCACGGTGATCCTTTCGTGGGCAGCGGGCCAAGCGGTCGGCGTTGGACTCGCTGTCTTGCTTTATGTAACTCACATCGCGAAGCTGAGCGCGGTGTATCCGGTAGCGCAACCTCTTGATCGCTTTGGTGATTTTTATCTTTCCGACTGGTACTTCCATGCCGGGCGCGATCGCCTGATGCCGTTTCTGTATCGCGGGACGTTCGGGGTGTTTCGGTTCACGTTCGGCCACACTGGCGTGGGGCAAATCGCCGCGTTTCTGTTTATCGTGGGCGTGGCGCTGTCGCTTCGCCGAGGATCGTCCCCAACCGGCCGTCCGCCCCTGATGATAGCAACTCTCCTGCTAACCCCGTTTGTCTTGAACTGGGTGGCCGTGGTCGCTGGACTTTATCCTTTCGGACGGACGCGCCAATGTATTTTTCTGGGAGTCTTCGGATTGGCGGGGGTAAGCTTCGTGATCAGCAAGATCGCCAAGGGTCGCGCCGGTCCTGCGGCGGCTATTGCTCTTGGCGTCGTCGCAATCTGTCAGCTCTTCGGAACCCTGCAAGGACGCGACATGCTCCCGCGTGCCGAGCAGCGACACGAGCATATGGACCAGGCATTGCAGTTCATCCGAAGTAGTGTCTCCCCGGCAGATGTGATCTTCACCGACAGGGCCACCAGCTTTCAGTTGAGGCATTACTTGTGCCGTCAGGACGCGGTGACTGTCGATCGCTCCTCCGGTGGTTTCGAGTCCTTCCGTTGTGATGGACGGCGGATTGTGTCCACCGGCGCCAACGATGGCGCCTTAACTGCGGAGAACCTCATGTCCCAACTGGAGGATGCGAGGCGTGACTACAGTCTGAATCCCGCAACAACCTGGGTGGTGCAAGGAGGCTGGTCGGCTGGGCTGGGAGAGGCATTGCGCGGCTCTCCGGGGTTTTCCGAGCTGCAGATTCATTCTTTCGGCCGCTACCTCGAAGTGTTCAGGTTGCCTCCGTCTGCGGCGGATGAATCGCTGGCACGTTAGAATTGCCCTTCCATGCCGATCGAATTCCGGATCGAAACCACCAGAGGCACAGCGCAGGCGGGACGCCTGCTCACACCGCACGCTGAAATCGAGACGCCCGTGTTCATGCCGGTGGGCACACTGGCGTCGGTCAAGGGCATAGCGCAGGACACGCTCGAAGAACTGGGCGCGCAGATTATTCTGGGCAACACCTATCACCTCTACTTGCGGCCGGGAGTGGGGACGGTGCGGCGCATGGGCGGGCTGCATAGGTTCATGGCGTGGCCGCGTGCGATCCTCACCGACTCGGGCGGATTCCAGGTTTTCAGTCTGAACGAACTACGAAAAGTTACCGAGGAAGGCGTGACATTTCGTTCGCATCTCGATGGCTCGTCGCACTTCTTCAGTCCGGAGAGTTCCATGGAGGCCCAGATTGGGCTGGGCGCCGACATCCTCATGGCATTTGATGAGTGCACGGAATTTCCTGCGGATCGCGAACGCATGCGGGCCTCCATGGAGATGACGGCGCGCTGGGCGGCGCGGAGTAAGAAGTATTTCGAGGAGCATAAGCATGAGGTGCCGTGGAATACCAATGACCATGTGGGGACAGCCGCCCCCGGCTGTCCTGCGGAGCGAAGCTCCGCTGCCGAACCGTCGGACTTCCCCACCCTAGCCGCAAAAGGCGCGGCTAGCGTGTGGAACCCGCAAAACTCCGCAGCGCTGCAGGCGAGCTTGCGCTCGCCCGGACAGCCGGGGGCGGCTGTCCCCACACAATCTGAACAGACACAATCCCTGTTCGGCATCGTGCAGGGGGGGATGGACCGCGAGTTGCGAAGGGAGTCGGCGCTGCGGACCATCGAGATTGGCTTTCCCGGGTATGCCATCGGCGGGCTCAGCGTGGGCGAGCCGCGGGAGCTGACCCGCGAGATCGTGGAATCGACTCTTGACCACCTGCCTGCCGACAAGCCTCGCTACCTGATGGGAGTGGGCACGCCGGAGGAGATTGTCGAGTACGCCAACCTCGGCGTAGACATGATGGATTGCGTCCTGCCGACGCGGGCGGCGCGGCATGGGCTGCTATTTACCTCTGAGGGAAGAGTCTCCATCAAGCAGGCGCGTTACGCGCAGGATCAGGGGCCACTTGACCCTGGCTGCGGCTGCCGGGTGTGCCAGCGCTATTCGCGGGCCTACTTACGGCATCTTTATGCATCTAACGAACTGCTGGCACAGGTCTTGAATACGATCCACAACCTGAGTTTCTACCTTGACACTATGCGCAGGGTACGGCATTCTATTCGACTTGGGGAAGAGTCCCGTTTTCCTTCTAGTGTCTGGTCTCGACCGGAACCCTAGACCCCACGAAGACCTCCCCGGATTCAAGCCTGAAACAGAAGGAACCCGGCCGAAGTCGATCCGAACTCCGTGGTGAAATGACGGCTCCCGCGGCCAGGCGGCGTGGGCGAATTTTCGCGGAGGCGTCCGCTCAGACATTGAAACGATGCAATACTTACTGGCGGTTCAGAGTGGTGGCGGCGGTATGGGGTGGCTGGGCATCGCACCCCTTATTTTCATCTTCGCCATTTTTTATTTGCTTCTGATTTTGCCCCAGCAGCGGCGCCAGAAAAAATGGCAGGGCATGCTGGATCAGCTGAAAACAGGAGACAAAGTGACCACCAGCGGGGGCCTGCGGGGCACGATCATTGCCCTCAAGGACGATTCAATTCATCTCCGCGTCCCGCCGGACAACTTGCGGCTGGAAGTAACGAAGGCCTCGGTGATGTCGGTGACGACAACCGAGGAAGAAGTGAAGACGAAATAAGTTAGGACGCAAATAGTTGGCAGAGATCCTTCGGCGCAACAACGCGCCTCAGGATGACAAATGGGTATTTTGGCATGAACAAGACGTTTCTCTGGAAGCTCGGACTCATTCTCGGAACGCTGCTGATTTTCCTGTTCGGCATCTTTGGCATTCCGAACAAGTTCTCCGGCCAGGGCTTGCTCACGGCGATGACCGATCACATTCACCTTGGCCTTGATTTGCGCGGCGGAACTCACCTGATTTTGCAGGTGAAGGTCAACGATGCGGTCAATGTGGATGCGCAGAACGCCATGGAAGTCTTGAAGCAGCAAATGCGCAGCCGGAAGATCGACTACAGCGAAATTACGCAGCCTGACCAACAGAACAATCCCGATCACATCGTGCTGAAGGGCGTGCAGGCCAGTTCCCGCACCGACCTGCTGGGCATCATGCAGGATCATCTGCCGGAGTACGACATCACCGGCGGCCCGGACAATTCCTGGAATATCTCGATGAAGCCGCAGCTGCTGGCGGACCTGAAGAACAAGGCCGTCACGCAGGCGATCGAGACCATTCGCAACCGCATTGACCAGCTTGGAGTGAGCGAGCCGACGATTCAGGAACACGGGCTGGGGCAATACCAGATTCTGGTGCAACTGCCGGGCGTGGATGATCCGGCGCGCGTGAAAGACATCATGCAGTCCACCGCCATGCTGGAGATTAAGCAGTCGCTGGGCGGGCCGTACCCAAGCGAGCAAGCGGCACTGCAGGATAAGGGCGGGGTTTTGCCGCCGGATGCGATTCTGCTTCCCGGGCGCAGCGCGCCCGGAGCCTCGGAAGGACAAGCCTGGTACCTTGTGTCGCGCGTCTCTGCGGTGAGCGGAAAAGATCTGCGCGACGCGCAGCCTAGCCGCGATCAGAACGGCCAGCCCAGCGTCAGCTTTACTTTGACCGGCGAGGGCGGACAGCGGTTTTACAACTTTACCTCCGCGCACGTGGGCGACAGTCTCGCGGTTGTCCTCGACAACAAGATTCAGGAAGTCGCCAATATCAAAGAGCCGATCCGCGACCGCGGCGAAATCAGCGGCGGCAGCATGAACGAGCAGCAGTCGAAAGATCTCTCGATGATCCTGCGCTCAGGGGCACTGCCGGCGGGCATCAAGTATCTGGAAGAGCGCACGGTGGGGCCCTCGCTGGGAACGGATTCGATTCGCGCCGGCGTGCGCGCCGCGGTCTTCGGCATGGCCGCGGTGCTGATCTTCATGCTGATTTACTATCGCGGAGCCGGCATCAATGCCGATGTCGCCCTGATTCTGAATCTCGTCATCCTGTTGGGATTCATGGGCTACTTCGGAGCGGTGCTGACGCTGCCGGGAATCGCGGGAGTGATTCTTACCGTCGGTATGGGCGTGGATTCCAATGTGCTGATCTTCGAGCGCATTCGCGAAGAATTGCGCAACGGCAAGACGCCACCTTCGGCGGTGGATCAGGGTTTCAGTCACGCCTGGATCACGATTGTTGATACGCACGTTACGACCATCGTCTCGGCGGCGATTCTGTTCCTGTTCGGAACAGGGCCGGTAAAGGGGTTTGCCGTCACGCTGACCTTTGGTTTGCTGGCGAACCTGTTCACCGCCGTGTTCGTGTCGCGTGTGATTTTTGACTGGATTCTGAGCCGCAAGCAGCGCGGCGAAGCGCTCAGCATTTAGAAGCATGTTTCAAAATTTCAAAGTTTCAAGGTCTAGCGATGCGGCGTGAGGCTTTGGAACGTTGTTCGCCTGGAAACTTTGAGACTTTGAAACGTTGAAACTTTGAAACCTGGAGTGGGTCCTTGGAGTTCTTTCACGACGTCAACATAGATTTTCTTGGCAAAAAGTGGTATTTTCTCGCCTTTTCCCTGATCTTTAGCGTCGCCGGCGTGCTTTCCATGTTGTTTTGGCACGGTATTCCGTGGGGCGTGGACTTCCGCGGCGGCACGCTGGTGTATGTGAAGTTTTCGCATACGCCCGACGAAAATGCGATTACCTCTGCCCTGGATCGTGCGGGGCTGCGTGCCGCCAAACATCAGCGGTACGGGCAGGCGCCCAATAACGAGGAACTCATCGATCTCGACGTCCGCGAAACCAGCGAGCAGGCGCTTGATCAGGGCAAGTTGAACATTATCAAGGCGCTGGAGACCAACACTCCGGCAGGCAAGATCGACTTGAATAACGCCAGTTCTTTGACAATCAAGAACTACCTGATGGACAAGGATCCGCTGCACCTGGGCTCCGACGCCGATCAGAAGTACACCGCGCAGGCTCAGGCCATTGTGGACTACCGCGACAAGACGTTGGGCGGTGTGCTGAATTCGATCGATCAACTGAAACAGGGCGGCGTGGATCCAGCCGTCGTGGCTTCGTTGAACGATGGTTTCTTCCTTTCCGACTTCGGCGTGCGCAACGTGGAGATCGTGGGCCCGCAGGTGGGATCGCAGCTGCAGAAGCAGGCAGCGCTGGCCACGATTTACTCTTTGGCCGGGATGCTGGTTTACCTGGGCTTCCGCTTCGAGTGGATCTACGGCGTCGCCGCAGTCATAACCGTATTCCACGATACATTGATCACCGTAGGCGCGTTTTCACTCACCAAAACTGACATCTCCCTGACGGTGATCGCCGCCATTCTGACCTTGATTGGTTACTCTAATAACGACACGATCGTGGTATTTGACCGCATCCGGGAAAACATTAAACTCATGCGGCGCGAGAAGTTGTCGGATATCGTAAATCGCAGCATTAATCAAACTTTAAGTAGAACCATCTTGACAGCGGGCCTTACCTTCCTTACCGTACTCGCACTCTTTTTGTTCGGCGGCGAGGTGCTTCATGGATTCAGCCTCGCGCTGGTCATTGGCATTTTGATCGGGACGTATTCATCGATCGCCATTGCCGCCCCGATCCTGGTCGCCTACCAGGACTGGCGGATCAATCGTGGAAAGCGGCAAATGGCCATGCCGGTTAGCGGAAAAGCGGAAAAAGTCAAAGTTAAGAGCTAAATAGCTTACCCGATGGTGTAGAAGTGGCTGTCTGCAGTATGCCTTCTTACGTAAGGACTTAGAAGGGTTCGCTGGGAGGTCGTGCGGGGCTCGGGTCGCGCGCGAGCGTGCCAGTGAACTTGGGAGCAAAATGCAAGTAGTCGGTGTCTAAGTTTCTGTAGGGTCTGAAGTAGGGGAGAATACTATGTTTGAAGACAGCCTGATCGAGTCCGGGGGCAAGCTCAAAACTTCGCGCGGGTGGACGTCGATTGTCTCGTTCGTCATCCAGATCGGAATCATCGGAGTGATGATCCTGATCCCGCTGATCTTTACAGAGGCCTTGCCTCGAACGCAACTCATGACTTTCCTGGTGGCCCCCCCGCCGCCTCCACCGCCTCCGCCGCCGGCTGCAGCACCAGTGAAGATAGTAAAAGTTATTCAGACCGACATCGTGAACGGCCAGCTGCGAACGCCCACCAAGATTCCGCAAAAAGTTCAGATGATTAAAGAGGACGAGGCGCCCCCGCCGGTCATGGCATCCACGGGTGTAGTAGGCGGCGTCCCCGGTGGAATTCCGGGCGGATCGATGGGCGGCGTGATTGGCGGCATGATCAGCTCGACGCCGGTCGCGGTTCCGAAGATCGCTACTCCGCAGCGGGTGCGGGTTTCGTCGGGCGTGCAGTCCGGTTTGTTGATCCGGAAGGTGAACCCGAGCTATCCGCCGCTGGCTCGCCAAGCCCGCATTCAGGGCGTGGTGCTTCTGCAGGCTGAGATCAGCAAAGAGGGGAATATCATCAACCTGCAGCTGATCAGTGGGCATCCCATGCTAGCGCCGTCCGCGATCGAAGCCGTAAAGCAGTGGAGGTATAAGCCTTACCTGCTCAACGGTGAGCCGGTCGAAGTGGAGACGCAGATACAGGTCAACTTTACGCTGGCTGGCGGCTAGAGTTGGCGAGAGTCCTGTGGGGCTCAGCAGCGGAGCTTCGCTCCGCGGACAGCCGAAGGCGGCTGTCCCCACATTTGAAGTGTGCGTAGATTGGCCCTCCCTGTCCTACCGGCTAAGGTGGCCGGGAGGGGCTTTTCAAAAGCCCGGGCTCGGCCGCTGTCTCTTCGTGCTTTCTAGGTATGAGCAGCCCGGCTTGGGCTATGCCGTGAATGCGGCATCGCTGGCGTTGGGATTTTCGGCTAGCGCATGGCACAGCAAACCGCATCAGAGTGTCTAAGTAATAGAGAAGTTCCGAGGAGGGAAAGCAACTCATGTTTGCAGCTCACGAAGCAAGCGTCATTCTCAGTCACATTCCGGCCGCAGCCACCTGGGTTCTCCAGGAAGGCGGTGGCATGCCGACCGACCCGCTGGGCCTGTGGAAGCAGATGGGCTGGGTCGCCCGAACCGTAGTTGTAATTCTGTTCATCATGTCCGGCTGGTCGATCGGCGTCATGATTGATCGCTGGATGGCCTATAGCGCTGCCCGTAAGCAGTCGCGTGCATTTGCTCCCGCGGTAGCGGGCGCTCTGCGCGATGGCCGCATCGACGAAGCTATCAAGGTGGCAGAGCGCAACAAGAAGAGCCATCTGGCCAAGGTCGTCACCGCCGGCCTGATGGAATTCAAGGCCCACCAGGATAGCCCTGGCGCGATTCCCGGAGAGACCATTGAAGCCTCCAAGCGCGCCCTGGAGCGCACCGAAGCCATCGTCCACGCCGAACTGAAGCGCGGATTGGGCGGCCTCGCCACCATCGGTTCAACCGCTCCCTTCGTGGGGCTGTTCGGAACGGTGATGGGCATTCTGAACGCCTTCACCGGCATCGCCAACACCAAGGCCACCGGTCTGGCGGCAGTCGCCGGCGGTATCGCGGAAGCGCTGGTGACCACGGCCATCGGGCTGCTTGTCGCCATCCCGGCCGTGATGATGTTCAACTACCTGACCGGTCGCGTGGAAGCGTTCGACGTGGAAATGGACAACTCGTCGAGCGAACTGATCGACTACTTCCTCAAGAAGCGCGGCGACGTTCGGCGATAGAACGCCCGCCGGTAAACGGCTCGCTCCATCCATCATGAGTTGCTTGTCCGGCGCTGGAGTTCTCCGGCGCCGGACCTTCCCAACTTGAAGGGCAATGGAGAGCCGAGTGGAAGTCCGGGAGATTATCCGTTATGGCAATTTCAAAGCGAGACGAAGGCTCCAAGATCAGCTCCGACATTAACGTCACGCCCATGGTGGACGTGATGCTGGTGCTGCTGATCATCTTCATGGTGGTCACGCCGATGTTGCAGAAAGGCGTGAGCGTGGACATGGCCAAGGTGAACAATCCGGAACAAATGCCGGATGCGGACAAGGAAGACGCCCTGCTGGTTTCCATCACGCGAGACGGCATGGTGTATCTGGGCAGCGACCGAATTGACGTGGATACGCTGACCAACAAGGTGAAAGATCGCCTGACCAACAAGCCGGACAAACGCGTGTATGTGAAAGCGGACATGCGGGCCCGGTTTGGCGGAGTGGTGCAGGTCGTCGATGCTGTCCGCGCGGCCGGGGTCGATGACCTTGGCTTGCTCACCGATCAGAAAAAACAAGCTCCAGGCGCCCCGCCAGCTCCGGCTACGGCAGGGCAATAAAGGAGAATTACCATGGGAATGGCAGTTGGCCCGAGCGGAGGCCAGAATGCGAACATCAACGTCACACCGCTCATTGACGTGCTGCTGGTGCTGTTGATCATCTTCATGGTGATCTCGCCGGTTACTCCGAAAGGACTGGACGCGCTGGTTCCCCAGCCGCCTCCGCCGAACGCGCCCAAGAACAACACTCCCGACCGCACCATCGTCGTGCAGTTGATCGATCGTGGCCCTGGCCAGGACCCAGGACTGAAGATCAACACCGAAGACGCGACCTGGGACAATTTGCAGGGGCGCCTGGAAGATATCTACAAACAGCGGGCAGAAAAGGTCATGTTCGTGAAGGGAGATGATGCTATCCCTTTCGCCAACGTCGCCAATGTGATTGATATTGCCCATGCTGCCGGCGTAGACAAGGTCGGCCTGATCACCGCCAAGATCGAGGCGGGGAGCTAAGAGAGTAGCCCGTCCGTACGGCCCGGAGCGTGTCTCGTTTCGGGCCGCAGCGCGGGAGCGTACCGTTCTCCGCGTCCCTGCTTGACTAAACTTGTCAAACCGCTGTCTCTGGGCCTAGGATGCTGTGGCGAGGGAGACTTATACTGCAATGAATAATAATCGGAATCATCAGAGTCTAAGAGTGCTCACGCTGGCTGCTGTGACGCTGGCGCTCATTTCCTCTCTGGGCTGCAACAAGCTGCGAGCCCGCGACCAACTCAACAAAGGTGTCGAAGCCTACAAGAATTCTCACTACGAGCAGGCCATCGATCACTTCCAACAGGCCGTGCAACTGGATCCCTCCTTGATCAATGCCCGTATGTATCTGGCCACGGCGTTTGTCTCGCAATACATTCCTGGTGTGGACTCGCCAGATAATATACGCATGGCCCAGCAGGCAATCGATGAATATCAGAAGGTGCTGGATGCCCCCGGTGCCGCTCGCGACCAAAAAGTGAACAGCGCGAAGGGCATCGCTTACCTGTATCTGAATCAGAAGAAGTGGGAGGACGCCAAGAAGTACTACCGCATGGCTTCGGACATGGACCCGAACGATCCCGAGCCGTATTACTCCGTCGGCGTGATCGACTGGACGGCGTGCTACCAGCCGCGCATGGAAGAGCGTGCCAAGCTGGGGATGAAGCCGGAAGAGCATTTGAATCCAAAGAACAAGGATCAGAAAAAAGTCTGTGATGAACTGAAGGCGAAGAATGCACCCGCCATTTCGGAGGGCATCGACAGCCTGAATAAGGCAATCCAACTTCGTCCTGATTACGACGATGCGATGGCCTACATGAACCTGATGTATCGTGAAAAGGCGGACGTAGAGTGTGACGATGCCGCGGGCCGTGCCGATGATCTGAAGACGGCTGACCACTGGGTCGACGAAACCTTGCGCGTCAAGAAGGCTAAGGCCGAAAAAGCGGCGCAGAGCCAGGCGGGCGGAATCACGATGGATCAGAGCAAGTAGAGCTGAATCACAAGGACAACAGTGGAGCGGACACTCCCTTCGACTTCGCTCAGGGCAGGCTCTGTCCGCTGCCGTTGATCTTGCTCTAGTTGTTGGTCTTCTACTTCGACACCAATGTCAAAAGCGACGGACAGGAGTGTCCGTCCCGCACCTACTTGCTGTCCAACACCTACTTGCTATAGAGCCTGAGTTCGACCCTGGGAAACCGCCATTGCTGCACCTTTGGAAAGAACTGGGGCAGAGTTTGAGTCAGCAGGACGGTAGTCGGATCGGGATTTCCCGGCGGTCCGTTGTCGATGAGAAGAACCCAAAGCCGGGGATGGCTCGATGGGAGCGTGCGCAGAAAATCCGCCGTGGGCTTGCCCGTGAAATCGCGGTAATCGAGGCCTGGACCGTGTCGGGGGAAGACGATTTCCGGCCCCAGTTGCCGGGTGAATGCGGGGCTGGCGGAGTTTTCTCCAGCGCGAACGGAACGGAAGAATTCGTAGGGCACGCGGGCTTCGGCGATGTGGAAAATGGCGCCGTCTCCTGGCTGCGCGTGATCGAGAATGAAGTTGGAGGCGGCGCCCGAGCCGTCCCGTTCGTCGTCGAAGTCGTGACCGTAGACGAAGAAGACTCCGCGCAGAGACAGAAACAGCATTATGGTGAGCACTGCCGCGAGCATCCACGATTGACGCAGCCGAGCCAGTCCTGCGGCCGCGAGAATGACGAGCGGGGGCAGGCAAAAGATCATGTAGCGGCCCAGAAATACGGGGCGGGCGAATGACAGCAGAACCGTAAGCGCCACGGGAAATAGCAACCAAGTGAGTAGAAACTGCGCGCGCCAAGTTTCCCAGTTTTGGTCGCGCGCGGCCAGTTTCCGGACGATGGGAGCGACTGCCACGATGCAGGCGACGGCATACAGCGCCAGCAGAGGCCAACTGTCACTACCCGCCAGGTGCTCGAAAAACTTCAACACACCGTTGAATCCCGGTCGTTGAATCCAGCGGATCGGCCCGGCCCCAGTCTTGGCCACAAAAATCAGAAGCGGCAAGACAGCGGCCCCGATGATCTTCGATGCACGCCGCATTTGCGCGTTAAGCCGGGTGCGATCGTGGCCGGGACCAAGGTCCGGACCGCAGAGTCGACTGAGAGCGAGCCAGTGTGGCAAAACCAGCAACAGCGCATAAAGATGCGCATAGACCGCGAGAATGCTGGTCAGAATGTAGCCGAAACCGTTGCGCCGTCTCGGCGCACGCAGCCAGGAAATCAAAAATCCCGACGACAGTGTCGCCAGCAGCAGAAAGAGCGCATAGCTGCGGGCTTCCTGGGCGTAACGAACGCTGTAGGCGTTGAAGGTGAAGAGCGCGGCCGCGATCAATGCGACCCGCTGGTTATAGATCAGTGTGGCGAGCCAGTATATCGCCGGAATCGTCGCCACGGCGATCGCGGCCGACATGCTGCGAATAAAGAACTCACTCTGGCCGAAATGCAGCCATGCGCGCAGCAGCAAGTAGTACAAAGTCATGTTGGCTTCGCGCCACCACAACAGGTGCAGGAAGTTGCGCCAGTCGATTCTCGCGACTTCTACGCTAAAGCACTCATCGAACCAAAAGGGCTTCGAGGTGAGCGCCACAAACCGCAGGGCCGTGCCGCCCGCGAGTAGTAGGAAAAGCGTCAACCAGCGCGCGGAACGAACGGAATCTGACGGGGAGATGGAAGCGCCTGCGCTTTGATTCACCGGGGCTTCGGGTGGAGGCATGCTCAGGGCAAGAGATCAGGCAATTTCAGATGATACTATGCAAGTAGATTTCTCAGAACTTGTGCGTGTTTTTCCTATGGAGCCCGATGTGACGCTGCAGGCAGCGGTCCAGCGCGAGGACCTGCCGGCGATGAATGATCGCTGGAAGGGATGCGTGTCGGTGATTGTGCCGGTGTACAACGAGGCGGCGAATCTGGAAGAGCTGTTGCGGGAAATTAACGCCTCGCCCGTGAAGAAAGAAATCATCATCGTCGACGACGGTTCGACCGACGGGACTCGCGAGAAGCTGCAAGCCATGCCGCCGCTCGACGATGTCACCATTGTTTTTCACGAAAAAAACTGTGGAAAGGGAGCCGCCATCCGCACTGCTCTGGCCTACGCGCGGGGCGAGTATGTGCTGATCCAGGACTCTGACCTGGAATACGACCCGCGAGATTATCCTGCCCTTTTGCAGCCGCTCGAAGAGCGCGAAGCGAACGTCGTCTATGGCGTTCGTCCGGATCGGCCGGAACGCGGGTTGCGCTTTTTTCTCGGTGCGAAATTGCTAACCCATCTTACGAATCTGCTTTATGGCGCGGGCATTCACGACGAAGCCACCTGCTACAAAGTGGTGCGCCGGTCGCTGCTGGCGCGGATGCGGCTGCAATGCCAACGGTTCGAATTCTGCCCGGAAGTAACCGCGAAGCTCTGCCGTCTGGGAGAGAAAATCGCAGAAGTTCCGATCTCCTACAATCCACGGTCTGCGGTGGAAGGGAAGAAAATCCGGCACTCCGATGGATGGCTCGCCATCTGGACGCTGATCCGTTACCGCTTTGTCCCGCGCCGCCGGTGGGTGCGTCCCGAATCCGACGGGCCCCAGGTCCCATTTCCTGTGAGCTTTTCGCGGCTGTCCTCAGGAAAAAGCCCGTCCGCGTAGGCGAGCGTCGTCGTGGAAAACCCCACTTCCCGCAAAGTACGCGAGAAATGGGGCACCCAAAAATGCACCGGATCTGGTTGACGAGATCTTCGTGAACCTAACAGCGAATCGCTCCAGTCCATTACAATAGCGGGTTTGGCCGGGGCTGCCGGACGCGGCTGTCGGTTCGACCCCAAGTTGTCTCCATGTTCAAGAAGATTCTCATCGCGAACCGGGGCGAGATTGCCGTGCGCGTGATTCGCGCCTGCCACGAGATGGGAATTGCCGCCGTGGCGGTCTACTCAGATGTCGATCGCGCCGCCCTGCACGTTCGCAAAGCCGACGAGGCGTATCCGATCGGTGCGCCGGCGGCCAGCGAGTCTTACCTCAATATTGCCAAGATCCTTGATGTCGCCGCGCGGTCTGATGCGGACGCGATCCATCCCGGCTATGGCTTTTTGTCGGAGAATGCCAAGTTCGCCCGGGCCTGCGTGGAGGCGGGCGTGAAGTTCATCGGCCCGACTGCCGCGGCCATGGACGCGATGGGTTCGAAGACGCGGGCTCGGCAAGCCATGGAGCGCGCCGGCGTTCCCTTCGTGCCCGGAACTTCGCGCGGGCTGGAATCGTTCGAGCAGGCGGAGCAGGTCGCCGGGCGCATCGGTTATCCAGTGATGCTCAAGGCCGCGGCGGGCGGCGGCGGCAAGGGTATGCGGTTGGTGCACGCGCCGCAGGATCTCCGGTCGGCGCTCGATGGCGCGCGCAGCGAAGCCGAACGTTCATTTGGCGATAGCGAAGTTTACATCGAGAAAGCCATCCTCAATCCCCGGCACATCGAGATGCAGGTGCTGGCCGACGAGCATGGCAACACGGTGTATCTCGGCGAGCGCGAGTGTTCCCTGCAGAGGCGCCATCAGAAAGTTGTCGAAGAGGCGCCGTCGCCCATTGTCGATGCGGAAATGCGGCGCCAAATGGGCGAAGTGGCGGTCCGCGTGGCTCAGGCCGCCGGTTACACCAACGCCGGCACCGTGGAGTTCCTGGTCGACCAGCAGAAAAACTTCTATTTCCTTGAGATGAACACGCGCTTACAGGTGGAGCATCCTGTTACCGAGTTGATCACCGGTCTCGATCTCGTGCACTTGCAGATTCGCATTGCGGCCGGCGAGCCTCTGCCCTTCAAGCAGGATGACGTGAGGATACGCGGCCACGCCATCGAGTGCCGCATCTACGCCGAGGATCCGGACAACAATTATTTCCCCAGTCCGGGCAAGATCACGCTGTTGCTGGCGCCTTCAGGGCCGGGAATCCGCCGCGACAGCGGCATGTACGAAGGCTGGACCGTGCCCATGGACTACGATCCACTGCTGGCCAAGCTGATCGGCTACGGTACGGACCGCGATCAGGCCATCGGCCGCCTGACGCGCGCGCTGAACGAATACTTTGTGGGCGGGATCAAGACCAACATTTCGCTATTCCGCCGCATCCTGCGCCACCCAGATTTTCTTGCGGCCAGGCTCGATACTGGCTTCCTGGATCGCCTGTTGAAGCAGAAGGAGGATCCGCAGATCGATACCGGACCGGATCCCTCGGCGGTCGAAGTCGCCGTGATCGCAGCCGGTATGTTCGCCGTACTTGGCCCGGCCGGAGCGGGCCCAGGGGAGCGCGTTCCGGCAGACGGATCGTCGGGTGCCTCGAAAACTGTCTCCAACTGGAAAAGCGCCGCGCATCGAGAGGCGATGAGGTGAAGAACGCTCGTCCTGATTACCGAGTACTGGCCACTGGTCCCGATGACCTACGACATTAGCATCGATGGCAAGAACTACCGGCTTGAGCTCGATCGCGCCGAGGGCCGGTGGGCGTGCCGCCTCGACGGTCGCGAGATTGAAGTCGACGCCGTTCTCGCTCGGCCAGACGTGCTCTCGCTCCGCATCGGCAACAAGGCGTATGAGATAAAGTGCGAACGGGTGGCGCAGGACCTGCATCTGTGGGTCGGCAGCGCCCGCTTTGCGGCAGAAGTGCGCGATCCTCGATCACTTCGCGGCCGCGTTCGCGCGGTGGACGATCACGGTCCCAGGAAGCTGACTGCCCCCATGCCAGGCAAGATCGTCCGCCTGCTGATGAGCCAGGGAGCCGAGGTCGAGGCAGGAGCCGGTGTGCTTGTGGTCGAGGCGATGAAAATGCAAAACGAGATCAAGTCGCCGAAGAAAGGAACGATCCAGAAAATTCTTGTGAGCGAGGGTGCCGCGGTCAATGCCGGCGATGTGCTCGCCATCGTGGAGTGACTATCCTTCCTGGCTATTTCTCCAGTCCATTGCTGTCGAGCACTTTCTTCGCGTAGTAATTCTCGACCTTGGCGGAGTCCCGCAGAACCTCGTAGTAGGCGGCCTTCAGCAACTGCTCGCGGCGGTCGTGGAGCTGCGAACGAATGGCCTGCTGCACGCGCGGATCGCCCAACTCACGCTGTCCCGCCGGTTCTTTCGATACCAGCTTCACAATGCGGAATCCTGCCGCTTGCCTGGTTGCGGGATTCACCACGCTGATGACCGGACTGTACTGCCCGGGCTTGAGCTTCATCACCGCTTCGCGGGTGAATGGATCGGTGTTGCGCAGCGAGGACTCCGGCACCGTGCCCAAGTCGCCGCCATTGCCTGAAGTCTCGGGGTCCTCCGAGTACTTCATGGCCAGAGTGGCAAAATCGTCGCCGCTGTCCAGTCGGTTGGCGATCATCTGGATCTTCTTGCGCGCATCGCTTTCGTTCTGCGCCTTTTCGTTCTGATTATGTGCCTGCGGGTTGGGAGCAGGGGTCACCATGATCTGCGCCAGGTGGTATTGCGGTTCGATCAGGTTGAACTCGGCTTTGTGGGCATTGTAGTAGTCGGTGATGTCCTGGTCAGTAACGTTGATCTTGGACGACACTTCCTTGTTCATCACCTTGTCGACGGTTATGGAGCGGCGGATATCGCGCTTGAAGTCGGCCGGCGTGATCTTTTTGTCGGCAAGCCGCTTGTCGAATTCTTCCTGCGTGAAGGGTGCCTTGATTTCGTTGTACTTGCGGTCCACTTCCTCGTCGGTCGCCAGCAGCCCGAGCTTTTCGGCGCGCCGCATCAGGATTTCGTCGTCGATCATCTGGTGCAGGATGTTCAGCCGGAGCGCGGTGGCCTGTTCGCCGCTGGGCGCCTGCTGCGCTGAAGCGACCTGGTTGTCGTAATACTTGTCAACGTCGGAACGGTAAATTTTCCGGCCGTCCACGGTGGCCATGACGTCGCCACCAACCTTCGAGTTGCAAGCGATCAGCGCGGCCAGCAGCATCGCTGCCAGAAACGCCGCAGCCAGCCGGCTGAAGAACGAATATTTTTTCAAGAGCATGTCTCCCGTCTGACTAACCACTTCGCCACAAGTGACCATCCGGGCCCAGGGAGCGGCCCGGCACGCTGCATCTTTGGGTAACCTTTATTTGGAAGCCTGCGCCGGGGCTGAGGAGGCATGTACCGGCACGGGCTGTCCTGCTTCTTTCAGAGCGCTGTCAAGCGCGGCGCGGATCTCGCTGATGGGAACCGCGCCGTCAATCTTCTGGCCGTTGATGAATAGGGTCGGCGTCGCGCTCACTCCCAGGTCATCCGCTTCCTTCATCGACGCCTTGACTGCATCCTCATTCTGCGCCTTGACACATGATTGCAGCTTCACGACGTCGACATTGTGTCTCTGTCCCTGGAACATGGCAATCTTGTCGATCGATTCCAGGCGCGCACCCGATGTTTTCTCGTTGTCCACCTCATGCTTGTTGGCGTGGATGTAGTCGGCGAAATCCCAGTAGGCATCGGCGTTTAGCGCAGCCAGGCAGTTTGCATCCACGGCGGCGTGGATGGCCCACGGGTGAATCTCCGCCAGAGGATAGTCTTTGTAAATGAAGGTGACGCGGTCGCCATATTCCTTGAAAATTTCCGGAAACAGAGTCTGGTGCATTCGCGAACAGAAAGGGCATTCGAAGTCGTCGAAGTTGACCACGACGACCTTCGCTCCCTTCGCCCCGCGCGACGGACGGCCGGACACGTCAATCTTGCTCATGAGTTCGGCGAAAGGGTCCTTGGTCAAATCGAACTTCGTCAGCCGGAGCATGGTGTTGCGGTCCTTGGAAACCAGGAACTTCAAGTCCTTTGGCTTGCCTTCGCCGCTGTCGATGGTCACTGCCACCGCGTCATAGCCGGCTAAGTCGCTGCTAGGCGTGATAGCGCCGACTGCAATCTTCACTCCCGCCGGGATCGTATAGTAAGAGCGCACCTGTCGTTCGATCTTGTGAGCCAGTTCGGGAGGCGCTGATTGGGCCACACAGCCCAGGCAAATCAGGAGCAGGATCAGGACAGAACGTCGGATTGTGGTCACCAAGAACCGCCTAAGCATTGAGGAGGAACATTCGATTATCTCACAGCGGATGGGATCAACATGCCGTCTTGGAGGCAACACCTTATTACTACCACCGCGTCATCCCTTGTGTGGAGCGGTCACTCCTGTCCGCTGCCGTTGATCTTGGTCTTGGCGTTGATCTTCAACGTTGGGATTCGCGACCACTGCACCACAAAAAGTCAAAAAGCCACAGACGGAAGTGTCCGTCCCACACTGAGAAAGCCTGCCGGGAGCTTGCCAAAGGTGATCTCGCGAGCAACTTCTTCGCGTTCGGTAAGCGGGAGATCCTTCGCTCCGCCTGAAAAACGACTCCGCTCAGGATGACCCCGCGGTAGTAACGGCTACTCCACTTCCAAATTGAGCCACTACGGAGTGGCGGCGTCCTAACTGACACGGCGAAGTTGCTCGGTGGGAAGCAGGGAATTCATGGATCCGGAGCGGAAACCCTCGAGATCGAGGGTGACGAACTGGAAGCCAAGCGCCTTGAAGATCGCGGTGAACTGGGCTGCCATGGCGGGATTCAGGGCACGATCCAGTTCCTCACGGGCGATTTCGATGCGAACAATTTCGCCGTGATGCCGCACCCGGAATTGCCGGAAGCCCAAGGCGCGAATCGCATCTTCGCCCCGCTCGATCACTTCCAGCGCCTCGCGAGTTACGGGGCGTCCGTACTCAATGCGCGAGGACAGACAGGCCGACGCCGGTTTATCCCAGATGCGCAGGCCCGCCTGCCGCGCAAGTTCGCGAATCTCTTGCTTCGTCAGTTCGGCTGTCAGCAGGGGAGCCGCGACATGGTGCTGCCGGGCGGCCTCCTGCCCGGGCCGAAAATCGCCTTGATCGTCAAGGTTCACACCGTAGGCAATCGTGTCGAAGCCGCGCGCGGAGCGAAGCTCCTCCATCACAGCGAAGAGTTCGTCCTTGCAGTGAAAGCACCGCTGGCCGTCATTGCGAGCGTATTCGGGGCGGTCGAGCTCCGAAGTGGAGATGACTTCGACTGGGATGCCCTGCTCGTTTGCAAAGGCAAGGGCGTCGGCCAGATGCGTGCGGGCCAGGCTGGCGGAGTCCGCGATCACGGCCAGCATATCGTTGCCTAGCACCCGGTGAGCGATCCAGGCGAGGTATGCCGAATCGACACCACCTGAATACGCCACCAGGATGCGGCCAAGCTGGCGCAGGTTTGAGAGCAGCCGAGAATCCTTCGAAATAATGCCGCCGTCCATCAGTTGATTTTAATACAGACGTTCCTGCCGCTTCAGGTTTCCGAATGTTCCGATGTTCGCCAGCGTGAACGTGAATCGAAATAGGTTCTCGTTGCGTACGTTGGCGATGGCATAGCGGCGATATTCCAGGGTCACGCCGCAACAATCCCAATTGTAGGTAGTTTGTGCCGTGGCGAACTGCAGCTTCTTGACTTCCGAGTCGAAGCCGAAGCTGCTGGCGGCGCTGAATCCCCTGCGATTGAGGCCGCCGTAACCGAGCGCCACCCGGAATTGCTGGAACTTGCAGGTCGGTTGGACATTTGGAGTTGACGACCCGCAAGTGCCAAAACTCGCCGTCGATCCCGAAGACGCTTGCGCGTTGGTTTGCGGGATCTGCAGGAAGGCGTCGCCTCCGCCCACGGTAAATTGCCCCACATTGTAGTTGAGCAGCAGCGTGCTGGCATTCAGGCGGCCTAACTGAAAATCGTAATCCATGTCCCACTCGGTGTTGGTGCGGTTGCTGTTGGCGACCCGCAGGCGGGACACCAAAGGAGAGAGATGCCGAGGCTGAGTGACAAAGGCGATACCGGTTAACTCTTCGGTGGTGGTGAAGACATTCCGCTGGCCCGCGACGATAGCCCCGCCGAAGGTCGGATCGAGAAAATATTTTTGGGCGAGCTCCCAGCTGAGGACTTCCCGCACATCCGGCCCCTGGGGGCAGGACTGATTCTCCAGATTGCTGACACGCTGCCACGGCACCGTCTGCTCCGGGGCAGCGGCGCCGACCGCGATGCCGGTCATCGGTGTCTCGCACTCTTCGATCTGCTTCGACGATTTGGCGTAGAGGCGGGTCGTAAATCCGTATTCAACCTCGTGCGTGTTGCTCAGGATGTCGCGATCATCGAAATGCAGAACGTTGGCGAAGTCGTTTACTCCGGTGACGAAGCGGTATACAGCCCGCGGCTCGATGACGTGTTTCCACTTCCGCCCCAGAAACTCTTTGTCAAAGACTTTCTCAAGCACCGGCGGGCGCAGTTCCACCGATGCTTCCAGGGCCTGGCGGTTGGTGGCATCATCGACCGCAACTCCGCCGACGAAGCGTTCCGAATAGTAAGTGTCGTGCAGAGTCAGTCCGGGACGCAGCGACCAACCGTGGAATTGCAGCGGCATGGAAATCTCCGGAGAAAGATTGACCCGCCCCAGCAGATTGGCAGTGTGAAAACCGGGCTCGCTGCGCGACAATCCACTCGCCGATGCGTCGAACGACCAGAAGAAGGGCGAGCGGCCCAACGGGCGGTCCACACTGGAGAGGTCGACGCTGGGGGCGTGCCAGATCTGGATCGCATCGAAGATGGGCGGGTTGGTGAGCGTGCCGTTGGACGCGAGCTGAAAGAAATTCTGGTAGCGCTCGACCACGCCGCTGAGAAAGAAGCCATTGACCGCCTTGGTAAGAAACATCTGCGACTTGACTTCCGAGTTGATGGCCTGGCTGAAAGTTTCATTAAAGGCGAGGCGGAACAGGAACGAGCTCAAATAGTCAGTGTCGGAGACCGTACGGAAACTGTGAAAGTTTCCCTCGGCCGCCAGGCGGGCCTCCCGACCGCCTTCGCGTAACACATGCGGGCCGGTGCTGGTGGCGATCACGATGCCGCGATCGACCACGCCGAAATAATTCAGGTCAACATAAGACGCGTCCGTGGGGCGGGCCCGAAATTCTCCACGTTGCGACCATCCTCGCTTGGAAAAATATTCCGCCCCCACCGTGGCATCCAGGCTGCGATTGATATTCCAGTAGAAAGCATCGCCCACGATGTAGCCCTTGGTGGAAGATTTGCCGGCGGTGGGCACGAGAAATCCGGTCTGCCGCGCTTCCCGGTTCACGGGATGGGTAGCGTAGGGAAAGAAGAAAACCGGGAAGCCGTGCAGAAAGAACGTGCTGTTGGAGATGCTGGCATTTCCGCCCACGTCCACCACGACTTTGTGGGCGCGGAATTGCCACTTGGGATGCGGGAGTTCGCAGGTGGTGATGGAACCGTCATAGACGAGGTAATGATCGGGAGAGGTCTTTTCTACGACTTTGCCATTGAAGGCGAACGGGGCCGTTGACGTCAGTACAGCCCGACTCCCGTGAAAGCGCATTCCCGTGGTCCCCGTGACGTCGTAGAAGCGCCCGGTCTCGGCGGTCAGATTGTAAGATCCATGACTGGCTCGGATGTGGTCGTCATTGGGACCACCATCGATCGTGAATTGACCCGAGGCCGTGGCCTCGCCGCTGTCGGAGTTGTAGGTGACTTCATCGGCATGCAGAACATAGCCGCGGTAATGAATCTCGGCGTCACCGTGCAGCTGGTACAGGTCGCCTTGCTTTTCCTGCTGGAGGGCGCAGATGATCGTCCCGTCTTTGAGTTGCGTTACCGCCAGGTTGGCACACGGTGTGCTCGAAACTGGCGCTATGGTGTCTGTCAGATGCGCGGTCTCTTGCCCTGTGGGAGCCGGATCCTGATCGGAGTTTTTCCCAAGCAACTGGCTGGTTACTAGCGCGCACGCGAGAACCTGGTGACAAAGAAGGACCGCCGTGATAAGGAACTTAGTGCGAAGGGTCATCGGAAAGAAGACCATCGAAAGAAAATCAGCGGCGGATGATCGCTCATCGGAAGCGAACCTGTCCCTTTCGGTTCGATGGTGGTGGCATCGTGAAGTTAGCACGCGAATGGCCGTGCGGGAAAGTGGCGAACAAGGCTAGGATTCCCGTTGATCCGCTTCCGTTGCCCGTTTCGCCTGAGCCGGCGCGATTTTCGCAAGACTGGTTTTCATGGATTGTGTGCGGTGTGGTGCGGTTTGCCGTTGCCATTCGGAGCCCCCTCCCGCTACCACCCCTCGGTGGCGGCCTGATGCGAGAACCTACTCTGCGTCTGCGTTGGCGTATGCCCCGATTGCGGACGCGACGTCAGAAGCCAGAGACGCCGACTCTGAGCCTGCGGCTCTGACGGAACAGGAACTTGCAGCCGGCCAGCCCCGCGGAGCTGAGAGTATGGCAGAAAGTCCGGCCACTTTGGAGCAGGCGGCAACGTCGACCCCGACCGAGACGTTGATCTCTGCACAGCCGCAGTCTGCTTCGCTAGCCGGAACTGTGGCCGAAGAGGCCGACCCTGCGGCTTGGCGTGACGAGCTCTCAGCTCGCCTCAACCGATACCGCGCGCGCCGCAAGATACGCCCACCCCGCTACCCGTCATTGCGCCTGCGGTTTGACGCGGTAGATTCTGCGGCCAGAGCCGAAGACCCCACTTCTCGCGCAGAGAGCGCGCGAGAAATGGGGCACCCGCAGTCTGCGCTTTCCTCAGCGCCCGCCTTCGGGCCGGTAGTTGGTGGTGTACCGGTTCTAAATGGATCTCCGATTCTAAATGGATCTAATGATAAGTTGGCTCCGCCCGCCAAGGACGACGGCGAGTCTGAGTTTCGGGAGGCGGCAGCCGAGGCTCCTCAGCAAGTTGTCGCCTCTGCAGCACACTCTGGCGCCAAGATTATCGAGTTTCCCAGGTTTGCCGCCGATAGGTTCATCGAGCCGCCTCCGCCTCCTCCCGATCAACTAGCCGAGCCCGTGGGAGAGCGCATTCGGATTCTCGAGGTGCCCGAGGTCGAGGCTCCGCCTCCGGCGTTGGGGGGAATCACCATTGCGCCTGCCTCGCGTCAGGAGGACGAGAAGCGTCCCGGCATCGACATTCCCCTGCAGAGCGCTTCACTGGCGCGACGCATCCTGGCCAGCCTGATCGACGGACTCATCGTCGCTGCTGCGTCCGCTCTGTCCGGCTTCATTTTCTGGAAGGTCGCGGCGATTCGTCCGCCGATCGTGCAGATGCTAGGACTGGCGGCCGCGGTTCCCTGCCTGTTCTGGGCGCTCTTTCAATATCTGCTGATCGTGTATGCCGGCCATACTCCCGGCTTGCGCGCCTTCGGCCTCGAACTCGCCCGCTTTGACGGAAGGCCGGCCAGCCGCTCCCTGCGCCGCTGGCGCGTGCTGGCCTCTTACCTTTCGGCAGCTTCCCTGGGCATGGGCTACGCTTGGGTGTTTCTAGACGAGGACGCCCTCTGCTGGCACGACCGCATCACGCATACGTGCCTCGCGCCCGGAAAGCCCCAGCGCAAACCTGAAGAGCCTCCGAAGGCTTAGAGCTCCCGCGACAGGCAATCAAACTAGTGTGCTTCGAATGTCAATAAGCGTTATGGGGATGTTTCGCCAATTATGTAAACCAGCTAATATGCGGCAATGGCAAACCGAATAAGCGGCAGCCACGTTCTTTGTGGGTGCCCTAATCGGGTAACCCGACGCGGCGTACGAATTCTCCGAATCGCGGATCCTTACGCAGCGGCTCGAATCTGCGGCCCGCTTTGAGGTAAGTAAGTTGAGGGTCTCTTTCCTCGTAAGCCTTTTCCAGCCAGGCGAAAGCCTCACTCGTTTCACCCAACGCTCCATACAGAATTGCGACTGAAGCGGACGGAGCAATGCCTTGTTGGTGCATCTGCTCCAGTTTCACCAGTATTCTTCTTGCTTCCTCCCGCTGCCCCGAAACGGCACAGGCAAAACCCAGGTCCAACTGAATATCCGTATCCTCCGCTCCGGAGAGTTCCAGCGCATGTTGAAACTCTCGAATGGCTTCCTTCTGTTTTCCGCTATGCAGGTATATCCAGCCCAGAGTCTGGTGAGCCGGGGCAAAGTGGTCGTCCAGTTCCAAGGTTCGCTGCACTTGCCCGAGCGCCTCGTCATAACGTCCTCCCGCCAGCAATCTTCCCGCAAGGGCGTTGTTCAGAGGCAGGGACAAGGGGTCGAGTTCCCGGGCACGCATAGCCTCAGTGATCCCCTCATTGAATCTTCCTGTGTAGGTGAGGTAACCGGCATACCAGTTGTGAGCTTGCGCGTAACTTGGATTCAATTCCACAGCCTGCTTGTACTCTCTCTCGGCGCCGGGCCAGTTCCAATCATAGGTCTCCGCGATGAACGCTAGAGAGGCATGCGGTTCCGCCAATGAGTTGTCCAGTTCGATCGCTTTCAGAGCTGCTTTCTTGGCACCCGACAGAGCATCTTTCGATGGCAGACCGCCGCGGAAGCCGAGCATGGCATAGGCCTCCGCCAGCCCGCTATGGGCCGGAGCATAGCTTGGGTCGCTCGTGATCGCCTGTTGGAATGACGCGATGCTTTTGTGGAGGGCATCCTCGGTTCGCTGGCCGAAGTAGTAACGGCCCTTCAGGTAATTCTCGTAAGCTTGAGGATCGACCGGACGCCCGGATGCCAGTCGCGCCCGCTCCTCAGGTGTGAGATTCAGTGCGATCTGCTCCACGATACTCCGAGCGACTTCCCCCTGCACTTCGAGAATACTTTCGTAGTTGCGTTGGTATTCTCCCGCCCAAATGTGCTCATCCGTCGCGGCACGAATCAATTGGGCGTGCACACGGATCTGGTTTCCCTCCCGCACCAGCGACCCTTCAACAATCGCATCCACCGCGAGCATCTTTGCAATTTCTGGCAATGCAAGCTGCGTGTTCTTGAAGTGCATACTCGAAGTACGGGAGATAACCCGTAATCCGTAAATTCTGGAAAGTCGCCCGATGAGTTCCTCGGTCATACCGTCGGCGATGAAATCCTGCGATGGATCTCCACTCAAGTTCTGCAACGGAAGCACCGCCAAAGATCTAATTTTGGGTCGGCTTGCATCCCGTGCGCGGCTCCGAGCTGCGACGTAGGCAAGCATAAGGAGTGCCGCGAATACCACCGCCGCCGCGCTAAGAACAAACCAGCGACGTCCAGGCGGAACGGTCGTTTCCTGGCCATCCGGATCCGCCGGTGCTTCCAGGACTGTCTCCTGTGCCTCGTCCAAACGGAGTTTGCGACTTTGCCGCCAAGCATCGAGCTCGGAACTCAAAGCGTAGACGGAGCCTCGCTTGTGGTGCTGGTGGCGATGGATAGGCATCCCCTCCAGCTTCTCCCAGCGCTGGACGGTCGTCACGTCCCGGTGCAGGTAGAGGGCAATCTCCTTCCAGGAATCAAGGCGACTCTCGGACGGGATCTCGGACAGCGATTTGTCGAGGGTCGGTTCGGCCATTGGCTCTCCTGTGAGCAGTCAGGAGGCGAGCGCACCGATTGTAACGCCCCGGATGGCAACGGCAAAACACGGTATTTGACCGCAAACGGCCCGTTCCGTTCATTGCTGCTTGCTCAATGGCCTCTGATCACTCAGTGTGTGCGTGGCGTGTCGGACTAAGACTCGCCGGAATGCAAGTGCGCCGGCCACACCGACTTTGACCTCCGGTGGAAGGTTTCGGCGGCGCAATCAGTGTTCAAGATTTTCTGGGAGGCCGCTATGCACAGCAAGATTTTTCTCTGGTCGGTAGGGGCGTGGGCTCTCGTGCTCGCGCTAGGGACAAGTGTCGTGGCGCAAGATCGAGGCCCCGAGCACTTTCGTGGCATTATCAACGACTTCACGGCTGCGCACGACGCCAAAGGCAAGCCCAGCGGTCCGTGGGAACTCCATGGCGTCTGGCGCCTGGACTTGAGTTGGGATGGCAACGTGGCGGAGTTTTCGGCTGCCGTGACCATGGAAAATTCCGACTACTGGCTTTTGCTCAATACCAATCCTCCTGCCGACCCAGATTCACCGTCAACGCGAACTCCGCATACTCACCACATCAAAATGAAGGATGCTCAAGTCACGTGGGATCCGAGCTTAGTGGCCAGTGGCTGCCCCAGCGCCAGCTACAAACCTCCCACTACGACTGGTTTCATGATCACAGGATCGGCGAGCGTTACAGGAAATGGAGGCTACGCACCATTTGCCCCTCAGGGTCAGCTATCGCCCCTCACGGTTTGCGTAACGGGAGGAACTCAAGCTCGATTTTCGAACGTTACGCTGGTATTCGGAGCACCGGCGAGCAGCCACTTCGGCTCGCAGGCGATCAACGGCGCCGTGCGTACCCGGGAATAACTTCGCCGCGGTCGCCATCATGCTGTGACGGGCACGGATCGTCTTCCGTGCCCGTTTTTCGTCGTACGCCTTTCCCCTATCGATCCGTTCCGCGCACTTCCGACAAATTTTCGACCGAGCAACGGGCAATCCGGAAGTTCAACTGTTGAAACCAGGCGGTTACACTCAAAACCCCGGTCCGACCTTACTTTGCGGCTTTGGCGCAGACGGCCCGTTCGGCAAGCACTGAGGGTAAAGCGGGGACGGACGAATGCGTCCGTCCCTACGTGGACCTTACTCCGGCAATTTCTGCTCTCCCTGAATCATCAAGTGAGATTCGGCGTGGGGGGCGGCCGTTCCGGGCTGGCCGCCGCCGACGGTGATCAGGTAGTCGCCGGTCGAAACTAGACGATCCCCTGCTTCATTCACGTAGCTGAGCTCGCGTGGACCGAGGGTGAGCTTCACGCGTTTCTGCTCGCCTGCCTTCAGGTGAACGCGGGTGAATCCGCGCAGCGCACGCAAGGGTGCACCCGGTAATTTCGAGAAGGTGATATAGAGTTCCGCCACCTCGTCGCCATCGCGGTTGCCCGTATTTTTGATGTCCACTTCGACATCCAGCGGCTCGCCCGCCTGCAGGGAAGGATTCGACAGCTTCATGCCGCTGTATTCGAAGTTCGAGTAACTTAGGCCATAGCCGAAGGGATACAGAGGCTGGCCGGTAAAGTAGCGATAGGTGCGGTTCTTCATCGCATAGTCTTCGAACTCGGGCAACTGCTCGACTCCTTTATAGAAGGTCACTGGCAGGCGTCCAGCAGGATTGTTCACGCCGGCCAGAGTCTGGGCGATAGCCGTGCCGCCTTCTTCGCCCGAGTACCAGGCGTCGAGGATGGCATTGGCGTGGTCGTTGGCCCAATTGACGGCGAGCGCGCTGCCGTTCATCAAAACCACAACCAGCGGTTTGCCGCTTCCCTTCAAAGCGCCGAGAAGGGCGGCTTCCTCCTCCGGCAGGCTGAGGCTGGTGCGATCGCCGCCGAGGAATCCAGGCAGGTCGACCTTCATTTCTTCGCCTTCGAGCTTGGAGGTGATGCCGACTACGGCAATTACCACGTCGGCCTGACGTGCCGCAGACAACGCTGCCACGAGTGGATCCCCGTTTATAGGCAGCCAGACCAGCTTGCTGATGCGGCCGCCAGGCAGGGATTCGATTTTCACCGCGTACCGATGACCTTTGGTTAGCTGCACGGTCGCAAATTGAGGATTGGGATCGTGCAGTATAGCGTCATCCACAACGAGTTTTCCGTCGAGCCACAAGCGCTGCATTGAACCCATGAGTCCTATCTGATACGTGCCGGATTCGGCGGGTGTCAGAAATCCTGTCCAGCGCGTCGAGAAATCTTTCATGCCATTGGGCATCGGCAGGGCATGGGAATCAGGATGAGAAAGTTGAAGATCGACGTACGGGTCGGTTCGAACCAGTTGCGGGGTGCCCGAAAATTCTCCAGCGAAGTATTCGCCTTTCAGGCCGGGCTTGCCATCCTCTGTCGATAGCACCGACGTCGGGATCACGGGAAATTCGCGCAGGAAATTCGTTCCCGGCTCAAAGGAGACTTGCGCTGCGGCGAACTGCTTGCGGATACCTTCCAGCGCGGTGACTGCATGTGAGGCCGTGCCGGCGTAGTTGCCGTGCAGTACCTGGACGGATTCCGCCAGCGGCCCGACGACCAGAATCTTCTTCATATTCGGCGAAAGAGGAAGGATGCCGTCGTTTTTCAGCAGCACCATCGATTCGCGTGCCGTCTTGAGCGCGAGTTCGCGGTGAGGAGCGCTGTCAATTTCAGAATCCGGAGTCAGCGCATAAGGTACTTTTTCGACCGGATCGAACATGCCCAGCCGCATGCGTGCCGTGAAGAGCCGTTTCACGGCGACGTCCAGATCGGCTTCGGTGAGCAATCCCTGCTTCACGGCATCAATATAAGGCCTGTAGTCGTGGTCGTCCTTGGCCACGGTGAAGAAGTCGGCGCACTCGTTGTCCATGCCCGTCTTCAGGGCAACGGCTGCGGCTTCCGCCTGGCTCTTGGTGTAGTGGTGCCCTTCGTATATGTCCACGATCGCGTCACAGTCGGAGACCACATAGCCGTTGAATTTCCAGGCGCCGCGCAACTGATCTTGCAGCAGAAACTTGTTGGTACACGCGGGCTGCCCATTCACCCGGTTATAGGCACACATCACCGATTCGGCCTTGCCCTCGGTGACGGCGGCGCGAAACGCGGGTAGGTAAGTGTCTTCCATGTCGTGCTCGGAGACTTGCACGTCAATCCGGTGCCGCGAGGGCTCCGGTCCGCTGTGCACGGCAAAGTGTTTGGGCGTGGAGATGACGCGGAAGTATTTCGGATCGTCGCCCTGCAGTCCGGTCACGAAGGCTACGCCCATGCGCCCAGTGAGAAAAGGATCTTCGCCGTAGGTCTCCTGGCCACGGCCCCAACGTGGATCGCGGAAGATATTAATGTTCGGCGACCAGAAGTCGAGCCCTTCCATAATGTCGCGGCGTCCGGCGCGCACGGCCTGATTGTGCTTGGCGCGCGCTTCTGTACCGATGACGATCGCTATTTCATGGATCAGCAGATCATCGAAGGTGGCGGCTAATCCGATTGGTTCTGGGAACACGGTCGCCGTGCCGGCATTGGCAACCCCGTGCAGGGCCTCGCTCCACCAGTCGTAGGCGGGGACTTGCAGGCGCGGAATGGCTCGCGCCTGATTCACCAACTGCGAGGCCTTCTCTTCCAGGGTCATCCGCCCGACCAGGTCGTCGACGCGCACGTTGATGGGCTGGGAAGGGTCTAAATAAATGGCGTTGCCGGTCTGCGCGGCGGATCGCACGATGGCAGTGAGGAATACGGCCAACAGCAGGATGGTTTGAGTAAGACGCGGGTGCATGAAAGTCCCCTCCGCTACCCGCAACGGAGCCGTGCCAGGCGTCAGCGTTGCAGTAGATGTTGCTTCGTTAACGTTTACGTTTGACCGTCGCTTGTAGCACAGGGGAATTCCTGCGGTCAAGCGATGCCGCGGATCAGTGGTTCGTGATGTCTCAGTTTCGGAATCGCGACGGAGACCGAAACTACTTTGCCGGCGGTGGCAGCAAGTCACCAGTTGCGAGGACGTACGTAGTGACCTTATCCAGCTTCAGATTGGAATGCCTGGAGACGATCGTGATCGACCCGTCGTTGTTGTGGCCGGACTCCGCATTCTTCATCAGGACTCGGTGGTTCGAAGTGACCGAAGCGGGCGTATTCGGAGGAGCCGTACCTTTATCGGAACCCCCGCCCGGAAATGGCGCGTATGCTGGGGAATGCGGATCAGGATACTGCCCCTGGCCATTCCAAGTTCGGTTCGCGGGTCGATCCGGTCCATACTGCAGATTCTGACCCGACTCAGCCATCGAAGGGTAATACCACACGGTCAAGTAAACCTTAATAGAAGCGGATCCATTCTTCCACTGCTCAGAGTCCATCCGAATTCCCAACCGAGATGGCTGAGTCGACGTCTTTGCCACCGACTCGATCACTTCTCCCGAGAAAACGGCGTTCCTGGGTATGACGGCGCCAGCCACCAGAGTAGCGACAACCAGTTTTGCCTGGATCTTGGTTCCGACTGCAGTCTTTCCGGCAATCACGTTCTGCTGCAGGATCACGGGAAACTCGCGCGCCTCGGGTAGCGTTGATGGCGAAGGGACTTGTGGGCTGAGCGACGTGGTACAGCAGAACATGGCGAAACCCGTTAGAGGTCCCACGATTCTAGTGAACATTTTGCCCTGCCACGGGAACGAGACCCTGCAACTCATACATTTCGCAAGGCGCCGTTCATGCGCCGAGTATAACCCCTCCTGAAAGTTTGGGGGCTTCCGTCCTGTGATAATCGGCGATAGAGGGAACCGGGGACGCGAAGGGCACTGAGGGCTAAGCGATTGGCAAGATGCCGCTTTTGCGCTGATTCCGCACCCACCGCCCAAGAATCTTGGACATAATCGATTTTCTACTTGACAACGGTCGACAAAGGGCGGTAAACCGTAAACGTTTACGATCTTGTGGCGTCCCCTGTGCGGACGTCTTCAACCAACGTAGTTTTCCTGGAGGCTGGCAAATGAAATCTCTCTCGCCCACGTATGCCGGGAGTTTTGGCCCTATCGTGAGAGGCCGCAACGTCAGGCGTCTTGCGATCGGGTTTCTCTTTACTTGTTTCTTCCTGGCAGTGTTCGCCTTGTCGGCGTTCGCTCAGGAAGCGACCATCGTCGGCACTGTGACGGACCCGACGGGCGCCGCAGTTCCCAACGCTCCCATTATCGTCACCAATAACGACACTGGCCTGACCCGAAGCCTTTCCACCGGCAACGACGGCCAGTACGTGGTGCCGGATCTGCACATCGGGCACTACACCGTGCGAGCCACTGCATCCGGGTTCAAGGTGGCCGAGCAGAAGGGTCTGGTGCTGGCTGTCGGAGATCGGATGCGTGTCGATTTCAAACTGCAAGTCGGCAACGCGCAAGAGCAAGTAACGGTTGAAGCCAATGCGGTTGCGGTGCAGACCGACACTGGCGAAGTCAGCGGAGTCGTCACTGGCCAGCAGATCACGCAACTTGCCACCAACGGCCGGAGCGTGTTCTCGCTTGAGGCCCTCTCGCCTGGCGCTTCCAGCATTCAGGGAGATTTCATGGTTCCAACCTCCGCTGGCAGCGATTTCAACGTAAGTTTCAATGGCCAGCGCGTCAGCCACAATCTGTGGCTGGTAGACGGTGGCGAGGCCGCGGACCGCGGGGGTGGCGGCGGGGCTGATGTTCTACCCTCCGAGGATGCGATCGCCGAGTTTCGCACCATGACCTCGAACTACAGCGCCGAGTACGGCCTGTCTTCGGCGGGCACGATCAGCATGGTCATTAAGTCGGGCACGAGGAAGCTTCATGCGACCGCGTTTTACTTCGGCCGCAACGATGCTTTCGACGCGCGCAACTACTTCAACCCGGCACCCAATCAGTTCAACTCGACGCCCGATCCGGTTCGAGAGTTGCGCTTCCACGACTTTGGATTCAATGTCGGCGGACCAGTGAGTTTCCATCCCTCGAAATCGGCGCCAAAAACCTTCTTCTTCTACAACATGGAATGGCGGCGCTACATTCAAGGAGGACAGTTCAGCGTAACCGTCCCGCTGGCCTCGGAATATCCAACAGCCAGCGGCGCGGCCATCACGAGCGCAATTACCGCCCCGACCCTCGCTCAGGTCCCGGCTTCCATTCAATTCAAGAACTGCCCAGGCGGCGCCGCCCCAGCAGGGGTTAGCCCAGGAAGCGCATTCCCGAACAATATGATTCCTGCTTGCATGATTGACCCCAACGCCTCTGCCCTGCTGACCGGTGGAATCTTCCCGTTACCCAATTCGGGCTCAACGTTCGAAGGCGGCAGTAGGCAGCCTACGACGGGAAAGGAAGAGATTGCCCGTATCGACCATCAGTTTACGGACAAGTTCTCGATCTTCGGCCACTGGATCTCCGATCAGGCCCAGCAAACCTTCGGTGAGACCATGTGGAGCGGCGACAATGTGCCCACCGTCGGCAACACGTTCGGTAACCCCTCCTACAGCGCGGTGGTGCATGCAACGTATGCCATCCGGCCGAATCTGCTCAACGAGATTGCCTTCAGCTACGACGGCAACCGCATTAACATCATTCCCGCGGGTGTTTTCGCAGCCCCGTCGGGGTTCACCTTCAACAGGATTTTCGCCGGAACCAATGTGGACAACCGCATCCCTGACATTAATTTGTCCGGGACCACCAACACGCACTACACCGTAAATTGGATGCCATGGAAAAACACCGCGGACGACTATCAGGTTCGTGATGATCTTTCCTGGGTAAGAGGAGCGCATCAGCTCAAGTTCGGTTTTGGCTGGGCGATCTACAAGAAGGTCCAAGACTACTTTGCCGAGACCCAAGGGGGCTTCACCTTTGATGGTTCCTACAGCGGCAACGACTATGCCGACTTCCTCCTTGGCTACTCCGCGAAGTACGCGGAGAATGCGTACAAGGGGACGGGACACTGGAACGCCATTTCCCCCGATGCCTACATTCAGGACAACTGGCGCGCAACCAGCCGGTTGACCTTGAATCTTGGACTGCGGTGGGATGGCATTCCGCACACCTACGAAGCCAACAGCAACCAAACCAACTTCTATCCCAACCTCTATAACTTTAGCAACGTCCCCCAATGGACGGACGCGACGGATTCGCAGATTGCGTCCACGAGCCCCGGCCTGGGCACGAGCTCGATCGCGTCGCTGCAAGGCTATCAGTTCTACCTGAACGGGATGGGTACCGGAGGCAAGAACGGAATTCCCAAAGGGCTCGCCAACAATGCCTGGTGGAACTTCGGGCCGCGCTTCGGTTTTGCCTACGACCTTTTCGGTACTGGTAAGACCGTAGTTCGTGGCGGTTTTGGTCTAATGTACGAGCGCATTCAGGGCAATGACATGTACAACGGCGCAACCAACCCTCCGTTTGGTTACTCGTTGGGAAGCAGCAACGTTCTTTTCGACGATCCCCACGCGTTGGCTAACGGAACCGGCGCTATTACAGTGCCGATCGTCCCGGCCGGGGTAGTCGGAATCAACAGGACCTATCCGGCACCGCGGACCTCGTCCTACAGCGCGGGGGTTCAGCAAGCCATAGGAAGCAAGGCGGTGCTTTCTGTGTCCTATGTCGGCAGCGTAGACAGGCACGAGAGCTATTGGCAGGAGATCAATCTGCCACCCGCCAGTGATCTAACTTGTCTGACCAATGGCAACTGTCCGACTGGCACTGCGCCATTCAACGGGTTGATCCCCTATCCAGGCTACACCTCCATCAAGCAAGCCTTTAATGGAGCCAACTCCCATTACAATTCGATGCAGGCTGAACTGCATGGGCAAGTCACTCGTGATCTGAACCTGCAGGTCGCTTACACCCTGTCTCGCGCCATCGATCCCAGCACGGGCAGCAGTGGCAACGGCTGGGATCTGGACTACGTGACAAATCCGTACCAGAGTTGGCGTTACGATGTCGGGCCGTCGGTACTCGACCGCACGAGCGTCGCCTTCGTCAACTTTGTGTATGACATTCCGCTTCTGAAGAACAGTTCCAATCGCCTGCTGAAGACGACGCTGGGAGGATGGGAACTGTCCGGCATTATCACGATGGAATCAGGAGCGCCGTATAACCTCGGTGTCAACGGGCACAACGTTAACAGCATCTTCCCCGCTGGCGACGTCGGCGTCCGGCCGGACCTGACCGGATCAGTCTCCTATCCCAAGACTGTCGTGTCCAGTAGCGGGAGGCCGACCGGCATTCAATGGGTCAACCCGGCGGCGTTTTCGGCTCCGGCAGCCGGGACCTGGGGAAATCTCGGGTTCGACGCGCTGCGAGGTCCGGGCCGAGATAACTGGAACCTGGCGCTGTTCAAGAGGTTCGTGATCAGCGAATCTCGTGGCTCCGAGTTTCAGTTCCGGGCTGAGAGCTTCAACACCTGGAACCACACCCAGTTTGGAGGGTCGGGCCAGAATGGCGCTTTCAGCAACAACCAGGGGGCAGGCAACTTCGGGCAAATAACCAATGCCTTCGATCCGCGTGTCTTCCAGTTTGGCGCGAAGCTGATCTTCTAGCTTGTGACAAACTTCCCCGCCCGCATCAAACCTGGTGCGGGCGGGGATTTCTGCTTCCACTCGGCCGTTCTTTCTCTTTCTCCGCTTGTGGTCCCGATCTGCGTGGTGAAGTTGCGAAATAATTGACCATGGCAGCGAAGCGTCGCTCGCCCGGGTGGCAAGCATGAGACTGATGCCAAGCATCGTCGCACTAGGGCTGGTTTGTGTGCTCTCTGCTAAAGCCCAGGCGCAGACCCCCGCCGACGCCATTGCGCTCGAACAGCAAGGAAAATTACCGGAGGCGGCTGAGGTCTGGAAGGCTGTGACGAAGCACGACCCGAACGATGCTGCGGCCTTCGCCAGCCTGGGCGTTGTCCTCTCCAAAGAGCAGAAATATCCCGATGCCGCCAAGGCCTACAGGAGAGCTCTTGCCCTCAATCCCAAACTGCCCGGGATTCAACTCAACCTGGGGCTCGCGGAATTCAAACAGGGCCACTTCCCCGCGGCGGCGACCGCTCTGCGTGCAGCACTGGCGGCAGATCCTGCCAGCAATCAAGCGCGCACGCTCTTGGGGCTGAGTTACTACGGGACAAAGAAATTCGATCTGGCGGCGCAGTATCTGGAGCCAGCAGCCAAGGCGGATCCCGCCAACCTGGAGCTCCATCAAGTGCTGGCGCAAAGTTGTTTGTGGGCGCGGAAATTTTCTTGCGCGCAGCAGGAGTTCCACCGGATTCTCGAGCAGAATCCGGATTCCGCGCCGGCCCACATCCTTTCGGGCGAGGCCCTTGACGGATTGGGGAGAACTCAGGAAGCCATCGCCGAGTTCGAGGGCGCTGCCAAAATTTCCCCGCGCGAGCCCAACGTCCACTTCGGTCTCGGCTACCTGCACTGGAAGTCGCAGCAATATGACGAGGCTAAAGAGGAGTTCAAACGTGAACTCGCGCTCGACCCCACGCACGCCCAGTCGCTAGCTTACCTGGGCGACATCGAATGGAAGAGCAACCATCCTGACGCCGCGCTTCCCTATCTAAAACAGGCCCAGAAAATCAATCCGACCTTGCGCATCGTGTACGTTGATCAGGGCGCGATCTACATGCAGCAGAAAAACTACCAAGACGCGAAGACGGCTTTGCTGCGCGCAGTCGCGCTCGATCCCGCGCAACCCGATGCTCACTATCAACTGGGACGCATGTATCAGGCACTCGGGAATACTGCCGACGCTGAGAAGGAATTGCATAAGGTGCAGGAGTTGCACAACAAAGCAGAAGAAAATCTGGTCGGGAAAATTTCCGCTTCCCCTCCGGCATTGCAGCCTTCAGACCAAAAATGAGGAGAATATGAGCAATCATAATGGACACTACGCACCAAAACCTGAGCACAAGTTTTCTTTTGGATTGTGGACGCTGGGAAATCGCGGGCGCGATCCATTCGGCGACGCCGTGCGCCCTGCCATGCCTCCGCCGCAAATCGTCTCGATATTAGGAGAGATCGGCGCGTGGGGTGTCAACCTTCACGACAATGATCTGGTTCCAATCGACGCGACGATTGCCGAACGCGAACAGATCGTGAAGGAATTCCGCAACGCATGCCTGGAGAGCGGGATCGTCGTGCCCATGGCGACGGTGTCTTTGTTCTTTCATCCCGTGTTTCGCGATGGCGCGTTTACGGCCAACGATCCCGAGGTGCGGGCCTATGCCCTGCAGAAAACCATGCGTGCCATGGACCTGGGCGCGGAATTAGGCGCGAAGATTTTTGTTTTGTGGGGGGGACGCGAAGGCGTCGAAACCGATGCCTGCCGCCGTGCAGACGAGGCGGTCAAGCGACTGCGCGACGCCATCAACTATCTTTGCGAGTACAACATCGCTTGCAAGTACGGATACAAGTTCGCCCTCGAATCCAAGCCCAACGAGCCTCGCGGCGACATCTACATGGCGACCACCGGGCACTACCTGGGATTTATTCCCACTCTCGATCATCCCGAGATGGTGGGTGTCAATCCGGAAGTTGCCCACGAACAGATGGCAGGCCTCAACTTCATGCATGGCGTCGCGCAAGCCTGGGAGGCGGGCAAGCTGTTTCACATCGATTTAAACGATCAAATGCCAGGACGATATGATCAGGACCTGCGCTTTGGCTCGGCCAACCCCAAGTCCGCGTTCTGGCTGGTGAAGTTTTTGGAAGACGTCGGATACGACGGTCCGCGGCACTTCGATGCGCACGCTTACCGCACGGAAGATTGCGCCGGCGTAAAAGACTTTGCTCGCGGCTGCATGCGGACTTATCTGATTCTCAAAGAAAAAGCCGCCCAGTGGAATGCTGACCGCGAGATTCAGGCGATTCTCAAGCAGATCTCCGCCGCGCCTCCTTCGACTCCGGAGGTAAGCAAGTATTCCAAGAAGGGGTCGGCGTCGCTGATGTCGCATGCTTTTGACAAGGATGCGATCTTGAAAAAACGCCTGCGGTACGAGTTCCTTGACCAGTTAACGGTGGACATCCTGCTCGGGGCTCGCTGACTCCCTCTAGAGCTTGCAAGAGCCTTTTACCGCGAAGGACGCCAAGAAAGGCCGCTAAGGCGCAAAGGAATCAGCGCGGAGTGGGCGGGACCTTAATCAGAGTTTCCCAAGAGCGAGCTCCGGCGTGGCCAAGCTTGGCACTCAGGCCTCAGACATGTAAGATTCCCGCTTGTCGATTCCTGTTTGATCCGCGGAGGCTACGAGGAATGCTCATCAGAAAACTGATGTTCTGCGTTGTCTGGACTGCGATCTTGGGCAGTGTGGTTTCGAGCGCGCAACAACCGGAGGCCAACGAAGAAGGCGCGCTTCGATTCCGCTTCGTCGGCCCCAGGGTCGGGAATCGTATCGCCGCTGTAGCGGGGGTGCCGGGAGACGCGAGCACCTACTACGCGGGAGCCGCCTCCGGAGGAGTCTGGAAATCGACGGACGGCGGAAATCACTGGGCGCCGATTTTTGACAAGCAGCCCGTCGCTGCTATCGGCGCTCTCGCCGTGACGCCGTCGGAGCGGAGCATTATTTGGGCCGGTACTGGCGAGGCGTGGGTGATCCGCGACAGCGACGTCATGGGCAACGGCATTTACAAATCGCCCGATGCCGGCAAGACCTGGACGAACATGGGATTGCCGGAGACGGGCCGCATCGGTCGCATTATTGTTCACCCTTCGAATCCTGACATTGTGTTTGCCTGCGCTTTAGGACGCGCGACCGGACCGCAGCAGGAACGTGGCGTCTTCCGCACCACCGACGGCGGCCAGCACTGGGACCGTGTGCTCTTCGCCGCGGATAGTGTCGGATGCTCAGGGATCTCCATGGATCCGCACAATCCGCGGACTTTGTTCGCGGGCATGTGGCAGGTGGAGATGCATACCTACGGCGAACTCAGCGGAGGTACGGGCAGCGGCATCTGGGTTTCCCACGATGGCGGAACGAAGTGGGCTCGTATCGAAGAGCATGGCCTGCCTCACGCGCCGTTGGGAAAAATCGATGTCGCGGTTGCGCCAACGAATTCAAACCGTGTCTACGCCCTCATTCAGACCAAAGACCAAGGCTCGCTTTGGCGATCCGATGATGCCGGGGAGCACTGGAAGGCGATCAATTATCAGCGTGCTTTGATTGGACGCGCCGGCTACTACGTCCGCCTGGCGGTTTCTCCAGGCAGCGACAATGAAGTCTATGTCGCGAACAGTTCCTTCCACGAGTCCTTGGATGGGGGAGAGAATTTCAAGGAAGTCCCGTGGGGCGGAGACACACACGACATCTGGATCGATCCCACCAACCCCGATCGTTTTGTGGTCACGGATGACGGCGGCATGAACATCACCACGGTGCACGGTCGCGGCTTCCACCGCGTTACGTTGCCCATCGGCCAGATGTATCACGTCGACATCGATAACCAGGTTCCCTACTACTTCTACAGCAACATGCAGGACGACGGAAACATGCGCGGGTCCAGCGTGCCCGTAGACTCCCGCGAAACTGGCTGGGACCGCGAGATGGGCGGTTGCGAATCCGGGTTCACTGTTCCGGATTTAGCCGATCCCAATGTGGTCTGGGCGACTTGCTACGGAAACAAAGTCACGCGCTGGGACGCTCGCACCAGGCATGCGCGCTCCGTCAGTCCCTGGATGCACACTCTCGACTCGCCGCCTAACGATATCAAGTATCGCTGCCATTGGACGGCGCCGCTGGCCATCGATCCCTTCGACCACAACACGGTTTATTACGGATGCCAGGTGATCTTCAAAACCTCGAATGGCGGCCAGAGTTGGTCGGTCATTAGCCCGGACCTCTCCACCCACGATCCGGCTCGAATCGTTCCCTCGGGAGGAATTGTCGGCGACAATCTCGGGCAATTCTACGGAGAAGTTGTTTTCGCGATCGCTCCATCCAAAATCAAGCAGGGTCTCATATGGGCGGGGACTAACGACGGTCAGGTCTGGTATACAAGCGATGGCGCGAACTGGAACAACGTCAGCAAGAACATTTCCGGGCTGCCTCCGTGGGGCACGATTACCAGCATCGCGCCTTCGAGCTTTGATCCGTCCACGGCGTACATCAGCGTCGACTTCCATCTCATGGATAATCGTGATCCTTTTATCTACAAGACTTCGGACCTGGGGAAGACCTGGAAGCTGATCACCGGCAATCTGCCAAAACACCCTCTCTCCTACGTCCGCACTATTGCCGAAGATCCCAACTGCCAGGGCTTGCTGTTCGCCGGCACTGGAAATGGTCTTTTTTACTCGCTCGATGACGGCGCGCACTGGACTGCGCTGGAGACCGGGTTGCCCCACGCCACGGTCTCGTGGGCGGTCGTGCAGAAAGGGTTTCATGATCTGGTGATCTCCACTTATGGGCGCGGACTCTACATTCTCGACGACATTACGCCGCTGGAGCAGCAGGCGAAGAATCATTCTGACGCCGCGGTCACCCTGTTTGAGCCGCGCGAGACCTACCGCTTCACCCACGGCGGCCAGGGCATGCTCAATTTCTCTCTGAAGACCGCACCGAAAAAACCACTCGAACTTGAGATCCTCGACTCGGATGGCAAGGTGGTCCGAAAGCTCGAAGCGAAGGGCCGCGCAGGCCTAAATCGCGTGACCTGGGACCTGCGCTATGAATCTCCACGACTGGTTGCGTCGCGGACGGTCGCCCCGGATAATCCGCACATCTGGGACGAGCCCCGTTTCCGTGATTCCGATTCGCGGCCAATCACTCACTGGGGCAGCCGGCCGGCGGAAGTCGGCCCCATCGTGGCTGCGGGAAAATATACGGTCCGCTTAAGGGTCGAGGATCAATCCTTCACCCAGCCTCTTACCATCTTGCGCGATCCTCGTGCACCTGGGTCTGACGCCGACATTGAACTTTCGGTGAAGACTCTGCTTCGCATTCGCGGCGACATCAGCCATGCCTCCGATATGGTCAATCAGATCGAATGGCTCCGCAAGCAACTCGAGGTCATCGAAACCATGCTGCGTCCGCCGAAGAAAAAAGAAAAAGAGAAGCAGGCTTTCGATGAGGACGACGACGAAGGCGAGGAACCGGCAGACGCCCCGCCGCAAGCATTGGACGAGGCTCAGGAGAAACACAAGGCCGAACTCCTGAAAGCCTCCGAAGACTTCGACAAGAAACTGCAAGCAATCGAGTACAGGCTGGCCTCGCCGGCATTGCTTAATAGCGACGACAAGTATTTTGTCGAGCCGTACAAGCTTTACCTCAACCTAATCTGGCTGAACGCGCAGGTTGGTACCGGAGGCGGTGACGTTGCCGGTGGCGCCGACTTTGCCCCTACCGATACGCAGATGGAGTTATTGAAGGGCTTTGAAACCGAACTGGCCGGAGTGGACGACGATTTCCAGAAAGCTATGAAAGAAGACCTGTCTGCGTTCAACCGGACGCTGGCAGGCAGCAACGTCGCCCCACTCGTTGCTCCGCCCGACTCGGAAGCGGCGAAGTAACGGCAGGCCCCAGAGTTCTGCCATGACAACACCAGCCCGGCCGGGCCACAGCAACTCGGAAACCGCCCCTAGGTGACAGCCTTCTTCTGGAATTGGCGAAGGCCGATGACCAGAAACAAGACATCGAAAATCGTCAGAGCCACCAGAATCAGCGGAAGTGACAAGTGGGGAAACTGGGGCACAAGGCTGGCCCGCAATCCTTCACTGGCGTAGGCGAGCGGGTTGATCAACACGAGTTTCTGCAGGATGGGAAAGTTGCTGAGGGCGCTCCACCGGTAGTAAGTGCAGCCGAAAAATATCATCGGGGTCAGCACCATGCTGAACATCAGCCCGATGTGCTGCTGATCCACACTGCAGCCGAGCGCAAGGCCGCCGCAGGCCGAGAAACTTGCGACCAGCACGGTGATGCAGATGAAGAGAACCGGACTCGACACATGCAATTCCAGTCCGGGGCGCAGGATAAGCCACGCCAGCGGGATGACAATTAAGCCCGTGACCAAAGCCTGAATCAGGCCCGCAACGACCTTTTCTACCGCGACCCAGGAAATGTTGATCGGGGCGAGCAGGCGGTCCTCGATCTCGCGCGTGAACTGAAATTCTCCGATCAGCGGCATGGCTACCGCCCAAATTCCCGTGAACACCATGCTGATGGCCATGATGCCGGGAAGCAGAAGGCTCTTATAAGCTGGAGGCATATAGCCGCTGCCGACCATCACACGCCCGAAAATAAAAACGAACAGCAACGGCTGCAGGAAAGTCTGAAACAGCAGCGGAACGAGGTTGCGTCGCGCCACGTGTGCGTCGCGAGCCAACAGCGCCAGGAAGGTCTTCCAGTTCATTCGCGCAAACTCCTGCCGGTGTGATGGAGAAACAGGTTTTCCAGGCTGGGTTCGGAAATATGAACGTCCGAGAGTTCCACCCCCAATGTCGACGCAGCACTCACGATTTCTGGGATCAGGGAGCCGCCCCGGCTGGCGTAAAGATCGGCGGCACCATCATCTCCTGAAGGACGTACTTCTGTTACACCGGCCAGAGTACCGAGACGCTCCAGCAACGGCGCGGAATGATGCCCAAAGCGCAGGCGCAGGAGAAATCCGCCCGGGATCGAAGCTTTCAACTCGCGGGGAGTGCCCGAGGCGATGATGCGCCCATGGTCGATGATGGCGAGATGCTGGCAAAGAGCATCGGCCTCTTCCATGTTGTGCGTGGTCAGCAAAATTGTGCGGCCCTTCTGGTTATACTCGCGAATGATTTCCCACAGCAGCAGCCGAGTTTGCGGATCGAGGCCGGCGCTCGGTTCGTCGAGAAACAATACCTGGGGATCGTGCATCATGGCGCGCGCGATGGAGATGCGCTGCATCATGCCGCCAGAGAATCCGCGCACGAGCTGGTCGGCGCGATCGGTCAGCTTGAACCGGCCAAGTAATGCGTTGGCGCGCTCGGAGCGCTCGTGCGAACTGAGACCGAAGTATGCTCCATGGAACTGCAGGATCTCGCGAGCGGTAAGGGAGAAGTCCAGGTTCGGGCGCTGGGCCACGACTCCGATCAGGAGCTTGGCCGCAGTTTGATCGCGCCAAACGTCATGTAGGCCGATCCAGGCGGTACCGCTGGTCGGACGAACGCGCGTGGTCAGAATGCCTACGGTCGTCGACTTTCCTGCCCCATTGGGCCCAAGCAAGCCAAAAATCTGTCCTGGCGCGACCTCGAGATCGATCCCGTCAAGTGCTGTTATTTGCGGCTTGGAATCCTTGCCGCGCTTAGCCTTCGGCGCAGACCCGTCCCCTCTCCCAGCCGCGGCAGGCGGAGCTGAGTTGTAGACCTTGCGCAGACTGCTGGTGCGAATCGCTGATTCCATTTGCGGGAGTTCACGGCGATAGTGGCACACGCACCTCGCCGAAGCTGAAATTCAGCACCGTGTCATCGTCCATGGTGATGAATTCGCGATTGCTCCATGACGACCGGCGTGTCCTTGAGCGCGGTGGCCACCAGTTCGGCGGAAAAGCGAGGAAAGAGCACGTGATCGGTATCGTCCATGCCAGGCGGAGGCTCCGTCTAATTCGGATTGATGGCTCGTCTATTTCGGATTATAGGCTCGTCTGATCCGGAACGGAAACTGAAACGGTTCCGGGACTCATTCCGGCTCGTGGTGGGCCATCTCTACCTGGGTGTGTGCGATAGAGGGGGGTGTCCTCCCAGATCGAGCCTGTATCTTCCGATCCGGTTCCTTCATCGCCCCTCGGTCGCTACAGTTTTGCCTTAGTCAACCGGCGCTGAAGACTTTCCTTGGCGGCGTGCTCCTGACGGAGTTCCCTCAGTGCGAACTGGAATGCAGTCACCCGGCCTTGCCGGACCGCGAGATCAGCAGGTCAGTCAGCAGAGTGACCGCCTTGTTGTATTCGTTGGGCTGCCGCTTTTGGATGTGCGCTGCAATCTGATTCCAAGTCGCTTCCTCACCCTTCCCTAGTTGGTCCAGATAGAGAGAGGTTAGCCTCGTCTTCTGCCTTCCGTCGCGCAACTTCCGCCGCTCGCTTTGCATCCAGTGACCGGGTTCTCCCTTCCACACGGGCATGAACCAGTCTCAGAAGATCGCCTGCAGTGCGCCGGCAAATTGTGTCGGGCGCGGACAGAGTGCGTCGCGCGGTCTGTTGCTCGAAACGTCGCAGCAGTCCGTGCTTCCACCGTTCACCGGTTCCTGAAACCGCGGCAACCAGCAAATTGTTCTTTTCTCTTTCGGGCATGCTCTGAATCCAAGCCGCCAGTTCCTCCCGATCCGGGCTAGCGTTCAGCGGCGCCGAAGCCGATGCAGCAACTTCAACGAGATCATCGTCTATTCCAAGAAACTCGATCAGCGAACGGAGGGGAGCGGACAATTCGCCCAGCTGCGGCACACATCGATCCAACTGGGTTCGTGCGGGCTCTCGATCGAACCACCATTGACGAAGTACAGCGAGTGCCCGACCTTCTCCGGGCCATCAAGAAGTCAGTCGATGATGATCGCTGGTAAAGACGCCAAAGTTGCATTTCCTGGATTCCGGTCTACTCGGCGCGCTGGGGGCTAGCGCGGAACGGATCGCGAAATGACCGTTCAAGCTTCGGACCTCTGCTGGAGACATTTGTTTTCTCTGAGGTGTCGAAACAGGCGTCGTGGTTCGGTGAGAGCTGCGCTTTGTATCACTACCGGGACAAAGATCAGGACGAGGTTGATCTGGTGATCGAAACGGGGAGTGGCGCATTAGTTGGCATCGAAGTCAAGGCGAGCGCTACCGTGAATGCGGGTGACTTCAAAGGGCTCCGAAAGTTGGCGGACGCTTGCGGCGATAACTTCAAGCTAGGAGTTGTTCTCTACGATGGCGGAAGACCGGTCCACTTCGGCGACCGTCTTGTGGCTGCGCCAATGTCTTGCTTGTGGGCGTGACTCGATTTTCGCGGTCTTCGGGCGCCGCAGTGGATGCAGGTGTTGCAATACGTCATTACATACCAGGAAGTGATGACACATACCCGTGCGTACCGAGCCAGACCGAGATCGGAAAAACTCTCCGTAGCCGGGCCGTGGAAACGAACCCCGGCAAAACGATGCCAGCCGGTGAGCACAAATCGCTCGGGGCCGTATTGAATCTAAACCGGCAAAACCTTTGGGTGCACCAACCGAAAATACGGAACCGCGCCATGTCGCAAACCAGCCAGCGCCATAGCCCGAACTACGGCATCTCCGACTTGATACGCGCCAGCGTGACATCCAGCTCTTTCCGAGAAACGAGCAAGCTAGAGTATCAGCGCCCCTCCCCGGATCTGCATTTCGAAGTGGAGAACGTCCCGTCTGTATAACAGGGCTGCCTTGCTGTAGCTGACGACCTCTGGGGGGCCGGCGTAGCGGCTATCGATGTCGGTGACGACAACTCAATGGCGGAGCAAAACATGGTGCGCGTGCATAGAGTCGAACACTCACAGGCCTTTTGAGCCTTGCCGACTTCGCCGCCGCCGTGCGAAGCTTTAAGATCCGAAGCTTAGGTGCTGCCCGCCTAGTGTCTACAACTTCCGGGCTCAGCCTTGGCTTGGTCGCCGATTCTTACCTGCGAAATAGCTTGAGCACCACAGGCTGCTGTTTGGACGCTTGCAGACCGGAATCTTGCCGCCAAAGTTGGTGCGTTGCTCCGGCATCTTCATTCCTGGTTAGAAGTGGCGCGAGAACCTGAAAATGTGTAACACATGTGCAAGTCATGCTCACGGCAGTGTTTCGCAACTAAACTTATTTTTTTCAATTGAATAGGTTTAACATCGCGCACTGAGTGTTGGCGAAAAGTCCGCGGCGTCTGCTACGGAGCATGCATCGCATGCAGAGAGCCAACTCAGATAGCCGCTGATTCTCTGGCTTTTGGCTGGTGCCGGGAGGGGGAATCGAACCCCACTGTTCTCAAGGGCATCGTGAAAATACAACCAATACAGGCAAAGTGCAATACTGACGCGGCTTTGCACGTTGTCTTCCCGGGTTAAACGGAAAGTAGCTTTGGACGATTTCCGGTGATCTGGGGCGATTTCGGCAGACCTTTTACTAAGAAATCCTAGAACAGAACTGACTTGTAATCTTGCGATCGGAGCCATAGTCGCCTGACTTAAGTCTAGGCTAGGAAGTTTCATATCTCGGAGCGTGCGTTTTGGCCGGAAGCGAAGGACCGGGATTGATTGAGATGAGACCATGCTTCAATGCGAATAACACGAGATGCGCATTGCTGCTGATGTTGAATGATTCCATGATGTGACGTTTGTGGAACTCCACTGTCTTCTTACTCACATTCAGGACCCCAGCGATCTCCTTAATCGACCAGCCCTCCCCGAACATCTGCACCACATCGCGCTGCCGTGGAGTCATTGGCTTTGAAAACTGTCGAGCCCTAGCCTCTGTGGCGACCCAATCTCCAGCTCTAAGCTTGGGCGTCAAGTAGGATCTCCCGTGCAAAACGTGATCAACTGCTACACATGCACGTGCGTCCATCGCTGTTTGCCCCGGTTGATGGCTGAATAATCTCGGCAAGTGAGACGGAACGCCGCTCAGCTAAACTCCGGTATGCGGCCTCGACGGCCGCATAGGTGCGCAGGTACTGGCGTCCCCCCGTTTCGAACGGAGAGCGGTCCTTCAAACAAGAGATGAAGTGGGCTTGTGTAGCACGTACGCTGTCGCCGCGGTAGCCAGCTGTTACGTCATTCTTCCAGGCAAGCACCCGATTGAGATACACATCGCCGGTGGCTGTAATCGAGATTGTGCCGAGCTCTCCTTCAAAAAAAACGTCGTCCGACGCCGGGCCATTCGGATTTGGAGCGAGGAAGCTGTGCCCATCGATCCAGCCGTGAACCGCGCCTTCGTGCGTCAACACGAGGATGGCCCAATCTTCGCCAACGACGTTTCGGTTCCGGCGGCCGGCTTGCGTATAAATGGTTGCTACCTCGCCAAATAGAAAGCTGGCAGTATCGATGTGATGGACCAGCGCCTCGTCGATCAGGAACTTGCGCAATTGCCGGAAATAGGCCTGTTTGGGGTAGGGCTCGTCTCCTACACCGTCACACGTTCGGTTTCGGAATCCGTAGCCGATGGGAGAACCGATGTCTCCGCGAGCGATCATTTGGTGCGCCACGCGGTACCAAGCTTGCCACCGCCAGTTCTCGTGAATCATCAACGGTACACAGGCGGATTCGGCGTTATTCACGATCTGCAGTGCAGTGACCCAGTCGGGTGCGATCGGTTTCTGGCAAATTACCGGGATTTTTCTCTCAACCGCGAGCCTCACCAGGGGAAGATGTTGTTCGGCGCGGGTGACGATGTCCACGAAATCGAGCCGCTCGTGATCCAGCATCTCCTCCGCCGAGCGATAAGCCCGCTTGGCGAATCGTTCGGCACGGTCTAACCGCAGATCTGCCGCTGCTGCAATTTCGACGTCAGGCATCCGCCGCCAGGCTTCGATGTGACGCTCCGCAAAAAAGCCACACCCGATGATTCCGCCTTTCATGATTTTTGGCATATGGATTTGGAAGGAGCCAGCAGGCTCTCTGGATTCGCTTGCATCATCACCCGGATCTGGTCGACCGAGAAGCCCGTGCTGCGCAGCATTTCGGCATAGAGCCGCAGGCCTTCGGCCGGCGGAGGTGTCTCGGGCTGGCCGAGGCCCGTGGAAAGAATGGTGCTCTCTACTCCGGTTTCTGTGATGGCGCGTTCAATGGTCTCGAAAGGCACGCATCCGCAAGAATGCATGGTGGAGGCAAAACAGCGCTCGAAAAACACGTTGCCGCCCTCGGCAAGTTCCTCTTGCGCTTCAAACGAGTGACAGATCGGTCCCCACTGAATCCCTGGAGACCTCCGTCTTAGTTGACGCCGCTCGGAGGCTAGGCGTGCCGAAGATTCTTGTAACGCATCCAGAGTAACCCAAGCCAATTTGGCAAATCACGCAGAGTCCGCTTTTCCACTACTGCCATGGCACTAGTAACTAGTACTGCAGGTATATTGCGACTTGTCAAGAAGTATTCTTGAGCATAATTGTGGGCTGTCCTGCCGTGAAATAGGGGTCCGAGATTTGCGGAGTGCCTAAGTTATTGACATGGCTGTCACCTTGAGTGCATGCTTGAAGGGTGAAGACCCCGCGGAGACTTGTCCAACAAGGGCTCGCCGATAGAGCTTATTCAGTCATTCGAGAACAAATCCTGCGGGGCGAACTCCGCCTCGGCGCAGCTCTGTCCCGTCGCGGGAGCGACGCTCCCACCAACTTGTGGACCTCGCGCCAGTCACTGAGCCCTCGCGTCCACCTTCCGAGGAAAACATGCAGAGATCACTTCAGCCTGATAGAACCCCAAATCAGTGCGGAGGGACTCCATGTGTGGCCGTTCGATGCATCTTGCCCGGTCGACGTCCAGTTCTTCACGCAAAGCGGCCGACACCATGTTCGCATGAACAGGCATGAGTATTTCGAGGTTCTCTTTATGTGTTCTGGCTCGGCGAATTGTCACATCCAGGACAGGCTGCTGCCGATCAGCGAGGGAGACCTGGTAGTTATCGGCAGTACGTTGTACCACCGATTTGAGAGCCGTTCCTCCTCGCCGTTCACCGTGGCGGCGCTGTTCTTCAAACCGGACCTGATTCGATGCAGTGGGGGGAGCGACGGCGTGGAATATCTAACGCCCTTCTTCCGCCAGGACTCGGAGTTTCCTCATGTGGTGCCGGCAAAGACTGGGGTTCCCTACCAGGTCCTCGAGATGATGCTGCGCATCCGCTCGGAACTACCGGCTTCGTCCCCCCGGGCACGGCTTGCGGTGAAGACGTATTTGAAGATGCTACTCATCCTGCTGGTAAACCATTTCGCCTCGTATGCAGGAACGTTGGAGACCTTCCAGCGCCAGCAGCGTGACCTGGACCGGTTTCTACCGCTCTTCCGCTATTTGGCAGAGAACTGTGGGAATACGATACCGGTTCAGGAAGCTGCCCGGGTCTGCGGCATGAGCGAGTCGCACTTCATGAGTTTTTTCAAACGGCTGACCGGGTTGTCGTTCGTGAAGTATCTTAACCACTACCGGATCGAGCGCGCGCAAGTGTTGCTGGCCAGCACGGATGAGTCGATGGCGGAGATCAGCCAGGAGTTGGGCTTCTGCGACCAGAGCTATTTCGGCATGGTATTTCGCAGATTTGTTGGCATGACCCCTGCCGATTATCGCCGGCATTGCCGAAACAAGCGTTCCACGGATTGCGGACAGAGGGATCACACGCCACCCGTATCGTCGAGCAGATTTTTCTTGCTCGAACCGCCTTCGCGAGGGACCGCCGAGATCAACCACTTTCTGGCTGCGCCGCACGCGCCGCCCTTCCTTCATAAGGTTGGGACCTAATTGGGGAACTCTGACTCTCCAGTTTCCACGTTTGCTTGGATTTACTTGTGCGGCGATGCCAGCTTCGGGAACATTGACGGCCGAGTGGTTCAACCCATCGACGGGGGCAGCGATGGCCAGACAATCGATTCCGGCGGGATCATCCTCCCAAGCGTTCACGCCGCCGTTCAGCGGAGATGCGGTGCTCTACCTGGTGGATACAGCGGGACATGCCACTTCGGGCGGGCACTGATATTTCTTATCTCAAGTTCCCGGAGTATAGTGCGTGAAATTGCACGAAATTGACACGCCAGCGCTGCTGCTCGATCTGGACGCGATGGAGCGTAATCTAGCAAAGATGTCGCGGTTCTTCGCCGTCGGCCCGACCCGGCTGCGCCCGCATTACAAAAACCATAAGTGTCCGGCCTTGGCGCGCCGCCAGATGGATGCCGGAGCCATTGGCATGACGTGCGCGACGCTCGCGGAAGCCGAGGCTTTGGTCTCGAACGGAATTACGGACATCCTCATCTCCAACGAACTTGCCGGGGACCGCAAGATCGGACGTTTTGTCGAACTGGCCCGGCAGGCCGACGTGAAGGCAGTTGTGGACAATGTGAAGGCGGTCGCGGCGATCGGAGCGGCGGGAAGGGCAAAAGGGTACCGTCTCAGTGTCCTGGTGAATGTCAACGTGGGCCAAAATCGCACTGGCGTCAAACCCGGCGAGCCTGCATTGGAGCTGGCCCGCGAGGTTCTCGCCGAAGGGCTGAGGTTCCGCGGCTTGATGGGTTACGAGGGCCACGTGGCACATCAGGTGGAAGGTCCAGAGAAGGAGTCCACATACGATCTGGCCATGGGAACTCTGATGAAGTGTCGGCGCTTGCTCGAAGACAACCGAATTGCGGTTGAAACGGTGAGCACCGGCGGAACCGGCACGCACCATTTATCGCCCCGGTTCCCGGCCATCACCGAGTTTCAAGCGGGTTCATACCTGGTGATGGATACCGAGTACACGAACACCTGCAAAGATTTCGAGCGGGCGCTCACCGTTCTGGGGACAGTGATCAGCAAGACGGAAGGAGAACGGGTGGTAGTGGATGCAGGGCTGAAGTCGATCAGCGGCGAGCACGGCATGCCGGTTATCAAAACCTGCGGCGGCCTGCGCTTGAGAAAGCTGAATGCAGAGCACGGCATCATGGATATTCTGGATCCTTCAGTCGTGCTTGAGGTTGGCGACATCATCGAGATCTGGGCGCACTACAGCGACGCGACGGTCAATCTGCACGAACGCATGTACGGCATCCGGAATGGGGAAGTGGAAGAAATACTGAGGTTGCAAGGTTGACAAAATGCTCCTGCCAAAGAACTGGCAACTCTGCATCGTGCTGTTTCTGGCTACGGTGGTGAGGTGAAGCATCAGACTAGAAGAAAGTGCCGGGGAGAGAGGCAGATGGCGAAGAATGAGTGGTGAATTGGATTCCGAGCGCCGGCGTATAGAAGAGGCCAAGGAGACTTGCGGGGTCAGGATCATTCGTGATGAAGGCGGATTGCTGGTTGAAGTCAGAGACTCGAGCCGAGGCATCGCCAGAGACAAACCATTGAACTTGCAATCGTCGGGACGAGTCGGTCTTCGTTGATTGACGGAATGCTTCTGCCAACTGGGGGAACTCTGGAGTTCGATTCTAACGAAAGGGGCATCACGGTCACCGCGACTTTGCCAATTCCGCCGACGAGCGTTCCCTCCAGCAGCGAACCTGTAGCCGGATTCCCTACGGCGACAGGGGCCGGCGGACAACGGATCATTTTTCCTTCTCTGCAAAAAAACCTCAGCTAGCCCCGTCCGACAAACGGCATTTTTGTCGCCATTACTGTCAAGAATAGGACATTGGCATCCAGCGGCAGACTTGCCATGTAGACCACCGCACGGGCAACATGCTCTGGGTCCATGGTCGGTTCAACCTCAATGGAGCCATCGGCCTGCGGGACGCCGTTCTGCATTGTTGCTGTCAAAGCGGTGGCCGCGTTCCCAATGTCAATCTGTCCGCATGCGATGTTGTATTTCCGGCCATCCAGCGAGGTCGCTTTGGTCAGGCCGGTGATGGCATGTTTCGTCGCCGTGTAGGGTGCGGAGTTCGGCCTGGGGCTGTGAGCGGAAATGGACCCGCTGTTAATGATGCGACCGCCTCGGGGGGACTGAGCCTTCATCAGCTTGAATGCCTCCTGCGTGCACAGGAAGGCGCCGGTTAGGTTGGTGTCGACGACGGATTGCCACTGCTCATAAGTCAGTTCCTCGAGCGGGACGGGAAGGGTGCCGGTCCCGGCGTTATTGAATAACAGGTCGAGCCGGCCGAAAACTTCCTTTGTCTTGGTGAACAAAAGCCGGACGGAGGAGGGATCGCGTACATCGGTCGGCACGACCAACGTTTGTGAACCAAACTCCTGCGCCTCTTGAACGGCTGCCTCCAAAGAACCCCGGCATCGGCCCGCAAGAACGACCGAATACCCCTCTCGCAAGAGAGCGATCGCAACCTGCTTCCCAATTCCGCTTCCAGCGCCGGTAACTAGGGCTACTCTTGTGGGCAAGTTCATTGCTTGGCTGCCTCCACACAAACTATAGAGGGTACGCGGCTCTTGTTGACATCCTGAGTTCCACTGCGGAGGGATATCAGCAAAACCGCGCTATGCTGCGGTCAGCTTCGGCGAAACTTCGCTGCTGGCCATGCCCGAAGTGGGTTGGTGCATTTCACGCGGGTGGCCTTCGACGTGACCGGCACCAGCGTGCCGTGTTATCGCACGGCATTTAGCAAACACCAGTTCACGCAGCCCCAGTTGTTGGCTACCTTGTGCCTCATGCGCCACGACGACTGGACTACCGGGAAACCGAAGTGCGACTTGCCGAACACTCGGAACTGCGCCGCGCTCTCCAGCTTCGCTCCGTTTCGGACTGCACGACTCTTTACCGCTTCTTGCCGCGGCTGTGTCTCTATTTGATTCCCACGCGCTGCACCGCTCGCCGGTCCGCCAGCACGCGCTGGGTATATTCGATGGCTAAACGCGGACTCGTCAGGACGGTCAGGCCCGTCGCTTGTTGAACGGCTGAAGCCAAGCGGGTCATGGAGGCCTGGGCAAAAAGAATCAGGTCTACGCTCGGCGCCAATTGCCGGGCCGCCTCCAGCACCAAGGCATCATGCTGGTCCTTATCTCCCCCCATCAACGCTTCAAACGCCGAGTTGGCCAGCGACGGCCGGATTTCGACTTCTTTTCCCAAGATTGCTGCCTTCTCCTTTAGCAATGCCACTGTGGGCCCCAAAGTCGTGCCGGCAGTGGCCATTACCCCAATGCGTTTCGCCTCGTGGACAGCCTTTTCGGTATGTGCATCATCAATCTTAATAATCGGGATGTTGACCAACTTTCGGGCCACGTTAATGGCCGGACCCATGGAAGAGCAAAGGGACAGGACCGCGTCGGCGCCCGCGGCCTCGGCGGCCAGCACATAGAGGCAGAGACGTTTAGTCACATTGTTGCTGATGCTCATCTCTGCCATAACGTCAGGCAGGAGGGAGTCGTCCAGGATGTTGATCAGGCGCACCTCGGGCATGATCTCAGCGAACATCTGTTTCATCATGGTTTCTACTGACAAGAAAACCTGGCTGGTATGGGCCAAGACGAGGGTTTGGTGCATCAGAACACTCCTTCCGAATTCGACATCCTCAAGCAGTTTTGGGATATGAGCTCAGCATAGAACGATGGGGAAGGGGGCAGAGAACCCGCCACCATTCCTGCATGATCAATGAAACCCACGGAATCATCCCCCACGCCATTATACTGTAATGTTAGCCTGTGTTAGAAATACCTCAAAAGCAGATGACTGCCGATGTTCAACTTCCCCAGACAGCTCAATGCATATGACGGAAAATAGCAGCTCCTGAATGCGCCGTTAGATAGGGAATTAAACCGCGAATTGACATTACATTGTCTTCTATGGCATTCTGTGTTCCGAAGTGAGACGTAAGATCATATTGCCCCAGCAGAAACTCCGGCCACCGACGCCCCTCGCAACGCGTACCGCCTGGTTAGCAGAGGAATTCTCTTTTCCGAGAAGGCCGCGCTCAGCCTGCGTTGGAGGAGGAAACCTGCAGCAATCCGATCCTAGAGTGTTGACAGTGGAAGAGAGGGAGTGTGTTCCGACCGCAGAAGTTATGAAGGCGATGCATCGGAACATGGTGAAGATTCGCCGCTTCGAGGAACGTGCTGTGGAGCTCTTTATGGCGCAGGAACTGCCCGGCTTTCTCCATTCTTATCTTGGGCAGGAGGCGGTGGCGGCCGGCGCCTGTGCCTGCTTGCGGGAAGACGACTACATCACCAGCACGCACCGCGGTCATGGACACATCATTGCGAAAGGACTCCGGCTTGACCGCATGATGGCAGAGTTGTTTGCCAAGAGCACGGGTTATTGCAAAGGGAAGGGCGGATCGATGCATATTACGGATTTCTCCAAAGGAGTCCTCGGGGCTAACGGAATCGTTGCCGGAGGAATTCCCATCGCCACCGGGGCGGCACTTTCCGCCAAGATGCGCAAGTCTGGGCAGGTGGTGGTTTGTTTCTTTGGAGATGGCGCTTCCAATCAGGGAGCCTTCTATGAGGCTGCTAACCTGGGGGCGGTGTGGAGCTTACCGGTCATTTACATCTGCGAAAACAATCTATACGCCGTTTCTACCCACCAGAGTCGCCATCAGAAGATCAAAGACATTTCAACAAGAGCATTGGCATTCGGATTCCCTGGTGTCACCACAGACGGGAATGACCCGATCAAGGTTTATCGGGCAGTTGCTCTCGCCGTGCTTCGAGCCCGGCAGGGAAAAGGGCCGACGCTCATCGAATGCAAGACTTACAAGTGGTTAGGCCACTATGTGGGTGACCCTGGCAACTACCGACCCAGTGAGGAGGTTGCGGAGTGGAAAGCGCAGGATCCGCTTCCTCGTTACGAGCGGTTCCTCCTTGAGGAGGCGGTGATGTCTGCTACGGAGATGGTGGGCGTCCATGAAGAAGTGAAGATGGAAATGGATGCAGCCGTGGAATTCGCGCGCCGCAGTCCCTCGCCGCAACCCGTAGATGCATTGCAAGATGTGGAGCCCTAGCCCGCTCGAGGAAACCACGGAAGGGTGAAACCATGAAACAGCTCATGTATAAAGAAGCAGTACGCGACGCCCTTCGTGAAGAAATGCTTCTAGACGAACACGTCTTTCTCATTGGCCTCGATATTGGTCGATTCGGCGGAACATACAAAGCCACTCAGGGGTTGTGGGAAGAGTTTGGCGATGAACGCGTTCGTGACACACCGCTCTCAGAGGCAGCCATCGCTGGGGCCGCGGTGGGAGCGGCGATGACGGGACTTCGGCCGGTCGCCGAAATCATGTACAACGATTTTCTGACTATTGCCATGGACCAAGTCGCCAATCAGGCTGCCAAGCTGCGCTACATGTCGGGGGGACAGGCCAAAGTCCCGGTGGTCTTTCGGACCCAGGAGGGGGCGGGGCGTTCCTCGGCCGCCCAGCATTCCCAAAGTCTGGAGGCGTGGGTCGCCCACATCCCGGGATTGAAAGTGGCGCTTCCCTCGACTCCCTACGATGCGAAGGGTCTGCTGAAAACCGCCATTCGCGATGACGCTCCCGTGGTCTTTTTTGAGCATAAGCTGCTTTACAACACGAAAGGTGATGTGCCCGAGGAGGAGTATTTGATTCCCTTCGGCCAAGCCCGGATCTGCCGCGAGGGCACAGGAGTCACAATCGTGGCGCTGTCACGCATGGTCTTACGGGCGCTGGAAGCGGCTGAAATCCTTGCCGTTGAGGGTGTCAGCGTGGAGGTAGTTGATCCCCGCACCATTGTCCCTCTGGATATTGAGACAATCCTCGAATCAGTCAAAAAAACCGGGCGGTTGATCATAACCCATGAAGGCTACACGCGTTGCGGCGTCGGAGCGGAAATTGTGACGCAGGTCATTGAAAGGGGCTTGTATTATTTGGAAAGACCGGTCAGGCGTGTCTGCGGGCTGAATGTGCCGGTACCATTTGCGCCCGTCATGGAGAATTATGTTATCCCGGGCACGGCGGCGCTGGTTCAAGCTGCCAGGGAGTTGGTCTAGAAGAAGCGGAGAGCGATGGCCGAAAAGATCATAATGCCGATGCTCGGCCTGACGATGTCAGAGGGGGTAATACGGAAATGGTGGAAGCAGGAAGGCGACATCGTCCAGAAGGGTACCCCGCTGTTCGAGTTGGAGACGGACAAGGCCTTGGTCGATGTCGAGGCTCCCCAAGACGGTTTGCTTCTACGAGTCCTGGTTAAAGCCGACCAAGCGGTGCCCGTTGGTAGCATTGTGGGCGTGATCGGTGCGGATCAGGAAGATATCGCCGAAATTCTGGCCGAAGCCGTGCCAGTCCCGTCCACCAAAGCGGGCTCTGATGTGCTCGGCGTTGCGGATGCGCCGAAGGCTGCCGGTCCTCCGAGCCCCAAACTAATTTCGCCGCGCGCCCGGAAGTTGGCGGAGGACCGCAACATCGATTGGAAAGGTTTACGGGGGACGGGGCCGGATAGCCAAGTTACCGAGAAGGACGTGCAACTCTGCATCGCCACTTCCAGCAGCCCATCTCCCCGCAACGGCACCAAGCCTGACATCGTCCAGCCCCTTTCGAAAACTCGACAGATTATCGTGGAACGGTTGACCCAGAGTCTTCACGAACGCGCCCACATTTATCTGACGATGCCAGTGGAGATGCATGCGGCGCTGGATTTTTGCCAGAAACCCGCGGCTGGTTCGGGAACTCCGGCGGCCAGTTCACCTTTCTCGATTAATGATCTCATCGTCAAGGCGGTTGCCATCTGCCTCACGGAATACCCCTGGGTGAATTCCAGCCTGGTCGGGAAGGAAGTCCAATTGCATTCATCTGTGAATATCGGTTTCGCCGTCTCGGCAGAGGACGGCACCTTAGTCGTGCCTGTCCTGCACGGACTGGAAGGACTGAGTCTGGTGGACGTGGTGAAAATGAGGCGGGCACTGGTGGACAAGGCGACCAGTCGGCGACTTACCACTGAGGAAATGCAGGGCGGCACGTTTACCATCTCCAATTTGGGCATGTACGGTGTGGAACAATTCACAGCCATCATCAATCCGCCAGAGACGGGAATCATGGCCATTGGGGCCGTAACTGAGGAGCCGCGCGTGATCAAGGGGGGCTTGTTCATTCGGCCGGTGATGCGGGTCACTCTAGGAGTCGATCACCGCGTGGTGGATGGCGCCCTGGCGGCCCAATTCCTGCACCGCTTCAAGACATTGCTGGAACAACCTCAATTACTGACCACTTCAAAGGAGGGGAAGTGAAAACCCTGGGATTTATCGGTCTTGGAATCATGGGAAAACCCATGGCGATGAACTTGCTTCGCGCGGGGCACCGCTTGTTCGTTCACGATGTCCGGCTGGAGCCGGTGAGCGAGTTGGTGGGGCTGGGCGGCACCGAATGTCCAAGCCCGGCCGCAGTGGCTTCCCATTCAGAAGTCGTCATCACCATGCTGCCTAATTCACCGGAGGTTAAGCAAGTGGTCATGGGTGAATCAGGGGTACTCGCAGGGGCGGGCAAAGGCCTGATCCTGGTGGACATGAGTTCAATTGCCCCGCTGGTCTCAAAGGAAATCGCCGCCGAAACCCAAAAGCGGGGAGTACGGATGCTCGACGCACCGGTGAGTGGCGGGGAACCCAAGGCGAAGGACGCCACCCTTTCCATTATGGTGGGGGGAGAAAAAAAGGTTTTCGATCAGGTCGTTGACGTGCTTCGGCTCATGGGTAATTCCGTAGTTTGGGTCGGCGAGATCGGGAGCGGCAATATTACGAAGCTGGCTAACCAGATCGTTGTCGCTCTTAACATCATTGCCATTTCCGAGGCTTTTGTGCTGGCCACAAAAGCGGGGGTCGATCCCAAGGTTGTCTATCAAGCCATCCGCGGCGGCTTGGCTGGCAGCACAGTGTTGGACGCCAAAGCGCCCCTGATTTTCGACCGTAGGTTCGACCCTGGGTTCCGCATTGACCTTCACCTGAAAGATCTTCTGAATGTCATGCAGACCGCCCACGAACTAGGCGTACCCTTACCCTTCAGTGGCATGGCTACCGAAGTCATGTCTGCTCTGAAAGCAGCAGGCAAAGGCAAACTGGATCACAGCGGAGCCGTCCAGTACTTCGAGGATTTAGCCCAGGTGGAGGTTCATTGAGGAAGAGGGCACCAAAAGGGAGCGATTTCCCCCCGCCGGATCAACCCAATTTAGTGTCCCCATCGGGCATGGTGCCCCCCCCTCCTTCAGGCGAAGCAAGACTTGGTGTAACGTGGTCGCGCGCGACACTACCGAGTGGGAGCGCACACGAAGAGCGACCTGAAGGTTCATCTGGTCAGCGATTCTTCCCGCCTGCCCATACCCTTTGCCCATATTCCGGGTCCAGTCCCGTCCAAACACACCGCATTTCCACTGCGGGCCGAATCGTAAGCAGCAAAGACCAGTCTTAGCGTCTTCACATTGTCCTCGCCCGTGGTCTCTGCCGCCGCCTCTCCACGGAGCGCTTGCAGAAAATTGGCGTTGCAGGGGATGATGCTGGAATGGACTACATGGTAACTCGGATCCATCCAGGGGTACCAGATGGGCGGATAGCGCCTCGCCTGAGTCCCGTCCCGGGTGGTCACTTGAAGCCAATAGTCTCTTGCGATCTCGGCTGATCCTTTGTCTCCTTCCACAAAGATCATGGTTTGAGGGAAACACTCATGTTCCAGGTAATTCTCGGGATAGCCCAGTTCGCAGGTCACCGTGGTGCGCCCCCCCATCATCATCATGACCGTTGCCACATCCTCGCCCTTAATATCTGGGTGAACTCGATGGACTTGGCAATACACGTTTTGTGCCTCGCCAAAGTAGAATCGGGCGATATCGAGGATATGGGTTCCAATGTCGGTCAGAATGAATTCCTCTAAATCCTTCAGTGTCGGTTCGTTGACATAGACAGGAAACATGGAGACCATGGAAATACGCGCACGAAATGGCGTGCCAATGATACCGCTGTCAAGAACCCTTTTCAGTTCTCTGAGGTGAGATTGCCAGCGCCAGTTTTCGTGAATGATGTAGGGGACGCCAGCCTCGCGGCAAGCTCTCAGGTTCTCCTCCGCGACCACGACCGAAGGGGCCATGGGCTTCTGGCTGATCACTGGAATCTTATGCGCGGCGACCAGCTTCACAAAATTACTCAGAGTGAACGGATTGGTAACAATGTCGACGAAATCCAGTTGTTCATGCCGCAGCAATTCTTCTGGGTCATCGTAAACAGCCGGCACGCCGAACTCGCTGGCGAACCGTTCCCCCTTCGAACGAGTTCGGTTGTAGATGGCCACGCACTCAACTCCTTCGAGTTCCTGCCAGGCAGCCAGCTGAAAACGTGCCCAGAAACCTGCTCCAAACATTGCGAATCGTAAGGTAGACATGTATTTTCACCTGTGCGCACCGGTCAAAACCGGAGAGGTTTAGTGAAAGAAAGAGTCATGCGTTGAAATCTTCGGCAACCGGGAGCACGGCCCTAATGTAGCGTTTAAACGTTCGGGATTGCTAGAAGGATTAGGTAAATTTTTGCGAAGAAAGGACTATCGGTCTGTTAGTGGGTGGCGGGTACGTGCCGCAATCGGGTCATTCGCCTTCGCCTCGGCAGCTTTTACGCTGGCGAGCAACTCGGCCTGTACGCTTTGAGCTTTGGAGCCATGAGCGGGGGAAGCCGCGGGTGCGGTCTGGGCCGATACCGGCAACAGCGCTAGGGCTCCGAAGAGAACCGAAGTTCCGATTAGTGAGCCGTGCATATTCAACCTCCAACATTTCGCGGCGTCCCGGGTACCAGCGCCTTCATTCGTATGCCCTGCTTGGCATGATCGATGGCCAGCTCGAGCACAGCGGTATCCCAAAGCCATGTCGCAAGCTTCCATTCTCATTCGCAAGACGTCTGGATCGCCACTGCCTTGAGGGACACGTCGATGAGATGGGCGAACCCGTCAGCCTGCAATGCAGCGCGCCCAATAAACAAACCATCGACATTTCCCTGAAGAAGGATCTGGGGTGCATTGCGCTCATCTACACTGCCCCCATAAATGATCCTTGCCTGTGACGCTGCAACAGTTCCCAGAATACCGGCGAGCACACTGCGAATGTGCCCATTCATCGCTAGGATATAAGCGGGACTCACGATGCTGCCGTCCTGGCCGATCGACCAGACAGGTTCGTACGCGATAATGAGACTAGCCGCCTGGGACGGTTCAACGCTCGCCAGGGCTATACGCAGTTGCCTTGCCACTGTTTCCTTTTGAGCGCCGAATCCTTTTTCCTCGGCACTCTCACCCACACAGATGAGGGGCCGCAAATGGTGCCGCAAAGCCGAATGAACCTTCCAACGGATTCGGATATCGTCCTCGTTAAAGAATTGGCGCCGCTCGGAATGCCCTAACTCCACCAGGTCCATGCCAAGTTCGCAAAGCATAGGGGCCGAGATTTCACCGGTATAGGCACCCCAGTCCTCCCAATGCATATTTTGAGCGCCCACCCAAAACTCTCCTGCACTTGCTTTCTTCACGGCATCGAGAGCTGTAAAAGGAGGGATCAGGAAGATCTGAGCATCTTTCATGCCGTGAGTCTTACTCACGAGTTCTCGCAGCCGGCCAACGTACTCGACGGCCTCGCTCACCGTCTTGTTCATTTTCCAGCCGGCTCCGAAAAGGACTGTCCGGTTCGCGCTCATCGGGGTCTGTCCACAGATTTCCCTTGGCGGCTCAATCTTTCCAATTCGCGCATCCGCTCAACCTTGGGTAATGACCCCCCCGCTTCAAATTCGGACTTTAGCCAAGCAGAGACAACGGTTTTGGCTAATTCAGGTCCGACCACGCGCGCGCCCAGCGTGAGGATCTGCGCATCGTTGCTCTTCCGGAGTCGTTCGGCAGAGTAGACATCGTGGCAGGCGCCCGCAAATATCCCCTCCACTTTGTTGGCGACCATCGCCATTCCCAGCCCCGTACCGCAGATGAGCACTCCGCGATCGAACTCCTTGTTACCTACTCGACAAGCGAGGTTATACCCTATATCCGGATAGTCGACGTGGCCGCCCTTCGACAGATCGAGGTCCTCCACTTCCGCGCCGAGAAAACGCAAATGTTCGGAGATAATTCGCTTTAGCTCCATCCCCGCGTCGTCACTGTCAATTGCAATTCTCATTCTTCACTTCTGGTCCGCCTGCATCAGGCAGTAGCTCCTGCTTCTGCTAACCAGTCCGCCATCGCTTGAAGAATGATGGCAAAGGAGACGGATCCTGGATCGGGACACCCGAGGGCCCGGGCTCCGAGACGGCTGGCACGTCCGATCCGGCACATCATGCCCGCCGTATCCTGAGCGGCTTTCTCGGCGGCCTGTGCCGCTTTCGAAACGACAAATGCTAAGTCGTCTTTATCCTGCGCATCGCGAGTCTGCATGGCCTGATACGAGGCATGTACGGCATCGAGGATGGTCTTGTCACCGACCTTAGCTTTGCCCGTATTCATCACCGCCAGTTCCATTTCTCGGAGCAGGATCTTGAATTCAACAGTCCCGAACTGCTCGACACCACGCAGGGGGACAGCCATGCAGACAAGCATCTTCCCGAAAATCACACCAATGGCGCCGCCAGTGGCTCCCATGAAGGACATCCCCGCTTTGCGGAAGATCACATCCAACCCCGCAGTAGGGTCCAATTCGCTTAGTCCATCCTTAATAGCCTGAAAACCAAGTCGCATGGTAATCCCGTGGTCGCCATCTCCGATCGCCGCGTCCAAGGAATTCAAGTAGGTCTCTTGCGCTGTAATCCTGCGTCCGACGAAATCCAGCATCCGGCGCAGATCCAAAGCGCTGATGGAAGCGGTCGCCACTCGTACTCACCTGCTGTCCGATGTTTGTATCATTGCAGGCGTCTCAGCGGGTGCTGCCAGCCAACGCTTCAAGTCTGCATTTAGCCACATCAGAGAAATTGAAAAGCCGGCCATGTCAAGCGAGCTCACGTAATTGCCGACGAGCGAGCGCCAGATTCTCACGCCAGATTTACCAAGGGAGTGTGCAAGGCCCCGGAACACGATTAGAAGTTCCCCCAGCGGAGTCGCGCCGAATCCATTAACCAGGACCGCCACCTCATCTCCAACCGTCATTGGCCTGTCGGCGAGAATCCGGGCAGCCATTTCCGAGACTAGTTGATCGGCCGGTTGAAGCAGTCCTCGTTGCACTCCAGGTTCGCCGTGAATGCCCATGCCTATTTCCACTTCCTGCTCGCCGAGTTCAAAGATCACGCGCCCCGATGCCGGGATTACGCACGAACTGAGTGCCACGCCCATGGATCGCGTGCAGCGATTCGCTTTCTCGGCCGCCGCGGCGACCTCCAGAAGGTTTGTACCTTCCTCCGCCCGCGCCCCAGCTACCTTGATCACAAATAGATCACCGGCGATTCCACGCCTTTCATAGAACAAGTCGCTGGGAGCCGACGCGATGTCATCCGTGATGCGCACCGTCTTCACCGCAATATTTTCTTGCTCCAACATTTCCGCGGCCATGTCAAAATTGAGCACGTCGCCAGAATAATTGCCGTACAGAAACAAAACCCCCACTCCGCCATGAGCAGCCTTCGCGGCCTCGCAGATAGGCAGAGGAGGGGGCGATGCGAAGACATTTCCCGCTACGCTGGCATCCGCCATTCCCCGCCCAACATAGCCTGCAAACATGGGCTCGTGCCCACTGCCTCCCCCGGTGAGGACTGTGACCTTACCTAAGACCGGGGCATCGGTGCGCAAGACGGCTTGAAAGCCGGGAACTTGACGGATGTACTGCGGGTAGGCGAGTGCCAGTCCTTCGATCGCTTCGCGAGCGAAATCGTTCGGATTGTTGACGATTTTCTTCGCAGTTCCCCCCAGACGCCTGCGGCCAAGAAACCCGCATGTTTTCGAGCTACAACATGGCAGGAGCTTCTTGTGCCTCGCGCTCAGTTCGGCGAACTGATGGTGAAACCTTAATCTGAGGCGGGAGACTCTTCTAGTACATTTCCACTTATTCTTGTTACAGAACTACGGGAGCGAGTGTTTCTCCAGCGTACTCGTGACGGCAATGCACGACGGAGCTGGTGATATTCTTGAGCACGACATCATCGGCCAGTTCGAACGGATAGATGATTTCAATACACTGCTGTCCGGCTAAAGCAGGGTGTGCTGGCAGCAAGTCACGGGCCGGTAATGAGTTGAGTCTGTTTTGAGCTTGCCGCGATTTGAACGTCGGCGGCTGGTTTGGGTGGCGGGGACGGCAGACAATGGCTCATGAATCAGGGCCGCACCGTCTTTTCGCAATTGATCAGTTTCCTTCCCGACCGGGAGTTTCGTCGTTGCGTCGAGCGCTATCAGGGCGACATCCGGCTGCGCGGATTTTCCTGCTGGGATCAGTATCTGTCCATGGCTTTCGCGCAACTGACCTATCGGGAAAGTTTGCGCGATATCGAAGCCTGTCTGCGTTCGATGCAGGGCAAGCTGTACCACCTGGGATTCCGCGGCAAGGTGGCGCGTTCGACGCTGGCCGACGCGAACGAATCGCATGATTGGAGGATCTTCGCCAATTTCGCGCAGGTGTTGATTGGCATCGCCCGGCCGCTGCACGCCCGCGATCCGATTGGCATCGAGCTGGAGCAGAGTCTGTATGCTCTGGATTCGACCACCATCGATCTGTGTCTGTCGCTGTTTCCGTGGGCGAAGTTTCGCCGGCGCAAGGCCGCCGTCAAGATGCACACCCTGCTGGACCTGCACGGCAACATTCCCACGTTCATCCGCGTCACCAGCGGTGATGTGCATGATGTGAACATCCTGGACGAGATCATGCCGGAGGCGGGGGCCTTCTACGTGATGGACCGGGGCTACATCGATTTCCAGAGGCTCTTCGTCTTTACGCTGAGCTCGGCCTTCTTTGTCGTGCGCACCAAGTCGAATGTGCTTCTCCAACGACGTTACTCGCATCCGGTGGACAAGAGCACGGGCGTGCGCTCGGATCAGACCGTCATTCTGACATCCTTCGAATCGGCCTCGGTGTATCCGGATGCACTGCGGCGCGTGAGTTACTTCGACGCGGAGACCAACAAGCGGCTGAAGTTCCTAACCAACAACTTTGTGCTCCCCCCACTTACCATCGCGAAAATCTACAAGTGCCGATGGCAGGTCGAACTGTTCTTCAAATGGATCAAGCAGCACCTGCGCATCAAGGCCTTCTATGGTACCAGCGAGAATGCGGTGAAGACCCAGATCTGGATCGCGGTGTCGGTTTACGTGCTGGTGGCGATCGTACGCAAGCGGTTGGGGCTGGAGGCCAGTCTTTACCAAACCCTACAGATTCTGAGCGTCACGCTTTTCGAGAAAACACCCATTTTATGCGCCCTTCAGGCCCTCGATGCGGATGCCGATTTCGCCGAAAACGTTAACCAGCTGATTCTCTTCGACCTTTAACCGGACAGTAGTGATTTCAATAAATGCCGGAACGTTCTCCAGGCCCGACTCGGGCACTTCGCCCGCGAACCGGGCGACATCAAACAGGCCGCGGAAATCCGTGTTCTGCAGGTGGAAGGCGCCGAAGGAATCACCGAGTCCGTTCAGCCACTCTGGCATCCGTGCGCCCGGCCCGAACAACGGTTGATACAAGGCGTGGCCGACGCCGACCAGTAGCTTCACCGAAACCACACAGCGGCCATCTAGATCTTTCAGGAACTTCTTTCCTTGCTCGAAAGTATAAGGGACCTCGCGCGCAAGGGGCGTGCATTCTACCTGGAACCGGTCCAGACCAGCCGCTTTCGCCATCTTCGAAAGCTCGACCACGAAATCGAGCAGATCATGATAACGCTGTTCGCGCCGCTTGGGATCGGAGGCATCCGCGACCAATCATTTTCATTGTTTCCATCAGGAATTCACCTATTCCGGCTTCACCAGAATTTTCACGTGCTTGTCTTTCTCGTGGAGAAGGCCGTTGTATCCCTTAGTGACAAGCTCGTCCAGGCCAATGCGGTCGGTGAGCAGCAAGTTACCGCGAAAACGTGGGTCAGTCATGATACCGATGGTTTCATCGTAGAGACCGTAGCCACTCATGCTCCCCGAGATGGTTTTCTCGCGGAAGACGACATCGGTAAGGTCGATGGCCGCCGGTTTTTCAAACACGCCCATGATTACCAAACGGCCGCGCGTGCGGGTTAGCTTGCCGGCCATAAGAACCGAAGAGGGCTGGCCGGCGCACTCCACGACTAGATCGAAGCCCTCTCCGTCGGTTATCTCTCTCGCCCGCTTTTCGGGATCTTCGCGTTTGGGATCCATGACGGCATCGGCGCCACAAAGCTTCGCGGCTTCGATACGCCGTTCGGCGGTTTCGATTGCGACCACGCGTTTGGCGCCGCGCAATCGCGCAACCATGAGCGCCATCAAGCCGATCGGCCCGGCACCAACGATCGCGACATTATCTGCAGGCCCCGGCTGGCCCTGCGCCACCGCGCGGACCGTGGACGAGAACGGCTCGACCAGCGCTCCCATCTCGTCGCTGATCGCGTCGGTCAGGTGGTAGCACTGGTAGGCGTTCAGGTTCAACCGTTCGGCGAGCGCTCCACCCGTCCAGGATGTGCCCAGGAACGCTACGTGGTCGCACTGCGCCATCGAGCCGGTCCGGCACCAACGGCACTTTCCGCAGCCGATGATCGGACAGGCCGCAATACGGTCGCCAACAGTGAAATTCTCGACTCCTTCCCCCACGGCAATGATTTCACCCGACATTTCATGGCCAATGATGACTGGGGCCTGCACGCCTGTGACCGGATGCGGATGGTCGAGAGGGATATAGAGCGGCCCTCCCATGTACTCATGGAGATCGGTCCCGCAAATGCCGCACCACGCCACCTTGACCTGAACCTGCCCGGGCGGAGGTGCGGGTGGTTCACTCACCTTTTCGATGCGGACATCCTGGCGCCCATGCCACACCGCGGCCTTCATGCGCGTTCCTTCCCCTTGTGGACTGCCGGTTCGACAAACGGCAATGCGAAGGATCGGTGCTGGCCGCCCGCTACGTCGCTGCCGAACCTGACGACGCCCGAGGCGGGCAATGTCGCGGTCACGACCATGGTACGAGATACCTCCGGTAAGCCGGGCAACGGCATGCTTTTCAGCGGTGCACTACGTCGAATGGGCAGGGTACACGAAGCAGAAGATAGGTGCACGGAAATCCTCATTAAAAGGAAATCGTCATTAAAAGCAAATCGTCCGAAAGAACGCCTATACTGCGGTGAGTCCTCCGTCACAGGTGTACGACCCTCCAGTGCAATAGGAAGACTCGTCCGATGCAAGAAATACCGCAAGTCCTTCAATGTCGCGTGGCACGCTCAGTCGCCCGACAGGGACCGCCTCCCGGTACTCCTCGCGCTTTTCATCGTTGAACAGCAGGTAGTCGTTCATCGGAGTATCCATCGCTCCTGGAATCACCATGTTTACGCGAATTCCGTCACGAGCATACGAGGCCGCCATGACGCGAGTGAGTCCGAAGATGCCCGCTTTGTTTGTGTTGTAAGCCGTAAGGTTTGGCGCACAGCCAATGACACCAGTGGGAGAACCAACATTGATAATGGATCCGCCCCCTGTTTGAGCATGAACGGAATCAGATGCTTGGAAAATAAGAAAGGACCGCGGAAATTCACACCCATGGTCTGCTCCCACGTCTCCAAGCTGACTTCGTGGGCGGGGTGCATCGCGGTCATGGAGAAGTACGGCAGCGTTATTGCAGAGCACGTCGATTCGTTTAAACTTAGCCGACGAGGTTTCGAGAACAGCAGTCACTTCGCTATCTTTTGCAATATCCGCACCCACGAAGATTCCACACCCGCCATCCTTAAGAATCTGCTCCACCACCGCACGGCCACTCTGAACAGTCGTCTCCACCTCGTAAACCTACAGCAGTTCCGGTGACAACCGCCACTTTTCCTGAAAGTCTCATGAGTTCCTGTCCGTTGATCCGTTCTGCATGTTGGTATTAGCGCTTCGGTAAGCTAGTGTCTCTTCACCAAAATACTTAGGTTATTCCAGGCGCATCTGCGCAGTCTCTGATAATCAAGGAAATTTTTGTTGAACTAGCACGAGTGCTGGGCCATACTGCCGGACCGTTGTTTTTCAACATCTCTAACGCCGTCGGTCGTGTCAAGGGACTTGGGGTTGTTGGTTTTATAGTTTTGAACAGACATGGTGTCCAGCATGGGTACGGTTTGTTGTCTTGCATGCAGACTGCAGCCTACAATTTTCATCTGGGCTCCGACTTTGCGGTGTCCAACCAAAAAGGCTCGGGACGAAGGCCTTGGCAGCTGAGTTCGTCGCGGACACGGGCGGGGAATTGCCTTGCGGTATGCATTGGAAACGTACACGGTTCCTATGCGGGGGAGGCGCAGCTCGATTTCATTCGACTTGACGCTATCAAGCACCGTGTACCCATACCATTAGTGCTATACGGCGCATCGGGTTTGACGGAAGCGTTGATAAGGCGATCAATCACCTCGGGGGTCGCATAGTTCAATGTGAACACAGAGCTCTGCTGTGCTTACCTGACCTCCCTGCGCGACTCGATTGCCAGGGAGAGCTCGCCGGAACTTTTCGATGTGATCAAATCAGCGGTAGAGGCGATGCAACGCGTTGCCCAGGAAAAGCTTCGTCTGTTTGGATCAGCGGGAAGATCCGCCACCATCAGAACCACAGACTCAAACGAGGCGCTCCACTAACAATCTACTAGGTACGAAATACCGGTCAGCTCAACCTTCTCATGCCAATCGTCCAGCGGGGTTGTTGGGGAGTTGTTCGAGACGGCGGGACTGTGCAACTGGGTCTCCAACCCATTGATTCAATGACGTTTACAATGGGTTGTCGGTCTCGCAGACCGTGGGGCACGGCGGGAGAGCGTTAGAAAGGAGTGTTTCGTCACATCCGGCAACGTAGCATCTGAGCCGTTGACGAGGGCACAGGCGTAGCAGATCCAGTTGCTGATAGAGCCGTTCGGCCCGAGACGAACTCCGAGTTCTTCAATCTTGGCCAACAATTCAGCGCGATGCCGCGGGGCATAGACGGTGGTACCGCTACAAGGAATAGCCCAGCTGCGGTACAGGGCTTTGATCCGATTCATGACTGGGTCGCAGCTATCTGAGTCTCACGAAAGATCTCACGCGAGTCTGTTTCAAGTTGCGATAGCCCACGAGGGAGCGGCTGGCGCCTCCGAGTCACTTCTGCAGGCATCGAAAATACGAATGCTGTTGTACCGGGTCGGTGAGCATACTGGAAGGCGTCTGGACCCCATCCGGCTTTGTCTGCCAAGCTGCAACGCGGTCAACAGCGCGCTCGATCTGGGCTGGTGTCATGATTTGTGCCAGGGAACGTAGTTCCGTTCGGCTATCTGATCTACCACCGGCCGCAGCCAGAGCGAACCATTTGTAGGCTTCCACATAGTCCAGATTCACTCCCAAGCCTTTTTCATACAAGCCTCCCAGATTTGTCTGGGCGTCAGCATTGTTGCGCTCGGCGGCTTTGAGGAACCAGGCCGCGGCCTGATAATAGTCGCAGGGTACACCCAGGCCCGTCGCGTAACCGTAGCCCAGACAGTCTTCGCCCTCCGCCTCCCCTTGTTCCGCCGCCCTGCGGCACCACTTCATGGCTTGGTCGTAGTTCTGCGGGACACCTTTTCCAACCATGTAGAGCCAGGCTAATCTCGCTTGTGCGCTGGCCAGACCACCCTCTGCCGCTTTGGCGAACATGTTAGCAGCCTTGCCGTAATCTGGCCGAGTTCCCTTGCCTTCAAGGTATAGAAGCCCGAGATTGCGGTAGGCGTGGCTCGATCCCTGCTTGGCAGCTTGGGTAAACCACTCGAAGGCGGCTCTATAATCCCGCCTTACCCCACGACCGGCGAAATAAATGGCGCCCAGGTTGTTCTGGGCCTGTGCATTTCCGTGCTCAGCGGCTTTACAGTACCAATCGATGGCTTGACCAAAATCTTGCGCTACACCGTCACCGCTGTCATATAGGCGGCCGAGGTTGTACTCTGCTGCGGGAAATCCCTGCTCGGCGGCGGCACGGAACAAGATAGCGGCTTGCTGTGGGTCACGCGGTAACCCGAGGCCCTTGTAATAGAGAAAGCCCAGGTCGTTCTGCGCCGCAGCCAAGCCCTGCTCGGCAGCTCTGCGATGCCAATTCGCCGCCTCACCGACCTGAAATTGTGCAACCTTATCTCCGGCTTCGGCTTCTTGGAGGAGAGTGGCGAGCGAGATCGTGCGCTGAGAGGTTTGTTCCGCGCTCTGTTCTTCCGACAAAGGGAGGGGATTGCAGTGTGCCAGGGCCGATCCAATGAATACAAGGCTAGCTGTCAGACGAAGCCCGAACATCGCAACGACTTGAAGGGCTCCACTGTGCTGCATCGCAGCCTCCAGCGGGATGATTGCTTACTAGTCGCCGTGATCCTATCGAGGTGCCGACAGAGGAGGAACTGTCAATAATTACAGACAAGCATCGTGAACGTTGCTGCTGGATAGTCCGGGTCTAGCTCCTGGAGCAACTAGTGATACCGCAGCTCAACCTTCTCATGCTATCTATGGCCGGTTTTCAAAAGGTATGGTCCTTATGGCATGATCTTTGAATGGAACTTGCATTCATTGGCGACTGAAATGGGAGTACCTCGGGCCCGCTTCACGGAATATGGGAGAAAGGAGTCACGTTTATGAGAAGACTTCCTCAGTTCACGCTCGTAGCAGTTGCATTCGCGGGGATTACTTGCACACCTATCTGGTCGGCAGCGCAGACCAGTGCGCCCAATTCGCAGACGGTTTCCGCCGGGCAAGCACCTAAGTTTCAGATTTCCCCAGGTGCGCTGCTTCGCGCCGAATTAGACAGGACCATCGATGCCAAGAAAGCCAAAGTCGGAGACGTAATAGCTGTAAAACTCAGCGATGACCTCAAATGGAATGAAAACGTCTTGGTCCCAAAGGGTTCCAAGATTTTTGGGCATATTGGAATTGACCTTGAGCTTTGTGCCCGATGGCGAGCAGCGTTTGTGGCGGACGGTAACGCGCGAGAAGTACCAGTTGAGGTGCGATCGGGTACGGCTGCAGAACCAAGTAGAGGCTCTGCTGGAAGAGGCTCACATCAAGTTGTCCAGCTTGGTCACAGATCTGCTGGGCCTCAGTGCCCGGCGCATGCTGAAGGCGCTCGCTGACGGAGAAACCAACCCAGCGGCGGTGGCTGCTTTGGCGGATGCGCGCTTGCGCGCCACACCGGAACAATTGTGCGACGCCCTCGGCGCCTGTACGGAGCTAAACGTCGTCTACCGGCGGCTGCTTAAGATGGCGCTAGAGGAATTGCGATTGATCGACGAGCAGATCTGTCAACTCGACCGAGAGATGGCGATTCTGCTCAGCCAGCACCAGGACGCAGTCCAGCGGTTGGCGGAAGTGCCCGGTCTGGGAGTGGATTCGGCACAACAGATCATCGCTGAAGTCGGCCCCAGGGCTGAGACATTTCCCGGAGGGAAAGGTCCTCTCCTCTTGGGTGGGCACCTGCCCGGGCGACGACGAGAGCGCAGGCGTGAATTACAGCCACCGCTCTCCGAAGGGCAACCGCCACATGCGGGCTTACTCAATCAGGCCGCCAACGCCGCAGCCAGGACCAAAGGAAGCATCTTCGAGATCGTGTATCGCCGCTCGGTCCCACGCCTGGGTCACAATCAAGCCATCGGGGCCATTGCCCATCGACAATGTCGCCTGATCTGGCTGATCCTGCACCAACGAGTCCGTTACGAAGAACGGGGCCCAGCTGTCACTAATCAGTCAAAGAAAAAACGCACCGCGAGAATGATTCGGCAACTCCGGAGTCTCGGCTATCGCGTCGAATCACCCAACCCTCAATCCACCCAAGCACAAGCGCCGTGATTTTCGAGCCTGCCTTATTGGGGCTACGTGTTGGGAGTCCTCAAGGCGAGTGTTTTCTGGGGGCTGACGCTGGGCAGTCTCGGCAGCAGCGTCCTTCCCTTTTTGCAGGACCTGACGCAGGCAACGGGCAGGCACTATGCACTGGCCTTTACGGGGAGCAGTGTCTAACGTGGCGAACCCCCTGCTCGTCGCTGCTATCGCGATTGCAGGGTTAGCAATTGCCTTTCCTATCGGCATTGGTCTTGCCCTGGTCGTGGGCGTGCATCTCAACTACCCGTAGGAGATCCGTATGCCACAATACGAGTTTTTCTGTCACGCCTGCAAGGGCCAGAGGATGGCCAGGCAGCCGGCGGTCTCGCCACGCGGTGCTGCTGATGCCTCGGGTCGTCGCATTCTGCATCCGACTTCGGTGAACCATAGTCCATTCGAGCCCTTGCGGCTGCGGGAGATCGAAGGTTTCAAAATTCCCGCGAACGTAGTATTACAACAAAGAAACATGGGAAGACCATATCCCTCAATGAGGTCAGGCGTGTACAAAAGTTAATCAGGACACTTAGCGGAAGCAACATGCAAGCTGGCTCCGTTTGTACCGATTCCTGGAAGATGTGGGTCATTTCTTGGAGGAAACGGCGTATGGCACATGGTAAGAAACAGGTTGACCGACGAGTTGCCCGTATTGATTCGCGGCTTTGGACGGTGCCAGTGCTGGCCTTATTGATGGTTGGGCTGGAAACGGTGCTAGCGGCAGCCCAAGTGTCTAGTGGGAACATAGCGGGGAATGGAAAAGACTCTGGTGGAGCCGTCGCCGAACCGCTCTATTCCGTGCGCGTCGAAGAAAACGTCAGAGTACCGATGCGGGACGGTGTCAAGCTCGCGACAGACCTGTACTTTCCAGAGGGCGCCACTGGAAAGCTCCCCGCCATTCTGATTCGCACGCCGTACAACCGGAAGTTGGCAGCCAAGATGGGCGCACCTGACCTGCGCATGTTCGCGGAGCATGGCTATGTGGTCGCCGTACAGGACGTCCGCGGGAAATTCGATTCCGAGGGTCATTTCACCTATTGGGCGAACGATGGCAAAGACGGCTCCGATATGTTGGACTGGATGGCGGCGCAACCATGGTCGACCGGCAAGATCGGAACTTACGGATGTTCCTATCTCGGCGAAGACCAGATTCTGCTCGCCAAGCTGCGAAACCCGCATCATACCGCCATGATTCCGCAGGCCGCCGGTGGCACGTATCGTCAAATGGATCTGCTCGAAGGTGGAGCGGTTAGTCTCTGGGCCGCGTCGTGGTCTCTCCACTGCGGGAACAAGATCGAATCCAATCCTACGCCGCCGAACGTCGACCTGGAGAAAATGTATCTGACGCTGCCGCTAATCGACATGCTGAAGAAGGTAGGCGGGCCCCCCACCGACTTTGAGAACCTGGCTTCACACGAGCCCGCCGACCCGTGGTGGGGCCAGTTAGGTTCCGTTGATGACCACGACCGCTTCAACACTCCAGCGCTACTTATGACTTCCTGGAACGATACCGTTGCTAACGAGGCGTTCGTGCTGGCGAAGTTGATGCGCGAGAACGACGAGAGCGCTCGCGCACGTGACAACCAGTTCGTCGTGGTCGCGCCCACCACACATTGCGCTTACGAGACCGCCACGGAGCACACGATTGTCGGACAGCGAGACTTGGGCGATGCACGGTTCGATTATCCCAACCTTTATTTGCGTTGGTTCGATCACTGGGTGAAAGGAATCGACAACGGCATCCCTGAAATGCCCAAGGTACAATTTTACGTGATGGGTGCGAATCGCTGGCGCTCCGCGAACGATTGGCCGATCGCGGGCACGAAGTTCACGAAGTATTACCTCCACAGCCGCGGGCGCGCGAACACGCGCTCAGGCGACGGCGCGTTGAGCACCGCGGAGCCAAGTGAAGAGCCGCCGGATCGTTTCACATATGATCCGAAATCGCCGGTGCCGACAACAGGCGATGGCGCACAGGTCGAGAATCGTTCCGACATTCTGGTTTATACCACGCCGTCGCTGCAGCAAGGAGTGGAAGTGACCGGACCGCTCGAGGTAGTGCTTTATGTTGGCTCGAGCGCGCGAGATACCGATTTCACGGCAAAACTTGTCGATGTGTATCCGGACGGGACGGCGTTCAACTTGCAGTGGGGAATCCTGCGGGCTCGCTATCGAGACGGTTTCAACAAGAAAGTATGGATGAAGCCTGGCGAGGTGTACCCGTTGAAGATCGACCTCCACTCGACCAGTAATTACTTTCCCGCGGGTCATCGCATCCGCCTCGAGATTTCCAGCAGCAACTTCCCGCGCGTTGACCGTAATCTGAACACGGGCGGGAATAACTATGACGAGACGGAACCGGTTGTCGCGGAAAACGAAGTTCACCACGCGAAGATGCGGCCGTCGTACATCGTGCTGCCAATCGTTCCTTAACCAAATGCAGTCCGCTGGGTAGCCGTGCCCAAGAAAGTAAAGGTGAGCTCCAAATCAACCACTTGCACTCTTTACGGCTGCGAGAAAATACACGATGATGTCTCTGCCATGTCAAACTTAGATTTGTTCGTCTCTATCATTTTTCGTCTGTGTGCTACACATGCACGTGCGTCCATCGCTGTTTGCCCCGGTTGATGGCTGAATAATCTCGGCAAGTGAGACGGAACGCCGCTCAGCTAAACTCCGGTATGCGGCCTCGACGGCCGCATAGGTGCGCAGGTACTGGCGTCCCCCCGTTTCGAACGGAGAGCGGTCCTTCAAACAAGAGATGAAGTGGGCTTGTGTAGCACGTACGCTGTCGCCGCGGTAGCCAGCTGTTACGTCATTCTTCCAGGCAAGCACCCGATTGAGATACACATCGCCGGTGGCTGTAATCGAGATTGTGCCGAGCTCTCCTTCAAAAAAAACGTCGTCCGACGCCGGGCCATTCGGATTTGGAGCGAGGAAGCTGTGCCCATCGATCCAGCCGTGAACCGCGCCTTCGTGCGTCAACACGAGGATGGCCCAATCTTCGCCAACGACGTTTCGGTTCCGGCGGCCGGCTTGCGTATAAATGGTTGCTACCTCGCCAAATAGAAAGCTGGCAGTATCGATGTGATGGACCAGCGCCTCGTCGATCAGGAACTTGCGCAATTGCCGGAAATAGGCCTGTTTGGGGTAGGGCTCGTCTCCTACACCGTCACACGTTCGGTTTCGGAATCCGTAGCCGATGGGAGAACCGATGTCTCCGCGAGCGATCATTTGGTGCGCCACGCGGTACCAAGCTTGCCACCGCCAGTTCTCGTGAATCATCAACGGTACACAGGCGGATTCGGCGTTATTCACGATCTGCAGTGCAGTGACCCAGTCGGGTGCGATCGGTTTCTGGCAAATTACCGGGATTTTTCTCTCAACCGCGAGCCTCACCAGGGGAAGATGTTGTTCGGCGCGGGTGACGATGTCCACGAAATCGAGCCGCTCGTGATCCAGCATCTCCTCCGCCGAGCGATAAGCCCGCTTGGCGAATCGTTCGGCACGGTCTAACCGCAGATCTGCCGCTGCTGCAATTTCGACGTCAGGCATCCGCCGCCAGGCTTCGATGTGACGCTCCGCAAAAAAGCCACACCCGATGATTCCGCCTTTCATGATTTTTGGCATATGGATTTGGAAGGAGCCAGCAGGCTCTCTGGATTCGCTTGCATCATCACCCGGATCTGGTCGACCGAGAAGCCCGTGCTGCGCAGCATTTCGGCATAGAGCCGCAGGCCTTCGGCCGGCGGAGGTGTCTCGGGCTGGCCGAGGCCCGTGGAAAGAATGGTGCTCTCTACTCCGGTTTCTGTGATGGCGCGTTCAATGGTCTCGAAAGGCACGCATCCGCAAGAATGCATGGTGGAGGCAAAACAGCGCTCGAAAAACACGTTGCCGCCCTCGGCAAGTTCCTCTTGCGCTTCAAACGAGTGACAGATCGGTCCCCACTGGGGATGCGTTACAAGAATCTTCGGCACGCCCAGCCTCCGAGCGGCGTCAACTAAAACGGAGGTCTCCAGGGGACTTAGATGGCAGGTGCCGAAAATGCAGTCGCTCTGGCTCATCGCGCAAAAGATCTCCTCGACCACAGGCAGCAGCTCGCCCTGCTCATCGAGGATGCTGATTCCACCTGGCTGGTCATGGTACAGACGGTCGTTCCGGGCGGAGCGCGTGGGCATCCAGATCTGCCGCGCACCCAACTGTAGGGCCAGGCGCACGGCGGCAATGTTCAAGCCGCCTACTGTCTCATTCAAGACCAGTCTGCGCTCGTTGCTGCTAGGCACGATCGGTGCCTGGAGGGACGTTGTCACATTCTCCTTTCTTCAGATCCCGCCTGCCCATACCCTTTGCCCATATTCCGGGTCCAGTCCCGTCCAAACACACCGCATTTCCACTGCGGGCCGAATCGTAAGCAGCAAAGACCAGTCTTAGCGTCTTCACATTGTCCTCGCCCGTGGTCTCTGCCGCCGCCTCTCCACGGAGCGCTTGCAGAAAATTGGCGTTGCAGGGGACGATGCTGGAATGGACTACATGGTGACTCGGATCCATCCAGGGGTACCAGATGGGCGGATAGCGCCTCGCCTGAGTCCCGTCCCGGGTGGTCACTCGAAGCCAATAGTCTCTTGCGATCTCGGCTGATCCTTTGTCTCCTTCCACAAAGATCATGGTTTGAGGGAAACACTCATGTTCCAGGTAATTCTCGGGATAGCCCAGTTCGCAGGTCACCGTGGTGCGCCCCCCCATCATCATCATGACCGTTGCCACATCCTCGCCCTTAATATCTGGGTGAACTCGATGGACTTGGCAATACACGTTTTGTGCCTCGCCAAAGTAGAATCGGGCGATATCGAGGATATGGGTTCCAATGTCGGTCAGAATGAATTCCTCTAAATCCTTCAGTGTCGGTTCGTTGACATAGACAGGAAACATGGAGACCATGGAAATGCACGCACGAAATGGCGTGCCAATGATACCGCTGTCAAGAACCCTTTTCAGTTCTCTGAGGTGAGATTGCCAGCGCCAGTTTTCGTGAATGAAGTAGGGGACGCCAGCCTCGCGGCAAGCTCTCAGGTTCTCCTCCGCGACCACGACCGAAGGGGCCATGGGCTTCTGGCTGATCACTGGAATCTTATGCGCGGCGACCAGCTTCACAAAATTACTCAGAGTGAACGGATTGGTAACAATGTCGACGAAATCCAGTTGTTCATGCCGCAGCAATTCTTCTGGGTCATCGTAAACAGCCGGCACGCCGAACTCGCTGGCGAACCGTTCCCCCTTCGAACGAGTTCGGTTGTAGATGGCCACGCACTCAACTCCTTCGAGTTCCTGCCAGGCAGCCAGCTGAAAACGTGCCCAGAAACCTGCTCCAAACATTGCGAATCGTAAGGTAGACATGTATTTTCACCTGTGCGCACCGGTCAAAACCGGAGAGGTATAGTGAATGAAAGAGTCATACGTCGAAATCTTCGGCAACCGGGAGCACGGCCCTAATGTAGCGTTTAAGCGTTCGGGATTGTGGCACCCGGGACGCACTGCGCGACCAGCCACGCGCGTTCGACACTGGAATTCTGATGCGACTTGATCAGAATCGCTCCCATCCCAGCTTCCTTGGCTGCCCGCACCAGTTCCAGATCATTGAAGCGGCGGCGATCGACGTCCGGGGCGCTGTGCACATGCAAATCCACGACTCCTTCGAGATAGTCGGGTAGATGAGTCACGCGCTTGGACCTTTCGTAGGCTCCATATTTTTGCTGGCTATCCATGCTGCGATTGCAGAGAACGCCGCAGCCAGGGCGACTGTGCTCATCGGTATGGCGAAACTGCCAGTCTGCCGAGTCACTCGTCCTACCCACCACATTGCAAATGCGCCTGCCAGAGAGCCGCAACCGCTAAGAACACCCATGGCGGTGGACACGTGGGTTGCTGAAACCTCCTGAGCCAGCGTTAAGTACACGGCTACCCAGATGCCCAGGCCGAGGTTGACGAATACCAGGGCGGTAACGGCCCCCGCCATCGACAGGAGCGGAACGGCAGCGCAGCACCCCACGCCCAGCGTCGCGAGGATGAAGACAATTCGCCGTGCGGTGCGGATCGAACTGCCCCACCGTGTCAGCGCCAGAATCGCACTGCCGCACGCGATGTTACCAATATCCAGCCCCAGATAGATCGCTGTGAGAATCCATCCCATCTGTCGGCCTGGACTCAGGCCTCGCTGTTGAGCGAAATAGGTCGGAAGCCAGTTTACGCTGAAGTAGAGGCAGGGATTTACCAGGACTGCAACCCCGAGGATGGGCAGAAAGCTCGGGCTCCGCATAATGCCGGTGAAAATTCGTAATTGCCCGGCCAGACCCTTCGTTTCCGGCGCCGCTGGCTCGCGCCAGACGTGGGCGATCTCTGTATCGCGCGTCATAAAGATCCATCCGCCAATCCAGAGCACGCCGAGTAAGCCGATTAGCACGAATGCCCACCGCCATCCCAAATACGCAGCGATGCCCAAAATCAAGCTTGGGGCCACCAGCGCGGCAACGCTAGTTCCACTGGTGAAGATGCCGTTGCCAAGCGTTCGCTCACGCGGCTCCATAATCCGTGCCATCACGCGCATGCCGCCCGGCCAATTGGCCGATTCCACGATTCCGAGGAATAGCCGAAAGATCATCAAAGCCACGAAACCATTCGCCAACCCCGTTAGCACGGAAACCAAGGACCACAGAAACACCGCAGACGCAAACGCCCAGCGCAGGTTGACGCGATCGAGAATCGGACCGACCGCCATTTGCGAAAAGGTATAGGCATAGTAGAAGACCGCAAAGAGCCAACCCAGCGCCTGATTGTCAAGATGCATCTCTTTTTGCAGCGACGGCGCAAGAATGCTCATGGTCTGGCGATCCAAATAGTTCAACACCGTAGCCAGAAACAGCACGATGCAGAGTTGCCACTTCTTTGGCAGGAGCATTTTGTCAGCCTTGCAGCCTCAGTGTTTCTTCCACTTCCCTATTCCGGATGCCGTACATGCGTTCGTGCAGATTGACCGTCGCGTCGCTGTAGTGCGCCCAGATCTCGATGATGTCGCCAACCTCGAGCGTGACTGAAGGATCCAGAATATCCATGATGCCGTGCTCCGCATTCCGGGTCGGGCCGACGGCGAAGCGCGCCATCTTTGCTAGATTACGCTCCATCGCGTCCAGATCGAGCAGTAGCGCTGGCGTGTCAATTTCGTGCAATTTCACGCACTATACTCCGGGAACTTGAGATAAGAAATATCAGTGCCCGCCCGAAGTGGCATGTCCCGCTGTATCCACCAAGTAGAGCACCGCATCTCCGCTGAACGGCGGCGTGAACGCTTGGGAGGATGATCCGGCCGGAATCGATTGTCCGGCGATCACGGCCCCCGTCGATGGGTTGAACCACTCGGCCGTCAATGTTCGCGAAGCTGGCATCGCCGAGAGATCTACCCTGAACGCGCCACCGGCCGGAGCATAAACCAGGTACTCGGCGCCAACGGAATGCGTTTGGGCAAGGCAATAGCCGGTTGAACACAAAGAGTCGCGAGGGGTGACGTTGGCTAGGTTCAATTTGCGGGAATATTTCAATATGTACCCCAGATTGTCCCTGAAGTTGTCATAGCGCGTGTCCGGTGCCCGGCAAATTGAATGGGTTGGGGAGACACACATGTTCCGGCTCTCGCGTGGGTAATAGACTACGTAGGGGTCCATAAACAGCACTTGATTGCCGGTCGTGAAGTTTTCCCATTCGTAGTTGCGATTCTCTTGTAGCGTCTCGTTCCACATTCCAAAATAGGAATGATCGCTGTCATTGATGTTGACTTTGCAGGCGGGTTTGCCGGTGCCGCAGGAGGAGGCGGGTGAGACTTCAACATACGGTGCAACCCAGTCCGCATCCGAGTTGTAAATCACTGGATCCCGCACCCCGATCGGCGCGGCATATCCGATCGGATGCTGGTACGCCTTTCCCGATTCATAGGCTCTAATGTGCGCAATCTGGTGATCATTCCACCAAATGGAATTGCTAGAGGCTTCCTCGGAAACGATCCAGAGAACGTTCGGCAAGTCATTCAGGGTGTCGATCATCTTTTCCACATACGCGTCCTGAAAGCGCGTAATTGCATTGGGTGTGGTCATGGCGATAGCGCCAGTCCCATTTTTTCTGTCTCCGAGGTAGCCGTCATCAACACCGTTGATATTGTTCGTTCCCGTCAACGGATAACCGTCGCCGGAGCAGCGGAAAACGTGCAGAAATTCACCCGTAAATAAATAGACACCGGCGTAGATGCCGGAGGTATTTAGAGCCTGCGTCCGCGTCCGTAAGCGGTCGAAAAAGCTCTGGTCGAACTTGGTCAGATCGAATTTCAAGCCACCATCGGTTGCCGTCCCGGGGCCTGTCCTCTTCCACGGGAGTGGGCTGACCGTGAAATCCGGCGGAGAACTCGCTGTCATTGGAAGGCCGCAGAATTTCGGCATTTCTACCGTCCACAGCAACGTAAAATTGTGGCCGTGCTGGGTGAGGAATTTCACGAAAGCATTGAAATCCAAGGCCTGCGCTGATCCTTCTGTGCCCCAGTCTTGAAGCGTGTTCCAAGTCTGGGATCCATTTAGGATCAGAGCGGCGCCGTTTGCATCCTTGAAGTAGTGGGGATTGCTGGAAACCGTGAGTGGTCCAGTGATGGGCTGAGCTGAGGACTCTGCCGCAGACTGCGCATTCAGTCGAAGGCCCGAGAGAATGACGGCAATGGAAAAGATAAAGATAAGGACCGACAGAAAAGCAAAGCCAGTCCATTCTTGGAAACGTCGATAGAGACAACTTAGTCTGCCACTCACCGTCTCACGCTGCGCAAACTGCATAGTCATCCCGCACTTCCCCTAAGTTGCGTGTCACGCCGTATCCAGCAGAGAGGTATGCAGCGCATTACACTCCCGTCTTCTGCGGAAAGACGGGAGTGTGATGCATACGCACGGCTTAGAATTCTAGGCGGAATGTTGCCTGTCCCTGCCGGTTACTGATTTGTGAGCTTAGGTTGGTAATCTGCCCAAATGTCGAATCCTGGGAATTCACATCGGGAGGTTGAAGTTGCGTCCGATTAAAAACGTTGAAATAGTCAACGCGCAAAGCGGCACTCAGCCGTTCTCTAATATGAAAGGACTTCGTGAGGCTGATATTCTCTATCCTCAAGGGCGGAGCGCGCAAGGCTGAATAGTCACGCAGCATGTCACCGCGTTGCCAGCGGGTCAGGTTTAGGAAGGCATTCGTCGTGAATTGTACGGGCGGCGTCGCCGTTTCGCCTCTGAAGTAGGCTTTCGACAAACCGTAGTCCAACGTTGTTAGCTTCACACCGGGGACAATGTTCGGCCGATTAAAGTTATTATAAATTTGAAGGGGATAGCCACCCGCATAAGTGGTGACTGCGCTGATCTGCCAACCACCCAAGACCTGCCCCAATAGACCCCTTGAATTCAGGTATTTTTTCCCGTAGCCGATCGGTAGGGCATAGGTCGCGATGACGTTTGTAATGTATTTCTGGTCGATCGCGGAAGCTGCATATTCCCACTCTTCGTGCCAGTCATCATTCCCGCCGGGTGAAAAGATTGAAGATCCGGTCTGACAATTGGCAAAGTTTTTTGATAGAGTAAAGCCAGCCAGAAAGCTGAGTCCGTTCGAGAAGCGCTTCTCAGCCTGCACCTGAAACGCGTTGTACAGTGATTTTCCATCGTTTTCAAAGTTATCTTGGTAGATAGCAAATTGCGGAAACGGCGAGAGAGCCTGCTTCACCGTCGCCGCTTTTCCAAAGTCCTGGACAAAATTTGGATAGGGAATTTTGATACCGGCGGCTACGGCATCGGGAGAAGTCACAAGTTCGCCGAGAAGGTTCCCGTATTTAAGAAGTAAAGGATCAGGCAGGCGCCCTCGGCCTTTTAAAGTAACCGGGAGGTGAACCACATGGTTGCCAACATAGCCCACCGTCAGGAACGTGTTCCAGGGAAGTTCTCTCTGGATATTGAGATTCCACGCTGCCATGGTCGGATTTATGCAATTCTGGAGTACGCTTGAAGAACCCTCTGGTAAAGCACTCCCTTGACCGATACAGAATTGGTTAATAAATCCGCTGCCATCAGCCATCCCCGGGCTAAAAGGCCTTGGAGCCGGAACGGCCAGTGGGGTCTCATCCCAACTCCCGTATGATGGGACCTGGGTACCGCTGTACGGGCGTTGAAATTCGCCGTTCCCCAGGGCCGACAGGTACAAAGCATTCTGGTTGGTTCCGTATTCATAGGCGCCACCATTCAAATAGGTGTAATAGAATCCGGACCGGATCACGGTCTTGGGGGTCAGCATGTAGGCGAAGCCCACTCTCGGAGCAAAATCCTTCCAGTGAATGGCCGGACGGGTAATGCCGGCGCAACCGGCACAATTGCCGAACTTTGTCGCCACACCGAGTAGGCCGCCAGCATCTGGGTTGGGCTTTGTCTCATCTACAAAGTAGACGTCGTTAGTGTCATCCGTGAATGGAACCATAATGTCCCAGCGAAGGCCCAGATTCAGCGTGAACCGTTTGTTAACCTTTATGTCGTCCTGAATATAGGAAGAAAACGCCTTGTTTCGGTAATATTCCCAACTCGACATAATTCGGTTAGCTTGATCCGCCTCCCCCAACAAAAAAGTCGCGAATGAACTCCCGTAGAAGCCGAAATTGGGATCGCTGGGATCGGGGACGGAGGTCGTATTGTGGCTGAAATAGAACGTGCCGCCGCATCCTGAGCAGTTCAAGATATTCTCCAAAGTGCGACGATAGCTCCCACCTATGTTGAAGGTATGGCGCCCTTTGGTCCAAAGCCAATTATTAGCGATCACAATGCCTAGTCTGTCAGTGTCTGCCCTTGTAAAACCCGTGACCCAACCGCCGCCGTACGCTCCCCATGGAGTGGGGGCGTTTTGACCGTCAAAATAGATGTCCGGAAGCGTCGTACCGGAAACCACACCGGCGAAATCGACGCCCGTTTTGCCATTCGATATCGAGTTGTTGTTTCGAACCCAATTCGCACCCACTGTTACCACCAGATGCGGTGTTATGGCTTTCACATAATTCAGCAAATACGTCGAAGCAACGTTTTTGTTATTGACCAAGCTCTGCAGTGCGTTGCTGCTAGGCACGATCGCTGCTTCGCTGAAGTAAGGAGATGTAACAACGTCCCGCCATTGACTGAAGTGGATGCTTTGAGACTGGCTGATATTGTGGTCAAGCGTGTAGCCCCATAAATTCTGTGATATACGCAGCGAAGGAACGGCCGAAGTCTCATTCTGTTGCAGGCCGAAATTTATACCAGGACGGTTGGGGTCGGGAATGAATGGCAGAAGGGATTGTGAAACAGGACTGATGCGTGATTTTGGAATGATATTGCCAGGGAAAGGCTGGCCGGTTGTGGGATCATATATGGGGATCATCGCTCCGCTGGAATCCACAAACCCGCTAAAATCGCCGTTCTTCATAGCCACCGTCGGCACGGTTCCAAAGGCAGTCTGAGCTAGGTTCTGCCTAAACCAGTCGTCACTGAAATGGAAAAACGTGCGATTCTTTCCATTGTATAGTTTGGGTAGAATGACCGGGCCACCCAGCGTGAAGCCAAAGTTGTGCTGCTGATCGACAGGTGCTTCCGGGTTTCCTGTGGGCCCGAAGTGACTCGGGAAAAATCCAACTGAGTCGAAGAACTGATTGCGAAGGATTTCGAAGGCATCTCCATGGAACCGGTTGGTGCCGGACGCCATGTTGTAAGTGACTGCTCCCATCCCAATTCCGTAACGCGCATCGAAGGTCGATGAAACGACACGGAACTCATTCACCATTTCAAAGGGCGGATTAATATACGTTTGGTTGCCCTGGTAATCCACGAATGCCACTGGAACGCCATTGAAATCAACTTCGTTTTCGAAGTTGACCCCGCCATTGATATTATGAGAACTAGCGTTCCCTTGCACGCCAGGCACAAGATACATAAATGAGTCGATCTGCCGCGCCAGGCCACTAATTTCAATGGGCGCCGCCTGGACCAAGTCAGGTTCGATGGTTGCGCCTACGGTTGGATTCGAGGTCTCCAACGACAGCGCAGTTCCTTGCACTTCCACAGTCTCGCTGGTGCTGCCAGGCACCATCTGAATGGTTAGCGCCGACATCTTGGAAACTTCGACGGCCAAATTCGTCTGGACTTTCTTGAATCCCGGGTCCTCCACCGTGACAGAATACTGTCCAGGAATCAATCCGACGATTGTAAAGGTGCCTTCCGCAGAGGTTGACGCAGCCGATGCAACGCCGGTAGCGGTATTTGTGATCGTGACGCGCGCCCCGGCAATGGTAGCTCCGGTTGAGTCCGTGACGGTACCGTTGACGCCGCTTTGGATCTGAGCATTCACCGGAATGCCGGCGAACAACATAGCAAAGGAAAATACCAGAACTGGTAGGAACGCAACACCAGTCCGACTTTGGAAACGCCGATACAGGCAATCTAGACTCTGAGTCACGGGTTCACCTCCAGAGTAAATTTCCACCCTTTCCGACCGCCAAGCGTGCACTCCGTCCTCTAGCTGGATTCAAGCTGCCGAATTGGTATTAGATAAGGCCGCCAGTATTATTCCCGTGACACTACTGATGATTGTCTGATTGATTGTCTGAGCAGCCGCGCGGAACTCTACTAGACCACGCCCACACCCATAAACAAGCCAATTCTTCACTTTGGGGCAAATAACGCAGGGTCCGCTATGCCATTACTACCATGTCAGTAATGATTGCTACTCCAGGTAGGCGCGACTTGTCAAGAACTATTTTGGAGCATAATTGTACGGCTAGCCCTCCCGTGAATAGGGTCCGAGATTTGCGGAGTGCCTAAGTTATTGACATGGCTGTCACCTTGGGTGCATGCTTCAAGGGTGAAGACCTCGCGGAGACTTGTCCAACAAGGGCTCGCCGACAGAGCTTATACAGTCATTCGAGAACAAATCCTGCGGGGCGAACTCTGCCTCGGCGCAGTTCTGTCCCGTCGGAGGCTGGCGAAACAACTCGGGACCAGCATCTTCCCTATTTCAGAGGCGATTCTGCGGCTGGAGGCTGAGGGTCTGGTTGAGAGTAGGCCCCAGGTAGGCACTCGGGTTCGCATTCCCTCTGAAACGGACATACGCGAAAGCTTCATCATTCGGGAGGCGCTAGAGTGCCAATCCGCCAGGCTCGTTGCGGAACGAGCGACTTTCGAGCAACGTGGGGAACTGAATCGCATGGCCGAGAACGTTGACGCTCTGTTCAATCGTCAAACGTCTGGCGATTCTGATGCTAACTTCGCGTTCGCGGTGCAGCGTTATCACATGCAACTTCATATCAAGATCGCTGAGTACTCGGGTTGTGCCGCATTGACGGATCTGCTCGACAAGAACCACATACTCGTCCTGAATTGGATTTTTGATCTGCTGGTGTCCAAGATTTCGCGACCTGCAAGATTACATCGCGACCTTTTGGACGCAGTGACCGGAAATAGCGTAGATGGCGCCGAAGCCGCGATGCGCCAGCACGTGCGGATCGGGTTTGACGACACCATTCAAGCCGTCGCGCGTCTCAATTCGGGCTTCGATGGCCGATGGCGCATTCGGGAGGCCGGCCGGAAAGGGCAATCCAACACCAGGAGGGATGGACACCAAGTGACCCACGGTACACATTCCGCGGATATCGGGGCAGTAACGGAAGTCTTGATGCCGAAATTGTAATGACAGTGTGCCGACGGAAAAGAGCCATCCTGGGTTGCATCGCGGACGACTTCACTGGCGCCACCGATCTTGCCAATAACCTGGTGCGCGCGGGAATGCGGACGGTGCTCACCGTTGATGTGCCTGCAAAGGATGATTCCATCGACGCAGATGCGATTGTCGTCGCACTGAAATCGCGTACGATCTCGGCAGAGGAAGCTGTCGTACAGTCTCTGCACGCTTGCCGGTGGCTGCGTCGACAAGGCGTTCGGCAAGTCTATTTTAAGGTTTGCTCCACCTTTGACTCGACAGCGCAAGGCAATATTGGTCCGGTTATCAGCGCGTTGATGGATGAAGTAAGTTGCGATTTCAGCGTTGTGGCTCCCGCCTTTCCTGACAACGATCGAACAGTATTCCAGGGGCATCTGTTCGTTGGGAATTTGCTCCTTTCCGACAGCGGCATGCGGAACCATCCACTGACGCCGATGACCGATGCCAACCTCGTGCGCTTCTTGCAGATGCAATTGGCCGACAACAAACAACATACGGTGGGCCTTATTGACTATCGGACCGTTACACAGTCAGCGGGGGCGATCCGTCAGCGCATCAACGACCTTCGCTCTCAGGGCATGTCGATCGCTATCGCGGACACGGTCGGCAACGATGATCTAGGAAGATTGGCCGCGGCTCTTCACGAAGAACCACTCGTTACCGCTAGTTCTGGACTGGGCACCAGTCTGCCTGCGGAATGGGGATTCAGTCCTTCCCTCCCTTCCGGTGAATTACCCCCAGCGGGTGGGCGGAAAGCCATCATTTCTGGAAGTTGCTCCACAGCCACCAACTCTCAGGTGCTACATTTCATTCAACGCGGTGGAGCTGCGCACTCCTTGGATCCGTTACAAATTGCCTCCGACTGTGACGCACAAATCGACCAAACACTCGCCTGGGTGGATTCATGCTGGAAAGGCAACCCGAGCTTGCCAGTGCTCGTGTACTCTACAGCCCAGCCTGCGGCCGTCAAAGCCGCGCACGCACAGCTGGGCGTTGGACGAAGCGGAGAAATCGTCGAGTATGCCCTCTCGGCCGTAGTTCGCGGTCTTGTCGACCGAGGCGTGGGACGACTGGTGGTGGCGGGCGGCGAAACATCGGGCGTGTGCGTTCGCGCGCTCAACATCCAGCAAATGCAAATCGGGCCGCAAATCGATCCGGGTGTGCCATGGTGCTACGCGGCTTCACCGGTGAGTCCTCAGGGCAGTCTGCACATTGCCCTGAAATCTGGAAACTTCGGATCGCAAGACTTTTTCAGTAAGGCTTTTGCTTTACTGAACTGACTCATGTTGACCGAAATCGAACTCAGACACGAAGTTTGCCGCGTGGGCCGCTCACTGTTCGAGCGTGGCTACGTGCACGCCACGGCCGGCAACATCAGCGTGCGCCTTTCGGATGGTTATCTGATCACGCCGACCGATGCCTGCCTGGGATTTCTTGAGCCTGAAAAACTCGCGAAAGTAAACAGCGATGGTGTGCAAGAGAGCGGCGATCGCGCCAGCAAGACTCTGGCACTTCACCGGAGGATTTATGCTGCCGACGAAACCGCGTCTTGCATCATCCACTCTCATTCTACCCACCTCGTTGCCTTGACGCTGGTCGGCGTGTGGAGTCCAGAGGATATCGTCCCACCCATCACGCCCTACTACGTGATGAAAGTCGGACACGTGCCACTGATTCCGTACTGTCGTCCTGGAGATCCGGCGGTCGGCGATATTGTCACACACACTATCGAACGCATGCGGACCAGCGGAACGGCGATTCGGGCGCTCATGCTGGATCGGCTTGGACCGAACGTTTGGCATGGTTCACTTGCGGCGGCCATGGCCACTCTCGAAGAACTGGAAGAGACCGCGCGCCTGTGGTTGAACGCCACGCCCAAACCAGCACCGCTTTCGGCTGCGCAGATCGATGAGCTCCGGGTCAACTTCGGTGCAGTCTGGTAAGCATTCACTTCATATACTATGCTTCGCTTCGCCGCCAACCTCAGCATGATGTACCCGGAATATCCCTTCCTCGAGCGCTTCGCAGCCGCTGCTCGAGATGGATTCACAGCAGTTGAGTATCTCTTTCCCTACGACTACTCGGCAAGTTACCTCGCTTCACTACTAAAAGACCATAGCCTGCAGCAGGTGCTCTTCAACGCGCCACCGGGCCAATGGGATGCTGGCGAACGAGGCCTTGCCTGCGTGCCCAAACGGGGACCAGAGTTCCGCTCCGGGGTCTATCGTGCGCTTGAGTACGCGCAGGTGCTGAAATGTCCGCGTGTGCATGTGATGGCCGGCGTTGTACCCCAACATGTTGAGCGCTCGCCGCTTCGCGCTGAATACGTGGCCAACCTTGCGTGGGCGGCCGCGCTGGCTTCGACTGTAGGTAAGGACATCCTGATCGAGCCGATTAACCCCCGCGACATGCCAGGTTACTTCCTCAACAGGCAGGATGAGGCACATACCATCGTCACCGAGATCGGCATGCCCAATCTCAAAGTACAAATGGATCTCTACCACTGCCAAATGGTTGAGGGAGATGTAGCGATGGAGCTGCGGAAGTATCTCGGCAGTCTGCAGCGAACGGCCATTGGCCACATTCAGATCGCTGGCGTGCCAGGGCGCCACGAGCCCGACTCCGGCGAACTGAACTACAATCCTCTCTTCGACTTGATCGAGCAACTCGGATTCAACGGATGGATCGGCTGCGAGTACCGTCCAGAGGCAGGCACGTCTGAGGGTTTGCAGTGGCTCCGCAAACGGCTTGAGATCTCCTCCTAAACCAAGTCAGTTAGTATCACTTAGGCGCAACTCGCCTACCTCAAGACGGAGTTTGTCGTGGCTCCAGGCAATCGGGGTTGAAGAGCCTGCGGTCTTGATTTACTCCTGCAACGATCACCTTGCCCCTACAGACGGTCATCCATGTAGGTTGCCTTAGATGTAGGTCGCATTGGAGCGTGATTGGCCTCAGTCTTGTAGAGGTCGGGATGGCGAAAGGCGAAAAAGACCAAACAGGCCCAAAGGGACTTCCATGACCTTCGCTCCTTAATTTCTCTGCCTACGCCTGAAGCTGACTCGGAGAGTCCTCAAAAAATCGCAAGCGGATTAAACAAGGACCCAGTCCCTCCCGGTAGCCGCAAGGGCGCCGCCATGACCAAGAAATCCCAGCGGCCTTCTGCTTCACAAACCTGGACCAGCTCCTCAAACTGTAGACTGTCTGCGCAAACCATTCCCATAGCCACGATCTGAAGAGCATGAACGGGATAGATGATTCCATCGACATTGCTTGGGACCGTCTCTCCGTCACCATCAGGAAAAAATGCAGATACTTGGCGCTCGTGCAACCAGGGCATCACTGAAGCATGAAGTCCCGCCTTACCCTCTCCGTCGTAGCCATTGTTCCACGGTCCAAGCTCCAGGCGGCGCCGGTGGTGGCCGGTGCGAAAAGCAAATATATCCCCTTTGCTCAGCCGTACACCCTGCGCCTTCTCCGCGGCATCCAGCTCTTCCGGCGTCACCGCCTCCCCAGGCTCGAGCCATTTAATGCCGCGCAGCCTAGGGATATCCAGCAGAACTCCGCGCCCAACAATGCCGTGAGCATAGGTTGTGACATCCTGGATCGACGGACCGCGGGAGGTAACACTCGCAAGTGTCTTGCCGTTGTAGAGCTGGCCTTTGTAGGCGACGTGACAAAGAGCATCAATGTGGGTCTGGCAATCACCATGGAATTCGCACGCCAAATAATCCAGCGAGAATTGGGGCTCTGCTAGACCGGTACCTACGTCGAAGCTCTGCACCATGTAGTGGGCGGCGGGATGAGGATTGTCCGGACCCGCCACCTTGTTGATCGGCACGGCCATGGAGACCGACCGGCCCACTCGCACAAGAGAGGCGGCCCGGCGAATCTCTGCGGGCGTGATGTAATTCAAGGTTCCTCGCTCATCGTCGGCCCCCCACCGTCCCCAGTTGCAGACGGCTTTGAAGAGGCTGTCAAATTCTTGTGCAGACACAGGTTTCGGCAGAGTTTTCATAGCTTTTGTCCTTCTCCAATTTGGTCTGTGCCGGCAACTCGACGACCACGTCGGCACTTCGGGGTGCAGGTCCACTTGGCTGGGCGGTGGCGACCATCGTACGTGTTCCGGCCTCACGTGCTACGCCCAGCAGCGAAATAAGGGTCGAGAACGAGCCTGGCCCGGCCCTGGCGATCAGCAAGTGGCCCTTACCTATCGGTGGTGCGGTCATATCGCCGACGCAGCGTGCACCCAGCCCGAGATGCATCAGACGCATACCAGGACCTTCATCATCAAGCTTTCCCGCCCGACTCCGTAACACGCGATCCGATGGGCCTTCAGAATCTCCGCGCACGTGAGGTCAGCCGCATCGGGTGGCACATGAGTAAGAACTGAACCAATCTCGCAGGGCGCTTGCTGAGCCATCACGCGGAGCTTGCGGTTGTCCTTTTCCACGACGGCTCCTTTGCTCTCGAGCCGAAGAGCCAGTTGCACGAAGTCACGGCAGCTCTTGAACTGGCGGTCGCGAGACTTTGTCTCGCCAAAATACATCGAAACAAACTATTTCGCTCTGCAAAGTCACAGCCCACTGTCACTTGTCTCAGCGCAAAAAATGGACGGGTAAATGTCATCCCAGGTTCATCCGTAAGCAAATTCTTTTCAATACAGATAATACTCATGAACCTTTCTATGATCTGTAAAGAAAGCCCAAAGTTTTGTTGAAGCACCGTTGTTGAAGTTGTGTCTTTTGAAGCCGTAGCTTTTCAACAATGTTTAAGCGTTTTCTTATATCGCCCCCCCCCGACTCTGTAGCATCCTTGATAGTTCGTAGTGGAGGGCGCAGCGGAGCGGGGCTGCGTGACCCAAATCAGTTCCGACGGGGCGGATGAAGCGTATCATTCAGGAAAGCGGGCTCCCGAATGGATTGGCCGGCGACCACGACGGTGTGATTTGGGTCGCCCAAGCTGCTTTTTTTGGTTCGCCTGACGATGGAAGAAGTCCGAGGTTGTTGCCGCGGAGTGTGATTCGGGCGCACGATCTGGCGGTGACCCCGTAGTGGGCGCCGCGGGAGTACCAACGGGAGTTGCACGCCTCAGGCGCGTGCTCTCGGCTTGGGATCTTGTCCTTTACGGACTGGTAGCTGTGACTCCAAGCGCGCCCTCTACCGTTTTTGGGCTTGCGGAGAGGATGTCTCACGGCCACGCAGTCGTGACGATCTTGGCGGCGATGGTCGCAATGGTCCTAACCGCGATTAGTTACGGGAGGATGGCAGCCCTGTACCCGTCGGCTGGTTCAGCTTATACGTATGTTGGTCGCGGGTTGCATCCGTATCTCGGCTTTGTGTCAGGTTGGGCTATGCTTCTCGACTATGTGGTGACTCCGCTGTTCTGCGTGATGTACGGGACCCTGTCAATCACGCGAGCTGTGCCAATTCCGTTTCCTGCAGCCGCCGCACTGCTGGCCGGCGGGATTACTTATCTCAACCTGCGCGGAGTGCGCGCCACGGCGCGAGCCAACGAAGTGTTGACGTTTTTCATGTTTCTCGTTCTCCTTTCCTTTATCGGCCTCGCCATCCGATATGTTTTCGTGCACCAGGGCCTTGTGGGTTTATTTTCCGTCAAGCCGTTTTACACTCCGGGGACTTTTGATGTGCGCGCCATCGCCGGTGCAACCTCATTTGCAGCGCTAACCTATCTCGGCTTCGATGCAGTAACAACTCTGGCCGAGGACGTCCGAAATCCGCGGCGCAACGTGATGCTCGCCGCGGTGATTGTATGCGTTTTTACCGGTGTATTCGGAGGCCTGTTGGTTTATCTAGGCCAGCTTGTCTGGCCAGACTACACCACCTACACCAATATAGAGACGGCATTTATCGAGGTCACGGGGAAAGTCGGTGGAATTGGACTTTTTCGCGCGATGGCGGTCTTATTGGTAGTCGCCAATATCGGGGCTGGAATGACCATGCAGGTAGGGGCTGCACGTCTTATGTTTGGGATGGGACGCGACAATGTTATTCCTCGCCGGTTCTTCGCCTATCTCAGCCCGGTCCGCAATACGCCCAGTCACAATATATTATTGCTCGGCGTGCTGGCGTATTTCGGAGCACTGGTGATGAGTTTCGAGTTGACCGCTGAGATTTTGAATTTCGGCGCTTTTCTTGGATTCATGGGTGTCAATCTGGCTGTTATCTGGCAGTTTTGGGTCCGGCGTGCAGAAGGCCATAAGCGAAATTTTTTTGCGGACGTAATTTTGCCGGCTGGCGGATTTATTTTCTGCACAGTGATCTGGCTGGGACTCAGGGCACCGGCGAAGATCGCCGGAGGGATCTGGTTTGTTATCGGACTTTTCGTCCTCGCCAAACATACGCGCGGTTTTCGGCAACGACTTGAATTGCCAGATCCGGCGAGCTACTACTAAGTGCTGGCGGGTAGATTGATATCTGATATGGCTGGTTAGGTAAACACGGTCCCCCCGGATCTTTCCGTCGAGTGTCGAGGTTCTTCCTATGAAACTACCGGGGCAGGTCGCTCTTGTAACTGGTGCTGCATCGGGAATTGCCCGTGCTGTGGCGGCTCGGTTTGCGCGCGAAGGAGCAAGCGTGCTGGTCGCAGACCGCAATGTGACTGGCGGCCGGGAAACAGTCAAGCAGATTTGTGCTGCGGGTGGCCGTGCGAGCTTTGCTGAGCTTGACGTATCCCAGCCCGCGCAGGCAAGCCGCGTCGTACAGACAACGCTCGATACGTTCGGAGGTCTCGATGTCCTATTCAACGGCGCGGGCATCCTGGCCTACGGAACAGTGGCAGAGACAGAGCTAGAAATGTGGGAACAAATAATTTCCATAAACCTTACTGGTACCTATCTCTGTTGTCGAGCCGTACTGCCCCACATGATTCGGCAGAGCAAGGGAGCCATCATCAACGTGGCCTCGACTACCGGCTCTCACGACGCCTGTGCCCGCGCTGCGGCCTATGTAAGTTCGAAGGGTGGGGTCACGCTACTCACTCGTGCGATGGCGATCGATCATGCCAAACAAGGGATTCGGGTGAACGCAATTTGTCCGGGTCCTACCGACACCCCGATGCTGCGCATGGCCATGACACCTGAACAGTTGGATGCCTTCGCAAAAACGTTCCCAATGGGACGGCTAGGCCGACCGGAAGAGATTGCTGGCGCTGCCGTGTTCTTGGCCTCCGAGGATGCTTCCTTTGTTACAGGATTACTCTTGTACGTCGATGGCGGCCAGACTGCGGAGGTCTGAGATGGATGAAAGATCGAAAGTGGTTGCGACCGGATGTAATGCCGAGCCATTTCTATTCCCGAACGATCTTTGCTTCGGGCCGGACGGGGCGCTTTACCTAACCGATTCTGGCGTCAACTTCGACAACTTCCCTCCAAACAATCAAATTCGACCGGACTACATGGATGCCCACTATGACGGGCGCGTGTATCGCGTGGAACCGGACACCAGCGCCGTTACTAGGATCGATGAGGGTTTGCGCTTTACCAACGGCATTGTGTTTGGCCCCGACGGCCTGCTGTATGTGAATGAGACGCTTACCGGGAACATCTACCGGTATGGCTGGTGCAATGGCCAGATTTCCTTTCCGCGAGAGCTGCTCGGAGACGTCATCCGCGCCGACGCACCTGCTGGATGGACGGGACCGGACAGCATGGCCTTTGACCACGACGGTCTCCTCTATGTTTCGGTGTTTGGACAGGAAGACATCACGGTTCTTGGGATGAGCGGCGAAGTCGTCCGGCGGATTCCAACCTTTGGCCGGTTGCCCACCAATGTAGCCTTCGCCTTGCCGCCGAGTTCCGCATCCATGTCACAGAATACGAGCCATGGACAGATCGAAACGTTTTTGATTCTCCGCGATGGCCTGTCTTTATGGGATGGGCAGAAATCGGAATAGGCACTCCCATGAATGACGAAGGATATCGCCAATGCAAATGAAGAAATTCATCAATGATCCCAAACACCTTGTAACTGAGCTTCTGGAGGGTTTGGTGCTTGCTTTTCCTAACAAAGTCCGACTTGCCGGAAGCAAGATTGTGGTGCGGGCCATACCCAAGACATCTGGCAAGGTGCGACTGGTAACGCTCGGCGGCAGCGGCCATGAACCCGGCCTGAGCGGATTTGTCGGCGAAGGTATGCTCGATGCCAGCGTGTCAGGAGAGATTTTCGCAGCTCCTGGAGCAGCCCGCTGCCTCGAAGCAATCCGGGCTGTTTCCGGCGGCGGCGCTGGAGTGCTGTTCGTCGTGTTGAACCACGCCGGAGATGTCCTTTCAGCGAACATCGTGATGGAAGCCGCGGCACGTGAAGGCATCAACCTCAGAATGGTCTTGACCCAGGATGGCATTTCCAGCGATCCGAACCTAAAGGATCGACGCGGCTTGGTGGGTTTCCTGCCCGTTTACAAGGTCGCCGGAGCAGCAGCGGAGCAGGGCTTTTCCTTGGATGCATGTTGCAAGATTGCGGAGCGGATGGAGCGAAACACGCGCACGCTGGCCGTTGCGGTCCGAACCGCAACCCACCCCACCACTGGTAAGGCCATGTTTGAACTTGGCGACGACGAAATGGAGATCGGCATGGGCCAACACGGTGAAGCCGGAACGGGACGCATGAAGCTGAAGACGGCAGATGAGACCGCCGAGATTATGCTCAAGATGCTGCTGGCAGACTTGGGCGTGAGCTCGGGCGAGGAACTGCTGGTCATCATCAATGGGGCGGGCGCGACGACGCTGATGGAGTTGTGGATTCTTTTCCGCAGCGTAGCTCGACTCCTGGACGCGAAAAAGATCAAGGTGGTGCGAAGCGCAGTCGGTGAATTTATCACCACACAGGAGCAAGCCGGTTTTCAGATGATGATCGCACGCATGGATTCCGAATTGATCCGGCTTTGGGATGCCCCTGCGGATGCTCCATATTTCGTGGTGCGATGAAGAAGGCACGATGAAGAATCCGCGATGACAGACGCGATCGGAAAGACTGAGCTGGCGCAAATGTTCGTTAAGGCCGCGGAAGAGATCCGCCGCGAGCATCAGTATCTTTCGGAGTTGGATTCAGTAGCTGGGGATGGCGATCACGGTACAACCATGCTTCGCGTCGTCGAACGATTGGAAGCTACTGCTGCAGCAAGCACGCCGGAGAATTTGAGAGTCTGGCTGCGGGAGGTCGGTTGGAGCGTAATGGGCGTGGACGGAGGCGCCTCCAGCGCACTTCTCGGAACATTTTTCGCAGGGATGGCCGATGCGGAAATTGGGGACTCCTCCATGAATTGCACGGACGTTGCCAAAGCATTCGAGGCAGGTCTCCGCGCCGTTTCAAGACAGACGAAGGCTCAACCGGGAGATAAAACACTGATAGATGCTTTGCAGCCGGCCGTCAGCGCTTTCAGTGCAGCGGCCGCGCGAGGCAAAACCATTCGTCAAGCCCTCAAAGGCGCTGCCCTCGCTGCGCGTGCTGGAGCAGACTCCACGAAAGACTTAGTCGCGCGGTATGGACGCGCGAAATTCCTTGGTGAAAAAACGCGTGGATCTCCGGATGCAGGGGCCACCTCCGTCGCGCTTCTTTTCGACGGTTTTTGCGCAGGATTCGCGACTGAAGGGAAAAGTTGATCATGGCAGACCTCGACGATGTGCAGGATGGAAAAAACTACTATCTCGACAAACCGCAACAAAGTGCAATCTTCAGACTCAAAGGCAGCAACGCGCTGGACTGGGGGATGAAAAACCGCCTGGCGCGTATTTTTAAACCGGACGATGGCAGGACCGTCATGCTGGCCGTTGACCATGGATATTTCCAGGGACCGACGACCGGACTAGAACGAATCGATCTTACGATTGTCCCCCTGCTGCCCTACGCGGACGCTTTAATGGTTACGCGGGGGGCGTTGCGGAGTTCCATTCCGCCCGAGATTCCCAACGCCGTAGTGCTTCGGTCGACTGGTGGTCAAAGCATTCTCAAGGAACTCTCAAACGAGCTTGTCGCGGTGGATATTGAAGACGCGGTGCGCCTGAACGCTTCCGCGTTGGCGGTACAGGTTTATATCGGCGGCGTGCACGAACACGAGTCCATTGGCAACCTCACAAAGCTCATAGACGCTGGAACCCGTCACGGGATTCCAACCATGGGAGTGACCGGTGTTGGAAAAGAGCTGGTACGGGATGCGAAGTATCTGGGTCTTGCCACCCGGATTTGCGCCGAAATGGGCGCACACTTTGTGAAAACTTACTATTGCGAGAAAGGCTTCGCGCGAGTGGCTGCCGCTTGCCCGGTTCCGCTGGTAATCGCCGGAGGCAAGAAACTGCCCGAGTTGGATGCCCTGAAGATAGCCTACGAAGCGGTCAATGAGGGAGCGGCCGGAGTCGATATGGGCCGCAACATCTTTCAATGCGAAGCGCCCGAAGCAATGATCCAGGCCATCCGGGCAGTCGTCCATGGAGATGAAAGCCCCGAAAAAGCCTACGATTTCTACCTTTCTTCAAAAACCGTTGCGGTGAATAGGTAACTATGCCGAAAAAAGAGACAACTCGAATTGTTTGTGTCGCGGAATTCCGGGCTTTCGACGGCAAGACCGAGGAGCTCATCGTGGCACTGCATACCTTGATGGAGCCGACCCATAAAGAACGAGGCTGTCTACGGTATGAGCTTAACCAGCGATCTGACGACAAACGCTGGATCACATTTATTGAGAAGTGGAAAGATCGCAACACTTTCGATCAGCACTGTGCCATGCCCTACATCAAACACTACTTTGACAATGTCCGGCCCCAGCTGGTGGAACAGTTTGAAGTAAAACTTTACGAGGAAATTCTCCCTTAGCTGACATCGAGACGTTCTGGGTTGGATAACTAGGAGCAAGGATCCCGGTGGAGATGCATCAGATCACGACGCCAGCGTTATTGGTTGACATCGATGCGATGGAATTCAATCTGCAGCGGATGGCTGAATTCTTCGCGGACAAGCATGCCAAACTCCGCCCACATTTTAAGAACCACAAGGTACCCTTGTTCGCATGGAAGCAACTGCGTGCCGGGGCCATCGGCATCACGTGCGCAACCATGCGGGAGGCTGAGATCCTGGTGCATCATGGCATTGGCAGCATTCTCATCGCCAACGAGATAGCGGGAGAAACGAAAGCCGAGCGCCTGGCCGAGCTTTCCCGGCACGCCTCCGTGATGGTGGCTATCGACAATTGCAACAGCGCTAAGGATCTTGCCCGGGCACAACGAAATCGCAAGACGCAGATAGAAATTGTGGTGGACATTGATATTGGGTTGGGGCGGTGCGGTGTTCGGGCGGGGGAGGAGGCCCTACATCTCGCCAGGTTTGCTGTCGGGGAGGGGCTCAAGTTCCGCGGCCTCATGGGTTATGACGGCCATCTTCAGGCGGTACGACAGAGCGCAGACCGCGATGATCTGGTTCGCGCAGGCAGCAAATCCCTGGTTGATTCCGCCGCTCTCATCGAGAACGCGGGGATTCCAGTGTCGATCATTTCCACGGGCGGAACGGGCACCTATGCCGTATCCGGTGAATATCCGGGCATTACCGAGATTCAACCTGGCTCTTACCTGTTGATGGACACGTTGTATCTCGATCGCGGCGCTTCATTTCAGCGCTCTCTTACGGTTCTGACAACAGTCATCAGCATGCGCGGCGCACAGCATGCGGTGGTCGATTGTGGCGTAAAAGCGATGAGCGGTGAACGCGGGCTTTCGACGGTAAGAGATCTGCCTGGGGTCCGGCTTAAGGCGCTGCACGCCGAACACGGTCTTCTCGAGATCCAAACTGACTCGACGATCGCGCTGACAGTCGGCCAGAAAATCGAGTTATGGGTGCACTATAGTGATGCGACTGTAAACTTACATTCTTCCTTGTACGGAGTTCGTCATGGGCAACTCGAAGAGGTATTTCGAATTGAACATTGAGACCGGGAAGCGCGATAGTCCAACGAGCGAGTGCCCCTCGCGCCGATCACTCGCCCCACTCGTCGTGTCCATGTTCCTAATTGGCGCGTCGAGACGGCAGCAATGCGAAACTGTGGACTGAGGGGAGGAACGGCTCCGCGGCCTCATGAGGCTCCCAAACCGCGGACTCACGTCAGGTTCAAACGCCGGAATCCATCCCCGCATGGTTCCTCCCTCGCAATGAAGCCAAGGGTCAGCGGCTGCCGCATTCTCCAGAGGTTTACAAGAGAAAATCCCCGGAATTCTATAGATCGAAATTGGAGACCACGATTATTTCTTGACCGGACGTGTAGGAAATGGATCGCGCGGCTCGGCTTATTCCACTTCTTGAATCTGCCGGCTCCGCTGAATGCCGTGCTCGAGGTTTGGGAGGAAAAATGAAATTTGTTCGACTCATGCCTTTCTCGGGGATGTTCGGAGTTTTTGTTGCCTCTGTCGTTGGGATGCTTCCTTTATCAGTTCTAGCGGCACCGAAGAACGTCTCGTATTCTATTCCTTCCGCACAAGTGGAAGCGTATGACGACGTCGAGATCATCGCTACAGTCGAATCGACTGATGCGCGCAATCCTTTCGAGGATGCCACCCTGACTGGAACGTTCGAGACGGCGGATGGCAGCAAGCACTGGAGCATCGACGGCTTTTGCGACTCAATGGATGGATCCATTTTTCGCATTCGCTTTATGCCTTCGCAAGCCGGCAGCTACAAATACTTGGTCACCTATCGGCAAGGTGAATTTCAAAAGACGTCCACCGGCACATTTCTTGTGGTAAACGCGCACCGGCGCGGCCCCGTCCGGGACGATCCGCAATACCCCTGGCATTTCATTTGGGAGGGGACCGGAGAGCACTATTTCTTTAATGGCACCACCGCGTACTGGCTCGTGGGCTGGCGGGATGACTCCACCATCCAGTTCAGCATTGCGCGACTTCATCGCCTGAAGATCAATCGCATCCGCGTAGCCATTGCTGGACGCGAAAAGACGGCCTTTGGCGAGCCCGTCATGGTAGGGCCAAATTGGACGTTCTTCCTGACGCCATGGCCGGCAGGGAATACAGAAGACTTTTACCATCCAGGCTTCGACTATTCGAGCTTCAACCTACCCTATTGGCAGAAATTCGATCGGATGCTCGCCTACGCGCGCTCGCTGGACATGGTCATCTCTCTCGTCTTGGACATGAATGACAGCTATGTTCATCCCGCGGCCGGCAGTGAGGACGAACACCGGTTCATTCGCTATGCAGTTGCACGTTTCGGGGCATTCTCCAACATTACCTGGGACCTCGGCGACGATCTCGAGTCTTTTCGGGACGACAAATGGGCGCATGATACCGGGACGTTGCTCGAGCAGTGGGACCCCTATCAGCACCTGGCGACCAGCCATCCGATAAAAATCGTTCACCAGGATCGGGCGTCCAGTTGGTTCGGTTTCACTTCCTATCAGGAGTGGTCCCGCGATCAGCACAAGCTCATGCTCGAGTCTCGAAAGCTGCAGGAGAAGGCGGGCCGCATCATTCCGCAGACAAACGAAGAGTACGGCTACGAAGATCACTATCCGTTGTGGGCCCTTCCCGGTTCTGATTCCGCGGATGTCCTGCGCAGAACCGCCTGGGACATCGTTATGGCGGGTGGATATCAAACCGCCGGGGAGACGGTGCGTCGCGGGATAAACATTCGGCCCGATACGGGAGGCGGGTGGATGGGGGGCCGCGGCGACGACACCATGACCATGTTCCTTGGTTACGGCCACATGGTGGATTTCATTACCAGTTTCGAGTGGTGGAAGACCAACCCTCACGACGAGCTGGTGGACAACGGAAATTATTGCCTCGCCGATCCCGGCAGGATCTATGCTGTCTATCTGCCCCACGCAGGTAAGGTCAGAATTCAGCTTCAACCCGGCCATTATCAGGGCTATTGGTTTAGTGCATTGACGGGCCAGATCATCCCGCTACCGCCTGTGGACGGTCCCTCCTGGACCTCGCCCGATGCGCCGGATTCCAACGATTGGGCATTGCTTCTACAAGCTAAATAGCCATTGGGATAGGCTTGTTGAGCAAGACAGGACGCTCGGGGCTATCCTCACTCGCGAATGAGATAAAGCACCACTGCTCTATGAAGGGCACGTCGAATTGCAGAGGCTTTTCTCCAGGTGCAGTACGCCCGGAACGATGGTTCCTTCAACCGGATGCGTCCACTCGGCACGTACGCTACCTTTGACCGTGGAGAGGTCCACCGTTGCAAAATCGCCTTGCGGGAGGAAGACCAGGAATTCCCGTTCTGGGTTCGCAAGATAGTAGCCGGTCGAGGCCAGATCTGCGGAGGGTCTCATCGATACGAGATCCATTCGATTAGCGTAATAGCGAATGTGCCCCAGCGCACGTCGCACGGGGTCCCAGGTGGGATCGTCGGAGCGATTCAAATTGCGGAGAGGATACCCGGCCCGAGGTTCCCAATTCACTTCGGGACACGAAGCGTCGGTGAGAAAAATCACGCGACCACTGCCATCCGTAATGTATTGGGGATTGGCAGGCTTCACCCGTAAACTGCCAGTGGCCGGTAGATATTGCGCAACGATGTGCTTAAGTCCAGATGGTGCCGCACCAACCAGAACGCCACTCCCTTTGAAAAACGTGCATCGTATCTCTCCTTGACTGTCGCCTGTTGTCCGCAGTACAGCTCGGTATTCGTTATGGTCAAGCATCCCCTCCCGCGGCGGGCATAGAACTCCGCCCAGTACGTTTCTCTAAAATTATTTCTTGAAAGACTCCGAAGGAATGAACGGCTCCAGGAGGACCCCTCTCGCTGATTCGGGCAGCTGACGACTTGTTTGCCTCTCGCTGCAAGGAGCTGGCATAGTCGAAGGTCAGCACCCTCCTTACCTCAGGTCGGACTAAAGCAGATTCAACGCGTCAAACCGCAGTCAGGCCCCCGTCACAAATGTAAAGTCCTCCTGTGTAGTAGGCCGACTCATCGGACGCGAGAAATACCGCAAGCACTTCGATGTCTTCGGGTTGTCCTAACCGCCCCAAGGGAACTGCTTCCCGGAACTCCTCGCGCCTTGCGTCGTCCGACAGAAGGTAGCTGTTCATCGGCGTATCCGTGGTCCCGGGGATAATCGAATTCACCCGTATATGGTTGCGGGCATAAGCTGCAGCCATCACGCGCGTAAGCCCTACGATTCCTGCCTTGCTTGTACTGTAGACCGTCAGTTTGGACGCACATCCGACAAAGCCGGTAGGCGAACCCAAGTGAACAATGGATCCGCCGCCCTGTTTCAGCATGGAGGGGATGGCATATTTTGCGCACAGAAAAGGGCCGCGCAGATTGACACCCATGATGTAACCCCACACCTCCAAACTGAGTTCATGGACCAGGGAATCGCCGTCGGGGAGCAAGACACCAGCATTGTTGTACAACACATCGATCCGCTTGTAGCGAGCCAGCGTCGAATCGATGAACCCCCTGACCGCCCCTTCCTTAGACACATCGGTCGGAACAAAGATGGCCTCGCATCCCTGCTCCCGAAGCTGCTCAATCAGAGCTGTCCCGTAGGCTTCGTTGGTGTCGGCCGCGACCACGCTTGCTCCTTCGCGGGCAAACCGAGCCGCCACAGCAGGTCCCAAACCAACCGCAGCTCCGGTGACAATCGCTACTTTTTCAGCAAGTCTCATCCATCCCTAATACTCTGACACTGCGTGGAGACTGTGCTAGGCGATTACACTGAACTGCAAAGCCGCAAACAGGCTGGTGGTGCCGTGGCGTTTGTAGTCGTGGCTGCTCGATCTGTCCGGGGCGCATGGGCAACAGCGGCGCGGTGCGGTCCAGCGCCTGAATCTGACTCTTCTCGTCCACGCACAGCACCAGGGCGCGGTCGGGCGGGTTCAGATACAAGCCCACGAGGTCGCGCACTTTGTCGATAAACAGCGGATCGCGGCTCAGCTTGAAGGCTTGGCTGCGATGCGGTTGCGACGAGAAGGTGCGCCAGATGCGGCTGATGCTGCTCTGGCTGAGTCCGGTGGCCTGGGCCAGGGAGCGGATGGACCAGTGGGTCGCCGCTGCCGGCTGGGTTTCCAGCTTGCGTGCCAGCACACGTTCCACCTCGGAATCGCTGAGGCGACGCGGGTGCCGGGCCGGGGCTCATCGAGCAATCCATCGAGGCGGAAATGGAGAAAACGCTGTCGCCACTTGCCCACCGTCGCCAGCGCGACGTGCCCCCCCCGAGCCACTTCCGTATTACTGTAGCCCGCCGCGCTGAGCAACACGATGGGGCGCGCAACGCCAGGGCCTGCGCCGTCTTGGGACGGCGAGTCCACTCCAACAACTGCTGTCGTTCGGCAGGGACAAGAGTTAGGGGCGAGAGCGGACGACCGAGAGCCATGCAGTTCCTCCTGCTTATATCAGATGCAGGAAGAGCTGTTACTTATTACACGAATATTAGACTCAGTACACTAGATTGTCCCTGAAGTTGTCATAGCGCGTGTCCGGTGCCCGGCAAATTGAATGGCTTGGAGAGACACACAGGTTCCGGCTCTCGCGTGGGTAATAGACTACGTAGGGGTCCATAAACAGCACTTGATTGCCGGTCGTGAAGTTTTCCCATGCGTAGTTGCGATTCTGTTGTGGCGTCTCGTTCCACATTCCGAAATAGGAATGATCGCTGTCATTGATGTTAACTTTGCAAGCGGGCTTGCCGGTGCCGCAGGAGGAGGCGGGTGAGACTTCAACGTACGGTGCAACCCAGTCCGCATCCGAGTTGTAAATCACTGGATCCCGCACCCCGATCGGCGTGGCATATCCGATCGGATGCTGGTACGCCTTTCCGGATTCATAGGCTCTAATATGTGCGATCTGGTGGTTATTCCACCAGAGGGAATTACTCGAGGCTTCCTCAGAAACGATCCACAGCGCATTGGGCAAGTCATTGAGCGTGTCAACCACCTTGTCAACATATGCGTCCTGGAACCGGGTAATTGCATCGGGCGCGGTCATGGAAATAGCTCCGACGCTAGCTTTACCGCTGCCGGGATAGCCGTCGTCAATGCCATTGATATTGTTCGTTCCCGTCATCGGGTAACCATCGCTCGAGCAGCGGAAAACATGGAGAAACTCACCCGTAAATAAATAGACACCAGCGTAGATGCCCCCATTGTTTAGAGACTGCGTCCGCGTCCTTAAACGGTCAAAAAAGCTTTGGTCGAACTTCGTAAGATCGAATTTCAAGCCACCGTCGGTTGCCGTCCCGGGGCCAGTCCTCTTCCACGGGAGTGGGCTGACCGTGAAATCCGGCGGAGAACGCACTATCATTGGAAGGCCGCAGAATTTCGGCATTTCTACAGTCCACAGTAAAGTAAAATTATGCCCGTGCCGGGAGAGGAAGTTGACGAAGGCGTCGAAATCCAGGGCCTGCAGCGACCCTTCGGTACCCCAGTCCTGAAACGTGTTCCAAGTCTGGGATCCATTTAGGATGAGAGCGGCGCCGTTTGCATCCTTGAAGTAGTGGGGATTGGCGGAAACCGTGAGAGGCCCAGTAATGGGCCGGGCTGAGGACTCTGCAACACACGGCGCATTCAGTCGAAGGCCCGAGAGAATGACGGCAATGAAAAACATAAGGACCGGTAGAAAAGCAAAGCCAGTCCATTCTTGGAAACGTCGATAGAGACAACTTAGTCTCCCAGTCACCCTTTCACGCTGCGCAAATTGCATAGTCATCCCACACTTACCCTATGTTGCGTGTCACGCCGTATCCAGCAGAGAGAGTACGCAGTGCATCACACTCCCGTCTTCCCTGGAAAGACGGGAGTGTGATGGCATACCGGCTTAGCCCGCATTATTCGTGAATGTGAAGAGATCGGAAGACAAAAGAAGCCTCCTCTGTTACAAACATGTTGACTAGACAATGTTTGAGCAACAAAAGAGGCTTCCTTAATGTCAGACGATAGCACAACACAGTGTTTGTTGTTCCCAGGAATTTTTCGCAAGCCAATCGTTGCCCAGTTCGATCAGCGCGAGGGGAGTTCCGACGGCGGGGCTCTGCTGCTGAAGGCCGCTGATCGACACTATGGGTTGGTGGCTGGACTGAGTTCCTGCCTTCGAGATGATCGGCAAGCGGGCAAGGTCGATCATTCGTTGCGCGAGTTGGTGGCGCAGCGAGTGTTCTCGATCGCCTGCGGCTACCCGGACGTCAACGATTCAGCCCGCCTGTCCGAGGATCCGATTCACAAACTACTTCTGGATCGCGATCCGATCGAGGGTCGCGCCCTGGCCTCGCAGCCGACATTGTCGCGTTTCGAAAACGGGGTTGGGGTCAAGGAACTCTATCGTTCGGGCGAGTTCCTGGCGGAGAGTGTGATCCGGCGTCACGCCAAGCGGCTGCGCCATCGCGCCTATCGCGTCACCCTCGATCTGGACCCGACCGACGATCCCACGCACGGCGCGCAGCAGATGTCGTTTTTCAACGGGCATTACGACACCTGGTGCTACCTGCCGGTGATGGGTTTTGTCAGCTTCAACGACGAAGCCGAACAGTATCTCTGCGCCGCCGTGTTACGGCCCGGCAACGTGAGCGCAGCGGGGGAGCAGTTGCCATCCTGCGGCGTTTGGTGAGGATGATTCGTCACCATCTTTCTGGAGTACAGATTCGGGTACGCCTGGATGGCGGTTTTGCGCATCCTGCCGTGCTGGAGTTTATGGACGCCCAGCCGAAACTGGAATATGTGGTCGCGATGGCCAAGAATACATTGTTGAAGCGCGTGGTCGAAAGCGGAATGCGGCGAGCGCGCCAGCTCTCGCGGCGCAGCGGAAAGACCGAACATATTTACGGGGAAGTCCGCTACAAGGCCGGGAAGTGGCCAAGTCTGCGCCGCGTCATCATCAAAGCCGAGGTCGTCCGCGCTGCCGATAAGGACCCCAAAGACAATCCCCGGTTTGTCATCACCAACATGAAACAGAGTCCGCAATGGATTTACGAACGGGTCTACTGCCAGCGCGGCGACATAGAGAATCGTATAAAGGAGCTGCACGACCTTGAGATCGACCGCACCAGTTGCACCAGCTTCTGGGCCAACCAGTTTCGCGTCCTACTCACCGCCGCGGCATACGTCCTGATGCAGGAGTTGCGCTTGCGGGCTGCCGGTACCGCTTGTGCCCGCGCTCAAGTTTGCATGTTGCGCGAACGACTGCTGAAGCTTGGCGCTCGGGTTTTGGTCTCGGTAAGACGCGTCGTCGTCCATCTGCCCGCTTCCTTCCCGTTTCTACCCGCCTTCCGTCGTGTGGCTCTAGCGCTCGGCGCGGCAACCGGCTAAATCCCTTTTCCGGTTTACCCACTCAACCGAATTCCACCCTGACGACGGTCACGGCGCTCCTGTCTCTCCATCCGGCAACTTGAACATCCCGATCTTGGAACTCTTCGATTCCTTTGCTCCTTTGCTCGACCAACCCCAACTATCGGGATTTACAACCCACTTCGCACCAATGACTGGGCGCTCGCGATGTCTTCACGAATAATGCGGGTTAGAATTCTAGGCGGAACGTTGCCTGTCCCTGCCGGTTACTGATTTGTGAGCTTAGATTGGTAATCTCCCCAAATGTCGAATCGAGGGAATTCTGATCGGGCGGCTGAAGTTGCGTCCGATTAAAAAGATTGAAATAGTCAACGCGCAAAGTGGCTCTCAGCCGTTCTGTAAAATGAAATTGCTTCATGAGGCTGATATTCTCCATCCTCAAGGGCGGGGCTCGCAAGGCTGAATAGGCACGCAGCATGTCACCGACTTCCCAGGCAGTGGTGTTTACTAAGGCATTCGTCGTGAATTGTACGGGCGGCGTCGCCGTTTCGCCTTTGAAGTAGGCTTTCGACAAACCGTAGTCAAACGTTTTTAGCTGCACACCTGGGACAATGTTCGGCCGATCAAAACCCAGAAACAGGTGATAGGTATTATAAGGTTGAAGGGGATAGCCACCCGCATAAGTGACGATGGCGCTGATCTGCCAACCACCCAAGACCTGCCCTAATAGACCCCTTGAATTCAGGTATCTCTTCCCGTAGCCGATCGGTAGGGCATAGGTCGCGACCACGTTTGTAATGTATTTCTGGTCGATCGCGGAAACTGCATATTCCCTCTCTGAGTGAAATGAATCTACCCCGCTGGGTGAAAAGATTGCAGATCCGGTCTGAGTATTGGCAAAGTTTTTTGATAGAGTAAAGCCAGAGAGAAAGCTGAGTCCGTTCGAGAAGCGCTTCTCAGCCTGCACTTGAAACGCGTTGTACAGTGATTTTCCATCGTTTTCATAATTATTTTGGTAGATAGCAATTTGCGGGTACGGCTCGAGAGCCTGGTACACCGTCGCCGCTGCTCCAAACTGCTGGACAAAACCTGGATAGGGAATTTTGATGCCGGCGGCTACGGCGTCGGGAGAAGTCACAAGTTCGCCAAGAAGGTTCCCGTATTTGAGTACGGAATCAGGCGCCTGGTCTCGAGCTTTCAAAGTAACCGGGAGATGAACCACATGGTTGCCAACATAGCCCACCGTCAGGAACGTTTTCCAGGGAAGTTCTCTCTGGATATTGAGATTCCACGCTGATTCGGTCGGATTCATGCAATTGTTGCGTATGTCTGTAGGACCGTTTTGATCGATACAGAATTGGTTAATAAATCCGCTGCCATTAGCCATCGCCGGGCTAAATGGCCTTGGCGCCGGAAGGGGCAGTGGGGTCTGATCCCAACTCCCGTATGATGAGATATTGGTACCGGTTGCCAGGCGTTGAAATTCGCCGTTCCCCAGGGACGACAGGTACAAACCATTCTGGGCGGTTCCGTATTCATAGGCGCCACCATTCAAATAGGTGTAATAAAATCCGGACCGGATCACGGTCTTGGGGGTCAGCATGTAGGCGAAGCCCAGTCTTGGAGCAAAATCCTTCCAGTGGATGGCCGTACGGGTAATGCCGGCGCATCCGGCACAATTGCCGTACTTTGTCGCCACTCCGAGTAGGCCGCCGGCATCTGCATTGGGCAGTAACTCATTCACAAAGTAGACACTGTTATTGTCTTCCGTGAATGGAACCATAATGTCCCAGCGAAGGCCCAGATTCAGCGTGAACCGTTTGTTAACCTTTATGTCGTCCTGAATATAGGAAGAAAACGCCTTGTTTCGGTAGTATTTCTTAGTCGACAAAATTCGGCTAGCTGTATCCGGAATCCCCAACAAGAAACTCGCGAATGAACTCCCGTAGACGCCGAAATTGGGATCGGTGGAATTGGGGAGGGAGGTCTCCTTTTGGCTGAAGTTGAATGTACCGCCGCATCCTGCGCAGTTCAAGATATCCTCCCAAGTGTGACGATAGTCCCCACCTATGTTGAAGGTATGGCGCCCTTTGCTCCAAAGCCAATTATTGGCGATCACCATGCCTAGTCTGTCAGTGTCTGTCAAAGTAAAACCCGTGACCCAGCCGCCGCCGTATGCTCCCCAGGCAGTGGGGGCATTTTGACCGTCAAAATAGATGTCCGGAAGTGTCGTACCGGCAACCACACCGGCGAAATCGACGCCCGTTTTGCCATTCGATATCGAGTTGTTGTTTCGAACCCAAGTCGTACCCACTGTTACCACCAGTTGCGGTGTTATGGTTTTCACATAATTCAGCAACCACGCCGAACCAACGTTTTTGTTATTGACCAAGCTCTGCAGTTCATTGCTGCTAGGCACGATCGCTGCTTCGCTGAAGTAAGGAGATGTAACAACGTCCCGCCATTGACTGAAGTGGATGCTTTGAGACTGGCTGATATTGTGGTCAAGCGTGTAGCCCCATAAATTCTGTGATATACGCAGCGAAGGAACGGCGGGATTCGCATTTTGTTGCAGGCCGAAATTTATGCCGGCACGGTTCGGATCCGGAATGAAGGGCAGGATGGATTTAGAAACAGGACTGAAGCGTGATTTTGGAATGATATTGCCAGGGAAGGGCATGCCGGTTGTGGGATCATAGATGGGGATCATCACTCCGCTAGAATCCACAAACTGGCTAAAATCGCCGTTCTTCATCGCCACCGTCGGCACGGTTCCAAAGGCAGTCTGAGCTAGGTTCTGCCTAAACCAGTCGGTACTGAAATGGAAAAACGTGCGATTCTTTCCATTGTATAGTTTGGGCAGAACGACCGGGCCACCCAGCGTGAAGCCAAAGTTGTGCTGCTGATCGATGGGTGCTTCCGGCTTTCCTGTGGGCCCGAAGTGACTCGGGAAAAATCCAACTGAGTCGAAGAACTGATTGCGAAGGATTTCGAAGGCATCTCCATGGAACTGGTTCGTGCCGGATGCCATGTTGTAAGTGACCGCTCCCATCGATATTCCGTAACGCGCATCGAAGGTCGATGAAACGACACGGAACTCATTCACCATTTCAAAGGGCGGATTAATATACGTTTGGTTGCCCTGGTAATCCACGAATGCCACTGGAACGCCATTGAAATCAACTTCGTTTTCGAAGTTGACCCCGCCATTGATATTATGAGAGCTAGCATTCCCTTGTACGCCAGGCACAAGATACATAAATGAGTCGATCTGGCGCGCCAGGCTATTAATTTCAATGGGCGCCGCCTGGACCAAGTCAGGTTCGATGGTTGCGCCTACGGTTGGATTCGAGGTCTCCAACGACAGCGCAGTTGCTCGCACGTTCACAGTCTCGCTGGTGCTGCCAGGCACCATCTGAATGGTTAGCGTCGACATATTGGAAACTTCGACGACCACATTCGTCTCGATTTTCTTGAATCCCGGGTCCTCCACCGTGACGGAATATTGTCCAGGAATCAATGCGACGACTGTAAAAATACCTTCCGCAGAGGTAGTCGCGGTCGATACAACGCCGGTAGAGGTATTTGTGACCATGACCCTCGCCCCGGCAACGGTAGCTCCGGTTGGGTCCGTGACGGTACCGTTGACGCCGCTTTGGACCTGAGCATTCACCGGAATGCCGGCGAACAACATAGCAAAGGAAAATACCAGAACTGGTAGGAACGCAACATCAGTCCGACTTTGGAAACGCCGATACAGGCAATCTAGATTCTGAGTCATGGGTTCACCTCAGAGGAAATTTCCACCCTTTCCGACCGCCAAGCGTGCACTCCGTCCTCTAGCTGGATTCAAGCTGCCGAATTGGTATTAGATAAGGCCGCCAGTATTATTCCCGTGACACTACTGATGATTGTCTGATTGATTGTCTGAGCAGCCGCGCGGAACTCTACTAGACCACGCCCACACCCATAAACAAGCCAATTCTTCACTTTGGGGCAAATAACGCAGGGTCCGCTATGCCATTACTACCATGTCAGTAATGATTGCTACTCCAGGTAGGCGCGACTTGTCAAGAACTATTTTGGAGCATAATTGTACGGCTAGCCCTCCCGTGAATAGGGTCCGAGATTTGCGGAGTGCCTAAGTTATTGACATGGCTGTCACCTTGGGTGCATGCTTCAAGGGTGAAGACCTCGCGGAGACTTGTCCAACAAGGGCTCGCCGACAGAGCTTATACAGTCATTCGAGAACAAATCCTGCGGGGCGAACTCTGCCTCGGCGCAGTTCTGTCCCGTCGGAGGCTGGCGAAACAACTCGGGACCAGCATCTTCCCTATTTTCAGAGGCGATTCTGCGGCTGGAGGCTGAGGGTCTGGTTGAGAGTAGGCCCCAGGTAGGCACTCGGGTTCGCATTCCCTCTGAAACGGACATACGCGAAAGCTTCATCATTCGGGAGGCGCTAGAGTGCCAATCCGCCAGGCTCGTTGCGGAACGAGCGACTTTCGAGCAACGTGGGGAACTGAATCGCATGGCCGAGAACGTTGACGCTCTGTTCAATCGTCAAACGTCTGGCGATTCTGATGCTAACTTCGCGTTCGCGGTGCAGCGTTATCACATGCAACTTCATATCAAGATCGCTGAGTACTCGGGTTGTGCCGCATTGACGGATCTGCTCGACAAGAACCACATACTCGTCCTGAATTGGATTTTTGATCTGCTGGTGTCCAAGATTTCGCGACCTGCAAGATTACATCGCGACCTTTGGACGCAGTGACCGGAAATAGCGTAGATGGCGCCGAAGCCGCGATGCGCCAGCACGTGCGGATCGGGTTTGACGACACCATTCAAGCCGTCGCGCGTCTCAATTCGGGCTTCGATGGCCGATGGCGCATTCGGGAGGCCGGCCGGAAAGGGCAATCCAACACCAGGAGGGATGGACACCAAGTGACCCACGGTACACATTCCGCGGATATCGGGGCAGTAACGGAAGTCTTGATGCCGAAATTGTAATGACAGTGTGCCGACGGAAAAGAGCCATCCTGGGTTGCATCGCGGACGACTTCACTGGCGCCACCGATCTTGCCAATAACCTGGTGCGCGCGGGAATGCGGACGGTGCTCACCGTTGATGTGCCTGCAAAGGATGATTCCATCGACGCAGATGCGATTGTCGTCGCACTGAAATCGCGTACGATCTCGGCAGAGGAAGCTGTCGTACAGTCTCTGCACGCTTGTCGGTGGCTGCGTGGCTGCGTCGACAAGGCGTTCGGCAAGTCTATTTTAAGGTTTGCTCCACCTTTGACTCGACAGCGCAAGGCAATATTGGTCCGGTTATCAGCGCGTTGATGGATGAAGTAAGTTGCGATTTCAGCGTTGTGGCTCCCGCCTTTCCTGGCAACGATCGAACAGTATTCATCAATCTGTCCGCATGCGATGTTGTATTTCCGGCCATCCAGCGAGGTCGCTTTGGTCAGGCCGGTGATGGCATGTTTCGTCGCCGTGTAGGGTGCGGAGTTCGGCCTGGGGCTGTGAGCGGAAATGGACCCGCTGTTAATGATGCGACCGCCTCGGGGGGACTGAGCCTTCATCAGCTTGAATGCCTCCTGCGTGCACAGGAAGGCGCCGGTTAGGTTGGTGTCGACGACGGATTGCCACTGCTCATAAGTCAGTTCCTCGAGCGGGACGGGAAGGGTGCCGGTCCCGGCGTTATTGAATAACAGGTCGAGCCGGCCGAAAACTTCCTTTGTCTTGGTGAACAAAAGCCGGACGGAGGAGGGATCGCGTACATCGGTCGGCACGACCAACGTTTGTGAACCAAACTCCTGCGCCTCTTGAACGGCTGCCTCCAAAGAACCCCGGCATCGGCCCGCAAGAACGACCGAATACCCCTCTCGCAAGAGAGCGATCGCAACCTGCTTCCCAATTCCGCTTCCAGCGCCGGTAACTAGGGCTACTCTTGTGGGCAAGTTCATTGCTTGGCTGCCTCCACACAAACTATAGAGGGTACGCGGCTCTTGTTGACATCCTGAGTTCCACTGCGGAGGGATATCAGCAAAACCGCGCTATGCTGCGGTCAGCTTCGGCGAAACTTCGCTGCTGGCCATGCCCGAAGTGGGTTGGTGCATTTCACGCGGGTGGCCTTCGACGTGACCGGCACCAGCGTGCCGTGTTATCGCACGGCATTTAGCAAACACCAGTTCACGCAGCCCCAGTTGTTGGCTACCTTGTGCCTCATGCGCCACGACGACTGGACTACCGGGAAACCGAAGTGCGACTTGCCGAACACTCGGAACTGCGCCGCGCTCTCCAGCTTCGCTCCGTTTCGGACTGCACGACTCTTTACCGCTTCTTGCCGCGGCTGTGTCTCTATTTGATTCCCACGCGCTGCACCGCTCGCCGGTCCGCCAGCACGCGCTGGGTATATTCGATGGCTAAACGCGGACTCGTCAGGACGGTCAGGCCCGTCGCTTGTTGAACGGCTGAAGCCAAGCGGGTCATGGAGGCCTGGGCAAAAAGAATCAGGTCTACGCTCGGCGCCAATTGCCGGGCCGCCTCCAGCACCAAGGCATCATGCTGGTCCTTATCTCCCCCCATCAACGCTTCAAACGCCGAGTTGGCCAGCGACGGCCGGATTTCGACTTCTTTTCCCAAGATTGCTGCCTTCTCCTTTAGCAATGCCACTGTGGGCCCCAAAGTCGTGCCGGCAGTGCAGGACGTGTTTGCGGGAGATCGAAGGTTTCAAAATTCCCGCGAACGTAGTATTACAACAAAGAAACATGGGAAGACCATATCCCTCAATGAGGTCGGGCGTGTACAAAAGTTAATCGGGACACTTAGCGGAAGCAACACGCAAGCTGGCTCCGTTTGTACCGATTCCTGGAAGATGTGGGTCATTTCTTGGAGGAAACGGCGTATGGCACATGGTAAGAAGCAGGTTGACCGACGAGTTGCCCGTATTGATTCGCGGCTTTGGACGGTCCCAGTGCTGGCCTTATTGATGGTTGGGCTGGAAACGGTGCTAGCGGCAGCCCAAGTGTCTAGTGGGAACATAGCGGGGAATGGAAAAGACTCTGGTGGAGCCGTCGCCGAACCGCTCTATTCCGTGCGCGTCGAAGAAAACGTCAGAGTACCGATGCGGGACGGTGTCAAGCTCGCGACAGACCTGTACTTTCCAGAGGGCGCCACTGGAAAGCTCCCCGCCATTCTGATTCGCACGCCGTACAACCGGAAGTTGGCAGCCAAGATGGGCGCACCTGACCTGCGCATGTTCGCGGAGCATGGCTATGTGGTCGCCGTACAGGACGTCCGCGGGAAATTCGATTCCGAGGGTCATTTCACCTATTGGGCGAACGATGGCAAAGACGGCTCCGATATGTTGGACTGGATGGCGGCGCAACCATGGTCGACCGGCAAGATCGGAACTTACGGATGTTCCTATCTCGGCGAAGACCAGATTCTGCTCGCCAAGCTGCGAAACCCGCATCATACCGCCATGATTCCGCAGGCCGCCGGTGGCACGTATCGTCAAATGGATCTGCTCGAAGGTGGAGCGGTTAGTCTCTGGGCCGCGTCGTGGTCTCTCCACTGCGGGAACAAGATCGAATCCAATCCTACGCCGCCGAACGTCGACCTGGAGAAAATGTATCTGACGCTGCCGCTAATCGACATGCTGAAAAAGGTAGGCGGGCCCCCCACCGACTTTGAGAACCTGGCTTCACACGAGCCCGCCGACCCGTGGTGGGGCCAGTTAGGCTCCGTTGATGACCACGACCGCTTCAACACTCCAGCGCTATTCATGACTTCTTGGAACGATACCGTTGCTAACGAGGCGTTCGTGCTGGCGAAGTTGATGCGCGAGAACGACGAGAGCGCTCGCGCACGTGACAACCAGTTCGTCGTGGTCGCGCCCACCACGCATTGCGCTTACGAGACCGCCACGGAGCACACGATTGTCGGACAGCGAGACCTGGGCGATGCGCGGTTCGATTATCCTAACCTTTATTTGCGTTGGTTCGATCACTGGGTGAAAGGAATCGACAACGGCATCCCTGAAATGCCCAAGGTACAATTTTACGTGATGGGTGCGAATCGCTGGCGCTCCGCGAACGATTGGCCGATCGCGGGCACGAAGTTCACGAAGTATTACCTCCACAGCCGCGGGCGCGCGAACACGCGCTCAGGCGACGGCGCGTTGAGCACCGCGGAGCCAAGTGAAGAGCCGCCGGATCGTTTCACATATGATCCGAAATCGCCGGTGCCGACAACAGGCTCCGCAAGCGCAGGGGGCAGTATGGCGGGGGACCAGAGAGAGGTCGAGAATCGTTCCGACGTTCTGGTTTACACCACGCCGTCGCTGCAGCAAGGAGTGGAAGTGACCGGACCGCTCGAGGTAGTGCTTTATGTTGGCTCGAGCGCGCGAGACACCGATTTCACGGCAAAACTTGTCGATGTGTATCCGGACGGGACGGCGTTCAACTTGCAGTGGGGAATCCTGCGAGCTCGCTATCGAGACGGTTTCAACAAGAAAGTATGGATGAAGCCTGGCGAAGTGTATCCGTTGAAGATCGACCTCCATTCGACCAGTAATTATTTCGCCCCGGGACATCGCATCCGCCTCGAGATTTCCAGCAGCAACTTCCCGCGCGTTGACCGTAATCTGAACACGGGCGGGAATAACTATGACGAGACGGAACCGGTTGTCGCGGAAAACGAAGTTCACCACGCGAAGATGCGACCGTCGTACATCGTGCTGCCAATCGTTCCTTAACCAAATGCAGTCCGCTGGGAAGCCTTGCCCAAGAAAGTAAAGGCGTGCTCCAATCAACTCGAACGCGAAAAAGGGGAGCGTCCGGAATGACGGGGAAGAAGGAACTGCGGAGCCAATCATGGTTCGCGCGGCAGGACAAGAATGGTTTCTACTATCGTTCTTGGCTGAAGAACCGAGGGTTTCCGCAGGACCAGTTCGATGGCCGTCCAGTAATCGGGATCTGCAATACCTGGTCCGAGCTTACGCCCTGCAACACGCACTTCAAGACGATCGCCGATCACGTCCGCTGGGGCGTGCTTGAAGCGGGCGGATTTCCGCTCGAGTTTCCCGTCATGTCGTTGGGCGAAACGATGCTGCGTCCAACGGCAATGCTCTACCGCAACCTCGCGTCGATGGACGTCGAGGAATCAATCCGCGCCAATCCGCTAGACGGTGTCGTCCTGCTGATGGGATGCGACAAGACCACACCGGCACTGCTGATGGGGGCCGCGAGCGTAGATGTTCCGACGATCGGCATTTCGGGCGGCCCGATGCTGCGAGGCGTATACAAGGGCTCCTATATCGGCTCGGGAACGAACACCATCTCCATGAGCGAGCAACTGCGCTCCGGGGAGATCAGCCTTTCGGAGTACCACGAGGCGGAAGCGTGCATGCACCGCTCGCAGGGGCACTGCATGACCATGGGCACGGCGTCGACGATGGCCTGTCTGGTGGAAGCCCTCGGAGTAGGCATGCCGGGCAACGCGGCGATTCCGGCCGTCGATGCGCGTCGAAACCTCCTTGCCCGCGAGGCCGGCCGCCGCATTGTCGAGATGGCAAAGCAGAACGTCGTCCTGTCGAAGATCGTGAACCGTCAGGCCCTGGAAAACGCCGTGCGGGTCAATGCCGGCATCGGCGGATCCACCAACGCGGTCATCCATCTGATCGCGCTGGCGCGCCGCTTCGGGCTCGACCTGAGTCTCGACGATTGGGACAGCCTAGGGCGCGGCGTGCCGTGCCTGTTGAACATCATGCCCTCCGGTCATTTTCTCATGGAGGATTTCTTCGAGGCGGGCGGCTTGCCGGCCATCATTCGAGAGCTCGGAGACCACGATTTGCTGCACAAAGACGCACTCACCGTGAATGGGCGTTCGATCTGGGACAACAACCAGGACGCGCCGTGCTGGAATCGAGAGGTCATCCACCGATTCGACACACCCTTCAAACCCACTGGTGGTATTGCTGTGCTGAAGGGCAACTTGGCGCCCGATGGGGCGGTCTTGAAGCCGTCTGCGGCGTCACCTGCGCTGATGAAACATACCGGCCAGGCGGTGGTGTTCGAGTCGATCGACGATCTTCATGCTCGTATCAACGACGATGCCCTGGACATCGACGAGCACTGCGTCATGGTGCTGAAGAATTGCGGACCGAAAGGGTATCCGGGGATGGCGGAGGTCGGAAACCTGCCCCTCCCGCCAAAGATCTTGAAACAGGGCATCATCGACATGGTTCGAATCTCCGATGCGCGCATGTCGGGGACGGCCTATGGCACTGTGGTACTGCACTGCGCGCCGGAGGCGGCGGCAGGCGGACCGTTGGCCCTAGTCCAGAACGGCGATCTGATCACGCTCGATGTGGACGCGCGCACTCTGCGCCTACACGTGGACGACGCCGAGCTCAAGCGCAGAAGCGCAGCCTGGCAGCCCGCGCAGCCGCATACCGCACGAGGCTACGTCAAGCTTTATGTCGAACATGTGCTTCAGGCGAATGAGGGCGCCGACCTCGATTTTCTCGTCGGCGGCAGTGGCTCCGGCGTGCCACGCGACAATTTCTGAACAAGCGTCCAGACAAAATTTAGACCAAGTGGAGGAAGTCTCTATGCCCCAGGACCCATGGAAGACCAAGAATTGGTTTGTCAGCCCCTGGAATTTTTCCGATTCCGTCCGTTCTCAACTCACATTTCCCAAGCAAGTCACAATCCACGACATTACCCTGCGCGACGGGGAGCAGCAGACCGGCATCATCTTCAATAAGGATGACAAGATCAGGATCGCCGAGGCTCTAGCCGAAGCCGGCGTTCAGCGCATCGAAGCTGGCATGCCGGTGGTCTCGCCCAGCGACCAGGCCGCTATCAAGGAGATCGTAAAACGAAAACTCGGACCGCAAATCTTTGCCTTCTCCCGTTGCATGGTCGACGACGTGAAACGGGCGGTGGATTGTGGAGTGTCTGGCGTGGTGATGGAAGTGCCCTCCAGCCAGCACATCATCCAGCACGCCTACAAGTGGCCGCTGGAAAAAGCCATTGATCTCTCCATCGAATCCACGGCTTATGCTCACCAGCAGGGCCTGGAAGTGGTGTTCTTCCCCATCGACTTCACCCGCGCCGAAATCAATTGGGTGTTGGAATTGATTTTGCGCGTGGCGAAGGAAGGCCACATGGACGCGCTCGCGCTGGTGGACACCTTCGGAGTGCTCGCGCCCCATGCCATTCCCCATCTGGTTCGCGAAGTGAAGAAACGCATCCATAAGCGGCTCGAAGCTCACTTCCACATGGATTTCGGAATGGGCATCGCGAACACCATCATGGCGGTGGCGGAGGGCGTGGAAGTGATCCACTCTACCGTCCTGGGAATCGGCGAACGCGCCGGCAACATTCCCATGGAAGAGACGGTGATGGGTCTGCTTACCCTCTACGGAGTTGATACCGGCCTGAAGTACGACCGCTTGTATAGCCTTGCGCACCTGGTCGAGAAGCTCTCGGGTCATGCCGTACCCAAGAACCACCCGGTTGTCGGCGACCTGCTGTTTGCCATCGAATCCGGCATCATTGCCAGTTGGTACCAGAACTGCGGCGATGAGAATGCCACCGAGCTGTTTCCGTTCCGTTGGGAGCTGGTGGGCCAATCTCCCGCGCGCGTGGTGATGGGCAAAGGCAGCGGCATTGATTCGGTGAAGAACCGACTGGAGAAGAATGGAGTAAACTTCACGGAAGAGGAGGCGATGTCGGTGGTCTCAGCCGTAAAGGATTTTTCCTTGCGCCATAAGCGTCTGCTCACTGACCAAGAATTCGACAGCATCGTGGAATCGGTTCTTGCCCACAAGGTCGCAGGCTCAGCCGCGCGAAGCTGATTGGGAGCCGGATTAGACGCACAGCAGTCTGCCCGGCGGGAGCACCGCTCGTCGATGAACCCCGCCTTCTTCGGGCGGGGTTTGTCTTCCCGGGAATTGCGCTATGGACTCACCCAAGCTGAAGTCGCTACTGCTTTCTCGACATCAGTCTTTCGTTTCAAGTCGGAATCTGGGGAACGGAGAGTCGATTTCGTTGAGCTTCTACATCTCGCCAAAATCTACAGAAAACCGATCAGTTTCTTTGAGAGTCATTGACGGTCGCCGATTGCTCATTTTCGTAACTGCTTCCACGTTATGTTTCGTGTTCATGCTTTAAGGGATGCATCGCGTGCTTGCGAAACAGCAAAGCGATCCATGACTGGAGACCGGCATGCTGCTAAAGGGGAAAGTCGCGATCGTCACTGGCGCCGGGTCTGGAATCGGGCTGGCTTCCGCGCGTGCGTTAGGGCGTGAGGGGGCGAGCGTCGCGATTTTCGACCGCGATGCGGAGTCAGCGAAACAAACTGCCGACGAACTGATGGTTCAAGGATGCGAGGCCGTCGCTCTCGAAATAGATGTGTCTTGCGAAGAAGATGTGCGTGCGGGGATTGCAAAAACTTCCGCCAAGTTTGGGAACATTGACATTCTGCAAAACAATGCCGGCATTGCCGTTCGTCACCCGATAACGGAGCAGGACGAAGCCGGCTGGGACAAGTGCATGGCTGTAAATCTAAAAGGTGTCTTTCTGTGTTCGAAGCATGTGATTCCGCACATGCTGAATGGTGGCGGCAGCATCATTAACATGTCATCGGTTGCGGGCATTGTCGGGGTTCGAAATCGCAGCGCTTATTCTGCTTCAAAGGGCGCCATTGTGGCCCTGACGAGGAATATGGCGCTCGATTATGCGCGCTTTCAGATTCGGGTGAACTGCGTGTGTCCCGGATTCACTCGTACACCTTTGATCAAAGGCCTCTTGGTCGATCCAGAGAGAGAACGTCGCCTCGTGGCCACGCATCCGCTTGGGCGCCTCGGTACTCCGGTGGATATCGCGAACGCAATCGTTTTCCTTGCCTCTGATTTGTCTTCCTGGATCACAGGACAAGCGCTCGTGGTCGACGGAGGCTTTGGAGTAGGAGCCTCCGAAGATATCTGACCGTCGGCGTCCCAACTCAGTTCACCGCTGGCTTTTGCCACAGCCAACCCATCTCGCCAGATCAGCCTCGCGCTGCAGTTGGCGTTCTGATTACAGCAGGCAGCCGCGATGGCATCCACCCGCGGCTGAGCGTCCGTCCAAACAACTCCTTATTTTCAGGCAGCTAGGGGGAGTGCCGGCTTGAGGACGACACCCGCCAGCGAAATGGAGGCGTCGATGTAATGCTCGGCGATTCCCTCCAAGGAATTGGTGAGCATTACGTCGCCTGCGTCTTGGAACAGGCTGACGTCCCCGGTCACCTCGAAGACAGAACCTTCCTGTGTTTGCTTTGGTGTGAGGATGAGCTTGGTGATGCGCTTACGTAGTTGCTCGCGGGCAGTCGCTGCATCCCCAGCTAGAATGTTCGCGAACTCTAGAGACTTCCGCTGGACGAATTCACGTATCTCTTCAGTGGTGAACTCTGGCACCTTCGGCTCAACACCAGCATCGCGGAGACGCTGGATTTGGGCGATGCGAGATTCCACTGCAGCGAGTCTGGCAGACAGAGCAGTCGAGAAGCCATGTTTTGCAATCCCATCAACAAGATTTTCCTGCTCTTTCTTGAGATCCGCGAATTCCTCTTTCAGTTGGGAGTCCTGCGATGCCGCTTCGCGCGTGCGTCTCGTTTCCGCAGCCAGAGTCGCCTTGAGCTGGCCGCGGAATGATTGGACGCGCTCTTCTTCCAGACGCGGGTCGAGTAGGTTTGCGGAGAGTGCGGCTAGTAGTTGCTGCTCCAGTTTTCGCTGGGAGATTCTTACGCTGTTCTCGCAGACGCCACGGTAGCGGTGATTGGGGCATCCGTACTGCGCGTTCGGAGGCTGACCACCGACGATGACCATATTGGCGTTGCACAGACCACATTCCAGCAAACTGCTGAACAGGTATTGCCGGCTCGCGACTGTTCGATTCATTCCGCCGAGCCGCTTCGGACCGTGCTTCTCCCGCACGCGACGATTTTGCTCGCGCGCGGACTCCCAGAGTTGATCGGAAACGATGCGCAACTCCGGCACTTCGACACGCACCCACTCGGACTCCGGTCGTGGACGCTGTTCCGTTCTTCCGGTCTCACGGTTGCGAACCGTCTTCGTGCGATTCCATACCACGACGCCGCGGTACTTCTCGTTGAGCAACATCTCGCGAATTGCCGAGGGGCACCAAGCACGTATCTTCGCTTTGCGAGGCGGTTGCGGAGAAAGAATTCCCTCCGCGTTCAGAGCCTTAGCAACATCGGCATAGCTCGCCCCCGCCGCATACATTTCAAAGATTCGGCGGAGGACAGCAGCCTCTTCAGGAATAACTTCTTGGTAGACTCCGATGACAGCGGGGCGACCATAATCGCCGCGGCGGCTTGGGTCTTCTACAGGAACATTTCTGTATCCGTAACACTTTCCTCCCGGCACGTAGCCTTTGCGAACACGACCCTCCTGTCCCCGATGCACCTTATCTCGCAACCCGAACACATATTGTTCATCCATCATCCCGTGGAGAGTAAATATCTGCCGAAACCCGGGTTGACGTGAGTCCAAACCTTGCGCGGCAAAGTAGACTGACACACCGTAGTTATCGAGGACGTCAGTCACCTTCAGTACGTCAGGCAAATATCGACCGAGCCGGGAGGTGTCATCAATAAGGATGATGTCGAAAGGTCGGGGCTTGGTCTTTGCCAGATGAATAAGGTCGTTGAGACCGTCCCTTCCGACCATGCTCTGTCCAGTGATTTCAGAGTCAGTCCGGATGAAATCGTCGAGTACCGTCCAGCCCTTTGGCTCAGCGGCGGCGCGGCATTGACGAATCTGGTCGTCATTGGACGTCGGGCGCTGCATGTCGGACGAGTAGCGTGCGTAGACGGCGCACCGCTCGTCTGGCTGAGCTGACGGTTGACTCGAATTGGAAGGCTTGTGTGGCGTAACTATCGTTCGCGGCGGGAAGCACCGCGACCTCCTCTATTAGGTAGTTTTGGTATTGGGTTTTCGTAATTCACTGACATTGGCGGCTGCTTCAGCTCAATGCCGCGTTCTCGCAAGAATTCCTGGACCAAGCGCGGAACCAACCATTCCTGAGTGACTGACCTCAAGGCTGTGAGGTCCGGCTGTCCAGGGTTGATCTCAAGCCTCGTATCGGTCCGTTGTCTCCTTCGCACACCGGCACCGTTGCTCCTAGACGAAGGGGCCGGCGTTGGCTCGATCTCCCTCTTGGCTCTTTTTCCCGTTTTCATCTTTAGTTTCTCCTTCAATCTTCTGAACCTACATTCACTACTCGCGTCAAGCCCAATCATGGTTACGGGGCGGTCCTCGATCCTCTGCGTTGACAACCCACGCACCACCGGTCCTCACTCCGGTATCAAGGTGCCCTGGGAAGACAGTTGTCGTTCAGGTATGCCTCTGGCACATGCATGGTACTCAGCATTGCCAGGAGTTTTGTTTCTTCGACGGCTGCGGCGTCCTTGTAGTTACGCATGGTCGCCTCCATCGTTCACGAGCGCCTCGCATGACTTCCGGACCGAGCCCTTTTCCGGACCGGGCGCCTCCAGTCGCGGCAACTTGACCTTCTTCGACGCCACGGCTTTTTGCTGGCCCCCAAAGATTCTCTTGTCCCGCTCGATAGCCTCGATGTAGGTCCGGAGGTTGACGGCTGCAGCCAGCAGTTGGCGATAGAGCTTCTCATTCACAGCTTCGATCGGCTCGAAGCAGCATTCGCCGACGTGGAGCTTGCCAACTACCTGCGTGGACGAGTGAGAATGCGGCTCACCCACCTTCAATATGTAGACAAGGCGGATGTGCTCGCCGCAATGGCTGCAGGTCGTGTCCGATGCAGGCCCCGCGTCGTAACATTGCCCCTTGAAAAAGAAGCGTGCCGCGTCGGCAGACCGCCACGCCTCGCACCTGTTCTGTGTGGCGGCACTACGCGCCCTTTTGCCGGACTTCCCCGCCACTTCATTGACATTGATCTGATTCGCCATAATGCCTTCCTCTCTTTTCATCCTCTTTATGTATGTGCTGATTGCTGATTGCTGATTGTTTGGCGGGTGGCACCCTTGTGGGCACCATCCCGCCAAACCTAGGGCTGGCCCTGGTCTTCCTCCGAGCCTTCCGGCGTGTCCAGGTCGGTGGGGTCGCCAAGTTGTGGGATCTGCAGCCCGTGCAGTTCCGGCATGGAGCGTCCCGCGAGTCCCTGCAGATCTCCATACATCCCAGCGGTCCCGTTCATCAGCAGTTCCAGGCGGCGTTCGCGCTTCGCCCAGTGTTTTGTCAAGGCGCGCTTCTCCGCTTCGAGATCGTCCTGCATGGAGACGCAAGCCTCGACAATGGCTGAAACGCGATTGCGAAAGAGCGGACCCGTGAGGTACTTGTAGATCAGTTCCGCTTTCTCGTCCTTTCCCTGCGTGATGACCTTCGCCATCGCTGCCTCGATGAGTGCATGACGAAGTGCCTTGGCAAGTGGCAGCGCACAACGCATCGCCGCAACCCAGACGTTTTCCAGCCGGTCGAAAGTCTCGACGCCCTTCGGCATGGCAGTCGTGACAATCGCTCCGACACTCGCGCCGGCGAGGCGCACGTCTTCACGGTTCTTGGCAAGCCAGGCGTCGCTCCAGCTCCGCGTGCGCTTCGACTCCCACAGGATCGTGCCGCACTGCACGCCGTTCGGACCGACGACTTTGTGCACGACGTCGCCGCCGTTGCGACCCTTTGGGACCTCCTCGATCAGGTCCGCCGGGAAGGCAGCACGCAGCATGGCTTCGAGTTCCAGTTCGAGAACCTCGCCCTGGAGTTGCTGAGAACCTTGCTCTGCTTTGCGGCGTAGCTCCTCGACCTGTTTCTTCATGTCGGAGATGATTTTTTCCTTCTCCGCCAGCTTCAACAGGTAGCTCTGCTCTTCTTCCTTCTGGGTTGCTTCGCGAATGCGAAGGCGTTCAGATTGGAGACGGCGTTCAATCTCCAATTCCAGGCGCTGTTTTTCATCTTCGAGGGTGCGCCGCTCTTTGCGCAGGGCAAGTTCGGCGTTCTCTGCCGCGGCAAGCCGGGTCTGTTTTTCAGCCAGTTCTTGCTCGACAGCAGAGAGGCGGTCCGCGTAAGCCGCCGCAGCTTTCTTCTCGGCAGCCTTGGCTAGTACTTCGCGCTCAGCATGGAGCTTGTGTTCAACAGCGGCGTCGATCTCGCCCTGGCGAACATCCAGCTCCTGCTGCAGGTCGTCCAGCGCCTTTTGGCGCTGGACGAGGTCCTGCTCGTGCTTGTTCAGTGCGGTGGCGCGGTCCTGCGCCTCGCTCTGAATCTTGGCACGTTCAGCATTGATGAAAGGTTGGGCAAGAGTCTCCGTGAGCGGAAACTCGACATGACAGCTTGGGCAAGTGATGCTGGTCTCGTGCAACATAGCTAGCCTCCTTGTGGCTTCGGTTAGGGGCTGCTTGTTGCGCCGGACCGCCGATTGGCGGAGAATAAGGTAGAGCTATATTCCGGGCTCTCAAGCAGCCTGGTTTATGGTTTGCCCCGCGTTGACGCGCGGGGCGCTTTATTTCAGAGCACTACTGTCCGGTTAAAGGTCGAAGAGAATCAGCTGGTTAACGTTTTCGGCGAAATCGGCATCCGCATCGAGGGCCTGAAGGGCGCATAAAATGGGTGTTTTCTCGAAAAGCGTGACGCTCAGAATCTGTAGGGTTTGGTAAAGACTGGCCTCCAGCCCCAACCGCTTGCGTACGATCGCCACCAGCACGTAAACCGACACCGCGATCCAGATCTGGGTCTTCACCGCATTCTCGCTGGTACCATAGAAGGCCTTGATGCGCAGGTGCTGCTTGATCCATTTGAAGAACAGTTCGACCTGCCATCGGCACTTGTAGATTTTCGCGATGGTAAGTGGGGGGAGCACAAAGTTGTTGGTTAGGAACTTCAGCCGCTTGTTGGTCTCCGCGTCGAAGTAACTCACGCGCCGCAGTGCATCCGGATACACCGAGGCCGATTCGAAGGATGTCAGAATGACGGTCTGATCCGAGCGCACGCCCGTGCTCTTGTCCACCGGATGCGAGTAACGTCGTTGGAGAAGCACATTCGACTTGGTGCGCACGACAAAGAAGGCCGAGCTCAGCGTAAAGACGAAGAGCCTCTGGAAATCGATGTAGCCCCGGTCCATCACGTAGAAGGCCCCCGCCTCCGGCATGATCTCGTCCAGGATGTTCACATCATGCACATCACCGCTGGTGACGCGGATGAACGTGGGAATGTTGCCGTGCAGGTCCAGCAGGGTGTGCATCTTGACGGCGGCCTTGCGCCGGCGAAACTTCGCCCACGGAAACAGCGACAGACACAGATCGATGGTGGTCGAATCCAGAGCATACAGACTCTGCTCCAGCTCGATGCCAATCGGATCGCGGGCGTGCAGCGGCCGGGCGATGCCAATCAACACCTGCGCGAAATTGGCGAAGATCCTCCAATCATGCGATTCGTTCGCGTCGGCCAGCGTCGAACGCGCCACCTTGCCGCGGAATCCCAGGTGGTACAGCTTGCCCTGCATCGAACGCAGACAGGCTTCGATATCGCGCAAACTTTCCCGATAGGTCAGTTGCGCGAAAGCCATGGACAGATACTGATCCCAGCAGGAAAATCCGCGCAGCCGGATGTCGCCCTGATAGCGCTCGACGCAACGACGAAACTCCCGGTCGGGAAGGAAACTGATCAATTGCGAAAAGACGGTGCGGCCCTGATTCATGAGCCATTGTCTGCCGTCCCCGCCACCCAAACCAGCCGCCGACGTTCAAATCGCGGCAAGCTCAAAACAGACTCAACTCATTACCGGCCCGTGACTTGCTGCCAGCACACCCTGCTTTAGCCGGACAGCAGTGATTTCAGAGCTTAAGTAAGACTCACCTCCGCGACTGACTCCGCGGACGTTTCCACTTCAGAAGCCGCGAACAACCCGTCATTCAGAACGAGCTCTTTCGGCTCCTGGTACGTCAGCCGGCAAAATACGCGATAAGTGAGTTGCACGTCTTCACGGCAATACTTCTCTATGCTCTCGATGTCGTGCTCTGCCCACCACTGCGCTACGTTTGCGCCCTCGCCGGTTTTCCTTCCACAGCCTAGAACGGAGCCAAGCGCATCGAGCGTGACGCCTTTCTTGTTGCCGGTCCAGTTCGTCCAGAGCTGCAACGTGTCGATGACATCCGCTGTGTAGTACTTGCGCGTGTCAATCGTGCGGCTTGGCTGAATACCCAAGATCCAACTCCTCTGGCGCAAGAAATTGATGTCGAAGTCCAGCACGTTATGCCCGACAATCACGTCGCCGGGTCGCAACGCATTCCAAAACTCCGATACGAGGAGGCGCTCGTCTTCGCCGGCAAGCATGATTTCCGTCGCTGCCTCGCCATCGTCAATGAGCATCCCGATGCAAACCACGCGCCCGGTAAGAGAGTCCAGCGCGCCCTTCTCCTGGCTGGGGTCAAGCGCCACGGTCTCGATATCGAGGACCACGGTGCGGCGGTCCTCCGAAGCTTGGGTGCCGCCAATCTGCTGGTTTGATTTTCGCTTGTAGTCCATAACGTTTTTCCCTTCCCTCACAGTATACATCGAACATGGACAAATCGGATAGAAACTGGCATGTTTTCACTGAAATCTTTGGTAACAGCAGCCAACTCATTTGTATATAATTGGTTACAAGACATTGTATATTACTTATTGTTAGTCTATAGTATGCACAGGAGTATTTAGATGCGCTCTCGCAAGACAGTTCGCCTCAACGGCGTCAATCACGAAATCGACTCGGAGAAGATCACCCGACTGGCCGCTCGTCTGGAACCAAAGGGGATCGACAAGTACTGGGTGAAGATTCAGGGCCGCAAACTACCGCCCAAACAGGTGGTGTCGGAACTTCTCAATGTTCCTCTCGTGGACTTCACCACGATGGATGCGACTCGTATCCTCGGCGCCGTTGGATTCCAGGTCCAGTCGGCAGAGGACAAACCTGAACCGATCAGAGCTCAGTCAGAAGCCTTGCTTCAGGAATACCTGCGCTCCCACGGACTGACGGACGTCGAAGTGGATCCCGTGATCGAGAATTCCAGTAGCCGACCCGACTACCGACTGCGCGCAGACGGATTTGAGGTGCTGTTTGATGTCGAAGAACTCAGCATGAGACCGGCAGATGGTCGTACCCGCGGCGGTTCCTATAGCCCCTATGGCCCGATTCGAGAGAAGATCAGCGCAGCGAGAAGAAAGTTCAAGGACATGGAGGGGCACTGCTGCTGCCTGATTCTAGAGAACCAGGAAAAGCCACGGATTGGCCTTAACTGGCAGATCATCATGGGAGCGATGGTCAGCGACCTTGGGTTTCCCTCCCCCGCCAGCCAGAGACAAGGAGAGGCCCTCAAGAACTTGACGGCCCCGCCCGAGAATACAATCCTCAGCGCGATCATCGTGGTCGAACGCTACCCGATCGGCGAAAAGCGCTTTCGCCTTCTTGCGTACGAGAAAGAGCAAGAACTGGGGCGAGAGCTTAGCGTCGAGGAGTATCTCCAGGCATTGGAGGAGTCGGCCGGCACCGAGCGTGATCTCTCATTGAATCGGGTTCGGGTCCGAGTCCACGAGAATCCGCACGCCAGAGTCCCTCTCGACCGTCGTTTGTTCCAAGGACCATTCGACGAGAGGTACGGCTTGATTGACGGCCCGGAGCGCTTCGGACAAGTTTACGCCGGCGGCGGAGTCGCGGACTTCGAGAAGCTGTCCAGCACGGCTAGGCTCCTCAGCCGATCATAGTGTCGGCCGCTAAGGAGGTACCTATTTCCGAACCAGCGTCCGCTTACTTCGAAATTCTGTACACTTCTGCCGCGTGCTTCGCCGACAAGCTCAGTGAACTCTCTGCCGCTGGGTGTCCGACAGTTAGTCGGTCGACTCCCTTGGCGATCCCGTCAGAAGCCCGATGAGAGAAATGCGAATCGTGGTTCAAAACGCCTCGGGAATCAACGAAGGAACTGCCAGCTGCCAAGAAGACGAGCAATTAACGCGATACACTTCTCCTGCATACTGTGATGAACCGTGAGGAGTTACGCGGCCTTGTTCTGCGGTCACTCCGCAAGCAAGGATTCCGGATGAGACAGGGGAGCCTTATCGGCCCCAACACTGCCGATAAGGCAGCACTCCGCCGCCTCCACGAAACAGCGGTGGCTCACAAGATCGAGCGATCCGCACCCGGTCTGAGGTCCCAGGAGCACCGATTGCTTCGTTACATTGCTGCTGGCAGCGATGTGCAACCCGATGCAATAAGCCCACGACTCATAGAGGTGAAGCCAGACAGTGAGGAAGAACTGCTTTTCAGATATGTTGCACTTCATTGGAGCATACCTACATCGTCCGGTTACGGAAGACGACTTCGATTTATCGTTTTAGACGATCACAACAATAAACTCATCGGACTAATTGGCCTTTGTGACCCAGTATTTAGCCTGAAAGTGCGTGACGAATGGATTGGATGGGACCACATCGCACGCCGAACGCAACTGCGCAATGTAATCGACGCGTTTGTTCTTGGGGCCGTTCCACCGTACTCCATGCTGTTATGCGGCAAGCTAGGGCCTGTTCACACTATCTCAGAGCCTCGATGATGAATGCAAAGTAGATGAAGGCCAGAAAGACAACGTCGAGTTTCTCGAAACGCGAGAAGATGCGGCGGAACCCTTTCAGTCGTCGAAACAGGCGCTCTATCTGGTTCCGTTTCTTGTAAAGTTCGCGATCGTAATCCCAAGGTTCGCGCCGGTTCGATTTGGGCGGCACCACCGGGATCATATTCAATTCCAGCACCAATTGACGGGTTTCGTCGCTTTCGTAGGCACGGTCCATCACTAGCGGAACTTCGACCGGCAGCGGACCGAGTTCCAGCAGCAGTTGCCGGCCCACCGGAGCATCGTGCGCTTCTCCGGGCGACAAGCAGAAAATTATTGCCGTTCGAGCATTCGCGGCAACCAGATGAATTTTGGTGTTCCATCCGCCGCGCGACTTTCCGATGGCCTGCGGTCCGTTTTTTTTAAAGCCCCAGTGCCGTCGGGGTGCACCTTCACCGAAGTCGAGTCCAAACTGAAGGCTTCGATCTTGAGCCGCAGAATCTGCTCTTGCTGCAACTTGGCGAATACCTGATCCAACACACCCTTCTTGGCCCAGCGATTCATGCGTACGTAGATGCTGTGCCAATTGCCAAACCGGCAGGGCAATCCGCGCCACTTGCACCCATGCTCGGCCACATAGAGGATGGCGTTGAGCAAGACCAAATTCTCGTGACGCACATTGCCGCGTTGCACCGGCAAGCACTCTTGAATTCGCTCATACTGTTGTTGAGTAAGTTCCATGCCACTCATCTTACTCGTCAATTATTGATGTAGTGTGAACACGCCCTAGTTGCAATGTTGGCTTGCAGCACAGAGGTCCGTGATCGCTTTCGGCGAAAATATTCCCAGACAACGTCCATAATCCGTCGTGCGGAACCCGACGCACGCATTGCGCTTCTAACCACAATGTCCGCTCTCGGCCGCTCATCAATTTACAATCGCCTGACATTCGGCGACCGCCATCTCCTGCGTAGCGTCGGTTTCAGTCAAGGCTCGGGGGAATTTCACTTCTCGAATGGTCTCTACAGTTCTCTGTTCGATTACGTCACGCGGTACAGTGAGCCCACAGCGAAACAAGAAAAGTGGGGAGAAGGGTTTCGCAATCGACGCGAAGTGATTCGAAAAGCACTGATCAAACTCGAACTTTCCTCTGAACTGATATACCACGGAATACAACGTGAAGTATTCGTGGCACCACTCGCAAGCAACACCCGTGAATTCTTGCGTGGCGAGCACCGCAAGCTGCGCTGGTACGACCAGGGTTCTCCGCAACTGGTTGAACATTTCCGTTCGCGATGGCTCTCCAAGCGTGTCGCTTGGGATGCTAGCTACCAACATTTCGACCCGGAAACCTTCCGGCTTTGGCCCGCGCGGGGTGCAAAGTGAATAGTAAGGAGCAGCCGTTTGCCGATTTGCCGGCTGGTTTGGTCGAGGAGGTCTTGAATCAAACGGCCGCTGTGGGTGACGCACTTGTTGCCTCATTCAAAGATCTGAGGGACAAGCGCGCAGGACTTCGTAGTGACCTAACCACAAGCAAGCAGCTAATCCCGGACGCGTCTCTCGGCTACCCAACTCCTCCCACGACTTGTGCGGCTGATGGATCTTACGCCGTCGAGCGACTTCTGAGTGTCGATCTCGCGGCCGCGGCTGCAGTCGCGGTCGAAGGTCTGACGCCTCCATCTGAGAAGCGTTTTTGGGAGCAGCCGACACATTCCACGTACATCGTGGCCGAGCCCCATTGTGCGGAGACCGCGACGATCCTGCGAGCCGTAATGCTCGGTAGAGAACTCTTGTTAGCCCGCAAGGCACCTCACGATCTGGTCATGCTTGACATGACGTTTACGTTGCCCATCATCTACCTCAATCAGGCACTGAACCAGGCACCCGCGAGCCCGCAGCTACAGTGCTCTCAGGAGTTCCTTTTCCACTGTTGCGACTATCTCGAAGCATATAGGGATCTTTTACAGGCCAGCCGATCTGACAAGCACTATATCGCGCTGCCGAAATATTCGACGCGACGGGAGGTTAGCAACAAGCTGAAGTGGCCTGGCAATCAAGATGACCGCAGTCTACTGAGTCAGCTTTTGGAGGCGGGCGAGCTGACTAGACCTATAGAGCTCGAACAACCAGACCAGCCATGGCACTTTAACCTCGGCAAGCTGAAGAATGAGGCCGAAGCGAAAGCAAAAACGCTGACAGATGAAATTGTTGCGCTTTTGCATAACCTCCGGGTTATTAGCTACAAGCCGCAACCGTGGCTTCCGGCCTTACGAATAGAAATGGGTGCGTCGATCGCCACGAATGAATATCGCCTTGCGACGGTTGTCCATGGAGTGAAGCATCAGTGCGCAACTGCTGGGATGCTTGAGCCGTACCCGATTTATCTAGCTGACCGCACGGTTAAGGCTCTCGCTCGGGCTTTGCCGACTTTTAGGCATGTGGCCACGCAGCGGGTGTCGAATCAATACGATGGAGATGTTGGCGATGTGTTTTTTGCTATGCATGGCTATAGAAGTGAATCAGGAGGGTGAACATGCCAGATCACAAGAACTTGCTTCAGTTACTCGCGAGTGCGGAGAGATTCGGCGTGATCGGGTCACCATCTTCCACCTCCCAGCTGGCCCTCGACATTCTTGGCGCCGCTGTTGGACGAAAGCTCGTAGGCGAGCTTGCTCTTTTTTCTTTCCTTCAAGACACATACTCTCACTACGCACTCGGGCAGATCACTGAAGTGCAACTTCGAAATATTTGGCATGAGGACCCAACGATGCGCAGTCTCATTCGCCAGCGAGGAAGAGTGGATGCTGTCAGCGAGCGACAGGACACACATCTCGGCCAGATGGTGATCAGCGCAGTTTTCCGGGACGGAACTTCGGGGCGATATGAACCCAGCATCCTTGGAACCGTCCCTCCAACGGGCACTTCCATTCACGCCGTTAACGATGAAGTCCTTAACGAACTCCTGGCCCCCTATCGTGACCAACTGTTCTACTTGGGCCACGTGTATGGTTCAGCACCCAAACTGCCACTCTGGTTTAAGCACTTTGGGAGAGGCGCGGACGGGGCTGGGGAAGCCTACCATTTGGGGATCTTTGGCAAGACAGGCTCTGGGAAGTCTGTCTTGGCGAAGATGATTTTGCTCGCCTACGCTAGACACGCCCAGATGTCATTGCTCGTGATCGATCCGCAGGGAGAGTTCGCAAAGGACATGAGCTCCCGAGGGGCAACTGGGGAATTCAATCTTCCACTGGGCGACATTACCAAGGAGGCTGGCAAGCAAGTCGTCGTTTTTTCGGTAAAGAATCTCGTTCTGGACCGATGGGAGTTGTTCGAACAAATCCTTTTCGAATCCCGCTTCTTTGAGCGCCTTACCGTTCCGCAAGGAGAGAATCGTTCGCTCGCTTGCGGCGTGCTAGCGGACAAGCTGCAAAAGGCCGGTATCAGCTTGAAAGACCTTCATCGGCGCGAAAGCTTTGACAAAGCCTGGAAGTTGCTCGGCGACGAAAAAGTGCAAAAAATCTTCTACCGCACAGACGCTTCCCGAGGAAGGTTTGCTTCTGCATTAGACGAAGCAGACCCCCAGGAATTCTTCAAAGACTATTGGGGGCCGGTGACGGAGCTGTTTCGAGAGGATCGTGACAAGGCGAGAACAGCTGACAAGGCCCTCACTTGGCTGCTTGATCCGCAAGCAAAAACGAAACCCGTCTTGGTGATCGATTTATCAAGGGAGCGTGCCGAGGGCTTGCTTTGGAATGAGCGAATCCAGTCGTTAGTCATCAAGCGTCTGCTCGACGGGCTGACTCAAGCGGCCGAATACTACTTTAAACAAGGCCAGAACCTTAACACCCTAGTCGTAATCGACGAGGCTCACCGGCTCGCACCCCGAGAACTACCGCGAGAGGATGATGCCGCGCATGGGGTGAGGGCTAGACTGATTGATGCAGCTCGCACGACCAGGAAATACGGCCTCGGATGGCTGTTCATAAGCCAAACGCTGTCGAGCCTGCATGGGGAGATTCTCCAACAACTTCGCATTTTCTTCTTCGGATTTGGCCTTTCACTAGGCCAAGAATTCCAGGCATTGCGGCAGCTCGTAGGCTCCTCAAACACGGCGTTAGACTTGTACCAGCTATTCCGTGACCCACATTCAGCTTTCGATGCGCGCAGCCGACAATATTCCTTTATGACCATAGGTCCGGTCAGCCCGCTGTCCTTCTCGGGAACGCCTCTATTTCTAAATGTATTTAATACCCCCGAGGAATTCCTCGCGGCGAATGGTTTAGGAACCCGAAAGCTCTTTTAGGAAGGATCGTGCTCGAATTTTACGACCCTGACCTTAGCGTTGACTCTTATCACTTTCTTGTAAATGGCGCTCAGGACAAGCGCGGTTGCTTCCGGTGTCTGGCAATCTGGAGACTCTCCGGAGAAGTCCAACGCATCCAACTCGTGTATAGGCTTTTCGTACACACTCGTAACGGTCGCCCCGTGCAACTCCTGACAGGGCCCACCGGGCCAACCTACTGTAATCCTGACTCGTTCACCCTGGACAAATGAATTGCTCAGGCTCGGTATCCGGAATGTCGTCGTCTTAGCTTTGCGCACCAGCAGATCCTCGTAATATGGAGAAAAATTGAGCTGCTTCATTTTATGGGAAGTCTTCGGAAAACATACACAGTCGCCAACAGAAACGCGAGTGCTCCACCCGTTCGCATGAAAACCGCCCATGTGCCGGGAAATTGCTGAAGGACGTTAATTGAAAGAGCCACTCCGAGTGCACTCACCCATTCAGTGTTTGCCGCTAAGCCAATGTTCGCCAGAAGAAAGAGCACGGCCACGATTACGACTGTGGGCCACGGGATGCCGAGCTTGATCACGATCTCAGGAAACGGCGCAATGAATGTTCCCGATGCGAACTGCTGTTCCAAGTCTTCTCGCTGCTTCTGTAGGACTTCCAACGTCATTTCGCCGGGACCTTTGACATCGAGGGCCTGATTCATCGATCGCATTTCCTGAGGATTTGGGGACCATGGTTTGGGAGCGAAGCTCACACTTGTCAGTTGTCTCTCAAGAGTTCGCCTTGCCAAGAGGCGCACAGTGACATCGTTGTACGGCAGATCCGCTGCTATCTCGCGGTCAACATCTCCTGAAAAGAGGTCGAGGTTTGCCACAAGCTTCAGTTTGCGCCTCTCGATGATCGGATTGCGAGAGTGAAAGAATGAAAGCGTAATCGAAACCGTCTGATTGCCCGACAAGGGGTATTCTGAAGCTGTCCCCACAATTAAGGGCCGCAGCGTTTTACTGCCAGTTTTCACAGATCGAATCCGGTAAAAGGTACTGAACTTGAAACTCGCAGTACGTGAGAGGCGCTCCACGATGCTTTCCCACGCTCGCTGCTGCGAATCATCGTCGGTCGGCCTCGGAGTCCCGGACAGCGAGTCGATGCAAGGAGCCACGAAAATGAAACTGCCGCTCTCCTTGGGGTCGGCCGAGAACCGGGGTACCTCTGGCAGCGCCTTAATTTCCTCGTCGGATTTGACCTGAGAGGACACATCACGTCCGAGATCAATAAACTCTTTCAGTTGGAAGGGCACATAAACCACGGAGCCCACGATGGTTGGCTCAAGCAGTCGAGCACGGCGAATGGGAACAAAATGGTACTCTCTGCCCGCCCCACCTTCAACAATGTCAGCAAAGACTATGATCGCCTCCTTGCCGGCAATCGCCAATCTTAAAGTTGCCGATTCTCGAAGCGCGGTGGGAACGAACTTATAGTAGTACCTGAACAGGTACACGATCTCGCAAGGAAGGCAAGTAACGTTCAATATATCGCGGGCATAAGCCACATGCGAGCGCGAGCTGAAAACGTAAACCAGGTCTGTTGATGTAGGCATTGGCAAAGCCAGTATAGTAGCAGCCATGCTCATTTCGGACCCGTTCACGCGCAAAACGAGAGCTGATAGCATTGCAGCGTGATCGCAGGAGGGGACTCTCAAACGGCAGGATCAGCGAGGCAAAGGGAAGAACAGTTGGGACACCGATCCATGCACCCGCCGACTGATCGGCCGTCAGTCATTTCTCGTCAACTGGACCATAGTCCCAGTCCACAAAATGTTCGAAAACGTTGTTGACGCCCTTTCGTCGGAGCTCCTCGTGGAGCATAGGGGCTAGATATCGAAACGTTGCCTCTGATCCTGGCTTGTGTCCCATCAGCTTGCGAACTGTGGAGATGTCATACTTTCGAAGCATCATTGTGCCGTAGGTTGAGCGAAACTTGTGTAGGTATGCTCGTTCACATTCGTTCTTCTCGATGCAGGTCGGGCACGTTCCGCAGTTCAGACCTGCCTCCCGCCAAATCCGCTTAAGTTTTTCGAGCATGTGATTGTCAGGATTGCCGTTTTTTGTGGCGAAGACGAGCCTGTGCTTCCGCTTGTAGGTCTGTTCCCAAAAGATCTTTTTTACTTGGAGGGATTTCATGTCCCAAGGAGAAACGGGGACAGTTCTTTCTTCATGATCTTTGATCACGAAGTCATACTCCGGTTTAGGTGTAACTTTGATAGTGTGGTTTTTCCAGTCCAGGTCGGCCCATGTGAGAAAACGTATCTCGTCTTCTCGGAAACCTGTGACTAGGAACGTGCGGAATAAAATCTGCTCCGCTGGCCAGCGTGTCACGCATGCCTTGAAAAGTGTTTTTAGCTCTTCAGCTGTGTAGATTTCCGGTTCTCGATCGGTTACACCCAGTCTCGTGTCCCTGGTCGTGATCAAGCCTTCACCAGGCTTGAGTTTGAGTGAGTCCCTATACCACTGGCTTACTCTGGTCAGTTTGTTGCCGGCTGTTCGCGCCGAATTCTTCTCAACATCGAGCAGCCATTTCCGATACTCAAGAAAGTCCTTCCGGTCCAGATCGATGAGATTGATCCGATGCGGCCCACCATTCACGTTCCATTCTTGGAATTGCCGAATAGTGTGCTCGTAAAGTTCGTAGGTCTCCGGCCGATTTGAAAGTTTCACGTCTTCCAACCAGCCATGCGCAGCCGCTTTGATCGAAAGAACCGGTGTATCTATTGGCTTAACAAGTATGCCTTTGGCTCGCGCAGCCAAATACGTAGATTCAAAATCGGCCGCATTGGCCGCCTCTTGGGCATTGGGCCCGATCCTCTTCCAGATTTCCTTATTGCCATCGTAGCGATGAAGATAGAAGTTCCCTTCTGGATGGTGCTCTTCCTTGCCACGCACGATTACCCAATCGGGTTTGATTTTTCCGTTTTTTCCAACGGAAGGTTTGCAGTAGCGCCACTTCTTTCCGATACGGACGTACTTCCAAACGGACACGCGTCTGTTCATGGGCGAATCCTTTCCGCCCTTGGAACGTATCCCGGAGTACTAGGGGAATACTAGGTAACGACCGTAACCTATTGATACCAAAGTTGCTGGTGCCGGGAGGGGGAGTCGAACCCCCAAGGTACTAAGTACCGGCGGATTTTGAGTCCGCTGCGTCTGCCAGTTCCGCCATCCCGGCCACGAAAGTAACCTGGAGAGAGTTTAAGATTAATTGACCATCTGGTGGTTTTGCAAATACAAGCCTCAACTGCCCTACTAGACACTGTCCGGCTCAAAGGTCTTGCTCCGACCGGGTTTTGGCTCTTGTCAACCTGTCTTTCGATTCGCGGAATGGTTACTGAAGTTTCCGAAAAACACCGCCAAATCATTGTTTCTAAAAGCGTTACCTGATATTTCTAATAGTTCGAGCACCCCTAAGCCCTGATTGTGGGATCGGCCGGCCGAGGTGTGCGCGAATCCTTATGACGGGTGCGACTAGCATCGCGGCTGGAGTGGCCTCCCGCTCTGATTCATGGAGGGGACTGTCCGTCGCTGCCAAGCTGTTCATCACTCTGATCGTCGTAACAGGAACGGCGACGCTGCTCTACGGCGGAATTCATCAGAGCAGTCGGAACATTGCCGAGTTCATCTGCTACTTGGGAATCGCCACCCTCGCGTCACGGCTGAAGGTGAGCCTGCCCGGGATCACGGGCACGCTGTCAGTCAACTTCCTGTTCATCCTGATCGGCGTCCTGGAACTCAGTTTCACTGAGACGCTCACGTTGGGCGCGGTCTCGATGCTGGCGCAGTCGGTTTACCCTGAGCGTCCAAAAGCGATTCAAGTTACGTTCAATGTGTGCGCAGGCGCCATCTCGACGGCACTGGCCTACCTCGTATATCACCATCCCTTGGCCAATCTTGTGTTCGGTAGTCGTCCGATTCTACTGGGCATCGCGGCCACGGTGTACTTCATTGCTAATGCGGGTTCCATCGCGACCGTTATCTCATTGACCGAGCGCCGGCCAATTCACCGGATTCTGGTGGATTGTTATTTCTGGTCATTCCCCTATTACCTGGTCGGAGCCGGAATCGCCGGCAGCATCGCATGGCTGAACGAGACCTTCAACTGGGAAACGTCGCTCCTGCTGGTGCCGGCCGTCTACCTCATCTACCGCTCCTACCGCCTGTACCTGGGCAAGCTGGAAGACGAAAAGCGCCATGTCGAGGAAATGGCGAACCTGCACCTGCGCACCATCGAGGCCCTGGCTCTGGCCATTGAAGCGAAAGATCACACCACGCACGAGCACCTCCAGCGGGTCCGCATCTACGCCATCGAAGTCGCCAAGGAACTTGGCATGCACGGGCCTGAACTCGAAGCGCTGCATGCGGCCGCCCTTCTGCACGACATCGGGAAACTCGCCGTGCCGGAGCACATCATCTCGAAGCCGGGACGTCTCACTCCCGAGGAGTTCGAAAAGATGAAGATTCACACGCTGGTGGGCGCCGAAATTCTTGAGCGTGTGCGCTTTCCTTATCCGGTCGTACCCATCGTGCGCGCCCACCACGAAAAATGGGATGGATCCGGCTATCCGCTCGGCCTCAAGGGCGCGGAGATTCCCATTGGCGCACGTATTCTTTCGGCCGTCGATTATCTCGACGCTCTCGCCTCCGACCGCCAGTACCGGCGTGCCTTACCGCTGCGCGAGGTGATGCAGAAACTCGCCGCCGAAGCCGGCAAGTCTTTTGACCCGAAAGTGGTCGACGTTTTGCAGCGGCGTTATGAGTACCTGGAACGGCTCGCCGTAGCCAAGTCGGCGGCCGATCCCAACGGTCCTCTCTCCACCGCCATCAAGATTGAGCGCGGTCTCGAACCGGCGGCAGGATTCGAAAATGCTGCCGCCAAAGATTACGCAGGGAAGGAAAACACTTTCCTGTCGTCCATCGCCGCTGCCCGCCAGGAAGCGCAGGCCTTGTTCGAGTTGAGCCAGGACCTGGGGGCATCGCTCAGCCTCGGCGAGACGCTCTCGGTCTTCTCCGTCAAACTCAAGCCGATGGTGCCTTATGATGCCATCGCCATCTACATCCGGCGTGAGGATGCGCTGGTTCCTGAGTTCGTGAATGGAGATAACTACCGGCTATTTTCCTCGCTGCGTATTCCGCTGGGCCAGGGACTCTCGGGATGGGTGGCGCAGAATCAGAAGCCGATCGTCAACGGCAATCCCTCGGTCGAGCCCGGATATCTGAACGATCCCACGAAATTCAGCACGCTTCGCTCCGCCCTCGCCGTGCCTCTGGAGGGTGTCGCCGGAGTAATCGGAGTGCTCGCGCTTTACCGCGCCGACCGCGACGCGTTCACCTCCGACCACCTGCGCATTCTGCTTGCGGTGAGCGGTAAGATGGCACTGTCGATCGAGAACGCGCTCAAATATCAGCAAGCCGAGAACTCCGCCACCACCGACTACCTCACCGGCCTGCCCAACGCGCGCTCCCTCTTTTTACAACTCGATCGCGAACTGGCCCGCTGCAAGCGCGATAACTCCAGCCTGACCGTGATGGTCTCCGACATGGACGGCTTTAAGCAGATCAACGACCGCTTCGGCCATCTCGAAGGCAATCGCGTACTGCGTCTCTTTGCCCAAGCTCTCAAGGACACTTGCCGCGAATATGACTACGTCGCCCGCATGGGCGGGGACGAATTTGTGGTCATCGCTGCCGGCCTTGCCACCGATGCCGCCGGAAAAAAGGCCGAGCAGATGCGCGCCCTGGCCCGCCAGGCAGGCTCGGAAGTTTGTGGCGAGGAAATCCTCTCGCTCAGTGTGGGGCGCGCCGTCTATCCCGAGGACGGCAAAGATGCCGAGCAACTTCTGGCCGAAGCCGACCGCCGCATGTATTTGGAAAAGCAGAAACAGCTTTCCTACAAGGATCGCCGCCTGCATCCGCGGCTGAAGTGCCGGGTCACGATCGAGTTGCAAACCGAAGCGGGAGAAGCGCCCGTGTTCGCCAATTTGACCGACGTCAGCATGGGCGGTTGCTACATCGAGACCAGCACGATTCTGTCGCCCGGAAGCAAAATCAAGCTCGGGTTTTCCATGGACGACTCCAGCCTGGCGGCGGAGGGTGTTGTGGCCCGGCTCGATCCCGGCTCAGGCGTTGCCGTGCAGTTCCGCGAGATGAACCGCGACGGCCGCGACCGCATGTTCCGGATTCTGGAGTTCGTGCAGAAAACATCCGCGTTCTACAACAACCGCTACTTTGAGAATTTGCTGAAACGCTAGAAAGCTCCGAGACGGCGCCGCCATACGGAACCTCTCTTAGACAGGGAAGTCCCAGCCCTCTTCCTTCATCTTGCGGTTGGTCCAGTGCTGGAGTTCCTCGAACAGGGCGGGCTCGATAACGGCGAAGCGAATGCCGACGCGGCCCTCTTCGCCGATCCACATGAGGCGGGCTTTGGCTTGAAACGGAGTGTCGCTGCCCGGAAGGACAAAGCTGACGTCGAGTAATCCGGCAAAGCGCATGGGCTCTTTCAGGCCGTCCAGGCCCATGCCGCCGGTGCTCAAGTTGACTCCGTTGACGGCGAGTTCTTCTCCGCGAGCATTTCTGATCGTGACTGGAATCTCGACCCGGGCCCGGAAGAATTTCTGCTGTTCAGTGCTGACGAAGCCGAGAGGAACAGGGTTGTCCCCCGGCTCGAAGCAGATGCTATATTCCTTTAGCTTTCGGCTAAGGGTGCGGCGAGAGATGCCGAGTTGCTCGGCCGCCAGCGTGCGGTGTCCTCCAGTGCGCTCCAGCGCCTTGAGGATCATCTGCTCTTCCATGCTCTCGAGGTTCCCGACGGGCAGGGATGCGGTCTGGCGCAAGGCAGTCGGTTCTCCCGTGAGCGCGGCGCTGAGCCGGGAGAAATCGATCTCCGTCGCCTGCGACTCCATCGCCACCTTGGCCACCAGGTTGCGCAGCTCGCGAATGTTGCCCGGCCATGAGTGGGAGAGCAGCGCCGAGATGGCTCGCGGCGAAAAATTCTTGCGGGAAGCCTTCAGGCGCAGGAAGTGTTCCGCCAGCGCGACAATATCTTCCGGCCGCTCGCGCAGCGGAGGCACACGCAGTTGGAACTGGCCCAGGCGATGAAACAGGTCCTGGCGGAAGCGGCCGCTCTTCACGGCGGCTTCAAGATCCTGGTTAGTCGCGGCGACGATGCGCACGTCGACTTTGATCTTGCGGTGTCCGCCCAAACGGTAGAACGGCTGCCCGTCGAGCACGCGCAACAACTTGACCTGAGTTTGCGGCTGCAGTTCGCCGATTTCGTCGAGGAACAGCGTTCCCTTGTCGGCCAGTTCAAAAAGCCCGGGCTTCGAAGAGTCGGCGCCGCTGAAGGCGCCTTTCTCGTATCCGAACAGTTCGCTCTCGACAAGATTTTCGGGTAGGGCTGCGCAGTTGATGTCCACCCACGGACGGCTGCGGCGATGCGACGATTCGTGTACGGTACGCGCGATCAGTTCTTTGCCCGTTCCAGTCTCGCCGGTGATCAACACCGTCTCCGGCTGCCCTGCGACACGATCGACCAGGGCCATGAATTTGTGCATCATCGGACTTGCCAGAATGAATTGTGTGCCATCCACCTTGCGCGAGACGATTCCCAGTGCGACCGGTCCCGATGCCGAGGATCCAAAGCTCGCAACCGGACGGCTGGCCGGTTCGAGTGGCACGACAACAGCAACAATTGCCTTGGGCGTGGATGCTGAATCCTGCATCAGCGTCGCCGAGAACCGTACGGGTAGGCCGTTCCCGGCCTTCGTCTGCGCGAATAGCCGGGAGTGATATTCCCCTTGCGCCGAAATGGTCCCAAGAATCACTTTGCGAAGTTGAACATGGTCTTCGCGGTGTGCCTTTTCCTTCTCTCCAAAAAGCACCGAGAAATCGCGCCCCAGCAACTCCCCGGGGGTATAACCCAGAAGTTGGCTGAAGACCGAGTTGCAGCCACTGAATTCACCTTGCAGATCGGCGGAGAATACGCCCATGGGCGACGACGATCCCAGGCCCAGTGCGCACGGGCCCGGCACAGAACTGTCACCTCTGGCGGTAGTGCCGCTGTTATGCGCCGACTGCTCGTCTAGGCTGCGGTGCGAAGTGGGCATTTTTAGCGTTTGGCGTTGATGTTGACACAGTATGTCCATTCGAACGAGAGCCTACTCGCCTCTGGGGTAACGAAAGTAATCCAGTGCCCGGCGCCTCGGGGCGGTTACCAAAGTAAGCTACTGAACTGCCACTCCGTGAAATACGATCTCGGGCAGGCCCGGACTGAGGTGTGCCCTCAGTTCGAAGCTCGCAGGAGGATCAAGTTCCGGGTCGGGAATTTTGTTTTGTCTTCTCCAGCACAACCCGAAGGCACGAGCGGGAGAGTGGAATCAAGGCCACGAGACCGGCGACACCAGGACGTCAGATGGAATCAGTAGCGGACCGACTATCGATCCAGACGAAGGCATTCGTCGGCATCACTGTGTGCCTCGGCGTAACTGTACTCACCTATGGCCTGTCGCATTGGCAATCGCAGGACCTGACCCGCTTCGCGTGCTACCTGGCGGTAGCGGTTTTGGCATCCGGATTCAAGGTCCAGTTGCCGGGCATCGATGGCACGATGTCGGTGAATTTCCTGTTCATCCTGATGGGCGTCATGGAGTTGAGCCTTCCCGAGACGCTGGTCATCGGTTGCGCGGCGAGCCTGTTCCAAAGCGTGTGGCAGACACGCAAGCGGCTCGACCCCATCAAGGTGCTGTTCAACGTGGCCGGCATGATGGCCAATGCCAGCGCCCTGACCTATCTCAGCTATCACTGGCTGACGGTGCGCTTCGCGTCGAACAAGCCCATTCTGCTGATGGTCGCCGCGCTTGTGTTCTTCTTTGCCAACACTCTGCCGATCTCAGTGGTCATCGCCCTTACGGAAGGGAAATCGAGCCGCAAAGTCTGGTCGGAATGCTATTTCTGGTCGTTCCCGTATTACCTGGTCGGAGCCGCGGCGGTGGGTCTGGTTGGAATTATCAATCGCACCGCCGGATGGCAGACCTCGCTGCTGGTCCTGCCGCTGATCTACTGGGTGTACCGCTCTTACCGGCTCTATCTGGGCCGGCTGGAGGCGGAAAAAGACCGGGTCGAGGTGGAGAAGCGCCACGTGGAAGAAATCGCGTCGCTCAACATGCGCACGATCGAGGCATTGGCGCTCGCCATCGAAGCCAAAGATCACACCACGCATACCCATCTGCAACGCGTTCGCACCTACGCTATTGAGGTAGCCAAGGAACTGAAGTTAAGCGAAGAGCAGGTCGAGGCTCTGCGCGCGGCCGCGCTGCTGCACGACATCGGCAAACTCGCGGTGCCCGAGCAGATCATCAACAAACCTGGACGCCTGACGCCGGAAGAGTTCGAAAAAATGAAGGTGCACCCCATCGTGGGAGCGGAAATCCTGGAGCGGGTCGCATTTCCATATCCGGTCGCGCCCATCGTGCGCTGCCACCATGAACGCTGGGATGGGACCGGATATCCCGAGGGACTCGCCGGCGAACAGATTCCGATCGGCGCGCGCATTCTGGCCGCCGTCGATTGCCTGGACGCACTGGCGTCGCACCGCCAATACCGCCCTGCCCTGCCGCTGGCCGAGGCGATGGACAAAGTGAAGGAGAGAGCCGGAACCTCGTTCGATCCGCAGATCGTCGCCATCCTCGAGCGCAACTACGTCGAGTTAGAGCGGCTGGCGCAGATGACCGAGGAAACGATTGTGCCGCACCCACTCTCCAAAACGGTGAAGGTGGAGCGCGGACTCGCGCCCGCGACCGGATTCGAAAAAGACGATCCCACCACCCAAGGGGCCTCGGAGAACGCGGACTTCCTGACGTCCATCGCGTCGGCGCGGCAAGAAGCCCAGACCATGTTCGAACTGAGCCAGGACCTGGGGGTATCGCTCAGTTTGAGCGAAACCCTTTCCGTTCTCTCGATGCGCCTGCGCCGCATGATTCCCTACGATTCGATCGCGGTGTTCGTAAACCGCAATGGCTGGCTGCTGGCAGAACTGGTGAGCGGCGAAAACTTCCGTATGCTGTCGTCGCTCAAGATTCGCGTCGGCGAAGGATTATGCGGGTGGGTGGCGGAAAACTGCAAGCCCATCGTGAACGGAAATCCGCAGGTGGAAGCAGGATATGTGGTCGATCCCGGCAAGCACGCCACGCTGCAGTCGGCGCTAGTCGTGCCCCTGGAAGGCCTGAACGGCGTAGTGGGCGTGCTGGCCATGTATCACGCGAACCGCGACGCGTTCACACCGGACCATCTGAGAATCCTGCTGGCTGTAGCTTCGAAGGTGGCGCTCTCGGTCGAGAACGCGCTCAAGTATCAGCAGGCGGAGAGCTCCGCCACTACCGACTACTTGACCGGGCTGCCCAACGCGCGCTCGCTGTTTGTGCATCTGGCGCAGGAAGTGGCCCGCTGCCGGCGCACTAAAACGCCGCTGGCGGTGATGGTCTGCGACATCGACGGCTTCAAGCAGATCAACGACTCCTTCGGCCATCTGGAAGGTGACAAGCTGCTGCGTGAGTTTTGCACGCGACTCAAAGAGGCCTGTCGCGGCTACGACTACGTGGCCCGCATGGGTGGAGATGAATTTGTGATCACCGCTCCCGGCCTGACGCCGGAAGCGGCCAAAGAAAAGGCGGAACGGCTGAACCAGGCTGCCATCGAGTCGGGGCGCCATGTGTGCGGCCGCGAACTGATCACGTTGAGTGTGGGGACGGTATTTTGTCCCGATGACGGATACGACGTCGAGCGCCTGCTGGCCGAAGCCGACCGCCGCATGTATTCCATGAAGCAAATCCACCACGCCGAAGCGATCGCGCGCGAGCAAGACGCAAAGTCGCAGGGCGCGGCGGTGAAATAGGAGCAGATTCACCATGCTGGCCCGGAAAATTGCGCGGCATGGGATCGCGCTGGTGGCGACGGCTCTTCTCGGAGGCCTCCTATCGGCCACGCTGGTGCGGCTTGCTCCGGGCTTTGATGCGGATGAGCAACTCCTGGATCAGCGTTTGAATGCCGACAGTGTCCGCGCCCTGCGCGCAACACGCCAGGCGCAGCACAATATCTTCCATTTTTATTTTGATTCCCTGCGTCGCGCCCTTCATGGCGATCTGGGGACTTCGCTTTCGCTCGGGCAGCCGGTCACCACGTTGCTCCGGGAACGGGCTCCTCTGTCGTTGCGACTGGTTGGGATTGGACTGCTGCTGAGTTGGGCGGCGGCCCTGGCCCTGGCATTGAGCGCAGCGTGGTTGCGGGTTTCGGCTTACGATGCCCTGACCACCCTGATCAGTGGAACGTTTCTCTGCATTCCGGCCGCGGTCCTCGCCCTCTTGTCAGTGCTGTGGAATGTTCCCGGAGCGCTGGCCATCGCGCTGATCGTCTTTCCTCGGGTCTATCGTTACACACGCAATCTGCTGGCGAAAGCCCACGCCTTGCCTCATATCATTACCGCGCGTGCCAAAGGCCTGAGCGAGTTGCGGATTCTCTTCTGGCACGTCGTCCCGATCGTCGGGCCGCAGTTGCTGGCGCTGGCGGGAGTCTCGGTGAGCATCGCGGTGGGAGCCGCTATTCCAGTCGAGGCTCTGTGCGGGCTCGCAGGCGTAGGACAACTAGCCTGGCAGGCCGCCCTGGCGCGCGATCTGCCGTTGCTAGTGAATCTCACCATCCTGGTGACCTTGGTAACCTTGCTGGCAAACTCCAGCGCCGATGTAATCGGGCATATGTTGCGAGCCGAGCAGACGTGAGCGTCTCGCGGAAAGTAGCGTGCGCCGTCTTGCTGCTGGTCGTGGGCGTGTCACTGGCGGCGAACTGGCTTGCTCCGGCCGGATACGCCAAACAATACCGCGAGGTCACGGACGCGCCTCCGTCGCACCAGCATTGGCTGGGCACCGACGAAATTGGCCGCGACCGCTTCGCTCGTGTGCTGTACGGAACTCGGATTTCGCTGCTGCTCGCGCCGGCGGCGGCTCTGCTTTCCACGCTCATGGCGGCGCTGATTGGAGGCTTAGCCGGATATCTGGGCGGAGGCTGGGCGCGCGGCGCGATGGCGGTGACCGATCTGTTTCTGTCGCTGCCGTGGCTGTTCTTGCTGATCACGGTTCGCGCCCTGATGCCGTTGAACGTGTCGCCCATGTTTTCGATTCTGGTGACATTTCTAATGTTGGGGCTGTTGGGTTGGACCAGCGCGGCTCGCGTGCTCTGTGCAACCGCCGGATCCTTGCGCCACTCCGGTTTTGTGCAACAGGCGCGGGCTGCGGGCATTCGCGGCGGGCGTCTGTTTTGGGTGCACGTGCTGCCGAACTTGAAGCCAGTCCTGTATGCCCAGTTCTGGATTTCGATTCCGGTGTTCGTTTTGAGCGAGGCCAATCTCGGCATTCTTGGCCTCGGCGTGGCTGAGCCGATGCCGTCGTGGGGGAGTTTGCTGAAGGAATTGGAAGGCCTGGTGTCAGTGGGCGAGGAGCCGTGGAAGTTCGTCCCGCTGGTGTTGCTCATCGTGGTCGTGACGTCGTTTCAACTTGTGCTCTCGAAGCAGGAAGAGGCAGCTGCATGACGAACCTCCGGGGAAGGTTCGCATTGATAGTGATGACGATGAAGTGCAGGAACGTGGGGCTCGTTTCGTTCTTCTGCCTTGTAGTTCTGGCAGTGTCGGCTGTGGCCCAGAACGGCGGCGAACTGCGCTTCTGCCTGCGGTCGGAGCCGAAGACATTCGACCCCTTGAAGGTCGAGGACGACGCGTCGGTGGCGATCCGCTACCTGACCGGAGGCGTGCTGGTCCGCATGAATCGCCAGTCGCAGGCTCTGGAGCCGGAGCTGGCGCAGTCGTGGAAGGTTTCGAAAGATGGCCGGCAAATCGCGTTCAAACTGCGCAGCGGCGTTTTGTTTTCCGACGGCACTTCATTTTCGGCGGAAGATGTCGCATACACAGTCCGGCAACTGATGGACCCGGCATTGCACTCGCCGACGGGAGATGCATTCCGTTCGGGACCGGGGAATGTCGAGACGAAGATCATTTCGCCCACGCAGATTTCAATCACGTTCCCCGCGCCAGTGGCCGGACTCGACCGGCAGTTCGACCAGGTTGCCATACTTTCCGCGCGCTCGCCGAAGAAAGAAATGGCCGTGCTCGGTCCATTCATGGTAGCGGATTACAAGCCGGGAGCGACGGTCGTGCTGAAGCGCAATCCGAACTACTGGAAGACGGACCCGCAGGGGCATCACCTTCCCTATCTGGATTCGATCCGGCTCGACATTCAGCCCAATCGCGACGTCGAACTCCTTCGTTTCAAACGTGGCGAGATCGACTTGATCAATTCGCTAGACAGCGAATACTTCGACAAGCTCGCGTCGACGTCTCCGCAGCTCGTGCATGATGCCGGGCCGTCGCTCGACAGCGAGCAAATGTGGTTCAACGAAGTCGCCAGGGCGCCGCTGCCGGCGTACAAGAAAACCTGGTTCCGGTCGGCTGCTTTCCGGCGCGCGATCTCTGGGGCCATCAATCGTGCAGACTTGAGCCGCGTCGTATTTCGCGGCCACGCTCAGCCCGCCGCAGGTCCTGTCTCACCGGCAAATAAGTTCTGGTTCAACGCCAAGCTGAAGCCTGAGCCCTACTCGCCGGCGGCCTCGCTGAAAGTCCTTCAGGGCGAGGGTTTCCGGCTGGAGAATGGCGCGCTCAAAGACCTGAACGGAAATGATGTGGTTTTTTCCATCATTACCAACTCTGGCAACAAATACCGCGAGCGCATGGCCGCGATGATCCAGGAAGATCTGCAGAAGATCGGCATTCACGTCAACGTCGTGACGCTCGACTTTCCTTCTCTGATCGAACGGATGACCCAGACTTTCGACTACGAAGTGATTCTGCTTGGTCTGACCAACGTGGGACTCGATCCCAGCGAGCAGATGAACGTGTGGCTGAGCTCGTCGGAAAATCACCAGTGGAATCCACAAGAAAGAGCGCCGGAAACCGCATGGGAAGCAGAAATTGACCGGTTGATGCGGGCGCAGGCTTCTTCCGCTGACGCGCAGAAGCGTAAGGAGGCCTTCGACCGGGTGCAGGAGATCGCCGTCGAGCAGGCACCGTTCATTTACCTCGTGAACAAGAATGCGCTGTCGGCCGTCGCGGGCAGGGTGCAGGGGGCCAGCCCGGTCATTGTAGTGCCGCAGACTTATTGGAATGTCGAGCGGCTGACGGTGAAGTAGGTCATATCTTGGCCACGGATTTACGCGGATCTTCACGGATTCTGAATCAATGAATAACCGCCCAGCATCCGACGTTCTGTTGTCCGCGCGTCTTTCCGTGCGCTACGGAGACAAGCCGCCCGTGCTGCGCGATGTCGCACTCGACATCCGCCGCGGAGAGGTTCTGGGATTGGTTGGGCAGAGCGGATCGGGAAAGAGCACCCTGGCGATGGCGATCCTCGGTCTGCTCGAGGGCAAGCGAGCGCACGCCTGCGGCAGCATTGAGTTCGAGGGCTGCGATTTGCTGCACCTGCGGGATCGGGAACTGCGCGCTCTCCGCGGACGAAAACTTGCACTGGTGCTGCAGAGTCCGCTCTCGTCCCTGAATCCGGCGCTGAAGATTCGCACCCAGTTGAAAGAGGCGTGGCGGGCCCACGCTTCTGGTCCGAACGCAGATTGTGATGCCGCCATCCGGGCAACGCTTGAAAGCGTGAGCCTGCCGTCGAGCGATGAATTCCTGCGCAAGCATCCGTCGCAGATGAGTGTTGGCCAGGCGCAGCGCGTGCTGATCGCCATGGCCGTGATGCATCGTCCGGCGCTGCTGCTGGCCGACGAAGCGACCAGCGCGCTCGACGTCATCACGCAATCAGAGATTCTGGCGCTCTTCCGTCAGCTCAACCGCACGACGGGGATGGCCATTCTTTATATTTCACACGATCTCGCCTCGGTTGCCGGCATCTGCGACCGCATTGCGATCCTTCACGAAGGCCAGATCGTGGAACACGGCACGACGCAGCAGGTCCTGACCGCTCCGCAGCACGAGTACACGCAGCGGCTGATGGCAGCCATGCCGAAGATCCTTCAGCAGCGGACCTTCGAACCGCAGAAGAAGGCAGCGGTCGCGGGTGTGAAATAAGGCGTCCCCGCCAGAACCCGCCAGGCGTCGCTTGAGCCCGCAGCTCTGATCTTCTCCAACGGTCACCAGACTCGCGAAACTGAAGTCACCCACAACCGAATCTGCGACACTCTGTCCCACAACCCACCAGGCGGGACAGAGTGGCCCGATTTAAGCCGCGGGCATCCGCACTATAAACAATTAAATCAATCACTTACAGCGGCCCGATTGGTCGCAGCCGTGCAACATCAGGAACGAATTCACACTTGATCTTTCCCCCGTCGATGAAAGAAGGGTGAGGTTTATGCTGCAAAAGTGCAAGTCAAATAAACCCGTCGGCCGCCATGAGCGTCATAGCGCCGCCTGGGGAAAACGAGCGAGCCTGTTCCTGCTTCTGGCGGTGAGCATGGTGTTGGCGCCGCAATTGAACGCGGCTGCCGGCGCCTCATCGAGGATTGCATCCGAACTTTCGGGGCTGCTCGCAAAAGCCCATCAGGGATCCGCGCAGGCCCAGACGGTGCGAGTCATCGTGCAGTACAGGCAGGTGCCGACTGCTGCCCACTACTCCACGATGCAAAATCGCGGCGGCCGCCTGCATGCGAAGCTGCACATGATTCGGGCTGCGGCTTTCACCATCCCGGTCAGCGCCCTGGCAGCCCTGGAGACCGATCCCGAGGTCGTGTCAGTTACCATCGACCATCCGATGAATGTGATGGACGATCTCACGAATGATGCAACCGGCGTACAGGCGGCGTGGAATTCCGGCTACACCGGTGCCGGCGTCGGAGTGGCAGTGATCGACAGCGGCATCAACGATGGCCATCTCGACTTGTGGAATTCGGCGCAGACCGCGTCGCGCGTGGTTTATCACCAGGATTTCACGGGGACGCCAACCACCAACTCGAGCGGTGCTCAGTATGACTTGTACGGCCACGGCACGCATGTGGCTGGCATCATTGGAGGCAACGGCTATTATTCGGGCGGGGAATATGCCGGAGTGGCGCCCGGAGTCAATCTGATCGACCTGCGGGCGCTGGATACGAACGGCGCGGGCAGCGATAGTACCGTGATCGCGGCCATCCAACAAGCCGTCGCTCTGAAGAGCACCTATAACATCCGGGTCATTAATCTGTCGCTAGGCCGCGGAATCCCTGTCAGCTACACGCAGGATCCGCTTTGCCAGGCGGTGGAATCGGCCTGGAAGAGCGGGATCGTGGTGGTTGTCGCCGCCGGTAACTACGGCCGCCTGAGTGTGAACGGGAGCAACGGGTTCGGAACGATCACTGCGCCGGGCAACGATCCTTTGGTGTTGACGGTGGGCGCGACCAAGAGCAATGGGTCGACGTCGGTCTCGGCTGAGACCAAGGCGAGCTACAGTTCGAAGGGACCCACGACCTACGATCACGTCGTGAAGCCTGACATCATGGCGCCGGGCAACGCGGTCGTTTCTCTGGCCGCTCCGGGAGCCACGCTGGAAGCTGCCTATCCCAGCGAGCTAGTAAGCGGGACAGATGGCAACAACCACTACTTCACGTTGAGCGGCACCAGTATGGCTACCCCGGCCGTGGTCGGCGCAGTCGCTCTGTTGCTGCAAGAACAAAGCACGCTCACTCCGGATCAAGTGAAGGCGCGGTTGATGAAGACGGCCTACAAGATGGGGCTGACTTCGACGGCCGCCTGGGTACCACATCTTTTGCAGAACTTCACGGATTTTTACGATCTGTTCTCCGTAGGCGCAGGACTGCTGAACGTTCAAGCCGCCGTTGCCAATAGCGATCTGGCCCCGGCAACGGTCGGATCGGCCCTTTCGCCATCCGCCATCTACAACCCCACGAACGGCACGGTCTCGCTTGTCTACGGAAACTCGAGCGTTGCCCCTAGTTCCGTGGTTTGGGGATCGTCGGTGGTCTGGGGTAGCTCGGTGGTTTGGGGTTCGTCGATCGTTAACGGTACGTCAGTAGTTTGGGGTAGTTCGATGCCCTGGAATAACAATGCGCTGAGCGCGTTCAGCGTGGTCTGGGGATCGAGCACTGGCACCGGCACCTCAGCCTCAAGTGTGGTCTGGGGATCATCGGTGGGAACCGCTAATTCAGCGTTTTCTGACGCAGGGGACGACGAGCAATAACAGCCGTGTGTTTTTTTCAAAGGAAGGAGACGAGATCATGAACAACACACGGCGAATTAGGACCTTCATCGGCGCGATGATGCTAAGCGCGGCAAGCGCCGCCGGTTATACGGGCTACCACAGCCACTCGCTGCACTTGTACTTCGCGCTGGCGGTTCTGGCACTGGCCGCAGCCACATCGCGGATGAAAGTCAAGCTACCCGGCATCAACGGCAACATGTCGGTGAACCTTCCGTTCCTGCTCACCGCAATCGTGAATCTGAGCGCTGCTGAAGCCGTCGCTATTACTTGCGTTTCCACTGCAGTCCAGTGCTGGCCGCGGAAAGGTACGAGATTGAAACCGGAACAGATGGCATTCAACCTGAGCATGATGGCATTTGCCACCACGCTGGCCAGCCTGATGTTCCACGCTCAGTGGTTCTCCAGAACAGGTTGGAGTTTGAACCCGGCTGGCCTGGTGCTGGCGGCAGCGACCCTGTTCGTCGGGCAAACGGCTCCAGTCGCGGCGATCGTTGCCCTGAGCGAGAGCAAGGCAGCGGGCCCGATCTGGTGGAATCTGGCTCACCTCTCGTTCCCGTACTACGTGGTCAGCGCTGGAGTAGTCTCGATGGTGCAGACAGTTGGCGCTCATATGGGTTGGGAGTTGGCGCTGGCGGTGTTCCCGGTCATGTATGGAATCCACCGCTCTTACCGTTTGTACTTCGGCGCGATGGCTGAGACTCCTGACACGGAAGTCTTGGTAAGGGCGGCGGGCGCAGGCGCGTAGTAAACAGTCAGAGCGGTTCTGACTTAGGCTCAGTTAAGGGAGCTCACTGCCGGCAGCGACGGCACGATCTTTACACCAGCTGCGGATTCTGGGCGGGCACCGCAATCGCGGGAAACTCCAGGCGAAAAACACTGCCTTCGCCGGGCTCGCTCTCGACCGCGATCGAGCCGCGATGCTGCACGACAATCCACTGCGCAATGGCCAGACCCAGCCCCACTCCGCCTTGCTCTCGGCTGCGCGCCTTGTCCACGCGGTAGAAGCGTTCGAAGATCTTGTCTTTGTCTTCTTCGGCAATTCCGATCCCTGAGTCTTTCACCATCATCACTACTCTGTCACCCCTCTGTTCCAGAGACAGTCCCACGCTTCCTGGCTGAGCCGTGTATTTAAACGCGTTGTCGAGCAGGATGTCAGCGACCCTCCGCAGCGCGTCCTCGTCCCCCATGACAAACGAATCGGTTGCCGCAATGCTCGCTGAAAACTGCATGTTCCGGATATCGGCCACTTGCCGCCAGCTTTCGACCACGCCACGCAGCATGGCGCTCAAATCCACCGGCTGCATGCGGAGCGTCTCGCGCCCGGAATCGGTACGGGCCAATGACAGCAGTTGTTCGATGAGCGCCGTCGTGCGCTCCGCTTCCAGCAGAATGTGGCGCAATGATTCCTTGTACTCGGCCTCTCCGCGCGAGCGGCGCAGTGCCAACTCGGCTTCGGTGCGAATCAGCGATACCGGTGTTCTCAATTCGTGGGAAGCGTCCGCTGTGAATTGCGTGATCCTCTGAAACGCCGCCTCGATCCGGCCGAGCATCTCGTTCAATGTGTCGGACAGGCGCTGCAGTTCGTCGCCCGTCTCAAGCTTTTGAAGCCGGCTGCTGAGGTTGGCCCCGCTGATGTCGCGGGCCGTTCGCACCAACTCGTCGACGGGAGACAGCGCCCGGCGGCTCAGCCAATATCCGCCCGCCGCTGCCACCAGAAACAGCAGGGGAGCGACCATCAGCAAGTAAGAGCGGAACAGGCCCAACGTCTCAACCAGATCTTCGATTGGAGCGCCCATCGCGACAGTGTAGACGTGCCCGTTGACCTTGAGTCTCTGCAGCAGGAAGCGCAAATGCCGCCCCTCCATCCTACGGTTCCGGAAGTCGGCCCGTCCGATTCGCTCGGGTGCCGCGAGCGTCAGCGGGTGTTTTTCAAGGAAGGTGGAGCGGTAGATCAGCTCACCATTTTCCGCATGGACATCGAGATAGTCGCCGGAGTGTTCGAGAACATAAGTCTCGTTCACCTCTTCCTGCAGTTTGGCAATCGAAGCATCCTTCTTCTGCGCCTGCAGAAAGTTCGTTAAATCCTCGACCTGGCTCTCTAGACCATCGTCGACCAAGTCGTATAGGTGATACCTCAGGAGGAACCACATGCCGGCGCCAAAGACTATTTGGGCCACGGCGAAGATCGCCAGATACCAAAGGGTGAGCCGCACTCCGATGGAAAGCCGTTTCATCCCAGCCCGCCTTGTCCTTGAACCTCGCGGATCATATATCCCACGCCGCGCACCGTATGAATCAGCTTCGGCCGGCCCGGTGCATCCACTTTGCCGCGCAGCAGGTGCATGAATGCGTCGAGCGTGTTCTCTTCGATATCGCGGTCAAATCCCCACACTGCTTCGATCAGCGACCGGCGTGATACCACCTTGCCGGCGCGGTAGATGAGTTGCTCCAGCAGATTGTATTCCGTGCGGGTCAGAGAGACGCGGGCCTCGCCGCGCAGGACCTCCCGACTGGCCGGGTCCAGTACCAGGTCCCCGACTCGCATACTCGTTTCCTCAGCCGCCGCAGCGCGCCGCTTGACTGCCCGCAACCGGGCGACCAATTCGTCAAATGAAAACGGCTTGGTCATGTAGTCGTCGGCGCCAAGATCAAGTCCGCGGACGACATCCGGCACCGAATCCCGCGCCGTGAGCATCAGGATCGGCGTGCGGATTTTTTCCGCCCGCAGCCGCTTGGCCAGTTCATAGCCGCTGAGCTTCGGCATCATGATGTCGAGAATAATGACGTCGAACTCGTAAGACTTCGCGAGTTCCAATCCCTCAGCGCCATCGCTGGCACACGTCGCCGTGTGCCCCTCCTCCGTCAATCCCTTGCGGAGCAGGCCGGCCATGCGCGGTTCGTCCTCTACGATCAGCAGTTTCATCCCAATCTACAAAACCTAGTGTCAGTCAGCCCTAGTCTTCGAACAGTGTAGAGCGGAAGCGCTTCACCTGGCCTCTGAAATCTGAAGAAATATTAACTTGACGTTCATTCCTGCGTCACACTCGGCCTCTAGGATTCCCGGTTATTCAAACCTCGCAATCGTAGCCAGTGATGAATTACGGGGACCTGCACGTGAGCCGCAGAACCCTTCTGTCTCAACATCTCCGGTACCGCAAGGAGCTGACATGAATTCCAATCGACGCAGTTCGAAGGTTTCTCCTCTTTCTCGGCTCGCACTGGCCCTACTCGTCAGCGCTTCCCTCATCTTGGCTGGCACAACGGCATGGGGACAAGTCGATCGCGCCGAACTCGAAGGCACAATCACGGATCAATCGGGAAGCGTGATCGTTGGCGCCACCGTGAAGGTGCTCGCCGTCGATACTGGGCTGACAGCGGAACAGCCGACCAACTCGAAGGGCTATTACCGTTTCCCGGGTCTCGCGGTGGGCCGATATACCGTAACCGTTACGGCCAACGGTTTCAAAACCAAGCTAGTGGAAGATGTTGTGCTCCGGGTCGGACAAACACGGACTCTGGACGTTGATCTCGCGGTCGGAGGGATTGACGAAAAAATCGAAGTCAAGGCCACCGTTGGGCCTGCGGACCGCAGTTCGGCCGAAGCGGCCACGGTCATCGACACGACCCAGATCTCAGAACTGCCCAACAACGGCCGCGACTGGTCCAGCTTCACGCTGCTCGCGCCCTTCGCCCAGGACGACGGTGGCGGCGATCAGCGCACCATCCGCTTCGCCGGCCGAGCCCGCGACGATAACAACTTCTCTATCGATGGCGTTGACGCCGGGGGCATTCAGGAGCAAGCGCAAAAATCACAGACCCGTTTGCAAATCTCACAGGACGCGATTGAGGAATATCGCGTCAACAGTGCCTTGTACGACGCAGAGTATGGTACTCAGGCCGGCGGCCAGATCGACGTAGAAACGAAGAGCGGGACGAATGACTGGCACGGCACAGCTTTCGGCTACATTCGAAATTCTGTTTTCGATGCCCGCAACTTCAACGATTACAACGTTGCCGGCCAACCTGCTATTCCCCCCTTCCGCTTGGGGCAGTATGGATTGACATTCGGGGGGCCGATCATTAAGAACAAGACCTTCTTTTTCATCAGCTACGAGGGGCTGCGCCAGTTTCAGTCGATCACAAACCAGTTCACGGTGCCGGCCGGCGTTGGCCAAGCGAATCCAACCAGTCCGACCGATCCAACGATGGGCCAGTCTCTCAACGTTCCCTTTCAGCAGGCCGTCTTGAGCAAGTCTCCGCAGATGTGCCCAATCATGCAGGCGTATCCTTGGCGGGCTTCGGTTGCCGCTGCGGGGCCAATCAATGGCTGTTCCGCCCGCTTTGTCTACCCGGACGCGGCTTTCACGTATCTTGGGCAAGGTAATCCGAATACTAACGCCAGCTACAACGCCGACGCTGACACCCTAACAGCTCCTCAGCCCACGACTGTCCATGAGGATACGTGGCTGGTGCGGATTGATCACCAGTTCAGCGAGAAGACCCTGTTCTACGGGCGTGCGCAGCGCGACATCAGCCTCGTAGACGGCCCTAATGGCGGTGCCCTCCCCGGCGACAAGGTTCGAGTCATCAACCACCCTGCGAACTATCTGGTGGCGCTGCAGCACACTTTTACGCCCAGCATCTTTAATGAAGTTAAGGGCTACATCAACCGGTCGCCCTTTCACAATCCGCAGTCAAGCGTACTTACGTATGCGGTAAGCACTCCCAATTTCGTGGGGCTGAACGACAACACGGCCGATATCGAAATCGGCTCGACCTTCGGTGTGGTCGACAACTTGACTTGGGTTCACGGGCGGCATGCGTTCAAGACGGGCATGGAGTATCGCCGAGTGAGGCTCAATCAAGGGCAGACGGCCGACAATGTCCTTAGCTTCAACGGCGACCAGGACGTAGTAGACGCCAATCTCACCGGCGGAATCCAATTTATTGCCCCCTGGTGCTGCCATGGGCTGCGGCGTAACTTCATCATGCCGTACTTCCAAGATGAATGGAAAGTTACTCCGACCCTCACGTTGACGGCGGGACTGCGCTGGGAATACTACGGAGTTGCACACGAGGCAACTAACCGGACCACCGTCTTCGATCTAAACGTGTTTCATGGTGTTTGCCTGGGATCAGGCTCAATCAACGTAGCGCCGAGTCCCGGTCCGATCAATACTCCGCCGTGCCCCAAAAACCCGGCGCTGTATAACCCGAACTACAGAAACTTTGATCCCAGAGTCGCCCTGGCATGGGCGCCAAGTGCGCTACACGGGAAAACCGTGTTTCGCGCCGGGTTCGGCATTTACCATGGTGCGGCACAGAACGACGATTTAAACGCCGGACTGGAAAGCGACACGTTTCGCGTGACCGTGAATCCTCCGACAGACAACATGGGAAACCCGCTCCCTTTCCCCCTGGAACCTGCATATGAACAAACGGAACCTGACCTCTCGAATCTTCCTCAGGGAACAAGCCCGACGAAGGTTGGAAACCAATTCCGCGCCCTACAGCGGGAAGGCCGCCGTGACCTGTATTCGGAAACCTGGGGACTTACGGTGGAGCACGAATTGCCGTCAAACTTCACCGCCTCGGCTCAGTATCTGGGCAGCCGCGGCGTGCGGTTGTTCTCGCGCGGCGCAGTCAACCTGTGCACCGAGCCGGTGACGTTCAACGCCGTCGACGGCGATTGCTTCCGCACGCTGGACGCTTATTTTCCTGGTGGAAACCCCTTTGCTTCCACCGACTACAAAAGTGATATCGGTTCCAGCACATACAACGCCCTGGGCTTGTCTATCGAGCGCCGCTTCAGCAAGGGGCTGGAGTTCCAGGGACGTTACACCTGGTCGCATTCCATCAATGATGGCTCGGTCGGTGGAGGCGAATCAAATGGGCCCGAAAACGTCAATTGCCTGCCCTGCGACAAAGGCCCAAGCGTTTTTGACGTGCGCAACAATGTCGCCGCCAATCTGGTGTATGAACTTCCCTTTGGCCCCGGGAAATCGTTTCTCAACAGTTCCGGAGTCCTGGGCAAGATCGTGGGAGGGTGGGAGATGAGCAGTGTCGGTCTCTGGCACACCGGACATCCATTGACGGTTGCTATGGATCTGGGCAACAGTCCGAACATTCAGTTTGGGCCGTTCGCGGGCCAGGCCCCCACTTTCCTGCTTCCCGATGGCAACGATCAGACTAGCCAACGGCCGGACCTCATCCCCGGTGTGCCGCTGCTCCTCTCGCATCCAACTCCCCTGACGCCCGCTTCCCTAGGCACGCCGATGATCAACGCGGCTGCGTTTGCACCTCCGCCCACGGACGCGAACGGAAACTTTACCCGATTTGGGAATGCGCCGAATGGGGTGTTTCGTGCGCTGAACAGCTGGCAGATTGATCTTGCGCTGACGAAAGAAACGAAGCTCAGCGAACGCGTGGCGATGGAATTCGCGGTGCAGGCGTTCAACATCTTCAATCACACTCAACTGGCGGATCCAGGGGATCTGAGTCTTTTCTACAATCCCCCTGCTAGCCCTGGGCAGTTGGGTACGCTTACGCCCAAGAGCGACTTTGGCATAATCAGCACGTTTGTGAACTTCAACATCAACAACGACAACGCCGCGTCGCCCAACACGGGCACGGGCTTGCCGCGGCAACTGCAGTTCATGGTGCGCTTCAAGTTCTGACGTGATGATGCGCCTTCAGGCAAATTTCAGGCGCGTCGTCTAAGGTTGCTGCCGAGGAGAAATTCATGCGAAGCCATGTTCTTTGTTCGGCGATGATCGCGGTCTTGAGTTGCGCTCTGTTCGCCGCGCCGGCGCCGTCAGCCAGTTATTCCGTCATCAAAAAGATTCCTATCCCGGGGACCGGTAGCTGGGACTACCTCACCGTGGATGAAGCCGCTCGCCGCTTGTACGTCTCGCACGGCACGCAGGTGGAAGTGCTGGACATCGATGCGCTTGCCGTCGTCGGCAATATTCCGAAAACGCTCGGCGTGCACGGGATCGCCCTCGCCCCAGAATCTGGTCGCGGCTTCGTCAGCAACGGACAAGCGGCTACGGTTACGATTTTCGATCTCAAGACGCTAAGACCGATCGGCGACGTTCCTACCGGCAACAAGCCCGACGCCATCATTTACGATCCCGCAACGTCGCGCGTCTTCGCTTTCAACGGCGCCAGCAATAGCGCGACCGCGATCGATGCCGCTGCGGGCAAGGTCGCCGGGACGGTCGATCTCGGCGGCGGACCCGAGTTCGCTGCGGCCGACGGCAAAGGCTACGTGTTCGATAACCTCGAGGACGAAAGCCTCGTGCTCAAGATCAATTCCCGTGATCTCAAGGTCGAGCAGCGCTGGCCCACCGCGCCATGCGCCTCTCCCAGCAGCATGGCCATCGACCGCGACAATCGCCGTCTGTTCCTGGGATGCCGCAGCAAAGTTATGGCGGTAATGGACGCCGACACCGGCAAGGTCATCACTACGCTGCCGATCGGTGACCATGTCGACGCGACCGCCTTCGACACCGAGACCAGGATGATCTTCAACTCCAATGGCGAAGGCACTATTACGGTGATTCATCAGGACAGCCCGGACAAGTACTCCGTGGTTGAGACGGTGAAGACCGCGCCGCGCGCCAAAACCATGGCGCTCGATCTCAAAACCCATCGGCTTTTCTTGTCCACGGCGGAGAACGGCCAATTCGAAGTTCTGGTCGTGGGACAATAGAGCGACAGACGAAGAAATCTGATCCAGGATAGGCTTTCCATGAATTTGCGACGCACTTCACGGCTGCAAACCGGGCTACTGTTTGTAGCTGTGGCCGGACTGCTCGTGCTTCCCGGCTGCACCAAGAAATCGAGCGCACAAAGCAGTAACCACGTCGATTTGCAGCTCGACGTGAAGGTCCCGTTCCGGTTCGTTGCTTACGGCGACACGCGCTTTCACGATCCCAGAGACACCGAGGCCTCCAACCCTGGCGTGCGCATTGCGCTGGTGCAAGCCATCGCCGAAGTCAATCCTGCGTTCATCTGTTTCACCGGCGATATCGTCTATAACGGGTACGACGCCAACGACTGGAAGGTTTGGGACAGCGAAACCGCGCTCCTGCGCGAAAAGAAAATTCCGATCTATCCAGCTCTTGGCAACCACGATCTTCACGGCAACGCAGAAGTCGCATTGGGAAACTACTTCCAGCGTTTCCCTGAACTGAAAAATAGCAGGTACTACTCGGTGCGCGCCGCCAACACTCTGATCCTCGTGCTGGATAGCTCTCTCGAGGAACTATCCGGTCCGCAGGGCCAGTGGCTGGTCGGCAAGCTCGACCATGTACCCGCTGACGTGGACTTCGTCTTTGTCATGGACCACCATCCGCCCTACACCAGTTCCTCCGATGACAAGAAATTCGGCGGCGGCCACTCGGCCCGGCCGCAGGAACAAGCGCTTGCGAGATTGCTCGAGGAGCGCCAGGCTCATGCCCGTTTCCGCATCGTGGTCTTTTCTGGGCACGTTCACAACTACGAGCGCCATGAACACGGCGGTGTTACTTACTTCGTGTCAGGTGGAGGAGCCGCACATGCCTATCCGATCGAGCGCGCTCCCGACGATCCCTTCCAGAGCAAAGAAGTGAACTACCACTACCTACTGGTCGAGGTCGACCACAAACAGTTGAAAGTAACCATGAACCGCCTCGACCTGACCAGCGGCAAAGCCATCTGGACCCAGCCCGACGCGGTGACGCTGGCAGTTCCGGGGAGGGCCGCCGCGAGTGCTGCTGGTCGCTAAGGATGAATCCGCATAATCTCAACCATCGCGTTAGCAGCTCATCGACACATGGCCTTGGGGTGTTCCGAGTCAGCCATTTCTACGAGGCCTGGCAATTCCCCTCACACCGATTCTTCCCCCACACCACCCCGAGCGCATGCAGGATCAACCGGTCGATCAAGGTCAGTTTCTCGGGATCCAGCACCGCTCCATAGGCGTATTGCACGAGAGCATCGCACGTGATACACCAGCGCTCGTGGCGAACAACCCCACCACAGTGCTCGCAGGTAGAATCCGCGTTGTATCGGTTGCTGTGATACCAGCTGGCTGCGGGGTTGGCAAACATCGCGCACCTCCAAAAGCATGAACTTCAGCAAATTCCCCGCGCTAGCCGGACAGCTCGGTGGACTTCACTTGCCCCCAGCGTATTTGGCAAGAGCGGAGTCTCCTATCTTGCGTATCACTCCTGCATGTGATCAGGATCACAGCGCATATGGGCAACTTCTCAGCCATGGTTTATTCTGAAAGGTCGTTTGACGCTCGCTGAGGTACGCCACAAAACCCTGTCTTCATTTCAGCGAAGTACTGAGCAAAGAGCCAAAAGCTAACAGCCAAGAGCTTTCTTATGAAAACCGGCATCATTGGCCTGCCCCAGGTAGGCAAAACATCTCTTTTCCAAATTCTGACCAAGGCGCATCTCTCCGCCCAAGCCCACGCAAATCCGCGTGAGGCCCACATTGGCGTCGCCAAAGTTCCAGACGACCGTCTCGATCGTCTGGCCGCGCTCTACAACCCCAAGAAGCTGACACACACCTCCGTCGAATACGTCGACGTCGGAGCGATTGGGCAGGACGCGCTCAAGGAATCCGCCTACATCGGCCACCTTCGGCAGGTGGACGCGCTGGCCCACGTGGTCCGAGTTTTCGAAGATCCCGCAGTTCCGCTGGCGGCGGAGATCGATCCGCTACGCGACATCAAGAACGTCGAGTTCGACCTGATGGTGAGCGATCTCGGCCAGATCGAAAAGCGTCTCGAACGGCTGGAAAAAGACCTTAAGAAGATGAAGACGCCGGAACTGGAAAAAGAATTCGAGCTGCTGAAGCGCGCCAATGCTCACCTCGGAGCGGAGAAACCACTGCGTGAAATGGACATGACGCCGGAAGACAAAAAGCGCATTCGTGGCTTCATGTTCCTGAGCGAGAAGCCGATTTTCTACGTGCTCAACATCGGTGAGTCTACGGAACTGGGAAAAGAGCTTGACGAAGCTGTCAGCAAGTACAAACTGACGGAGATTGCGGCGCGTCCGAATTCCGCAGCCACCGCCATCTGCGGCAAAGTTGAGGCGGAGCTTGCTGAAATGAGTGACGCCGATGCCGCCGAATTCCTATCCAGCTACGGACTCAAAGAGAGTGGGCTGGTCCGCCTCATCCGCACCACCTACCAGTTGCTGGGCCTGATTTCGTTCTTCACCGCCGGCGAGGACGAATGCCGTGCTTGGCAGATACCAGCCCATACCCGCGCCCAGGAAGCCGCAGGAGCCATTCACTCCGATCTCGAAAAGCACTTCATCCGCGCCGAAACCATCCGCTGGGACCAGCTCCTCGAAGCCGGCTCCGAAGCCAATGCCCGCGCCAAAGGCACGCTGCGCCTGGAAGGCAAGGACTACATCGTGCAGGATGGCGACGTAATGCACATCCGCCATTCGGGTTGAGTACCGAGTTGCAAGTACCGAGTACCGAGCAGTTAGTTGTAAGCTATTCCGCGATGGCGCAGCATTACAAGGACCTCATCGTGACGGAAAGCAATGGACTTGGTCAACGCCATTGGACTCGGTACTCGGTACACGGTACTCGCTACTAACGCCATATGCATCCCATCGCCACCAGCGTCCTGTTGGGCCTGACCGCGGCCGCGGCCAATGTTTTCGGCGGGGCCATCATCGTGCAGCGGCACTGGGAGCGGCGTTATCTCCGCTACTTCGTCGCGCTGGGCGCGGGATTCATGCTGGCCACCGCGCTGGTCGAGATGGTCCCGGAAAGCATCGAGCTACGCGGAAGGTCGGCAGCGTTTCTTGTTCTGCTTGGTTATCTGGTCATTCATTTTTTCGAACACACGGTTACCCCGCACTTTCATTTCGGCGAAGAGACGCATCGGGACGAGTTCATCCATTCCCACAAGGGATACTCGGTCCTGCTCGGCCTCATCATTCACACGTTCTTCGACGGCATCGCCATCGCATCCGGATTTCTGGTTTCGAACTGGCTGGGCTGGCTGATCTTCATCGCTGTCTTCCTGCACAAGATTCCCGAAGGCTTCACGGTCAGCTCCGTGATGCTGGCCAGCGGACTCAGCCGCTTCAAGGCCTGGGGCGCGTCGGTTATTCTAGGAGGCTCGACGCTCGCTGGAGTGCTCACCATGGCGCTGTTTCGGCATCATGTGGGCGCGGGTTTGCCCCTCTCGGCTGGAGTGACGATCTATGTGGCCGCTTCGGACCTTGTCCCCGAAGTCAACAATGAACCGTCCATGAAAATGGCTTTGCTGGTTTTTGTGGGAGCCGCCGTCTTCTTCCTGCTGGACCGCTTGTTTCACCTGTGAAAAACCAGTACCCAGTATCCAGTTGCCAGTACCCAGAAAAAACAAAAACGCGAAGAGTCCGCAATGACGCCGATGTTGTCGTACCTGTGCGCGAGATCAGGTTTTACTGGGTACTGGGTACCGGCAACCGAGTAGTGGCTTAATCCACCGTGTGCTTCGCCGTATATCCATCACGGGCAAACACTTCGAGCTTTACGTCTTTGCCCTTCTGGTCTTTCACTTTGAGCTGCCCGCCATCGGGAGCTACCACCTGCACCTTCAGCTTGCGATAAGTTCCGTCGAGCTTCGTATTGGTCGGGTGATAGGAAATCGAATATTGGTTACGGATGTCGTTGGAAATGTCACCAAATAATTCTGGAAGCTCTCCTTCAAATCGCGGGAAATAGGCGCGGCCTCCGGTCATAGCGGCGAACGTGCGCATCTCGTTATCACCCTGCAAGTAGTCCATCTCTCCGACGGGAATGCCCATACCGTGCGCATTGCGGCAATATCCGGGATGGGTCTCGCAATACTCCCGCACGATGAATCCGATGCTGATGGGGAAGATCGTTACATCCTTTGTGTCTTTGATCTTCTTCAGGATCTTGTCGAGCGTCAGCTTGCTGAAAGTGTCAACACCGGTCGTTACCAGAATGATGTATTTCTTTCCCTCCACGCGGTCCAGGCGATCGAGCGTGTCATAAACAGCGTCGAAAACGTTGGTCTCGGCAAATCCCGGTATGCGCAACTGGTTCAGCGCCCCATAAACCGCTCTCTTATCTTGAGTAAAGTCGACCAGGATGTGTGGCTGCATATCAAAATAGCTAACCGCCACCCAGTCGTCTTTCTTCAGCGTATTGGCGAAAGCATAGGAGGCCTGCAGAGCCTGAATCATAAAGACGTAATTTGTCGAAGCAAACTCGACCAGCAGCACGGCCGTAATCGGCGCCTGCGAAACGTTGAAGTTCGTCACCTGCTGCGGCACGCCGTCTTCGAGAATGCGGAAATTATCCTTTTTTAGTCCCGGGATGAACTGCCCGTTTTTGCTCGTGACCAGTACGTCTACGTTGACTAGGGGGACATTCACCTTGAGCGAGTAGTCCGGATTGTCCTCAACGTTTTTGGGAGCGGGAGGCGGCGGGGGCGGGACCTCCTCGATCTTCTTCCGGGGAATTGCATACGGCCCGACGCTGTCGGTTGGTCCGCCGGCTTCGGCCGGGACGTCCTGCTTGGGCTTGCCGTTATCTTGCGTCTGGGAGGGTGCCTGTGCGGGCGGGGCCTGCCCCGTCTGGTCCTGCGCCCAGACCGTCAGGGAACTGCAGACCACAGCCAAGCAGACAACCGGTGCCAAGGCTAACTTCATCCCAGCCAAGCCAAGGCACTTTTGTGTCGAGTGCTTCCGATTCGCGAACAACATTGTCAGACCCCAAAAACCGCTCTGTGCTAGTATAGACGCACGGATTCGCGATTGGGATGTTTTGCCGATTTTTGACTTCCCCTCCAGGCAACGAGTCGCAGTTCTGAGCGTCTAATCCGATAGAGTGTCGAGTTGGCAGTACCTTTCGGGGCTTTACATGAAAAGAGTTCTTCCTCTGCTGTTTGCGTTCGTCTTCTCCCTTTCCACCCTTCTGGCCGCCCAAAGCACGCAGCCTACAATCCCCGTGGATCAGATCCATGCAGGCATGCGCGGAGTCGCGTACACGGTCTTCGAGGGCATCAAGCCGGAGCCCATGGATGTCGAAGTCCTCGGCGTTCTGCACAACGTCAACGGCCCTAAGGGTGACATCATCCTGGTCCGTTTGCACGGGAAGAAGGTCGAATATACCGGCGTGGTCGCTGGCATGAGCGGCAGTCCGGTCTACATCGACGGCAAGCTGGCCGGAGCCCTGGCCTTCCGCATCGGGGAATTCTCTAAGGAGCCCATTGCCGGGGTTACTCCCATCGCGGACATGCTCGAGATCAATGCGCTCGATAAGTCGCCCGCGGAAGAAACATCCGTCACCAGACCCACCGTGACGAACGCCGCCGGCAAAACTGCGGCCCCCGGAGACGCGGCCTCTCTCTCCACCTCAGTGCGGGATTATGCCAACTACCTCAAGCCCATCGAGACACCACTGGTCTTCAACGGATTCTCCGAAGAAACCGTGCGTCTCTTTGCCCCGGAATTTGCTGCCGCGGGAATTGTGCCGGTGATGGGCGCCGGTTCGGTCAGCAACGAGAAACAGCCCGAACCGCTCGAGCCAGGATCCGCCGTGAGCGCCATTCTAGTCCGCGGCGATCTCGATATTGCCGCCACCTGCACCGTGACCTATATCGATCCGCATCGCCTGCTGGCTTGCGGACATCCTCTGCTGCAGTTCGGCTCGGTCGATCTGCCCATGAACAAGGCGGAAGTGCTGGCCACTCTGCCCTCGCCGCTCAATGCCTTCAAGATCGTCAACACGACCGAGGCCGCGGGCACTTTTGTGCAGGATCGCCATACCGGTATTCTGGGCGTGTTCGACAAGCAGCCGGACATGATTCCGGTCACACTAAACATCACGGGCGGAGCCGGCACGAAAGAGTTCCACTATGAGGTGCTGAATAATCCGCGCCTGAGCCCGGTGGCCATCATGGCTACGGTCTTCAACGCCCTGCACGGCGTGAATGAGTATGGCGAGGAAATTACCTATCGCCTGAATGGCAGTGTTAACGTCAAGGGTTTTCCCCAAGTCTCGCTGAAGAACATGTTCACGCCCGGTGAAAACGGACAGCCTGCCGCCATGGCCGCCGCCCTTTCGCTCGGCGAGCGATTCGGACGCATTTACGACAATCCCTACAAAGCTCCGGCCGTCGAGAGTGTTAAGCTCGACTTCGACCTCGTCCGCGAGCGTCGCTGGGCACGCCTGGAGAGCGCCCGCACTGACGTCACCGAAGCCCGGCCCGGCGATCAGATCATCGTCGAAACCGTCCTCGCGCCTTATCGCGGCGAACGTAGTGTCCGCCAGATTCCGGTCAAGATCCCAACCTCAGCCAGCAAGGGAATCCTGCGCATTCTGGTGAGCGACGGCGACACGCTTGACCGCGTGAGCCGGCTGAACCCGGTCTTTGCCCGCAAGCTCGACCTCGCTTCGACCATCTCGCTGCTGAACAAAGAGCACGCCAACAACCGCGTCTACGTCTCGCTGCTCGAAGCCGACCCCGAGGCCCGCGTCGCTGACAAAGTCATGCCCACCCTGCCGATTTCAATCATGAACGTCATGGACGGCATGCGCGGCAATCAGGAAATGATCGTCAGCGGCGAATCGAACGTGGATGAAACCGCAACGCCCCCGCTCGACTACGTCGTGAATGGCGCTCAGTTGCTGACAGTCACAGTGAAGTAAGGGTGGCAGCTAAGTGTGGCGCGGGCACTCCTGCCCGCGAACTCTAACCACGAGTGATGGCGTAGGTCTTATCGCAACTCTGACCATCGGGAAGTCTGGCTTTACAAATGCCGCCGGCAGTCACGGGCAGGAGTGCCCGCGCCACACTTACTCTTCCTCGTCTTCGCCCATTTGCATGCTCAGGTACCGCTCGTAGCCGAGTTCTTTCATCAGATGCACCTGGGCTTCGAGAAAGTCCACGTGCTCTTCCTCGTCCTTGAGCAATTGCACGAGCAGGTCGCGCGAGCCGTTGTCGCCCTCTTTGGTGGCCAGGGCGACCGCATCGTTGTACTGCTTCACCGCTCCAATCTCCAGAGCCAGATCGCTTTCGATCATCGCCTTGACCGTACCGCCGACCGTCAACTCCAACGGCATCATCGACGGGCTGCCATCCAGAAACAGGATCCTCTCAATCAGCACTTCGGCATGTTTCATCTCGCCGATGGATTGTTTCTTGATGAATTCGGAGAGCTTGTGATATCCCCAGTTCTCGCACATTTCCGCATGTAGAAAATACTGGTTGATAGCGGTCAGCTCTTCTTGCAATGCCTTATTCAGCTCAGCAATAACTTTAGGATTACCTTTCATTTATGAACTCCCTTTCTATAACGACCCGAGTATCGCAAAAGCAGGCTCCCGACAGCAACGCGCAACGGAAGAGCGTCAGCGACACGGCGCACCAGGCAGATTGCCGAGGCCAGGCCGGAATGGCGAATGCCGACTGCTCCCGACCCGGAAAGGACGCCCCTATCCCAGCGCCGCATCAACCGTCTTCAACAACTCCGCTCGCGTGAATGGCTTCTCCAGCAGCCGAATACCGCCCTCCAGACCCTGATTCGCCATCAACTCTCCGGTATATCCCGACATATACACGACCTTCACCTCTGGATGCGTGTCCATCAACCGCAGCACCAACTCCGGGCCGTTCATTCCCTTCATCACGACGTCGGTCAGGACTAAGTCGATCGCCGCGTGATCCGTCCCTAAGGCGGCCAGCGCAGCCACTCCGTCATCGGCTTCCAGCACCGCGTACCCGTGCCCCTCCAGCATCTTCCGGGTCAGCCGGCGCATGACTACGTCATCTTCCGCCAGTAGAATCGTTACGCCCTCGCGCCTGGCAGGCAGCGCCTCCGCCTTCGCTTCCGGAGCAGTCCCCAGCTTGTGATCCGCGCAGGGCAGATAGATCTTAAACGTTGTCCCGCGGCCCGGTTCGCTGTACACCCAGATATCTCCGCCGCTTTGTTTCACGATGCCGTACACGGTGGCCAGCCCGAGCCCGGTCCCCTTGCCCATTTCTTTCGTGGTGAAGAACGGCTCGAAGATGCGCGATCGCGTGGCCTCGTCCATGCCGACGCCGTTGTCGCTGACGGCCATCATGACGTACCGTCCCGCGGTCATCGCCGGATGCTCCCGGGCAAAGGCTTCATCGAAATCGAACACCCCGGTCTCGATGATCAGCCTACCCCCGTGCGGCATCGCGTCCCGCGCGTTCGCCGCGAGATTGATCACGATCTGATCCAGTTGGCCTGCATCTGCTTCGACAATCGCAGTCGCGGATCGCGGCAGAAGCCTAATCTCAACATCGTCTCCCATGAGTGGATGCAGCAGCTTGCTCACTTCCTGGAGGCGCCCGTTCAGATCGAGCAACTGCGGCTGTACCGGCTGCCTCCGGCTGAATGCAAGCAGTTGCCGCGTTAGCGACGCTCCTCGCTTCGCCGCCTCCCGGATGTTGTCGATATACTCCAGGCTCCCGGCTTCCACGCGAGTGTGCAGCAGTTCCGAGCACGCGGTCACGATCCCCAGGAGGTTGTTGAAGTCGTGGGCCACTCCTCCCGCCAGCCGGCCAACTGCTTCCATTTTTTGCGACTGCCGCAGCTGATCCTCGATTTTCTTTTGCGCTGTGATGTTCCGCGCGATCGCCGATGCCCCTACTACTTTCCCTTCCGTATCGTGAATTGGGGAAACCGAGATCGATACATTCAACCGCCGCCCGTCCTTCGTGACTCGCACCGACTCGAAGTATTCGACCCGCTCCCCGTGCCGAATCCTGTCCAGAATCCCGGGAATCTCATCCACCCGGTCCTTCGGACACAGCACCATAATCGGCCGGCCGATCATCTCCTGCACCGTGTAGCCATACATGTGCTCTGCGCCCTTATTCCAGTGCGTGATAATGCCGTCCAGATTCTTCCCGATAATCGCGTCCTGCGACGAATCCACGATCAACGCCAGTCGATTCTGCGAGTCCCGCAGCTCGCGGCTCTTGCGCCGGTCTAGTTCCTCATTCGCACGCCGCAATTCTTCCTCAATCCGCTTGCGGTCGCTGATGTCCCGGATCACGCTCAGAACCATCGCGCCGTTGCCCGTGGACACTGGGCTGAGACTGATCTCCACCGGAAATTCCGATCCGTCCCGGCGCCTGCCGTAAAGATCAAGCCCTGATCCCATGCGGCGAATCTTGGGCTTGGCGTGGAATTGCGCCCGGTGCTGGTCGTGCTGCCCGCGCTGCCGCTCCGGCACCAGCATCTCAATCTTCTGCCCGATGAGTTCGTCGCGCGTGTAGGCAAACAGCGTCTCTGTCTGGGAATTGACCTGGATGATGACGCCCTGCTGGTTGACGACGACGACCGCGTCAGGAATCGCCTCCAGAATAGAGGGTGCCAGCAACGTCTCAGCCAGAGTCTTCTGCTGAGCCGAAGATTTGTCCTGCCTAGGTTCTAAAACCGGATCACTCATACCACGTCCACTGCAGGGGTTGGTGCATGATACCGAGATCGTCCCCGAGGCCGCAACTCAGTTTGGCTCAGATGGTTTCAGATTCTTCTGTAGTCAACCTTTGCGCGCCCTTGGCATCTTGAGCGGCGTGTTTTGTCGCGGAGAGCCTGTTCTGAGCGATGCCGAAGAGCCTGCAGTCCGCGTACTGCAGGCATGATCAGGCTCTTTGCTTCGGGCCACGATGAGCAACTTGTTCACTCCTGGAGTTTGAATGCAACGAGGCTCACCGGAGATGCATCAGAACCGCCTTCTCCATGTGCCGGAAGCCATGCGTGTCCACGACGGCAATCAGCATCTGCGTCCCGTTATAGCCCACGTGCACCAGGAAGCTGGCCGCCACAGACTTCGTCGCCGCGCGCACCGCCCCGCAGACCACTCCCACGAGAAAAATCACCAGCGCCGCTCCCCAGGCCCATCCGTATTGTGGGAGATGAATCAGCCCGAACGGCAGCGCGGTGAGCAGGATTCCCCAGAGCACGCCCATTCGCCGCGCCAGCACTGGATACATGAACCCGCGGAAGAACAACTCCTCCATCAGCGGCCCCAGGCTCACCGCGATGATCGATAGCAGGTAGGCATCCCGCGGCCGATCGAACAGATGCTCGAACGGCGTGTCCTTGGGCATGGGCAACAGACTCTGCAGCAGGCTGAGCCCAAACAGCATCCCGACCCCCAGCCCCAGCAGTCTCCATTCCGACCGCGGCCAGTTCCAGCGGATCGCCCGCCAGAAGGGCACGTGATACTTGCCCTCGACCAGCATGACCATGCACGCCGCCACGGCGATGTAGATCAGAAACTGCGAAACGAGCAGCAGGATCGGTTTCTGCGCCACTTCTGCTATGTTCAATCGAGGATAGACAAGCCAAAGTGCCCCAACAATCACCAGCAACTGCAAAACCAGCATGGTGACAATCGTCAGCCCTGCAATCGCCAGCACGTCCCACCCGCTCCAGACGGGGTTCTCCACGGGAGGCGGTCCCGCTGGAACTGGAAGAAGTGGCGGCGGCGCATCGGGCGTGGTCACACCGAGGGTCGGCGGTTCGGGCTGGCTCTGCGGTGGCTCAAATTGCGGATTGTCGGGAGAAGACAAAGAACACCCTTTCGATGCGCGGCCGCACGCAGCGCGGTTTCCTCGGTCACGGCTAGTCTATCTGACGCTCGTAATTCAAGCGCTGTCATGCTGAGCGGCGTTTCTCAGCCGCGAAGGACCTATGCAATCTCCGGCAACGTGCACAGGTCCTTCGCGTCAAAAAACGCCGCTCAGGATCACAGTTTTGGATAGTAAATGGGAAACGTCTCTCGACGATCACGCGCTGCGCTTTCCGTTGCCAGCAAAATAAGCTGCCAGCGCCTGCCCTGTATATGACTTCTTGACCCGCGCCACTGTCTCCGGCGTGCCCTGGGCCACGATCCGCCCGCCATCTTCGCCGCCTTCCGGCCCCAGGTCGATGATCCAGTCGGCGTTGCGGACTACATCCAGATTGTGTTCGATGATGATGATCGAGTTCCCCAGATCGGTCAACCGATGCAGCACGTCGAGCAGTTTCTTCACATCGTCGAAGTGCAGCCCGGTAGTCGGCTCGTCGAGCAGATACAGCGTCTTGCCCGTCTGCCGCTTACTCAACTCGCGCGCCAACTTGATGCGCTGCGCCTCGCCGCCGGAAAGCGTGACGGCAGATTGCCCGAGATGGATGTAGCCCAGCCCCACATCAACCAGCGTCTGCAGCTTTTGTTTCACCTGGGGAATGTTTTCGAGGATCGGCAGCGCGTCGGAAACCGGCATTTCGAGCAGGTCGGCAATGGAATTCCCGTTATACTTCACCGCCAGCGTTTCGTGGTTGTAGCGCCTCCCACCGCAGACCTCACACAGGACATACACGTCGGGCAGAAAATTCATCTCGATGCGCCGCTGCCCTTCGCCCTGGCAAGCCTCGCACCTCCCGCCCGCCACATTGAATGAGAACCGCCCCGCCTTGTATCCGCGCTCGCGCGAGTCGGGCAGCATGGCGTACAGGTCACGAATTGCGGTGAAGACTCCGGTGTAGGTCGCTGGATTGGACCGTGGCGTGCGCCCGATCGGGGATTGATCGATGCGAATGACCTTGTCGATGTTCTCCTCCCCGGAAATCGCCTTGTGCTCGCCCGCTTTCTCGCGCGAACGGTACAACTGCCGCGCCAGCGCACGATAGAGAATGTCATTCACCAAAGTGGACTTTCCCGACCCAGAAACTCCGGTCACCACCGTCATCACTCCCAGCGGAAAGGTCACATCCAGATTCTTGAGATTGTTTTCCTTCGCTCCCAGAATCGTGAGCGCCGCACCATTGGCGTGCCGCCGCTCCGACCGCATCTCAATTACTGCCCGGCCCGAAATATACGCCCCGGTCAGCGAGTTCGGCTCGCGCATGATCTCTTCCGGAGTGCCGTGCGCCACCAGGCTCCCACCATGCCGCCCCGCGCCCGGACCGAGATCGACAACATAATCCGCGCGTCGAATCGTCTCTTCATCGTGCTCCACTACGAGTACGGTGTTGCCGAGGTCGCGCAAATCCTCCAGAGCAGTCAGCAGTTGCCCGTTATCGCGGTGATGCAGTCCAATCGAGGGCTCGTCGAGCACGTACAACACGCCGCGCAACTTCGATCCAATCTGGGTGGCCAGACGAATGCGTTGTCCCTCGCCGCCCGACAAAGTCGCCGCCGATCGATCGAGCGAGATATATCCCAGACCCACGGCATTCAAGAATTGCAGCCGCTCGACCACTTCGTGCATGACGCGCCCGGCAATCGCCGCCTCTCGTCCGGCCAATTTGATGCCCTGCGCAGCTTCCAACGCGCGCGCCACCGGCATGGCCGTGAAGTCGGCGATCGACATCCCGTTCACCTTCACCGCCAGACTCTCCGGCCGGAGCCGCTTCCCGTGGCACACCGGACACTCCGTCGCCGACATGTGATCCATCAGCCAGTCGCGATAGCCTTCCGAGGTCGACTCCTCCAAATTTTGCTTTAGATAGCCAAAGATGCCGTGAAAACCCGTGCGTCCACCCCGCGCCGGTTCGCCGTTGAGCAAAAAATCCTGCGTCTTCTCGGGAAACTTTTCGAACGGAGTGCTCAAATCGATTCCATACGCCGCGGCCACAATCTGCAGCTGATGGATGAGATTCTGCGATGCCGACCCTGGCCCCAAACCGCCTTCGAGCAGTGGCTTCGACCAGTCTGTAATTACCTTTGCGGGATCGAAATCGTACTTGCTGCCCAGGCCATGGCACTCCTGGCACGCTCCATACAGACTGTTAAACGAGAACGACCGCGGCTCCAGTTGCGGCACGTTGATCCCGCAATCCGGACACGCGAGCTTCTCGGAATAAAGCTGCTCTTCGCCTCCGACTACGGCAACCTGCACAAGGCCGCCCGCCAGCTTCATTGCCAGCCCGACCGACATTTCCAGACGATGCTCGATCCCCGGCTTCACCAGCAGGCGATCGATCACGACTTCGATGGTGTGGTTTTTCCGCTTGTCGAGCGCGAGGTCGTCCTCGAGATTCACCAGTTCGCCGTCCACCCGCGCACGGGTGTAGCCGTGCTTGACCAGCGTTTCCATCTCTTTCTTGAACTCACCCTTGCGTCCGCGGACGATGGGGGCCATCACCATGACCCGGTCTTCCGGCGTGAGCGCCATGACCCTTTGGACAATCTGGTCAGCGGACTGCCGGCTGATCGCCCGCCCGCACTTGGGGCAATGGGGCACCCCGATCGAAGCGAATAACAGGCGAAGATAGTCGTAGATCTCGGTGATGGTCCCCACGGTTGACCGCGGGCTGCGGCTGGTGGTCTTCTGTTCGATCGAGATGGATGGGCTAAGTCCATCGATTGCATCGACATCCGGGCGTTCCATCTGATCCAGAAACTGCCGTGCGTAGGCCGACAAAGTCTCTACGTAACGACGCTGCCCCTCGGCATAAATCGTGTCAAAGGCGAGCGAGGATTTGCCCGACCCGCTAAGCCCGGTAACCACGGTCAGAGTATTACGCGGAATCTCGACGTCAATGTTTTTCAGGTTGTGCTGCCGGGCGCCCCGGACAGAAATCTTGGTAATCGCCATTATTTGCCCAGGGGTATGTCCCTTCCGTAATGTCGACAGACCACCAGAATTGTTCGAAAGTAGGAATGCACAGCTCTACTCCGTATCTTAGTCGGCAACAGTTCGTAGCGTCAACGCGGGTAGATTGAAATTGGTCGTTAGTCGCTGGCCGTCGGTCGTTAGTTGTTCGCTGAGGCCGGAGGATTTGGCCAACGACCAACGACTAACGACTAAGGACGCTCTTGACACGTTGGAAGGATTCAGACCGTGATTTCGCTGGTTATGCCCATTATTCTCTGCTTCACCGTCCTTGCCTCGGTCAGCTTTGGTGTCGTCGCCGCCTATGCCGCGGTCTTCGCGATCCTCTCTTTCTTCGGCCACCCCACGCAGCCGGAACCGGCCCGCGCACGCCTGGTCCTGGTTCCCACCGAGACCCACGCCAGCGGCGACTAGTGTGGAGCGGGCACTCCTGCCCGCTTGCTAGCGGAGAAACAAAGGCAGCGGGCAAGAGTGCCCGCTCCACACACCCCGCACGCAACTGCGTACTTCACCGCCCTCACGGCTTACTGTTCCCGCCACTCGCCACCGCCAGCAAATACCACGCCGCATGCGGCAGCCACTGTTCGCCCCAGCGCCAGTCGTTGTCCGCGCCGGTCTGGTGGTAAGTGAGTAGATAGTCGATATCACGCTCGTCCCGGAATCCGCTGGTGATGCCGTTCGAAATCCCGCCCGGCGCATTGGTGAACTCCCACGAGTCAAAATACATATAAGGAGGATTGTTCCGCCCCACTCCGTTCAACATGCACGAGTCAAATGGATTGAGCCCGAGAATCCAGTTCAGCTGGTTCGTGGCAAAAGCGTCGAGCCGGGCGCGAAAGGCCGCGTCGCTGGAAAACAAACGCTCTGCCAGCCTGGCCGCTGTCGCCACCGACGCCAGACGCGCATTCTCGCCTTGCCACCAGGGCGCGGCGTCGCTGTTGTGCGGAAAGAAAAAGCTCGTGCGGCGCGCTCCCGTCTTGTCCTGCACATATTCGCGGCTGTAGCCGAAGGGATTGTTCACTTCCCCGGTAAGCGAAAGCTCGAACTCGAGTGACTTCTTCACCGTCTCCAGAACTTGCTGCTTCACGCCATTGTCCGCGATCTCGGAATAGTAGAGCAGGCTCACGGCCGGAAGTCCGCCATCGGAGGCATGAAAAAACGGACGCTGTCCGTCATCGGCACGCCAATAATTCTGATAGCCTCCGGCGCTGATCTGACGGCTCATCAGACTCTTCGCCCGGCGGTCCGCGGCCAATTTGTACTTCTCTTTGTGAGTGGCCCTATAGAGCTCGGTGGCCGCAGCCAGCGCGCAATAATCGTCTACGATGTTTTCTTTGCCGTCATTGATGAGCTTGAGATTGTCTTTCTCCAGATAGTCGAACGCGGCCTCAGCAGCTTTCAAATAATCGGCGCTGGCAAATTCTCCCGTGACCGGATACGTGCTCGCCATGGCCAACACGGCGATGGCGATTCCTCCTCCCGAACGGTAGCCGACTTCATATTCGCGGTCATTGTTTGCCGACTCGACCATCTCCTTCGCGCCCTGCCCCGGCGCGGCCTCAATGCCGAATCGCTTCATCTCCCCCGCGATCTTGCGCTTCTCCGGAACCTGATCCACGCCGCCATTGGATACCGAGCGATAAAACGACCCGCCCGGCACCTGCATGCGCACCAGATAGTCGGCGCCGAACATGGCCTCATCGAGAAGGTGAGCCTGGTAGCGCGCGAATCCTTGCAACCCGCGCAACTTCGTCTGGTCGTAACTTTTGAGCAGGCTGTAAACCACAAGCGGAATCTGCTGCGGATTGAAGTACGTTGAAAACGAAAGGTGCGACAGATGCTTGCCGTAGTCTCCCGTGGCGTCCCACCATCCGCCGTGAGCGTCGACCGTGCCCGCCTTCGCGCCTTCAAACTTCAGATGCCTGTCCGCTTTATCCATTTCCCCAGAGCTGCGCTCGTCTTTGAAGTAGTAAATGACATCCGACATCGTGTTCCGTTCGAGCAGGTCGCGTTGTATCAGAAACGGGAATGACCGGAAACCGCCCGCCCCCGAGCCGCAGTCCAGGTAGTACTTGCCCTCGGTCGCAAACGAATCGAAGTCGAGAGTCCAGAAGTACCAGTCCCTCCATTTCTGAACCGGGCCGGCTGCTTTCGCCGGGACAGACGCCACCTGCTGATCGGTGGCGTCGTCTTTCAGCGCGCAACCGGCGATGGTGTCGCCGGCCTTGCCAAGGATCACCGCGTGTTTCGGACCGGCTGTTTCGTATCCCAGATGATTGGTGAGAATCTTCAGTTCGCCGGCAAAAGACGATGTAGGAAAGAACACAGGCAAACTGCAAACCAGAATCAGGAAAACGCGCTGCTTCATAATGACCTTCCTCGCGTGCGGAGCGTCAGGACAACGCCATAGGGTAGGCCCTCGCGGAAGGTTCTCCAAGTCGAAATTTCTAGGGGTGTGGCAGTCGGAATTCGCGAGGACTCGGGAAACGACTCTAGCTATCCTTGCGGTAGAGAAGGTTGCGCATCGCTTGCCTGCGAGCCTCGTTGGCTTCCTTCTGAGACTTGCGCTCGTCGGCGTCCATGGCGCGCTTTTCAACGGGCTCACCAGATTCAGGCTCGCTGCATGTGGGGCAGCGGTTGGCAAAACCGGGCTTGCCCGGCTTCAATTCGAACTCCTCGCCGCAGACAGCGCAGATTTTGATAGGAAATGCCATGTAGCTAATTTTGACACGCTCAATGGTTCTCTTTCCATCCTCAATAGATCACCTTCAGCGAAAATTGAATCTGCCGCGACGTTCCCGCGGTCTTGCTGATGATCCCGAACCCGCTACCGCGCACAATATTCGACGGTAATCCGAAGTTCACAATGTTGAACACGTTGAAGAATTCCGCGCGAAACTCCACAGTGCCCAGTTCCGCATTGCCGCGATGTCCGAAGGGAGCGTCTTTGATCAGCGCAACGTCGTAATCATGGTAGCCCGGCCCACGGAACGTGTCGCGTCCCAGCGTGCCGAAGCGCCCTTGGTTGGGCCCGGTGCCGCCCGGCACATTGATCGGGATATTGAAGAATGACGCGTTGTTTGCGCCCATCCCAAAATAATCAGCCCGCACCGCCCGGCTGGTCGAGAAGTGGGGCACGGCAACCATGTCCGGACGGTCCGATCCGCCGTTGCCGGCCCCGGTCTGCTGAATACCAGAGAACACGCTGAACGGCGATCCCGTGGTCAGCGTTGTGATGTTCAGGAACTGCCAGCCCCTGGTCAGTGTCCGCCCGAGTGGATGCAGGAATCCGATGCGGTCGAGCGGCAGCAACTGAATCACGCTCGCGGCAAAAACATGGGTCACGTTAAACGTCGACGGCCCTTTCTCTGCAGACGGATCCCACGGATTCTGCGGCACCGTCTGCAGGATCGTGCCCGCCGTCCCCAGCAGACCACCGAGCACTGCGCTCGTGTCGTCGATCGACTTCGAGTACGTGTAACTGGCCTGCAGGCCCAGCCCCGCCCGCGCGGAGTTCTTCGTCAGGCTGGTCTGCAGCGCGTGATAGGTCGAGTGCGAACCGCTGGTCATGATCACCTCGGGCCCGTATCCTCCGGTCGGCTGCCCCGATGAATTGAATTCCGTGAACGGCGCGTGCGCCGGATCGGCCCCGCCATAACTGTTCGGTGAATACACCCGCGCCAGGTGAATCCCAGCCGTCGCTACATACGATGCATTGAACTTGAAATCGCCGAAATCATGATCGACGCCCGCGCTCCAGCTTCCGATGTAGCCATTGGAGAAGTTTCTGGCGATGCCGGTGATATTCAACAACTGAACGTTCCCCGGCGTCAGGGCGTCGAGCTCCTTTTGAAAACGCGCAAGGTCGATCACGGTGTTGGCCGGTACGTCTTGGCTCCGGCCGGTCGCGAAAATCGGCTGCCCCTGGACGTTGTAAGCGGTCGGTAGACTCAGAGGTACGAACGTATTCTGAAAAGGAACGGGAAAGCCCTGCTGCGCGTAAATGGAGGGAGAAAAAACATACGGAATCCCAGCCGTGAGGAAATTGTCCTGCCACAAATTGGGAATGAGCGTGGTGATGCCCCCGCTCGCGTGCAGAACCGTGTGCCGGCTCACGCCGTAATCGAGGGCCAGCCGCGGTCCCCAGCCGTTCCAATCCTGGTCATACGGCGGCTGCGGGTTGATGAGCAAGGTCTGGTGTGCCGCGGTATTCCAGTACGGCACCGGCTTGCCGTCCGCCCCAGTGAAGATAGGAAGCGACGTCCGCTTCGTGGCCTCATGAATACGGCTGTTTACTTCATAGCGCAATCCGTAGCTCACGGTGAGTTGCGGAGTGGCCTTCCACGCATCCTGAAAATAAAAGTTGTAGGCCTCGCGCCGCACTCCCGCTTCGTTGAATTTGTCGCCCACCGGCGTGACGCTGGCGGCCGCCATAACGTTGTAGGAATACGGCGTCGCCGTGAGCAGTCCGGTCAGTGAGTCGGGCAGCGGATCGCCTGGCTGGATATCGTGCGTCCCGCTCGCCGACTTGATTGTCACTGGCGCCTTGCCGTCGCCGCAACAGTACGCCGTGCCTCCACCAAACTCGTAAATCCCGTTGGGATTTGTTCCAAAGATTGTCGAGTCGCGATTCACGCGTATCTCCACGCCCCACTTGAAGGCGTGCGAGCCACGGGTGAACGCCAGGTCCTGTTTGAACTGAAGAAGATTCCCGTAGGAGCCGAAAATCGAACCGGCCGGCTGGTTGTAGGCCTGAAACAGGCCGTCAGCGAAGCCAATCCCCGGTTGCGTGTGGTTCGTCGTGGGGAAGAACGGTGTGCTGCGAACGTAGCTCAACGAAGTTTCCGAGGTCAGGTGCGGAGAAATCGTTCGCGTGTATTTCAACCCGGTGCTGCGCTGGTGATCGAAGAACTGTACCCCGAAACTGGGATTGATGGCCGTCTGGTCGGGGTTGGTGAGTGGCCCCGTTACCTGATTCAGGCTGAACCGGGTCACCAGCGAAGCCTTGTTCGAAATCTGGTGATCGATGCGCACGGAGAACTGATCGGTACGAGTGACAACCTTCGACGATGTCGCGTACGTTCGATCGCCGAACGCTCCGTTCGGTTCGTTCGGCAGCGGATAACCATCCAGCACGCCCACCACAGCCGGGTTCACCGGAACCGTCAGGGTGTCGCCGGGGAACGTAGTCGTATCAATGCCCTTCCGTTCGTTTGCAGTCGGCACGGGAAGAACCTGAGTGGTACCTAGCACCTGGCGGAATCCCTGGTACTCGCCAAAATAAAACGTTCGACTGCGCCCGTCATAGATCCCGGGGATCACGACCGGCCCACCGTTGGTGAATCCAAATTCATTGCGCACAAATGGAGGGATACGCCGGCCACCGGCCACGAAATGATCAAAATAGTTACGCGCATCAAACGCCGCATTGCGCGCGAACTCGAACAGGCTGCCGTGAATCTGATTCGTGCCCGACTTCGTCACCACATTCGTGTAGCTCGCGGCTCCGTGCCCCACTTCTGCCGGCAGGACGCCAGAACTCGACTGAACTTCTTGAATGGCGTCGACGTTGAAGTTGGAGAACGTTGCCCCGCCCATCTCCGGGTCGGTGGTGTCAAAACCATCCAGGGCGAAAACCGTAGCCACGCCGCGCTGTCCGTTCACCGCAAACTGCTGCGTGAAATTGGCCGCGCCGTTGGTGTCGGTCATGGTGCCCGCCGCCAGCAGAAGCAGTTTGCTGAAATCACGGGCGTTGAGGGGAAGGCTCGAGACTTCGGAGCTTGAAAGATGCTCGCCGCCACTGGCCTGCGTCGAAACCGATCCAGCCGCAGGCACGATGCGGAGTTCTCCAACTTGTGGGTCTTGTCCGGCAGGAAGCTGCCCTGACAAAAGCCGCAAGCCCATCGTCAGAGTCGGCTTGTCACCTACTACGACCGGCGCCGGGGCCTTCCACTCCTTGTCGGAAGCCCGGACGGAGACTTCATAGCTGCCGGCGGCGATCCCAGCGAAGCCGAATTTGCCATCCGTCGCGGTTGTAGAGGTGTAGTCCTGCGCGCCGGCAGCATGCAGCTTAACGATGGCGCCGGCGACCGGCTTCCCCGCATCATCACTCAGCACACCGTTCCACGTTGCCGCCGAAACGGCGCCGGCAGCAGACACGGCAAACAGGATGCCCATCAGCCAAGGCACACATCCGCGATTTCCCCCGCCAATGAGCATGAAGGGGAATTATACGGCGCTGGGATTTCCCCTAGCGCCAGCATTAGGCTCCCATTTCGGGACAGTCTCGGAGAGAATCTCAACACCGTGGTAGCATTTTCTTGAGGCAGCATCTTCCCGGCGGCACCATGCCCCGCACCAGCCCCAAGTCGCTCCGATTCATTTCAGCGCTCTTGTTGGGCCTGGGCGTGTTCCCGATCCCCGCCTCAGCTGCAGAGCCTCCTCCCTGGCTGCAGATCAATTCCGCACACTTCACGGTCATCACCGACGCGGGCGAGAAAAAAGGCCGTGAAGTTGCCCTGCGCTTCGAGCAGATGCGCGCTGTCTTCGCCAATCTGCTCTCCAAAGACCATCTCAACCAGCCCGTCCCGCTGACCATCCTCGCGCTCAAGAGCGACAAGTCCTACTATCAGCTCGCGCCCCTGCGGCAGGGCCAGCCCATCGACGTCCCCGGATTCTTCCTGCATGGTGAAGATCAGGACTTCATCGCGCTCAACCTTTTCGAAGAAGAATCCTGGCGCGCCGTCGCCCACGATTTCGCCCACATGCTGCTCAACTACAACTATCCCCCGGCCCAGGGATGGTTCGACGAGGGCCTTGCTGAATATTTCAGTTCCATCCGCGTCGACAACAAGCAGGTCGAAATCGGCGGCGACCCCGAACTGAGCCCCTCCCTCACCCAGGATGTGCTCGGCAACCAGCAGGACACGCATCCTCCAAAATCGCTGACCGAATTGCTGGGGGCGCAGGTGTGGCTCTCCATCCCCGACTTGTTCACCATGAAGCACGACACGTCCAGCTACAACGAGGGCATGCGCCACACGCTCTACTACGCCGAGTCGTGGATCGTGATGCACTACCTGCTGCACGAGAAAAAGTTGCCCGAGACGGGAAACTATTTCAACCTGGTATTGAACCAGCATGTCCCCGTCGAAGACGCCATTCAGAAAGCCTACGGCATGACCTCAGCGCAACTGGAGGACACGGTCAAAACCTACCTGCACTCGCAGAAACAGCTTCTCGTGGCGCTCGACACCGCTCGCCAAACCAATCAGCCCTTGGATCGTGCCTCGGAGGCCGTGCAACCCTACCAGTTCCCCACTCCCGTCGCGCCCGACGATTCCGCGATCACGTCCAAGCCGTATCCTGAGACTGACGCGCGCGCCCTCTACGCCGGACTGCAAGCTCGCATTCCTGAGCGCCGTGATTTTGGCTTGCAGGAACTAAAGGCCCTCGCTACCACTCCCACCCCCGCCGATATCAAGTCGGAAGCCAAAGTCGAAGCGAAAAAAGACACAGCTGCAAAGAACAATCCCGACGACAATCCCAGCCTGTTGCCCACGAATGCGGTCGGAAATGCGCTGGCTCACCGCCTGCTGGCCTGGGACCACATCGAGCACGGTGAATTCGATGACGCCATCACCGAACTGGGTGACGCCGCCGCGCTCAATCAGCGCGACATGTGGGTCCGCTATTACCTTTCGGTTTTGAAGTACCGCATGGCGCAGGCCAGGCACCGCGACATTCAGGGTCTCGCCAACATGATGCTCGACTTGCGAGCCGTCCTCGAGTGGTATCCGGAACTCGCCGGCGCCTATGACCTGCTCGCTCTCGCCCGCAACGAAGGTGGAAGCTCGGTCGCTGCCATGCAGTCCGAGCGCGCCGCCATGAACCTGAGCCCGCGCGACCAGCGTTACGTGTACCATCTGGCGGAAATCTATATCGCTAGCAAGAACTGGGACGCGGCCAAGGCTCTGCTCGAACGATTGAAAAACAGCGGCGATCCGCAACTCGCGGCGCTGGCCCGGGACAAGATCGAGCAGGCCGGAACCGAGCGCAAATATGGCATCGCGAATGCGGCGGCGCAGCCCAAACTCGCGCCGCAGAAGTCTCCATTCGATGTGCTGGAAGAAGACGCGGCCAAGCGGGCTGCCGACGAAAAAGCCGTGGAAACAGGAAGCACGGCCGACACCCGGGGCACAAAGTTTTTTAAGGGACGCCTCATCGCCGTCGACTGCTCGAAAGCCCCCACGGCCATCCTGACGGTCACGGATGAAGGCTCCCTGCTGAAACTGCGCACCGCCGACTACAAGTCGCTATTGCTGATCGGCGCCAATGATTTTTCGTGTACGTGGCGAGATCGTCGCATTACCGCAAACTACAAGCCCGGCGGCTTGTCCGACGGCGACCTCGTTTCCCTCGAAGTGCGGTAGTGACACTCTGATTAAGTTCCTTTTTGTCGTCCCGAGCGAAGCAGAATTGCCGCCTTTCGGCAATTCTGCGCAGTCGAGGGACCTTGGGCTGTTTCTCCAACACTTAGTCAGAGAGTCCTTAGCGATGATTCTTGTTTTGGGTCAGCCGTCCAATGCCCTCCGCCACCCATCAACCTCGGTTTTCCGGTCAACCGGTCAGAACGGGCGGAGTCACGATTCTGTCGGAGCGTGTGTAGATTGGGAGGCGAATAGAAAAATTTGGGAATGAGCCGACACCGTAGCGGTCCATTGAGTCGGTCGGCCCATCCCAGCAGTCATTGATGGTCTGTGCCGGTTATGGCCTGGCCTCATAGACCAGGTTAAACGGCGTTTGCGTGGCCCTCCGGAAGCGGCTGAAACCGGCAGAAGTGACGACTTTCTGCACTTGTTTCTCGCCTGCCTGAGCGCCCAGGCACATCCCCACTTCCTGCGATCGAGAGCAAGGCGTGCACAGCAACGTCGAGAACGAATAGTAGACGCGCCCCACGGGATTCAGATTGTCCTGAAGATCATCATTCGCGAACGGCTCGACGATCATCCAGGAACCGTCGTCGTTCAAAGCAGCGCGGACGTGCGCGGCGGCACCGACTGGGTCTCCCATATCGTGCAGGCAGTCGAAGACCGCCACGAAGTCGTAGTCTTTACCTGGGAACTCCTTGGCTTTCGCCACCTCGAACGTGACCCGGTCCGCCACCCCCTGACGCTTGGCGGATTCCCGCGCCGCCTCAATGGACTTGTCATGGTAGTCAAATCCATAAATGTGAGACTTGGGGAAGGCTTTCGCCATCAGGATGGTGGAAGCGCCTTTCCCGCAGCCCACGTCGGCGACCTTCGCTCCGCGCGCGAGTTTGTCTTGGACGCCCTCGAGAGCAGGAATCCAGGAGCTGACCAGATTCGCGGCGTAGCCCGGACGGAAGAACTTCTCGCATCCCTGAAACACCCGGTCCTCGTGCTCGCCCCAGCCCATCCCGGCGCCGGAACGGAACGCCTCTGTGATGCGCGGGACAGCGGCTAATGATCCCAGAGCGAGTTCGAATGCGCCCGGCAAATACGCTGGACCATCTTCATTCGCCAAGGTGAGTGCTTGCTCTTCGGTCATTCCGAATTTGTTGGTTTGCGGGTTATACGTGATATAACCGCCCGCTGCCTGAGAAGCCAGCCACTCGCGCACGTAGCGCTCGTCCGTGCGGGTTATAGCAGCCAATTCCGGGGCAGTGAGCGGTCCGGCCGCGAGGGCCTTGTAAAGTCCAAGACGGTCTCCGATCACGACCATACCGGCGTGAACGGTGGCTCCCAGATCGGTGACAAACTGTCCTAAAAACTGCTCCAGCTTTTTCGTATCTACAGCCATGGTTTCCTCCAAATCGATTTAAGGTGCTGAAAATCTACTTCTTGCTCGGGTCGTCTGCGGGATTGACATAGTTAAGCTGCAAGGGCGCGCTGCCGTGGACCTGCACGATGACTTCGCCGGAAGCCATCGCGTAGTGATGCATGTCGGGATCGAGATAGGCGAAGCTGCCAGCGGGGAATGATCCCATCTTGTCCTTGTCGAAGGTGTCTCCCATACCGACCTTGAACGTCCCTGAGATGACCGTGACGTTTTCGCGCTGGGGATGCCAGTGCGGAGCGATGCGGTAACCGTCGGGCATTTTCAGGCGCACGGTGTAGTCACCGGTGGAAGCACCAGGGTTGCCTTCGACTACGGCGAGTTGTGCGCCCGGGGCGAGGGAAGGCGGGGGCGGACCCCACGGAATTGTTTCCGGCGTGAATATGTTCGTCTCATGAGCGCCGGGATGTGCAGCAATCGTGACCAGGTGGCCTGTAACACCCAGCGTCCCAACGATCACCAGGGCGATGAGCAGCTTTCTTTTCATGCGAGTCTCCTTCGAGATGGGGCATGATCTCGTGAGATCGAGGGCTTTACAATGCAGCCGATATAGGTTTTAGATATCTTCTTTATATCGTCGCAAGTTGTTGAGTTTTATTGGATAATGCTGGGCCAAGGCTCACCATGGGGCACGCAAAGCAGAGTACCGTCGACCTCGAAGTCGACTTGGGACGCTATGAACTGCGGCGATCCGGGCGCAGGATCAGGATCGAGAAGAAGCCCATGGAGTTGCTGATCTTTCTGCTTGAACGGCGTGAGCAGATGGTATCGCGCGACGAGATCGTGAAACGGCTATGGCGCTCCGATCTGTTTATCGATACCGAAAAAAACATCAACAACATTGTGCGGAAGCTTCGCACCGCGCTGGGTGACAACGCCGACCGGCCCAGGTTTCTGGAGACGGTAGTGGGAAAGGGATATCGGTTCGTCGGTCCGGTTCGGGTGATCGATGCGAAATATCCGCTCTCCGATCCTGTACGAAACTCCGTCCGCACCGACCTCCGGAAGGATGGGAGCGACCTGACTGAGCGGCCTTCCATGGCTGTGCTGCCGCTGTTGTTGCTGGAGAAAGCGACCGATGACCAAGGCTTGTGTCTCGGGTTTGCGGACGCACTCGTCTCGCTCCTCGGCAATCTCTCGGGCGTCGACGTGCTGCCCACTTCGGCAGTCTTGAACTTGCCTCTTGAACTGACGCCTTCGGAGATCGCTTCTCGACTGGGAGTGCGATTTGTGGTCCACGGCGCCATTCAGATGTCAAAAGAGCAGTGGCGTCTCTCGCTGCAGATGTTTGACACCTACCTGCAACGTTCCTGCTTTACGAAGAAGTGCGACATCGACATGGATCGCCTTGCAAGTCTCCAGGGCGATATTGCGAAGCAAATCACCCGCGCGCTGAACCGGCCGTACAGTCCGGCGCCGGTCGAGCAGCGCTCACGCTATAGCAGGGATCCGATGGCCTACGCGGAATTTATGCGCGGCTATCGGATCACGGCGTCCGGCGATGCGTCCATGATGGATCAAGCGAGCCATCATCTCACCAATGCCGTGACTCGCGATCCCACGTTTGCCCTGGCTCACGCGACCCTCTCGTTTGCATGCACGACCCGTCATTTCGAATTCGACCCCGGCAGCGCGTGGCTGGAGAAGGCTGAATTCCATTGCCGGCGAGCGCTCGAGATTGACGCGAATCTTCCCGAAGGACACGTGGCCCGCGCCTTTCTGCTCTGGGGACCGTCGAAGAATTTTCAGCATCTGGAGGCGATTGCCGATCTCAAACGCGCTCTGGCCCTGCAGAACAACCTGCCTCATGCTTACAATCGCCTGGGCACAATCCTGGCACATATCGGACTGCTCGATCACGCGCGCGAGATGTTCGAAAGAGGACGGCCTTTTCAACCTAAGAAGGCGGTGAGCCCAAGCATCGTGCAAGTTTATGTTTGGAGCCAGGAATACGACTTGGCGCGCCAGCAGATTCAAATCTGGCGGGCGGAGAGCCCCGGCAATAAGTATCCCCTCTATTTTGCCCCCTATCCAGCGATGATGACGGAGGATTGGAAAGAGGCGAACCGCCTGATGGAGGAAGCACTGCAGCTTGTGCCGAACGATCCCCTCATCATCAGCTTACAAGGTCTGCTCCATGCCTTGATGGGGAACGGAGAAGCGGCAATCGCTTGTGTGACCAAAGCCTGTTCGAGTCCGAAATCGTTTGGACACGCACACCATACGTATCATCAGATCGCTTGTACCCTCGCCTTGACGGGAAGGCGCGAAACTGCCTTTGAGTGGCTTGAAAGGAGCGTCAGCACGGGGTTCGCCTGCTGGCCTTTCTTCTTGAAAGATCCTTGCCTTGCTAGTTTGCGCAGCCTTCCTGAGTTTGAACTTCTGATCACTGCTTTGCAGGCCAAATACCCGGACCATCTGGGACTGCTATAGGGGGAAACAACATCCTTGCAGCTTTCGCCCGCAAGGGGGACAATCATGGCGTCAGTCAAACACGCCTGCGGGCGGGCGTTACAGCCATGCTTCCTGGGAGGTCCAAATGAAAAATCGTCTATCCGTCACCCTGATCTCATTGATCTCATTGATCTCGTTCCTGGTATTTGCCGTTCCTTTATTCGCGCAGCAAACCACATCCAGTTCGAGCACCCAGCAGGCAGCGCCAAGTGCGCAAACTCCCGCCTCTTCGAGCGACGACAGCACCCGCGAGCCGCTGCAGCCGGTAAAGAGCCGCGACTTCTGGGATGGTGATGAACCCAACGTGGTCCATCTCATCACTCACCCGTTTGCCACGAAGGCATACGTCAAGCGGCAGGTTCAGCCGATCCACGATCGCATCAACGAACTGGACGAGATAACCGCGTCGGATGCCGCCAGAATCAAAGACATTGATGCCCGCTCCCAACAAGGCCTTCAGTTGGCATCAGAGAAGACCACGCTGGCGGATCAGCACGCTACCGACGCCGCTTCCCGGGCACAGACCGCGCAGACGGCCGCTACTCAGGCCTCGACCCGCGTTTCCACCGATGAGCAACTGGTAGGCAACCTCGACCAGTACAAGGGCAACGCTCAGACTGAAATCCGCTTCCGTGCCGGGCAAACGGTTCTGAGCAAGCAGGCCAAGGATGCACTCGACCAGATGGCCTCCCCACTCAAGGATCAACACGGCTACATCATCGAGATCCAGGGCTTCTCCGCAGGCCACGGCCAGGCCGCGATTAGTGCTTCTCAAAAGATGGCGGATTCGGTCGTGCGTTACCTGGTGCTCACCCACCAAATTCCGGTCTACCGCATCTATGTGGTAGGCATGGGCAACGCACCGGTGGCAGGCGAGGCCGCTATCCGCCACATCAGCGGTGGGCGGGTCGAAGTCAGTGTCATGAAAAACGACCTGGTCAGTTCCGTGCAGCGTTGATTTCCTTCGAAAGATACGGGCGAGCCGATGGCGGCTCGCCCTTTTCATCTCTGATAAGTCCGGGATAAGTCCGGCTCTCCTGATGATCCGCGCCACCGGCGTAGCAAACTATGGACTCTGACACGAGCGGACGTCTGGTAATTCTCACCGGCCCGTCCGGTGTGGGGAAGAGTCCGCTCTATAACTCCCTGGGCAAGTTTTATCCCGACTTGCACAATCAGTTCCACAAGGTCGTGCTGTTCAACAGCCGCGATCCGCGTCCCGGCGAAGTCGACGGCGTGGATTATCATTTTCGGACGCGACCCCAGGTTGAAGCGCTACGCGCAAACGCCCGATACGCTGTGCTGGAGGCCCGCAGTGACCTGCAGGCGCTGGATGTTGAAGAGCTGGAATCTTCACTGCGGCGCGGCGATCTGCTTTTTGAGGGGAATCCCTATGTGGGCCGCGCCCTGCAGACCCATCCTCGCCTCGCGAACGTGAGCCGCCTGAGTATTTTTCTCTCGCTGCTTTCGAAGGACGAGATCGCATACTTAAGCGAGCCGGAGCGAAATATATCGCTGAAGGAACTTCTAACCGACATCATGCGGCGGAAGCTTCTGCGCCGAACCCGGCGGCAAAAAGGAGAGCTGTCAGCGCCAGACCTGAGGAACATCGAGACTCGCGCCTCGAGTGCCTACCGTGAATTGCAGGCGGCCTGGCAATTCCAATACGTGATCCCGAATCACGATGGCGAGGACTCCGACCACTGGGACGCTTTTTACTATTTGCTTGGCGACGCCCGCAAAACTCTGGATGCTTTCGTTGGCCTACTGCAGGGTCAGGTTCGGCCGGTGGTGGAGGAGTGGGACGAAGACCTCTTGCCGCCGGAGAGTTGACTACGCCCATCTCTGGTCGCAATGGCAGAGGCGCACTCGAATCATGAGCCATTTCGAGTGGCCTTCGGGTCACCGCTATTGCCCGAGAATTCCTTTTTTCAGGCTCGCATTGGGCGGCTTCGGTCCGAGCCACACGGAGAAGAGCATTTGGCCGAATGCCTGACCGGGAACGGTCACCTTATCTTCACCGCGGATGGCGAGCGTCGTGCCTCGGTCCGGAACATAAGTAAAGACCATTTCGTCCCCTTCCTTGACGGATTCGAGGGCGCCGAGCATGCGGTCGATGTCGGCCTGCATCGTCTTCTTCGCATCCGGCGTATTGTCGCTAAACGATTCGCTGAATGCGTCACTCATCTGGTTCTTGCTCGCGCCATGCAGGAAGTGCATGACGATCCGCTTGCTCTCGTCAGCCTTGATGATGGCAGCGGGATCCGAAGACTTCTGCGGGAGGTAGAGTCCCGCGACGTAGACCTTGATCATGTACTTCGTTCGCAGTCCCAGGCCATTGAGCACCAATGCGGTGCTCCCGACCTGTGCCGTATCAGGCAGGGTCACGCCCGCCAGAGTGCCGGCGTCTAGATTGAGAACAGATGCCATCCCGATCAGGGCAATGGCAACTGACATGGCGGTCTTACGAATGAGACCTCCGCAAAAAGCGAAGTACGACACGCGATCGTACCACAGGCGGTCACAACTAGCTCGCCCTGCAAAGTTCGAGTGTCGGTGCGGTCGATGAGGGTTCCTCTCCCGGAAGAACCAGTGTGGTGTCCCGTTAGTTGGTGTCAAAAGTCTGCGAGCTTTGAAAGGGCGCGGCTTCCAGCCGTGCCGTAAAGAGCCCTTGAAAATAGCGGCTTGACAGGTTGCGAAAGAGCCCGGCGCGCGCACGTTTTGGGAAGGGCACGACTTCCAGTCGTGCCGTTAAGTCCTGTTGAGCCGCGGAGGCTAGGAAACCCAGACCAAGAACTTGGTGTCCGACTCTGTTCGCGTATTTTCGGGACGTGACACTCGCGATCCTTGTGTTGAACACTGCTGCCATTACCGAATCATGCCAGGACATGGCCCGTGCGGCTTTGGGTCAATGCGCATCCGAAAATGCGCATCCAAAAAATAGCGGCATAAGATCGAAAAAAGGTCGAACTTCTAAGCAATTTCAAGTTACCATTTTAGCCAGAACCGCTGTCCTGCTGCGGCTTCGGAGCAGCGGCATTTTTTGGGGGGAAGTATGCCGATTAATCTTGTGCGGACGCCTGAAGGAAGAGACGACTCGATACAGTTTCAGCCAATCGAGCGGCTAAAGGTTTATTTGTTCGGGGTTACCATCCTGTTTGCTTCGTTTGGAATGGGTGAAGCGGTTTACCGCCTGCTGTTTTCACAGTTTGACGGCATAACCGACCGAATTCCGATCGAATTGTTGTTTGGCTTGGTATTTGCCTGGCTCGCCACGAAGTTCGTCGGCGGAATTTACAGAAATCGTAAGCAGAGAAGGGCGCGTCTCAACTTCATTTGGGCGCGAAATCATCAGATCCGGGGTGCTTTGGAAGCCATCAATCCCTTCGCCCACCCCGCGAGAAATCAGCAATCGATCCGAGTCATCCGCGAAGAAGTCGACAGAATTGAGTTGGCGCTGAAAGAGATCTTGCCCAGCTGATCGCCGATTCTTTCAGCAGGACAATGCGGCGCGAAGTTGAGGCTCCGGTTCGAGCCGGAGGCGGCAGCGCGCCCGATTGAATGGCGGATGTTAGGATTAAGACTGGCTTTCCCGGTTTTTCGCAAATATGACGCCAATTCTGGACGCCATCGGTTCTCCTGCCGACGTTAAGCAACTCTCGCTCCCTCAACTCGAACAACTGGCCGCGGAGATCCGTGAAGAGCTGATCACCGTTCTCGCGAAGACGGGCGGCCACCTGGGCCCCAACCTCGGGGTGGTGGAACTAACCATCGCCATGCATTACGTCTTTAACACGCCCGAGGATCATTTTGTCTTCGACGTGAGCCACCAGGCCTACGTTCATAAGCTGCTCACGGGACGCCGCAAGCAGTTCCACACCATCCGCACCCCGGGCGGACTCAACGGCTTCATGCTCCGCACGGAAAGTCCCCACGATTCCTATGGAGCAGGCCACGCCGGCACGGCACTTTCTGCCGCCCTGGGCATGGCGGTGGCACGCGACCGAGCGGGTGGGAAAGAACACGTCGTCGCCCTGGCAGGCGACGCCGCTTTCACCTGCGGTATCGCCTATGAAGCGCTGAACAATATCGCGCATCACACCCGCCGCCTCATCGTTGTGCTCAACGACAACGAGTGGTCGATTGACAAGAACGTGGGCGCCATTGCGAGCTACCTGAATCGCATTGTGACCAACCCGCGCTTTGATTACCTGCACGACCGTGCGGGAAGGTTCGTCGAAAAGTTGGGCGGCAGAATCGCACTCCGCATGGCGCGCAAGGCGGAGGAGGCCGCTAAGAGCATCTTCTGGCCGAGCGTGATCTTTGAGGAGCTGGGGCTGAAATATTACGGGCCGCTCGACGGACACGACATCCCCACGCTGATCAAGACTTTCGAATTCCTGAAGGCCCAGAACCGCCCGGTGTTGCTGCACGTGCTCACGCAAAAAGGCAAGGGCTTCGAGCCGGCCCTGCAGAAACAGAAGAAATTCCACGGCCTCGGCCCCTACGATCCTGAAACCGGCGAGACCAAACCGCCGGCCCAGCGCACGTACTCCGAAGTCTTTGCCGACACCCTGGTGAAGCTGGCGGACATGAACCCTCGGGTGGTGGCGATCACCGCGGCCATGCCCAACGGCACGGCTCTGGACCGCTTTCAGCCCCACCATAAGGACCGATATTTTGACGTCGGCATTGCAGAAGAACACGCCGTGATCTTTGCTGCCGGGATGGCGACCAAGGGATACAAGCCCTTTTGCGCCATCTATTCCACATTCTTGCAACGCTCGTTTGATCCCGTCATTCATGACGTGTGCCTGCAGAATCTGCCCGTGGTCTTCTGCATGGACCGCGGCGGCCTGTCCGGCGACGACGGCCCGACGCATCATGGCCTGTTCGATATCAGCTACCTGCGCGGAATCCCGAACATCGTCCACATGGACCCCAAAGATGAAGATGAACTGGCCGACATGCTTTTCACCGCCATGCAATACGACGGCCCGGCAGCCGTCCGCTACCCGCGGGGAACCGGTCCCGGCACGCCGGTGAAGGATGTTCCGCGCGCCATTCCCATCGGAAAGGGCGAACTCCTGCAGCATGGGGAGAACGACCGGGTGGCCATCTTTGCCCTGGGGGCTCTGGTCCCGATGGGGCTCGAAGTGGCACGGATTCTGGAGGGAGAGGGCGTATCCAGCGCGGTCATCAACGCTCGATTCGCCAAGCCCCTGGATGTCGAGTTGCTGGAGTTCTTCGCCCGCCACGTGGATGTAATCTTGACCCTCGAAGACCACGTGCTGATGGGTGGTTTTGGCAGCGCCGTGCTCGAAGAGGTGAGCAACCTGGGATTGAGCACTCCGGTAGTGCGCATCGGTTGGCCCGATCATTTTATTGAACATGGCAAGCCGGATGCTCTCCGCGAGAAATATGGAATCAGCGCCGCCGCCGCGGTGGAGAAGCTGCGTCCGTATCTGGTTCAACCTCGAGTTTTGCATCGAATGGCACTGCCGCCGGCGCGCCTCTGAACGCTTTACAATTCTGCGGTCGTGTGGAGCGGTCGTGTGGACTTTTCTCTATGGCGTGCCATGTGCGAACCGGACTGCTCCAGCTGACCACGGTTTGGCTGGCCTTCGTCTCGATGCTCTCGGCCGAGGAAGCGAAGCCGGCTACAACTCCACCGCCCGATCCAGCCGCGCTTTTGGTGGAGGCGCGAAGCCTCTACCGTAAAGGCTCGTTCGATCAGGCGGTCGCCAAGTTCAACGAAGTTCTGAAAGCTGATCCGGGCTCAGGCGAGTCTTACGCGGGAATCATCCGCTGCTACCTCAAGCAAGACAAGGTCCGCGACGCCGACGACGCCCTGCAGAAAGGCCTGCAGGCCACTCCCGGAAATCCCGATTTTAAGGTGGCGCAAGGCGAGTTGCTTTTCCGCGAAGGTGAAATTCCGGAAGCCGGGGTGCTATTCAGCGAAGTCATGACCTTAGTTCCGCCCAATGCTCGCGCCTATCTCGGCGCCGCCCGCGTGGCTGGCGCGAGTGCTATGTATGCCCGCGAGCACATTCTCATCAAGCGCGCCCACGAGATTGACCCGGCCGATCCCGATATCAAGAAGAAGTGGATGCAGACCGAGTCGGTGCCCGATCGCATCAAGTCACTCGAGGACTACCTCGCCCAGCCCTCCAACGATGACCCCGATACCCGCCGCACGCTGAGCGAAAGTCTGGAATTGCTCAGGGCATCCTTGCCCGCTCCCCTCGGCGGTTGCCGCCAAGCCTCGGACGTGACCTCCACCGAGACGAATCTCATTCAAGTGCAGACGGGAGGGCGAGGCTTGGAGGGGATCGGTCTCGAAGTCATGATCAATGGGGAATCATCCAAGCTGCTGCTCGATACTGGTGCATCGGGAATCCTGGTTAGTCGCAAGCTCGCCAGCCGGGCCGGCCTGAAGCCGGTTTCCGACGTGCGCGTGATGGGCATCGGAGATAAGCCTGACGCCCAGGGGCACATCGAATCCGCCAACTCAGTTCGCATCGGTGATCTGGAGTTCCACAACTGCGAGGTTCAGGTCCTCGATAGCCTGTCCGCATCAGAAGATGGAATCATCGGCGCAGACGTCTTCTCCGGGTTCCTGATCGAAATGGACTTTCCCGGCTCGCGGCTGCGTCTGAAACCGTTGCCGCCCAGACCAGGAGAGACGCCGTCCAAAGCCTCTCTCAAGACCGGTCAGGAAGAGTCCGCAAGCGAGTCCGAGGCGCCGCCGGCTGCCGCCAGTTCAGACGCTGCCTCACAATCGGCTCGTCCTCAGACCTCGCGATACAACGACCGCTACGTTGCGCCCGAGATGCACTCTTACGTTCAGACCTTCCGCATCGACCACATGCTTCTGGTGCCGACCAAAATTAATGAGGGATCAGAGAAACTCTTCTTGTTGGACACCGGCGCCTTCGATAACACGATTACTCCCGATGCAGCGCAAGAAGTCACCAAGGTGCACCGCGCGCCGCGAGTCGACGTGCACGGCCTGAACGGAGACGTAAAGAAAGTGTACGTAGCCCATGAGGTGACTCTCGACTTCGGCCACCTGCGTCAGACGGTGCCGGACATGGTCGCGATCGACATGTCCCGGGTCAGCCGTCATGCCGGAACCGAGGTCTCCGGCACCCTGGGATTGGTCATGCTAAGACTTCTCAAGATCCGGCTGGACTATCGGGATGCGTTGGCTGACTTCCAATATACGAAGCCACCCGCTCGTCATTAGTACCTAAGTACCTAAGGCCCGATAACCGATGAAAAGAGAACTGGCCCGTTCGCGCCGACTGTAGCACTCCGGGGCCATTTACCTGTCTCCCCGGGAGGTCTAGTCTCGTAGTTGAGCAGCACTTGGGGGAGGGCTGATCGACAAGCGTCCCACGACTCAAAACTGAGTCCGGGGCGTTTTGTTTTGCGCGCAGAAATTCCGCGACCGTGCACGAAGTTGTGGATCAGATGGTGGTACAGAGAGAGATGGCCTGAGGACTGGAGAATCTCGTTGCGCTTTTAACCGATGTCAGGAAACTTCAGTGGGCGGAGTTATATCAGTCGGGCGCGAGACCTTCTTCCTCAGCATCTTTGCTACATAGCAGGTTTCATGCACCGGCATACCATGTTCGTCTATTTTGCAATCTTCCAGGCGAATAGGTTTGCCGCAGATCCAGCAACAACTGATGAAAGCCATTTAACTGCCTCTACCGGAACCTGCTGCCGTGACACGCTCTGGTGGAGAGATGTTAACTTCGGCAGCAATCCTTGTCTGTTCGCAAGCGCACCCATTCAAACTAATTTTCAGATAAGGAAATCTGTGAGAGCGAATCCCATCGAAACCAGTCCTGATTCTAGTGGAGTGCGTCAAGCAGATCGACGTTTATAGTTCGGGCTGCATGGCCCTTCTTCGCGATCTTCGCGGATGTTCTCTGCAAACTTTGCGGTCAAAGGCTTTGCTTTCCCAGCGCCATCGCCACGATATATAAGAGTCGTTATTTTCGGCGCACGGCACTAGTGGCCGGCCCCCACCGCTCCGCCACGAATGACGATCCGGTGCTGATTGAGAAGAAGCGGGAGATGAAGTCCTGCACCCTGCCGATCTTTCGCGCCGGACATATCAATTTCGTGCGTCAATCCAGACGAACTCAAGAGCAGCTAGAGTCCTCAAAGTCAACCGTAACGCTGATAAGTGTCGCCTGGGTTGTATCCCACGGCATGTCAATAAGAAACCCTCCCGCTGGAAACGGGAGGGTCTGGGGAATGCTCGATCGCTTCGCGCTTAAGCGCGGACGACGTTTGCCGCCTGAAAGCCTTTGGGGCCCTTCAGCAGATCAAACTCCACGGTCTCGCCCTCGTTGAGCGTACGGTAGCCGTTCTCCTGGATTGCGGAGAAGTGCACGAATACATCTTCCCCCGTGGAGCGTTGGATGAATCCATATCCTTTCGCCCCGTTGAACCACTTGACTGTACCTTTCTCTCTCACGGAAAAAACTCCTTTCAGCATCGCGAAGAATGATTCTCCGGCGTCTCCGATCGTTCGCCCCGGTCGACCGAAGCACCCCCTCAAAGAAGCCGGTAGAACTTGGTCGAGTCTGCTTTATGTAGCAGAAGCCACAAAAAGGAAAGGACTCCTGTCCCGCGCACCGCACGTCCTTTTCGCGGCGGGAACTTTCGGAGTCCGATCATTTTGTAGTTTTCAACCACACACAACAGACGTCAACCCTTTTGGTCTCACCACCGGACCAATGCCCGGTATTGAGCATGAGATCATAAGCACTATTAAAACGATTCGCAAGCAAAATTAGCGAAAAGAAAGCTATGTGACCGGCGGTCATTGCGGATAACTTTAACGGGGATTAAGAAATGTTCAAAATCCCGCATATTGCCGGCCATGGCCCGATTCCAAGCCTCTGATAGGATTAGGATTCCATGTCCAACCCACCCAGTCCCCTGCTTCCCAGAGCCGAATCCCCGCCAGCACCGCGGTCTCCCCGACCGGAGCCACGCCCGCGGCCGGGCCTGATCCTCTCCACGCTCAAGTACCTCATGCGAACCGATGTCCACACGTTCGCCTTCTCGGTCGCAGCCAACGCCATCCTCTCGTTCTTCCCCTTCGTTGTGCTGATGATGACCATGATCCGCCGCGTCTTCCACTCGCGGGTGATGGCTGACCTCGTGGTTGACCTGCTGCGCGACTATCTCCCCGCAGGCCAGGATTTCGTCATCCGTAACCTCAACGCCATGGTGAACTCCCGCCAGCGGGTGCAAGTTGTCTCGCTGATCATCCTGCTCGTGACTTCCTCCGGCGTGTTCCTGCCGCTGGAAGTTGCCCTGAACCGCATCTGGCACTTCGAGAACAATCGCTCCTATGCAGGCAACCAACTGATCTCCCTGGGCCTGGCCTTTGCCTGCGGCGCGCTCGCGCTGCTCTCCATCGCGCTCACCGCGGGCCCGGTCGCGTTCATGCAGTTCCTGCTGCGCGGCCACGGCACCGGATTCATCCGCCTGGTCGGATTTCTGGTAATGAAGATCTTCGCCATCGCAGCCAGCATCGCCATCTTTTTTCTGATCTACTGGCTCCTGCCCAACGGCAAGGTTCCGGCACAAGCCGTGCTGCCCGCGGCCATCATCATGGGATTGCTCTCTGAGGCGCTCAAGTATGCCTACATCCTTGCGCTTCCCTGGCTGAATTTTCAGGAAGTGTACGGGCCCTTCGCGCTCTCGGTGAGCCTGATGTTCTGGGCGTTTCTAACAGGCCTGCTGCTGCTGGCGGGCGCCAACCTCTCTGCCGAGGAGCACCTCCAGCATTCGCTCTAGATCGCCGGAAGAGTTACTCGTGCAAAGGAACACTCGAGAACGCGATCCCACGCCTGCGGTTGATGCGGCAAACGATGTTCTCCAGCAGTTTGGGCAGCAGGTTCATTCCACGTACGCGAATGATTTCGCCCTTTGCGATGTAGTCCTCCGCTCCCGCCGCGATCAGTTTCTCCCGGTTCCTCTCCGACAGACTGCTGACCACCACGACCGGAATCTCTGCGGTCTCGGGTTCACTCTTCAAATGCTTCAGGACGTCCGGCCCGCTCATCTTGGGCAGAATCATATCCAACAGAATTAGATCGGGCTTATGCTCCTGTGCCATTTGCAGCGCCAATTCTCCATCGTCGGCGCAGATCACCTCGTAGCCCGCCCGGTGCAGAGCCGATTCGTTTTCCCGCCGGATCGGCAAACTGTCCTCGACTAAGAGAATCTTCACGTTCCCCTCCTCGCTATTTTCCCTATCGGCAAGTTCGGCCACGGGCATGAGCCAGTCCGCCTCGAACTCGCGGGGACCACGAGGCAAAATTCTCGAGGCAAAGAAAAAGGCCGCCTGCCGACGACAGGCGGCCTTTCTCGCCAGATGACAGATGAAGGAAGACTATTTCTTCGCCTCGCCGATCGAGAGCAACTCCACTTCAAAAATCAATGTCTCGCCCGGACCAATGTCTTGCCCGGCGCCGCGATCGCCATACGCCAGATCGGGCGGAATGAACAACTGCCACTTCGATCCCACCGGCATCAACTGCAGCGCCTCGGTCCATCCCTTGATCACTCCACCGACCTGGAACGAAGCCGGTTGGCCGCGCTTGTACGAACTGTCGAACTCCTTGCCGTCGATCAGGGTCCCGCGATAGTTGCAGGTCACCGTGTCACTCGTCGTAGGCTTCGGACCAGTGCCGGCAGTCTCAATCTTGTACTGCAAGCCGCTGGGCAGGGCTACGACGCCTTCTTTCGTCTTGTTGGCGGCCAGAAAGTCCTCTCCCTCTTTTCGGTTCGCCGAGCCCTCTTCTTTAGCCCTAGCCTCCATCTTCTGGCGAACGTCCCCCTGCAACTTCTGGATTACGGCCCGGGCTTCGTCTTCCGTGAGCGCCGTTTTGCCGCCATTCATTGCGTCTTTCATGCCTCTCGCGACCAGTGCGGGATTCAGTGTCATCCCCTGGCGATGCAGTCCCATGCCGAGGTTCATCCCCATGGCATAGCTCTGCTTCTCGTTGTCGGTCTTCAGCGTTAGCGGGACGGCCGTCTTGGCGGTCGTGGCAGGCTTCTTCGTCGCCGTCGTGCTGGCTGGCTTCTTCGCCGGAGTCGTGGCGTTTCCCGAGGCCGTTTGGCCCGAAGCGGGTGGATTGGTGGTGGCTGCAGGAGTCTGCTGCGCCGGGGCGATACCCAGCAACATCATCCCCGCCGCCAAGAACTGCAGCATGAACGTGAGCGATTTTCGCATAGCCTGTATTGTCCCATTGTGCGAGACAGACGGCAAACATCTAGAGCAAACTCGCGGCCCCGGGAGTGACTTTCTTCCTAAGGCTGAGACGGCTTTTCTCGCGGCGTCATCCCGAGCGTAGCCGTTCTTCAGGCGGAGCAAGGGATCTCACGAGGAGCGCCTTGAGAGTGCGCAGCGAAGTCCCCGCCCCGCTGATAAATACGCGGGGCTTCGGGATGACGCAGCACACCGGGCCACTCGCCCTGATGTGTCCTGGGAGTAGCCCGCAGCTTATGAGCCGCTGCGATCAGTTGCAGGGACTGAACTGAGGGCCAGCCCCTCTCCTAAATATTCATTTATTACCGATTATCCACAGCCCGCTGTGACATCCGTCACTGATTTTCTGTTCCGGTTGGCTCTAGTCTTTGGTGTTTCCCGGCCTCCCGGCGTCCTCCGCGCGGACATAAACACACAAAGGCCTTCCCATGTTTGGGAGAAGCTGCGCTTGTCTGCTCGCGCTTTCGTTTCTAACCGTACTTCTGGCTTCCATGCACGGCCAGTCGGATCGCGCCGAACCCGAACCGGACTACGCGCTCCCACTCTGGCAGCTTGCGCCAGTTCATCCCCCGGCACCGAAGCCGCTCCCCCCGATCGTATCCCGGAGATGGCCCGTCACTCCTGGCACGCCGGGCTTCCCCCAACTCGCTCGCGCGGCCGGAAGGATTTTCTCGGGTACAGTGATCGCCATAGCCCGGCGTCCGGCAAACGCCGGCCAGTCGGTCGAAACCGTCGCCATCACCTTCCATGTCGAGCAAGCCCTCCGCGGAGCCATTCCCGGGGAGGATCTGACCATCTCGCAGTGGATGGGGTTGTGGTCCGGCGGCCAGCGCTACCGCGTCGGTGAGCGTGTGCTGCTCTTTCTTTATCCCCTCAGCAAGCTGGGGCTTACCAGTTGCGTTGGCGGAGGGGTTGGCCGCTTCACGGTCGATCCTCAGGGTCGCGTCTTGTTGTCGGCACAACATCTCTCTGCCTTTCGAACAGATCCCGTCCTTGGTGGGAAGTCGCGAGTGCGTCTCGTCGATTTCGCCTGGGCGGTGCGGCGGGCCACTGAGGAGGAATCGGTACCGTGAGCCAGGACGTGACCATGAAAAACGGAATGGCACCTACCGTTCGCTCACTCCTCCTCAGGCTGGCCCTGACCGTGGCCATCGTTTTCATATTCGCTGTGCTGTCCCGCGCTGGCGGTCCCAAGTGCGTCGCCGGGAACAGCTACTTCAATTCCACCATGACGGGGCAGCCGCTCGTCTGGGATCAGGGATTGATCACCTACTACACCGATCAGGGCGACCTCAGCCCGATCTTGCCCAACGCCTCGGCCAACACTTTCGTCGCGAACGCCTTCAGCGTATGGACTTCCGTCCCGACTGTGGCCCTCAACGCCACCAGCGGCGGGCAACTTGCCGAGGACGTGAACGGATCGAATGTTACCGTCAACTCCGACGGCACCATCTCTATGCCAGCCGACATTCAGTCCGCGGCCACGGGCACGCCGGTCGGCGTGGTCTATGACTCCGACGGTACCGTCACCGATGCCCTGCTGGGCGCGGGCGCCGGCGATTCCAGCCACTGCTTCTCCAACGCCGCATTCGGCGGCAACGACAATTACGGATCCCTCGCCACTTACCAGCATGCCCTCGTCGTGATCAATGGACAGTGCGCGCAACAGTCTTCGCAACTGGTGGACTTTGAATACCGGCTGGTGCGCGTCCTTGGCACCGTGATGGGCCTGGGGTGGTCACAGCTCAATCCCAACGTCATCACGGGCAGTCCGCCCGCCACCTTGGACGACTATGCTGGCTTTCCCGTGATGCACTACATCGATCCCGCCAGTTGCTCTCCTATCGCGCGCTGTTATCCGAATCCTTACCAGCTTACGGTGGATGACGCCGCCGCCATCTCGCGGCTCTATCCGGTCACAGCGCAGAATCGGGCTGCCTTCCCCGGCAAGCACATATTCGCCACCTCCACTGCGCGCATCCATGGCTCGGTCTGGTTCACCGATCGCTTTGGCACTCGCACCCAACCCATGCAGGGGGTGAACGTGGTGGCGCGGTGGATCGATCCCACGACCGGGCAGCCGTCCCGGAGGTATGCCGCGTCCTCGGTCTCAGGATTTCTGTTCTCCGGCAATGAGGGCAATCCCATCACGGGCTTCGACGACGAATTGGGGGAAAGTTACGACGAGTGGGGGTCTACCAGTCCCAGCGTGGAGGGTTTTTTCGATCTGGCCGGACTGCAGGCTCCCATTGGAGGCAGCTCGCAGTACCAGTTGACCGTCGAGCCCCTCGACCCGATCTGGTCGGCCGGCGTCGGGCCGTACGCGCCCTACCTGGTGGCGCCTTCCGGCTCGGCCCAGCCCGTCGTGTTGACCACCAGCCCCGGTCAGGATGTGCAGCAGGACATCCTGATGCAAGTCACGGCGCAGCCAGTGGCGCAGTGGGCCTCGTCACAATCATGGAGTTCTCCCGCCCCAATCCCGACCACGGGCGACTGGGGAGGAGCGCTGAGCGGCTATGGCGATGTGGCGTACTTCCTGATCCGCGCACAAGCCAACCGCACGCTGTCGGTCGCGGTGAAGGCGCTCGACGAACTCGGCAATGCCAGCGAGGCCAAAGTTCAGCCTGTAATCGGAATGTGGGCCGCCTCGAGTTCGCCAGGCAGTCCGCCCCCTTCCTTCACGCCGTCTTCTTTCAACTCGATGACCTTTGGCCTGACCCGCCTCGATGCACAGGTCTCCACTTCCGCTAACTTCCTGGTGGGGATTGCCGACCTGCGTGGAGACGGACGTCCCGACTACCATTATGACGCGCGGGTGCTCTACGCCGAGTCGGTATCTCCACCACGAGTGAGCGAGGCCGGAGGCGCCGTCACAATCCAGGGCACAGGTTTCTCCCAGGGGCTCACCGCTACCGTAGGCACGGCGACGGCGGCGCCGCTGGCTATCAGTGCGGGAGCAGCCATCCTTGCGGTTCCGTCCCAGGGCGATGGCCTGCAGAGCATCACTATCACCGATCCAGCAACCGGCGGCTCGACGACCATGATCAACGCGCTCACCGTCGGCGCGGCGGCCAGCGACAACATCGTCCTGCTGAGCGGTGGGGTCAATCCGTGGACTCCAGTCGGCACGCAAGCGACAAACGCGGTGACGGTGCGGGTACTCCAGGCAGATGGCGTCACCCCGGTCGCGGGCGCAACTATCGGCTGGAGCGCGACCAACAGCGTGCAGCTTTCCGTTTGCAGCGGTTCTTCCGCATGCACGGTCACAACCGATCAATACGGAGAAGCCGCGACTTCGCTGACTCCGGCTTCGGCTGGCACGGCAAACATAACCGCGACTCTCGCTCCGGGTGTTTACAGCCCATCGAAGTCAGTCAGTGCGACGCTCAATGCCAGTGAGTCTGCCTCCGACATTGGAGTACTGACGCCGAACCTATGGATTGCGCAGGGGGCAACCCTCAGCGTTCCGCTGACCACGCGCGTCGTCAGCAACGGGACGCCGCAGAACAATGCGACGGTGAACTTCACCAGTTATGGCTCCGGCACGCTCAACGCGGCGAGTGCGCAGACCAATGCCAGTGGCTACGCAACGGTTACGCTGTCGCTCACACAGTTCGCCACCATGTTTCGAGTCGTAGCGTGCGTCACCAACTCTACAACCTGCCAGACTTTTGTTGGTACGCCGGTTGCGGCCTCCGCGCTGCAACTGCTGCCGGTCGCGGGCGCGGGGCAGATTTTGACCGGGGCGGCTTTCCAACCCGTGGTCGTACGCGTCACCGATTCGTCCTCTCCGCCGAATCCTGTGCTGGGTGCTACCGTGTCGTTCCTGACCACGGTCCTGCGGCCCGGAGGCACTGCTCCCGGTGGTGGCGGCGGAGAAACTGAGTCCGGCAATCCAGCCATGCCCGTGATCCTGAAAGTTACCCAAAGCACCGCGATCACTGACGCAAACGGACTGGCGAGCATCACCCCGTCCAGTAGCGGCTTCAGTGGCCCCTTGGAAGTGGACGTGGCAGTCACCGCCGGGATCAATGCCGCACTGGACTACTGCCTCCAGGTCGTCGTGCCGCCGGTCCCAGGCAGCTCTGCCTGGCCCGGGTCACAACTCCCGGCCCGAATTCGCCGACGCGTCGTCGTCGATTGAAAGGAGGTACAACCGTAGCAGCATTCGGTCGGAAGACAAACATCAACACCATCCGTAGAGACGTTGCTTGCAACGTCTCGGCCGGCGGCACGGGCGCTGCCTGCAAGACGCAGCAAGCTGCGTCTCTACGCGTGTTTCTCGATTACTTCCTCGTCCACTGATCCACCCAATCATTCACCGTCCTGTACCACAGCCGTGAATTCTGCGGCTTCAGCACCCAGTGGCCTTCGTCGGGGAAGTACAGCATCTTCGAGGGGACGCCTTCCATCTGCAGCGTGGTGAAAAGCTGGAAGCCTTCGCTCACGTCGAGCCGGTAGTCGCGCTGGCCGTGGATAACCAGCGTCGGCGTCTTGAAATTCTTCGCGTACTGATGCGGCGACCACTTCTCGTAGCTGGCGCGATTGTCGTAGGGAGTGCCTTTGAACTCCCAGTCGTTGAACCACAATTCTTCGGTCGTGCCCCAGGCCGACTCGGCATTGAACATGCCGTCATGCGACACGATGCACTTGAAGCGGTCGGTGTGTCCGAGCACCCAGTTGGCCATGTATCCGCCGTAGCTGGCGCCCAGCGCGCACTCGCGGTCTTTATCAATAAACTCGTAATGCGCCTCCGCGTAGTCGAGGCCCTTCATCAGGTCTTCAAACGGAGCGCCGCCCCAGTCGCCGTTGATGGCGTCAATGAACTTCTGCCCGTACCCGGTCGAGCCGTGGAAGTTGATCATGATGACGACGTATCCGCTGCTCGTCGAAGAAGTTGGTGACGCGAACAGCTCGGGATTCCAGCGATAGCTCCAGTCGTCTCCCCAGGCCCCCTGCGGCCCGCCGTGGATGAGGAACTTCACAGGATATTTCTTCGTGGCATCAAAGTTCGGCGGCTTGACCAGGAAGCCTTGGACTTTGTCGCCGTTCGCGCCGGGGAACCAGAAGGATTCGAGAGGGGACATAGCAACCTGCGAGAGGGCAGCGTCGTTGAAGTGTGTGAGCTGGCGCGGTCTCGACATTGACTCTTTCGGGAATGGTTCTTTTGATTCGCCTGAGAGTGCCGCCCTGACCTTCTCCATACCAACCGCATACGTACCTGGCTGGGCGATGAAAATCTCTGAAGGCGATTCAAGTGACATTCGGCTAAAGATGATCCGCTCGGATGTGACGGTTGCATTGCCGTCCACTCCTTCGTCCTGCCCGGCCGCAATGTCGTCGTTGAATCCGTCCATGACCTTGATCGGATGGCAGCCGTTGGGACAGGCCTCGAGGTATGACGTAATAAATCGGAGACTCGCCTTCATCTTCCGCTGTGAAAACGATCTCGTGTCGTCCGGCCCATCCGAACGATCCAACCCAATGGTCGAAGCTTTCCGTCAGGTTCTTCTTCTCGCCGGTCTTGCGGTCGTAGAGCATCAAGCGGAAGCGGTCGCTCTCGTATCCCGGACGCTGCTGGGCGCGGTAGGCGATGTAGCGCCCATCGGGTGAATAGAGCGGCGACGAGTCGCTGGCGGGATTGTCGGCGGTGATGTTCTTTGCATGAACGGAGCCGGCCGGCCCTCCGCTGACCGGGACGATCCAGAGATCGTTGTTGGTGGAAGCCGCCGGGTTCTTGTCGCGATTCGAGGCGTAACAAATCTCCTGCCCGTCGGGCGAGAAGGCGTAGTCGTCCTGCCCGCCGAGCGAGAACACCGGCGAGTCGTAGTCGCCGGGAGTCAAATCGCGGGCTGCGCCCGCGGGACAGCCGGGGGCGGCTGTCCCCACACAAGCATCTACACTTACGACAAAGATGTGGCTGCGCTTGCCTTCTTTATACGCATTCCAATGGCGGTATAGTAGGTGATCGAAAATCAAGGCCTTGACCTTCGACTTCTCCGCTGCTTCTAGCTTCTTCGCGTTGCACGCTTCGTCTGCGCATTCTGGATAAACGTCCGAAGTGAACAGAATGTTCTTGCCATCTGGTGACCAGAGGTCTCCACCAGCCTCGGTCGCAATCGAGGTCAGCTTGTGCCGTGCCGTCACAGTTCCCGCCGCGCTGTCGAATTCTGCGATCCAAACCTGCGAGCCGCCTTCCTTCGTCGACAGAAACGCGAAGTGCTTCCCATCCGGCGCCCAGCGCGGGCGGTCTCCGTCCTGTTCGGCGATGATCTCGCGCTCCTGACCGCCAGCCGTGGGCACGATCCAGATATGCGGCGTCTTGGTGTTGGCTTCGAGATCGACATCGACCACGCTGAAGATCACCCACTTGCCGTCGGGCGAGACCTCAGGCTCGCCCACGCGCTTCAGCTTCATCATGTCTTCGAAAGTGAAAGGATGCTTGGCCTGGGCAAAGGTTGGGAGTGTCAAAGCAAGAACAAGAAGGGAGAGAAAAAAGCGGCGCATGAGGGACTCCTTGAAATCCCAAAATCATCCGTAGAGACGTAGCTTGCTACGTCTTTGCCGGCAGCACCGACACCGCCGGCAAGACGTTGCCAGCAACGTCTCTACGGCAAACGGATGAGTGTAGCAGGCAGGAGCGGGCGGCTCCTAGCGTCTATGTCGCCAGGGAGATGGGATCGTGCTCTCGTCCCGGCAACCCTTCAACATGCCTCGCATCCAATGAAAAGGCAGAACTGCAGCACCCTTCCCTCCGGCCTCGCTGAGCGGAGAGGGGTTGGAGGGAGGGTCGCCGCGGTGCGCATTTGCAGAGAAGTAGCTTGCAATGTCTCTTGCCGGCAGTACCCCGAACGCAGGCACTCCGACAATGGCGAAGATGACGTTGCAAGGAACGTCTCTACAGGATCGTCCTGATCCGATAAACTAGACATTATGAAATTGCCCCGCCGTCTTCTTTGTATGACCCTCCTGGCTTGGGGGCTGGCGGCCCTGCCCCTGGCGGCTCAGGAGGGTCCCTTGCAGAACGTTCCTCCAGAAGGTACTACTCCGGAAGAAATCATCAAACGCTTTGCCGCTAAGGAAACCGATTTCGCCAAGGCGCGCGAGCAGTACACCTGGCGCCAGGACGTCAAGGTTCAAACCGTCGACGGCGACACGGTGGACGGCGAGTATCACGAAGTCTTTGACGTGATTTTCAACGACAAGGCCCAGCGCATGGAGAACGTGGTGTTCGCCCCGCAGTCGAGCCTGACCAAGATTTACATGTCGCAGGAAGACATGGAAGACATCCGCCACATGCTACCCTTCGTTCTGACCGAGCAAGACCTGCCCGAATACAACATCCTCTATGTTGGCGAGCAACAGGAAGACGAACTGCATTGTTATGTCTTCGACGTCGCGCCTAAGCAGATCGTGGGCAAGAAGCGCTACTTCCAGGGACGCGTCTGGGTCGACAACCACGACTTCCAGATCGTGAAGACCTACGGCAAGACCGTGCCCGACATCCGCAAGAAGCACGGCGAAGAAGAAAATCTATTCCCCAAGTTCACCACCTGGCGGCAGCAGATCGACGGCGCGTACTGGTTCCCGGTCTACACCAAGGCCGACGACGAACTGCACTTCAAGCTGCAGGACGTGCACATCCGGGAAATCGTGAAATATGAAGATTACAAGCGCTTCGGCACGAACGTGAAGATTCTGTACCAGGGAAAAGAGATTCCCAAGGGCGAGAAGCCGCCGGATCAGAAACCTGAAGATCAGAAGAAGCCGCAGTAGACCGGACTATTGGACAGCCAGGGGGGCAGTTACGCTGCCCATTCTGCCGCTCTGGTTGTCGCGCACGACAAACCGCACCAGATAGTTTCCCGGCGCGAGGTGCAAATCGCCGGGGTAATCCACCCCTTCCGATTGGAGCTTGGCAAACTTCTCCGGAGCCATTGTTCCTTTCAGGTTTTTGGCGATATTGTCTGCGATCAATGCGTCATTTCTGGCGATAGCCAGGATATCGACATCAATCTGGTTTTCAGCTCCTACGGTGGTCAGGTCTTTGCCGGGGATCTGCAGGACAAACGCTACAACCTTCTTATCACTGTCTTTCTCGCTACCGCTAGCAGGACTCTGCTGCCAGCGCACCGTCAGCGGAATACCGGTCGCATCAAAAGGCGAGTTCACGGCAAATTTGAGATCGGCATCGCGCGTGGTATCGGGATTCATGGTGGCGCTGGTCATGAGAAAGCCGTCACGCGCGCGAACCTCGGTCTCGTTCTGCAGGACTTTGACCTTCAGCTTTCGCCATCCTGCCTTGTCGTTATGCGTGTCCAGATAGTAACCGAGCAGATAGTAGGATGAACCGTCGTCGGCCGCGCGCTTGAAAGCGCCGACCAGATCGTTGGTGTTGTGGAAGGCGCGCCCGCCGGTTGTGTCGGCGAAGTTCTGCATGGTGTCAAACGTTGCCGCCAGCGTTTGCCCGCGCGCAGTCAGAAAATTGGCATATGCCGGCCCGCTCATCCCGCCCGGCCCTCCGCTGGCGGTGACGTCAGAGGGAATCAGGCCGCGCACATCCACCGGATAGACCGAAATTTGTGCTTGATTCAGGGCCGCGACCGCGCGCTCATACGATTGCGCCATAAGCGGAACATTCACCGGCGAGGTGTCCGGTGAATTCATATAGAAGGGGAAACTGGCGCTGGCCCAGATCAGCGACTTACGTCCAGGAATTCCCGAGAGCGTCTCGGCGATGATCATGAAGGCGCGCATGGTGGCCAGCACCGCGTCCTGTTGCGCCATGCCGGCATAAGTCGTGCCGCCGTCAATGAAGGCGGTCAACGAGTTGGTGGTGCTCGTCTGGCTGGTGGGCAAGAGCAGCGAGCCAACCATACTGTCTCGCGTATCCTCACTCACCCCGTGCAGCGCGGGCAATTGACCGCCGAGTTCTTTCAGAATCTTGATCAACGAACTGGCGTCCGTGGTGAGACCATGGAGAACTCGTACGCCGTTTCCGTCGAAGACGACCAAACCCGTTGCCTGTCCGGAATCGAGGTTGTCGCCCAGATATTTGATCAACTGCTGGCGTCCATAGGCTTGATCCAGAAATGGAGTGTTCACCAGGTCGATCGCAACAACCATTACACTGCGAGGTTGGTCCGAAGGAATAGCGAGATTGCTGAATACGCCCGGCGCGGATGTCGGGGGCGGGATCGGCGTGTTTTTCGCAATGATCTCTTCGAAGGTGGCGATCTTCTGCTCTTTGCCGTTTTCAAAGATCTGGAACTGATCCTTCGCCAAACCATGAAGGTGCGTTCCGGACTTGTCGGTGACGACTACCGGCACCTGAATGAGAACGGTCTTGGTCCGGAACACCACGCGACCTTCCTCACGGACATGATGCACATCGGGAGACTGCGGAAGGTCTCTGGGATTGCCTCCCGGCGCGTGAATTGCCGCTGGACTCCCGGCTGCCTGCGTCCATGAATAGGTTGTGGTAAGAAACAGAAAAGGAAGGAGGAGGCTGAACAATGTGGCCTGCCGCATAACAAGCCCTCCTTATGCCACTCTATGATTCATTCTAGGATTATTCAGTCTTATGTCATGTAGATAATTGTGATGTCATGTAAATAATTGTGATTATTGAGCTTTTCTCGTTTGCGGTGTTGTCGCGGACCGTAAACGTCCAAGCCGACGCTCGCCAGCGACGCTCTTGCGGGCGGTCAAAGTAGGCCTTTGAAACTCTCAACATTCAGTAGAACAAATACTTTCTCCACTTATCGTCGCTGCGCCCCATTAAACGCATGATGTGGCGGCTGGTGTGGAGGTTGAAGGCGCGGGGCTCGCGCATCAGCTTCATGCCGGCTTCGGCGGGAAACTGATTCCCCTTGCGGCGGTTGCAGGGATGGCAGCACGCGACCAGGTTCTCCCAGGTGGACGAACCTCCGCGGGAGCGCGGGATCACGTGATCCAGCGTCAATTCGCTCGAAGGCAGCACCGTGCCGCAGTACTGGCAGGTATTGCGATCACGCAGCAGTATGTTCTTCCGCGAGAGCGCCCGGCTCTGGTGTGGAATGCGGCGGTACTCGAGCAGCCGGATCACTGAAGGCAGGCGCATGGCCACGCGGGCCGAGTGCAGGAAGTGACCATTCTCCTCTTCGGTCATGGCCACGCCCTTGAGCACCAGGACCAGCGCGCGACGCGCGGCGCAAACGTTGATGGGTTCGTAGGACGCATTCAGCACAAGGACAGGAGCGAGCAGGGCATGGCCGTCGCCGGGGCGATGAGTAGCCGTCGGCGCGAACAAGCCGGCGGCGTGCCGCGATGTTGGTCCTGCCTCGTGTTCCATCCGGTGTGGCATAGGTTTTCAGGTTCAAAGTTTCAAGGTTTCAAAGTCTCGAGATTCTGACGACGCTTCGCTTTCAACGCCTTCCACCATTTCCATGTCTTCCACGTTGAAACCTTGCAACTTTGAAACATTGAAACCCGCATTCTTCAGCGTGCGCGCTACCGTCGCAACCCAGACCGGCTCGGCTCCGGCCTTGCGCAGCACCCGCGCGCATTCGGAGGCCGTGGCGCCGGTGGTATAGACATCATCCACCAGAAGCACTTCGCGGCCAGTGACTTCCGCGGCACGCGGGACGGCGAAGGCCCCTCGCATGTTTTCGCGGCGCTGGTGAGTGGTCATGCCAATCTGTGAATGCGTGTCGCGCGTGCGCTCCAGAATGTCAGGAGCTACTTCGAACCGCTCGCGGGTGGGATGACGCTTCACCGCCGCCCGCGCAATCAGTTCCGCCTGGTTGAAGCCTCGCTGACGGCGTTTGCCCTTGTAAAGCGGCACCGGAACGACCAGCACCTTGGCCTGCTCAAACGAAGGCTCAATCACGGCGATGGCCTCAGCCAGCATGCGTCCCAGAACGTTGGCCGCAGGTCGCACGCCGTTGTACTTCAGCAAGTGGACCAGTTCGCGTAACCCGCCTTCATAGCTGCCATAGGCCGCCGCGCGGGTGAAGGGACGATCGATGCGGCGGCAAACTGGACAGCGCCGCAAGCCATCAGCGTCGCGCTCGGCGTAAGTCGAGAGCACGCGCTCGCCGCAAATCGAGCATACCTTGCCGCGAACGGGCTGCATTTGATCCAGGCATTCCGGGCACACCGGTAGACGGGAAATGTTCAGCAGGGGCTCGCCACAAATTCGACAGTCGGAGGGGAACAGAACGGAAAAAAGGCTCTCAGCAGCCCAGCCAAGCCTGGCTCGCTGGATCCAGGAGGGGGACGTTTGAAACGCAATAGAACGCCTTGCCACTTCAACCCTGGCCCTGCCAGCCCGGATTCGGTCCTCGCTACTGCTGAAGACGGCCTCCTTGTACCCGCGGCGGACACAGGACCGCCGCGTCCAAACTTCTGACAGTATAGCGGCGAACCCGGCTGCTAAGCAACGTGGCGATCGGACGTAGCCGACGCCTTGCCCGAAATGATTTTCGACGTATCCGAAAGGCGGTCGCGGACCGGAGTGAAAATCAGCCGATAGTCGCGCCGGAAGCACTCTCCGCAGCGCACGGGCATTAAGAAAAAGAGTGGAAGAAAATAACGTTCCGTGAAGGTACGCCGCCGCGAGCGAAAACCTACGTCGCTCCCACAGTCGCGGCAGTGGTACGGCGGAACGAACGGACGATCGGGGGAGCTGCTCATTACTGCACCTCGGATTGTTCGAGCTCGGCCTGACAGACAACGAAGAGCGGAATGATTGCTTCTATTCTACACCCGGGCACGGGCGAGGGTTGTCGGCCCATGGAACTGGCGTTGGTGACTGGGAATGCAGTGGTGAGGCACGGGGGGCTAGCACCGGATCCCAACGCCCGCGCGTCGCTGCGCAAGCAACTGCGCTTTGTCCCCGACGAAACCATGCACGAATATCGCGGCGTCACGCCGCTGGCCTGGGGCGAGCTCTTCCATAGCCAGCGCTATCACGAGTGGGTCAGCCAACCAGCGATGCAGCTGATCGCCGAGCGCGGTGGTCATGGATAATGCCGGGGTCGAGCTGCGCTCGACGGACAGCCGGGGGCGGCTGTCCCTACACGTTGCGTTGCGCCACCGTGCCGACTGCGCCACCGTGCCGACTTGTCATCTGCCCTTGCCGCGTGCTAACGTGCGCCGTTCGTTTGTTTTAGGCCGTTTGCGCAGGCAACGCGAACGAAATGGCTTCCATCCCACGCCCTTAAAGGATTCCTCTCATGAGCAGCACAGCCACCGATCTTCCTGCCAAGAAGAAACACACGCCCTACGTCCCCGAAACCATGGAGATGAAGGAGTTCACCTTCCGCGCGCTGCTGATCGGCCTGGTGATGACTGCGATTCTGGGCTCGGCCAACGCTTATCTTGGACTGAAAGCCGGCATGACGATTGCCGCGACCTATCCCGCGGCGGTGATCGGCATGGCGCTGCTGCGGTTGATGAAGGGCTCGCTTCTGGAAGAGAACATCGCGCGAACCGTAGGATCAATCGGCGAGTCGGTCGCGGCAGGCGCAGTATTCACGATCCCTGCGTTCGTGATGGCGGGACTTGTGGCCGGGCCTCACCGGCGACAAATACTGGCAAGCTGTTGCGCTGATGGTGATCGGCGGCACGCTCGGCATTCTGTTCGTCACACTCTTACGGCGCGTCATGGTGGAAGATCCGGAACTGCCCTATCCGGAGTCGGTGGCGGCTTCCGAGATTCACAAGGCGGGCCAGCAGGGCGCAAAAGCAGCCAAGATTCTGTTCGCCAACATGGGCTTTGGCGGATTCATGTACCTGCTGGGCGCCGTCAACGTGTTTTCCGCGAACAATACGTTTCCTGTCAGCATCAGCGCGCTGGGAAAAAAGCTGCTGCTGCGCACCAGCACCAATCCGAATGTCGCCACCACGGTGACCGGCGGCGCGACTATCTTTACTGCTCCGGACATCAGCCCCGCTTACCTCGGCGTGGGATACATCATTGGACCTCGGCTGGCGGCGTTGAACTTTGCCGGCGGCGTGCTGGCCTGGGGACTGCTGGTTCCGCTCCTCACCTTTACGATTGGCCCGTACCTGCAGGCCGCGCAACCAGCGGGCCAGACAATCGAGTGGAGCTTACTGGCGGGGGCTATTTATTACTCGATTGTGCGTCCGATCGCGGTGGGCGGAATGCTGGTGGGCGCGACCTACACGCTTTTCAAGATGCGCAAGCAACTCGGCAATCGGGATGGGGCGCGCAGTTTCCGATCTGAAGAAGTCAGCCGCCGCGCATGCGGCTACCAATCGCACCGAGCGCGACCTGCCCTCCAAGGTGATCTTCGCGGGCATCGCCGTCGTCTTCGTCGCTATGATCGTGCTCTATTACTATTTCATCAGCGGCGCCGGAACACTTTCCAGTTCCAAGGTCCTTTCGGGCTCGCTGGTCGCGGCCGGCATCATGATCGTGGTCGGGTTCTTCTTCGCCGCGGTGTCGGGCAACCTGGTCGGAATGATCGGTTCCTCGAATAATCCCGTGTCGGGGCTCACGCTTTGCACTCTGGTGATTGCGGCTCTGCTGATGGTCGCGCTGGGAGTTTCCGGCACCGGTGGGGTGGCGGCCGTGCTGGGCGTGGCAGCGGTGGTTTGTGTTTCTTCTGCCGTTGCCGGTGAAATGCTCCAGGACCTCAAGGTCGGGTACATCCTGGGTGGGACTCCCGCGAAGATGCAGATCGGCGATCTGCTGGGAATCGTGGTCGCGTCGCTGGTGCTGTTCTTTCCGCTGGCGGTGCTGGACAAGGCGTATCACTTCGGCAGTCCGGCGCTCTCGGCGCCCCAGGCCGGATTGATGGCGATGCTGTCGAAAGGAATCGTAGGCGGCGATATGGCCTGGCCGCTGGTGGTGGTTGGCATCCTGCTGGGAATCGCCATGATCATGATCGAAGTGAAGAGCGTCATGCTGTTCTCCGTGGGCATGTACCTGCCGCTGGGGACGACGTTCGCAATCTTTGTGGGCGGCATAATTCGCTGGGCTACCGACGAACTACGCGACCGCCGCGGTTACAACGATGCGCAGAAGGCGCGCGTGGACAATGCTGGCGTGCTGACCGCCTCAGGCCTGATTGCTGGAGAAGCCTTGTGCGGTTTGGTGATCGCGGGATTGGTGGGCTCTGGCAAAGATGTGACTCTGTTTCATTGGACGCCATCGATCTGGGCCGCGCTGGCAGCGTTCGTGGTGCTGATCCTGGTGATGGTGCGCGTGCCCCTGGCTAACGCTGGCAGCCCCGACGAACCAGCGCCGCCGACCGCGATCATGTAAGCTTTTGAACCACGAAGGACACGAAGGAACACGAAGGAAATCTTGGAAGCCTTCGTGCAACTTCGTGTCCTTCGTGGTTTAGGGTTCTTATGCCTATTTCTGAAAACGTTGTGGCAGTGCAAGAACGGGTCGCTGCGGCCGCTGGCCGTGCCGGGCGGCGTGCAGAAAAGATCGCGGTCATGGCGGTCACGAAGACTCATCCTCCGGAGCGCATTCGCGAAACTTATGACGCTGGCTTGCGGCTGTTCGGCGAAAATCGCGTGCAGGAGTTTGCTGGCAAGGCAGGGGCGCTCAGCGATCTGGCTGGAGCCGAGTGGCACATGATCGGGCACCTGCAAACGAACAAGGCAGGCAAAGCTGTAGAGTTGTTCAACGCCGTTGACTCTGGGGACTCTGTGAAGTTGGCGGAAAAACTCGATATCGCCGCCCGAAATCTGGGCAAGAAGCTAAGCTTATTGATCGAAATCAATGTAGGCGGCGAGGCGGCGAAGAGCGGTGTGGCGCCGCATTCGCAAGAACTGGAGGCACTGCTGCTTGCGGCTCCGCGGTTCGAAGCGCTCGAATTTCGCGGGCTGATGACCGTGCCTCCGTTCACCGACGATCCCGAGGACGCGCGGCCGTTCTTTCGCCAGTTGCGCCGGCTGCGCGATGCGATTGCCGCACGCAAGCTTAGCGCGATCCGCATGGACGTGCTTTCCATGGGCATGTCGCACGATTTCGAAGTGGCGATCGAGGAAGGCTCGAACTGCGTGCGTGTAGGGACGGCTATCTTCGGGGAGAGAACGAAAGCTTAACCACAGAGGACACTGGGGAACACAGGGGAAGCATGAAATTCTTCGACCTGCTTTGCGCTGGAAGCCTTTTTCTTCTCGCCATTGCCGCGTCCTTCCTCATCCCCAAGACCTACACGGGACGCATCTGGATCTACGGGACCGATCTGGCTCTGCTCTTTGCGGCGATGCTGAATCTGCTGCGCATCCAGAACGGAGCCACGGTGCGCGGCCTGAAGGCGTTCTGCATCATCAGCAACGTCTCGATGCTGGCATTTTTCATTGCGTTGATGGCAAGCATTGGACTCTCGCGCACGTTGTCGAACGCACAGATTCCGCTGCTGGCGGGGCTGCTTTTGCTGGAAACTGGCTTTTCGTTGAAGGAGAAACGCGTGATCCCGGTGCGCGAGTCTACTGACGGTGTGACGTTTGCGATCAAGGTCCATCCCGGCGCGAACAAAAACGCCATCACCGGAGAACTTGGCGACGCGCTGAAAGTCTCGCTCACCGCTGCCCCCGAGAAAGGCCGGGCCAACGAGGCATGCGTTGAATTCTTCGCGAAACTTTTGAAGGTCCCCCGATCTTCCGTTACCATTGCGTCCGGCCAGACCAGCCGAAACAAAGTCATTCGCGTCGCGGGAGTAACTGCTCAACAGGTGCGCGATCGACTGGGCTGATCGCGGGCGTCCCGGCCACACGAACTCAGGAGCCACTTTGACCTTTTCCCAGCGTTTCCACGAGATTCGCACCGGCTTCGAACGCCCCTTCTGGGTCGCCAACATCAGCGAGCTTTTCGAGCGGCTTTCCTACTACGCGGTTTTCGCCGTGTTGGCGCGTTATCTGCATGAGGGACTGCACTTCGATGTGGAACGCGCCAGCAGCTTGACGGGAATGTTCGGCGGTTGGGTGTGGTTTCTGGCCGTGATTGGCGGAGCGGTAGCCGACCGGCTTGGCTTCCGGCGCGCGCTTTCTCTCGCATATCTGATTCTAAGCATCGCCTATTTTCTGCTGGGATCGATTGGCGCGGACTGGTTCGCCCCTGTGCGCAACGCCATGCCGCTGGTCACCCTGGTGGCCATCATACTCATGCTTCCCGCGCTCGGTGTCGCGCTGGTGAAGCCGAGTGTGGTCGGCACTACGGCACGTGCTTCCAAAGAGAATGTGCGCTCGGTCGGATACTCGATCTACTACACGCTGGTCAACGTCGGCAGCACTGCGGGGCCGTATCTCGCCTCCTGGGTACACCAGCATGGTAGCGTGGCCAACGTATTTCGCTTCGCGGCTTTGAGCGTCTTCATCATGCTCTTCCTGGTGCTGCTCCTGTTCAAAGAGCCGCGCCGCGCCGAAGAAGGCGAGACGGCAACTCTCAGCCAGGTTGGCAAAAACTTCCTCACCGTACTCTCGAACCCTCGGTTCATGCTCTTCTTGCTCATCTTCACCGGATACTGGGTCGTCTTCTGGCAGGAGTTCATCGCGCTGCCGCTCTACATTTCCGCCTACATCGATCCCAAGGCCGACACCGAGCTGATTCTGGTCACCGATCCATTGGTCGTAATCGCGTTCACCATGGTGATCGGATTTCTGACAAAACGCATGCACGCGTTCCATGCCATCGTTCTGGGGACGCTGATTTCCAGCCTGGCGTGGATCCTGCTGATTGTGCATCCCTCGGTGGGGATGGCGGTGGCCACTCTGGTCGTGGTGGCGATCGGCGAAATCGTGCAGCAGCCGCGCTACTACGATTACATCTCGCGACTCGCGCCGCCCGGCCAGCAGGGGACTTACATGGGATTTGCATTTCTCCCGCTCGGCATCGGATCGTTTATTGCCGGCAAATTCAGCGGCTGGTTGATGCGCCATTTCGGAGAAGAGCTGCACCAGCCGGAACTGGTCTGGTGGTCAGTAATCGCGGTGGGCATCGCCACTACGCTGCTGCTGTGGATCTACGACCGGCTCGTGCGGCGGGACGAACCTGCCGCGGCTTGACTTCGGCTCTGGCCCATGGAATCATTCGCCCCCAGTTAGCGAATCGCAAGGAGGCGCTATGCCACATTACCTTCAGCAAGTCGCATACTCCCGCGAGGGATGGGAGGCCTTGGTAGCCAACCCGCAAAACCGGATCGAAGCCGTGCGGCCCGCGATCGAGAAACTCGGAGGCAAGATCGAAGCTGCCTGGTTCTGCTTCGGAGATTATGACGTCGTTGTGATCACAGATCTGCCCGACAACGTCAGCGCTGCAGCCATTGCCATGGCATTTGCGGCGGGTGGCGCTTGCAAGTCGGTGCAAACCACTCCACTCATTTCCCCGGAAGAAGCGGTACAGGCTCTGAAGAAAGCGCGGGAGTCCGGCTATCGGCCAGTGATCGCCACACCCCGCGCCGCGTGACAGCAAGGATCGGACAAAGGGAACTATAGGCGGCCTCAGGAGGCCGCCTTTTTTCGGGAATTCCGTTCCGGATTTGAGTCGATGCTTTCACCCAGAACCACACCGACTGAAACGGCCGCCCAGATTCGGCGAGCCCTCAAAGACGGCGGCTCAGCCGAACACGCTGCCGGGGTGCAGTGGTTCTTCAAAGAAGAAATCAAGTCGGATGGATGGTATACGGCGGATCTGCGGCGGGCGGTGCGGCGCTGCCGGCGTGACATTCTGCGGCAACACGATTTCGATTTTCTGGTGAAGGTGGCTGACAAGCTTTTCTCCGGCGCGGTGCTGGAAGAAAAAGTTGCCGCCGTGTTTCTGCTGGAGAAGCTGGACGCTCAGTGCGGCGACCGCGAGTTCCAGATGTTTGAGACGTGGCTCGACCGCATCAGCAGTTGGGCTGATCATGACGGGCTGGTGCATTACCTGATCGCACCCATGGTGGCGGCGAAACCGCCGCGGGTGGAATCGGTGTTTCGCTGGGCGAAGTCCAAAGATCGATGGCACCGGCGTGCCGCGTGCGTCGCGCTGATTCAGGGGACGAGACAAAAGAAGTTCCTGCCCCAGATCAAGAAGCTTTCCGACTCCTTGCTCGCCGACCAGGACGACATGGTGCAGAAAGGTCTGGGCTGGCTGCTGCGCGAGACGGCGAAATATGATGCTGAGCGCACCGTGCCTTATCTGATGAAGATTCGCGGGCGCGCTCCGCGGTTGGTGCTGCGCACCGCGTGCGAAACGCTTCCCGCGGCGGCGAGGAATAAGGTTCTTGCGACTTCTTCCTGACCAATCCCGCTTTGGGAAATCAGAGTGGCGAATTGTGCTTCGCGTCCTTGCGGTTTCCCAATTCCGGTGCTCAGATGGCGGCAGGGCCCGTGGTGTAACGGGAACACAGCACTCTGCAAAAGTCGCGGATACGGGTTCGAATCCCGTCGGGTCCATTCTCCCTTTGTGTGTAGGCAGAATGGAGAACATCTGCCGGGGAAACAAACGCAGAGATAGTTCCCCCAGTAACTTGACAACCTATTCCAACCAAAAGATACTTGTAATCGCAGAGTGCTAAGTTACATCACAGCAATTCAGATGGCCCCGGCGTGCCGGGGCCGTTGCTTTTAGCTCACTTTTAGCTCAGTAAGACACGCCGGATTCGCCCAAACTCCTTCCTCTTGTTTACAATAGAGGTTTGCCCATGAACCTTGCCGCCATCCAGTCTGCCCTGCGCGAACGCAATATTGACGCGTGGCTGTTCTACGATCATCACCACCGCGATCCCATCGCCTACCGCGTGCTGGGCTTGCCGGCGAACTTGATGGTGACGCGGCGCTGGTTCTACCTTATCCCGGCCGATAGCGAACCGGTGAAGCTCGTACACAAGATTGAAGCCGGACATCTGGATTCGCTGCCAGGCAAGAAGCATCAGTATTCAGGCTGGCAGGAGCTGTTCGACCAACTCAAATCGATCCTGGCCCGGCATCGCGACCTGGCCATGCAATACTCGCCGAACAACAGCGTCTTCACCATCTCGCTGGTCGATGGCGGCACGATCGATCTGCTCCGCGGACTGGGCAAAAACGTCGTCAGCTCGGCAGACCTGGTGGCGCAGTTCGAATCGACCTGGAGCGAGGAGCAGATCCAATCGCACTTCGCGGCACGCGACTCCATTGATGCGATTGTCGCTGAGTCGTTCAAAGAGATCGGTCGGCGGGTTCGCAACGGCGGCACGAAGGAACATGAAATCCAACATTGGTTCGTGGAAGCGTTTAGCCGCGAAAATCTTTTGACCGACGATCCGCCGATCGTGGCTGTGAATGCGAACGCCGGCAATCCGCATTACGAGCCGCGCGCCGATCGTCCTGTGCCTATTGGTGAAGGCGATCTGGTGCTGCTCGATGTCTGGGGTAAGAAGAACACGCCCGGAGCGGTGTACTACGACGTTACGTGGATGGGCTTCGTGGGCCCGGCGCCGTCCGGGCGCATACGCGAAGTTTTTGAGATCGTGCGCGACGCGCGTGATGCCGGCGTAAAAACCGTGGTCGATGCCGTCAAGAGCGGAGAACGCATCGCCGGCTGGCAGGTCGACCGCGCTACCCGCGGCCACATCCAGAAGGCGGGCTATGGCGATTATTTCATCCATCGCACGGGACATTCCATCGGGACCGACGTCCATTCCAATGGCGCCAATATGGACGATCTGGAAATCCACGACGAGCGGCAGATTCTTCCCAATTCCTGCTTCTCGATCGAGCCCGGCATCTACCTGCCGGAGTTTGGCGTGCGCAGCGAAGTAAATGTGCTGGTGCGCGCCAAGTCAGCGGAAGTGACGGGAAAAATTCAACGCGAGATTGTGATCATCTGAATGGCAGATTCCACTACCCAGAAAACGAAATCGGTTCCCGCCGAACAGGTGAGCCTGATGGCCGTGGTCGCTCCGGCCGTGGGCTGGCTGATTCCTGGCGCCGGCCACATGATTCAGAAGCGCTGGATTCGCGGCGCGCTGTTGTTTGTGTCGATCGTGACCCTGTTCCTGCTGGGACTGGCGATGCAGGGCCGCATCTACCGGGCCAACGGCGGGGACATTCTCGACATTCTTGGCTTTGTCGGCAACGTGGGCGCGGGCGGCCTTTATATTGTGACGCTGGCCATGGACTGGGGCCAGGGCGCGATCGCATTCGCCACCGCCGACTATGGGACGAAATTCATGATCGTGGCGGGATTGCTGAATTTTATTTCCATCGCCGACGCTTATCACATCGCCATCGGGAAGAAACAATGAAGCAGCTATCAGCTTTCAGCTCTCAGCCGTCAGCTACCACCTTTGAGAGCGGACGGGTCCAGTGACGATCACTCTCAATCATTTCAGCGCCGCGGTAGTGTTTGCCCTGTTCGCGTCCATCGTGTTCGGCATTACGCACCGCGAGACCACGCGAGAGATGGTCCGCTACGGCCTCTATTGCTTCGCCATGTTTCTGGGCGGGGTGCTGGTCGCGGGCTGGGCGATGTGGATCTTGAGACGATAGCTATCAGCTCTCAGCCATCAGCTTTCAGCCAAATTCACCCGCAACCATGACATCTAAACAAAGAAAGCCAGAGCCAGGCGATACGGTAATGCTCATCAAAATTCCGCCTGGCCTACTCGAGGGCCTGCCATTGGACGATCAGCAGGCTATTTCTGAGGCTGAGGGTAAGCCACTTCGCCTCAACGAGTACGACGATGGCAGGGCGGAGTTAGAGTTCACGGACAGTTCCGGTGTGATCCACTTCATCTGGGTAACACCGGATTGCATCAGCTGCCTTAAGTAGGCTGAAAGCCGATGGCTGACAGCTGAGAGCTGTTCTTCACCCTTCCCACACGAATGCGTCAAAAATCCTCTTCGTATCGAAATTCAGGCGGCGGTAAAGCGCCACGGCTCGCGCATTCGCTTCGGTTACCGTAAGCGACAGCAGAGAAAAATTTCTCTTCCGCAGATTTTCCGCCGTTGCCATCATCAAAGACTCGCCAATCCGCCGCGAACGGTGCTCGGGCAGCACGCAAACCTGGGTCACGTGGCCGACATCGTTGCGGACGCGCGAGCACAGGATCAGCCCGATCATGCTCTTCGTGCGTCGATCGTGCGCCACAAACGACGAGTCGGCGTCGAAGACTCCGCAGCCGGGGAAGCGCACGATGTTGTTCAAGAAACGCAGGGAGCCGCTCAGCGTGTGGTATTGATCGTTAATTTGGGCGTCCACATGGTTGCGATACGCGGCCGTGATGACGGCAGCCGCTGGACGGTAATCGGCCTCGGTCCACGGCCGAATTTCCACTTCGGGATGTGTCGGAACTTTCTCCGTCGCCGAGTTCCCCAGCGTCAGCACCATGAACAGGCGCGGATGGCGCTGGAATCCGGTATCGAGAAACGGGCGAGAGACGACAATGGCGTCATGCGCCAGCAGTTGCGCCTCAACCCGATGAATCCCCGGAGACTGTTGCAGCGTCTCGATGACGTGGGTCAGCAGCTTCAGTTCGACATCGCGGGCGTTGGGAAGACGAGAGCCGTTCGCCACATAAAGATCGCCAATCACTCCCTTGCTGCCTTCGTACACGAAGAACGAATACCCGAAAACGCGTCCGCGGTCGACGGCGGCGTAGCCGGGAAGGATTTTCGCGTCGACGTAGCGCAGGATCATCTCTGCCGATCCGGAATAATCCCAGGAGAGCAGGCGCGACCAGAGCAGCGTCTCGTCGTCGAGCAGAGGGCGCAGGTCAACGGAAGAGAAGTGCCTGAGGTCGAGAATCTCCAAAGGGCTCCAGGAGCGAACAGCCGGCGACCGAACAGCGGCCGACATCGCGGCAAAAATCCGAGTGTAGTGGGTTCGCCGAACAGAGGCAAACGGCGCGAACAACGGGCAGCAACAGGCGCGCGCTTAACTCTGAGGTAGCAGGTTTTCTTTGCAAACCTTGCAGTTCTCTGCGAACCGTCTCGGTTTAAGGTTCATCGCAAAGCTCGCTAATCCGATCGGGCCCACAGCGACCTCGCTCGGAAATGTCGGAAACAGCGAGGCGACCAGCCTGTATCTGGCCTCACGCTTCTTTGTGATCGTCGTCACTCGAAATCGCGTCGGGAACCAGTATTCAGCAACACACTTGGCCCATGCTGGAGCCTCTAAATCCAACGCCTGCAGTTACTTGACCGTCGACTGCCTTCGGACCCCCCGTGCTTGGCCTCACCGCGCTCTGTGACGCCGATCACACCGCGCCGCCGCCATCTCAACGCATAATCGCATCCTGCTTTGAACAACCGGAGTGAAAGTTACTCCTCAGCTGGGGGATCTCGTGGCAAAAGGACGTGTATCAATCGTGGTGGAGCGCTGCAAGGCCTGCGGCTTCTGCGTGGAGTTTTGTCCCACCCACGTGCTGGCGCTGTCTTCGGCTTTCAATTCCAAGGGCTACCATCCGCCGCACGTGGTGCATCCGGAAAAATGCAGCGGCTGCGATCTGTGCGGCATGTACTGCCCTGACTTTGCGATCTATGGAACGAAAGTGGCGGGCGCCAAGAATCCGGCAGCCAGCGGACAGAAGACCGGCGGAGGTGAACAATGAAAGCCGATCCGCGTGGAGTACTGACCGGCACTCACTTTATCGACGGCGACCACGCCTGTTGCGAAGGCGCGCTGGCCGCGGGCGCCAGGTTCGCAGCGGGATATCCGATTACGCCCTCAACCGAAGTGGTGGAGCGTTTCGCCGCGCGCGTGCCGATGGTGGGCGGCTGTTTCATTCAGATGGAAGATGAACTCGCCGCGTCGATCGCGCTGCAGGGTGGCGTTTGGGGCGGAGCCAAGGCCTTCACGGTGACGTCCGGCCCCGGCTTCTCGCTGATGATGGAGCACATTGGCTACGCGGCCATGACCGAGACGCCCTGCGTGTTCGTCGATGTACAGCGCGGCGGGCCATCGACCGGGTTGCCGACTCTACCCGCGCAGGCCGACATGATGCAGGCGCGCTGGGGATCGCACGGCGACTACGAGATCATCGCGCTGTGTCCGAATTCTCCGCAGGAATGTTTTGACCTCACGATCAAGGCGTTCAATTTAGCAGAAGAATATCGCGTGCCGGTCATGTTCATGATGGACGAAGTAGTCGGGCACATGACCGAGAAAGTCGTGATCCCTCCCGCCGACCAGATCGAAGTTGTCCCCCGCAAGCACACTCACAAGTCGATCGAAGATTATCTGCCCTACGGCACCAACGGCGACATGGTGCCCGAGATGGCGCACGCCGGCGAAGGCTACAAGTTCCACGTCACCGGGCTAACGCACGATGAACGCGGTTACCCCAACATGACGCCGCAGACGCAGGACAAGTTGGTGCGGCGCTTGCAAAACAAAATCCGTTCCGCCGAAGAGCGCATCTGCCTGTTCGAGGAAGATCGCCTGGATGGATCCGAGGTGGTGGTCGTCTCCTACGGCATCACATCGCGGGTGGCGCAGCGGGCGATCGACGCCGCGCGCGAGCGCGGATTAAAAGTTGGCAAGTTGCGCCTGATCACGGCCTGGCCATTTCCCGACAAGAAGATCGCCGGCCTGGCCGCGCGAGTCAAAGCCTTCGTGGTGCCCGAACTCAATCTCGGACAGATGGTGCGTGAGGTCGAGCGCGCCGCAGGCGGTAAAGCCAGAACTCTGGCCGTGACGCACGCCGGGGGCGGAGTCCACAATCCTGACGAAATCCTGAACGCCATCGTGGAGGCAAGCCGATGCTGAACGTTTTAGACGACGACACCGTGAATCCCGTAGAACCGTTCCTGCGTGGCGACCGCATGCCGCACATCTGGTGCCCCGGATGCGGCATTGGCACCACGGTCAACTCCTTCGCCCGCGCCCTGATCGAGTCGAAGATCGATCTCGAATCACTGGCGCTGGTTTCGGGCATCGGCTGCACCGGCCGCGTCGCCGGATACGTGAAGCTCGATTCCTTCCACACGACGCACGGGCGCGCGATTCCGTTTGCCACGGGCTTAAAGCTGGCGAATCCCAAGTTGAATGTCGTGGTTTATTCCGGTGACGGCGACTTGTCGGCGATCGGCGGCAATCACCTGATCCACGCGGCACGGCGCAACATTGACCTGAAAGTCATCTGCGTGAACAACCTGATTTATGCCATGACCGGAGGCCAGACGGCGCCGACTACTCCTGGCCATGCGACCACGTCGACCAATCCTTACGGCACGTTTGAGCCCGCGTTTAATCTGCCGCATCTGGTCGAGGCCGCGGGCGCTGTCTACGTCGCTCGCTGGACGACCTTCCACGTGCGACAACTCGCGCGGTCCATCAGCGAAGCGTTCCAGAAAAAAGGATTCTCTTTCATCGAAGTCATCTCGCCCTGCCCCACGCTCTACCAGCGGCGCAACAAGATGGGTGACGGCCTCGACACCATGAAGTACTACAAGGAGAAGAGCAAGGTGAAGAATGGCGCGCCCACCAGCGAAGTCGGGCTCACGCTTAGCGGCGAAATCGTGGTCGGAAAGTTTGTGGACCGCGACCGGCCGGACTATCAAACTATGATGCGCGCGCAATACGTGGAAGCGCTGGGCGAGCGCTACATTGAAATTTCAGATCCGGCAGAAATGGAGTGCGTATGCGACTAACCGAGATTCGCATTGCAGGTTTTGGAGGCCAGGGAGTCATCCTCTCGGCCGTGGTGCTGGGCAAAGCGGCATCGATCTACGAGAACGGCTTCGCCACGATGACGCAGAATTTTGGCCCGGAGGCGCGCGGTGGCGCGTGCAGCGCGCAACTCGTTCTTTCCGACTCGCCGGTGCTCTATCCCTATGTAACCCGGCCCGACATTATGGTGATCATGTCGCAGGAGGCCTACAACCGCTTCGCGCCGGAGTTGAAGCCGGAAGGTCTGCTGATCATCGAAGAGGACCTGGTGCGGGTGTCCAATTTGAAGGGAGATCCCAAAATCTACGCCGTCCCGGCCACGCGTTTCGCCGAGGAATTGGGCAAGCGCATGGTGCTGAACTCGGTGATGGTGGGATTCTTCACGGCAGTTACCAAACTTCTCAGTGCCGACGCGGTACGCAAGGCGGTAGCGGATTCGGTTCCACCGAGTTTCCGCGAACTGAACATCAAGGCCTTCGACAAGGGATTCGAATACGGCACCACGGCGCAGGCCGGGGCTCCGCCGAAGTTGGAGGAATTGGCGTACTCGGAGGAGTAGACGACGTCCTGGGCTTTTCTTCAAGGAGTTTAAGAAGCTCTTTCCATAGAGACGTTGCTTGCAACGTCTTTCTAGACATCGCATGGAATGTCGCCCATCGTTGGAACGCTGCCGGCAAAAACGTAGCAAGCTACGTCTCTACGATTCATCTTAGGTTTATCCTTGCGGACCCGCGAGAATCGGTGGCCCAACCGCAATCTGCTAGGGCTTGGCGCCTGCTGCTGAAACCCAATAATAATCCATACCCTGCGGCGCGTTGTGTCCCAGGAACGACACGCGTCGTCCGGCCGTTTGCTCCATCACGTTGGGCCTCCACGCGGTCGGGGCCACCAGCAGATGCTCTGCCGCGGGTACGTTCCCCGATTCGTACCGCGCAATCGTCTGGTCGCGATAAAAAGCTAGCCCGTATTCCAGTTCGCGGGACGCTCCACAGACCGCGACCGGCAGCATGTGCGTCTCCACGCTTGCCAACTCAACGGCAAGCGGACGAGCCGACAAGGTTTGATCGATGGCCGTCGTCCCCAGCTTCATCACGGCAGCTACCGCCAGCACTACCGGAACCAGGGTAACGAAGCGCAACATGCGCAGGCCCAACCGGCTGACTAGCGTCAGCGCAACTGCCGCGCAGAGGAGGAATGCAATCGCCAGTGCGATATACATGGGCCGGCCCGCAGGCAGGCGATGCTGTGTGATCGCATAGGCAATGAGCAGCGCCGGCACGATTGGCGTAGCGGCTACGACCGCGTGCAGCACGGCCTGCCACTTCGAGATGGCTGTCTCCCGCTCAAGATGTTGATGCAGATAATCCGCCAGCAGCACGGCTCCAGCGGGGACTGCGGGAAGAATGTAGCCGGGAAGTTTCGATTGAGAGATGGAAAAGAATACGACCGGCACGACCAGCCAGCAGCAGGTGAAAAGCTTGAACTGCAACTCGAGATCCGCCTCTGCCGGGGCGGATTTGCGCTCTGCCCACCACGCGCGCACCGGTTCGACGAACGCCGTTATAACGAAGACCGTCCAAGGCACGAGCGCCAGCGCAGTGACTGGCAGGTAATACCAGAAGGGCTGGCGATGATGGTAGAGATCGGTCGAGAAGCGTGCGAGGTTGTGCTGCAGAATGAATTCGCGGAAGAATTGGGGATTCCGCGCCTCTACGGCGACATACCACGGCAGAGCGATCACGCAGAAAAGCAAGATGCCCGGCAGCCATAATGTTCTATAGATCAGCCGGAATTCCCGCGTCACAGCTGCAAATAGCAGGATGACGACCGCGGCGAGAAATGGCGCCACCGGCCCTTTGGCCACCATGCCCAGCGCCATGAATGCATAGAAAACTGCGAGATAGATTCGTTTGTCGCTCTGGCGCCAAGCCCACCACGAAAGCATCCCCATGGAGAAAACGGCAGCCAGCGCCATGTCCATCGAGGCAGCGCGGGCGTAGCCAACGACTCCCGCGCAGGAAGCAGTAATCAGCGCCGCGTCCACCTCGACGCCGCGTCGAAATCGGCGGAAGAAAAGATACATGGCCACGACCAGCAGCGTTGCATCGATCGCCGACGGGATCCGCGCTGTCACGTCGCTGACGCCACCCACGGAGTAGACCAGCATCGCTTGCCAGTAGTAGAGCGGCGGCTTCTCCAGCCACGGACGCCCGCCGAGAACCGGTGTGATCCAGTCGTGGCGCTCCAGCATCTCGCGCGCGACCTGCGCGTAGCGCGGCTCGTCGGCGCCGATCAGACCAAACTGTCCCAGGCCGTAGAAAAACAGAAACGCACAGAAGCCGACGATCAGCAGGGCGTCTGTGCGAGTGCGCATGGTCATGGCGGGATTTCAGATTGAAGATTTTAGATTGCGGATTTAGAACCGATGCCTGTCGACAGCTTCGCACTTCAATCTGCAATCAGAAATCTAAAATCTGCAATTGCTTTGCTACTGTACTGACGGTCCGCCGCTAAGCTGGAGAAGGACCTGGCGGACGGCCTCGGCGAGTGGGCCATCAACCGAGCATCCGCTGGCGCATTCGTGACCGCCGCCGCCGAAAGTCTCGGCGATGCGAGCGACATCGAGTTTACCCTTGCTGCGCAGGCTGACGCGGTAGCGGCCGTCGGGCAACTCCCGGAAGAACGCCGCCACCTCGACGCCGCCGATGGAGAGAACATAGTTCACTAGCCCTTCGCAGTCTTCTTCGATGGCGCCGCAGCGCTCCATCTGCTTCTGCGTTACCCAGAAGCAGCCGATATGGCCTTCGACGGTCAAATTGCGCAGCGCTTCGCCGAGCAGGCGAATCTTCGCCAGTGAGTGAGCAAAGTAAATCCCGCGGGCGCAATGGGCCGGATCGGCGCCGGCCAGCACAAGTTCGCGCGCCAGTCCAAAGGTATTCTCATTCGTCCCCTGGAACATGAACGAGCCGGTATCGGTCATCAATGCGGTGTAGAGGCAAGTCGCCATCTCCGGAGAAAATTTAACGCCGGCTTCGCGCGCCAACCGGAACACCATCTCCGCCGTGGCGACCGCATGCGGATCGATCCAGTTGACGTGAGCGAAAGGTCGTCCGCTGACATGATGGTCAATGCTGATGAGAAAGCGATTTTCCAGGCCCTCGAGGCGCGTGCGATGAATGCTGTCGCATTCCAGAATGATGGCCGCGTCGCAGTTCTCCGTCACGCGGCTCGACTTCACTACCTCATCGGCGAACGGAAGCGACCGGTAGATACGAGGCACGCCATCATGCAGAACGACATCGGCCTGCTTGCCCATGGCGCGCAAAACCTGGCAGCAGGCCAGCGCCGAGCCGATCGCGTCGCCATCGGGGCGCGCGTGCGAAGTCAGCACGAATCTGTTCCGCTGTCCAATTTGTCGGAGCACGTCTTCGAGCATGTCGCTATGTTTTCTCTGCACCAGGCTCCTTGCGGGCCTTGCTTCTCCGTTTCGTCCGCTCGATCAATTCCTCGACCCGGGCCTTCTCGCGCTCAGAACGATCGAGCCGGAATAACAACTCCGGCGCGCGCCGCAGCCGCAACCGATCGGCCAGTTCGTGCCGGATATAAGCCTTCGCGGCATCGAGACCTTCGAGACTGCGTTCCGCCTCCTCGTCATCGTCGCTCTCAACTTCGACCAGAACCTGCGCCGACCGGCCGTCGTCCGCCAGTTGCACGCCGGTCACGCTCACCAATCCGATACGCGGGTCGCCCAGTTCGCCTTCAACCAATGTCTCAATCTCCTCGCGCAACGCCTCGCCCAAACGCCCACGATGATGCTTGACCCCGCGCTTTTCCACGACCCCCACTCCTGAGTAAAACGCATGAGAATATCAGAAAACCGAGGACGCGTGTTGGCCCGTTAGCGCCATTGTCGCGCCCCTTCGTGGCATCGGCATAAGTACGGAGGTAACAATGTGTTAGAGGTTGTTAGTCGCGGCTCGCGTGCCTGGATCCGTTTCAGCTTCGCGTCGGCGACTGCACGCCCGCAGGGCGGTAGCTTGATACGAACCACCCAAACTACTGCTCGGTTCCGCCTCTCGTCTCCGCTCCACACCCGCGCTATACTCTCACCGTCCGCAACCGCAAGCCGAATCACAGTCACAGCACATTTAGGAGATCATCCTCATGCAGAGCCGCATTACCGGCACTACGATGCCCGTCCTGGAATTCCTTCTCGAGCCCAACGACGCCATCATCTCCGAAGCGGGAGAACTGTCATGGATGGGCAGTTCGATCCAGATGATGACGCACACCCAGTTCGCCGGCGGCGGCGGCCTTTTCGGCGTGCTGAAACGCGTGGCCGGCGGCGGATCGATTTTCATGACCGAATACCGCGCCCTCGGCGCAGTCGGCGAACTTGCCTTCGCCACCAGGCTGCCCGGCCACATCGTCCCAGTCGAAGTTGCGCCGGGGCATGAGTACATGATCCATCGCCACGGCTTCCTCTGCGCCACTTCTCAGATTCAGATAAGCGTGGGCTTCCAGCAATCGCTGGGCGCGGGCATCTTCGGTGGTGATGGCTTCCTGCTGCAGCGCCTCAGCGGACAAGGCATTGCCTGGCTCGAGCTTTCCGGGGAACTGGTCATGCGGGACCTCCAGCCAGGCGAGACGCTGCGGGTTCATCCCGGCCACGTGGGCGCGTTTCAGTCGAGCGTCTCATTCCAGATCACGACCGTCCCCGGCATCAAGAACATGATCTTCGGCGGTGACGGCATCTTCCTGGCCGCGTTGACCGGACCCGGAAGAGTGTGGCTGCAGACCCTGCCCATCGCCAAACTGGCCCACGCCCTGGAAAAGTACATGCCCCATGAGGTCCGCCACCAGACCGTGGAAGGCGGCGTAGTCGGCGGGATTGTGGGCTCGATTCTGGACAACATGAAGTAAAGGGAGATGCGTCCATGAACTTTTGCACGCGTGCTCTCGCCACTGCAGCGATGCTGTTCACGGCCTTCGCATTCGGGCAGCAAGCGGCGAAGTATCAGGTCACCGAAGGCGACTTTGTTGCGCACGATTTCAAGTTTCGCTCCGGCGAGCAACTGGCCGAGTTGCGTCTGCATTATCGAACGCTGGGCAAGCCGGCACGCGATGCTAGCGGTCGCGTGACCAATGCCGTGCTCCTCCTGCATGGCACCGGCGGATCGGGACAGCAGTTTCTGCAACCGCAATTTGCCGACGAACTGTTCGGCCCAGGACAATTGCTCGATCTCAGCCGCTACCTTGTCATCGCGCCCGACGGAATCGGGCATGGCCAGTCCTCGAAGCCGAGCGACGGCATGCACGCGCACTTCCCGCAGTATGACTACGACGACATGGTGTTCGCCCAGCATCTTCTGCTGACCGAAGGTCTGGGCGTTCAACACCTGCGCCTGATTTTCGGCACCTCGATGGGATGCATGCACTCCTTTGTATGGGGCGAGACCTACCCCCACTTCATGGATTCACTCATGCCGATGGCCTGCCTGCCGGTACAGATCGCGGGCCGAAACCGGATATGGCGCAAGCTGCTGATGGATGCGATCCGCAGCGATCCCGACTGGAAAGACGGTGAATACGCAGAGGAGCCAACGCGGGCTCTGCGCACGGCTGAGAGCCTGCTTGCAATCGCAGGGAGCGCGCCTTTGCTGATGCAGAAAAACCTGCCAACCCAGCAGGCAGCAGACAAGTATGTCGCGGATTCGATCGAATCACGCATCGCCAGCCTGGATGCGAACGACTTGCTCTATCAAGTGAATGCATCGCGCAACTATGATCCATCTCCGCATCTGGAAGCGATCACCGCGCCGGTGATGTGGATCAACTCCGCGGACGATTTCATTAATCCGCCGGAGCTAGGCATTGCCGAGAAGCAGAGCAAGCGCCTGAAGAAAGGCACATTCGTGCTCCTTCCGATCAGCGACAAGACTCACGGACACGGCACCCACACCTGGGCGGTCGCGTGGAAGGAATATCTCAAGCAGATTCTCGATCAGTCGCCTCATCGTGTGGAGCGGGAGCTAAGGGACTCAAACAGTCAGCGATGAAGGGGTCATCCCGAGCGCAGCCGGTTTTCAGGCGGAGGGAGGGATCTCCCTCCGCAGACCGTGGGGGGGATCCCTCGGCCCGCTGGAGAAAACGCGGGACTTCAGGATGACGCCGGAAGCGAGTTCAATCCAAACTGAGCCACTACCTCGGCCCGCGCCCAGCTTGGCAGCCCAGTGAAGACGGGTGTATAGTTCTGCCCGCCCTTTGAAGTCAGAGAAGAATCCGGTTAGCCAAGCCGCGCGCTGTTCCCCTGGCGGCTTCCGGGCCCTGGAGAGTCCCCAACGTTCGTGACTCAGGAAGGAGAACCTGTGAAAACAATTCTAGTTGGCATGACCTTAACCCTGGCATTTCTGTCCACAGCCTTTGCTCAAACCGCGGGCCAGCCAGATCAACCAACCGACTCGGATGAACACCACCGCTTGCAACTGAGCAGCACAACCTTCACCGATGGCGGCCAGCTTCCGCTCAGCATGGTTTTAGGCTCGAACTCTTGCTCCTTTGTCAGTGGTGGCGGAGACCAATCCCCTGAACTCTCGTGGACGAACGCGCCACGCTGGACGCGAAGCTTCGTCGTAACCGCGTTTGACGTTACCGCAGGGTTCACGCACTGGGGCATGTACAACATTTCTCGCAAGACAAGAGAACTCCCCGAAAACGCCGGGGTGGCCGGAAGCCCCTACGGCCAGCAGGTATTCAACGACTTTTTCCTAGGCGCCGAGTATGACGGCCCGTGCCCGCCCAACAACGTTGCTCCACTCGTCCACGACTATGTTTTCACCGTGTACGCTCTTGACAGTGACCTTCATTTGGCCGCGTCGCCGCCGAATTTCCCTGCCGATGCGGAAACGCTGTATCGCACCATGCTCGGCCATGTGCTGCAGCGGGCGAGCATTCACGGATATTTCTCAAGCGCCAACTAGTGTGGTGTCCCGTTAGTCCGTATCAAAAGTTTGCGAGCTTTGAAAGGGCGCGGCATCCAGCTGCGCCTTAAAGAGCCCTTGAATTAGCGGCTTTTAGCCGCGGAGGCTAGGAGACCCAGACCAACATTTGGTGTCCGACTTTATTCGCGTATTTTCGGGACGTGACACTAGGTTTGTGTTCATGCCGCCGCCGCGGGGTCTGGGCCCTGGGTGGCGGCTGCTTATTAGACGATTTCAATCGCCCGCACCCGCTGGGTAGTGGTGCAGCTTGACGAATCTGCTAGGAAAACCCTATCGTAACTGGCTTCAGTGGCCAGCCGACTCATGGTAACTAATATAATAAAATTATTATCTTCACAGACAAGGTTTGCAATATAATAAATTTGTGATAGTATGACGAAGTACACCATATACGACTACGTTGACCCTGTGGAGGGGAATCTGATGAAAGCGTGGTCAATTGGCCTACAGAAAAAGGAACGCGCTAAACTGAATGCCAAGATCGACGCACTAGCAATGTATGGAGCGGATCTGATTCCCGGCATTCTTTCTCCCACGGGAACTCAATCAATTTTCAAGCTCAGGGTTCAAGGACGGGTAAAGCTGAGGCCGATGGTATGTGAAGGCCCAAGCCATGGCGAACCAGCCTTTACATTCCTATTGGGGGCCAAGGAAATCTCTTGGAACTACGAGCCATCAGACGCTCTGAAAAGGGCGGCAGAGATTAGGGCTGATCTCATAGCACACCCAGAGAGGAGGATTGAACATGAGCGAATTACTTGAAAAGTTACGATCAGAATTCCAAGACGAAGAATATCGCCATGCCTATGCCGACGAATGCTTGAACACTATGATCGCTACACAGATCAAGGTGTTACGTGAGCAGCGAAAGATGACGCAAGGCCAGCTGGCTGTAGCGACCGGCATGAAGCAGCCGCGCATTCCTTTATTAGAAGACGCCACCTATTCCAATTGGACAATCAATACGTTGAAGCGCTTTGCAAGAGCATTCGATGTTGCACTATCTGTTAAATTCGAGACATTCTCACAATTCATTAATGATTTCGGAAATCTCAGTCGGACATCCTTACAGAGACCAACATTTGCTGACGACGTACGATTCCAAGATCGCCAAGTCGCTTCCCGTAGATTTGACAGACGTAGGCGTTTTCAAGTTCGGAGGCGATTTCGTAACTGGAATGTTCCGCCTCCGAGCAAGATTGCTCAAGCTCAAGTATCAGGAATGTGGCTAGGTCCGAAGCCTCCTAAGTCGGTACAAGCTGGCGAGGGAATGCAACGACGGCAGGATGCAAATCAGATTACGGTCGATCTGCAAGCCGCGGCAGCCGCAGCAGGAGGAAGGCGCGCATGAGTGAAGAGACAAAACCCGCTGACAAACCAAATTTCCCTTTCGTGAGAACGGAGGAAGGGATTTTTCAGGTTTATAGTAATTTTATTGACGCCGCTTGGACCCTCTTTGACGTTACCATTCGGTTCGCGCAAATAGCTCCAGCTCCACCGGGAAGTGATCATCCGTTTGACGCAGAAGAAAGCGCGAGGATCACTGTTGCATGGCCTGAGGCTAAAATTCTGGCACATATCTTGAGTGATTTGGTGCGGCGATATGAAGAGACTAATGGCGAGATTAAGCCACTAAAGCTGACACCGAGCCCAGTAGGTGAGGCATCCAAATCTATTATTGATTCTCAGTAGCTTCTCTCATGACTGGCGCAGCGGCTTGGCTGCCGCCCTCTTGGCACTCGTGCTCCCTGAATTTCTTCAGCATGTCAGGTTCGTTGAACTGATGTCCACAGGTGGTACACTCACCCGGCAATTTAGGATCACGAGGGACCCTCAGGAGGCGTTCTTTTTTCGTCATGCCGCAGTTTCCCACAGACCGAACCACGGCGCTACCCCTATGAATTTCAAACTGCACCACCAACCGCCCGCTGGGTGGTGCCTGAAAGATTTCAGACACTACCACCCGCTGACCTTGGTCGTCACTGCAACACATCTCAGGTAAAATATGGACTTCGCTCAAGAGTCCCCCATGATCAACGGCAAGCGCATCGCGGTCGTCATGCCTGCTTACAACGCGGAGAAGACCCTTGCCGCCACAGTGGGAGAACTGCCGGATCTGGTGGACATCCGCATCCTGGTCGACGACCAGAGCCGCGACCAGACGGTCGCCATGGCGCGCCAACTCGGCCTGCTCGTCTTTCAGCACGATCGCAACTACGGCTATGGCCGCAACCAGATGACCTGCTACCGCGAGGCTCTGGCTGCCGGAGCCGACGTCGTCATCATGCTCCACCCCGACTATCAATACACCCCGCTGCTCATTACCGCGATGGCGAGCTTGGTGGCGTTCGATGTGTACGACGTGGTGCTGGGGTCGCGGATCATCGGAGGCCGCGCCCTGCGCGGCGGAATGCCGATTTACAAGTACATCTCGAACCGGCTGCTGACCGCGTTCGAGAATCTGTTTCTGCGCGTGAAGCTTTCCGAATATCACACCGGATACCGAGCCTTCAGCCGCAAGGTGCTCACCGAACTGCCGCTCCTCGAGAACTCCGACGACTTTGTCTTCGACAACCAGATGCTGGCGCAGTGTGTGCACTTCGGTTTCCGCATCGGGGAAGTCTCATGTCCCACGAAATATTTTGAAGAGGCCTCGTCGATCAACTTCCGCCGCAGCGTGACCTACGGTTTCGGCGTGCTGGCGACGACGTTGCAGTTTGCCTTGCAGAGAATCGGGCTGGTCCATTTGCCTCGCTTCAGCGGCAAGGGCCGCAAGCTCGAGGCGGGCTTCGATTCCTATTACGCCCGCCGTACCGAAACCGCGCGCTCGATCTAGCGAGCCAGCGGATTTCCTGCTGGAATGTCAGAGTCTCCACAAAATCCGGCCCGGCTGTCGTCGGGGAAAGGGGATTGGTCCGCGCGGAGTATCGCTGTGCTGGCCGTGATCACGGTAGCGGCTTTCCTGGTGATGGGTTACCATCCCGGCCTTGAGGATGACTCGTTTTATCTCGCAGCCGTCAAGAGAAATCTGAATCCGGCGCTGTTCGCTTACGATGCGGATTTTTTTCGCGTGCAGTTTCAGGCGACAATCTTCGACAAATTGATCGCGCTCTCGGTTCGCCTGACTCACCTGTCCGTCGCGTGGGCGGAATTGCTCTGGCAACTGGCAGCGGTTTTCTTTATGCTCCACGGCTGCTGGCGGATCAGCCGTCGCTGCTTTTCTGACCCTTCGGCGCAATGGGCTGCGGTGGCGTTGATCGCCGCGCTGCTGACCATGCCAGTCACCGGCATAGGGATCAATATCGCCGACCAGTATCTTCATCCCCGCGCGCTGGCGACGGCAGCCATTCTCGCGGCAATAGTGGCCGTCATCGATCGCCGCCTCTGGCTGGCAGGAATCCTGCTGGCGGTGGCCTTCACAATTCACGCGATCATGGCGGGCTGTGGAATTTCTTTGTGCCTGTTCTTGCTCTGGAGTTTGCGCGCGCCCGGCGTCCGCCGCGATTCGATCATGCCGGTTGCCTCTATCTTCATGATTCCCCTGCGCTGGATGTTCGAGCCCGCTTCCGACGCCTGGCGCAAAGCCGCGGCTACTCGCAGCTTTTACTTCCTTACGAGCTGGGAGTGGTACGAGTGGCTGGGAATCTTTGCGCCCCTTCTCCTTCTCTACGCGTGCCACCGCTTGCTGCGAAAGCGCGCAAGTCTGAGCGACGGCTCCGCGCTGCTGCCGCTGCTTTCAAGCCTTCTTTACTATGGCGTGTTCCAGACTGCCGTGGGGCTTCTCCTCATGCTTCCACCAGGACTCGAGCGCGTCCGGCCGTTCGAGCCGATGCGCTATCTGCACCTGCTTTACATCCTGTTCTTCTTGATCGCAGGCGGGTTTCTTGGCCGTTACGTTCTTGACCGGCATTGGTATCGATGGGCACTGCTGTTTCTCCCGCTGAGCGCGGGAATGTTCTACGCCCAGCGTCAACTGTATCCCGCATCGGCCCACCTGGAGTTGCCGTTCGTCGCCGCAAGCAATCCGTGGATGCGGAGTTTTATCTGGATTCGGCAAAACACTCCGGCAGACAGCGTGTTCGCAGTCGATCCTCACTACGAGACGCTGCCCGGGGAGGACTATAAGGGCTTCCGCGCGCTGGCTGAGCGCAGCGTGCTCGCCGATTTCGAAAAAGATGGCGGCATGGCCGCGCGCGTCCCGCGCCTGGCTCCGCGCTGGCTCAAAGAAGTGACGGCGCTGAATGGCTGGCGGAATTTTCAACCCCCCGATTTTCAGCGACTCAAGAATGATTTTGGAGTGACGTGGGTCGTCCTCTCCCGCGAAGACGCGCTGTTCTCAGCCCCAGCGGGTATGATTTGCCCGTACGAGAATCAAGACGTGAAAGTGTGCCGCTTACTCTGATGCCAACAGAATCTCAACCTTCGAACCGCACGCCGCCCTATGCGCTGATGATTCTGGTGGCGCTCGTCGTCCGGCTCGCCGTCATTCCGTTCGTTTATCAGGACTGGCTCGACCCTTTTGTCCTCGAGCATTGGGCCTTTGGGAGAATTGCCCGCTCCATCGTTTCCGGCCACGGCTTCGGCAGCCCGTTCGCCGACACTGGACTCTCCGCGCTCCTGCCTCCCGTGTACCCTTATCTGCTCGCCGGCATCTTCAAAGTTTTCGGGATTGAGACCAGGGCGGCGGTTCTCGCGACTCTTTCCTTGAACAGTGTGTTCTCGGCGTTAACTTGCGTGCCGGTTTTTCTTCTGGCGCGGCAGGCCTTCGGCCCGCGCGTCGCCAAGTGGGCAGGCTGGGGATGGGTCTTCTCCCCCTACGGCGTTTACTACGGCGCCGATTGGGCTTGGTCCACCTGCCTGGTCACGTTCGAGCTCGCGTGGCTCTTCTTTCTTGCATGGCGCCTGGAGAATTCGTCGCGGACGCGCGACTGGTTGCTGTTCGGCCTCGCCGGCGGAGTGTCCGCGCTCACCGAACCGGTCGTGCTCGCGGTCGTTCCGCTGCTCGGGCTTTGGACGCTCTACAGGCGATATCGTCAGAACCGGCCGTGGAAGGCTCCTATGGCCGCCGCCGCGCTGGCAGCGTTAGCCGTCCTCTCACCCTGGTTCGTGCGTAACTACGAACTCTTCCACCGTTTCATCCCGGTGCGCAGCGGCTTCGGGCTGGAGTTATATATCGGCAACAATGGATATTCCACACGCTGGGTGAACAGCGCCCTGCACCCCAATCACAGCGACGCAGAGCTTTCCGAATACGAGCGCGTGGGTGAGATGGCCTACATGGACCACAAGCTTCAACAGGCGAAAGATTTCATTCGCCGCCATCCCGGATGGTTCGTGTGGATGACCTTCCGCCGCATCGTCTATATGTGGACCGGCTACTGGAGTTTCGAACGCGCTTATCTCAAAGATGAGCCGCTCGATCCGCCCAACATTCTGGTGGACACCACCATGAGCATTCTGGGGTTGCTGGGACTGCGCCGCGTGTTTCGAATCGAACCGTCGTTGGGAATGTGCTTTGCTATCGTCCTTCTCTTTTTTCCGCTCACCTACTACGTCACGCATCCCGAGACATATTATTTTCGCCCGGTCGATCCGCTGATTGTTGTGTTGGCCGCCGTCTTCATCGCGGGACGCCCGCGGCGCGAGGAATCAGAGTTGCAGGCGTGAGCAGGCCAGAATGCCGATCTGTGTAAGGGTGAAACACAGGCGGCACATTGCGGCTTCTCGCGAGCCAGGTTTAACATCTAATAAGGCAGATGCCAATCGCGACATCTAGGTCTTTCACCACTCAGGGCAGGCTCAGCATGGGTATGGGCGAGGTCTTGAACTTCGCCTATGACGCGTTCTGCAGCAACAAGCTGCAATTCACACTCACCTCCCTGGCTATGGCCGTGGGTACTGCTTCGGTCATTCTGGTGGCGACCATCGGTCTCACCGGCAAGCAATACATCCTGCGTCAACTGCAATCCATCGGCACCAACATGATCTACGCCGACTACCAGGGCGGGTCGAACCGCATGGACTCAACGCCGGATCCCATGACGGTGGACGATGTTCGCGCCGTTCGCGAGCGGGTATCAAGTGTTGTCGCCGCTTCGCCTACCCTGGCCCTGTCGGATCGCATCAGCATCGGCGGCGGAAAGCAGAGCGACATCCTGGTTCTCGGGGTTGATCCCGAATATACGCGCGTCCGCAATCTCAAGCTTCTCGCGGGGCGCTTCTTCGATCAGGAAGATTCATCCGGTCGCAACAAGGTCGGAGTGATCACGGAAAAGCTGGCGCAAAAGCTTTTCGGTTCCTCACAGGCTTCGATCGGGCAGATCATCAAGCTCAGCGGCGGGCTTCCGTTCACGGTTGTGGGTGCCTTCAAAGAAAGCGTGGACACGTTCGGGCAGTCGGAAATCCAGGAAGAAACGATGCTGATCCCCTACACGGTCAGCCGCTTTTTCACGCCCACATCGGCCGTGTATGAGATTTACTTTTCGGTGGCGACTCCACAAGATGTAATTCCGGCCACGGCCGCGATCCAGCGAGTTCTGCAGTCGCGCCATCGGCCGGAGTCGGTCTACAGCGTGCAGAACCTTACCCAGCTTCTGACGGTGGCGGCCAGGATTGCCGACGCGCTGACGCTGATCGGGATGCTGGTTGCCTTCGTCACGCTGCTGGTGAGCGGCATCGGCATCATGAACATCATGCTGGCAACCGTGACCTCGCGCATTCGCGAGATCGGGATTCGCAAGGCCATCGGCGCCACCAATCGCGAGATTCGCTTTCAGTTTCTCGCCGAAGCCATTCTGATCTCATTCGCCGGAGGCATTGCAGGCATCGTCGCCGGCCTGGCGCTTCCATTCTCGGTGCGTATCTTCACCGACTACCACTTTCCCATCTCAGGCCTGTCGGCCATCATCGCGATCATTGTTTCGTCGCTCGTCGGCATTATCTTTGGGACGATCCCGGCCACCCGCGCCTCGCAACTGGACCCCGTCGAAAGCCTGCGCTACGAGTAAGGCGGCAATCCGAGATTCATTCTTTACTGGGCCAGAAGCTCTTGCAACTGAGCTTGGAGTTTGCCGTATTCAGGTTCGTCCCGCAGGGAAGGGATGGCGGGATCGCCGGTGAGCATACTCGCCTCGCGCCGGTCGAAGGCCATCTGCAGATAGTTGAGAGCGTCCTGCTTTCTTCCCAGCGCAGCGCAAGTCGCGGCCAGTTCATAGGCAGAGCCGGTGCCGCGGTCCACCATCTCCTTCTCCACCGGCAATTCACTCTCCCACAGGCCCTTCAACCCGTTGGCAGCGAAGCCCTTTTCTCGGGCGTCGGCGATCGCCAACCCGGTCGCATCGTTCCTCAGTTCGGCCAGGCGCCTCCACTCGGTTAAGGCCTTGGCATAGTCTTTCCGCTGTTCCCAGTAGATGTAGCCCAGGTAATAGTGCGTAGAAGAAAGCGACGGCTGCGTCGTTTCCAGTTGTTGGAGCAGCGCCAATCCTTCGCTCTGCCGCCCGGCCCACCAGAGCATATACCCCTTATCGGCCAGGATCGCCGTGGACGATGGATCGAGCCGCCGCGCCTGTTCGATCTGATCGAGCGCTTCCGGGAAACGATGGAGCGCCAGCAAATAAGTCGCGTACCAGTGATGTCCGCGCACGAAATTGGGATCCAGTTCCAGCGCGCGCTTGAATTCCCGCTCGGCGGTAGCTGCGTGCCAGGACCACCAGAAAGTTGCGAACGCCAGTGAATTGTGCGCTTCCGCGGAAGTGTCGTCGAGTTCGACGGCGCGTTGCGCCGCCGCCAGGGCCCGCGGGTATGCCTCGGTAGGCGACATCGCTCCGAATTCGCGCAGCAGGTTGTAACAGTCGGCCAGGCCCACGTAGGCTTGGGCATCGCTCGGGTCTTTTACGATCGCTTGCGTGAAATAGTCGATCGCCTTGTTCAGATCCTCGGGCGTCCGCCGCTCCCAGTAGTACCGTCCCTTGAGATAGAGATCCTGCGCCTCGGGGTTGGGGGCATGCCGGCTGGCCAGCGCCTTGAAGCGCGCTGGCCGATGGCCCACAGAGAAAATCACCACCAGCCCCCCCACAAGCACCAGCGGCAACACCCACGCCACGACCCGGGCCGGGTTCAAACCGGGTGGGTTCAGGGCGGCTGGGCTCAACCCCGGTTCGATGGGAGCCGGCGCCGCTTCCACTACAGCGGCATCTGCCGTTGACTCTGCAGCGGAAGCCGTCTCGTCGGTTTCCAGTTCCTGGCCGCTTCCTTTCAGCCAGTCCGCCAGCTCTTCGCTGTAGGCGAAGACGCTGCTGCGTCCACTCCCCGGCACGCGGTGCACGGGGAGCCCTCGTTCCGTTTCCCAGCGCTTCACCGTGCGCTCGGCCCGCCCGAAGAAGGCGGCAATTTCCTTCCACGAATCCAGACGCTTGCCCGGGAGCGGGTCGCGATTGGCTGCCATAAAGGGAAATGACCTGATTTGACCTGAAGGGGCCCGACTTGCCTGTTGCCCGGGGGAGGCAAGGCCGCCATAGTATAGCGCGACTTAAAGCGTGCCGCTCCCCCACCAAAGGGCCTCTATGCGGCACGAATGGGGACCATTCCGGGTACGTCGAAACAATTGGAATCAGTGAATTAGAAGGAGTCTCAATGTCGAGGGTCGACGTTTCTCGTCTCGCAGTAGCTTCGATTTTCTGTATGACGCTGGCCTTGGCAGCAATCCCGGCCCAAGCCCAAACCTACACCGTGCTCTACGACAACCCCGGCGCCCCCGGGGTCGGAAATCCATCTGCCCAGGCAATCGCCCAGGGGCGCGATGGCGACTTGTACACGACATCCACATACGGTGGCACGGATTATGGCACCTTCTTCAAGTTTACGCCCTCCGGAACCGTAACCGTTGAGAACGACACGGGCATTGGCTATTTCGTTGCCAGTGGTGTGACGCTGGGCACGGATGGGAACTTCTATGGCACGGATCAGGATGGCGGCCCCAGCGGCGGCGGGTGCGGATTCGCCGGCTGCGGACAGATCTACAAGGTAACGCCGGCGGGCGTGGAGACCGTGCTTTACAACTTTACCAACACCGCAAAAGACGGCTACGATCCCCAGTCGGCTCCGGTCGAGGCCACCAACGGCAAGTTCTATGGGACGACCCCCTATTCCGCCGGCAACTACATCAGCGTTGCGTACTCCATCACCTCCACGGGAACGTTCAGCACGGTCCATGTCTTTACGAACGCGGAAGGCCAGGATGTGTTTGCCGGGTTCGTCCAGGGCACCGATGGAAACCTCTATGGCGTTGCCGCCAACCAGGGTGCCAAAACCTATGGAACGATCTTTAGGATGACCACGGCCGGCGCGGTGACTGTGCTCCACAGTTTCGACGACGCCGACGGAAATTATCCATACCGCCCCCTGCTCCAGGCCAGCGACGGAAACTTCTATGGCACTACGGCCTATGGCGGCGCTCACGGCGCGGGAGTGGTTTTTAGGATCACGCCCAGCGGCACCTACACCGTGCTGCACAATTTCGATCCGGCTGCCGGCGAGGGAAATGGACCAAGCTCCAGCCTGACCCAGGCAACGGATGGAAAGCTCTACGGCGTAACCTTCTATGGAGGCGGAGCCGCAAACGACGGCACCATCTACAGCATCACCACGGGTGGGACTTTCACTACTCTCCACAGCTTTTGCCGGGTCAGCGGCTGCGCCGACGGCAGTAACCCGAATTCTCCCTTAAAACAGAACACAAATGGTGTCCTCTATGGGACCTCTTACTACGGCGGCGAAAACAATCACAATAACGGCGTGATTTACAGCTTGAACATCGGCGCGAAGCCATTTATCAGCTTGGCCGCCACCTCCGGCAATGTGGGATCGACGATAGGCATTTTCGGCCAAGGCTTCAGTTCGGCCTCAGTGGTGAAGTTCAACGGCGTGGCGGCGACGAAGATCACGCTGACCGGCACGACGTTCATCACGGCCACGGTTCCGGCAGGAGCGACCGACGGAAAAGTTACCGTGACCACCGGCACGACTACGCTGACCAGCAACAAGACTTTCATCGTGCACAACTCCTGGAGCAAGGGGAAGGCCATGCCAATTGCGACGTTTGCGTCCGCTAGTGGGTCCATCAGCGGGAAAATCTATGTGATCAGCGGAGATAGGACCCAAGGTGGCGCCCCGGTGAGCGATAACCAGGTCTTCAACACGGCCACCAACTCGTGGACGACGGCCGCAGCCATCCCCACGCCGGTTTCCGGGCCGGCCAGCGCGGTCGTAGGCGGACTGCTGTATGTGATTGGTGGCTACGAGGGAACCAGCGGGACCCCTTCCAACCTGGTGCAAATCTACAATCCGGCTACCAATAAGTGGACGACGGGAAAGGCGATGCCGACGCCGCGTGGCAGTATCGCAGCGGCGGTCGACGGCAATGCGATCTACGTGATCGGAGGAAACGGATCCACGCTCCGACTGGCCAATGTCGAAAAGTATGTTCCTTCCACCAACACCTGGACCGAAGAAGCGCCCTTGCCCAAAGGAAAATCGGAACCATCGGCAGGCTTGCTGGGAACCACGATTGTGGCCGCCGGCGGCTACACCACTTCGGGCGATACCGGCGACAACGAGGGCTACAACGTTTCGACCAACAAGTGGAGCGCACGGACCGCGGACCCGACGCCGCGCAATGCAAGTTGCTATGGCGCGCTGTCGGGACAGTTCTATGTGGCCGGAGGCGTTGACGCGAATCCGAAGACCACGACGACCGTCCACGTAAACGAATCGTTCAGTGCGACCACGAACAAGTGGACGACGCAGTTGCCCATGCCGTCTGCGGCGTTGTGGCAGGCCTCGGCCATCGCCAACGGTCAGCTGTACTGCATTGGCGGACAGAGCAGCTTCCAGGGGGCTGTGATCGGCAACGTGCAGATTTATCAACCGTGAAATTCGGCCATCCGCCGCCCGGCAACTTTGCGCGGCGGATGCCTTTCGCAGTGGGGGCCACAAACTCGAGTATGGAAAGGGAATCCTTATGTTCCAGAGACTCTCGGGCAGCTTTGCGATTACGGCGATGATGATTGGGGCACTGGCCGTTTCGTGCGGAACGGCGGCCGCGCAGGCACCGACGGCGCCGACCTACACCGATCTCCACGACTTCAACGCTACTGCGGGTGATCCGCACACCTTTTCGGAATCCAGCCTCTCCCAGGGCCGGGATGGTAACTTCTACGCCGAGTCTAATGGAGGGGGAACAGGGAATGGGACGGTGTTCAAGATCTCGCGCACCGGGACTCCGACCAAGATCCACAGCTTCGACGGAACCGACGGGTCCAATGCCGTCGGAGGCATAACTCTCGGCTTAGATGGCAATCTCTATGGAGATACCTGGTCGGGTGGAAGTTCCGGTGACGGAATTACTTTCAAGATTACGCCGGCTGGTGTGGAAACGGCCCTGCACAACTTCACCAACACCGGCGACGGCGCCAATCCCGCCAATGTGCTGGTCCGCGACGGCGCGGGAAACTTCTACGGCACCACGAATGACTTTGCTGCCGAGACTGTCTACAAGATCACGCCCGCCGGCGTCCTCACCACCTTACACACCTTCTCCGTCGCCAATGGGCAATCGGGCGGCCAGCTGGTTTTAGGCAGCGACGGCAACCTCTATGGCGGAATGAATCAGGGGGGCGCATTCGGCTACGGTACAGCCTTCAAGATCTCGACCACTGGTGCGGGGTTCACGGTTCTGCACAGCTTCAAGAACACGGACGGCAATCAAGCCGCTCCGGGCATGGTCGAGATTACCTCCGGCAAGTTCTACGGCACGACGGAACTGGGCGGGACCACCGGCGATGGCGTGCTGTATTCGCTCACCTCCGCCGGCACATTTGCGGTGGTGCACAATTTCAGTGCCTCCACCGGCGGTCACCAGGCGCTCACTCCCATGCGTGCTACCGATGGCAACGCATACGGAGTGGCTTACAGCGGCGGCACTTCCAACTGCGGCACCATCTTCAAAGTCACTCCTGCCGGAGTATTCAGCGTGGTCCATACGTTTGACAACACTCACGGATGCAATCCCGCGGGCTATCTCACCGAGGGAACCGACGGCAAACTCTACGGACTCGCCACCAACGGCGGCGCGCATGGCAACGGCGTTTTCTACAGCCTGAATCTGGGGCTGGCGCCCTATGCCCTGCTGACGACCACCAGCGGCATTGTCGGATCCACAGTCGGAATTCTGGGAGAGGGATTCAGTTCGTCGTCGGTCGTCAAGTTCAACGGCGTGAAGGCAACGAAAATCGTAGTGACCGGCACGACGTACATCGCCGCGACGGTGCCGGTGGGAGCGACCGACGGGCCTGTGACCGTGACCACGGGCACCACTACGCTGACCAGTTCGAAGACCTACATCGTGCACAATACATGGAGCAAGGGAGCGGCAATGCCCACGGCCGTTCAGGGTCCCGCAACGGGTGTCATTGGTAGCAATGTGTACGTCGTCGGCGGAGCCACCAATACCGCCATTGTCGATATCAACCAGATTTACAACTTCGCCACCAACAAGTGGACGACGGGCGCATCCATGCCCACGCCCAGGTTTGCCACCGTGGGCGCCGTGGTCAACGGCATTCTCTACGTCATTGGCGGAAACCTGACCGGCGGCGATCCACTCGACGTGGTGGAAGCCTACAACCCCACCACCAACACATGGTCGACGAAATCTCCCATGCCAATTCCCAGAGACAGTCTGGGAGCGGTGGTGGACAAAGGAATCATCTATGTCATCGGCGGCTACAACAACACCAGCATCCGGCTGGCCACCGTCGAAAGCTACAATCCAGCCACTAATACCTGGAAGGAGGAGGCTCCGCTCAAGCTTGCCAAATCATCGCCAGCCGTGGGGCTGCTGGGATCCACCATCGTGGCTGCTGACGGGTTTACCAACTCCAGCACGGTCACCGGAGACAACGAAGGTTACAACCCTGCCACCAATTCCTGGAGCGCTCTCACCGCCGACCCACATCCGCGGCAAGCGGCCTGTGCCGCATCCATTTCCGGGCTGCTGTATGTCGCCGGTGGCACCATGTTTCCTCCGCTGAGCGTCAACGAGTCCTTCAACCTAACGACTGGCAAGTGGACGACTCTCACCTCGCTCCCGCTGGCGGTCGTTCTCCCCGGCAGCGCCACCGTGAACAATAAGCTTTATTGCTTCGGCGGCTCAAACAATGGGTCCGTATTCCAGGGAACCGTCTACAGCAACGTTCAGATTTATCAACCATGAGACTTGAGCGCCCCAGCGCTATAAGGTGCGCTCACGTCTAGGTCAATCACGAATTTTGGAATCAGCATTCTCGCGGAGGATTTTGATGAACTTCGGAGCCGTTAAGCCGTCCTGCCTAGTCGCGGCAGTCGCTCTCTGCTTAATCGCCACCTTCATGCCCACGGCCGCTGCACTAACGGAATCGATCCCGTTTAGCTTCAATGGCACGGACGGGGCTAGCCCCGCCGCTGGACTTGTTTCCGATGCCAAGGGCAACCTCTATGGCACCACGAACTCTGGTGGGGGGTACGGTTACGGAACGGCGTACGAGTTGTCGCCGGGATCGGGCGGGACCTGGACGCAGAAAGTGTTGCACAGTTTCGGCGCCAGCGGTGACGGAATCACGGCGAGGGGAACGCTTATCTTCGATACCAGGGGCAATCTCTATGGCACCACTACCAACGGCGGCACGGGGACCTGCATTCTGGGCTGCGGGACGGTGTACGAGTTGTCCCCGGCGTCAGGCGGAACCTGGACGGAAAAGGTCCTCTACAGCTTCCAGAATGACACCGTGGACGGTGCAAATCCCTATCGCGAAGCTCTGATCTTCGACGCCAAGGGCAATCTGTATGGCACGACCAACGCTGGGGGCGCCAACGGCCTGGGGACGGTATTCGAACTGTCTCCGGGGTCGGGCGGGACGTGGACACAGAAAGTCCTGTACAGCTTCCAGAACAACAGCCTCGACGGGATTAACCCAGTGGCCGGCGTCGTGCGTGATGCAGCGGGCCATCTCTACGGTACGACGTCAGCAGGTGGCGCAAACGGTTACGGGACGGTCTTCGAGTTGTCGCCTACAACAGGCGGCAGCTGGACCTACAAAGTGCTGCACACCTTCGGCAACCCCGTCAATAGCGTGGACGGAGCGGACCCTCAGGGCGGCCTGCTCATCGATTCGCAGGGCAATCTCTTTGGCACAACGGAATATGGCGGCAACTATAAGGGGGGACTCCATTTGGGGACGGTTTACGAGCTGTCACCCACACCGGAAGGCACCTGGGTCGAGCAGATTTTGTATAACTTCACAGCCGCACCCGACGGATACTACCCGGCTTGCACCCTGGCGTTCGATACGGCCGGCAATCTGTATGGCACAACCTCGGCTGGAGGCCCCGGAAACGGTACCGGAACTGTGTTCGTCTTGACGCGCGCCTCGGGTTGGAAGGAGACAATACTGCACGGCTTTGCGGGCAGTGCCAGCAACCCGAATGACGGTGCCACTCCAGTGGGCACGGTGAACTTCGATGCGGCGGGCAACCTATACGGCACGACCGAGGCGGGTGGGATCCTCGGACTGGAAGGGACGGTGTACAAGATCGCCTCGGTGGTGACCGCAGCGCCAACGTTTTCGCCCCCAGGCGGTGCTTACACCGCCGCGCAGAGCGTCAAGATCACCGACGCCACAGCCGGTGCCACGATCTACTACTCCATCAATAACGGCGCGTTCAAGAAATACACCGCCGCAATCACGGTATCTGCGTCGCAGACCATCGCGGCCTTTGCCTCAACCGCTGCACTTCCGCAGTCTCGAGTAGCAACCGCCGGCTACCAGATCGGAACCGTTGCCGCGACGCCGCTGATCTCGCCCGCCGCAGGCACCTACACCGTCACGCAGGCGGTGACCATAACCGATGTAGCGCCCGGCGCAACCATCTACTACACCACCAACGGAACCACGCCGACAACTTCATCCACCAAGTACACGGTTCCAATCACCGTGTCCACCACCGAAACCATCGAAGCCATCGCGGTAGCCACGGGATATACCAAGAGCGCGGTAGCATCGGCGAAATACACGATCGTGCCCTTGGTTCCTCCCGTTGAAAAGGTACTGTACAACTTCGGCACCGTCGCCAATGACGGCGGTGTACCGCTGGCCAACCTCGTCTTCGACAGCAAAGGCAATCTCTATGGCACTACCAAATTCGGCGGTCCGAACAAAATCACCTACGCCGGCAATACCCTTACCGCAGGCACAGCCTTCGAGTTATCACCCGGCACGGGCGGCACGTGGACGAAGAAGACTCTGCACAACTTCGGCGCCACCACTAGCGACGCTGCGCTCCCCATCGCTGACATGGTGATCGACGCCAAGGGCAATCTCTATGGCACAACCTTCGCCGGCGGCGCTTACGGCTTGGGCACGGTCTTCGAATTGTCCCCTGGTACAGGCGGGACGTGGACGGAAAAAGTGCTGTACAGTTTCGGCGTTTCGCTCGCCGACGGGAAAATTCCAGAGGCAGGTGTGATCTTCGACGCCAAGGGGAATCTCTACGGCACGACCAGCGTCGGCGGCACGTCCGACACAACCTACGGCGGTGGCTACGGCACCGTGTTCGAGTTGTCGCCGGGTACGGGTGGCACTTGGACCGAGAAGACCTTGCACAACTTCAGCTACCTCAGTCAAACGGACGGTTATTTCCCCGAAGCTGGTCTGGTCTTCGATGCCGCCGGCAATCTCTACGGCACGACTGCCGACGGTGGCACGGGCCAGGACCTGGAAGGAGGGGGAACAGTATTCGAGTTGACTCCCGCCGGAGCGACCTGGAATGAAAAAGTAATCTACAACTTCGGTGGCGGCAGCCCGAACGGCTACCTGATCAAGGGCAGCGTCGTCATAGATTCGAAGGGTAACCTCTACGGCACCGCCAACTCCGGCGGGAATGGCTTCGGCTTGGACGGAACTCTGTTCGAATTATCGCCCGCGGCCGGAGGCGCCTGGACCTTTAACGTACTTCACAGCTTTGGCGCCTACGAAACCGATGGGATCAATCCCGGAGCAAGCCTGGTCTTTAGCTCCGCCGGCAATCTCTATGGCACCACCTCCGGTGGCGGCGCGAATAACTACGGGACCGTCTTCGAACTGACTCCTGAAACCGGTGGCGGCTGGCTGGAAAGCGTGGTGCATAGCTTCAACCTGAGTAGCACCGACGGAGCCAATCCGTATGCCAGCCTGATTCTGGATGCAGCCGGCAACCTCTATGGCACCACCGCGTACGGTGGCAGCCATGGAGGCAGCGTTGGAGGCCTCACCGGCGGAACGGTCTTCGAGATCCAAACCGCAGTCGCCAAGACCGGCACGACGACAACCCTGGTCTCGTCGCTGAATCCATCCACCTACGGGCAAGCGGTGACCTTCACGGCAACGGTCAAGTCGAAGTCCACCGGCACGCCCACTGGAACTGTAACCTTCAAGAACGGAACGGTGACACTGGGAACCGCGACACTCAGCGCGGGAGTGGCCAAGTTTACGACTGCGACTCTGGCCGCGGGCACGCATTCCGTCACCGCCGTCTATGGCGGCAGCGCGACCTTCACCACCAGCACCTCCACCGCAGTGAGTCAAGTGGTGAACAAAGCCAGCACGACGACAACTCTGGTCTCGTCATTGAATCCGTCCACCCATGGACAGTCGGTGACCTTTACGGCAACTGTCAAGCCGCAGTTCACCGGCACGCCGACGGGCACAGTGACATTTAAGGACGGAACTACGACGCTGGGAGCCGTAACTCTCAGCGCGGGCGTGGCCAAGTACACGACATCCACGCTAGCTACGGGAACGCATAAGATCACCGCGGCCTACAGTGGCAGCGCAGACTTTACAACCAGTGCCGCTGCGTTGACACAAACTGTCAACTAGAGGACACAGAAAAAAGCAGATCGGTGGTTTTGACCGCGTGCAGATTGATCAGTCTTGAGTGTGGAGTGGGGATGGTCCGCTCTTGGTGTTGAGAGGCTCCAAGCGCATATCCAATCCGCTCCGCAGTATCCGGTGGCTAAAGCGGCCGGACGTCAAAAAGCCGGGCTGGTTGGCCCGGCTTTCCCTTTATGAAACTGGCTGGTCGGTCTAGTTGTGATCGGCTATCCAGAGTGTAAGTATTGCGCTGTCCCGTCGTTCGCTCTCTGAGTCTTTCAGCCCAGCGCTGCGCGTGTTCTCACGCAAGCTGAATTCCCGTTTTGCACCGCGCGGGGTCACCGTCCCGCGTGGCTCTTACATCACCATCGCCAGGTTCTCCAATTCAAGCTGCAGCACCGGCAGGGCGCACCCTGCCATCTCGACGCGGCCCGCCGCGTCCAAAGCTGCCTTGGGAGAAACCCCGTACCCACGGCCCATCAGAAACACCTGGAGCAACTCTGCCGCTTCGTAGGAGTCAATCATTCCTCCCTGCAGCAGGTCGTTCCTCAGAGCTGCCAACTCCGTCATCGTGAATCTGTCTTTGTCGTTCATCACTTTGTCATTCATGGCCGTCATCACTCCGATTCCGACCTTCAACCCCACTTGCCGTATTAGACTCATCGGCAGCTATGAAAGTTGCATGCAATTCAACTGCCGCAATACGTCCTTTTGTGCAATTACGTCCCCCAACCCCTTCTGAATTCTTTAACCCTTGTAAATATCGAAAGTTGCAGGCAACCTCCGGAGCGATTCCGGCTCCCCGGGGTTCCTTTAGTACCTGTCAGTAATCTCAAAACTGACACAATGTGTCGTTTCCGGACCAGAACCCCGTAAACTGCCCGCCTTGTCTGGCACTTGATTGCCACGGGGCTTCTGAAAAACGCCCGACCGGCTTGTGTGGTTGCGAAACAAAAAGCGAGGAGCGATAGAATGGGCCGCGGCACGGCGGATCCGGTCGCGGGTCGGCAAGAAAAATGGCCGTCTTGCCAATCTTAGGAAAGTGGAAAGTGAGCGAGCGTGAGAGTTTTGAAGTCCTTTCTTCTGGCGGTCTTTCTGCTGGTGATTGTGGCTGCCGCTTGCGGCGTCATGCTGATTCGGCGGGGTTTCCGCGCAACCGCCACACCCTCCAGTTGGGAAGCCGCACTGGCCCGGAAGGTCAGGGATCTGGCGATTCCAGAACCGGAACGGAAGCAGAAGAATCCTCTCGACACAAACGCAGACGCCATCAGCCAGGGCCGGGAATTCTTCCTGACGCAGTGCGCTGCCTGTCACGGAATAGATGGCAGCGGCACGACGCAGTTGGGCCGCAGTCTCTATCCCAGAGTCCCTGATCTGCGGGCGGCTGCGACGCAGACCCTCACTGATGGGGAAATGCATTACATCATCGAGAACGGCGTGCAACTCACCGGAATGCCCGCCTGGGGCAATCCCCATCGTGAATCTTCCCCCGACAGTTGGAAGCTCGTGCCGTTCCTGCGGACTCTGCGCCCGCTGACCGGGCAGGAGTGGTCGCAGAAAGCGGCACTTGCCAGTTCGGCGCATTACGTCGGCTCGCGAGCCTGCCAGAAGTGTCACGCGGAGATTTATGAGCGCTGGAAGAATACTCCCATGGCGAACGTGGTGCGCGATCCTTACACGCACCCAGACGCCATCATTCCCGATTTGGCGACGAATACGGTCGCGAAGTTCAACCGGAGCCAGGTTGCGTTTGTCTACGGCAGTTTGTGGAAGCAGCGCTACTTCACCCGGATTGGCGATGATTATTTCCCTCTGTCGGCGCAGTGGGCGATCGGAAAACACGAGTGGCTTCCGTATAAGGTTCCGGCAACGGGCGCGGACTGGTGGGCAGCGTTTTATCCCCCGGACAACTTGCAGCGGCCGACGGGACCGACCTGCGACGGATGCCACTCGGTCGGTTACGACATTCACACTAGGCAAGTAGCGGAGTGGAACGTTGGCTGTGAGCGCTGCCACGGGCCAGGCAGCGAGCACTTGGCGCATCCCACGCGGGGCAACATTCTCAATCCCGCGGAGATGGATTCCGTTGCGGCCAACGACACCTGCATCCAATGCCATTCGCAGGGCCGTCCCCTGACCAGCCCCATCGAAGGGAAATATTATGACTGGCCGGTAGGTTACAACGCGGGGTCGAAATTACAGGACTTCTGGAAGCTCGAGGATTGCGCTCTGGGGCACACCAACTTTTGGTTCTTCCCCGACTGCACAGCGCACAAGAACCGCATGCAGGGCAACGACTTCGCGCAGAGCGTGATGTACCGCCACGGGATCACCTGCTTCTCCTGCCACGACGTTCATGGCACGGCGAACTACGCCCAGTTAAGAAAGCCGGTGAATCAGCTTTGTCTTGATTGTCACGGCCCGACCTCGCCCAACGGCCCACACACCGCGACGCTGGAAGAGCATACACATCACAAAGCTGGCAGCGCTGGAAGCGAGTGCGTGGCGTGCCATATGCCAAGGATCGAGACGGAAGGGGTTCCAGACACGTTTGTCCGCGCCCACACCTTTCGGTTCATCTCGCCGGCGATGACCGATCAGTATCAGATCCCCAACCCGTGCACGTCGTGTCATCAGGACAAGCCCACGACTTGGGCGAAAGATGCCATAAGCCACTGGCCAGAGTTCTCACCTTGGCGGGTGCGTTAGCGCAGTTTCACAATATCGCAGAGCGATCTGTGATCCCCGCACTCTGTCATCCCTTCGCACTCATGTCATCCCCAGCATCGCGAGGGATCTCGGTATTTGGGTGCCCCATTTCTCGCGCGTCCTTTGCGCGAGAAGTGGGAAGTTGCGCAAAACAAATCGACCACGTGCACACAACATCAGGGCTCGATCGTGGCCTCATCCATGAGCATGTTGGGGATGTCATCTTTTATCGCATAGACGCGATGACACTGCTTGCACTTCAGACTCTCCGGGCTTTGGCGATATTCGAGTTCGTGCTTACACGCCGGGCAAACCAGGATTTCGAGAAGATCTTTTGCAATCATGACGAAATATTGTACGACAGGGCGAGGATTTGCGATCGCCAACCGCCGATTGCCAACAGTGCCTGAGTTTGAATCCGCCCTATCGATGAGGCGTTATCCCGAAGCTCCGCGCATTTATCAGCGGGGCAAGGGATCTCCTCGGCAGTGACTCTTGGGAGATTCCTTCGACTTCGCTCAGGACAGGCTCTTCGCTCCGCCTGAACAACGGCTGCGCTCGGGATGACGCCGTCTAAAATAGAGTGGCCACGATTCAAAGCAATCGAATATCCCTCGCCCCGCTGCGATAGAATCAAGTCGGATGCCAGCAACTATCCTTGACGGAACCAAAATAGCGCAGAACATCCGGGCGGAAGTAGCGGCGGAAGCCAAAGCCATGGCGGCGGCCGGAGTGCGGCCCGGGCTGGCCGTGATGCTCGTAGGACACAACCCCGCATCCGAGATCTACGTGCGCGGCAAGGTCAAAGCCTGTGAGGAAGTTGGCGTCTACAGCGAAAAGCTGACTCCCGCCGAATCGGCGACCACTGAAGAACTGCTGGCCCTGATCGAAGACCTCAACCGCCGCGACGAAATCGACGGCATCCTGGTGCAATTGCCTCTGCCGGCCCACGTCGACGCCAAGAAAGTCCTACTGGCAGTCGATCCGGCAAAAGACGTTGACGGGTTTCATCCCATGAACGTTGGCTTCCTGTCAACGCAGCGGCTCGGGCTGGTGCCCTGCACGCCCGCAGGAGTCATCGAAATCCTAAAGCGCAGCCAGATCCCCATCGCCGGACGGGAGGCCGTGGTCGTCGGCCGCAGCGACATTGTCGGCAAGCCCGCCGCCATGCTCCTGATCAATGCCAACGCCACGGTAACCGTGTGCCACTCGAAGACGCACGATTTGCCCGGGGTCTGCCGCCGCGCCGACATTCTGGTAGCGGCCATCGGACGCCCCGGCATGATCACCCGCGACTTCGTTAAGCCGGGGGCGACCGTGATCGACGTCGGCATGAACACGGTGACCGATGCCGCAGAATTCCAGCGTTTTTTCGCGGGCAACGCCAAGAGGGAAGAGACCTTCCGCAAGAAAGGATCGACCCTGATCGGCGACGTCCACCCAGAAGTCGCTGAGATTGCCGGCGCTCTCACGCCTGTCCCCGGCGGCGTAGGCCCGCTCACCATCGCAATGTTGATGTTCAACACGGTGAAAGCCGCGAAGATGCGCCGGGGAAGCCGCATCTCGGAACTGATGCAGGCGTGAGAATCAATCCACCGCCGAGATCGCCGAGGACGCCGAGAAACACAAAAGGGAAAAGATCTGCTTTCGTCGGCGTTCTCTGCGATCTCGGCGGTGGATCTTCTTAGGACGATTGGGAGCGCTAAATGCTGAAAGTGGGCCTCACCGGAGGCATTGCCTCTGGCAAGTCGGTTGTGGGAAAGATGTTCGTCGCCCTCGGCGCTTATCTGGTCGAAGCCGACCACATTGCGCACTCGCTGATGCAGCCGGGCGAGGCCGTCTACAACGAAGTGGTTCGCCATTTCGGCGGCGGGATTCTCAATCCCGACGGCAGCGTCAACCGCTCCAAGCTGGCCGAGGTCGCGTTCGGCCCGCGGACGGACACCGCGGGCCAGCGCGCCTCGCGCATCGAAGAACTCAACGGCATCGTACATCCCGCAGTCATTCGCAGTCAGGAGGAATGGATGCAGCAGATGGGCATCCAGGATCGGCACGCCGTCGCCATCGTTGAGGCGGCATTGATTCTCGAGGCGGGCGCCGCCAAGCGCTTCGACCGCATGGTCGTCGTGACCTGCAACGCCGATCAGCGCGCCGCCCGCTTCGCTGCCCGACAGAAGATCGATCTCGAAGCCGCGCGCAAAGAAGTCGCCCGGCGCATGGCCGCGCAGCTTCCTGACGAAGAGAAGATTAAAGCCGGGGACTACGTGATCGACAACTCCAACTCCCTCGATCAAACCCGCGAGCAGGTCCGGCAGGTATGGGAGAAGCTGCGCGCGGAAGCAGCGAAGTCGTAAGACTGGCCCAGCCGCGAAGCTGCGACAGAATAAAGCTCAGGGCGCAAGCCCTGGGGGATTCAGGGGAATGATTCAGCCCCAGAGGGGGCGGAAGAAAAGCGCTCTCGCGCCCGCCAACCGTCGACCTCTCGGATCAAGTTGATACTTTTGCGCTAAAATCCGCGCATGAAGCCCAAGACGGTCTACCTCGCGCTCTGTCTTGCCGGTGTGCTGTTACCCTACTGGCAGTTTCTCCCCTGGCTGCTTCAGCACGGGCTGAACCTGCGGCTGTTTGCCAGCGAACTCTTCGCTACGCGCATCGGAGCGTTCTTCGGCATGGATGTCATCGTCTCAGCCGTGACGCTGCTGGCGTTCGCCCGCATCGAGAGCGCGCGGCTGGGGATTCGCCGCCGCTGGCTCGTCTTACTGGCGGTGTTGACCGTGGGAGTTTCCCTCGGCCTGCCTCTGTTCCTCTACCAGCGGGAACTCCAACTGGAGGCGAAACCCGCCGCCGCGTAGCGCCCCAGCCTGCTTGTGCATCTCACACTTGGGCGGCGTGCTTCCTACGAAAGCAACGTCTAAAATCAGTTTAGAATTAAGGGCAAGGGACCTTTTCACTCCCACGCGTCGTACTTACCTCAGGTGGTTTGAATTATGAAACTTATGCGGCCTTTGATCCTCACGCTGGCCATTGCCGGCGGGTTCTTCTACTTCACGACCTGGCGTTCCAATTCGCAGGCCGGAATCCATCCCTCGAACTGGTTGGCCCGCCCCGAGCAGGTAGAGATCACCGAGGCCGCCCCGGGCGAGCCGCTCGACGGCGAAGAGCAGAACAACATCAGCGTTTACAAGAAAAATATTCCATCGGTGGTGAACGTCACCTCGCGTGCTATGACCTTTGACTTCTTCTATGGCCTGGTGCCGCAAGAGGGCCAGGGCTCCGGCTTCGTCATCGATAAAGAAGGACACATCCTGACCAACTATCACGTGATCGCCGACGCCCGGCAGGTGGAAGTCACGCTGCACAATCGCAAGAAGTACAAGGCGACCGTGGTCGGGACCGATGCGCCGCACGATCTGGCGGTGATCCAGATCAAGGCTCCCGATCTGGTTCCGGCGGTGTTGGGCGACTCGCACAACCTGCAGGTGGGGCAGAAAGTCTACGCCATTGGCAATCCCTTTGGCTTGGCGGGAACCATGACCCGTGGCATCGTAAGTTCGATCCGCCCGGTGCGCGAGCCCAACGGCGCCATGATTGACGAAGCCATTCAGACCGACGCCGCCATCAACCCGGGCAATTCCGGAGGGCCGCTGATGAACTGGCACGGGGAAGTAATCGGGATCAATACCATGATCCTGTCCAATGTCGGCCAGAACGCCGGCATCGGCTTCGCCATTCCGATCAACACCGCGAAAGCGGTGCTCAATGATCTGCTCACCCTGGGGCGGGTGCGGCGTCCGGCGCTAGGCGTGCGCACGATCCCAATTGGTCCCGAACTGGCCGAAGAAATCGGCTTGCCGGTCGACTACGGCTTGCTGATCATCCAGGCGACGCCGGGTGGTTCTGCCGACTTGGCCGGCCTGCACGGCGGATCGGAGCGAGCCTACCTGGGCAACATTCCCATCATGCTGGGCGGCGACCTGATCGTGGCTATCGACGATCAGAAGGTGCAGGACGAGGACGACCTGACGCAGATGATGAACAACCATCGCGCCGGAGACACGGTAAAGATCACCATTTACCGCGGCAAGAAAAAGATGGACGTCAGCGTAGCGCTGGGAGAAGCGCGGCAACAGGTATAGAGATTCCGAGTTGCTCGGACCTAGCTTGTGTTGTCATGCTGCCACGCGCAGGAGCCAATGCGAACGCGGTTCGGAGACTTAAACCCCTTACTATAATGGACCAATGCGCCTGAACGATTACGCACCCCGGCCTGCGCATCTCAAGTGGCTCCTCGATTCTGACCCGGCCATACGTTGGCAGGTCATGAGTGACCTCACCGGTGAAACCCCTAATGCGATTGCAGCCGAGCGGTCTCGCGTTGCAACCGAAGGCTGGGGAGCCCAACTTCTGGCCCTCAAATCTCCGGCTGGCAACTGGGGAGGACCGCAGGAGGACCGAGGCTTGCTTGTCACCCTCTACAGTCTCGTCGTCTTAAAGGACCTCGGTCTCGACCCCGCCAGCAAGCAGGCTCGCAAAATGATCGACCGCGTCGATAAGCGGCTCGTGTTTAAGCCGCTCAACAACCGCCCCTTCCTTCACGGCGAAACAGAGCCGTGCATTAACGGCAGAATCCTCGGCATCGGCGCTTATTTCAAAGAACCGAACGACGCATTGGCCCGTCAACTTCTGCGCGAGCAACTCGAAGATGGCGGCTGGAACTGCGAGGCGGTTGAACCTTCAGCGAAACGTCCGCTAAGCCGGCGCTCTTCGTTTCATACCACCATCTGCGTGCTCGAGGGACTGCTCGCATACGAACGAGCAGGGCGCAAATCGGCGGCCATCACTAAGGCGCGCAAGAGGGGAGAAAATTATCTGCTCGAGCGCCGCATGTTCCGCTCGCTTCGCACCGGCGAAGTCATCGACACACGCTGGCTGCGCTTCTCGTTCCCGACGTTTTGGCACTACGACGTCTTGCGCGGACTCGATTATCTGCGGGCTGCGGGAGTCAAACCCGACAGCCGAGTCCGTGAGGCCATCGAAACCGTGATTGAGCGGCGCCACCAGAACGGGCGCTGGCCGCTCAACCTGCTTCATCGCGAACATATTCCGTTGCAGATGGAAACCGCTGTCGCAAGTGCAAGCCGCTGGAACACACTGCGTGCTCTCCGAGTCCTGCGTTGGTCGAACAACTCAAAGTGGTAGGTGTGACTTGGCCTGCTCGCGCTATGGCTTGGGTCAAAAAGTTAGCCCGAATTTGCCATTCGGAGCGGATCACGTGGCTATCCGGAAATCGTTCCGGTGCTGGAGTCGCGTCTCAAACGTTAGAAGTCCCGTGGCGTGCCGATTTCCGCCGAATGATAGCGCCGCATAGCCAACATAGACCTTCTGCCTCAAGTTAGTACTCATGGCTTCTCTAGGCTTCGCAGCCAAGGCCATCTCTCGCTTTTTTTCTTCCCTTTATCCATGCCGCTGTGATAAACGGGGTAGCCAGAAGCATGTGTTTGCAGTCCTTGCAGCATGCCGCGAACGTCGTGCTATAATCACGCGCCGTTCCAGCAAAGTAGTTTCGGTGGTCTTTTAAATTCTCTCGTGCCCGCAGCCAGGGCGCGCTTTTAAGCACCCGGCCGCCACTGAAATCAGGAGGAGCAATGACGTTCTACGATCCCACGCTCTACGGACGTGATGAAGAGGAAGAATTCGGCGATAGCGGTGCTTACAGCGAGTCGCTGGAGGAAGATTTCGAGGAAGAGGAGGAAGAAGAAGAGGAACCGGGTGTGCCGGAATCCGATGCCGCGGAACCGGAGCCCGTATCCGCGCCCGAGCCTCCTGCACCCAAGCCCGCACCACCCGCCCCTGGCGGCGGAGGCGGCAAGCCCAAAGCCAAGAAGAAAGCGGCCAAGAAGCCTGCAAAGAAGGCAGCGAAAAAGCCGGCCAAGAAACCGGCCAAGAAAAAGGCTGCCAAGAAGCCAGCCAAGAAAGCGGCGAAAAAGCCCGCGAAGAAGAAAGGCAAGAAGCGCCGTTAAGAGCTCCCGTGGCCGCGAGCGCCTCCGCGGCCCCCAAATCGAACCGCGCCCTTCGGGGGCGCGGTTTTTCATGCTTTCAGTCTGATCATTCTCCTGGCCGGAATCAGCCGCCGTCGCCATTGTGGCCGAAGCTCCGCGCACTAACTACCTGCGGTTTGCAAAAGTGGCCGGGTGCGCTCTTGCTGTGCCTCTATATATCTTTCTGACGCTGCTGAGGTTAGTATTGGCAAATCAAGTGCACCAAAGATTGGCATCTCAACGGCTCCCTGATCGGCCGATTGGTTAGCAGGAGGCTGACCGATGTCTGGTACCGTGCCCCAACCTCTCTGGAAGAAGCTGGCCCGGGCAGCTCGGCAAGAGCGAGACCCCAGGAAATTCATGTACCTCGTCAAGGAGTTGTATGACCTGCTGAATTACGACGAGGCGGCGAAGGACGGTGACCCACGCGCTGAGAGCGAAGTGGGAACGGCTTCGACCCGCGCAGCACTGGCTGCACACAAGGACAAAGCCGCTTAAGCGAGCCGCTGCTGAGTCAGCGGGGCCGCGCGATGGGACGTGCCCTGCATCTCTCTCGGCAGACCGAGTACGAATGGAGGCGTGAACTGTGCCACGAGGCGTCCTCATCGATAAAGCGGGGGAGGGACCTTCGCTTCTGGAATTGCTGCCCCCGCGTCAATTCACAGTCGCCAGTCTCGTTGCGACAGGTTATAAAAACACCGAAATCGCGCGCGAGATGAGCATCAGCGAGCTCGTCGTCAAAAACTACCTGAAACAGATTTTTGACCGGACCGGCTGCTGGAATCGGCTCGAGTTGGCTTTGCGCTACACCTACGAATTCGAAATGGGTTTCTATCCCCGCCCCACTCCACCGCGCGACTCCGGCGGCTCGGACACCCCGCATTTAAGCCGGGAATTGCGGTCCTCGAAAAAACACACACGGCGGTTCGATAAGAAAGGCTTGAAGAAAGCGGAACGGGCAAGAGGTTTACCAGGCCCGGGAGCGCTCGATTTGAGCATTGGGGCGCTGGTCGGTGTGCATCTGAATCACGGCTTTCAGCCGAGCCTGGTCGTCATCATTGAGCCCGACGAAGCGAAAGGGCTGCAGCGTCCAGGAGCGCGGACTCAGCATCTCTGCGGCGCCGAGCACCATTCCGGACCCGGTTAGAAACATCAATTTCGCATTGCATCCGGTGTCGATGGGATGAGCCAGTGCCAGCAATCCGCCCGTGAGGGAAACAACTTTCAATTTGCCCGGGATGCGGCGACCGTTCTTCAGCCGAAGGACCGCGGTGGTGGGCTCGGCAAAATGCGCTCTCGTCGCCCGCGGGGCGGACTGTGGCAGGGGAAGGGAATTCACTCCATCAGTATGGACGTTCCCAGCCGCGGGAGCAGATTACGGAAGAGCCTGCCCGTGACGATTACCGTCATCGCTCAGGCTGGGGTTGGAGTACCCGATCTCATCAGCATGGCTTTTCTATGCCGTTTCGCCGCATCAATAACGTTCGGTAGCCACCTTGGGACTAGAAAGCCCCGGTCTTACTTCTTCCCGTTCTTCCCACCCACCGCGCCTAGGCACTTGCCGTACAACTCGAGCAGGCGCTCGGCGTAGTCTTCGGGCTTGGCGGCGGAGCCGGTGCCTTGAAATCCCACGCCCGTGGAAGTGGTTCTGCCGTAGCCCGTGGTCATGGCGACGAACTTCATCAGATCGAGTGCAATGTCTTCATTACGGCGCCCAGCGCCCGAGCCTGTGGCCGCAGTTTCTTCCATGACTCCCTCTCCTCTTCCGGAAACAACGGGTATGTTGTCGTCTTCAAAATCGTCGTCTTCAAGGTATTCCATGAGTACTGATGACTCCGTCAGCGATGATAGCAGAGGAGGCGATCCCGGTTTGTGATCTGGCATCCGGGTTCTGGTGGTGCTTCCCCAAAAGCGCGCTATGAAGTTCTCCATTCGGCTAGAATGACCCGGACTTACACGTGCCGCATTGGCGCAGGCACTTTCCACATTTGGAGCACTCCATGAAGCGACTGATACTCCTCTTTGTCTGCATTTTCGCCTGGTTCTCCGCGACCGCAAACGCGCAAGCGCCGAAAGACGCAGCGGAGCGAGCCGAAGCTCTCCGGGTGGTGGAAGTCTGGCTGGACAGCGTTCAGGCGTATCACCACCTTCCGGCACTTTCGGCCGGTGTAGTCGTGGGCGACGACATGGTCTGGTCTAAAGGCTTCGGGACCATCGACGCCAGTCACACCGTGGCCGCCACGCCGCAGACGATTTACTCCATCTGCTCGATCTCCAAGCTCTTCACCTCGATCTCCCTCATGCAACTCTACGAGGCCGGCAAAGTTCGCCTGGACGACCCAGTCACCACCTACCTTCCCTGGGCCACAATCCAGCCCGCTGCCGATAGCGGCCCGGTGACGCTGCGCGGCCTGCTCACCCACTCTTCCGGCATTCCACGCGAATCTGATTTTCCCTACTGGTCGGGACCGGACTTTCCCTTTCCCACGCGCGAGGAAATTCGGGCCAAGATCGCAAGCCAGGAGGCGCTCTATCCGGCCGAACGCTACTTCCAGTACAGCAATCTCGGGCTCACCCTGGTTGGCGAGACCGTGTCGGCCGTCTCGGGCCAGCCGTATGAAGACTATGCGAAGGCCAATGTTCTCGCCCCACTCGGCCTCAACGATACCCACACCTTTATGCCGATGGACCTCTACGGAAAGCGCCTGGCCGTCGGCCATGGAGCTTTGAAGCGCGACGGCACCCGTGATCTGGTTAAGCCCTTCAACACCCGCGGCGTCACGCCTGCCGCCGGTTACACCTCCACCGTGGAGGACCTGGGCAAGTTCGCCTCCTGGCAGTTCCGCCTGCTGCGCACCGGCCAGACCAACGTGCTGAAGGCTCCCACACTGCGTGAGATGCAACGCGTGCAGTTCATGGATCCGGACTGGAAGACCAGCTGGGGGCTGGGCTTCGCGGTCGAACACAGGGGCGACCACATCTATGTCGGACACGGCGGTTCCTGCCCCGGATACCACACGATCCTGTCGATGCGGAACGACGATCAGACTGCCGTGATCGTGATGGACACCGGCGCCGAGGGTCCTTCGCCGTTTGCCGAGGCCGTCTTCGCCATCCTAGACAAGCGCAAGGGCTACGAGTTCAAAGCGCCGCCTCCGGCCACCGGAGTCAAGCTGGAGGACTACACCGGGCGCTACTCTCAGCAGCCATGGGGTTCGGAACTAGTGGCGCTGCCATGGGCCGGGGGACTGGTCTTTCTCGGCTTGCCCAGCAATGAGCCCGCGGACGACATGCGCTTTCTCAAGCCTAAAGGTGGTGACGTTTTCCGGCGCGTCCGCAAAGACGGCAGCGAAGCCGAGGAGATCAAGTTTGTGCGCGATGCCTCTGGCAAAGTCACCAGCTTCGTACACTTCAGCAACCTGAGCCATTTGGAGTCGCCTCTGTCCGATGCGAAGATAGGCGCGAAACAATAAGCGGTCCGTCGGGAAGCGGACTGCCGTCCTCATGGCAAAGCCATCGCGAGCGTAGTTTTATTTTCCGGCCTTCGTGTTCTGCGCGAGCCGCGCCGCACGGGGAGGCTGCCAAGGCCGGCTTTACCCGCCGAGAAGTGTCGCTAAACCGCCGCAGCGGCTGCTAGGATTGGCAGACAAACCGGCAGGAGCATTTTTTGGGCGAGTTCCAAATATTCGGACTGATTAGCGGACTGCTGGTGCTGGCCTTCGTCGCCAACCGGCTTTTTCGCGTCACGCGCATTCCCGATCTGGTGGTTCTACTCGTCATGGGCCTCGCTTTGGGTCCGGTACTGCATTGGGTCAACCCCGAGCAGTTCAGAACCTTCACGCAAATCCTGGGCTCGCTAGCCCTGATTCTTATCTTGTTTGAAGGCGGGATGGAATTGAACCTCCGGGAAGGGATACGGCACTTTCCCGGCGGGGTCGTCCTCGCATTTCTGGGCTATGGCTTGGCGTTCGGGGCCGTGGCTGCCACCGTTCATTGGAGTTTGTGGCTTCCCTGGAGGTCGGCGGTATTGCTGGGCGCAGTTTTCGGTTGCACCAGCAGCACGGTCGTGATGCCTGTCCTGCAGCAACTCCGTGTGCGCCCACCGGTGCGGGTCACGCTCCTGTTGGAGTCAGCGTTGGGGGATGTGATTGCAGTGCTTACGGTCAGCGCTCTGCTGAAAACCTCCACCGGCGTTGTGAAGTTTTCGGGATTCATGTCCGGGTTTGTCCGGGACGCGGGTATTGCCTCCGCAATGGGCGCGGTAGCGGGACTCCTCTGGTGGTGGTTGTGGCCTCGTTTGGCGCCACAGAGATTCAGCAACACCGTTGCCTTCGGAGTGGTCCTGGGCATTTACGCGGCAACGAATGCGGTTGGGGGCAGCGGACTACTGGCGGTCCTCGCGTTCGGCTTGACCCTGGGCAACCTGCCCAATCGTGGGGATATTGCAGCGCAAGAAATGCAATTCCTCAGCTTTCACTCCGAACTAAGCTTCCTGGTACGCTCGTTTTTTTTCGTCCTGCTGGGAGTCATCGTTGAGTTCCTGGGCAAGGCTTACGTACTGCCCATCCTGGCGATTCTGGGAGCCCTGTTGGTATCGCGGTTCCTGGCCGTCCAGGTAAGCCGTCTCGCGCTCCGAGGAATCTCCTCCAAGGAGCGAGAGCTGCTGCTGATGATGATGCCCAGGGGACTGATCACAGCCGTGCTGGCGGTGCAAGTTGTCGAAGCCAAGGGAGAAGAGTTCTTGTTCCTGCCGGCTATGGCATTTACGACAATCGTCGCCACGAACCTTCTTCTGGTAGCCGGTTCGATTCGCACCGCGCCCGAAGCGGTGTCTGGAGTACCTTCCGCCACCCACGGTGAGTCGTCAGGGTCGCCGTCTGGGTGAGGCCGACCGTTTGTGGACGAGTGGTCGCCAGGGACGGAAGTCATTCGGGATGCCATGGTAAGTATCGAACCGCACAGGGAGGCTGACAAGGTTCGTGCCGGCCCCAGGACAAGCTCGCTGGTTGGTCTGCGAGAATCGGGTTTCTTAGTTCCACGCATCGAACTGTGATGCCAGTCACTGCCGGCCTGGCCAAGGTGGGGTACGTTGTGCGCGTGCTTTGGTCATGAGTTCACCGCCAGCAGTGACTGACATCCTAGGCGAGGAAATCCTAGGCGAGGACATCCTGGGCGAGCACCCGATTAACAACGAAGAATTTCCCATTTGCAGGGCAAGCTGCTGCGGTTGTTCGCAGAATCCGGGAGGAGCGCGAATCGCTAGCTCTGCAGCCGTAACCAAACTACCCCACCTGCCGCGCACTCCTCAGGTAAAGACAAAATCGTACGTATGAGGAGGACTACTTATGAGCGGCAGAAGACTTTCCATCGGCCTGCGGGCAGCTTTAGCGATCTTTATTGTGACCCTCTTCGTGACCAGCACCTGGGCGCAGGCTCCCTGGGAAAAGGTGCTGTATAGTTTCAACCCCTCGTGGGCCGGGTCTGTGTTAGTCGGGGACGGGGCCGGCCCATCCGGCAGGCTGATCCTTGATTCACGCGGACTTTTCGGTACGACCGGCAGCGGCGGCGCCTACGGCTACGGTACGGTGTTCCAGTTGTGGCAGCAGGCAGGCGTGGGCTGGACGGAGGCGGTGCTGCATAGTTTCACCGTTGCGCAAGGGGCCCCTCCGCCGCAAGGCAGCAGCCTGATCTTCGATGCTGCCGGCAATCTCTACGGCACGACCACCAACGGCGGTGCTTACGGCGCCGGCACGGTGTTCGAGTTAAGGCAACAAGGGGCGTTGCGCTGGATCTATAAGCGGCTGCATACCTTCAGCCAGCATGAAGGGGGGCCTGGCGGCAGCTTGATCTTCGATGCCGCCGGCAATCTCTATGGCACGGCTGGCATTACGGTGTTCGAGTTATCGCCCCAAGCGGGCGGGGGCTGGACGTATGCGGTGCTCCACAGCTTCAACTATTACTCTGGTCCCTTTGGCAGCCTGACCTTCGATACGCACGGCAATCTCTACGGTGCGACGGAGGCTGGCGGCAAATATGGCTGCGGCACCATCTTCAGGCTCATGCCGAACCTGGACAGTACCTGGACGGAGAGCGTACTGCATAGCTTCGACGGCACGGACGGATGCATTCCCAACGGCGGCCTGATCTTCGATGCCGCCGGCAATCTCTACGGTACGACGGAAATAAGCGGCGCCCTCAGATTTGGTGTGGTGTTCGAGTTGTCTCCTGGCGCCGATGGGAGCTGGACGGAGAAGGTGCTGTATAGCTTCCGCGGCGGCACGGACGGGGCCACTCCCTGGGACGGCCTGATCTTCGACACGGCAGGTAATCTCTACGGCACAACTGTGGAGGGCGGCTATCTTGGCTGCTCTCCTCCGTACGGCTGCGGTACGGTGCTCGAGTTATCGCCCGAAGCGGGCGGAGGCTGGGCGGAGACGGTGCTGCATAGCTTCGACCCCAAGTGCCATAACAACGGGGCCTATCTCTACTCTGGCCTGATCATGGATGCGGCCGGCAATCTCTATGGCGAAACGGCATCAGGCGGCGCTTTTAACTACGGTACGGTGTTCGAGATCGTACGTTAGCTTGATGCTCCGGCCCGCCGAGTGATTATTCCGTGCGGGTCGCTGGTCGAGCCTGATCGAACAGAAAGAGCAGCGTTCTTAAAGACAAAATCATGCGTGTGAGGAGGACTACCTATGAGCGGCAGAAGATTTTCCATCGGCCTGCGGGCCGCTTTAGCGATCTTTATTGTGACCCTATTCGTGACCAGCACCTGGGCGCAGGCTCCCTGGGAAAGGGTGTTGTTTAGTTTCAACGGTACGGACGGGTCCTATCCCGCGGGCAGCCTGATCCGCGATTCACACGGACTTTTCGGCACGACCCTCTATGGCGGCGCGTATGGCTACGGTACGGTGTTCCAGTTGTCGCACAAAGTGGGCGGGGGCTGGGCGCATACGGTGCTTCACAGCTTCAACGGCACGCCGGACGGGGCCGTCCCCTTCGGCCTGATTATGGACGCGGCCGGCAATCTCTACGGCACGGCGACGCAGGGCGGCCTTTATACTTATGGCTACGGTACGGTGTACGAGTTACGGCAACAAGGGGTTGGGCTCTGGACGTATAGGGTGCTTCACAGCTTCACGGGCAGCAGCACGGACGGGGCCTCGCCCTCCGGTCTGATCCTCGATGCCGCCGGCAATCTCTATGGCACGACCTACGGCGGCGGCGATCTCGCTGAGTGCCCCGACGGCGGGGGTGGCTGCGGTACTGTGTTCGAGTTGTCGCACAAAGTGGGCGGGGGCTGGACCGAGAAGGTGCTGCACAGCTTCAGCCGTGCGTACGGCAGTCCCGGCGGGCTGATCTTCGATGCCGCGGGCAATCTCTACGGCACAACTCCGGAAGGCGGCGCTTACGGCTACGGTACGGTGTTCGAGTTGTCGCCCGAAGCGGACGGGAGTTGGACGGAGAAGGTGCTGTATAGCTTCCCCGGCGGCGCGGACGGCATCAGTCCCGGCGGCCTGATCTTCGATGCTGCCGGCAATCTCTACGGCACGAGCGGTGGCAGTGATTACGGCGTCCCTGACGGATACGGTACGGTGTTCGAGTTGTCGCCCGAAGCGGACGGGAGTTGGACGGAGAAGGTGCTGTATACCTTCCGCCCCGGCACGGACGGAATCATTCCCGGAGGCCTGATCTTCGACACCCGTGGCAATCTCTACGGGACGACCTACCAGGGCGGTCTCTACGGGACGACCTCCGCGGCGTGCGCCTTCTGGGGCTGCGGCGTGGTGTTCGAGTTGTCGCCCAACGCGGGCGGGAGCTGGACGTATTCGGTGCTGCATAGATTCGACCCCAACTGCCACAACGACGGGGCCGCTCCCAGCTCCGGCCTGATCATGGACGCGGCCGCCAATCTCTACGGCACTACGTGTTGTTTCGGCGCTTATGGTGGCTCCGGCGGTACGGTGTACGAGATCACACCTTAGCCCTGAGCGCTCCGGCCCGCCGAATGGTTATTTCGTGCGAGTCGCTGGTCGAGCCTGGTCGAACAGAAAAAAGCAGCGTTCCCAAAATCGGCGGCAGTGGTTCAGTTTGAATTTTATTCTCCTCCGGGCGTCATCCCGTCTATAACAACGACGGCGGTGTCAAGGTACACGAATTCGTCGACGCCTTGGGGTTTGAAGTAGCGCCATTTCGCTCTCGTTGGGGTTTTGATTTTTTTCACGATGACCAAGACTCGCGCATTCACGTTGAATCACGGGTGGCAGCCTTGCTGCTCCACCAACCATCTATTCGGTCGCAACTTCGACCATGATTGTTCGTTCAAACTCCCGGACTTTTTCCGGGAGGCAGGCGCCCACTCAAACGCACGGCTTTAAACCACAGCCACAGGATGACTCGGGCTACTCTGCATGCGAGTGGCGGAATACGGCTGCTCGGTTTTCCACATCCAGTACAGACGCACCGCCAGTTTGCGCGCTACCATCACCTTGGCCACAGAAGAATGTTTTCTGTGTTTCAGCCTTTGGTAGGCGCGCTTTAACTCTGGTACCAGACGGGCCGCGCTCTGGCCCGCCTCCACCAACAGACTGCGTAACATCGGATTGCCTTGTTTGCTGATCGATCCCAAGCGCTGCCGGCCGCCGCTGGAATGCTCGGCGGGATTCAGTCCCAGGTAACTGACCACTTGGCGGCTGCGGGCGAAGCGCCCGATCTCTCCCAGGGTGAGCGAATACGCCAGAGCGGTAATGGGTCCTACCCCGGGATGAGTCTGCAGCAAGCGGGCCACAGCGTCTTTCTGGGCCGCCTCCCGCGCCGCCTGATCCAACTTCTCGATCCGGGGATCAAGATCGTCCAGCAAGGCCAGTAACTCTTCCCGCCGTTGCGCAGTCCAGCCGGTGAGCGCTAGGGCTTCCAGCTTTTCTCTTCCCGTCTGCGTCCACAGCTTGCGCTTCTGTTGCACTCCCTGGTTTAGCGCCAGATGCTGCAACTGGTTCTTCACCTGCCGCCTCATCCCCACCAGCTTGTGGCGATGCAACAGCAACTGCCGCAGGTCCCGCTGTTCCAGACTCGGCACCCAGATCCGCGGGAACCGCTTCTCCAGCAGCAACTGCAACAGCAGTTCAGCATCTCTTCGATCCGTCTTCTGCTTGCGTACCTCCAGGGCCCGGATCTTGCCCGCATCTCCCAGCCACAACTCATGTCCCAGCCTGGCCAGTAGACGCTCGAACCAAAACGTGTTTCCGCAAGCTTCCATCCCCACCAGCACCGGCCCTTGCAACTGGCTGTAGAACGCCACCGCTTCGGCCGCTGCCAGCCGCTTTTCGGTCTGCTCCCCGGTCTCAGTATCGACCATAGCAATCTGTTGGAAACTCGGATGAAAATCACAGCCTATAATCTTCATTGGCGGCTCCTTTCGCTCCGAGTCTTGGTTCTTCGCAAAAACTCAAGTTTACTCGGTGCCCGCGAGGAGCCGTCCTTGTTATCCAATCAAAGGCCCGCGCTTTTACCAGCGGGCCGAGGGATCTCCCGCAACGATCTGCTGAGGGAGATCCCTCCCTCCGCCTGAAAAGCGGCTGCGCTCGGGATGACGCCGTCGAGGGCGGTCACCGTTTCACTTCGCTCATCAGCGCCAGCAGGTTGTCCTCGCTGTCTCTGAAAAACGTCATCCACAAATCGTGATCGGGCATGCGCGCGATCATGTGCGGCTCGTCTTCGAACTTCACGTTTTGCGCTTTCATGTTCGCGTGCGTAGCCTGAATGTCAGGCACGGCGAAATACAGGATCGAGCTGGCATGGTCGAACTCCTGCTTCTCCGGATGGTCGAGCATCAGCCGCACGCCACCGCAATCGAAGAAGGCCAGTCCCGGCGGAGCCTTGAAGAGCAGTTTCAGCCCGAGGATGTTTTCATAGAAGGCAGCGGCGCGCTCTACGTCGTGGGCGCGAATCTGAATTTGTCCCAGGCCCGTAATCCCCACTCCAGTTGCAGTTGCGGTCATAGGTTTGACCTCCTCCATTGAAATTAGTTAGCATAGCTAACTATATTCGGAGCCGGAAGTCAAGCCCTATGTCAAACCGCCGTTCAGTCAGCAATCAAAGATCAACCATCAACCATTGCACGGTGGTCGCCGACCGCCTGCACTCCGCCGCGATCCACCTGCTGCGCCGCGTGCGCCAGCACGACGTCGCCACCGGCGAAGGCCCGGCGCGCCTCTCCGCGCTCTCGGTGCTGGTCTTCGGAGGCCCGAAGACTCTAGGCGAACTGGCCGCCGCCGAGCAGGTCAAACCGCCCACCATGACCCGCATCGCCGCCGGCCTGGCTCGCAGCCGCCTGGTCGAGATCACCGCTGATCCCGACGACGCGCGCCGCATGCAGATTCGCGCCACGGCGAAGGGTACTCGGCTGCTGCAAAAAGCACGCGACCGGCGCATTTCCGACCTCGCCTCTCAACTCGAGAAACTTCCTCCCGCCGAACTCGCCACGCTCGGCGCCGCTGTGGAAATCCTGCGGGAAGTGCTGCAAAAATGGTGCTGATTTCATCATTTCGAGGTACCTCCGCGCGGGTACTATAGTTACGTGAAGACGCGACGCACCCTGCGCGATACTGGATGAGGTCTCAGGTGCAACCATTGAATGTCACAAGCTCGGGCGGGAAGCCGAGCCACTGGCAGCGGGTAGGTCCTCCCTGTAACACCATTCTGTTAACCGGATTTCTCGAGGCATGAGCGAATTTCCGCATCGGCGCATGGTCTTAATTGTGGCCGCATTGTTGTGGCTGGCTCACGCTGGAGTCATCGCCGTGGCCGGCAGCGCTGGGCGCGGACCTCTGCTTTCAGACCTGATTCAGCTCACGCTCGGCGCGGTTCTCATCTATGCCATCGTGAAGGCCGCCCGCTGTTCCGAAGGAATGGCGCGTTCGTTCTGGGGCCTTGCGGCCACCGCTTATTCGCTCTGGCTGGTTGCTCAGGGTCTCGGCGCGTACCGGGATCTCGTGCCGTCCGCCCCCGCGGCCTGGACCGAGAACCTGATCTTCTGCTTCTGGTTCTTTCCCCTGGCCATGGCCATTCTCCTCGACCCGGAGCGGGAAGCCGGACGCCTCGATGCCTTGGTCGCACTGGACTTCGTGCAAGCGGTGCTGGTCTGCGTGGCGGCGTACCTGTACTTCTTTTATCTGCCGAAGGCGGATGCGTCGGGCGAAATGTCGCACGAAGTCTGGTCGCCCTACTTCGCCGGCTACGGATTTGTCGCGATTGCGTTCGTCCTGCGCGCCGCCACTTCCCGCTCGCGCGACGCCCGGGCTCTGTTTGGACGCATGGGAATCTTTCTCGCGCTCTCCGGGTGCGTGGATGCCCTCTACTATTACGGCCCGGGACGCGGCTTGAAAACCGGCGCCTGGTTTGACCTGCTGTGGAGCGCCTTGCTGGTCATCCCCATCGTTATCGCTTCCACCTGGAAGCAGGAGGAGTCGACGCCGTATCCCGTCGAACCGCCGCGGCGAGAGAAGACCATCTACACGGAAATTTTTTACCTGATTTATCCGCTGCTGGTCCTGTTCATGTCGCTGCGCATTGCGCGCGAGCGTCTGGGACTGGCGGCCATCGTGGTGCTGTTATCGTTCGTATGTTCGAGCGGACGCTTGCTCTTAACCCAGCAGCGCATGTTGCGGGTGAAAGAAGCTCTGCGCCGCGAGGCCGCGCACGACAGCCTGACCGGCCTGTGGAACCACAAGTCGATCCTCGAAATTCTGGATCGCGAGTTGCTGCGCGCCGGACGCGACGGCCAACCCGTAGGCCTGATCATGGCGGACGTCGATCACTTCAAGTCCATCAATGACAGCCGCGGGCACGCTGCCGGCGACGTTGTTCTGCGCATCATCGCCAGCTCCATTTCCGCCATGGTCCGCCCTTACGATTCGGTCGGACGCTACGGCGGCGAGGAATTCCTGATCGTCGCCCCCGGCTGCGGGCTGGCGGAAACCTGGGAACTGGCCGAGCGCGTGCGCAGCCACGTCGCCGCCTGCAGCATTGTCGTCGGAGGATCAAAAGTCCAGGTCAGCATGAGCCTCGGGATTGCCACCGGCGAGTCGTCCGCCGACTCCGAGAAACTGCTGCGCGCCGCCGATGAGACGCTGTACCTGGCCAAGAGCGCCGGACGAAACCGCGTCGAACCGCGCATCGGACGCACCGCCGGAGCCGGCTCGGGTTCCGCGGCCGCCCCTGCCCCCAACAGCGATTTCTGGCTGTAGTTGCCTGCGTCGCGGCCTTACCCGTGATAAGGTTCTGTACCTGAAGAAGGCTGCTATGTATCTGCGCTGCGGGCGTTTCCTTTGCGTTTTCTTGCTTTCGTCGTTCGTGGGGTCCCTCTATTCGCAGACTTCGGCTCCTGCCGCCGGCAACGCCACGACCACAATAAAATCGAAAGTCCGGCTCGTCCTCGTTGATGTCGTCGTGACCAACGGTAAAGGGGAGGCCGTCACCGGCCTGCGCCAGGAAGACTTCGAAATCCTGGAAGACGGCAAACCGCAAAGTGTCTCCACCTTTGAAGAGCACCACGGCGCGCTGCTGACTCAGATCACCCTGCCCCCCATGCCGCCCCACGTCTACACCAATTTCCCGGTTACGAGGACGGCGGACTCAGTGAATGTGCTGCTGCTGGATGCTCTGAACACGCCTTCCAAGGATCAGTCCTATGTGCATTTGCAGATGCTCAAGTCTCTGAAGACGATTCCGCCCGGCACACGGGTTGCGATTTTCACTCTGGCCTCGCAGTTGCGCATGCTGCAAGGAGTGACCACCGATTCCTCGGAATTGTTGGCGGTTCTGAACAGCAGCAAAGCCCAAGTGCAGCCGTCAGCGGTGCTCCCCTCTGAGGTTGAGTCCGATGCCGACCAGCACCTGATCGATTTCATGCAGGAGAATTCGAATGCGCCACTTGCGCAGACCCCCAGCCCGAGCGGAGTTGATCCCATCAGCGCGATGCAGCAATTTCTCTCCGACACCGCAGCCTTCCAGACTGAGGCCCGCATTGCTATGTCGCTGGACGCCCTGCAGCATCTCGCGCGGTATCTCGCCAGCGTTCCCGGCCGCAAGAATGTGATCTGGTTCTCCGGTTCGTTCCCCTTCACTATTTTTCCGGATTCTGACTTGGCCGACCCGTCCAGGGCCGTCAACAGCTTCCAGAACGAAATCCGCAAGACTGCCGATCTGCTCACCGCTAGCCAAGTCGCGATCTATCCCGTCGCGGCCGAGGGCTTGGCTGCGGATTCCGTTTACCAGGTCAACGGCGAGGAGATCGGGCAGATGAGACCGTCAATGGCTGTGCGCGCTCAAGTCAGGCAAATGCGAACCGCCGGGACGAATCGCGATTTGGGTCACATCTCAATGGAGGAGATAGCCAGAGACACCGGTGGCGAGGCGTTCTACAACGGCAACGGACTCGATGAGTCCCTCGCTCGCGTGATTAACACCGGCTCCCGCTATTACTCGCTTTCGTACTCCCCCACCAACTCGACGATGGACGGGAAATACCGGCGGATCCAGGTGAAGCTTCTCAACGGCAAAGATAATCTCTCGTATCGCCGCGGGTATTACGCCGACGACCTCGATGCCGCGCCGACCGTGCAAAAAGCTGATTCCGATCCTCTGCTGCCGCTCATGGGTCGCAATCTCCCCAACTACAGTCAGATTCTGTACAAAATAAAGGTGCTACCCCTGAATCCGCAGCCCGCGCCAGATGCGCCCCATATCGGTAGTAACACGGAACTGAAGGGACCGTTTACCCGCTACGGCGTTGACTTCGCCATTTCGGCGGAAGACCTCAAGCTCGATCCCACTCTCGAAGGGGCGCGTCACGGCAGCCTTGAGTTCGCCCTCATCGCCTATGATCGCGAGGGCAAGCCGCTGAACTTCGTGGTGAGCAGGGGCGACCTGCTCGTCAAACCCGACGGCTATGCCTCCATGCGGAAGGTCGGACTCCAGATCCACAAAGAGATCGACGTCCCCAAGGAATATGTATACCTGCGCAGCGGCGTCTACGATTTCATGTCGGGCTGCGCCGGGACGCTGGGAATTCCGTTGGCCGACGTCGCGCAGCCCGCGGCCAAGTAGGCATTGGCTCGCCGGCAGACTCCGCTTGGGGCGCCATCTTCCGCATTTACTCGCGGCGAACTCGATGGCGTTCGCCTGCTGTCGCCGAAAACGTTGGCGGTCATGACTGCGGATCAGCTTCCGCCGGGCATTGCACGAGTTTCCATGTTGGAGGCGGCGCAAGATCTTTCCCCGATCCCCGAACTGGGACAGAGTTTCGGACTCGGCTTCGCGCTTCGAGCCGACGCCGGCCGCACCCCGGTCTCCGGTTCGGTCGGCGACTATTTCTGGGCAGGCGCCGCCGGCACCTACTTCTGGATCGATCCACAGGAAAAGTTGTATGCCGTGATGATGCTGCAAATGCCCTTCATGCCGGCTGGGCATTACCGCCGGGCGATGCGCGAGCTGGCACACAGGGCGCTGATTCGCTGAAACCGGCTGCAGCATGGTTGTGCTCAACTCACTCCCACCGCGGTCTCGACTTTCACATTCCTCAAAAACTCGGCGGCGGCTTCGGGAATCACGGTGTTGATGAACATCCCGGAGCCGAGTTCAAAGCCGGCCGTCCGCGTGAGCCGCGGGATGATGCTCATATACCAGTGGAAATACCGCACGCCCACGCACTCCGCGGGCGCAGTTCGGATGGTGAAATTGAAGTCCGGATTTTCCAATCCGTGGTAGACCTTCGCCAGCACGGTGCGCAAGACCCGCCCCAGGTCGCTGATTTCCTTGGCGCTGATGTCGCCGAAGCTGGCCATGTGGCGGCGCGGATAGATGTGCGTGAAAAACGGCGAGGGCGAGGCAAACAATTCCAGCGCCACAAAGTGTTCGCTGGTCAGCACGATGCGCTCCTGCTCCTGCAGTTCTTCATCGATCATCTGGCAGAAGATGCAGCAGCCAAAATCGTCATAGTGGCGCAGCGCCTCCTGGAAGCGCTGCCGGATCTGGTGCGAGATCACCGGCGTGGCAATCAGTTGCGAGTGCGGATGTTCCAGGCTGGTGCCGGCGTCGGGCCCGTGGTTCTTGAAGATGGTCACTTGCGCGATGCGCGGATCAAGGCTGAGCTCGTCATATCGGGCCTTGTAAATACGCAAGATGTCGGCGACGTGGGCGTCGGGCATATGCGCCATCGCCAGCGAGTGATCAGGAGTCTCCACGATGACATCGTGTACCCCGAAACCGGCGATAGTCCGGAGAGAACGGCGAATGGTGCGGTCCGGCTTGCTTTCCGGGGACAGTGCCGCGAACTTGTTCGGCACTACGCGTGCCTTCCACCCGTCGCCTTCGGGCAGCCGCAGGATCTCGGGCGGCGTCAGATTCTCGTGGCCGGGGCAGAACGGACAGGTCGGCGAGAACGACGCTGCTTCCTTGCTTAGGCGATGCACCGCCATTTGGTCGGGACGCTTGGCGCGTTCCATTGCGATCACCACCCATTCCTTCGTCATGAAGTTCTGGCGGAGTTCGGGCATCGAGGAACCTCCATGAACTAGTGCGACCTCATTCTACGAGCGGCGCAGGCAAAACCTCCAGCCCGCCCGCTCAGTGCGGCAGGCGCGGAACCGAGACGCGACAATCTAGTTCGCTTTTCGTAACAATTCCGGAGCCAAACTTGACCTCACCTCGTTCCCGGTCTAAGATTCGCGCGAACTTCTTCCCCCCTTTTGTTCTGGTTCTTGTGACATTCGCCAGCGGACGCGTCCGCGGGCGGCGGGATTCGTCCCGTAAGCTTCCGAATCTCTAGTTCGTGATTCTCGCCAAAGGAGACTTCCACATGGCTGTGAAGAAAATTGATCTGTCCATTCCCGATTCGCGCAAGGACGTGACCCTGCGCAACGATCCGACGCGCATCGATCCGCAAAAATTGAAGCTGGGCAAGCAGGCGGCGCGGCACGACCCCCGGGCTCTGCTGCTGGCCTCGTACTTAACACCGGCGCTGCCCACGCCGCCCGCGAGTTTCGACCTCACCGCCAAAGTCGGAGCCTCGTGGGGCATGATGCAAAACGACCAGCTCGGCGACTGCACCTGCGCCGCGGCGGGCCACCTGCTCATGGAATGGACCGCGAACGCGGGCAAGAAAATGTTCACGCCTACCGACAAGCAGATCGTCGCGGCCTACTCGGCTATCACCGGATACAATCCCGTGACCGGGGCTCACGATGACGGCGCGGTCGAGGTCGATGTACTCAACTACTGGCGGCAGAGCGGTATTGCCGCGCACAAGATCGGTGCCTTCGTCGCGCTCGAGCCCGGCAACCACGCCCACATCATGGATTCGGTCTACATCTTTGAAGGCTGCTATATCGGATTGCAGTTGCCCAAAAGCGCGCAACCGCAGGTCCAGAATCATCAGCCGTGGTCGGTGCCGCCAGGCGGCCCCACGGGCGACGGCAAGCCAGGCTCATGGGGAGGGCACGCCGTCCCCGTCGTGGCCTATGACGCGCGCGGCGTCACAGTCGTTACCTGGGGCGCATTGCAGATGATGACGTGGACGTTCTGGGAAACCTACTGTGAAGAAGCCTACGCCATTGTGAGCAATGACTACCTGACCAAGAAGAAAGAAACCCCGCAAGGTTTCAACCTGACGCAATTGGAGGCCGACCTGGCGGATTTGAAATGAATTCATGTGGGGACAGCCGCCCTCGGCTGTCCGGCGAGCGGAGCTCGCCTGTGTGCACCACTAAAAATGGGGGGACGGTCAATACGGGCCAGCAGCGGAGCTTCGCTCCGCGGACAGCCGGGGGCGGCTGTCCCCACATGAGACAAACCAGTTTGCCGTAGCACTGTGCCTAGCCATCTTTCAAGGAAAAACGATCAAGAAAGAAGATGTATTAAATCGATTTTTGCGTGCATTTTCGACTGGAAATCGGCAAGCAACTTTGTGTACGATGAGCGCGACGCCACGTGAGGCAATCTGTGGTGTGTCTGTTCCACCGCCGCTCAAGGAGGGTCAGATGCACGCTTTCAGCTTCATTCTTCGCAATTCCCACCGGGTTTTAATTCAGAGTTTGTTCATTCTCGCAGTCGCGCTGCCTGCCCTGCTCTTTGCTCAGGGTTACTTCGGAACCGTGAGCGGCCTTCTGACGGACGCGTCGGGAGCCGTCGTCCAAGGGGCTAAGGTCACCCTGCTCGACGAGCAGAAGGGATTTCAGTTCGCGACCACGTCCGATAGCGGAGGGCGTTATCTATTCGCTTCGATTCCGCCGGGAACGTATTCGGTGACGGCGGAAATGCCTGGATTTGAGAAGACCGTGCGCACCCACATCAAATTGAACGTCAGCGAGAACCCGACGGCCAACCTGACCTTGAAAGTGGCCGGCGCGACACAGAAGGTTGTGGTCGAGGCTCAGGCGCAGGGCGTCGCTACGGAAGATGCAACGACCGGCCAAGTCATCGACCGCAGGTTCATTAACGATATGCCGTTGATTAACCGCAGTGTGATGAACCTGACCTATCTGGCGCCAGGCGTCACGGACGCGGATGATCAGTGCTCGGAGGTGCAAGGCTGCACGGGCACCAATTTTGTCATCAACGGCAGCCGCACGTCCGGCGCCGACGTTCTGTTGGACGGCGCCAGCGCGACCAACTTCGAACCAAATGGCGGCATCACTCAGGTCACATACCTTCCCTCCCCAGAAGCGGTGGAAGAGTACAAACTGCAGCAGTCGAACTTCAGCGCGGAGTACGGCTTTTCTGGGGCCTCTGTGGTCAACATGGTCACGCGCTCCGGCACCAACAGGTTCCATGGCAGCGTCTATGACTTCATCCGTAACACGATCGGGAACGCGAACGACTGGTTCAACAATCGCGCCACGCCAGTCGTTCCCAGGGCTCAGGTTCACCGACAAAACTTTGGCGGCACGATCGGTGGACCCATCTTTAAGAACAAGACCTTCTTTTTCTTCGACTATGAGGGTGTGCGCAGCAGCGACCCGGAGACCCGCACGGCGGGCGTGCCGAGCGCGTTGGAGCGCGCCGGCGATTTCGGCGAAGTCTGCGCGACCAACGGCGGGACGTTCGATTCCACGGGTATGTGCAGCGCCACGGCCGGGCAGCTTTGGGATCCTTATTCCGTCGGTCCCAATTCCTATAGCTCCGCGGACGACGGTCCTGTGCGGAACACTTTCATTCCGTTCAACAATATTGCTAACTACATCAGCCCGGGCACTCCCAACCTGCCGGCGAACCTTCAACCCACGCCCGGGGTGAAGGGCAATCTGATTGATCCTGTGGCGCAGAAGGTGCTGAATCTGTTCCCAGGCGCCAACAACCAGGCAGCGGGCGGCCCTTACAACAATTGGATCGCTTCGGGAGTTAGTCGTAACCCGAATAATCAGTTCGATATCAAGATTGATCACCGCTTCAGCGACAAAAACCTGCTCAGTGGAAGGTACTCGCAACAATGGAGTTCCAACACTGCCTTCGATTGCTTCAAGACCCTCATCGATCCCTGTGGACACGGAGCGAATAAAAGCACCTCGCACGTGTTCACGCTCAACGATGCCTATACCTTCAGTCCCACCTTGCTCCTGACTGCCACGCTTGGGTTCACGCGCGGCGCCTTCCATCAACTCGCCTACAACTCAAGCCTGGGTGCCGATCCTCTGGGAACGTTGGGCTTCCCCGCGTATCTGAAGGCGAATGGCTTCAACGGGGTTCCGGCCATGTACATTGGCGATTACGTTTCGGCGGGAGGTCCCAACGCGGGAAATGATCCGTATAGCAACTACAAGCAGGGTCAGGACACCGGTCAGTTGACCGTGACGCTAAGCAAGATTCACGGTCCTCATGAATTGAAGGTCGGATTCGAGGGCCGTCTGCACCAGCAGAATTACATCCAGACCAACGCCCCGCTGGGCTACTTGCAGTTTAGTAACGTTGGCAGTTCACTGTGCTCGCAACCGGGCGTCTCAACGGCGTGCGCGGACGCGGATAACGCCAACAACTCGAGCGGTGGCGATGCCATGGCCAGCTTTCTGATGGGCCAGTTGGAGGGTAATGGGAACAGCTACTATGAAATTCAGTTTCAACCTGCGACGCAAAACTACCAGTACGCGTGGTTTGCTCAAGACAACTGGAAGGTAACCCCCAAGCTGACCTTGAACCTGGGCGTGCGTTATGACGTGTCGCTACCGCGAACCGACAAGTTCAACCATCAGGACTGGTTTAATCCGAACGCGGTCAACCCGCTGAACGGCGGAAATCTTTCATACACAGATCCGCTCACCGGCCAGCCTGTTACCCGGCAGTTAATGGGCGGCGAGGTCTTCGCCACGAACAGGCAACGCACGAATTATGTGACGGATTGGAGCGACATCCAGCCGCGCCTTGGCTTCGCCTACCAGTTCGTTCAGAAAATGGTGGTGCGTGGAGGCTATGGCATTTACTACGGCCAGTCCCGGTCAGGCGCCAGCGGAGTTGTGCCTTGGGGGAGCGCGGGCTTCGACGAGTACACCAACGTGATCGCCACATACAACAGTGACCGCACGACGCCTTACCTGCACCTCAGCAATCCCTACCCTAACGGATTGAATCAGCCCGCCGGGAGTTCTCTGGGTCTGTTGAACGACGTAGGGTTTGGGGCCAACGGTCCCCTGCGCATTGCTGCTGCGAACCGCAGCCCGCAGGAACAAACCTGGACCTTCGGGATCGAGCGGCAACTGCCGTCGAACATCGTGGTCAGCGCGGATTACATTGGAAAGAAAGGAACCTATCTTCCGTTCGCTGGTTCCAGCTACTACTTTGACGTCCTGGGGCCTTGGGTAGAGCAATACGCCGGCAATACGCCGCAGATGAATGCCCTCACCAGCAATGTGGCCAATCCCTTTTACCCGAAGATCATCACCAATCCCAACAGCACGCTGGCCCAGCCGACGATTCCGGGCTATCAGTTGGAGGTACCTTACCCGCAATTCACAAGCGTTTACACTGACGATCAGTTGAATGCAAATTCCATCTATCACGGGCTGCAGCTCACGGCCAAAAAGGCCTTCAGCAACGGCCTCGAGTTCTTGGTGAATTACACGTGGTCGAAGTCGATTGACGACTCCTCAACCTCCGACGACAACGTGACGTGGACAGGGAGCTTCAGCAGCCAGCAGGATCCCAACAAGCCATACCTCGAGCGCAGCCTCTCGACATTCGACATTCCGTCGGTGCTGAAATTCAGTTATAGCTACAACCTGCCGTTTGGGCGCGGCAGAGCGTTTTTCGGAAACATGCCGCGAGTGCTGGACGCCTTCATCGGGGGATGGAGGACCAATGGAATCTGGCAGATTGCCAGCGGGCGGCCGCTGACGCTAGCGGTTGCCGGCGGTGGAACACCAATACCGACGTACGGCGCGCAGCGGCCCAATATGACCGGCAGGCTGAGACGCAACTACGGTCACGATTGGGTGGACCAGTTTTTTGCCGATCCGAATACGGCGCCGACGACAGATAGCAATGGGAATACTATACCCGGCGACATCCTCAATGTTCCGGCACCATTCACTCTGGGCAATACGCCTCGCGCAACCGCGGACGTTCGGACGCCGCTGTTGTTTGCAAGTGACTTGTCGTTGATCAAGGAGTTCCTGCTGTCTAACGTGCACGAAGGCGTACACCTGGAGTTGCGGCTCGAGGCCCAGAATGCATTCAATCATCCTACGTTCAGTGTAGCTAGCCCTAACTACGGCGGCTACGGCACTCAGGGCGTTGGAGACCCAACCTTTGGAATGCTGACCAGCATGTCGCCCATCGGGCCGCGGCAGTGTCAGTTGGCGGTGAAGCTTAGCTTCTAGAACAAGTCAAATCCACGCCCCTTCGACTTCGCTCTGTCGAAAATCCTTGCAGTCATTATGCTCCTGCGGGGTAGGGGTTGACGGTGACTTGGTAGCCCAGTCGGCGAAGGCTGCGCAGCAAGCGCTGCGGGCGCTGGCGTTTGGTTCGGGGCGAGGGTTCGGGCCAAACTCAGGGAATTCTGCTCCGAACGTCTTAGAGGGTGCCATTACAATGTCCTCGTGCACTCAGTCAGCACCCCCGAAGCGCCCGCCGCAACGCAACCTCCCTCCGGCGCACGCCGCTTCACGCTTCGCCAGCGCATCATCCTGCGCATCATCATCTGGGCCGGATACTGGTTCATCCGCCTGATCGGCCCGACATTGCGCGTGTGCATTTCCTTCGAGGACGGCGCCCAGCAGACACTCGAGCAACGCCCCCTGATCGGCTCCTTCTGGCATTCCTGCCTCATTCCCGCAACCTACATCTGCCGCAACTTGGGCGTTCGCGTGATGAGCAGCAACAGTTACGACGGCGAATATATGGGCCGCATCATTCACAAGTTCGGCTTCGTTGCGGTGAAGGGATCGAGCAGCCGCAATGCGGTGCGCGCGCTTCTGGGCCTGCGCCGTGCCCTCGAAGACGGATGGACGGTGGCTTTTACTCTGGATGGACCGCGCGGTCCGCGTCACAAAGTCAAGGCTGGGCCCGCGGCACTGGCGCGCTCCTCGGGCGTGCCCATGACCATGTTCCACGCCGCGGTGGACAAGGCCTGGGTGCTCAATACTTGGGACCGACTGATGATTCCCGCGCCGTTTTCGCGCGTGCTGCTGCGCTTCGGCAAGCTGATCCCGGTCCCGGCCGATGCCAGCGACGAGGATGTCGAGCGTTACACCGCGGAACTGCAGAGCGCGCTCGATCGTGTGTGCGAATTCGCCGAAGCCAATGTGGGCAAGGTCGGCACAAGCGAATTCCCCGACCGGAAGGATTGATGATTACTTTTTGATTGAAAACTTGGGGCTTCCAAGGGATGATCCCCAATCTGCAATCTTCAATCATCAATCTGCAATCTACTCCAGCGTCGAACCCAGCATCTGGTACTTGTATTTCTTTCCGTCCCAGTAAACCACCGACGACGTGTCTTCGCCCTCTCCATGTTCTTCCATGTAAATGCCGAGGATGGTCCTCTTCTTGAGAGCGAGCCTTTTCACCGCGAGGGTTTTGAAGGGCAGGTTGATCAGCAGATACTTCGCTTTCGGCTTTTCGTTGCGCCACGCATCTTTATCGGCGCCATGAATAATCAGCAGGCTCAGGCCGCGGCGCTCGGGCTCGTCAGAGGCGAACGTCGACGTGACTTTGACGTCACTGAAACCGAGAAAGCTGTCATACGGATCGGCAACCACGAAACTGTATTCGTCTTTGTCCGCCATGGGATTCTTGCACTTGGCCGCAACCACCAGATCGTCGATGCCGTCGTCGTCGAGATCGGCCACGAACTGCGGCGGTCCCGCGACCAGCGAACAATTCTCGCCAAATTGCTGGTGAATAAATTCATTGGTCACCGCTGGCGATGGCGCCTTGGCGTGCGCCGGCGGCGGAGGCGGTTCCTTCTTGCTTTGTGCGGCCGCGCAGGCGAGCAGCAAGGCGACGAGAACCGGAAGAAGTAATCGTGTGTACGACATGGTCCTACTCTAGTCCGGTTTCCATCGAGCGGGTAGAGACAGAGTGGTGACGAAGGTAATCGCTGTCAGTGTGGGACGGACACTCCTGTCCGTCGCCTTTGATCTTGCTGTTGGTGTTGATTTTGATTTTGATGTTGATGAGGTTGCTATGGCCGTCGATCGTGATATTGGAGCTGGTCTTCAATGGTTGGATTTGCGCCACTTCGACACCGAAGTCAAAAGCGACGGACAGAGCCTGCCCTGAGCCTGCCGAAGGGAGTGTCCGTCCCACACTGCTTTGCTATTTTTGCCGAAAATGCTCCCACCCTTGGGCGACCAGTTCGTGGCCCGCACCTCTCGCGTTCCGCAGAATAATCTTGCGTCCGCGCGTGATACGGCCGATACAGGTCAGAGCTACTCCCCCAATCTGCGAAGGAACGCGCTTCCCCACAGGCGCAGTGAACAGGAGCTCGTAGTCCTCGCCGCCGTGCAGCGCGAGATCGAGCTCCACTTCGCGCAGCGGTTTACCGACGCGCGCGCGCGGAATGCGCTCCGCTTCTACTTCCGCTCCCACGCCGCTCTCCTCGCAAATGTGGGCAAGATCCGTCGAGAGCCCATCGCTCAAGTCGATCATCGCCGAAGCCAGATCCTTCTTGCGCAGAATGCGTCCCGGTTCCACGCGGGGCTCGGGATAGAAGTGGCGCGGATTTTCCCGGGGATTTAGTTTCTTTGTCGGCCTCTCGCTCATCTGCGCCACGGCGGCGGCCGAGCCGCCAAGTTCCCCGCTGACATAGATGCGGTCCCCCGGCCTCGCGCCCGATCGCAAAATCCCTTTACCCTTAGGCACCGTCCCCACCACGATGATGTCGGCGAGAATGCCGTTGGGAGACTCCGCCGTATCGCCTCCGGCCAGCGTGACGCCGTATCCTTCCGCCAGGCTGATCAAACTGCGGGCGAAGCGTCGCACCCAGGATTGCGGCAGATTCCGCGGCAAGGCCAGAGAAAGAAAAGCCGCCGCCGGGTCGCCGCCCATGGCCGCGATGTCGCTCAATCCGCGTGCCAGGCAGCGATGGCCCACCGCCTCCGGCGGATGCCAGTCGCGGCGGAAGTGGATGCCCTCCAGCGTAAAGTCGGTCGTGACCAGGGTGTCGTGCCCAGGCTGCAACCGCAGCAGGGCACAGTCGTCTCCAATTCCAGTGAGAATTTGTGTGGCGCGGGCACTCCCTTCGACAGGCTCAGGGCAGGCTCTGCCCGCGGGCCTTTTGCCGGAAAGGTTCGCCATCCGGCGAATCTGGGCGATCAGCGCTTTTTCGGGAAGCGGCACAGCGCCACCAATATAAGCGACGGAGACCAAAAAGATCCTGCCAGATGCCCCTAGCAGGTTGCGGAAACACTCCGGCAAAGGGCAAAGGGCGACCCTCAGGCGCTCAAGCGCACACTCATTTTCGGCATCTTAACGGCACGACTGGAAGTCGTGCCCTTCCCAAAACCTGCACGAACCGGATTTTTTCGCAACCTGCTAGGCTAGGACTCCAGAACGTCCACCGAGGCGCATGACATCACCCAAACGAGGCCGGGAAACCGCGCCACGGTAATCTGTCCTCCCGTGACTCCCGGTTACCCCCCTTCAGTAACCCAAAATGGTCCCTGTGCGTCGTTGACAGGGGGAACCCAGTTTGTTACGGTTAACCAGTCATTTACATAACCTTTGGCGAGCAAGGTCTGCGACTGATTATCGTTGCAGACAAGATTACATCTCAGGTGCGGTAGGTGTAGGGCAACGCACGAGTTTCCATTCCCAGATGGGACGTAGCCCGAAGAAATCAGGTGGTCCGAACAGGCGCTCTGTGCATCAGAACTTGGCCTGGAATTCCGGACCTGATTGAAAAATTAGTTTCTAGGTTTCTCGAGGAGCGATTTGCGAAAGCGCTTTTACATCCTTTTTGTGGCCCGCGGGAATGACGGCCAGTTGCGCAAGATTTCGATTCCCGTCCATTACCTGTACTTGTTCGTCGTGGGCGCCGCGATTGGATTCCTCAGCCTAACCGGAATTGCCAGCTCTTATACCCGCATGCTGTTGAAGGTTTCCCGCTACAACCAGTTGCGGACGGAAAAAGACGAGCTCAAAAACAATTACTCGCGTCTCGAACAAGTAGCCAAAGAGCGCGATGTGCAGGTGGCTTCGCTGGGCTCGATTGCCGGAGAAGTTTCCGCGCTGTACGGCCTAAAGTCGCAGCCGACGTTAGTGACCGCTTCCGCCGATCAGATTCAGGCTGCAGCCGTGAATTCTTCGCTGGATCAGCTCCATGCCCTGCGAACTTCAGCGCTGACGGGAGCGACTATGGTCGGTCTGACCATGGGCTTGACGCGCAACGCCACCACCGCCGACTGGTTCAAGGCCAACTCGGCACCGAATCTCTGGCCGGTCGAAGGCCAGGTGACCGGGAGCTTTGGTGAGCGCATTGACCCATTCAATGGTGAGGGCGCATTCCATAGCGGCGTCGATATCAGCAGTGCTTACGGCAACCCGATCATCGCTCCGGCTGATGGTGTGGTGACGGCTACCGAACAGATGGGCGGTTACGGCAAGGCCATCATCATCGATCACGGCAACGGCATCAGCACCCGCTACGCTCACCTTTCCGGCTACGCAGTGACCCCTGGGCAAGCCGTGCACCGCGGCGATACCATCGGATACGTCGGCGAAAGCGGACGATCCACCGGTCCCCACCTTCACTATGAAGTCCGCATCAACGATACCCCGGTAAACCCCTACAAGTACCTCCGCATCACCGTCGCGCACAGCGGCGGCTTCGCCGCGGGACGCTAGAAACTCAGCCTTCAAGGGTCCTCAGGGTAGTTGCAAGTCCAGCGCGTAGATTTCGTGCGAGCTGACGTCGCGCACCGCGAGCACGCTTCCGTCGGGAGCAATCCCTGACCATGGCCCCCAGACGCCGCTGAAGCGGTTCAAGTCATTCCAGGAGAGGAAGCGCTCGGAGTTGGTTACGCCGAGTTTGAGCTTGTGCATCGATGGCTCAGCGGCCAGAAAACGCTCAATGTAGATCGACTTGCTATCTTTCGCCCACACGGGATAGCCGATAGTTCCGTCCTTCGCCTGAAGCCAATCCGACCATCCTTGAGTGCGGAAGTCGAACAGCATGAGTTTCTTCGAATCAGAAGTGAGGGCCGCCAGGTAATGCCCGTCCGGCGACCAGCGCGGACTGAACATGCCGCGCGAACCAGGAAGGCTCGTGGCCGTGTGGGTAGTGAGGTCGAAGGTCTGAATCTCAAGGTCTCCCAGGTCCACCCCGCGGGTCGCGCGGCCGAACGCGATCTGCTTGCCGTCAGGCGACCAGGTAGCGTCCACTTCCTGCCTGTCCTGGGGAAAGAGTTCCTGCGGCGTGCCTCCCTCCGGAGAGATCAGGTAAATCTTCCAGGGCTTGCCGAGTTCCGCTCCCACGAACGCGATCTGCTTGCCGCCGGGCGACCAGCGCGGCAGGGTGGCGTAGACCGGCCCATAGGTAAGCTGCATCTTTTGCGAACCGTCGCTGCGAGCGCGCCACAACGTCAGCGCGGGGTAGTCGACATAAACGATCCATTGCCCGTCCGGCGAGAAATCGGCCTCACCGGCGGAGACGCCTGACAGGTACGGGACGAACTGGCGCGCTTGCGCGTTGTAATGAACCAGTTCGCCTTGCACCAGCATTCCGTTGGCGAACACGCGATCGCTGTCCGGGCTGGAAACCGCATCCGTATACCACAGCGGTCCCGTGGTGAGCTGCACCGGTTCGGCTTGGCGGTGGAATAGGCGTTGGGTGTCACGCACCGCCCACAAATCCTTGCTGCTTGCCGATGTCTGGACGTCAAAGATGTAATAGCGGCCGTCGCGAGTCCAATCGCCACAGCACTGCACGGCATCGGTCTTCCACCCGGGAAACAGCGGGTGCAGATCCGAACCGTCGGCCTTCATCTCCCATAGTGCCGAGATATTCTTCCCCGGCGATTTCAAAGTCAGACGCAGACGTTGGCCGTCCGGCGAGAAGCGGACATTGCTCGGGATATCGGCGAAGGTCTTAATTTTTCGGGCGTGGCTGCCGTCCGGATCCGCGATGTAAAGATCGACTCGGTTTACGAACGCCAACTGGCGACCATCCCGCGACCACACCGCCTCAGTGCCCACGATATCGTCTAATCGGCGTAAAGAACCGGCGGGCGGAGGGAAGGCCCAGAGTGGCTGAGGTGTTCCCGCCGCATACTCCGCGATTAGGAGGGAGGAATAGTCGGAACTGAGGCTGAACACGTTGACGTTCAACAACGGGACCGGGATGGGGAAGGTCTCACCTCCCGAAGCTGAGACCTGGGCCAGCACCGTGTGCTCGGCGGAGAACTCGGGAAAGTAGATACGCGAACCGTCGGTGACGAGTCGCCCTTTGAACAGGCCGTCGCGGGTGATCTGCTTCAGGCCCACGACTTTGGGTGGAGGCGTGGGGAGCAGCAACCAGGCCACTGCAGCGACAATCAGGATCGCAAGGATCACGGCGGCTGCGAGGGGCCGCTTCGTGGTTTTGCGCCGCGCGACCTCTGCCTTGACGGAGATCCGGTCTTCTGTGGCGAGAATCTTGTCGGAGTCGGTATCACGCTTCAAGCGCTTCAAGTCGGCGCGCAACTCCGAGGCGCTCTGGTAGCGGACGTCGCGATCCTTCTCCAGCGCGGTGTTGATGATGCGTCCACACTCCAGAGGCAGAGCGGGATTGAAATGCGCCGCCGGCACGGGCAGCTTGTGCAGAATGGAATCGAAGATCGCCGCCGAGGTGTTGCCCGAGAACGGCAGCATGCCCGTCGCCATTTCATAGAGCACCGCGCCGAAGGAGAACAAGTCGGTGCGGGAATCCAGATCCTTGCCCAGGGCCTGCTCCGGCGACATGTAGGCCACGGTCCCCAAGGCTGTGCCCGGGCTGGTGAGCCGGCTGTCACTGGTTGTGGTCGCCGAGCCCAGGGAGACCGCGGCATTCACTTTCGCCAGGCCGAAGTCGAGCAGCTTGGCGTGACCGCGCTCGGTCACGAAAATGTTGCCCGGCTTAATGTCGCGATGGATGATGCCGCGCGAGTGGGCGGCGTCCAGTGCGTCCGCAACTTCGATGGCCAGTTCGAGCAGTCGGTCGAATTCGAGAGGGCCGCCGTGAAGCACCTCGCGCAGGGAAGTGCCTTCCAAACATTCCATCGCGATGAACAACCTGCCCTCGTGCTCGCCCACTTCGTAAATGGTGCAGATGTTGGGATGGTTTAGAGCCGAAGCGGCGCGAGCCTCGCGGCGAAAGCGCTCGTAGGCCTGCGGATCCTGCGCTAGTTCGTCCGACAGGAACTTCAGCGCCACAAAGCGGCCCAGCTTAAGGTCTTCGGCGCGGTAGACGACACTCATGCCGCCTCTGCCCAGACGCTCCATCAAGCGATAGTGGGAGATGGACTGGCCGGCGATGGCGTGCGGCGTAGACACAAATACCCACCCCGGAGAATTCTACAAACTCATCTCCAGCCGGGAAGTGCTCAGCGTCACAAGGAGGCGTGATCCCAGCAACCACAGGAAACTGATAGGGGTAGCGCTCGCGAACGGTCAAGTGGGCGACACCGGGCCTATTACCACGGTAACGAATCTAGCTCAAGTTAAGGTCCAAGATCGATCCCTGTCAGAGCTAACATAACTAGAAATGGTTTCCCCGGTTCCGCGGTGTCTGCGGGGACGGCATCCCTTATGAATTCGCGCCTATGGAAAGTCCTGAGATAAAACGGTTCGGCCGCTACGAGATCCTCGGCGAGTTGGGCCGCGGCGCCATGGGAGTGGTGTATAGGGCGCGCGATCCGCAAATCGAGCGCCTGGTCGCGCTCAAGACTATTTACCTGCAGGGACAGGACCCGGAGGCTGAAAAAGAATTCCGCCTGCGCTTTCTGAACGAAGCGCAGGCCGCGGGACGGCTGCATCATCCCGGAATCGTTGCCGTCTTCGACTTGGGGGAGGACGCGGAGACCCATGATCCGTACATCGTCCTTGAATATGTGGCCGGAGAGGCCCTGAACCGGATTCTGGCACGCGAGAGGAAGCTGCCCCTGGAGCGTGCCTTGCAACTCACCGAAGAGATCGCGGCGGCGCTCGACTATGCCCATGGACAGGGCGTGACCCACCGCGACATCAAGCCGGCAAACATTCTGATTACACAAGACGGCCATCCCAAGGTTGCCGACTTCGGCATTGCGAAGCTGAATCTGGCGCACCTTACAATCCCCGGCAAGTTATTGGGAACCCCGGCCTACATGGCTCCGGAACAACTCAGCGGCACGGCCGCCGATGGCCGCTCCGATCTGTTCTCGTTGGGCGTGATTCTCTATGCCATGGTCACCGGCCATTCCCCGTTTCAGGGGGACAGCGCGACCACGGTGTGTTTCAAGGTTGCGAACCGAGAACCTGTGCCGGCCAGCGCGCTGCATCTAAACCTGCCCCGAGAACTTGACGCCGTGATTACGCGTGCCATGGCCAAGGATCCGAAACGGCGCTACCAGCGTGGGTCGGAGTTCGCCGAGGCGGTTGCACAACTGCGCATGCTGACCGCGCCTCGATCAAACGGCACCAGTACGCGGACCCGAGCGGTTGTGCCAGCGAGAGCCCTGAGCGGAGGCCCTGCGATCGGGTTCACCTACGCTATGAAGCTGGTGCGCAGCGCCATTTTGAGAACCCCGGTACTGGACCTCGTTCTAGGTGTGGCCACGATCATCATGCTACTGGTGGTCGGGGTCCAGACCAAGTTGCTGGTGCTCTGGCACAAGGACGCTACGACTGCAGCCGTCGCGATTCCAAGCCACGCTGCCGCCCCCGTTCCGGTTGCTGCCAAGGCCGATGTCGTCGAAACCCAAGCGCCGCCAGAAAGGCTTTTGCCGGCGACTCGGTCCGCCGCCCCCAGGCCGGTTGTCGTCAAGGCGTCAGCCAAGGCGCCCTCCAGAAAAGGCAAAACTCCGAGCCCGCTGCCTCCAAAAGAAGTTGTCGTGCCACTGTCGACGGTCGAACTGACGGTGCGCCACCAGTTTAAAGATGCGACGCTCTCCGTCTGGGTCGATGGCAAATTAGCTTTGACCCGAGAACTCCACGGTGGGGTTCAGAAACGGCTGGTCGTCTTCGGCGGAGTGCGGGGCAGCGAGTCCGAAACCCTCCAGGTGCCGGCGGGCAAGCACCTGCTTCGCTTCCGCGCGCAGACCGCCGACCAGACGGTCGATCTCTCGAAGACGATTTCGGCCGACCTGGTGGGCGGCGGCGACAAGACCCTCGCCGTCACCTTCGACAAGCACAACACCTCCATGCTCCTGGACTGGCAGTAGGACAAGCCGGAGAGAAAAGCTTTTAACCGCAAAGATCGCTAAGAACGGCCGCGAAGGGCGCGAAGAAAAACTTGATCTTTGCGTTCATTGCGGCCGTTCTTAGCGACCTTTGCGGTTAAAAGCTTATGGCAGCCGAGAGGGGAAGGTCGACCTACTGCCGCAATCCCATCCAGTTTTCCGACACCACCAGCGAATTGCCGGGATTCTGCGGGTCATACTTGACCGAAGTCTGCAGCCCCAGCCTGCAGGAATGCAGGTTGATCCAATGGCGCAGATAGGTCACGTCCTGCGAACACTCGTAGGAAACGCCCGCCACGTCGTACTTGTAGATAAGCATGACCGCGGCGTGATGAGCATCCTGCTCGGACAGTTCCTGGACGTCAATCACCGTGCCGTCGGTGATGCGTCCCATCCCCTCCAGCCACGCGCGGCGCTCGCGCTCCAGATCGTCAGCAGTTTTCGGTTTACGCCGCAGCAGCGCATACGCTCCCAGCAGAGCGGCGCTGCCTGCGGTTACCAGCCCATAGAGTCGAAGTGAATCCATACCAGGTGGGTGAGGTCCTTGTTGCCCAAATTTCTCTATCAGGATAAGCGGAAAGCACGGCGCATGGAAGTGGTTCCAAGGTTACGGAGGTGCCGTGGGCTGTGCAAATCTCACTGCGTTGAATCTCAGGCCAGGAACAACGATTCGTATCAGGGCATCGCTTCGGCGGTGCCGTCCAGAACCGCGAAATAGAAATGGCGTTACGGGCCGCGGAAAAATTGGCAGTAGCAGCAAGAGCAAACCTCAGGGGCTAAAAGCCCGCATTGATTTGCGCGACTTATGGCACGAGTAGAACTCGTGCCCTTCCCGGTCAAGCGCGAATCGCCATTTTTTAGCGGCCTGTTTAGCCGCTGGCCCCAGATTCTGTTCTAGAATCGCGGGCGGAGCGCGAAGTAAGGATCAACCACGAAGGACACGAAGTTTCACGAAGGAATCGAATGACGAGAGTCGGCGCGGTTTCTGTGTTTGCCGTTGTGTTGTGCGTGGCCGCAACGTCGGCCGCGCAGTATGCCTCCGCCACGGGCCGGCATGATTGGCCTGTCTATGGCGGCACGACGGAGAACAATCACTACTCCCCTCTGGCACAGATCAATCGCAAAACCGTAAAGAAACTCGTGGTCGCTTGGACGTTCGATACCGGCGAACCCGGCGGCTTGCAGACGAGCCCCATCGAAGTTGATGACGTGCTCTACGGCCTGACCCCGACGCAGAAAGTGTTCGCGCTCAACGCCGCAACGGGCAAGCTCTTGTGGAAATTCGACTCCGGAATCAAAGGCACACAGCCGGATCGCGGCCTCGCCTATTGGAGCGACGGCAAGGACCACAGGATTATTGTCGGCGTCATGAATTTCGTCTATGCGCTTGATGCCGTTACCGGAAAGCCAATCGCAAACTTCGGCAAGGGCAAAGACGGCCGCGTCGATCTGCGCCAAGATCTCGGCCGCGATCCGGCGGCGCAGGCGATTTACATGACCAGCCCAGCCGTAGTTTACAAAGACCTGATGATCGTCGGTGGCCGCGAAGCCGAAACTTTGCCCGCATCTCCCGGCGACGTGCGCGCCTACGATGTGCGCACCGGCAAACTGCGCTGGACCTTCCACACGATTCCGCATCCGGGTGAGTTCGGCTACGACACGTGGCCAAAGGATGCCTGGAAGACCAGCGGCGCAGCGAACAACTGGGCCGGTATGACCGTCGATAGCGCTCGCGGGATCGTCTATGTGCCCACGGGTTCTGCGGCATTCGATTTTTATGGCGCCGACCGCGTCGGTGACGATCTGTTTGCCAACTGCCTGATCGCCTTGAACGCCGAAACCGGAGAGCGCCTCTGGCATTTTCAGGGAGTGCGGCACGATTTATGGGATCGCGATTTCCCGTCGCCGCCCGTACTGGTAACGGTCGACCGCGAGGGGAAGAAAGTCGACGCGGTAGCGCAGACGACCAAGCAGGGTTTCGTTTTTCTGTTCGATCGCAGCAACGGGAAGCCGCTATTTCCCTTCGAATGCCGGAATTATCCGCCCAGCGATGTGCCGGGAGAGCAGGCCGCGCCGCAACAATGTCTGCCCGCAAAACCGGCACCCTTCGCGCGCCAGTTGCTCACGGAGAATCTTCTCAGCCAGCGAACGCCCGACGTGCATCAGTGGGCGGTCGCGAAGTTCCGCAGCTTTCGCAGCGAAGGCCAGTTCGTTCCTTTCAGTATGGAGAAAGACACAGTCATCTTCCCCGGATTCGACGGCGGGGCGGAGTGGGGCGGAGCAGCCGCGGATCCGGAGAGCGGCATTCTCTACGTCAATGCCAACGATGTACCCTGGACTGGGGCGCTGGCCGAGACCACCGAGGAGAACAGCCCCAAAGGCGTCTACATGAGTCAGTGCGCCGTTTGTCACGGCGAGAAGATGGCTGGCTCGCCGCCCGCGATTCCTTCGCTGGCAGGCGTGGGCGACCGTATGTCTTGGAGAGATTTCGATTCGACGGTCAAGAATGGCAAGGGCCGTATGCAGGGATTTCCGAATTTGACCGAAGATCAGATGCTTGCCTTAGAGTCCTACGTGATGGGCGGGCAACCCGAAAACAAGGAAGTGGCCAGCGCGGGACCGCCGTTGCCGGCGATGAAATATCATTTCACCGGCTATCACAAGTTTCTCGATCCCGAGGGATATCCAGCCGTGGCCCCGCCGTGGGGAACATTGAGCGCCATCAATCTAAACACCGGCGAGTACGCATGGAAGATTCCTTTGGGGGAGTATCCCGAGTTGGCTACAAAGGGCATGAAGATTACCGGCACGGAGAACTATGGCGGTCCACTGGTCACAGCAGGTGGGCTCGTGTTCATTGCAGCCACCAACTTCGACAGGAAATTCCGCGCATTCGATAAAGCCACAGGCGCGCTGCTCTGGGAGATGTTGCTGCCATTTGCGGGCAACGCGACCCCGGCGACGTACAAGGTGAAGGGACGGCAGTTCGTGGTGATCGCCGCCGGCGGAGGAAAGGATCCAAAGTCGAAGTCGGGCGGAGTGTATGTGGCATTCGCGCTGCAGAAATAATTATGGCCGTTTCGGACCTGCTGTAACCGTCCCTTGATCGGGGCCGCGGCTAAAGCCGCTGTTTTCAAGGGCTCTTTACGGCGCGGCTGGAAGCCGCGCCCTTTCAAAGCTCCGCAAACGTTTGACACGAACTAACGGGGCACCGCACAAGCCTCCGCGGCTAAACAGGCGGCGGAAAAATTGGCAGGAGCAGCTAGAGCAAACCTCAGGGGCTAAAGAGTGTGCGTGAGAACTGACTTGTAATTATGGGGTAGATGGTGCAGAAAGAGAAGTATGGGACGATTTCTGCCGTATGCACCCGAGCAAGCGTATTTATTGCCGCCGAGCGTGAAGCAGGAGCTGGGGGAAGATCATCTCTGCTTTTTCATTCACCACACGGTGGAGCATCTGGACTTGAACGGTTTCGAGCAGGAGTACAGCGAGGAAGGCGGGGTGCTGTACCATCCGGCCCTGATGTTGAAGGTCTGGCTGTATGCCTATGCGGTCGGGATCACGTCGGCGCGACGGCTGGAGCAGCGGATCGGGGAAGATTTGGCGCTGCGCTATCTGGCGGGCGGGGCGCGGCCGGACAACTGGGCGTTGAGCGCATTTCGGCGGCGGCACGCGCGGGGGTTGAACGATGTGTTCACGCAGGTGCTGGAGATGGCGCGGACGCTGAAGCTGGGACGGTTGGGGCAGGTGGCGATTGACTCGACGCGGATTCAAGCGGCGGCGTCGCGTAACCGGCTGGAGACCGAACGGCGGCTGCGGCAAGAGCGATCGCGGCTGCGGCGGGCGATCCGCAAGTGGCAGAAGCAATGTGATGGGGAGGACCCGAACGAAGGGGCGGGGACGGATCTGAAGTTGGAAGGCTTGCAGCAACACCTGGCGGAGATGCCGCGACGGCTGGAGAAGCTGCGCAAGAGCGGGCTGAAAAAGATGTCGCGCACCGACCCGGAGGCGCGCTTCTTGCGGGAGCGCGGCGGCTTTGCGCTGGGCTACACGGCGGAAATCGCGGTCAATGAAGATCATCTGATCGTGGGGCAAAGAGTGACGCAGAACGCCGCCGATAACGACAGTCTGATTCCGCTGGTGGAAGAAGCGGAACGGCAGATGGGAACGAAAGCGGAGAAAGTTTTGGCGGATGCGGGATTTTTCTCGTTAGACAACCTGGAGCAACTGGAAGCCCGGGGATTGGATGTGTACCTGCCGGATTCGAATTTAGCGCGCGAACTGAACACCGGACAACGCTGTGCACGGACTCGGCTGAGTCCCCGACAGCGGCGCATGCGGCAGAAGCTGCGCTCTCCAGCGGGACGAGCACTCTACGGGAAACGCAAGGCGCTAGTCGAACCGGTACTGGGGAGCTTGAAAGAACAGCGTGGCATGAGGCGGTTTCGGTTGCGGGGATTGAAGCAGGTGGCGCTGGAGTTCACCTTGGCGGCCATTTCCTTCAACCTGACCCGGCTGGCACGGATGGGCTCAGCCCAGCCAGCCGATTCTCAGGCGGAAATTCCCTCCCTCGTACAATGTTGCCTGGTTCTCACGCACACTCTAAAGCCCGCAATGATTTTGCGCGACTTATGGCACGAGTAGAACTCGTGCCCTTCCCGGTCTCGCGCGAATCGGGATTTTTCAGTGGCCTGTAAAGCCGCGCCCTTTCAAAGCTCGCAAACTTTTGACACGAACTAACGGGACACCACACTAACGAGAGTGTCAGATCTCGTTCAGGAGAGACTGGGGCGGTGGTTAGGGCCGCTCAGGATGACAAAGCTTGGGGACGAATTTGCTTCAGGGTTCCAGGCCAACGTGGCAGACTCTGCCAACGAGGTAGTCGGCGGCGGACTTGCCATCATCCGTAGTGATGACTTCGATGGGAGAGGACTGGTTGTGCGGGCGGAGAATAACATGATTTCCCGCCACTTCGACGTACTTCACCGTGCATGTATCGTTTTTCAGAACAGCGTACATATTGAACTCACCTTTGCGATATGGCGTAAGTGAGTTGTAATGACGGTCAATGAGCAGCGTGGCTCCAGGGAGCAGACGGGGATACATGGTCATAGCTTCCTTGGCATCGACCTTGATGAGCACGAAGCGGTGCCAGGCGGAGCGGTCGCCTTCGGTTTCGGAGCGCAGGTGTTGCAGGAAACTCTTCTTGAACTTGAGGATTTCCTTCACGTGCCTGCTGTCAATCAGGGGCTGAGTGGCGGCGGTGGAGGCGTCGGTGAGCAGAACGTTCTCGAATTCGTCGCCGCTGGGAGGCAGGATGGTAGCGCGTTTGTTGACTTCGGCGGGATCGAGCAGATCGAGGACGGAGAGATGCTGCACGGTGAGGACCTTGTCCATGCCTTCGAGGCTGAGACCGCGCTTCTTATTGAGAAAATTGGAGATGTGGGCTTGCTTGAATCCGGTTTGCTGGGCCAGCCGGAGGCCCGTGAGTTCGCCTGCTTCGATGCGCTCCCAGAGGATGGCGCGCAACCGATCTTGCAGGACTTTGAACTTCATTGCGGGAGTATAGCACTGGCAGTATAGCCTTATGTTAAGCGAGGGAGATTTCCACAGGCGAGGTTTGGCCATCCAACCTTGACTGAGAAAATTCACAGCTATAGGATCGCGGCAATGTACAGGCCACTAAGCTCCAGGGATGAGAGCCATGACGAGCAACTTAGATAACTCGAATGAGGAGAAGAACTTCAGCGAATTCAGGCGGAAAGTGAAGTCGGCCGAAGTGTTGTCGGCATCGATGGAGCGGCTTTTGTTGTCGCTGCGGTTTACGGGGCGGGTGAGCCTGGTGGTGCAAAATGGGCGCGTGCTCAAGTCGGGCTATGAGGAAAGTTATTTCCGACAGCGTGCGGAGTTTGGCGGAACAGACGACGAGATCACGCAGAAAATTTAGACGTGGAGGGATTGAAGGCAAACATCAATTCAAGGGGCAGGTCGGTCTGATCAGCAGCGCAAACTAAATAGCACAAGCAGGCCATCGTAAGAGAAACGAGCCCTGCGTTGGTTCCCGCAAACTGCGGAAATCGACGCAGGGCTTTTTGTTGGCGTCAGGCACGCGAACGGCGGCGGAACTGGCAGCAGCTTCCGCCGCCGGGGGTAGGAGGAGTAAGCGAAGGATTTTATTCGAATTCATTTCATTCAAACTCAGGAGGAGTGATGACAAGCAATCAGGACGAGGAGAACAAAACGGTACGGAAAGAACTGAAGTATTGCGAGCGCTGCGGCGGGTTATGGACGCGGGATTGCGGCGCGGGACTGGTGTATTGCGAGAACTGCCAGCCAAGAGTAGCGGACTTGCCGATTCCGAAGAAGAAGCCGGGGCGCATCAAGATGCCGGTGCGTCCGCACACGCAGGTGGAGGACTACGCAGTGGAGAGATGGGACGAGGACGAGACGGAGTTTGAAGCGGCGGGAGGTGTGGCATGAGCGACATGATTGCGTGGATCGCGGCGGAGGCGGAGCGGCCGGAGCTAAAAGCGGGCGGAAAGTTTCTGGTGCGGCGCCGGAAGGACGCGCTGGCGGAGGATGTACCAGTGCAGGGGCTGCCGGCGCATCAGTACGGGGTGGGAGGTGAAAATCCCCATTTCTCGCCGCAAAGAGCCCGGCGAGAAATGGGGCACCCGGCCGGGCGGGCTCCAGCCGTCGAGGAGAGCGCGAAGGATGTGGAACCGGCGGGGGAGGAGACACAGGGGATCGCGGAGATGGTGGATGCTTGCGACGAGATTCGCGAGGCATACGAGCGGGAACGGCGAATCTACCGGCGCCGGACAGTGGCGATGTTGCGGCGCTATATGCGCTACTCGATTGAGACGGGAAGGCTGCCGTCGCTGCTGGGCAGAGAGTTCTTTCGCGCGAAGGTGACTTCGTACACGGTGGTGACCTTCGAGGATCGGGTCATCTTCGTGCACGACATGGAGAAGTGCCTGGATCGGTTGGATGAATTTTCGCGACAGCTGATTGCCCGCCACATCCTGCAAGAACACGACCGGTGGGCGACGGCGAAGCTGCTGCACTGCAATGAGAAGACGGTGCGGCGGTTGACTCCGTTCGCTTTGGACCAGATGAGCGACATTTTGCTCGAAAGGGGACTGATGGAGAGGCTTGAGCCAAGTCCGGAAAATTCTTGTCAAGTGGGTCCGGAGGGCGGATATGCTGTAAGTGATAGTGAAGATGGAGAAAATAAATCTTGAAAAATGTCCACTTTGCCCTTAGCAATTTGCTATTCTAAATTTAGAGAGTAAGAAATTGAGAAATCTCCTACAGAGGGCGCGCCCAAGGGTGCGCCCTTCGTTTTTGGGAAGTGTTTTAGCGGCTGAAGAATTCATAGGGAATCCGAGTGTTGCCAATGATCAAGAAGAAGACGAAGAGGGTGGGCAAGGCGGGGAAGAGCAAGGCGAAGAAAAGCGTCGCCAGGAGTGGTAGGCTTCGGTCGAAGAAGGCGGTCGATCCGGCGGAGGTGAGGAAGGATATCGCTAAGATCGTGGGGCTGGAAGCGATGAACATGACGGAAGCGGTGATGGAAGAGGCTATGAAGGGACTGGTGGCCCCGACCAAGTTTCTGTTTGAGGTAGCGGGAGTGTTTCCGCCGGTGATGGATGGGGAGCAGGCGACGCAGGAGGAAGACTGCCTGGCCAAGACTTTGCTGGAGAGGCTGAACATTCCGAAGAAGCCGGCGCCGGAGGAAGATGAGGAACCGGCGGGGACGGTGGATGGGGTTGAGGAGGAGAAGTCGGAGATAAGCGAGAAGGCTGGGGACGAGGGTGAGGCTGCTGTGACCGGAGTGGAGGAGCGTTAGGTCATTCGACATCGGAAAACGCGAATGGGAGAGTCAAAGTCCCCTCCCTCTCGCAAAGAGCGCGAGAAGGGTGGGGCACCCGGCACAGCGGAGCTTCGCTCCGCGGACAGCCGGGGGCGGCTGTCCCCACATGGCTGTCCCCACATGGATATCCCCACACATACCGTAGAATGAGGCGGAGCGAGTGAAGCGAGATGAAGCGGTGGCGGTTTGGGTGGGGGAACGCAAACCCCGTACCCCGTCGACTTCGCTCAGGGTAGGGCAAGGCGGAAGGCGGGCAGGAGTGCCCGCCCCACAGCGCAGGATGGGAATGGACATTACCTGGTTGACGGATCGGATTGCGGTTGGGGGCGGGATCTGGAACGCGGAGAACATGGCGGAGGTCGCCAGGGCGGGGATCACGCACATCATCGACATGCAGATCGAATTCGACGACACGCCGCTGGCAGTCGATCACGGTATTGAGGTGCTATGGAACCCGACGAACGACGACTTCGAGGCGAAGCCGGCGGACTTGTTCCGTCGCGGAGTGGATTTCGCACTGAGGGCCCTGGACGAGGGCGATGGAAAGTTGTTTATACACTGTGCTGCTGGGGTGCATCGAGCGCCGATGATGGCGCTGGCGCTGCTGGGAACCATGGGGTGGGACGTGGAAGACGCGATGGACTTGATTGAGACGCGGCGTCCGGTGGCGGATTTTGCAGAGGTGTATGTGAGGAGCGTGGAGGAGTTTCTGGGGGTCACGAGTTAGCACTAAATCGGGAACGGTGCGGGTCGAGTCGAAAGCTTTTAACCGCAAAGGGCGCTAAGAGATGCCGCCAAGGACGCAAAGGAAAGCAGCGCGGAGGGCGGCGGGGATTTAGTCAGAGAATCCCTGGAAGGCAAAATCCCCACCCTGTCGCAAAAGGCGCGACAAGGATGGGGCACCCTCGACATTTCTAAGGGATTGATGGAGGAGAACATGGGTTACGCCGGATGCCGCCCTACGGGGCGGCTTTGTTGTTGGGTGCTAATGGCGGGGATGGTGTGCGGCTTCCAGCTTGCGGCTTGGGGAGCGGCGCCCGGTCCGCAGAGTGGACCGGCTATGACTACGGTGGCGGACACGGTTTACCGGGCGGACGAATGTTTGAACGCGTCCACATGGGCGAAGAGCGGAGAGGCTCCAGCTGTCAGGCCTCAGCCGTGACAGCTTGTGCTCCTCCGGCAGATGCTGTCGAAAATCCCCACTTCTTGCACAGAATGCGCGGGAGAGATGGGGCACCCATGAATTCTCATCCTCTTTGCTGCGGGCTCGCCGCCTCTCGGCTCTACTAGCCGACGTCCTCGGTCCAGGTTTCCAGATTCTTCTTTACTTGGGCCATGAACTGGTCGGCGACTGCGCCGTCGATGAGGCGGTGGTCGTATCCCAGAGTGAGGTGAACGACGGAGCGGATGGCAATGGAGTCGTTGCCGTCTTTGTCGGTGACGACGAGGGGCATTTTTGTGATTCCGCCGACGCCCATGATAGCCGAATTGGGCTGGTTGATGATAGGCAGGCCGAAGACGGCGCCGAACTGGCCTGGGTTGGTGATGGTGAAGGTGGAGCCTTCGACGTCTTCGGGCTTGAGCTTTTTGGTGCGGGCGCGTTCGCCGAGGTCAGTGATGCCGCGCTGCAGGCCGAGGAAATTGAGGTCACCGGCGTTTTTCAGGACGGGGACGATGAGGCCCCAGTCGAGGGCGACGGCGATGCCGACGTTGATGTTGCGATGGTAATGGATGTTGTCGCCTTCGATGTTGGAGTTGATGATTGGCCACTGCTGCAGAGCGATGATGGCGGCGCGCACGAAGAAGGGCATGAAGGTGAGGCGGACGCCGTGGCGCTGTTCGAATCCGGATTTGTGCTTGGCGCGCAGGTTGACGATGCGAGTGAAATCCACTTCGTACATGCAGTGCACGTGAGCGCTGGTGCGGCGGGACTCGATCATGTGCTTGGCGATCAGCTTGCGCATGTTCGTCATGGGGACGAGATCGCCGGGGTAGGGAGCGGGCGCGGCGGGACGCGGGGACGGAGTCGCGGCTGCGGGCTGCGGTGCGGGAGGCGACTCGCTTCGCTCGGCGGGACGGGCGAAGGTGCCCGTCCCCACATGAGCAGATTCCGAGCCCTGACTCTCGATGAACTGCAGGATGTCCTGTTTGGTGATGCGGCCACCAAGGCCGGTGCCGGAGACTTGGGAGAGAGTGACTCCGTGTTCGCGGGCGATCTTGCGGACGAGCGGAGAGGAGCGAGCTTCTTCTTCCTCTTCGTGCGCCGTGGGAGTTGGAGCGGCAGGCGCTGGGGCAGCTTGAGGGGCCGCTTTCTTTTCGGGAGCCGGCTTTTCGGCAGCGGGCTTCTCGGGCGCGGGAGCGGCTTTGGCGGGGGTGGCTTCGCCGTCTATAGCGATGGTGCCGACGACGGTGTTCACGCCGACGGTCGTGCCTTCCGTGACTTTAATTTCCTGCAAGACGCCGGAGGCAGGGGCGGGGATTTCGGCGTCGACCTTGTCGGTGGAGATTTCGAAGAGGGGTTCGTCGCGCTGGACTTTATCGCCGGGCTTCTTCAGCCACTTGGTAATAGTGCCTTCTACGATGGATTCGCCCATCTGGGGCATGATGATGTCAGTTGGCATGAGTTCCTTCCATGGGCCCACGGTTCGCAGCAAGGGGCCGGACACAAACGGATATTATAGCGTCCTGTGAGGCGGGTGCGGTCGGATAGGGCAAAAGCTCTTAACCGCAAAGTTCGCTAAGAACGGCCGCGAAGGGCGCGGAGAAAACCTCGGGCAGCACATCGATCTGCATCGAAATGCAGTCGATCAGTGCATACGTGCTTCTTCACTATTCTTCTTGATTAGTGGTGCTCGTGCTTCTCTTTTCCCTTGCTTTCGCCTTCCTTCTTTTCATCCGCGGCGTTAGGGGCGGTGTTGAAGTTGGCCTTCCAATAATCCTGGACAGCGGGCGGCAGTTTGTCCATATGGGATAGGAGCATGGTGATCTTCCAGATGTCCTGCTCGGGGAGGGTTTTGTCCCAGGCGGGCATGCCGGTGTAACGGATGCCGGTGCGAATGGTGTAGAAGGTGTGCCACTCGGGGTCGTCGGGAGGATCGGAAATAAGATTCGGTGGAGGAGGGTAGAACGAGTTGGCCAGGGTTGAGGGATTGCGGTCGAGACCTCCGTGGCAGAGGGAGCAATTCATGGTGTAGAGCTTCATGCCGTCTTCGAGGTTCTGATCGGTAGGAGCGAGCGGGTTGGGGGCGTGGGGAGCGTGGCGCTCCGTGGAGGCGTCGACGGCGCCCATGGCAATGCGGGCCTCGAGATGCGGAGGCTTTATGTTGGCGCGGGTGGGGAGGAAACCGAGCATGGCGAAGCCCAGTCCGCCGAGGACGAGTACGAGGAGCGTGACGATTACGCCGAGTAGGAACTTGCTCATGAGACCCCCGGAATTAACTATTGTGGCAGATGGAGCGGGCATGCGCCAATCTTAAGGGAACATCGACGCGCGGTGCGCGTGCAAAAACTTGACAGGTGGCAGCGGTCGAGCTTCGCTCGACGGACAGCCGGGGGCGGCTGTCCCTACATGGTTCTTGCCACTTCCTTCAATACGCTTTCAGGCGTCGCGCTTCTCGTACTAGGTCTTCTACCTTCGGCAGGTAGTGATGTTCCTGTGGGGGCGAGAAGGGGATCGCCGAATCCAGGCCGGCTATGCGGACTATGGGGCCGTCGAGATCGTCGAAGGCTTCTTCGTTGATGATGGCGGCGATTTCGCCGGCGAGGCCTCCGGTGCGGGAGTGCTCGTGGAGGATGATGACCTTGTTTGTCTTCTTTACCGTTTGCGCGATCGCTTCGCGGTCGAGCGGGGAGACGGTGCGCAGGTCGAGGATCTCCAGATCGATTCCTTCTTTGGTCAGAATGTCTGCCGCTTCCAGAGCGGTGTGGACCATCGCGGCGTATGTGATGATGCTCAGGTCGCGACCCTCGCGGGCGAGGCGCGCTTTGCCGATGGAGACGACGTAATCTTCCGCAGGAACTTCTTCTTTTATGCGGCGGTAGAGATATTTGTGCTCGAAGAAAATGCACGGGTTGTTGTCGCGGATGGCGGCTTTGATCAGGCCCTTGGCGTCGTAGGGTGTAGCGGGGCAGATGACTTTCAGGCCGGGATTGTGGACGAACCACATTTCGGGATTTTGCGAATGGAAGGGGCCTCCGTGGACGTATCCGCCGCTGGGGCCGCGCAGGACTAGCGGAGCCGGGGCGCCCCAGAGATAGTGCGTCTTGGCGACCATGTTGCTGATCTGGTTGAAGGCGCAGCCGATGAAGTCCATGAACTGGAACTCAGCGACGGGGCGCATGCCGGTGAGCGATGCTCCGAAGGCCGCGCCCACGATGGCGGACTCGGCGATGGGCGTGTCGATGACGCGGTCGGGGCCGAAGCGGTCGATGAAACCGTCGGTGACTTTGAAGGCGCCGCCGTAAATGCCGATGTCTTCGCCGAGGCAGAAGACGGTAGGGTCGCGTTCCATTTCTTCCCAGATTCCCTGGCGGATGGCTTCGAGGTAGGTGAGTTGCATGGTCAAATTCTTTGCCACGGATTTACGCGGACCTTCACGGATACTTCTACTTCAAATGCACGGCGGCTTCCGTTTCTTTGTAGCCAGCTCCGGTCCCCTTTTTCACTTCTGGCATGCCATACTTCGGCCTAATGTCGTGACAGCCGTTTTCGCAGAAGACGCCGCCTTCGGCTGATTCTGGCGTCGGCATCGGAGAGTTCACTGCGATTTCGCGTTCTTCTTCGATCACCTTTTCCACTCCGGCGATCAGCGTTTCATTTTCTTTTGGCGTTAGCCACTTCTTTTGTTTCACCAGGTAGTTTTCGAAACGGGCGATCGGGTCGCGCTTTTTCCAGAAATCGAACATCGGCTTCGGCACGTAGCTGGCGGCGTCGTGGATGGCGTGGCCTTTCATGCGCATCATCTTCGCTTCGATCAGCGTGGGGCCTTCGCCTGCATGGGCGCGGTCTACGGCTTCGCGGGCGGCGTCGTAGACCTGGCAGGCGTCGGTACCGTCGACGATCACGCCGGGGATGCCGTATCCGATGGCGCGCTCGGCCAAGTCTTTGCAGCGGTACTGCATTTCCGACGGCGTGGAGTAGGCCCAGAGATTGCTCTCTACGAATAGGACGAGGCCGAGATTCTGTACGGCGGCGAAGTTGATGCCTTCGTAGGTGACGCCGGTGGATTGACCTCCGTCGCCGATGTAGGTCATGACGGCGAGGTTGCGTCCCTGCAGGCGCGCACCTAGCGCTACGCCCGCCATGACGGGGATTAGGTCCCCGAGCATGGAGATGGGAGAGACCATGTTGCGCTTTTCGATGTCGCCGAAGTGCGAGGTGCCGTCGCGGCCCTTGGTGGGCGAATCGGCTTTGGCCATGTACTGCATCATGGTGTCTGCGGCGCGGAAGCCGCGTACGAGAAGCGATCCCTGATTGCGGATCATGGGGGCGAACCAGTCGTCTTTGTCGAGGGCGTAGGCGGAGGCGCAGGAGCAGGCTTCCTGGCCGAGCCCGAAGTAGACTCCGCCGACGACTTTGCCTTGCTTGTAGAGATTTTCGAGGGCGATCTCCATTTTGCGGTTGAGCAGCATGTAGCGGTAGATTTCGATGGCTTGTTGCTGGTCGAGATACTTGGAGTCGCGGATGGGCGGGACGGGGGCGTCGAGGTCGCCCTCGACTTCGTAGCGGACGTGTTCGGCGCCGTCGCGGTCTTTTTCAGTGGATTGGCGGACGGTGAAGTCGGGATGCTCCAGGCGGTAGTCGGGGATTGGGTAAGTGCGGAGGTGCTGGTTGGGAGAGCGAGTCGAGCTGCGCTCGACCGAACGGCCGGGGGCGGCCGTTCCCACATGAGCCGTTCCCACATGAGCCGGACCCACATGAGCCGGACCCACATGAGCCGGACCCACATGAGCAGTGGTGCTTGCTCGCGATCCGTTGCGCGGACGGTTGCCGTTGGAGCTTGCTTTGGACTTCGGTTTCTTGGTCCCCATTGTGAAAGCAGCGCTGAGAGCGCGATGTATTGATGGTATCGCGAGAGCGGGGGGGGCGGCTAGGGTGAGCCGGAAGGGAATCCTCCGCCGCTAGCGACGGCAGGATGTCCCTCGGCAAGCTCCGGCAGGCTCTCGCTACATCCGGCGGAATGCCGGCGCTACGCCCAGGTGGTGTCGTCTTCTTTGTGGAGTTGGCGGAGTTCGGCGGGCGGCTTCATGGGGACGCCTACTGCGTGGCCGAGGAGGGCGTCGAGGGTGTCGACCCACAAGATCTGGCTCTGGAAGACTACGCCGAAGTTGCGGGAGATGGATTCGGCTACGGCGTTCAGGTCTAGCTCACGGCCGAGTTGTTGCTGCATCGACGTGACGGGTTTCGAGGTGATGCCGCAGGGGACGATCAGGTTGAAGTAGCTTAGGTCGGTGTTCACGTTGAGGGCGAAGCCGTGCGAGGTGACGAAGCGAGAGATGTGGACGCCGATGGCGGCGAGTTTGGCTTCGGCAGCTGTCGAGCTTCGCTCGACCGAACGGCCGAGGGCGGCCGTTCCCACATGGTCTGTGGTGGCGCCATCAAACCCATGATCCCTCGACTCCGCAGGACGATTCTTCGAATCGTCCTGATCCGCTCGGGATGACAAGAGAGTTGGGTCGGTCCAGACGCCGGTGAGGCCGGGGACTCGCTTGGTGGGGATGGCGAAGTCGGCGCAGGTGCGGATGAGGACTTCTTCCAGGCGGCGGACGAATTCGATCACGCCGAGCGTTTTGCGGGCGGAGAGGCGAGTCTGCGACTCGCCTGGGCGGACGAATGCGTCCGCCCCTACACGAGCGAAGGCGCGGAGGTCGAAGATCGGGTAGCCGACGATTTGGCCGGGACCGTGGAAGGTGACGTCGCCGCCGCGGTCGCATTCGAAAAGTTCGACGCCGCGCCGGGCCAGGTGTTCGGGCGAGGCTACGACGTTCGCGGCTTTCGCGTTGCGGCCCAGCGTGATTACTGGCTTATGTTCGAGCAGGAGGAGGACGTCGCCGATCTTTTCTTCTTTGCGCAGAGCGACTAGTTGCTGCTGCAGGCGCAAGCCTGCCGCGTAATCGACAGTGCCGAGTTGGATGACGGAGATCAAATTCTTTTCGCCGCGGATTTACACGGATTCACGCGGATAAACCAACACAGAAATCGGATAGGTCCTTCGCTTTCGACTGGCTCAGGGTCAGGATGGCAAGCCTCATTGAGTTTTATCCGTGCTCATCCGCATTGATCCATGGCCCGGCTTCATGCATTGATTGCGATTCCGTATACGCTGTTTGATGCATCCAGCATGGCTTCGGCCAGCGTTGGATGGGCGTGAATCGTCCACATCAGATCTTCGACCGTGGCTTCCAGTTCCATGGCGGCTACGGCTTCGGCGATCAACTCTGTGGCCTGCGGGCCGATAATGTGGACACCGAGAATCTCGCCGTAGTCGGCGTCGGAGACGATTTTGATGAAGCCTTCGTGCTGGCCAACGATAGAGGCGCGCGAGTTCGCGGTGAAGGGGAACTTGCCGATTTTGACGTTGTATCCCGCTTCGCGGGCTTTGGTTTCGGTGAGGCCGACACTGCCGATTTCCGGGTGGCAATACGTGGCGCCGGGGATGTGCTCGGGGTTGATCGGCTTGCCGGGCTTGCCGCCGATTTTGGCGACCGCCACGAGGGCTTCCATGGCTCCGACGTGAGCGAGTTGCGGCGTGCCCAGCACGATGTCGCCTACGGCGTAGACGCCCGGTTCGGCGGCTTGCATCCAGGAATCGGTCTTGATGAACTCGCGGTCGGGCTTGATCTTTGTACGCTCAAGGCCGATGTTCGCTGTGCGTGGCTTTCGGCCGACGGCAATCAGAATTTTTTCGGCTTCGATCTTTTGCTGCTTACCGTCAACGGTGATGGTGACTGCAACGCCTGATTTTGTCCTTTCAACTTTGTCCACTTTCGCGCTGGTGTGGAAATTAATGCCGCGCTTGCGGAAGACGCGGGCGAGTTCTTTCGAAACTTCTTCGTCTTCGACCGGAACCAGGCGCGGAAGCATTTCGACAATGGTGACTTCACTGTCGAAAGAACGGTAAATCGAGGCAAACTCAACTCCTACCGCACCGGCGCCGACAATGACCAACGATTTCGGAATTTCTTTCAGGCTCAGGATTTCGATGTTGGTGAGGACGCGATCGTTGGCTTCGAGACCGGGCAGCATGCGGGCTTCGGAGCCGGTGGCGAGAATGACGTTCTTCGCCTTAAGACGGCTGGCCTTGCCCTCGTTTGTCAGTTCGATCGTGAATACTCCGTTCTGCGCCGGGCCCGTCAGTTTGCCGTAGCCCTTCTCGGTGTCGACTTTGTTTTTCTTCATCAGGAATTCGAGGCCTTTGGTGTGCTTGGCGACGATTTTGTTTTTTCGTTCCTGAATTGCGGCCCAGTTCAGTTTGCGCGCGTCTACGCCTTCGATGCCGAATTCTTTCGCGTCTTTCAGGTGATCCCAAAGTTCGGCATTGAACAGGAGGGCTTTGGTCGGGATGCAGCCCACGTGGAGGCAGGTGCCTCCGAGGAATCCGTCTTTTTCGATGAGTGCCGTTTTGAGGCCGTATTGACCGGCGCGGATGGCGCCCGTGTATCCAGCGGGGCCGCTGCCGATGATGGCTACGTCGTAGATGGTGTCGGGCAAAGGTGTAGTCCTCAGTAGGAAGAGATGATCAAAGACAAACTAATGATTCTAGAACAGGGTGGGCGGGGTGACCAAACGCCGGGACAGAAGTGTAAATGCTCCAAGATAATGTCACCCCATAACTGCAACGAGATTCTGTCACCCTCCAAGGATGGTGACGATGAGTCAGAAAGAGTTCCAACGAGTGAAAGTGATTGAAAATGCGGCAGGCGGGAGGCTGAGCGTACGCGAAGCCTCCTGCCTGCTGCATTTGAGCGAGCGCCAGGTGCAGCGGCTCAAGCGCCGTTATCAGCCCAACTCCACAGATTGGGTACACCACGGCAATCGCGGACGCGCCGCGCCCTGGGCCATTTCCGTTCCCCAGAAGCAGTTGATCTTAACCTTAGCGCGCGGCAAGTATCAGGGCTTTAACGATTCTCATCTCACGGAAAAACTTCACTCCGAAGAAAACCTCACCGTCGGCCGCGAAACCGTGCGGCGCATCTTGCGAGCCGCCAAACTGGCCTCGCCGCAGAAGCGCCGGCCCCGCAAATATCGCTCTCGCCGCCCGCCCCGCCCGCGCTTCGGCATGATGGTGCTCACCGATGCCAGCTGCCATGATTGGCTCGAAGGCCGTGGCCCCGAGCTCACCCTCATCGGCTTTCAGGACGACGCCACCGGCCAGATCCTGGCCGCTCACTTCCAACTCGAAGCCGAAAATACGCTGGGCTATCTTCGTGCTCTGCATGCCATGATCCTTGCGCACGGCCTTCCCCTCAGCCTCTACCACGACCGTCACTCCATCTTCCAGCGCAACGATTCGTACTGGAGTCTCGCCGAGCAGCTCGCCGGAAAACAATCTCCCACTCAGCTGGGACGGGCTCTCGAGCAGCTCGGCATCCAGCAGATCCCCGCCTATTCACCCCAAGCCAAGGGCCGCATCGAGCGCGCCTGGCGCACCTGCCAGGACCGCTTGGTCAGCGAACTTCGTCTGGCTCAAGCCACCACCGTCGAGCAAGCCAACATTGTGCTGGCCCGCTTCTGCGCCGACTACAACCAGCGCTTCGCCCGTCCCGCCGCCGAGGCTGCCTGCGACTTCCGCCGCCTGCCCCGCCGCTTCGATCTCGCCCGTTGCCTCAGCTTGCACTACCAGCGGGTCGTCGCCGCCGATCACACCGTCACTCTGGGGGCGCAGTCGATCGCGCTGCCACCCTTGCCCGGCCATCGTGGTTACGCCGGAGAAGCAGTCGAACTCTCCCATCAACTCGATGGCGTGTTGCGCGTTTTTCGCGGAGATGTTCTCTTGCTCGCCCGACCCTCGCCCCTGGAAGAACACGCCGAGCGCCGACCCCAGCTCCTCACCTCTGCGCAGAAACGAAAATCGCCAACCCCGCGCATCTACAACCTCTCCGGCCGCCCCGCGTTGGCGGCCGTTACTTAAACGTTAAGGGGTGACAAAGTCTCGTTGCAGTTAATACGACATTTTCTCGTTGCAACAACAAACGCCGGGACAGAAGGTCGAGCTGCGCTCGACGGACAGCCGGGGGCGGCTGTCCCCACATAAAACACAGGGTCCTTCGACTGCGCTTGATTGGATAACAAGGACGGCTCCTCGCGGGCACCGAGTAAACTTGAGTTTTTGCGAAGAACCAAGACTCGGAGCGAAAGGAGCCGCCAATGAAGATTATAGGCTGTGATTTTCATCCGAGTTTCCAACAGATTGCTATGGTCGATACTGAGACCGGGGAGCAGACCGAAAAGCGGCTGGCAGCGGCCGAAGCGGTGGCGTTCTACAGCCAGTTGCAAGGGCCGGTGCTGGTGGGGATGGAAGCTTGCGGAAACACGTTTTGGTTCGAGCGTCTACTGGCCAGGCTGGGACATGAGTTGTGGCTGGGAGATGCGGGCAAGATCCGGGCCCTGGAGGTACGCAAGCAGAAGACGGATCGAAGAGATGCTGAACTGCTGTTGCAGTTGCTGCTGGAGAAGCGGTTCCCGCGGATCTGGGTGCCGAGTCTGGAACAGCGGGACCTGCGGCAGTTGCTGTTGCATCGCCACAAGCTGGTGGGGATGAGGCGGCAGGTGAAGAACCAGTTGCAGCATCTGGCGCTAAACCAGGGAGTGCAACAGAAGCGCAAGCTGTGGACGCAGACGGGAAGAGAAAAGCTGGAAGCCCTAGCGCTCACCGGCTGGACTGCGCAACGGCGGGAAGAGTTACTGGCCTTGCTGGACGATCTTGATCCCCGGATCGAGAAGTTGGATCAGGCGGCGCGGGAGGCGGCCCAGAAAGACGCTGTGGCCCGCTTGCTGCAGACTCATCCCGGGGTAGGACCCATTACCGCTCTGGCGTATTCGCTCACCCTGGGAGAGATCGGGCGCTTCGCCCGCAGCCGCCAAGTGGTCAGTTACCTGGGACTGAATCCCGCCGAGCATTCCAGCGGCGGCCGGCAGCGCTTGGGATCGATCAGCAAACAAGGCAATCCGATGTTACGCAGTCTGTTGGTGGAGGCGGGCCAGAGCGCGGCCCGTCTGGTACCAGAGTTAAAGCGCGCCTACCAAAGGCTGAAACACAGAAAACATTCTTCTGTGGCCAAGGTGATGGTAGCGCGCAAACTGGCGGTGCGTCTGTACTGGATGTGGAAAACCGAGCAGCCGTATTCCGCCACTCGCATGCAGAGTAGCCCGAGTCATCCTGTGGCTGTGGTTTAAAGCCGTGCGTTTGAGTGGGCGCCTGCCTCCCGGAAAAAGTCCGGGAGTTTGAACGAACAATCATGGTCGAAGTTGCGACCGAATAGATGGTTGGTGGAGCAGCAAGGCTGCCACCCGTGATTCAACGTGAATGCGCGAGTCTTGGTCATCGTGAAAAAAATCAAAACCCCAACGAGAGCGAAATGGCGCTACTTCAAACCCCAAGGCGTCGACGAATTCGTGTACCTTGACACCGCCGTCGTTGTTATAGACAGGATGACAAAGCGGGTCAGTTGCTTTCGTTGCTGGCGCGCTTCCAGGAGATCAGTTCGCCGATCGTTGAACTGGTGCTGGAGACGGGCTGCTTGTAGGCTTCCACCTCCGAGCGCGAGGCTTCTTCGCCCACGGCACGGATACTGAGACCGACTTTCTTTTCTTCCGGACTCATCTTGATGATCTTGAAATCGTGCTCGACTCCGGGCTCAAGGTGCAAAGGCTGGCCGTTTCCGTCGACTGCTTCCGACTTGTGGCACAGACCTTCTACGCCCTCGGCAATCTCAACGAAAGCGCCGAATGCCGCCACGCGCAAGACTTTTCCATGGACCACGTCGCCGATGTGGTGCGATGCGAAGAATGACTCCCACACGTCGGGCTGAAGTTGCTTCACGCCGAGCGACAAGCGGCGCTTGTCGGGTTCGATGGCGAGAACGATCGCTTTGACGCGGTCGCCTTTTTTCAGAACTTCGGAAGGATGCTTCACCCGCTTGGTCCAGCTCAGGTTGCTCACGTGGACCAGGCCGTCAATTCCGTCTTCGATCTCGATGAAGGCGCCGAAGTCGGTGAGGTTGCGCACGCGTCCTTCGACAGTCATGCCGACGGGGAATTTCTCATGTAGCGAATCCCAGGGATTGGCCGCCAGTTGGCGCATGCCCAGCGAAATGCGGCGCTCGGTCGGATTCACGTTGAGCACCACGCACTCCACCTGATCGCCGACGTTCACCAGCTTCGACGGATGCTTCATGCGCTTGGACCAAGTCATCTCGCTGACATGGACGAGTCCTTCAATTCCTTGCTCGAGTTCAACGAATGCTCCGTAGTCGGTCACGCTGATCACGCGTCCGGCAACGTGAGCGCCCACGGGATAGCGATGCTCAGCATCGAGCCACGGATCGGGCGTGAGTTGCTTGAAGCCAAGGGAGACGCGCTGCTTGTCTTTGTCGTACTTGAGGACCTTGACCTGGATCTGATCGCCGACGTTGACCAGGTCTTTGGGATGAGTGAGGCGTCCCCAGGACATGTCGGTGATGTGAAGGAGGCCGTCGAGGCCGCCGAGGTCGACGAACGCGCCGTATTCGGTGAGGTTCTTCACGACTCCGGTGAGGACCGCGCCTTCTTCCAGGTGTTCGAGCGTCTTGGAGCGCTTTTCATTCTGCTCGCCTTCGAGCAATTCCTTGCGCGAGACCACGATGTTACCGCGCTTCTTGTTGAGCTTGATGACTGCGACTTCGAGGGTCTGGCCCTTCATGCCGTCGAGATTGCGGATGGGACGCAGGTCGACCTGCGAGCCGGGCAGAAAAGCGTGTGCGCCCATGATGTCGACCGTGAGGCCGCCTTTGATGCGGTCGATGACCACGGCCTTGATTGGCTTTTTCTCGTGATGCGCCTTTTCGATTTCTTCCCAGGCGTGAATGCGCTGCGCTTTCTGATGCGAGAGATGGATGTAGCCTTCCTCGGTCTCGCCCTTGTCGCGCATTACGTCGATTTCGTCGCCCGGCTTGAATTTGGGCTTGCCCTCGTGATCGAGCACCTCGGCGATCGCCAGCATTCCCTCCGACTTCGCGCCGACATCGACCACTACATGAGTCGGGGTCAACTTCAGCACAGTGCCCTTGATCACACGATCATCACTGACGGCCTCTTCGGCCTCGGTGGTGAAAGTTTCGAGAGCGGCGGCGAAGTCCTCCGTGGCAGCGGGTTTGTCATCTGATGCCGCGGTCGGCTTGTCGTCTGATGGGGGGGCCGGATGCGCCTCCTCGGAGGCGGCAACGGCCTGCTCAGTCGGGACGGGCTGGAGTTCTGGCGTCGTCGGCTCAGCATCGGTCACGACAGTTGAAGTGGAAGTGGAATCGTTGGCGGTGGTCTCGTCGAACAAGGTTTTGCCTCTCTGATAACCGGATGCGGGAACTGCTCTGCGGACTGCTGGAGGCGTCTTTTGGTTGTGGTGGGCCCACCCTGGCGAATGAGCTTGGACAATCCCAGCTGTCGGACGTTTGAACAGAGAACCCGCGTCCAATGGGAACTTCTCGACTATAGCAACCGCGCGCGAACAGTGTCAAACGCAAATCTTGCTTGTGTTACAGCCATGTTTCAGCGTTACGGTTCCCGAACAAGTAGCTATCTGCTAACCTGCCCTCTTATGGATTATCTCTGGACGCCGTGGCGCTATGCCTACGTCTCGACCACCGAAAAGGCCGCCGGATGCATCTTCTGTGAGGCACCTAAGGAAAAGGATGACGCCAAGGTGCACATCGTGCATCGTGGCCGGCATTGCTTCGTCATTTTGAACACTTTTCCCTATACACCGGGGCACGTGATGATCGTGCCGTACGCGCATCTGGACGAGTTGCAGAAACTGCCGACGGAAGCGGCCAACGAGATGATGGGGCTTTCGCAGCGTATGGAGACCGCGCTGCGCGAGTTGTACCATCCGGATGGGATCAACCTGGGGATGAATATCGGGAAGGCGGCGGGCGCGGGGATCGCGGGGCACATTCATATGCACGTTTTGCCGCGTTGGGTGGCGGACGCGAATTTCGTGTCGGTGGTGGGGGAGACGCGGGTGCTGCCGGAGACGCTGGACGTGACTTGGGGAAGGATGCGGCAGGCGATGCGGAAGTGATGTGCTGAGTTTTTGGCTCGCTCTTTGAGCCTCCACGGAATTGCAACCCACAATGGCGGATCGGATACGAGCATCGCCTGGGGGAGTATGAGCGTGAATCAACTCTGGTTGGCTGTTCTCTCCAGCTCACTACTTGGCGGCATCGTTGGCGCCATTGTCGGAGGAATGTTTACCCTTCGAGGCAAGCAAAATGAGTACGTCAACGATTACTACAAAACAATCATCAGGCGCCGTGTCGCAGCCTACGAAAAGGTCGAGCTTTTGATAGTAAACCTGAAAGCCGCGGTGGTTGCTCCGGAAGACAGCAGACCCTATCACCTTTTGTTTGCCTCCGAGAAAGATGATGACTGGAAGCGAGCGCTCTTGTTGGTCTCAGAGGTGCTGAATGAAGGACTCTGGCTGACCCAAGAAATGTTCAACAAGGTCAGGGACCTGAGCTACCTCTTATTCCAATTCGAGAAGCCCGACAGTGTAATTGAGTACGGGCGGAGGCTCTATAAGGACCTCGCAACGCGGCGTGACGAACTCGAACGGTTACTTGCTAAAGACATGCTCCACCTGCATGACGTTCCACGATTTCTGAAACAAAAGAACAGGCCAGACCCGGGCTTTCATCCTGTGCAGCTCGGTCACAAATAGTACGTTTCAGTCCTTTGCACAATACGTCTGTCGGGTCCCCTCATGCACCGGCCTTCAACAACTTCTCCATTTCCTTCTCGTCAATCACGGCCACACCTAGTTCCTTCGCTTTATCTAGCTTCGACCCGGCATCGGCTCCGGCTACGACGTAGTCCGTTTTCTTGCTGACCGAGCTAGTAACTTTTCCCCCAGCGTCTTCGATCATCTTCTTGGCTTCGTCGCGCGTGTACTTCACCAGAGTGCCGGTGAGGACGAAGGTCTTGCCGGCGAGTTTGGTGCCGCGCTCTTTCTTCTTACCCTCGAACGTGAGTTTCGCCGCAGCCAGCCGCTTGACCAGTTGCTGATTCGCCGGGATGCTGAAGAATTCCACGATGCTTTCGGCGATGCGGGGGCCGACCTCGTTGACATTCTGCAACTCTTCGACGCCGGCGCGGGCAAGGTCTTCCATGGATCCGAAGTGCTCCGACAGGAACTGCGCCGTGCGCTCGCCGACCATGCGGATGCCCAAGCCATAGATGACTCGCTCGAGCGGGAGTCTTTTCGAGTTCTCGATTTCATCGAGAATGTTCTGTGCCGACTTGTCGGCGAATCGGTCCAGGCTGAGCAGGTCCTTCTTGGTGAGGTCATAGATGTCGGCCACGTTCTTGACCAGGCCACGCTCGATGAGTTGGCCGACGAGCGATTCGCCCATGCCGTCGATATTCATAACGCCGCGCGAGGCGAAGTGCAGAATTGTCCCCAGCAGTTTGGCGGGGCAGTTGGCATTGACGCAGCGGTAATCGACTTCGCCTTCGGTGCGGACAACTCTCGTGCCACAGACAGGGCACTTTTCGGGCATTTCGAAGGATTGGTGGCCGCGGGGGTGATCTTTGTCGGCGATGACCTTGGCGACCTTTGGGATCACGTCGCCGCCGCGTTCGACCTGTACCCAGTCGCCGATCTTCACGCCCAGGCGTCCGATCTCGTCCATATTGTGCAGGGTTGCGTTGCGAACGGTCGTGCCGCCAATGGAGACCGGAGCCAATCCCGCCACCGGGGTCAGCTTGCCAGTTCGGCCAACCTGCCAGCGGACATTTTCAAGCTTGGTGATACCGGAGCGCGCCGCGTATTTGTAGGCAATCGCCCAGCGTGGGGCTTTGCCGGTGAAGCCGAGTTCGTCTTGCAGAGCGGTGCGATCGACTTTAACGACGATGCCGTCGATCTCGTAGGGCAGGGAATCGCGCTTGCCTTCCCACTGCTGAATGAAGGCCGAGACTTCCTCCATCGAGTGGACGAGCTTGCGGTTCTGGTTGACCTTGAATCCAGCGGCGTCGAGAGCGTCGAGGGTTTTCCAGTGGCGGTCGAAATAGGTGCGGCCGTTTTGGAGCAAGATATAGGGAAAATAGTCGAGGCGGCGTTGCGCCGTGATGTTGGCGTCAAGCTGACGGACGGTGCCGGCCGTGAAATTACGCGGGTTAGCAAATGTCGGGAGGCCGTTGCGTTCGCGCTCCTCATTCACCTTCTTGAAGGTTGCGGTGGGCATGAGCAGTTCGCCGCGCACCTCGAAGTCGGCGGGGATGCCAGCTTTCTTCAGCTTGTTGTGGTCAATGGCGAGGGGAATCGAACGCACCGTTCTCACGTTAAGCGTTACATCCTCGCCGACGGAGCCGTCACCACGAGTCACGCCGCGCACGAGTCTGCCATCTTCATACACCAGCGCCAGTGACATGCCGTCGAGCTTCAGCTCGCAGACGTAGTCGACATCTCTCCGGCCGGTGAGTTCGTGGACGCGGCGCTCCCAGTCGCGCAGTTCCTCCTCGTTGTAGGTGTTGTCGAGCGAGAGCATGGGCGAGGAGTGCGGCACTTTGACGAATCCCTCGCGGGGCTTGCCACCGACGCGCTGGGTTGGCGAATCCGGGGTTATCAGCGACGGGTGCTCAGCTTCCAGATCCTTCAACTGCTGCATCAGCTTGTCGAATTCGGCATCGCTGATTTCGGGATTGTCGAGAACGTAGTAGAGGTATTCGTGGTGGCGAATCTTCTCACGGAGAGCCGCGACCTTTTTTTCGACGTCTTTGGGGGTGTTAGGCATCGGGCAGATTATAGACGGGGATGGGAGTGGGTAAAATCAGGTGCACCGCTGCTGACAGTTCAAAACCAGCAACCACAAAGGACACGAAGTCGCACAAAGGAGACCTTAAGGATCGAGGACTTCTGGAGGCCTCATCCTGCGTGAGGGGAACGATGCAGATCTTGGAGACATCACGGCTGATTCTGCGCGAGTTCCGACGGGACGATGCGGATGCTCTGGCGCGCGTGATCTCCGATCCGGAGACGATGCGCTTTTATCCCGCGCCGTATGATCGTAAGGGCGTCGAAGGCTGGATTTCCCGGAATATGCGACGCTATGCAGAAGAGGGCCACGGATTGTGGGCGATGGTGCTGAAAGCGGACGGCGAGTTGATCGGCGACTGCGGCCTGACTGTCCAGGCGGTGGATGGTGCGAATGAGGTGGAGATTGGCTACCACGTGCGACGCGACCAGTGGGGACAAGGCTTGGCCACGGAGGCAGCCCGTGCCTGTCGCGACTACGGGTTCGCACGCCTGCCTGTCGAGCGGCTCATTTCGCTCATTCGTCCACAGAATCTTCCCTCGCGCCGCGTTGCGGAGAAGAATGGTATGACCGTGTGGAAGGAAGTCGTGTGGAGGAACCTGCCGCATCTGGTTTACGCGATTCGCAGAGAACAAGCGCTTGGAAAGCAGGAAGCTGAAGGGCCATGAAGTGAAACTAAAGCCGGACGGCGCACAGGGCGCTGCGCTGGCCGGGACGGACGAATGCGTCCGTCCCCACATGGATCAAGTTAGGGCGAGGCCGCCTCGATTGGCGAGATTGCGATCAAACCAGGTCATCGAGTTTTAGCGCCTCGGGAACGCCCTTCCACGAGGCTTCGAACTGTTTCTGGACGAAGCCGGCGTCGTAGTCGCGCTTTTGTTGCAGCAAGGCCTGGCGCAGGCCCCAGAGCGAGCGCGGGTTCCGCGGGTTGCGGTCGAGGTCCTCGCGGAAGACTCTCTCGGCGGCAGGCGCGTCGCCGGTCATTAGTAGCGCTCCTCCCAAGGACTCGCGTACGGGGAAGAACCAGTCGGGTGGCTCGCCGTATTTGAGCGTGTCTTGAATAGCGACTGCTTCGCGGAGCATGGAAATCGCTCCGGCGGTGTCTTTTTTCGCCATAGCGATCTTTGCGCCCAAGACGTCTTCGGCAATTTTCAGGATGTCTTTGCTCTTGTTGTTGATCGGCATCTGGAAGATGACGTCCGGCGGCGTGGCGGCCTCGGCCTCGGACACAATCTTGTATTCTGCTTCAGCCTCATCCAATTTGCCGGTGCCGGTCAGGGCCAAGCCGCGGCCAAAATGCCAGAAGACGGACGCGGTCTTCATGGCAGGATCAGGCGCGGGCATCTTCAAGATCTCGTTCCAATGGTGGAAGCGAATTTCGACCGCCATTGGAATGGTCATGAAGCCCTCCAGCGGGGGCATCTCTTTCACGTGAGCGCCGACGTTGGCGACCAAAAGGTCCGCGTTTTTCCGCGCTTCCGCGTAACTGCCGTCCATGGCGCCGCAGATGGCGATGAAATGCAGGTTGTGACTGTAGTACATCATTGGGTAGATGCCCTGCGCGCCGCTCGCTTTGATGTAGGCACGATCGACCTCCGCTGCTTTTTCGTTGGTCTTTACCGCGGCGTCGTAGTCGCCGGTGCGGATGTAAATGTGGGCGGGCATGTGGACGATGTGACCTGCACCAGGTGCAAGCGCGGCCAACTTGTTCGCGCCCGCGAGCGCGCGCTCGGGATTATTGGAGGCCTCTACCGTATGTATGTAGTAATGGATGGCTCCCAGGTGATCGGGATCGCGTTTCAGGACAGACTCCAGGGTCGCGACGATTTCCTCGGTGCCGGCTTCGGGGGTGCCGTCCTGGTGCCAAAGTCCCCAGGGGTGCAGGTTCATGCCGGCCTCGGCAAACAGCGTGGCGGCGTCCAGGTCGTCGGGGAACTGGCTGACTAGCTGGCGCATCGCGTCACGATAGTCCTCGGCGGCTTTCTTCAGATCGGAGTTCGGGTCGGCCGGGAAGCGCTTCGCCATGGCTTGAATGTAGGCTTGCTCGCTGGGTGAAGACTCGGCCGACAAATCGACCGCCCTCTGCACGGCATCATGGGCGTGTTTGTAGCGGTCGGGATCGGCGGGATCGTTGTAGTTCGGTCCCACGGCCTCGGCGACTCCCCAGAATGCCATGGCGAGTTTAGGATCGAGTTCGGCTGCGTGCTGGAAGGAGCGGGCGGCCTCGTCGTGATTGAAGGCATAGATGAATCGCAGCCCCTGGTCAAAGAACTTCTGCGCCTCCGGGACATGGGTGGAAACAGGGTGATGGAGATCGCCCAGCCCATTTACCAACGTGACGGGGTGTTTTTGCGCGTGGGAGGCATGATCTTGCGCCGTCGCGCCGAGGCAGAGCACAGCGCCGCACAGTACCTGCGCCAGAATTTTCATCTGGTGAGTCCTCCTGAGTTGAATTCGAGAAATCCGGAGCCCCAATAACAGGTCGAGTCAATTGTGGAAAAAGCGGCCCTTGCAAGTGGGGCCAGCTTATGCCAAATTGGGGTCCTTTCCAAGTCGTTTACAGGTAACGCATGCCGAAGGCTCCCGATCCGGTCGATGCGGACGCTGTTGAAAATACCTACCTGCGCCAGATTCCCATTACCCTGCTCAACGCCTTCAACACCAACAATCGGATCAACCAGTATCTGATCGACAACCTTCCGTCGTCCGCCTGGAAAGCAAAATCAGCCGAAGGCAAGGGCCGCACAATTGGGGCCATCGTGGCCCACATGCACAACGTGCGCGTTATGTGGCTGAAAGCGGCCAAGGCGGGTGAGATTCCCGCGCAACTCGATCGCACCTCGGTGACTCCGGCGCAAGCGATACGCGCTCTGGAAAGCAGCCGGCATGCTTTGAGCCTGGTCATTAGCCGCGCTCTGGCCCGCGATGGTCGGGTGAAAGGGTTTCGTCCCGACGTTGCCGGCTTCATCGGCTATCTGATCGCGCACGACGCCCATCACCGTGGACAGATCACCATGCTGGCACGGCAACTTGGCTATCCCTTGCCGCAGAAAGCTATGTTCGGCATGTGGGAGTGGGGCTCACGCTGAACGGTTTCGTCGGTCGTTTCTCACTCCTCGAATCCCTCCGGCTGCAAAGACTCTCAGGTACAATCCAGCTTCGATCAGGCTATGCGCAAGGCGGCATTGATCTACAACCCGGATTCCGGCGGTAAACTGGCGCGACGGCGGCGGGAACTCCAGTCCTCCCTGGAGGTGCTTCGAAATGGCGGGGTCGAGGCGGATCTGATACTTGCGGAATCTCGGGATCAAGCCGGGGAGCAGATCCGGCAGGCCGTTGCCTCCGGTTGCGACACAATCTTCGCCTGTGGTGGCGACGGTACCATCCATAACGTCGCGCAGGTGCTGGCGAATACTCCGGTCGCACTGGCGATTTTGCCCATGGGTACGGCAAATGCTCTGGCCCACGATCTTTCCCTCCCCCTTAGCGCAGTGGGAGCGGCCGAGGCCGCTCTGCGCGCTGTACCACGGCGTGTGGCTCTCGGGCACGTGAAATGCGTGGATCTTCAGGGCGCTTCCGAAGCACGGTACTTTGTTATTACAGCCGGTGTGGGCGTGGATGCCCATCTCTTCTACAAACTGCACACTGGCACCAAGAAGCGCATGGGTATGGCGGCGTACTACGCGAAATGCTGGAACCTGTGGTTTACGTACCACATGACGCGGTTTGGGGCCGAGTATGTGGAAACCGGGTCGGACGCGCCCAAACGCGCGGCTTGCACGGAACTGATGTGCATACGGATTCGCAACTTCGGCGGAGTCGTGCAGGAACTCGCCCCGGGAGCGTCGCTGGATCGGGACGACATGAGGGTCGTCGTCTGCCGGACCGCGAGCCGGCTTTCGTATCTCGCGTATGTGACGCGTGGCTTGCTGCGACTGCGGTGGAAAATCCCTGGCATTGACCTGGCTCACTGCACGAAGGTGTCGTGTGCATACCTCTCTCCTTCCGCGCATCAGGTACAGCGAAAAATCTATATCGAAGCGGACGGAGAACTGCTCGGCATGCTCCCGGCGGAGATGACGGTGGTACCGAACGCGCTCACGCTGCTGGCTCCTTCTCCTTGAGCCGAGTCGCGGCGGACGAATACTTTGCGACTTCGCCGCGAATTCGGCGTCGAATGACTTCGATTAAAGTAGAATTCTTCCGATCGCTTGGAACCTGTCACTCATTTTCTGACCGGCGCGTGCCTGGGTCGCGCCGGGCTGAACCGCAAGACGGCGTTAGCCACGCTGACGCTCACGCTCGCCGCGGAAGCTCCCGACCTCGACGTGCTTAGCCGGTTTCGCGGGGCAGCTTTCGGATTTGCCCACCATCGGGGGTTCACGCATTCATTCCTGGGAGTGCTCATTTGTGCCGCCGTCGTGCTGGGCTTCGTTTATCTCATTTGGCGCTTGCGCGGTCGGAGGACGAAAGATCCCAACCTACCACCGCGCTGGGGACTGCTTTATTTCTACGCGTGCCTTGCGGGGCTGAGCCACATCCTGCTCGATTACACCAATAACTACGGCGTGCGGCCATTTTGGCCCTTTTCCGAGAAATGGTATTCGTGGGACATCGTCTTCATCGTCGAGCCCGTGATGCTCGGGTTCCTCATTCTTGGCCTGATTGTGCCCGGGCTCTTCGCCCTCGTGGACAAAGAAATCGGGGCGCGCCATCGCGGCCCCCGGGGACGCGCCGCCGCTACATTCGCCTTGGTGGGCACAGTCCTGATGTGGGGGGTGCGCGACTATGAGCATCGCCGTGCGGTCAATGCCCTCGAGGCTCGTACGTACAACGAGGCTGAGCCGCTGCGGGCTTCGGCCTATCCGACGTGGGTGAATCCCTTTCGCTGGTACGGGGTGGTTGAGACGCCGGCGTTCTTCGCTCTTGCGGTCGTCGATTCGCTTGGTCCCGAGGTCGATCCCGGGGATGAACTTGAGATTCGTTATAAGCCGCAGGAGACTCCTGTCACCCTGGCCGCGAAGCGATCGTATATGGGGCGGGTGTTTTTGGATTGGGCACAATATCCGATCACGGAGACGGAAACTTTGCCTTCTCCGCAGGAGGGGTACATCGTGCATTTTCAGGATTTGCGTTTTGTCCAAATTCCAACGGCAATCAATCGCGGAGGGGGGCGGCGTGTACTGGGGGCGGCTGTGCAACTCGACAAGAACCTGCACGTCGTGGGAGACATTTTTGGAATGGGGAAGAATCAAGTGTTAGCGCCGGAACCGGACTAGCCTCGCAATGCGAGGTGGGGGCGCGTCCGTTTGAGTTTGGTCGGGGCGAGATCCCTTCGGCTGCGCTCAGGGCAGGCTCTTCGCTCCGCCGGAAAAGCGGCTGCGCTCAGGATGACGGCCCCATTCCCCTACGAATTGAGACTGGGTACAATTGCGTCTGTCCTTGACGCCAGCCACTCAAGCGCCCAGAATAATGACTCAGTTCCGAGGTGATCATGCTGCCCTACATTTTTGTGTTGCTGGCTATTGCCGTGCGCTTCCTGCCATTTGCTGGCCCGCTGAACGTCCTGCCTCATGCGTGGCATTTCACGCCGGTGGCTGCGTCGCTATTGTTTTTCGGCGCTCGCGGAACCCGGCGGCAGATGTGGGTTCCGCTTGTGCTGCTGGCGGCAACTGACGTGGTTCTCACCAGGTTCATCTATGCTTACGCGCTATCGTGGGATCTTCTGGTGACCTGGGCATGGTACGCGGCAATTCTGTGGCTCGGGACCGGCCTGCGGGAGAAGGCCAGCTTCTGGCGTGTGTGGGGCGCGGCGCTGACTAGCTCGGTGTCGTTCTTCCTCATCAGTAACTTCGCGGTGTGGGCCGCCTGGCCGCAAATGTATCCCCGAGGCGTCAATGGATTGATGATGTCTTACACGGCGGGACTGCCGTTTTTCCGGGGGACGGTGGAGAGCGACTTGTTCTTTTCGGCGGCGTTCTTTGGCACTCCGGTTTTGATCCATGCGCTTTCGGGATGGCTGCACAGATCATCGAGCGACCACATCGCTGCCGCCTAGCATTCCTTCCTGAGTTCAGACGGAGCCATTGAGTCACGATGGGTTCAATGGTTCCGTCGACTTTGATTTTGCCCTCTGTCGTCGCAGCAACCAGAACGCCACCCCACCAACTGCGATGGCTGCCAGCAGCCAGTAGAAATGCCGTTTGAACAGGGCCGTCGTCAGCTGCACAATCTGCGGTCCGAACCATAGCGTCAGTAGGGAGAGCACGATAAAGCGTACGAATCTTCCGGCAAAAATCGCAGCCAGAAAATGAGTGAAGCGCATCTCGAAGACTGCAGCGCCCAGCACGAAGATCTTGAACGGCGTAGGTGGCGGCAGCATTCCGGGGAACATCAGGGCCCAGAATTCGTGCTGGTCAAAGGAGCGGTGAATTTTCTGGAAGCGTTCTTCGGGAATCCGCTTGCGCAGTACCTTTTCGCCGCCAAGATACCCGACGAGGTAGAGTGGAATGCTGCCCACCGCCGAACCCAGCGAGGCCAGCACGACATAGAGCAGAAAGTGGCTGCGGTCTTTATAAACGTAAGCTGCGACCACGGCGTCGACCGGCATCCCGAGCAGAGCAGAATCAGCGAAGGCGATGAGAAACACGCCCCAGATCCCGAGCGGCGCGAGCAGCCCCCAGATCCACGCCGTGTAGCGTTTCAAAATTTTTCCGATGGCTTTCAAGGGAACAAACAGTGTACGTGATCAAAAGCCGGTTGTAGAGACGTGGCAACGTGTCTGCCTGTATCGCCCTGGGAACTTAAGTTCGCAACGCCGCCGGCAAAGACGTAGCAAGCTACGTCTCTACGAACTGATATGATCGCTGGCCTTGGAGCAATTATGCTCAGGCTGATCTTCTCGCTTCTTCTGCTTTCGACTACTGCCGTGGCTGCACAGCAATTCGACCTGGTGCTCGAAGGCGGGCGGGTCATGGATCCGGAAACCGGTCTCGACGCGGTGCGGAACGTCGGCATCCGCGATGGCAAGATCGCCCGCATCGCCGCTGAACCGCTGACCGGACGGCGCGTCGTTCACACGGCAGGTCTGGTGGTGGCTCCGGGGTTCATTGACCTGCACCAGCATGGCCAGGAACCTGCGAGCCAGCGCGTCAAGGCGTTCGACGGTGTGACGACGGCGTTGGAGATGGAAATCGGCGCGCCGGACGTCGCTCAGTTTCTAAAACTGAAAGAGGGACATTCGCTCATCCACTATGGCACCACCGCCAGTCATGCGGCCGCACGGGCGCTGGTGTTCGGCGCGCCTTTGCCGGCTTTGGTCTTCGACACCCGCGCGGGCATTCCGGAGATCCTGCCTAAAAGCGGACCCGCTACCAACCAACCCGCCACGCCAGAGCAAATCGCTCACATTCAGCAGCGGCTGCGCGATGAACTCGATTCGGGCGCCCTCGGCGTCGGCATGGGGATCCAGTACACTCCGGGAGCAACGCGGCTGGAAGTGATCGATATGTTTCGAGTCGCGGCCGAGCGCAAACTTCCGGTTTACACGCACCTGCGCAGTTTCGGCCGCCTTGAGCCAGGGTCCGACATCGAGTCCGTCGAAGAAGTCATTGGAGCCGCCGCGATCACGGGTGCGCCATTGCACATTGTCCACATCAACAGTACCTGTCTTCTTGACTCGATCGAATGCCTCTCACTGATTGAGGGCGCCCGGGCTCGCGGGCTTGATGTCACCACCGAGGCGTATCCCTACATCGCCGGCATGACTGTCGTTAACTCGGCACTGTTCAATCCCGGCTGGCGGGAAAAGTTGGGCATCGATTACAGCAACCTCGTTCTCCCTGGCACGGGCGAGCACCTCACGAAGGAGCGCTTCGAAGAGCTGCATAATTCCAGCGCGCCGCAATCTGTGCTGGTGTTTGCGAACACGCAGGAAATGATCGATGCCATCATCCCGAATCCACTGGTGATGATCGCGAGCGACGGGGCGCCGGGACATCCGCGCAACGCGGGAACGTATGCGCGAGTGCTGGCGCAATATGTGCGCGAGAAGAAGACTCTGACCTTGATGGAAGCCCTCCGAAAAATGACGCTCATGCCGGCGCAGATGCTGGAGCGTTCCACATCCGCCGCGCGGCACAAGGGGCGCATGCAGGAGGGCGCTGATGGCGATGTCGTGGTCTTCGATCCGCAGACCATTGGCGATCGGGCCACGTTCGAGAAGCCCATGGAGCCAAGCGTTGGGGTGCACTACTTGCTAGTCGGCGGAACGATGGTCATTGATGACGGGAAGATCGTGGCGGATGTTTTTCCCGGGCGTGCGTTGGTGGGGGCAGGAAGGGCTGCGGGCGGGCAGTGAGTGTAAAGCGAAGCAAGCGAGCCGCGACCAAAAGCGTCGGGTCCCCACACGGACCACGTCTACACACAAAATTTTGCGACGCTTATTTGTGTTCCGTTTTTCCGCTCAGCAGTTCGAGCGCATGGGGGATCAGACCCGCGACTGCCTCCAACGATTCCACTGCTCCTGCCGGACTCCCCGGCAGATTCAGAATCAGTGCCTGGCCGCGTGCGCCGCACACAGCGCGGCTCAGCGCGGCGAATGGGGTCTTCTTGATGCCTTCGTTGCGCATGCGCTCGCCGATTCCGTCGACAAGCCGGTCACACACGACGACAGTTGCTTCCGGCGTTACGTCGCGCGGAGCGATTCCGGTTCCGCCGGTAGTGACGACGAATCGCGCCTCGCCGGTGAGTCGAATGAGCAGGTTTTGAATCTGAATCGATTCGTCCGGCACCACCTCCTGCGCGACCACTTCGAAGTGAAGTTTTTCCAGAAGTTGAGCGACCGCCGGCCCTGACAGGTCCGTGCGTACGCCACGCGCGCAGGAATCGCTGACTGTGACTACCGCTGCCGTGAAAGCCCGCGGCTCAGCTGTCGAGGAGGACATCTTCCTCTTCTTCTTTTCCACCTCTGCCGGCGGTGGCGCCAGGAGGCACAACAGGTGCCGGCGGGGCGGCAGGTACGGCTTGAGCCTCCGCAGGCGCGGCCGGTTCGGCCTCGCCGCCGTCGCGTTGTGATTCATCGAGCAGGCGCAGGCCTTCCATCAATAATCCCTGCGTGTTGAGTTGGGTGGTCTCTTTGTCGGTTTTGCCCTCGAAGTCGAGCTGGAAATTTCCACCCGTCCAGCGCAGGACCTTGAAGACAGCTTCGTCGCCGACGAGTGCACCGTAGGTGGCGTGCTTCACTTGACCTTCACTGAAAAAAACTTCGCATTTCTCGCCCTCGTTGCTTAGTGAAAGCTGGCAGCTTTTGCGACCCATTTCCAGGGACTGCATCAAGTCGATCACGTTCATCTGCGCCAGGCTGCCGCGAACCACGCCGTCGGAAGGCGCGGTCTTCGCCATTTTTTCCAGCGCGATGCGGTCGATCATGCGCTTGACGCGGCGGGTCGCTTCTTTGAGGTAGAACGGCTTCTCCAGATAGTCGTCCGCGGCATCCTGTGGAGATAACCTCTCGGCGATGTCCGCCTTGCTGGCCATCAACACAGTCGAAAAATTAGCGGTCGCAGGGCGGCTCTTTAACTTCTCTACGAGTTGACGTCCGTCCATGCCGGGCATGCGGTAGTCGCAGACCAGCAGGTCTGGAGGATCGTCCACCGCCTTTAACAAAGCGTCGGCCGCGTCGGTGGCTGTCGTGACTTGCGCGAGAGGGGCTAGCGCCTGCTGCAGCATGAGAAGCACCATCGGATTGTCTTCCACCAGCAGCAGCTTGACGTTGTTCGCCATGAACTTGACTGGGAGCTATCTCTTTGCGCGGCGATACTCGCCGCTCTTGCCGCCACTCTTGCGCTCCAGCACAATGTCGCGAATCTCAATGCCTTTGTCGGCAGCCTTGCACATATCGTAAATCGTCAGGGCCGCGATGCTCGCCGCGACTAGAGCTTCCATCTCCACGCCGGTCTCGGCCGTGGTCGTAACTTTCGAGGCAATGGCGACGCCATTCTCGCACACGCGCAGGTCGACATCAACGAGCGCGAGGGGCAGGGGATGGCACAGGGGGATCAACTCCGCGGTGCGCTTGGCCGCCATGATGCCAGCCAACCGCGCCACTTCGAGGGCGTCGCCCTTGGGATTCTTCGGAAGCGCTGCCATTACCGCAGGTTGCATCGCAACGAAAGCGCTAGCCTCGGCCTCGCGCTTGGTCGCCGATTTTTCGGAAACGTCGACCATCCGCGCCCGGCCTCCGCGGTCGTAATGGGAGAGTTTCTTCGGCATCAATAACTTCTATCTTACATGTTGCGTCGCGCCCGAGGCGGCGTCTGTTGGAGCGTGATTACCGCGGCAGGACCGCCACCCACTCGCCCGCCGCGATCGTTTCGCGGTCGGCCGGAATCACGGCGTAGCAATTCGCGCGGGCGGTGGCGGCGATGTCTCCCGATCCCTGCCACACCACCAGTTCGACCTCCGAATTCTCGAACTCGCCCGACAGGATTGCGGGAAGAAAGCGCCTGAGACCGGTCTTGACACGGATCTCGCGCTTCAGTCGGGCATGAAGGAAAGTAAGCTTTTCGGGAGACTGTCCGGCAAGCGCGGCAAGAATGGGGCGGGCGAAGAGTTCGAAGGTCACCATGGTTGAGATCGGATTGCCGGGGAGACCGAAGAAATACGTGGCCGGCGTCTCGCGGGCGGGAGCGCCCGCGCCACAACGGCCAAACACGACCGGGCGTCCGGGTTGGATTTTCGCTCCCGTGAAAAAGAATTCGGCGGCCATTTCCGACAGGACTTCCTCGACCAGATCGTAGCGGCCCATGGAGACGCCGCCGGTCATCAGCAGCAGATCAGACTTCAATCCTTTTTCGATGAGCCTTTGCAGTGCCTGCGGCTCGTCAGGAGCGATCGGCAGCAGTACGGGTTGCCCGCCTGCGCGCCGAATCTGCACCGCCAGGGAATAGCTGTTCGAATTGCGAATCTGCGTCGGGCCGGGGGCGGTTTTGACCTCGACAATTTCGTCGCCGGTGGTGAGCACCGCGACCCGCGGGCGTCGGTAGACTTCCAGTCGCGATTTTCCTACGGATGCGGCCAGCGCTGTGGCCACCTCATTCAGCCGCGCCCCGGGACTGAGCAGGGTGCTTCCCTTCGCCGCCTCCGCTCCCTGAGGCACAATGTTCTCTCCCTGGGAGACCCCCTTGGTGATTTCGACGCGATCCCCGTGGCGCGAGGTGTACTCCACCATCACGACCGCGTCCGAACTGGACGGTACCGGGGCGCCGGTCATGATTGAAGCGGTTTGTCCGGCGCCGAGGCTGGAAGGAATTACTTCCGACTTTTCACCTGCTCTGATCTCGGCGATCACATCGAGCGTAGCCGGGAGGTTCGTTAGATCTTTCGACCGCACGGCATAACCGTCGCGCGTGGAACGGGGGAAGGGAGGTAGGTCGCGATCCGCCAGCACCGGCTCGGCCAACACGCGTCCGGCAGCGTCGAGCAAATCGACCGTTTCCGTTCCAGGGGGTAAAATCCGCGCCGCATGGTCTTCGACTACGCGGCGGGCGCCTTCAAAGCTTAGGACAGTCGAAGCCACTGGTGGGGCGGACATGCAGCGATGATAACAAGACAGGAGGGCGCGGTCGCGGTGACTACCTTGCCAGTTCCTGTCCCAGACCAGCCGGGTTGGTGGCAAAGGAGAGGCCGGTCTCAAGGTCGACGACATGATCCTGCACCAGTTGCGCGATCTCGCCGTCGAAATGCTGCATGCCCTCGGAAGAGCCTGCCTTGATGGCGTCGAGAAGGGTTTTGTTCTCGCGCTCGCCTTTTTCAATGCACTCGCGGGTGCGGGCGTTGGCCTTCAGGACTTCGAAGGCCGCAACCCGGCCGCTGCGATCGGCCTTGGAAAGGAGTCGCTGGCAGATGATGTATCGGAACGATTTGGCGAAACGCTCCCGCACGGACTGCTGCTCGGCCGGAGAGAACGAACTGACGACACGCTCAACGGTTTTCGACGCGTCCATCGTATTCAGACTGGAGAATACCAGGTGGCCGGTTTCGGCAGCTTCGAGGACGATTTCGATCGTTTCCCTGTCTCGCATTTCGCCGACCAGGATGACCTTGGGCGCCTGCCGCATTGCGGAACGCAGAGCATGGGCAAAGCTCGGTGTATCGCTGTGTAGTTCGCGCTGATGAATCGTCGAGCACTTGTGGTTGTGCAGGAACTCGATGGGATCTTCGATGGTGATGATGTGGTAATACTTTTCCTGGTTGATGCGGTCGAGAAGCACTGCCAGGGTCGAAGACTTGCCCGACCCGGCGGCTCCGGTCACGAGGACGATTCCGTCCCGCAAGCGCGTGACATCCGACAACTGTTCCGGCAAACGAAGGGTCGCAAAGTCCGGAATCGCCGTGGGGATGACCCGCATAACCACGGCACAACTGCCGCGCTGAATAAAGATGTTGACCCGAAAACGCGCCAGTCCGGGCAATCCGTAAGAGATGTCACAAGCGCCGTGTTCGCGCAGGGTGGTGATCGCCTGCTTGTTGTCTCCAATCAGGTCGACGCCGATGTGGCGCGTGTCGTCAGGGGTGAGCAGCGTCAAACCCGGGACCTGCACCGGAACCATCTGTCCGTAGACCTGCACCTGCGGTGGACGCCCGGGGGAGAAGATCAAGTCACTGATTTTCTCGGAGGCGCGCAGCATGGCCCCAAGCAAAGCCGGTGTAGCAAACCTGCCGCTTCCAGAAAAACCTTCTAATGCAACGGAGATAGGTGCAATGGTTGGCGCTGCCATTCGTCCTCACACTCGGGAATCGCACGCACCACAGAACGGAGAAGACTCGAATACCCTAACTGTACCTGTCGCGGGCCCTAAAGCGAAGGACTGCAAGGACATAGCCCTTAGTAATACTTAGCCTTTGGTAACGTTGGGAGCCGCCGAACGCAAGAAGGGCGGCTCGATGAGCCGCCCCGTTCATACCTGCAAGTAATTGCAGAGGAATGAGATCTACTTCTTTGGCTTTTTCTTGTTGCCAAAGGTGGTTTCCACCGAGGACCCGATGCTGGTGAGCATTTGCTTGGCTGCATCGGCGTAGGTCCCGGTGGGCTGTAGTTCCAGATACTTTTGGAATGCTTCGGCAGTCCCGGGAGGGGCGACCATCTTGTCCCCCTGCAGGGTGGCCTTGCCGATCATGTTTACGCCCTTCCAGTAATAGGCGTCGGCCTTGTTGGGATCGGAGGCGATGACCTTGTCGAAGGCTGCAATTGCGTCGTCGACTTTTCCGGCATTGGTTAACACCGCGCCGGTGTTGAAGTAGTACTGGCTGGCCGCAGTCGGATCCGTCTGGGCGGCCAAGGCGTAGGTCTTCACGGCATCATCCACCTTGCCGGACTTGGCATAGGCTTCGGCAAGGTTGTTGTAGTAAGCCGCCAAGGTCTTTGCCGCCGCCGCCGGATCTTTCTCGGCGGGTGCAGCCTGCTTGAGCTGAACCGCTTTCTGATATGAATCGACGGCAGACGCGAGCCGCTTCTGCTTCTCGGCGGGATCGGTCTGCTTGGTTGCCGACATGCGGTAGTAGTCGCCCAGTTTGAACCAGATCAGGTCGCGGTTGGCATCCATCTGGGTCGCCTCGGTCAGGGCCGCAATCGCGGTATCGTAGTCGCCCCCGTCGGCCGCGGTCTTGGCCGCATTCAACTTGTCATTGAGCGATTTGACGGTGTTGACTTCTTTCTTCTGCTTTTCCTGCTGCTCCTGCACCTGCTTCAATTGCTCAGGAGTAAGGCCCACCCCCTTGGCCTGATTCTCTTGTTCCTTCTTCACGTCAAAATCAAGCGTGTTCTCGTCAAGTTGGACCTGAAAACCGTTGACGTGGTCGGTCCCCTTACCCGCTTTTTGATCGTCAGCATTCTTGTATAAGGCTACGTTGTACTTGCCAGGCGAGACCCCCAGCGAAAAATACTCGCCTTTCTTGTTCGTCTTCAGTGTGTATTTCTGACCATTATCCAGGTTGGTATACACCACGATCGCATCAACGATGGGATTGCCTTGCGCGTCCTTGCACACGCCTTTTATCGATCCCGACGCCTGGGCGAAGACTGGAGGGACACACAGTCCCACCGCCAGTAATGCGGAGAAAAGAATTGCGAAGTGCTTTTTCATTTTGCCTCCCGGCAAACAAATCCTATCGGGCCGCGTATGCGATCGGATCGTTCGCGCCTGCTGCCTCAAACGCCCGCAGGCGCAACACGCAGCTATCGCAGACACCACAGGCCTGATCCTCGCGGCTGTAGCATGACCAAGTTAAATCGAAGGGCGCGCCCAGTTCAAGGCCAAGTCGAACAATCTCGGCTTTTCGCATGGCAATGAGCGGCGTGACGATCTTAATGCGTCCTTCTTTCGTGCCCGTTCGCACCACAGCGTTAAAAGCTTCGTAGTACGCCGGGCGGCAATCGGGATACCCTGAACTGTCGGGTTCCACCGCGCCAATGTACACCTTTTCGGCGCCCATGACCTCAGCCCAACTTACAGCAACTGCTAGAAAATGCGCATTGCGAAAGGGCACGTACGTCACCGGAATGCCGCGTCCGACCGACTCGGCCCGGGGGACGGCGATGCCGTCATCGGTAAGCGCGGAACCCCCAATGGCGCGCAGCGCTTCGTTTCTTACTACAAGTTTATCGTGAATGTTCAGCCGCTTGCAGATGGCGAGAAACGACTCCCGCTCTCGCTCTTCGGTACGCTGCCCGTAACTGATGTGGACGGCCGCGGCCTGGTGGTCGCGTGCAGCCAGGGCCGCGCACACGCACGAGTCCATGCCACCGCTGAGCAGCACAACTGCGCGGGAATTCGTCTGATTCGCCATGCGTCCAAAACGATGAGCGAGCGCCGGTTCGGGGTTTTCAATCAACCATCACGAAATCAAGAATCAACAATTCTTCACACTCCCTTCAGCGCCGGATCCCAGATGAATTTGTGCAGTTGCAGCCCCAGACGGCCTGGGATGTTATCGGCGATCATCCACTCGGCCAGTTCCTGAGGGTCGAGCAGGCAATGAGAGCTGTCGCGGGCTCCGGTCGCGTCCTTGCGAAATGCAGGCGAGAACAACACTGCGTTCACTCGTGCCGCAAGATTGTGCCGCTGCGTAAACTCACGAGCGAACTCGTAGTCGGCGCGGCTGCTCAGAACGAACTTGACCTCATCGCGGGCGGTCAGCGACTCCAGGTTCTCGATATGGAATGTGTCTGCCTCCCCAGAATCCGGACATTTAACGTCCACGATCTTGACGACCTCTGCTGGAACCTTCTCCAAGGGGCGTTCTCCGCTGGTCTCGAGGAGGACTTTGTAATCCTCATCCAGCAGAAGCTTCATCAGCGGAACGACTTCGCGCTCCTGCAGCATCGGTTCGCCACCGGTGATCTCTACCAGGCCGCCACCCGGACTCAGACGTGAGACCTCACCCAGCACCTCTTCGACCGTCATCTTCCGGCCACCTTGGAACGTGTACTCGCTGTCGCACCATGAACAGCGCAGATTACAGCCGGTCAGGCGCACGAAGACACAGGGGAGCCCAGCGTAAGTTGACTCTCCTTGCAACGATTTGTAGGTTTCGGTAATCTGCATGGGAAACAAGCTGTCAGCTTTCAGCTTGAGGCATCGACGAAAAAGTGCTCGATTGCCGATTCGCTTAACGGGCAGCTCTATTCGCTGTATTTCGCAGTGGTCGTGTCCGTTTCGAACACGATCACGTCTTTCACCCGTACACGCCCATTGGTTAGCCGTTGGAGGCGGGCGTTCGATTCATCGTAGAAGTACTTGGCCAGGTTCTCAGCTGACGGGTTGATCAGGGTAAAAGGATCGATGTCATTGATCATCTTGTGGTCGAGCCGCTCGATCACGTGCTTCATGACTTCGCGCAGGTCCTTGAAGTCGAGCAGCAGCCCAGCCTTATCCAGTTCAGCGCCGGCCAGCGTTACACGAATCTTGTAGTTATGCCCATGCGGGTTTTCGCACTTGCCCTTGTAGTTCCGCAAGTAATGGCCCGCAGCAAACGAGTCTTCAACCGTGACTTCGAACATGCTCCCCCTGCGGCCTCAGTACAGGCTCGGCCGGGCTGACAGCGAACTTTAATTGTACCGCGAGCCGAACGAATCAGACTTGACTCGGTTCCGCCCAGAACGATAGCTCTGCCGATTGATTTCACCAGCTCTAAAGGAACGCTATGCGCCGCAATGTCTGCCTCCTCGTTGTCGTCTACCTCGCCATAATCTGCACTCTCACAGCGCAAACCCGGCCAGAGGCGCCCGAGTTCGACGTCAAAGAGCATTACACCAAGTACGAATATCGCATTCCCATGCGTGATGGCGTTCATCTGTTCACTTCAGTTTACGTTCCAAAAGACAGTTCCCGGGCTTACCCCTTCCTGATCGACCGCACACCCTACAGCGTCGGCCCTTACGGTGTGGATCAGTACCGCACGAACCTTGGTCCCTCGCCCGAGTTTGAGAAATCGGGATACATTTTCGTTTTCCAGGACGTGCGCGGCCGCTACATGTCGGAAGGCAAGTTTCTCGAAATGCGCCCGCACATCGACAACAAGAAGTCGAACCAGGATGTGGACGATTCCAGCGATCTGTACGACACCATCGACTGGTTGCTCAAAAACGTTCCCAATAACAACGGCAATGCCGGCATTTGGGGCATTTCTTACCCCGGCTTCTTCACATCGGCCAGCATCATCGACTCTCACCCTGCCCTAAAGGCAGCATCCCCCCAAGCCCCCATGACCAACCTCTTTATGGGAGATGACGCCTACCACGGGGGCGCTTTCATGCTCGCCGCCAACTTCGGTTTCTACAGTTCCTTCAAGCCGCAGGAAAACCCTCAGCTCCCGTACAAAGTGGTCGTTCCTTTCGACTATGGCACGAAAGACGGGTATGAGTTCTATCTGAAGGCAGGGCCGACGGCCAATCTCTCAAAGCTTCTGGAAGGGAAGAGCGCACTCTTTGACGACCAACTGCGGCACGACACGTACGACGACTATTGGAAAGCCCGCAACCTTGCGCCACACATGAAGAATATCCACTGTGCCGTGCTTACGGTCGGGGGATGGTTTGACGCCGAGGATCTGCAAGGTCCCTTCAGCACGTTCCACTCGATTGATAAGAACAATCCTGACATCTTCAACACGCTTGTGGTTGGCCCTTGGGTTCACGGTGGGTGGGCCCGCTATGATGGCGAGCACCTGGGACGTGCCGATTTTGCTTCGAACACGGGCGACTTCTATCGCAAAAACATCCTGTTTCCGTTTTTCGAGCAGTACCTCAAGGGCGCGACTGATGCGAAGCTTCCGAAGGCCTACGTCTTTGAGACCGGTACGAATGTCTGGAGGCGTTACTCGGACTGGCCGCCCAAAAATGCAGAGCCCAAGACTCTGTATTTCCAGGCCAACGGCAGTCTGTCGTTCGATCCTCCGGCGGAAGACTCGTCGTCGTTTGACGAATATGTCAGCGATCCCGCCAGGCCCGTACCCTTCGTGAATTACACCGCTCAGAACGTGCCGCAGGAATACATGGTCTCCGATCAACGCTTCGCGTCCAGTCGACCTGATGTTCTCGTTTATGCGACTCCGGTTCTGCAGGAAGATATGACCATAGCGGGGCCGATCTCCCCGCGCCTGTTCGTGTCGACTAGCGGCACTGATTCCGATTGGGATGTGAAACTGATCGACGTGTATCCGCCTGACTATCCCGAGAGCAAACTCGATGCTCCCAAGCCGGAAGATCGAACCAAGCCCAGAACCGACGTTCCGCCGCCGCCGTTCACCATGGGCGGGTATCAACAATTGGTCCGCGGCGAACCATTCCGCGGAAAGTTCCGCCATAGCTTCGAAAAGCCGGTGCCGTTCACCCCCGGCAAAGTCGAAGAGATCGACTTCACCATTCAAGACGTTAACCACACCTTCAGGCGCGGACATCGAATCATGGTGCAGATCCAGAGTTCCTGGTTCCCGTTGACCGACCGCAACCCGCAGACCTTCGTCAATATTCCCGACGCGAAGCCGTCGGACTTCGTGAAAGCCACGGAGCGCGTGTATCACAGCAAAGCGCAGCCGTCAGGAATCGTTGTGGAGGTAGTCCCGGAACCGGGGAAAGCAGAAGAACATTAAGTAGCAGGAAGCTATCGAGGCAGATTGACGACCCTAATGTGCCTTACTATAATGTAAGGAAGGCACGGACGCGAAAGGATCGCAGGAATGGCTGCCGCAACCGTCACTTCCAAGGGCCAGATCACGATTCCAGTCCAGGTGCGAACTGAACTCGGTCTCGACGCCGGAGACCGAATCGAATTCGTGAAACTGGAAGACGGAAAATTCGCTATCGTTGCCGCAACCCGGAGTGTACGGGATCTCAAAGGCATGATTCGGAAGCGGGGAAAGCCTGTCACCATCGAGGAAATGAATGACGCCATTGCCTGGGGTGCTTCTCGGTCGCTCAAGCGAGGAAAGCGATGATAGGTCTGGATACGAATGTGCTTGTCCGCTATATAACACAGGACGATCCGGTGCAATCCCCCGCCGCCACAAAATTGATCGAGTCACTCTCGGTGCAAGAACCGGGGTTTATCGCTCTGGTCGTGACTGCAGAACTGGTATGGGTATTGCAGAAGTCGTACCACTCTTCGCGGCCAGACCTCGCAAGAGTGCTGGAATCGCTATTGCGGACCAAAGAATTAATCATTGAGCGGGCGGAGTTGGTGGGGCAAGCCCTGCGGCTATTTTCTGCCGGACGGACTGGCTTCTCCGACTGCCTCGTCGAGCGTTCTGCAAATGCAGCCGGCTGCAAGTACACCGTTACGTTCGATCGCGTTGCGGCAGGGGCAGCAGGCATGCGATTACTTACCTGAGCCGATTTGCACTCTAACCGACTCTGAAAAATTCTTCCACTACGCGCATCTCCGTCGTCTTCTTGTAATCGGGGAGGCTCTCGATGAAGACGCGCCCATACTGCTTTTTCAAGATGCGGTTGTCGAGCAACACCAGCAGGCCGCGGTCGCGGAGCGAGCGGATCAGACGTCCGAAGCCTTGCTTCAGAGTGATCACCGCTGCCGGCACCTGATACTGGAAAAATGCGTTGCCACCCGCGGCGTCGAGCGCCTTCACTCGCGCCGCCACCACCGGATCGCTCGGTACCGCGAAGGGCAGCCGGTCAATGATCACGCAACTGAGTTGCTCGCCCTGTACATCAACGCCTTGCCAGAACGATGAGGTGGCAAACAGCACGGCATTCGGCGTCAGGCGGAATTCTTCAAGCAGAGCACTCTTCGGCGCATCACCTTGCCGCAACATGGGGAACTCCACCTCACCCAGGAGACGCTGATGAATCTCGTTCATCTGAGCATAGCTGGTGAAGAGCACGAACGCCCGGCCGCGCGTGATTTCTAACAGCTTGCGAATGCGGTCCGCGGCCTTAGCCACAAACTGCGGCGTCCGCGGATCGGGTAGATCCGGCGGGACATACAGCAGTGCCTGGCTCTCGTAATCGAAGTGCGAGGGCAGGATTGATTCGCGGGCATGCTCAAGTCCGAGCCGTTGCCGGATGTACTCAAACCCGCCGCCCACCGCCAGCGTCGCCGAAGTGAGCACCGCACACTCCAGCTTTGACCAAAGGCACTCGCGAAGAATCGGCCCGACATCGATTGGCGTGGCCTGCAAGAAAACATTCTGGCGGCTGCTTCTGTCGGCGTCTTTGCGCCCGTGCGGAGAATTCGCCCGGCCGCGCCCTCCGCGACGCTCAATCCAGAACACCGTGTTGCGATCTTCGGATTCCAGGGCAAAACTGAGCTGCACCTGAATTTCCTGGGCCCGCCGGACGAAGTTGAAGACTTCTTCCGGCTTCTGCGGCAGACCTTCCAATTCTCCCTGCAGCCGGGTGAGCGCCTGATTCAGCGCCAGGAATTCGTCTCCGTTTTCTTCCAGAAATTCGCGCCGGGTCTCGAAGGAGAATCGCCCTTCCCCCGGCGGCAATAGGGAAAAGAAGAATTGCGAGCGCTCCCGCAAGCTTCCCAGCGCTCCTGAAAGTGAAGGCGAGAGCATGCGGTTGTGCTGCAGCGAATGTTCGACGTCGCGCGCCAACTCCTCCACGCGCAGATTGCTCACTGAGATGCCGAAGTAATTTCCGGCCACGTCTTCGAGTTCATGCGCCTCGTCGAAAATCACCGCTGCGGCTTCCGGCAGAATCCCCGCGTCGGGTGCGCCCTCCGCTTGCAGCTTGATGGCGAGGTCGGCGAAGAACAGATGATGATTCACGATGACGATGTCGCTCTCCATCGCCCGCCTGCGCATCTCAGTGATAAAACATCGCTCCCACTGGCTGCATTTCTGCCCGATGCAGGCGTCGGTGCGCGCGTCCAGCTTGTACCAGAGGAGGCTGGCTTCGGGAAGTTCCGCTAACTCTGCCCGATCGCCCGTGCCGGTTGTCTTCTCCCATGCGGCGATCGCCCGATATTGCTCAATCTCGTCCAGGCCACTCAGCACCGGCTGGTCAGTCAGGTCGTACAGTTTCTTCCGGCACAGGTAATTGTTGCGCCCCTTCATGTAGCAGACCGAGAGGCGCCTTCCGTTCTGCCTGTCATCCCTCGCGGAGCGAGGGATCTCGGTTTTGCCTGGATCTCCGTACAGCGCCTGCTCCAGAAAGGGGACGTCTTTGTAGAAGAGTTGTTCCTGCAGATTCTTCGTCCCAGTCGAGATAATGACGCGCTTTCCTGACCGAATTACGGGAAGAAGATATGCCAGCGTTTTGCCGGTGCCAGTCCCGGCTTCGACGATCAGGTGCCGCTTTTCTTCCAGGGCCAATTCGACGGCCTGCGCCATTTGCAACTGCCCGCGCCGGAACTCATACGCCGGATGCGTGCGCGAAAGCACTCCTCCTGGCGCGAAGAATTGATAAAGCGAAGCATCCTTCCCGCCAGGAGTGGAGCGGTTCGGCGCGGAAGAGGCGGGCTGGGAACTCAAAGCCACAGGAGTCTCTATAATAACGATTCGTCATGGCTTATGTGGGGACAGCCGCCCTCGGCTGTCCTGGGTCGCAAGACCCAAGGCTTTAGCGCTCGTGGCAGATCAGCCGACTCTCTGAGCCGGCCGGACAGCCGAGGGCGGCTGTCCCCACATTACCGTTGCTGAATTTTGACCCAGCCCATCTACAACTCGAGCAGCACCCTCGCCAGTGGCGGAACCGCAGTTCCCACGATCGCCATTGTGGGGCGCCCCAACGTGGGCAAGTCCACGCTCTTCAACCGCATTGTCGGTTCGCGCCGCGCGATTGTCGGGGATGAGCCGGGCATTACTCGCGACCGCCTCTACGGAGACGCAGAATGGCGCGGACGCCACTTGCGCATGGTCGACACCGGCGGCATCTTGCCCGAAGAAAAAGAGCTAATTCCATCGGAAATTTTCCGCCAGGCTCGTGTCGCTCTGGACGAGGCGGCCGCCATCATCATGGTCGTCGACGGACGCACTGAACTCGCCGGTCCCGATCTTGAGCTTGTACGCCTGCTGCGCAAGGCCAATCGACCGCTTTTCCTCGCCGTCAATAAGGTCGATAGCGAAAAGCAATCCTTTCTCATCAGCGACTTTCATCGCCTCGGTGTGAAGCAGATGTTCCCGATCTCCGCTGAGCACGGTCGCGGCATCGATGACCTGCTCGACGCGGTTTTGGAAGTCCTTCCGCCTGAAGTCGTGCCTGCGACGGACCCAGAGCTGCTCGACGCGAACGACCAACGACAAACGACCAGCGACGATTCCTCGCCTCACGAAACTAAAGTCGCCATCATCGGCCATCCCAACGTCGGCAAATCGACGCTGCTCAACTGCCTCACGGCGTCGGATCGCGCCATAGTGTCGCCCATCCCCGGTACGACGCGCGACGCCGTCGACGAGATCGTAGAGCACAATGGTCGCCGCTTCCGCTTCATCGACACCGCGGGGATCCGGCGCAAAGGCAAGACGCACCTCATGGCCGAAAAACTTTCGGTGGTCATGGCGCGCAAGCATTTGGAAGCCGCCGACATTGCCCTGCTCGTCATCGACGCCACCGAGGGAGTCAGCCAACTTGACGCGTCCATCGCCGGATACGCCCACGAGAGCGGACGGTCCATCATCATCGTGGTCAACAAATGGGATCTTGTGATCAGCGGGAAGAAAACAGACGCACGCCCCACCAAAGCCCAGCGCATGCGAGAGTCGAAGCGACCGGGCGACCGCGAAGCCTACGAACGGCGTCTGCGCTACGAGCTAAAGTTCCTGAACTACGCGCCCGTTGTGTTTATCTCCGCGCAGAGCGGTAAAGGCACGGAGAAAATCTTTCCTCTGCTCGAACAAGTCGCCACCGAGCGCCGCAAGCGCGTCACCACCTCGCAGATGAACCGCTTCATCGAGCGAGTAGATTTTGAGCGCGCCTCGGTCCCGATGCGCCAGCGCGTGAAAATTCTCTACATGACGCAGGTCTCGGTCGCCCCGCCGACGTTTGTGCTCTTCACCAACCGCGCTGTCAAACTGCACTTCTCCTACCAGCGTTTCCTGGAAAATCAGATTCGCGAAGCCTTCGGGTTTCTCGGCACGCCGATCTGGATCAAGAACAAGGCAAGGGATTCGTAAACAGGATTCACGTGGGACAACGAACTCGGGAATTTTGGGCAAGCTTAGTCGCCAGGATGTGAGATGGCCTACTCGCCCACAACCTCCTGTCCCGTCGTCAACAGTCCAACCCGCTGCACGCCGGCGTGATGCGCCAAGTCAATGACGTCGGCCACGTACTGAAAGTCCACGTCAGCGTCTCCGCGGACGAACGCCACCTTCTCAGCCCGCGTCAGATAAATCTGTTCCAGCCGCGTCTCCAGGTCTTCCCAGCGCACATCGTCATGGTTGATCTTCACTGTTGGTGGCGCATCTTTCGATGTCCATACCACCTGAATCACTATGGTGCGTGTTTGCTGTTCCCACGCCGTCTGCTTCTGATCCGGCTGTGGAATCTGCGCCTTCTCCTGATACTCCTTGTCCATCGAAACTACCAGCATGAACATGACGATTAGCGTGAGCAGCACGTCAATCAGCGGGGTGACGTTAATCTGCGGGCCGGACGGACCTCCGCCTGCCATCGAGAATGCCATGGAAATTGCTCCTCTCGGGCACGCGTGTCTGCAAGATCAGACACCCGGTCTGCCGCTAGAGTTCCCATCTGGCCCTGTCATTCCGAGGAGCGAAGCGACGAGGAACCTGGTATTTGCTCGAACCAGAAGAAAAGCAAGTTTCTCGCGTCGCTCGAAATGACAAGGCTGGAGCGATGCCATCCGCGCGGCGGCATTTGCATCTTCGCGTCGGTACCATGCATCATGGCAGAAATGGTCGCGACGCGAAACAAGCGGCCTGAGCACCTATCAGACCCATGACCTTGAATTCGCGACCGTTCCTGATCTTGGTTCTCGCGGCCCCTCTCCTCGGTGCCTTCGCTCGCGCTCAAGACAACTACGAAATCCAGGTCTACAGCTACGACACGGTGCCGCCGCGCTCGACCATGGTCGAAATCCATTCGAATTTCACCGTCGAGGGCAGCAAAACAGTGCAGGATGGCATGCTGCCCACCAACCATGCCGAGCACGAAACGCTGGAAATCACACAGGGAATCAACGACTGGTCTGAAGTGGGCTTCTACGTTTTCACCAGCATTCAGTCCGATGGCGGATGGCAATGGGTAGGCGATCACATCCGTCCCCGAGTGCGCGTTCCGGAGAAATGGCACTGGCCCGTGGGCGTCAGCCTGTCGAACGAAATCGGCTACCAGCGTGCCGCCTTTTCGCCTGACACGTGGACTTGGGAGATTCGCCCCATCATCGACAAGAAGATCGGCCCCTGGTACCTGAGCTTCAATCCCGCGCTCGACCGTTCCTTTCACGGGCCGAGCGTAAATAAGGGTGTGGAGTTTTCCCCTAACGTGAAGGTCAGTTACGATTTCACCAAGAAAATAGCCGGAGGGCTCGAGTATTACGCGTCCTACGGTTCGCTGGCCGGCTTTGATCCGCTTAGAGACCAGCAGCAACAGTTCTTCCCGGCGATCGACGTCGATTTCGGACCGCAGTGGGAGTTCAACTTTGGAGTCGGGGTGGGCACAACCCGCTCCACCGACCATCTCATCGTGAAATGCATCATCGGCCGGCGCTTCTCATGGCCACACGGCAAGAACGCCAAGCTGAAGGCTGAGCGGTAGCACGGCCGCGCTTCGCGCTGGCTGGACAGCCCAGGCGACTGTCGCCACATCAGTCTCTTTATCCTGCCGGTTGGGGTATCAATGGTGGCGCCTGTGGCTCTCCAGTTATCGCAGGCGGAGGCGGCGGTGGATAAAGCGCCAAGCTCAGCGCCCGATAGCGCGCCGCAAAAAAGTAGATTCCATAGGCCGGGAAGAACACTATTGCTGGCACCGCGATGAGCGCCATCAGATACAGAAACGCCGCCAGGAGGACACATCCCACCACCACAGCTACAGTGATAGTGAATGCATTCCACGTCAGCCCGGCAGTCTTCCCCGTGATTACGGCAACGATCGCCAGTCCGACGGTTGGAATCGCGACAATCAATCCGAGAATCAACGACACAATACCGATGACGATACCCGCGCCGATGGCCAGCACAATCTTCATGCCCACGTACGCCGCATAGCCGCTCATCTCTGCCTGGATCATGGGCCAAAGCCGCCGCCATCCTTCAACCGCCCCGATGCCCTCGAGCGCCATCTGCGGCACGACAAAATCTTTGGTCAGGACGTAAATCACGGCCACTGCTACGAAGAAAATGAATACGAGGAAAAAGACCACGATTCCGCCCAGGACCAGCGCCAGCACATGCTCACGCGGCTGAGTGAACCATCCCATCGAATAAGCAATGCCCGCTGGGATTCCAAGCAGAACCACCATTCCCGCCAGGATGGCCAGCATCAAGCCTAACTGCCAAAGAAAGTAACTCCAGGCCGGGCCCTGCCGGCGGCTCCATCCCTCGCGGATGTGGCATTCTTTCGCCACCACGCTATCGAACAGAATGAATCGCATCACGCTGCTAACATACATCATGATCAACCCGAACGTCAGACCGGCCACAACCAGGATCGCGATCAACCCAGCATAGACCGCGGGATCGATCGAACCGAACCCTGTAGCCAACAAGTGGCGGGAGGATCCGGATTGTTGCGGGAAGCTAGTCGGAAAATTGAAGCTGCCACTTGAGCCTGCCTCGCCGGCAAGCAATCCGACCACCGCCAGACGAGTCCACTGGCCGAAGCGAAACGGTTGCGCGAGTTGTCGCTTGGTGTGCTGGAAAGCCAGCCTGATCGTATCCACGGCGGAGATCGGCAAGGTGCACCTCGGCGGAAACGCCTTAGCAGCAAGGTACTGCGAACGCTCGTGAGGATCAAATCAATTCGTCAGAGGGAGTTTGACACCTGGCGCCACCGCTTCTATTCTTTATTACATGCCTCATCCCTCCACCACCGGCACGACGTGTTGTTGTTGCCGCTTGGTGCGTGGGTAAAGAGTCCGCAAAGGTTCTTCCAACCCACCCCAGCGAGCGGGTGGGTTTGTCGTCTATCCGCTTAATGGTTTGATAACTGGAGCGGAAAAACTTCGGAATCTTGGGCGAATTACATCACGAAGGAGAAATTCATGACGACCGCGACCCTAAATGAAACCTATAGTGTGCCCCGGATCAACGACACGGCTCCTGATTTCACGGCAGAAACCACGCAGGGGACCATCCGTTTCCACGAATGGATCGGAGACGGCTGGGCCATCCTGTTCTCGCATCCTAAAGACTTCACGCCGGTGTGCACCACAGAACTCGGCTACATGGCAAAGCTGCAGCCCGAATTTGCCAAGCGCAATACCAAGATCATCGGTCTGAGCGTCGATCCTGTAACCAACCACAGCAAGTGGGCGGCTGACATCGAGGAGACGCAGGGCGCCAAAGTGAACTATCCCATGATCGGCGACCCACAGCTCAAAGTTGCCAAGCTTTACGGTATGCTGCCGGCTGACGCCGGCGAGGCCTGCGAAGGCCGCACTCCAAACGATAATGCAACGGTGCGCACGGTCTTCGTGGTCGGTCCGGACAAGAAAATCAAACTGCAGCTCAGTTATCCCATGACCACGGGCCGCAACTTCGACGAGATATTGCGCGTCGTCGACTCGATACAGCTCACCGCCAAGCATCAGGTCGCGACGCCGGTGAACTGGAAGCCGGGCGAAGATGTAATCATCACTGCTGCGGTTTCAAACGACGAGGCGCAGCAGAAGTTCCCGGGTTTCAAGACCATCAAGCCTTACCTGCGGGTAGCGAAACAGCCGAAGTAGCGAACCGCGGATTGCTGCGAAAAGGTTGTAATAATTGGGCATGGACTGTGCTGATCTCGGGTAGATGATTCACCTTCTAGATCGATCCCGAGGCGTGTGGAATCCGTGGCCCTTTTGATTTGCGCGGTGGTGAGCGGTGGCACTCGCGGAAGCGCAGGCGGTCCGGTGATCGTCCCGGTCTTCAAAACCGGCGGGCGGCGGGTGACCCCGTTGCCGGTGGGTTCGACCCCCACTCGCTTCCGCCAAAAATCAATGGGGTTAGCTTGCTTTCACGTGCCGTTTCACGTGCCGTTGAGTGCTAATCGAGTCACTTTCCCACTCGCTATGTGCCATCTCATCCGTCACGATGTCGCCGTATGTGTTCATCGTTGTGCGAATGTCAGCGTGCCGCATTAGCTTCTGTTGCACGGCTATCGGCGTTCCCACGGCGTCCAACCAAGAGCGGTATGTGTGCCGCATGCGAATGCGTCCCGAGTTTGCCGATTCCGGCTTTCTCGGCTGCGTTCACGAATGCACGCAACACTTGATCGTAGGACCACGGTTGACGGCCTAGCTTTGCCGGGGAAGCAAAGATCCAATCCTCACTTCGCGGAGAACTGCGTTGTCTGCTTCCACGGTCTTCAAGACTGTCCGACATACTCCGCGTCAATCGTCATCTGCCGCTCGTGAGCCGATTCCGTTTTCACGTCATCCACGTCGCTGCCTGACGATGCCGCGCTGCACACTGAGCTTTGCCGTTGAGCCAATCAATGTCGGACCACTTCAGAGCCAAGCATTCGAGATGCGAAGTCCGAAGCAGACACAGACCAGAGCTATCGTGCGGAACGGCTCACCCATGATGCACGGATGAACCTCTGAAACTCTCCCACGGTGAGACTCCGGGGTTTGCGCCTTCGCTTCGATACGCCTTTGACTGTGACCAGTTCCATCGGGTTGCGCTGCGTCGGCACATCTCCGCGCCACATTGCAAATTCCCACAGGATGCGGAGTAGTCCCCGAATCTCGGCCTTCGCTCTTAGGTGCCAGCGTCGAGCGATTGCAGCCACAGTTCTACAGGACGGGCCTGTACATCGGTGATGTGACAATGCCCCCCACCGTGGGCAGGATGCGGTGACGTAAGTACAGACCTCATACCCACGCCGTGTGCTGTATCGTGTGGGCATCTTCTCAGCTCGGTAATGGTTGACTAGCTCACTCACGGTTATGCTCGGGGTTGATACCTTTTCCGTTTCCATCGCATCGCGGAGAGGCTTGGCTGCCTTCCACGCGGCTGACTTGGTAGGGAACCGGCCAAGTGCTTTGGACCGCCGCCTGCCGTCCTCCCACCAATAGAACTGCCAAACCTTGTCCCGCTTGTCCTGCACTACGCTTCCCGTTCTTACTCTGCTGCACATTGAAGCCTCCCGTCTTCGGCAGCAGATGGCGGTTTGAGCATAGCACCGTCCAACTCGGATTTTAAGAATCTCCAGGTAACGCGCTTACAACCCGAGAGTGCATGAGCGGGGATGGTGCCTTGCTTGGCCCATTTGAGGATGGTGCGGGGTTGGACTCGCAAGTATTGGGCGGCCTCCGTTGCGTTTAGCCATACGTTTTCCACGTTGAAAACTCCATTCCGGTGCTCCCCAACACCCAAGAGTGCTTAATAATGCGCTAGATGCACGTAAGTGCTTTCCTTACGCCAAAATGCTCAAAATCGAAAATAAGACGTTCATGTAAATAAAACATCTGCGGTGGGCTATGGAAGGATGGTCCTGGACATTTGACCCGCCCTCCCTATCCCATCGAAAACATTGAAGATTCTTCGCATCTCACGCGGTATGCAGCAGTGACCGGCTATGATGTTGTTCCACGTGGCTGGATGCCCAAACACTACTGTGGTCTTGATGCGCTCGGTATGCGTGAGCGGGATGCCCTCAGCGGCCAATGCCTGCCCCACAGCTAAATCCTCAGGGCCAACGGTGAACAGCTCGGGATGTGCCAGCACAGCACACATCGCCCGGTAACTGAGCGAGTAGCAACCGCCTTGTGGATAGTGGTCACCGTCACCGGGTGCACGCACGTGACACAGGCAATCGTGCTTGGCAAACTCGGCAATGTAATCAGGTCGTGGCCACAGGAACGTATCATCATCCACCTTGATGAGCAGGTCATAACCATGGTCCCAGGCATACCGCACTGTTGCCAATGTCTTCTGGGGTAGTTCTTGGTACGTATCGGGCACATTCAAACAGACAGCATCGGGGATTGGCACACCGGACACAAAGCAGACATCAGCATCCATAACCAGCGGCATCCAGGTGTCACGGATGGCCGCACGGCGAGCCGAGTAGCTGGCGCACGTGATGATTGCAATAAGGATCCTCATTTGCCCGTATCTGTTCGGTTGTCATCTGCCTTGGGTCCAGGTGCACCACCATCACACGCTTCAGCCCTGTAGCGCGGTACATATTCTTCCTGCTCGTGCCAGTGTTCAAGACGTGGACGGCTCAACCCGGCTAGCTTCGCCACTGAGTCCGCGATACGCTCAAAGGCAGTGACCAACCGGTCCATCGTGTCCGTGTAGTCATTGTCCGCCAAGGTTATCTGTACAGGACTCGTATTGCTGCCCTGACCAAGAGACAGGCTCACCGCATGGTCATCATCAGTCAAGCGGCAAAGGCTCCGCGCTATCCAATCTAGTGACTCTTCCACATCACCGAGACCGGCCACGTGATTGATGTCATGCTGCAGTGCCGGTGATTTCATATAGCCGGTATCCGGTCCCGTCACCACTACTTGGTTCGGTGCTTCCTGCTTTTTTGCTGCAGGCTGCTTGGGCTTGCTCTTCGGCTTTGGTTGCTTCAAAAACGTTGCCATTTCGTCCTCCAATCGAATCGACACGCGACACAAGTGTTTACTTAGCTTTTTACTTACTACCCACAGCACCCAAACACATACGTCATGTACTAAAAAGATAGGGACCTACGTGTGATGTGTGTCGGAAGGGTCCACAATCTTGCGGCCCACTAGCCCACGATGACGGATACGGTCCGCACCTACCCGCGTAACCTGCTTCACTCCAGGAAGGTTTTTCAACCTGCCGATTAGCTCGCGCTGGTCCACCGCTATATCGTCATAGCCCTCATCGTGGAGAAAGCCCGAATACTCTGCTGACATGTCTTCCGTGGTCAAGAAAGACTCCGGGTCCTCTGTGAGCCGTTCTGCCGTAAACCTGCCTATCGGGTCCAGCTCTTCAAAAAGCTGCCGCGTGGCCCGCGTGACGCGCTCCGGCGGTGCCAGTCCAATGCTTTGCCACTCCAAGCAAGATTGAATCAACAAGGCCATGATGCCGGGTCCCTCTTTCTTGAGCGAGTCCTCTAGACCTTTCTCTTCGTTCTGCCCGGTAAACTCGGCATCGAAGGGGACCAAGTGCACGCGCCTACGTGCCGCTGTGTCAACTTCCAGGTCCGGCTTGTGGTTGGTCGCAATGATGAGCTTGTGGGACGGCTGAAAAGTAAACTCCCGCTCATACAGATGCGCCCCGGTGAGCAGGTCACTGCTCGCCAAACTTTTCAGAAGTGCCATGTCCAGCTTGACGTTGGCATTGCCCTCATTCGCGGTTGCCAATCGTGCCCCGCACAGCTTGGCGATAATGCGCCGTTGGCTGTCATCTTCGTTTTTCTTGGCGACTAGATTGGACATGCGTAATGCGGTGCCATATTCCCAACCCATGATGTGCTGAAGGACGTTTATAAGCGTGCCCTTGCCGTTGGCCCCGTGACCGTACCAGAAGGGAAGGCAGTGCTCCCGCGTGTAGCCGCTGAGAACGTATCCGCAATAGCGCAACAGATACGCGCTCAACGCCTCATCACCTAAAGTAATTTCCTGCATGAATTGAAGGAAGCGCACGGGCTTGCAAGTGGCGTCCGGGGCCACATTGGACCGCTTGGTCACCCGGTCCTCACGCAACATCTCGCGTAGCGTGCCGGTTTTCAGGTCCAGGACTCGATTGCCGGGGACACCGAGTAACAGCGGGTCCCGGTCAAACCCCTCCGCGAATTTCCACGGCGGTAAGAGCGGCTTTACTTGGTCCACCACTCCCTGACGGAATCGAGAATCGAGCAGCACGCGGCGGTAATCATTCTTGCCGGTTGGCTCCGGGTACTGTGAGAACAAGCCGCCAAGGTAGGTGTTAACCGCACGCTTGAGCAGAAGATTTTCCGGGTCCCCAATGCTCCAGCGTGTCCCAACCCAAGCCGCGAAGGTTCCCCGGTCATAGAGGAAAGCAAAGTCTTTGGTCTGCTCTGCGAAGGCTTCCGCAAGTGGACCCTGTGCGAGATATGGTAATTCCGCAATCATGTTAGAAACTCCATACTTTCTTAGGCACGGCGGCCTCGATTGCCACAACATCCGGCCACGGGCCAACATGCGTCTTGTCCTCTATGGTCTTGAGGTGATGGCACGGACGGCACAACCCCTGCAGGTTGCTTAGCAGGTAGTAGCCCGCCCATCGGTCGTATGGATAACGCCCGCTGTCCCGAGCCTGTTGCACGGCCACGCCTGCCGGGACAATGTGGTCACAGATTTCACTCAGCCGCACGTTACAGCGTGCACACATCGGACACCGCGTCAGTGCTTTCTCCCTTGTTCGCTGCCAACGTCCACTCTTGCGCTGTGCGTCCAGCTCTTCCGTGTAGCCGCTTGTGTGCACCTTGGCGTTATCCTGGAGCGCAATGCCCCGCTCTGCCTTGCACGCATCGCAAAAGCGTTGGCCCTCTGGTATCGCACGCTGACAACCTGGACCGCTGCATAACCTCATAAACTTTGCTCCTCATCCACCGGCTTGCTGGTACGTCGTATGCGTGGCAAACGCCTAGAAGCCAAAACACTGTGCAGGCTTTCCTCCGCAAACTGCTTGGGGCTGCACTGGCAATCCTTCGCGGCCTCGATTAGTTCGCGGTACAGCTCATCCGGCAGCGTCAGTGCAAAGTCCAAGGTCACGTCATGCCTCCCCGAAACCATAGTTAGGGACTGCCGCTGTCACCCATCTCCCCATGACAGCGGCTTTCCCGTCTGCAGCGCATTTGCAAAACGGCTCGCTACAGGCCGCTCTAGCCTCTTCCCACGCGGGACCCCGCTAGCAAGGGCCAAAGGAAAAACTACGAACCGGACGCGTCCAGGTTGCCGAATACGACCGGCTGATACGTGGGCGGTGCGAAAAACTTCCAGTCAGCGAACTGATAGGACGTGACCCCAATCAAACCCGCCTGACTGTACATTTCAAGCAAGGTCTGGACGTACAGCGGAGTGCGCGAACGGCACACGGACACGCCGAAATCGCCGTAATACACGCGGTCTGCATCGGGGTGGACGACGTACGGTTTTCCCAGGATGGAATCCGTTGCGTCATCGAAGAGCGGACGCCCGTAGGTGTCGCGTGCGTTCTTCACTTTCTGCAGGTCCGAAGGACTCAGCAGATAGCGGTTGTTGGGACTGTTCTGCCAGAAATAGCCTTGTGCATACTTCAGGCGGGAACAGAACGAATAAGCATCAGCCGGTGAATCGCTTGCGCTGTCCACCAGAGCCGAGCTGTTGGCCCGCATAGCCGTTTCGAAGGCGCTCATGAAGTCAGTGTTCTGGCTCTGAATCTGACCGAGTGCCAGCGCACGCAACACCGAGGACACGATTGGCACGGCAAGGTTCATCCGCGATTCAATCGAATACTTGGTTAGGTTCTGATACCGGGTGCCCGCCAACGTCACGGTTGCGTAAGTTGGAGGCGTGGAATCAGACGGGGCAGCACCTTCCACAAACGTGCCAGAGGCAGGAGCGGCAGTTTGCATGGTGACAACCAAGGGGATTGGTAGTGTCCCGCGGAAAATCCAGGACCCCCAAGCGACCGGGGATGTCAAAGTCACTGAATCCCCTGAATGATTGACGGGATAACATCCGTGGGCACAGCGGCTGCCGCACCCGAGACCGGGCTTTGCTGAATCTGCAGCGGCGGGACATCCGTTGCCATCGTGCCGGTACGCAAGAAAGCCATCCAGGGCCTTGACGTATGCAGCGGTCCTGTCGGTCTCCGGTTGGTGCGATGGGCTGACGGTTGATGATGGGTTGCGGTCACGCCCTTGTCAAAGGACTCCAGGACGGCATAACGGGTTTCGAGACTGGCAAGGCGTTCACCTTCCGCCTTCAAGTCTGTGAAGAGCTGCTTCTCTTCCGTGGACATCTCACGGCTGGACGTGCGGCCAAGCAGGTCTTCCACCTTGGCCCGGCAGGTCTGCCGCATGTTTCTGATTTCAGATAACGTCATAAAATGACTCCGTTTTAAGTGCTGTGCACTGATTTTTGTTTTCCGCCTGTAGCCGGGCCAGCCGGTGATTGGCGAAAATGCGGGACCTAGCCCGCAATCAAAATTTGTGAGTAAACTCGTAAGCAGCTCCACGCCCTCCGGCTCATACGGAATCGGCTGTGCCATCTGGGATTGGCAATATTCAGCACACTGTTGCGCTGACAAGCCGGTCTTGGCGGCCAGATAGCCGGGTAGCAGTTTCGTGTACACATCGGCACGGCTCTTGCCATCAGCGAGTAACTTCATGCTCATGCGCCACAGCGTTCTTAGCGAGCTGATGAGCAAGACGGGCACCCGCGCCCTGAGCGGGCTTCAGATTCGCGCCGCTGCCCATATTGAGCGGGGACAACGGCTCATCTAGGCCGGGCAGTGTCGGCAAGTTCTCCATCTGCCGTGCTTCATTCCGAGTGAGGAAGCCGGATGCAATCCCGGAGGCGTGTGCCGCATATCGAGTTTGCAGGTCCGCACGCATCAGCGCGTCCAGGTCATGCTTGACAAAAAACTCCGCCGCTTCACTTGGGGCTAGCAGGTCACGATTGATGGACTGCTCAATGCGCGTGCACCACGGTTGCTAGCGTGTGTTTCGTGTAGGACAGGAAAAACTGCTCGGCAGACGCGAAGGTTGCCGTCTTGCCTTGCTGGACACCTAGCAGCACATCGGGTACGCGGAAAATCCGTGCAATGTCCTGGAGCTGAAATGGCGCGGGCTTCTATGTACTGTGACTCTTGCGCGGTGAGGCCAATACGTTGGGCCTTTAACCCCGTTCTCCAGCAAGAGCGGCATAAAGGCATTGGCGGACCCGGAGTGCCGTGCCATGAACGCCTCACGGAGGCCGTCCTTGTCTTCCTTGTCCATGTCGCTGTCTAGCTCAAGAACAAGGTCCGTTTGTAAGCCGTGCTTGAAGAGCCGTGCGCCTTGCTCTTCAGCGGCCAAGGCAAGGCCAATGGCTTCACGGGCAAGCAGGATGAGGCTTGTGCCTTCAAGGGTTGAAGCCGGGGCCAGCATCCGCGTGATGAGCAGGTCATCACTCATCAAAATTCTTTGGCCACTTCGTGGATCGGCATAGCGAAAAAAGAGCGGGACTGGGGGCGGGATAAATTCGTCCAGCGGATTCACGAAGACCATGCGGCTTGCCGAGAGAGGGAAGAGACTCACGACCCCATCCGGCCCAATTTCCTTTTCTGAGAATGCTTGGCCGTAGGACAACATGTCCAAGAACCATGCTTTCGCGCCATTCCATTGAGGTCTGCCATGAGTTAGGCGCATTGTGCAGTAAGTGGAATCGCGGGTCATCCGTGGCCAACACCGCGCCTTGGGGCGTGCGGCGGTACAGATTCAACGGCAGGGCTGATAGGTCTTCGCATGAGGATTCGCAAACACGCAAGAACGGCGGCGCTTCGCATTGCGCGTTGTGGTGTGACAAATTGACCGCTCTGTGTCTGCACGCCTCCAAACATCGAAGTGAGTGAGGCAAGGGAATACGGCTGACCCATCACCGTGCTATCGGCTCGCTTGCCGGTTGCCGGGGGGTTGGGGAGATTGAGGTAAAGTGAGGCTCATTGGGTTTTAGGACACTGCCTTTCTGAGAGATTCGCGCTGAGCAATTGCCGCGTCCAGGTCTTGTATGCGGGCTGTCAGCGAGTCAAAGCGGACTTGCTCGGCTATGCTGAGCGTGCGGGATTCTGCCATTGCGTTATCGAGCAGCCCGGACGCCTCCGCCTTCGCCTTCTTACAGTTCAACAGCGTGAAAAGTCAACTCAAGAATAACGTTAACATGCAGCCCCGGCACGAACTCCGATACAAATCCACCATTCCAGCGGCCACGGCCTCACGGGAGCTAAGCATCCGGCCTCCGCCGTAATTGCTAGTGGCAGACACGCGGGCACCACGTCCCCGCCGCACGGCTGAGAGAAAATCCCCGTACCACTCATTCACGCTGGCTTGCATGTGGGCCTTGGCGTCATCGGTCAGCGGAGTGAACGGCGCACGCTCAACCTTGTGCTCCCCGGCTGTCACGGCGGTGAGTTTGACGCCCGCGGTTATCGAGTGCCTTGCTGATGTCCGCGTGGAGGTCCAGGACGCCCACAGACCCAACTTCGCCGGACGGCGTGAGTGAGATTGTGGATGGCTTGGCTAGCGAGCCAATACGCGGCAGATGCGGCTATGCCGGTCACAAAAGCCCGCACGGGCTTAACCCGGTTGGCCGCATGTATCGTGGCTGCCGTTTCGGGCAGACCCAACACGCTGCCTCCCGGACGAGTCCATCAACCAAATCAATCGCCTTGACTGATGGGTCCGCAAGCGCACGCCTCACGTCTTGCCCTAATCTGTGTGTAATCGGAGTCCGCGTACCAATCGTTCTGACCGAGGACACCAAAGACGCCAATTTGCCCGGCAGAGAGTTTCGGCTTTGGCACGGACACGCGGGCTTCAGGTCCGGCTAGCAACGTTGGCGCATAGGTTTCGAGCAGCGCAAAAAATGTGCTGCGAAATGTGGGGGTCATGCCTGCATACCTCTTTCAACGAAAAATTCGGCTAGTTCTAGTTCGAGCAACGTTTCAAAAATCCGGGCTGTAGGTTCGGGCCAATCCCAATGGACCATCGTGTAAAGGTCATACAAGAGAAAAGCTGCATCTCGTTTCGAGCAGCCGTAGTGCGTGAGAACTTGGCGGGTCTGTCCAATTAGTTCCTGTACTGCTGTGGCGGGCACGTCACCGGCCTCCCGAGCAACCCGTAGGCTCCTACGCCACAATTCGCCAATCAACTGTTGTCCGGTCATTACTTTGGTCACCTTTCACGGTCTGTTAGGGAATCCATTTAGCACGTCCAGATTATCCCGAGCTAATGTGCATGCCAATAACCCCATTACCACCCATTACCCCGGCATACTGCAGCAGCGGTCACTTGGAACTGCCCTTTACTGTTGCCCGAAGTGGAGTCCATTTAGCGTGTCCGAAATCGCTTGCGTACTAGACAAGATTAGGCTAAAGTAATGGGTATGCCAATAAGCCCATTACCACCCGTTACCCCGCTTCCGGTGCTGGTCAAGTCCAGTGACAGTGCCCGTCCGGATGGAGTTGGTCCCCTCTTCAATCCAAAAGACCCGGACATTTCGGGTTTGCACGTGGTCTCACAAAAAGAGGCTTTTTCGCTTCTAGACCGATGGAAAGACACTCAGCCCCGAGAATGGGTCTTGGTCTGTGGAATTGCCCTGCTGCAACGCGCACAAAAAGACCGCGATTGGAGCGCGTTTCAGAAGGCGATTGATTCAGTACAGCGGTGGGTCCCTCATTGGGGAGACGCGGAGATTGCTTACGTTCGCGGCAGCAAGAAATGGAAAGAGGCAGCGTGGGCTTATTCGGGGCTGATGAGTAACCTGCTACAAACAGCGCGTTTCATCATCTGGTATTCAACGCGACACAATGAAGTACCACGGCCCGGCCTGTATTGTCCCAATTGGGAAGCCGCCGTTTACGCGATTGTGGGGATGGGTCACATACACTTTTGCAAAAAGCCCGGTTGCGGTGCGCCTTTCATCCCCCGTTTTTTCAGTCCAGACAAGGACAATGAGCAAAAATACTGTTCTCCGGCGCACGCGAACGCTCATCGTGTTGCACTCTCGAAAGCAAACAAGAAAGCGCGGACTTAGGCGAGTTTCCCAAAGCACTGCCCCGTGCCATTTCCCGTGCCGTTCACGCTGCTTTGCGTCGAAAACAGGGTATTACGTGCCATCTGCTGCCATCTAAGTGATTGAAGTTACGTTTCTGTGTGCCTTCGACCCCCACTCGCTTCCGCCAATTTCTAATCAGTAGGAACGCTTGCGATCAGTTACGCGATCGGATAGGGCCAAACCCTCAGCTCTACCCCTTGCTTGCTGGGCGAAACGGAGAAAGGAATTTCTTTCCCGAAGTCCCACATTCAGGGCACCATCATAAAACTTCTTCTCTGAGGACTGTCATGTGGACGATTGGTTACCAGTCGTGCATTGTTCCGTCAAGCTGACGGTTGATGGGCAAGTATGCGCGCTTATAGGGATATTGGGCCGCAAGCGACTCGTCGATGTCCACACCTAGGCCTGGCGCGTCGCCGGGATGCATCATTCCATTCTCAAAAGAATATGCATGAGGGAAGACTTTGCCAGTCTCAGGAGTGTGGGGCATGTATTCCTGGATGCCGAAGTTGTGAACGCTGAGATCGAAGTGCAGAGCGGCGGCCATGCAGACGGGGCTCAGGTCCGTTGCCCCATGAGAGCCCGTGCGCACCTGATACATCTCTGCCAAGCTGGCAATTTTTCGCAGATGCGTAATGCCCCCAGCGTGGACTACGCTTGTGCGGATGTAATCGATCAACTGTTCCTGGATGAGTAACTGGCAGTCGTAAATGCTATTGAAGACTTCTCCGACGGCCAACGGTGTAGTCGTGTGGCGGCGGATCATTCGAAATCCATCCTGCAACTCCGCAGGTGTGGGATCCTCCAGCCACAACAGGTGATATGGTTCGAGCGACTTGCCAAGGCGAGCGGCCTCGATTGGAGTCAACCGATGGTGCGCATCGTGGAGCAGATGAATATCCGGCCCGAATTCTCTGCGGAGAGCAGCGAAGAGTTGCGGTACGAAATTCAGGTAGAGTTCGGAGGACCACCGTTTCTCGGGCGGCAGGCCTGGTTCCGCTGGCTCGTAATTCTTTCCGCCTCGGCCCACACCGTAAGTGTCCTCTAGTCCCGGAATTCCCGATTGGGCCCGAACCGCCTTGTATCCTAGTTTCACATATTGTGCGACGGCCTCCATCGTCTTATCGATGTCGCTGCCGCTGGCGTGTCCATAAACCATGACGGTGTCGCGCGAGGCTCCGCCCAGCAACTGGTACAGTGGAACGTTCAGGCTCTTCGCTTTCAGGTCCCACAAGGCAGTGTCGACCGCGCTGATGGCACTCATGGTGACCGGACCGCGGCGCCAATACGCGCCCTTGTAAAGGTATTGCCACGTATCCTCAATACGGCGTGCATCACGGCCAATCAACAAGGGCAGCAGATGGTCAGAAAGATACGTGGCAACCGCGAGTTCTCGCCCGTTCAGTGTGGCGTCGCCCAGCCCATAACTCCCGTTCTCGGCGACAATTTTGAGGGTGACAAAGTTTCTCCCCGGAGAACATACAACTACTTTTGCATCCACGATTTTCATTTGCGCGAGCCTCGGCGGACTTCCTTTTAAAAGGCAAGTTTATCCGGAAGTATAGACGCAGATAGATTTCTACCCCTGGTTTGTCAGCGGAATCCGGTCATGTTGGAGCCGCATTTTCCCTCGTCTCTGCGGCCCTGCTCAATCCACGTGACGGACAAATCGTCCGCCGCACGCTATGGCTGCACTGAACCTACTGGTTGACCCCGCTTGCGAGGATGCCGCCGTCTACCACGAGAATCGACCCGGTAACAAACGATGCTGCATCGGACGCCAGATAGACAGCGGCTCCGGCCAGTTCCCGGGCCTTACCGAACCGTCCCATCGGTGTTCTCATGAGGAATTCGCGGCCGCGGTTGGTGTTGTCGAGCAAATTCGAGTTCAGGGGAGTGCGAAATACTCCGGGCAGAATTGCGTTCACCAGAACGCCATGCCGTGACCACTCTACGGCCAGCGTTCTTGTAAGTGAGCCCACGCCCGCTTTGCTGGCACCGTAGGCGGCAACTTCGAATAGTCCGAGATAGGTCGACAAAGAGGCAATGTTGATGATCCGGCCGGATTTCCGCTGCAACATGTGTTCGCCAAACACTTGACAGCCACGGAGCGTGCCGGTCAGGTTGATGTCCAGGATTTGCTCCCACGCCGCCTCTGGAAAGTTCAGCGTGGGAGCCTTCTGGGTAGTTCCTGCACAATTCACAAGCACATCTACTTTCCCAAAAGCGCTGACCGCCGCATCTCGAAGTCTCTCGAGCGAGGCGCGGTCGCCGACATCCGCCGTTACCCGGAGCGTTTTTCTGCCCAATTGTTCAATTAGGTTTGCGGTTTCGTGCACCTTCGCTTCGGTCTTTGAAGAGGCAACTACGTCGGCTCCGGCTTCAGCAAGTCCGACCGAGAGGGCGTGTCCGATTCCGGAAGTGCCACCCACCACGACGACTGTTTTTCCCTCAAGGTTAAACGGAGATTTGTTCATTGCAGATAATAGTTTGCCTTTCAGAGATCGCGCGCATTTCCTGTTATCAAACCATGGCCACAGAAATACATGAGATTGCTTACGTCATGTGATAGTGTCGCCGAAACCGTCTATCTCGCAACATAAAAAGTCAGGCCCGCGCCCGCTCCACGACTGCGATATATTTGCGGGCGTTCTCCGTAATCACTTCCGGCTTGCCATTCTTCACGGCGGAAATGTCGACGAGGTCCGAACCTACTCCGAGAGCGAATGCCCCAGCGGCGATGAATTCAGCGGCAGTCGAAAGAGAGACTCCGCCGGTCGGTATCAATTCGATTTGCGGTAGCGGCCCTCGTAGCGCCGCGAGATATTTCGCTCCGCCGACGGCGCTGCAGGGGAATACTTTCACCACGTCCGCGCCAGCCTCCCACGCGGTCACGATTTCGGTGGGAGTAAGGGCCCCGGGAATAACCGGTATCGAATAGCGCCGGCAAAGATCGATCGTATTCACATTCAGGGCAGGGCTAACAACAAATTGGGCTCCGGCCAGAATGCATGCACGAGCGGTCTCAGCATCCAGAACGGTTCCTGCGCCAACTAGCACGCGTCCGCCAGAACTCTTTGCCACCGCCGCGATTACTTCAATCGCATACGGGACGGTCATCGTAATCTCGAGGACCGGGACTCCACCGGCCTCGATTGCTGCTGCGGCGGCGATGGCGGCCTCCGCCGAGGGTGCTCGCAACACTGGCACAAGGCCGACTTTATGGATCTGATGGAGGATCTGCTCTTTTTTCATCACGCTCAACCTTTCAGCGCTGCACCCGCGCCGTGCCTCCTTTCATCACCCGTTCCACTTCAGCCAACGTCGCCATGGTGGTGTCTCCCGGAGTAGTCATCGCCAGGGCGCCGTGAGCACAACCACAGTCAACCGACCATTGCAGGCCGTGCTCGGACAGCAGGCCATAAATAAGACCCGAGGCGAAGGAATCTCCTCCGCCGACGCGATCGTAAATCTCCAGGTCGGGCATGGGCCGGGCTTCGCAGAACCTCCCATCACAATAGCAAATCGCTCCCCAGTCATTGCGCGTCGCGGTGCGTGCGGCGCGCAAAGTAGTGGCCACCACCCTCAAGTTCGGATATTTCTCGACGACCTGTTTCATCATGCGCCGGAAATTGGCCGAATCCAGACGCGCCAGATGTTCGTCCGTACTCTCCACCGAAAATCCAAGCGCGGCGGTGAAGTCTTCTTCGTTTCCGAGTATCACATCAATCATGGGCGCAAGCTGTCTGTTGACTTCAATCGCTTTGGAGCGGCCGCCGACCGATTTCCATAGCGACGCGCGATAGTTCAGATCATAGGAAACAATCGTACCGTTGCGGCGAGCGCACTCCATGGCCTCACGAGCGACCAATGGGGTCGTATCGGAAAGGGCAGCAAAGATTCCGCCAGTATGGAACCAGCGTGCTCCTTCTCTGGCAAAAATCCTCTCCCAATCGATCTGGCCTGGCTTCAATTGCGACGCGGCGGTGTGCCCGCGGTCGGAGCATCCCAGAGCAGCCCTCACGCCGAAACCTCTCTCCGTGAAGTTCAGGCCATTGCGGACCGCGCGTCCCACATCGTCATAAGGCACCCACCGCAAGTGCGACAGATCAACTCCGCCCTGCAGCATAAGGTCCTCGAGCAACCTGCCGACCGGATTGTCTGCGAGCGCAGTGATGATCGTGGTTTGCATCCCGAAGCAGCGGCGTAGACCGCGCGCAACGTTGTATTCGCCCCCACCTTCCCATACTCGAAACTGTCGCGCGGTAGAAACACGAACATCGCCAGGATCGAGCCGCAGCATGACCTCGCCGAGACCCACCATGTCCCAGCGACAATTTTCTTTCGGCTTCAGGAGCAACGAGGCATCGGTTGTCATGTTCAAGTACTCGTTCGATCCAAAAAAGATTGAGACCGCTGTGAACAGCGAGCGCATATACCATACAGGAATTGGCGCGCCTAAAGCATAGAGTCTTTCTAAGGGCAGCCATTTATCAATCTTGATTTGACACCTTGCGACGCGCAAACGTAAAACCATGCGAGTCGGTTGCAGCGGCGGCGGAACTGGCGCCTAGACTACTACTGTTTTCGCGACGAGGGACGCTCATGTCGATCACTAGAAGGGGAATCTGCTGCTGGGCCCAGGAAATAGAATGACCCTATGCAGCCCGCAGCCAAGTCCGGCGTGGAGAAGCCCGTTCCGCAGATAACTTCGGGTGCCGCTCGTGCGACCTCAGCCCCAGTGGGTCACATCCGCTGGGTGATCTGCACTCTTCTATTGTTCGGAGTTACCAAGAACTACATGGACCGACAGGTCCTTGGGGTGCTGAAGACAACCCTTCAGCATGATCTTGGCTGGAATGAAATCGACTACAGCAACCTGGTCTTCGCGTTTCAGGCAGCTTATGCCGTGGGCATGGTGGTCGTGGGCAGACTTGTCGACCGCTTGGGTACGCGGCTGGGTTATGCCTGGTCGATGATTTTCTGGAGCCTGGCTTCGATTGCTCACGCCGCGTGCGGGTCATTGTTCAGCTTCGTCGTGGCGCGGTCCGCTTTAGGTCTCGGTGAATCTGGGGTGTTCCCGGCCAGTATTAAGACGGTGGCGGAGTGGTTTCCTCAGAAAGAGCGGGCACTCGCCACCGGGATATTTAATGCGGGATCGAATGTTGGCGCAATTGTGACGCCGTTTCTTGTGCCTTGGATCGCCATCCACTACGGCTGGCGCTCGGCCTTCGTTGCGACCGGCGTCCTCGGATTTCTGTGGTTGGCGTTCTGGCTCCTGCTTTACCGCAAGCCGGAGGAGCATCCTCGGTTGTCGCAAGCCGAACTCGACTATATTGTCAGCGATCGTCCGAAGTCAGCACGCAAAATCAAGTGGGCCAAACTGGTTTCGTATCGGCAAACCTGGGCCTTCGTCATCGGCAAATTCACTACCGATCCGATCTGGTGGTTCCTGCTGTTCTGGATTCCTGATTTTCTCCAGCGCGATCATGGTCTGAAGCTGATGCAGATAGGCTTACCCATTATGGTGATTTATGTTTTGGCTGATATCGGTAGCATTGCCGGGGGCTGGCTATCGTCTACGCTGATCCGTCGCGGGAAAAGCGTGAATGCATCGAGAAAAATCGCCATGCTGGTATGCGCCCTCAGCGTAGTTCCCATCGTATTCGCCTACAGCATGCAAAGCTTGTGGGGCGCGGTACTGCTCATTGGGCTTGCGGCAGCCGCGCATCAAGGTTTTTCTGCAAACTTGTTCAGCTTGACCTCGGATATATTTCCGGCACAAGCAGTTGGCTCAGTTGTAGGAATCGGCGGCATGGCCGGAGCCATCGGAGGGATGCTGATGGCGAAAATCGTCGGCTACGTCCTGCAGTGGACCGGTAGCTACATGATTCCGTTTTTGATCGCGGGCTCAGCCTATGTCGTGGCATTAGCAATTATTCACGCCCTTGTTCCGCGTCTTGAGGCGGCCGACGTCCAATGACCTAACATCGACAGCGACGCGTGAAGGTGCTAGCATTCGCGGCACCAACGGCGCGCATTTTTTCTGCCCTTGGAGCGCTAGGTGATGGATATTTACGTCATCAATCTCGACCGCAACAAAGACCGAATGGCGGCGTTCGAAAAACTGAATGGGGCGTTGCCGCTCAACTTCTCGCGCTTCTCGGCAATAGACGGAAAGAATGTTGCACGAGGTTCGCTGGTTGAGCAGGGTGTGATTAAGGCTGATCTTGGCTACGGCGACGGCGCGCTGGGCTGCGCTTTATCGCATCTGGCGTTATGGGACCTGGCAATCGAGAGGAACCAACTGGTCACGGTTTGCGAAGATGACGCCATCTTCAATCGCGGGTTCAGTCCGTCGGCCGAAGCGATGATCGAGGCGCTGCCACAGGACTGGCACCTGATTCTCTGGGGCTGGAATTTCGACTCGGTCCTCTTGTTTGACATGCTTCCGGGAGTCTCGCCCTGCCTGGCGGCGTTCAACCAGGGCGCAATGAGGATTGGAATCGAAGCGTTTCAATCCCTCAGTTTGAGGCCGCAACCATACAAGATATTCAGTGCGTTCGGGTCGGTCGGCTATTCCCTTTCTCCGACGGGTGCGCGGACCTTGAAGAAGCACTGCTTTCCACTCAGGAACATGGATGTGTTCGTTCCCGGCCTGGGCCGGTCGCTTGTAAACTTTGGCATCGACATCATGCTCAACGATGCCTACCAGCGCATCAACGCTTACGCGTGTTTCCCGCCGCTGATCATTACCACGAACGAACACGGCACCTCGACGGTGCAACAACCGGGTTGATCCTGGGAAGATAAGATCGCGGCATCCGCCAACTCCTCAGATCATTTGGCTGATTTGACCGGAAAGAGAGAGCGACGAATCCATCAGCCGGCACAGCGACGATCTGCTCCGCGGTGCCTGTCGACGACCACAGCTGAGTTGAGCTAAATTCATAGAAGCGGAGTGTCAATTCAATCGAGCTCATCAAGGAGAAGACCATGAGCGAAGATCTTTCTCGGCGAACGTTTCTTGAGCGAATTGGTTTGGGGGCGGCGGCTGGCGCGAGTTGGTCGCTTTTAAAAGGATTTTCAATTGGGAAACCTTCCGTGGCGGATCCGCTCCCGTCGCGAACCCTGGGGCGAACCGGCGCTAAAGTATCGATCCTTGCATTCGGATGCGGAAGCCGCTTCCTGATGTACCAGGACGAAGACAAGGCGCTGGCGGCGCTCAATCGAGCGATTGATCTGGGCATCACTTATCTGGACACGGCATATGCATACGGCGATGGCAAAAGCGAGTCACGCGTCGGCCAGGTGATGGCGACGCGCCGCAACCAAGTTTGGCTGGCAACGAAAATTCCGGATCGCTCACGCGACGGATACTTGCGGCGGCTTGAAGGCAGTCTGAAGCGGCTGCGGGTGGACCACGTGGATCTAGTCCACATTCACAGCCTGGGCCAAGCTGATGACCTGGCCAAGATCGAAGCGCGGGATGGGGCGCTTAAGGGCGCACTCGAGGCGCGAGAACAGAAGATAACGCGGTTCATCGGCATGTCCAGCCACACCAACGGAGAAGTGATGGCTCAGGCCATCCGGCGGCACGACTTGGACTGCGTGCAGATGGCCCTCAATGCTTCCCGGAACGGGCGCTTTGAAGAGCTTGCCTTGCCTGCGGCCAAACAGAAGAACCTCGGCATTATTGCCATGAAGGTAACGGGCCAGGAATATCTATTGGGAAGCGGGTCCGCGAAAAGCGACATAAGTTCTTTGCTTCGCTATTCGATGAGTCTGCCAGTTAGCACCACCGTTGTGGGGATGCCGCGACTGGACATGCTCGAACATAATGTCGAAGTGGCGCGGAACTTCTCACCCCTACGCGAGGAGGAGATGGAGCACCTCCGGCGAGAGCTGACGCCGGCGCGCGACGGGCTGGAGAAGAAGCTAGTGGGACACATGGACGGTCCGACGGCGAGTCCGGGAGTGTTTTGTGCCTGATTGCTCGGCTAAGGGACGAGTAGTCAACACAAAAGAAGAACCAAGTTCACGCTGATTGCATTTGAACGGAAATTGATTTCATCCAGGCAAACTGGAAGCATTCAATAGCGGGCAACGCTCTCGCTTAGAAATCCTTGCCGATCAATTGTTGTAACCCCGCGCGGTAGCCGCGGCTGCAGGATAACTCCTTGCCGTTCTTCAAAACCACGATATATTCACCACTGTTGCAAGGATGCAGTTCCTTTATTTTCCCAACATTCACAATCACTGAACGGTGGATGCGAACAAATTGGCCAGGATCGAGCCTCTCAGAAACGCGTCCAATCCCCTCTCGCAGCAGGTAGGATTCCTTGCCAACGTTCAGCTTTACGTAATTAGCGGCCGCTTCCACCCACTCGATCTCATCCAAGTCCAGAAACACTACGCGGCCTCCGGCTTTTATAACCAGCCGCTTTTCTACGGGCGACTTGGCCTTCGCTTCGTTGAGGAAATCAAGGATGCGGCTCGCCACTTGGCTGTCTTTCGCCTTCAGAATCTCGGTGCGAGCCCGCTCGATGGCCCGATGAAGCCGTTCCTGGTCAAACGGTTTCAGCAGGTAGTCCAGCGCATGCGCTTCAAACGCTCGGATTGCGTATTGATCGTAGGCTGTGGTGAAAATCACAACCGGCAAATTGTTCGCTGGGACGCTTTCCAGAATTTCGAAACCATCTGCGCCGGGCATTTGAATATCCAGCAAAAGCAAATCCGGTTCGTAGTCCCGCAACGCTGCGATTGTCTTCGGGCCATCCGGGCATTCCGCCACCACGTGAATCCCGGGTTCAGCGGCTAACAGGATGCGCAACTTCTTGCGTCCGAGGGACTCATCATCCGCTATGATCGTTCGGATTTCAGGGGTCATGGGTCTGTCCAGCCGCGGACTCCGGATTATCGGAGACCAGGTCATACAGCAGTAGACGCGGCTCAGTGCGAAAGGGTATCGACACACATACCTCTACACCACCTTCCGGTCTTTCTTGAATGTCAAGGCTCTGTTCAGCGCCGTAGAGTGTCTTGAGGCGGTCGCGTGTCGCCCGTAGACCCAAGCCGCTCTTCTGCTCAAAGTTCTCACCGGCGTCGAGTCCAGGACCGGTGTCCTCTATCCTCAGATAGAGGCTGCGATCATCGCGAGTGGCGCTGATACGGATCTCGCCTCCGTCGGAACGCTTCGCAATGCCATGTTTGACCGCGTTCTCCACCAAGGGCTGCAGCAGCAAAGTCGGAACCTGCGCGTCGAGGGTTTCGGGAGCAATCTCTTGCACAACCCTTAGCCGAGCATCGAACCGCACCTTCTCGATCTCAAGATACCCATTTGCGAATTCAAGTTCCCGGCTCAACGTTGTGACCTGTGTTGCGTCAGTCTCCAAGGTCATCCGCAAGAGATCACTGAGGCGCGTCATCATTCTGTCCGCTGCGGACGGATCGGTGAGCATGAGGGCGGAAATGGAGTGCAGGGTGTTGAACAGGAAGTGCGGCTGCAGTTGGCTTTTCAGTGCCTGCAACCGCGACTTGGTCAGTTGGATCTGAAGTTGCGAGGTACGAATCTCGCGTTCCCGCGATGTTTTGTAATAGGAAATGACGTGAGCGATGAGCGCGATCGGCAAATAGGCACCCGTCACATCATCCAGCACGTTCGAAAAGAACAGCATCTTAAGCTGCGGCCACTGGACCCTGAACACGTGGGCATGGACATCCCAAATTGCGGACATCCACGTGCGCGATTGCGGATCCCAGAATGCGTAAGGCGTTGCGGCCCTCATGATTACGTGAATGGCCGAGAATGCGACCCCGCAGGCCAGATGCAGGAATGAGCGCCGCGCCCAATTCCCCCGTTGCACCGGATACCGCATGGCCAGTGCAAAGACGAATGGAGTAAGAAAAGCATAGGGAAAGATCTGGCTGAGCTGCAGAAAGAAGGTCTCTTTGACGCTGCCGCGCCCCATCGAGCGGTACATCTCATAAATCGTTCCGGTGGCGGCGAAGGTTAGAAACGTCCACACCCCGAAACTCACTACCCATATCAACCACGGACGTTGAGAGCGAGGGCGTTGCCGATCACGGGTCTCGACAACGTTAGAAGCCACACCCCGCCGTGGTCGCCGAATGAGTTCGCCCGTGCAATTCGGACAGATCCCCTGTGCCTCCGAGCTGCAGCCTGCACAGAAGGTGCACTCGTACGAACAGATGTAGGCGTCCCCATCCTCTTGGAGAGGTGCTCCACATTTCTCGCACTGGGTTTTCATCTCAAGCGGCATCGGCAACTTGCTGAAGAGCTAAGACAGCATGCCCGCCACGCAGGCCGGGCAGGCGTGGGACAACGACTGCTTAGTTTAGTCTACTCATCGACGCCGAGATTGCTGACGACCCCACGCTCGTCCCTGATTCGCGTGCATTGGTAGGGTAATTCCAGTCACTCGTAAAATTTTAACTGGTCATTCCGGCGCCCGCGTAACCCAGGCAGAATGGCAGCGAATAACGCATTTGACCATATGAATCGGCTTTATGCCCACAGTTCGTCTCCGCGCCGTGCTTGAGCTTGGAAGGTTTTTATCTGACGATCATCACGCACTCCGGTTCCAAAAAGGCTAAGGCCGCGCCACTAGGGCGCGGCCTTTGATCAGATGTGGGTGATGATTTGGTCAGAAGCGAACGCGCAGACCCACCTCGATCTGCCTGTTTCCTCCCGGCTCCTCCTGCGCTGAGCCTCCGGTCAGTGCACCGAAACCATTGGTCCCGGATCCGCTGAAAAGCCCGGTTAAAAAGAAGCCGTTCGGGTCGAGGAACTGATTGTGGTTGAAAATGTTGGCGAAGACGCCCTGCAGTTCCAAGCTGACGGTCTCCGCCACTTTAATATTCTTTCGGATGCTCAAGTCGACGTTCCAGTAAGGCAGGCCCGGGAGACAGCCAAAGCCACAGTCTCTGTTATCCAATCCCAGAATCGGATTGCGAAAGTCGTTCACTGCGTTTGGCCCGGTGGCAAACATATTTGGGAAACTGCCGGGCTGATTGTACCGGTGACCGCTTTTGACCGGTGTCATTTCTATGGCGTTTTCGTTGCCAAAGTAGTTGCTGTTGTCTCCAGCACCGAATTCCTGACCGTCTCCGGTGCTGGTGAAAAGTTCGACCGGTGCGCCGCTGCCTGCCGAGAAGACAGACGAGAGTGTCCATCCGCCCAGGGCCCGTCCCAGCAGTCCGGATTGCCCCTTAAAGAAGGGCGGCTGGTAGACGAAGAAGAAGTTGTATACGAACTTGCGATTGTAGGTCTGATATCCGTACTGCCTTTGCAGGTTGAAGGGATCGTCTGGAGTGAATTCGCTGGTTGCCTGGACCTCCGCTCCCGTCCCCAACGCCTTCGAATAGGTAAAGTTGGACTGCATCGTCAATCCTCTCCAGTCGGCCATCTTGAGGGATACGAAACCACCGTTGTAGTTTCCGTAGCCGTAGCTGCCGTTCACCGCTGGTCCCGCGGTCATCTGGGGCGAGGTAGCTCCGATGGCGGCGTTGGCGTTGTTCATCATTGTGGTGCCGACCTTGAACCCGACACCTCCGCAAGCGGTGCAGCCGGCCGCGCCATCAAGATCGCTCCACAGCGACCAGACTTGTGCCGTCGTCAGATTTCCAGCTTCATTCGCCACCACCGCGGCGGTGCAGCTCGTGGCCGAAGCGCAGTAGGCCGGCTTCATCGCCGCTTCGAAGAACGGTTGCGGGGTGACAGCTGCCGGGTTGGGGTTGCCATGTCCATCGCCATTGCAGCCGCCGCCAGCCAGGCCGGCGATGCCGCCGCACAATTGCAGGACTATGTTGGCATACGCCTTATCGAACCTCTGGCCGCCCTGCGTCATCATGTAAGGCACCGCATTCAGGTTGATCGGCATGTACTCGTTGGTGATTCTGCGCCCAATGTAGCCAAGCTCTAGTATGACCTTCGGGGACAACTGACGTTGAATCGTCACATTGAACGAATCAACCTGGTTGGGCCGGAAGTTCGGGTCCAAAACAGAGGCGGTGGCCGCCGAAACACCATTGACTCCGGGAAAGTACGGTTGGGGCAAAGTGGCGGCGGCTTGCTGCAGTGGGGCAGACAGACCATCCACGCCAATGCGGAAGGCATTCGAGGCAAGATTGGTGCCGGTGGCGCCGCAGGTGCCGTTCATCAGGGCAGTGCGGCACTGCACAGGCTGGAGCAACCCAGGACCGAGCAAGGGCACAAGCACCAAATCCACGCCGTTCAAGCGGCCGAAGATGCGGCCATAGCCGGCCCGAATGACGGTGTCTTCATGCCCGAAAAGTTTACCTGCAATAGAGTTCCCATCGAAGCGCGGGCTCCAAGCTGCAGCCAGACGTGGGCTGAAAGAGTGATAGAAGGGGTTATAAGGAAACTTCAACCCGCTGCCGGTGTTGCCAACCAGCGCGAAACCGACTTCGGGATTGTAGTTCATGCCCTGTAATGCCGCGCGTTCACGTGCCTTCAAGTAGGCTCCTCCCGAGATTGGCTGGTCTGCCGAATCCACCAGTTCCACCTGCTTACGGGCCTGTTCAACCGGTGGCATTTCCAAGGTCCAGCCCAAACCGTAAGTCAGCGTGAACGTTGGCTTCATGTGCCATGTATCGGTGAAATAGACGTTGTAGAAAGGAATCGTGCTCTTGTCGAACGCCGGTGAGCCCAGAGGATTCAACGCCAGATTCTGACCAGATCGCGTGTAGGCGACCTGCGAGATAGAAACGATGCCCAGTGCCGCTGCCGTCAATGAGCTGCAGTTTTTGATCGTGACACCCGCTTGGGAGCAGAGTGGTATATCCGCTGCCAGCCCCGATCCGGTAGTTCCGTTGCCCAGTTCAAACACGGGTTGGTTGTTGATGCCCCCACCGTTGTCGGTGCGTTGGTGGTAGTCCCAATTGTGTTCGTAAGTACCGCCAAACGTAAACAGATGGTTGCCCTTCAGCACCGAGATATCGTCGCGCACCATCTGATCGTGTCCATCCCAGAAACGGTTTCGGGTTTGCTGCGTGTTCACGTTGTAAGGGCCGAGATCCTGCGCTGCACCCTGTGCCTGGCCGCTGAAGATTTCGAGTGCTCCGCCCAGTGTAGTCGTCTGCGGAGTATCTCCGGTCCGATCCCATTGCCAGTAATTACGCAGGAAGCTGTAGTGGAAATCGTTGGTGGTATTGTTGGTGATGTTCGTGGTCAGCCCCGCCGTCCACAAGAATGCTTGTTGCGGAAGACTCGACTGCGCTGCCGGGATGCCGCGCTTGTCCCCCGAGAAGAAGCCGCCGATATCTACCTGGGCATCCGCCGCCGCCTTCAGCTTGAACCAGCGATAAGTGGACATCAGGTGCCATTTGGATGAAAAATCGTGATCCACACGCCCAACGGCGAACTTGCTGGTTGTTGGCTGGGCCAGGTTGGCGGAGAATCCCAGGACGTTACCTCCCGCATCGCACAGACTTTGAGTGCAGGTTGCATTTGACTGCGGTTCATACTTGTTCCAGATCTGCTGGACCAGAGGATTGACTCCAATTGCCCCGCCGGTCCGCGGGTCGCAAGGGCCTCCTGTGCAACCCTGATTCGCCGCATAAGTGATGCCGTTGTAGGTCACTACAGTCGGGTTCAGGTTGTAAATAGCGCCGGTCGTATCGTCTTTCAATAGTCCTAACTGCAAGCTGGGAGATGGGACGTCTCGAACGATGGTTTCGGAGTTGGGGAAACTGAAACCCTCATAATTGAAAAAAAAGTAAGTCTTACCGCCAAGAACTGCCTTGGGGATAAGCGGACCACCAATCGCTCCGCCGTAACGGCTGTAATGGAAGCTGGGTATCGGAACGTTGTTGAAGTTATTCTGCCAACTATTCGACGACCATGTATTGTCCTTGTAATACTCGTAAGCGGTGCCATGCCAGGCATCGGTCCCGCGCTTGGTGACTACCTTTACCTCGGATCCGGCTGAGCTATTAAAATCGGCGGTTTGTCCGGCCGTATTAACCTTGAATTCCTCAACGCTATCCTGGGGAGTCGGCAACACCCCCGTGGCACCACCCACACCCGTGCCTCCTTCCGACGGTCCGACGCTATTTTGGTTGGCAACGCCACCCGTCGGGTCGCCAGCGAAGCTCTTGGTGTAGACGTTCATACTGCCATCCATGTCATTGGTGTTATTGCCGCCATCAAGTGTGAAATAGCTTTGATCGACAACTGCTCCTGCGACGGAGCCATCGGGGCTCACGCCTGGCTGCAACGCGACGAAAGTACTGACATCGCGGCCAAGGCTCGGCAGATTGTCGATGGTGAGGTTCGTAATCGTATTTCCAACCGTGGCGTTCATGGTCTGCAATTCGTTGCCGACAGCGGTCACTTCCACTACGACATTGGCGCCTCCGATTTGCAAAGTCATATTTGCAGTGGTGGCCTCTCCTACTTTGACCGTAGTCTGCGCTTTGCTGGTAGAAAAACCTTGCTTAGCGACGGTCAGTTCGTAACTGCCGGGCGTCACGTCGACAAAGATGTATCGCCCTGCGTCGTTGGTCGTAGCGGAGCGGGAGTTCCTCGTGGCAGCGTCGGTGAGGGTCACACTGGCGCCGTTCACGACCGCATTGCTTGGGTCGGTCACAGTGCCGGCAATCGTGCCGGTATTCGTCGACTGCGCCCACGCGAGCGAAGTCACACAAAGAAACGCAGCCACGAAGAGGAAGGTCACATGAGCCCAGCGGGTCTGGTTCCATACGCGCATAGCAAAGCCTCCTGGAAGGTCATTGGCAAGAGCTTCTCGGCATGCCTAAGCTTTCGTGGCGCGGTAGCACACTGTTACTCGGTGTGCGAAGAACTTACTTCGCGAAGCTACTCAGAACCATAAAGCTTGGGCGAGTACAGAAACGAAACTGATGTCTAGGTGCAGTGCAGGCGAGCTACCACCTAGGGCGCTACGGGAGTGAGTGGTACAGATGCACATAAGTTGAGGACAGAATCAAGACAATGTCGTATGAGCCCATGACTTGTGTGACGCCGCAACTCCACATTCACAGCCAACAAGCGTGATCCTTCTATGCGAATCCGTAGGGTGGATGCGAGTTTGTTATGAAACTTCAGAGCTTTTAGATCTCCGATGCAGGAGACCGGCCATAGCAACTAACTAAACGACCGCTCATGGTTGTTGTTGGGCCGTCCTGCACGGTTGGGCGACGATGGGTTCCGGCTAGATGGGTAACGGCTCTCATAATAGAACAATGCAAGTCAAAACTGAGATAACAAAGCTGGAGAGGCGTCGAGTACGGCACATGCGATCACGCGCCGGCATCGAGCCGACCCACTAGGGAATGTACCCGTCCCCACCCGTCTTTACTTCGCAGCGGAATGGTGGACAATCCCTCCTACTAGTCGTCGATGGCTGTCCACTATCTGCGAAGCGAAAAGCGCGAAGGCTTTCTAGAGGCTTGTTCGGTCGAGCATTGAGTCGTACTGAACGCTTTAGGGAAAGGAACTGTGCGGGAATCCCAATCAGCGCAAGAACTCGGCGGGCCTCATGTCGAGAGAGTGATAGCAGAGATGCACAGGGAGTTCCACTCGCTTCTACTGCAGCGGGCAGCAATCCTTAGACGGATTGGTACGATCAAGCAAATCATCAACGGCCTGTCCAATATTTTCGGTGATCAAGTGGTTGGCGGTGGGCCACCAGAGTACGCTGATCGGAGGTCCAGCCATCGACATCGGGGATTCACTGACACCTGCCGTCTGGTACTGATGGAGTCCAAGCGACCGCTGATGAGCCAAGAGGTATACGAGGAAATCGAGCGGCGGAATCCCATCTTATTGTTACGCCATAGAGATCCGTTGGCGTCGGTATCAACCGTGCTAAACCGCCTTTCGAAGTACGGGGAGATCCGTGTCGTCCTTGACGAAAGAGGCCGGCGCGCCTGGGAGTGCACGACGAATGGTTCTGCTCCTCCATCGGGCGCCCCCGCCGAGTCGCGGAGCAGTGACGCCGCGACGCTAGCTCCCTTCGTCTCAGCGGAACCCAACAACATCTATTAAAGTATTTGGCCGCCGGCGTCTCGTAGCGTTTTCGCAGCAGGCCCGGCTGAGCTTCAATGCTGCAAGCGGTCTCTCAACACCTGCGGCCCGTGCGCGAACAACTCCTTTTTCGAGATCTTGCCTGAGTCTACATCACCCAGGACCGAGCGCTGCGCCTTGTATTCCCTGTTTCGATGCCTGCCTTGCTCTGCAACATCCGCCACGCCTTTCGCCGCTCGACGCAGAACAGCACAAGCTGCCGCGAGATGGCCCTGTACTCCGCCTCTCCGTTGGGCCCTTGGACTGTGACGTAGACACCAAAATCGGGCACCTAAGCACGATGTTCGGGAATCAAGTGCCGGCGATAGACGACATCCTGCTGCGTTATGCGCACCAGCATACTCTCCACCTCGGCGGCATCGTCTTTCTTGATCTTCTTCAAGTGGTTGCGGAATCGCGCTTCGGTGGCGCACCAGTGCGCGACCGTGTAGCGGATAGCTTCGCCCATCCCCTCGAGCTTCGTTTCGTACCAATCCATCTCGAGGGAGGGGTTGCCCTTCAGATCGAGCGTGTCCTGATACGTCTCTCCGAGCCGCGGATTGAAGATGAATTCAGGCGCGCCCCGAGAGTCGCGCTGGATATCGGGAGCATGTATACCGTCGAGGAGCGAAGCGTGGCAGGATATTGGGTATGGGGAAAGAAAATCCGGTGTTGGTGCTGGCATCGGGAAGCGATCCGCAGTTGGCGATGCTCAATGCGCTACCGCACACCCTGTGTGGCGACATCGCCACGTGTGCGCAGGCGGCCAAGGATGCGACAGTGATCCTGCAATGGTCGGGCAGCCCGGAGTTGCTGCGCGAATCGTTTGCGATCTGCGGGAAACTGCGCTGGGTGCACTCCCGGGCAGCGGGCGTGGACAATCTTTTGTTTCCGGAGTTCGTGGAGAGCAAAGTCCCCCTCACCAACGGCAGCGGCGTGTTCAGCGCGTCGCTCGGGGAGTTTGTGCTGGCGGCGATTCTGTATTTCGCGAAGGACTTCCGGCGGATGGTTCGCAACCAGATGGCAGGCGTATGGGAACCGTTTGACGTCGAAGAAATTCGCGGACAGACGGTTGGTATCTTAGGCTATGGCGACATTGGCCGAGCCGTGGCGAGCCGTGTGCATGCCATGGGAATGCGTGTGCTCGCGACGAAGCGGCATGTTCCCGGGGTGGAGGATCCGCTGGTGGAGCACTTCTACAAGCCTGAAGCGCGGCGGGAAATGATGGCGCGCAGCGACTACATTGTGGCTACCGCCCCATTGACCGAGGAGACGCGGCACATGATTAGTGATTCCGAGTTCGACGTCATGAAGCCGACCGCGGCCGTGATCAACGTGGGACGCGGCCAGGTAATTGACGAGGCAGCTCTACTACGTGCGCTAGCGGCTGGGCGGATCAGAGGAGCCGCCTTGGATGTCTTTGAACACGAACCGCTGCCGGCGGGACATGCGCTTTACCAGCAGGGGAATGTCCTGCTATCGCCGCACTGCGCAGACCACACGGCTGACTGGCAGGATCAGGCGATGCGCTTCTTCCTGGAGCAGTACGGCAGGTTCGAGAAGGCGGAACCGCTGAAGAACTTGGTGAACAAGCGGCTGGGATATTGAGAAAAGGGCGCCTCCACCCCCATGCTTTCAAGAATGGAATTCCACAGGTGTTCAGGAGCGCTTCAGCATCCTGGCTTTGCTTTTGTACAGCAACTAAATTCTAATTCTGCTGAGTGACTGCAGCTACGCATCCCGTCACCATGCCAAGTCTCGACCGATCCAGGTTTGTGATACGCTCAGCTCTCGGCCTCGTTGGGTTCAGCGCTGTTATTGGCCAGATCGTTCTCATGCGGGAACTCATCGTTGTCTTCAGCGGCAATGAGATCTCGCTTGGTATCATGCTGGCCACCTGGCTTTTGTGGACTGCAATTGGAAGCGGTCTGGCCGGCCGTTTCGCATTTGGCCGAAGCAACGCTTTGAGGTCTCTTGCGCTGATCGAATGCCTGCTCGGCATCAGCTTGCCGCCGACGATCTGGCTCCTGCGCACTTCCAGAACTTTCTTCCAGACCGTTCCTGGTGAATTGGTCGGCCCGGTGCCGATGCTACTCATATCCCTGATATGTCTGAGTGTGTTTTGTGTTCTATCAGGGTGCCTGTTCGTTGTTGCCGCCCGCATGTACCAACAAGAGTGCGCCGTCACCGCCCGTGTCGCGACCAGTTTCACCTACTTGTTTGAGGCTACAGGTTCCGGTTTGGGCGGAATCCTGGCCAGCGTTGTGCTGCTGCGCTTCCTGGAGTCTTTCCAGATCGCCATTGTCGTCACCCTCCTGAACCTCTGCATGGCCGCAATCTTGTTGTTGCGGATGAGCCGAAAACAAGTTGCGGCCCTGATCGTGGCGGCAACCCTTCTCGCAATCCCGTTTCTGAGCTATGTTGCGCCACGTCTGGACAGGTCCACACTCCAGCATTTGTGGCGCGGATTCGGCCTGTTGGAGTCCCGCGACTCGATTTACGGCAATCTGGCGGTCATCGAAACCGGCAATATCCGCAGCATTTATGACAATGGAGTGATCCTGGCTAGCGCTCCTGACCAGAACGCCGCAGAAGAAGCGGTTCACTATGCGCTCCTGGAGCATCCTGCGCCAAGGCGGATTCTGCTGATTGGCGGCGGTGTGAACGGCAGCATTGGCGAGGCGCTGAAACATCCGACGCTGCAGCGTCTCGACTATGTTGAGCTAGACCCCACTCTCATCCAAATATTCCGCCAGTTTTTCCCCGCACAGTCTGTTCCTGCTATCTCCGACCCTCGCGTGCACATCCATTATTCTGATGGCCGTCACTATCTCAGATCCGCGGATGACATGTTTGACGAGATTATTCTCAGTCTGCCCGACCCTCAGACCGCGCAGTTGAACCGGTTCTACACAATCGAATTCTTCCGCTCGGCTCGCGATCACCTCTTTCCCGGAGGACTGCTCGCGTTGCAATTGCGGTCGTCCGAGGACTACATCAGCCCTGACTTGGCAGAATTCCTGCGATGCATTCAGCACACCCTGCAACAGGTGTTTCCCCATCTCGTTATCATCCCGGGCGAATCGATCCACTTCTTTGCCGCTATGCGGCCCGATGTCCTGACCGATAATCCGCAGGCGCTGATTGCAAGACTGAAGGCACGGCAGCTGCAAACGCAGTACGTTCGGGAATACTTCATCCCATTTCGCATGATGCCGGACCGCATGGCTCAGGTTCGTGACCTTTTGCAACCTCGGCCTGCGACACCCGTCAATCGCGACTTCGAGCCGATCGCGTATTACTTTGACGTCGTGCTGTGGAGTGCTCAGTTCAGACTCGGATATTCACGCTTGTTCCAGGCTGCAGCACACGTCCCGTTCGCAACCATCCTCCAGGGAGTTCTCGTCATCCTTCTGTTTGTCACGGTTCTTCTAGCGTATGTACTCCCTCGCGAGCGACGCGCGCGTGCCTCCACCACCGGCTGCGTGGTGGCGACGGGGTTCACCCTGATGGCTCTCCAGATATTCCTGCTCCTTGCATTCCAGTCCGTGTACGGCTATGTCTACCACCAACTGGCAATCCTCATTGGTATGTTCATGGCGGGCATCGCGGTGGGAAGCTGGTTGGGAATCGCCAGTATTCGGGCCCGCGATCACAACTCGCTCATGACCGTTCTGGCCGCGATTCAATACCTCCTCGCACTCTCGGGCCCCGTGCTGCTGTCCTTGATGATTCTTCTGTCGCGGAGTTCGGGCATGCACGGTGGATTGTTGGTTGCACAGCTTGCTTTCCCCGCCTTGGCGGCGCTGTGCGGAACGCTGGGCGGTTATCAATTCCCCATTGCCACAGAGATGTATCTTCGTGACGGTCGAACTCAAACAGGCGTGGGTCTGCTCTATGCAGCCGATTTACTGGGCGGTTGTGCCGGCGCCTTGCTGTTGAGCAGTTATCTCATCCCAGTGTTCGGTTTTTGGAAGACTGCATGGCTCAGTGCGGCGGTGAACCTGGTGCCGGCGCTGTTGGCAACGCAGGTACGCTTAGAGGCAAAGTTGTATCGGGCATAAGCGAGGGCGGCCTGTTCTCACCGAATACAACTGCTGTAAACATAAAGATGTCTGTATCCTCGTCCTTCCAGCAACTGGAGCGCATACCGGCTTTGGCACATGTTTCTTCGAGGAACTGCTGCCGATCCCATTTTTGTTCGACCGGAACTTGTGGAAGCAGCAAACCTTCATGATCACCATTCTTCATCAGCAGACCGTGCCGGCCGACCTTGATCTGTCGAGTATCCAGCACGCGCCGCAGGGGTGAAAGCACCGAGATCTCATATTCGAGTTGCGGCAGCTCGGAGGCGGATACCGGTGGGAAGCGGGAATCGCGCACCGCCGCCAGCGTGGCTGTGTCACGCACGCTCAAGTAGAGAGGTTTGATTGCGGAGGTGTAGCCGATGCATCCTCGCAATTCTCCCGATTTTGTCAGCGTCACGAAGGCGCCACGCTCCTGATCTAACGATTCACTGGAACTGGCACCAGGTTCATACGCCTTCTTCTCTTTCACCACATATTCCACCGACTTGCGCGCCAGGGCGAGTAGTTCGCTTCTTTCATGGCTATTCAATGAGAATTGCGGTTCCACCGTCGTTTTGCTTTGGGCCTTCAAAAAGACATCCGCGCTGTATCCCACCACGCGCGAGTGGTCTCCTGTTGCGTCACCTGAGTTTGCATACTTAAGCACAAGGGCCTGGTTTGCTCCCATGCGCTCAGCCGCAATCATCGCCGCGACAATGGGGGCACCGCCGCAGGCTTCCCAAACGCGCTCCTCGAAGTTCTGCGACATGCTGAGGTAGTCCCATGCCTGCAGCGCATTGAGTGTCTTGTGGTCGATCTTGACTGCCTCGTCATACGGGTGATAATGCGACAAATCAGAACTGGCAACGATCAGAGTGTCACTGCCCTGGATCAACTTCGCCAGTGCGACTCCCAGAGCCCGGCTGCTTGCGTAGCTCTGATCACCCATGATGATCGGCACGAGAACGAAGTCACCCAGCACTCGTTGCAGCCACGGCAGCTCCACTTCAAGCGCATGTTCGGCGCCTTTCGGCGTCGGAGTGTGGCCCTGGCTGGAGAGTCGGATGGTCGGGCTCAGCTTCACCAGTTGTTCTGCAAATGCTTTGTCTACCCCGACTGTCCCGAGTGGCGTCACGTATGCATCCCCATCGAAGACGGAAGTGAAATCGAAGGCTTCGAAGTGCGATGGTGCAATCACGACAACTCGCGAGAACTTGCGGCCTTTCAGAGCCGCATAGGTGTAGGCAGCGACGGGGCCAGAGTACTGATACCCCGCATGTGGTGCAACCACAGCGAGGATTGGGTCAATAATTGGCGGCGGAGACGCGTGCGCCAACATCTGGTCAATCATCGTGGAAAGTTCTTTTGGGTCGGACGGATAGAAACCACCCGCGACAGCGGCTTGTCTGACGCTCTGCGGATTGGTGGCCCGCACGCGCTGGAGCGGGACAATCGCCACGATCGCGATCAGTAACGCCGCCACCCAATAAATCTTGGAGCGCATTTTGATATTCATGTTAGAGCTCTTTTCTCACCTTGTTATGTGTGCCACACCCCGGGAATCGGCTGCTGACAGGATGGGCAAGCGCCCTTACGGATCAGCATTTGCTTCGCCGTCAACCCCACGCGTTCCACCAACATGCGGTGGCACTTGGGGCAATAGGTGTTTTCCGCGGGATGCCCTGGCACGTTTCCGATGTACACGTAGTGCAACCCTTCGGCGTCGGCAATCGCCTTGGCGCGCTCCAGGGTCGGAATCGGGGTTATGGGGAGATTCTTCAGCAAATATTCCGGGTGAAATTGCGTGAAGTGTACCGGCACATCCACGCCAAGATTCGTCTTGACCCAGCGTGCGAGGTCGCGGAACTCGGAGTCGCTGTCGTTGAGCGTCGGCACGACCAGGTAAACGATCTCCGTCCACTTGCCCATCTTGCGCAGTGTGACCAGCGTGTCCAGTACCGGCTTTAATTCTCCCACCACAACGTCCTTGTAATACGACTCGGAAAATGCTTTCAGGTCGATCTTGACCGCGTCCATTTTCCCGTACGCCGCTTTCAGTGCCTCCTCCTGTATATAACCATTGGATACGACCACGCTGCGGATACCCGCTTCGTGCCCCGCATCGGCTGCGTCCATCAGGAACTCGCTGAAAACCACCGGCTCGCTGTAGGTATAGGCGATCGTCGGACACTGATACTGTCTTGCCAGATCGGCTACCGCTTTAGGGGGAGCGTATTCGGCCGGCACCTGCTCGGGGCGCACCTGCGAGATGTCCCAGTTCTGGCAGAACTTGCAATTCACATTGCAGCCGGCCGTGGCAAGTGAAAGAGCTAGCGTTCCGGGGAGGTAGTGGAACAGAGGCTTCTTCTCGATCGGGTCAACGTGCGCGGCGCACACGCGCGAATGCACCAAGGTGTAGTAGGTTCCCCCGCGATTCTCACGCACTCCACAATAGCCACGCTCCCGGTCTCCCACCGCGCATTCGCGCGGGCACAACTTGCATTTCACCTTCTTATTCTGGAGTTTCTGGTAGAACCTTGCCTCGACCGTGAAGCGCGAATCGTCCTGTTTTTGGGGGACAGCCCACGAGGACGTCGCGAGGAGGGGCTGAGCAACGTCAGGAATGCTTATCGCAGCTCCTGATATCAGTGCACACTTCAAGAACGAGCGGCGGTCCAGCGAGGGCAACAACGGGCGATTCTCATCTCGAAAGACAGAGTCCTCGTTTTCAGTTGCGCCAGCAGCCAGCAACTTCAGCTTTGCCTGCGTATGGAATCCGCCTGACACGTCGCACCTCTATCGTGCCGCCTACACCTCAACAACTGCGATCCGCCGCGATTCGTTTGTCCCCAGTCGATGCTGCGCATCGGCGGCCGTGGCGATATAGCGCGGCGATCTACCGTCCGCATCCAGCGTCTTCAATCCCTTCTCGGCCCGCTTACGCTCGATGATTTGCCAGCCCGTGTAGTCGAGCGCCACCGGATCTTGGGATACGATGAGCGCGTTATTCTTCCAGCTGAATTGCGGCTTGTATCCGGGCCCCCCTTCATACGAAGCGGTCGTCGCGTCACAGATGGTCAGCCGCACCTTCCGCCTGATCTCCGGCAACATATTCAAATCTGCGATGTACGGATTGCAGCCGTTGGGGTGATATTTGTTTGGATTGTGAATTACACCATACATGTTCTTCAGGGCGATGGTTACTCCTGCGCCGTCATGATCTTTCAGCACCGGCAGATTGATGATCATGTCGCAGCGCTGCGTCAGAACCCTCGACAACCGGCTACCAACACTGCCATACGTGACCAACTCTTCGTCGTAACCCAACCGATCAGTACCGAAGCATTGGACACGGTTTCCTGTAGTGGAAACATGGAAACCAGTATGTTCCAGTTCGTCGGTATCGCGGTCCCAGACTACGATGTCGCTCGCTCTGATTCCAGTTTCCAGCAATCTTTCACAAATGGCTTCTACAAGCTCAGGGTTGGTGGCAAGTCCACGTCCTCCGAGCGCGTTGACTTTGAGTCCCACCCTCACACCTCGGACCAACTGCTTCCATGGCTCAGTCGGACCGTCAAGGTCAAACAGGGCTTGCATCGCCCGGTCCAGCAGGCTCAGGATTCTGTGGGAATCCACTGTACTGCCTGGCCCGCGCAATAGCGCATCATGCGCAATCACGACCCTGGACTTATCTGTCGTCGCCTGTTCTGTGCCTTCGAGCAATGGCATCTTGCCAGCGGCGCGGAGAGCCGCTGCACCCGTGACACAGTTCCTCAGGAAATCACGCCGGGTCGTATTGCCTCTTTGATGCATGATTGGTGCCCTTGGAGATAAATGAAACCACTCTATCTCCATACCGCAGTCGGGGCTGCATTGTCAGTGACAAGGCGCACACACCTTCCGCCGTTGACCCGTCTGGTCAACCAACAATCGAGATTCAGTCAGAAGAGACTTGCATCGGGCGCGTTTACGCGCACTGACCTGCGCTTTATCCCAATCCGAAGTTTATTGCTTGTGCTGGCGTACAAGGTGGCCCTACTCCGGCGGCCACGGTCACCGTCGTGCGCGATAGCCTTGCCGACACCTTATACATCACTGGCAAGAACTACCAGCCGAATCTTGGATTCGACCTGTTCACGATCCAGCGCAGTGCTTCGCCGGCTACTTTGCGGGTTCCGGAAGTAGCCCGAGATCCTTCATCATCCTGAGTTGGTCGAATTCGCGCTGCGCACCAACGATTTCAATTGCGCGATCTTCTTTGCGATCTGGACGCTGCTCCGGCAGGTCACCCTGCACGACTCGCAACTGTCACACGCATCGACCCCTCGACCCAGTGCGACGCTCGCCAGCGTTTCTAGGGCCATCCCGGTATTTCTGTATTGCACTGCATACATGTGCGCCCTCATCAAGGCGGGTATTTCCACTTTTTTCGGGCAATCCTCTTTGCATCTGCCGCACTGCTGGCAAAACTCTGCCTGTGCCACAAAACTCTTATCCGCCAAAAACCGTTTTTCGTCGTCTGTATAGGACAAATCCCGTACCACGGAGAAGTCCTGTTCGAGGTGCTCATATGTGCTGAAGCCGGGGATCGCTGTCGTAATGAAATCGTGGTTGAGTACCCACTTCAGCAGAGCCGTTTGGCTCGCCGCCGGCAACTGCTTCGGCAACTTCGCGTCGGGCCTGACGGTGCCGCCCGCCTGTGTCTTCATCGCCACGATTCCGATTCCGCTCTTGGCGGCGCGCTCGACGGTGCTCAAAATTCCCGCATCGTGCGCCATCGTGTAATTCAGCGTCACAAGAGCCACGTCAAACAGACTCAACCGGACCGCCTCATTGATCACGGCTTCAGTCTTGTGCGTCGATAGCCCGATGAAGCGCGTCTTCCCGTCCTTTTTCAAACTCTGCAACGCTTCCAGTGGGCCCTCCGCCCGCGCATCCTCTACCGAATCCACCGCGTGGTGATAAAGGATGTCGACGTGGTCCATCTGCAGACGCCGCAAGCTGCTCTCCACTCCTTCAATGAAGCGCTTCTTGGCTTCGGCCGCGCTTTGCGGGCGGTTTCTCGACGCCTGTTTCGTCGAGATCGTTACCTTCTCGCGCACGCCCATATCCTTAATCACCTGTCCTACCATTTCTTCATTTCGCCCCTGTTGGTAACCTGCCGCCGTATCAAAGTGCCGGATTCCCACCTCATACGCCCGCCGTAACAATCCCGGGATGTCGGCGTTCATGACCCCCATGCTGACTATCGGCAGCGTGATGCCCGTCTTCCCCAATGTCCGTTGCAAGACTGCACCGTTCGCCGTCTGGCTGCCGGAACTCGCCAGCAGCAAGATCTGTGCGTCCTAAGACCGACGCCGCTCCTGCCCACACGATGGGCTTCACAATGAATTCCCGTCGGTTCCACTCTCGCTGCTTATCCATGACTTAGCTCCTCAAATGATGTGGCGCATTTTGCGGATTCCTGCCGGTCCTGGTTACGGCAAACTTTGCGCCGTCTTCTTCAGAATCTCAGCCCCATTCTCCGGTGGACTCGAGCAAGACAATCAGGTAGCGCCCGTGTGCCTGCGCGATCACCCGCCCCTCGAAACCATTCCTGGCCCGGATTCCACCTTCCCCCAATTCCGGAGCGGCAAGGCACTCACCGCTTTCCTTGAAGTGTTGGCCAAGTTGCTCCAATCGTTCCTCGCTCCTGCCGCGTCGTTTGCCACGGAGATCAGCAGCTTGCTCTGTTGCCGCCCCCAGGCGTACGTCACGACGTAGGCCGGTGCCAGGAACGCGTGCCCCAGCGGATCCTTCCTCATGTACTGTTCGGAATGCTTCACCCGAAATTCTTGAGGAAGCTTCCCCAGTAGTGCCGGCAGTGTCCGCGACCCACCGATTCGCTCGGACAAAACGCGTGCAAATTGATCGAGCAGCGCCATCTGCGTTCGCGCCAGAGCCCGACAGCTTCACGTAGTAATGGTCTTGCAGGAAGTTCAGTGATTCCTTCACTCCGGTACCCTTCAACTCCGATCGCCATGAACTTATATCCAGGCGACCGCTCCGCTGCGTATATCCCGAACGCATCCTCCGGCGTCCCCATGTCGTAGATGTCGGCCGTCAGTTCGCTGCCGCGCCGCTTTTGAAGTCTTGATGCAGCAAACTTCGGAAGTCGTAAAGGAGATAAATGTCTGCTCCTCCGTCGATGTACTGATAGAGAGCGTCCGGCGTATAGAAAGAAGGCTGATCTTGCGGAACGGCGCGGCCGGGAAGAGGTTCGCTCAGGAGAGTTCTAAGTTTTTTTTGGGCAATATCCGGGGCATGCGGGCGTTGAGTGCTGTCGCTGAATGCTGAGTGCTGTGCTTGAGAGATTCCTACCGCCAAAACAGCACAGACCAGCCCCATGCTCCATCGGGCCCAGGATCTCATCGCAATGTTTCCCAGCTCTCGTCAACGAAACGTCTGACCGGCATGGCTAATGGACCGTGGCCACTTCCGGTTTAGAGATCACCGGGGTGTACTCTTTCGCATTCACCGGCGTCGAGATCAGAACCCTTTGCCCGGCAAGATGGGCAGACAGTTCCTGAATCTCGTCACACGCACTCGTCAGCGGCAACGGCACTTGTCCTCCGCCCACCGCTGAGCGGCAAAGCGCCATCATGATCTCAAATCCTGCGTAGGCGCTCTCAAAGTTGCAAGGATGGACTTTGCGATCGTCATCGAGCCAGTCGGCTATGTCCGTGATGTAGGGCGGCATATCAAGCTCATAGTTCATGCAACCACCGCCCACGGACACCCCTGCCTTTGTGACCGCGCGCCAGCCAGCCCCGGTCATGACCTCCGCGAACCCTTCCGTGCCGTATGCTCCGATGCGGCACTTCCGCCACCAGTAGTCCACTTCGGGAACGTCGGGAGCGCCCGCGCCACATTCGACGATTCCGCGCACGCCGTTGGCGAACTGGATGAATCCGCCGATGTAGTCAGGCGACGGGTGCAAATCGGAGAACTTCCCGCATCCCGCGGCCTGTCCCATGACCCACTCCGCCTTCGCCCCGCCGTTGTACCAGCGCATGTAGTCGATGAGGTGCGACATCATATGCATCATCCATCCAGATGCCGTCCCAAACACCGTATGAACGCGCCCAAGCGCGCCGCTCGCGACGATTTCCTTCACCTTGCGATAGTGCTCGCCGTATCGATGCTGGTGGCTCACCACCGCCTTCACGCCGCTAGCCTCCAACAACTTTCTTATGCGAATGCCCTCCAGGCTGTTCAGCGCCACGGGTTTCTCGAACGCGATCAGCCGCGCACCACTCTCGATTCCGATGCGTACCATCTCAGCCCGCAGCTTGGGCATTGTGCAAAAACAGAAGACGTCAGGCTTTACGGTCATTGCGACCTGAAACGCGTCTGCACCCTTGACACCACCGAACTTGGCTGCGGCCGCGTCGAGACGCGCGGTATCAATGTCGCAGACTCCGGCCACTTCGAAGCGGTTGTTTGCCTGAAACGCAAGGGCATGGTGCATCCCGCGCTTACCCATGCCCACCACCACGACGCGATATTTGTCGGTCATCGTACCCTCTTATCCCATTCGAGGACTCGGTCAATCGTGTAATCCACTTCATCTTCGGTTAGCTCTGGGAACATCGGCAGCGAAATGCAGCAGGCCGCGTTACGCTCCGAATTTGGGATGGGTCCGGCAATGCGTGCTTCGCGTCCCCATGGGTAGCCTTCCTGCTGGTGAATCGCAATCGGGTAATGACACTTGGCGTCAATACCCTCGGCGTTCAAGAACTGGAGGAGCCCGTCGCGATGCTCCGGCCGACGGGTCTCGATTACATACAGGTGGTAAACGTGCCGATAGCCGGGAGTTTCATAGGGCAGCGTGAGATTCTTCGCTCTCGCCAGGCCCGCGCCGTAGCGCCCCGCCCACCTTCTTCTGAGATCACTCCATTCCTCAATATGCTTTAGCTTGGCGCTGAGTACTCCGGCGTGCAGGTCATCGAGCCGGCTGTTGTACCCAGGGGTGTGACAGGAGCGTTTGTCGGATCCGTGGTTACGCAATTTCCTGACCAGGCGGTCGACCTCGACATTATTTGTGATCACAGCGCCGCCGTCGCCAAAGGTCCCGAGGTTCTTTTGAATGATGAAGCTGACCGTGGCAGCATCGCTGAGCTCCGCGATCCTGAAGCCGTCTCCATGCGCGCCGATGGCCTGCGCATTGTCTTCGATTACGAACAGGTGGTGCTTATCGGCAATCTTGCGGATCGCCCGCATGTCCGCGCATTGCCCGTACAGGTGGACTGGCACCAGAGCCTTCGTGCGGGGTGTGATAGCCGCTTCAATCCTGGCGGGATCGACACAGTTCGTGCGTGCATCGGAGTCGACAAACACGACCGTTGCGCCGGTGATCCAGATCGCTTCGGCGGTAGCAAAAAACGTGTTCGTCGTGGTGATGCACTCGTCGCCGGGGCCGATGCCGAGCGCTTTGAAGGTGAGCCAAAGAGCGTCTGTTCCATTGCCCACGCCGATCGCATACTTGGTGCCGTGGAACTCAGCCAATTCGTGCTCAAACTTCTTCAACATAGGGCCAAGGACGTATTGGCCGCTTTCCAACACCTCATGGAGGTTGGCGTCAATTTCTGCCTTGATGTTGTGGTACTGGCGCACATGTCCGTAGAACGCGACGCTCATCTTCGTTGCGAGCATAAGATCTCCTTGGCTCAGTCCGGGCAACACGGCCGTTCCGACGTTTGCGACCGGAATTAACGAGACAGTATCTGCGCCCGAGCTGATCTGGGCGGCCGGTATAAAAGTCCCGCGTGAATGTTAAAGAGTCGTTAGCGACACGGCTATGATTTCCATCACGTCGGCAAGTGATTCTGGGTAGCCGTGTTGGAATCGCCGCTCGAGCTGAGACAGGCGCGGGGCAAGTGCGCCAGTTGGAAGCTAGCCCGTAGAGATCGTAAAGTGTATCAAGCTGTGGATAGAAGGGTTTCCGCGGTAAGCGAGGCCAGATCGCTGAAAAGCCTCTCGAGAGTCGCTTCCCTTTCAACCTCGGGCAAGCCGAGTTGTCGTTCTACCCGTGCCTCCATCTCGCGCAGCTGCGCATCCGGTGCTTTCCCTGCAAGATGCTGGAATAGCAAGCGGTGCGTTCTTTTGCGCTGCATGACCTCCAATCCATCCAACATCTGGCGATGAGATGTCCCTTCCCAGATCGCAAGGATCATGGCCTCGCGCAACCAGCGCTCCACACGATATTCCTGCAGTGTTCCTACGCCGCCATATACTTCCATCGCCCATTTGGCCGTCTGTACGGCGAACTCTGCTGTCCAGTACTTCGCCAAGTGCGCTACCAGGCGGAAGAGATGATAGCTTTCCGAGTACGGCGGCTTCTCCTGCCATACCTGGTCGAGCAGACGCACGGCTTCCCAAGCCAGCTTAGAAGCCGCGCGTAGCCCGTGCAGACGATCATCGAACTGACGGCGAAGTAAAGGATGTTCGATGATCGGTTTACCAAAGGCTGTGCGGTGTTCAGCGAAAGAATAGGCATCGGCGATGGCTCTTTGTGCGAGCGCCACGCTGCCTATGCTATTGGCCACGCGCGAGAGGTTCAGCACTTCGAGGATCAAATAGATGCCCTGCTCCTCCCGCCCCAGCAGCCATCCCTCGCTATGGCGAAATTCGATCTCACCGGTTGGTACCGAGCGTGTGGCGATCTTGTCCTTGAGGCGGCGTATCTCGTAGTTCAGGAGTCCCTCTTCAGAGCGGCGCGGAACCAGGTATAGGCTTAGGCCGCGCACATTCTTTGGTGCGCCCTCGGGCCGAGCTACAACCACCGCCAATTCGGCCCCGGCATTACTCGCGAAGTATTTGTCGCCGGTTAGCCGCCACTTATTCCCGTCCGGTTGCGCTATCGTCTCCACCGCCGCGCCCAGGTCTGACCCACCCTTGATCTCCGTCATCCAAGTTGCTCCCTGCCAAACACTGTCGTCGCGCTGCAACATGTTGAGCAAGTACCGAGCCTTTAGGTCTGCATCCCCATATTTAGAAAGCGGGGCAATGGTGGACAGAGAGACCGTGTACGGGCAGGCCAACCCCGGGTCATAGAAACCCGTTGCGTAGAGAAGAAGGTAAGCGGGGATCAGCGAATTCTGTTCAAAGACTCGCCACAGCACACCGGCCCGGTATCCATGTTTCAGCATGCGCCAGTATTCGGGTGGGTAAAGGATTTCATCCACCCGCACCCCCAATCGATCAAACATGCGCAACCACGGAGTGCCAGCGCGGTCCACGGCGTCTGAGATTCCTTGTCCTTCGCGCCCAAACCACGCTTCGTATTCTCGCAGCCAATCATGATGGGCACAGATCCCTGTCTGCTCCAGAAACTGTACCGGAGAGCGCACTATCTCGAAGTTCATAGTGAGAGTTCTCTCACTCTGTAACCAATTTGGCAAGACATGCGTTTCCCGTTTTGTGCGTCATCCGTCCACATTTAAGAGGTGAGATAAAGATCAACTGCGCGATTATCCGACCAGATATGGATACAATGATGTGTTTCAAGCTTGCGGGGCCTAACATAATGAAGCGCGTCGCTGAGCAATTGCGGTCGTTGATTTTCTTCCTCCCTCTGGCCGTCACTCTTGTCCTATCCGGGTGCGGTGACAAACAACAAATTCAAGCGCCAGGCGGCGCGGGAGCTCGTCCACCCGCGCCCGTAGTCGTGGCCAGTGTTGAGCAGCGAGACATTCCCGTTCAGCTCATTGCCATCGGTAACGTCGAAGCGTATCAGACTGTCCAGATTCGATCCCAGGTCAATGGTCAGATCCAGAAAGTCCTGTTCAAAGAAGGAGAGGATGTAAGCCAGGACCAACTGTTATTTCAGTTGGATAAGAGGCCGTTCCAGGCGGATCTTGAAAAGGCCGTGGGCCAAATGAAGCACGACCAGGCCCAAGCGGAGAACTCGCGGATTCAAGCTCAACGCTACTCTGAGTTGGAAAGCAACGGCGTGGTCTCCCACGAACAGGGCGAGCAGATACGAACACAGGCAAAAGCCGATGCTTCCGCGGTGGAGGCAGACAAGGCCACCGTGGATGCCGCCCGCGTACAACTGCAGTACACCGACATCGCTGCCCCCATCGACGCTCGCGCCGGAGCTTTGATGATCAATCTGGGGAATCTGGTGAAGGCAAACGATACGCCTTATCTAGTGCAGTTGAACCAGGTCAGTCCGATCTATGTGACATTCTCTGTGCCAGAAGCCCATCTGGGTCGGGTGCGGCAATATTTCTCTTCCGGGCAACTCAAAGTCCTGGCGTATCCCAAAGGGCAATCGACCAATGCCGCTGTCGGACGGTTAACGTTCATCGACAATGGTGTGGACATGACGACCGGCACCGTCAAGTTGAAAGGCACATTTCAGAATAAGGATCGCGGGCTTTGGCCCGGAGAGTTCGTGGATGTGGCGTTGCAACTCTCGACACAGAAGAACGCCATTGTTGTCCCCACAAAGGCTATTCAGACCGGACAGCAAGGTGAATATGTATATGTTGTGAGAACGGACAGCACGGCCGAATCGCGCCCCGTGAAAACCGCAGGTGTATATCAGAATCTGACGCTGGTGTCGGACGGATTGAAAGTGGGCGAGCACGTCATTGTGAATGGCCAGTTACGAGTGGCGCCAAACGCAAAAGTGACTGTGCAAGACACCCTGCCCGGAACTCAGACGGACGCAACAACTCCACTTGGGCATGCGGGAGGTCGCGCGTGAGTCCATCCCAACTCTTCATCGAACGGCCCATTATGACGACACTAGTGATGGCCGCCATTCTTGTCTTCGGCGCGTTCGCGTATCAACTGCTGCCGGTCAGCGATCTGCCCAACGTGGACTTTCCTACCATTCTGGTGAGCGCGTCGCTTCCTGGCGCCAGTCCGGACACGATGGCTTCTTCCGTCGCTACTCCGCTGGAGAAGCAGTTCTCGACGATTGCCGGAATTGACTCGATGACGTCCACGAATTCACTCGGGCTGACGAACATCACGATCCAGTTCAACCTCAGCCGCAGTCTCGATGGCGCCGCGCTCGATGTGCAGGCAGCCATGACAGCCGCAGGTGGCCAACTGCCTCCACAGATGCCGACGCCTCCGACGTTCCAGAAGGTAAATCCCGCGGATTCGCCCATCCTGTATCTCGCCCTGAGTTCACCGACGATGAGACTCTCCGACGTCGACGAGGCCGCTGAGACCACGATCGGGCAGAACGTGTCTATGGTCAGCGGCGTGGCACAAGTGCAGGTATACGGAGCGCAGAAATATGCGATGCGGGCGCAACTCGATCCCAGCGCCTTGGCTTCGCGCCAGATAGGAATCGACGACGTTAGTGCCGCGTTGCAGTCAGGAAACACCAACCTTCCAACCGGTACCCTATACGGACAGAACAGCACATTCACCATTCTGTCGAATGGGCAGCGAATGAATGCCTTGGAGTTCCGGCCCATGGTGGTGGCCTATCGGAATGGTTCTCCCGTTCGCCTGAACGAACTCGGCCGCGTAATCGACAGCGTCCAGAACGACAAAACCGCGAGTTGGTTCAACGGCATTCGCGCCATCGTGCTGGCTATTCAAAAGCAGCCCGGGACCAATACGGTCGCGGTGGTGGACAGGATCAATAAACTACTGCCCAGGCTGCAAGAGCACATTCCTGCTGCAGTCCAGATCGACACGCTTTACGACCGCTCTGTTTCTATTCGGGCATCTGTCAACGATGTAAAGTTCACTTTGGTGCTGACCATCGCTCTGGTGGTTATGGTGATTTTCGTCTTTCTGCGAAACGTCTCGGCCACCATCATTCCGTCTCTCGCTTTGCCCATGTCCATCATCGGTACGTTTTCAGTGATGTACCTGCTCGGTTATAGCGTCGACAATCTTTCCTTGATGGCGTTGACGTTATCGGTCGGTTTTGTCGTGGACGACGCCATCGTCATGCTGGAAAACATTGTCCGTCATATGGAGCAGGGCAAGACACCAATGCAGGCTGCAAGGGATGGGGCAGCCGAGATTGGCTTCACTATTCTCTCCATGACGCTCTCTCTTGCGGCGGTGTTCATTCCGCTGCTGTTTATGGGTGGGATCATCGGACGATTGCTGCATGAGTTTGCAGTGACCATCGGCGCTGCGATCCTGGTTTCCGGCTTCGTATCACTGACCCTCACCCCCATGCTCTGCAGCCGGTTCCTTCGCCACCAGGAGCGGTCGGGGCACGGACGGCTCTTCAATTTCAGCGAGCGGGTGTTCTCTGCGTGGTTGCATGGCTACGAGCGCAGTTTGAAGTTCGTCCTGCGACACAGGTTCGCGACCCTGATGGTGTCATTTGTTGTGATCGGGTTGACGTTTTATCTATATACGATCTCGAAGACCGGTTTCATTCCAGATGAAGATCAAGGTCTGGTCTTTGCCTTCACCGAAGCGCAACAGGGAATTGCGTTTCAGGACATGATGCAGTTACAGCAAAAAGTAGCTGACGTTGTGCGGTCCGATCCCAGCGTCATGAACACCATGTCTGCAATCGGCAATCCGATCAACCAGGGCCGCATCTTTTTCCGCTTGAAAGACAAGAAAGACCGCGTGAACCACATGAGCGCGGCGGAGGTGATCCAGGAACTTCGGCCGAAAGTTTCGCAGATTCCCGGGCTGAATGTGTTCATGCAGATTCCGCCCACCATCCGCATCGGCGGTTCTCTGACAAAATCGCAATATCAGTACACGCTACAATCGCCCGACACGGTGCAGCTTTACCAGGATGCGCCCAAACTCGAGAGTGCGCTCCGCGCACTTCCGCAATTGCAAGACGTTACCAGCGACCTGCAGGTCAAGAATCCTCAACTCACGGTGGAAGTCGACCACGACAAGGCCTACGCGCTCGGATTGACGCCAGTTCAAGTCTCTGATGCGCTCTATTCCGCCTACGGCACGCGCCAGATCAGCACCATTTACGCACCGGATAATGAATACTACGTCATTGTTGAATTGTTGCCGGAATTCCAGAACAACCCTGACAAGCTATCCCTCTTGTATGTTCGCTCGAGCGCAGGGAAGTTGGTTCCGCTCGACACGGTCGCGAAGCTTGTGCCTTCGCTCGGGCCCCTGACGGTGAATCACCTCGGCCAGCTACCGGCTGCGACCATCAGTTTCAACCTCAAATCCGGAACCGCACTGGGCGACGCGACGAAACTGGTTGAGCGCGAGGCCAATCGAGTCCTGCCAGCAGACATTCAAGGCACGTTCCAGGGTACCGCTCAAGCCTTTCAGAACTCATTCACCGGCATGGGCCTGTTGCTGCTCGCAGCGATTCTAGTGATCTACATCATTCTGGGAATTCTGTATGAGAGCTTCATCCATCCGCTGACGATTCTTTCCGGCCTTCCCTCGGCCGGAGTGGGTGCCTTGCTGACTCTCATTCTTTTTCATCAGGAACTCAACCTTTATTCCTTTGTGGGGATCATCATGCTGATTGGCATCGTCAAGAAAAATGCCATCATGATGATTGACTTCGCCCTGGAGGCCGAGCGCACTGAGGGAAAGAGTCCGGAAGAGTCCATCTATCAGGGTGCGCTTGTCCGCTTCCGGCCCATCATGATGACGACGATGGCGGCCCTCATGGGAACGCTGCCCATCGCCATCGGCTTTGGGGCTGGCGCCGATTCGCGGCGAGGTTTGGGCTTGGCAGTTGTGGGGGGCTTGCTGTTTTCCCAGATCGTGACCCTCTACATCACGCCCGTCTACTACGTCTATCTCGACAAGTTGCAGGCCACATTCCGCAATCGGCCCGGCGGAAAGATAACAGGAGCGGGCACCTCGGACAGTATCGACGAGATTGCGCTGGTAGCACAGGACCGCTAAAGTCGCACCTTTGCCCCCAAGTGTCCTTCTTCTTTTGTCCAACGATGTGCCGGCCCTCGGCCTGCATCAAAACCCGAACCCACTCGGAGCTTTACCAGCCCGGCGTAGCGTAGTCACACCGTGCGGCTTGCTGTTGGGCGCGAGTTTCCGCTTGAGCGGAGACGATTCCCTTTCAGCCTCACATTGCCCGGTGACAGAAATCACTGACGGACTTGGGCGATGCGAGCTGCTTCAACCATCAGGAAACCAGGAGCGAGTTGCATCATTTTGGGAGTGCAAAACAAGAGTTCAGTAGATCGCGCGGTGAACCTTCTGTGGATTTGCCGTTTTGTAGTACCGTGAAGTATCGACACTCCATAGGGGGGACTTTTATGGGTTACGTTTGTATTCATGGGCACTTTTACCAGCCTCCACGGGAGAGTCCATGGCTTGAAGCGGTTGAACTCCAGGACTCGGCCTTTCCTTATCACGATTGGAACGAACGCATCACCGCGGAATGCTATGCCCCAAACTCGGCTGCTCGCATTCAAAACGCAGAGGGTCGGGTTATTCGGATCCTGAACAACTACGAGAGAATCAGTTTCAATTTCGGGCCCACCCTACTCTCCTGGATGGAGACACAATCGCCGAGGGTGTATCGGGCTGTCATCGAAGCGGACCGGGCCAGCAAGGAGAGGTTTTCTGGCCACGGATCAGCCCTGGCGCAGGCCTACCATCACCTCATCATGCCCTTGGCGAACCGGCGGGATAAGTACACCCAGGTCGCGTGGGGCATTCGGGATTTCGAATATCGCTTCGGCCGCGCTCCGGAAGGAATGTGGCTTCCCGAAACCGCCGTAGATATAGAAACGCTCGAGATCCTTGCCGAGTCGGGCATAAGATTCACAATCTTGGCTCCTCGACAGGCGCGCCGGGAAGGCAAGATCGGCGGGCGATCCTGGAAGGATGTGAGCGGAGAGCGGATTGATCCCTCCATGGCTTACGTGGTGAACCTGCCCTCGGGCCGAAAGATCAGCGTCTTTTTCTACGATGGGCCTATTTCGCGGGCGGTGGCATTCGAAGATCTACTCAGCGATGGGGAGCGTTTCGGCAAGCGACTCATGGCTGGTTTTGCCGAGGAATTGCGACCTTGGCCTGAGCTTATCCATATCGCGGCCGATGGGGAGACGTACGGCCACCACCACCGGTTTGGCGAGATGGGGCTTGCCTCCGCCCTCAACTACATCGAATCGAACCAACTCGCTCAGCTCACTAACTACGGAGAATATTTGGAACGGCATCCGCCCATCCACCGCGTCGAAATATTTGAGAACAGTTCATGGAGTTGCGTTCATGGCATTGAGCGTTGGCGAAGCAACTGCGGGTGCAACTCCGGGGGCCACGCCGATTGGAACCAAAATTGGCGCCAGCCTCTGCGGGAAGCGTTTGACTGGTTACGCGACGCGCTCGCGCCCAAATACGAACAGTGTGCCTTGAAGCTCCTGCAGAACCCTTGGGATGCCCGGAATCAATACATCGATGTGATGCTGGATCGCTCGGAAGCGAGTATCGATCGCTTTTTCAAGAAGCACGCGGTGAGACAGCTCGACCAGAAAGAGCGAGTCCTGGCGCTGAAGCTGTTGGAATTGCAGCGACATGCCATGATGATGTACACGAGCTGCGGTTGGTTCTTCGATGAGTTGTCAGGCATCGAAGCTGTCCAGGTGTTGCGTTATGCCGGACGCGCGATTGAACTTGCTCAACAGGTCTTCGGTGACCACCTCGAAGCCAGCTTTCTCGAAAAACTGGCGAAAGCGAAGAGCAATCTTTCCGAACATGCGGATGGCGCTCGGATTTACGAAACCCTGGTCAAAGCCTCTGCCGTCGACCTGCCTAAAGTTGGCAATCACTATGCGATCAATGAGATGTTTGAGCCTCTCGACGATCGCTCGCAAGTGTATTGCTATCAAGTCGACCGCAAAGAGCACGCCATGCATCAGTCCGATAACGCGAAACTGCTGGTGGGCAAAGCTGTATTTACGTCAAGGATCACTCAGGAATCTTCCAGTCTGGAGTACGGCGTCCTGCATTTTGGCGGGTACAACGTCGTAGCCGGAATACGCGTCGACCCCAGCGGAGAAGGCGATCGTGCTGGGCTGAATGAGTTGTTGGATGCGTTTTCACACTCTGGTGAGGCCGACCTATCTTCCCGCCTGAAGCAGGTCTTCGGGGAGGTCCATTCCCTTAAGGCGCTGTTCAAGGATCGGCAGCGCGAGTTGCTGGGCCGCCTCTCCAATTCTGTCGTGGCTGAAGTGGAGGCCGCCCAGCGTCAGATTTACGAGCGCCATGCTGAACTCATGCGTCTTCTGATCGACTCGGGAATGCCTCTTCCCAGGGATCTTCGTGCATCGGCGGAGTCCGCTCTGAATGGCCTTCTCCGAGACGCGTTTGCTGCTGGCGATCCGGAACCCGACCAGATTGAGCGTGTACTAAAAGAGACAAAAACCTTGGGAATTGCTTTGGACGCTGCCGCCCTCGGATTTGTACTGAGAAAGAGGATCGAAAGCATGGCTGAGGTCGTGGCTGCCGATTTTACTGATACTCATTCCATAGCGCGGCTCCAGAAAACCGTTGCTCTCGTCCGTTCTCTGCCCTTTCCCGTCGATCTCTGGTGGGCTCAGACCCTCTGTCATAAATGGATCGGAGAAGCTTATGGGAACTTCCTGTCGAAAGCCGAAAATGGCGACAGGGACGCGCAAGACTGGACTGAGCAGGTGGCCGCGCTTTCCGAACAGTTGATGTTCCTGAATCCCGGCGCTCCCGTCGAAGTATTACCTGAGGCTTCATCGGCGATTTAGGGGAAGGCACGGCACCTGGTCGCAAGACCTAAGAATTTACGGATAAAGCCACCTATTGTGCAGTCGCAGCGGCCAGTGCTTGCTTGCGGCGATCGGCGAGATCGTTGGCCATCGATTGGTTCCTCTCGCGAGTCAGCGGATAGAAGAACAGGCAAGCTGCGGCAGCGAAGAAAAACAGGCCGGCATAAATGCTCGCTGTGAGAAGGATGCCTGTCTGCGTCCGTACCGTCTGTACGGCAGCTTCGGATACCAAGCCGTAGGCCGACAGCAGCCATCCGGCGATGGCGCCACCCAGGGCCAGTCCCGCCCACAACGCGAAGACAACGCCGGCAGTCACAGTGCCCGTGGCGCGGCGTCTCGTCTTCCATTCGCCATAATCAGCGACGTCGCCCATCATTGCCCATAGGATCGGGCCCGATAGCCCGAACGAGAACTGCCGAAGCACTTCCGTGCCGATGATGACGTAGGTGGCGCGCGGCGGGATCCCAAACAGCGCCATGTTGAAAATACCGGTCAGGATCATGCTCGCAATGAACAGCTCACGTTTGCCTACTCGGACGGAAACGGCGGTCGAGCAGGCTACCCCCAGAAGCAACGCAGCCAGGCCGAAGCCGTTGAACCAGGCAAAAAGATTCACATTCCCTGCGACAAACCGGAAGTAGGGCAGCATGACATTGCCGCGCACCAGAATCGCGCTGAAATAGAACAGGGTGACCAGAAACAGCACGACCCAGGGCCGGTTACTGAAGAGATCCGAGAGATCCAGCCCGAGCGAGGTCTTCTGCTGCGGATCTGGCTGGATGCGCTCCTTCGTCGCGAAGAAAGCGACGACGAAGAAAATCACGCTGAGAACCGACAGCAGCCCCATCGTTAGCTGATAGCCCAGCGCGTCATTGCCCCGGCCTAAGAATTTGACCATGGGAATGGCGAGGCTCGCAACGATGAACCCCGCACTGTTCGCCGCGATCTGGCGGTACGACGAGATGCTGGTGCGCTCGTCCGGGTCCTGGGTCATGACCGCCGTCAGCGACGCGTATGGCACGTTGTTGACTGTGTAAATAACCCGCAAAAGAATGTAAGTGGTCCAGGCATAGATGATCTTGGCGCCTAGGCTAAGCTGTGGAGTGGTGAATGTCAGGATGCTAATGATCCCGAACGGCACGGCCGTCCACAGCAGCCAGGGACGGAACTTGCCCCACTTGCTTTTGGTCCGGTCCGCGATCATGCCCATCACCGGATTGAAACACGCCACTCCCAGCCCGACGACGAGAAAGAGAGTTCCAGCCTGGGCCGCGGTCAGACCAAAGGTATGGGTATAGAAGTCCAGTTGCAAGGCCAGCATAGCCTGGAAGATAAAGTTGGCGGCCATGTCGCCGAGAGCGTAGCCGATCTTTTCACCAACGGGGAGTTTCTGAATCATACGCACCTCGTATGCCCTGCAGCCGGTCTACTTCGTTACAGTAAGCGCGATCTTCGTCAGGTCCCCGTCACGCGACGAATTCCCGACCATAACGAAGAACTCTCCCGGCTCGACGACATATTTCATATTCACGTCGTAGAAAGCGAGTAGGTCGGGAGTGATTTCGAATGACACCGTTTTCTTTTCGCCGGGATGCAGCGATACTTTCTGAAATCCCTTCAGTTCTTTTACGGGCCGGGTGGCTGAGCTGACTACGTCGCGGATGTACATCTGAACGACTTCCGCACCTTCGCGGTTGCCGGTGTTGGTTACCTCAGCCATCACACGCGTTGAAGCGTTGGCCCGAATCTTCTTCTTCTCAAGCCGAACGTTCTGGATCGCAAACGTCGTGTAGCTCAGGCCGTAGCCGAAAGCGTAGAGTGGCGAGACGTCGTCAAAGAGATATCCTCGCCGGGCCGATGGTTTGTAGTTATAGAACACTGGCAGATGTCCCACCGAACGCGGAATCGTGATTGGCAATTTTCCGCTGGGATTAACGTCCCCGAACAAAACGTCAGCCACGGCATGGCCATTTTCCTGTCCCAGATACCAGCACTCAAAAATGACGGGGACATTCTGGACCAGGTAGTTAATGGAGTTTGGACGTCCGTTATAAAGTAGCGCTATCACCGGTTTGCCCGTCGCCAGCATCGACCTGACCAGTTCTTCCTGCCTTCCGATCAAGTCAAGACTGGCACGGTCACCCATGTGGTTCAGCATCCAGGCTTCGCGCGAGGTTTGTTCGTTCCCGCCAATTGCCAGAATGATCACATCGGCCTGCTTGGCTACTTCAACAGCTTCGGCAATCTGCTTTCGGTCTTCTTCAGGATCGCTGGGAACAACCGCATCCTGATTCCAGTTGCCGCCAATGGTGATCTTGCAACCTTCACTGTAGAGCACCTTGGCGCGGTTACCGACCCGCTCTTTGATGCCCTCAAGGACGGTCACTTCGTGTTTAGGAACACCACTGTAACCACCCAGCAGAGTGCGATTCGCATTCGGGCCGATGACGGCTATGGTCCGGTACTTGCTCAAATCGAGCGGAGCTAGTCCACCCTCATTCTTCAGCATGGTGATGACCTCGCGAGCCGACTGGCGGGCAAGCTGGCGATGATCGTCGCAGCCAACGATGCGCTCCGCCTCGGCCGGATCGACATAGGGATCATCAAATAGGCCCAACTTAAATTTCCACAAAAGCATGGGCGCGACAAGCTCGTCGAGCTGCGATTCTTTCAGCACTCGCTTCTCTACTAATTCGACGAGGTGCGAGTAGCAGTCGGGATCGGGCAGCTCGATGTTCACGCCTGCTTCCACAGCCAGTCTGCACGATTCCTTCTTGTCCGCCGCGACAAAGTGTCCGTGAGTGTCAGGACGATACCCGAGTTCCCAGATCGCAAAGTAGTCGGAGACATAGTAGCCCTTGAAGCCGAATTCCTTCTGAAGGACGTCCCGAAGCAGCCACTTGTTCGCATGCGACGGCACGCCATCCACTTCGTTGTACGACGGCATCACGCTGATTGCGCCGCCCTTTTGCAATGCTTCTTTGAAGGTAAACAAGAACGTTTCACGCAACACTCGCATGGAGACGTTGGCCGGCGCGCAGTTCATGCCCGACTCGGGCTGCCCGTGCCCGACGCAATGCTTCAAAGTTGCAATCATGCGCGTCTTGTCGCGGAAGCTGGCGTCGCCCTGGAAACCGCGAACCGCAGCAATCCCTTGGCGTGAAACCAGGAATGGATCTTCGCCGTATGTTTCTTCGACGCGCCCCCAGCGCGGATCGCGGGCCACATCTACCACTGGCGTGAGCGCCTGGTGAGCCCCTCGGGAGCGGGCTTCCAGCGCGGTCACGGCGAAAACTGACTCGACTAGTTCTGGGTTGAAAGTCGCGGCCAGCCCGATCGGCTGTGGGAAGCTGGTTCCGTCAACCGCTGCGTGCCCGTGCAGGCATTCCTCGTGGAAGACGACCGGAGTCCCCAGCCGCGAGTTCTCGATAAAGAACTTCTGAATCGCGTTGGTGGTTTCCGCCATTTTGCGGGCGTTCAGGCCCTTGCCCGCGTCGCTCGGACGTCCGACTTGACCGAGTCCGTGGCCATCTTTGAACGACTGTTTGGCTTTCGCCAAATCGAAGTTCCCGTCAGCATCCACTAGTGTCTGCGGTTTCTTCTGCCAGATACAGAGCATCTGCGCGGCTTTTTCTTCCAGAGTCATGCGGGACAGAAGATCTCTCACACGCTTCTCCGCTGAAAGTGCAGGATTGCGATAGGGCACGACCCCCGACTTGCGCTCACCACGCTTACTCAAACTGGACGACTCGGCACTGGTCCGTTTCACGCTTTTGTTTCGGGCCACGAAAGATCCTCCTGAGGTAGCCTCTCTCGTTTCAAAACAACGCAACTTAAAGACACATGAGGGCTGTTCAATGGACACTTAGTTCAGAACAGGCAATATACTATGCCTTCGTAAATCCCCAGTGTGACGCGCATCACACTCCATTTCGCTGTCAAGGTTGCCGAGCGGCCGCGCCGGCCGAGGAGCCTAACCCGCCCTCCGCACTCGCCATCTTGGGTTGCGCGTTGGACTTCAGCTTGTACGGAAGATAAGTAGGCTTCCAGACGTTGGCGCGAATCTCCGCCTTGAGAACCTCGTCATCACGACGGTCGGCGACGCCATCCTTGATTGCCTGTCGAGCAACGGCTTCGGCTACAGCGAGTGACACGCTCCGCAGTTCGGTTACCGGAGGAAGCAAACGTTCGGACTTGTTTTGCTTGGCCGGTGAGAGTTCGGCGAGCGCCTGTGCCGCGGCCATGAACATCGAATCGGTCACGCGCCGGGCTTTCACCGACAGGATGCCTAACCCAACTCCGGGGAATATGTAGGAGTTGTTGGTCTGGTCGACGAGAATTTTGCGTCCTCGCCAGTTCACCGCTTGAAACGGGCTTCCCGTTCCAATCACGGCTTGGCCGTCTGTCCAGCGCATGAGGTCTTCCGGTGTTGCTTCACAACGGGAGGTTGGATTCGAGAGCGGGAAAATGACCGGCTTTTTCACCGTCTGCGCCATCGCGCGGATGACCTCCTCTGTGAATCCGCCTGTCTGTCCCGAAACACCGATGAGCGTCGTCGGCTTCGCATTGATCATCGCATCGAGAAGAGTGATGGTATTCGGAGATTGAAGCTTCCAACTTGCGACATCGGAGCGCGAGCGAATGAAGGGTCTTTGTGCTTCCCGGTTGCTGGCAAGCCCTTCCACCAGCAATCCATCGCGATCGACCGCGTAGAACCTGCGTCGTGCCTCAGCTTTGTCCAGTCCCGCGTCTATCATCGCGGTTAGCAGGAGCGAAGCGATGCCTATTCCCGCCGAGCCTGCTCCGAGAAGTGCAATGCGCTGCTGGGTGAGAGGAATGCCGGTGACGTTAATTGCAGCCAGCAGGGTACCGACCCCGACGGCCGCGGTCCCCTGGATATCGTCGTTGAAGGTGCAGAGCCGATCGCGATAGCGCTCCAGAAGCTTGGCTGCATTGGTTCCGGCGAAGTCTTCCCACTGCAGCAGCACATGCGGCCAACGTTCGACCACTGCGGTCACGAAGGCCTCTACGAAGTCGTCGTACTCTGCCCCTCGCACCCGCTGGTTGCGCCATCCGACGTACAGCGGATCGATACGCCGGGTGACGTTGTCAGTCCCAACGTCGAGCAGGATCGGTAAACATTCTTCAGGATGAATGCCTGCACAGGCCGTGTACAGCGCGAGTTTACCGATCGGAATGCCCATTCCACCGGCCCCCTGGTCGCCCAATCCGAGGATTCGCTCACCATCGCTGACCACGATCGCGTGCACTTCGTCATAGCGGCGGTGCGACAGGATCTCGCGGATGCGTTCCTTGTTGGGATAGCTGAGGAAAAGCCCACGCGGTTTTCGCCAGATCTCGCTGAACCGCTGGCAGCCTTCGCCCACGGTCGGGGTGTACACCAGCGGCATCATCTCATCGATGTTGTTGACCAATACCGCGTAGAAGAGCGTCTCGTTGGTGTCTTGCAGATCGCGGAGATATGAGTAGCGCTCGAAGTCGGTCTTGAAATTGCGCAACACCTTCAGGCGGCGCGCCGCCTGGTCTTCCAGCGTGCCGATGTGAGGAGGCAACAGTCCATGGAGGGCGAACTCCGAGCGCTCCTGTTCGGTAAAGGCCGTGCCCTTGTTCAGCATGGGATAGTTGATCAGGTCGAAACCTGTCAGCCCGGTTTCGATTACTTGGCTGCGCTCGAAGTAATAACCCATAAGAATGCCAACGATTCTCGCACGATTTCCATTCGCCCGCAGGATTGCTGCCTGAAAGAGTTCAGCAGATGGGTAGTCTTGCCGATTGCACGACGATGTTCACCGTGCCCATTTCGGAGTCGGAGCGCTCAATGGTGAGTGGGATGCGCTCTCCAGTCTCGTTGACCCGCAGGATGACGAACTGTCCCGGGCTGCTTGCGTCCGATACGAGGGGCTTCAGGAGCGAAGCGCTTGATTCGTGGAGCAATGAATTGGGCGTGAATGATTTTGAACGTGATCGCTGCGTTGGACTCCATGGATCCCAGCACACAATTGCGACGCCTGATTCCTGGCGGGGATCAGCGCGCCTTGTTTTTGATGATCTTCGGGCAAGTACTCCTGCATCAGCCATTCTGCGGCACGAGGCAACGCGGCCCCGACGGGCGGTGAGAGTCCCTGGGAGATTTCCTCGGGCAGCGGCCCGGTCTGACAAGCCAGGATACGAACTTCGACCCCGCACTCTTCTTGCAGTTCACGAAGCAGGTTGGAGGTGGGCAGTTGGTGGAGGGAAAAGTCGTCAAGCTTGACCGGGGGAATTTCCGCAGGGTCGATCTCAAGTATCTCTCCTGGCGTGCGTCCCACGTCGATCGCGTCCATGATTAACAAGCGCTGCGGACGAATGGGGCTCAAGCAGAGAGTAAACAGAAGCTTGCGCACGCCGGTTCCGGCGTCGAGCAGGCAGACGGCTTCGGGCACCGCGTAGTGTTCTTGGACATAGTCCACCACGGCGCAACCGAAGCCGTCATCGCCGAACAGAACATTCCCGATACCGAGAACCAAAGTCGGCTTGCGACAGAATTCGGGAACTCCGGAATGTTCGAGTTCTGTCATTCTTTCCCGCTTAGTTGCCCAGAGAATCGAGCAGCTTGCCTTCCGCGTCAAAAATGTCCAGCTTAACCGAGAGCTTCCCGTCCAGCCGGTGGGTCGCACAGGACAAGCAAGGATCGTAGGCGCGGATCGACATTTCTACTTTGTTTAACACTCCCTGGTCATACTTGCCGTCATGGATCAAACTCTTTGCGGCCTGCGTGACCGAAAGATTGATGGGAGCGTTATTGTGGGTCGTGCCCACAATAAGGTTGACGTTGGTGATCAGGCCATCGGCATCGGTGGTGTAATCGTGGATGAGCGTGCCACGTGGGGCTTCCGTGCACCCCACACCACGCGCCGCCCGCGGTGTGACCTTTACGCGCGTTTCGGTGCTGGTGATCTCCGGATCATCCAACAGGCGAATTGCGTTCTCGGCGTTGTAGAGCAGTTCGATCAACCGTGCCCAGTGATAGAGCAGGGTAAGCTGAGCGGGCCGCCCGAACTTCTGCCGAAACTCCTCCAACTCGGCTTGAGCCAGAGGCGTGTCAATGTGATCGCAAACATTGATTCGAGCCAGTGTATTGGCGCGGTAAATGCCCTTCGGGTTTTCCAGATCCATGGAGAAACCATCACCCCATTGTTTGGCATAGGGAAACTTCAGATAGCTCCAGGACTCAATGTGCTCAGAAATGAAGTCCGTGTAACGATCGTAGGGAAAATCTACGAACGATCCATCGGGCTTCATCAGACGAAGCTTGCCATCATAAAGATTCAGCGCGCCGTCATCCTTGACAGTGCCGATGAATCCGGTGGTGATGACGCCCAGCGACTTCACCATATCGAGATATTTCGGGAAGACGTTCTCTTTGGCAAAAGCAATGGAGAACTTGGCCAGTTCCAGCGCCTCATCCGCCATCTTGCGGAGTTGGTCACGATCCGCAGAAGACAGCGGTTTGCTGAATCCGCCGGGAACCGCTGCCTGGGGATGGATCGCCTTGCCCGCAAGAATCTCCAGCATATGAGCGCACATGTGGCGTACACGCACGACACGCGTGGCGACCTCAGGTGCGGCTTTCAGGATGCCAATCACATTGCGCACGGAATAGTCGGCATCCGGACCGAGAAGAAAATCTGCTCCTGCGAGGATATAGAAGTGCAAAATGTGCTCTTCCATATAGGCCACGCTGTTGCAGAGCTCGCGCAGCTTCTTGCCGGCAGGCGGCGGCTCAACACCAAAGACTGCGTCGCACGCCTTGGCGGCTGCCAAGTGATGAGACCACGGGCACACTCCGCATATGCGCGGGGTGATGCGCGGCAGGTCTTCGACCGGGCGGCCGAGACAGAATTTCTCAAACCCACGCAGTTCGATGACATTCACGCGAGCGGTGTCCACGTTGCCAGCATCGTTGAGCTGGATGGTCACCTTGGCGTGGCCCTCGATGCGGGTTACAGGCTGAATTACCAGTGTCTGTGCCATGGATCACCTCTTGGGCGTCGGCCGCAGACGGCCAGCGCCAGCAAAACGGTTGAAGGTTGCGGCTCGATCGGGAATCTGCTTGGGATCGAGGCCGATGCTGGAGAGAGCGCCCATCATGTCCACCATGGGATTGGCTTTTTCCGACAGCGGGCCAAAGCAGCCCTCGCAAGGCATGTAGGCGCGGATGCAACGGGGTGTGCCGTCGCTGCCACTGCAGCCGGCGCGAGTTGCCGGACCGAGGCACAGGAACCCCTGCTCCATCAGGCAACGCATCTCGCTTAAAGGCGCGCCCGGAGTGAATTCCGGAGCTTCGAAGCGGCGCTTCAAGGTAGACACTGATTTCTTCTCGCGCTTGGTCGGACACTCGTCACATACGCTTTTCGCAGGCAGTGTAGGCAGGGGTCTGCCTTCCAGAATAGCGTTCAGCGCTCCGGCTACCATTTCCGGCGTGGTTGGACATCCCGGGAGGTAAGCATCCACTTTCACGACCTCGTGCACGGCGTACACGCGGTCCGTGAAAGCGGGTATATCCTCGTGTGGAAGCCCGTTCGACTCGGTGCTAACGCTGTCGCGATAGACCTTCTGGAAGATCTCTTCGGTTGTGTACAGGTTGTTGAGTGCAGGAATGCCACCGAAGCAGGCGCATGATCCCAGGGAGATGAGGATCTTGCATTTCTTGCGCATCTCCTGCGCCAGCTTCTTGTGCTCCTCTGAACGGATTCCTCCGGAAATCAGTCCGACATCAGCCGCAGGAATCTCCATTTCCTTGTTTTCGCCAGTTTGACCGAAGAGCTTGTGGTCCATGATCACTGGCATGTGAACGATTTCCACTTTCTTGAGTACGTCGATGAGCGGTTCACCAATGTCGAGGATCGTTACTTCACAGCCTCCACATATGGCAAACCACTCTTCGGCAAGTCGAGCTGCCATGCTGCACCTCCCTGCCCATCTTGAATTTCTTTCTGCTTGGCCTGATTACGACGATCCACTTCCTTGCGAACTTGAACTAGGCTTTCCCCCCGCTCACTGCTTGTACGGGCTCGGCCCGAGCTTCTGGACCTGCGCCGTGAAATCGCGTACCACCTGGGCAAATCGTGGACCTTCCGCCGCCGAGACCCACTCCAGCCGAAACCGTTCTTCCTCTATGCCAAAGTCGCCCAGCATGAGGCGAATCGCTTCCGCCCTCTTTTCTGCTTTCAGATTGCCTTCCTGATAGTGGCAATCGCCAGGATGACAGCCACACATCAGGACGCCGTCGGCGCCCTTAGTCAGAGCCTCAATTACAAGATTGGGATGGACCATCCCTGAACACATAACGCGAACCATGCGGATGCTGGGTGGATACTGGATTCGCGAAACTCCAGCCAGATCGGCGCCGGCATAGGAGCACCAGTTGCAGCAGAGAGCGATAATCAACGGCTGAAACGTATCAGCCGGAGGCGCAATCTCCGCGGCTGACCCCGTTTGCACACTGTTCGCTTCCATTACGCTACCTCCAGTGCCGCCTCAATTTGTGCCCGGATTTGTTCGAGCGTAAAGCCTTGGATAAGCACTCCATCCTTCGGACAAGTCGCCTGGCAGCAGCCGCAACCCTTGCAGATGCTTTCATTCGTGTCGACAACTTTCTTGACCGCGCCTTGCCACATGTACTCGAGAAGAGTGATGGCCTTGTACGGGCAGGTGTCCACACAGTAGGCGCACCCATCGCACTTTTCGTCGACTACGAGCGAAATGTTGGCTTCGAGCTCGATGCTGTCCTTGGCCAGAATCGTGGCGGCGCGCGCCGATGCTGCCTGAGCCTGCAGGATCGATTCGTCCAGCGTCTTCGGAGAGTGGGCAAGCCCACAGAGAAAGACGCCGTCGGTCATGAAGTCCACCGGCCGCAGCTTCATGTGGGCTTCGAGGAAGAAGCCTTCACTGTTTAGTGGCACTTTGAGGAATTGTGCGATGCGGCGATTGTCCTCGTGTGGGTGAATGCCGGCGGATAGAACGACAAAGTCCGCGGCAATCGAAAACGGCATCCCAAGCGTCTGGTCGAAAACAGTTACCTCAAGCCCATGCGAATCTTTCGAGACTTCAGGCTTTCGCTGCTCATCGTATCGAACGAAAGCGACACCCTGCTGACGCGCCTTCGTGTAATAGCTCTCTTTGAAGCCGTAGGTTCGAATGTCGCGATAAAGTATGTAAACATGAGTTCCAGGAGACTCCGCTTTGATACGCAGGGCGTTCTTGATGGCATCGCTACAACACACACGCGAGCAGTAAGGATGATTAGTCTCGCGTGAACCGACGCACTGGATCATGACAACGGTCTTCGCGTGCCCGTTTGGTTTCAGAAATTCGTTGCCGTCGGCAAGTCGCTCTTCGAGTTCGCGCTGCGTAATTACGTTCTCGCTTTGTCCGTACAAATACTCTTGGGGTTGATATTGTTTTGCGCCGGTTGCGACGATCACGACGCCATGCGCGATGTCCTTTGTCTTGTCGTCAGTTGAGATTCGAGTCTTGAAATTTCCGATTGAGCCTTCGATGCTCTCGATGACCGCGCCGGTAAACACATGCACCTTGCTGTTCTGCGCGACCTCACTCGTAAGGCGCGCCAGTTCGTCCTGCGGCTTCTCTCCATTTAACAGATAGTGTGCATGACGCAGGTGTCCACCGAGTTGTTTCTCCTTCTCGATCAGGTAGGCCTCGTATCCCTGTTGAGCCAGGGACAAAGCCGCAGTCAAGCCCGCGATTCCACCGCCGATGACCAGCGCGGATTTCTCGATTGTCAAATGCTGGCGCTGCAGGGGCTTGAGCAGTCGCGACTTGGCTACGGCCATCCTGACCAGGTCTTTGGATTTCTTAGTCGCTTCTTCGGGTTGATGCATGTGAACCCACGAGCACTGGTCGCGGATGTTGGCCATCTCGAACAGGTAAGGATTGAGCCCGGCCTCAGCCATCGTGTTACGGAACAGGGGCTCGTGGGTACGGGGCGTGCAAGAGGCAACCACGACCCGATTCAGGTTTTGCTCGTGGATTTTCTCCTTAATTCGATCCTGCGCATCGTTGGAGCAGGTATAGAGATTGTTCTCGGCATACACGACGTTGGGCAGCGTCTTTGCATACTCGACGACGTCCGGAACCTTCACCACTCCTGCAATATTGGTGCCGCAATGGCAGACGAAGACACCGATGCGCGGATCTTCTTCCCTCACGTCTCGTTCCGGCGGATAGATCTTGGGTTTGATAAGAGATCCGCGCGATTCCTGCAGCAAGGCGAGCGCCTGCGAAGCTGCCGCCGAAGCCTGCATGACCGTTTCGGGTATGTCCTTGGGTTCGACGAAGGGGCCCGCGACATAGATTCCTTCGCGGGAGGATTCCGCCGGCTGAAATGCTGAAGTCTTGCAGAAGTTGAATTCGTTGAGCTCAATCCCAAATCGATTGGCAAATTGCTTGACCTCTTTTGGTGGCTGCATTCCCACGGACAGCACCACGAGATCGTATTCGCGGGAGAGTTTTCTATCGCCCTCGCCGAGATACTTCACGACCAGGTTCCGGTTCTCGGGAACTTCCTCGATCATCGGCACGCGGGAGCGGATATACTGCACGCCCAGCTCCTGCGCCCTGTGGTAGTAGTGTTCGAAGCCCTTACTGAAAGCGCGCATGTCCATGAAGTAGATGTCGCACTGCAGTCCGGCGCCAAGATGCTCCTTGGCGATGATCGCCTCTTTTGTCGCATACATGCAGCAGACGGAGGAACAGTAGTCGTGCTGAGTGTCCCGCGATCCGACGCACTGTAGGAAGGCAATGCGCTTCGGTTCTTTCCGGTCAAACGGCCGCAGCACATGTCCCGAGTACGGTCCGGACGCGGACATGATCCGCTCAAATTCCAGGGAGGTAACTACATTGGGAAAGCGTCCGTACCCGAGATCCTTGCTCAGACGCGCATCGTAAACCTCGTAGCCGGGAGCGAGCACGACGGCCCCAACGTTCAGCTCGACCTTCTGTTCCCGCTGGGTGTAGTCGATCGCATGGGCCTGACACGTGGTCCCGCAGAGTTGGCAATTACAGCAAATCCCACAGGCGAGACAACGCTTGGCCTCGGCCACTGCTTCTTCGGGCGTATAGCCGACATGGACCTCGGCAAATGTCTTGCCGCGAGTCGCGGGGTCGAGGGCTTGCATATGGATCTGGCGCTGCATCAGCACCCCGGCCGTGTCGACAACGTATTCGGTGCGGTACGGCCCTTCCTCCTCGCGCCCGAGGCGCAGGTCCTGGTGATTGAGCCAACGATCAATCGACGTTGCAGCTTTCTTGCCGGCGAGCTCGGCGTTGATTACTACGTCGGGACCGGTCACACAATCCCCGCCCGCGAATACTCCGGGCAGCCCAGTTTCGAGCGTCAGCGAATCGGCTTGGAGTGTTCCCCATTTCGTGGTTTCCAGGCCCAGGCGCTCTCCCAGACTCCCTACATCGGGAAACTGGCCGATCGTTACAACGACTGCGTCAGCCACCAAAACAAATTCGGATCCGGGAATCAGCTCGGGAGCGGGCCGCCCGCTGGCGTCCGGCTTGCCCAGCTTCATCTTCAGGCACTCCAGGCCACCGACGCGCCCATTCGCACCTAACTGGAACGACTTGGGAGCTGCGAGAAACATCAGCTTGATGCCCTCACGCTCTGCGTCATTGACCTCACGCGAGTCGGCGGGCATCTCAGCGCGGGTGCGGCGATAAACGATCGTGACCTCGGTTGCTCCGCAACGAAGAGCGGTGCGTGCCGCGTCCAGAGCCGAGTTCCCACCGCCAATCACGAGCACATGATGGCCAGGTGCCACTGCCGTCTCGAGATTGACGCGGCGCAGGAACTCCACGCCCCCGGTGACTCCGGGCAAGTGCTCCCCGGGAATACCAAGTTTCCGTTCGATGTGGGCACCGATGGCAATAAAGACGGCGGCAAAACTTCTCCGGAGTTCATCGAATGTGATGCTGCGGCCCACCGCCGTGCCCAAGAGGATTTCAATCCCAACACCGCGCAGCTTGTCGATTTCGGCATTCAACGTTCGCCGAGGCAGGCGGTACGAAGGGATGCCAACGGTCAGCATTCCGCCGGCAGAGCCAGCCGCCTCGAAAATGGTTGGACGATAACCCTTATGGCGCAGCTGATAGGCGCAGACCAGGCCTGCCGGCCCCGAGCCAACGATGGCCACTCTTTCCGGACGGTCGGGAACACCGGGTTGCGGCAGCTTATAGTCCGGAAATTGATCGGTGATGAAGCGCTTCAGCCCGGGAAGATTGATTGGATCGTCCACCTGGCAGCGAGTGCATGCGTCGGTGCAGGGGTGGGTGCAGACGCGTCCGCAAATGGATGGCAGCGGATTATCGCGCAAGATGACCTGCAGGGCTTCCTCAAAGCGTCCCTGCGCAATCAAGGTCACATATCCCTGTCCGCCTTGGTGAACGGGGCACGCAGCCTGGCAGGGAGAAGGCCCTCGGCGCGAAATCGTGAAGACGTTGGGAACGGCCTGCGGGTACGGCCGGTAGATCGCTTTGCGCTCCGTCAGTCCCTGGTCGAATTCCGACGGGAGTACCACCGGGCACTCTTCCGTACACGCGCCACAGCCGGTACATTTGCTCTCGTCAATGTAGCGTGGCTGCTTCTTGATGGTGACGGTGAAATTTCCCGGCCGGCCCTCGATGCGTTCCACTTCGCTGAGGGTGAGGATTTCGATGTCCTTGTGGCGCCCGATCTCGACCAGGCGGGGCGCCATGGTGCACATGGCGCAATCATTGGTGGGGAAGGTCTTATCCAGCTGCGCCATCACGCCGCCGATGGCGGGTTTGCGCTCGGCGAGGTAGACTTTGATGCCGCCGCCCGCCAAATCCAAGGCTGCCTGCATGCCACCGATGCCGCCGCCCACTACCAACGCGGCACCGATTGGCTGAACTTTGGACTCGTCAGATGGCATGGGAAACCACCTCCCCTGCGGCCACCTGCTGCGCGGCCCGTTCCTTCACTGCAAGAAAGTACAGGGCCACAGGCCGATAAATCATGTGCGCCCACCTGCCGAATGACATCTCGATCACCAGCATGGGAGTGGCGATGATGACGTGCACTGCGTAGGCATAGTGGCAGCCAAGAGCAAAGCCCGCATAGCGCAAGATGTGCGCCGCCAAGCCGCTGAGCGCGGTCAGTACGATCAGGATAGGAAAGCCGAGATCCTGAAAGTGCGTTTCCTTGTAGATCTCCTTCTGCGCCCGCCACCGGCCGACCAGGATGCCGCCAATTCCATAGAGGATGAAACAAGCGGCGAGGTAGCCGACCCAGCGCTGCGGGTTGTAGAAGGGATAAATGTTGTCGGTCTGAAACCAGCGCAGGCCAAAAACCTTTATGCTCAGCATCGTCACCGTGCCCAATGCGAGAAGCCAGTGCCCGAGCCAGCGGCTATGTTCGTGGCACTTGCGCATGAGGGCGTGGCTCACCGACGCATACCCATAGACCCAAGCCTCGCGCAGATAGGTCACCCAGGAAATTGCTTCCCCGGCCATCGTGAGTCGCCAGATGTGGAAGATTCGTGAGAGCAGAAGCAGGAACGGCAGCAGCACCACCGCCAGGGTGTAGTAGGTCATGATCGGGAACATGTGATCGAGGCCAAACGGCGTGGTGGTGAAGTCCTTGGCAGCCATCCCGACGTACCAGAGGTGGTAGCCGACAATCAGCAGCAACGTGAGCACTGCAATCGAGATCAAGGAACCGACGTACCACGCTTCGGATCGAAGCAGCCTGGAGCCAATGCCGGTCCACTCGTACTGCGCACTGAGAAACCGTCGCAGCGTGATCATCGAAATCCGGGGCTCCGCCTGACGCGGGCACACGATCGAACAGTCGCCGCAGTCGTGACAGATCCACGGGTCAAGGCTGCGCAGTAGTGGCGCTCGCAGCCCTAACAAAACGTAGCGGATGCTTTTTCTGGGGAAGGTGAAGGAATCCGAAACTAGGTCACAGGAGACGGTACAGCTGCCACACTGATAGCAGCCTGTTGTATCGAACTTCCCATACTGGCGAATATCGGCCAGCAGCGTTGGATCGCTTTGAATCGGGAAGGCCCTGACTGCCATGTGGCACATCCCCTTTCCGAGGGGCCGCTACGCCTGCGTGACCGCGACCTCTTTGACGAGTCTCCTGGTGTAAACAAGGAACTTGCCATCTTGCTCTACCATCCGGACTTCGAACTTGTCGTTCTGATATGAATCTCCGACGCGAGCGGCGTCTTCCCTGGTGGCATGGAGCTGGCCATCCCACATGAACTTCTTGCCATCGCTGATCATCGCGAGATTTGGGCTCATACGAGCCTCCAGCCTATGCGACTGTTCGAGGAGAAACCGTGATCCACGGCACACTCTCGGTATTTCGACTTGGCGTTCGGTTACGCCGCCTGAATCCTCGTCGAGGCAGGGCTCGCGAACGTGGCTGTACTTATGACCGAAAAGCAGGGTTTGTTCCGTGATTCTGGTCACTGAACGTTGTGAGCTACAACACCGGAATCGTGGATTTTCCCAGAGAGTTGTCAATTGCAACATCGCGAGTTGTGATCTGCAACAGGGACGGGCATCCAAGGGAGGAATTATCCCAAACCAGCTTTGCCCACTCGTTCAGGAGGTCATGTCGCTTTTACCGCGCAGACCGTGCGCGCGATTCGTGAGCGGCTGCTCGCGATCGGCTGACAAAAGCTCGTTGATTGCTATCGTCCCAGGGCAGATCCGGTTTTCCGCGCGTCGCGCTCAGGAGGATCGGCCGCTGCGGAAGGACGTTGGCGGTCGGCACGGCCAGCCGTCGTTTTCTGGGCGGATTTGCTAGCCGACAGCTGTCCGGATGCAATCGGTAAGCTGGGGGGAGATGGTCGAGGAAGCGGGGCGACAGTGGAGCGTATCGGGGTCAGCCGAAAATGCCTCGGTGTCGTTTCCTCCGTAACACCGATGTCGGCCAGGGCACGCAGCAGGCGATACAGAACCTCGACATCCGCCTGACAGGTTTCGGCCAGGTTATCAACGCTGCGCACTTCATCTCCGAGTGCATCGGCAACCCCAAGGCGCGCAGCCGCGCCGAGCCTCGGCTGCGCGCATAGGACATTGCGACCTGCACGAGCTCTGCATTCGGAGTCACGTTGCCAATGCCGCAATTAGATTTAGCCATGAAATTCTTCGAAACGATGAAACCTTATCTCGGTGCGGAGTAAACCTCGTTGCGGTCTTTGTTCCAGCGCGGAGGCAGCAGCGCACCCACGAGCACCGCCGGAATAATCGTCAGGAGAAATGTCAGGTGATACCACACCGGAAATTTGCTCCAAAGGGCGATGTGCGCAGGCACGAACATTGCAAGCACCACGCTGCCGACGATCAACGGCGCCCAGCGGCTTGATCGGGATATCCAACCTGTTACGGCACCGGCCGCCAGCTGAGGTCACGATAGCCATCAAAAGGCGTGCCCACTTCATGCCCAGCGTGAACTGGAGCGTGTGCTCGGCAGCGGTGTAGTTCGGCAGGCTCAGGCGAAGCACGCGGTTGATCACCGTGACGACGACAGCCCACGTGAGGAGTCCTGCGAGGCAGGCGAGAATGGAACGCTTCATCACACGTCTCTCCTTTGTTACAAGAATACTAGTACAATTAGACTAATGAAAGCTGAACTATATATTTTGGGCGTTCTGCACCGCGGCGACTTTCACCCCTACGAGATCAAGCGGCGTCTGACCCAGGCCATGATCGAGTGCTTTACCGATGTAGATGTCGGCACGCTCTACTACGCCGTGCGCCAGCTTGCCGAATGTGGCCTGTTAACCGCGGTCGCCCACCAGCGCGTGGCTCGGGGCGGCATGCGTACGGTCTACCGCATCACTCCGCGCGGACGCGACCGCTTTCGTGAACTACTGCACGCGCAATTTGCCGCCGAAGGCGACCTTAGGGAGACTCTTTACGGCCCCATGCTCTTCTTGCATCTCGCCGACCTCAACCTGGTCGCCGAGGCTCTGCGCAGCCAAATCGACAGGCAGAATGCGCGGCTGGCGGAGATCCGGAAATTGCGTCGGCAATGGGTAACGATGCTGCCCACCGGTAGCCGCCATCTGATGCAGCACATGGCGGAGCAATGCCGCCTCGATCTACGCTGGCTCCGCGCGGTACTTGCCGATGTGGAGGCCGGACGCATTCGCGATACCCCCGACCCAACTCGCCTCGCAGCCAAGACCTAATCGTGTCACGACACAGCCAGTTCTTGGGGGTCGGCATACCAGAGACTCACCACAAATGGGAAATCAGCGGGTCGGGCAAAGGCGCCGCCTTGCCGAGAAACGTCTTCCGGACAAGAAGGGAGTAAGGAAGGATTGACGGATCCCGTCGGCACCGCCATGCGTGGTTAAAAAGCCTTCAAGAACGGAGTCCCCAGAAACTCTCCAGCTTCGCAGTCGCCTTAAATTGCGGAATCGGTCAGAGTTCCTTGAAGGCCCAGCTCATCGATTGATACTCGCCCTCGAATCGAGCGTCTCCAGAAACTCAACCGGCCACCACCTCAGGAAACACCAAGGATGGGAAGACTCGATCCCCAGAGATGCTCAAGCTGCTTGCTGATCTAATTGTTTGGTGTGCCTAAGGGAGGGAGGCGAGTCACTCTGCTGTCAGTCGTGCAGATGCATGCGCGCTCTAGCTAGCGCTCGGGTTTCTTCATCACGGGACCATTTTTCCAGCGGGGCTCGTGTTCCTCGAAGACGGGCTACGGCTCGTACCAGAAAACCGCCCCCTTGGTAATCGGAGGCAGTCTAAAGACAATCCCATCGCCGTGAGGCACTCCCTTCACTGGTTGCACTTCCCCGAGGAAGGGAAGGAAGAAACCGTTACCCGCAGACTTTGACTTTACGCTGACTTCCACGTCTGTCTGCGGCGTCTGAATGGGATTCAACCCGCCGCGCAGACCCGAGAAGTTCGCAAAGAAACAATTGATATGACCGTCTGACGTACGCGCAATCGATGTTGCCACCTGGGGGCCGGCCTTGATCCGCACAGAATTCCCGCCTTGCAGCCGCTCGAGGAACGCCTGCTCAGAATCCGGCGACGCGTGTTCGAAATCTTTCTCCAAGGAAGCGTTGTAAGCCTTTCCGGGGCATGCAGGAATGCGGACTACACTCTGCGAACCACCAAGCCCAGTGGCGTCCGTTCCGGTAACCACCAGCCTGTTTCCTTGTGCTACAAAGGCCTGCAACGAATTCTTCTCGTTCTCTCCCAGCACGCGCACATCCGGCAGTACCAGAGTAGGCCCGTGAAAGTCTGCCAGAGTTCGCGGAGTCACGATCTGAAACGCAATATGCTTCTGCATCAGCAGAATCAGAATTCCGCGATAGGAGGCGAGGAACTCCTCCGCATAGAAGTCCCGCGTCTCCGGCGAAAAATAAACACCGATCGGATCGATCGGCGTCCGTGGCAAATAGAACGTCTTCTCATGCGCCTGAATCCAGTCGAAGATTTTCTTTCGAGTCTGCAGGTCGTTCGACCCGGCCATCGAATGCCCTGGCGCATCCCAGAAATTCGCGCCCGCCATAACCAGCGACATCGCCAGATTCAGCATGGCCTCGTGCGCGTCCACTTTCTTGTCGCCGTCCCACGAGTAATTCAGAATCCAGGTTGCCTTCCCCTGCGCGAACGCGCGAAAGGAATGCATCCCCACCTGATATCGAAACCAGTCGAGCGGAGTTCGCGACGAGGCCATGTGATTGCCGCTGCCGAACTCGTACTCGTGCGCAATCGCATCCACCACGGCATAAAGGCTGTAAACATCGGCTCCGACGCGCACTGCCTCTTCCTCAATCCCCGGATAGATCTCCGGAATCGTCTTAATCTTCGGATTCGCCGATTTGGCCGTGCGGTCAATCTCCGCCATAAAATCCGTGAAGGTCTGGATCCTGAACGTAACCCACTTGCGGAATGCGGGGTCCGAAAAGTCTCCTAGCTTCAAATCGTGTTTCGCATCTAGTCCCGTCTGCCGCTTGAACGCCGCAACCGTGTAGTCATCGAAGCTCGCCCACGTGTCTTCCCAGCCTTCGAAATGTGTCATCCAATACGGAATATCAACATAAATTCCGTCAATCCCGGTCGCCGCAATCTGCCGCACGCGCTCCATATAAATCTTCCGCCACTCCGTGGCATAGGGACTGACCCACACATCCTCATCTCCGGGCCTGATCCAGAACGCCGTGCCGCCGCCGAAGACCGCTGGTTCGCCGGTGATCTTGCGCTGCAGCCAGTCTGGATGCTCCTTCGCGAGCGTATGCGGAGTCTGATCGGCGTGCGCCGTAATGCACTCCGTCCCGGCGATATAGACAAATGCGTAATTGCTCGCTTGATGCGCAGCCTCCGCCACATCGTGAATCGCCTTGAGCTTTGCTTCAGGGTTGACAAAGCTTTCGTAGCGCCCCGGAATGTCGTTGTCCACTTCAATACCGAACACGCCGCTGGCCTGCGCTTTGCGCACAATCTCCTGTGCGTTTCCACCGCGAAGGCTATAGGCGCCAATGCGAACGTAGTTGGTCCAATCCGGTTCATGCGAACCGGGAGCAGCCCCCATGCTTAATGCGAACAGCAAGAATGAAAACACTGCTAACCAGTTCTTTCGTTTCATGCCTGATCCTGTCTTCGTCTTAGTAGAGTCGCGATCGCTATCCGCCCGTTGCTGGCACACCGCCGGTCTCATCTTCCTGCCCGAGGCCAACCGTCGTACGCAGCGTCAGGCTGCCGTCCTCATTCAGCTTCTGTCGGCAAGCCCATCGCACTGGATATCGTTGTCCTTTGACCTCAATTTCCGCTTTCAGGCGCAGTCCCTTCCATTTCGTTCCCTTCGGCACCGGAAACTTCGCTTGACGCACTCTTGCTGGCAGTGGATATCCCGCATCGAGGCCCCCGCCCACATTCACTGTTCCGTCCGCGTTGGTGACAGACACGCGGAGCACGCCCGGCACGCCGGCAATCCCGTCGTTCACAAAAGCGATGATCAATCCCGGATAACCGCCCTCTTCATACTTCCACACCCACGAGGGCCGCACCCGGTACCCAATGTGCCGCGCCAACTCATTAATCGCATCGGGAAACTGCCGAAGTTGTGCGGCGGGACATGCGCCAGCAGTGGCTTGGCTCCAAGCCCTGTCGCCGGTGTGAGTGCGCCGCCCGCCTTCGGAAAAGATCTTCTGTACATGTTCCTGCCCTTCAGGATTCGGCTGCAGAAGGCACGTTTTTCTTCCGAAAAGAAATCACTGGCTTTCATATTATTACGAATAAAGACTATTACTTTCGTTTATAGTGAAAGTCAAGTCAAATCGTAGCGAAAGTAAATGCGCGAGAAGGGAGAAGGGAAGGCCGACACGTTCGATTTTTCTCGGTTTCACGTCCGCACCGGGCGGTCAGAAATGATCATCCCTACCGCGATCGCCAATATAAAAGGGCGTCGATTTTTTGTGGCAGGTAGTGATTGTTCCGGACGACTTGAGAAACGCTGATTCAGCAACAGCCCATTCTTAGCTCGCCGCCAGCCGTGACTGGGGGACCAAATGCCTCTTTGGGCGCCGGAGCGCCCTTCGCCACCGCGATCCACCGGCGCGCCGCATCAAACACGACCAGCACGACGCCAGCGATGAAGATGCTCATTAGGGTCGAATCCAGATAGCCAGTGAACACCTGGCCCGGTTTCGAAGTGAGCGGCCAGAAGATATTCTTGATCGACAGAACGCCCGCCGTCACTGTAGTCACTCCTACGAAGCACATAGGAGCGAAGGTGATCCAGGCATACCTTGCCTTCCCCATGTTGATCAGGAATGTAGTAGTCACCGACAATGCAATCGTGGCCAGCAACTGGTTGCCGGTCCCAAACAGCGGCCAGATGGTGGAAATGTTCCCGGTATAGATCAAGTATCCCCAGCCCAGGACGACAAGAAAGCTAGTCATCAAATTTCCCGGCAGCCAGACGCTGTTGCCGAAGGGCTTGTGAACTTTGCCCATGAGTTCCTGGAGAACGTAGCGGGCAACGCGCGTCCCCGTGTCCACGGTGGTAAGAATGAACAGCGCCTCGAACATGATGGCGTAGTGATACCAATACCCCATCAAGCGGTCCATTCCGGGCAGGCCTTTGAAAATCTGCGCCATGCCCACGGCGAGTGAAACCGCGCCGCCCGTGCGTCCCGCCAACTTCTCGCCTACCTCACGCGAGAACATATCCAGATTGACGGTAGACAGGCCCAGTTTGTGAAACACGTCTGGCGTCGTGTTAATAGCGAAATAATCGCCGGGATGGAGCGAGCAAGCGGCGATCAGAGCAAGTATGCCGACGAGGGATTCCGCGGCCATAGCGCCATAGCCGATGAAGCGCGCGTCGCTCTCCTTGTCCAGCATCTTCGGAGTAGTGCCGGATGCGATCAGAGAGTGAAAACCCGAAATCGCACCGCAGGCTATGGTCACAAAGAGGAAGGGGAAAAGCGAACCCTTAATAATCGGTCCGCCGCCGTGGATGAACGGCGTGAAGTTCGGGAATTGGATGTTGGGATGAACGACGAAGACGCCGATGATGAGAACAGCAATCGTCCCCAGCTTGACATAGGTTGAGAGATAGTCGCGCGGCTCCAGCACCAGCCACACGGGAAGAACCGAGGCGACCAGGCCGTAGACCGCCATCAGAATGGTGATCTGATGCGGGGTGAAGGTAAGCGCTCCCGCTACTCCGGTCTGGGCTACCCATCGTCCCGCCACCACGCCGGCGATCAACAACAGGACCCCGAAAATACTCGGGCCGGTGACAGTGATTTTTCCGGCATGGCTTTTGAACATCCACAATCCCATGATGACTGCTATGGGAATCGTCATGCCGATAGTGAAAACCCCCCAGGGACTGTTCGAGAGCGCGTTAACGACGACAATGCCTAAGCCGGCGAGCGTCACTAACAGAATAAAGAGAACTGCAATCATCGCCACCAGGCCGGCAAAAGGACTGATCTCGGTACGCGCAACGTCGGCCAAAGAACGCCCACGATGACGCACCGAAGCGACCAGCACGGTGAAGTCCTGCACACATCCTGCCAGGACGGCGCCGATGAGCAACCAGAGAAAGCCCGGAGCAAATCCGAACTGTGCCGCGAGCGTAGGCCCGACCAACGGACCCGCTCCCGCGATGGCCGCGAAGTGATGTCCAAACAGAACCCACCGCGGCGAGGCCACGTAATTATGTCCATCAGCAAAGGCATGCCCGGGAGTGGTACGGCGATCGTCGAGTACCAGTGCCTTCGCGGCAATGAACGCGCTGTAGTAACGATAGGCGAGGGCAAACACGCAAAGTGCGGCCAACAAGACCGGGAAGGTATTCATGGCCACTCCGGTAAATCAAGCAGACCGAAATTACTGCCACGCGTTCAACCGACGATCCTACAACCATCTTGGAAGGCTGCGCAACGACGAGCAGTTAGTGACCGCGTTCTGTTGTAACGTCGGGTTTATCTACCCGCAGATACGCAGTTCCAAACGCTGGTACCTCGGGATCACGCACTTCATTACCGGTCCGACCTGCCGCATCGCTCAACCGAAACCTTGGGGCTACGCTGTTCCTCCAACGAAGCTCTACTCTCTGTGCGGTCTCAGTCGGGTTGTACAAATAAAGCAACCAACTATGTCCGCTTAGAATTGGCTTTATGGAGGAGACGAGCACCTGTGAGGAGAGTTGCACAAGCGGAGCTGTCGGTGCTGTGGTCGGATCCGCCCGAACAACGAGTAGTGGCTGTCTTCGCTCCATGCCGAATTTCGCTGCATCGCTGGCTTTAAACGCAGCATGCGGCATTAGCGAATAGCTGAATGTGACCGGCCCCTCTTGATCCGCTTTGTAATTCGTGTGCCAGTAATTGTTCATGACGTACGAGTAGATCAAACTCGAAGGCAAAATCGACTTCATCCAGGGCTGCTCTGCGGTAATGCCGCCGATTTCCACCAAGGGAGCATTTGCCGTCGCCCACGTCACGCCATAGTTACTGTTCGAAATGTCGACCCAGCTCTGTACGGAAAAGAAATTCTTACACGCCCCCAACAATTGATCTATTTCCGGTCGCACCACACTATCAGCGACGTCGTAGCGTATCTGACCGCCCGGAATGGCGAAAGGAAAGGCGATGTGAACGCCTTCTTTTGCTCGCACGGATTGCTTGTCGATATTGGTGATCAAATCGACTCGGTTAATTCCCTCGACCAGGCGAATCTCGCTGGAATATCGCTTCGCCCCAGGCGCTTCGGCTTCGACCTGAAAAGAGTCGACCAGACTCCCCCGTTCTTTCACTCTCACGCGAATATCGGAAAGCCGCTCCGCTTTTTCGGGATCCGTTCCCAGGACGTAGATATATTGGTTCAGGCCCGCGTGGGCCCCTCCGTCTACCAACTGCATTCCATTCTGTTTCCACGTTGCGGAATCGACCGCGCCGCTTTGTAGATTGACAGACAGAGTGATCGAATCATTTGCCAGGGTATTCTGACCGATCGTCGCAGTGCCCCTGCTGAAAGCGTCACCTTTTTCTACAAACAGTCTCTTTGCGGAGAACGGTTGGACATCCTCCACAAGCACGGCCAGTTCCCCTGTCGACAGACGTTGGGAGGGAACGGGCGTGCCGTCCAGTTCGGTAACGTGGTCGCCCGCAGAACTGAGTTCCGGCCCAAGAAATACGACGTCGTTGCGAGACCACGAATTTGTATTGTAGACATCGATGGCCGTTCTGGTCTTCGATGTTTCGACGTGAGCCTTCAGGGCTCTCGCGAGCAGTTCGCGGGAAGCACGATCCGCATCTACCGCAAATTGTCGCTTAATCTCCCACTGTTGTTTTACGAATGGCGCATCTGGTTCTTCGGTGCTGTTGTGAGCTCCCCAGGTGTGCTCATCATAAAAAATGACGTTGCGCCATGCCGAATCGTATTCGCTGGCTGGATAGGAAACCGGCGAAAGCATCGCCCACAGAGCTTCGCCTTGGACGAGTCGATCGACCGCCGCACGATTTAAGGCTGTTTCCAAAGCGGTGGAAGCAGCTCCATCTTCCCAGTAAGGAGTGAAGTCACCCTGCACAACTGGCAGAGTTGCGCCATAGCGTTTCTCGAACTCCTGAAACATCTGATCGTGAGTAGCTAAAATGAGGCGAGGTGTCACGTAGCGCTCGTTCCATTTCCTGACGAAATCGGCAAGCGTGGGATCTGGCGGACCGTTGTCACCAAGAGTGTAAGGAAGTTGGACCATTTCGTAGGGGTGGGAGATGTTGTCCAGTTTCCGCATCAGCTTCATGATCTTCTCGTCGCCGAGCTTGCTCAGACTTCCTTCATGAAAACTGGAATAGCTAGCCCCGGCCATCCATGTCAGGACCTTTTCCTGCCCAGATTGAGATGTCCAGTAAAATGGCTTGTCGCCCCAGGCTTGCAAGGTGTAGCCGATTCGATCACCGGAATTGGGCGCGGTGGCAAAGTATTTCACGCCGCTTTGCACGAGCGCCGAAACAATCCCCCAACTGAAGCCCGGAACATCAGAGGTCACGGCGGTGGTCATGGGAATCTGGTACTCGGACCGCAGCCTGCGCGCAAAATCGAAGAAATGGCTCATCTCCACGGAATTGGCCAGTCCGGTAAGCATGTTCGCGTAGAGCGCACTCAGCCCGATGTCGCCCGCGTGCACATCTGCGAAGAATTCCTCGCGCAGTGCCGGGGAAGCTTGCCTGAGATAGCTTTCCAAAGCCCAAATGGTTTCCAGATTCCATTTATATCGGGCATCCGGCGGATAATCCTTCGTCTCGCGAATGAGCCGCATGGCCTGGTCGAGATTAGCCCATTGCTTGCGCTCAACATCAGGCTGCAGATCCGTGTATCCGATATCATTATGCGAATAGGAGAGCAGATAGATGTCCCTCTTCTTGACTGGCGAAACTTGAATAGTGCTGGTTTCGACAAGCCTATTGTTCAACTCAAAACGAACTAGCCAGCTCGCCTCTGAATTCACAGCCGGGATCGGCACATTGACGATGTTGGACCCGATCTTAAGGGAAATCCTGATCGATTCATGATTCGGAGCACGAACTTCGAGAGCTCTGCCCTCATTCAAATTATCTACACTCACGCGCAACAACTGCGAAGCCCGCGCGCCGTCCCTCAACAATGCGGGTTCTGCCCGCACATGGGGCACGAACTCGAACGGATGCTGAAAAGTCATGTACCAGTCAGCGCTGCCCGAGTTGTCCCCAGTCACCTGTAACATAAGCGGCTTTCCCGCCTCTAAATCCACTCTAGGTAGTTTCAAGACCATGTAGCCGAACAAATCGCCCACTGTGTCAGTCAGAAGAGAAGTAAACGAGAGTTGCGCACCGTCTTTGCCATCGACCTTCCACAGCTTCGCCGTGGCGTCCTTAGCATTCCTAAAGGTGAACCAGACTCGGCCATTAATTAGAAAGTCAAATTGATGAGTGTCCTTTTCCTGAGCGAATCCCTGACATTCAATTCCCGCCAACCAGATGAACTGTACAAATTCGTCAGAATTTGCCGGCGCGGGATCGGTCTGCCAGGAAATGGAATGCGCAATGGTTTGCGCTCGCACAATCAGCGCTGAATCCGCATCGGGGTCCGAGGAGTGATATTCGATTGTTTGCCCACTGATGGTTGACCGGTAACCGTTTAGGTATCCAGCGAAAGATGCGGCCGGGTTGGACGTAGCAGATGCGAGGTCGGTGACTCTTATAACGATTTGGTCTTCAAGTTTCTGAGCAAGACTATATGAATTTCCTACGACCATCAGAAGCGCGAGGATTACGACCCACCGCCTTATCAAGTTCTCTTTCATTCAGGGCCATCACTTCTTAGCCAAAATAAGTAGCACGCCACGACTGCGAGTATCAATACGCTCTGTGAAACAGTCAATACGGGTCATCCTCGGCGCCATTGAAGATGAAATGGTTCTGCTTTGATTCTAGGCCGCTGGGAAGTTTGTGGCTCTCGGGCATACCCGGCATGGTGTACCCAGCACACGAATCATCAATTGATCGTCGTACCGCAATGATTCGCGCAGTATGTCTGGCCGAGCTCTATTGAAGTCAGAGGACGAAGGGCGAGCACAACAAGAACCTCTTTCGTGATCGACGCGCAGTGCTACCTGCCCGTTGGAGCTCGATCTTGACTGCCGCCAACGAGCGGCGGCGCTAAACGCAGCTCCGGATGAATGAAAATTAGCCCGCTAGGGATTTGTCTATCGTGGGTAAACCCTGTGGCGGCAAGTTCAATTCACGAACCGCCCTAGCGTAGTCGTCAGTCACCTTCCGCAACTCGGTGGCAAGATCGTTCGGACCTTGGGTGTCTGTCTTCCTGAGTGCCTGCAGAACCTCTTGCACCTTCTTCTCGGCGACTCTTACTTCTTCAATCGTGGACATGGCGATGCCGCTTGCTCGGCCCTCCTCTACTTTAGAGGACTATGCTGCGCTTAAGAGCACGCGATGTCAGTGATGTGGGTCACGCCTTGGGTGTGGTCTTTTCCGGTTCCTTGTCGAGAAGAAGCGCTTTCTTGAGGTGGCTACGAATCTTGCTCAGCTCCCAGAAAATCAAAACCAGCAGAATCGCGATTACGAACAGCAAGAATTGGACGGTCATTGGTTTTCAGCCTTTAACGGCCCCAAAAATTGGAAGCGCTCAGGCATTCTACTACCCGCATTGCTGTCAATGTGCGGTAAATCATGCAGTATCAACAGTCTCAATATGGCAATTTTACTGACCGTGGGTCATTGACTGTGCTTGCTCATGGACGAGGCGCGCGGGGTTTTGTCAGTGGTTTCTGACGGAGAGCAGAGCGGCCCCGGCTTTATCGTGGTGTTTTTCGGTATACCACGGGGGCCCATACTCTTCCAGCAGATTGTACAAATCTCTGAGTGCATCTACCGTGCATTCTGATTTCGTGAAATCGCTCTGAGGCAGCTGCTCGGGAATTGTCCTCGCATTTTTCTGGTTCGGTGTGTAATGTCCGTTCAATCCCATACCAACTAGAATCTTTACAGGCAAAACAAGGCCGGACGAAACTCAGAATGCAAGCTCCGTTGCTCAAATTCTGAGCGTGATCACCATTCGCACCGAGAGCAAGGCCAACCGCATGCACGTCCAGGAACGGGCGGGAACCGCACCATACCGGGATGGTTTTCACCTTGTAAAGATTTGCTTCACGGTGCTGCATCATGCCCGCAGAAGTCAACTGTCCGAACATTCTTCAACCGGACTGATCTGCGTTAAGTACGTAGGATTCAACTTCTCGATAATGGCCCGTAATCTTCGCGGCAATTCCAGAACGTGTCGAGACTCCCATCTTAACCATTACCAATCGCAGAAAGGCTTTCACCGTGTTGGGACTAATATTCATGCGGGCGGCAATCTCTTTGCTGGTGAGCCCTTGGAGCAGGTGGTCCACCGTTTCGGATTCGCGCTGAGTCAGGGCAAATCGTTCATACAACGAAGAATTCAGACTGCCCGCTGAGGCCCGCAGCAGCAACACCGCGAAAGCGGGCTTGGGCCAAGAATGGCCATTGCAGTTGACGTGAAAGGTTTTGCATAGGTAGCGGCGTCTGCCCGATTGAACCTCGCCGACGAAAACCCTTCGATCTGGATTCTGATGGTCTAGAAGAATAGTTCTAACTCGATCTGCCAGTAAGATCTTGGGCTGCCTGATACGACTCACCTCGCTGGGAAAGCAAAGGATTTGAACGGCAGGATCATTCGACGCTAGCAAATTCAACTCTGTATCCAGCAGCAAGAAACCACTACTGCCTCGGGCCATCGACACGGTGCTCTCCTCTTGGTTGAACAATTAGCATGTGCACTGCAACCATTGCTATCGCGCAGGGGTCGGCAGCCACACTGCTGTTAGGGGAGGGGGCTTAGTTAATAAGCAAGCTTGCGTTGAGGGGGCTGGGGCCGGAAAAACTTTCGAGTCTAATATGGAACATAAAAAACGTCGTTGTCAACCGATTTGTGTTCGTCCTACTTCGAACCGCGTAGGAATTCCGGGCTAGTCCGATTGGCTAGTCCAAAAGTTGGCCAGTCCAAGGTCGATTGCCACGGGAGCGAAGTTGCAGCTACTTGGCCCGTGAAAAGCGGCGATCTACGCTCTCGTCGTTGTATTATTCTGCGGACGTTCGCTCGCAGGGCTGGCTGCGAGGAGAAGTTGTGAATGGTAGTTCCTTTAAGGCATAGGCAAAAAGTTGCAACTGTTGCAAAGTCAGTTCGTACAGAAAATTTCGCTCGCGAACAATCGCCTTGCCTTCGAGTCGTAGCTGCTTTCCCCGGATAAAGACGGATGTATTGCTATTCCTCCCAGCGCTTTAGGAACTGCGGTGAAGGAGAAGCCCGTGAGATTGCATGAGAACGACGGTTGATGGCTTACTCCATATGGATTAGGCCCCAATCTTAATACCTCAGGCTAGGCCACGTGGGTACTTGCAAAGAACTCTCTTCCAGTTGAAAGTGTCTTCAAGCGATAGCTCCCTGGCAAGCTGCACTTTCGGGCTGAGGATCAACTTCGAGTTTTGATCGAATGCAATGTGTCCGAAACGGGAATAATGTGTCCGAAACGGGAATAATTCTCGCCGAGCATTGGAGTTATCGGCGGATGTTTTTGATCACAACAGGATGTGACCGACGACACAGACGAACGAAGCCGGCGGTCGCAAAATAACACGGTCAAAGTTGCAACGAGTCAACACCAGCTGCAAACTGTTGCACTCAATGCGGGCAATTTTGGACGAAAGCCGATAAGGGCACCGGGATCTCTTTAGTGTAGGGATTCGGCCCGGTTATCGGCCAGCAGGGCCAGCGTCGAGATCCCATCCTCTGAAGGAGGATGGTTCCTCCCCCTGATCTCGTTAATGGCACATCCCCAGGGCAAGTGAAGTGAAAATTTTGAACTATGAGTCGATCACAGGGAAGTGACTCAGAGGGCGAAGCTATACCCATGCGATTGTCGTCAGGAGAAAGTTCTAGGTACGCGCCATCGTCGAAGGATATGCAGAAGTGCTGTCGACAGACGCCGAAGGTATAGCAGTATGTCTATCGTAATACTAGATTACTAAGTTCCCCCCCGGAGTTCTTCTCGATCCTCCCCCTTAAGAGGTCTCGAACCTGAGACCCGAGCGTGCCGTCTCCAGAAAGAACAGGGTCACCCCAGGAAGGGTGACTCAGAGGGCGAAGCTATGGCCACCTTGATCCAATCCTGGGATGGTCCCCAGTTAGTGCCGACGGTGTCCGCCGCGGAAAAGTGGTATGCCGTGCAGACTCGAGCACGGCACGAGAAAATGGTTGAGTATAGGCTTCAGGAGCGCGGTGTCACGACATTCTTGCCCCTGATGACCGAGGTCCATCGTTGGAGCGACCGCAAGAAGATCGTGCAAGTGCCACTCTTCGGTTGCTATGTATTTGCCAAAATCGCCGCGACTAATGTCGAGCGTCTCCGTGTGCTCCGCGTCGAAGGTGTTGTGAGTCTGGTGGGCAGTGGCAAGGAAGGAACACCCATTCCCGACAACGAGATTGAGTCCGTGCGTATCATGCTCGAAGAACGTTTACCGTGGAGTTCTCACCCTTTCCTGAAAATCGGCCAACGTGTGCGCATTCGCAACGGAGCGCTGGACGGCATGGAGGGTGTTCTGGTGTCGCGCAACGGTAATCGCACTCTGGTAATCAGCGTGGAAGCGATTCAGCGTTCTCTGGCGGTCCGTGTTGAGGGGTACGAAGTCGAAGCAGCCTGAAGTGGCCTGTGAAAGTGGAAGGTGTGGATCCTAAAACACCGCCCCTCTTGCAGAGATTCGAAAGGGAAATTAAGAAGTCACTCTTTCTTTCGCCAATTAGCAAAAGAGTTTACACACTTTCGAGATTTTCCCACATCTTCCTTCGCTCGTATTTACACGAGATTTACTTGACTTTCTCAGAATGGGTCTCTATGTTCACGATGACTCGCAATTTGGTGGACGCGAAGCAGGTCTAATGTTGCAAGTTCTCGGAAGGGATGCAAAGGCTTGCAACGTCTGACTGCGAATGACAATTTTTGTGTTTGTCCGCTAGAAGAGATTCCCCCGCTCATTACGTCAGGTCCCGTCTGGTATTGTATGTACGGTGAGCCTGCGCGCCGATGCGGTAACGGTGACAGGAAACAACTAGCCGCTCCCTCGGAATCGCCGTTTCGTTCGCTGATCTTCACGCGGCCTGGCTCAGTCCGCTCACTTTCTGGTGACTGGAGTAACCACGAGAATGTGACTGAAATAACGTTGTTCGGAGTTTGCAGGTTTGCGAAGATCCATTCCATTGACTGTTAGCGCCTTAAGGTCCCCCTGATGTGCCATTGACGAAGAGCGCGAATGACAGTTATTGTGATTATGCCGATCAAGTTACTTATATAAACGAACCTTTCCTCCCCCGACTGGTTTGCAGGTTCTTCCCCTAAGACGCTCTCAAATCTAAGGCCTGCAGAATGCTTGTACTTGTTAATAACCAAAGTCACGTGCAGCGTGACTTAGAGGGCGAAGCTATGGCCACTTTGATCCAATCCTGGGACGATCCGCAGCTACTGCCGGCGGCTGCCCAGTCCGAGGAAAGCTGGTATGCCGTACAGACTCGAGCACGGCACGAGAAAATGGTTGAGTATCGCCTTCAGGAGCGCGGGGTCACAACGTTCTTGCCTCTGATGACCGAAGTGCATCGCTGGAGCGACCGTAAGAAGCTCGTGCAGGTGCCACTTTTCGGTTGCTACGTCTTCGCCAAGATCGCCGCGACCAATGTGGAGCGGCTCCGTCTGCTCCGCGTGGAAGGTGTGTTGAATCTGTTGGGAAGTGGCAAGGAAGGAACGCCCATTCCCGACAACGAGATTGAGTCCGTGCGTATCCTGCTCGAACAGCGGCTACCGTGGAGTTCCCACCCTTTCTTGAAAATCGGCCAACGTGTCCGCATCCGCAGCGGAGCGCTGGAAGGTATGGAGGGCGTTCTTGTATCGCGCAACGGTGATCGCACTCTGGTGATCAGCGTGGAGGCGATCCATCGCTCTCTGGCGGTCCGCGTAGAAGGATACGAAGTCGAAGAAGCCTAAGCTTACCCGCCCGTTTCCGCAACAAGTCGGTACAGCCTTGATTCCCTCTGATATCAACGAAACCAGACGCCTCTTGGTCGTGAGTCGCGAAATGGCGGCTCTGCGGCCATTGTGGTCCATCGTCGAGTCGAACGCCTGGCACGTGGAGACCGCAGCCAGTGCCTGGGAGGCCATGGACCGGGTTCAGTCCGGCGTCGCGCCTCACCTCTTCATTCTGGACATGCCTCGTGGCGATGGCGACAGTCTGCATATTCTGAGATGGCTGCGCCGTCTGCGGCCCGAGTTGCCGATCATCGTGCTGTGCCACGCCGCCGATGCTAGCCGCGGGAAGGATGCAATCCGCCTGGGAGCAGACGATGTCCTGGTCCGGCCATTCCAGAACAAACACCTGGAACTTGCCATCCATCGCCTGGTCCGATCCAAAGATGCGCAGCAAGTGGAGGTTGCCAGCGAGAATGTCGAACGGCTGGGCGATGACACATTCTTCGTAAGCGCCAGCGCGCTCATGCAGAAGCTTCGCGCGCAGGCCGAGTTGCTAGCGCAAGCCGACGTTCCAGTTCTCATTGTTGGCGAAAAGGGAAGCGGGAAAGAAGCGGCGGCCCGCCTAATCCACCATTTGTCGGTCCGCTCAGGTTTCCAATTCGTAAAGATTAACTGCGCGGCTCTGCCGGGAGATCTTCTGGAGAGGGAATTGTTCGGCGTCGAGACTGTTGCCTCGAGTTCAATCCATACGACTGCTGGCAAACTGGAGACCGCGGACAAGGGTACGATCCTGTTCGACGAGCTGACCGAGATGCCGATCCCTCTGCAGGACCGCCTTCGGGAGGTGTTGCAGGATCGGCGCTACGCGCGCCTGGGCAGCGACACGACGTTAAGAACCGGTGTCCGTATCTTGGCATCGACCAGCGTCAACATCGAACGCGCCCTGGCGGAGAAGAAGTTGCGGGAGGACCTCTATTATCTGCTGAGCGACTTCACCATACATGTGCCTCCGCTTCGCCAGCGCAAGGAGGAGGTTCGCGTTCTGCTCCGGCACTTCATGCATAGCCAGGCGAAGCACTACGGACTGCTCCCTCGGGAGTTCTCGCCGCAGGTCATCGACGCTTGCCAGAGTTACTCCTGGCCGGGAAACTTAGAGGAACTTAAGACTTTCGTTAAGCGTTATCTCGTCGCCGGCGAGAGCGGTGTGGTGATGAACGACTTGGATCCGAGGCACCACGGCGGTGTGGACTCCGAACATGAAGCTTTCGATAGGCCAGGAGTCAACGGCAAGGGAATTGGTCCACCGGAAGTTAGTCCGAGGTCTCTGAGATCGCTGATCCAGGACATCAAAAGTGAAACTGAAAGAAGCGCCATCGGTGTGGCGCTGGAAAAAACTGGGTGGAACCGCAAAGCTGCCGCCCGCCTTTTGAGGGTGAGTTACCGCACGCTGTTGTACAAGATCGAGCAGTACCACATGAATTCTTCAGAATCTCTCCTGCCCCCGCTGCCGGGCGGATCCTTCCCGCATGCCGGAACCGGGACCAAGGGCAAAGCAAATTGACCTGCGCTCAACAAACTTTAAACAGACTCGCCAAGGAGCGGCCATGACAGGAATGCTGGGTGTCTTCCCGGTAAAACGATGGATCATCTCAGCAGTATGCGTGCTGCTGTCCAGTGGACTGTGGAGTCAGACTGCGCCCGCGAACGCGGGCGTCTCTGAGAATTCCGCATCGGCAACGACCGCGACCAAACCGCACGACGACAGTTTTGTGATCGGCAATGACGATGTGCTTGCGATCAATGTGTGGAAGGAACCCGATCTGTCCCGCTCTATTCCGGTGCGATCGGATGGAAGAATCTCGCTCCCGCTGGTGGGAGAAGTTCAGGCGGCAGGACAGACTCCGCTCAAGCTGGAAGCGGACATCGCGAGCAGGCTCAAGAACTACGTTTCGGAGCCCGAAGTCACGGTGATGGTGCAACAAATTAACAGCCAAAGGTTCAATGTGCTCGGGCAGGTGGCGCGTCCGGGCTCCTACGTGATCACCAACTCCCCGACCATTCTGGATGCGATTGCCCTGGCCGGCGGCTTCCGCGACTTCGCCAAACAGAAGTCGATCTACCTCTTGCGCCAAAACGCAGATGGCACACAGGTGCGGCTACCGTTCAACTACAAGGAAGTCATCAAGGGGCAGAGTCCGGCACAGAACGTAAAACTTCAACCGCGCGACACCATAGTCGTCCCGTGACCCTAAGACTCTTCAATCCAGTTTGGTTAGGTTGCCTCCTGCTGGCCGCAACGCCCCTGTGGTCGCAGGTGGACAACTCAGGAGGCCCACCGGAGGCGATGGGTTCAGAAAATGCTGAAGACCGCATGGAGACTCCTCCCCCTGTGAGCGGAGAAGCGTACCCAACGTCTTATGCCTCCGAAACACGAGCCAACTACTTGCTGGGAGGCCTAACTTTTGGTACCGCCTATAGCGACAATGTGCTGGGAGGAATAAGCGACCATGCCGTGAGTGATGTGAGCTATTCCCTTTGGCCTACGCTGACCATAGACCAGACTCGATCGCGACTGCATTGGTTTCTCTCATACGCGCCTGGATTCACGTTTTATCAACGGACGAGCGCTCGCAATGAGGCAGACCAGAATCTGTCCTTGGATGTTGCGTACCGTTTGAGTCCCCACGTGACATTAACGGTGATTGATTCTTTCCACAAATCATCGAACATTCTTAATCAGCCAGACCTGTTCTCTGCAATTGCCGTTTCCGGCTCAGCGCAAGCTTCGACACAGGCCGTCATACCTCCGATAGCGGACCAACTCAACAACACGGGGAACCTGCAACTCACCTATCAATTCCGACCGAACGGCATGGTTGGCATCAGTGGAACGTTTGCGGATCTGCACTATCCCAATCCAGCGGAAGTCCCTGGACTCTACGACTCGAGCTCAAGAGGAGGGTCGGCCTTCTACAGCCACCGCCTGTCGGGCAAGCACTACATCGGAGCGACGTATCAATACCAGAAGCTGCGGGCCTTTCCCACCGGGTTTCAGCCCCAGACCCAGGTCCACAGCGCATTGTTCTTCTACACAGTTTATCTGCAGCCGACGCTTTCGTTCTCCGTCTTCGGCGGCCCACAATACGCTGACACTCAGGCGTCGGTCGTATCATCGTCACATCTTTGGTCGCCAGGGGCGGGAGCAAGTCTAGGCTGGCAGGGGCGCCAAACCAATGTCGCCGCCAGCTACTCGCGAGCAATTGCTGCCGGTGGCGGCCTGATTGGAGCCGTCCATCAGAATGTTGCAAACGTATCCGTCCGGCGACAACTGAGCCGGATGCTGAGTACGGCGTTGGACGGGAACTACACCAACAGCGTTGTCATCGACCCGATCCTTTCCTTCAGTACTGGGGGGCATTCGATCTCGGGAACAGCCTCTATCCAGCGTATGTTAGGCGAGCATCTCGGTTTTGGGATCGGTTATACACGGCTGCACCAGACCTATAGCGACATTCCTGTGATTTCCGGAGCGCCTGACACCAATCGCGAGTGGTTTTCCATCTCCTATCAATTCGCAAGGCCGTTGGGAAGGTAACGAATGGAACAAGATCTCGAACAGCAGAGTTCGGCTGGCTTTAACCTCGAGCAATTTCTTGGGGTGGCTCAGAGACGCCACTTGCATTTCCTGATTCCGCTGTTTCTCGGCTGGCTGGCGGTCTGGTTGGTGAGCTGGTCCCTGCCGCCGCGGTACCGCTCCGCAACGCTGATCTTGGTTGAGCAACCGACGATGCCGAAGGATTACGTAACACCAAACGTGGCGGATGATCTGCAAGAACGCTTGCAGAGTATCACGGAGCAGATTCTTAGCCGTACTCGGCTGATGCACATTATTGATGAGTTCAATTTATATGCCGGCGGGCATGGCCTCAATGCGGAAGAGAAAGTTGAGCGCATGCGCCAGGATATCGAGATCGAACTAGTGCGCGACAGAAGCAACCGCGTAACGGCATTTAACGTCTACTATTCCTCGCGCGATCCTCACATAGCGCAACAGGTAACGAGTGAGCTGACCAATTTGTTTATCAACGAGAACCTCGAAGTGAGGCAACAGCAATCGGAAGGCACCACGCAATTCCTAACGGACCAGCTAGAAACAGCCCGTAAGGGGCTGGCTCAACAAGAACAAAAGATCCGGGAGTTCAAGCTGCAGCACGTGGGCGAACTGCCGGCGCAGTTGGAAACCAACCTCCAAATCCTGAACGGCTTGCAGGCTCAGCTGCAGAGCGAAGGGGACGCGCTCAATTCCGCGAGGCAGCAGCGCGTGTATCTCCAGACCCTTGTCAATCAGTACCGCACACTCCAGGAATCGCCAAAAACCACTACCGGGGCTCCGTTAGGACTGCCGGCGCTGGACGAGGAACTAAACAAACTGAAAGGGCAATTGGCCGACCTCAGCTCACGCTACACCGACCGTCACCCTGACGTTCGTAAGCTGAGGGAGCAGATTGCCAAGACCGAGAAGATGCGGGAACAAATCCTCGCCGACCTGAAGTCCAACAGCTTCAGTGGTCAAACTGATGCCGATCCCAATGGAGAAGCCCAAGACGCTGCAGACGCCAGAGGGGCGTCCGGTCCCATGGTCCAGCTTCAGGGCCAGTTGCAGGCGAACCAGACGGAGATTGGTAACCGGGAGCGTACAATCGCTGAACTGAAGAGGAAAATCGCTGACTATCAGGTACGCCTAAATCAGGAGCCTGTTCGAGAGCAGCAGCTTGCAGATCTGGCTCGTGGCTATGATCAATCCAAGGCGAACTATGACGACCTTCTCAAAAAGAAGAATGAGTCGGCCATGGCGACCCGCATGGAGCTGCGCCAGCAGGGCGAACGATTTCAAGTAATTGATCCTCCGAGCTTGCCGCTAAAACCGGATTTCCCCAACCACCTAAAGTTCTGCGGCATTGGTTTAGGCGTGGGCCTGGCGTTGGGGGTACTGGTGGCGGGGGCATTCGAGATGCTCGATCGCCGAGTTTATGACGAGAAGGAACTGAAGGGGCTCTTGCCCGTAGCGGTAATCGCGGAGATTCCAGAGGCTATCAGTCCCGTCGATGAGGAGCGCATGCGTAAGCGGCTATGGCTCGGATGGGCAACCGCTGCTCTGGTCGTTTCCACCATTCTGGCCGGTTCAGCTTTCAGCTACTGGCGAGGGTGACCACTGCCGATGTACAAATCTTTCTACAAGCTGAATCGCAATCCTTTTGAGATAACGCCGGATCCTTCGTTTCTCTTTCCTACAAAAAGGCACAACGAAGCTCTGGCGGCACTCTACTACGGAGTACGGCGGCACAAGGGATTCGTGGTGCTAACAGGAGAGGTTGGCACCGGTAAGACCTTGCTCCTTCGTTGTCTGCTCCAATTGTTCAAGCGAAATGGTGACGTCGCATCCTCTTACGTCTTCAATGGCCGGCTTTCCCCCGTGGAATTCCTGCAGTACGTCGTCAGCGATTTCGGGCTGCCGGCTTCGAAGAAGAACAAGAGCGAGCTTCTGATCGAGCTATTCGGTTACGTGATTGCGCGTAATCGGAAAAATCTGACCACGGTTCTCGTAGTAGACGAAGCGCACCAATTATCGTCAGGCATTCTTGAGGAAATTCGACTCCTGACAAATTTGGAAACGCCGCAAGCCAAGCTGCTACAGATACTGCTGGTCGGCCAGCCCGAACTCGATGACAAGTTGGATTCTGTCGAACTGCGCCAGTTAAAGCAGAGAATTGCTCTCCGCTCTCGGTTAATGCCACTCGATCTGGCTGAAACCATGGGATACATCGAGCGTAGGCTTCAGCTCTCTGGCGCAAACTCCCATGCTGCCGAGCTTTTTCCGGCCGAAACGATTGCGGCCATCTACCGGTACTCAGGGGGCATACCCAGGCTGATCAATACAGTTTGTGAAAACGCGTTGATCGCGGCGTACGCCAAGCAGGCGCGCAGTGTGACTCCCGACATGATTGAAGACATCGCGACAGACTTCCGTCTCGGAGTAGCCCCTTCGTTCCGGGGCGCCCCCCCCAAGTCGGTCGACGAAAATGACGTGCGCAAAGCAGCGAAGACGTTGCTCGACTTATATGAAAGTCTGCAAACAGGCACCGGACAGGGAGAGCCAGCTGCGAGCACCAGCCACATTTCGAGTGAGTAACCAATGAGCCATATCTTTGATGCTTTACAGAGATCGGAAGTCGAACGATCGGGGGTTGAACTGGACGCGTTCGATCTGCCGACCGAGCTATTGCAGATGGCGGAATCCGCGGTGACGCCACAGGTCGCGGAAACTGAAGCAGAAGGCTCGACCGCACAATCCGAGATACCTGCAGCCGAAGAGAAAGGCGCGCGCCAGCACCTCGAGACCCTGCCAGATCCCGGGTCTCAATTCGAGTCTTTGCCGGTTTCATTACTCCCTCACTGCAAGCTCGTGTCGGTCATGGAGAAGGAAAGCCTGGCTGCCGAAAAGTTCCGTTTCCTCGCGGTTCGCCTCAGGCACCTTCAACAACGGCGCTCTCTGAAAAGACTTCTCATCACCAGCACGATTCCGGAAGAAGGCAAGAGCATGATAGCCGGCAATCTTGCCTGCACTCTGGCGAGCAGACGCCAAAGGGTATTGCTTCTCGAGGGCGATCTGCGACGGGGCATGTTGAGACGCCAATTCGGGCTGGGCAGAGTTCCAGGCCTGACCGAGTATCTTAAGGGCGGGACCGACGCCACGCTGCCGATCTACCGTCTCGATGCTCTGGGTATCTGGATGCTGCCGGCAGGAGGCACCCCGGAGGATCCGCTTGAGTTGATGCAATCGGGAAGGTTGTCACTCCTTATGGACCAACTGAACTCCTGGTTCGACTGGATCGTCATTGACTCTCCGCCGATTCTGCCTCTGGCCGACACCAGCGTTTGGACACGATTGGCAGATGGGATTCTATTGGTCACGCGGCAAGGAACGACGGATAAAGAGCAGCTCAGGCGCGGGCTCGAGGTAATTGAGAAGTCGAAGCTCTTGGGAGCACTGCTGAACTGTTCTACCAATGCGGCACACAGCAATTACTATCAGCGCTACGGGCCCCCGGCTGCGCCCACGACAACTGGCAAGTCCACGGGTAAGACTGAGACTCCAGATTGAAACACGATCGCAGGAAGATATCGAGCAACTGACACGGGGCCTGATCGCGTACCTGGCTCTTACCTCTCCCTAATCCTCCCTATAGACGAAGAAAGAAGCAAGGAACGTCAAGACAGAGTCTTCCAGAACCATCCAGCGAACATGTCCTTCCCCAACGATTGCGCGCGAAACCCTTTGTTTATTGATGTCGAAATGCTGAATAGGGGCAAGGAGAAGAAGTCGTGAATTTGCGACGCTCAGTTGGTGATGCAGGTCATGGTTTGTTTGCCACGGATCTTGGGGCGGCGGCCGCTCGCAGCGTGCTCAGCGAGCGAGCGTTTCACCGGATGATCTCACTCGAGAGAAAAAGGACCGAGCGGTCGCACAAACCGTTCTTGCTGATGTTGTTAGACATGGGAGACGAAATATCGGCCCCAAACGGGGACGGCAGCCTCGGCAAGATCGTGGACGTGCTTACTCTGGCGACTCGGGAGACCGATGTCGTCGGCTGGTACAAGAACGGCCTTGTCGTCGGTGCGATGTTCACGGAAATCGATTTGGATGAGAAGAAGCAAATCCTGAACACCGTTCTGGCGAGAGTCAGGCAGTCCCTGAAGGATAATCTCAGTCTTGAGCAGTTCAATCAGGTCAGCATATCGTTTCACTGGTTCCCGGAAGAGTGGCAGAAGGTTACTTCGCGCCGTCCGAACGCACCAGTGCTCTATCCCGAATTGCTGAGACGGGATCAGACGCGAAAGCTGTCTTGTGCCCTGAAGCGGGCAATGGACATTTGTGGAAGCCTTGTAGCCCTGGTCCTAGGCAGCCCAATCTTTGTCCTTATTGCACTGGCGGTGAAACTCACATCCAAGGGACCCGTTTTCTTCCGGCAGGAGCGCGTCGGTCAATATGGGGTCCCGTTTCCCCTTCTGAAATTCCGGTCCATGTATGCCGACAACAACTGTAGCCTGCACAAGGAATATGTATTGCAGTTGATCGCAGGAGTTGCAGAGAAAAAGCCCAGTAACGGCAATGGACAAGGTGTCTACAAGCTCACCAGCGATCCACGAATTACATGGATCGGAGGATTTCTGCGCCGGGCCAGCCTGGACGAACTCCCCCAGTTCATTAACGTTCTGAAGGGCGAGATGTCGCTGGTTGGGCCCAGGCCTCCAATTGACTATGAAGTGGAGAAATACGACCTGTGGCATCGGCGCCGGGTTATGGAAGCCAAGCCCGGCGTCACAGGGCTGTGGCAGGTCAGCGGCCGGAACCGGCTGGAGTTTAACGAAATGGTTCGCCTTGACTTGATGTATGCCAGGTCCTGGTCCCCCTGGCTCGACCTCAAAATTCTATTGCGCACACCCGGAGCCATGGTCGCGGGGGCTCAGTGAGCACAGAAGGAGTTGAATCGATGTCTTCAAATGGTATCGGCGTAGCAACTTTGGATGCCCCAGTACACCGGCCCTCGGTTCGACCGATGAGCAGCACGATCAGGTTCGGGGTCATCGGGTATGGGTATTGGGGACCGAACATCGTCAGAAACCTACAGAGCATGGGCGGTGTGGAGATCACAACGGTATGTGACAAGAGTTCCGCGGCCCGCAAAAGGGCGCACAAGAATCACCCTCAGATTTACGTCACAACCGAGCCCTCCGAGGTGATGACCTCGCCTGAGATTGATGCAGTTGCGATTGTCACGCCAGTTTGGACCCATTTCGAACTCGCCAAAGCAGCTCTTGAGCACGGCAAGCACGTCTTCGTCGAGAAGCCGTTTACCAGCAACGTTCATCAAGCTGAAGAACTGATCGAGCTGGCCGAGAGAAAGAATCTCAAGATCATGGTGGACCATACCTTCTTGTTTACCGGTGCGGTCAAGAAGATCAAACAGCTCTTGCAGGAAGGTCTGCTAGGAAAACTCTATTACTACGATTCCACGAGAGTGAATCTGGGGCTCTTCCAACACGATATCAATGTCGTATGGGACCTGGCGCCTCACGACTTGTCGATCCTGGATTACGTGATTGAAAGCAATCCTGAAGCCCTGGTCGCAACCGGTCAGAAGCATTTAAACGGGCACGAAGACATCGCGTTCATTACTCTCTACTTCCCCGACTCTGTCATCGCGCATGTCAACGTAAACTGGCTTTCCCCGGTGAAAGTCAGGACAACCCTGATCGGCGGCGAGAAGAAAATGCTGGTTTGGAACGATCTCGAAGCCGACGAAAAAATCAAGGTGTATGACAAGGGAGTAGACATGACCAGTAGTGAAGGGGTCTATGAGCTACTGGTGAGCTATCGCTCCGGTGACATGTGGGTTCCTCACCTCGAACAGGCTGAGGCACTGCGTCACGAACTTTCATACTTCATCAAGTGCATCGAAGATGGCTCGGATCCGATCAACGACGGAGCGGCCGGCTTGCGTATCGTACGCATGCTCGAAGCATCTACGAAATCGCTGCGCAAGAGAGGCGCTCTCGTCTATCTCTAATCTCAGATCTTTTGATCAAGTGTTCCAGGGCGCAACTATCGTTGGTGCGACGGAGCGTGTATGACAGTCGATAACATTGAACAAGTCGTCAATCCTTATTTATGCATAGCGCCAGATGTCAAGCTGGCGCGTGGTGTTAAGCTCTCGAAATTCATCAACCTCTACGGTTGCGAGGTTGGGGAAGACACCAAGATCGGTGCCTTCGTTGAGATCCAGAAGAACGCCAGCATCGGAAGGCGCTGCAAGATCTCCAGCCACACTTTTATCTGTGAAGGAGTGACCATTGAAGACAACGTCTTTATTGGACACGGCGTCACTTTCATAAACGATAGCTACCCGCGCGCCACGAATCCAGATGGCAGCTTACAGACAGAGCAGAATTGGAAAGTGGAGCGCACGCTTATCAAACAAGGGGCTTCAATTGGCTCCGGTGCGACAGTCCTTTCCGGACTCGTCGTTGGCGAAAACGCGATTGTCGGAGCCGGCAGCGTCGTCACTAAAGATGTGCCGGCCAACACGATCGTAGCTGGTAACCCGGCACGGTTCATGCGGCCGGTCACGGCTGAACCCAGGATGACAAAATGACTACAAAAAGCAAGATTGCATTCTTAGACTTAGTTACTCCACATCTCGAATTGGAAGAAGACTTGGTGTCGGTCTTCCGAAACGCTTTGAAAACGGCCGGATTTATTGGAGGGCCGAACGTCGAAGGATTTGAACGGGAGTTTGCCCAATTCTGCGACGTTCAACACTGCATAGGAGTGGGTAGTGGAACTGACGCTGTGCGCTTCGCGCTTATCGCTGCGGGAGTGTGCCCAGGCGACAGTGTGATTACCGTCCCAAATACGTTCATCGCCACCACGGAGGCGATCTCGCAGACGGGTGCGCTGCCGGAGTTCGTCGACGTCGACGAAAAGACCTACACGATGGACCCTAACAAGCTACGTGAGTTGTTGGAAACCCGCTGCGACATCGATCCCGTGTCGGGAAGCCCAATCTCACGGAGAACGGGGCGTAAGGTAACAGCGATCGTGCCTGTCCATCTGTACGGACAAATGGCCGACATGGACGCAATCCTCGAAATCGCGGAGCGCTTCAAACTGATTGTGATTGAAGATGCTTGTCAGGCGCACGGTGCCGAATATTTCTCGCAAAAACAAAACGGCTGGAAGAAGGCCGGCTCCCTGGGACATGCCGCCGCTTTCAGTTTTTATCCGGGCAAGAATCTGGGCGCTTGTGGCGAAGCCGGCGCGGTCACGACGAATGACCCAAAGATCGCCCAAACCAGCCGCATGTTGCGCGACCACGGCCAGGCGCGAAAATACTATCACGCCATGGAAGGCTACAATGGCCGACTCGATGCCATCCAAGCTGGGATTCTGCGGGTCAAACTGACGCATCTCGCCAATTGGAACGAAGCACGCCGGCAAGCTGCAGGGCGTTATCAACAACTGCTTTCTTCGCTCGGCGAATCCATTGTACTTCCCTATGAGGCACCCTGGTCGCGAGCGGTCCATCACCTTTTCGTAATCCAGACTGCGAATCGTGACCAACTCAGGAGCCAGCTGGCGGAGGTCGGGATCGATACCGGAATTCATTATCCGATTCCGCTCCACCTACAGGAAGCCTACTTGAAGCTGGGGTACAAGAAAGGCGATTTCCCAATTTCCGAGCACGTCGCTGCCGACAGTGTTTCGCTCCCCATGTTCCCCACACTCTCGATGGAAGATCAGCAGCGGGTCGCCGATGCCATCGCGAACTTTGTATCGGCCGCGGTGGTTTAGAACCGGCTCATTGTAGGTTAAATAAAACGCCATGTGCGGCATAGCTGGATTCCTTAATTTCGACGGTCGGCCTGCGGACCCTTCCCTTTTGGAGAGAATGATCCGCACGCTGAACTATCGCGGACCCGACGGCACCGGCATGTACGTCAGTGGCTCTGTCGGACTGGCCCATAACCGGCTGAGTATTATTGACATCGCCGGCGGAAAACAGCCGATGTCTGCGAGCCAGGAATCTCTCTGGATTACATTCAACGGTGAAATCTTCAACTTTCTTGAACTGCGGGAAGAGTTGATCAAGAAGGGGCACGAATTCTCCACACGGTCTGATACCGAGGTCATTCTCCACCTTTATCGGGAATATGGTTCTGACTGCGTACAACACATGAACGGTCAGTGGGCCTTCGCGATCTGGGATGCCAGGAACAGAAAGCTGTTTCTTTCCCGCGACCGCGTCGGAGTGAGACCGCTGTTCTACACGACGGCCGGACACAGTTTCATCTTCGGCTCAGAACTGAAGGCCGTGCTTGCCCATACAGCCGTTGATCGGAAGCTGAATATGCAAGCGATCGGGCAGGTTTTCACCTATTGGTTTGCGCCTGCACCGGGTACTCCGTTTCAGGGGATTCACGAGCTGCCGCCGGGGCATTCCATGATGGTCGAGGAGGGACAGGTTAACGTCCATCGCTACTGGCAGCTCGATTTTTCTCCAGCGGAGATGGGTCGGATTGATTCGCCCGACGAACAGGAGAAGTACGAGAGCGAGTTTTGCGACCTGTTGCTCGATGCTACCCGGATTCGCCTGCGTGCAGATGTCCCCGTGGGAGCCTATCTAAGCGGCGGCTTGGACTCGTCTGTCACAACCGCACTCGCGCAGCGGTTCGTGGGCTCTAAGTTGTGCACTTTTTCCGTAGCTTTCGAAGACCCGACCCTTGACGAGAGCAGCTATCAGCGGGAAGTAGTCCGCAGCCTCGATACAGAGCACCAGACCATTCGGTGTTCAGCTGACGACATCGGCGAGGTCTTTCCGGCGGTGATCTGGCACTCGGAAAGGCCGATCCTACGTACGGCCCCTGCACCCCTCTTTTTACTTTCGCGCCTGGTTCGTGAGAGTGGCTTTAAGGTGGTCCTGACTGGAGAAGGCGCAGATGAGTTCCTGGGCGGTTACGACATCTACAAGGAAGCGAAGATCCGGGCATTTTGGGCGGCACAAGCCGACTCCGTGCGGCGGCCGCTCCTGCTCAAAAGACTCTATCCATATTTGAACGGTCTTCAGAAGCAGTCACCAGCGTACTTGCAGGCGTTTTTTCATGCCACGCCCAACGATGTAAAGAATCCGTTCTTCTCACACGTGCCCCGTTGGGAACTGACCGCACGCAGCGAAGTATTCTTTACCGCTTCAATTCGGCAAGAATTGCAGCAACGCGCCCTTTACGCGGACATCGAACAGCTTCTGCCCGAGGGATTTGCGAAATGGGGCACCTTTTCGAGGGCGCAATATCTCGAATCCGCCTTTCTCCTCCCGGCGTACTTGCTTTCTTCTCAAGGCGACCGGGTAGCGATGGCGCATTCGGTTGAAGGACGATATCCGTTCCTCGATTACCGGATTGTGCAATTCGCTGCCAGCTTGCCGCCGCAGCTCAAGATGAAGGTCTTGAATGAGAAATATCTGTTGAAGAAAGTCTTCGGCGATCTCGTCCCCCCTTCAGTCAGAAATCGTCCGAAGCAACCCTATCGCGCCCCAGATGCGATTAGCTTCTTTGACCCCACGACCGGGAAAGCCCGCCATCCTTATGTAGACGAATTATTGTCTTCGGACTGCCTTCGCGCGTATGGGATGTTCGATCCCAACCCAGTGCAGAAGTTGGTCGCCAAGGCCAAGGCGGGGAGAGCCTCCAGTTTTCTAGATAACGCTGCGTTGGTCGGCATTTTGTCCACGCAACTATTAGCTCACCAGTTCATCAAGCATTTTGAGGAGAAGATCTCACATGCACCAGATCGAGCAGGAAGTACGGCAGTTTGTAATTGAGAACTTTGTTTTCGAGAGTGACAATCGTGGTTTCTCGAACGATGACTCGTTCTTCGACACCGGCCTTCTGGATTCCATGGGCGTGTTGACACTGGTAGAGTTCGTGAAGGAGAAGTACGGCATCTCCATCGAAGACGACGAACTGCTACCGGAGAACTGGGATTCGGTGAATCGCATCGCCGCATTCGTGCAGGCCCGGCGAACCCAGGCTATGGCGGCCCAAGGTAGCCTGGCCGAGATCGCCCAAAACCTCAGCTAGCTCGATCCCTGGAGACTGACGTGAAATCCACTTTATCCAGTTTCACCTCGAACGTACTCGATATTGATGCGCCGGCGGTAGCGGCCGAGTTAGAACAGGCCATCCGCGAAATCGTCCTGAGCCGCTTGCGGCGGAAGGGCGCCGTGGTCGGATTGTCCGGCGGCATAGACAGCAGCGTTACCGCGGCCATCTGCGCGCGGGCGTTGGGCAAGGAGAGGGTTTTCGGAGTGATGATGCCCGAAAGCGATTCTTCCGATGACAGCCTGGATCTGGCCCGCTTGCTCGCCGACGTTCTCGGGATCAAAACCACGGTCGAGAATATCGCGCCCACCCTCGAGGCCCTGGGGTGTTATCAGCGGAGAGATGACGCCATCCGGAAAGTGATCCCGGAGTACGGAAAAGGATGGAAGAGTAAGATCGTTCTGCCGAACCTAGTCGAGAACTCGCAGTATGCCCTTTTCTCTATCGTTGCACAGTCACCCGCTGGAGAGATGAAGCGCGTTCGACTCAGTGCCGAGGCGTACCTCGGGGTGGTGGCGGCGACCAACTTCAAGCAGCGTATCCGCAAGACCATGGAGTACTACCACGCCGACCGTTTGTACTACGCGGTGGCCGGAACGCCGAATCGACTGGAGTATGCCCAGGGATTCTTCGTCAAAAATGGTGACGGCTCCGCCGACTTCAAGCCGATCGCCCACCTTTATAAAACGCAGGTTTACCAGCTGGGGCGATATTTGGGAGTGCCAGAGGAGATACTTCGCCGTCCTCCTACCACAGACACATATTCGCTGGAACAGTCCCAGGAAGAGTTCTTCTTTTCTGTTCCTCTGCAGACTCTAGATCTTTGTCTCTACGGAAAGAATAATGGAGTGGCGCCGGAAGAAGTCGCTGTTGCAGTAGGCTTGTCCCCTGAGAAAGTCCAGCGCGTCTATGCGATGATCGACTCAAAGTTGCACTCTACCCGCTACCTCCACCTCCCGCCGCAATTGGTCGAGCCGATCGAGGAAGTTTCCGCAACGCACTAGAAACATCCATTGAGGTTGGCCCGGCTCGCATCTCGGTTCTTAAGTCACCCCTTATGAAAGTCTGCATGCTCGTTTATGCGTTCTACGAAAGCGACTCTCGTGTGCTGCAGTACGCCACGTTGCTGGCAGCGCGCGGCGATTCCGTAGACGTCATCGCCCTGCAACGCGAGGGGACGCCGCAGTTTGAAGTACTGGATGGAGTCAAAGTTCACCGCGTTCAGAAACGCATCGTGAATGAGAGGAGTCAGTTCGACTACCTGTTTCGAATCCTGAGATTCTTCCTGGTCTGCACCTGGCTGCTCGCGAAGAGACAGTTCTCGCGGCGATACGACGTCATTCATGTCCATTCGGTTCCCGACTTCCTGGTATTTGCCACGGCCGTTCCGAAGCTCATGGGAACCCGGGTCATCCTGGACATTCACGACATCCTTCCCGAGTTTTACGCCAGCAAGTTCGGGATTCAGGCCGATTCGAGCTGTTTCAAGGCGATGGTATGGGTCGAGCGAGTATCGGCGTTGTTCGCTGACCACGTCATTATTGCGAACCACCTCTGGCGCGAACGCCTGATTTCACGTTCGGTACAGGCGGCGAAGTGTACGGTATTCCTCAATTATCCAGATCCCGCCGTATTTCACCGCTATGCCCCAACGCCGGCCAACGGAAAATTCCTGATCCTTTACCCGGGAACGCTCAACTATCATCAAGGCGTCGATGTTGCGTTGCGTGCCTTTGCCCGGGTCGCCAACGAGCTGCCGGACGCCGAATTCCAGATCTACGGAGAAGGACCAGCGAAGCCCGAACTCGCGCGCCTGCGGGACGAACTCGGGCTGTCGGACCGGGTTCAGTTCCATAACTTCCTGCCGGTTCGCGAAATCGCAGAAATCATGTCGACGGCGCAGTTGGCGGTCGTACCCAAGAGAGCCAGTTCGAGTTTCGGCAACGAAGCAGCCAGCACAAAGATCATGGAATTCATGGCTCTGGGCGTTCCGGTCATTGCCTCGCGGACAAAGATCGACACGTATTACCACGACGATTCTAGGATCCGGTTCTTTGAGTCGGAGAACGAAGTGGAACTGGCCCGTGTTATCGTCGAATTGCACCGTGACCCACAACTTCGGGCACAACTTACCGGCAACGCATCGGCCTATGTCGAGCAGCATAACTGGAAGCAAGAAGGCCGGGCATATCTGAAATTGGTCGCTTCCTTGGCGAGCGGTTCTTGCGCCGCCAGAACGGATGCGAACATCGTGAAGTTTGGCCGGTCCTGAACGCATATCGCTACGCATCTCACCCAAGGCCTAAATGAAATCGCGTTTGGATCGCGCGTTGACGGTTGCGGTAGCACACCCGATGTCGAGACTCCTCAACCGGAGCACCGTAGGGCAAGTACCAATCCTGATGTACCACGGAATTTCAGACGCGGTCGGAGACCGCCATCCTTATTTCGAGTTGAATACGTCACCCCGGCTCTTTGAAGAGCAGATGGGTCATTTGCACGTCAACGGATACGTCGCTACAGACCTGGCGGGAGCCCTGAAAGCAATAGATTCAGGCTCCCGGAACGCCAAGCTTGTGGCCATCACCTTTGACGACGCTTACACCGACTTCTACACTCACGGATTCCCTGTCTTGGAAAAATACGGCTTTGCTGCCACGCTGTTTGTCATCACGGGCTTCACCCGAGCGCAGCGCTCGGCCAGGAATGGCCGCGAGTTTATGTCGTGGAAAGAGGTGAAGGAAGTTGCGGCGCACGGGATTTCGATCGGTTCGCATACTGTGACGCATCCCGAATTGCGGGCGCTCGCTGAGGCTGAATTGCACCGCGAGATTGCCGAGTCCAAGCGTTGCCTGGAGGAAAAGCTCGCGCGGCCGGTGACGTCGTTTTCCTATCCCTATGCTTTTCCTGAGCAGGACGCCGACTTCATCGCTCGCCTGCGAGGCATCCTCAGAATCGAAGGATATGAGAACGGCGTCTCGACCATTATCGGCACGGCCGGAAGAAGCCACGATCCCTACTTTCTCCCTCGTCTGCCGATCAATACGTACGATGACCTCCGCCTTTTCACGGCGAAGCTGCAGCACGGATATGACTGGCTGCATGTATTCCAGTACGCCAACAAACTATTGAACTCGACGATCTCCGATGCCAGAAACTGAAAAGATAGGAACTTATATTCTGGTCTCTCCCGTTAGGGACGAAGCCAAGTACGTGGAGCGCACGCTCTCCACCGTCGCGGGCCAGTCGTTGCGCCCGTTGCGGTGGATCATCGTCGATGACGGCTCCGTCGATGAGACTCCTCAGATTGTTCAACGGTACGCCGACAAGTTCCGCTGGATTCAAGTGGTGAGAGTCACCCCATCCTCGAATCGTCAGCCCGGCGGCGCTGTGATCCGCGCGTTCAACGTAGGCTACGACCTCGTCAGGGACGACAACTTCGAGTTCATCGTCAAGCTGGACTGCGATCTCGATTTGCCGCCGGACTACTTCGAATCCCTGTCCGAGCGGTTCGCCTCCGACCCGCGCCTTGGCATCGCCTCTGGAATTTACCTGGAGGACGGGCCGCATGGCTGGCGGCCGATCGAACTGCCCTCCTATCATGCCGCCGGCGCAGCCAAAATGATCCGGACGGAATGCTTCCGGCAGATCCGAGGCTTCGTCGTGTCCCGAGGCTGGGATACGGTCGATGAAATCAAGGCACAGGTTTTCGGATGGAAGACATGCCATTTTGATGACCTCCGCTTCCGTCATTTGAAGAAAGAGGGATCGGCCATCGGAGCCTTGCCGACCGGGGTGATGCATGGCGAGGTCTACTATCTCACTGGCGGGGGGAAACTGTTTTTCACTCTGAAGGTGCTCGATCGCATCGTGAACTGTCCGCCGTTTTTGCTCGGCGGCATGGCTTTGTTATGGGGCTATGTGAAATCGGCGATCCTGCGTCGGAAGCGCTTGGTGACGGCAATCGAGGCCAGGCATTACGCCTGCATGCTGAATCGCCGGGTGTGGGACAGTCTGACAGCTCGGCTCAGGATATTTCCGCTTGTTCGCCCGGCCTGGAGGTCCCGCTAGATGTGTGGTATTTGTGGCGTGTTTGATTTTAAGTCGAGACCGGTTGACGTCGATCTAATAAACCGCATGAGCACTGCGCTTCGCCATCGCGGTCCCGATGGGCACGGAGCCTATGTGCGGGGCCCGATCGGGCTTGGACACCGGAGGTTGAGCATTATCGATCTTGACACCGGGCGCCAGCCAATGACCAACGAAGACGGAACTCTGCAGATCGTCTTCAACGGCGAAATCTATAACTTTGTTGAACTGCGCGAAGAACTTAAAAAGAGCGGGCACATCTTCAAAACCCAGTCTGATACCGAAGTCATTCTCCATGGCTACGAACAGTGGGGAACCGGCTGCGTCAACCGGTTCAACGGAATTTTTGCTTTCGCGCTGTGGGATTCTCACCGGAATGAGCTTCTCCTCGCACGCGATCATCTTGGCGTGAAGCCCCTGTATTACACCCATCTCGGAGATCGGTTGCTGTTTGCTTCGGAGATCAAGGCGCTTCTCCAGGATGCGTCCTGTCAGCGCGAAGTGGATCTTCCCGCTCTAGGGCAACTGTTCACTCTTCGGTTTGTGGCTTCCCCCGCCACGCTTTTTCAAGGAATTATGAAGCTTCCTCCCGCGCACCTCATGCGGATAACCTCGAGCGGCTGCGAAATTAATCGCTACTGGAGTCCCGTCCCGGAGATCAATGGCGTCGACGGCGAGCAGGAGTGCACGGAGAAATACCGCGCGCTGGTCGAAGATGCAGTCCGCCTGCAAATGCGAAGCGATGTCCCGGTTGGCCTCTTTTTAAGCTCCGGCGTTGACTCGGGTTGGCTGCTGGCTTTGATGAGCAAGTATTCCGACAGACCAGTACACACCTTTACCATCGGGTTTGAGGGTGGAGAAGTGACGAATGAAACCGAGGATGCCCGCGCCCTGGCTAGGCATTTTGGGGCCGAGCATACGGACATGATAGTCGGCCACCGGGACTACGAACGGTATTACGAACGCTATCTGTGGGACCTGGAAGAACCGGTCGGCAATGAAACAGCTGCGGCATTTTACTTCGTCAGTGTGCTGGCAAGCCGCCAGGTGAAGGTCGCGCTGACGGGTCAAGGGGTGGACGAACCCTGGGCTGGCTATAATCGGTACATCGGCATCAAGCTGTCCACACTATATTCGCGGCTTCCAAGTTTCATTACCCAGAAAGTCATCAAAGGAGCAGTCCAACAGCTCTCGAAGAACGAAACGCTTCTTCGCGGTGTGCAAGCGCTCGACGAACCCGATGTGCTTTCGCGTCTGATTAAGGTTTATTCCTTTTACAGCCCCGAAATGAAACAGAAATTGTTTCAGCCTTGGGTGCGAGAACAGATCTCGGTCGACGGGAGCGAAGCCAGGACGGCGTTGGAGCGCATCCAGGCGGATGTGCGTAACCACGACCCGCTTGCTCAGATGCTGTACGTTGACACCCGCGCAAGCCTGCCCGATGACTTGCTGATGGTCGCAGACAAGACCGCGATGGCGAACTCCATCGAGGCCCGCGTCCCGTTCCTGGACTACCGTCTGATCGAATTCATCGAGACCCTTCCCGGAAACATGAAGCTGCGCGGGCTGAAGGGCAAGTACTTACACAAGAAAGCAGCCGAGAAATGGCTGCCCAAGAGCGTCACTCAGAGAAAGAAGAAGGGATTTGACAATCCGATCGACAACTGGCTTCGCGCGCAGATGAAAAAGTATCTTGACGAAGCTCTGCTAGGACCGCGTGCAGCAGTAAATCGCTACTTCAATCCCGAGTATGTTCGGCAGTTGATATCGGACCATCAAAACGACCGCCAGAATCACTCGCGCCAAATTCATTCGCTAATCGCATTCGAGTTGTGGCACCAGCAATTCATCGAGTCATAACGAGCTCCGTGCCGAAGCTGTCCATCATCATCGTGAACTGGAACTCGGTCGAGTTACTGCGGCCGTGCCTTGCCAGTATCTTAGCGAACACGAAAGACCCGCGCCCGGAAATCATCGTGGTGGATAACGCGTCGTTCGACGGTTCCCGGGAAATGGTCGAAAGCGAGTTTGCAGGTGTGCGTTTCATTCAGAGCCCCAGCAATGGCGGGTTCGCAAGCGCCAACAACCTGGGCTTTCAATACAGTTCGGCGAACAACATCCTGTTTCTCAACCCGGACACGGAAATTACCGGATCGGCGATCGAAACTCTGCTCGCGTGCCTGGAAGACAATGCCGATGCTGGCATCGCCGGTCCGAAGCTACTGAATTCCGACGGGTCGGTACAGACCAGTTGCATTCGATCCTTCCCAACCCTGCTCAACGAATCGCTGGACAGCGAATTCTTGCAAACTCGTTTCCCTCGCTCGGGCTTGTGGGGGATGCGGGCCCTGTTTGACGAGACTTCTCGTGTTACGCCGGTCGAGGCGATCTCAGGCGCATGCCTGATGATTCGACGGAAGATTTTCGAGAACGTGGGCATGTTCAGCACGTCGTTTTTCATGTACGCCGAGGATATGGATTTGTGCTTCAAAGTAGCCCGCGCCGGCTGGAAGACCTGCTTCGTCAAGGACGCGGTTATCGTGCATCATGGCGGGCAGAGCACCGTTTCCACGGGCTACAAAAGTTTTGGTGACGTGGTGATGAAACAGTCGCGCATGGAATTCTTTCGGCAGCACAAAGGAGAGATCTACGCTGTTGCCTTTCGGCTGATGATGGTGCTCTCCGCCGTCGCACGTCTGGTTCTGCTGGCCCTCCCCACACTGCTTGTCCCCACACATCGCGGCTTCCGTCAGTCCTCGCTAAAGTGGATCAGCATACTGCGTTGGTCCCTCGGTCGGGAGTCGTGGGTTCTCGAGCTTCCGTCCGCCCGCCCGGCGAACTGACCCATTCGAGATTACTGAGCATCAACATGGATCCGCAAGACGTCGCTAGCTTAAATCCGATCGCTGTCGCATTCACGGTCGCGCTCAGCGTGTTGCTTGCAGCTGTGCCGAGGCGTTACGCCGTGATTCCTTTACTGATGATGGCCTCGTATATGACCGCAGGCCAATGGGCGACCATTGCCAGCCTGCATTTTTCCATGCTCCGCTTGCTGTTGCTGGCTGGCCTCATACGCACCGCGGCCCGGCAGGAATTTCGGGGGCTCCGGTGGACCGCGATCGACACGGCTGTGACGTTGTGGATGATTTCCTCGGTAACGGTCTACACGATTCTGTGGGGCACGACCGAAGCGCTGATTTACAAGTGCGGTTACATTTACGACGCCGCGGGCTTGTATTTTCTCTTCCGTTGCTATATCCGGTCGGTCTCCGAGGTCCATCGCGTTTCCAAGATTGCGGCGGTGGTGATCACTCCGCTGGCCCTGGCAATGCTAGTTGAGAAACTGACCGGCCGAAACGCTTTCTGGGTGTTTGGCGGAGTGCCGCTAATCACCGATGTTCGCGACGGTGTGCTGCGCTGTCAGGGGCCTTTTCCCCATTCGATTCTGGCAGGGACGTTCGGAGCCATCTGGGTTCCGTTCTTTGTCGGCCTGATATGGCGCCGGCAATGGGCGCTTGGGATGTTAGGCTTGGGATCGGCCACCATGATTACGATCGCGGCCGGTTCCAGCGGCCCTGTGCTGACCTATGCGGCCGGGCTTGTCGGTTGCGGCATGTGGCTCTTGCGGCGCCACATGCGCAAGATCCGCTGGAGCATTGTCATCGGCCTGGGAGTCCTGCAATTGTTCATGAAGGCTCCGGTATGGTTCGTGATCGCCCATGTTGGACTTTTTTCCGGGTCCACGGCCTACTACCGCGCTTTCCTGATTGACCGGGCGATCGCCAATCTAGGGGAATGGTGGCTGATTGGAACCCGCTATCCTCATCCCTGGGGTCCCCTGCTGACCGACATCACCGACATGTACGTGCGGGTCGCGATGGATGGCGGACTCATTACGCTTGTCCTCTTCCTGTTGATCTTCAAACGATGCTTCGCGCAAGTCGGAAGGTACGTAAAAGGACGGGGTGCGGCGCCCGGCACTCAACAGACCATCTGGGTTTTGGGAGCGGTTCTTTTTGCTCACGCCACGACGTTTCTGGGAGTGTGGTACTGGGACTTCAACATTGTGAACTGGTACCTGGTACTGGCCATGATCGCCGGAGCAGCCGTGCTGCCGAGGAAGGTGCAAAGCGAGGAACTCGCGATTGTCGCCGCACCCGAAGTCGCGCTGGATCATTGCGATCCGGCAGATCCAACTCTGAGGCCGGCTGACCATTGGGCATGATGCATAGCGACTTAAGCGTACGCGCCTTCCGGACGACAGATGAGATCCGGGAGATTTCCGATCTGTGGCGCAACTGGCAGCACCATCCCAACTCCGCCCTGGATTTTTATCTCATGATCTTGCGCATGCGTCCCGCGATTCTTCGGCCGCACGTGCTCGTGGTCTACAGGAATGACCATCCCATCACCTTGCTCGTGGGACGCATTGAAGATCAGAGAATGGAACTCAAGCTGGGATACGCCACCCTAGGAAAGCCGCGGGCCAGGGCTCTGGTACTGATTTATTGCGGTATGCTGGGGGAGAACTCAACAGAGAGCTGTCAAGCGCTGATCGGCTCCATTCTGGAGTCTTTGCGCGAAGGTGAAGCCGACTTTGCTTCCTTCAGTTCGCTCCGCGATGACGGCTCGCTGCTCCGGTGGAGCCGCACGCTGCCTGGGACGCTGAGCCGCGATTTTTTCCCCACAACGCAACCGCATCGCAGCATGCATTTGCCTCCTACGGCAGACGAACTCTACAAGAATCTGCCATCCAAGCAGCGCAAGAATCAGCGCTGGCAGGCCAAGAAGTTCGAACAGGCATTTCCCGAGGGACTGGAAATCAAATGCTTCCACGAACCGGCGGCGCTGGATCGGATGTTCGCCGATGTCGAGATGGTCGCAAAGAAGACTTATCAGCGAGGGCTGGGTGTCGGGTTTATCAACAACCCCGAGATGCGCGAGCGCATGTGGCAATCTGCAGAAAACGGATGGTTGAGAGCCTACGTACTGTATGTCGGTGCCAACCCATCTGCATTCTGGATTGGAAGCGTATTCGACTCGACCTTCTATAGCAGCTACATGGGCTACGATCCAGCTTACACGCAGTATTCGCCGGGAATGTATTTGATCATGAAGGTGTTGGAGCAATTCTGCGGCGGGGATGAGGTCCAGCGGTTACAGGCAGTCGACTTTGGCCTGGGCGACGCACAATACAAGCAGGTTCTTGGGGACGTCTCGTGGCAAGAGACCTCCACCTATGTTTTTGCTCCAACGGTGAGGGGATACGCCTTGAACCTTTTGAGGGCCCCCATTGCGCTGTTGAATCTCTTCGCAAAGAAAGCCCTCGAGGGGACGAACGTCCTGATGAAGGTCAAGCGTAGCTGGCGAAGGCACGCTCGAGCATAGCGATCATTGCACTGTCGCCTGCAAGTTGCTCGGAGGATTAAGTGCTGACGATCCACCGGTCGTATATTGCAGGCCGCCCCGATCCCACTTGCTACCAGAGCCACGGATGAGCGTAGCATTGCCGTTCACGCACCAGCCGTTGTTGACATCGCAACTGGTGTTGTACGGACTCGCCAGGGTCGCACCGGCGCTCATAGATGACTCGGCGGAACTGGACAGGCGCGCATCCCAGTCAGCTCCGAAGGTGCCCGGGAATGCATTCTGAAACGGATTGGAGTTCGAACTTAGGTCGTGCGAGCCAGATGCGCCTGTGTCGCCACAGTAGTACGCATTGTAGTCCGCAGTTCCTCCAGTCCCAGTGGACACATTGGAGCCGTTGCAACTGATGTTGTTGTCAACCAGCACGGTGGCCGACGGCGTATTGTTCCAGGTGACCATGGAGGCGTTGCTGGAATTGTTGGCAATTGTGTTGTTGTAGAAGTGCAGCGTGCCGCTGTAGATGTTGGTCCCGTTGAAATGGATTACGCCAACGTCAAGCGGTCCGGAGAAACCATTGTCGGCCCAGACGATATTTCCGTAGAAATCCCAATTGGAAGTCGCAGGCGTACCGCCTGATGCATCCGACCATACCGATGTTGACTGGATATCCTGAAATATATTGTGGTGGACGGATGCATTGGTGGCCGGCATGGCCAGCGCTTCATCGTGGGTGCCGTCGTTAGCCGAGTGATTATGGAATATATAGGTGTAGCTGATGATTGGGTGATCCGGCACTCCGTAGTTCATCTGGAACTGGGAATTTCCCGTATCGTGAACATATCCGTGATCGAAGGTGAAATAGCTGCCGTTCGAGTTGTTTTCCTGGACGCCAAAATCGTCGACGCCACTTGCGTTGCGGCCCGCGATCTCAACGTACAGCAGAGTGTTGTGGCTTCCCATAAGGGAGACTCCCTCAGCCCCCGTGCTCACAACCCGAATGTTGTACCCAGTTCTCCAATCTGCTGGGGTGCATGTCGAGGGCGTAGCCTGACATCCGGCAGAACCACGCACTTGACCATTGATGACCCAATAAGTGCCCGAGAGAGTGATGTGGCTGAAGGTGGCAACCCCGGCGTAGGAACCGCTCCAGTCTGCGGCTGCACCGTGACTCGCAGCAGTAGCCGATTCGACAGTGATGGGAGATCCGGAGCTTCCGGAAGCACTCAGAGTGACACTTCCATAATTTCCAGCGGCGATCCAGTACGTCTGGCCACCTGCCCACGTCACGGAAGAAAAAGAGCTGAACGCATCGGCCCAACTCGTTCCGTTATTCGCGCCGCTTGCACCGGCACGAATGTAGCAGTTTCCGGAACCGTCACATCCCGAAGCTGCAAAACACTCGCGCGTTACGACGGTAGACAGTATTGCCAGGAAAATGCCAATTACGAGGGGGGAAAGCTTGCACTGGCGAAATCTCATCTTTTCTCCTCAAACCAAATTGCCGCGCGAGCGTTGCAATCTTATAGAAAACTCCCGGCGGATGAACTTCTTCGTTCGTTTATCCCACTTTGTCGGCAAGAGGTCTAGGTTACAGTGGGACATTTCTTCCCGCGCATTGGTCCATAGGCGGTTTTAGTGATGAAAAGGGCAACACTCGTCAGTCCGGCCGATTCGCCTCGATTCCAACTCGGTCGTGGCACAGAAGATTCTATGGGAGATGGTGGCATGACGCCGTTGGACGCTAAGATCTTTGAATGCAATGGCTTGCACGCCGAATCATTGATCGAAAAGCACCTCGGAATCTTTGCCATGCTAGTCGCGCGCGCCCAGGATCATATCCGGCGCAGGGGCTTTGAGACTGCGGCGGCCTATGCGCAAGTGGCTGCACACTATGCTCAATTCCATCCTACCGGGTGGTTCGCGAGTACTGAACTGGAGCAGTTGCTCGCCGAAATTTCCCAGGTGGTATCCGTGCGCACCACAGAAAGCCAAGTAGCAGTGCCCACCTCAGTTCAAACTGTTTTGCATGTGATGACCGAGGTGCACAGCCTTGGCGGACACACGCGTCTGGTTTGGCGCTGGATCCTAGCCGATCCCTCAAGGCGACACTCGGTCGTTCTGACGCGGCAAGACGACGCCGAAGTGCCGCAAGCCCTGACAGCAGCCGCGGAAACGACGGGCGGAAGTCTGCTGTATCTCGATCGCGAGCGCGGAGGATTGCTGGCGCGGGCGCAGCGGCTTCGCAAGTTGGCTTCGCGGTTTGACCATGTCGTTCTGCACTCCCACCCCTGGGACGTTGTGCCGGTCATCGCTTTCGCCTGCAAGGAGCGGTTTGCCGTGCCTGTCACGCTGCTGAATAAAGATGATCATGTTTTCTGGATTGGCATCTCGGCGGCCGATCAGGTGGCGCAGATGAGAGAGTCTGGAAAGCGTCTTTGCCGCAATCGCAGAGGCATCTCGGTTTCCTGCCCCATGCTGCCGATCCCGCTTGAGATAAAGACCGGTCCACGCCAGCAGCGGGAAGCCAAAGAGAAGATTGGCCTAAAAAGCGATCAGATCCTGTTGCTCTCGATCGCTTCGTCATACAAGTACAGTAGCGCTGCTGGGAGTCACTTTTTGGACCTTGTCATGCCAATCGTCCAGGAAGATCCGCGAGTCCAGTTGTTGGTACTGGGACCGGAAGACGGTGGAATGTGGGCCGATGCGAAGTTGCACACCGCAGGACGGATCAAGGCTCTCGGTCGAATCAAAGAAACCGAACCTTACTACCGTGCCGCGGACCTCTATCTTGATTCATTTCCTTTCAATTCACTCACCTCCGTGCTGGAGGCAGGCAGCTTCGAAACTCCTATCGTGAGCTATTGCGCACCCGGGCTGGAAGATGAAGTCCTGTGCACCGATGACCCCGCGCTGGACGGTTTGATCGTCAGGGGTTACGGCCCGGCCGACTATCGAACACAGATCCGAAGGCTGAATCAGAACGCGCCCCTGCGGGAAAGAATAGGCCAGGCTACACGGGAAAAAATTGCGGCCATTCACGCCGGTAGCGCCTGGAATCGATTTCTCGAGGACGTATATGAGGGAGGGACCCAAGGCGCGCCACGCTCAACCGCCTGCCATGCTAGCCGGAGCACTACCGAACTCGATGTTACGCTGGCCCAGGTCTATGCCAGTGCAGGTCTCTCTCGGGAACTTCCGCAGATGATACGAAATCACTTAGGGCTGTTCCCCGTTAGTGAACGCCTGTCGCTTTGGCGGGAGTTCTTCGACCGGACCGCTCGCGACCTGTTCGGTTTTCTGTTGCCGGACTGGCAGAAAACTCGCATCCGGCTTCTCCGGGCCAAATACATTTCATGAAATTTAACGGACGAAATGTTTACATCAGCCCGAGTGCAAAGGTTGGGCACAATGTCAGGATCGGTGACAACACGGCCATCTACGATCATGTGGAGATCGGCGACAACTGCGTCATCTGCAATGATTGCGTGATCGGCGAACCGCTAAGCTCTTACTATCATGACCCGAGCTACTCCAATCCGGCAACGGTCATTGGTGCGAACTCGATCGTGCGCAGCCATTGCATCATTTATGCCGGATGCAGCATTGCCCCGAGCTTTTCGACTGGGCACCGAGTTACCATTCGCGAGGACACAGTCATCGGCGAACACTGCTCCATCGGCACGCTTTCCGATCTTCAAGGCAAGATCCGGATAGGGAACTACTGCCGGCTGCACAGCAATGTCCACATTTCACAGACCTGCTCGATTGGAAATTTCGTTTTCCTGTATCCCTATGCAGTCATGACGAATGACCCGTGCCCTCCCTCGATGCAGGTGAAAGGCGGTAGTCTCGGCGACTATACCCAGGTTGGAGTGCACGCGGTGATCCTGCCGGGCGTGAACGTGGGCAGCAATTGCTTGATTGGCGCGAACTCGGTGGTGAGCAGGAAAGTGCCAGACTTCTCGCTTGCCATCGGAGATCCGGCGAAGGTAGCCATGGATATACGGGATTATGTGGTTCTCGGCAAAGGCAAACCCTACCCCTGGATGAAGCGCTTCGACCGCGGCATGCCCTGGGAAGGTGTGGGCTACGAGACGTGGATGGAAGGCCAGCGGGCGGCGGAATAAGGACCGATGGTCATCGATCACATTGGAATCGTAGTTCCATCACTGGAGGATGGAATTCGCCAGTGGGCGGACTTGTTCGGGTATCAGCAGAAGACCGACGTCGTGCTGAATACCCGGCAGAAGGTCAGAGTAGTGTTTTTGGGGAAGGAAAACTCTTTAACGGTAAAGTTGATAGAACCTTCGGACCCGACTTCGCCAATATCAAGGTTTGCCGGCAAAGGCGGGGGCTTGCATCATCTTTGTTTCAAGTGCGAAGGCATCACGGCCGCGATTTCCGCGCTCAAATCCAGCGGGGCGGCTGTCGTCGCTTCACCTCAACCAGGCGAGGCTTTTAATAACCACGAAATTGCATTCCTGCTGGCGAGGAATAATTTGAACTTTGAACTGATCGATACTGCGGAGAAGTCGGGATGGAAGTAGCCGCTCCTATAGCCCGGCGCGCACTGGGCCGGACCGGCCTCATGGTTTCCGAGATCGGCTTCGGTTCCTGGGGCATCGGCGGCAAGATCTGGCGCGATGCCGACGACCGGAGCAGCCTCAACGCTCTTGCGAGGGCCTTCGATCTGGGCGTCAACTTTGTGGACACGGCTCTGATCTATGGCAATGGTCACAGCGAAGAGCTCATCGGCCGGGCGCTCAAGCGTCGTAGCGAAGAGATATTCATTGCCACCAAGGTAACGCCGACCGATGGAGGATGGCCGCCGCGCCCGGGGGTTCCGTTCTCCCGAGCATTTCCGCTCCATCACGTAAAGAAGTGCACGGATGAAAGCCGGAAGAACTTGGGGCGAGATACGCTGGACCTGCAGCAATTCCATATATGGAGCCGCGAGTGGGTCAATCGCGACGATTTTCAAGAAGCCGTCGCATGGCTAAAGCAAAGTGGCAAGGCAAAGTTTGTGGGAATTTCGGTGAATGATCACGAGCCCACCACCGTTATCGCCGCGCTGCAAACCGGACTGATCGACTGCGTTCAAGTGATCTACAATATTTTTGATCCATCGCCTGCCGACGAGTTATTTCCGTTGTGCCAGAAGATCAACGTTGGCGTCATTGCGCGAGTTCCCTTTGACGAAGGCAGCCTGGCAGGGAACATCACACCGAAAACCAGCTTTAAGCCGGGTGACTGGCGAGCTCGGTACTTTTCCGACGACAGGAAACAAGAGGTCTGCAGGCGAATTGTTTATCTTCGGCAGGATCTTGGTAGCCAAGAGCCATTGTCACAAACCGCGCTGCGATTCTGCCTTTCACATCCCGCTGTCTCGACGGTGATTCCCGGCATGAGCAGGGCGAGGCACGTTGAAGAGAATGTCGCTGCCGCCGGCGCTGGCTCCTTGCCGGCCTCCACGTTAGAGCTGCTTCGGCGCCATCGGTGGGTCCGGAACTTTTATAGCTGACAGAGTAGCCGGATTCGAAGTTGGTCGGAAATAACAGAATTCTCCCTTGCAGTCCCCCAATCTACCCTCTGAACCTATGGAGCAAATCTATGGCAACCGCTGTTTCACAAAGTATCTCGTCTTCAGGCCGTGCTTGTGTCAAGACTAGCGATGCGAGCAACCAAATCGCTGGAATCATTGATCTGCCGAAAATTACGGACCATCGCGGCAATCTTACATTCATCGAGGGCAATCGCCACGTTCCGTTCACCATTCGCCGGACCTACTACTTATATGATGTTCCGGCAGGAGCATCCCGGGGCGGACATGCTCACAAGACCACCGAGGAATTCATCATCGCGGCCTCAGGCAGCTTTACCGTAGTACTCGATGACGGGCAAAAGCGCAGGAAGTACTTTCTAAACCGTCCACATTACGGGTTGTACGTCCCTACGCTCGTGTGGCGAGAGCTGGAGAATTTTTCATCAGGTTCCATTTGTCTGGTGGTGGCTTCGGAGGAATATGACGAGTCTGACTATTACCGGGAGTATGAAGAGTTCCGACATGCCAGCGAAGGGTGCACCCGTACCCTTCTTGGATCTACGCGCCGCATCCCTGGAGCTTAAGCCGGAGATCGACGAGGCGCTGGCGCGCGTTCTTGATAGCGGCTGGTTTCTGCTCGGTCAGGAACTTGAAGGGTTCGAAGATGAATTTGCCACGTACCTCGGCGTAAAGCATTGTGTTGGTGTTGGCAGCGGGCTCGACGCCCTTCACCTTGCCATCCGCGCGCTCGGGGTTGTCCCAGGGGATGAGGTGCTCGTACCCAGCAACACTTATATAGCAACCTGGCTCGCGGTCAGTTATGCTGGGGCGGTTCCCGTGCCGGTTGAACCGGACGAACTGACCTACAATATTGATCCGCTAAAGCTCGAAGCTGCAATTACTACGAAAACCAAAGGCATTGTTCCGGTACATCTTTATGGCCAGCCCGCAGATATGGACGCCATTTTGGAGATCGCGCGGAGGCACGGGCTGTGGGTGCTGGAAGACGCTGCTCAAGCTCACGGGGCCCGATACAAAGGAAAGCGTAGTGGCGGCTTAGCGAGCGCCGCCGCATGGAGTTTCTATCCGGGCAAGAATCTTGGGGCCCTCGGAGACGGCGGCGCAGTTACCACGAACGACCCGGACGTGGCCGATCGTGTTCGCGTGTTGAGGAATTACGGTTCACGGATTAAATACCAGTTCGAATGCAAGGGGCTGAACAGCCGATTGGATGAGTTGCAGGCTGCGGTTTTGCGCGTAAAAATGAAACATCTGGATGATTGGAATCTGCGCCGTGAGCACCTGGCGGCTCTGTACCACCAAGAGTTGCGGCGGACCGATCTGCTTTTGCCGTACATTCCCGACTGGGCGCAACCTGTTCATCACCTTTTCGTAGTACGAAGCAAGAAACGAGATCTTCTGCAGCGGCATTTGCAAGCACGTGGAATCGGAACGCTGATTCATTATCCGGTTCCACCGCATCTGCAACCTGCCTATCGTGAACTCGGATTGGCTGAGGGCAGCCTACCGATCTCAGAACAAATTCATAGAGAAGTGCTGAGTCTTCCGATGGGACCGCATTTGACCGATTCACAGGTAGCCGCTGTGATCGACGCCGTTCAGGAGTTCGCCCGGTGAAGTCCATCTTCAAAGCCACAGCAATTTTGAGCGGAAGCTCGATCGCCAGTATTTTCCTGAGCCTGGTCTCTGCCAAGGTTATGGCAATTTATCTGCAGCCTGCGGGCTACGGATATTACGGGCTGCTGCAGAGTTTCGTCGGTTTTACGACCCTGCTGGCCGGCATGGGAATGGCGACGGGCTTGGTCCGGCTGGGCGCCGGGGCCGCCAGCCAAGGGGAGAGCGCGGCCGTCGCGGAGCTTCGAAGCGGCGCATGGATTTTATTCGGATCTCTTGCCGCGGTGATCCTGGCGCTACTCGTGATCTTCAGGCACGCTCTGAGTCAATGGGCTCTCGGGACACCCGATCATCCCATAACCATCGTCCTGACCGGGCTAGCCATCCTTTTCACTGCCGCCTCTAACGTCCAGATGGGAACTTTGAATGCCTATCACCTGGTTACGGCGTTGGCGAAATATGGTGTCCTCAACACAGTCGTAGGAGCCTTGGTCACGATCACATCGATCCTGGCCTGGGGTGTGAAGGGCGTAGTCCCCGGAATCATCGGGAGTGCAGTCGTGGCCTGGCTGGTCTCCGGATACTACGTGCGCAAGAGTGTGGGTCCGATTGAACCCCGCCCCAATCGCACGCAATCCATCCGCGCGGCGTGGTCGCTGCTGCGTTTCGGCGGTCCATTCACGGCGAGCGCTTTGGTAGGCACGGGCGTGCAGCTCATCCTGCCGATGATCGTTCTGCACATGCTCAGCACAGAGAGCGTTGGTTACTACCGTGCGGCCGCCGCTATCTCGGTCGGATACTTGGGCTTCCTGGTAACCGCGATGGGCCAGGACTATTATCCACGGGTTTCGGCAGCGGCTTCCCAACCGGAACTGTTGGCCAAACTGATCAACGAGCAGCACCGCCTGATTATGTTGCTGGTGGTACCGATGATCATCGGAACGCTCGCCATCGTTCCTTACATGGTTCCGTTGGTCTACTCGCTGAAGTTCGGACCGACAGTTGAGATTCTGGAGTGGCAGCTGATTGGCGACCTGTTCAAGTTCTCCAGTTGGACGATGGGCTTTGCCATCCTCGCCCGCTGTAAGACATGGGTCTATCTGGTAGTGGAATCGATCGGTGGATTTTTCACGCTATTAAGCACCTGGATTTGCGTCAGGTGGTTCGGCTTAACCGGGCTGGGAATCAGTTTCCTGGCGACCTACATTGCCTACTACCTTGTGGTATGGATCGTGATTCGCCGGGAGGTTCCTTTCTCCTTCACGACCAGGAATAAGCAACTAATGCTCATCGGCGTGGTCGCCGCCTTCGCTGTCAGAATGCTGCCTGCCACGCACTATGCGCAGTATCGCACCCCATTCGCACTGATGGTAGCGTTCGCCATTGGAATTCCTAGCTTGTTTGTCATTTGGCGGGAATTCATGGCCGGCAAGCAGCAAGATCCGACTTCAACATTCCTCCCTCATCCCAGCGGTACCGCGACAACCAGCTAAGCCTTTCCTCTTCCTGATGAGAATTCTGGTCACCATCGCGAATTACGGCACGAAGAACGACGGTTATCTAGCTTATTTGCTGAATGAATACCGTTCCATGCCCTACTCCACTCATATGGTGGTCATAACAAACGTAGCAAAGGATCTTGGTCCAGATGTCGAAGTGGTGCTGCACCAGCCGAGCGGGGACCCCTGGTCGTTCCCCTTCATTCACAAGAAGATTCTGGCTGACCGCCTTGACGATTACGATCTGTTCATCTATTCCGAAGACGATACCCTGATCTCGCAACGAAACATCGATGCATTTCTAGCAGTCAGCGAGGTTCTCCCAGAGAACGAAATCGCAGGCTTCATTCGTTCCGAGAACCTGCCCAATGGGGAGCGTTCGTTCTCCACGGTGCATTCGCACTTTCACTGGGACCCGCGATCTGTGCGTTGCCGTGGGCCATACACATTCGCCTACTTTAGCAATGAGCACTCGGCATGCTACCTGTTGTCTCAATCACAATTGCGGGGAGCACTCGCTTCAGGGGGGTTCCTGGTCCCACCGCACCAAGGAAAGTACGACCTGCTGGTCACGGCAGCTACCGACCCCTATACCCAGTGTGGAATGCAGAAGCTGCTTTGCATTTCTCACCTAGACGATTTTGTCCTCCCTCATCTTCCGAATAGATATGTCGGGCAGTTAGGACTTTGTGAATCGAAACTGCTGATCCAAGTGCATACCTTGCGACGCATTTGCGCGAAGGAAATACCCTGTTCAGTATTAATGAACTGCGAAACGAAGATGCGTAAGGCGCGTTGGTCAAAGAGCTACTACGAACCTGCCAGGACCGATCTCAAGGCCCTCATTCCTCCTGATGTCCAATCTCTGCTGTCATATGGATGCGGGGCCGGCGCCATGGAGGCTGACCTGATTAAGGACGGCATCAACGTGACTGCAACTCCGTTGGATTCGGTCGTTGCAGCGAGTGCGCAAATAGAAGGCGCCAACATAGCATACGCGGATTCCGACGGTGGTCTCTCGGCCTTGGCAGGACGTCGTTTTGACTGCGTGCTGCTCTCCAACATTCTCCACCTGATCGCTGAACCAGAGGAGCTTCTGCGGCAGTTGGCGGGATTCTTGAAACCAGGTGGAAAGATGATCATCGTGTTGCCCAACCTCGGACAAATCACGACCAAATGGCGTCGCTTTCGCGGCAACCCAGACTACGTGAAACTTGGCGATTTCGAGCAGGCGGGCGTTCACGCGACCTCCACACGCATGCTGCGCAAGTGGCTTCGGGAAGCCGACCTCAAGATTGAGAGGCTCACGCACTGGCTTCCGCCGCGGGCTAGACAGGCGGATCGGTTATCAGTCGGCATGTTGCGCGGCTGGCTTGCCGAAGAACTTCTGTGTCTTGCGGGTAGATCATAGGTGACTGGCAATCACAACAATCCGCACCTAATCCTTCTGGGCGCGACGTTCAGCACGGGGAACCTGGGTGTGAATGTCCTGACCTCCGGCGCCATCAAGACCATCCTGGCAGCCACACCGGATGCCCGGATTTCGATTCTCGACTACGCGAAGGAACCCGCGCTGTACACGCAGCAGTGTGCTGGCAGAACCATTTCGGTTCCGCTGGTCAATATGCGCTTCTCGAAGAAGGTTTATCTGTCGAATAACATCGCAGTTCTGATCGTGGTGGCGTGCGTTCTCAAGCTGATTCCCCACGCTGGCCTGCGGAGTCGGATCATTTCGCGCAACAGATGTTTGCGACACATTCAAGACGCCGACGTTGTGGCTTCCTTGGCCGGTGGTGACAGTTTCAGCGACATCTATGGGATGGAACGTCTGCTTTATGTCTCTCTTCCACAGATCCTGGTCCTGCTGCTGGGCAAGCGGCTCGTTCTTCTTCCTCAGACTATAGGTCCATTCAAAAGTCGGCTGGCTCGAGCGGTTGCGAGATTCATTGTACGGCGGGCTGATCAGGCCTACTCCCGTGACCACACTGGGGTCGACGAACTGCGTCAGCTTGCCGCTGGTCGCGATCGCGAGGACTTCAGGTTCTGCTACGACGTGGGCCTGGTGCTGGATCCGGAAAAGCCGCAGCATCTGGATCTGGCAGGCGTCTCTCTTTCAGATTTACAACGACCCTTGATTGGTCTCAACGTGAGCGGCCTGCTTCATATGGGAGGGTACACGGCCTCGAACATGTTTGGCCTTCGCTGCGATTATGCCCTGCTTGTTCGGAGCATCATCCGACTTTTGGTCACGCAAAAATCTGGCACCGTCCTTCTTGTTCCGCACGTCTTCGGGAGCCATGCAGAAAGCGATGAAACCGTCTGTCGCAAGATTTATGAAGAATTGGCTCCTGAATATCCTGGGGCGCTTGGACTTGTGCAGGGACGCTACAACCAACATGAGATCAAATATATTATCGGCCAATGTGATTTCTTCATTGGCTCGCGCATGCACGCCTGCATTGCCGCTGTCTCTCAGTCGGTTCCGGCGGTAAGCGTCGCCTACAGCGACAAATTTGCCGGAGTCATGCAGAGCTTGGGTTTATCAGATCTGGTTGTGGATCCTCGAGCACTCGACCAGGGTGAGATTCTGAATACGATCAGTCGATTGTTTGAAGATCGCTCGAACATTCGTCGCCATCTCACGCAGAAGATGCCGGAGGTTCGCACCATAGTGTTGAGTTTGTTCCAGGACTTGAAGGTAGGCCAAGCCAACTCGGACATCCACCGTCGGGTCGAAGTCTCTGACACCGTCGCTGCAGTATAGGAACGAATCAGCCAAGAACGATGTCTGTCTATCAAATCGACCCTCGGCAAGATCCTCGGTGGTCGGAATTCGTGGCGAAGCACCCCGAATCATCCGTCTTCCACTCGGGTGCATGGCTGGAGGCGCAGGCGCGCACGTACGGTTACGACGTATACGTGCTGACGACCACGGCTCCGGGCATGCCCCTGGACAATGGCATCGCACTCTGCTGCGTCAAGAGCTGGCTCACCGGTCGGCGATTGGTTTCCCTGCCTTTTTCTGACCACTGTCAGCCGCTGGTAGATAACCCGGCGGACTGGCTCGAAATTGCGGCCTTCCTCGACTGCAGAATGAAGCAGGAAGGTTTGAAATACATCGAGCTTCGACCGCTCTCCTTCGCAAAACCCGAAATGCTTGCAACTCCCGCACAGACGGAGGAGTTTTGCTTTCACGCGATTGACCTGCAGCCCAGTGTCGACGAGCTTTTCAAGCGGTGTCACAAGAAATCGGTCCAGCAGAGCATTCAGCGGGCCCAAAGAGAAAACCTCGCAATTGAGCAAGGGCGATCGGAAACGCTGCTGGGGCACTTCTACGCCCTGCTGTTGATGACCCGACGCAAACACCAGCTTCCTCCGCAGCCCCTCAGTTGGTTTCGCAACTTGGCGGACTGTATGGGTGACCAGCTGACAATCAGCGTCGCCAGCAAGGACCGGAAGCCGGTTGCAGCCATCATCACGCTGCTCCATAACCAAACGATGGTTTACAAGTACGGATGTTCCGATCCGGCTTTCAACAGTCTCGGCGGGACGCCGTTCCTGCTCTGGCACAGCATCCTAGCTGCCAAGACACTAGGAATCCGTTCCTTTGACTTTGGCCGGTCTGATTTGGACAATCAGGGGCTCATCACCTTTAAGGAACGCTGGGGCGCCGTCCGTTCTCGCCTGATTTATTACCGCTATACGAATGAGCCAGTGAAACGAACCTCGCCAAGCCCAGGGGCTCTGTTCCTCCGCAAAGCGTTCGCGTCGCTGCCCGACTGCTGTATGACCGCTGCCGGAAGGCTCCTCTACAAGCACGTCGGCTAACGCGGCCACGAATCTCACATACTGAATGAGCATTTCCGGTGCCCTGGCCGGTATCGCGGATTTCCGCAGTGAAGAAGGACTTTCGGGCGAGGCGGGCCACTTCCGGTTTCCCGACCTGATGTGCTATGGCAGCTTTGATCCACTTGCAGCGGCCGATGTTGAGGGATCGGCACACGATATCATTCCCGTCGTGGCCGATCGACCGGACCGCTGACAGGTTACTCGAACAACTCATGTCGCTGGCGGAGGAGTTTTGTTGAGATGATTCTGGCAAATGACATTGTAGTCGAACCAGTTGGAGTCACGTTGAACACTGGGAACAGCAATGTAACTGACTTCCTGCTGGCTGATAAAGACCCCAGTAGACTCGCTCTGCAGTTTCTCAAATCAAGCCACACCTATGGGGATTTGCAGATATGGTCTCGCGCCGTTTCCAATTATCTGCTCTCATCTGGTGCTGTGAAGGGGGACAGGGCTGTCCTTGCATCCGACAATTCCTTTTTCTGGGTAGCCGCCTATCTGGGAATCCTCAAAGCTGGACTGGTAGCGGTCCCGCTGCCATCGTCAATCCCAGCCGACAAACTCCGTTACGTACTCGATAGTACGGAAAGTCGCTTTGCTTTTCTGCAGTATCGTTTATTGCTGAAGCATAAGGAAGTTCTGCAGGGGCTGTGCGCCATCACCGATCGTGGTCCGGCCGGTGATGACACGAATCCTTCGTTCGCGGACCTCAAGTCCTATTCTGCCTCTGGTCCACTACCTCAGACTTCGCCTGACGATCTCGGCGCCCTGATGTTCACGTCCGGTTCAACGGGGTCGCCGAGAGGTGTGATGATTTCCCATCGCAACATCATGGCGAATACCGAGTCCATCATCCAATACCTGAAATTGACCAGTGATGATCGGATCATGGCTGTGTTGCCTTTTCACTATTGTTTCGGAACCTCACTGCTTCACTCTCATTTGCGCGCCGGCGGAAGTCTGGTCGTCGATAATCGCTTTATGTATCCGGAAGCGGTTCTTCAGCGTATGTTGGATACGCAATGCACGGGTTTTGCAGGCGTCCCCAGCCACTATCAGATTCTGTTGCGGAATTCGAGTCTGAAAAAAAAGAACTTTCCGAGCCTGCGGTACGTGCAACAGGCGGGCGGCCATCTCGCTCCTACATTTGTCAGAGAGCTGTGCGAGGTTCTGCCGAATACCGAGATCTTCGTCATGTATGGCCAGACAGAAGCTACCGCCCGCCTCTCGTATCTCCCGCCTTCTGCGCTACCGAAAAAGCTGGGTTCCATTGGCAAGGGCATGCCCGGAGTTACACTGCAAATTCTGAAGGAATCCAACCAGGCGGTCCGCGCCGGCGAAGTCGGCGAGATTGTCGCCGAAGGCGAAAATGTGGCGCTGGGCTACTGGCGTTCCCCGGAGGAATCGGCTGAAGTTTTTCGCGATGGCAGGCTCCATACTGGGGACCTCGCGACGATTGACGAGGACGGGTTTATCTACATCGTCGATCGAGCAAAGGACGTCGTGAAGTGCGGCGGCAAACGTGTGAGTTGCCGGCAAGTCGAGGAAGCGCTCCTTGAGTTTGACGAACTGCTCGAAGTCGCAGTCATCGGAATACCCGACGAGGTGCTGGGCGAAGCCGTGAAGGCTTTCGTCGTTCCTCGGAGCCGGCACCATGAAGGGCTGGAGCAACGTTTGCTCCAATTCTGCAAGGAACGGATCCCACTTCTCCTGATTCCTAAACAGATTACTGTTATCGACGCCCTGCCGAAGAATAGTGCGGGGAAAATTATCAAGAGCACGCTAAAGAGCGCAAAAAACGACAGCTTCTAGGGACGGTCCCAGGAAACTCGGATACTGTATTTCCCCCACCTAATCTTGCTGACTTTTAAAACTCGCCCCAAGTTTTGACGTGTACCATTGCTCAACCCCAAGGCTGATCTTCAGTGTTCTCACGGAAGCCAACTTGTTTCCTCCCTCTACAAATCGATGAAGTGTTTCGGAGTGATTTAACAGATCGCTGAATAGCGGAAGATCGAAGCCGGAGCCGGCTGGGTTCTCAACCAGGTCGGCGGTAACACCCACGACATTACAGAAGGATAAAGCGCCCATGATAAGTCCAAAGATCTCTCAGAATTCGTTCTTGTGGTTGGCCACGCTGTTCTTTGCCCTAGCCGTCTGCCCGTTTACCCTAGCACAGGGCCCAGTCGGTTACTGGACGTTCGATGAAGGCACTGGCACCACTGCGGCCGATTCCTCCGGCAACGGCCACACCGCCACCCTCGTTAACGGCCCGCTTTGGGTAACCGGCAAGATCGGCAAGGCCGTCTCCGCTGATGGCATCAACGACTACGTCAGCATCCCCGCCATCGACCTCAGCGCCACTAGCGCCGTCACGGTGGCTTTGTGGGTAAATCATACCTACTCCACCTCCGGCGGCCATACCCTGTTCGAAAACAGCTCCAACTTCAACGGTTCCAGCACGGGATTCGGGTTTTTCCCCGACGATGCAGACTGTTTGGGCATGCAGGTAGGACTCCGCGGCAACGTCGGCTATAACATCAACTGCTATAGCCAGCCAACCTCGGGAGTGTGGCATCACCTGGCGGTGGTGTTTGACAAGAGCAAGGCAGGCAACGGCGAAGTTACTCTCTACATCGACGGCATCCTGCAGACTCCTACGCGAAACTACTTTACCAACGACAACACCAATACCTTCGGCAACAACCCTACCTACCTTTTCTCTCGCGGGGGAACGCAAGAATACGCTGCCGGAACGGTTGACGATCTGCGCATCTACAACCGTGCCCTCTCCGTCACGGAAATCCAGCAACTCTATAACCCCGCCACTCTGGTATCGATTGCGCTGACTCCAGCCAGTCCATCCATTGCCAAGGGCGCGACATTACAATTTACGGCTACAGGCAACTACGACGACGGATCGCAGCAGAATATCACCAGTTCTGTGACCTGGACCTCTAGCAGCACCACCGTCGCCACTATCGCCTCCAGCGGTCTGGCAACCACTGTCGGAACCGGCAACACCACCATCCAAGCCACCTCCGGCTCCGTATCTGGTTCGACCCTGCTCACCATCACCCCCCCAACCCTGGTCTCCATCGCCATCACTCCTGCCAATACTTCCATCGTCAGGGGCAACACCCAGCAGTACACCGCCACCGGAATCTACAGTGACGGCTCGCAGCAAAACCTCACCACCTCTGTGAACTGGAGTTCCAGCAACACGGCCGCTGCCACCATCTCCAGTTCAGGTCTCGCAACCGGAGTCGCCACAGGCAGCACCACCATCCAGGCCACCTTCGGTTCCACTACTGCTTCCACCCAACTCACCGTCACCGCGACCCTGGTGTCGATCGCTGTAACACCTGCCAATCCCTCGATTTCTACCGGAACCACGCAGCAGTTCACCGCCACCGGCACCTATAGCGACGCGACTCAGCAGAACATTACCAATCAAGTCACGTGGTCCTCCGGAAGCACTTCGGTGGCAACCATCAACTCCGCTGGTCTCGCAACCGCGGTGGCGCAGGGTAGTTCCACGATTCAGGCCACTTCTGGCACCATCACCGGCTCCGCCACTTTGACTGTCACTCAGCCTACGGGCTTGGCTGGCTACTGGACGTTCGATGAAGGCACCGGCACCACCGCTGCCGACTCCTCCGGCAACGGCCACACCGCCACCCTCGTTAACGGCCCGCTTTGGGTAACCGGCAAGATCGGCAAGGCCGTCTCCGCTGATGGCATCAACGACTACGTCAGCATCCCCGCCATCGACCTCAGCGCCACTAGCGCCGTCACGGTGGCTTTGTGGGTAAATCATACCTACTCCACCTCCGGCGGCCATACCCTGTTCGAAAACAGCTCCAACTTCAACGGTTCCAGCACGGGATTCGGGTTTTTCCCCGACGATGCAGACTGTTTGGGCATGCAGGTAGGACTCCGCGGCAACGTCGGCTATAACATCAACTGCTATAGCCAGCCAACCTCGGGAGTGTGGCATCACCTGGCGGTGGTGTTTGACAAGAGCAAGGCAGGCAACGGCGAAGTTACTCTCTACATCGACGGCATCCTGCAGACTCCTACGCGAAACTACTTTACCAACGACAACACCAATACCTTCGGCAACAACCCTACCTACCTTTTCTCTCGCGGGGGAACGCAAGAATACGCTGCCGGAACGGTTGACGATCTGCGCATCTACAACCGTGCCCTCTCCGTCACGGAAATCCAGCAACTCTATAACCCCGCCACTCTGGTATCGATTGCGCTGACTCCAGCCAGTCCATCCATTGCCAAGGGCGCGACATTACAATTTACGGCTACAGGCAACTACGACGACGGATCGCAGCAGAATATCACCAGTTCTGTGACCTGGACCTCTAGCAGCACCACCGTCGCCACTATCGCCTCCAGCGGTCTGGCAACCACTGTCGGAACCGGCAACACCACCATCCAAGCCACCTCCGGCTCCGTATCTGGTTCGACCCTGCTCACCATCACCCCCCCAACCCTGGTCTCCATCGCCATCACTCCTGCCAATACTTCCATCGTCAGGGGCAACACCCAGCAGTACACCGCCACCGGAATCTACAGTGACGGCTCGCAGCAAAACCTCACCACCTCTGTGAACTGGAGTTCCAGCAACACGGCCGCTGCCACCATCTCCAGTTCAGGTCTCGCAACCGGAGTCGCCACAGGCAGCACCACCATCCAGGCCACCTTCGGTTCCACTACTGCTTCCACCCAACTCACCGTCACCGCGACCCTGGTGTCGATCGCTGTAACACCTGCCAATCCCTCGATTTCTACCGGAACCACGCAGCAGTTCACCGCCACCGGCACCTATAGCGACGCGACTCAGCAGAACATTACCAATCAAGTCACGTGGTCCTCCGGAAGCACTTCGGTGGCAACCATCAACTCCGCTGGTCTCGCAACCGCGGTGGCGCAGGGTAGTTCCACGATTCAGGCCACTTCTGGCACCATCACCGGCTCCGCCACTTTGACTGTCACTCAGCCTACGGGCTTGGCTGGCTACTGGACGTTCGATGAAGGCACCGGCACCACCGCTGCCGACTCCTCCGGCAACGGCCACACCGCCACCCTCGTTAACGGCCCGCTTTGGGTAACCGGCAAGATCGGCAAGGCCGTCTCCGCTGATGGCATCAACGACTACGTCAGCATCCCCGCCATCGACCTCAGCGCCACTAGCGCCGTCACGGTGGCTTTGTGGGTAAATCATACCTACTCCACCTCCGGCGGCCATACCCTGTTCGAAAACAGCTCCAACTTCAACGGTTCCAGCACGGGATTCGGGTTTTTCCCCGACGATGCAGACTGTTTGGGCATGCAGGTAGGACTCCGCGGCAACGTCGGCTATAACATCAACTGCTATAGCCAGCCAACCTCGGGAGTGTGGCATCACCTGGCGGTGGTGTTTGACAAGAGCAAGGCAGGCAACGGCGAAGTTACTCTCTACATCGACGGCATCCTGCAGACTCCTACGCGAAACTACTTTACCAACGACAACACCAATACCTTCGGCAACAACCCTACCTACCTTTTCTCTCGCGGGGGAACGCAAGAATACGCTGCCGGAACGGTTGACGATCTGCGCATCTACAACCGTGCCCTCTCCGTCACGGAAATCCAGCAACTCTATAACCCCGCCACTCTGGTATCGATTGCGCTGACTCCGACGAATGTATCGCTCCCCAAGGGCTTCACGCAGCAGTACAAAGCAACGGGAACCTACAGCGACGGAAGTACAAAAGACATCACCAGTACCGTCGCATGGAGTTCCAGTGTCACCACGGTGGCGAGCATCACCGGGAGCGGGGTTGTCACGGGTGTAGGCACCGGCACCTCCACGATCCTAGCCACCTCGGGATCGATCCAGGGATCAACTCAGCTGACGATCACCCAGCCTGTCATAGTTGCGATCGCCGTCAATCCGGCAAATGCTTCCATCGTCAAGAATACGACCCAGCAGTATGCTGCCATTGCCACGTACAGTGATAACACGCAGCAAGACGTTACAACGATGGTTACTTGGAGCTCAACGAACACAGCGGTGGCCACGATCAGCGCGACCGGCCTGGCTACGGGAATCGCAAACGGAACGACAAGCATCCAGGCGACCTCAGGCACGATTAGCGAAACCGGGCAGCTATCGGTCACGGCGAACCTGCTGTCGATCACAGTTACGCCCACGAACGCGTCTCTCTCTGCCGGTTTGTCGCAGCAATACACAGCTACCGGCTTCTTCAGTGACAGTTCACAGCAGAACCTAACGACCTTGGTTACGTGGAGTTCTACGAACCCGACGGCCGCTACGATCAACGCCGCAGGGTTGGCGACAACCATTGCGACTGGCAGCACGACGATTCAGGCGACTATGAATTCGGTCACTGGATCCACCGGCTTGACCGTCACAACTCCGGTCCTGACTTCGATCAACATCACTCCCGCCAGTTCCGCCATCGCGAGTGGAGCTACGTTGCAGTACACCGCAACCGGCGTGTACAGCAATGGCAGCTCGCAGAACCTCACTGGTTCGGTCACGTGGTCTTCGACGAACCCAGCCGCAGCAACGATCAATAGCGCGGGTCTAGCTACAGCAATTGCTACCGGCAGTACGACCATACAGGCAACATCCGGTTCGGTCAGTGGTTCGACGCCGCTTACGGTTGCGTATCCCTTCCCGGGTATTCCTTACGATCTGTGGGTCGACTTTGAACACGACACATTGGGATCGCTGATCAATTCTTCGGAGTTGATTCAGTCCAGCCGCGGAGCAACCGGCACTTGGGACATCAGCCAGGTGAACGGATTGATCACCGCGCAGACCGTAGCGCAAGGGCCAGCGACCGTCACCGGAGACGTGGGCAACCGTGGTATGTCAGTTGACGTGTCCACCACCACACCAGCTTACCTTGAATACATTCTCCCTAGTCCGCAACCTTCACTGTCGTTGGGGGTTTGGTACAAAACCGGAAATCCCGGAGACCGCGAAACCAATCTCGTTCGGTTTATTACTCTCCGCAACTTCAGTTATGGGACGATGCAGCGCCTATCGGATGAACGGAGCAGTTTCACAAATATGCGTCAGGTGCGAGTCGGCCCTACCGATACCGCGATCCCGGTCGACACCGATACGTGGTATTGGTTCAGTCTCAAGTGGGTGCAGGGCGGCATGGGAGTCTTTAACGTGTACGACACTTCGATGAATCTGATTGGTAGCAATGAATTCACCGACGACACTAACGTTCCCATCCACACAATTCAGGTCGGTGACTCAGCAGGGGCTGCACAGAGCGGCGAGCATGTGTACCTCGACGATTTCATCGTCGACTACACGACTGCGGCCTTCCCGCTGCTGCCTCGCAAGCCGATCCCGCTGACGGTCAGTGTCCAACCAACAGAAGTAGTGGCTGGGGCAACTGCCGTCGGTACTTTGATGATGGCCACTCCTGCACCCACGGGAGGAGCGACCGTCTCGCTGCAGAGCAGCAGCGCAGCCGCTATCGTTCCCGCGCACGTGACAATTCCGGCTGGCTTGCAGAGTCAGACCTTTACGATCACCACCACGAGCGTCACGTTTGGAACAGCGGCCAGCATATCCGCGAGCTACAACGGATCCAGCGATACTGCGATCCTTTCTGTAGATCCGGTATCCATCAGTCAAGTAGCGTCTGACACCTTCAATCGATCGAATGCGTCGACGCTTGGCGGTAACTGGACACCATTGATCGGAACAAACGCCGTCGCACTGCAAGTCGCGGGAAATCAGGTAATGTCCACGGCGACGAGCCCGTCGATTGGAAAGGAGCTTTACTACGGCGGCTACACCTGGTCGGCGGATCAGTACAGCGAGGCGCAGATCACGACCGCCAGCGGGAGTGGTTTTGCCGGACCGGCCGTGCGCATGACGTCAAACGATACGTATTACGCCTGCGTGGTCACGTCCACCGGAACCGGAAACGCATCCGTCGCAATGATGGTTGTGAACTCCGGAACGGCTACCACCATGACGAACTCCACCACCGCCACGGTTCGGCCTGGTGATACCGTAAGGTGCAGCGTCCAGCGCCAACTGTTGACCATGACGAACCAGACAACTTCCACGACGCTGCTAACCTATGTCGACGGAACGGTGACAAGCGGCTACCCCGGCCTCGTAGATTCCGCTGGCAGTTCCCCTGTCAACAATTACGTCCTGGAGAACTGGGCCGGCGGCGCCGTTCTGGCGCCATCGGTCCTGCAGACTCTGGCAAGTGATAACTTCAACCGTGCGGATGCGCTAACGCTCGGTTCCAACTGGGCTGTCGGGTTTGGTCATGGTCCAATCCAAATCGTCGGCCAGGCGATTGAACCGTACCCGTCGGGCGGGGTGCAACCTTCGAAGGAGCACTACGTCGCTTACGGGACATTCCCGAACGATCAGTGGTCCCAGTTCCAGGTAGAAGTGCAGGACACGGTCGGAGATATGGGCGCCGAGTTGCGAGCTTCAGCGACCGCGGACAACATGTACGTCGCTGACGTCAACATTACCGGCGGCCCCGGTGTGGCAATGGTTCGCCTTGTGAAGGTCATCGAGGGAACGATCACTCCACTGATTATCGATCAACAATGGTCATCGGTGTCACCGGGCGATACCATTCGCGGCCAGGTTCAAGGCAACCTGATCAGCCTTGTGAATGTAACGACCGGCTCACTATTGCTCACCATCTCCGATACCGACAATACGTCGGGCTACCCGGGAGTCTCACTTCAGGCTGGTTCGGGAACGCCGGCTGATCATATTGCGGACAACTGGTCTGCCGGCACTTTCAAGTAGAGTGTCTTTGCTAAGTTGGAAGTCGATGGAACATTTCCATCTTGTCGACTTCCTTCCACCGATTGGGAGATCAAGGTGACGAACGATTCGTTCCGGGGCACATAGGATTGTTTACGCGGTGTTTTCAACTGTTATTGCAGTGCAATCTGCTGGTTGCGCTGGCGTCGCTCGTGTTCGCGCCCAGCGCAATGGCGGTTGAGCCTTCCGTGGACGAGGCATCAGTCACGGCCGGGGCTGTAAATCCGCCAGCCACCGTTGTCGAACTCTTTCCTCACTTTCAGCAGCAGAAGGGGCAGGTCGGTCTTGTGGTCTGCTCGTGGGCTCCGCAGTCGCTGACAGCGACAGTCAGTGATAACACTAGTGACGTATACACCGCCGCGATTGAGCCGGTTAATTTCGGCCCGAATTTCCGGGGCCAAGTTTGGTACGGCCGAAAGATCAATTCTGGCCTCTCGAAGGTCGAGATTACGATGAGCGGAACTACGACCGGCAACCTACTCTGTTGGTTTTGGGTTGTCAACGGCGTAGACCCAAACTCTCCGCTCGATCCGGCAGTCACTCACGCTTTTTCAGGTCACGGCTCTCTGATGAAGACCAGCCTTTCCGGCTTCCCTTCGACTTCCAACGAGATGATATGGGGACTCTTCCTGACCGATACTCCCGCAACGCCATTTACTCCCGCCCAGGGTTGGAGTTCAATTTCGGGTCAGGAGGCTGTCTCAGAACTTGAATGGAAACTGATGTCACCAGAAAAGCAGCAACCTAGTGCGACGAACGGTAATGATGCAGCAAACTGGTTGGGCATCGTGATCGGTCTTAAGACACAGTCGACGTCTTATTCGCCCCGCCAGCACGAATTAGGGCGTGTTCAACAGTAAGTCAACAATATTCGCGCAAGATGCATGGCATGGAATTCACTCGTTAGAATAGTCTGTGGAAATCACGCCGCAGCCGCGAGCGTTCGTGTCGGTACTCTTATTGCTCGTCGCGGGTGTGCTTGGAACCCGCGGCGCCACCGGCCAAGCTAGCGCTGGTTCAAGCGCCAAACTGCGGTCGGGAACCACCCAGGCAAAAAGAGAACCTAGAACCCCGGCCCAGTCGGGACCCCTCGTCTGCCCGCCGAAAGACCTTCCGGTAGTAGAGCCGTTACAGCACAGACCGGGCCACCACACGGTGATTCTCTCGTGGAATGCCAGTTCTCCCTCTCCGAACACTGACAGCCGCGCCATCCGGTATTGCTTGTTCAGACTCAAAGAGAAGGAACAAGAAGTGAAGGAGGCAGAGAAGAAGGCGCTAGAGCTGAACTCCGCGTGCGCTGCCTGCGAGAGGATTAACTCGATACCGTTTACCGGTACCCGCTGCGTGGACGACCGGGTGGAAGACGGTGCGATTTACTATTACGTCGTAAAGGCAGTTATTGACAAAAGAGAACCCAGTCGTTCGTCGAATGCGGCCTCTGCCACGATTCCGGTTGAGAAACAAACTATTCCCGTTCCTCCAGATTCTTCTCCTCCTCCTCTCTGTCGGGGAACATCCGACCCGCAATAAACAGTAGCCGATTCCTTCGCGGTGGCTTAGCGGGCACAGCAGTTTCATCCGCGATGGATGGTCACATCCGTTCGGTTTATCGCAATGGTGCGCCCTCTGAGGCTGCTAATGAACGTTAGACGTCTGCTTTGTAGAGCGTTGGCAGTTCTCAAAAGGCACCTTTCGAACTGTGACCGCTGTAATGCTCTCGTAGGTTGTTGGGGAATCGACATGCGAAAACGCATGGAAGAGCCAAGTGATCACGACAATGGAGCCGAGCCTGGCGAGGCTAACCCGGAGTTAGGACTTCTACGGGTTGTTGCGATTGACACGACGGAGGCATCAGTTGGCACCGCAACCTCTAAAATGGTTTTGCGTATTGGTCGCTTCCTTCGGCGAAGATGCTGTGATCATGGTATCGTACAAGAACAGTCTCCCAACGGCAGGAATTCTGACGCGTATAAGGAAGAAAGGCGTTGTCTACAAGTAAGGGTATTCAGATGCCCATTTCATAATCTTGGCGGTATGCAGATGTTGTTGTCGAACGCCATTCGCGAGTCTGAGACAAAAGGAGGCGAGGCGTTTTACTTCGGTCGTTCTGACCTCGACAACGCTGGCTTGATTTCGTTTAAAGATAAGTGGGGTGCGGCTCGCCAGTCGACTTACATACTACCGGCATCCTGCGGCATCAGGGCGGACGGGCACGTCGCGAGTTCCAATGGAGTCCGCCTCCAGGTTGTTTTCGCTGCTCCCAGACCTTGCCTGGCGGCTGTCGGCACAATCGTCTACAGGGGCATCGGATAGTTCATGGCCACACCCCTCAAGATGGATTCGATAACCGAATATTTTCGCTGTCCAAATGTCCTGCCAGTTTTCTCCTTGGCCAAAGGGTGTTCCGAGCAATCCGGCTATTTTCGTTTTGGTAGCGATACGATTGGCTATGGCCGGGCATGCGTTGGCGTCTCGCCGAGTGTCGACGGTCATTTGACGGACCTACTCTCAGCAGTTGAAACCGACCACGGGCAATGTGTCCTGCCATTCGACGCTGATGAGGTCGTGGAGAACTTGCGCAGAGAGCGGTATGCGGATCCCAAGGAACCCCATTTTCGCCTTACAGATGCAATCAAGACTGCATATTACGTGGCCAGACCCTTGTTACCATTTGCATTGCGAAGTTATCTGAAGAGTATCTCGCTCAATAATCGGAAAACGAAACCTTTTCCGAGGTGGCCGGTAGACCGAACGGTCGATAAGGTCCTTGAAAACCTGATGTTGCTCGCGATGAGAACTTCCGGAGTCGACGAGATGCCATTCATATGGTTTTGGCCAAACGGACATTCCGGTTGTGCCGTTATGACGCATGATGTGGAGACAAAGGCAGGAGTGGATTTCTGCTCATCACTGATGGCCTTAAACGAGTCGTTCGGTATGAGGGCTTCCTTTCAGATGATTCCAGAAGGCAGATATGTGATACCGCAGCAGTTGCTCGCCGAAATGAGATGTCGAGGGTTTGAGATCAATGTTCATGACTGGAATCATGACGGTAAGCTGTTCTCCACAAAAAAGCGATTTTGTCAGCGGGCTGACAAAATCAATCAGGCAGCCCACAGTCTTGGAGCAAGAGGATTCAGAGCGGCCGCACTCTACCGAAATACGAACTGGTACGATGCGTTTTCATTTTCTTATGACATGTCTGTTCCAAACGCTGGACACCTCGATCCGCAATGGGGTGGATGTTGCACGATAATGCCATATTTTGTCGGTCGGATATTGGAGATTCCGGTTACCACAACTCAGGATTACATGTTGTTTCACCAGCTTGGAGAATATTCGATAGACCTCTGGAAGAACGAAATCGACCTCATTCTCGAGGGTAATGGCCTCGCGAGCTTCATCGTGCACCCGGACTACATCATCGAGAAATGCGCGAGAGCGGTTTATACCCAACTTCTCCAGTATCTCTCCCACGTTGGCTCTGAGCGGAACGTCTGGATTGCACTCCCTGGCGACGTTGATCGGTGGTGGAGGAATCGTAGCCAGATGAGACTGGTGCGGAGTGGGTCGCAATGGGCAGTCGAGGGCCCTGGCTGCGACCAAGCCCGAGTCGCGTATGCGATCTCGGATGGTCAGCGTTTGACCTACCGAGTCGACTCAAATGTTTCTTGCGAGTAGCTGTTGTCCACTGCAACGCGTCTTTGTCCAGGGCCAAATCCGCCACCAACTTCCGCAGACGCGCGTTCTCATCCCGCAACTGCATCGCTTCCTGCGCCTGGCTCACATCCATCTGAAAAGGCACAGCCCGAACTGTGACCGATGTAATACTCTCGAGAATGCTGGGGGATCGACATGCGAAAACGCCTTGAAGAGCTATGAAACCAGGCGAAAGGGCCGAAACTTGTCCGGAGCCCAGCCGGATTTGCGATCACAGTCAGCTCATTTTGTCTGACGAGTATCACCTCCTCGGATCAAGAGGCGCCGACAAAGCCGACGCCTGAAGGCGGGTTAGAACTCGGATCTAAACTTCCAGGAGATCAATAATTTTTACGCGAAACATGATGCGCGTTGGCGTGGCACCCCGTGCAGAGCGTGATCAAGTTCTCCTCGGAATCGTCTCCCAGAAGACTCCGGAATGTCTTGTGGTGAACCTCTAGGTTCGACATCGTGCCGCAGGACTGGCACCTCCAGCCATCGCGGCGGAGTACTTGCTGCCGTAGATTCTCATATGAGAGCGGATCCAGTCGAGAACGCGCCAGCTTGGGCCGGATCTGCTTCATGATGCCTTTCCATGCAGCTGCTGCAGGAACAATTCCCGCTGGGCCGGCGGCAAGAACTTGAAAAATCGCGTCATCGAGAACAGCATCGTGTGTTTTCGGTAAAGCTGCGTAGTCGCTGGGGGACAGCGTGGTTCAGAAGCAGTGGCCCTGCGCCACCCAGTAATGCCAGTCGCCAATGGCCTCGGCAGCGGATTGGTCGGGATCAGTAGCGACCAGTTGTGACAGGGGAACTGCCATAGTCCGACCGTGCCAACGGATCAGCACGATATCGGAAGAACAGGCATCTTCAGGTGCCATGCGCTGGACTTGGACGGTTTCTTCCTTTCGGAGCGGTGAAACGACCGTGGTAGCGATGCACTTAGCCTGAAACGGAAATCGGATTTTGGCATCGAGGTAGTAATACCACCCCATCATCTGCTCTTCCGGTCCCTAAGCGTCCACGATGATTTCGTTGTCGATTCGGTCCTCCCGAGCGGGGTCCTTCTTGGGTTTCTTCATAGAGAGACGATCCGCTCCAGGGTTTCGCGATAATTCCACGGCATCCACTCCGCCGGACTGGTCGCCAGTTTCTGGGCGTGGCGCTGCAACTCGGTCAGGTAGTCGAAGGAGTTGGCGCCGCACAACTGACAAGTGTGAATCAAACTCATGAACAGGTCACCCACCTCCGCCCCGTTCAGCGTCCGATAGAACAAAGCATTCTTCCGGTGCAGAACGGCCCGCTTCAATGCTCTTTCGACGACATTGTTATCTAACGGAGCCCCGGCTTGCCGGAGAAACAGCGTCAAAGGCCGCCAATGTCGCAGTAAGTACGTAATCGCCTCGCCCAGCCCCGAGTTCGGCTCCGCCTTGCGCTCGGCGAACTGCGCTTCCAGCCAGTGATGCAGTTGCTCCATCACCGGGCCGCTACGCTTCTGATGAAACTGCAGGCGCTCTTCCGACCCCAGACCACGCTCTCGCGCCTCGGCCTCGTGACCATACACCTGGCCCAGCATCTCCAGGACATAGCGACACTGGTCGGGAAAGTTCGCCGCTACTTCCACGAACTGTCTTCTTCCATGGGCGAGGCAGTTGGCCAGCAAAATCTCCACCCCCGCAGCCAGCTTCGGAACATTGCGCGAGAGCGCGTCACACATCTGAATGGGTGGGCCCAAGTGCCGAGCACGCTGCTGCAACACGTCGGCAAGGTTCTCGCCGGCATGCTGGCGTCCGGTGAAGTACAGCGCAATTTTCCAACCCTGGCCGGTGGACACGATGCCGCTGGTGAACACACCCGTGCGTTCGTCCGACGGTTCGCGCGCGAGACGTAACACTCGCATGCTGGTGTCGTCGTTGTGCACCACCTCGCCCTGCGCTGCCTGCCGGATTAACTCGTCGCGCGCCGGTTTAACTAACTCGGCCGCCTCTTCCACAACCTCCCATTGCGTCGCCGCCGGTAACGGAATCCCCAGCTGACCTTGGAGTTGCTCCAGCCGGTAGAACGGGGTCCCGCTGCCGTACTTGAGTTGCGCGATCATCGCGGCCGCGGTCTCGTCATATTTTTCCGGACCTACTCCTTCCGGTTCTTGTGCGGTAAACACCTGTCCGCAGGCACCGCAGCGCAACCGTTCCAGCGAGTAGACGGTGGCGGCCAGCGGCGCCTGCCCGACCATGCGCACTAGCACTTTCGGTTCTTTCTGCCCGTATACGTTGCCTTTCTCGCACTCCGGGCAGCGATCCCCGTGCTTCAACTGCGGGTGCGCAATCGCGATCTTCCGCGAACTGACAAACGCTCCCGCGCCATTGCGTCCATGTCCGGGCGCTGGGGAATCGTTGCTCTCCGGCTGAGTCCCGGCGCCAGCTTCCGCGCCTTCCGGCTTTCCCAGCACGGCGCTGGTCTTCTCCGTGCTGCGCGGCTGCACCAGCATCGCCGCCAGCGCATGCAATGCCTCCTTGAGCTTTTCGTAATCGTCCTCGCTCAACGGCGCTTGCCGTGCTCCGTCCAGCACCCGGTCCAGTTCGTCCAGATTTACATCGACCCGTCGCCTGGCGGTTTTCATCCTCACCCCATGAGCATTTCGCGAAACTGCTTCGCCAACGGATATCCCAGAACCTGTTTGATCGACCGGTTCGGCACGTAGCTATTCGATTGTTTACCGCGCCCCGTCGTCTTGCCCAGCACCACCCAATTGGCCGCACGGTAACAGGTTCCGCGGAATCGTTCCGGATCCACAAACGTCTCCAGGAAGTAGATCGGATGTCCGTAGATCCGCTGCCAGTCCGCGGAGATCCGCAACGCCATGCGCCCCAGGATATGCGATGCCAGGTGTTCCACCTTGACCCAGGGCAAGATTAAAAATCGCGTGTTGTAAGCCAGGAAGCGGACATTGCGGCGGCGCTGTTCGGCGCTCCAGCCAATGTAGCGGTCGCGACTGCCCAGATGACGCGGAGCCGAGCACCATGCCAGACAGGCGACCGGTCGTCCTTGCCCCAACACCAAGTACTTCAAGTGTTCTCCCACCGGCTGCTCGTAGCCGAGGTAATGATGTTCCTCCAGCAAACTGTTCCACAACGGCTCTTTACCGGTGCGCCGAACCAGTTCGAACTCCAGCGGTTGGAGGTGGCGCAGACTGCCTGCGATGGGTGTGGTATCGATCCGCGCCGGCTCCGGTCTGGCCCGGTTGGCCAGCGGGTTATGCCGCACGTAACTCACCGCCGGCAACTCGATCTGGCCGGCACGGTCCAGCATGAGCAACAGGCCGCGGCATACCATGTCGCGCAACGCTGCATTGGCCTGGCGCCACTGCCAGGCTTCACAGAGCTTGGTGGATAGTGTGCGGCGGCTTTCCTGCGGGTGCCGCTCGATCAGGGCGCGTATATAAAGGATGTCTTCCTGGCTGATCTTCCGGCCCCGATATCTGAACTCGACCATCGATCCGCAGTATGAACTGGTTTTTCTTGGAACGCAAGGGGGACGCCGTGTTTTTTTTCGTCGCGAGGTTGATTACTTCAGCACGCTCACTCGCCGCCACATCGGCGCCGCGCGCACCCGCGACACATCGCCCGCCGCCATCAGCAATTGCACCTCATAGGCTTCCAAGGCCTTGGCTGGTTCCGACGCCTGCGGCCACCATACGAATCTCCCGCGCGAAAGACGCTTTTGCGCCAGCCAGTATCCTTGGCCGTCATAGCTGAGTAGCCGGATCGCCGTCCCGCTCCGGCTCCGAAACACGAACACACAGCCGGAAAAAGGATCCTCTGCCAGTTTCTCCTGGCACAGTTGCGCCAGAGAGTCGATCCCTTTTCTTCCATCGACCGGCTCGATGGCTACCAGTACGCGCATCTGCGCCGTGATCTGAATCATCTCTCGGCTTCGCGCCAGGCCCGCAGCAGGTTCATCCAATCCGGCGGTGCGGCAGCTTTCCACTGAATGCGCACCTTACCTCCGCGCAACGACTCGAACTCAATCAAGCACTCTCGCAGCATCGCTGAAGGGGGCGCGATCAGTTCCACGAATGCCGGCTTGCGTGCTTTTCGTCGGCGATGGGAAACTCCATCGAGTCGTTTCTTCAGCCCCGTATAGTCCAGCCGTAACGGGTGCGCGACCGAATACACACCATGTTCCCGGGCTAGTTCGACGGCGGCTTGCCACACCGAATCCGGCAGCTTCTTCCCCCGCGGTTGGCTGCTACGAATCTGATCCAGTTGACGCTGTAACTGTGCGATTGGCTCGGGAATGACTGCTGTGCTCATGGGCCCGCCCTCGACCGCTCATCGGCGGCTCAATGAACGTAACAGCGCCAGTTAGCGTCGTCACGCACGCTTGCCGAAAACTCACAGTACTGTCCCGCCCGCACCTCACACTGGTAGCGCCCAAGTTCAACCCACCGGGTATCCCGCTCTGCTTCTTTCCGCCCCTCCCACGCCAGAATCTCGTCAATCTTCGTGAGCACGAACATGGCTCGCCGGCGATTGAGCTTGGGCAACATGGGCGGATTCTTAGTAATTAAGCTCGTCAAGCCAACCAAAATCTTCTGCTCCCGAACGCCGTACAAGATTCGCGTTAGCCATTTCCTGCTTTCCCAAACAAAGTCCCACATAGGGGCAGCTGCTACAGGGGTTCTGCGGGAAACGTATCCCACTGTGGGGAAGGAATTGTGCGGCCTCGATTCCCCGGATCGTGTCCTCCACCAACCGACCGAATTCCTCGCGCTGCGCGTCGGTAATCGTGGTGCGCAGGTATTGAACGTCAACCTGCCGCTTGCGAACGAACACCACCTGAGCGACTTCGGAGATTCCGGTCATCCACGAATAGCAGACGAGCTGTGGATCGAGAGCCAGCAGGCCCTCTGGCTCCTCCGGATAACAGCTTGAGGACGTCTTCCATTCCAGCAGGCAGCGAACGCCATCGAGTTTCCCGATACCGTCAATGTAGGCGACGAATTCGCTTCTGCCGACCGGCCGTGTGAACTTGACCTGCAGGTTGCGGCGTGGTTGGTGAATCTGGATGCGGTTGTCTTGGCAGAAGCGGATGAGGAGCATGATCCCTCGCTCGAGCATCCGGTCCCAGGTGTCATGGTTCGAAAACTGCAGACCTTGATCTTTGCAAGCGGACCATTCGCGAAACAGTACGTCCCCTGGATCCTCCCGGCGAAAGTAGGCGCCCAGAGCCAGTTCGAATGCGCGGCCGAAGAGCATCGCCGCGCGGGTATCTTTCTGCTTCCAGCCATCGAGGTAGCGGTGCCGATACCGGCGGGGACAGGTCAGGTATTGGCTGATCTGGGTGTAGCTGTACGTCATCAGGCCACCTGTGGGTTGTCCAGATTTGACGGGGAGAGTTCTTCCCAGCGGCTACTAGGAGCGAAGCCGTCGAGCCGGAGCCAGGAAGTACTGTTGAAGACGATGTGGCTGATCTTGGCCACGCCCTTCAGACCTACGAGCTGCCTTTCGTCCACTTCGTCGCGTCCGAGCAGTTCGGTGTCGTAGCCGAAGTCGCGCAGAAACCAGTTCAGCTTCCATAGGGCTTTCGGATTGCAATAGAGCCGGCTCGAGAGGGTACGACCAGAAAATCGACTGGGCTCAAGAACTGCTAGCACCAGCGTGTAGTAGGGCTTTGGGGCCTGCCGACGAAACTGGACGCGTTGCACCCGAACCAGAAAGACGCCGTCGGGAATCTGGTCAGTGGCCCAATGGTCGGCGGCGTTCAAACCAGTGATCTGGCGTTTCATGCCGCACCTTCTTTCTGACCGAGATAGCTGTTCAGTTGGCAGAGCAGGGCATTGCGGTCCTTCTCAGCCCAGTCGGCCAGGTGAGCAACGAAGTTCTCTACCTGGTCCCGTGTCGCCTCCCGAAGCGTCTTAACGGCGCAGAAGTCAGTGGCATAGGCCTTGACCAAATTTGGATCGAGTTGATGTTGGCGAATGACTTGGCAGAGGCGATCTCGGACTGTACGACCGCTGCCGTTCCCATTAGCAGGTTGTGGGGGAAGTTTCTTAGAGTCGCGAGACGGTTGGGCAGGTTCTGCAAGGGACCCGATCTCTTCGACCGAGCAAATGCCAATGCCGAGGCCTTGCGCAAAGCACGGTTGACGGCGCGAGTTTCGGCAACACGCAACTCAGCGCCATGCACTCGCGACGAGACGTTGTTGGGATCTGCATCACCATAACCAACGAACCCCCGACAGCGCGCTGACTTGTAGACAGTGGCTCGAAACGTGTACCGGTTGCTTGCTTGATCAGACAACTGGCGAACCGGATGGACCTGAATACCAGAGCAACGACAACGTTTGGCTAACCGAATCAGACCAGTGTGGGTCACGTACCAACCTCCGCTCAGAAGAAGAAGGTCGCCAAAACGTAGCGAGAGAGAAAAATTACGTGTGATTTCCCGCAACTGATCGAGCAAGACACGCGATAAGCTCTGGGATATGACGTTCTTAGCGAAACGCAAGTTCTCGGCGACCAGATCAGACTTCTTGGGATTCCTTTGTTTCATCGCAATTCCCCTCTCTTTCGGAGTGTTCCACAATGTTGAACAAATACCAACATTGTGAACCATCTTGGATACTGGCGTCAAGGGAAAAGTCATTTACGAGGCAACGGTTGGGGGTCTAGAATCCGCGCAAAGTCATGACCGCAAAAGAAGAACGCATCGGATTCAGAGTGTCTCGTGAGGTCAAAACTGCCTTGCTGCAGATCGCCAGGAAGGAAGGCCGAAGTCTGGCCCAGATTTGCGAGCTCTTTCTCAGAGGTGGAATTAGTGAATATGAAAAGGACGGGTCTAGCTATCTTCATCGTCTGCTGACTCGAACAAGAGAAAAGGGCAAGTAGTGCAGGCGGCAAGATTCCGAGTGACAAAAGCTCTTTCCGCTCCCCATTTTGAACGCCGGGGGCATCCTCAGTCCCCATGGCCAGCTGTTGTTACCGAAGTCACAACACAATCGGCATCTAGTGATCTAGGATGGTTCTATCAGCGTCCTAGCCCCTCGCAGGGCGCCCGTCACGAACCTAAAAGCATGCCACCGAACCCGCGGAAACGGCTCGAAAAGCTTGAACAGCAGTTGGCCGAAATCAAAAGGCCGGAGTCACCGGCCAAATGCAACTGCAAAAACCTCACATTCGTTGCCTCAGCAGAGTACTTCAAGGCTGAAATGAACCAAACGTGTCCCGTCCATGGATTTCGTCGGCTCGGAAAGATTAATGTTTTCGACGTGCAGATACTCGGGGCGAACGGAAACGTCACTACACAGTCGCAAGGGGTCCCTGAACTGGTGGATGAATACGAGCGCCGCCTCGCTCGTCACCTTCAACAAATGCTAGAAGAAGATGACCCCGAAGACCTCTAATTCGCCCTGCCAGGCCCTGACCAAGAAGGGCAAGCCGTGCCGCGCCGCCGCCACTGAGGGCGGACTGTGTTTCTTTCACGCCAATCCTAATAAGGCGGCGGAACTGGGCCGGATTGGGGGGAAGAGGAATGGTCATATTCAGGTCGGCTTGGATCCGCTGCCCAACCTGGACAACGCCATGGCGATCCGAGACACCGTCGCCCGATTGATCTCCGATGTGTATGCCGGCAAGCTTCACCCCCGGATCGCGGCGGGACTGGCGCCTCTGATGCACCTGCAGCTCCGGGGTGCTCGAGAAAACGGAGCTCGAGAAGCGCCTGGCAAAACTCGAACGGCTGATGAGAGAGGCGATCATGGGGAACCGAAAGGGAGTCGCCGCGGAAGAAATTCGAGAAAACGGTTGAACCCAGGCCAGACAGAAACCATCAACACATATTGCAGCTGCGCGCGATCGAGGAAACGGACTTCGAGCAGCCCCTGGCGAAGGTTGAGCAATCGATGGAGCGGCCATCAGGCAGGATGGATCGTATAATTAAGGACTAGGTTGGGATTGTTCCCGACCGGATTAGAAGCCATCGAGCCATACGGCAACCTTGATGGCTTAATCACAGGTTAACCATGGCTTAACATGGCTTAAGCCATGACCGTATTGGCCCGGGATAATGCGCAACCAGAGATTCGAGTGTAAGCAGCGTGACACCCTCCACAGTCGCCTGTGCCACCAACACGCGATCAAACGGATCCTTGTGAAGTGCGGGCAAGCTCTCGATGGCGACAACGTGATCGCTGATAATCGGTAACTCACTATAGCCGTTGTCGAGCAGGCCGCGACGCAGTAGCCGCGCGTCCACCTTAAGATCATGCCGGCCCAGCCCGCGCTTGATCGCTACTTCCCACAAGCTGGCCGCACTGAACAGAAGCTCATTCTCTGGATCGTCGATCAGGGAGCGAGCTTCCGCGGGCAGTCGATCCGGTTCCCCAACGGTCCACATTAGAAGATGCTTATCGATTAGCAGCTTCATACTCCGCCACCGAAGATCCGTTCAATCTCCCTCGACCCATTTGGTCGAAGTCGTGCGGCACGGAAATCAGCCCTGCCATAAAGCCCAGCCGCCGGACTTGAGTCCCTAAGGGCCGTAACCTTTACAACGGGTTTTCCCGCCCTCGCGATAATGAAGGACTCACCTTTTGAGGCCTCTTCTACAAGTTTCGACAGCTGGGTTTTGGCTTCGTGAATGGTCACCGTCTTCATACGCGCTCCATAAGATTAAATTCTATTAGCCTAGTTGATCACAAAATGCGAATGTGGCAGAGGAGGCTCCGATAGCTCAGTGTGGCTAACCAACCATTCCCTTCCTGCGACCCAGAAGCCGTTACGCGCCAAGGACAAGCCGATTGTCGAAAAATCTCGCGCCGCCTTTCGTGGCCGAGTTCAAGGACTCTCATAGAGCTGCCGTCGCCAAAGTCACCGGTTACGTCTTTATTACCTTACCCATCAACTGCTCAAACGCGGGATATCCGTGCAGCGGCAGCAGGTCCGGGTGCATCTTCAGCCAGATGTAATTGGTGAAGCCGTTCTGGATCGCCAGTTCCAGTTGGTCAACTGCCTCTTTCTTCTCGTCGAGAAGGCTGAGCACAAAGGACGCCTCCAGATGAAGCTGGGGTGCTTTTGCCATGGCCGTGCGCAGCATTTGCTGGGCGCGATCGGTTTCGCCAAGACGCGCCGAGGTTGCCGCCAGCTCTAGTTGTGTGCCTGGTTCATGCAACGTCTTTCTTTCGTGAGTTTCCACTTCGCGGCGAAAGCGGGTGAAAGACTCGCGCGCTTTCTGGCGATCTCCCATCCGCTCATATACCACTCCCATGTCATAAAACACCGAGGTCTCGCTGGCATCGACCTTCTGAATCTGCTGTAGCGTTTCGAGTGCCTGCTGATAATGGCCTTGCACCCGGTGGGTGTGCGCCAAGCGGTAGCGCGATAACGTTGCCTGCGGATTGGCCGCTACTGCTTTCTCGAATGCAGCCTGCGCAAGTGGTAGATCGTTCTTCGCAAAGTACGACCAGCCAATGCTGTCTTGCGCCCAGGCGTTCCCCGGATCAAGTTGCAGGATCTTCTGAAACACTGGGAGAGCTGAGGCCACGTCGCCCATCTGGTACAGGTAGGTGCCTCCCACATTCGCGTATGCGAGAACGAATCTCGGGTCGATCCGGATCGCTTCCTTAAACTCGGCCATCGCCTCCGGCAGTCGCCCCATCTGAAGATATGTCCGCCCCAGGTTCACGTGAGTGACAGAGTCGTCGGGGTAGAGCGCTATTAGAGTTTTCAGGTATCCGATTGCTCGTTCCGGATTCTTTTCCACCGCTCGGGCATGAAACGCCAGAATGCCGTACTTCTCCCGATCGGTGAGTCCGTCCACGTTCTGTACCGCCTCGCGCAACAGGCGTCTGCCCTCTTCGCCGTCAAAATGAGGCAAGCCGTTGGCGGCTTGTTCGACGTTCATCATGCCCAAAGAGGCGCGAGCGGCAGTGAATGTGGGATCGATGCGCAGTGCGTTTTCGAGATATACCTTAGCCTCGTCCCATTGCAGCGCCAAGATCTTCTCCGTCGCGATCGAATACTGCCGCAGGGCGTCCAGCGACTGCGTGGTCACCGAACTAAGTCGTTTGCTTTGCGCAACGGTCTGCAGGCTCTCGCCCAGGTCCTTGCGAATCGCTGCGGAGAGCGTATCTACTGCATCGAGTACTTTGCTCTTGCCGTCGGCCTTCACAAACTCAGTCTTTACGTTTTTGCCCGAAGCCACGTCGCGGAGACTGGCCGCGATGCGGTAGTTGTCTCCGACGCCGCTGATGCTCGGCAGGACGATCACCTTCAGCCCCTCCCGCACGGCGATCTCTTGCGCCAGCGGCTCATCGATCCGCTCGACCGTAGACTTTTTCATTCGCTTCAACGAGTCGGCTATGCGCAGCCGCGAGTAGATATTGGCATAGCTCGACTGTCCCAGGCTGGTGGTGAACGCCATCGTCAACGACTTGTCGAATACCGGGTCGCCGGTCTGGTTCTCAAAATCGCTGACCAATACGAAATCTCGCGCCGCAAAAGCCAGGGCTGGGGTACGGCCGGACAGCCAGACCAAGCCCACCAGGGCCACCAGAATGAAAGCAGCCGCCACCAGCCAAGCCCGGTACGACCGTCGCAACCGCCACCTCATCCATCCCAGCCATTGCATTGCCGCTGCCGGAGCTACCGCGTCGCTGGAAGCCGACATTGCCTGCAGATCGGCCAGCAACTCACGCGCAGTCTGCTGCCGGCGCGTCGGATTCTTGTCCAGTGCCTTGCCGATCACCGCCTCCAGCGCGAGCGACACCTTGGAGTTCACCTTCCCGACTGGTCTTGGTTCGCGGTGAAGGATGGCATCGACCAACTCCCCGCTCTGAGCGTTGGGGAACACACGCTGCCCGGTTACCATCTCGTAGAGCACGGCTCCAGCGCTGTATATGTCAGTCCGTACATCGCAGGCTTGTCCCCGCAACTGTTCGGGCGCCATGTAGGGCAGCGTGCCTGCGACGCCCTGACTTTCACCCAGGGACTGCGTCGATTCCGTCCCGCTGAATGGCCGCACCAGCTTGGCCAACCCGAAGTCCAGGATTTTCACCCGCCCGTCAGCCGTCACCCGCACGTTGCCAGGCTTCAGATCGCGGTGAATCACTCCCTGCTCATGCGCCGCGGCGAGCCCTTCGGCCAGTTGCACGCCCAGGCGGAGGACTTCCTTCTCCGGTAACGGTCCGGCAGCCACCTTCTCGCTGAGTGTGATCCCGGAGATGTATTCCATTACCAGGAAGTCCACTCCCTGCTGCGTATCGAAGTCGTAGATGGTGGCGACATTGGGATGATTCAGCTGCGACAGAATCAGAGCTTCTTTGTGGAAATGCTTGCGGGCTGATTCGTCGGTGAGCGTGCCGGGCGGAAGGACTTTGATGGCAACATCACGAGCGAGGTGCTCATCACGGGCGCGATACACTTGTCCCATACCACCGGCACCGATCTTCTCTATGACGCGATAATGGCCTAGGGTCTCTGCGGTCGTGTGCGGTGTGGCTGACTTCTCGCCAATCATCCGAGGACCTCCATGAGGTGCGGAGGGATGAGGCAAATTACGTTTAGATACTCACTGGGATGAATACGTCGCCAGTCTGCATCTCGACGGAACAGCTGTCAGTGATGCTACGCACACGTGAGTTCTGGACTTATTGTTCCTGTGTGCTGGACAATCCTTTCATAATCCGGTAAAGGAAATGTTGCCGACCGCCGGGGAGAATCGTCGTATGCACCTGTAATGAGGCTTGACCTTTACGGTGATGGTCAGAGGTTACAACTGCGGTGCATTTGAGCATGGCATGCTGTGCAGAGTGTGATCAAGTTCCCCTCGGAATCGTCTCCCAGCCGACTGCGGAATTCCTTGTGGTGCACTTCTAGATTCGACATCGTACCGCAGGATTGACACCTCCAGCCATCGCGACTCAGGATCTGATGCCGGAGACTCCCGTACAACACCGGATCCAATCGCAAGCGCGTGGGTTTTGGGCCAATTGTTGCGATACCGCAACGTTCAAATCGCTGGCCGTACCCAGCCTCGCCGCGCGCGGCTCACTGATGATGTAGGGCTCCTGGGCCCACCGTGCCACCTTTCGCCCGCCGACGAGGCCTTACAGCTTTTTTGAGACAATCTCCTGCAGGATCTGCCGGTCCAAACTCAGATCCGCCACCAGCGTCTTTAAGCACCCATTCACCTCGCGCAACTGCCGCAGCTCACGCAGTTCGCTCAGCCCCAACTTGGCGTACTGCCCCTTCCACAGGTAGTAAGACGCTGGACTGATCCCCACCTTGCGACAAATGTCGGCTACCCGCTCGCCTGCTTCCACCTGACGCAGCACCGCCACAATCTGCTCCTCTGAGTGTCCCTTCTTGGGCATGATCCTCGTTTCCTCTCCAGGACCTTCGCCCAACCTTACCTCTAGTTGTTTCTCCTCTCTCCTGTTACAGTTTTCGGGTTTTGGGTCAGTACGCCTCCGAGCGGTTCTGGCACCGATCAATTCCTGCCTCGTCCCAAACATACCCTAAACGGATGGAACCGTAGTCCACGGAAAACCTACAACTTAACTAAGGCTGTGAACGCGGACAAAAAAGTAGTCACTCGAACAACTCGAATCAGGTAGAGGTTATGTTGCATAGCTGTTCACTATTGCACAGATTTGATCAGACTTTTCCTATATACACTACAAATTCACCAGGCGTGTACAACGACTCCAATGAGCCGGACGAAATAGCGCCTCGCCTGGTGCTGCAGACGATCTGCGATTGATGCCTCACAACAAAAGGACCGGTTAAAGTGCACGTTGCAAGAACTGAGGCTGGCGGGAGCACATTATGAACAAAACAACTTTTCAACTTCCGGTTTCATCTCACTCCGGTCAGACGGGCCATCTCCGCACTGCTGACCTCGTAATGGTGGGGGCTGTTTGATGAATCCCGGTCTCACGAAATGGCAGGCATGGTTTTGGGGGTTTTGGCTCACGAGGACCTGCCTAAGTGGAAGGGATGCCGCAGGATGGGAACACGGTCTTATAACAACTTCGCCCAATGTTTCCTACTCGGGCGAACCTGCATCTGAACGCTCTTGCCGCGACTCGGAATTCTGCACTGCTGCTGCTGAATCGCTGGGCGCTACCTCTGACGAAAGTGGTTGTCATGAAATCGAACTGCTGGTTGTCTTCGCTCTTCCTTTCACCCACAATCTCAAACCTGTTGCTGCTTTCACTGCTGTGGCTGACGGCCATTCCTTTGTCAAAGTCGCAAGATGTCTTGACCTACCATAATGACAACGCCCGCACTGGTCAGGATTTGAGCGAGACAGCTCTGACGGTGGGCAATGTCAACTCCGCGACTTTCGGGAAGCTTTTCACCGTTGCAGCGGACGGGAAAATCGATGCACAACCCCTCTACGTTTCTAGCGTGACGATACCTGGGAAAGGCACGCATAACCTGCTCATCGTAGCCACCGAGCACGACAGTGTGTACGCCTTCGATGCCGATACCGGAGCGTCGATATGGCACGTGACCGTGCTCGAATCTGGCGAGACTACCTCCGACGCACGTGGGTGCGACCAAGTCACTCCCGAGATCGGGGTTACCTCCACACCAGTGATCGATCGCTCAGGTGGTCCCAATGGTGCGATCTACGTTGTGGCGATGTCGAAAGACAATTCGGGCAATTACCACCAGCGCCTGCATGCGCTCGATCTAACGACGGGTGGAGAACTCTTCAGCGGTCCGCAGGATATCCAAGCAATCTTTCCGGGAAGCGGCGACAACAACTCCGGCGGTAACGTGATCTTCGACCCTGGCCAGTATAAAGAGCGATCGGGTCTCCTGTTGCTCAACGGCGTCGTTTACACGGCGTGGGCATCGCATTGCGACAATCGCCCCTATACGGGTTGGATTATCGGATACAAGGCATCCACTCTAGCTCAAGTCTCTATTCTCAATGTTACTCCAAATGGGAGTGAAGGCGCGATCTGGGGCGCGGGTGCGGGTCTCGCCGCAGACAGCTCCGGCAACATCTTTTTCCTCGATGCTAATGGTTTCTTCGATACCACTTTGAATTCCAGCGGCTTCCCCAACAGCGGCGACTACGGAAATGCCTTCCTAAAGCTCTCCACCTCTGGCGGTTTGGCAGTAGCGGATTACTTCGAAATGGACAATCAGCTGGAGGAGAATGGGACTGACACTGATCTCGGTTCGGGCGGGGCTTTGGTGTTGCCTGACCTTATCGACAGTTCGGGAACTGTATGGCACCTCGCCGTGGGCGCTGGCAAGGATACCAATCTCTATCTCGTAAACCGTGATTCCATGGGTAAGTACAACCTCAACAGCAACAACATCTACCAGGAAATCGCGGGAGCATTGCCGGGCGGAATTTGGTCCATGCCAGCCTACTTTAATGGGGAAATTTATTACGGTTCGGTGTCGACACCCATTTACGCGTTCCAGTTTTCGAACGCCAAACTCTTGGCCGGGCCGGTTTCGCAAACTACCACCAATTTTGAATACCCGGGGGCTACTCCTAGTATTTCGGCAAACGGAAATGCCAACGGTATTGTTTGGGCGGCGGAGAATGCAACTCCGGCGATTTTGCATGCCTACAATGCGACCAACCTCCAGGAGCTCTACAACACCAATCAGGCGCTAGTGTAGTGCGTCATGCAGATTGACGTTTATTCAGGGTACGTCGAGCGCGTTTCACTTTTTCCAGGATGTCGGTGGCTCGCGCGGTCCAGATGAATGGTTTCGGGCTTTCATTATGACGATCGATGTAAGTGCCGATTGCCAGGATGAGTTCTTCCAGGTCGCGGAAGACGCCGCGACGGAGCCGATTTTGAGTGAGGTCGCGGAAGAAGCGTTCCACCATGTTCAGCCAAGACGCGCTGGTGGGAGTGAAGTGGAGATGAAAGCGCGGATGCCGCACCAGCCAGCGCTGCACTTTGGGATGTTTATGGGTGGCGTAGTTATCGCAGATCAAGTGCAGCTGCCGGTCGGCGGGGATGGTCTGGTCGATCAGGCGGAGAAACTTGAGCCACTCCTGGTGGCGATGGCGCTCTTGGCACAGGCCGAAGACCTCGCCGTTGGCCGTATTCAGCGCGGCAAACAGTGTGGCCGTGCCGTTGCGTTTGTAGTCGTGCGTCATGGTGGCGTCGCGCCCGCGCTTCAACGGCAAGCCGGGCTGAGTGCGATCCAGAGCTTGAATCTGGCTCTTCTCGTCGGCGCACAGCACCAGCGCGTGCTCTGGCGGATTGAGGTACAGGCCGACGATGTCTTCCAGCTTCTCCGCGAACGCCGGGTCGTTGCTGATCTTGAAAGTTTCCACGCGATGCGGTTTCAATCCGTGGGCACGCCAGATGCGCCGCACGCTGGCTTCGCTGATGCCTGCCGCTGCCGCCATGGTGCGCGTGCTCCAGTGCGTCGCGTTGGCTGGTTGCTGGCGCGTGGTCAGGGTTACGACGCGTTTCGTAAGGCGAACGCCGATTTTGCGTTTGCGGCCGGTCCGGGGCGCGTCTTTCTCCAACCCGGCCATGCCCAACGCCAGGAAACGCTTGCGCCAGCGCGAAACTTTTTTCGGCGTGATGGCCATGCGGACAGCGATTTCCTTGTCCTGCTGGCCGGAGGCCGCGAACAACACAATGCGAGCCCGCTCCGCCACTCGCACCGGGAGGGATCGGCTGCGGGATTGGGATTCCAACACTGTCCGTTGCTCCGGACTCAACGTAATGGCTGGGGCAATTCGCATCCGCAAGCGTCTCCTCTATCATAAGACGCTCGCGGATGGATAAAGGTTGTTACTTGTGACGCACTACACTAGGTGGTCGCGACCAATTCGGAACAGGAAACAAATTCATTACGCCGACCGTCGCCAACGGCAAGGTCTATGTGGGAACGACAACGGGTGTCGGGGTCTTCGGACTCTTAGCGGCTATGACGTCGGCGCCCTCCTTTGCCCCGAGTCCAGGCATCTACACCGTGCCGCAGTCAGTGTCTCTCTCTGACAATACGACGGGCGCAACAATCTACTACACTACCGATGGCAGCACGCCTACTACGTCTTCGTCGGTCTTCAGCAGTCCGATCTACGTTAGTACGACAACTACTATCAACGCGATCGCTACCGCCCCCGGCTACACCACGAGTTCCGTATCCAGTGGGACCTATGCCTTTCCGGGACCATTGGCGTCAATTGCGGTGACGCCGGCGAATGCCTCGATTGGGAAAGGCACGACGCAGCAGTACACGGCGACCGGGACCTACAGCAATGGCAGCCAGCAGAACCTGACCAGTTTGGTGACGTGGACTTCAAGCGCCACCACGGTGGCGACGATCACGGGCGGGGGGCTGGCGACCGCAGTAGCCGGAGGCAGCACGACGATTGAGGCCAGTTCGGGCTCGATCAGTGGATCGACCACGCTGACGGTGACCGCCACCGTACCCGGTCTGGTGGGCTGGTGGAAGTTTGACGACGGATCGGGCACCACGGCCGTGGATTCTTCCGGGAACGGCTATAACGCTACGCTGTTCAACGGCGTCAGTTGGGTGACGGGCAGGATTGGGGACGCAGTGTCGACCAACGGAGTGAATCAGTACGTCAGCATTCCGGCGGTCAATATCAGCACCACCAAAGCAGTCACGGTGACGTTGTGGGTGAACCGGACCTATTCGACGGCCGGAGGGCATACGTTGTTTGAAAACAGCACGAATTTCAACAGCAGTACCACGGGCTTCGGCTTCTTCCCTGACGATGGTATCGATTGCCCCACCTCTGCTCCTATGATGACGGGCGTGAATGGTAACGTGGGGTACACGCTGAACTGCTACAAGCAGCCCTCGTCCGGCGTCTGGCACCACATCGCGGTGGTTTACGACAAGAGCCAAGCCGGTAGCAGCGTCATCTCGCTATATATTGACGGCGTACTCCAGACTCCCCAGCAAAACCTTTACACCGCCACGAACACGAACTCTTTCGGCGACAATCCCCTCTACCTGTTCTCCCGCGGTGGCACGAAAGAATATACAGCCGGCGAGGTGGATGACCTGCGCCTTTACGACCAAGCCTTGTCGGCTTCCCAGATCCAGCAAATCTACGAAGCAGGAGTTGCCACGTTGGTATCGATTGCGGTGACGCCGGCGAATCCGTCGATTGTGACGGGCACGACGCAGCAGTTCACGGCGACTGGCACCTACAGTGACGGCACCATGCAGAACCTGACCAGTTCGGTGACCTGGAGTTCCAGCAACACGGCGGTGGCGACGATCGCGAGCGCGGGTCTGGGGACGGGTGTGGCCACGGGCAGCACGACGGTTCAGGCGATTTTGGGTTCGATCAGGGGTTCGACCGGGCTGATGGTGACGGCGCCGGTGCTGGTATCGACTGCGGTGACACCGACCAATGTTTCGATTGCCAAGGGCACGACCCAGCAGTACACGGCCACGGGGATCTACAGCGACGGCAGCACGCAGAACCTGACCAGTTCGGCGACATGGAGTTCCAGCAACAATGCGGTCGCGACGATCAATGCTACAGGTCTGGCTACGGCCGTGGGCGCCGGTAGCTCGACGATACAGGCGACATCTGGTTCGATCAGCGGTTCGACGACGTTGACGGTCACGAAATCTTTAGTGTCAATCGCTGTGACGCCGACAAGTCCCAGCATCGCCAAAGGTACAACCCAACAGTTCACGGCAACCGGGACCTACAGTGACGGAAGTCAGCAAAATCTCACCAGTGCGGTGACGTGGAGTTCCAGCAGCGTCGGAGTGGCGACGATTACCAGTGCAGGGTTGGCTACGGGTGGCAGCACAGGGAACACGACAATACAAGCGACTTCAGGCTCGGTCAATGGGGCGACCTTGCTCACAGTGACGCCGGCAACACTGGTGTCGATCGCGGTGACGCCTTCGAATCCGTCGATCATTAACGGAAGCACGCAGCAGTTCACAGCGACGGGGAATTACAGTGACGGAAGCCAGCAGAATCTGACGAGCGTTGTGACCTGGACCTCAAGCAACGCCGTTGTCGCGACGATCAATACTACAGGTCTGGCCACGGCTGTGGGCGTCGGTAGCACGACGATACAGGCGACATCAAGTTATGTCAGCGGTTCTACCGGTCTTACGGTAACCGCACAATTATCAGGTCTGGTTGGATATTGGACCTTTAATGAGGGCTCCGGCACCACGGCTGCTGATTCCTCAGGGAATGGTTACAACATGACGCTGTCCGGTGGAGTCACCTGGACCACAGGCGTCATCGGAGATGCAATTTCCGCGAACGGGAGCAAGCAGTATGGAAAGACGCCCACCATTAACCTCCGCAGTACAAAGGCGGTAACAGTGACGTTGTGGGTGAATCGCACCTATTCCACTGTCGGCGGGCACACACTGTTTGAGGACACCGCAAATTTCAACAGCTCAACAACAGGATTCGGCTTCTATCCCGACGATAACACCTGCAACGGCATGATGGTTGGGGAACGTGGAAATGTGGGTTACAACATTAACTGTTACGCTCAACCCTCTTCTGGAGTCTGGCACCACTTTGCCGTGATCTATGACAAAAGTCAGCCGGCGAGCAAGGAAGTGACGTTGTACGTTGACGGCGTGCAGCAAGCACCAGCCCAGAACTACCTGGCGTCAAATAATACGAACGCATTCGGTAACAACGTGCTCTATGTTTTTTCAAGAGGAGGCGCGTCGGAGTACACATCGGGCATTCTGGATGATCTCAGAATCTATAATCGTGCTCTGTCGGCTTCTGAAATCCAGGGAATCTATAACTCTAGATGACGAAACCACACCTGCTTCTCATGCAAGAAAAAGCCACAGAGATCGAGTTAGCCGAAAACGGCACTCGTCTCGGCTCAAAGCCGCCGCAATGCGCTGTTGAAGGTGACGCGAGCGGATGTCACAGTTCGAAAACCTCAAATCGGAAACTCGAAAACCGCGTCGGGGAACCCCAAACCTAACCCACATTTTTCCGGACCTTTTCGAAAGATCATTAGGTCTCAACTCTTAACACTTTTGCCGGTTTGCGCTCTTGTCAGAGCTGCTGCCCTGCCGTGCGCTTCAGCGTGGCAGAATGTACTCAGCGTGATGAGATTAAGCTCGGAATCGTCGCCCGAATGGCTGCGGAATTCCTTTTGGTGCACTTCCAGATTCGACATCGTACCGCACGATTGACATCGCCAGCTATCCCGACGTAGCACTTGTTCCCGCAGTTTCTCGTACGGCACCGGATCCAACCGCAAGCGCTCGAGTCTTGGGCCAATCGAGCTCATGAAGGCTTCTCACTCAAGCTACCCAGAAATGCCTGCCTCTGCTCTCCGGGCAGAAGCCTGAAGAACCTCGTCATCGAGAACAGCAGCGTCGTAGGATCGCCGTTGTCCAGGTTGGCTCCGGCTAAGAAGTCGGCGCAGATCATCTCCAGGCAGTAGCCGCGGGACCGGTCGCTTCCCAGCATCAGAGCTGCCGTCTCAATCGCCCGCTCAATGACCGGTATCTGACTCTGGTACAGTTTGAAGTAGATGATTTCCCAGGGTTCCGTTTCCCGCCCAGTTAGTTCCCGCTCGACCTCCTTCTTGAAGTCCTCCTTTGGCATGTAACGGGCTTTGTGCAACCAGGTTGCACAATCGAAGTGCTGCCCGTCCCGCCTTGCCAGTTTGGCCAGCTCCAACCCTTTGGTCCAGCCCACTTCTTTCAGCTCTTTTCTCGCTTGCGGCGGCAGGTGCTCGTGAATCGACATCAGGTAGTACGCCTTCCTCCTCGATTCCGGGAAACGCCTCTCCGGAACTCGTCGAAACACTTCAAACTCTCCAGACGCCAGTACTGTCCCGCCCGAACCTCACACAGGTAACGCCCGAGTTCGACCCACCGCGTACCCGCTCTGCCTCTTTCCGCCCCTCCCACGCCAGAATCTCGTCAATCTTCGTGAGCACGAACATAGCTCGTCGGCGATTGAGCTTGGGCAACATGGGCGGATTCTTAGTAATTAAGCTCGTCAAGCCAACCAAAGTCTTCTGCTCCTGGGCGCCGTACCAGGTTCGCGGCAGCCATTTCTTGCTTTCCCAAACAGAGTCCGACATAAGGACAGCTGCTGCACGGGTTCTGCGGGAAACGGATCCCGCTGTGGGGAAGGAACTGTGCGGCCTCGATTCTCCGGATGGTGTCCTCGACCCATCGACCGAATTCCTCACGCTGCGCGTCGGTAATCGTGGTGCGCAGGTATTGAACCTCAACCTGCCGTTTGCGAACGAACACCACCTGAGCGACTTCGGAGATTCCGGTCATCCACGAGTAGCAGACTAGCTGCGGATCGAGAGCCAGCAGCCCCTCTGGCTCCTCCGGATAACAGCTTGAGGATGTTTTCCATTCCAGTAGGCAGCGAACGCCATCCAGCTTCCCGATACCGTCAATGTAGGCGACGAACTCGTTTCTTCCGACCGTCCGTGTGAACTTGATCTGCAGGTTGCGGCGTGGTTGGTGAATCTGGACGCGGTTGTCCTGGCAGAAGCGGATAAGGAGCATGATCCCTCGCTCGAGCATCCGGTCCCAGGTGTCATGGTTCGAAAACTGCAGACCTTGATGTTTGCAAGCGGACCACTCGCGAAACAGTACGGCCCCGGGATCCTCCCGGCGAAAGTAGGCGCCCAGAGCCAGTTCGAACGCGCGGCCGAAGAGCATCGCCGCGCGGGTATCTTTCTGCTTCCAGCCGTCGAGATAGCGATGCCGATACCGGCGGGGACAGGTGAGGTATTGGCTGATCTGGGGGTAGCTGTACCTCATCAGGCCACCTGTGGGTTGTCCAGATTTGACGGGGAGAGTTCTTCCCAGCGGCTGCTAGGAGCGAAGCCGTCGAGCCGGAGCCAGGAAGTACTGTTGAAGACGATGTGGCTGATCTTGGCCACGCCCTTCAGACCTACGATCTGCCTTTCGTCCACTTCGTCGCGTCCGAGCAGTTCGGTATCGTAGCCGAAGTCGCGCAAGAACCAGTTCAGCTTCCATAGGGCTTTCGGATTGCAATAGAGCCGGCTTGAGAGGGTACGACCAGAAAATCGACTGGGCTCAAGAACTGCTAGCACCAGCGTGTAGTAGGGCTTTGGGGCCTGCCGACGAAACTGGACGCGTTGCACACGAACCAGGAAGACTCCGTCGGGAATCTGGTCAGCAGCACACCGATCGGCGCAGTGGGTCATGAGGACACCTCAGGTCCACGGTGATCACAATCGGTAAACATAGAGAGTTCTTCCCAACATGCCGCAGGCGCGAAGCCGTCAAAGTTGAGGAGCGAGATGCCGTGCACTGTGACTTCACTGACCTTAATCACGCCCCACAGGTCGACGAGCGCCTTGTCATCGATCTCATTTCTTTCCAGGAGCTCGGGGTCGTAGCCGAAGTCGCGCAGGAACCAGCGCAACTTCCACATGGCCCTGGATGTGCAATACAGTCGTCCGGTCATTAAACAGCCGGTCAGATGCTTCGGCTTGAGGACTACGAAGCGGATCTCGTAGTAAGGTTTCTGCTTATGCCAGCGATACTGCGCCCGATCCACCCGGACAAGAAACAGACCATCTGGAACCGAGTGAAGGGCCGATACATCGGAGGGACGGAGAGATTCGAAATAGCGCCTCACGCTTCACCTTCCTTGACGCCGAGATAACTGTTGAGCTGGGAGAGCAATGCGTTCCGGTCTTTCTCGGCCCGGTCGGCGAGGTGTGCGACGAAGTTCTCAACCTGTTCGCGACTGGCCTCCCGAAGCGTCTTAACGGCGCAGAAGTCGGTCGCATAGGCTTTGACTAGATTAGGATCTAGCTGATGCTGGCGAATGACTTGGCAGAGGCGATCGCGGACTGTACGATCGCTGCCGTTCCCGTTAGCAGGTTGTGGGGGAAGTTTCTTAGAGTCGCGAGAGGGTTGGGCAGGTTCTGCAAGGGACCCGATTTCTTCGACCGAACAAATGCCAATGCCGTAGGCCTTGCGCAAAGCTCGGTTGACAGCGCGGGTTTCAGCGACTCGCATCTCGGCACCACGCACGACGGAAGAAACGTTGGACGGGTCGGCGTCGCCAAATCCAACAAATCCCCGACAATTGCGAGACCTGTAGACTGTAGCCTTGAACGTCCAACGAGTGAGGGCCGGATCGCAAAAGGCTCGGACTGGGCTCACCCGAATCCCAGCACACCTACTTCGTCGTGACAAGCGCAGTAGTCCAGAGTGCGTGACGTACCACCGGTTCTGGAGATACAGCAAATCCCCGGAGGTAACGGACAGGGAGTGTCTGTGCAGCAATTGTTTCAGCGCGTTCTCGGTCGGCTCGGACAGCGGACCCCAGATGGCACAAGCCAGGTCGATTTCTGTCTGTGTGTTATCGAGACGTTTCTTCATTTGAGCCTCAAATGGCGAACACTTCAAAAGCAGTTTGTGCTTACCGCTAAGCATATGCATAGCGCTAAGCAAAGTCAAGAGGTTCTTGCATTTAGGACTCCCGCCGGGCTAAGGTCACATCTACCCGATGGAAAAGAAGAAGGAAAAGAACCCACATGCGGTTCATCTCGGCCGGCTGGGAGGTACAGCCCGCAAACGGAAGCTGACGGCCGAACAACGCCGCGAGATTGCACGAAAAGCAGCGCAAGCTCGGTGGGCCAAGGCGAAGAATCAGTAGCTTGGGTACTGTGTATCGTTTACCGCAGTAACATCAAGCCCCGCATCTCTGGATGTAGGATTCGTCTTAGAGGGCGTCCACTAATCGCGGTGAAATGGACTCTCTCGACAAGTAGACGCTTCGTGATCCATAGGAAACTGGAGTTCACCCGGCTCAGAAGATTTCTTTAGGCCGGAAACTATGGCAGGAAAGCTCGAAAAGCGGCTAGCGAGAATCGAGCAGGCTCTGGCCAAAAGGGCCGGGCAAAAGGTCCTCGCCAATTGCAACTGCCGGGATTCGAAAACAATTTTAGGCCGGGCAAAGAAGGACTTGAAGCAGGAATTCAAGCAGAGCTGAGACTGACCTGTCCGGTCCATGCAGAGTGACCACTCGGTAAATTGTTGACCGGCGTCGTTGTCGGTGCAAACGGCCTACCTATTCTGGAACGCTCTCATTGTGGCGTAGGCCATCAAGAGTGGTGCCACTCGGCTCCTCTCGGAGGATCTGAGCGCGGGGCAGACGATATCAGGCCTACGAATCGAAAACCCCTTCGCAAGATAACTAGCTCTTTTCCTCTGGCCGATTGAGGCGGGCTATCTTCGCCGGTTTCCCGCCGCATCAGTTTCTGTTCGGCTTCCTGCTTGAACTGTTCCTTGGGTATCGCTCGTACGCAGTGCAACCGGGCTGCACATTCGAAGTGCTTTCTGCTCTATTCTCGGTACCCCAGAGGCAGGCAGCCCGCATCCGCTGCCGCAACCGCGTCCGCCTCCGCAACTGCGCCTGGGAAAACCTGTGCCAGGGGGGAGGGTCCATTTTGCCGTTTGTATATACCTACCCAGGGCCGACGTACTGGAGGTGTCGAGGGCTCAGCATAAAGGTGAGCCAGCCCTTCAATTTACTTCGTGACTACAATCGCGCAGGCTTCGTGCTGCCTTGTTGAACTTCGAAAGATCGACGTCGATCAGAACTTTGCGCCCACGCAAGTCCTGCCAAAGACCGAACTCCTCCGCAAAGAAGGAGCACGCCTGTTCCCGCTGGCGCCTGGTCTCGGTTGATCCAGCGGATGCACTGTGGGACAGTTGGGCTGTTGCAACTCCGGAACTGGAGTAGAGATCAGCGAGTGTGCGCTCCATCAGCCAGTTCTCCGGGTCCGCCTTTACCATCGGTTCCAAGATGGCGATGCCAGCCTGATAGTTTGGCAGGGATTGTTTGGGATGCGCCCTCGCCTCAATGTTTCCGAGGTGTAACAGGTTTTTCGCCAGTGCGTAGCGACCACGGGCATCGCTGGGATCAGCTGCCACCAGCGACTTTCTGATTTCTACCGCCCTGCTAGAATTCTCAACTGCTTCGTGCAATTCTCCTCTTGCGGCAAGGGCGTTACCGACGCTTGGTAACTGTTTGCCAATCGATACTGGCTGTCCGGATTTGTCGGGTCAACCTTGGTCACTGACAAACTTAAAACCAAGGCTTGGCGGTGATCGTGAATGGCCTCTTCGATATTGCCTAATTTGAGAGCCAGCTGGCCAATTTGGTTGTAACCTGAGATCTCCTGCCGCCGTACCTGCACGTTCTGGGTATCGGCGGTCCCAAGCGCGATAATGCCCCGACTTGCTGGACGCAGGAAAACCATCGCCCGGGCCAACTGTCCGATGTCTTCGAGCAAGAACGCGATTCTCCCTTCACCAGTAACGAGAAGACGGCGAGCTTCGGAGTTTGTTGGCTCTCGGTCGAGCAATTCTCTCATCCTGTCCCGCATGCTCATCTGGTAACGCAATGCCTCGCGCGGATGTCCCGTCACCCAGAGCATGTCGGCTACATAGTGATAGCTCTCGAAAGCGTCAAAGAGCGACGCCGGATCGTTCGGAGCGGACTGGAGCAATGGTTCCCTGATTTCGAGGGACTTTCGCGCATACTCCAACCCTTTGGCTGCACCCAGAACGTAGCTGATCGTGTAGGGATTGGCGTAGTGAAGGCTCAGCTCCGCGTAGGCGGAGCGCAGATCCCGGCGAAGTTGAACGTCCGTAGGATCGCGCGCCAACAGTGCCTCGCGGATGTCCACGGCTTTGCGCAGCAGGTCCGCACAGTCTTGGGCAGACGAATGGAGCGCGACGCGCTCATCGAGAGACGCCGCCTGGAGTTGAAGGGCTCGATCAGCGGGGCGGGAGGCCAGCCGCGGCTCGAGGATGGCGAGCGCGTTTTGATAGCTCAGCTTCGCACCTCTGGCGTCGCCCAGGTCTGCCTGTCCCGGATTGCCCTGAATGTCTCCCAGCCTCATGTTTGCAGTCGCGAGTTCCCGCCGCAGCGACGAATCGCCCTGGCCGTCGCGCGCGAGACGATCCAGGTATTCCCTTGACCTCTGTACCAGAAGTGCGCGGGCTGGAGTCGCGCCCACAAGATTCTTGATCGAGTCGTGAAAATCAAACATAAACGAGTTTGCCACTTGCCGCGGATCATCGAATCGCCGCTCGGATTGGGCTCTCCGTTGCCGGGCAATCTCTGACTGCTGGCGAGCGATACGGGCTACACGCAGGGCGATGCCTAAGTCAGACAGCAGCGTCAGGATGGCCGCGCCTGCTGCGACGATGCCAACCTTATGTCGCGTGACGAACTTCGAAGCGCGATAGGCGGCCGTGTCCTTGCGCGCAATCACGGGAACGCTCTCAAGATGGCGCTGAATGTCCTCCGCCAGTTGCTCCGCCGACGTATAACGACGCTGCGAGTCCTTGCGCAATGCCATCAGGACGATGTTATCGAGGTCACCACGCAATCGCTTACTGACCCGTCCTGGGAAGCATCGCGCACGGCACCGGCTTCGCCGGCATTCAGCTGTTCTTCGCTCGGGAGCACTCCTTCCGCGCTGTGGGGCACGGCACTCGGTTTCACAGGTTCTGTTTCGCAAACCGCCCGCATTATCATTTCCGGGGAGCGCTACTATTCACGACTTCGATACACAGCTGGGCGTGGATATCCTGGTGATGGAATACATCCCCGGGATCACGCTTAGCGAAAAGCTGGCCGGAGAATTGGCGCACCTTTATTATCTGCATGACTTAGAGCGCGCTCGAGCAACACTCGAGAGTTGAGACGACGCCATCCCAGTTTGATTCATTTTTCTTGCGCAGAAGGTTTTGATGAGGCTCAGCTTCGGGAGAAGGATCAGAGCCGCGTGTCACGAAAGCGGAAGAGCAATTGCGAGCGGAGAGCAGAAAGTATGGACCCGCATTGGATCGCGTTTTTGGGGGGACCAGGATCGCTTACACAAGCTCGAAGCCGGGAAGCCGCGCTGCCTTTTGGTCGAACGTCAATGTGCGCGTACACCCGGCCCGCGCTCCAAGCTCTGCGATCAGCGCGTCTGCAAATGATCCACGCCCCTGTTTTAGCGCAACCATGGCAGTGAAGACTTCCTGCTCGTTTTCGATCGCGAGGACCTCAACCTGTAGCAGGCGTTCGACAGCGGTGGCAATGTCTTGAGCTGCTATGCCATAAGCGCGATCCAGAACCCATGCGGTCTCGACCATTGCTACCACGCTGACAAGCCCCGGATTCTTCGGCGTCAAACGGTGTTCAAAAATTTCGGTAGCCTTGGCTGACTGTCCCGGGTCGTCCTGCGTGAGATAGCGTATCAGGATGTTGGTATCGAGTCCGATCATCGGGGTCGTCGTCGCGGATTTCTACTCAAAGCACCCTCGGCGGCCGCTATGGTCATTTGCTCGATGCTCACAGGCCGCCGCTTCCGGGATTTGACCGTACCCCGTTCCGCCGAAGCTGGCAGTTTCGGCAACAAGACTACACTGCCGTCGGGATGCACGAAAAACTTGACCCGATCGCCCGGCTGCAGCCCAAGATGTTCACGAATAGCTTTTGGGATGGTGGCTTGCCCTTTGATGGTAATGGCGGATTCCATATTCTTTCCATTACATATTATAAAATGTAATACCACAGCTGTGGGCAGCGCGTCAAGCCGGGGCAATTTCTCCCCGTACCGCGATTCCCCGAATTGCGTTCGTTAGACACCCACTATGCTTGACGTAAAGCATAATGAGTGGCCTAGGCCACGACATGATCGTCAGCTATCGGATAAGCGAACCAGAGACTTCGTGGCCGGTAGACAGGTAAAGGCTTTCTCTGGAACACTCCCGGCCCATCCGACGTGGAGATTGTTGATTACCATTAGGAGAACCATTGGGGGAGTTATTTCTATTCATCCCGGCGAACATTTGGCCGAAGAACTGAAAGAATTGGGGATGAGCGCCGCGGAACGTGCCGGCGGCGCGACGTTCCGACCAACCGCGTCACTGAGATATTGAATGGGAGAGGCGCCTTCACGGGCGACACCGCTTTGCGACTTGCCCATTTCTTCGGCACAAACGCTGAGTTCGGGCTCAACCTGCAGAGTCTCTATGATCTCCGCATCCGGAGAAGAGGAAAAAAATCCATTCGGCGGTTGCCAACCCTTAAAAGCATGTCGAAGAAGCACATGCGTAGAATTTGACAAAGTCTGATCTAAGGGAGCTCCTGGTTCAGACGCGCGGATTCGGAACCTACGCTAGCCTCTTCAAAGTCACAGAGATCACAAAAATATCCCACTGTATCAAGGTGGTAAACAGCGCAGCGTGCTTTGTGTGTTATAAGCTTCCTAAGCTGGTTCGGAGCCGGGATGGCTCGGCCAGCCAAGGCGGGTTTGCCCTCATAAGCCTAGTGCTGACGGGATGTCGGCGCGGGGCTTCGAAAGACTGGCCAGCCCCTTCGCCGCGAAGGGATTTCGCGCACGATGGCAACGGACGGATAGTTTGCCAGGTTGCTTGCGTGCCCGGGTCTTTTCGCGCCTAAGTGAACCGTCACGCCGCCGCCCGGCGGAGATTCGTCAGTTCGGAACGACACCCAAAAACCAGTCTTGCAGGTCCTGAATGTACCTGAATCTTCAATGGGATCTGCCACGTCGGCGGCGCAGTGGGCAGTCGCGGAGGAGTAAACATCGGTATGGCTAGCGAGAAGCAACGAGCAGCAAATCGCGAGAACGGCAAGAAGGGGCACGGCCCCAAGGACACCACGCGTACCCGCCACAACGCCACCAAGCACGCGTTAACCGCCAAGGGATTGACTCCACTGGATGATGTTCAGGAGTATGAAAAGCTGGTGCAGCAGCTCATGCTGGAGGAAAAACCTACCGGCGTCTTCAATACCGAGCTCATCAAGATTACTGCGTTGGATATTTTGCGCCGGCGGCGCGCCGCGAGGTTCGAGGCGGACTGTATAACAAGGATGTTAAATCCAGAGAAACGCGAGGGCAATGGGCTTGAGAAGGTGTTTTCCGAGTTGATTGGTCCAGTTGTGGACCCGGGGTTCCCAGTCAAAGTTGGCGCCGTTGCAATTCAGTCCCTTTTGAAGTGTCAGAGGTACGAGACGGGGTACACCAATCGGATATTCCGTGCAATGGACGTGGTAGAGCGACGGCAACGCACGGGCCGGGGCGCGGGCGTGCCAGCGCCTGCCGGTGTTGCTGAGACTCCTCGCGGGGAGACTGAACCTCCGCGCTCAGTCGATACAGAACCGGAGCGAAAGAAAGCTAACGAGAGCTTGTCGAGAACGCTCACCATAGAGTCTGCTGATGCCGATACCGAACATAATTCGGCTCCTGCAGAATCAGTGTCGCAGGGCCAACTGCCCGCCGACGGTAAGACTCCTGCGCCAGCTGCGGAGGTGAAGGTCACGGACGATCAGACCGGGAAAGTTCCCCCTGCTCCGGCGCCATGGAGCCCGAGTCGTCCCACCGGACCGCTTTGGAAAAGGTCATAACGAAACGAAGCCAATAACATCTTTGTTTTCAGTCATTGGCTTTGCTTTTGCATCGGGGAACGTACACGAACGACCGGCAGCTATGCACTAACGGCTGTCGGCAGAGGTTGCGGCAGATAAGTGATCGAATTAGATCGAAGCGGAGGTGAATCGCCATGGCGCGCGTCGCGGCGGGACGCCGCGCAGCATTCGCACAGCGGCCCGCCCAAAACCGGTCGTGGTGAAGATGCACCGTTAGCGCACCTGGAGCGTGCTTCAGAGAAACAATCCGAGCCGGCGTCTCACGAAAATGGAAGAGCAACCGTCAGCGGAGAGCATAGGCTGGGCTCCAAAATGAACTCGAGCAGTTCCTCAGGAAGAGGGGAAGACCTTTGTCCACCGGAGAAGAGAGGATGGCTGGGCGGAAAATGACAAGCAATGATTGGGCACCGAGGTCTCGAACCGAAGCCGCTGAGCCATACGGCAGGGTGACGTAAATTCGATTGTGTAAAAGCGAGAGGGTGTAAGTTGGCTTTGGCCTCACAAGCTAAAGCCCTTCCGAAAAGGAGACCTACACCCAATGGCGAAGATAATCCCAATCACCGAGCATTTCCAACATTTTGTGGCCGAGTTACAGGAGAGTTTCTGGGGCGATTTACAAGGGCGAGTGCAACAAGCAGCGCAGAGGTTTTTTCAACAACTGAGCGAGCGGCAACGCGACCTGTACATGGTGAGCCGGCGCTATCAGCGGTCGGAGCAGCGCAAGGACTATCGCAACGGATATTACTGGCGGAGTTTCGTGACTCGCTTCGGGGAGCTGCGCTTGCGCATTGCCCGCAGCCGTAAGCGGGGATTTCTGCCGGAGGTGGTAAAGAAGTTTCAGCGCCGGGCGGAAGAGGTGACGGTGATGATCCGGGAAGCCTTTCTGCGCGGCATCTCCACTCGGCAGGTGGGCCGGGTGGTGGCCACGCTGACGGGAGAAACGGTAAGTCCGCAGACCGTGTCGCGCATCACCCGCTCGCTGGACGAAATGGTGCGCCAGTTTCATCAGGCGCGGCTGAGCGACGATTACGCGTATCTATTTTTGGACGGGGTAAGCCTGCGCATGCGGCGTCCGGCGGGGCGCAAGCGGGTGCACATGTTGGTGGCCTACGGGGTGCGCCGGGACGGCACGCGCCATTTGCTGGCTTTTCTGCGCAGCCGGGGCGAGAGTCAGGCCGACTGGGAGGGCCTGCTCGAAGATCTGTATCGCCGCGGACTGGAGGGCAAGCAACTGCTGCTGATCGTGACCGACGGCTGTGCTGGCCTGGCGGCCGCGATCCAGACCGTGTATCCGCGCGCGGCACATCAGCGCTGCTGGGTACACAAGATGCGCAACATTTTAGAGCACGTGCGCCAGCGCGATTACGAGGAAGTAAAACTGGGCGCGCAGGCGATCTATCGGGCCGAAACCCGGGCCCAGGCGCAAGCCGCCTTTCGCCGCTTCCGGGCGCGCTGGTCGCGGGATTACGGCCCCATGGTGCGCCGCCTGGAACGGGATCTGCCAGAATTACTGTCCTTCTTCACCTTGCCCCGGCACCTATGGAAGAAACTACGCACCACCAACGTAATCGAGCGCTGCTTCGTGGAAGTGCGTCGCCGCACCCGGCCCATGGTCTGCTTCGTCAACGTGGCCAGCGTCGACCGCATCATCTACTCCATCTTCCAGCGATTCAACCTGGAATGGAAAAACCGCACCCTCAAGCTTTTTACACAAGCGGCTTGACATCACCCATACGGCAAGCTTGATGGCAGAGACAAGCGAGGAGAGGTAAGATCGTCTTACCATGCAAACCAAGGTTTCCACCAAGGGACAAGTTGTTCTTCCAGGCCCGCTTCGCCGCAAACTCGATATTCGGGCAGGTGATCCTCTGGACGCCAATATAGAGGATGGGCGAATTGTGCTGACGCCGCGCAAGAAGCGCCCCCATCGAGTCAAACTCGTGACTGACCCCGTCACTGGATTGCCTGCCTTAAGCGCAGGCCCGAACGCACCGACGTTAAGTAGCAAGGAGGTTGAAGAAATTCTGGCAAACTTTCCATGATCTACCTTCTCGATGTGAATGCTCAGGTCGCTCTTGGGTTCATTAATCACGAATTTCACAGTCGTCTTGCTTCCTGGGTTCAATCGCATAATGCACCGAGCTTGGCGAGTTGAAGCAAATTACCGATGGTCACTTTTGGACGAAAACATTCCTAGATCGTATCTGATTCCGAGGTACTGTCTCTCCTGAAGACTTTACGGCTCACCGTGGATTTCGCTCACACTATAGGTACTGGCTCGGAATCTTGCGCGACCAGAGAATCGATGATAAGCAGCGTGACACCCATCACGGTTGCCTGTGCCACCAACAACATAAGCAATACAGATCCCGTCTTCTTGTCATTAAACTCAAGAATGACTATGATGACCATCATGACCTTACGAACCCGAGAAGGATTTACGATGGGTGCACAGAACTGGACCGTGGCGGAAGCCAAGGCAAAATTCAGTGAGGTTATTGAGCGAGCAATGTCCGAGGGACCGCAAACCATTACCCGGAAGGGCCGGACCGCCGCTGTGGTAGTCGGGGCAGAGGAATGGCAACGCAAGACTAATCGCGTTGGCAACCTGGCGGAATTCTTTGCAGCATCGCCGCTGCGGGGATCGGGCCTGAAACTGCGTCGGTTCAAGGAAAGGCCTCGCAAAATTAATCTATGAGCTTTCTTCTGGATACAAACGTCGTTTCTGAATGGATCAAGCCACGCCCCAATCCGGGTCTCATTGGATGGATGGAATCGGCCGACGAGGACCGGATTTTTATCAGTGTCATCTCGTTGGCAGAGCTACGCTATGGCGTGGAACGAATGGCGGCCGGACGCCGCCGCAGCCGCCTTGAGGAGTGGCTGCGGGATGAATTGCCACTGAGGTTTGAAGGCAGGATTCTGCGGGTCGACATCAAGTTGGCAGAGGCCTGGGGCAAAACAGTGTCCCGCTACGAGTCGGCGGGGCGTCCGATTGGTGTAATGGACGCCTTTCTGGCGGCAACTGCAGAAATGCATCGGCTGACGCTGGTGACCCGTAACGTTTCAGATTTTCCACTACTTAAACCGATTCTCAATCCCTGGACTTAGACGGATGAGCAGCTCGCCGAAATCAAAAGGCGGGACTCGCCGGCCAAATGCGTCTGCAAAAACTTCACATTGGCTGCCTCAGCAGAGTTCTTTAAGGCGGAAATCAACCAAACGTGCCCAGTTCATGGATTTCGTCGGCTCGGAAAGATACAGGTTATGGAGGTCTGCATTGTTGTCGGCACCAACGGAAACGTTGAAGAGCGATCCCAAGGCGTCCCTGAACTGGTGCAGGAAGGCACGGCTAGCGAATTCCTACCAGTCGAGTCTTATGATTCCGGAAACAGCGTCGAAATGGCGGTCGCGACTCAGTAGAGGTAGGGAATGTTGGCGGCATAATGCTGCAATCCAAACGTCGTTTGAAGGGATGGGAGTTCCCGCCTTCTTGAGCTCTCTGCGAACGGCACTATAGGAGATGGTGGTCCGTTCATCGACGTCGAGAATTCGAAAGCTCGGCAAGTACTCGGCCAGCCATTGTTCATAGTGAATGTGGTTGCGAGACTGTGAAATCCCGTACCGGTATTCACCCAGAACAATGACAGGAATGGCAACTTGCGCTGCTCTGCGCAGAAGGGGTTCCAGCCCAGGTTCACCCTCGCCTAGGGCCGACAGTCCGTTGGTGTCCAAAATCACAGCCGGTCCTCAGCTTCAACATGCTCGAATTCTTCTTCGATAATGCGATTGATTCTGGCCGTTTCCTTGCGCAGACGGCGGAGTTTGCCGAAAGCCGTCATCCAGGGTTGGTCGGAAGGCCCGCGGTTGTGGGCCAGCTTCTCTTTCACCGCTTCTGTCACCAACTCCCGGAGCGGAATCCCTCGCTTGGCAGCGAGCGACTTGGCTCGACGAAAGATGGCATCGGGAATCTCTAGCGTGGTTTTCATGTACGTCATGCTCCCATATTTACGGGAGGCCGGTCAAGGATGCAGTCCATCCCCAGCTGAGAACTAATCGATCGTGGAGTCTCTGGATGTAGGCGACAAGACGCTCTTACATGCAACCGATCAAGCCGCGCGGAGGACAAAGCGGAATCGTTCCACCTTGGTGCGGCGACGCCGCTGCGCGAACATTTATGGAGATTGGAGATTAGAGCGCAAAAAGAACGCGACCGCCGCGGTTATTCGAGGCAGTATCGCGCGCGTCCGATGAGCTACTCGCTTGGGAAGGGGAGGCGGCGTGGCCAGCAGAATAAGCCGGGGCGAAGTCCGTCTCTACGAGTTCGCTCCGCCCGACAAGAAGAGACCCGTGGTTGTGTTTACTCGCGACAGCGCGATTACTTATTTGTCGACTGTCACAGTCGCGCCTATCACATCGACGATTCGCGACGTGCCCTCTGAGGTAGCTTTGACTGAGGAGGATGGCGTGAAAGGGGCTTGCGCAGTGAACCTCCACAATGGGGTCACGATTTCTCAGGATCGATCGGGGAGGCGCACGGCCTACCTCAGTTCTGTGCGTACGAACGAAGTCTGTGCGGCATTGCGCTCTCTCGCTTGCGATCTAGGTTCGTTCTAGCACGCCGCTCCTCTTTTCATTTTGCCGGACGTTAGGCACTCCCCGCACTCTGCATCCTTATCCTGATGCACGCTTCTCCGCCATTCTCGTAACAAAACCTTGCATAGCGCCTCACTTCCTGGATCTTGACTCTAGCGCCGCATGGTCCGAAACGTGCAGGCCACACTGATCACCTCATCAAACGAATAGGGAATTGGGGCGCTTCAGCCTGATATCCTGATAAAGGCTTTCGAGTGCGAACCACTGCTGACGTTTGTTCGTTCTTTCTTTAGGAACGGCAAAGCGGTCATGGACGCATTCGAAGAAGAGAAATGAGCATTCCTCAGAATTCAGCATGGAAAACACGACTGGTGGAGCGTGAGTTCCCGGACCGTTCATTCGATATTGAGTTTTGGCAGGAGCAGGGAGATGAAGCCATTTTTGCTGCCGCTTGGGAAATGGTGGAACTAGCTGAGGAAGTCCATGGCAGAAAACCCACACTACAGAGAACTGCTACTACTCTTAAACGAATTTGAGGCTGACTATTTAATCGTCGGCGGGTTCGCAGTTATGAAGTACGGCGAGCCACGCTATACCAAAGATCTCGACGTGTGGGTCTACAATTCAGCGCAAAATTCGGTCCGAGTAGTCGGAGCCCTCAAGAAATTCGGTGCTCCCCTCGACCATGATGGGATCACGGCGGAGACCTTCACCGAGAAGCAGGTGGTCTATCAAATTGGAATTGCCCCGGTGCGGATCGATATTCTGACCCAAATCACAGGCGTCGAGTTCCGCGATGCGTGGAGGAAGAGGGTCCCAAGCACTTTCTTCGGTGTTCCGGTGCATTTCATTTCTCTAGATGACCTCGTAGCCAACAAAAAAGCCTTAGGCCGCAGCAGCGACCTGAAGGACCTGACGCGGAATCCGAAGGGCACGAACTCAGAGAAATAAGTCGATAGCACCGGCGGTCTCCCACCTTACTCGGCAAAGTTCCAACGTCTGAAAGGAAATACTCGCAGCAAGAGCATCACGGCCTGCAAACTCACGCACAGGTGTGAGGTAGACCTCTGACGCGCTACCTTCTCGATACGAATATCGTCTCAGATCGTGTTCGCAACCCGCTGGGAATAGTGGCACAGCATATCCGCAAGGTTGGGGAAGCACAAGTCTGCACCAGTATCATCGGAGTCAGGGGCGTTTGTTTTGCAGCGAACCTAGCTTCGTCCGTTACGAATTGCGAACGAATACGACCACTCTGTTCCCAGGGAGGCGGGTTGTTGTATTGTCACAGACACTCTTAAGGCAACTCCGGTCTGCGAAGGAGAGCCTTCCCCCATCGCGCCTCCTGCGAGACCGTTGAGGTGATACCGAGGGTGTAAGGGGCCGTGCACAAGACGCACGCCCCTTTTTCAAGACGAACCCAACCGCTCCCTTGAAATAGCTTTGAACCGATCGAATGTCCGGAGCGTGGTTCACGATTTCTGGCTGTCCCACTGGCAACGCGCTAGCGGGCGTCACACCCAAGGTCCCGGCGATTTAGGTGCAAGATACCCTTTGACCGGCTAGCGCTCTTCTTCTGGTCTTCACACTGCGAGCGGCAGCATAGGCACCGCGCTCTTCGAGAATGCAGGACCGCGAGAACAATGTGCCTTGCGTTTAGGCTAAGGGATAACCGCTTTGACTACGGCTGTCTTGCTGCTTTCGTGGCCGTGAATATCGACTGCTGTTGCCGCGTAGTAGTATGTGCTGCCATTGGCGACCGTGGAGTCAGAATAGAGAGTGGAGGCAATCAGGCTCACGTTGATCTTCTTCCAGGTCACCCCGTCCGGAGCGCGATAGATGTTGTAGCCCGCCACATCGGTCGATGTCGAGGCTCGCCAGCTCAGGTCCACGATGTGGTTGGCCGTGGCCTGGATGACGATCTTGTACGACCTATTCGAGACGGCCCCGCCACAGCCGGTGACCTTCACGGTGAAGGAATACGTGGCTGTGGTTTTCGGCGTTCCAGCGAGATTCAGTGATGTTGTTGTGCTCGACGGCTTCGCAGTGATGCCGGCTGGCAGCGCTCCGGATGTGATCGCCCACTTGTAGGGAGTGCAGCCGTCGCTCGCTTTGACGACCGCCGAATACGCGGTGCCGACGGTGCCGTTGGGCAGAGTCGGGGTGTTGATGATGACGGTGCCGAAGCATCGCGTCGCGAAGATGAGCAGCGGGAGGGAGAGGAGCCAAGGCTTCATGACTCCATGCTGCCGCGACTACAAGCTTCCCAACAGTCGCGAAGGTTTGCAGATTTCCGACAGTCACGAAAGTCTGGGGACTACTCATTTGTTCTTCACCGGTCTCGCAAAATCTCTTCTTTTACAAAGTAGGCGGTGTCAGGCAGTTTTGAGCAAAGGCGTGCACCCGGAGAAGACCGCCATTTCGCGCTGTTTGAGGTTTGCCAAGCCGAACCCAAGGCTCGCTCGCCATCGTTTCCGTCAGGAACTCGTTCCATCCCAACCATCTTCTTCGATAACCGGGGTCCCGGCGCCGCAACCTTGCCACGGACTTGACAGGTAACGGGCCCTTCGTCGTTAAGAGGGCACGTACCACACCCTTTGTTCGACGATCCTCTGGATGTACCAATGATTATCTGTAATGTACCAAGGTGCCTTTTCTACTCCCCCTCGATGTGCGATACAGGAACCATGATCTTCGCGCTCCAGTTCATTTTCATCCCCCGCGGAGAAAGGGCCCCTTCCCCCCATGGTCGCTTTTGTCAAATCCTGCAATCGGTCTATATACCAGACTGCTCAACATCCGATCCTACAGTCCGCAATCCTACTGTTCATTCTTTCGATAACCGCTGTTGGACAAACCCAGCAAGTTATCCTAGGCACTCAGCAGATACAGAATTTGCTTGATAGCAAGACTAGTGGGATAGCCGAGGCATTTCCGGTAGTGGCGAATTCCTCCGGTCAGGTCAATTCTCTGTCAATTTATCTTGACGGCTCCAATACTGCCGCAACTGTCTGGGTGGCCATGTACTCGAATTACGACGGTCACCCGAGTAAGCTGTTGAGCCAGGCGGCAATCCCGCATCCTGTGCCTGGACTGTGGAACGCGGTCCCGATTTCCAGCGTGCAAGTGAAGCAAGGGAAGCGATACTGGGTGGCTTTGTTGGGGTTGAACGGCCAGATCCAGTTTCGAGACAGCAACTGCTATTCCGGGGGAAGACAACACTCCGGCAGTAGCCAGCACTCCGAGACAAGCCTGCAGACGAATCTACAGTCGTTGCCGGCGACTTGGTCGACAGGCTCGCAAACCTCGACCTGCCTCGCTTCCGTGTTCGGTTCCAGGGGCGCGCCTAGCAGTGTATCCGTGGCTTTGTCCCCCACTAGTGCTTCTTTGCAGGTTGGTCAGCCAACCCAATTCACGGCAACCGTGAGTGGAACAACGAATACGGCTGTGACCTGGACAGCATCAGGTGGAACCGTCACCAGTGGAGGTCAGTACACCGCGCCGTCCTCCGCAGGCACCTACACCGTAACTGCCACCAGCGCAGCAAATACAAGCAAATCGGCCTCGGCTGTTGTCACCGTATCGCAACCAATTCAAGTTTCGATTTCTGTTTCGCCCACCACCGCGAGTCTTCAAACCGGTGGGCAGCAACAATTCACCGCAACCGTGGGTGGGACGACGAATACGGCTGTGACTTGGGCGGCCTCAGCTGGAACCATCACTAGTGGAGGTCAGTACACCGCTCCGTCCTCCGCAGGCACATACACCGTAACCGCCACCAGCGCAGCAGATACAAGCAAATCGGCCTCGGCTGTTGTCACCGTATCCCAGCCAGTGCAAGTCTCGATTTCTGTCTCGCCCATCACCGCGAGTCTTCAAACCGGTGGGCAGCAACAATTCACCGCAACCATGGGTGGAACGACGAATACGGCTGTGACTTGGGCGGCTTCAGGTGGAACCGTCACTAGCGGGGGTCAGTACACGGCGCCATCTTCAGCAGGCACCTACACCGTAACCGCCACCAGCGCAGCAGATAAAAGCAAATCGGCCTCGGCTGTTGTCACCGTATCGCAACCAATTCAAGTTTCGATTTCCGTTTCGCCCACCACAGCGAGTCTTCAAACCGGCGGACAGCAAACATTCACAGCGGTGGTGAACGGAACGACGAATACGGCTGTGACTTGGGCGGCCTCAGGTGGAATTGTCACTAGTGGAGGTCGGTACACCGCTCCATCTTCGGCAGGTACCTACACCGTAATTGCCACGAGCGTAGCAGATACAAGCAAATCGGCCTCGGCTGTTGTCACCGTATCGCAACCAATTCAAGTTTCGATTTCCGTTTCGCCCACCACAGCGAGTCTTCAAACCGGCGGACAGCAACAATTCACTGCCTACGTGTCGGGGACCAACAACACCGCTGTGAGCTGGTCGGGATCCGGTGGTACGGTCACAACCGGTGGCTTGTACACCGCTCCGAGCACGACAGGGACTTACGCAGTAACTGCGACCAGCGTGGCAGATTCGACGAAGTCTGCTTCCGCTACTGTGAACGTATCCCAGCCGCAATCGATTGTGGTGAGCATCTCGCCCACAACGGTTGCTATGCCCCAGAAGTGGCAACAACAGTTTGTCGCCACGGTTTCAGGTTCCAGCAACACAGCCATACGCTGGGCGGTCACAGAGGGAACCGGAACGATCACGTCGTCCGGACTCTTCACTGCTCCGCAAGCCGTTGAAACGGATCTGGTCACGGCCACGAGTCAGGCCGACACCACCAAGTCCGCAAGCGCGACGATCACCGTGGCAGCACCGCACTCGGTCAGCCTGAGTTGGTCGCCGTCTTCCTCGTCCGGCATCAGTTATTACAAGTTGTACCGCGGGAACGCAAGTGGAGGCCCTTACAGCCTGCTCACAAGCGGTTTGAGCTCCACCACGTACACAGATTCCAATGTGCAATCTGGAAGTAGTTACTACTACGTCACAACAGCAGTGAATACCAGCGATCAGGAAAGCGGTTACTCCAGCGAGGCCAAGGCCGTGATCCCGATGCCCTAAAGCGAAAGGCTCACGTCGCGCAGGTATTTCTGGTAACGCGAGCCTGGCGACAAGTGCGTAACAGTCTTGATCTTCCGATATTCGTCGACAGATCATATTGGTCGATAAATGCGTCACTCTGACCAGCAGCAGTTCGTCACAGGTCGATTGCGCCTGCGATGCCGATGCTGCCCAAGTAACCCGGATCGCGTGCCGGATCTTCCACCTCGGCTACTGTGAGTGCGGCAGCGCCTCCGCCGGCCTCACCGATCGCTACCCACTTCGAGCTAAGTTGTGGAACCATTTGTCGCGCTGCCAGCACCGAATAAATTACGTCGGTCGCGTTGGACCTCATGTCGATGGATGCATTTCGAAACGCAGTCCCCAGGCCGACATAGTCCGTCGCAACCAGTGCGTAACCAAGATTTAAGTACATGCTGAGAAGAGGACCGCTATGCAGTCCTCGTGTCAGCGACGGGGCACATACGCGGGCCGTAGCAATGAAGGGATGGGCCTATGCGATGATCGGCCAGCCGCCGGCCGGAGGTGTTCCGTCCGGAACCAGAACCACACCCGACGCGGTTACATCCGCGCCCGATGTTGAAACAGAGTGATAAAGGATTCGCACGGCGGAGGTGTTCATTGGTAAGTCGTACCCGTAAAATACTTCCGAGCGAATCAGGTCCCCGTGCTTGCCCCGGAGGAGCAGGTCCGTCATGAAACGGCGTGAGCCCCAGATTCCCGCCTGATACCGACGTCCCAATGCTCGTTGCGGTTTGCGCCGTCGCATATCGGGGCGACAATGCGCTCCCCACCATGCCGACGGCGATAGCCGTTGCCAGAAGAACCCTTGAGCGAATGCACTGGTTCGTAAACGCGAAGCTGTCGGACGACCTCGTATCCCGCAGCGAACTTCAATTTCACTCTACGACGGGCGCACGCACCAGGAAACGTCAACTTCCGACATAGAACCTTTGGCGCTTCACTTTGACACGGAATAACGTTGCAGCGCGAGTTGCCTCCACGTCTCTGGAACGTCCTGGGTTGCCGCCTTGGCGTCTTCTTTATGACTTTCTTATTTGTGATTCCTACACTAAGAAGACCATTTCAGCCGCTGGTATCACGGAAGAGTCTTCGCCTGTGATCTCCTCCGAAATCGAGATCTGGTCCAGGAACGCGCCGAAGAACAGTGGAGAGATGGCGTTCGCCAAAGAGGTAAAGCTGAGGGTTGGACCATTATCAAAACTGGCGCCCAACGCCCGACCCACCGTGTTGTGACAGCCATACTGAAGGTTTGGCAGTGCGCAAAGTCATTCTCGATACCGTTGGCTACCGAGTGCTGACTGCTGCAACTGGCAGGACAGGACTTCAGGTCTTCGGAAAGAACCATGTGGATCTGGTGATGATGGACCATTCCCTGCCTGACCTTGACGGCGATGCGTTGGCGCACCGCCTGCATGGACTCAAGCCGCGAGTCCCGATTCTGGAATTAACTCTCTCCGGCGTTTGTCGGAGGAATACGCACACAGTACAAGAGAACTCCGCGCACGTCGGCACATATGGCGAGGCTCACTCCGTGAACAGTGCTTAGGAGGACCCCAGAGGAACTCCCGTCATCGCCCTGTGTCCCGTGACTTACCCATGTCTTACCGACGAAATCCTTCCGCGATACTCGACGGTACAACAATTGGACCCGGGCGCAGCGCAAACGAGTCCTCCGCATGAACGAAGCCTACTAGCTAGGCCATCTCTTTGAAACTACGGCGCGGGGATCTGAACGTTGGAAACAATATTCGAATAACCGCTCTCTTCGTTGCTCGAATTCACTGCGGTCGTGGCGTAGCAGTAGGACGCGCCGTCCACTACCGTAGAGTCGGTGTACAGCGTGCCTGTATTCAGCGCGGGGTTGATCATGGAGAACGATCCGCACGAGTTGGTGTACACAGCGCGATAAATGTTATAGCCGGAGATGTTCGAGGACGTGCTCGCGGTCCACGACAGGTCCACCGAGTGGACTGGCGCCGCTGTGCCTGTCCCGGTCAGCGTTTCGGTCGTCGTAGAGGGCTGGGCATTGCTGGTGAACGTGAGCGTCGCGCTGGCCGCTCCAGTAGTCTGCGGACTGAAGGTCACGGTAAAGGAAGTGCTCTGGCCCGCCGGAATTGTAATCGGCAGTGCGAGGCCCCCTATGCTGAATACCGAGTTGTTCGAGCTCGCCGCTGTAACCGTAACATTCGATCCGCCGGCGGTCAGGCTTCCGGATGCTGTTCCGCTGGTGCCGACAACCACGCTGCCAAGACCCAAGGTGGTTGGAGTCACCGTAAGCTGCCACGGCGCCGCAGTTCCGGTTCCGGATAGCGGGATGGTCAGAGTCGGATTGGATGCGTTCGAGGTGATCGTGACGTTGCCACTAACACTTCCGGCCGACCCTGGGGTGAACCTAACACTGAAAACCACGCTCTGGCCGGACGTAAGTGTGACCGGTGTAGTGATCCCACTCAGACTGAATCCAGTGCCGCTGATCCCAGCCTGAGAAATCGTGGCGCTGGCCCCGCCTGTGTTGGTCACAGTCTCTGACAGAGACTGGTTACTGCCAACCGTCACGTTGCCAAAGCTGAGACTGGTTGGATTCGAGCCGAGCGTGCCCGGCGCTACTCCTGTTCCCGATAGCGGGATAGTGAGCGTGGGATTCGAACCGTTCGAGGCGATGGTGACCGCGCCGCTCGCAGTTGCAGCGGATTGTGGAGCAAACTTGACGGTGAAGGTCGCACTCTGACCGGCTGGCAGCGTCACGGGAGCAGTGATCCCGCTCAGACTGAATCCGGATCCGCTGATCGCGGCCTGCGAAATCGTGACACTCGAACCACCCGTGTTGGTGACCGTGTCGGAAAGTGACTGGTTGCTCCCCATGGTCACGCTGCCGAAACTGAGACTGGTCGGATTGGAGCCCAGTGCCCCAGGCGATATTCCCGTTCCCGACAGTGGAATGGTGAGGGTCGGATTGGATGCGGTGGAAGTGATCGTCACGCTGCCGCTTACACCTCCGGCGGATTGTGGAGCAAACTTGACGGTGAAGGTCGCACTCTGCCCACCTGTCAACGTGACCGGCGCAGTGATCCCGCTCAGGCTGAATCCGGATCCACTGATCGCTGTCTCAGAAATCGTTACGCTCGCACCGCCGCTGTTGGTCACGGTTTCTGACACAGACTGGTTACTGCCAACCGTCACATTGCCAAAGCTGAGACTGGTCGGATTGGAGCCCAGCGCCCCAGGCGATATTCCCGTTCCCGACAGTGGAATGGTGAGGGTTGGATTGGATGCGGTGGAAGTGATCGTCACACTGCCGCTTACACCTCCGGCGGATTGTGGAGCAAACTTGACGGTGAAGGTCGCGCTCTGCCCACCTGTCAGCGTGACCGGGGCAGTGATCCCGCTCAGGCTGAATCCGGATCCACTGATCGCTGTCTCAGAAATCGTTACGCTCGCACCGCCGCTGTTGGTCACGGTTTCTGACACAGACTGGTTACTGCCAACCGTCACATTGCCAAAGCTGAGACTGGTCGGATTGGAGCCCAGCGCCCCAGGCGATATTCCCGTTCCCGACAGTGGAATGGTGAGGGTTGGATTGGATGCGGTGGAAGTGATCGTCACACTGCCGCTTACACCTCCGGCGGATTGTGGAGCAAACTTGACGGTGAAGGTCGCGCTCTGCCCACCTGTCAGCGTGACCGGGGCAGTGATCCCGCTCAGGCTGAATCCGGATCCGCTGATCGCGGCCTGCGAAATCGTGACACTCGCACCGCCTGTATTGGTAACCGTCTCTGACAAAGACTGATTGCTTCCTATCTGCACGCTGCCAAAGCTGAGACTGGTCGGATTGGAGCCCAGTGCCCCAGGCGATATTCCCGTCCCCGACAGTGGAATGGTGAGGGTCGGATTGGATGCGGTGGAAGTGATCGTCACGCTGCCGCTCACACCTCCGGCGGATTGTGGAGCAAACTTGACGGTGAAGGTCGCACTCTGCCCACCTGTCAGCGTGACCGGGGCAGTGATCCCGCTCAGGCTGAATCCGGCGCCGGCGATCGCAGCTTGCGAAATCGTGATGCTCGAACCACCGGTATTAGTGACGGTGCCCGAAAGAGACTGGTTGTTCCCCACCGTGATGTTGCCGAAGCTCAGACTGGTCGGATTGGATGCCAGTGCCCCAGGCGAAATTCCCGTACCGGACAGTGGTATGGTCAGGGTCGGATTCGAAGCGGTGGAAGTGAGCGTCAGGTTGCCAGTAACACTTCCAGTCGATGCAGGAGTGAACGTAACACTGAAGGCCGCGCTCTGGCCGGCGGTGAGTGTTACGGGAGCGGTGATCCCACTCAGGCTGAATCCGGTGCCACTGATCGCGACCTGAGAAATCGTCACGCTCGCACCGCCCGTATTGGTGACGGTCTCTGACAAAGACTGATTGGTTCCTACCTGCACGCTGCCGAAGCTGAGACTGGTCGGATTCGAGCCCAGTGTGCCCTGCGCGACTCCTGTGCCAGTCAACGCAATCGTCATCGAGGGATTCACAGCGTCCGACGCGATCGTCACCGCGCCACTCGCGCTTCCGCTCGCCTGCGGCGTGAAGGAGACCGTGAAAGTCGTGCCTTGCGAGGCGTTGAGCGTTAATGGGGCGGTGATGCCGCTGAGCTGAAATCCTGCGCCGCTGACGGAAGCCTGCGAGATGTTGACGCTCGATGCACTCGTGTTGGTCAATGTTACAGTATGCGATTGCTTGGCTCCCACCAAAACACTGCCGAAGTCCTCACTGGTCGGGCTGGACGCAAGTTGCCCGTTTGCCGTTCCCGTTCCCGTTCCCGAGAGCGAAAGGTTCGCCACGGAGTTCGAGGCGTCGCTTGTAACCGTAGCCATGGCGCTAAAAACCCCAGCCGCGTCAGGAGTGAACTTGATATTGAGCGTGCTGCTTTGACCCGCGGCGATGGTAACGGGGAGGCTAGGGCCGGCCAGAGAAAAATACTTGGTCGAGATCGCGGTGCTGCTGATCGTTACCGAGGTGGTCCCGGAGTTCGTTGCGGTGACGGGCAGAGTCCTGCTGCTGCCAGCTGCAACGCTGCCAAAATTGAGAATTCCGGCACCCAGAGAAAGATTGCCGACCTGCTGTTGACTCGAAGAGCCAGCCGCGCTAACCCCCTGGCAACCAGCCAGAAAAGTGAGGCAAGCCAGAAGAAGCAACGCGCCGACTAACTTCGCAAGATGGTTCGAGGAACCCAGAGTCGCCGCAGTCTTTAACATCGTCAGCCACGGAACCGTGTCCCAAGATTCCACAACTTCCAGCACCGGGGGAGCGGTTCATCATCAGTCTGCGAGCTACGAACAGGATTGGGTAGATTCCCGAGGTATTAAGGTTTTACTCGCCTGAAGGCCAGTAGCAGGAAGGAGCTAGGACATCTGCACAACGAATTGGAGGATAGGACCTTTCGATTGGCCAAAGTTCAGGCCGCTGATTCGAACTGCGCTGGTGAGAAGCACGGGAACGCCGACATCGGCAAGCTGGACAATTCCTAACTCTGCCGCGTTCCCGACCCTGCGCTTCTCACGCTCTCGCCGCGCGAGCGGCCGCCGACAACCGCGGGTGCTAGCCAATTTGTATTAGGGTACCAGCGCACTCACATTCCGACCATGCCACAGAGCTCCGGTTACTCCCGTCACTGGGAGGCTGGGACAGGTGGTGTCAAACTGGAGTGAAGCTTTAGATGTATTACCAGTTCCGTGCGGAGAAATCATGTCACAGTCTGGTGTTCCATCGTTCAGAGAGAAGCTGGTGAGCAGGACGGTGATTGTTAAGGTCTCATTGTTCACCCGTGCCTTCTCGGGAACAATCACAGCCGCGGATGACATCGGTTTCTGCTTGGCCAGCGATGAGATGATCGCAGCGTTGCGTGACGTCACCGGCGGCGCCATGGCCAAGATGGAAGCCCCCAGCGTTTACCTTCCCTTCTCGAAACTCGAGTGGCTCGTCCTTTCGCAACCCAAAGCCGCTGCCGCCTCAGCCTGAAAGAGTTTGGCCAGTCCAGAGAGGGCTCTGCTCGACAAACAACATGGTCACGGATATCCCCGACAGCCCGGTTTCTACCTGCAAGGTGTGCTTGAAGTTCCCGGGGGAATGGACCTCCCCGCACTTCCAACGGCTCGGCCTATTGAATCGAACTCGCCGCGTTGGAGAAGACATTGTTCGCATTGGAGCCGATGAGGCGGACAGTGCCGACCACGAGCACTAAGATCACGGCCAACATCACCGCATATTCGGCAATATCCTGACCCTTGTCGTCACTCCAAAGTGTATACAGCAGCGCCATCATAGGTGCCTCCTATTAGTTCGCTCGCGCACCTTCTCTCGAAGTCATGGCGTACAACGCGACCCAACTCTGTTCCACGTCTTAACTTCCACAGTGAGGGCAGATCACTTCGTCCCCTTCAGATTGGGTTGTCATCAATGTCTTGGAGAATTCTTTCTTGCAAGACTTGCACAGGAAGTCGTAGCGAGGCATGAGCGTACCTCCGTCGCACATGTCTTCTACTGTGATTCTAGGCTTGAATTCGCAGCCCGCGCAAATTTATTGGCGCAGTCCCGTTGGTTGCCTGCCTGTACGGGCCCTCAAGTGAAGGAGTCAGGCCGCAGTCTTGTCGCGAAGGCGACGAAGGAACGCCTCTTGGTCTAACTGAATCCCGTGCATTGGAATGGTTGCCGCTAGTCGGAACACCGCGTCATCCAGGGCGGTCCCGTGCTGCCATTCCGCAAGAAGACCCTCTCTGTACAGAGATCGGAGTTGGGTGTGGCGTAGCCACACCGCAGGCAGATTCGCGCCAGGACTGCAAGCACGAGCCATTGAATCGATACTCACTACCCCGTCTTTGCCGCAATAACGCTTCGCTCTTTCTACACACAGCCCGTGAAGGCATCTGAGATCGTGCTCGTCGACCGGTGGTATGTCAGCGCCTTCTTCTGCCGCATTGATGAAGACTCGGAAGCTCTCCAGGAGGTCAGCATGCTCATCCAACATAGTGTCACCAATCGAGAAAATCACACTGCCAAGTAGAATCATACATCTGAAATCAGCGCAAAATCCGTGGAGGGTTCGACCCGAAATCGGCGGTTGTCCAGTTAGCGATGGAATCGAATCTCCTCGACCGAACATCTCTTGACTGTGTCCGAGTGACGGAGGATATCTTTCAGAGATTTATCAGCCAGTAAGCGAGGAATGATCCTGGAGGGATCATTCGTGGCTGTTTCTTAAGCTGCGCTAGTTGCCTTCGCGTCGCTGCCATAATAGCTTGTCAGACTTATTGAAGTTTCCGAAGCGTTGCTTCTTAGACGAGGACGAGTAATCTATAACTAATTGAGAACAAAACGGTTAATGGAGCTTTCCGTGCCGGACTGGATCGACTGCTTAGGCATCGCCGCTGCCGACCATCCCGACCACAATTCCAGGTAGTGTCTGAAAAGTGCGTTGGTGGGTCTTAGCGGTTGGCTGGAGTCCATCGGTTGCACTCGCATTCAGTGCAGCCCGTCTTCCCCGGTCTTAGACCTGAGGAAGGATCAAAGTCTGGTTCCATTTTTCGCGACACAAACGACACAGGATAGTCGGTTTTCTGTTCGCGAGAATCCCTAGTATGGGACGTGAGGGGATGGCCGCATTGACCGCAGGGCTGTTCAGTCTTGCTCATGCTTCGGATTGTAAAAGGAAAAAGCCCCAACGTCACTTGGGGCCTGTACTACCGAGATTCTTGCCGAATCCATTGTACCTCGGAGACGGTATGGCCGCACATGATGAACACTCGATAATTATTCAAGTGCCTACTACTGTACTGTTGGATTTTCCCGACTCCATGACTGCCAGTTCGGGAAGAACTCTGATCGAAGTGAGGGAGTGGTGCTGCATAAGCGTTGGATTATGTTCAGCGTCCGCTGTGCCGCATCCTCAAATCTCCAGCGACAGCCGGGAGACATGGTGCATTGGTGGGTCTGGAAGAGGCCACCCGAATACACAAGTTCGCATTGCAGGAAAAGGCAGTTGGAGAATATATATCCGTCGAGCACAACTGTTTCTTGCTGGAATGTTTTGCCTTCTACGACCTTCAAGAGATGTTCAGAGAAATTCTCAGGCATACGGCACCGCCTCCGAAAAGGGGTCGGGGCTGAATTATACAAATTCGGATTAGGCGAGCAGTTCGGCAATCGTCCAAACGTGATCGGTCAAGCCAGCTTCCATCGCAGGAGTCACGCGAAGGCTGGAATGCACGCGGCAGAAGTTGTAGTACGCGAAATGCAACGCGACGGCCATTTTCAGATTGACGAGTTTCTTGCTGAAAGCATTCGTCAGGCGCGTGAGTCTCCGCATCTGCATCCGCATCGTGAGATTCTGCCGCTCTACAAAGCTAGTCGAGATGTTGACCTGCTCCCCTCTTTCCGCACAAAACTAAGTATGATTTTTGCGAAAGGAAGGGGAAGAGAGTATGTCGAAGAGCAGGCACACGGAAGCGCAGATGATCGGGGCACTGAAGCAAGTAGAGGCGGGACGGAAAGTGGAGGATGTGGCGCGAGAAGTGGGCGTGTCCAAGCACACGCTCTACGCCTGGAAGGCGAAGTACGGTGGCATGGATGTGAGCCAGGCGCAGGAGGCGAAGCAGTTGCGGGATGAGAACACGAAGCTGCGAAAGCTGGTGGCGGATCTGAGTCTGGACAAAGAAGCGCTGCAGTCGGTGATCCGAAAAAACGGCTGGAGCTCGTAGCCCTGAAGGCGGCTGTCGAGCAAGTGCGCCGGGAGTATGCCTTCAGCCAGCGGCGTGCGTGCGGCCTGATGACGATGGCGGTATCGAGCTATCGCTACCAGAGCAGGCGCTGTGATGAGCCGCTGCGAACGCGGCTGGTGGAATTGGCGCGGGAGAAACCGCGCTTCGGGTATCGGCGGCTGCATGTGTTGCTGGGTCGCTCGGGAGAGCATGTGAACCACAAGCGAGTGCATCGAGTGTATCGGGCGGCCGGGTTGATGATCCGGCGCAAGAAACGGAAACATTGCGCCCGGGTGGGACAACCGCTACGCGTCTGGACGGCGGCGAACCAGGAATGGGCGCTGGATTTTGTGCGCGATGCGGTGGAGTGCGGACGGGCGATCCGGGTGCTGAGCGTGGTGGATGCGTACACGCGTGAGTGTTTGGCTTTGGAAGTGGACACGAGTTTCGCCAGTCGGAGAGTAACGCGAGTACTGGACGGGATCGTGGCCGAGCGCGGACGGCCGCAGGCGATCCGCTGCGACAACGGGCCGGAGTTGACGAGCCGGCATTTTCTGGCGTGGTGTGTGGAACGGCAGATCGAGTTGGTGCACATTCAGCCGGGCAAGCCGACGCAGAACGCGCACGTGGAGAGTTTCCATGGACGGTTGCGGGAAGAGTGTTTGTCCGTGAGCTGGTTTCAGAATTTGTTCGATGCGCGGCGCAAGATCGCAGCGTGGAAGATCGAGTACAACGAAGAGCGCCCGCACAGCAGTTTGGGATACCGGACACCGAAGGAGTTTGCGGCGGCGCAGGCAGCAGTCTTCTACACAGCTGAGCGAGGGGCAAGGGACTCAAACGCCGTCCCTTGCCCCTCGCGCTCCCCCATCCCGGCTCAAACCGGAGAGGGAACGAAAGAAAGTTGTCGTATTCTTACGTGAACGAAAGCAGGGGGCAGGTCAGTGTGCTCAGGATCAGGATCGCCAGAGCGAACCTTGGATATAACCTCCGTGATGCGGGCTGGAGAGTACCTCGCATCGGGGCCTTGTCCGAAGTCCCCGAACAATTTCACAAGCTGCGCGAAATCTACGTCTAGGCCGAACGTTTCAGGAACGCCTGCCCGGTAGTGATTGAGTCCGTCTGTAGTGATCTGCGTGCGGCCTTCGATGCGCGTATACAAATCCCAGAGGAAGGTTCGCGTATCTTCCAGATGCCGTTTCCCAATGTGAAAGGCGGGAATCAATTTCGTGTCCGCGTCGATTGCGACAAACACCCATTGATCTCCGATTTCAGGAGAATCGCCTTTGCAAACGTGGCGGTTCTTCTTCTGGACGAACGTCCAAATTTCGTCGATCTGCAAATGCTTGAGGCTTAGGTTCCGCATCCGGTCATCCATGAGGGATTGGCAACGTTCCCCCGCGCGAACGAGCAGCCGCATGATCGTATTCCGGTCTAGCTGCGTAATGCGCTCTGTGCTCCGAATCGAGTTTCCTTCCAAGAGCAATTGCAGGGCTAGAACGGCGCGATCTTGGGGGACGTACATCGTTCCCAAAGTGCGCTCATGGGCTTCGGTATAGGTCTTTTTGCAAACGGGGCAACGAAAACGGCGCAGCCCGTTTCTGTGCATTCCGAAGCGCTGACAGGCCACAGAGCAAGACTCGCAGGTCATCGTGGGAGCGGTTTTTATATCGTGCATCATGGGAATAATATACAGCGAGCGCTCGCTGTTTGTCAAGGGTAAAATATAGCTCGGGGAAAGCGATCGGCCTGCCCTCCCCCGTTTCGGCATTGGTGGTCCCCGTATTTCCATCGGAATCACCTCCGATGCCGATACTAGCGGCTAATGACATGGCGAAACAATGACTTGAGCGCAGACTTATGGGTGACGTTAGCATGACGTTCTACTGACGTTTACCTGACGTTTCAAGGCGAATTGACTTTCCAAGTTGCTTGGAAAATAGCTTTTCATAGGCGGCGATTTGGCGATTTCGCGGGATGGCTTCGCCGGACAAATGGCGATATACGGAGCGAGGAGCGACATCGAGTGCTTCCGCTAGGTCTTCGACCGTGAGACGGCATTCATTGCGAAGATCATCCAATTGTTGCTGGATTGAAGGCTTGTTTTCGGGTAGTGCTCTTTCAGGTTGTGATAACGATGGCTTCGGAAGCTGCCTAACGTGAATCCGTAGCGTATGGACCAATTCATTGCGGAATGGCTCTCCGCTCGTCCACATCGGCATCAAGCCCAAGGCCGAGTCGATAGTCGTTTGTTGCAATTCCTTAAGCCATTCTTTTGTATAGATCGGCAGTTTTTCGTAGTAGTCGATTTGAGCCTCAAAAGCCTCCACCACGCATGTACGAAGAATGCGCAAAGCCTTCTCGGGATTGACAAGGTTCCCCACTGCGTTGCTACACGCATTCAGGGCGTATCGCGCAAATTTCTCAATGTCTTCTACTCGGTTGAGGGCATCGGCAGACAGCGGCGGTATCGGCGGAGGGAATATTCTTCTCTTCATCGCACACTTGCACGCGTGCGCGAGGCAAGGTACGATGAGGTTGTCTAGGTCTCATCGAAACGTCCCAGCCATCGCGCTGGGCTTTTCGTTTTATGAGGCCAATTCTACAGGGAAGGCCTAATCGTCTTGTTTACGAGGACGACCCCCACCATACGTCTTGCGCTTTGCGGCCAACTTGCGGAAGTAATCGGAGCCGCGCTTCGCAATCACGGAGCCGCCTTTGCGCCCTAAAATAGCGGCAGCAGGAAGTTTGGATTGTTTGAGCAGATCGTCCGCAATAGCTAGCGCAGACGTGAGCAGTTCGCGACAGGCTGCCGTGCGATTCTGCGGTAAGGCGGGAGCTGTTTCGAGGATGTGGTCAGCTTGGGAAAGTAGGCTCTTGAGCGTGGCGAGTTCGCTTCGATTCGATGCCATGCCCTCACGATAAAACGGGATTTAAGGGATAGCAAGCGTCCGCTGTTTTTCTTCAACGCACTTTTCAGACACTACCCAATTCCAGTGCTTACTGCCCCGCTCGGGTGTATATTGGTATCATCTCGGCAATCAGCCTTCGCCTTCCCCAGGGCGGAACCCGAGAAAGCAGTGACCCGTTCGGGCAGAACCGTTCTCGGGTCCTGATACGGATCACCGCAGTTCTTCACTATAACAAATAGAGGTTACGGAGTCGCAGTCTGTGTGGCTGCGTACGGTGTTGGTCTATGGGCCCCTCTCGAATCGCGGGTCGTTACGAACTTCAAGAGCAGCTTGGCGAAGGCGGCATGGGTGTCGTCTGGCGCGCGCTCGACATAAAGACCGGCGGCTACGTTGCTGTCAAGGTCATGAAGGATATCTCTGTCCCGGTGGCGGTTGAACTGTTCACCAAAGAGTGGAGAGCTTTGGCGGAGATGTGCCATCCCAACATTGTGGATGTGCGGGATGTAGATGTTATCGAAGAGAATCGTGAGAAGAAACCTTTCTTTGTGATGCCTCTGCTCCGCGGCGCGACTCTGGCGGAGTTGATTGCCGACTCCAGCGCTCGCTTGACCCTGTCCCGCATCGTGGAAATTATCAGCCAGGTATGCCGCGGACTGCAGGCAGCCCACCAGCGCGGTCTGGTGCACCGGGATCTGAAGCCGAGCAACATCTTCGTGATGGACGACGACACCGCCAAGATCATCGACTTTGGCATTGTCCACCTGGCGGGATCGAAATCCGTGACCGGACAGAAGGGGACATTTCAGTACATGTCTCCGGAGCAGGCGCAACTTAAGGAAATCACTCCTGCTTCCGACCTGTTTTCGCTGGGCGTTATCCTGTACGAGGCGCTAACCGGACGCAAACCTTTCGCCCGCAACACGGCCGAAGAAACCGTGGAAGCGGTGGTCAAGTACATCCCGCCGTCTGTGTCGGAAATCAACCCGAACATCAATCAGTCGGTGAGCAGGGTGGTGCACAAGTGCCTCGCTAAGCAACCCATCCACCGCTTCGCGAGCGCGCGGGAACTGGCGGAAACCCTGCAGAAGGCGTTCCGCAATGAGCCGGTGTTTGATGCATCCAAAATCGAGCCACGGATTGAGCGGGCCAAATCGGCCTTCAAGTCGGGCGACGATGCGTTTGCCTCCGAAATTCTGGCCGAACTGGAAGCGGAAGGCAATCTCGATCCCCGCATCACAGTTCTTCGCACCCAGATCGATCTGGCCGTGAAGCAAAAAAAGACTCGCCAGCTGCTGGAGAGCGCGCGTGCCCGACTGGAGCAGGACGAGATTCCGCTGGCGCTCGATAAACTCCGCGAAGTGCTGGAACTGGATCCTCAAAATCCGGACGCGCTGGTCATGCGCCAGACGATCGAAAAACAAAGGAGCGAGGCGCAGATCGCGAAGTGGTTCGAACTGGCACAAGCGCACCTGGGCAACCGGGATTTTGGCGCCGCCCGGCACGCCGTGCAGGAGGTCTTGGCTATCCGTCATGGAGACACGCGGGCCCTCGATCTACTGGAAAAGATCGAATCGACCGAGGCGGACGCAAAACGAATTCGCGAGCAGAAAGATCAGCTCTATAACTCTGCCATCCGAGCGTATCAGAACGGAGAAATCGAGACGGCCTTGAGTAAGCTGGAGCGCTTGTTCTCGGTGGCGCGGACGAATCCCAACGCCGCGATCCCAGAGCGCGACGCCGTCTACCAGAGCTTTTACAACGAAGTTCGCTCAGAGCACGACGTCATTCACAGTGCGCTCGAAGACGCGCAGCGCCAGTTCGGCGAAAGGAACTTTGCCGGAGCTATGGCGGTGTGCCGCGAGCTGCTGGCGAAATATCCGAATGATGGAATATTTCAGGCGCTCAAGATTCGAATTGAAGACGCAGAACGGCAGCAACTGTCGGCCTTCATCGCGGAAGTGACGAAGCGGGTAGAGTCTGAACCAGATCTGGACCGTCGCGCCAATATCTTGCGCGAAGCTTGTGAACGCTATCCCAACGAGACGCAGTTCGCGCAACAGCTCAAGCTGATCCGCGAGCGACGCGACTTAGTGAACTCGGTTGTAGCCAAGGCGCGACAGTACGAAGAGCGTGGTCAACATACCGAAGCTATCAATCAATGGGACATTTTGCGCAACATTCATCCTGAATATCCGGGGATCGCATTCGAACTTGAACAGTGTAAGCAGAAACGCGACCGGCAGGTGCGGGAAGAGGAGCATGCACGGCTCGTCCAGGAAATCGATGGCCTCATTCAAAGCCGGGCGTATGCCAAGGCCATCGAGTGCGTCAATGCGGGGCTTCAGGAGTTTCTGGGCGATGCCGAGCTTTCCGGGCTGCGAACTCTGGCGGAACAGGGACTGGAGCACGCGACGCAGTCGCGCTGGTTATTCGAGGAGGGACAGCGGGCCCTTCAGGAGAGCGACCTCGACCGGGCTACAGAACTGCTGCGCCGCAGCCTGAACCTGGATCCGCGCGCTCCGGGATTGCGTGACAATCTCGTTACCGTTTTGGTCGAGCGCGCGCGGACACTGGTGGACCAGAACTGGCGCGAGGCGGATCCATTGTGTCAGGAGGCCAGCCAACTGGACTCCAGTAACCCGGCAGTTCGAGCATTGCGCTCGAGCATCTCGGAGGCGAAGCGGCAAGCTTTCGTTGGTCAATGCCTTGTTGACTGCCGCGCGCTGGTGGCAGCGGGCAACCTTCAGGCGGCGGTAGAGGGGATTCGCGCTGCCCGGGCCGAGTATCCCAATGATGTTCGCCTGGAACAGTATGCGGCTGGCCTGCAAAAAGAAGTGAGTGAAGTCCGGCGCAGAGAAGAAAGAGCCAGGGACAGAGCGGTGCTGGACGAAAACCGCCGGGTGCTGGAGCAGAATCCCGACCGTGCGAACTTGCGGGCCATTCTGGAGCGATCGTACGCGATCCGGGCCAAGGAACCGGATGACGCGGAGATCGGGCGCATCGTGGCCGAGATCGAGCTGACAGCCCGGCGTGTGGCTGGAGTGGACGATCTCGGTCAACTGTGGAGCATAAGAGCGGCGCTCACCGGCACAGACAGCAGGTCCGGTGTTGTGTCCATGCCCGTCCCCGCGCCGCCCCCTCTCGCGGAGAAAAAGGGCCCGACGCTCGTAGAAAAGGGCGCGAACAAAACCAAACCGTTCCCGGCGCAGCACCGCGAGCGTAAAGAGAAAGAGAGTGTGCTCCAAGGCTTCCTTCGCGGAGGCAAAGTACTTGTTGGTGACGTCCAGCGGAAGGTTCTCGGTCGAGCTGCGGCAAAGTGGTATGCGGTAGGGCTTGGCATGATGATCGTGCTAGTGATAGTGGTCGGGTACCTCACCCTCCGCGTTCCCGTCTCATCCCGACGAGTCACGCCCCGTCCCACCCAGAGTGTCCACGTCACCGCCATTCCGCCGGACAGCATGATCGCCAGCGACGGTAAACCGATTAGCGGTGGAGTGGCGGCAATTGGCGCGACGATTGATGTTTCCCGTCTCGGCTACAAAACGAAACGAGTGCAGATTCAACAGGAGTCCGACGGGAAGATCGCACTTGAGCCAGAGCTGGTGCATCTGTCGATCCAGACTCCGGAGAACGCCGGGATGGTGGAGTTGGATGGACAGAAGATCAGCGATCTCCCCGGAGGATTGCTCGATGAATACGACCTGATTCCCGATGAGAACACTCATAACTTGAGCGTCACTGCACAGGGCAAACGAATCTTCGCGATTGAGTTCAAGGCTCCGGCCGGCTCGCGGCCTCAGATCGTCGGAATGGAGGGAACCGATGCGTTTGCGATCACGAGCCTGGGAAACACCGCAACCGTCTATGGTGGGAACGTTCTGCGAAGCGTTCAGTTCCAGGGTCAGCATATGCCGGTAGGTGCCGCAGGAGCAGATTTGAATCTCAACGAAGAGAATAGCGAGGTCAAATTTGGAGAAGGTTCTGACCTGGGGAGTGTTGTGATCGACATTGCCAACGCACCCGCGTTAGCTGTTCACTCGTTCAATGCAAATGGGCAGGTTGTCGTTACTGCGAATGTAGAGAAAGCCACACTCACCGTAGATGGGGTTCTAGTGCCGCGGCGGCGGAAGGGATGGATCGTCAGTAAGCCTGGTGGCTCGCATAAGTTTGTGATGTCCGCGGACGGATACGTAACCCAAGAGTGGAGCATGACCATGCAGCGCCGGCAGGAGCTGACCAAGCCTGTGGTGCTCAGTCCAAAAGGACCAGCCATGGCTTCCTTGGTTGTTACTGGCGGTACCCCCGGGGCGGCGGTGGAGCTGGATGGCAAGCCAGTGGGGGAGCTGGACGCAAGTGGCAACCTTAGGCTTTCCAGCATCCTTACGGCGGGAAAGCACACGATGACGTTCTCGAAGGCAGGCCATGAAGCGCGGACATCCGAGCTTGATGTCAACCCTCCCAGCGAGGGAGTCATCCATGATGTGAAGCTAGCTTCGTCCGCCGCAACGCTGGTCTTTAACACCGATGCAAAGAATGTGACGGTAAAATACCGGCGTGTGGGCGACGCGCAGTTCAACGAAACCATCGTGCCGGCTGAAGTTGCGGTGGCACCTGGATCGTACGAGATTGTCGCCGACGCTCCGGGATTTCAAGAGTTCCACACTGAAGAGAATGTGGGTAGAGAAAACATCACCGTTCTCCTGAAACTGGTCCCCCTTCGTGACTACGAGTTCCAGGACCAAAGTCAGCTCACTCACAACGGAGAATGGATCAAGACGAAGAATCCCGGTACTTACGTCAACCTCAAGCCGGGCATCCTGCACGAGAATCTCATTTTCGCTCGCCCAGGCAAGACTTTGTTTTGGAACAAGAAGGTGGAGTGGCTAATCGAGGCCCCGGAGCGGCAGGCGCGGGTTCAGTATGCCCTCGAAGGCCAGAAGCTGACGCGCAAACTGGTGGTTGGGGAACAAACTTCGAACGGGGTCGAAACGAAAGTCGACGCCCAGTCCGCCAGCCAAAACACCTCACTTTCTGTGCACGTGCGAGTGGAAGGAACTCATATAAGAATCACCAACGACAAAGGAATCGTGCTGGACGACTTTACTGCTCCTGGACAGGACTTCACAAACGGCAGAATTGGTATCCGAACCGATTCACAATTCGTCGTTCGGACCGATAACCAGTGAGGCGCAGCTTCCATTCGCCCAACGCTCCCCAGCGTGTCGGTCTACACCCAACACGGTATGGCTTGCAATGACTTTGGCCATGATGTTCTTGAAAGGCACGCTGCAGGTCTTGGGTTCTAACGCTAGTGCGAGAGCCGTCTGTCCAAAGTTGAGCGGTCCTCCCAGTTGGCGAACTCGGTGACGCCCCGACAGCGATATCTGGAGTTGCTTGTTCTGGTTTCCGGGTCCATTGCGATCTGGTGGTACCCGCTCCTTGCAAATGCCAAGCTTGCTCTGGGTAGCGACGCCCACACTCATATCTTGCTGATCCTGCCATTGAGTATTGCTTTGATTTATCTTCAGACCAGAGAAGCTCAACTCACTCCCACGGCGAGTCCTCGGGCGGGCGCATTCTTGCTTGCTTCGGCTCTCTTCCTGCGCGGACTCACAGAATGGAACATCTGGCGGCTGCCGTCTGATGGACTCTTATCGCTGAACATGTTTGCGCTCGTGATGTGGTGGATCGGCAGCTTAGTCTTTTGCCTGGGCCTCGGAACTTTCCGATCGTTGCTGTTTCCCCTGTGCTTTCTGTTTCTAATCGTTCCTTTCTCGGGATGTGTGTTGGACTCGATCACGGAGTTCCTGCAACAGCAGACTGCTGTGGCCGCGAGTGCTCTATTCCACTTTGCTCGGGTTCCGGTGATGCGCGACGGCATCATGTTATCCATTCCGGGTCTCGATATCGAAGTGGCGCGCGAGTGCAGTAGTATCCGCTCGAGCATGATCCTTCTTGTTACGACGATGGTTTTAGCTCATCTTTTCCTTCGTTCGTGGTGGCGGAAGGTTCTGCTGATTGCGGCAGTCATTCCGCTCTCGGTTGCGAAGAATGCCGTGCGTATCTTCACCATTGCGGAACTGGGGACCCGCGTAGATCCTGGCTTTCTGGATGGCTGGCTGCATCACAACGGCGGGATCGTCTTCCTCACCCTGGCAGTATTGGCGGTTGTGATGTTGTTGTGGCTCTTGCGAAGAAGCGAGTTCCAAATTTCGTCGCAGCCATCGACGATCGCGCTGGTCAACAAATCTACCGAACGCGGACCCGCTCAATAATGTTGCGAGAGGCGATTCTCGAAACGAGTCGGTAACGGGGAAGAGGAATCCCCTAAGAGCTGCAACAAAAAAGCCCGCACCACGAGCTTCCGCCTCATACGCGGGCTAGTTCACTTGCGGTCTCAGACTAAGAAGTCCGAGGCTTGGCAAGCTTGGACCGGACGAGCGTAGCTGCCAAGCAAGTAACTCCGGCTCCAAGAAGATAGGCAGCCGCTGAACCGCCCTCCGGCACTTGTCGGCACTTCCGGTCCCGATCGTGGGCGCCGCACCCCTTGCTCTTCTCCGACACGCGTGCAGCTGAGAACGCCGGAGTGAGGAGCAATAGTGCTGCCATTGTCAACCACCATTTCGCACTTCGCCTGGTCATCGTTAACTCCCTGTATTTATTGCAAATTAGCCAGGAACAAGGCTGCAAAGGGGAGAAGTTTGCCGAACACTGCCTAGGATTACACCAACTTCTATATTTGAGCCCTCGGGCAAGTCGCTGTCAAGATGGGAGTTTTTGCAACCTGTTGCAAGAGATTGCATACAGTGAGCCAACAGAGGTGGTGTCCTTGCAGGCCAAAGGGCTTGAGGCACGCTATGTCCAGATGTGCGTCCTGCAGCGGCGCAACTACGGAGGCGGGATCTGGACGTTAGGGACGATGTTCGAATAGCCACTCTCCTGGCTGTTCGTGTTTACCGCGGTCGTAGCGTAGCAGTACTTTGTGCCATCCGTTACATTTGAATCCGTGTACAAGGTGCTCGTGTTTAACCCACTATTGATTTTCGACAAAGACCCACAAGAAGTGCCATAGACCGCACGGTAAACGTTGTAGCCGGAAATATTCGACGAGCTACTCGCGCTCCACGACAGATTCACAGTGTGCGTCGGCGCGGGGGTGCCAGTTCCCGTCAGAGCTTCCTTCGTGCTGGTCGGCTGTGCGTTGCTGGTGAAGGTGAGCGAAGCACTCGCCGCTCCAGTCGTTAGCGGGCTGAAGGTCACTGTGAACGGAGCGCTTTGGCCTGCGGGAATCATAACCGGAAGCGACAGGCTGCCTACACTGAATACCGAGTTGTTCGTGCTCGCCGCGGTGACGGTCACGTTGGCTCCGGTGGCGGCCAAGCTACCCGAGGCTGTTCCGCTGGCGCCCGCAACCACACTGCCTAGATCCAATGTGCCTGGATTCACAGTTAATTGCCCCACCGCGGTGGTTCCGGTGCCCGACAGAGGGATAGTCAGTGTAGGATTTGTGGCATCGGAAGTAATGGTGACATTCCCGCTCGCACTTGCCGCAGATTGTGGAGCGAACGAGACGTTAAAGCCCATACTCTGACCCGCGCCCAGCGTTACAGGAGCCGTGATGCCACTCAGGCTGAATCCGGTGCCGCTGATCCCGACTTGAGATATCGTAACGCTCAATCCGCCGGTGTTGGTTACTGTTTCGGCGAGGGTTTGCGTGTTTCCCACGGTCACGGTTCCGAAGTCCTCACTGGCTTGACTGGGTGCAAGCTGGCCATTGGCCGTTCCCGTTCCCGAAAGCACGAGGGTCGTTAAAGTGTCGGAAGCATTACTCGTGATCGTAGCCGTAGCGCTAAAAGAGCCCGCCGATGCAGGCGCGAATTGGACGCTGAGGTTCGCGCTCTGCCCTGCAGGAAGAGTCGTAGGCAGGCCGGGCGAAGTCAGCGAAAAGTACTTGGTCGAGATCGTTGCACTGCTGATGGTGACCGAGGCGCTCCCCGAATTCGTCGCGGTAACGCTGAGAGTCTTACTGCTGCCAGGTGTCACGTTGCCAAAACTCAGGCTAGCGCTTCCCAGGGAGAGACTACCGATCGGACTAGTAGAGTTGCCTCCCGAGCTCACACCCTGGCACCCAACCAGCGAGCCCACTGCGAAGAGAAGCAGCGTTGCAGCCAGCGCATTTCCGAGGAGATTTCTTGGGGCTATTCTTACTTGTTTTCGCATTGTTGGCTAGGCAGCGTAAGCGACCGTGTCCGCTGTGGGCTCGCCTTTCATCAGTCTCAAACCGCAAGCGAATTTGAGATAGATTTCGAAGGTACATATCGCCAGCTGCCCAATGGTCCGCCCCCGGTACCCTGTTGCGAATCTCAACAATTCCTGCTGGTAGCGAAACGTATACCTTCTGCTCACGCCCGCACCGTTGGCCTTTCCGGAGAACTGCCTCTGTGACCCTCCCGTGAACCTATGTCATAGCCTTTTGGTGATGTTGGTGGATTGCCGTAGTTGTGATGGTCGCAAGGAGCGAAGGAAGTCATGATTACTGCATCGCGTGATCAAGATCACAGACGGCGGCACGGCCTAGGGCTACAAGAGGTTACGTTACAGTCTTCGGACCAGCACCACTCAACCGTGCGGGCTGCGTTAGGCCCCTTGAGGCAGCGAGCGTCTCCAGACTGCTGTGCTGGGCTCAGTACCCCGACTGAAGGACCGAAACCCGTGCAAGAGGAGGCCTTAGGTGAGTGTCACCCTTGGCTTAGATGTAGGGGCGGTCAGCGTGAAGCTAGCGGCGTTAGGCTCGCCCGAAGACTCCTCGCTGCTTGCCCGCCTCGGGGAGACGACCTCTGCATTCTCTCTGCCTCAACTGCCAGCAAGCAACGGGTTTGCGAAGCGTCCCGTTGTGATTTCTGCTTATCGGAGAATTCTGGGAAATCCTCTGCAGGCTGCCTCGGATCTGCTCAGAGAATTCTGCGTAGTCGTACCGCAAAACGTGATCGCTGGAATTCTCTTTACCGGATCCGGCGGACAGACCGTGGCTCGCGCCTTCGACGCAGGATTCGAAAACGAGTTTCGCGCACTGGCCCGAAGCGTGCGCGCCCTGTATCCGCAAGTGCGCACCGTCTTTGAGATGGGCGGTGAAACCTCGAAATACATACGGCTCGGAGCTACGAATGGCTCAGACCGTCTCGGGATCCTGGACTACCAATCGAGCACGGAGTGTGCTGCCGGGACGGGATCGTTCATTGATCAGCAATCCTCGCGGCTGCTGTATGACGTTGAGGATGTCGGTGCTGCCGCCAGCAGCGCCAGTTGCACCGCGCGGGTTGCGGGGCGCTGCTCGGTTTTTGCCAAGACCGACATGATCCACGCGCAGCAGAAGGGATACTCCGCGGACCAGATCCTGCGCGGGCTGTGCGAGGCAGTGGCGCGAAACTTCAAGTCGAGCATCGTGAAGGGCCGAAAGGTGGTTTCCCCCGTGGCCTTTGTCGGCGGGGTAGCCCTCAATGATGGGGTGCGGGAGGCGCTTCTAGGGGCGTTCAAGTTACAGGAATCGGATTTGCTGGTTCCGGAACTCCAATGCTGGATGACCGCTTTAGGAGCGAGCATGCTCGCGGAGGAGCGATATGGCAACTGCTCGGCAGTCGCTTTTCGCCTGCTGTCAGCGGAGAAGAGCAGGACGGCAGAATTGCCAGTCACCGAAGCACTCTCCCTCCGCCAAGTGTCGCTGCTGCGGGACAAAGTGCGTCCGCTCCAACTGCCGGAAGTAGGCAAGCCCGTGGAGGCCTATCTTGGCATTGACGTAGGGTCGGTAAGTACGAACCTGGTGGTGATCGACTCGAACGGCAGTCTCCTAAAGGAGATTTATGTTCCCACGGCTGGCCGGCCGATCGAAGTAGTGACTGCCGGCCTGCTCGAGATCGAGAGAGAACTTGGGGCGCGCGTCAGGATCTGCGGCGTAGGAACGACGGGGTCCGGGAGAGAACTGATTGGAGAACTCACCGGGGCCGACACCGTGAATGACGAGATCACGGCGCATAAGACCGGCGCGATGCACGTGTGCCGCCAGCTTGAAATGCCGCTGGTGGACACGATCTTTGAAATTGGCGGGCAGGATTCGAAGTTCATTCGCATCCGCGACGGAGTCGTAGTGGATTTCACGATGAACGAAGCTTGCGCTGCGGGGACGGGCTCGTTCCTGGAAGAGCAAGCCGAGAAGCTGGGAGTTGCGATCAAGGAAGAATTCGCGAGGCTCGCGTTGTCGTCGCGAAGCCCGATCCGGCTGGGGGAGCGCTGTACCGTGTTTATGGCGCGGGATGTGAACAGCCTGATGCTGAAAGGCGCGGCCGTCGCCGATTTATGCGCGGGATTGGCCTACTCGGTGGCGTTGAATTATCTGAATCGCGTTGTGCGTGGGCGAAACATCGGAAACGTGATCTATTTCCAGGGCGGCACCGCCTATAACGACGCCGTGGCGGCCGCTTTCTCCGTCATCCTCAAGAAGCCCATCGTTGTTCCCCCACATAATGGAGTGATTGGGGCGATCGGCATGGCGCTGATTGCGCGCGATCGCGTGAGGAGCAGCGGCCAGAGGAGCCGGTTCCGCGGTTTTGATCTGAACCAGGTGAAACTTACCAGCCGCGACTTCGTCTGCCGCGCTTGTTCGAACTACTGCGACATGAGGGAGTTCGTGATTGATGGCGAGAAAAGCTATTGGGGAGACCAGTGCTCCGACAAGTTCCGCAAGCGCTCGCGCACTGACCGTCAACCGGTGATTGACGATCTCCTCTCCAGCCGTGACGGTTTGCTGGAGGCGGCGCTGAAGCCGCCAAGAGAGGGACGCAAAACGATCGGTATTCCCCGCGCCATGTTCTTCTTCGATCGCTTCCCGTTCTGGTGCACCTACGTGCAAGAACTGGGATACAACGTTGCGGTTTCGCCACCAACTGACGGAAGCATCGCGTCCCACGGCGAAGAACTAGCGATAGCCCAGCCGTGTTTCCCGGTCCAGGTGGCGCACGGTCACGTGCATGCTCTACTGCAGCAAAACGTGGATTACGTTCTGCTACCGAACGCAGTGGATGCCGAGACACCGTTCATGCAGGCGGAGTCGAAGTTGTGTCCGTGGAATCAGACGCTGCCGTTCGTAGTGCGCGCGGTAGAGAAGCTAGCCGCCGACCTGGATGGCAAGCTTCTGTGTCCGACTGTCCATTTCCGACAGGGAGCGCGACATGTGCGCGACGCGTTGCGCGTTTTGGCGAGCCAACTCGGACTAAGCAAAGCCGCAAGCGACGCGGCGGTGGAGAGGGCGTACAGCGCGCAAGAAGAATTCACCAGTGCCGTACAGCGGTCGGGAGAGGCCGCCTTGCAGACCCTGGAAAAGACGCGCGAGCCAGCTATTGTACTGCTGGGCCGTGCCTACAACATCTACGACCGCGTGGTGTGTTGCGACATTCCCCGCAAGCTGCGGAGTTTGTATGGCATCAACGTTCTCCCACTGGACTTTCTGCCGCTGGACGGCCAAGACGTCTCGCAGATTAACGAAAACATGTACTGGCAGTCTGGCCGGCTAATTCTGTCAGCGGCCCGGATCGCCCGGAATAATCCCAACCTGCACTTGATTTACATCTCGAACTTCAAGTGCGGCCCGGATTCCTATTTGAAGTCCTTTATTGAAGATGCCTGCGGCAAGCCCAGCCTGGTGCTGCAGTTCGATGGGCATTCGAACGACGCCGGCTACATCACCCGGTGTGAAGCGTATCTCGATAGCACGGGATTTTTACGATGCCAGTCTTTAAACATCGCTGCGTAACCCGAAAGGTTGGCGCCGATCATCCCCTGGCGGGGAAGACGGTCTACATTCCAGACCTGGCTGAGGGAAGCGTCGAGGCGCTGTGTGCCGTGCTGCGTTGGATGGGGATTCATGCCCTTCCAACCCCACACCCGGATGCGCGCACGCTCGAATTGGGCGGCAAATACACCAGCGGGGACGAATGTTTTCCCGCCAAAATCACGATCGGAGATCTTATTAAGATTGCGCAACGGCCGGACTTCGATGCGAAGCGCACGGTCTTTTTTATGGCGACCACCGACGGACCATGCCGCTTCGGTCAGTATGCGCCCTTTCTGCGCAAGGTCCTACGCGAACAGGGTTACGGTGATGTGCAGGTTTTTTCTCCGCATGGAGAACACGGCTACAGCGATTTTCAGGATTTCGACAATGCCTTTGTTCGATCGGCATGGCGAGGCGTGGTCTCGGCGGATATTCTCCGCAAACTCCTGTTGCAGACTCGGCCTTACGAGACGCAGCCGGGAGCGTCCGACCGGGCTTACCGCGAGTCGGTCGACGATTTGTGCCAGACGCTGGAGCAGAGTTGCTCCAACACGACATGCCAGATGCACTCCGTAACGGCGTCGTTATTGCGGGCAAGGGAGCGCTTTTATGCCGTACCCGCGTGCTTCGACCACAGCCGGCCGCTGATCGGTATCGTGGGCGAGATCTTCTGCCGCCTCAATACTTTCAGCAACCGCGACCTCGTGCGCCGGTTGGAGGCGCAGGGCGCGGAGTGCTGGATGAGCGACATCTCCGAGTGGATCGGCTATACGAACATAGAAGAGGTGCGTAATCTGCGGCTGGCAGGCCGGGCTTTTTCCTGGGACATGCTCAAGTCAAAACTGCGTTCCCGCATTCAGCATGCCGACGAGCACGCCTTGCGGTCACTCTTCGTCGAGGATTTCGGCGGATACGAAGAGCCCAGCGTCGAAACCATGGTGAGACTGGCGCATCCCTATCTCCCATTTCCCGGTGCCGAAGGCGAGATGGTGATGAACATGGGCCGGAGCGCCTATCTTGCCCGGCATGGCGCCGACGGCATCGTGGACATCAGTCCGTTCACCTGCATGAATGGAGTGGTCAGCGAGGCTATCTATCCCAAGCTCAGTCGGGATTACGCCGGCATCCCAATCCGAAACTTTTATTTTGATGGTCAGCAATCGGATCTCGACCGCGACATCGCAATCTACCTGGAACTGGCCCGGTCGTATCGGGAACGAAAGCCCGATCAGCGTTCTTATCCAGTGCGATTTTCACGGCAGGAAGAAAAGATCGCTACTACGACACGCTAAGACATCGACGACCGCTGACCTCCGGAGTCAAATCCCGACCCGTTCGAACGTTCTACGCACGGATCCCGATCATCAACCCGCTTGGTCCGGGTAAGCGAACTCGGCGCACGTCGGTGAAGCCAGCGTTTTGCAGCCAGCCCACATATTCCGGTTCGCTGTAGCTGCTTCCAGCTCTTGTTCCTACCAGCATATTCAGCGAGAACAGGGCGGCTGCCCGAGGAGCAGTTTTGCTTGGCTCCAGAATAAAATCCTGCACCCCGATTTGCCCTTTCGGGGCCAGAGCGTTGTAAGTGCGCCGGAATAGCTCGCGGTTCTCTTCGGGAGAGAACATGTGGCAGATCGCGGAGACCAGAATCAAATCGTAGTTCTCTCCGAACGGATCGCGCAGCATGTCGCCCACGCGGGCGGTGACGCGGTCGCCCAGCCCGGCCTTGTTGATGTATTCCTGCGTGAGCGGAACGACTTCGCCCTGGTCCATGATTTCCGACTTCATCTGAGGGATGGCTTTTGCAAAAGCAATCGAATAAGCTCCCGATCCCCCACCCAGATCCAGCATACGGCCGATCCCCCGGGTGCCGACGGCCTTCACGACCGCGCCCGCCCGCTCCTTGGCGTTGCGGTCCATGGCTGCGATGAAAGCCTCCACCCAATTGTCGTCGCGATCCTCACTCGGAATGGACGTTCCGGCGCGCACTGATTCCGTTAACCTGGACCACCGACGCCAGATGTGAGCGACGTGCAGCAGACCCATGCGGGCGTTCTCACGCGAACCCTCACGGAAGAAACGTTTGCTCACTGGAGTGTTGGAGAAAGTTCCGTCGGTTTTTTCGAGCAATTGCAGGCTCACGAGCGCATTTAGCAGCATCTCCGTGGCTCGTGCATCCGCGTGAGTCTTCTGAGCCACTTCTTTCGCGGAAGCACCATCCCCGACCGCCGTGAATACATCCAGTTCGAGCGCAGTCAGTACCGTTCGGCTGGGCATGTAAGCTCGAACCATCTCATTGACATCGTCCGGTAGAACACCGGCTTCATCTCTTGCCTTCACCATGGCGCGATAGCGGTCTTGGTGCTCTTTCGCCTCAGTCTTCATGGAGGGTGCATCACTCCAAACAAGGCGCGATACGGGCCGGCCGGACTGCAGATGGGAGGTCACGACCTCGGAGACATCTTCTTCCTTGATCTTGCGGTACCAGATGGCTTCGGGGTAGACGATCATGATGGGCCCGTTATCGCACAAGCCCAGACAACCGCAGGTAGTGATCTGAACTTGATCGTCCAGTTCCTGAGTGCACAACCCTTCCTGGAGGGCCTGCAGCACGCGCAGTGACCTGTTCTTTGGGCAGGAGGTGACGCCCTCCGGTTTTTCCTGCGTGCAGATGAATATATGCTGGCGAAACGGTTCCATTTGCATCCTCCTTATGGGACGAGTGCGCGGCCCGCAATCCTCTACGACAGCTGTTTCACTCGCGTGCGGACCTTCTCAAACTCATACGTTCCCAACCCGCGCTGGGCCGCCATTCTTAAGTAGGGCAGAGCAGACACTTCAAGGTTCCAGTACGCCTTCGCCACGTACGCATCGAGCGCCACCGGATCGGTGCCCGCCACCATGGTCTTCTTCAGTAGAACGTCTTCCAGATTGCCGCCCGTCGGCCCGTTCCGCACGAGAATCCGGTAACAATCGATGAGGGTCAGAGTTGGGCGCATGAAATCCGCCAGGTCAGCCAGACTCTCGTGGATCTTCTGGTGCAACTGATGCCGCGGTCCGCCCAGGATGCCGTACCAGTTCTTCATTCCCAGGGTTGTTCCGGTGAGGCTGTGGTGCTTGGCGATCGGGACATTGATGATCTTATCGACATTCAGGAAGGAGTCGAGCACCGGCCACTCGCGCAGAACTTCGCCTTGAATATCGACTTCCTTGTATCGGGCAGGATCGGGAAGAATGACCTCAGCCCCCTCGCGCTGCGCCGCCTCCGCAATTCCTGACCGCTGAAAGCAGCGGCGCGGACCATTGCAACTCACGTCGGTCACAACAATTCGCTTGGCCCCTGCATTCGTGCATTGCCGGATCACTTCCGCTATTACACTCGGATTGGTGTTGGCGGCCTGCTCCGGAGTGCGATCCCAGCCGATGTTCGGCTTAATCAACACCACGTCAGCACGAGAAATGAAGCGCTTGATGCCGCCCAGTTCCGCGATGGCCTCCCGTGCCAGTTGCGCGGGGTCGTCGCCGCGGATCACTGCCATGTCGGGCAGTCCCGGATCGGCCGGCACAGTGTGGCTCCGTCTCACCTTGAGCGCCGCCTCTGCCACGGGGCGTTCCGAGCGGCCGTTGAGCCAGAGTCCCAGGCCGGCAGTTCCAGCGGCAGCCCCTCCCAGGCGGAGCAGTTGGATGAGCGCGTCGCGGCGACTGAGCGTCGTGTTGTCTGATGAATGCATGTTCGCACCTGCTAGCCCCTCTAGCGGAATATGTAAGACCCCTTCATTTCATATACGCCGTCGGCTCTAGGCGTTCAGTGACACAGCGGACAGATTTTCGGGCCCAGTTCATCTTGTGAGCCGCCCTGCGATATTCCTCCCTAGCTGCAAGAGCGCCTGCGAAGTTTCCGCCGACTCTTCATAGGCGACAATTCGCACCAGGCTGGGTCCTTTACGGAAGACCAGGCTTTGTCCGTAAAGGCGCGCGCGGTCTCCCAGTTGCACCGGTTTCGCGTCTCCCGCTGGCTCGGTATCAAGAATCCTCGCGGCGCCCTCCGCATTTCCCATCGTGTAGATGTCGACGACGGCGTCAACTTTGTTTTGGAACTTGTAGTCCACCGTGGATACTCGGAGCGTCCCCACCTTCAGATACCTTTCGGCGTCCCCGTCGATGTACTTCCATAGGTCGGCGGCTTCGAAGTTGCGGACGTCGTCAGTCCTCGTCCAGCCGGCAACTTCGTTAGAGGCAGGGAAGAGAGCGGTCGAGCCTGCAGCCTGCCGCTTGCAGCCGGAATCTATAACGAATGCCAGGCACAACGCCAGAATTACGGCACCGTGTCGCGGCCTGTCTGGCCTCATGACTTTGCACTCCCTTTGCTTCGATTCAGCAAGATCTGGTTTGTACGGGATCGGCTCTCGCCCACGCTCGTCACATAAACCGACGGCCGGTCCTGGACCGGGCAAGCGTATTCGCACGCGCCACATCCAACACACCGCGAAGGATCGAGATAAGGCTGCTTTACCTGCTTGGCGTTGCCGGCAGCGTCGAGCACTTCCGCCGGGCGAAGATAGATGGCCTTCGGCGAGGTGGGGCACCACTCTTCGCACACGATGCAATCGGTAGCCATGGCCCACGGTAGGCATCGACCGCGATCGTAAAATGCCGTGCCCAATCGGATCGGCTTCGCGCCGCCGGCCACATCCCCCGACCAGCCCTTCTCCTTGGCTGTAATCTCCCAGATTGCCCCAGTGGGACAGACCTGCGAGCACAACGAGCAACTGGTCTCGCAGTATCCGATACGCGGGATCAATACCGGCGTCCAGAGACCCTCCAGCCCGGCTTCGGTCAAGGCGGGATGCAGCGCGTCGTTGGGGCAGACCTTCATGCACTCGCCGCAACGGATACAGCGTGACAGGAAATCTACTTCCTCCAGCGCGCCCGGAGGACGCAACAGCCTCTCATTGCGCTCGACCGCGAATCCGGGAGTGCTGCGCAACAGGGGAACGGTAGCTACCCCTGCGGCCAATCCGGTGAGAACCTTGCGTCTCTGCAGATTGGCGCCCATCGGCTTCTGGGCGGGGAAGAACTTGAACTGCAGTCGGTGTTCGGGGCACTCATCCACACAGTTCAGGCAGAGATGACACTCAGGTTGGTGCCAGGGAACGCCGCCAATCGGATCGTCGCCGCCCTGGCAGCGCAGCAGGCAGCGATTGCAGTTTTCGCACTGTTCCTGGTTCTTGACCAGGCGGAGTATCGCCCCGCGCGAGACTAGCCCAAGAAGCGCCCCCAGCGGGCAGAGAGCCCGGCACCAGAAGCGAGTGATGCGAAAGTTCAGCGCAACAATAAAGATGAAGATCAAGCCGAGCCAAATGCCCAGCCGGAAGTACGGCTGCTTGAAACTGAGGAGCAGCGTTCCCAGAATGAAGTGCAACACACTGCCCACCGTCTGAATGGCGGCGTATCGGCTATGTTCCAGCGCGCTTAAGACTGCCCGCAGGCCATAGTCGGTGGCGGGCAGAATCGCCAAACCTAAGGAGCGCACCAGCAGCGAGAAAGGATCAAGCCATCCCAGTATCCCTGACCCAAACGCCGCGGCGGCCAGGCCTGCGCCTAGCAGGTAATACTTCGTGGTCTGCCAGCGTTTGTAACGATTGGACTCGATCAGTTTCTTCCCACGTTTCTTCTCGGATTTCAGGCTGCTGAAGTAGTGGTGGATCGAGCCCAGAGGGCAGATCCATCCACAGAAGAAACGCCCCAGAAAGATCGTCGGAACCAGAATCAGCAAGCTCCACAACAGCCCGTGATACAAAGCACGACTGGCGAGGGCATTCGACAGCGCCACCAGCGGATCAAGGCGGAAGAACAGGTTCACCGGGTAAGGCAGGCGGATATCGCTCGCACCGGTATGCAGCGATCCGCGGAACTCGGTGCGCAACAGAAGAATTAGGAACAGGAGGAAGAAGATGACCTGCGAGATCTGGCGCAACCGGGTTGGTTTCACAAAACGCACTTTCCGACCCCTTGTTTGAGGCGAATTGTTCGAGGCGAATTGCCCGCTAGCCCGCCTAATCGCGCAAGCTCTCCGCCCAGGCTCAAAGTTCAATGTTCTGCCGGGCGGGATGGCATTGCTGTGAGCCGAATCACGTGGCCTCGTGAGCCATCGTTAGGGGGAGGGACACATCAGGCAAGGCGCTATCCAAAAAACTGATAGAGTGCAGCGGAAATTTGCGTCCATAGGGCCGAGACAGCTGTTGACCCGCTCCGATTTGCTAGGCTAGAGTCAAGCAGTCAACGACGTACCTTCGACAATGCAGCCATTGGCGCCTAATGCGATCCGAGTTACCCGGGAGGTACGACTGCGTCGACTCGCCCTTAGCACGGCCATTCTTGGCCTGGTGCTTGCACCCTTAGGACGCGTCGGATGATACAGGCATAAGTAACGATATCTAGAGACTCTGAAAGGGCCATCATCCACAGGACGATGGCCCTTTTGATTTTGCAATAAGAACTGGACAGGCAGGCCTTTTTGGGGCCGGGAGAAGCGAAATGTCAGCCCGTGAGCAGGTAACAATATTCGACACCACTTTGCGCGATGGAGAGCAGTCCCCGGGCTGCAGTATGACCTGGGCCGAGAAACTCCGTTTGGCGCATCAACTGGACCGCCTGGGTGTCGATGTGATTGAAGCCGGATTTCCCATAGCATCCGACGGAGATTTCCGAGCAGTGCAGGCTGTGGCACGCGACGTTCGGCGCCCGGTAATCGCCGCCTTGGCCCGCTGTTGCCGCGACGACATCGAGCGCGCCTGGCAGGCACTTGCCGGGGCCGCCCACCCTCGCATCCATACCTTCCTGGCCACCTCAGACATTCATCTTCAACACAAGCTAAAGATTTCACGGCGCGAATGCCTCGAGCAGGCGCGGGATGCTGTGCATCTGGCCAAGTCGTACTGCCAGGATGTGGAATTCTCGGCCGAAGACGCCAGTCGCTCCGACCGGGATTTCCTGTGCGAGGTTCTGGAAGCGGTGGTCGAGGCCGGCGCCACCACCGTCAACATTCCCGATACGGTTGGGTACAGTGTTCCCGCCGAGCTGGCGGATCTGATTCAGACGGTGCGGCGTCGCGTGCGAGGGATTGAGCCACTCACCATTTCAACGCACTGTCACGACGACCTGGGTCTAGCGGTGGCCAACTCCCTGGCCGCCGTCGGCGCCGGGGCGCGGCAAGTGGAATGTACCATCAACGGCATCGGCGAACGCGCCGGCAATGCCTCGTTGGAGGAACTGGTCATGACCATGCGCGTCCGCCCTGACCGCTACCCGTATCACACCGCGGTGGTCTCTGAGCACCTTTTCCCCGCGAGTCAGTTGTTGAGTGAAATCATAGGGGTTCCGGTGCAGCCCAATAAGGCGATCGTTGGCCGTAACGCCTTCGCGCACGAGGCTGGGATCCATCAGGATGGCATGATCAAAAATCCGTTGACCTACGAGATAATGACTCCGCAATCAGTGGGAGTGCCCGGCACTAGCTTCCTTCTGGGCAAGCACTCCGGCCGCCACGCGCTCGGTCAGCGCTGCGAAGAATTGGGCTTCCGGCTGGACCGCAGAGAACTCGATCATGTTTATCGTCAGTTCTTGGCCTTGGCGGATAACAACAAGACCGTAGAAGACGGATCCATCCTGGAAATCGTTGCGGAGATGCGCCGCGGACGCTCGGCCGATCTTGCCGGTCCCGCCTCGATGGTGATTCCCTCGAAAGCCTACGAAGGCAGTTTCGGCGTCGCTGCGGCTAAGGGGATGTATACGCACGAAAGTGAGCAACAGGAAGATTATCTTTGGGGAGTATGATTTCAGACACAGCGGCAAGGATGCACCTACCCCCAACCGGTCTGCAGTTTTGGGATCGTGGGGTCCTGGCAATTTAACAAAACGAAGGAGTTTGGAGCTGATGATGAAGACCGGTGCGCAAATTCTTTGGGAGTGCCTGGAGCGGGAGGGCGTAACCCACGTCTTCGGATATCCAGGCGGCGCGATCCTGCCGGCTTACGACGCCCTGAAGCACAGCAAAATTCATCATGTACTGGTGCGTCACGAACAGGGCGCGGCTCACATGGCTGACGGATACGCTCGTGCCAGCGGCCAAGTTGGAGTCGCCGTGGCAACGTCAGGGCCCGGCGCGACTAACCTGGTGACCGGCATCGCCACGGCTATGTTGGACTCGTCTCCTATCGTGTGCATTACCGGCCAGGTGGGCAGCAAGCTGATCGGCTCTGACGCGTTTCAGGAGACCGATATCACGGGAATCACGCTCCCCATCACCAAGCACAATTATCTGGTAACTCGAGCCGCTGACCTGGCACGTACGCTCCGCGAAGCGTTCTATGTTGCGCGGTCGGGCCGGCCGGGTCCGGTGCTGGTGGACATTACCAAGGATGCGCAGCAGTCCACGTGCGAGTTCGATTGGGAGGCGGCCAAACCGCAATTGCCGGGCTATCGCCCTGATCTTTCTCCGGCGCCGAAGGAATATGAACAGGCGCTGGAGTTGATTAATAACTCCAAGCGCCCGGTGATCCTCCTCGGCCATGGTGCAATCGTCTCGGGCGCAATGCGCGACGTGCGTGATCTGGTCGAGCGTTCCGGAATTCCGGTGGCGCTCACACTGCTGGGTTTGGGCGCGTTGCCAGCCTCGCACCCGCTCAATCTTGGAATGATGGGCATGCACGGGGAGGCCTGGGTGAACCACACCATCCAGGAGGCCGACTTATTGATCGCGCTGGGCATGCGCTTCGATGACCGCGTCACAGGAAACCTCAAGACCTACGCCCCGAATGCAAAGAAGATTCATGTGGAGATCGATCCGGCAGAAATCAACAAGAACGTCAAGGTCGACGTCGCACTGGTGGGCGATCTACGCGACGTAATAAAAGAAATGCTGCCGAAGATCGAATCCATCGATCGCCACGAGTGGCTGGATTTCATTGACCGGATGAAGGGGGATTCGGCAGTCCGCGATATTCAGAACCTGCCGGATAGCGGTCACCTCTACGCGGCGCATGTCATCTATGATCTTTGGCGCGAGACACGTGGCAGCAACACCACGGTGGTGACCGACGTGGGCCAGCACCAGATGTGGGAAGCCCAATACTACAAGCACGAGGAACCCCGGTCTCTAATCACCTCTGGCGGGCTGGGAACGATGGGATTCGCCTTGCCCGCAGCGATCGGGGCGAAGGTTGCGCGTCCAGAGACGGAAGTATGGGTCGTCGTGGGAGACGGCGGCTTCCAAATGACCATGGCCGAACTCGCGACCATCGTGCAGGAGAGTCTCAAAATCAATATAGCCATTATTAATAACGGATACCTTGGAATGGTTCGCCAGTGGCAGGAGTTCTTCTATGAGAGCAACTACCAGGCCACGCCCTTACTGAACCCGGATTTCGGGAAGCTGGCGGAAGCCTACGGAATTCAGAACGCGACCGTGACGCAACGTTCAGAGGTTGTGCCCGCAGTGCAATCAGCCCGGCAACACGATGGACCGGTGCTGATCAACTTTCAGGTGGAGCAGGAAGATACGGTCTATCCCATGGTCGCGGCCGGAGCGGCTCTGCACGAGATGATCCGCCGGCCCAGCCCAATCGTGGAGACCGCCGCCGACGAATAATCCCTATGCTCAACACATTTGTGGTGTATGTCGAAAATAAGCCGGGCGTGCTGACCCGAGTGGCATCGCTATTTCGCCGCCGCGCCTTCAATATTGACTCGCTGACCGTGGGACGCACGGAAAAGCCGGAATTGTCTCGTATGACCATTACCGTCGACGCGGACCGCGACCAGGCGCGCCGCATTGAAGCCAACCTATACAAACTTGTGAATGTATTGCTGGTCGAAAACATCACGGCCCAGCCGGCCATCGTGCGCGATCTGGCAATGATTAAAGTAGCGGCCACTCACGAAGCACGCTCCCACGTACTGGAGTTGGCTAGCGTTTTCCGGGCACGTGTGGTGGACGTTGCTCCGGAATCCCTCATCATTGAAATCACCGGCGACGAAGACAAGATTGATGGGCTGTTGGAAGTGCTCCGGCCCTACGGCGTACTGGAGATGGTACGCACCGGTATTGTCGCCATGCGCCGGGGAAGTAAAGTCTCCTCCGTCGTCTCGGCGGGGAGTTCTCTGACCCAAACCTCAGCCGACGACGACGTCGATGACGTCCAGTACTCGGTTTAGTGAACTGTTGCCAGGCATAGAATCAATCGATTCGATTTGAGGTCCAGCAACTTGGCGCCTGGAAGGGGTGCTGCCATGCCCCACAGCTGCTAACTTTAAGCTTTTCTGTTTACAACTTACCAGGAGCCCGTTTCTGAATAGCTTCCGCTTGGCCGACGATTCATCAACAGGCGCCTGCGTGGGTCTCACAAGCTGCGCCGGTTGCCTGGTCCCACATGGATTCGGTACTACTTAATCGGGATGTGGATACTGCCGTCCGGTGATAGGTTCCAGTCCGGGTTCCAGGCAACCTCCCAGGCAAATCCGTCCGGGTCAGCGAAATAGCCGGAGTATCCTCCCCATGAGGCTTCTCTGGCAGGCTTGAGAACGGTTGCCCCTGCGGCCTGAGCAAGCTTCATCACCGGATCGACTTCGTTCCTGGTGCGAACGTTGTAGGCGAGTGCTATGGCGGCGCGTCCGAACGCGGTGGGATTCGCCTCGAAATCCTCCGCGAGCTTGTCCCGCAGAAACAGCGCAAATACCATCCCGCCGGTCTGAAAGAAAATGATCTCCTTATTCTCGAAAACGGGTTTCCAGCCGAGACCGGCAACATAGAATCGCCGAGAGGCAGAGAGGTCCTTCACTCCGAGTGTCACTATGCTGATTCTCTGTTCCATCGTCTCCTCCTCTCGTGCGAAGGCGGAAGCGAACGCCGAGCTAGCCAGCGCCGCGAGAAGCTCTCTGCGCGTCAACATCGGGATCAAGGATAATTCGCCGTACCGATCCAGTATTGAATAAATCGGACATGCGCGGTGGCGTGATAGGTAAAAACGTTAGAGTGCCTCGTTCCCCAGAAGAAGATCCGAAAACCGCAATGTGCATTTAGCAGTGTTAGGAAGACCCGTCGGCGGGCTGCCAGTAAATCGCCGGACCTCACGAGTCATGTGCGACTGATCGCTATAACCCACGGACGCTGCTATATCTGCAAGCGTCTGCGAATCACTAGTATTCCCGCTCAAATGCAAAAACCGCTGCAGACGAAGTACCGACTGAAACATCTTCGGACCATAGCCAAGCGCAGCAGAAAAGCGGCGTTGCATCTGTCGTTCACTGATGCCGGTCCAGCGGCTAAGTTGCCGGATGCTGCCATGGGGATGCTTGGCAAGCCAACCCAAACTCGCGATGACGGTTTCGTCCGGAGTGGCGGGAGAAGAAAGAACACCGGAAAGGACCTCTGACAGGATGAATCTGCTCGCAGAGGGACACTTCTCGTCAGAAACACGGCCGAAGGGCTCAGTTCTGCTTCTGTCCCAGAGAACTGTTAGCGGCATCGAAGTGTTGAGCAACTCCGAAGCGGGAATGCCGAGAACGCTTGGGGCGTAGCCGGGGCGAAGGCGTGCGCCGGTAATCCTGCTACAGGCCGCAAATCTGGACATAAACGGACTTGTCCAGGGCCCCACGACGATCGGCGGTTCCACGTTGACGGAAACAATGTCGACGCAGCCGTCTGGGAGAACTCGATGCGAGTATTGTCCCGAGCCAACTATTACCTGCGTCCATAAGCACAGAAAATGTTTCGTCAGTCCTGCAGGAACCGGAAATTCGCGATAGTCTGAGACCGCTACGTCCTGATGTGCTTGGTAGTTCATTGGAGGGCGATGTCTTTCGTGTTACAACACTGCCTCGTATTCTAACTCTCTGTTTTTTCGTAACGACCGACGAGCTAACCGTAAGTTACGTTTTCACGTTTTCTGGCGGATCCCGACGACGTTGTCCCGAAGTCGGTTTCTCGGAAGTTGGACGTTCCAGCACCCGCACCTTCATGGGATGCCCGAATGGGACGTCCCACGCCAGGGTGCTAGCTCCAAAGTGAAACAAGAATCCGAAATTTTAACAACCAAGGTCGCCACCGTGCGCTGTAGAGGACTACAATTATGAGTTCCTTTAGCAATCACCACTCATTCATAACGCATGTTGAATTCGTTCGCGAGCCTGACAAGATATGCCCTCATACGTTGCGAAACCCACCCCGCCCAATCAGGACAAGCGCTGGAAGTTGGTCGATGCCACCATACGGCGTCAGGGCCAGCAACAGCGCGGACTGATTGAAACGCTGCACACAGTCCAGGAAGCGTTCGGATATCTGGACCAACAAGCTCTGCGCTACGTCGCCATGTCATTGCGCGTGCCTCTGAGCCGCGCCTACGGCGTCGCCACCTTCTACCATTTCTTCACCCTGAAGCCTGCGGGCGAGCACACCTGCGTTGTCTGCATGGGCACGGCGTGCTATATCAAGGGCGCGCAGCAGTTGCTCGATGCGGTCCAGAACGACCTCGGCATCGCCCCCGGAGAAACCACCGCCGACAAGAAGGTCTCGCTGCTCACGGCGCGTTGTCTGGGTTCCTGCGGACTGGCGCCCGCCGTGGTTTACGACCAGGAAGTCGCCGGCAAAGTCGGGACAGCGGCCATGCGCGAGCACCTGAAGAAATGGGCACACCATGACGCCTGAGGAACTCGATCAGATCGCCGAAACCGAACGCGAGGCGCAGAGCCAGTTCACGCAGCGCGTAGGTGTCTGCGTCGCCGCCGGATGTCTCTCGTGTCAGAGCCAGTCGGTGAAAGACGCGCTCGATCAGGAAGTCACTCGCCGCGGTACCAAGGACCATTGCCAGGTCAAGGGCGTGGGTTGCATGGGGCTCTGCTCCGAAGGCCCGCTGGTGTCGACCAGCGCGGGAGTCTTATATAAGAAGGTGGAATCCGCCGATGGCGCCGCGATCCTCGACAGTTTGGACGGCGCGCCCGTATCGCGACTGGTTTGTCCCACCGACGTTCCGTTCTTTCAGCGCCAGAAAAAGATTGTGCTGGAGAACTCTGGTGTCATCGATCCCGATCGCCTCGAAGATTACGTTGCGGCCAACGGCTACAGCGCACTGATCAAAGCGCTCACCGAGATGTCTTCGCGCGAAGTCATCGACGAGGTTACGAAGAGTGGCCTGCGCGGCCGCGGCGGAGCAGGCTATCCCACGGGTTTGAAGTGGAGCACGGTGTCGAAATCCGCGAGCACTCAAAAGTATGTCATCTGCAACGCGGATGAAGGCGACCCCGGCGCGTTCATGGATCGCAGCGTGCTCGAAAGCGATCCCCACCGCGTGCTCGAAGGCATGCTGATCGCCGCCTATGCCGTCGGCGCCTCGGAAGGCTATATCTACGTGCGCGCCGAGTATCCGCTGGCCATCAAGCGCCTGCGCAACGCCATTCGGCAGGCCGAGAGAGTCGGCCTGCTCGGGTCGAACATCTGCGGCACTCGCTTCAGTTTTCGTGTCGACGTGCGCCTCGGCGCCGGGGCCTTCGTCTGCGGAGAAGAAACCGCCCTGATCGCTTCGGTGGAAGGCAAGCGCGGCACACCGCGTCCGCGGCCGCCGTACCCCGCCATGGAAGGCCTGTTCGGCGAGCCCACCCTCATCAACAACGTGGAGACCTTCGCCAACATTGCGCCCATCATCCGCAATGGCGGCGAGTGGTACGCGGCCATCGGCACCGAGAAGAGCAAGGGGACCAAGGTCTTCGCGCTCGCCGGCCGCGTGCAAAATACCGGCCTGGTTGAAGTTCCCATGGGCATTTCGCTGCGTGAGATGGTGTTTGAGATCGGCGGCGGTATCCCCGACAACCGCAAGTTCAAGGCGGTGCAGACCGGAGGCCCTTCCGGCGGTTGCCTGCCCACGGAGTGCCTGGACATGCCGGTCGATTACGAATCGCTGGCCCGCGCCGGATCGATCATGGGCTCCGGCGGCATGATCGTGATGGACGAAAGTTCGTGCATGGTCGACGTGGCCAAATACTTCATGGATTTCTGCATGACCGAGTCGTGCGGCAAATGCATTCCGTGCCGCGTAGGTACTTATCAGATGCATCGCATTCTCACCGCCATCGGCAACATGACCGCTACGCCACAGGACATGAAAATGCTCGAGGAACTTTGCGACCTGCTCAAGCACACCAGTTTGTGCGGATTGGGACAGTCGGCGCCCAATCCGGTGGTCAGCACGCTGCGCTCGTTCGCCGATGAGTACCGGGCGCACATCGAAGAGCATAAGTGCCCGGCTGGAGTTTGTGGCGTGCAGCCCGTGGGAGAAACCGCATGAGGCAGCCCGCTCCCGTCAAGACGCTGAAGATCGATGGCCGCGATTTGAGCGGACGCCAGGAAGAAACCATCCTCGACGTAGCCCGCCAGAATGGCATCTTCATCCCGCGCCTGTGCGAGATGGATGGCCTCTCCGACGTGGGAGCCTGCCGCCTATGCCTGGTCGAGATTAAAGGGCAGAACAAGCTGCTCCCCGCCTGTGTGACGGCGGTGGAAGAGGGCATGGAAGTCACCACCGACTCTGAGCGATTGCAGGGCTATCGCCGGATGATTCTGGAATTGCTCTTCACCGAGCGCAACCATGTCTGCTCGGTGTGCGTTTCCAATGGTCACTGCGAAATGCAAATGCTGGGCCAACGTCTCGGCATTACCCACGTTCACTTCCCCTACCGCTTCCCCAAGGAAGAAGTAGACGCCTCGCACGACCGTTTCGTGATCGATCACAACCGCTGCATCCTGTGCACCCGTTGTGTGCGCGTCTGTGACGAAATCGAGGGTGCGCATACCTGGGACATTATGGGCCGGGGCATCGACGCCAAGGTCATCACCGACCTGAACGAACCGTGGGGCACTTCAGAAACCTGCACCAGCTGTGGCAAGTGCGTGCATGTGTGTCCTACGGGTGCCCTGTTTGAAAAGGGACGCTCGGTCGCCGAGATGCTCAAGCGCCGCCAGTTCCTGCCCTACCTGACGATGATGCGGAAGGAAAATGAATGAGTGGGATTGCATGAGTGGGTTAAATGAGTACGCCGAATGAGTAAGAAGCGCATCGCCACCGTATGGCTCGATGGCTGCTCCGGCTGCCACATGTCTTTTCTCGACATGGATGAACGCCTGCTAACCATCGCCGGCATGGCGGACTTGGTCTACAGCCCTCTCGTCGACGCTAAGGAATTTCCCGAAGGCGTTGATGTGACGCTGGTCGAAGGAGCCGTCAGCAGCGAAGAGGACCTGCACAAGATAAAGATCGTCCGCGAACGCACGAAGACACTAGTCTCGCTCGGCGATTGTGCGGTCACAGCCAACGTTCCCGGCATGCGGAATCCCTTCGGTACGAAGGCGGTGTACGACCGGGCGTATCGCGAAAATGTGACCTTCGACCCAGGAATTCCAAACCAGGTCGTGCCCGCTTTGCTGCCCAATTCAAGGCCGGTGCACGAATTCGTCAACGTGGATGTGTTCGTCCCGGGTTGTCCGCCGTCGGCCGACACGATTTATTACGTTGTGTCTGAACTGCTGGAAGGGCGGCAGCCGGACGTAGGTGCAAACACTCGTTTCGGATCGTAGATTTCAAACCGAGGCTTCGAGCCGTGGTTCTGGATTTTAGGGAGACATTGTGAAGCAGGACAGCATCGTCATCGATCCCGTTACCCGCATCGAAGGTCACTCCAAGATCACGCTCCACCTCAACGAAGACGGCCGGGTCGAGGAAGCTCGCTTTCATGTCACCCAGTTTCGCGGCTTCGAGAAGCTCTGCGAAGGCCGCCCGTTTTACGAAATGCCGTCGCTGATGGCGCGCATCTGCGGCATCTGCCCGGTCAGCCATCTGATTGCTTCCGCCAAGGCATGCGACTCGCTGCTGGCAGTAAGAATTCCGCCGACGGCCGACAAACTACGCCGCATTTTCGGACTCGCCCAGGTCACCCAGTCCCACGCCCTTAGCCTCTTTCATCTTTCCTCGCCGGATCTGCTGCTGGGCATGGATGCGGACCCAACCAAGAGCAACATCTTCGGAGTTGCGGAGAAGAATCCTGACCTCGCGCTCGACGGCATCCGTCTCCGTCAATTCGGCCAGAAGATCATCGAGCGGCTGGGAGGGAAGCGTATTCACCCCGCATGGATCGTTCCTGGAGGCGTAAGCGAACCGCTCACCGAGGCCAACCGGGACGCCATTCTCTGGGCTCTTCCCGATGCGCTCGCTATCGCGGAGCGCACCCTGGAATGGTTCAAGAGCACGACCGAGCGCTTCCGGGAGGAGATTTCTGTTTTTGGCAACTTCCCCACCATGTTCATGGGCATCGTGAAAAAGGACAACGGCCTCACCTTTTACGACGGCAAATTGCGCATCGTCGACGCCTCCGGCCACGTGGTCGCCGACGATCTCGACCCCACGCAATACTCCGACTACATCGGCGAAAAGGTAGAACCATGGAGCTACCTGAAGTCCACTTACTACAAGCCCAAGGGATTTCCCGACGGCGTCTATCGCGTTGGACCTCTGGCCCGCCTGAACGTTGCCGACCGCTGCGGGACGCCGCGCGCCGATCAGGAACTCGCTGAATTTCACGAACTGCAGCGTACCGCCGTCCTCAGTTCGTTCCACTACCATCATGCGCGCCTGATCGAGATTCTGTACTGCATCGAACGCTTGGAGCAACTGCTTAACGATCCGGAGATTCTCTCCAAGCACGTGCGCGCTGTGGCCCGACCCAACGCTCTCGAGGGTGTGGGGGCCTGCGAGGCGCCTCGCGGCACTCTCTTTCATCACTACAAGATCGATGAGCAGGGCCTGATCCGCTGGGTGAATCTTATTATCGCCACCGGACACAACAACCTGGCCATGAATCGCAGTGTCCTGCAGGTGGCCAAGCACTTCGTACACGGGAATCGGCTGACTCCAGGCATGCTGAATCGGGTCGAGGCCGTGATCCGCTGCTACGATCCCTGCCTGAGTTGCTCCACCCACGCCCTCGGCCAAATGGAACTGCGAGTCCAGCTTCTGAGCCCGAACGGCGAGGTGCTCGATGAAGTAGCTCGTCCTTGACCCCATCTACCTTACAATTCATAGACTTAAGCATCTTCCCGTAGACCCGGATCGTTGCACTCCGCATCTAGCACGTGTTCAAATCACTGGCCAGTGTGATTCCAATCGTCGTCCTTGTTCCCGCGCCAGAGCTAGCCTGAACTGTCTGCGCCAGGGCACTCAGGATGCGAGAGACTGTCAAACGGCTGTGGCCGGAGATCGACTGGATCGGCGATCTCCAATTGCGTAAACAAGTTACCGAGACCTGGATCAAGGCTCTTGAGCGCAGTTCCCTTAACGCCGACGACCTGACCCACATCCCCTTCACGCTGCTCGTCCCCAATTGCCCCATCACCTTCATGGAGCATAAGCGATGCGTCGTGCACATCGCCCGGGACAGCGCAAAGGCCATGCAGGATTTCATGGGGCGCGCATTGCCCATCGATCTGGACACGGTCATCGCCGGAGCGATTCTGGCCGACGTCGGCAAGCTGTTGGAATACGAACTCGGCCCCGACGGCAAGAGTCGCCAGAGCGAGCGCGGGGAGGCGCTGCGGCATCCGTTCACAGGAGTCGCGTTGGCGCTCGAATGCGGAGTGCCCGACGCCGTCTGCCACATCATTGCCGCTCACGCCGCCGAAGGCGACCTGGTCAAGCGAACGACGGAGGCTTTCATCGTGCATCACGCCGACTTCATGGCGTTTCTGCCGTTCAAGAATCCAAAGAATATCAAGGTGAAATCGTAAGGAGAGAACCTTTGTCACCGTTAACTTCGAATCCCCCTCCAAAAGAAACAGTCACCGCCAAGATGTCGCGCTGGGCCGCGAGTCTGCAATACAAGGACATCTTCCCGGAAGCGGTCTATCAGGCCAAGCGGTTCCTCCTGGATTCGGTGGGCTGCGCTCTGGGCGGCTACCAGCAGCACGACGTAAAGATCGCCCTCGAAGTTCTTGACGAGATCGCAGGGCCTGGACCGGCAACCGTGATTGGCACCGGCCGACGCATCGATCCCGTCTCCGCATCGCTCGCGAACGCACTGATGATCCGGTGCATGGACTACAACGACATCTACTGGAAGCAGGACCCTTCGCATCCATCAGACATTTTCCCCGCAGCGATCGCCTGTTGCGAGCGGGCCGGCAGCGACGGCAAGGAACTGATCGTCGGGTTGGTACTCGGCCACGAGTTCGAGATGCGGCTGTGCGAAGTGGCCTTTCCGGGAATCCGCGAACGCGGCTGGCATCACGCCACGCTGACCGCTTTCGTTTCGCCCATCGTTGCCGGTCGCGCGCTGCATCTGCCCTGGGACCAGATCCAGCACGCCATCGGAATTTCGGCCAGCCGCCACTGCACGCTCGGCGCGGTCACCGCCGGCAAGCTGACCATGATGAAGAACACCGTCGATCCGATGGCGACTCAAAGCGGCGTGTTTGCCGCCCTGCTGGCGGAGAAAGGTTATTCAGGGCCAGAACACGTGATCGACGGCAAGGAAGGGTTGACCCACGTCTTCAAGCCAGAATGGAAACTCGACCTGTTGACCGAAGGTCTGGGAGATTCGTGGCGCATCACGCAATGCGGCATGAAGGCCTTTCCCACGGAGGCTTTGACCCATACGCCGATCTCCGCGGTCCTCGATCTGGTCAAGAGCAACGATCTAACCCCCGACCAGGTGGAGAAGATCCAGATTCGTTCGTTGGCCCGGGCCGCGGACATTCTGTCCGACCCGAGCAAGTACGATCCGCACACCAAAGAGACTGCGGATCACTCGCTACCATACGTGATCGCGGCATCGCTGGTCGAGCGCCAGGTCACTCCCATGCAGTTCACGATGGAGAAGATCATGGATCCGAAGATCCGGGCTCAGCTCCGGAAGGTCGAAGTAGTCGCGGATCCGGAGATTGAGAAAGTATTTCCAGCGCTACAGAGGGTAATCGTGCACATCGATACGACAGATGGCCGTTCTTTCCACAAACAACTCGACTATCCCAAAGGCGACCCACGCAACCCACTAACCGACCAGGAGGTAGAAGAAAAGTTTGCAGCGCTGGCTGACGGAGTGCTGTCCCCCGGCGCTCAAAAGCGCGTGAAAGACCCGATTTGGAATCTGGAACGCGTCGGATCCGTCAGCGAACTGATGGCGTTGATGGAAGCTGACGTCCGCGCAGCGAAGGCCGCTAAAACCAGAGGAAAGAGCCCACGCGTGAAGGGCCGAAAGAGTTGCAACCCCGTGCCCGCATAACGAAGACCCGGTTGCAGGACCACGCCGCAAGCGGGGAAGGAGTTCGCATGCCTCAGACCATCGTCGAAAAGATCGCCCAATCCCACCTCGCCGACGGCCCTAAACGGCCGTTGCGTGCCGGCGACTTCGTTTCCATTCGGCCGTTCCACGTCATGACGCACGACAACACCTCGGCCGTGATAAGCAAGTTCAAGGCAATCGGCGCGAAGAAGTTGTTCGATCCCAGGCAACTCGTCTTCGCTCTGGATCATGACATTCAGAACCATGACGACGTCAACCTGAAGAAATATCGCTCCATCGAGGCCTTCGCCAAAGAGCACGGAGTCGACTTCTACCCCGCAGGTTCAGGCATCGGTCACCAGATCATGGTCGAGCGAGGATACGTCGTGCCGGGATCGTTTGTGGTCGCGTCAGACTCGCACTCCAATATGTACGGAGCTCTAGGCGCAATAGGAACTCCCATCGTTCGAACCGACGCTGCCGCGGTCTGGGCCATGGGCGAATTCTGGTGGCAGATTCCACGCACGATTCAAGTTGTTCTGGAAGGCAAACTGCCGGAAGGCGTGAGCGGCAAAGACGTGATCATCACCCTCTGCGGCCTCTACAACCACGACGAGGCTCTTAACGCGGCCGTTGAGTTTTCCGGGCCGGGTGTGGCCAGTCTATCGATGGATGCGCGCTTCTCCATCGCGAACATGAGCACGGAATGGGGCCCGCTCGTGGGCTGGTTTCCAGTGGACGAAGTCACGATCCACTACCTGCGGGGCGTTCACCAAAGCCTGAAGACACTGGGCATTGAGCGCTTCACAGAGAGCGACATCGAGCGCTGGAGTTCGAATCCGCAGCGCCCCGATCCCGATGCGACGTATGCCGCTCGCATCGTGCTGGACCTGAACCAGGTCACGCCTCACGTCTCTGGGCCCGACACCGTGCAGACCATGCAGTCCGTCACCGCGTTCGAGCAGAAGAAGGTCGCGATTCAGAAGGCATATCTGGTTTCCTGCGTGAACTCGCGGGCCGAAGACCTGGAAGCAGCGGCCCGGGTGCTGCGCGGTAACAAAGTCGCGCCCGGAGTGAAGCTCTACGTGGGCGCAGCCAGTACATGGGTACAGCAGGAAGCGGAGAAACGCGGCGCCTGGCAGGCGCTGCTCGACGCTGGAGCGATTCCGCTTCCGCCCAGTTGCGGTCCCTGCATCGGTCTGGGCACCGGACTTCTGGAAAAAGGTGAAGTCGGCATCTCGGCCACCAATCGCAACTTCAAAGGGCGCATGGGATCACGCGACGCCCAGTGTTATCTGGGCAGTCCCGAAGTGGTGGCGGCCTCGGCCATAGCAGGCTACATCACCGGTCCGCGGCGCATCGCCGATCGCATCCTCACCCGCGAGTACCAGGAGTTCGCCACGAGCCCACATTCCGTCGAGCGCGTCGAGATTCTGCCCGGATTTCCGGAGCGAGTGAAGGGCCGTCTCGTTTTCATGACGCAAGACAACCTCAACACCGACGCGATCTACGGCAAGGACTACACGTACCGCGACGACATGACGCCCACGATGATGGCGCGCGTAGTCATGGAGAATTACGATCCTCAGTTTGCGCTTCGCACCCGCGCAGGAGATGTGATCGTCGGCGGATTCAATTTCGGCACCGGATCGAGCCGCGAACAGGCCGTCACCTGCCTGAAAGCGAAAGGCATCCCTCTCGTCATCGCGGCCAGCTTTTCGCAGACTTATCTGCGCAACGCCTACAACAACGGATTTCTGTGCATCGAGGTTCCGGCATTGGTCAAGCGATTGCGAGAGCAGTTCGCGAGCGAGATCGAGGCAAAAGAAAAAACGATCATTCCGGGCGAGAGCGTGGATATCGATTTTACTTCTGCAGCTCTCGATTGGGGTGGGGAGAGCTTCGCGTTTTCACCGCTGGGCAGCGTGCCACAGTCCCTCGTGATTGCAGGCGGGGCAGAAAACGTGGTGGCGAAGAAACTTGGCCTACGTCAGACCCAAATTGAACCAACTGTCGTTTCAGGAGACTGAGCAGTCATGGCAAAACACACAGTAGTCACCATGCCGGGAGACGGGATTGGGAATCAGGTTCTTCCCCAGGCTTTGCGGATTTTAAAGGCAGTCGGTTTCGACGCCGAGTACATCCACGCCGACATCGGCTGGGAGTGCTGGCGCAAAGAGGGCAATGCGTTGCCGCAGCGAACTGTCGATCTGCTGGACCAGTACAAACTGGGACTGTTTGGCGCGATTACCTCGAAGCCGAAAAAAGAAGCGGAGGCGGAGCTAAAGCCAGAACTTAAAGGCAAAGGCTATTCGTACTTCAGCCCCATCGTGACCATGCGGCAGCGATTCCATCTCGACACTTGCATCCGGCCGTGCATTTCATTTCCGGGCAATCCGTTGAATTTCATTCGCAAGAAAACCAACGGAGGTTTCGAAGAGCCATTCGTCAACGTAGTTGTCTTTCGCCAGAATACGGAAGGCCTGTACGCCGGAGTGGAGTGGACCAATCCGCCGGAACCGGTTCGCAGCGCTCTCGCCACGCATGCAAAGTTCAAGCCCTTTACATCGGTTCCAGGACCTGACCTCGCGATTTCGGTTCGCATCATCACCCGTAACGCCGCGCGCAAGATCTGCAAAGCCGCTTTCGAATGGGCGAAGAAGTATGGCTACAAGTCCGTCACCATCTGCGAAAAGCCCAACGTGCTGCGGGAAACATCCGGAATGATGGAAGAGGAAGCCAGGAGCGTGGCCAGGGAATATCAGGGCATTGCGTTGTGGTCCACCAACATCGACGCCCAAACGATGTGGCTGACCAAGAACCCTGAAGACTATGGAGTGATCGTCGCCTCGAACTTATTTGGCGACGTAATATCCGACGCATTCGCTGGCTTGATCGGGGGCTTGGGATTCGCGGCGTCCGGAAACATCGGGGACGAAGTCGCCGTCTTCGAGCCGACGCATGGCTCCGCTCCCAAATATGCGGAACTCGACCCACCCATCGTGAACCCAATCGCGATGTTCCTTTCAGCCGTCATGATGCTCGAGCACGTCGGTGAGGGAGACAAAGCTCGCCGCATCGGCGAGGCCATCGCGGCAGTGGTCAAGGAAGGCAAAGTGCGGACCTATGACATGATGCGGATTCCTGGCGGCGCGAACGCAATCGGGCAGGGCGCCGCTAGTACTATACAAATGACCGATGCGATTCTCGGCAAACTGAAGACAGCAGGAGAACTCGCCTATGCCGGTACACAGCGGAGTTCGGTGTGAAGATGGCCGTGCGAGAAACACAGGAGTTGGAACCATGAGCCATGCCGTCGAGACTAAGCCAGCGTGTGCCGGCGAGGCCGGCCACTGGGGCGCGGAGATTCGCTCGGACCTCCATGTACGGATTGCGCCGCGCACACGCGGAGGAATTGACATTGAGCTCGAATCGCGGGTCAAACCTTACTACGGCGACTCGATCCGCAGGCAGGCGGAGGAAGTCCTCGAGGCCCTTGGCGTGCGCCACGCCGCCGTTCAAATTCACGACGAGGGCGCGCTTCCGTTTGTGATTGCCGCACGCATCGAAGCCGCGGTTCGGCGGGCTGGACTAGGAGCGGGCACGCGCGTGCTCCCTGACCGTATTGCGCTTCCTGAGCCTTCTGCCCGCGATCGTATCCGGCGTTCACGGCTCTACGTGCCGGGCAGCGAGCCCAAGTATTTCATCAATGCAGCCCTCCACGGGGCCGACGCCGTCATCCTCGACTTGGAGGATTCGGTGCATCCCAGCGAAAAAGATGCCGCCCGCCTGCTGGTGCGGAACGCGCTGCGCGCCGTCGATTTCCTTCAGTGCGAACGCATGGTGCGCATAAACCAGCTCCCGCTTGGCCTGGAAGACCTCGACGAAATCGTCCCTGAATCTCCGGACCTGATCCTGATACCGAAGGTCGAGAGTCCGAGTCAGGTGATCGATACTATCCGCCGCATCGACGAAAACAAAGCCGACTATGGCATCACGCGTCCCATCTGGCTCATGCCGATTCTCGAGTCTGCGCTCGGGATCGAGAACGCTTTCGCCATCGCGAAAGCCAGCGAGCAGATCGTCGCGTTGACGATTGGACTCGAGGACTACACCGCCGACCTCGCGGTGGTAAAGACCTCTACGGGCGCAGAATCGCTTTATGCCAGGCAGCGCGTGGTGAATGCAGCCCGCGCCGCGGGAGTGCAGGCTATCGATTCTGTCTTTGGCGATGTCGCCGACATGGATGGCCTGCGCACATGGGGGCTGACTTCGCGGGCCCTCGGTTTTGAGGGCATGGGATGCGTCCACCCGTTGCAGATTGCCGTGATTCATGAGGCGTTTGCTCCGACGCCCGGGGAAATCGAGAAGGCGAGAAAGATCGTTGCCGCCTTCAACGAAGCGCAGGAAAAAGGCTTGGGCGTCGTGAGCCTGGGTTCCAAGATGATCGATCCTCCCGTTGTACAACGCGCCCTGAAGTTGATGGCACGCGCACAGGCGATGGGGTTGGTCGTTGAGGTTCAGTAGCACCTGGCGGTGAGGACTCTTAATGCCAATCCTGGACAAAATTGAGTTGATCGCAAACGCAGCCGGACGCAGGGTCCCGGAAACGGTAAATGGCTGCCCTCAAACTCCATACCTGGGCGTTGGCAAGTACCGGCCCACCGGAACTAAGGCTTCGCCCGCGATCTGCATTGCGGCAGACTATCCCGCGAACGGCGACAAGCGTGTCTCTGATCTCGAAACTGCTCTCCGCAAATGCGGATTGCGCGACGGCATGGTCATCTCCTCGCATCATCATCTCCGCGACGGCGACCGCGTTGCGCTGATGGCTCTCGAAGCCGCCTCGAGAGTCGGCGTCAAAAACCTGACATGGTTCCCCAGCGCATCGTTTCCTTCGCAGCAGGGAGCGATTGAGTTGATGGAAGCGGGCGTGATCAACCACATCGAAGGCAGCATGAACGGCCCGCTGGGCGATTACTGCACGCAGGGCAAAATGTGCGGCATGGGCATTCTGCGTTCCCATGGCGGGCGCTGGCAAGCCATTCAGGATGGCGAAGTGCACATCGACATCGCCGTCATCGCCGCGCCGACTGCCGATCCCTTTGGCAATTGCGACGGTTCGCATGGAAAGTCGGCGTGCGGATCTCTGGGCTTCGCCCTGGCCGATTCCATGTATGCCGATCGCGTCATTGCTGTCACCGACAACCTCGTCCCGTTTCCCTGCGTGCCCTGGCAGATTCAGGGCAACAACGTGGATTACGTGGTCGAGGTCGACTCCATCGGCGATCCTTCAAAAATCGTTTCAGGCACAACCCAGATCACGCGCTCGCCCGATCGTTTGCGCATCGCCGAATTCGTGGCGCGCTTTCTCCGCGACGCCGGCATTATGCACAACGGCTTCTCCTTTCAGGCCGGCGCCGGCGGTATCGCGCTAGCCTTCGTCAGCTATCTCAAGCAGATGATGAAGCAGGCGGGCGTGAAGGCGCGTTTTGTCCGTGGCGGCTCAACCAAGTACCTCGTCGAACTGTTGGACGAAGGTCTTACCGACTACATCCTCGACGGGCAAACCTTCGACCTCGACGGCGTGCGATCCCTGGCCAGTAACCCCTGCCACATTGCTACCTCACCCTTCACTTCTTACAACTACCACGGCAAGGGGAACTTCGCCTCCATGGTCGACGCAGTCGTGCTCGGCGCCACCGAGGTCGACACGAATTTCAACGCCAACGTCGTCACGCATTCCGACGGGCGTCTTCTCCACGGTATCGGTGGATGGCAGAACTGCCTCGACGCCGGGTGCACCATCCTGGCGGTGCCCTCTTTCCGCGACCGCATTCCTGTAATTGTCGACGAGGTGACCACGCTGTGCGGGCCGGGCGAATCGATCGATGTGGTCGTAACTGAGCGCGGCATTGCCATCAACCCGCGTCGGCAGGACCTAACCGACGCAGTTCAAGGCTCGAAGCTACCCGTCCGCAAGCTTGAGGACATCAAGTACGAGGTCGAGCGCATCTGTGGCGGCAGACCTCAGAGACCAAAGCATGGCGATCGGCCGGTGGCCATTGTGAAATGGGTCGATGGCACAGTACTCGACACGATCTGGCAGGTACCCTGAGCAATGCATGTGGGGACAGCCGCCCTCGGCTGTCCACGGAGCGAAGCTCCGCTGTGCGCGCAGCTTGCAAATCATCCCACTGGTTCGAGCACGCTTTCCTGCACATTCTTTTCCGCAGTCTGCCTCTCCTGACTCTGCATGATCAGGCTTTCGAACTGCGCTTGATCCAGGCAGACGGCATGCTGGCCGTCTCTTGCTTCTTTTCCGGTCACGTGCCAGTAGGGCATCCAGCAGAATTGTTTGGCGTCGCCGGCTCGCTGCAAGGTCACCAGAAACGGATACAACGTTACTTCTTCTTCCTCCTCGCCCAGCCACGATTCGAGCTTTTCGGGAAGCAATGCAGATACGACTTTGAAGTCTCCGTCGCCCGCGCCCAACTGGAAGTCGAGAGTTAGGTGCAACTCCCGCGTTCCCCCGCAGGCCAGGCACTCTTCGGGAGCCATCTTCTGGAAGTCGTACAGAGTGTCGAACAGTTTCTGGTTTGTAGGATATTTCTTATGACATTGAAGGCAGAAAAAGTATTGTGCGGCCATATATGATCTCTCTTTTCCGAAATTCGGCACGCTGGCGCGCCGGAATTTGCGGCAGGTCTTGGGCAAACGGGACGAGGAAATTGTAAGGCGAGAGCCCCTGCAACGAATGTGATTGGACTCACAAGCAGCGGGAACGTCCCATGCTTCCTGACACTAGTCCGATGCACAGGATATCTGCCGCGAGAAGTTTGACGAACGCCAAGAAAAGGCGCGGCGGCCTATAAGGCCGCCGTCGTAGATTGACTCAGGATTGCGCCGGATCTAGAAGATGAAACTCAGGCTCATCTGAATCTGCCGCGGGCTTCCGATCGTCTTGTTCGTCACGCCCAAGCCGCTCAATGTAGGGCAAACATAGACCGACCCCGTGAAATTGCCGTTGCAAGGGTTGGTCGTAGATGGCGTGCCTGCAACCGGAAAGTCATTGAAGCTGATGTTCTGACTGATGTCGTCGATCGGGATGTCGAAACTCGCCGTGTTAGTCAGGTTAAAGACGTCGAAGCTGTACCTCACGGAGGAGTGTTCGGTTATCTGCGTCATTTTCGCCAGCGAGATGTCGGCGCGTCTCTGCCAGGATTGACGGAAGATATTGCGCTGTCCGTGAGAGATGAAGTTCGTCTCGTAGGGATCGTTGGAAGGAATGGCGCCGTTCAAGTCCCCGGGACTCAGCAAGGGCAGACCGAAGCAACTAGCATCTAGTGCTGGAGAGCCGGGAGTCGCACCCGATTTGCCGGTGAGCGCCTGCTTCGGTGAACAGCTGGTGAGCGGGACGATCGGATTCGTGATGCCGTCGGACGTGCCATAGAAGATGCTGCCGACCGCTCCGGAATAGTCAACCACGCTGTATGGCTGCCCACTCTGGATGACGGTGAGACCGGAAATGGCCCACCCATTCGTCAGCCTGCTCATGAATGAAGATCCCGGCAGAAATTTAGGCAGTTGGTAGGTGTAGGTGAAATTGATCGCATGCTTTCGGTCGAAGTCAGACAGACCATAGCCGGATCGCAAATTGAGGGGATTATTCCCGTTGTAAAACAGTCCCATTGCGCTTTGCTCATCGGTCGCGTGCGAGTAGGTGTACGAGAAACCGACTTGCAGGCCATGACTCAGTCGCTTCTCCACGTGCGTCTGAAGCGCATGGTATGCGGAGATGCCGGCTGCCGTATAGGACTCTGACTCGGAGGAATAGCCGATGTAAGGAACGCGCAGATCGACGTTCCCGCCCTCAAAGTTTTGCAGGTAGGGCTGCCCATTAGGCAGCGTGTAAGGTCCGAAAGTGTTAGGGTCAAGGATCGAATACCCATAGGTGTAATCCTGTTCAATGGGCGTACCCTTGCGGATCGGACGGGACGGCGAGGCAATCTGCGCTTGATTGAACGGTATGGGAACGACGGCATGGCGGCCAAGGTTGCCGACATAGCCAATCTCAATCACCAGGTCGTTCCGCGGCTGCCATTGAATGTCGAGCGTCTGGTTCATCGTGTAGGGGAGCTTGTTCGCGCGGTTGTAGTCTGCGAATGAAAACAGCTGAGAGAAGCTATTGATGGCTGCCGCATTTGGCAGAACCAGTTTGGCCGGGTTGCCGCTTGGCGGCGGCCCGAGTGTGGCTCCCCAGGGGTTCGACAATGACCCGCCCGTGGAAGAACTTGGATCACAGGTCGGAATAAAGAATTGGTACAGTTGCGACAAGGTGCTGCTGCAAACCTGCGAATTAACCCACGGCGGACTCTGGTTCACGCCAAACGGCCCGCCAGCGATGACACCCGCGGCAAACCCGGGAGAGAGGTAAGTGAAGAGTTCTCCGCGATCGTAATAGAGACCCCAGCCTGCGCGCACGACGAGTTTGTCGTTGAACTTCCGCGGGCTCCACGCCAGGCCCAGGCGCGGCGCCAAGCCCCATTGGCGTCCCGTTAGCGTCGAATCGCTGACTCCCTTGGTTGGGAATTGGGGATTATTTCCCGCGACAATGAAGCCGTTAGAAGTGATGACGTCATTCGTTGCGTCATACGCGTAGCGCGAGGGATCAAAGTTGAAAATGCGTCCGTTCTTCTCTTTCAAACCTCCGTGGTAGTCGAAGCGCACGCCGGCGCTGACGCTGAGATTGGAACGGATCTGAAATTTATCCTGAAGGAACCACCCGGTTTCGTTGGAGCGGTAGTAGCGGTTGGCGTCGCCTTGCAGAAATGCGGTGGTTATGAACCCATCCGAGGTATAGGGCGTGACCAGACCCTGGAGGAACTGGGAGAAGTCGGCGAAACCGATCATGCCCGTGTTGGCGCGCTGGTCTCGCGTATTGAGTTGGGTGTATGAGAAGTTTCCGCCGAAGGTGATTGTGTGTCTGCCGCGGTTCCAAACCGAACTGACGGAAGGCATCCAACGGTTCTGAAAGATACCAGTGAATGCGCCCTGCGAAGCTCCTGTCGATCCGATGTTAAGGCCGGCATTGAAAACGAAGTTTGGATTGTTGGCAGACCCGTTTCCAAAGTCATCCGCGATCGTGATGCCCGGAAAGACGCTCGAGCCAAACGCGTTGATTCCCAGCGATTGGGGAGTGAAAGGCTGTGCGATCGTGCTGTAGACTTTCTCGCGAATAAAGCCGAACACCTCTAAGATACTGAAATTTGGCGTAATGGTTTGTGTGTTTGTAATGGACACCACCTGGCTGCCAGCGTCCAGATGCTGAGTGAAACCCTCGACCGACGAGAACGCGAAAGGCGCCGTAGTGGGATCATGCTGGTAGTAATACTTGAGTGAAAGGGTATCCTTCGGCGTTGCCATGTAATCGAGATTGGTTACAGCCTGGTCGGAGATAAAGTAGGCTGGTTGCGTGAGGAAAACATTCTCCGGAAAGTTGATTGTGGGAGTGAAATTGGGGTTTGCCGACGGGATCAGGTACTGGCCGTTCGGCAATTTGTAATTGAGAAGTGCAAAGGACACGGAATTGATGTCCCCGGGCGCCGTCCCGACGGTTGGATTCACGGCGATCCCGTTAGTAGCGTTCGGGTCCCAGTTCGCTGCGGAAACCGCCGCTAACGCTGCCGCGCTCCGATCATTAGTGAGACCGGTAGGCACGGCGGTCCGCGAGGTCCCGATCTCCAAATCAGAAACGTGCGTGTGCTCGTAGCTGGCGAAGCCGAAGAGTTTGTCCTTGATCAGCGCCCCGCCAAACTTTCCGCCTGCAGTGTAACGGTGCAACTGCGGAACTTTTTCATTGGCAGGAATATTTGGGTCCTGTTTGTAGAAATAGGGTGCGGCATTCAGAGCGTCAGTTCCGCGGTGGCCCCAAGCGCTCCCGTGAAGGTTATTCGTACCTGACGATGTGCTCATGTCGATGTGAGCTCCACTGGTCGAGCCTTGTTGAGCATCGTACATGGAAGTATTCACCCGAAATTCCTGAACCGTTTCAGGAGCAGGGGTCGGCAAGGCCTGGCCAATCGCCAGGTAGGGTGACGCAGTACTCTGGATGACTTCCGCCGTTGTGCTTGAGGCGCCCGCAACGCCCGTGTTGTTCACGATGCGAGCGGATGCCACCGAACTTGTACTCTTGCCGTTGAAGAGATTGCTGGCATCGACTCCGTTCAGAAGAAACGTATTGCTAGTGTCGCGCTGGCCGTTGGCCCAGATGGGTTGGTTCCCGAGGCCGGCATTTGCGCCTGTACCGCTAGGCAATTCCGCATTCACCCCCGGAGACAGAATGGCGAGTCCGGTGAAGCTGCCTGTCGGCAGCGGAATTTCGTCAATCTGCTCTTTCTCGAGGACATAGCCGTTCGTGGTATCGACCGCATTCATCATCGGGTCGGCTTGTACGTCCACGACGGTGCCCACCTGGCCGACGGGCAGCGTGGCGTTTACCGTCGCAGTCCGGTCGGCCTGGACCAGGATCGATGGGACTCTCTGCGTCTGAAATCCATCGTGGGTGAACGTCAGGGTGTAAGTGCCGATAGGCAGATTCACGAAGTCGTAGCTGCCGTTCGCGTTCGTTTTTAGGGTGCGCGTCAGTTTGGTTTCATCGCCCACGATAGTCACAGAGGTCTCCGGCAAGACGCTGCCGGTTTTGTCCGTGACTGTGCCGGTGATGCCTCCGAGCGTCCGCTGCGCCAGCGCGGAAGTGGAGAACGCCATTGACAGCAACAGGGCATGTACCAGGCAAAAAACGGCAAGTCTGATCCTCTTCGATGTCCAGGACATCAGCGTGACCTCCTTGAAAACCCCCACAAAACGATTTTCGAGAAACGGTAAATGGAACTGCCCCGCAACAATCGTGCAATGAAAGAATCGAACCGGTTGGTGCGATTCCAAGACTGCGAAGAAATGTACGCCAACGCGGTCTGGAGTGAAAGATGGAAAGCTAGTGAAAGTTTTTTTGCCGCCGATCAGTTATTCTTATCGACTTTGCCCGACTCGGGCCAGCGGTGGGAAGATCCGTGTTACCTGCAGTTTAGCTCCCAGCGAGAGCCGCGCCAATGCGCCGCCTCACCGCAAACCAGATCAATCCTGCGGTCAGATATGCGAGATAGATGTAAGGCAATTTTCCGTAAGGTCCTTCGGGCACTGGGTAGAGATTGCCGATCAGCGCCAGCGCCATCACGATCGCCGCGAGCCAGGGAAGCACTTGTGCTCCAGCCCGAAAAATGCCGTGATCGCGCAAGTACCGTGGCAGGGCCACGCAGACCAACGCGTAGGCAACTATGAATCCGTAGGTCGCCAGCGAGCCCATCCAGCCGTAAACATCCAGACCGCTGGCTCCGCGCCCGGCCAAGACGGCCACGGGAAGGAGAGCGGCAATCCCTGTGATCACGACTGCCAGACTCGGGGTTCGGTTCTGGGCGTGGGTGGTGCGCAACAAAGTGTGAGCGAGCCCATTGTGGGCCATCAGCAAGAGCACGCGGGCCGCGGCGGTGATGCAGGCCAGAGTGCCTGCGAACAGGCTGACCAGCGCGCCGATGTCGATGAGCAATCCAAAGATTGGCACACCGCCCACGCGAGCCAGGACATACATCGGAGCCTGGCTTGCCCCCAGGTCCTGTCCCACAGAATGAAATCCCAATACCTCAGCGTAAGCGCACACGGTGAAGAATGCGCCCCCCAACAGCGAACTCAGAATGACCGCGCGCGGGATTGATCTCAGCGGATTGCGTGCTTCCGATCCCAGAGTAGTCGCGCTTTCGAAACCCACAAAGCTGAACAGAGCCAGCACCAGTCCAAGCCGCAGGCCGCTGCCCGTCATGCCGCGAAGATGGAGTTCGTCCCAATCCCAGTGCCATCCGTGACGCACCAGCAGCAGCACCACAACCGCCACAATAACGGTCACCGAGGCAGCCTCGATCCACAGCATGAGGCGGGCGGAAATCTTCACATCGCGGTAAGCAATCCAAATCGAAACCCCGGTGACGAGCACCGAGAGCAGAACCGCCGAGAAGCCATGGCCAGTGGCGTCGTGCAGCAGCAGGTTGGCGTAATGATAGAAGCCGCCAATCACGCTCGAGCCCGTAGCCACGTATGCCAGAAGAAGACTCCACGCCACCGTGGCCTCCAGCCACGGCGGCAGGATCATCGAAGCGTAGTTGTAAAGTGATCCCGGAGAGGCTGAGTGACTGGCAAAGCGGCTGATACACAGTGCCACCAGCAGGATCGCGCCGGTTGCGAGCACGTAGGCCAGCCATGTGCCGTTGCCGGCCAGTGCGCAAACCAGTGGTATCGTCGCGGCAGGAGTCGTTGTGGGTGCCATGGTCGAGACGGACTGGGCCAGCGTCTCCATCGGTGAAAGAATCTCGCGTCGCAGGCCGTAGTCAGCGTTCGTGGGGTTCTGTTGCGCTACCGATGCCATGTTGGCGCGTCCTTCTCAATGTGGATTGGGCTGGGATTGTAACATCCGCCAGATGCTACCAGCGTGGTGTCCCGCTAGTTCGTGTCAAAAGTTTGCGAGCTTTGAAAGGGCGCGGCTTCGAGCCGCGCCGAAAAGCGCAACGCTGATAATTCGGGCTTTAAGCCCCTGAGGGCGCTTATCGTTGTTCCACGAAAGAATCTTGCAATTATTCGATGAACCTCCGTTAGTTACACTAGCGGCGGAGATACTTCTACGGCGTATCGGGGATCGTGTTTTCGCGTTCGTGCCAGTGGCCGACAATGTCGATCACAACTTTGTCTCCTATAACTTCGGCGGCTTCCAGCGCCGGCAGGTAAGCGGAGTAATTGCCTGAGACCATCTCCTTCAGACTCTCGGCGACGCTAACACCCGGCGGTTCGCGGTCGTAGTTACTTACTGTGCGCAGCACGAGGACACGGTGAAAGTCGGCGCGGCCGGCATGGCTCAAGAACGTGAGAGCCTGAAGCGTGCCGGAGTCTTCCATGGCAGCCACCATGTAGTTGCCCTTGCCCGAAGTGTAGTAGCGAGTCCAACCATTCGCCCAATCCTCGAATTTGGAGCCATGCCAGAAGGTGCTGGCTGAAAGCACCGCGCCTTTTGTTACGAACGGTGCCTTGAGAGCATTCGGGAAGCCCGGAAAACGCGAGCGGAACTTGCGCAATGAGTCGGTATCGGGCAACGTAACCTGCTGGGTCAGACGTAACGCCCAACCTACAAGCCCGGGATCGAGCTGATAGACCTCGCCGTAGTCGGCTGTGGCCGGTTGCTCGTAGGGTGTTCCTTTACGAAGAGGAAGGTAGCCGGTGGGCCAGTTCTCCGGAATTTGCCGCGCATCGATCTCGAACGACAGATCGCCGTCGACGACGTAGTCAGCCCACACCGCCGAGCCAAGCGACACGTCAGCAGGGTCACCTCCGCCGATCCCGGCGATGATCCAGTACGCTCTCGAGAGATCGAAGCGCGGGTCCAACCCCAGGGCCATAATCGACGCGGCTGCCTTTGCCGTTCCAACCCCGGTAACCATGCCGAGCACGCTGTCCCTGTTCATCCGCACGTGATGATAGCCGGCAGGATTTTCATAGACCTTATCGAGATGTTCTCGCTCGACCCAGAGTTGAAATTCGCCCGGAGCATCGCCCGTGTCCTCTCCGCGTTCGAACATAGTGACGACCACGACCTTCACGCGGATCGGTTGGGGCATAGGTGCGGACTGAGCGAGGAGCGAGCCGGCAACGAGCGCAAAGACCAGCAGTTGCGTCAGCAATGTGGCGATGGCGATCACTTAGGCATCGCTTCGCGGATTCGGGCATAGCCCGGTTTTATTGTCTTGTAGATGAGGTCACAGCGCTGGCCGTACGGGAGAAACGCACTCTTCATCGCGTTGATTGAAATCTTTTCCAAGTCGTCAAGCGTAAGGCCGAAGGTCTTGGCCGCTGCTTCAAACTCCCCCGTCATCGTGGTGTTGCTCATGAGCCGGTTGTCAGTATTGAGAGTGACGCGGAACTTCTCTTGATAGAGGATTTTGAACGGATGTTGCTCGAGGCTCGGTGTGGCTCCGGTGTGGACATTGCTGAGCAGGCAGATTTCGAGGGGGATTCTCTTGTCGAGAACGTACTGTGCGAGGTCGCCCAACTTCACCGCCCTTCCATCGGCGACCGCGATGTCGTCGATGAGGCGCGTGCCATGGCCGATACGATGTGCCCCGCAATACTGAATCGCCTGCCAGATGGATTCCTTCCCAAACCCCTCCCCTGCATGGATCGTGATGTTGAAGTTCTCGCGCTGTATGTAATGAAAAGCATCCACGTGTTTTTTCGGAGGATACCCCCCTCTTCACCGGCGAGGTCGAAGCCGACGACACCACGCGCGCGGAAATCGACCGCAAGTTCAGCCATTTCGAGCGAGACGTTCATGTTGCGCATGGCGCAAATGATCAGCCCTGATTGCACGCCGAAGTCCTGGCGCCCTCGCGCCAGTCCCTTGAGCACGGCCGACACCACCTGCTGATGAGTCAGTCCCTTCCGGGTGTGAAAAACGGGGGCAAAGCGAGTTTCGAAGTAAACGACTCCGTCTTTGCTGAGATCCTCGGCTTCTTCGTAGGCGACGCGTTCCAGCGCCTCTTCTGTCTGCATAACCGCGATCGTATGCTGAAACCCCTCGAGATACTTGGCGAGGCTTCCCTGGTTTGCGCCCTGGTGAAACCACTGCGCCAGGGCCTCCGGGTCGCTCGTAGGCAGTTCCGTATAATGCAGAGCATCGGCCAACTCGATTACTGTTTTCGGCCGCAGAACACCATCCAGATGCTCGTGGAGCAGAACCTTTGGCAGTTTCTTCAGTACCGCGGTTTCAAGTTTCATCGAAGGCTCTGCCTCCCTGGCACCCAGCGAAGATGAATGAGTTGAAGAATAGTATCCCACGCGCCGTAGCTGGTGAGCCTGTGTCTCGCTTGAATTGAAGGCGGAAGCGACGGCGGCCGGCTCTCAATACGGAATCTTGTTCGGCTTCTCCTGCCACGCGCGGAAGGCGGCGAGCGCCTGCTCGTGCATCATCTGGACTATCGGGATAGACCGCTGGGTAAGAGGCTGCGCGAACTCATGGTAGATGAGCGAGTCGTCGAATCCGATCTTGGACGCCTCCGCGGCGACGTTTCCGAAATAGATTTGGGCGATGTGCGCCCAGTAGATCGCGCCCAGGCACATCGGGCAAGGCTCGCACGAGGTGTAGATCTCGCAGCCCTTGAGCACAAACGTGCGCAGCTTAGCGCTGGCGGCGCGAATGGCGACCACCTCCGCGTGCGCGGTGGGATCGTTGCTTGCGGTGACGCGATTGACACCCTCGGCCACGATGCTGCCATCCTTCACGATGACCGCGCCGAAGGGGCCACCTTGGCCGGAAAGAACATTGTCGAGAGAGAGTTGAATGGCCCGGGCCATGAAAGGATTGTCCATGTTTAACTCGTTCAGTGGATTGTGGTCGACGGTATCCTGCTGCCAGTAACCGCCATCTCGCGCAAATTGGTCGACATGAACTTGTTCGCAGCCGCTTCGCTGAGCAAGGAGTATAAGCTGGAATCCCGAAAAATAGTAAGCACGTTGTCGCGGCTGCCCTCGAAGCGGCCTGCAACGATTGCAAAGACTGGCGCTTCGGGATAGCCTTTATCCTCTTACCTCGTTGCTGGCAGGAGCGGATTTTGGGTTTGCACGTTTTTCTTTCGCGCCGGATCGTAACCCCGCAAGGAATTCAGCCGGGTGCGGTCCTGGTGGATGGGGAGCGGATCGAGGGTTTGGTCGGGCCGAGCGAAGTACCTCCCGATGCGGTGCGGGAAGATTTTGGGGAAGCGGCCCTTCTGCCCGGCTTAGTCGATTCGCATGTTCACATCAACGAACCGGGGCGAACTGAGTGGGAGGGATTTCACAGCGCGACGCGCGCGGCCGCAGCCGGCGGCTTTACGATGCTCGTGGATATGCCGCTGAACTGTGTTCCGGCGACCACCAACGTGCCTGCGCTCGATGCCAAGCGGCGAGCGGCTGAAGGTCAGTGCCGGGTTGATTGGGCTGCGTGGGGTGGAGTAGTTCAAAGCAATCACAAAGAGATCGAATCGCTCGCGAAGGCTGGAGTATTAGGCTTCAAGTGTTTTCTGGTGCATCCCGGCATCGAAGAATTCACCATGGTTGATGAGTCGGACCTGCGCGCGGCGCTGCCGCACATCGTGCGAACGGGCCTGCCACTGCTGGTGCACGCGGAACTTCCGGAGCCAGTGAACGCGGCCACCGAGTCTTTGCGGGATGCCGATTGGACCCGGTACGCGACCTATTTGCAGTCGCGACCCGATGAGGCGGAGCTTGCCGCAATTCGATTCCTGTTGTCGCTGTGCCGCGAATATGGATTTCATCTGCATATTGTGCATCTCGCGACCGGTTGTGCCCTGGATATCTTGCGAACGGCGCGGGCCGAGGGACTAGCGCTGAGCGTGGAAACTTGTCCGCACTATCTGCACTTTGAGGCCGAGACGATCGCCAACGGAGCGACGCAATGCAAATGCGCGCCGCCGATCCGTAGCCGCGCAAATCGGGAGCAACTCTGGAAGGGCCTGCAAGAGGGAGTGATCGATCTGGTCGCGACGGACCACTCGCCGTGTCCGCCTACCATGAAACGGTTGGAGGAAGGGAATTTCCAGAGCGCATGGGGTGGCATCGCGAGCCTGTCGGTCGCGCTCCCGGTGATGTGGACCGAGGCGCGGACGCGCGGTTTTTCCCTGACGGATGTGGCGCGCTGGATGGCTGAAAAACCTGCGCACCTCGCAGGCTGCGGTGGGCGGAAGGGACGAATAGCTTTGGGTTATGACGCCGACTTCGTCGTGTTCGACCCTGAGGCCGAATTCACAGTGACCCAGCATCAATTGCATCAGCGCCACGCGATGTCGCCATACTTGGGAGAAAAACTGAGAGGACGGGTGAAGAGAACTTACTTGCGCGGTAGACCGGTGTTTTGTGACGGACAATTTCCCGGCGATACGATCGGCAAGGAATTCGTCCGAAATTGACCCGCAAAATGCAAATGGTTGCCTACGAGACCGCTTGAATACTGAACACATCGTCGGTATGCCGGTTCCGCGCAAGGAAGGGCGGGACAAGGTCACAGGTCGTGCGCAATATATCGACGACATCGTCATGCCCGGAATGCTCTACGGTGCGACCGTGCGAAGCACCATTCCGCGCGGAAAGATCAAAAAAATAGATTACGGGGACGGTGTGGCCTGGGATGAGTTCGTGATCGTTTCGGCGAAGGATATTCCTGCAACGAATTGCGTTGCTCTGATCGCCGACGACCAGGCCTATCTCGCGCACGAGTTTGTGAACCATCCTGAGGAGCCGATCCTGCTGCTGGCCCACTCGAACCGTCATGCTCTCACGAAAGCGGTCAATGCGATCACCATTGAGTACGATCCGCTGCCGGCACTGTTCACCATTGAAGAGAGCGAACGCCACACGGAGATCATCTGGGGGACGGACAACACTTTCAAACGGTTTCTAGTCGAAAAGGGCGATGTAGATGCTGTCTGGGCGAAGGCGGATTACATCGTCGAGGGCGAATATACGACTGGGGCGCAGGAACAGTTGTACATCGAAAATAACGGGGTCATCGCGAACTTCGACCGCGAGCGCGGTGTCACAGTGTGGGGCTCGTTGCAGTGCCCCTACTACGTCCACAAGGCGCTCATGAAACTTTTTGCATTGCCGGAAGATAAGGTTCGAGTAGTGCAAACCGAGACCGGCGGGGCCTTTGGAGGCAAAGAAGACTATCCGTCGATCATCGCCGGCCATGCGGCCTTGTTGGCGATGAAGTCGGGAAAGCCCGTGAAGATCGTATATGACCGCATGGAGGACATGGCGGCGACGACGAAGCGGCATCCCTCGCGAACCCGGCACCGGACGGCCATGACCCGCGACGGCAAGATTCTCGGCGGTGAAATCGAGTTCGTTATAGACGGCGGCGCTTACACAACCCTGTCGCCGGTGGTACTGTCGCGTGGGACGATTCACGCCGGCGGTCCATACTATTGGCCGAACATTCGCGTTCGCGCCAAGGCGGTGGCGACGAATGCGCCGCCCCACGGGGCGTTTCGAGGATTTGGCGCCCCGCAGAGTTTGTTCGCCATGGAGCGGCACATGGATCGCATTGCCGCGACCGTTGGCCTTTCGCCGGTAGAGATTCGTCGCCGCAATTTCCTGAGGACCGGTCAGACAACGACCACACAGCAAACCATCCACGAACCCATCGACCTGAACCAACTTCTTGACCGTGCGCTCGCGCTCAGCGACTATCACTCGAAGAAGCAGCGTTTCCAAAGAGAGAATGAGTCAGCGACCTTGAAGAAGGGAGTCGGCCTCGCTGCGTTTTTGCATGGCGCGGGTTTCACCGGATCGGGCGAGCGCTATCTCGCCTCGGTGGTGGGCGTTGAGGGTTGCGCGGACGGACGCGTGCGCGTGCTGGTGTCGAGCACAGAGTTCGGCCAGGGAACGAAGACCGTACTCTGCCAGATTGCAGCCGAAACTCTGGGTCTGCCGTACCAAGACGTCGACATTGCCCCGGCTGATACCGAGGAGGTGCCCAATAGCGGTCCGACCGTCGCTTCCCGCACGGTCATGGTGGTCGGAAAGTTGGTGCAGTCGGCGGCGCGTGGGATTCGGCAGACGCTGATCGGGTCGGGGTTGCTCCGAGAAGAATATTCGCGTGACGAATTCTCTCGTGCCTGCGCGAAATATGTCTTCGAACACAAAGAATTCAAATCCTGGGCGCGCTACGAAGCGCCCCCCGGAATCTTCTGGGATGACGAAAAATATCGCGGCGAAGCCTACGCCGCCTATGCATGGGCCGTTTACGTCGCTGAGGTCACGGTCGACCTGACGACTTACAGCGTCCAGGTCGACGACTTCGTCGCTCTCCAGGAAGTGGGCAAGGTTTTGCACCCCGTGCTGGCTCGCGGGCAAATTACGGGCGGAGTGGCACAGGGCATCGGCTTTGCTTTGTATGAGAACGTTGTCTGGCAAGAGGGTCGCATGCAGAACGCGCAGATGACAAACTACATCATGCCGACCTCAGCGGACCTGCCTCCGATCCGCGTTTACTTTGAGGAACTGGGGAACGAGCATGGCGCGTTCGGGGCGAAGGGAATAGGGGAATTGCCCATGGATGGTCCCGCTCCCGCGGTCGTCTGCGCCATCGAGGATGCGACGGGAATTGCTTTCAACTCCATTCCTCTGCTACCCGAAGATATTTTCAAAGCAATGAGCAAAGCGTCTGGAACGCCAACCGACGGCCGTGCCTGGCAGGGAGTTCGATGAATACTCCGCCCGTCCAATGCGAAATTTCTTTGACGGTTAACGGAGAGGCGAGGGCAGTTCGCGCCTACCCCATGGAGAGGTTGCTCGATGTTTTGCGGAACCGTCTTGGGCTCACTGGCGCAAAGGAGGGATGCGGGGAAGGCGAGTGCGGTTCGTGCTCGGTGCTGATGGATGGGGTGCTCGTGAACAGTTGTCTGGTGCCGGTGTTGCAGGCGCAGGGCGCGCAGATCGTCACCATCGAAGGCATTGCGAAGGGATCGCAATTGCACGCATTGCAGCAGGCCTTTCTTGAATGTGGCGGAGCGCAATGTGGAATCTGCACTCCAGGTATTCTTATGGCCGCCTTTCATCTGCTGAGCGAGAGACCACGGCCAAGCGACGAAGAGATTAAGGAAAGCCTTGCGGGCAATCTCTGCCGTTGTACCGGATACGCGCAGATTTGCGAAGCTGTGGAGCAAGCGGCAATTCGCGAGGACGATAGATGAGATCCGATCCAGCCGATTACGAACTGGTCGCTCCCGGGAGTCTGTCGGCTGTTGTGTCCCTCTTGGCCGCGCAGCCCGGCCAATGGTTGCCGATCGCGGGCGGAACCGATGTCATGGTTCAGTATGCTGCCGGAAAACTGGCTCCGCGCAAACTGGTGAGCCTTTGGAATCTTCCAGAACTGCGGCGCATTGAGGTCGGGGCCGATCAGATCACGATAGGTGCGGTGTGCACGTATACGGACCTGCGCCATCACGAAGTAGTGGAGCAGGAGTTCCCGCTGTTGGCGCGCGCGGCCCGCTGGACCGGAGGAATTGCAAATCAGAATCGTGGGACGCTGGGCGGAAACATCATGAATGCCTCACCCGCCGCGGACTCTCTGCCGGCCCTGCTTGTTTACGAGGCAGAATTGATGCTGGTTTCGGCACGCGGAGAGCGGCGCGTCCGGTATTCTGACTTTCACACGGGTTACAAGCAGACTCTTCTAGCCTCGGAGGAACTAATTCGCGCAATTTGTCTGCCGCGGCGCTTTGCCGACTATGTGACCTATTCGCGCAAGGTCGGAGCGCGGAATGCGCAGGCGATCGCGAAAGTATGTGTCGCTGCTTTGGGTCGAGTCGCAACCGACATCATTGAAGATGTCCGCATCGCTGTGGGCAGCATCGCTCCCGTCCCGATGCGTTTGCGGGAGACCGAGCAGTTGGTAAAAGGAAAAACCCTCGATTCCGCGCTCCTCGAACACGCGCGGGAGGTCGCCGTGAGTGAGATTCAGCCGATTGACGACATTCGATCGACGGCCGCCTATCGCTCGGCGGTGGTCGGAAATCTGGTCGCCGAGTTCCTGCGCAAGCTGACTGAAGGCGGACCGGCAAGAATGAGCGAAGTGCTGGCCAGATGGAACCGTATCTCTCCCGATGAAGCGGCGCTCCAGATCTTAGACTGCTGCGGTTCGTCAGCCTGGTCCCGCCAACTCGCCGCAGGGAGGCCGTTTCAGAGCGAAGCATCGCTCACCACGGCGTCGGATGAGATTTGGAATCACCTCGAGCCCCAGGACTGGATGGAGGCATTGTCGAAGCATCCGCGAATTGGTGAGCGGATGGCGCCGCTAGCAGCTTCGGCTCAGTCGGCGACCTGGTCGGCCGAGGAGCAACGCGACGTAACCACCGCCGAAGGAGCCATCCAGTCCGCTCTAGCCGAGGCGAATCAGGAATACGAGCGGCGATTCGGCCGCGTGTTTATCGTCTGCGCGACCGGAAAGTCCGCAAGTGAGATGCTCGACATTCTCCACCGCCGCTTGGGCAATGACGACGCAACAGAATTGCGCACAGCCGCGGAAGAACAGCGAAAGATCACGAACCTCCGTCTCAAGAAATGGCTCCAGAGATGAAACGTATCTCCACTCATGTTTTGGATGTGAGTCGGGGCAGACCGGCAAGCGGTGTGCCGGTGCAACTGGAAAAGCGCGAAGAGCCGGGGCACTGGCGCCCGCTGCAGTCGTCGCACACCGACCAAGACGGCCGTTGCGAGCAGATGTTGCCCAGCGACGATTTGGCGCCCGGTATATATCGCCTCGTATTCGATATCGCAAGCTACTTTGACGAGCTAAGAGTGGACAGTTTGTATCCGGTGATCGAGGTAACATTTCGAGTCCGCGACGGTGAATCGCATTTTCATATTCCGCTCTTGTTGAGCGCGAATGGGTACACCACGTACCGGGGGAGCTAGGGGTGAATTTTTCGATTCGAGAATGGCTGAACCTGGGCGCGCGATGGTTTCACGTGTTCGCCGGGATCATGTGGGTGGGCCAGACGTACTATTTCACATGGCTCGACGCGCAGTTCGGCAAACTGGAAAAGAAAGCCGCTACTGATGGGGCTGTTCCGGCAGTATGGATGGTTCACAGCGGGGGCTTCTACGCCGTCGAGAAGCAGAAATCCCTGGGCGTCAGCGCCCAGCAGGTACGCTGGTTTCGCTGGGAAGCACTGATGACGTGGCTGGGCGGCATGGTGCTGCTGGTCCTCGTCTACTACCTTGGTAGCGGGCTCATCGACCCAGATGTTTCGGATATTTCCAAAGAAGCCGGCATCGCCATCGGACTGGGCGCACTCGTGGCCGGATGGCTCATCTACGACGTGGCCGTCAAGTCTCCGCTGGGACGATCGCAGGCGGCATTCGCGGTCTTCGGCCTGCTCATGACCGCCGCGTTTTCGTGGGGACTGCTGCATGTATTCAGCGGGCGCGCCGCCTACATCCACATGGGAGCGATTTTCGGGACCATCATGACGGCAAACGTGTGGTTCGGGATTCTCCCCGCGCAACGCAAGATGATCGCGGCTGCCGCGGCCGGCGAGAAGTTCGATCCTGCTCTCGGCGCTCAAGCAAAGCTGCGCTCGAAGCACAACACGTTCATGGTGGTTCCTGTTGTCTTTCTGATGTTGAGCAATCATTACCCGGTTGCGACCTACGGTAACCATTACGCTTGGCAGGTGCTGATTGTTCTCGTCGTGCTCGGCTGGTTTGCGGCCAAAATCATTCGTGAGGCATAGGTTCAAGAGAGACTCGTGCGTTTAGAGGCAATGCAAAACCCCGATGAGGCCGCGGATCTCGCGGAAGAAGTGATGGCTCGCTGCGCGAGGTTGGCGTCGTTCTCCGAGGACGTGAATGCCACCCGGCGCACATTTCTGTCTCCGCCGATGCGGGATGTACATCGGGAAATCACCGGATGGTTGCAACCGCTTGGGACCAAGGTGCGAGTGGATGCCGCAGGGAATCTGCGAGTGGAATATCCCGCCGAAGGACCAGCGGCAGCCTGTTTGCTGATCGGTTCGCATCTCGACACCGTGCCGAATGCCGGAGCATACGACGGCATTCTTGGCGTGGTGCTCGCCGTGGCGCTGCTCAAGGGATTGCGTGGGCGGAGGCTCCCATACGGAATCGAAATAGTCGGCTTCTCGGAAGAGGAAGGGGTTCGGTTTGGCACGCCCTTTATCGGCAGCCGGGCGTTGGTAGGACGACTGGATGAGGATCTGTTGAGCGCGCAAGATTCACGTGGGGTTTCGGTGCGCCAAGCGATCACGGACTTCGGACTCAATCCGGCGCAAATCGACGAAGCCCGTCTACCGGACGACGCATTCGGCTATCTGGAATTTCACATCGAGCAGGGGCCGGTGCTCGACAACATGGGAATCCCGGTCGCTGTAGTCGAAGCGATCGCCGGCCAGAGCCGCTTGGACCTTACGTTTGCAGGCCGCACGAATCATGCGGGGACAACTCCCATGGACTTGCGGTTCGATGCAGTCGCCGGCGCCGCGGAGTGGATCACTATCGTGGAAAAGGAAGCAAAAGCCGTTTCGGGGTTGGTCGCGACCGTGGGTTCGGTGGAAGCCAGCCCAGGCGCTGCTAACGTAATCGCCGGGAAAGCGCGGCTCAGCCTGGACGTTCGTCACCGCGAAGACCGTTTTCGAACGCGCACCGTGGAGGATCTGATTCATCATGCGCAGCAGATCGCGCAGAGGCGCGGTCTCTCGCTGCACTGGAGCGCCCGCATGAATCAGCCGGCGGTTGCGATGGACCCATTTCTCGTTGGGCAGATTGAAGAAGCAATGCGCAGGATTGGCTGCGAACCGCACCGCATGGTCAGCGGCGCCGGGCATGATGCGATGATCATGGCAGAAAAATCCCTTCGGCAATGATTTTCCTGCGGACGCCCGGCGGCATCAGCCACGATCCCGCAGAATCAGTTGCTGTTGGCGATGTTGAGAAGGCGATCAGGTGCGGCCTCCAATTGTTGGATCAGCTGGCTGCTTCGCTTTCATCGCAGACAAGGACGCAGCGTGCATAATCTCGGTCGTACGCGAAGTTCACAACAGCCCAATCACCTGCTGTTGACGCCAGACACTTTCGTACGCACCACGCTTCCCGGCATGAAAGGCTGCACGGCGATCGTGCACGCCGGGCCAGCTATGGGCGCGGCATTTACAGAGTACACTGCCGAATTTAACGCCGCCGGAGAACTCGGCCATACACCAAGTCAGCGCTTCCTGTACGTGATCGAAGGTGCCGTGAGTGTTGAGCTGAACGGAAAACGCAGCGAACTCGGTCCTCGCGGATTTGCTTATCTCCCGGAAGGCGTTGCGCATCGCGTCACAGCGTTGGCGACCAGCCGCGCGACAGTCATTGAGAAGCCGTATGAGCCGTTGAAGTCATTCGAATCACCGCGAGCCATCGTCTCGACGGAAGATTCAGTTTCGTCGCACGCCCTGAGCGACGATCCTGATTTGCAGGTCAAGTGCCTGCTTCCGGACGAGATGGATTTCGATTTCGCGGTGAACACGATGGTGTACCAGCCGGGAGCCGCGTTGAGCATGGTCGAGATGCACGTCATGGAACATGGCCTGATCATGCTCGAGGGTGGCGGAATCTACCGCCTCGGAGACTCGTGGTATCCAGTCAGCGCCGGCGATTTCATCTGGATGGCTCCGTGGTGTCCGCAGTGGTTTGGAGCGATCGGAAAAGTGCCGGCAAAGTATCTGATTTACAAAGATTGGAACCGGCATCCGCTGGCGGGACCTCGATGAAACTGGCAATTGAGCAGCAGCGACTGGCTTCCGAGATCGAAGCGCTGGCTGCGTTTTCGGATGCGGAAGCGCCCGCTGTGACCCGGGTTGTTTTCACCCCGACGGATCGCAAGGCACGCGCGTGGGTGAAAGAGCGATGCAAGGACGCGGGATTGGTAATCAGGGACGACGCCATCGGCAACATCTTCGCGCGCTGGCTTGGATCCGACCCATCCTTGCCTATAGTTGGGACCGGATCGCACATCGATGCGATTCCGAACGCGGGTAAGTACGACGGCGTGGTAGGAGTGCTGGGCGGGCTGGAGGCGATGCGCGCTCTGAAGCGGGCGGGATTCCGTCCCCGACACTCAATCGAGTTGCTGATCTTCACCTCCGAAGAGCCCACGCGGTTCGGAATCGGCTGTCTGGGAAGCCGTCTGCTCTCGGGAACTCTATCGGCCGATGCGGCGCGAAAATTGACAGACAACGATGACGCCTCCGTGGACGAGGTACGCCGCAACGCGGGACTCACGGGTGAGTTGGAGCAAGTAGAACTTCCCACTGGTTATTACAAAGCTTTCGTAGAATTACACATTGAGCAGGGACCCATCCTCGAGCGCGAACACCTGCCCCTGGGCGTGGTGGAGAGAATCGCGGCTCCTGCCAGCTTACGCGTGACAGTTGAGGGAGCAGGCGGACATGCCGGTGCCGTGCTCATGCCCGATAGGCGAGACGCGTTGTGCGCCGCGGCCGAGTTGATCCTTGCTCTGGAACAAGCAGCACGCACCAGCGGCGCGATCGACACGGTGGCGACGGTGGGAATCTGCGACGTTTTTCCCGGAGCGGTTAACAGCATACCCGCAAGAGTCCGCCTGAGTGTGGACATTCGCGATACCAGCCTCGCACGTCGCGACGGCGTGGTAAGGGTGCTGGGGGAGGCTTGTCGCGCCGCTTCGTCAAAGCGTGAGGTAACGATTCACTCGGATTGGTTGAACGCGGACGCACCCGCAGAATCGGGGTCGGCGATCGTTGCCGCTCTACGTCGGGCCTGCGAAAAGCACGGCTTCAGGTTCCTTCCCATGACGAGTCGCGCCTATCACGACTCTCTTTTTATGTCCCGCATCGCCCCCGTGGCCATGCTGTTTATTCCCTGCCACAACGGCTACAGTCATCGCCCCGACGAATACGCATCGCCCGATGACATCGCTCGGGGGACACTCGTGCTCGCCGAAACGTTAGCCATGCTGGCGGAATGACCTGCACGGAATGATTTGCCGCGGCCACCGTGAGCCATGACCGTCGTCGCCACATTTCTTGCACCCGTTGTCCCCATGATCGGAACCTCACCCGGGGGCCGGGTTTCACTAATCGGCAGATTAAGAGACAATAACGATTTGGTTTGAGCCTGGCGGTAGTAGACCGGTTCAAAAGGACCATTGCACATGAAAGTTGAGGAGTTGCCCGGCCACTTCGAGAAAATTTTCGACGGTCGTCCGAGAATCTATCGTGCACCCGGCCGAGTCAACCTCATCGGCGAGCATACCGATTACAGCGATGGGTTCGTCATGCCCGCCGCCATTGGCTTCTCGACCTATGTGGCCGTTGCCGAGCGGCCGGACCGAAAATTGGTGATCTATTCCGAAGAATTCCCCGGCCACTTCGAATTCGATCTCGACCGTCTACCGCAACAACGCACCGGCGCATGGTGCGACTATGTGCTGGGCGTCGCCGGTGTTCTTCAGCAGCAGGGACAAGAACTTGCGGGAGCAAATCTGCTCGTCCACGGGGAAATCCCAGTCGGAGCCGGACTGAGTTCCTCCGCTGCGGTCGAAGTCGCTTCGGCGCTGGCTTTGATGAGCCTCACTGGAGCCAGCTTGCCCTTGCCGGAGGTCGCGAAACTTTGTCGTCAGGCTGAGAACAATTTCGTAGGCGCGCGAGTCGGCATTATGGACCAGTTCGTCTCCTGTATGGGGAAGGCAGGGTGCGCCATTCTTCTGGATTGCCGTTCCCTTGAGTTCAAGCTGGTTCCAGTTCCCCGGAACATTCGGCTGGTTGTATGCAACACGACTGTGAAACATGAACTGGCCAACGGTACCTACAACACTCGCCGCGAAGAATGCGAAGAAGGCACACGTTATTTTGCAACCTGGGACCCCGCAGTGCACGCCTTGCGCGACGTGCCGGTCAGTCTGCTCAACCAGCACGCCGCCGATCTCCCCCCCACAATCTTGAAAAGATGCACTCATGTAGTCCGTGAAAACCAACGGACGATCGATGCCGCCCGCGCGTTGACTGATGGCGACTTGGCCCACATGCGTGTGCTGATGCGCGAGTCCCACGACAGCTTGCGTGATCTGTACGAGGTCAGTTGCAGGGAACTGGACATCATGGTCGAGGCCGCCCAAGACCTTCCCGGCTTTTGCGGCGGGCGCATGACCGGAGGCGGCTTCGGAGGGTGCACGGTCAATCTTGTGCAGGAGCAACACGCCGTCGACTTTGCAGCGGAGATCTCAAAACGCTATCGACAGGCCACCGGAATCAATCCTCAAGTCTATATATGCTCCGCCGAGGCCGGAGCTCAGGCAATGAACGGACCCGCCTGAGTTGCCCGCTCGCACTCCTGTTAGACTACTTCGCGGTCCGGAAAACATAGTGGAGTCGACCCGGGAGATGCGGGATGAGTCCAAAGCCTTCCCTGATGGCGGAGTTAATTGCGGAGTTCCTCGGGACGTTCGTCCTGATTCTATTTGGCACGGGCGTCGTCGCCATGGTTGTGCTGTTTCCAGCACCAAATCCCGGCGCGACCGTGCACGGCGGCTTCACCAACATCACTCTGGGCTGGGGTCTTGGTGTGACAATGGGAATTTATGTCGCCGGCAAAATCTCCGGCGCGCATCTGAACCCCGCTGTGACTCTGGCTTTGGCCGTATTCCGTGATTTTCCCTGGCGCAAGGTACTGCCCTACTCCGCAGCTCAGACCGCCGGCGCTTTCGCCGCCGCCGCGCTCGTTTTTTGGAATTACCTGCCGGCGTTTCACCAGGCAGATCCTCAACTGGAACGCACCGCAGGCGTGTTCACAACTTTTCCGGCATTTCCGCAATTGCCTCAGGCCGGCTTTCTGGACCAACTGGTCGGCACCGGATTGCTGGTTCTTCTCATATTCGCGATTGTGGACGAGTTCAACTGCCCTCCCGGAGCGAACCTGGCGCCCCCCATGATCGGATTGATCGTTGTGGCAATCGGCATGAGTTTTGGCGGAATGCACGGTTACCCCATCAATCCCGCACGGGACTTCGGTCCCCGCCTCTTTACTGTATTCGCCGGGTTCCGCAACAACGGGCTCACGGATGGGACTCGCGTATGGTGGATTCCCGTGGTCGCGCCTCTGCTCGGTGGATTGGCGGGAGCAGCTATTTATGATTTTGGCATCCGTCGCTTCTTGCGCCCTTCCGAATCGCCGGCGGCGCGGTGAGCCTGAGGAGAAGATGTGCGATACGTTCTAGCGCTGGACCAGGGTACGACAAGCTCGCGGGCTTTAGTGTTTGATCAGGCAGGGACAGTCCGCGCCGTCGCCCAACAAGAGTTTGATCAGATATTTCCTCAGCCCGGATGGGTCGAACACCGTCCTGAGCAGATCATCTTCTCCCAGATCGCCGTAGCGCTTGAGGCGATCGCTAAGGCTGGAGCGCAGGCCGCCGACATGGCCGCGATCGGCATTACCAATCAGCGCGAGACAACGATCGTTTGGAATCGCGAAACCGGACAGCCGGTATACAACGCGATCGTTTGGCAAGACCGCCGCACCGCCGACTTCTGCGAAAGTCTCAGGACCGAGGGCCACGGCCCGCTGATTCAGCGGCGCACCGGACTGCTGATCGATTCCTATTTCTCGGCCAGCAAAATTTCCTGGATTTTAGATAACGTTCCAGGCGCACGTAGCCTCGCCGAAACCGGCAAGCTTGCTTTCGGCACCGTAGACACCTGGCTGATCTGGAGGCTCACCGGAGGCCGCGTTCACGCCACAGATGCGAGCAACGCCTCTCGCACCATGCTCTTCAATATTCACACCGGCGACTGGGATCACGAACTCCTGGATTTGTTTCGAGTGCCGCTCGCCATGATGCCGGCGGTTCAAGCTTCCAGTGGAGTCTTCGGTGACGTCACGGAGAAGGGGCTGGAAAAGATTCCAATCGCGGGCGTTGCCGGCGATCAACAGGCAGCTCTCTTCGGACAACGATGCAATTGGCCTGGTCTCACCAAGAACACCTACGGCACCGGATGCTTCATGCTGCAAAACACGGGTACGCGCGCGGTGCCGTCGTCCAACCGGCTGGTCACAACCGTTGCGTGGAAACTCGGTGATACAACCGAGTATGCCCTCGAAGGCAGCGTGTTTATTGGCGGCGCCGTGGTGCAATGGTTGCGTGATGGCTTGGGATTGATTCGCAAATCCGAAGAGGTGGAACCGCTCGCGAAGTCAGTTCCCGACAACGGCGGAGTCTACTTCGTTCCGGCTTTCGTTGGATTAGGCGCGCCGCATTGGGACTCCTACGCGCGGGGCTCGATCTTCGGCCTTACCCGCGGCACGACCGCAGGCCACCTGGCTCGAGCCGCGGTCGAAAGCATCGCTTATCAGGTAGCGGACCTGCTCGATGCGATGCGCAAAGATTCCGGCGACCCGGTGCAGGAACTTCGCGTGGATGGCGGAGCCGCAGCCAATGACGCCCTTATGCAGTTTCAAGCCGATATTCTCGGAGTGCCTGTCGTGCGTCCAGCGGTAACCGAGACCACGGCGTTGGGTGCCGCGTACCTGGCGGGCCTTGGGGTCGGCTTCTGGAACCACGACCTTGATGCGGGCGCGGGGAAAGACCGCCGCTTCGAGCCGGAAATGCCAGCATCCAAGGCGCGCTCGCTGCGCGAACGTTGGAACGAGGCGGTGTCAAGATCAAAGAACTGGGAAGCCGCCCGGTGAGCGGGGTTTATCTAGCGGGTCGTCCAGCAAGTTCGTTTCACAAGCTAAGTTGTCATCCTGAGCGAAGCGAAAGACCCATGCACTTTTGTTCACGGCGTCAAAATCCCGGTCGGCTGATTGCTGCTCTCGCCGCCTTATTCCTCTCGCTTCTAGCCTCGTCCGCTGCGGCAGTGCAAGCGGTTCGAGAAGGTGATCGCCTTGTCCTCTCCAATGAGTCGATATCCGCGGCTTGGTCTGTCCGCGATGGGGCGCTACGTTGGCAGGGCTTGACGAACCGCTTCACCCGGGCCAGCCTGCCGCTGGATGGCAGCCCGTTTGAACTGGTGCCCCGCGAGGGACCGGTCCTGCGCTCATCCGACCTGAAGATCATTGCGGGACCTTTGATCGAAGAGATCATCACTTCGGCCAATTCACCCAGGGCCGCGGATCACTTACCTGGCCGTCAGATTCGCCTCGAACTCGAAGACGCGCCCGCGAAGCTTCGAGTGACTTGGAAAGCCATCCTCCGTGACGACACGAATTATGTTCGCCAGGAGATCACCATCCACGCCGGGCAACAGCCCTTCCCCCTGACGCAAGTCATTCTGGTCGACGCGATCGTGCCGGGAGCCGCCGTCTCGGGCCACGCGAAAGGATCTCCCGTCGTCGCCGGGACATGGTTTTTAGGCTTCGAGCATCCCTTGTCCGAGTGTCGCGTCCACGGCGACCGCGCCTCGTGTTGGCTCTCGCGCGAACTCCCGTTGCGGGTGGGACAAAGCGTAACCTTCTCCTGCGTCTTTGGCGTAGCGCATCCCGCGCAGTTGCGCCGAGACTTTCTGAAATATGTGGAGCTCGAGCGCGCCCATCCCTACCGCACTTTTTTGCATTACAACTCCTGGTACGACCTGGGATACTTCGACCGGTACAACGAGCAGGGCGCGCTCGAAGTGGTACAAAGCTTCGGCGAGCAATTAACCAAGCAACGCGGCGTGAAGCTCGACAGCTTTCTCTTCGACGATGGCTGGGACGATCCCACGACCCTGTGGAAGTTTAACCCCGGCTTTCCCGATGGACTCACGAAGGTCGCGCAGATGGCGGTCAAATACGGCGCTGCGCCTGGCATCTGGCTCTCGCCTTGGGGAGGCTATGACAAGCCCAAGCAACAGCGCTTGGCTTCAGCCCGTGCGCAGGGATTCGAGACGAACGAAGGTGGCCTCGCGCTCTCAGGACCAAAGTATTACCACTACTTCCGCGATACATGCCTTGACCTGATCGAGAAATACGGCATAAACCAGTTCAAATTCGATGGCACCGGTAACGCCAACGAGGTAATCGCGGGCAGCGAGTTTGACAGCGACTTCGACGCCGCCATTCATCTCATCGGAGAACTTCGCGCGAAGAAGCCTGATCTTTACGTCAACCTTACAACCGGCACTTATCCCTCGCCGTTCTGGCTGCTCTATGCGGATTCGATTTGGCGCGGAGGCGACGACCACAGCTTCGCGGGCGTCGGCACGAATCGCCAGCGCTGGATCACCTACCGCGACTCGCAAATCTATCGCTGGGTCGTCGAAGAAGGCCCGTTGTTCCCATTGAATTCCTTAATGCTGCACGGCCTTATTTTTGCGCGGTATGCGGAGCGGTTAGCCAGCGATCCCGGACATGATTTTCCTGATGAAGTCCACTCGTATTTCGGGGAAGGAACGCAGTTGCAGGAGATGTACATCACCCCCTCTTTGCTTTCGCCACAAGACTGGGATGTCCTCGCCGAGGCGGCGAAATGGTCACGCGAAAACGCAAGAACACTCGAAGACTCGCACTGGATCGGCGGCAATCCCACGCTGCTTGAAGTCTATGGTTGGGCATCGTGGTCGCCCGAGAAAGCAATCGTGACGCTGCGCAACCCGAGCGATCACCCCCAGGATTTCTCTTCCACCCTGGCGGCGACTCTGGAACTGCCCGAAGGGAATTCCAACGGCTTTGTCGCGCGCAGCCCATGGAAAGGTGACAGCGCCAAACCGGCGCTCACCATCCCCGCGCGGGAGTGGCACCTCTTTCACCTGCAGCCATTTCAGGTACTGACACTGGAACTGGTTCCCGCAAAGTAGGACGGGTTATGTGGGGACAGCCGCCTCGGCTGTCCGCCGGGCGGAGCCCGGCTCGGTCAACAGCGGCGACACTCTTCATTCTTGGGTGGCCCGCGGCATCATACTGCTACAAGGAGGTCCCGATGAAGGCCGCCATCCTCACCTCACCGCAACCGATTTCGCAACGACCTCTCAAACTCATCGACACTGCCGATCCTGAACCAGAACCCGGCCATGTTCTGCTGCGCGTGCGCGCGTGCGGCGTATGCCGCACCGATCTCCACATCGTCGAGGGAGAACTGCCGCCCAGACAGCCCGAAATGATTCCCGGCCACCAGATCGTTGGCGAAGTGATGGCCGGTGCAACCAAGGAAATCTTCCTCGGCTCGCGCGTCGGTGTTTCCTGGCTTGGCGGGACGGATGGCAGCTGCCCGTATTGCCAACGCGGCCTCGAGAATCTTTGCGACGCTCCCACATTCACCGGATACTCCGTCCGCGGCGGATATGCCCAGTACGCTCTAGCTCGCGCTGACTTCGTCTTTCCGCTGCCAGAAGCCCTTGATGATCTCCATGCGGCTCCCCTTCTCTGTGCCGGGATCATCGGCTTCCGCAGCCTGCGTGTGGCTGGCGTCGAACCCGGAGAGCGGGTCGGATTGTTCGGCTTTGGTGCGTCGGCGCATCTGGCGATCGCAGTCCTGCGCGCGTGGAAGTGCGACGTGTATGTGTCGACGCGAGGCCAGTCTCACCGCGAACTGGCGGAGTCGCTGGGAGCGACGTGGGTGGGAAGTGAAATCGAAAAGCCGCCAGTCGAACTCGACCGCGCCATCACCTTTGCCCCAAGCGGAGACGTTGTGATTGCCGCGCTCGCGAGCCTGCGCAAAGGAGGCGTGGTTGCGATCAATGCCATTCACCTGGATCGCATCCCTCAGTTCGACTACGATCGTCTCCTGTGGGGCGAGCGGCAGCTGCGCAGCGTAGCCAACATGACCCGCGCCGACGCCCGCGACTTTCTAGCATTAGCCGCGGAGATCGGCATGAAGCCTAAAGTGACGGTGTTTCCTCTGAATCAGGCGAACGAAGCGCTAATGGCGGTGGAGAACGACGCGGTGGATGGTGCCGCCGTAATCGTGCCCTAGGGACACTCTGATTAAGTTCTTTCTGTCATCCCGACCGAGGCAGAATTGCCGCTTTTGGGCGATTCTGCGCAGTCGAGGGACCTGGGGTTCTGTTTCTCCAACACTTGATCAGAGATTCCCTGGGATTTCCCGTCCGCAGGGAGCTTGCCACTCTGAAGATCTGGCCGCATCCAAAGCTGGCAACGTTCAGCCTGGGTCATGCGGGCCTATCGGCTTAACGTATATGTCGCGATGAACAGGACGCAAAAAGCGGCGGCGTGTTTTACTTCGTTCCAGCCGAGCCGCCGCACAATCAGCGGCGCCGGTTCCTGGATGAAGTAGAACCAGCCGCGAAAAAGAAGCGGCGAAAATGCGAGCGAAACGATTGCTGGCATCAAGCGGCTCAAGCAGGCCAACGTGAGCACTGCCGTCATGAGCGCTTGCCCGGCGGCGAAGGCCCAGCCCCGGGTGAGTTTGGCCCGGAAGCCTTCGACGGTTGCAGTGTGAAGGCGGAGTTGAACGTAATGGATCTGATCGCCGGCGAAGAGGATGTTCGCCAGCCAGAGCATCCAGGCGGTGGCGTTGAAGTTGCCCGTAATCACGTAATACGCAGCGGGCGCGGATGCGGTGAGCCCGATTGTGCCCACGACTTCGGACAGCATGCGGGCTCGGCGGCCTAATTTTTTTAGCAGGGCTTGTCCGGCAAATGCGGCCAGAACGGCGGCGCCCAGCGGCCACAACTCGGCGTTTCTACCCGCCCAGAGCAGTGCGCCGAGCGCTACGGCAGCAATCGCGCCCAATCCCATGACGAAGGACTTTACCGTCCGGTACTCTTCGCTCGACTGGGCCCGCATGGCGGAGGTGCCAAGCAGGCTCTCTACCGGAGTTCTCAACCAGAACAAGGACAATGCAGCTGCTGACAGCAGAATGAGAGGGAAGATGTGGCTGCATTCGCGGAAGGCGATTCCCGCACCGGTGATCATGGGGACCAGCAGAAGGCCCCACGCGCCATGTTCGCGAGGAACGATTAATGCGCGTCGGCGTTCGCGGCGCACATTCACGGTTGCGTCAGATTCGGAACGCGCTCGGAAACGCTGTTGCTCGGTGGAGTTGGCGGACCGGACTGTCTGCTCCTCTGCGGTATCCCAGGTTTTCGACGATGCCAACATCAGCGCCACCCCGCCATGTGAATGTGCTGCATGCCCTTCACCGCACGCATGTATTGCGCGCGCTCGAACGCTCCCGGATCGGGGCAGCGGAGTTGGCTCATGCTGCCTTGCATCTGCAGCACCGATTCATACTCATGTTCTTCCATCCAATCGCGCAGTTCGCGTTCCACGTGCCGCAGGTGATTGACGCCGTGGCGCATCAAAGCAGAACACATCATGGTGACGTTGGCCCCAACCATGAGCAGCTTGATCACATCCTCAGCGCCATGCACTCCGCCGGTCGCGGCCAGACCGCCCTTCACCCTGCCGTAGAGAATTCCGATCCAGGTGAGTGGCAGACGCAAGGCATGCGGCGTGCTCAACAGCACGTTGGGACGAATCTCCAGTTCCTCCAGATCGATGTCTGGTTGGTAGAAGCGATTGAACAACACCAGGGCATCGGCCCCTGCGGCGTCGAGACGGTGGGCCATGTTGGCCATGTTGCTGAAGAACGGGCTCAACTTCACCGCAACAGGAATCTTGACCGTCGACTTCACTGCCTGCAGGATGTCGAGATAAGTCTTTTCCACCTCGGCGGCCGCCACCTTCGGATCGGTGGGAATGTAATAGATGTTGCACTCGATGGCATCGGCGCCGGCGCGCTCGATCTGCGCAGCAAATTTGGTCCACCCCCCGAGCGTCGAGCCGTTGAGGCTGGCGATGATCGGGATCTTTACCGATGCTTTTGCCTTGCGAATGTGCTCGAGATATCCCTCAGGGCCAGTTTGAAACTCGCTCGGCTGCGGGAAATAGGTGAGCGATTCGGCGAAGCTCTCGGTTCCGGCGTTGAGGTGATATTCGAGATCCATCTCCTCTTGCCGCAACTGTTCTTCAAAGAGAGAGTAGAGAACCACTGCGCCCGCGCCCGCCTCTTCCAGGCGGCAAATGCCATCCACGTCACGCGAGAGCGGCGACGCTGAGACCACCAGAGGTGAGTGCAGCGTCAAGCCAAGATAGGTCGTTCTCAGGTCAACCATTCGATCCTCCTCGCGCGGCTACCGCGCAGCTCCGGTCGGCGCCGGTTTTTCCGGGGCGGGAGCGGCCTTCTCGGCTCCCGGTTTCGCAGCCGCCGCTTCGGTTTTGCGGTTGGCCAAATATTCGTAGTAGCGATAACGCTGTTCTGCATCCTGCTGCGCCTGCTTCCAGAGCTTTTCTGCGACTTCCGGCTTGCTCTTGGTGAGCATTTTGAAGCGGGTCTGCTGCAGCAGATATTCCTGCACTTTGCGCGTGGGAGCCCGCGAATCAAGCACCAGCGGATTTTCGCCCGCCTCCGCGCGCTCCGGATTGTAGCGATACAGCAACCACTGGCCCGATTCGATGGCCACCTTCTGATCGGTCATGGCCGTCGTCATGTCGACTCCGTGTGCGATGCAGGACGAGTAAGCGATGATGATGCTGGGGCCGTCGAAGGCCTCGGCCTCGAGAAACGCCTTCAGCGTGTGCTCGTCTTTCGCGCCCATGGCCACACTGGCCACGTAGACGCTGCCATAAGTCATGGCCATCATCCCAAGATCTTTCTTGGGACTAGGCTTGCCACCCGCGGCAAACTTGGCGACGGCGCCCCGTGGAGTCGATTTCGATGCCTGGCCGCCGGTGTTTGAGTAGACTTCAGTATCGAGAACCAGCAGGTTGACGTTCCGGCCGCTGGCCAGCACGTGGTCGAGGCCGCCGTAGCCGATGTCATAGGCCCAACCGTCGCCGCCGACGATCCACACACTCTTTTTCACCAGCATGTCGGCAACCGCCAGAAGTTGCTTCGCCTCGGACGAGTTGAGCTTGTGGAGCCGCTCTTTGAGAACGTCGACTCGCTGGCGCTGCTCGTAGATGTCGGCTTCGTCTTTCTGCTTCGCGTTGAGGATGGCCGTGACCAGGTCCTCACCCACCGCTCCCGCCACGCCGTGCAGCAACTCTCGTGCAAACTCGGTCTGCTTATCGATCGAGATGCGGAAACCGAGCCCGAATTCCGCATTGTCCTCGAACAAGGAATTGGACCAAGCCGGTCCGCGGCCATCGCCGTTCTTGGCCCATGGTGTGGTCGGCAGGTTCCCGCCGTAGATCGATGAGCAACCGGTGGCGTTCGCCACGATGGCGCGATCGCCAAAGAGTTGCGAAACTAGCTTCAGATAAGGAGTCTCGCCGCATCCCGAGCAAGCGCCGGAGAATTCGAACAGCGGCTCCTGGACTTGCTGCTGGCGGATCGTCCCCACTTTGATTTTTCTGCGATCGAGTTCAGGAATCTTCAGGAAGAATTCCCAGTTCTCGCTCTCGGGCACGCGCAGCGGAGGCTGCGGCACCATGTTGATGGCTTTGAGCCGCGCTTCGCTCTTGTTCTTGACCGGGCAAACATCCACGCAGACTCCGCATCCGGTGCAATCTTCCGGAGCGACCTGAATTGTATATTTCAGGCCCTGCCATTCCTTGTCGCGCGCATCACAGGATTTAAATGTGGCCGGAGCGCCCTCCAGGTTCTTGCTGTCATAGACCTTGATGCGGATGACGGCGTGCGGGCAAACCATGGCGCACTTGCCGCACTGGATGCAGATCTTGGTGTCCCACGCGGGAATCTCCAATGCCAGGTTGCGCTTCTCCCAACGCGCCGTGGCGGTCGGGAAAGTGCCGTCGCAAGAGAACGCGCTCACCGGAAGCTCATCGCCGCGGCCGGCATAAATTGTGCCCAGGACGTCGTGCTCGAACTTGGGCGCGCCGGGGAAGACATCCGGTATCCTAATCGTGCTGGTGGCGCTCGCCGGAACCTTCACTTCGAACAGGTGTGCCAGCGTCTCATCTACGGCCGCCATATTCTTTCGCACAACTTCTTCGCCCTTGCGTCCGTAGGTGTCGCGGATGGACTGGCGAATCGCTTCAATCGCTTCATCGCCGGGGAGAACCTTCGAGATTGCGAAGAAACACACCTGCATGATCACGTTCATGCGCGAGCCCATGCCCGCGTCGCGCGCGACCGTGTAAGCGTCGATCGTGTAGAGTTTCGCCCTCTTGGCAATCAGTTGCGACTGCACTTCGCGCGGCAGGTGGTCCCAGACTTCGTCCTTGCCGAACGGACTGTTCACCAGGAAGGTGCCTCCGTCCACCAGCGCGCTCAACATGTCGTAGCGCTCGAGGAATATCCACTGGTGGCAGGCCACGAAGTTTGCCTTCGAGACCAGGTAGCTCGACCGAATCGGCTGCGGGCCGAAGCGGAGGTGCGAGACGGTCATCGCGCCGGACTTCTTCGAGTCGTAAACAAAGTATCCTTGCGCGTAGTTATCGGTGTTTTCGCCGATGATCTTGATCGAGTTCTTGTTGGCGCCGACCGTGCCATCCGCACCCAGGCCGTAGAACAGCGCGCGCACCACGTTGTCTGGCTCGGTTGAGTACGCCGCGTCGTAGTCAAGGCTGGTGTGGGTGACGTCGTCGTTGATGCCGATCGTGAAGTGATCCTTAGGCTGTTTCTGTTTCAGATTGTCATAAACCGCCTTCACCATCGCCGGAGTGAATTCCTTGGACGACAATCCATAGCGCCCGCCAACGATTGTGTGGGGGCGGACGCTTTCGTCACTCCCTCCCCGGACGAATGCGTCCGGGGCTACGTATTTCTTGCTGATCCCTTCATGAATCGCGTTGACCACGTCGAGGTACAGAGGTTCGCCGATCGCTCCCGACTCCTTCGTGCGATCCAGTACCGCGATCTGGCGCACGCTCGCAGGCAGAGCTTCCAGGAACGACTTCACACAGAACGGGCGGTACAGCCGCACTTTCAGCAACCCGACTTTTTCTCCGTGCGCGTTCAGGTGCTCGACAGTTTCATGCGCCACTTCCGCTCCCGACCCCATCATCACCATGACGCGCTCAGCGTCCGGTGCGCCGACGTAGTCGAACAGATGGTAGGAGCGTCCTACGACCTCGGCGAACTTGTTCATCACCGCCTGCACCTTTGCCGGGGCGGCGTCGTAGTAAGAATTGGCGGTTTCGCGAATCTGGAAGAAGACGTCAGGATTCTGCGCCGTGCCGCGCAGCACCGGATGGTCCGGCGAAAGGGCTCGCTGGCGGTGCTCGATGACCCGGTCCAGGTTGATCAGTGCCCGCATGTCGTCTTCGTTGAGCATTTCGATCTTGTTGACTTCGTGCGAGGTGCGGAATCCGTCGAAGAAATGCAGAAAGGGAATACGCGTCTCCAGCGAAGCAGCGTGTGCGATCAGGGCCAAATCCATGGCCTCCTGCACCGAGTTCGAGCACAGCATCGCCCATCCCGTCGTGCGGCATAACATCACGTCGGAGTGGTCGCCGAAAATCGAAAGCGCATGTGTGGCTACCGTGCGCGCCGAGACGTGGAACGCTGTCGGCGTCAGTTCGCCCGCAATCTTGTTCATGTTCGGGATCATGAGCAGCAATCCCTGCGAGGCGGTAAAGGTCGTAGAAAGCGATCCGGTCTGCAGAGCGCCATGCACTGCCCCGGCGGCGCCGCCCTCGCTCTGCATTTCGATGACATGGGGCACACTGCCCCAGGCGTTGGGCACGGTCTCCGACGCCCACTGGTCCGCCCATTCGCCCATCGGTGACGAAGGTGTGATGGGATAAATGGCGATCACCTCGCTGACTCCATAAGCCACATGCGCGACCGCCTCGTTGGCGTCCATCGTCTTAACCTTGCGCTTCATGACATCCCCCGTTCGAAATTCCACGGCGACCACCGGGTGGCCTCGCGATATTTTCAGGATGCCGGAAGGGAGGTGTGGATGTCGGGACGTGGGTTCACAGAGGCATGTGATTGAAATCACGTATAAGAGAGAAAGTGTTTCTTTTCAATCGCATGCGTGAGTTCGCGTTTCGGCTTTCTTTTGTGGAGGTGGTTTCTCGCGGGGAAATCAGGCACCGGTGGGGTTCGCTATACTCCGAACCTTTCACGATAGGCGCTAGGAGAATCCCCGGTGTGACGCTGAAAGATCTCGCGGAAGAAGGCGACGTCCTGATAACCCACCCCGTCGCTAATTTCCTGCATCGTGCGGTGGTTGCTTTCCAGCAGGCGCTTGGCGGCGGCTACCCGCAACTTCTGCACGTAGATCAAAGGGCTATCTCCGGTCGCCAGCTTAAAGCGGCGGACAAAATTGCGGAGACTCATTCCTACCCGCCGCGCTAGAGACTCAAGGGCAAAACTCCGCTGAAAATTCTGGTGCAGCCACTCTTGTGCGCGGGAGATGGCATCGTCGCTGTGCTCGGTTTTTAGGGGGACGATGGCGAACCCCGCCTGCCACGAGCGCGGAGTCTCGATTAGCATAGCCTTGGCGCTCTGCATGGCCACCTCATGACCGCAGAATTTCTCGACCAGGTAAAGGCTGAGATCGAGCGCGGCGTGGACGCCACCTCCACAGTAGAGTCCTCGGTCTTCGGTCACCATCAACTCCGGCATCCAGCGAACCTTGGGGTACTTCTGGCGAAACCGCTCCGCTAAGCCCCAGTGAGTGGTGGCGCGTCTCCCATCCAGCAAGCCGCTGGCCGCGACCAGACCCACTCCCGAACACACGCTGGCGATCGCCGCCCCGCGTTTATGCCAGCGGCGAAGCCAGGGGATTACCGGCGCATAGAGTTCGTCGACGTTATCGATGTTGAGGCCTGTCGTCGGAACAAAAATAAGATCCGCTTTGCGAATGGCTGTGATGGGTGCATGCGGGCGAACTTCGATATCTCCGTCACAGACGACGGGGCATCCATTCGCCGATACCGTGGTCACGCGAAAGCGCGGGACCGTTTTCTGTTGCGTGAGAAAGTTCCAAAGCATGCCGGCATGGCGGAAGACTTCCATGGGGCCGATGGCGGTGGATGCGAAGGTTCCATCGAGAAGTAAAACCGTGACGTCAATCATGAGTTTCCCTGGATCGATATGATGCTGCTGCTGTGGCCTGATCCTGTTGGCCTAATCACCTATCCATAATGGCGAATCTGCCATCTTGTTGCAAGGACCCCAGACGCTTACCCTTCAAACATCGTACGCATGCGATTCAGAACTACCCAGTAATGAGAACTGTTTCGGTAGACTCTCAGATTGAAAACAACTAGCGTTACGAGGAGGAAAAGAATGAGTGAACACTACCATGACGTCGGCGACCTGCGGCTTCTCAAGGAAATGGGGAAGCTCGCACCGACGGAATTTAACGCCTGGCTCAACCTGGACAAAATTGTCAGTCGTGAGGACGGAGCCATTCCAAGGAAATATCGCGAGCTCATCGCCCTGGCGGTCGCCTGTACCACCCAGTGTCCCTATTGCATTGAAGTCCATACCAAGGCAGCAAAGGGGGCGGGAGCGTCCCGCGAGGAAATCACGGAAAGCTCATTGCTCGCGGCGGCTTTGCGGGCCGGAGGCGCGGCAACGCATGGCGCTATGGCGCTGAAGTTCTACGATCAGGGCTGAAATTCCGGACTCCTCTAGGTCGAGGAGTTGGGTGGGCGGGTTCTTGCGCCATGGTGTGCTTCTGAGCCCGCCTCAAGCCTTCGCCTTCGTGGTATGCAAGCCGGATCAACTTTACGGTCCGGTTCCTCCCGTATGGCAGTCTGCGCAATTGACCTGTGTGAGGTCTCCCAAATCGACCGGATGCTGGAAGACTGGTGGGGGCGCGGCAGCCGCGCTGGTTGTACCGTCCGTTTCGGAAATCAGGGTGTGGCACTGGTTGCAGTCCTTGCTCACAACCCGGCCGTCGGCGCTGACGTGCTGCCCATCGTGACAGCGGAAGCAACCGCTGGAGTAGTAGTGGCCGAGGTTGTTGGGATGGGTCTGCCAATTCAGCTTCATCTCGGGGAAGGTTGTGCGCCGGAAGATGGCCTGAACCTCGGTGACCGCGTTTCGAATCTCGAGTTGCTTGGTCTTGGCTACATCCGGATACTTGGTCTCGTAGAAGCCTTGCAGTCCGCTCGCGATTCCTTGCATGGCAGCGTCGGTAGTGGCATAAGTCGCGGTCAGGACGATAACCGCCTCCTGCTTGATGAAGGGCAGGGAAACGTCGAGACGCCGTGCCTGCAGCGACTGATCGACGGACTGATCCGGTGGAACATAAATGTGCGTCGGACGGTTGTGGCAGTCCACGCAGTCCATGTGGTGCTTTTCCGCCTTGGCAATCTGATCCTTGCTGAGTGTCGAGTCCTTTGCGTAATACTCCGTGACCCGCCCCTGCGTGTCTTCGACCCGGATGTAGGGAATGATCTGCCGCTTCTCATCCGACGCCACGAAGTCGATCCTGTTGCCAATGTTCATGTGCCAGTGGATGCCTGACGGCGCACCCGTGGCCGGATCGCCACCGCCAGTCAGAATCAGCATCCGGACTTGGCGAAGAGTGTTCTTCTCGTCGTTGGCGTAGTGGGAAAAGATCTTAAGCTGGCCGCCGTAGAATTTTTTCGGCCAGTGGCACTGCTCGCAAGTTTCCTGAGCGGGGCGCAAATTGTGCACCGGGGTAGGAATGGGCCGCGGAAATGTGTTGAAGACCGTCGCAAAAACCTGACGGCTGCCGGAAAGCTTGGATTTCACAAACCACGTCGCCCCAGCCCCAACGTGGCATTCAGCACAGGCCACACGGGCATGGGGAGAAAGCTGGTAAGCCGTATATTCCGGACTCATTACGGTGTGACACAGCTGTCCGCAGAAAGCGGTGGATTCGGTGAACTCGTAAGCCTTGTAGCTGCCCGCTCCACTCACCGCGACAAACACCACCAGAAACGTTACGAAGGCGACTACCGCGCCGCGTTGCGTGGGATCGTTAAGATCCACGCGCGGATAGAAAGCTGAAGGCGCGACATGCTTCCGCCGCTCCAGAAGCACCCCGGTCAACATGAGCAACAGACTTACGATCAGGAACGCGGGCGACACCATATAGGCCAGAATTCCGATATACGGACTTGGCCGCACCGCGATCTGGTCAATCAGGAAGAAAAGAAAAATGTTGGCTACGCTGACGATCCCTAGCGCCACTCCGGCAAGGCTGACGGGGTTCCGCAGCAGCATCCGCGAGCGGTGCCAGGGCTCTACCCCTGGCGGGGGAGATTTCTCAGTGTCCATGCTTGACCTCGGTTGCTGCTTCTGCGCGCTCCTGACTTGATTCTGTCACGTCGCCCTCCCCACTGACCGCTTGGGCCAGGCCGATGCCGTCCAGGCCGTGTTCCTCGCGGTAATGGTGGAGCGGCATCTTCCCGTCCCACCACGCCCAGTTCATCGGATAAACATCCGGATCGAGGAAGACCTGATAAAAGTGCCAGACCACAATGGCCAGAGTTGCGAGCACGGCTTCGTAAAAGTGAATGGCAGTCGCTATATCCAGCCACCAGCGCGGCAAGTGATTCCCCACTGAAACCTTGGCCCACAGCATAATCCCAGTTACAGCCATCACGACCATGCCCCAGACCAGAGCCCAGTACTCGGCTTTCTCCGCATAGTTAAAGCGGGCGAACTCAGGCTTGTTTGAAGTCAAACCGAGATAATAACTCAGATTCTGCCACGCGCCCCGAACATCATCCAGGGTGGGGAAGAGGTCTCGCACCAGTCTGCGTCCTTCGCGGGTCGCCAGCGAGTCGAGGAGGTGATAGAAACTCACTCCCATCAGAACGACGGCGGCGATGCGGTGCAGCAGATGCCGCTTCTGCTCACCCAGCGACAGCATAGAGGCGAACCAGGAATCGGGGAACTTCAAGGCGAAGCCCGTCAGCACCAGCAGGATGAAGCTGGTGAGGAGAGCCGCATGCTGCCACCGAAAACGGGCCGGCATGCGCTCGACGAAATCATGTTCCGTCTTGCGCCGGGCCAGCAGCTTGGCCCGCCAAATGATGAGGTTGTGCACCAGCATGCCGCCGATGACGACCCAGATCAAGCTTATGTAGAAACGGCGAATCCAGCGCACGGCCTTGCTGCCGATGTCGGCCGAGAGCGGTGCGCCCACGTGCACTTTTGCCTCGGTAAATTTTTCCGTGACGCCGGGATGGCACTGTCCGCAAGTCCGGGCGAGATTCGCGCGGTTGATCGTCGACCGCGGATCATTCGAAGGAAAGATGCTGTGAGTGCCGTGGCAACTAGCGCAATTGGCGACCACCTGCGAGCCTTCCCGCGACGCCAACCCGTGGTAGCTGGCCAGATACGTGGTCTCGCGGCGCCCTTCCACGCCGAATTCCTGCGAGAGCCGTACTCCTTCATGGCAGCGCGCACAGGTCGCCTGGGCTACATTTTGCGCGGAGACTGGGGAGTTGGGATCAATGTGCGACTTGATGGAGTGAATTCCGTGGCAGTCGGTGCAGACCGGCGCCTGCGAGTTGCCGTGGCTGATCGCCTGGCCGTGGATGCTCTGCACGAACTCCTGCTCCACCCCGTTATGGCACTTGCCGCAGGTGGAGGGAACGTTGAATTTGAAGATGGACGACTTGTCATCACTCGCGGCGCGAATTTCATGGACTCCATGGCAGTCCGTGCACACCGCCGCCGAGGTCGATCCGGCCGCCACCGCTCTGCCGTGGACGCTCTCCTCGTAGGAGTAGTAGGGTTGCGTGCTGAATCCCGCGCGCTCCATCACGAACTTCTGACCGTGGCACTTAGCGCACGTGGTGGGAATGTGAAGGTGGCTTACCGGCGAGTTCGGGTCGCTCGACGCAAGAATCTGGTGCGGGCCACCGTGGCAGGAAGTGCAGGTGGGAGCTTGTCCATCTCCGTCTTTTCTGGCGACGGCATGAACTCCCACTTGGTAACCGTGGACGGCGTCTTCATGGCAGGTGGCGCATTGCTGGGGAACAAGTTTCGCCGCCTCCTGCACTTCATGCGCTTTGCCATGACAACTGGCACACGCGGCAGCGCCATCGCCCAGGACAGAGTGGATGCTCGCCGGGAGTTGAGCGGCGGGTTCTTCGTGGCAAGTCGAGCACTTGGGGAGTCGCATTCCCTTGGGATGGGGATATTCTTTGACGCCCACGTGGCAGTCGGTGCAGCCCAGGGCCGCGTGCATGCTGCCTTTAAATTTGGCGGCATCCACATGCAGGCTACGGCCAGACTCGGACTTCATGCCGGCTTCGCCGTGGCAGGCTAGGCAATCCTGATCGGAGGCGGCCATCGGCCGGGAACACCATACGCCAAAAGCCCCGAGGAATCCCACCCAGATCAACCAGCGGCGATGTTTGCCTGCCATCATCAGTGACTCCTTGGTAGCGCCGCGAATCACCGCGGATTGACGCTTATCCAGCGGCGCTACTTGTATGCAAAAAGCATCGCGTAAATAATCCAAACCACGATGCTGAAGCCGATACTCAGCGCGACCCAGGCAAAGAAACGGATCGTTCGCACCACGATCTCCGGTTGCGGCTCTTCCAGGTGCGCCTCCAGGCGGCCGGAGGCAACTAGAGCTTCGTATTCCAAAGGCTTGTCGCGCTTCAGTTCGGCCAGGGGCATGTGGCCGGTGAAGATCGTCGTATCCATCGGGAATTTTTCCGGCCGCAGGTGCGTGTTAAAGAAATGCACCGTAAAGATGAAGCCGGTGGCGAGCAACGCCTCGTCGCTATGGATAACCGTGGCCACGTTGATGAACGGTCCGGGCAAGAACCGCGTAAAGAAAATCGGAAACCAGAGCGTCAGACCCGTGGACCCGATGACCGCAATTCCCCAAAACACCGCGAAATAGTCGAACTTTTCCCAGTACGTCCAGCGTCCGTATTGCGGGCGTGGACCCATTCCGATGAACCACCTCAGGGTAGCGACGAACTGGCGCCAATCCTGGCGAGTCGGCAGCATCGTGTCCGGGCCGAGCAGCAGGGCGCGCCAGGATTTGTACTCCTTCTTCTTCATCTTCAGAAGGTTGTACAGGTGAGCGACGAAGACGCCGAACATCAGCAACGCGGCGGTGCGATGGATGAATCCGGCGACTTGGAATCCGCCCAGAAAGCGCGACACCATCGCTGCCCATCGCGTGTAGGAAAATTTCAGGGTCAAACCGGTGGTGGCCAGGCTGAGGAAGCTGACAATCATGCAGGCGTGGAGGGTGCGCTGCAGCCGGGTGAAGCGGACGAACTCACGCTCGGGGCGAGGCCGATCCGGTGCGCGAAGATCAATGGGTGTGGCGGAGCGAAGTTCCGGAGTCTGCAGTTCAAGATCAGTCGCCATGGTGACCCTCCTCGCTGGTCGGTTTGCCTTCGCTTCCCGCACCGTTCTTCCGTGCAGCTTCTGTGCGAGCTTCTTCAGCTTTGAGCTCGCGGCGCATCTCGAGGGCACGCGGCAACCACAGCAGGGTGTGCATTCCCCCGATCACGAAGGTCGAAATCAGCAACGTAGTCATGCCCCAGAAGGTCCAGAACAGGAACGGGTACTTCTTTGGATCATGGTGGGTGGCATGGGTCAGATAGCCGGCGAAGCGCCGGGTCGCCGTCATGTGGCACTTCTGGCAGGTTGCCACCACATTTGCCCGGCTGAGATGCGAGCGGGGATCGCTGACTCGCAGGATGTCGTGTGCGCCATGGCAGTCGTAGCACTTGGCGGTCTTGGTATAGCCGAGGCGCGAGACTTTGCCGTGATACGTGTCGAAGTAGGTCTTGGCGATTTCCTGGTGGCAGCGGCCGCACTTGTCCATGATTTCGAGCATGAAGCCGGTCTCGTCCGTGCGGCGGATAGTGTGTGCGCTGTGGCAGTCGTTGCAGACTGGGAGATCCTTGTCGGTCTTGGTTACCAGGCGGGAGTGCACGCTCTGTTCAAACTGCTCTTCGATCCCATGGTGGCAGGCCCCGCAAGTCGCGGGAACGTTCTTTGGGTTGACGGTAGATTCCGGGTCCGATCGCGGCAACACCAGATGCGCCGTATGGCAGTTGGTGCAAGTCGCAGTGACGGTCAAGCCGCTCTTGAGCAGGCCCTTGCCGTGAATGCTTTCCTGGTAGTGCTGGATGATTTCATGCTGCGTTCCGACGTAGCGGACGGCGGCTTTCTGGCCTTCGCGGTGGCAGCTGCCGCACAACTCCGGCACCCTCGTCGGGAAAGTCCTGGATTCCGGATCTCGCTTGTCCAGAACATGGTGGGTGCCATGACAATCCTTGCAACTGGGTGCGTTGGGATCTTTGGCGGCGAGGAGCTGGCCGTGTTTGCTGCGCTGATACTGCTGGCCCTGGTCTTCGTGGCACTTGGTGCAATCCACGGGGTGAGTGATGGTTTCACAGGGACGGACGCGCGAGACATTCACTTCGGAGTGGCACTGGCTACAGGAGACCGGAACGGCCTGAGTGCGCGGGTGCGCGTGGCGCGAACCGGCGATCTCGGTGGCTGAAACGAACATGCTGCGGCCATTGGCCGCCTTCAGGTGCTCATTGGCGTGGCAACGCATGCAGTCGGCGTCGGCCATGCCCTGCGCATAGTAAACGTTGCGGACCTTATGCGGCTGGTGGCAGTCCACGCAGGCGGGCAGGACGTGCGCCTCTTTTTCCCAGAGTTCGCCGCGGATCGTCTTGCGGTGTACTTGCTCAATCTCGGCGTGACACTTGGTGCAGGTAGCGGCGATGTTGCGGCGGTTGATCGAGGAATTCGGGTCAGTGTGGGGCAGGATGTTGTGGGGCGTGTGGCAGGAGACGCAATTCGCCGCAACCACCAATCCCTTCTTGAGCAGTGCCTCGCCGTGAATGCTCTCGGTATAGTTCTCGAGGATGTTGTGCTGGTCAATTTGCCGGTTGGTCTGAACCGGCGTGCCTTCGCGGTGGCACCTTCCACACAGGAAAGGCACTTTCAACGGAGCGACTGCGGAACCCCGGTCCTTCACCGGGACGATGTCGTGGTTGCCGTGACAATCCACGCAATGCGGCGCTAAAGTGTCGCCACGGGCAATGGCTCTGCCGTGAAGGGAATGCGAGTGCAGCTTCTGCTCGTCGCTATGGCAGGTCCCGCATTCCACGCGCGCCAGGGGCGTGGAGTGAGGCAAATCTTTCCCCTCCAGGTCGGCGTGGCACGAGGTGCACGAAAGCGATCCATGCACGGAAGAAGAAAATCTCTTGCCATCCACAAAAAGAGAGACGGTGCGGTTGCCGTGCTTGGTGGTCAGGGTTTTGTCGCTGTGGCAGGCGAGGCAGTCGTCGGTGGTGGGACCCTGTGGCGCGGTAGCCGCGGCGCTGAGAATTCCTGCCGTCAAAAGGAGGGTGAGGGCGATTCCAGGCGCAAAACGATCCCGTATTGTTCGCGTGGACATGCTCTCACCCGCCAGTTCTTACGAATCGAACGACTCCGCTTCGGCCGCATAGTGGCCGTCTTTCCAGAACTACTTTTTGGCTAGACCGCGAATATAGGTAACCAGGTCCTTGATCTCCGTGTCTTTCAGTTTGCTCGCGTAAGCAGGCATCTTGCCCTTGCCCTTGGTGACGGTGTCGGTCAGCTCCGCGTCCGTTTCCTTTTGCACTTCGGCGGAGGTGAAGTCATGCGCGCCCATTTTCAGCCCGGTCGGCGTCCCCTTGCCATCCGCGCCATGACACATGGCGCACTTGCTCTTGTAGGTGGCGGCGGCGTCCTGAGCCACGGCCGATGCGCTGCCGACCGCCATTACTCCGCAAGCCAGCAGAATGAGGAGACCCATTCGAAGAGAGAGATGTTTCACGTTGTTTCCTCCTGACATGATTTGTCGCAACATCACAGAGCAGGAGTGGCCCGCCCTGGGGTCACTTGCCTCACTCGCGAATCTAGGTTCGCATGGCGGGCAAAGTGGACCTATGGCAGAAGTCACTTGGCCCTGTGATGGAAATCACTTGGATTTCTGACGCCCATTGTGACACGTATCACAGCGCCGCGTGCGATCCCGCACTGCCCGGTTCACCACAGAACCCTAGCATCGCAGCATGTCTTATCGGTTGCACTCTGCGGTTCGTGCCCGCGTACCCTCGAAGCGCATTTCTAAACAAACCGCAGAGGAGTTCCGGGACAGGGTGCACTTCCCGGCGTTTCGGCTTCGCCCACTGCAAGTGACGTGGGAAATGACGCGAGCCTGTGAGTGGAAGACCACGCCAGCTCGCGCCGCGGCGCGCCTGGTCCGGGACAAGCAGGAGGTTTCCACTGCCGAAGCCCTTCATCTCATTGGAGAAGTGGCGGCCATGCGCGTACCTCTGCTCGCGCTGACTGGCGGAGATCCCCTTCTGCGTCCGGACTTGTTCCCGCTGGTGGAGTTTGCGGCGCGTCGTTCCGTTCGAACCTCCCTGACTTTGCTGTCGACGCCCTTGCTCGACGCTCAAGCTATCGCTGATCTGAAGGAATGTGGGCTCATGCGTGTCGCCTTTTGGCTGCATGGTTCCTCGGCCGCCCACCACGACAGCTACACCGGCCTCTCCGGGTCGCACCACCGCATGATGGAGATCATCGGATTGTGCAACGAGGCCGGGCTCGCGGTGCAAATTAATACTACCATCGCGCGGCGGAACTTCCATGACGTCGATCCCATGATCGAGCTTCTGACGCGTCTGGACGCGGTTTTGTGGAATGTGTTCTTCTTTGTTCCCGCAAGCCTGGTGGAGAGGGAAGCAATGCTCACCGCCGAACAACACGAGGAAGTATTCGCCAGACTCTATGCCGCTTCAAAGCGCGTCCACTTCCAGATCAAGACCACGGAGGGCCAGCACTATCAGCGTTACATTCTGCAGCGCCGGGCGCGGGAGTCGCGCGGTGGACTGAGTGCGGCCGATCTCATGACCTTAACCCCCAAGGGCGTGAACGACGGCAGGGGCCTTGTCTTTATCAACCATCACGGCGACGTCTACCCCAGCCGCTTCCTGCCGCTGTCTGCCGGCAACATCACCACTCAGTCCTTGGCCGATGTCTACGGCGATTCATCACTGTTTGTCTCCTTGCGGGACAGTTCCCGGTTGAAAGGGAAGTGCGGACCATGTGCGTTCCGCGCGATCTGCGGGGGATCGCGCGCTCGCGCCTACGCCGTAACTGGCGACCTGTTCGCCGAAGAACCTTGCTGCGCCTATGAACCTTAAGGTGACTTCTTCCCTAGCTGCAACCGTTGAACCATAGCGGCGGATTCACTTTCTTCTCCGACCAGCAGTGAGCAATTTTGAACAGACACTTAATTTCTAAGTTTCAAGGTTTCAAAGTTTCAAAAGACGAATGCGTGAGGCTTTTACTTTGAAACCTTGAAACTCTGAAACCTTGAAACTACCTCTTTTTCTTTAGCTCTTCTCCGGACTATCCTTAGTTCAACAAAAGTGTGATTGAAATCACATCGAACTGTGATTCACCATCCGGCTGCTGGTTCATCACCAGGACGCCGGAACGGTTCTGATCAACGGCGAGCGTGTAAGCCTCGACCTGCAAATCGCAGGGGATGGCGGGAATCGCTGATTTACGACGCTTGTGATTTCACTCACGCATATGTGTGAGGCTGACCGCACGACGCTTTTCGGCACTTGCCCAATATTCGAGCAAGTGCCCGCCTGACCCAGCAGCACGTTTTAGCTTCCTGTGACCCAAATCACAATTCCCCGTGACCAAATATACGGAGTTTCCCCACCACCTCTGGCATCCTGACTCCCAATTGAGGTGCCCTATGGCTCAAGACGATCGTGACATCCTGGAGGTCCTCAAGTTTGAGTTGAGTTTCCTCAAAGACGGAGGCTACGGCCGCTCTCCGCATGCGCCCTGGCGCGCTCCGGCGATTTTTGAGGACTCCCCCATTTGCCCGAACTTCTGCGACCCCACGCGGCCGCATCCCTGCGAGAGCTGCCTACTGGAGGAGTTTGTGCCCGAAAACCGGCGAGCCGAGAGCGTCCCCTGCCGCTTCATTCAGCTCACCAAAGAAGGGCAGACGGTGGACGATCTTTACCGCACCGGTAGCCAGATCGAGATGGAAGAGGCACTGGCCCGCTGGCTTCGCGCGCAGATCGCCAAGATCGAGACTGAACGCGCGCTGGCGGCGCAACCGGGAGCAGCCTGATCACCCGCAGAATTTAGGCGCGACCCCAAAGATGAACATAGCGAGGTTTTTATGTCTTGGTGCGATGAATCACAAACAATTTCTCCCAAGGAGACGCAAAGAGCCATGAGCGAAGAACATGCATATCGAGTCGCGGCCTGGTGGACCTCTGGACGCACCGGTCTGGCGAAATCCGATTCCGCACCCAACGCGATCCACTTCACGGCTCCGACCGAGTTTGGCGGCCTGGAAGGCAGATGGACCCCCGAGGAGCTTCTGCTGGCCGCGGTAGCTGGGTGCTACACTACGACCCTGCGCGCCATTGCCGGAACGGCGCAATTCAACTTCACCGACTTGCAGGTCGAAGCCAGTGGCACGGTGCGAAAGGCAGAATCCGGCTACACCTTCACCCAGATCGTTCTTCGTCCTAATTTGAAGATTGCTGCGGCCGAAGAGCGCGAACGCGCCCTCGACCTGCTCAAGCGGGCGGAAAAATTGTGTCTGGTCTCGCGGGCTCTCGGCACCTCGCTGAAGTTCGAGCCTCAGCTCGAAATCACCAAGCCAGTGTCGATTGCGTGAACCCAGATTCGCGGTCTTCGCGCCGGAATTCGGGACGCTAGAGTTGGAGCACGGCGGAAACGGACGATGGGTCGTCCATCGCTCGCAGGCGAAATCCTACTTTCTTGAAGATGGCCTGCGTGGGCAAATTGTCCCGCAGAATTTCCCCTGACAGCTTCTGAAATTTCTCCGCGCGGGCCACACGGGCAACGCTGGCGAGCAGTTCCGTTCCTAGTCCGCGCCCCTGCCACAGATCAGAGACTAGGACAGCGGCTTCAGCCTCCGTGCTATTGATGGCGCTAAACCGGCCGACTCCCAGGATCTCGTGCTGACCTGTCTCGGGAATCTTGTGGTCTGCGACCAGGGCAAATCCACGGTCGTAGTTGCCGAAGCAGATGCGCACCAGCCGCTCGTGTTCCACTCGCGTGCTCAAACTCAAAGAACAGAAGTAACGCAGGTATACGCTGCGTTCCGAGAGCGTGCCATGAAACTGCACCATGAGGGGCTCGTCTTCGGGGCGGATCGGACGGATGGTCACCGGCGTGCCGTCCTTGAATCGCCATTCGCAAACATACCGCGACGGGTACGGCCGAATCGCGGGGCGCGGCAATTGTTCTGCGGTAACGGAAGAATCGTGAACCACGACTCTGGCATCGAGCGCCACCAGCTGATCGGGACTGGCCTGCAGCGGATTGATATCGATTTCTTTGATCGCAGGCTGCTCCACCACCAACTGGCTGAAGCGCACCAGCAATCCTTCGAGCTCCGGCAGGTTCACGGGCTTTCGTCCGCGCACGCCCTGCAGAGCCGCGTAGATTCGGGTTCGTTCCATCAGGCGCTGCGCCAGCGTAGTGTTCAACGGCGGCAGAGCCAGGGAGCGATCGCGGTATACCTCCACCATCACTCCGCCCGAACCGAACAAAATCACCGGCCCAAACTGTGCGTCCACAGTGCTGCCCAGAATTAATTCGTAGCCGTCGCGCTTGATCATCGGCTGCACCGTGACGCCGGCAAAGTGCTCTGCCCCGGCCTTTTTCGTGACTGAGGTCTGAATGGCTCGGTACGCGTTCCGCACTTGCTCCGCATTCTGCAGCCTGAGGTGCACACCATCCACATCCGTCTTGTGGGCGATGGTATTGGAAAGAAGCTTTAGTACCACCGGATAACCAATCTCGCTCGCCAGGCTCACCGCCTGCTCTTCGTTCTCGGCGACACGCGTTTCCACCACCGGAATTCCGTAACAGGCGAGAAGTTGCTTGGCCTCGAATTCGTTGAGCATCGTGCGGCCGCTGGAGCGCACGCGCTCGACCGCTTCCCTGACCTTCACGCGCGCATCCGCCCCGGTCTCCGGTCCTTCAACGAACGCTGGAGTCTCGTAGAGTCCGCGGAGATTGTCGGTGTAGCGCCACATGTAGGTGAAGGCGCGCGCGGCGGTGTCCGGATAGGAGAACGTAGGAATGCCGGCGGTATTGAGAAGCGCTGTTCCTTCCGCAACTTCGTCTCCACCCATCCAACTCGCCAACAGTGGCTTGCCGGAACCATGGGCAAAGCGGCTCATGCGTTCTGCGACTTGCGTGGGATGGGCGTGGCCCTGCGGAGCGATGATTACGAGCATTCCATTGCTGCCGGGATCCTTCGAAGCGACCTCGACTGCTCTCACAAAGTGATCCGCGTCCGCATCCGCGAGAACATCGATGGGATTCGCGTGGCTCCAATGGGGGGAAAGAAAACTGCTCAATTCATCGATCGACTCCGAGGAGAGCGAGCCCAGCTCTCCGCCCGTTGCGATGAGCGCGTCGGTGGCGAGCACCCCCGGACCGCCGGCGTTGGTGACGATCGTCAGGCGCGGACCGCGTGGGCGCGGCTGCTTGCTTAAGGCTTCGGCCATGTAGAAAAGATCGGCAATGTTCTGTACCCGCAGCACGCCGCAGCGCCGCAGCGCCGCTTCTAGTACATCGTCGCTTCCCGTCAGCGCCCCCGTATGGGAAGCAGCCGCGCGCGACGCAGCTTCTGACTTTCCCGCCTTGATCACGATGATCGGCTTGCTCAACGCGATCTCACGGGCTGCCGAGAGAAACGATCGCGCGTCGCCCACGGACTCCATATAGATCAAAATGCTTTTGGTATGGGGATCGTCTCCGAAGTGATAGATGAGATCGCCCCATCCCACGTCCAGCATCGAACCGGTGGAAACGATCGCGCTGAAGCCGACGTGTTCGCGGAGGCTCCAGTCCAGAATTGCCGTTTGCAGGGCGCCACTTTGGCTGAGAAAAGCCACGCTGCCCTTGTGGGGCATCACCTTGGCAAAAGTCGCGTTCAATCCGATCGTCGGATTCATGAAGCCCATGCAATTCGGCCCGACCAGGCGCAACGATCCCCGACGCAGATGTTTCTGGATTGCTTCTTCCAGCACTGCCCCATCGTGCCCCTGTTCGCGGAATCCGGCTGAGATCACCACTGCCGATTTCACGCCCGCGTCGACGCACTCTCCGATGATTTCGGGCACGGTCTGCGCCGGCGTGACCACCAGCGCCAGGTCGAGGCCACCAGCGATATCTCCAATGTGCTTGTGAGTCTTGATTCCGAGAATATCTTCGCGGCTGGGGTTAATCGCGTAGACCTTGAGCGCCGCCTTGCTTTCCAGCAGGTTAGAAAGCACGCTGCGACCCACGGTTCCTTCTCGATCCGTGGCGCCAATGAGGGCCACGGAGCGAGGCAAAAACAACGACTCCAGGGCCGGCCGCCGGGGTGGCGCGCCCATCTTGAATGGATCTACCAGAGGCGGCACCGAAACGCTGAATACTTCGCTCACAGAAATTCCTCCCGCAGGGACCGACACTCTATTCTTTCACAGCCACGGAAAGCAAAAGGCCGAAACGGGGCTTGTTGCGAAAATCAACACTTCACCCATGTTGACACAGTTTTCTAGAAGTGTCTGTGTTCCTGATATGCCCTTGATCACGGGGGCTCGTGACGGTGATCACACGCACAAATGCGGTGCTACAATTGATCCAAGGGAGGGTGCTTGATGCGCGCCCCTTACGGACTAAATATTCTTGATAACTGCCTCACCTGCGCGGTGAGAGAAGAACATCTATTTTGTAATCTCTCCGTGCATGCCGGACAACGCCTCAACGACATTAAATCCACCGCCGTTTATCCCAAGGGTGCCATGCTCTTCATCGAAGGGCAACAGCCTCGGGGTGTATTCGTGCTTTGTGCCGGGAAGGCGAAGCTTTCCACTTCTTCCCGCGAAGGCAAAACCATCATAACGAAAATCTCCGATGCCGGAGACGTTCTCGGCTTGAATGCGGTCGTTTCCAATCGCCCGTACGAAGTCACTGCCGAAATGATGGAGCCTGGCCAGGCCAACTTCATTCCTCGCGACTCTTTGTTGCAATTCCTCAAGGATCATGGAGAAGTGGCCCTGCGAGTCGCCGAACAGCTGAGCCGCAACTACTACACCGCTTACGAGGAGATCCGCACTCTGGGTCTGGCTACCTCGCCGTCGGAAAAGTTTGCCAAGCTGCTGCTTTCCTGGTCGGCGAAGATCACACAAAACGACGGTAATACGCAGGTCAAGCTCACTTTGACCCACGAGGAGATTGCCGAGATCATTGGGACCACCCGCGAAACTGTCAGCCGACTGTTTTCCGAATTCAAGAAAAAACAGTTGCTGCAGCTCAAAGGATCGACCCTGGTCATCCGCAACCGGCCGGCGCTGGAAAAGATCGTCCAGTCCTGATTGGTGAGGACATGTTTTGTCGCCGGGAGCCGTGTGTGGAGCGGGCACTCCTGCCCGCTAGCCTTGGCGACGCTGCAGGCTAGCGGGCAGAAGTGCCCGCTCCACATCCTTTTCTACCCCGCAACCGTCAGTACCGGGCACGTCGCATGCTGCACTACATGATGCACCGCCCCCCAAGGCGTGTGGGCAGCGGTTCGCGGCGACGCCGTCCGGTTGGCGCCCATCACGATCAAATCAATCTTGAATTTGTCCACCGCCGTCAAGATTGCCTCCGAGACGAATTCGGTTCCCACCACACACTGCGGCTCCTGCTCCAGACCATGATTCGCGGGCAGGCATTCTCGCAACTCGCGGAGTGCGCGCTTACGCGATGCGCTTTCCCACTCCTCCAATTCGTCGGCGGCCGCAACCGCCGGGGCATACGCCGAGAGGCTTCCGGTCGTTGCCGGCATAGGAGGAATCATATGCAGCAGGATCAGCTTTGCCTGGTGCGCTTTCGCCAGGGCCAACGCCAGGGGTAAGGCTTTCACCGAGCCTTGGCCGAAGTCAGTAGCAAATAGAATCTGGTGAAACCTGGGGTCGCGAGACATCGCTTCGAGGTTCGGCCCGGGACCAATCGTCATGACTGGGCACGGTGCTATGCGCAGCAGTTCCTCGGCCACCGAACCGAGCGCTAGTTTGCTGAGCCCGCCGCGGCCTCGCGTGCCGATGACAAGAAGATCAATTCCCGCTTCTTTGATCACCGACGTCACGGCGTCTGCCATCGGAGCCTGTCTTACATAGACTTTATCGATCTTCGCCCCGAGCGCCGCACCACTCACAAAGGCCTTGAGTCGCTGTTCCGTGTCGATGCGCTGCAAATCGATCTCTGGTGGATTCTCCAGGGCGGCATACCTCCAATCCGGCCGCGTGACGTGGATCACCGACACCTGGGTGTTGCTGTCCGCGGCCAATGTCAGCGCGTCACAAAGTGCCCGGCGCGAAGCTTCTGAGAAGTCAGTCGCTACCAGGATGTGCCGGAAGACCGCACTGGTGCGTGCGGGGTTGTGAGTTTTCATTTCTGCGACCGTCATAGACACCTCCTATGCCGTGCCGGGAGTCATTCATCGTCCCGACCGGCAGATGCGGCGCGCCTGCGAGATCGTCTCTTGTTCAGAATCTCGTTCCCAGGCGCCGCTGGAGCCGATAGTGGCTTAATCTGCGGTGTAGGAATCGGCAGGTACACCAACTTCACTCTTGTTCCATCCCAGATCAATGTCATTCGTTTCGAGCAGTGGGCGCACAGCCAGAAGCGCTCACGCAAGGACGGACTTGAACCAGCCGCCGTCGTCGCCTGCGGGTCAACGGTAGGCGGCAGGTGGAAGATCTTCCCTTGGTGCAGATACCGGAAAACCTCGGAACACTCGGGATTGGCGCATTTCGAGAGCACCGCGCCCTCCTGCCAGCCGCTACCAAAATGCTACGGCAGCTTCGCTGAGAATGAGGTGACGGCAGATACCAATGCGGGTGACTTTCATCACCGCCCGGGGTTGCGGACCTTCCGGAAGATCCGCAAGGTGCGGAAGCGCCGATATTCGTGGAAAAGCCGCATTCTGGCACTGGTTTACAATCGTCCCAGTGACAGCCGTAGGGATCACATTTGCAGCCAAGCTCGCGACCTTTCTTCTGGTCGGTGCGCTGGTGCAAGCCGCCTCATCCCAAGCCGGCACGACGCACGGCAAGCCGGGAACGTCCGCAGTATCGGCGACGCCGGGGGCACCCAGCACCGCGCCATCCAGCGATGCCGAAATGGCCGAACGTGTGCGCCAAGAGTTCCGCCACGCGTGGGAAGGTTACAAACAATACGCCTGGGGACACGACGCTCTCAAGCCGCTGAGCAAAAGTTATCACGACTGGTACAGTGCACCGCTGCTGATGTCTCCGGTCGACGCCCTCGATACCATGATTCTGATGGGCATGAATGACGAGGCGGCGACGACTCGCGAATATATCGCCAAGAACCTGTCATTCGACCGCGACATTTATGTCAAGAATTTCGAAATCACCATCCGTCTGCTGGGTGGCCTGCTCAGCAGTTATCAACTGACCGGCGACAAGCGACTACTCACGCTCGCCGACGATTTGGGCACGCGCCTCCTACCCGCGTTTAACTCTCCCACGGGAATGCCGTACATGTACGTCAACCTCAAGACCGGCGCCGTTCGCGGCGAATTGACGAACCCTGCGGAAGTGGGCAGCCTGCTGATCGAGTTCGGCACGCTGAGCAAGCTGACCGGCAAGCCTCCCTACTACGAGAAAGCCAAGCGGGCAGTCGTAGAACTCTATAACCGTCGCTCGCCCATCGGCCTGGTGGGTTCCGGCATTAACGTGAAGACGGGCCAGTGGACCGATCCGATCAGCCACATCGGTGGAGGCATCGATTCGTACTACGAGTACCTGCTGAAGTCCTGGCTGCTGTTTGACGACAAAGATTGCGAGCGCATGTGGAAGTCGAGCATCGACGCAGTCAACAAGTATCTCGCTGATACCGCAACAACTGGCTTCTGGTATGGCCAGGCGAACATGAACACGGGCGCGCGAACCAGCACTGAGTTCGGAGCGCTCGACGCATTCTTTCCTGGCACGCTGGCTCTTTCCGGCGACCTTGATCGCGCCCGCAAGCTGGAAGACTCGGCCTACAAGATGTGGACGACCTTCGGCATCGAGCCCGAGGAGATCAATTACAAAACCATGACCGCCGTCTCGAAAGGCTACGAATTGCGCCCGGAGATCATTGAGTCAGCTTATTATCTGCACTACTTCACCCACGATCCGCGTTATACCGAAATGGGGAAGACCTTCTTCGACAGCCTCGTGAAATATTGCCGTACCGACGTAGCCTATGCCGCTCTGAGCGACGTGGAAAAGAAAACCAAAAAGGACGAAATGGAAAGTTTTTTCTTCGCCGAGACCCTCAAGTACTCGTACCTGCTCTTCGCTTCGCCGGATACACTCGATCTGAGCAAAATAGTCCTTAACACCGAAGCCCATCCCATCCGCAGGACTTGGTAGTCGCAATGACCCAAGTCCAATGTGCTGCTCTGTTCTTCGATCTCGATGGCGTCCTCATCAACTCGACGCCGGCGGTCGAGCGCGTCTGGCGGCGCTGGGCGATCGAGCACGGATTCGACCCTGAACAAGCCGTGGCTCGCGCGCACGGCCGTCCAAGTCTCACCACGGTGCGCGAATATCTCCCGTATGCCGATCACGAAGCCGAGAACCGCGAAGTGGAGCGCCGCGAAATCGAAGACCTCGAGGGCGTGGTGCCGCTCCCCGGCGCGCTCGAACTGCTCTCTAGCCTCCCCAGTGACCGCTGGACGATCGTGACCTCCTGTACGCGCCGTCTCGCCGAAGTCCGCATTAATGCGGCCGGGCTTCCCCTGCCAAAGAAACTCATCACGTCCAGTGACATCACCAATGGAAAGCCGCACCCCGAGCCGTATCTCAAGGCCGCCTTATTGCTTGCAGTCGATGCCGCTGACTGCATCGTGCTGGAGGATGCTCCCGCTGGAGTCCGCTCCGGCAAAGCCGCCGGCGCCAGAGTCATCGCTGTCAGAACGACAGTTTCAGAATCTGCGCTCCACGAAGCAGGCGCCGACTGGATTGTTAACAACTGTGCTGACGTGCGACTGTTGTCCGCGTCGGACGACGGACTGCACCTGGCTCTTGCATTAAAGTAGTCAGCAATCCTCTTGCTGCCCACAGCATCGCGCCTTCTGATCGACTCAGGAATTCTGGCAACTGCGATGGCCGGTTCTCGCATCAGAAATTGGCTGCTGCGGTAGTAGACTTATGCTAATCTCCGGGGATTCCACCATGTAAGGAGAGACCGCGATGAAATACAGGCTGATCGTTCTTGTCCTCGCCAGCTTGCTCACCGTAAACACTCAAGGCACCGCCCAGGATACGCAACGCGAACCCTCAGCCCGCGCTCAGGAACGCATCACCCGCGAAGTACGTCATGAACTGTTGATGCTCCCCTACTTCGGCGTCTTCGACTACATTGCCTACAAAGTGGATGGCTACAATGTCACCCTGCTTGGCCAGGTCGTGCGGCCTACGCTCAAGTCCGACGCCGAGAATGTTGTAAAGCACATCGAAGGCGTCGAGAAGGTCGACAACCAGATCGAGATTCTTCCGCCTTCTCCCACGGACGACCGTCTGCGCATGCGACTCTTTCGGGCTATCTATGGGTATCCCGCTCTTCAGAGATACGAACTCGGCGTTCAGAAGCCGATCCGAATCATCGTCAAGAATGGCCGCGTGACTCTGGAAGGCGTTGTGGACAGCGAAGGCGACAAGAATCTCGTTGGGCTTCGCGCCAACACCGTCTCCGGCATTTTTTCCGTCACCAACAATTTGCAGGTCGTGAAGCCATAAGAAAAGCCGGTCTCCGCCCAGCGGCGCATTCCCGTTGCCGACACGCCAGGACCACCACGGTTACGCACTAGCCCGTGGTGAAGCACAGATGCGTATCAGGGCTTGCCTTCAGGCCGTAGTGTCTTGAAATCGAACCGCCTTCACAGGCCACCTGTAAAAAATGCCGATTCGAGCGTGACCGGGAGGGGCACGAGTTCTACTCGTGCCATAAGTTGCGCAAAATCAATGCGGGCTTTAGCCCTAGTGGTCGTCTTGAGTGTGTGAACGGACTTTTTCAGCGGCCTGTTCAGGCGCTGGGTTGTGCTGCCGGATTTTCACAACGAGCTACTCGGGATTGTCGCGAGCCGTTCCTCTTCCGGCGCCTCCCTATTTTTGTCGCTCCTCCGGCGCGTATAATGCTCCCGGATTCCACTTCATTCCTACGACCAACCGGAGGAGCAGCCTCATGAGTCTTCATGCTATGAACCGCCGCACGTTCCTGGAAACCGCAGCCACGGTCGCCGCTGGTACTCTATTGACCAGCCGCCTCGGCTGGGCCGCTGGCGATCACAAGATCGAACATCTCGGCGTTCAACTCTACACCGTGCGCGACGCGATGAAAGAGGACTTCGAGGGTACGCTCGCCAAGGTCGCCTCCATCGGCTACAAGGAGGTCGAATTCGCCGGATACTTCGGGCGCACGCCGCAGCAGGTTCGTGCGATCCTCGAGAAGAACGGATTAACCGCGCCCTCCACTCACGTGCAATATGACGAGCTCGACGACAAATTTCCCTCTGTCATCGAAGACTCCAAAACCATCGGTCTGAACTACATCGTGTGCCCCTGGATCCCGGAAGATCTCCGCAAGTCTCCCGACATCTGGAAGCAAGCCTCCGAAAAGTTCAACCGCTGCGGCGAGCAGACCAAGAAAGCCGGCATGCAATTTGCCTATCACAATCACTGGTTCGAATTTCTGCCGGTCAACGGGCAGCTTCCGTATGACGAACTGTTGAAACTGTGCGATAAGGACCTGGTCAAGATGGAAATGGACTTGTGCTGGATCACCGCCGCGGGCGCCGACCCGATCAAGTATTTCAACCAGTATCCCGGCAGATTCCCGCTGGTTCACGTGAAGGACCTGAAGAAGCTGCCAAAGATCACCGCGGGCGGACCCCAGAACTTCGGCGACACCGTAGATCTCACCGAAGTGGGCAGTGGCATTATCAACTGGAAGAGCCTCTTTGCGCGTGCGGGCAAGGCCGGTATCAAGGTCTACATCGTCGAACACGACCACCCGAAGGCGCCATTCGACAGCATCAAGACCAGCTACGAATACCTCGAGAAGTTGCGTTTCTAGAATTTTCGTTAACGTTGGCCGCCGCGCAATCGGCGGCCTTTCCTAACAACGCAAGCTGACGGAGATTCATGCAGGTCAAGCGCACGCCCAAGACTTATGACGTTTGCATCATCGGCTCGGGCGCCTCGGGAGGCACTGCGGCCAAGGTGCTCGCTGAGGGCGGCCTAAGCGTCGCGCTGCTGGAGGCTGGGCCTCCCCTGGTGCCCGCGAGGGATTTCAAGGAGCATGTGTGGCCCTACGACTTGCCACATCGCGGCGCCGGAGTTGGAGCCAGGGCGCGCCACGGCCTCGAAAATGAATTCATGGCCCCCAACGGTGCCTGGGAGATCGAAGGCGAGCCTTATGTTTCGGCTCCGGGCTCAACCTTTCACTGGTTCCGCTCCCGCATTGTCGGCGGACGCACCAACCACTGGGGACGCATCGCCTTGCGCATGGCGCCGGTGGACTTCAAGGTCCGCTCGCACGACGGCATGGGCGACGATTGGCCTCTGAGTTACGAAGACCTCGCGCCCTACTACGACAAGGTCGAATCCTACATCGGAGTTTTCGGCACAAAGGAAAACATTGCCAGCGCCCCGGACGGAATTTTCCTGCCTCCGCCCAAGCCGCGCTGCACCGAAACCATCATCAAGAAGGCATGCGACAAGCTGAACATATTGTGTGTGCCTTCGCGGCTCGCGATCCTCACTCAGCCTCACAACGGCCGTCCCGCCTGTCATTACTGCGCGCAATGCGGGCGCGGTTGCATCACCGCTTCCAATTTCAGTTCGAGCCAGGTGATGATTCCGCCGGCGGAAAAGACCGGTCGGTTTATCTTGATCACCGGCGCTATGGCGCGGGAACTGATCCTCGGCAAGGACGGCAAAGTCGCCGCCGTTTCCTACATCGACAAAGCAACGCGGGGCGAGCAGCGCATTCACGCGCGCGCCTTCGTGGTTGCGGCCAGCGCCTGCGAGTCTGCCCGCCTGCTGTTGAATTCCAGATCCACGCTTTTCCCCGACGGGCTGGCAAACTCCTCAGGCGTGGTCGGGCGCAATCTGATGGATACGGTCGGCAGCGATGGCGGCGGTTATTTCCCGGTGCTGGAAAAAATGCCGGCGCACAACCACGACGGCGTCGGCGGCATGCACCTGTACCTGCCCTGGTGGAAGTTTGACCGCAAGAACGAATTCCTTCGCGGCTATCACACCGAGTTCGGCGGAGGGCGCGAGATGCCCGGCGTTGGCGATCACGACGACCTGTGCGACGAGTTTGAGAGTTACGGCTCCGCGCTGAAGCAGGAGTGCAAGAAGAAATATGGCACCTATATCGGCTTCGCCGGCCGTGGCGAAATGATCCCCAACGAAAACTGTTATTGCGAAATCGATCCTTCCGCCCTCGACCAGTGGGGGATCCCGGTTCTGCGCTTTCATTGGAAGTGGGGCGACAACGAAATCAGGATGGCCCGCGATATGCAAGAAACCTATCGCGAGATTGTGGAAGCGGCGGGGGGAGTGTACATTCCCTCGAAGCGCTCTGATAATCCCTACGGAATCGCCGATGGCGGCGTCATCATCCACGAAGTCGGCACGGTTCGCATGGGAGCACACGCCGCGACCTCGGCTTTGAACCAATACTGCCAGGCGCACGATGTGAAGAACCTGTTTGTGACCGACGGCGCCTGCTTTGTCACCAACGCAGACAAGAATCCGACGCTGACCATTATGGCGCTGACCTGGCGGGCGTCGGATTACTTGCTCGATCAGGCGAAGAAAGGAAATCTGTAGACCGAGCGGACCATGGCCATTTCGCGACGAGACATCCTGAAATCGCTGACCCTGACCGCCGTGACCGGTTCGGTGCTGCGCGTGATCCCGCTGGAAGCCGCCGAATACGCTCATCGCATGGTGAACGCAGAAAAAGCCGCCAGCGAAGAACACAGTTACGCCCCTAAGTTTTTCTCCGCCCACGACTATAAGACGCTGCAAACGCTCTGTGAGACGATCATTCCGTCGGATGAAAATGCAAAGGGAGCGAGAGATGCCGGCGCGCCCGAGTTCATCGACCTGATCACCAGCGAGAACAAGGACTATCAAGTCAGCCTCGGTGGAGGGCTGATGTGGCTCGACAACACCTGTGTCGACCGCTATGGCAAGACTTATCTCGAGTGCAGATCGAACCAGCAGAAGGAAATTCTTGATCTTATCGCTTACCGCAGGAATGCCAAGATAGATCCGAGTCTCGGGCAGGGAATAGAATTTTTCGGATTCCTGCGCAAGCTCACTGCTGACGGTTACTTCACCAGCGAAATCGGCATCGAGTACCTGGGCTACATCGGCAACACCTACCTCAAAGAGTTTCCCGGCTGTCCGCCGCTGCCGGAGGGGTAGCCATCACGCTTTCCCGAACGGTTCCTCCAGCGATGGACTTTGCGGGGTGAACAACTCGGCGCCGTTTTCCGTGACGTGCATATCGTCTTCCAGGCGAATGCCGAATTCTCCGCGAATGTAAATCCCCGGCTCGTTGCTGGTGGTCATGTTGGCCTGCAATTTCGTGGTGTTGCCGCGTACCAGATAAGGCCACTCGTGCATGTCCATCCCCATGCCGTGCCCGAGACGATGTGTGAAGTACTTGTAGTCAGGGCCGTACCCTGCCTCGGTAATCACCTTCCGCGCCGCCGCGTCCACTGAGCCGCACTCGGCTCCCGGGCGCGCGGCAGCCAGGGCCGCCGATTGCGCGCGATGCACGATGTCGAATACCTGCTTCATTTTGTCGGACGCCTTTCCCAGCACGAACGTTCGCGTGATGTCGGATTGGTATCCTTCGACCGTGCAGCCATCGTCGATCATGATGATGGAGCCTTCATGGATCACCTGGGGTGTGGCTGATCCATGAGGGAAGGCGGTGTATTCGCCAACCATGACGCTCGCCTCACCGGGGAAGCCCATTCGCTCATATCCTCGATCGATCATTTCCGCGACGTCGTGCTGCGTCATGCCGTCGCGCAACGCCTGATACACGGCCTCATAGACCGAGAGAGTGACTTGAGCGGCCAGGCGCATCAGCGCGATCTCGTGCGCGCTCTTGATCATGCGGCAACCGGCCGTCACCGCAGTGGCGCTGGAAAACGTCGCCTGAGGCGCCGCTTTGGCGATGCCGTCGGAGAAGACGAACCGCACCGTTTCCTCGATCCCGATTTTGCCGCTGGCGATGCCGCGATCCTTCAGCCCCTGTGCTACCAGCCGGTACGGGTTCTCGTCCTCCTGCCAGGTGCGCACGTCGGCCGGGTCGGGGTCGGGGCCGTTATTAATCTGCTCCCGTGCGCGACCCTCTTCAAACGCAGGGCAAACGTAAAAGGCCGCACCCTTCGCCGGCAAAACCAGAGTGAACAGACGCTCGCCGCCCCACCAGCGCATGCCGGTGAAGTAGCGCAGCGATGTGCCCTCCATTAAGACGATGGTGTCGAGTCCGTTCTCGCTCATCAGTCTGCGGGCGCGCTCCTGGCGTTCGCCGCGCTCTTCCCGAGTGATGGGGGTGGCTTCGCTCTTGCGCGACTGGAGTGGCGCCAATGATGGCGGCAAAGACGAGGGCGGCAACGATGAGTCTTCCTTGTTGCGTGCCGCGGTTGCGGTCAGCGGTGGCAACGCCAGCGTCGCACCCGCGGTTACGCTGCCCACTTCAAGAAATCGCCGCCGAGAAATCATGAGCCCTCCGGAATTGTGACACACCGAGAAATGCAAACCGCCATTATAGGGGAAGGATGATTCCGAATTTGAGATTCAAAGCTGGAAACGAACGCAGGACTCCGGCCAGGATCCGGCTTCACGGTTTTACGCGAGGCCGTGGTGGGGCGCATTTCGTTAATCGATGTAAGTAACAATATGTACGTACAAACCGGGACACTTCCCGAGGTCCCCAGAGCCGACTCGATCATCACGTACGATACCCTTTCCGGGGCCGGAAACTGGCCTGGCTTCGACGATCGATGCTCGGACTAGGGGTAGCATCGTCAGCGACAAAATCGCGCCTCCTGCAGCCTGTCAGGGGGTTTCTACGAATTTTCAATCACTTACACGGAGACTCAACAGCTTAGAGAGAATGAGCCAGCGCGGCAGCTTTGGCCTTTGAGGTATGCTCTCCATCTTGGAATCGGGTTTCCAATGCGCCGCCTGCGGAGAATGGAACGCGACCTCCGTCGACGAATCAGCCGGAAGCCGGCAACGCTATGTGGAAGACTGCCAAGTCTGCTGCAAGCCAAATCTCCTGCGGATCGAATATGACCCGTCGGCGCAGGAATTCTTTATCACGTCCGAACTGGAATAACCACCCGACCGCGAACGATGGCGGGTTCAATCGGAATCGCCGGTCTCGCAAGATTTTCCTTGCCCGGTGCTGCCTTCCAGTTTTCGCGCCTTGAAGTCGAACTCGAGCTGTGTATTGTCAGAACGAATGCCGACCGGCCCGGCCAGCGCGGCGGCGTCTGCGCCAACCGATCCCTCCCACACTTCATGATTGTCGACAAATACCCGAAGCTCGTCCCGGTTCATTTCCGCGCGTAGCGTGTGCGACTGGCCGGGCATCAGGCGCGGCACGGAAGAGGCTTTGCTGGGTTTGATGTTCTGATAGCCGCGGTTGCCGCATTCCGCGCTGCTGTGCGCCTCCGGGTTTCGCTTGACCGAGACCACGAGCTTGGACTCAGGTTCGATCCGCCAGATCGCACAGACGAGGTTGCAGGGATCCTGCGCATGCAGCTTCAGACCGAACTGGCGGCGGATCGCGCCCGAGCCCAGCGCTGACTCCTTGCTGGTGCCCCCGAGATAGGTAAACCGCACTTCGGCCGATTGGCTCGTCCCCTCGGAGACGTACGCTCGCATCTTGGGAACATTCACCGACATGCGACCGTTGCCTGCCTTTTCAAGCGCGCCTTCGGTTACGCAGAGGCGCTCACGTGGGATGGTGATCCAGTCCGCTGACTGGGCAAAGATGGCGCTGAGCATGCATGTGCCCAGCAGGATGGAAACCAAAAATAGGTTCCTCATGATCAGTTCCGAAGCGACCTCATTCTTTGTAGATGAAACCCGCGACCAGCGCGGCCAGGATCGCCCCCAGCCACATCTCAATCATCCAGCCGAAAGGAAGCCCGCGATCGCCGGCGAACCATGTAGCCTGCGCGAAGTTTTCCGGGAAGCCGGCGAGGAAGCCCACCAGAAATCCGATCTTCAACGCCGTGCCGGGACCAGGCCCCAAGCCTTGACGCGCCCAGGCGTACAGATGCGCGACTGCGATGGCTAGGATGAACACGAGCACCGTCCACTGCGCTACGAAGTAGGGATAGCGCGGTGTTTTCAGGAACAGTCCGGCATCCTGGGCCACCACGTAGCGCGCACCGGTAATGAACCGGTACACAAAAAAGCTCCATGCGTTCCAGACCACGCCTGCCGCCAAACCGCCCAACCATATTCTGCTTCTGTTGAGTGACATGCCTCCGCCTCCTGCACCTCGGTGTTTGAGAACTGGGCCTGGTACATATGTGCGGAAGTGTACTCCACTGCGTGAGCATCTCAAGTGGAGGCGTTCCCGCAGGTAGCTGTGGCTCCAGACAAGGCGTCATCCCGCAGCAGCGTCGCGGACTGGTACAGCCGCCAGTTTGGGATGGTGGTTCCTTGCTCCCAGAAACTGCGGGGCTAGGCGTCCGATCCGTCATTTTCCACAAGGAAAACCGCGCCAGTGGCCGAGATCAAGTAAAATCTTAGCGAACGAATAGCGAAAGAACCAAGAGCGTAAACGCTACCCCTTGTGGTCGTCCGATTGGTAAACCACAAGCCTTCGTAGTTTCCCGAATCAATGCAGGAGTGGGACCCCAGCCATCAAGTTTCTGCTTGACAATAAAAGACTTAGAGCTAAGATCGTGGTAGAAAGTGGTGCGAAGTGGTCAGAGCAGTATCGGTCGTGGGAGTCAGGAGCTGAAAACGAGGAGCCGGTGGGAAACCGACCCAATAGCACGACAAACAGCCCGACCCGCCCGAGTTTGACCGAACTTCGCGTTGCTTTTACCTCCCTTGTAGCTGTCGTAGCGGAAGTGCGCCGGACGCGCGATTTGTTCGCCCGCACAAAACGCGGGCGATTGGCGCGGCGCACCCAGATCCTTCGGCGACGAAAAGCATATCGCCTCAGGATGACAAACCAAGAAAGTACACATGTTTCGCGGCAATCATCCAACCCGGGTCGACGAGAAAGGCCGTCTAAAAATCCCGGCCGAGTTCAAGCGGGTGATCGACGAGAAATACAGTCAACAATTTTACATCACAAGTTTGGATGGAAAGGTTGCTCAAGTATATCCCTTCGAGGAATGGGAGCGGATCGAGCAGAAGCTGGCCGGGCTCTCCAACTTCAATCCTACGAAGAAGAAATTTCTGGATCGGACGAACTATTACGGGCAGCACGTAGAAATGGACGGCCAGGGACGGTTGCTGCTGCCGCAGTTGCTCCGCGAGTCGGGGCAGATCAAAGGCGAGGTAGCGGTTCTGGGGAATTTGACGTATTTGATCGTCAGGAACCTGGAGCTGTTCAAGAAAGAGATCGAAGAAGAAAAGTTCACGCCTGACGATGAGAAGACGCTCGACGAACTGGGCATCTAGTGGGCGAGGGATCAACAGACACCCCTCAGGGGGTTGGACGTGGTGGAAGGGAAGCGAGCCACGTTCCGGTTCTTTTACAAGAAGCGATCGACTTTTTAGCCGTGCGGCGCGGTGGGACCTATATCGACGCCACGGTGGGTTTGGGCGGGCACAGTTACGAAATCGCAAAACGCCTCGGCGCACCGGGACATTTGATTGGGCTCGATAAGGATCCAGCAGCGCTGGAAATCGCGCGTGGAAAGCTGCAACCCGTCGTTAGTCGTCAGTCGTTAGTTGTTGGCGAACCCGACTGGCCGACGATCACTCTGCTGCATCGATCTTTTGCAGATTTGGCCAACGACCAACGACCAGCGACCATCGACGGTCTTCTGGCCGACATCGGAGTGAGCAGCCTGCAGTTGGACGATGCGGCGCGCGGATTCAGTTTTCAGGCGGATGGACCGCTCGACATGCGGATGGACCCGCGGAGCGAGCGTACCGCCGAACAAGTGGTAAACCACCTCGACGAGCGACAGCTTGCCGATGTGATTTACGAATTCGGAGAGGAAAGGAGGTCGCGGAGAATCGCCAGAGCCATTTGCCGGTCGCGGCCGATACGATCTACCGCACATCTTGCGGACGTCATATCAGCCGCGGCCCGGCCAATGAACCGGGGTAAAGACGAGTACGACAGGAAGATTCATCCAGCGACCAGGACTTTTCAGGCTCTTCGAATATTCGTGAACCGCGAACTGGACGATCTGCGGGCGCTGCTCGAAGCAGCGCCCCGGATTCTGAAGCCAGGAGGACGCGTGGTGGTGATCAGTTTTCACTCGCTGGAAGACCGCATCGTGAAAGACGCGTTGCGGGATGGCGTGAGGCGCGGTGACTTTCGTTTGTTAACCAAGAAGCCGGTAACGTCATCTCAAGAAGAAAGCGATCGCAACCCGCGGGCACGCAGCGCGAAATTGCGGGCGGCGGAAAGAGTTTAGCTCCGGAAAACCTGCCGGAGTTCCCGGCATGAGCGGTCATGGCGTGCCGGGTCAAGAGTTCAGGTGCAGGGAAAGCGGACAGAAGATCCGCAGGCAGGAAGGAAAGAAACTGAGAGCTGACGGCTCAGAGCTGAAAGCTGATTTTACGGGTTCCGTGGTAGGAATCCATTTCGAGGTTGCAGGCATGTACACGGGCACATTGATCGGAGACTTGATGGCGACGGTGGAACAGGCTGAGCTACGGGCGGAGCAGCAGCGAGTCGCCGTTGACCAGGAACTGCATGCGATTTTCGCGATGCAGATTCCGGTAACAGAAGGTGACCAGGTTTTCATGGGAGCAGCATAATGACGGCAGCGGCGGCAACAATTCGCAGCATGGGTCCGGCAGCCGGGCGGCGTCGATTCTGGACGGGTACACCGGAGATCTATTTCTCCAAGGCGATCGATAACTCCCGCTTGGTCAAGGTGGAAGATTCCGGCCGCAGCCGCGAGATGAGGCAGTTCGGCACGGCGCTTGCCTGCCTGTTTCTGCTCGTCTTCACTTACGCCTGGCAGCACTTCAAAGCCATCGAATACGGCTATCAGATCGAGTCGGCCAAGCGCGAACTGAGTGCTTTGACCGAAACGAACCACGCTTTGCGCCTCGAAGATGCCTCGCTACGCGATCCAGAACGGATCGACGTGCTGGCGCGCCGCATGGGCCTGGTCCCGCCCGAGCCCGGCCAGGTGATGCACATGGACTCCGCCGCTTCCGATGGCCAAGCCCCGGTAATGGCGAGCGCAGCCCCAGTGGTGGTAGTGGGCCAGTAGAAGATTGTGTGGGTCCGGGTCTTTGACCCGGACAGGCCGAGCGACGCTCGGCGGGATTTCGGCGGCGGCCTGTATGTACGTAGGCCGCCACGTTTGTCTGAGATCGTTGTGGTGTGTGTCATCCTTCGCGAAGCGAAGGACTTATGCACTCTGCCGGCAGCATCGCAAAGGCGGAAGAGTGCATAGGCCCTTCGGCCCGCAACGAACGCGGTTCTCAGGATGACAGCGCGTGAAGTGAGTTGCTATGGCCACCACCACCCAGCCCACCAGGAACTCCCGCCTCTACTTTCTCGGCGCCATGCTGTTGTTCTGGTGTTTTGCCATCTGCGGGCGCCTGGTTTATCTGCAAATCTTCTGCTACGGAAACTTCGTCAAGCAGGCCGGGCATCAGCAGCAACGCGCGATTCCCCTCGCCGCCAAACGGGGCGTGATCTACGATCGAGCCGGCCGCGAGTTGGCGATGTCGGTGCTGGTCGATTCGGCCTTCGCCGTGCCCACTGAAGTGAAAGATCTTCCTACCGCAGTGTCGCTCATCTCGCGCATTACGGGCGAAGATGCGAACGTAGTGCTGGCGGACTGCCGTGCTCACAAGACATTCTGCTGGGTGGCGCGCAAAGCCAGTGATGAAACCATCGAGCGAATCAAGTCGCTCAACCTTCAAGGCATTCATTTCCAGAAGGAGCCCAAGCGTTTCTATCCCGCTCGCGATCTCGCCGCGCAAGTGCTCGGTTCGGTCGGCATGGAGGATTCCGGCCAGAGCGGCATCGAACATGCGTTCGACGAGCGACTCCGCGGCCGTCCCGGGAAGATGTCGATCTCGGTCGACGCCCGCAAACAGTGGTTCTCCGATGTCGAGACTCAGCCCGAGCCAGGCCAAAATTTGGTCCTGACAATCGACAAGAACATCCAATACATCGCCGAGAAGGAACTCGAGCAGGCGATTCACGATACGCAGGCCATCGCCGGTACGGTGATCGTCGAGAACCCTCGTACAGGAGAAATCCTGGCGCTGGCCAATCGTCCCACCTTTAATCCGAACCTGCGCAAGCAAATCACGCCGGCTGCGCTCACCAACCGCGCCGTGAGCTACGTCTACGAGCCAGGATCAACCTTCAAGCTGGTGACGATTTCGGCTGCGCTCGAAGAAAAGATCACGAATCCTGACGAAGTCTTCGACTGCCAGATGGGATCGATCGTCTACAACGGCATGCGCATCCGCGACTCGAAGCCTCACGGCCTATTGCCAGTGTGGGGAGTGCTGGCCGAGTCGAGCGACGTGGGCGCGATCAAAATCGCGCTGCGCCTGGGCGAAGATCGCTTCTACAAGTACATTCGCGCCTATGGATTCGGATCGCAAACCGGCATTGAACTTCCCGGCGAGACGCGCGGATTGACCAAGCCTCCCAGCCGCTGGTCGAAGGTCTCAATCGCTGCGATCTCGATGGGACAGGAAATCGGCATCTCGCCGCTCCAGCTCACGGGCCTGATCTCGACGTTTGCCAATGACGGCGTGTGGGTGGCGCCCCGCATCGTGGCTGGGACGACGCAACCACAGGCGCCCATCCAGACCGTGACGTTTCATCCGGCCGAGGGCCACCGCGTTATTTCCTCTTTCACTGCGGCCGAGATGCGCTCGATGATGCAGAAGGTGGTGCTCGAAGGCACCGGCCGCAAAGCGATTCTCGAGGGCTACTCGTCAGCGGGGAAGACCGGCACGGCGCAGAAGGTCGATCCCGCGACGGGCGCGTACTCGAAGACGAAGTACATCGGATCGTTTGCCGGATTCGCGCCGGTGAACAATCCACAGATTGTGGTAGCTGTGATCCTCGACTCGGCCGTGGGACTGCACCAGGGCGGCCAGGTTTCCGCGCCAGTGTTTCGCCGCATTTCGCAGCAGGTGCTCGAATACCTGCACGTTCCGCACGATTTGCCGCTGGCTCCCAAGCATCAGTTGTTGCTGGCGCAGTCGAAGATGAAAGAGAAAGATCTGGAGGAAGGCACGCCGGATCACCCGGGCGAGCCGCTGGAGACCGCAGAGGTGAACGGCGATTCCTCCGACGGCGCGAAGTCAAATGTGGCGCGGGCACTTCTGCCCGCGACTGCCGCTACCAGCAACACGCCCGTGGTACAAGCCGCCGTGCGTGAGCCGATGGCTGACCGTCCGGCAGCCGCGTCCGCCGCTCCGGCGGTCCCGGACAAAGCAGGCGACACCGCTCCAGTTGCGCCAGAAAAACTGCCTCTAACCGGAACGGTCGTACTCGACGTCGAGCAAGGCGGCATCGAGGTGCCTTCGTTCCTGGGCAAAACCCTGCGCTCCACGGTCGAGGCCGCACAAGACGCCGGCCTGGAACTCGAGGCGGTCGGCAGCGGTGTAGCGCGCCAACAGTCTCCGGCGGCGGGGACGCACGTGCCGGCCGGATCGCTCGTGACGGTGCAGTTCGGTCGCTAAAAGTCAGAACCTTGAACACAGAGGAACACCGAGGGTCGCTGAAACTCTCGTTCCGTGACGGCGTCATCCCGAACGAAGCCGTCCTTCAGGCGAGGTGAGGGATCTCCGGGCATCGGCGGCGCTCTCCCGGGAGATCCCTCGCCCAGCTGAACTTCCCTGGGCCTCGGGACGACGCCCTCTGAAACCCGAACTGAACCACCGCCAGAAGTTCGTTCCGTTTGACCCGCCGAAAAACCACGTGTTACGGTTATCAGTCACACCATCCGGCAGACCAGCCACTGCTCGCGATTGAGGCTTACTTTGTCTTCCGTTGAGGCAACGCCCGCCATCCGCAAAACTGCGCTGAACGCGGTCCATCGCCAGATGGGCGCGAAGATGGTGGAGTTCAACGGCTGGGACATGCCAGTGGAGTATCCCGCATCAATCGGTTGCGGAATCATCAATGAACACATGGCGGTTCGGACCGGCGTGGGTATCTTCGATGTTAGCCACATGGGCGACATCCGCTTAGCCGGTCCGCAGGCTCTGGCCGCGGTGCAGCACATCTCGATGAATGACGCTTCGCGGCTAGCGGTGGGTCAAGCGCAGTATTCGGCGCTGCTTTACCCTGAGGGAACATTCGTCGACGACGTGATTGTCCACCGTCTCGCTGAAGACGAGTACCTGCTGGTCATCAACGCAGGTACGCGCGAAAAAGACTTCAACTGGGTGCGCGACAATACGCGCCAGTTCGATTGCGTGGTAGAGAATCTGTCCGACGATTTCACCCAGATTGCGATCCAGGGGCCGAGGGGAGTGAACCTGCTGCAGAAGCTCACCGACGCCAACCTGAGCGCAGTGAAGTTCTACTGGGTGACTCGCGGCAAACTGTGCGGCATGGACAATGTTCTGATGGGGCGTACCGGTTACACCGCCGAAGACGGATTCGAGATCTACATCCCCGCCGACGAGGCGACCAGCGCCCGCGTGTGGAATGAGATTCTCGCCGCAGGCAAGGAGTTCGGTGTCATTCCTTGCGGCCTGGGCGCCCGCAACACCCTCCGCCTCGAAGGCAAGCTCCCCCTGTACGGACACGAAATTTCCGATACGATCAATGTTTGGGAAGCCGGGCTCGATCGCTTCTGCAAAATGGAGAAGCCGGAGTTCGTCGGACGCGCTGCACTCGAGAAAGCGAAAGCCGCTGGCGTGAAGCGAACGCTGGTGGGCCTTGAGATGACCGAGCGCGGCATCGCCCGCGACGGTTACAAAGTGCTCGACGCCAGCGGGCGCGAAATCGGATACGTCACCAGCGGTTCGCCCGCGCCGTTCTTGAAAAAGAACATCGCGCTGGCGTACGTGCCCTCAGAGTTCGCCGCGGTAGGCACAACCGTGAAGGTGGAAATCCGCGTCCAAGGCGCAGGAGCGGTGGTCGTCCCCACTCCGTTTTACAAACGCCCGAAGAAGAGTGTTTAGTCACAGAGGTTAGCTAGAAGCTAGCAGCTAGGAGCTAGAAGCTTTTATGGCCTACCCCGCAGATCGCAAGTACACCAAGGAACACGAGTGGATTCAGGTGAACGGCACCTCCGCCACAGTCGGTATCACCGACTACGCTCAGCAATCGTTGGGCGACATCGTGTTCGTCGAGGTGCCCAAGGTCGGTGCGGAACTGGCCGCCGGCAAAACGTTTGGCACGGTCGAGTCGGTAAAAGCCGTATCGGACTTGTTCGCTCCCGCCACGGGGACGGTAACCGAGGTCAACGGAGAACTGGCCACCTCACCCGAGAAAGTCAACAAGGATCCGCACGGCTCTTGGATGTTAAAGCTCACGCTCAAGAATCCGAGCGAATTGGATGGCCTGCTGTCGGCCGGAGACTATGAGAAGTTCGTTGCAGAAGAGGCAGGACACTAGGAGTTCTCGAACCGCTGAAAATCTCGCGCGCTTTTTGCTCATGAATCAAACCGCCGCACGGCGCCCGCAATCCGAAGGACTCCCAGGCACATCTATATAACTTCCTATGCGCTATTTACCTAAATCTCCTGCCGACCGCGAGGCCATGCTGAAGGCCATTGGCTTGCGCTCGGTCGACGACTTGTTTGCCCCGATCCCCGCCGAGTACCGGCTCACCCGCGACCTCAAGATCCCGCGCCAGATGGCGGAGTCGGAAATTGTTGACTTCTTCCGGCAACGCTCGCGCGAGAACGGCGACGGCTACACCAGTTTTCTGGGTGCCGGTGCCTACTTTCATTACCGCCCGGTCATTATTGACGCGCTGATTTCGCGCGGCGAATTCCTGACTGCATACACTCCGTATCAGGCCGAAATTTCTCAGGGCACGCTGCAATCCATCTTCGAATTCCAGACTATGATCTGCGAATTGACCGGCATGGAAGTCGCCAATGCCTCCATGTATGACGGCTCGACCGCCGCCGCCGAGGCCGTGATGATGGCCGTGCGCCTGACCGGCCGGCGGTCGGTGGTCATCGCTCGCAGCCTTCACCCGGAGTATCGCGAAGTGCTCGCCACCTATGCCACGCATCAGGGGATGCCGTTGTCCGTCGCCGGGTTTGGAGACGATGGCCGTTTGAACTTGGAGGAGCTCGAGAGTTCGATCACCCCGGAAACGGCCTGCATCCTGGTGCAGTCTCCAAATTTTTTCGGCACGATTGAAGACGTCGCAGCCATCGGCGAGATCGCCCACAAGCACGGGGCGATGCTCGTGGTCTCGATCGCCGAAGCGGTCTCGCTCGGGATCGTGGAGCCGCCACGGCAAGCTGATGTGATCGCGATGGAAGCCCAATCGTTCGGCGTGCCGCTCGGTTTCGGCGGTCCGTATTGCGGCATCATCGCGACGCGCGAAAAGTATGTTCGCCAAATGCCGGGACGCCTGGTCGGCCAGACCGTCGACAAGCAGGGCAAGCGCGGATTCGTGCTCACCCTGGCCACGCGTGAGCAGCACATCCGACGCGAGAAAGCGACCTCGAACATCTGCACGAACCAGGCGTTGATCGCGCTCATGGTCAACATCTTCATGACGGTCTACGGCAAAGTCGGGCTGAAGGAACTGGCGAAGCAGAATCTGGCGAAGACTGCGTATGCTGCGGGACAATTCGCGAAACACGGAAGAATCTTGTTTGGCGCCGCACCGCGCTTCAACGAGTTTGTCGTCCAGACCAGCGAGCCTCCCTCCGCCATCAATGGCCGCCTCCTCGGACACAAGATCGTGGGCGGCTTGCCACTGACGAAGTTCTACCCCGAATTGGGGAATGCTGCCTTGTGGTGCTGCACGGAGTTGACCACTCGCAGTGCGATCGACACGGCAGTTGGTCTGGTCGCGGAGAGTGAGCGTTCGGTGCGATCGGCCACTGAAGAAGTGGAGGAGGTGGCGCGATGAAGCACATGACTCGCAAAGCGACCCGCCACGTCAACCAGAACGAGGGATTGATCTTCGAGAAGTCTTCTGCCGGCAAAGCCGCGTGGAAGCTGGCGCCGCTGGACGTGCCGGAGGTTGATACTTCGCAGCTGCTGGGCTCGTCCGAGAGAAAAGATCTGGGCGCCATGCCCGAAGTCAGCGAGATCGAGATCATCCGCCATTTTACGCGGCTCTCCACCTGGAACTATGCCATCGATCTCGGCATGTACCCGCTCGGCTCCTGCACCATGAAGTACAACCCGCGCGTGAACGAGGCCGTGGCTCGCGTGGAAGGAATCGCCAACGGACATCCCTACCAGCCGGAGAAGATTTCGCAGGGCGCCCTGCAAATCATCAAAACACTGAGCGAATGCCTGATCGAGATCACCGGCATGGACGCGATCACGCTGCAACCGGCCGCGGGCGCGCACGGGGAGATGACCGGACTGCTCTTGGTCCGCGCCCATCACCAATCCAGAGGAAACGCTCGGAAGAAGATTCTGATTCCAGACTCAGCCCACGGTACGAATCCTGCGACCGCCACGATGGTGAACTATGCAGTTGAGAATCTGAAGTCCGATTCACGCGGCATGGTTGACATTGGTGCGCTGGAAGCACAGATGAGCGAAGACATTGCCGCCTTGATGCTCACCAATCCCAACACGCTGGGCGTGTTCGAGCAGGATATCCACAAGATCGCCGACATTCTGCACGCCAAGGGCGGCCTGCTTTATATGGACGGCGCCAACATGAATGCGCTGGTCGGCAAAGCCCGCCCCGGAGATTTCGGCGTAGATCTCATGCACCTGAACCTGCACAAGACTTTCTCCACCCCACATGGTGGTGGAGGGCCGGGTTCGGGTCCGGTTGCGGTCAAGAAAGCTCTCGAGCCGTTCTTGCCGAAACCTGTCATCACCACGCAGCCCGATGGCACCCTGGCCTTCGATTACGACCGCCCGCAGTCAGTCGGCCGCGTGCGCGCCTTCTACGGCAATTTCGGAATGTTCGTGAGGGCACTCGCCTACATCCAGGCGAATGGCCCTGACGGCCTGCGCCAGACCACCGAAGACGCAGTGCTCAACGCCAATTACATTCGCAAGGGACTGGAAGGCACATACGATCTACCGTATGCCACGCCGACTATGCACGAAGTCGTCTTCAGCGACAAACTGCAGGCCAAAAAAGGTGTGCGCACCATGGACATTGCCAAGCGTCTGATCGACTACGGGTTCCATCCGTATACGACGGCTTTCCCGCTGATCGTGCCCGGGGCGCTGATGATCGAACCGACCGAGAGTGAATCGAAAGAAGAGATGGACTTGTTTGTCGAAGCCATGAAGTCGATCGCGGAAGAAGTGGAAGAAGATCCCCAGACCGTCCTCGACGCGCCGCATTCCACGCGCGTGTCGCGCCTGGACGAGACCGCCGCGGCTCGAAAGCCCGTGTTGCGCTGGAAGCCCGCCGAATGAGCGCGGGTACCCCATTTCTCGCGCGTTCTTTGCGCGAGAGTGGGGTTTTCGTTTCGAACTGTTCCGGCTTTAGCTCTTTCTCGAAGTCACCGCGAAAAACGCGGCGGCCTCTTGCTCCACGTTCTTACTGCCGCAATGGGGACACTTGGGACCTTCCTTGTCATGCTCGCTCAGCGTAAGAACGGTTTCAAAAGGCTTGTGACAGTCGAGGCAGATATAGTCATAAACGGGCATGGTAACCCTCCCGTGAGAATGCCGCTGACAGAATTGTACGCCCGCTGGAAAATTCGTGATTGTTGATTTTTGCGTGTTGAACAAGAACCCGACGCTCGATGCCATCGAGGTCTTCATTCAACAATCATCAATCAACAATCAGAAATTGAGCGACGCCGGCGCAACATCACAACTATTTTGCGGTGATGTCTACCGACGCGCGCGTCGTTTCCCAATCCATGCGCAGCGTGCAACCGTTGCCCGCCTTGTCGTAGGCGATGGTGAAGTCCTCCACCGGCGACGGCAGCTTCGACACTTTCATATCGACGCGCGCCAGTTCATCGCTTTCATATTTGTAGGGTATTCCCCACTCACCGGTCTTCTTGTTGATGATCAAGGTCCACTTGTCGGCGTTCGGGACGGTAAAGATTGTGTAGCTGCCGGCTGGAACCGTCTTGCCGCCCACTACTACGTCGCTGCTCGTAACAAACGTGGTCGCTTCGTTCGCACCGGTGCGCCAAACCTCACCGTAGGGCACCAGACCGCCGTAGATTTTCCGCCCCTTCATCCGCGGGCTGGAGTAATTGGTTTTGATGGTCTTGCCGCCCAGATCGCAAGAGGCCGACGCCGCCGGGCTGGGTTTGCCGCCCTGACAGGCAGCGAAGATGGTAAGGGTGAAAATCAGGGCTGTGAGGAAGGCGATTTTCTTTTGCATGGTTTCTCCTTTTGAGTAAATGCTAAAAGTGATTGACGTCTCAGAAGGGATTATGTCAGCGAACCCATTATGCTCCACGCGCTGCGGCGGTTACAATCGCTGCATGCCGGTATTCGACGAGAAACAGGACGAGCTCGAACACTACGAAACTATGATGGGCGTCCCGCGCGGCCGTCTCGCCGTCACCATGGACATGATCACCGACGCCATGGCGCTGGTCGGCCAGCACGGCGTCTACTGCCAGAGCCAGCGCTGGCCCGGCAAGCCGGTCATGGATATCCAGATCATCATGAAGAGCCTGACCGGCGCAAAGGAATTGATCCAGAGCGTCATGGAAGAACTGAAGAAGCCCGCCTGATTTCCGTGCGCATTGCATCGCCTGATCGCCTTTTCAGGAGGCGTCATCCCGAAGCCCGGCGCTATTCAGCTGGGCGAGGGATCTCATCGTCCTCCGCTGTTCGCGGTTCAGGGTTTCACCGTCACCATCACCACGCCGTGTGAGATAACCCGCGCCGAGAATTTCCCGTTGAACTTCCCCAGATCTTTGTGCGTCCACAAATCACGCACCGCCGCGCTCAGGGAGTTGGGATAGCCGAGATCCTCCCACGCCGCTGAAATTTCCTGCTCGCTGCCGCCGCGATTCAGCAGCACGACCGCGCGGCTGCCGTCTTTGAGTTGCTTCGCCCAGACCTCCAAGTCGCCGTTCTTCGCGACCCGCTCTCCCTCGTGCCCCATCGCGTCCTGGTCCACGGCAACCACTTCCTTGTTGGTGAGAATGTCGTGAATCTCCGGCCGCATGTTGCGCAGGTCATTGCCGGCGATGAGCGGTGCCGCCAGGATCGCCCAAAGGCTGAAGTGCGATCGATACTCCGTGTCGGTCATGCCCCCGTTGCCGACCTCGAGCATGTCGGGATCGTTCCAGTGCCCCGGCCCCGCGTAAGATTGCAACCCCACCTGCTGGTCGAGAATCGCCAGCACTCCGTTCGAGCAGCAACTGCCGTCGGGCCATTTTTCCGTACCTCCCCATCTGTCTTGAATGTCGCCCGTGCTCCGCCAAAGATTTCCGCCCACTTCTTTGCCCCAGAGCCAGGGCTTCGCTGTGCCCCATTCACAAATACTCAGCACAATGGGCCGCCCGGCCGTATCGAGCGCAGCGCGAATATTGGCGTATGACGCCTTCGCATCCTGCGTGGTGGTATGGCACCAGTCGTATTTCAAATAGTCGACTCCCCAGGCCGCGTACTGCACCGCGTCCTGATATTCGTGCCCCAGACCTCCGGGACGCCCCGCGCAAGTTTTCGAGCCCGCATCCGAATAAACGCCGAACTTCAACCCCAGCGAGTGAATGTAGTCGCCCACCGCCTTCATGCCGTGCGGAAATCGCTGCGGGTCAGGGACGATATTGGCGTTGGCGTCGCGGCTCACCTGCCAGCAGTCGTCGATGTTGACATATACGTAGCCCGCGTCTTTCATGCCCGATTTCACCACCGCATCGGCCATGCTCTTAATCATGTCCTCGTTCACGTTGCAGCCGAACTTGTTCCAGGAGTTCCATCCCATGGGCGGGGTGAGTGCGAGATTCGCAGACGGGGAGGCATTCCCTTGCGCAAGCAGACTTGGGGCAAGGAGCGAGAAACAGAGAGCCAGGAGAATGTGTCTCGTTTTCATGCCCACGTTTTACCAGAACTGTCTGTAGATTGATAGATGCGGACTCGGAAGATCGGGCATCGGTGCGCGATTCGATCTACAATGCCGGGTTGTTCATCCCAGCGAGTTGTGTCGCGCTCAACGGAGGACCTTTCATGCGCCTGTTTTCGGCCTACTCGTTCGTCGCACTGATGGCTTGTGCCGTCTCCCCTGCCACCGTCTTGGCTCGCGCCCAGAGCGCGCCGTCGCCGGTGGGAATCTTCGAGGATCACGCCGATGTGGGCACGGTCCTGCATCCAGGCTCGGTCGATTACGACGCGACGAAGCACACCTACACCATTACCGGCAGCGGCGAGAATATGTGGTCTACGGCCGACGCGTTTCAGTTTGCATGGAAGAAAATGTCGGGCGACGTAACCTTGACTGCCGATATTGCCTTCCTCACCAAAACCGGGAACGAGCACAAGAAGGCCGTGCTGATGCTGCGGCAAAGCCTCGACGCCGATTCTGTCTACGCCGACGTGGCCCTGCATGCCAGCGGTCTGACTTCGCTGCAATTCCGCGACGAGAAGGGCGTAGTGACCCGTGAGATTCAGTCGAACCTCTCCGCTCCAGCTCGCCTGCGCATCGCCAGGCGCGGTGACTATGTCTACATGTCGCTGGGAGTCGATCAGGCGCCCAAGCTGCAAGTTGCCGGCGGATGGCTGCGCATTCCTATGCGCGGACCAATCTACGTTGGCCTCGGCGTGTGCTCGCATGACAAAGATGTCGTCGAGAAGGCGGTTTTCTCCGATGTCGAACTGACGCAACCCGTTTCGTCACCCGCAGGGGAGCCTGTCCTCTACAGCACACTTGAAACCGTCACCGTCGACTCTGGCGACCGCAAAGTTGCCTACCTCGCGCCCGGTCGTTTCGAAGCTCCCAACTGGACGCGCGACGGCAGCGCATTCCTCTTCAACCGCAACGGCCGCATCGAACGCCTTCCTGTGAACGGCGGCGAGCCTAATGTTCTCGACACCGGCTTGGCCACGCGCTGCAATAACGATCACGGCATTTCGCCCGACGGCACTCTGCTTGCCATCAGCGACAACTCGCAAGGAGACCACGAATCGCTCGTTTACATTGCCCCGATCGCCGGCGGAACACCGCGACGCATGACCAGGAACTCGCCGTCGTACTGGCATGGCTGGTCGCCCGACGGAAAGACGCTTGCGTTCGTCGGCCAGCGCAAGGGCGAATTCGATATTTATACGATCCCCGCCGCAGGTGGAGAAGAAACTCAGCTCACCACAGCCAAGGGATTGGACGACGGCCCGGAATATTCGCCCGACGGAAAATACATCTATTTCAACTCCGAGCGCACTGGCCACATGCAGATCTGGCGCATGAAGCCCGATGGCAGCGAGCAGGAGCAGGTCTTCTCCAACGATCTCAACAACTGGTTCCCCCACATTTCCCCCGACGGCCAGTGGATGGTCTTCCTGACCTACGCCGCCGATGTGACCGGCCATCCCGAAAACAAAGACGTAACGCTGCGCCTCATGTCGCTCGCCGACAAAAAAATCACCGTGTTAGCGAAATTGTTCGGTGGGCAGGGAACTATCAACGTTCCATCCTGGTCGCCGGACAGCAAGCAAGTAGCGTTCGTCAGCTACCTGCTGATTCCGCCGGAGGACACAGGCAACTAGTGGACTGTCGCAGTGAATCCGTTACTGCCACCGCAGCGGCACGATGCTGTTGATGCCGAATACTGCGATTGAATGAGCCACTGTCACTTTTGGTCGTGCGGAGCCCGGTAACGATTGCTCTGCGACAGGCCACTAGTGGGTTGGATCAGACGTAGGTCGCACCGCGCTTGTATGCTTTCAAACAAGATTGCTCAACGCAGCCGATCCCGTGTCCATCTCTGCGTGTTTGTATTTCTGTCGTGCGTGCTCTCTCCCGGACAGCAGGCCGGCCAGGAAACCCATCCACCCCCGGACTCCCCGCAGCCGAGCATCGGCAAGCGTAAGGGCTTCTTAGCCTGCTGGGCCGACTTTTACCGCGACGACTGGTCGGGGGCAACGCCTGCCTCAGCCGCGCCGCCCAGGCGGGGCCTTCCTTCACCGTTGGACTCTCCTCCGTTCCCCAATTCAGATTGGTCCTACGGTGGCTCGCCCGTGATTGGGGAACCCGACACGAATAGCTATCCCCTCATGACCGCCATTAACCAGGCAAGGGGTCGGACGAAGATCTATGGATGGATCGATCCAACTCTAAACTTCAGCACCTCCGCACACAGCAATGCGCCAGAGGCAAACGACAACTACTCCAATCGTCTGGAGATGAACCAGTTCGTCCTCTACGCCGAGCGCCTGCCCGATTCCGTTCAACGCGATCACGTAGACTGGGGCTACCACCTTACCGCTCTCTATGGCACGGACTATCGCTTTACCACGGGAAAAGGGTATCTGAGTAGCCAATTGCTGAACGACCATAATCAGTACGGTTTCGATCCCACCCTCGAGTATGTCGACGTTTATATTCCGCAGATTGCGCTGGGAATGAACGTCAGAGTGGGCCGCTTCATCTCAGTGCCCGGCATCGAGGCGCAACTCGCCCCCAACAACTACATCTTCAGTCACTCGCTGCTTTATGCGATCGATCCCTTCACCGACACCGGTGTGATGGCGACGGTGAAACTGAGCGACCAGTGGATGGTTCAACTCGGCGTCACGGATGGCCACGACGTCGCCCTGTGGACGCCGGATGCGAAGCCTTCCGGCACCGCTTGCCTGGACTACACGACCAAGTCGGTGAATGACAATTTGTACCTCTGCGCCAACGGCATCAACGGTGCCAGGTACGCCTACAACAATCTGCAGCAATATGACGCCACCTGGTATCACAAGTTCTCAAAGACAATCCATATGGCAACGGAGAGTTGGTACATGTATGAGCGTGACGTGCCCGCTCTCGGAGGCAATATTCAACCGGAAACTGGGGCGAATCCAGCATATTGCCGGTCGGGACAACAGCGCTGCACCGCTCCCGAATATGCCTTCGTCAACTTCCTGCAGAAGCAACTTTCTAGCCATGACTTCCTGTCATTTCGCACCGACTTTCTCAACGACAAGAAAGGCCAGCGTACCGGCTACCAGACTCGATACTCGGAGAACACCATCACGTGGTGTCATTGGATCGGCTCAACCATCCAGATCCGTCCGGAGTTGCGCTTCGAGCGTGCGTGGGACAGGAATGCATACGACAACGGCCGACACCAAAATCAGTTCACGGTTGCGAGCGATTTGATTTTTCACTTTTGACGATACCTTCGGGTAGGGTCTACCGTCCGACCTTCTCGTCAAAGTCATTAAAACCGCCGCCTACTTCTCCGCCGTTGCAAGTACACGTCCGGTGTACTGCCGTCTTAGGTCCTCAAGGTAGGGAGACGCCACTTGTCCCTTGAAGACAGTCAGGGAGGTCAGTGCTTGGATCGCGACAGGCTTGAGAACCTCGTGTCTCTGACCAAGCACCCAGATTGCGCAGATCGCGGCGTCCTGTGCGGCCGCACCAATAGGAAGGTTAATCACCGCGTTTGCGAGAACATCTTTGAGGCTGCGACCATCGAAGCCCAGTTCCTTTATGAGGTCCGGAGTAAGTATCTTCTCGACTGCCTTTTCCGAGACCTGCGACGCTCCACGAGCGTGCGCGATGCTCATAATTTCCGTGAATAGTGTTAGCAGCTTAATGTCGGCTTCCAGTTCTGCACTTTGTGCGACGCGCGTTTCCGCCTTGACCCTGAGGCGATAATCGCGAAGCGATAGCCACCCGCCAATTGACGCTGTGATTAACGTAATGAAAGTGGAAGCAGGAACAAGCCAATCCCTAATTTCCGCAGCCGACATAATCTTCACTTGAGGTCTAGCATCATACACCTTAATCTATTCGCTAACCTCGTGATGTCGGCAGTTTTGAAGTACCGCGGAAGAAACTGCTTGGAGTGTGTCACACAGCATCGCGGCACCACCGTCGCGCCAGATATCTTCCACAGAGCGGCCCTACCGTCCGACCTTCTCGTCAAAGAACCTCGCCATGATTTTCAGCGCCTCTTTAGTTTCCGGCAGCTGAAAGTGATACCAAAACGCGTGCGGCAGCGCCTCAAACACGACCAACTCTGATTCGTTCCCCGCCTCCAGCAGCGCACGATGAAAAATCGTCGTGCTGCTGAGCAGAATGTCGCGCGTGCTGGTCACCAGCAGGCTCGGCGGCATCCCGTGCAGATCGGAAAATAGAGGCGACAGCACCGGGTCTCGATGATCCGTCTTGCCGACGTACTCACTATCGCGCGCACGACTCGGATCAGTCGGCTGCAATTCCCCCGGAAGACCGTTGAGCGTAAATAATTGCCACGAATCGCCGGGGCGGCTGAAGTCCGCAAGACCCGAGAAAATTCCGAGCGCCGCCGGAAGCGGCAGCCCCAGGTGCTTGAGGCGCACCGTTACTTCTGCGGTCAGGATCGCTCCGGCCGATGTTCCGAAGATTCCAATGTTATGCGGCTTGTAGGTCTTGAGAAGTTCCCTGTACACGGCCACGACATCATCAACGGCGGCAGGAAATGGATACTCCGGCGCGAGCCGATAGTACACCGAAACCACTTTCGTCTTCGTCAGATTCGCGATCGGAACTCCTTCAATCAGCGAGCCCGAGTCCGAATTGAACCCGCCGCCATGCAGGTTGATGAGCACGCGATTGCGATTCGCCTCCGGTGTCTCGAGCGGCGCGATGATGTCGGTGCGAACGCCCGCGATGGTGGCCTCTTCAACATTTACGGGGTAATACTTGCGGGCTTCGCTCGAACCAAACTTGCGCCACTCGTCGGTTCGTTTGCGGCGCTCTGCCAGCGGCTCTGGCCCGGATTTCTCTTTAGTCAACGAAGCCAGCCATTGCTGCGCCTCCGGGCTGATCGTTGTGGGCATGGGCACGATGCGCGTGATGTGCGCGGTGCCGTCTGCGTCGAAAGTGGCGGAGTCTTTCTGGGGCACCGGGGTTGACTGCGCGACCGCGATTAGATTGAATGCCAGCGTGACGGTCGCTAGACCGGGCAACATTCGGAGTTTCATCCGAACATTTGTATCAGGAGCGTCCGTCAGGAGCAAAGGCGCCGCGGAGCTTGGCTCCGCCGGACAGCCGAGGGCGGCTATCCCCACATGAGTTGTCGTCCTGAGCGAGGTTGTTGGCCGCGAAGGGATGTGTAACTGGCCAGGAGTGCAGAGGTCCTTCGGCGGGCAAAAAGGCGCCCGCCTCAGGATGACAACATAATTAGGTTCATCGCGATTAGGTTCATCGCGAACAGCATCCGCTACGCCAGCGTGTACTTCCCGCGTTCGATCATGCGCTCGGCGATCTGTTGCCGAAGTTCAATTGTGTTGAAGGGCTCATACTTCGCCAGCCTGCGCAAAATGGCAAGCTGCGTGCGCAGCATGTCGCCATCGGCAACCGCAGCGATCACCCGGCGCGCCGCCGACTCGACCTTCTCGAACGCCTGCGACAAATAGACCCGCGTCATCGCGACCGCCAGCCCAGCCGCCGCTTCGCCCTTAGTCTCTGAAAGCTTATGCGCGCGCAGCACCGCCGATTCCATGGCATAGGTTTCGATCGTCATGTCGGCGATGGCGCCCATGATCTCCTGCTGATCCTGGATCGCCTGCATATATTTTTGCGTGGCCGCGCCGGCGGCGAACAAGCCCAGCTTCTTGGCCTGTGCCACCAGTTTTCGTTCCTCAACCAGCGCGCCTTCCAAGTCTTCGCCGACGGACGGTCCCGAGAGCACTTCGTCCATCAGTTTCTTGATGGCCGGCATCAGCGGCAACTGCCCCGTCATGGCTCGCTTCAACAAAAAACCGGTGATGATCAGCCGGTTAATTTCATTCGTTCCCTCGAAAATGCGGTTGATGCGCGCATCGCGATACGCGCGCTCGGCCGGATATTCCTCTACAAACCCGTAGCCCGCGTAAATCTGCAAGGTCTCATCGACGACGTAGTCGATCATCTCCGAGCCCCAGACTTTAATAATCGAACACTCGACCGCGAACTCTTCGATCGCCTTCCGCGTCTGCTTGGCGGCGTCGGCGGCGGATTTGTCGACCTCGCTCAAAGCCGCATCCATCAGCGCCACCGTGCGATACACCAGCGACTCACCCACGTAAAGCAGCGTCGCCATGTTGGCGATCTTTTCGCGTACCAATCCGAAATCCGCGATGACTTTGCCAAATGCCTTGCGCTGCTTGGCGTAGCCGATGGCGTTCTCGATCGACACTCGCCCTCCACCCAGGCACATCGCCCCCAGCTTGAACCGCCCAATATTCAAAATATTGAAAGCGATCAAGTGCCCCTTCCCGATTTCGCCGAGCAGGTTTTCCACCGGCACCTTGCAGTCGTTGAGAATGATCGGGCAGGTCGACGAACCGCGAATGCCCATTTTGTGCTCCTCGGCTCCAACCGAGAATCCCGGAAAATTTCTTTCCACCAGGAACGCCGAGAATTTTTCCCCGTCCACTTTGGCGAATACGGTGTAGAGGTCCGCGAATCCGGCGTTGGTAATCCACATCTTCTCGCCGTTCAGAATGTAGTGCTTGCCGTCAGCGGAAAGCTGGGCGCGGGAGCGGCAATTCATCGCGTCCGATCCGGAAGTCGATTCCGACAGCGCGTACGCGCCCACGATTTCGCCGGCCGCCAGCCTCGGCAGATACTTCTTCTTTTGTTCTTCTGTGCCAAAGTAGACCAGCGGCAGAGTACCGATCCCAGTGTGTCCGCCCCAGGTCGTAGCGAACCCGGCGTACTTGGCGATGTGGTCTGCAATCACCGCGGCCGTTACTTTATCCATCTCCAGCCCGCCATAAGCCTCGGGTATCTCGACGGAACTCAGCCCGAGTTCGCCCGCCTTCTTCAACAAATCCCGCGTTACGGAGAAGTCTTTGTGTTCGATCTTCTCGATGTTGGGGATGATTTCGTTGAGGGCGAACTCCTCCGTGGTCTGCCCGATGAGCTGGTGCTGTTCGCTGAAATCTTCCGGCGTAAAAACTTCGTCCGGCTGACGCGACTCAAGCAAGAAACTGCCGCCTGAAATCCTGTTCTTCGTTCCTGGAACTGCCGTGGTGGTTGCCATGATCCTCCCCTGCAAGCAAACGGCTGGCTCTGAGGCCAGCGCGTAACAAATCAATTCTAATGCGGGAGGGAAGGGAATGATAGGCCGCAAACACCGGGTTTTGGCGGCGTTTTTGCCTGGATTGTCGTTAGTGAAACGCGTTATACGGGCAGCAACTGCCCTCCTATTCCAGAGACCCGGGGTCTGCCAGCGTTGCCCGGCACGTTGGCGCAGCCTCGGTCAGCAGCATTTCGTAGCGTTGCAGTGCTCCACTTTGCCGTTGCTTCAGATCTTCGCAGTCTTGCCCAGGCGGGTCTTGTCCGCATTCATCCTGCACCTGCGCTTTGAGCCCCCGCAACTCGGTGACCATGGCCGCCGCCCTGCCGTCGATGGCGGAGCACTCAGCCGCGGACGTGGTGCAGCTGGCGCCATTCCAGAACTCGCCCGGCGAGCACTGGTCGAAGGGCTGGACCACCGGCGGGTTCGCGATGCATCGTCCATCATCAGCCACTTTGCCGGAAGGACAGGCGCATGGCCCGTTGGGGCAGACACGGTGCCGCAGATCGGATCGTGGAGGATTCGCTCTCCACTCGTGATTTTTCTCTTTGCAAGGTCCGTCGTCACAGATCCGGTGATGCAGATAGGGCGGGCCCGGCTTCATCTCGGGTGGCTTTTCCGGAGGATTCTGCCCGATGCGCGGCGCCGAAGCGATCTTGCTCTCGCCGGAAATCTTTTGATCGGAAATCACGCGTCCGGAACTCGGGGCAATGCGGCTCTCGGGCCCGCTCGAAGGAAGGGGAGCGCTCGGAGCGCTGGTATGAGACGATCCCGCGCTCGGCGTATTGTTTGAACGGCTCGGCGCCGGGCTCGGCGCTGGTGCAGGTGTCAGGGAAGAGGGCGAACGACTCGGAGTAGCGGTCGGTGCCGGACTCGGCGGAGCAGGACTTGCGGTGCTTCCCACTTCGTGTTGCTGCGCACAGACGACCGAGGAGCACAGCAGAATCACAGCTAAGGAGAGGCTGGAGAGTCGCATAAGCACCTCCTACCATCCGGCCAGAACCTAGGGGCGGGGAAGCCCCTACTTCTTTGGACGTTGCCACCTACAGAAAGGATACTCCGCACTGGTGTCAACGTGCGTAGCAATCGGGTAAAAGAGTGCTACGTCAGGTCATCAGCGATCGGCCGAACCGGGCTCTGGCTGCGCCTTCTTCACGTGGTAGCGGCTTGCCGGCTGGCAGTTTGAAGAGCTCACGGGATGAGTCGAATCCGAACCCTTGTCGTCACGCGCCACCACATAGCTGCGAATGGAATAGCAGATCGAATCTGTCGTCAACTCTCCGTCTGGCAACACCGTAATCATCGGACGCTGAAGGGTCGGCGTATTCATAAACAAGCGGAAGCCTTCCTCGCGGGTGAGTTTCCTTCGTGAACCTTAGTGGTTATAGGTTCTCGAAAATTCCTGCAGCGCCCATGCCGCCGCCGACGCACATGGTGACCATGCCGTAGCGCGCCTTGCGCCGCTTCAGTTCGCGAATGATGCTCGCCGTCAGCTTGGCCCCGGTGCATCCCAGGGGATGCCCCAGCGCAATCGCGCCGCCGTTCGGATTCACCTTCTCCGGATCGAGCCCAGCTTCCTTGATCACGCCCAGAGATTGCGCCGCGAAAGCTTCGTTCAATTCGATCACGTCAATGTCGGACAGCTTCAGTCCTGCCGTCTTCAACGCTTTCGGGATCGCGAACACCGGGCCGAGTCCCATCTCTTCTGGCTTGTATCCTGCCGTAGCGAACGAAACGTATCGAGCCAAAGGCGTGATGCCCAGTGCCTTGGCCCGCTCCGCCGACATCACCACAGCCGCCGCTGCGCCATCCGACATCTGCGACGAATTTCCTGCGGTCACGGTGCCCTTCATGTGGAATGCGGGCTTCAGTCCGAGCAGCGCTTCGAGCGAAGTGTCGGTGCGTGGGCCTTCGTCGATTTTGAATACAATCTCCTGCCGCTTCGGCTTCGATCCATTGGGCGTGCTGAAGCTCACGGGCACCGGCACAACTTCGTCGTCGAATCTCCCGGCCTGAATCGCGGCCAGCGCTTTCTGGTGGCTGCGCAGCGAGAATTCATCGGCCGCCTGGCGCGTAATTCCCTCGCGCTGCGCGACACGCTCGGCCGTGAGTCCCATCGAAAGATATGCGTCGGGATAGTGCTCCACCAGCCAGGGATTCGGCGAGATTTTATGCCCGCCCATCGGAATCATCGACATCGACTCTGTGCCCCCGGCGACGATCGCCTCCGCGCCGCCGCTCATGATGCGCTCGGCTGCCATGGCGATCGCCTGCAGTCCCGAGGAGCAGAACCGGTTGATGGTGAGCGCCGAAACCTCCACCGGCAGCCCCGCGCGCAGCGAAGCGATCCGAGCCACATTCATTCCCTGCTCCGCCTCGGGCATGGCGCAGCCGAGGATCACGTCTTCGATCTCTTTCGGGTCAAGTTGTGGCACGCGCTCCAGCGCGCCCTTGATCGCAATCGCAGCCAATTCATCAGGACGCGTAGCGCGGAGTGTGCCTTTGTAGGCGCGTCCTACAGGTGTTCGAACCGATGATGCAATGATGACTTCTCGCATGGGATTTATACCGTGATGTATTCCGTTGTGGCGCTGGGCGCGGGAATTGGATCGCCGTGCTGGCGCATGCCTTCGAGGTGGAATTCAATGGCCTCGCGAATGAGTTCTTTCACTTCATCCAGCGTAGTGCCGGCGACGCCGAGGCCGGGAAGATCGGGGGCGTAAGCTCCCCAACCTTCGGCTGACTTTTCATAGATGACCAGGTATTTCATTTCAGTCCTGCTTGCTTAAGGATATTGTTCAACGTTCCGGGCGGAATGTCCACTGACGGATGACCGGCAACAGTGACTGTCCCTGGTTTTGCCGCGTGGTGATATTGACGGTGGCTGCCTTTGATGCGGGCGAGGCGCCAACCTCATCTTACAACTGTTTAATTACGTCTCGAACCTTCATCAAGTGCGACCGCGTTCGCGCTACTTGGCTGGCGCGAAGAAGTAATAATCCGCGGTGTAGCTGCTCTTCGTTTCCGAGTCTTTGTGCGACTCGTCGCAAGGGTCATTTCCAGGTTTTCCGCCGTGCGTGTGGACACGCTGGATCGTGGTTACGCCCGCGAGTTGACCCTTCCCCGCATTGCTCGTGACATTCACCAGCAGCCACGGAACTGAGTCCGCATCCAGCGAATCCACATGCGCTGTGGCTTTTCCCGTGACTTCGCTGCCATCCTTCAACATCCAGGTCGGCCCGGCAGAGTGATGCCCGATCACTTTATCCTTGCGATCGAGCAAGTCGGCGTCGGGGGCCTTGAGCGTCCAACTGTACTTGCCGTCCGTGCCGGCCTGGCAGGTGTAGATCTGCGATCCTTTGCCGTGCGCGAATAGAACCGGCTCCAGCCCAGCAGGCACGGCAATCGCATCCGGCACGTCGGGCGCAGATTCCTTCGGCGGAGCATCCTTCTGAGCGCTCCCCAGAGCGGCGGTTAGGATGACCAGGCCTGTAATAGCGGCTGAAGCGCGCGAAATTCGGTTTGCCTTCTTCATAGCGACTCCTAATTCCTCAGCGTTTTTCCGGTCTTCAGCGTGTACTGAATTCTCTCCTGCGTTTTCTTTTCGCCACACAGCGACTTGAAGCCTTCTCGCTCCAGGTCGAGGATGTACTGCTCGCTGACCGGAGTTCCCGGCGTGAGGTTACCGCCGCAGATCACTTCCGCGATTTTCCCGCCTAGCTTTACCTCGTAGTCGGTGATGTAGTCCGCCTGCCGCATGAGGTGCACGCCCATCTTGAGCGCGGCCAGGAGATTTTCTCCTGGGGCTGGAATGTCGGTGCGCGGTACCGGAGGCTCGTATCCCGGGCGCACCAGTTCGAGCGCGCGAGCCTTGGCATCGGTAAGCACGCGTTCGCGGTTCATCGAGATGCGGTCGGAATTAGCCAGGAAGCCGAGTCCGCGCGCCTCATGGGCCGAGGTCGCGACCTTGGCGGTGGCGATGGTCTCGAACGCCTTTTTGATAGCTTCCAGCATTTCGACAGATCCAGCGATGGCTTCACCCGACGATTTTCCGCGTGACGCCGCGGCGCTGTCGACCGCGCGCAGCAGCATTTCCTTGCACCCGCCGCCGCCGGGCAGCAATCCAACTCCGACCTCAACCAGCCCGGTATAGAGCTCCGCATGTGGCTGGCGTGCGGCGGCGTGCAGCGAGATCTCCGTGCCACCGCCCAGGCACAGCCCAAACGGCGCCGAGACCACGGGCTTGGGCGAGAATTTGATGGCCTGGGTCATCCCCTGGAACTGGCGGATGGCCAGATCCACGTCGTCCCATTCTTCTTCCTGCACGCTCATCAGCAGCAGCATGAGGTTTGCGCCGACGGAGAAATTTGTGGCGTCGTTGGTGATCACGAACGCGTCGAAGGCGTCGCCCGGCCCGCCCGGCTTCAAGGTTTGCAGAATCAGGCTGATAATATCGGCGCCGAGTGCGTTCATCTTTGAATGAAACTCGAGGCAGGCCACGCCGTCGCCAAGATCGACGAGTGACGCGCCCGAATTCTTCTTGACCACACCATTCGCTTTCTTCGCCACGGTGACCGACCACACGCCGGCCGGGACTTCAACCGCGTCCCAATTCTCCGTCCCCGATTCCCAATACTTGCGGCCGGCCGGAGACTTGGGGTCGTCGATGTACCACGATTTCTGCCCGCGGGCCAGCAGTCTCTCTACGTTCGCCGCTACGGGTTTGCCTTCTTTCTTCATACGCGCCACCGTGGCTTCCACGCCGGCGGCGTCCCAGAGTTCGAAGGGGCCAAGTTCCCAGTTGAAGCCCAGTTTCATGGCGCGATCGATTTCAACAATCGAGTCTGAGATTTCGGGCACGCGGTTGGCGGAGTAAGTCCAGAGATCGGATAATGCAGCCCATAGGAATTGTCCGGCTTTGTCCCCCTTCGGCGGCCCGCCGCCGTCCAGGCCGAGCAGCATGCGCAACCGTGGCCCGGTGTCTTCGATGTTTTTCGCCATATCGAGCGCGGCGAACTTCGGTTTCTGCCGCGGATGGTATTCGAGCGTCTTCCAATCCAGCGCCAGACGCTCGTCTTGCTGGCCAGATTCGGCGGACAGGAGTGTCCGCCCCACATTTTTCTTGTAGAAGCCGCCCTTGGTTTTGTCGCCTAGCCATTTCCGCTGCAGCATTTGTTTGAAGAAGTCAGGCAACTGCAGATCGCTGCGCTCGTCGTGAACGTTGGTGGTCATGTTGCCGACCACGTGGCCAAGAATATCGAGTCCGACCAGGTCGATGGTGCGGAAGGTCGCCGACTTGGGCCAGCCCACCGCCTGTCCCGTGAGCGCGTCGATTTCCTCGATGGTAAGGTCCATCTCCTGCATCAGGCGGATCACGTTCAACACCGAAAACGTTCCGATGCGGTTGCCGATGAAGTTGGGAGTGTCTTTGGCAATCACCACACCCTTGCCCAGGCGCACGTCGCAGAAGTGGGCGATGGCGTCGATAGCGGCGTGATCCGCCTCCGGCGTCGGAATGATCTCCAGCAGGCGCATGTAGCGCGGCGGATTGAAGAAGTGCGTGCCAAACCACGCCCAGCGGAACTCGTCGGAGAATCCTTCGGCGATCTTGCCCACGGGCAACCCGCTGGTGTTGGTGGTCACGATGGTCCCGGGTTTGCGGATGGCTTCGACTTTGCGCAGCAGAGTCCGCTTGATGTCGAGGTTCTCGACTACGGCTTCGATGATCCAATCGACATCAGCCAGTTTCTTCAAGTCGTCTTCGAAATTCCCGATCGTGACGAAGCGGGCTAGCGATGGTTCCATGAATGCGGCAGGCTTTGATTTCTTTGCGGCGTCGAGCCCGGCAGCGGCAATCTTGTTGCGCGCGGGTGCGTCGGCGTCAGGCGGCACGATGTCAAACAGGTAGCTGGGAACGCCGGCATTGGCAAAATGCGCGGCGATGCGGGCGCCCATGGTTCCAGCGCCCAGAATGGCGACTTTATTAATGCGCTTCATGATCGACCTCTTTTGCTTTCTGGGTGAACACTGTGAGCAGGGAATGAAGTAGTTTCTGCGCGGAGGGATAGGAATTGTCGTGCACAGTCCATGGTATCCAAACGTCGATGGTCCTGACCACAAAGGTTTTCTTCGGGGGATGCATTTTGCCTTCGAGTGTGCCAGCCGAGACTTCGAACGGTCAAACCTCAGTGTGAGCTCGTAGGTACTCCAGCGCTTTGCGCGCCATTTCTTTCTCGCCGCGATAAGCCAGCAGCTTGGGCGCTTCTTCCAGCCGCACCCACTTCGCGCAGGCGACCTCGATCCGCATATCCTGCGCAATGTTGTCGATGCGGCCCGATTCATAGCGCAGCAAATAGAAGCTGACAATCTTGAAGACGCGCTCGCCGTCTCCCCAGGAGCGCACGTACGTGTACTTGATGTCCGCAAGTTTGATGATGGCCGACGCAGTGATCCCGGTTTCTTCGCGCACCTCGCGCAGAGCCGCATCGAGCGGCTTCTCGCCGGGGTCGACCAGACCCTTGGGCAGGCAGAGAATTGCCTTTGGTTTCGAGCGCACCTTAGGTGCAGCCGGAGAGGGGGCCTCGTCGTCCGCGGCTCGTGGCTCGATGGCGGCAATCCACCAGTCACCATCCTGGTTACGAATGACTACTCCGCCAGCAGAAATCTCGCGCACCATGACCCCTGTAAACTATCAGAATCATGGAAGTTAGTCACGATTTGGCGGGCGCCTTGAGCAATCTGAAAGAGTACTCGGCGACCCCGCTCTACTCGTAATAGCCAGATGGCACCATTGTGCCCTGCAGCAGAAACGGCAGCTATGGCATCTTACACAATAGTAATGCTGGCCAGTGGGTGGCCAGCAGAGTGGGATGCCCAAGTTCCGGGCAAGTGGGGTAGCGGTGAAAAGCTTCGGCGGGATCATCCGGTCCGTGCAGGCATTTGGGCGGGAACTTTCCCGCAAGGTCACTCCTGCTTCTTCTGCCCCGGTGATTGGGCTCGCCTTGGGCGGAGGTTTCGCCCGCGGCATCGCTCACATCGGAGTTCTGAGGGTCCTCGAAGAAGAAGGCATTCCCGTTCGCATTGTCACCGGAACCAGCGTGGGCGCGCTGATCGGCGCGATTTATTGCAGCGGCCTCTCGTCGGCGGAAATGGTGGAAGTGGCGCACAACACCCGCTTCACCACCTTTGCGCGCTGGACACTCTCTCGCCACGGCTTCGCTTCCAACGACCGCATGATTACATTCCTGACCCGCACCTTGAAGGTAAAGACATTCGAAGAACTCTCGATCCCTCTGGGCGTTACTGCGACCGACTTCAACACCGGAAAGGGAGTCGTTTTTCATTCGGGTTCGATTATCGATCCGGTGCGCGCCAGTTGTGCCTATCCGGGCATGTTCCTTCCCGTCGAGATCCGCGGCCGTTACCTGGTTGACGGCATGCTGTCGCATCCCGTGCCGACTCGGCCGTTGCGCGAAATGGGCGCCGACCGGGTGTTGGCCGTTCACTTGAAAGGCACCTGGGCTAATGGGGGACCGCCGCGCCATCTGTTCGACGTAATCGGACAGTCGTTCGCCATCGCTCAGGACGCGATGGCGGGCCTGTGGAAGGAAGCCGCCGACCTGGTTATTGAGCCCGATGTCGCCGGATTCGGCTACGACGATTTCAAGCGCGCTGATGATCTGATCGGCGTCGGTGAGGTTGCCATGCGGAAGGCTCTGCCCGAAGTTCGCAAATGGCTGGAAACTCCCGCGGAAGCGACTTATCCCACTGTAGAGCGTCGTCGGACGCCGCGGGTCTCGCCCATGCCCGCGGATTGAGCGCCGACGGGGCAAAGGAAAGGCCAATCACCAACAGGAGTGATTCAGATCACACACCACTGTGCGGGAAATAACCCAAACTTCACCCTTCCACCCCCTGTTCAGGCGATGCTGAATTCCATCGATCGCCAGTAACATGCCTGGTTTCAAGCATATGGAGGAACTGCTCCTTCAGTGTTGTAATTTCGCGCACATTGGCTCGCGACGTGCCCTACCCCGAGTGTGGGCAGAGCCCAAGCGGTTCCGAACAGGCCTCCTGCCCCGGGAGGTTGGCGATGCGAGCTCCTTACGGTCTAAATATTCTCGATAATTGCACGACGTGCCCGGTGCGGGGAGAGCATCTGTTCTGCAACCTGTCTGTGCAAGCCGCACAACGCCTCAACGAGATCAAGTCCACCGCGGTCTATCCCAAGGGCGCGATGCTGTTTATCGAAGGCCAGCAACCGCGTGGGGTGTTTGTTCTCTGCACCGGCAAAGTGAAGCTCTCCACCACGTCGCGCGAAGGGAAAACGATCATTACCAAGATTTCGGAGCCTGGAGACGTGCTCGGCCTCAATGCGGTCGTGTCCAGTCTTCCCTACGAAGTCACCGCCGAGATGATGGAGCCCGGCCAAGCCAACTTCGTGCCTCGCGATTGCCTGCTGCAGCTGATGAAAGATTTTCCAGAAGCGGCCGTCCGCCTCGCCCAGCAACTGAGCCGCAACTACTACACCGCCTACGAGGAAATCCGGACGCTTGGGCTCGCCGCCTCGCCCTCGGAGAAATTTGCCAAGTTGCTGCTCTCCTGGTCGACCAAGCCCGCGCAAAACGGCGGCTCCAGCCAGCTCAAACTCACGCTTACCCACGAAGAGATCGGTGAAATCATCGGTACCACCCGCGAAACCGTCAGCCGGCTGTTCTCGGAATTCCGGAGGAAACAGTTGGTCCAACTCAAAGGCGCAACGCTGGTGATCCGCAGCCGCCCGGCGCTGGAAAAGATCATCCAGTCGTAAGGGGATGCCTGCTCCAAAAAATGTGGGACGGACACTCCTGTCCGTCGCCTTTGGTGTTGGTTTGCTGTTGATCTAGAGTTGTTTTCAAGGTTCGGATTCACCGCTCCCACTTCAACACCAAGGTCAAAAGCGACGGACAGGAGTGTCCGTCCCACACGAAGATAGCTTCCCCCTACCCGAACGACTGCCTAGCCTCCAGCTTTCCCGCCTCTTCTCGAATCCTCTTCCACGCGTTCTCCACATGCCGCGCCTTCGTGTGGGTTTGCCCCACGCATAGCCGCAGCGTCAATTTGCCGTTCAGCTTCGTATGCGTCAAAAACAGATCGCCGCTGCGGTTCAGCCGGTCCATGATCGTCTGATTCGCCGCATCCCCGCCTTTGTGCCGGAAGCACACTAAATTCAGCGGCGCCGGAGCGGCCAATTCGAAGCGATCATCGGTCCGCACCCAATCCGCGAACCGCTGCGCCAGTCGCACATGCTCGCGAACATGATGCTGCAGCCCTTCAACCCCGTAGTGCCGGATGACGAACCACAACTTCAGCGACCGAAATCGCCGACCGAGCTGAATATGCCAGTCGCGGTAGTCGATGACCGCTCCCGACTCCGTCGCCTGGTTGCGCAGGTACTCCGGCAGAATGCTCAGCGTCTGAATCAGCGCCTTGCGGTCGGCCACCCAGAAGCAGCTGCAATCGAAGTTGACGGCCATCCACTTATGCGGATTGAAGTTGTAACTGTCAGCCAACTCCACTCCGCTCTGCAGATGGCGAAATTCCGGGCAGAGCATGGCCGTGCCCGACATGGCGGCGTCGACGTGCAGCCAGACATTGTGATGCCGGCAGATCTCGGCGATGGCGGCAACCGGGTCGACCGCGTTCGAAGAAGTCGTGCCCACGGTCGCGCACACGAAACAAGGCATCAGCCCCTTGCTCTTGTCCGCTATGATCTGCCGCGCGAGCGCCTCCGGCCGCATGGCAAAGTTCTCGTCAACTACGATCGCCCGCAGGTTCTCGGCGCCAATCCCGGAAATCATCGCCGCCTTTTCCACCGACGAATGAGTCTGGGTTGAGGCATAAGCCACGAGCCGTCCGTCGCACCCTTTCTTGTTGCTGGCATAGTTGGTCGCGCGCTCGCGGCCGGCGAGCAGGGCACAAAGGGCAGCGGTTGAGGCTGTGTCCTGAATGACCCCGCCCCCAGTCGAGGAAAGAAATTTCTCCGGCAACCCGAGCATTCCGACAAGCCAGTCCATCACGTGCGTCTCGAGTTCCGTACACGCCGGACTGGTCGACCACAGCATTCCCTGCACGCCCAGGCCGGAAGAAAGCAGATCGCCCAGAATTCCCGGCCCCGACGCGTTGCACGGAAAATATGCGAAAAAGTTCGGTGATTGCCAGTGGGTTACGCCGGGCAGGATCAATTGCTCTACATCCTTCAGCACAGCCTCAAACGCCTCGCCCTGGGTCGGCGGAGCCGCCGGGAGAGAGGCGCGAATCTGTCCGGGCTTGACTTGCGAAAGCACAGGAAAAGATTCAATGCGGGAGTGATAGTCGGCGATCCAGTCCACCACGGCGTGGCCGTAGCGCCGGAATTCGTCAGGCGTCATGTGAAATGACTTTTCGTTGGACATTTTTCTCCAGTCACATCACTTCAATTGTCCAAAGTACACGCGCGTGTTGTAGTCGAAGGCCACGCTTCCCGCTTTGGCGTGCTCATCAAAAATGCGGCGCAGTTCGCGCAGCATCGGCCCATGCTTCGGATGGCCCGGCCCCGGCGCATACGACGAAGACAACAGACGCCCCTGAAGCCCGGCGTAGTCAAACTCCTGCCGCATAGCAAAGACGCGCTCTTGACACGGCGCAGGATCGAAGAACTCGTTCACCTCGGCGGTTGTTCGCTCGTGCCGCACCTCTTCGTAGTCGGTTCCGAAAGCCAGCAGTAGTTGCTCATAATCGCGCAAAAACGGAGTCGAGTCGGTGATGCGTTCGTTCCACAAAAGAACGAGCCACCCTCCGGGTCTCAGGATTCGCACAAACTCCTGCCGCGCCCGCTCGCGATTGAACCAGTGCGCAGCCTGCGCCGCGGTGACGAAATCAGCGACTTCGTCGGGAAGAGTGGTTGCCTCAGCCGTTCCCCCAATGCTGGTGAATCGCTCAAAACCCGCCAGCACTCGCTCGCCCGCTTCCCGCATCTCTGCATTGGGCTCGACTCCGAACACCGCATTGCCATTCTCCAACAACATCCGGGTCCAGATTCCTGTCCCCGATGCAATATCGACGACTACATGCTCGGCCGCCAATCCGCACTCGTCTTGCAGAACCCGCAAAGCCTCAGCAGGATATCCCGGCCGGTAGCGCACGTAGTTTCCTACGCGATCAGAGAACCGGCTGGTAGCGTTGGATGCGGGCATAGAGAGACTTGGCAGGACTTTCAACTTGTCAAAAAACCCATTCTAACGGCAGGATAGAGGTGTTGTCCCACCCGCCGGCGCGCCGGGATCGCAAAGGCTGGAAGGGACACAGAGGTTTCACGAACTCCCGGCCTTCCTTCGTGAACCGGAGCCTGCCCTGAGTGCACATTGGCCTTTGGCCCACCAAAGGAAATGAAAATCGCCGAAGTGGGGGGTCTCAATCAGGCGGCGCATGCCGCGGTGAAGAAAAACGGCAGCCATTGGCAGGCCGTGTTTAGTCGTCTGCTGCCGCGTCTTGGCTACAAAGGCGCGATCTGGGCCATTGCCCACCGCCTCTGCCGTCTGGTCTGGAAAATTCTGCATGAGCGCGTGCGCTTCGTGGAGGCGGGCAGCGAACCCTCGCCCCGAACCAAACGCCAGCGCGCCCAGCGCTTGCTGCGCAGCCTTCGCCGACTGGGCTACCAAGTCACCGTCAACCCCCTACCCGCAGGAGCATAATGACTGCAGGGATTTTCCACGGAGGGAAGTCGAAGGGGCGGCTGTCCCCACATTGTCCCAGTCTCAGTGTCGCGGACCTGACATCAGTTTTCCAGGTAGGAGTCGATCCAGCGCTTGACCTTCTGGCGGCGATCGTCGGCGGCGTCGAAGCGGACGCCGAACGACTTTGGCTTGCGCCAACTCACCACGCCGCGCACGATGACCCGTGGCAGCGTCATCAGGGAAAACGATAGTTCGACCGGAACACCGATCGAAAAGTCCTCCGGACTCTTGACCGACATTCCGCCGGAACTCATTTCGATGCTGGCGGCGGAAACGCGGCGTCCGTCACCCACGATGGCGACTTCGGTCATGACGGGAATGCGCACGTAGCGGCGAAATTCGTGCAGTACAAGCAGGCGCGTGGCGCGGATCAACTTCAGCGCCGTCGGCCGCTCCAGGGGTTCCTGAAACATGGCGTTGATGCCGTACTTGGAATAGCGCATGGCTTCCTGCGCGCTACCTCCAACGCCGTAGAGAACGCAGCGGCTGTTGGAGGGTGAACCGCGAGCGGCTTCCATCAAGGTGTCGGCGCCATCGCCCAGACCGAGCACGCAGGCTTCGAATTTCTCCTTGCGTAGCCGCTCGGCGGCGCCGGAAGAAATGACAACGGTTTCAATGGCGAACTGACGGAAGCATTCCGCGAGCAAAGCACGGTGTCCATCGTCCAGCGCTACCAGGGCAGTGCGGGCCGCGGCTTTGCGGGTGAACGGCGCGAAGGACAGAGTAGAAGTGGCGGAGACGAAAGAGTTATCCATGTTCCGGGGAAGACTCCTCTTTTCGAAATCCATTCTGTAGGCAACTGGACCGGTTGCAAAGTCACTGAGGGCCAACCGGGTGGGGTGTTCCAAGGGCCATCTGCTGCGCAGAGCCTTTGCGAGACAGGACATTACGTTGCGAACTGGCGTGGAATTAGGGGCTTGCAGCGAAGAGATTCTGGCGGTGGAAGGAGCGGAACCGCCACCGCGGCCCGATACGACTGGGCCGCCTGGACGGGCGAAGGCGCCCGTCCCCACATGGACTGTAATAGAGGATAGCTATTCACTCCAGCGCCGGAACAGCAAGGCGCCGTTGGTACCGCCGAAGCCGAAGGAGTTCGACATGGCGTATTCGATTTCGGCTTTGCGGGAGTGGTTCGGGACCAGGTCCATGCCGGCGGTGTCGGGGTCGGGATTCTCCAGGTTGATGGTGGGGGGCAAGATCTGGTCGCGCAGGGCGAGGACGGTGATGCCCGCCTCGAGTCCTCCGGCGCCGCCGAGCAGGTGGCCGGTCATCGACTTGGTGGAACTCACGGCGAGTTTGTGATCACCGAAAAAATTACGGATGGCGTGGGCTTCGAGGGTGTCGCCGATGGGTGTGGAGGTACCGTGGGCGTTCACGTATCCGACCACGTTGGGTGTGACCCCGGCGTCACGCACGGCGTTGCGCATGACGCGGAATCCGCCCGCGTGCTCGGGCGCGGGCTGGGTCATGTGGTAGGCGTCGCCCGACATCCCGTAGCCGGCGACCTCGGCGAGAATCCGAGCGCCGCGTTTGCGGGCGAATTCCAGTTCTTCCAGGATCATGATGCCCGCGCCTTCACCAATGACGAAGCCGTCGCGGTCTCTATCCCAAGGACGGCTGGCCTTTTCTGGCGCGTCGTTGCGGGTGGAAAGCGCGCGCATAGCAGCGAACCCGCCGACCCCCATGGGAGTGATCGCTGCCTCAGTGCCACCGGCAATCATGACGTCGGCGTCGTTGTGCTGGATGATCCGGAAGGAATCGCCGATGGAATGCGCGCTGGTAGTGCAGGCGGTTGCGGTAGCTTCGTTTGGCCCCTTGGCGCCGAAGCGCATAGACACTTGTCCGGCAGCGAGGTTGACGATGGCGGCCGGAATGAAAAACGGCGAGATCTTGCGGGGACCGCCATTGAGCAGTTCGAGGTGCTCGCGCTCGATGATGTCGAATCCGCCGATGCCGGAACCGATGTGAACCCCGACCCGCTCGTCGTTTTCGGGCGTGATCTTCAGGCCCGACATTTTCATGGCTTCATCCGAGGCGGCGATGGCAAGGTGGATGAATCGGCCCATCTTTTTGAGTTCTTTTTTTTCGATGTAGTTGAGCGGGTCGAAGTTGCGAACCTCGGCTGCGATCTGGCAGGCAAAGTTGCTGGCATCGAAGCCGGCGATGCGCGCGACCCCACTCTTGCCGGCAAGAAGGCCCTGCCACACTTCGTCAGTGGAATTGCCCACGCCGCAGATCAGGCCAAGCCCCGTGACTACGACCCTGCGTCCCAAACTATTTGCCTGCCTTGGCGTGCTTGCCGATGTATTCCACGGCGTCCTGCACCGTGCGGATTTTCTCCGCATCCTCGTCGGGGATCTCGATGTCAAAGGCTTCTTCGAAAGCCATCACCAGTTCGACGGTGTCCAGCGAATCGGCGCCTAGGTCGTCGACGAACGAAGCGCTCGGGGTGACTTCGCCTTCATCGACTCCCAACTGTTCCACGATAATCTGTTTTACCTTCTCGTCTACGGCTGCCATGTGTCTCCCCTCGTGTTGGCTTTGTGAACTTCGCCCGGCCGGGTTGGCCTTTTATTTCGATGCCTTGGAATTTTTGATGATGTAATCGATCGCTTCCTGGACGGTGCGGATCTTCTCCGCGTCTTCGTCGGGGATTTCGATGTCGAAGGCCTCTTCGAAGGCCATCACCAGTTCGACGGTGTCGAGAGAGTCGGCGCCCAGGTCATCGACAAAGGATGCGCTTGGAGTAACTTCGGCTTCATCCACGCCCAACTGCTCCACAATAATCTGCTTTACTTTTTCCGCAATCTGCTTTTCTCTGTCATCAGACGCCATCGCAAGAATCCTTTCAGTAAGAAGAAGGCGAACGTGTAGTGTAATTGTCCGGGCGAATTAGTGTAAAGGAAGGCTCTGCCGCCGCGTCCGGTGAAGCAGCAGTCGGTGCGACTGCACTTCTGAATCCTAACGGCTTACCGTTTGCGGGGTCAAACCTTGGACGGAGGGTATGATGAACAGTTCTACGGACTGAGTCAGCCTTCGTAACGTGGCCAAGGCCCGTCTCGGCTAGCGGCCCGATACACCTGGGCCGCCGGACAGCCGAGGGCGGCTGTCCCCACATAGTTGCAGGAATCAAGGAACTCCTATGCGTGCCGTCGTGCAACGCGTGAGCCGCGCCAAAGTTACGGTAAAGGAGTGGACGAGCGGCGAGATCGGGCTTGGCCTACTGGTTCTCGTGGGGGTGGGACATGGAGACACCGAAGCAGATGCGACTTACCTGGCGGACAAGATCGCGGGCCTGCGCGTCTTTGAAGACGAGGACGGCAAGATGAACCTCGGCGTGGTGGACGTGGGCGGCAGCGTGTTGGCAGTTTCGCAGTTCACCTTGTATGGCGATGCGCGTCGCGGGAAGCGTCCGTCGTTTGATGGAGCGGCGCCACCGGAGCAGGCGCGCCGCTTGTATGAGTTTTTCGTGGAGCGCGTTCGGGCGCTGGGCCTGCGCTGCGAGACCGGCCGCTTCCAGGAAATGATGCAGGTGGAACTGGTGAACGAGGGACCGGTGACCATTCTGCTGGATTCGGGGAAGGGGTTCTAGGTGGGCACACCCCACTTCTCGCAAAGAACGCGAGAAATGGGGCACCCGGCAGTCACGGCATTCCTGAAGCCGGGCCCTGATACGAATCGCGATTTCTCTAGCAAACTGCTAGCGCGCCTCGAGAATCGCATCCGCGACTCTGGCAGCTTCGACCGCAGCTTTGACGTCGTGGGTGCGAATGATGTGCGCGCCTTTCAGGATCAAAGCGACCTGACTGGCGAGGGTTCCATAAAGGCGCGCTTCAGGCGGGGCGTCTTTCCCATCGCGCGCCAGTGTGCGGCCAATGAAAGATTTGCGCGAAGCGCCTGCCAGCAGCGGAAATCCGGCAGATTGCAGTTCGCTGAAACGGCCGATCAGCGGATAGTTCTCATCAAAGCTCTTGCCGAAGCCGAGACCGGGATCGAGCACGATGCGCTCGCGGCGAACCCCGGCGAGCACCGCTTTCTCGGCCCAGTCCTTCAATTCGCGCTTCACGAGTAAGACGATATCGCCCGGCGGCGGCAGTGTGTGCCATTCTTCGGGGCGTCCACGCATGTGCATAAGAACCGCGCCGCATTTGAGATCGGCGATGGTCTTGGCCATCTGCCGGTCCCAACGGAAGCCGCTGACATCGTTCACAATCTCCGCCCCGGAACTCACCGCAGCGCGGGCCACGCTGGCCTTGTAAGTATCGATGGAAAGGAATGCAGCTGGTGCTTTCTTCTTCAGTTCGGAGATGACGGGGAGAACGCGCTTGAGCTCTTCTTCCGCACTGACTGCCGGAGCGCCGGTGGTTGCAGAGCTAGGTCCGGCGTTCGCACGCTTTGTCTCCTCGGCCTGCGAGGCGGGGCTCACCCGGGCACCTGGACGTGTCGATTCGCCGCCGATGTCGAGGATGTCGGCTCCTTCTTCGAGCAGGCGCAGCGCGTGGGCGACGGCCTGGTCGCGATCGAGGAACTGGCCACCATCGGAAAAAGAATCCGGCGTCACGTTGACCACGCCCATGATGAGCGTGCGCTTACCGAGTTCGAGCGGGCGAGCGCCAAGATTCCACTGGAAAACGGATCGCATGCGGCTAGATTCTAAATCAGGAGTCAGGAGGGAGTGGTCGGTGGTCAGTGATCAGATGTCCTTCAGTGTGTCTTGATGACTTCTGACTACTGCTGCCTGCGCCTCACTGCAACCCGGCGCCGCAGCGTGCGAACTGCCGCCGGACCGGTGCCGGTTGGCGGCTTCCGGGAGCCCTCGAGCAGTTCTTTGAGGACGACGGCGTTGTTGTGGGTTGCGTTCTTTGAGGCGAACAGCAGGGTCAGGCGCTTTCGCCGGTGCGCAAGCAGATACAGGCGCCGCAGCGCGTCTTGGGCTGCCGGGTGAGCGAGTTCTTTCAGGTATTTTGTGCGAAAAGCCTGCCACTGATCAGGACGGGCGTGATACCAGCGGCGCAGTTCGTTGGAAGGGGAGAGTTCGCGCAGCCATTCGCTGAGGGCGGCGCGCTCTTTGGCGAGGCCGCGGGGCCAGAGGCGGTAGACCAGCACGCGCTCGCCATCGGCGGCCGACGGCGGATCGTACACACGTTTGATCGTGACCGGCATAGGCAAGGCTTGCTCTATTATTGTAAAGCGGTTTGGGGCGCGCCATCTCGGATACGGTTATGGACGGCTCGTTGGCGGAGGAAAAAGCTTGGTGAAGACTGATCGCCGTGGAGGATGGGCGTTAGCCGGAGCGCTGGTTGCTTTTTTGGTCGTGAGTGTGATCTCGGGCTGTACGGTGGAGAGGCGCAAGTCGGACGCGGAGCTTGGTCTGAACCCGCAGCAGGCAGCCGGACGCAAGATTTACGATTCCGATTGCGCACGATGCCACGAGCCATATTCCACGCGGGGCAAGAAGGGACCGGGCCTCAAGGGGGTTTTTCAGAAGAAATATCTCTCGTTGAGCGGACTGCCAGCCAATGACGAGCGAGTCAGCGACATAATTCGCCTGGGGCGGAATGAAATGCCAGGGTACAGCCAAACGTTGAACGCGCAGGATATTCAGGATCTGCTGGCGTATTTGCACACTCTGTAAAGCGGCCTCCGGCGAACTGTCTCTGAAACGAGATCAAATTCCCCACCCTCTCGCAAAAAGCGCGAGAAGGGTGGGGCACCCGGTCGGTGACGGATGAAGAGCACGGCGAAATCGGAACTGTACCGCGAACTGCCTTCGGTCGACGAATTGGTGCGGATGCCGAGCGTGGTGGCGCTGGCGGCGCAACACGGGACCGCGGCCGTAACGGATGGGGCGCGGGCGGTGTTGGCCCGCTTGCGCAACGAAATCGCTTCTGGCCTGCTGGATGCGGGCGCGCTGCGACTGGCGCTTAGCGGGGTCTGCGGCGCGATCGAAGGGCGGGTTCGGCAGCAACTGGGGCACTCGCTGCGAGTCGTCATCAACGCAACCGGAGTGATTCTGCATACCAATCTGGGGCGGGCGCCGCTGGCGGAGGCGACGATCCTGCATATTCGAGACACGGCGGGGCGGTATTCCAATCTCGAGTTTGATGTCGAAGTGGGGGCGCGCGGCAAGCGGGACGTACACGTGGAGCGGCTATTCCGCACCGTGCTTGGGGACCCGAGGGGTCCTGAAAGTTCTGCTGGGCTTCGCCCTAGCAGGACGGGCGAGGCGCCCGTCGCCACATCAGTCGCAACGATCGTCGTAAACAACAATGCCGCCGCGGTGCTGCTGGCGCTCAACACCCTAGCTGAGGGCGGTGAAGTGATCGTTTCGCGTGGTGAACTGGTTGAGATTGGCGGGTCGTTTCGCATTCCGGATGTGATGGCGAAGTCTGGTGCGATTTTGCGTGAGGTGGGAACCACGAATCGCACGCGCATCGCCGATTACGAAAACGCCATCAACGAGCGCACGCGGCTGCTGCTACGAGTGCATCGGTCAAACTTCGAGATCAGCGGGTTCACCGAACAGCCTTCGATTGTTGAGTTGAGCCAACTGGGGCGCAAGCGAGGGTTGCCGCTAATGGAAGACCTGGGGAGCGGCGCGCTGGTCGATCTGGAAAATTTTGGCGTTCGCGGCGAGGCCAGTGTGCTCGACAGCCTGCACGCCGGCGTGGACGTCGTGACTTATAGCGGCGACAAACTGCTGGGGGGACCGCAGGCCGGATTAATCAGTGGCCGGTCGGATCTGGTGGCGCGCATGCGTTCGAATTCCCTGTTTCGTGCGCTGCGGGTCGACAAACTGACGTACGCGGCGCTCGAGGCGACGCTGCTTGCGTATGTGAAGCGCGACCACGATGCCATCCCGACGCTGAAAATGATGCGGCTGACGAAAGAGGAGATCGGCAGGCGGGCCGAGGCTGTGGCTGGGCGGGCGCGGTCGTCGAAATTGACAGCAGAAGTGATCGATGGCGAGTCGGTGATTGGCGGTGGTGCAGCTCCGACGACGGTTTTGCCGACTAAGTTGCTGGCTTTGAGTTGCGCTGGCTTGAGTGCCGACGGGTTGGGTGCCCGCCTGCGCAAGTGCGATCCGCCCATCATTGCGCGCGTGGAAGAAGGGCGCGTGCTGTTGGATTTGCGGACAGTGTTCGCGGATCAGGATGGTCTGATTGCCGCGTCTCTCCACGGAATCGCTTCGTAGCCTTTCCGCATCGAAAATCTGTTGGCAACGCTTTACACAATCGGACATTCGACTCGCAGCATCGACGAACTGATCGCGGCGTTGCGGGCACATCGAATTCAGACACTGGTTGACATCCGCGCCTTCCCCATGTCGCGGCGGTTGCCACAGTTCAACCGGGAATCGCTGGAGAAGAGTTTGGGTGAGGCACAGATTCGTTATTTGTGGATGAATGCGCTGGGCGGGTATCGCAAGAGGATTCATGAGGAGTCGCCGAACATCGCCCTGCGCAACGAGAGCTTCCGCAACTATGCCGACTATATGTTGACGGCAGAATTCGATCAGGCAATGGCTGAACTGGTGGTTCTGGCGGAGCACTTTCCCACCGCCTACATGTGCGCCGAGCGCGTATATTTCCGTTGCCACCGTATGCTGGTTTCGGACTGGCTCGTGGCGCACGGGCATGAAGTGCTGCACATCGATGACGCGGGTCCCGTCAAAGAGCATCGGATGACCGCTGAGGCGCGGATGGTCGATGGGCAACTGTTCTATCGCGGCGACCGGTTGCTGTAAGATGCGTGGACGAGGCAACTGCTGAATCATGATCGTGGGCACGGGTATCGACATCGCCGAAGTTCCCCGCATCGGTCAGGCGATCGAGCGGTTCGGGGAGCGCTTTCTGCAGCGCATTTTTACTGCGGGAGAAATTCGATATTGCGATTCGAAGGCGAATCGCGCCGAACGTTACGCAGCGCGGTTTGCGGCCAAAGAGGCGGCCATGAAGGCTCTGGGCACGGGCTGGAATCACGGTGTGCGCTGGCGGGATTGCGAGGTGGTGCGCGCGCCGGGCGGGCGGCCGACCATGACATTTCATGGCAAAGCCGCGGAGTTCGCGGCTCGGCTGGGAGTGAGGAATATTGCTCTCTCCTTGTCGCACACCACCGAGCAGGCGATCGCGCAGTTGATTCTGGAAAATTGACGCCGCTAGCCGCCTAGCGCGCGACATTCTTGTAGACCGTGCCGGCCTTCATCACAAAAACGACTCGGCGAACCGCGGTAATGTCGTGCAGAGGATCTCCATCGAGCGCGATGATGTCCGCCTGCAGACCCGGCTCGATCATACCGATCTGACCGGCCATGCCCAGCGCTTCGGCGCCCAGCGAGTTGGCGGAAACCATCGCGGCCATCGGGGCGACTCCGCAATCACGCACGCGATAGACGAAATCCTCGGCGTTGCGCCCGTGGGCACCCGCGACTGCGTCGGTACCATAGATGATTTTCAGCCCTGGAATTTGCGCTGCCCGCCGAAGGAATTCCTGGTGAGCTGGAATCAGATCCTTCATCGCGGCAAATCCTTCTTCCGTGTAGTAGGGTGCAGCGAGATAGCGATCCTTGTTTTGGAGATACGTTTCGAGGAGTAACCCGGCTTGCGGGTCGAGATAGATCCCCCGTTCCGCCATCAACTTGAGATCGTCATCAGAAGCGCCGAGTCCATGCTCGATTTCCGTGCACCCGGCCAGAGTCGCGAAACGAACGGCGTCGCGGTAGGCGTGCACGAGAGAGCGTAATCCTTGTTTTTTCGCTTCGTCGCAGGCTGCGTTCAACTGCTCCGGCGACATCGTCATCGAGCCTCGCGTCATACCGCCGGAAGCGTAGATCTTGATCAGGTCTGCGCCGCTCTCTTTTTGTTTTCGAACGAACGCGCGAATTTCGTCGGGCGTTCCCGTCTTGTCGCCTTGACCGGAAAGCGGCTGGTTGGCAGTCAGGATTCGTGGCCCGGGCAGAGTACCTCGGTTGATCGCATCGCGCAGAGGAATGTCTAAGGGCGAGCCCACGCTTTGCACTGTAGTGAAACCAGCCATTAAAGTGAGCCAGGCATTCGACGCGGAGGCATACGCGGCATCCTGGGTCGTCCCTGCGGGGCCGGCGTTTTTTCCGTCGGAACCGAAGCTCCACGTGATGTGAACATGGGCATCGATCCAGCCTGGGAGCACGGTCAAATCGCGAAGATCGTAATCGACGGGACCGGCCTTGGGATTGAGCGCGACGATCTTTGATCCCTCTACGACGATGCGTGTGTTGTGCAGCACGCCGCCTTTGCCGTCGAGCACGGTGGCGGCGGCGATCACGATGCGTTTGAGCTTCGTCACGTCAGACTGGGCCAGAGCGCTCGTACCCGCGAGGCTAAGGCACAGAAGGATCTTCATCCATTGCATGGTGACTCCGCCAAGCTCAGGCATCCGCTTTCCGCCTCCAACAGCTTACGCCAATTGGCATGCTATAATTCTTTATTCTCAGTCGCTTAGAGCACGGAGGCCTGTATCGACAAGCGTTTTATCCGCACGAACGACCGTATCCGGGCGCGCGAAATTCGCGTGATTGACGACGAAGGCCAGCAGTTAGGAATCATGCCGCCTTACGAAGCGCTCAAGAAAGCCCGCGAGAAAAATCTGGACCTGGTTGAGATTTCGCCCACAGCGCAGCCTCCCGTATGCCGCATCATGGACTACGGGAAGTACCTCTACCAGCAGGAAAAGAAAGAGCGCGAGGCGAAGAAGCATCAGAAGACGATCACCGTAAAAGAGGTCAAGTTCCGCATCAATGTGGACGACCACGATTACGAGACCAAGAAGAATCATGTGGTGCGTTTTCTGGATGAGGGCGACAAGGTCAAGGCGACGATTTTCTTTCGCGGACGCGAAATGACTCGCACCAGCCTGGGCCGCCAGATTCTGGAACGGCTGATCAAGGACGTGGAAGCGCACAGTATTGTGGAGTTCCGTCCGCGGCAGGAAGGCAATACGCTGCACGCGATTCTGGCGCCGAAGAAGGTGGAACCAGTTCATAAGCCGAAGCCTCCCCAACAGCCGCCGCAGGGTGGAGCGGCAGCGCCGAAATCGACGGGAGGCCCGCGGCCAGCACCGCCGGCGCAGGTCGCCAAGCCCGCGTCGTAAGAGCAGGTTCCTCGCTACGCTCGGAATGACAAGTCTCATCTGAGCGGTCATCTGATAAGTGAAGCGGGGCCGTAACTGAAAAACTGATAGCTAACGGCTGATAGCTGACAGCTGACTTTAAGGACTTTATGCCGAAACTGAAAACACATAAGGGCGCTGCCAAGCGCTTCAAGAAGACGGCGACAGGAAAGGTGAAGCGGGGGCACGCAAAGCTACGCCACATCCTGACGTCCAAAGAAACGAAAACGAAACGGAAAATGCGTAAGGCGGGCTTGGTGAGCGATGGCGATCTTGCCAAAGTCCTGCGCATGATTCCGTACCAGTGAGGGTAATCGTCGATTTCAGATTTGAGATTGCAGATTTCAGATTGAAAACCGCTGCGGTTTTCAATCTGAAATCAAAAATCTGAAATCTTCAATTGCTCCGGGCGTGTGAAGAGGCCAGAGATCGCTGCAAAGGCGAATCATCCTTGCCTCCAGCCGCCATAAACAGCAAGCAAAAAAGGAGAAGAACATGCCTCGTGTAAAGCGCGGGACCAAGCGTCGCGCGAAGCGCAAGAAGATACTCGAACGCGCCAGCGGATATTTCCTCACAAAGTCGAAGCTGTACCGCTCGGCCAAAGAAGCGGTGGAGCGCGGGCTGAAGTTCGCTTACTCCGGACGCAAACAGCGCAAGCGGCAGTACCGCTCGCTGTGGATCGTGCGCATCGGCGCCGCCGCCAAGCTGAACGGAATGAGCTACAACCAGTTCATCCACGGGCTGAAGTTGGCGGGAGTCGAACTGGACCGCAAGATTCTGGCGGACCTAGCGGTGAAGGACCCAGCGGGCTTTGCCAATTTGGCGACGCAGGCCAAGGGCGCCATCGGCGCCTAGCTTTCAGTGTCAGCTGTAGTGCCTGTGTGGGGACAGCCGCCCTCGGCTGTCCTGCCGGGCATAGCCCGGCTTCGCTGCCAAGAATATACACAGATTGTGCCGGGTGCATGGGCGCCGCAAACCAACACCCATCGGCTCTTCGAGCCGACGGACAGCCGAGGGCAGCTGTCCCCACATTAGCATTTCATAATTTGAAGAAAGACAATTGGCCTACACCGTTCCCAAACTGACGGACTATTCGGCGGCGGCGCTGGAGAGCGCAGTCGCCGATATTCGAACTGAGTTCGAGCGAGAACGGGCAGAACTCAGCCTTGCTGCAATGAAGCACCGGGGTGGTGGACCGCAGCCAGATCTAAAGGCATTTCGCGATCGTTGGATGGCTAGGAAAAACGGATATTTGACCCAAGTCAACGATCTGTGGCTTAAGGGAGCTCCGGCCGAGAGTAAACGAGATGCCGGGGCGCGAGTTAATGAACTCAGACAGTGGGTTACGGAGGAAGTAGGGGACATCCTCGAAAACCTGCCCTCGCTTTGGACGGCAACCAACGCGCAAATTGAGAGCGCATTTTCGAAATTGGGGTTCAAAGTTCCAGCCGGAGTCCAGCCGGCGGATGAACGAGTCGATATTTCTCTGCCCGGCAACCGCCGTCCCATTGGCGCCGAGCATCCCGTGATTCGCACGATGCATGAGATTGTCGGCGTTTTCCAGAAGCTTGGGTATTCCGTGGCCGAAGGGCCCGTGGTCGAGACCGATTACTACAACTTTGAGGCGCTGAATTTTCCGCCGAATCATCCGGCGCGCGATACGCAGGACACGCTATTCATCGCGGGGCAGCAGGCGAAGCCGCAGCGCGAGCGGTTGCTGCTGCGCACGCATACCTCTCCGGTACAGATTCGCACGATGGAGAAGATGCGGCCGCCAATCCGCATCGTGATTCCCGGGACGGTGCACCGCAACGATCCTCCGGATGCAAGTCACTCGCCAATGTTTCATCAGATCGAAGGGCTCGCGGTCGATACCAACATTACATTCGGCGACTTGAAGGGGACGCTCGATCACGCCATGAAGGCGCTGTTCGGGTCGTCGGTAAAGACGCATTTCCGGCCGTCGTTTTTTCCGTTCACCGAGCCGAGCGCGGAGCTTTACGTTACCTGCTTCATCTGCGGAGGGAGCGGCAGGCGCGGAGCGGACCCGTGCCGCCCCTGCAAGCAGACGGGATGGATCGAGGTACTCGGGTGCGGCATGGTTGATCCCAATGTGTTTGAGTTTGTGAAGGACAACGGATATGACCCGAAGAAAGTCTCGGGATTCGCCTTTGGCATGGGCGTGGACCGGTTGGCGCTGCTGAAGTACGGCGTGGATGATATTCAGTTGTTCTTTCAGGGGGACGTGCGGTTCTTGCAGCAGTTTGGATAAGAAGCTTCTAGCTGCTAGCTCCTAGCTCTTTCGAGAGTGGGGTGGCTAGAAGCTAGCAGCTAGGAGCTAGAAGCTTCTCATGAAACTCTCGGCTAATTGGATTCGCGACTTTGTTGATCTCACGGTGGACGATCGCCGTCTGGCTGAAGACTTGACCAACGTTGGGATTTCGGTCGAGGGGATCAGCGGAACGGGCGCCGATACCGTATTTGAGATGGAGATTGGGACGAATCGGCCCGACGCGATGAATCACTACGGGGTAGCGCGGGAGGCGGCAGCAATTTACGACTTGCCGTTGAAGCAGTTGTCAGCTCTCAGCTCTCAGCCGTCAGCTCAACGCTCGAACGACGAGTCCTTCCCCATCACAGTCGAAGAACCTTCGCTTTGTCCTCGATTCAGCGCGCGCGTCATTCGCGGGACTCGCATCACTGCGTCTCCCGAGAAGATCGCGCACCGGCTGCAACTGCTCGATCAGCGTCCGATCTCGAACGCCGTCGACGCCACCAATTACGTTCTCTGGGAGATTGGCAAGCCTACGCACGTGTTCGACATGGATCTGCTTGAGGGCGGGCGGATCATCGTGCGCAAGGCTAGCGACGGCGAGACGCTGAAAACGCTGGATGGTGTTGAGCGCAAGCTGACTTCCGAAGACTTGGTGGTCTGCGATGCGAAAAAGCCTGTCGGCCTGGCGGGCGTGATGGGCGGCTACGACACGATGATCACGGAAAGAACGAAGAACATCGTGATCGAGTCGGCGTGGTGGGATCCGGGGATTGTGCGCAAGATGTCGCGGCGGCATGGGCTGCACACCGATGCGTCGCACCGGTTTGAGCGCGGGGCGGATTTTGAATCGACTACGCTGTCGTGCGATCTGGTAGCGGAGATGATTCTGAAGTCCGGCGGCGGCGAACTCGTCGGCGATGTGGTGGATGTGGTGTCGAAAAATATGGACCAGGCTCCGGTCGTGCTGCATGTGGCGGAGGTACGGCGGATTCTGGGGGGCAATCTCGACGCGGGACAGATTTTCCGGCTGCTGAAGCGGCTTGGCTTCGAACTGATCCCCAAGGGGCAGGAGGATGCGCAGTTTGAGGTGCACATCCCAAGCTGGCGGCTCGACGTGGAGCGCGAGATCGACGTGATCGAGGAGATCGCCCGGTTACACGGCTACGACAAGTTTGAAAATACTCTGCCCGCCTATAGCGGCGCGGTGGTCGAGTTGCCGCACGCGCCGATGGATGCGGCTTTTCGGCGGCGGGCGCTGGCCCTGGGGTACAACGAGGCGCTTTCGCTGACGTTTATCTCGCATGCCGACGCGGAGAAGTTCTCCTCTTCGTCAGCGGAAATCAAGGTGCTGGAACTGGAGAATCCGCTGAGCGAAGAGGCATCGGTGATGCGTACGTCGCTGGTGCCTGGCATGCTCGACATGCTGGCGTGGAACTTGAATCGGGATGTGCCTGATGCGCGGTTATTTGAAATCGGCAGAGTGTATGAATTGTCCGGCGGCGAGCGCATGGAACCGAAGCGTGCGTGCCTGGGTGCGACGGCAACTGCAGTGAGAAATTCGTTGCCAGCGAGCGGTGCACTGGATGTGAGCAAGGGTGAGCATGCGGCGGCGGCAGAGGTGTTTCGCGGGTTCAAGGGCTACGTGGAGAGCCTGCTGGCGGCATTTGGCCGGGGCTATGCGAGTTACGATCGGAAGACAGCCGATTATTTTCATCCGGGTCGGTCGGCGCGGGCGGTGATGGATGCCATCGTGGTGGCGCAGTTTGGGCAGATTCATCCGGAGGTGGCCGCGGCGCGCAAGTTGCGGCAGGACGTCTTTGTGGCGGAGTTCAACCTGGAGCAGCTGTATGGGTTAGGACTGCGTTCGGTGCGGTTTTCGCCGCTCGGGAAGTATCCGGCGGTGGAACGGGATTTTTCGTTCGTGTTTGCCGACGGGGTGTCGTTCGAGCAGATGCAGCAAGCTGTGGCCGCCTTGGGCGTGGCGGAGTTGCGCGAGTTTCGTCCGGTAGAGATTTTTCGTGGTGGGGCGATTCCGGCGGGTCATTATTCGATTCTGCTGCGGGCGAAGCTGCAATCCGCGGAGGAGACGCTGCGCGACGACGTTATTGTCTATTGGACTGTGAAGATTGTTGAAGCGTTGACGGAACTGGGCGGAGTGCAACGCGCCTAAGTCAAATTCTCCACCCTCTCGCACAAAACGCGAGAAGGGTGGGGCAGCCCGGCACCCTTCATTGCAGATATGTCTCTGCGAGTGATACACGAGTTCACTTCCCACTTGCTTTTCGCCTTCCCTTCGCCAATAATTGCGCCATGGCCATCACACGCAGACAGCGAGAAGTTTATGACTTCATCTCTCGATTCGTGGCGGAGCATGGATATTCTCCGTCGTTTGAAGAAATCGGCAAGGGGCTGGAACTTTCGTCGCTGGCGACGGTGCACAAGCACGTCACCAACCTTGAGAAAAAGGGACTGCTGACGCGCGACTACAACCGCAGCCGCTCGATTGACTTGCTGCCTCCCAAGGGACGGCTGAAACAGGCCATGAGCGTGAACACTGCGGTCGTGCTGCCGCTGGTGGGGCGGATTGCGGCCGGGCAGCCTATCGAGGCGGTCGAGAATCCGGAGACGATTTCGCTGGCGGATTTCGTGCGGTCGAAAGAAGTGTTTGTGTTGGAAGTGCGCGGGGAGTCGATGCAGGATGAGCACATTCTGGACGGCGATTATGTGCTGGTGGAGAAGGCCAAGACCGCGCACAACGGCGACATCGTGGTGGCGCTGGTCGATTCCAGCGATGCAACTCTGAAGCGCTTTTACCGTGAGGGCGAAAATATTCGGCTGCAGCCCTCGAACGTGACCATGAAGCCGATCATCGTGCCGGCCGCCGCTGTGGATATCCAGGGGCGAGTGATTGGGGTGCTGCGGAAGTACTAGCTCAGTTGGCAACGCCGCCCGGGAACTCCCCCCGGGCGTTTGCATTTTGACGAATATGGGTCTATTTACCCGATGTGCTTGTTCAGGGCCTGGGCGATGGCTTCCTTGGGCTTGTAGCCGACCAGTTGCTCGACCACCTGGCCGCCCTTGAAGACCAGCAGAGTCGGGATGCCGGTCACTCGGTAGCGCATGGGGGTAGCGCTATTGGAGTCGACGTCCATCTTGCCGATTTTGATTTTGCCCTGATAGTCCTTCGCCAGTTCCTCGACGATGGGAGCGATGGCGCGGCAGGGGCCGCACCAAGTCGCCCAAAAGTCTACGAGAACGGGCTGATCCGATTTCAAGACATCCTGGTCGAAGTTTGCATCGGTCACTTCGACGATTCCGTTGCCTGCCATTTTCTTCTCCTTAGTTGTGAAGCGTCGCGTTGTCGGCTGACGCTCCACCAGCGGCGTTGCCGCGCCTGACGATCTGTATAAGTGCTTCCCGTGAGGGAGTCCAACTAGCTATTTTAGCACCTGTACTTTGATGCAGCGGCGACGGGAAAGTCGCAAAACGAGGGCCAGCGGCCGGGAGTGGGGCTGGGGTGAGCTATGGATTGGGAGTGGGTGGGATGGAGCTGTTTTGCCGAGGCGCTTCGACGTCCGACTCGGGTTCTCGGGCGGGAGTCAGCGACTTGATGTAGCTGACCAGTTGCCAACGCTGGGGCTCGGGAAGTTTGGACCATACCGGCATGCCGCGGCGCACCACGCCGTTAGTGAGCAGCCAAAACAGAGTTCCGGGAGTGGCTTGTTGCACCTCGCGAGCGCGCAGGCTGGGGGCTTTCTTGCCGCCCTCCGCGAGATCGCCATGGCATTCCGCGCAATGCAGGTCGTAGAGTTTGCCGCCGGCCATTACGGCATCGGGATCTTCCTCGAGAGGATTGCGGCGAGCGGCGGCCTTCCGGGGGGATTTCGCCAGTTCAGCATAAACGCCCTTCCGAACGGGCGAGGAGTTCGTCGTTTGAGCCAGCGCGATCTCGACGGCGAGAAGGAGAGCAAGACAGATCATCAAGATTCCGGTCCGTTTTCTCGTCATGGGTGCCGTCATTTGTCGTGGTCTGCGAGTCGTCATCGCCGGCCTCCGAACATGCGTTCCATGGCAGCGCCGAAGCCGGAAAACTCACGCGAAAGCCCCCAGCGCAGCAGAAAGCGATGGCTGTTGTCGTTCAAGCCAAAACCGGGGGAGAGCCGGAGGGTCCAGTCGGACGGTAGATTCCAGGCGATGACCGGCGCCAGGTAATGGGATGTGTCGTGCAGGCCGAAGCTGTAGCGATCGCCGAGGCCGCCGTACATCTCGATGCCGGCGATGAAATTCTCGGGGCAGAAATTGCAGCGCTTGGCGGAGGCCTTGAGTGCCAAAGGCCGGCTGGCGCCGAGAGCGTAGCCAAACTCCCAGGGATTACCGCCGGTTACGTTCTTGGTGGCGATGGTGTTTTCAGCGACGTTCCATCCGTTGAAGGTCTTCGACAGAAGCAGCTTGGTTTCGATTTCGTGGTCATGCTCCTGGCGGGCGATCGCGTTGGGAGCCGCGTAGTCCGATTCCACGTCGTGGCCCTCAACTTCTTTCAGAATTTTATCCGCGCCACTGGTTTGTTCATATTCGATATAGAGTACGGGATTGATGAAGTGCTCGCGCTGGAGAAGGCGGAAACGGTTCTCCCAGCGGAAGCCGGTGAAAATGGTGCTGTCGCCGAAAGTAGTCTGGCCGTCGAGATAGACCTCGGTGGTCCACCAGGCGGTAGCGCCGTATTCGAACTCGGTCCAGAAGGCGTGGAAGTCGTTGCCGCCGCGCTGGGTGCCGAAGGTGGAGAAGTACACGACTTCGAGGCTGCCAGGCTCTTCGAGATAGTGGTCGTAGGTCACGATGTAAGGACTTTCCTGTGCAACGGCCGGATTGGCGAACGCGGCCAGTAAAACAACCAAGAGATAGAAAGAAAGTTGGGTTCGCATTAGTTGCAACTGAGTCGCATCTAGAGATACCATCAAAAGCATGCCGGATGGAGGGCACCTGTGTCCATGTCCGGAAGAAAAATCCGTCGCAGTCCGATTGCGACCAGTTGCGACACCCGAGGTTTCTAACTCATGCCACTTCCACAAACCGAAATGCCGGGACGGTTGCAGGCCCATTTTGCGGAACGCGGAATTCGTATGACCCAGCAACGGCGCGCCATCCTGAGCGTGATGGAGACGGCGAGCAAGCATCTGGATGCCAGCCAGATTCTGCGCAAGGCGCAAAAGCTCGACGCCACGGTCGACCGCAGCACGGTCTACCGAACGCTGCGGCTCCTGAAGCGGCAAGGCCTCATCGACGAACTCGACCTGATGCACATCAACGGCGAGGGACACTACTATGAACGCAAGCTAGCCCGAGACCACATTCACATGGCGTGCCTGCGTTGCGGCAAGATCACCGAGTTTGTGAGCGACGGATTTGAAAGGCTCAAACAACAGGTGGAAAAAGACTGCCGCTTTCGCGTCCTGATTTCACGCCTGGAAATTGGCGGTTACTGCGCGGCCTGCCGCGGGGCGCAATAGACCCCAGCCGGAGGCAGAATAATGGAAATCCGTTTTCTGACCGGCGACGACGCCGGCGAGTACTGGAGACTTCGGCTGGAAGCCTTGGAAGGCGATCCAGAGGCGTTCAGTGCGTCGGCGGAGGACCACCGATCTCTCAGCCTCGACGAAGTGCGCAAGCGACTGGGCTCCGAGAGCCAAGAGCAGTTTGTTGTGGGTGCGGTGGAGAATGGCCGGCTCATCGGCACCGTGGGGTTTTACCGCGAAAAGGGTCTGAAGACTCGTCACAAGGGGCGCATCTGGGGCGTCTATGTGACGCCGGCGGGAAGAGGAGCAGGGATCGGCAAGAGAATGCTGTCTAAGGTTCTAGAGCGGGTTGCTGAAATGGAGGGACTCGATCAGGTATTACTTTCAGTTGCAGCAACGCAGACGGCGGCGTTTCGCCTGTACCGCTCTCTAGGATTTGAGCTGTTCGGCTGCGAGCCGCGGGCGTTGCGCATCGGAGACCGGTTTATCGACGAGCAGTACCTGGCACTGCGCCTGAAAAATAATGGCGGCTAAGAAAAGGGCCGAATTTCGCGGGTCAGAAAGAGAAAGCGCCCTCGACTTTTCAGTCCAGGACGCCTCGGCAGCCCTCCCCCAGAACTGCCAAACCACGAGATGGATAGTAGGGTCCGGGTCATTTCATGTAAACGTCACTTTGGTAATCGATTAGCGCAGAGCTAAGGGGATGAGAAGAGAAGATCCGAAATGGATTATTGCTTCTGCCAGGTCTGGCCCTGGTCGCTGGTGGTCCAGACTTCGCCCGTCGAGGTCGTGATCTTTCCGTTCTGGGCATCGGAAAACTCAAGCCCGACAATGTCGCCAGTGAGGCTTACGCCCGCAGAAGCCGGAACGACCTGCGTCCAATGATTGCCACCGTCGAGGGAGTGGTAAAGGGCACCAGGGGATCCGCCCGCCCAGACATCAGAACCGGTTATGGCTACAGAATGGAACACGGGCGCCGAGGCAGGCGCCTTTAGAGTCTTCTTCTCAGCGTAATAATCTTTGGCGCGCGCTGCGTTGGCCGCTGTCAGGCTCTTCGCAGCGGAGAGCCCAGCACTCGCGGTGACATCGACATCCTGCCAAGTCTTGCCTTGATCGAAAGAACGCTGCAGGCCGCCAGCGGAATTGATGGCCCAGCGGGGCGCGAGGGCGACCAACTGAGTGAGCTCACGACCCGTGACGTTCACCGCCGGTTTGGCCTTGTCAACTTTATCAAGTTGAGCGGACGCATCCTTGTCGAATAGCCGCTCTGCAGGCTGGCTCGGGAAAGGGGCCGGTTGGTTCTGAGCTTGCACCTCAGCCTGGCTGGTCTGGATTGCTACGGACTCGCCGTTCACGGAGGGCGATGCTGAAGGAACCCTCAGATTTGCAGACGCGCCTGCACTTTGCTGCTGCTTCGCCATGGGCGCCGCAGGCATAACGGCCTGCAATTGATTCGTCGCGGTTTGCTGCTGCTGTTGCATCGGCATATGGGGACCGTAAGGAATCGGGCCTCCGATCGAACGACCGCCCGCCGCGCGACTCTGGGGCGCGTTAACCGCGGGTGAAGGAGCGTTCAACCGTTTTGGCTCGGAAAGGATGACTGAGGGGTTCGCTGCCTGAGCGGCCGCGGTTGGTTGAGCCGCGTTCAAAGTCTTGTGCTGTTCGCGCGCCGGCGCGTTCTCGGCTACAGGGGGCGGCTGGACTTGCGCAGTCTCTACCTGGCGGGATTGCTTCGCGACCGTCATCGCCGGCCTGGAGCGCTGGTATTCGAGAACACCGAACGACGCGATCACCACGATTCCGGCGGCGGCGAATCCCCAACGCAGAGCGGGCCACGTCAGCCATCCGCCGCGAGCGGGGACGGTGACAGCGTGGGCAGCATCAGGCTCAGGCAGGGCGAGGGCGACGATGTCGCGGCAGTCGCCACAGCGGGCAAGATGCTCGATCACGAGGGCGCGTTCGGCGTCGAGCAGCGAGCGTTCGGCGAAAGCGGTCAGCACGTCCGCGTCGGGGTGATCGACAGCGGGTGGCGTAGCTCTCAGCCTCTCGCGCACGATTTGGGGGACGTTTTGCATCTTCAGCTTCTAGCTTCCAGAGACGTCCTGGGCTAAATTTTGCCGCCGCTCTGCGGCTGGATCTTGCGGCGCGGCCTGAAGCTGCGCCCTTTTCAAAGGACCTCTCCGTTCCGCACCTCATCCTGGGCCCTCACGGGCTCGGGCCTCTACTCCCTTCTCAGAGAACGCGGGAGGTGAAGAATCTTGCGCCAGGCTTCTGCGAATATCCAGCTGCAGGTCGCGGACGTCCACTTCCAGCGCTTCCTCCGCCTGGCGGCGCGACATGCCCCGGCGGCCTAAGGCCGCCAAAATCTGCTTGCGCAGAGCTTTAGCCAGCTTGTCGAGCTTGCGGCTGATGGTGGACTCATGCACGCTCAGCATGCGGGCGATCTCGGCCAGGGTTCGGCCGTCCAGATAATACGCGCTCAGAACCATACGGTCTTCGGGGGCAAGTACGGCGAGGGCCTCGTCAGTGGCCTGGCCCAGGCGCGGATCGGCGGGAGGCACCGGGTCGGGTTCGGGCGCGCGAAACTGGATGCCCTCTTCCGATTCCTCGTCGAGACTCACCAAACGCTTGGTGCGGCGATAGCGATTGACGTATTCCTGCGCCAGCACGGTGCGCAGCCAGCCTTCGAGCGACCCGCGTCCGGTGTAAGACGCGAGTTTGGAGACGCGTTGGCCTTCGCGAGTATTGGTGCCATAGAGGTCGGCGTAGAGAGTATCGGCCAGTTCGCGCGCTGCGGAATCTTCGCGGGCAATGCGCAACGCAGATTGGTAGAGCTTCTCGCGGTAACGGGTCAGAAAGATTTCCCAGGCGGAATTGTGGCCCGCGGCGCAGGCTCGAGCGAGAGCGAGTTCGTCGATGCGCAAGCTGAGAAAGAAGGTGCGAACCTCAGCCTCGGAAGAGGCTTCCGTGACATGTTTCGCTCCAACCTCGCAGAGGATCGCCGACCAGGACTCGTGCGTCAGGCCAATATTGTCGCAGCCCGCCCGAGCATGGAACTCGGCCAGCAGATCGTTAACGACGGACTGCACGGCAGGAATTTGTTTTGTTGAACTCATGCGCGGGCGCGAAGCGCTGCATCCGATGCTACCAATTTCTTAGACGCTTGGAGTGTGAATTTTGGCCGCAAGATGCGGGAGATATTTTCGTTCTTCCCATGAAGGCGAGTTGGGCGGCGCGCCCCGGCAGGCGCTCCGGTTTCGCAGGGGAAGCGAAACCTGCGGCGCAGAAGTGGCGGCGCGCCTGGGCGCGCCCGTCCAGCTGGGGAGGGACGTTATGAGTCCGAAGAGTTTTCTGGCAGTAACGGTGCTCGTAATTGTTGCCGGCATGGTGGCGGTGGATCAGCGGCAGGCGCTCGCGGGAGAGATTGGCGGCGCATCAGGATACAAGGTGCTGGAACCGATCCGGCAGGGCAATCTGACCGTGTTTCCGGTGGTGGCCGCGAAGAGTCATTCCACAAGTGAGTTTCTGACCCTGGATGAAGGCCTGAGATCCGGTGAAGTTGTAGTGACGGAAGCAGGGGCGGTGCAAGGGCTGATTCGCAGGCATCCGATGCCGCCGGTTCGCTACGATGGCGCACAGGTCAACCGGCTGGTGCTGGTCAACAATTCGAAGCGCCCGCTTTTACTGCTGGCGGGCGAGATCGTCACCGGCGGCAAGCAGGATCGAGTCATCGGGAAAGACCGCATCATTCCGGCAGAGAGCGATCCCGTGGACCTGAGCGTGTTTTGCGTGGAGCCGGGACGATGGGTCGCGACCAGCGAGCATTTTGGCGCGTCGGAATCAATGTACGGCGGAGCGGCCGGCGGTCCAAGACGGGCTGCCCCGATGGCGATGATGGCGCAGCCTTCGGTGCGCGCCAAGGCCATGGGCGACAAGGATCAGGAGGAGGTTTGGGCGGAGGTGAGAAAACAAAAGGCAGCGGTAGTCGGTGGCGCGCTGGCTGACATGCCCGCTGCATCGGCTGACGTGGAACAGACCAGTTCCTATGCCCGGCTAATGGAGAACCAAGACGTGAAGAAGCAAGTCGACGCAGTGGCCAAGCCGATCGAGGAACACTATGAGAGTCTGATCCGGCAACTGCGCGATCGGAACGCGGTTGGAGTGGTGGTAGCGGTGAACGGGCGCATCATCTGGGCCGATATCTTTGCCAGCACGGATCCGCTGCAGAAATACTGGCCTAAGCTGGTGCGCTCGTATGCTTCTGAGGCGGTGGTCACGCGGGTCAAAGATGTTGAAGTCAGCGTGAATCGGGCGCAGTCCTTCCTGGAGGACATGGAAGGTCGCCGCGAGACCATCGAGAGTGAGCCCGGAGTTTACCGGCACACGGAAGTCAACGGCGATGGATTCAAAGCCTTCGCGCTGACGTCACTACTGCCGAAGACCGGATTCGACGTGCACGTGGCAAAGATGGCGGAGTAGAGACGTTGCTGGCAACGTCTCTGCCGGCGGCGTTGCGGACCCAAAGTCCCGAGGAGATGCCGGCACAGACGTAACCAAGCTACGTCTCTACGGGTCGCTTCTGTTCTCGTACCAACTGCGCCACGCGGCAGAGTCGTTTGGCAGGCGCTGGCCGGTGATATCCGTCAAGGCCTGAAACGCCCAAGCATGAGTTTGGGCATCAAGCGACGGATCGTCGGAATAATTCAATAGCTGTGGGACCGCGCTCATTCGCTGCTCGCGGGTGAACATGCCCGACTGCGCGAGACCGCAGGCGGATTCTTCGCGGACTCGCGGAGAAGCATCATCGTGCATGGCCATGAGAAGAAGCGGGATCGTGTCGCTGGAGCCGACCAACGCGAGACCCTCGACGGCCCAGTGGCGCGAGTCTTCGTCGGGGTCTTTGAGGTGCGCGGTCAGAACCTGCACCACGTGAGGGGTTTCAACGCCGCGATTGCCCATCAGGCCGAGCGCCCATAGCGCCCAGATTTTCTGCCCATGATCGCGGGACTCAGCGGTTTTCACCAGATAGTCGAGACTGGCTGAGTTTTTCGACAGCCCGTAGGCCGCCAGTTCCACCTCGATCCCAGATTCCCGCACACGCATGTCGTTCGAGTTCAGAGCTGCGGTCGTCAACGTAGCCATCTGGGAATCCCACATCAGTTTTCCCTGCCAGCCTTCGACGCGCGAAGAAATCTGATCGACGGCTCCGTCGGAACGGCCGACGGCAAGCTCGAGAAGCGCCTCGGCTTGCTTCTGCGGCTTCAGGCGGTCGAGTTGGCTTGAACTCGCACCAGTGACGGGCGCGGATGACACTGCGTCTCCGTGCAGAAGATTCGCGAAGCGCGACCACGCCGCGTGAGCGCTCCCCAACCCAGCGGCCAGAATAGCGAGAAGCACCCCAATGGCGACGGCAAACAGCGGAGCGATGCGACCAGTCCTGGCAGGCTGCGGCTTTGAATCCGGCTCTTCGGTGGCAATCTCCGAGCCCGGGCCGAGCGTGCCGTAGTTGGGGGTTGGCTGCAGGCGCGGATCCGCGATCGGCACGGCTTTCGGTGGCGTAGCTGCTTCGGGGGAAGATGGTTCAGGGACATCCATATAATCAGAAGTCTAGGTTCGCATTCAAAATAGGGTAAAGTTACTTCGGTTTCGGCCTTTAGTGGTTTAGATGCATGTCATGCGGACGTCTGTCTCGGGAAGGGGCCCCGGAGGGGCGGCCGCGATTCCAAAAGAAGCACAAGGAGGAAGTCATGTGTAAGTCGAAGTGGCTGGTGTCCTTCATCAGTGTGTCCCTGGCGGCGGTGGCGCTGGCCGCGGCTGGTCCGGGATATCACGTAGCAACAACCTACAAAGTGGGCGGCGAGGGAGGCTGGGACTATCTGACCATGGACTCCGATGCGCGGCGGCTCTACATTTCGCGCGCCACTCACGTCATCGTCTTAGATGCAGATTCCGGCAAGAGCGTTGGTGACATTGCCGATACACCGGGCGTGCACGGGATCGCCCTGGCCCCGGAACTTGGAAAGGGCTTCACCAGTAACGGTCGCGAAGGAACGGTCAGCGTTTTCGATATCAAAACGCTGGCGACCAGCAACAAGGTGAAGGTAGGCAAAAATCCGGACGCGATACTCTACGATCCGGCGAGCAAGCGGGTCTTCACTTTTAACGGTCGCAGCCATGACTCAACGGCAATCGATGCGGCCAGTGGCAAAGTGCTAGGTACGATCATGCTCGACGGCAAGCCGGAGTTTGCGGCCAGCGATGCCAAGGGCGAAATCTTCGTCAACATCGAAGATAAGAGCGAACTGGTGGCGATCGACCCCAACAAGCTGGAAGTCAAATCGAAGTGGCCGCTGGCCCCGTGCACCGAGCCCAGCGGACTCTCTATCGACCGCAAGAACCGGCGACTGTTCGTCGGTTGCGATAACAAGATGATGGCCGTCGTGGATGCGGATAGTGGCAAGGTTCTGGCCACTCCGGCGATTGGCGAGGGCGTGGATGCGACCAGGTTCGATCCCGAAACCGGACTGGCATTCGCTTCCTGCGGTGAAGGCGTGCTCACGGTGGTGAAAGAGGAATCGCCCGACAAGTTCAGCGTCGCCGAAAGTGTTCCGACGAAACGGGGGGCGCGCACCCTGGCGCTCGACTCGAAGACTCACAACGTTTTCGTCGTGACCGCGGACTTCGGGCCGCCGCCCGCACCCACCGCGGACAATCCACATCCGCGACGGTCGATTGTTCCTGACACCTTCGTGGTGCTCGTCGTCGCCAAATGAAACGTCTTGATCATCCGGGGAAAGCCCTGTTCTGGCTCGGACTGGTCGTGGTTCTAGCCCAGGCCAGCAGGGCTTACTCTGTTCTGACGCATGAGCAGGTAGTGGATCTGCTCTGGGAGGAGCGCATTCAGCCGATGCTGAAAGCGCGTTTTTCCGACCTCGACGACAAGCAGGTGGCGAAAAACCACTACACATCCGACCGGTACCATAACTTCGTCGGCTTTGAAATTTCGCAAGGGCTGCTGGAGCGGGTGTTTCCGAAAGTCTACGGCATCAAGTTCGAAGATGTAGTCGACGACGAAGACCTGCATCCACAGGCGTATTCGCGGAAAGGCCTTCACAAAATGGCCAGTTCGGGCTAGGATAACCCAACGCTATCCTCGTACGACCGTTCGGTTGGAACATAACGTGCAACGCACAGGCGGGGCATACGATCAAAACAACTGATCCCGCTGAATCGAGCGCAAGAGTGTCGTGTTTTCTGGACACTGGCAGAGCTTTTGTACAGAAGTTTGAATGGTTGAGGAAAAAGCAGATGACTATCCCTGACGAGAAATTCTACCGCGCGCAAATCACCAGGCGCATCGATTTCGCTCCCGATCTGTGGATGTTCCGCATCCGCAGTGGAGGTGAGTTCAAGTTTATCCCCGGGCAGTACGCCACTCTGGGAGTGGAGGAAGGCGGCAAGCGCGTCGAGCGTCCTTATTCGATCGCGTCGTCGCCGGCGGAGGACGAGGTTGAGTTCTTCTTCGAACTCGTGCCCGAGGGCGCGCTGACGCCGCTGCTGCACAAGATGCAGGTCGGCGACCAGTTGCTCATGCGCAAGGCGCCCAAAGGACGATTCTCGCTCGACACGTCGAACGGCCGGAAGAATCATCTGCTGATTTCAACCGTCACCGGTGTGGCGCCGTTCGTCAGTTATGTGCGGACGCTGCACAAAGAATGGCAGGAGGGCCGCTTCGACGGCTCGCACAGGCTCTTTCTACTGAATGGCGCGAGTCGGCCGTGGGAGTTTGGCTATAAAGACGAATTGAGCCGCTTCGCCCAAGACATCCCTTGGTTCACGTATGTTCCTACGGTGAGCCGGCCGTGGGATCACGAAGACTGGCCGGGTGAAATTGGCCGAGCCGACGATGTGCTGCGCAAGTACGCTGATCAATGGGGGCTCGACGCCGCCAATACGGTCGCTTATCTGTGCGGCCACCCGGATATGATCGAGCATAGCAAGGCGATCCTGAAGCGGCGTGGATTCACCGATAAGGGAGCGATCAAGGAAGAGGTCTACTGGGTGCCGTCGAAGTAGTTGTGGAAGAGCGGCCCCTTTTAGGGCTGCGTTCAATCCGCCAGCGAGTTGGCCTTTAGGCGCCGTGGGACACTCACCTACCCACTTTCGCGCTTCGTCGTTCGAGCAGCAGAACGTCGCGCCAGGTATCACCGAGTTTGCCGATGCGGCGCCTGACCCCGACCTTCCGGAATCCACAGGATTTGTGCAAAGCGACGCTGGCGGTGTTTTCCGGGAAGATCCCGGCTTGAAGGGTCCAGATTCCATTCACTTCTGATTCCTGCACGAGCGCCTTCAGCAGCGCCTTACCAACGCCGCGTCCCCGCGCAGCAGCGGCCACATAAACCGAAACTTCTGCGACGCCACGATACACGCGGCGGGTTGAAACCGGGCTGAGTGCGGCCCAGCCGAGAACGCTGAGTCTGTGGAGCGGAAGTATCGCGAAGTCTCCGGCATCCTCTCCGAATTCCGTCGGCTCCAAGGCGACAAACCGGCAGTCCTTACGATGGCCACTGTCCCACTTTTCCCAGTCTGGAAGTTCAGTTTCGAAGGTAGCATTTCCAGTCGCGATACCCTCGCGGTAGATTTCCTGAACTGCGGGCCAGTGATTCTGAACGATGGGAATGATCGGGTATTCCATCATGCTCTCAAGCGGGTTCTGGAGTTCACCATCCACCTTGAGACTCAGGAGCCCTCAGAGGCTATAAAGCCCACGTCCTTATCGGCCCTGGACGGCACGGCACGAAGCCGTGCCTTTCCCAAAGCGATTGATGAACACAGGTTCTAGCTTTCCGCGGGCGCGAAGAAAACCAGCACGGCCAGTTCTTCTTTGATGTCGTAGAAGCGGTGTTCGACCTCGGCCGCGACGAAAAGCACACTTCCTGCGGCCACTTCTCCATCTTCGTTACCTGCGCGAAAGCGCGCTTTCCCGCGCACGACATAGTACATTTCATCTTCGTGGTGAGGGAGTTGGGGATCGGTAGCTCCGGCAGCCAGCACGTAAAGCCCCGCGCTCATGGCAGGCACTCTAAGAAATTCCCGGTACAACTTGCCGCTCTCGGCGCGCTGGCGGTTGACGTCCTTCAGCGTCAGCAACGCGACTTCGGAATCAGTCACGACGCCCCCTTCAATTCGGCGATCGGGTCAATACTCGGTTCAGCTCCAGGAATCTTGGGATTCTGTGTCTTCGCCTTTATCACTGGTGACGATAACGCGAACGGTATTCTCTCCCGGATATTGTCCCTGCTGATTCAGTTGCTGCTGCCAACTGCTGAGCGGAGAGGAAAAGGTCTCGTCATACTCCGCGAAATCATTGATCAGAATCTGAGCGCGCGCGATCTTCTCACCCTTGTCGGCTTTGGCGGAAGCAGAAATATCCCAGCCGATGGCGGGATTTTTTGTGTGCGTGCTGGATGCGGTCATAGTGAACTCCTTGGGCGACTTACGGCGCTGTTTGTTTACTCGAGAATGCCTCCCAAAAAAAGATCGGTGAACTGCGGGATGAGGTTGTGCGCCTGTAGCGCGCCTTCCGGCTTGTACCACTGGTAAATCCAGTTGATCATGCCGAGCAGGGCGAAGGCGGCGGCGCGCGGGCTGACCGCGCCCTTCGACGGCCGGACACGCTGAGCATTTTTTTGAACTTCGGCGATCAGGTCCTCGACGAAGTGGACGTACTCCTTCTTGCGCGCGTTGATGCGCCGGCGCAGCACCGGCGGCAAAGGATGGTTTTCATGCAGCATGACCGTGATCTCGCGGTCGCGCGGGCTGAGCACGACCTCCATGTGGCGGCGAATCAGCGAGCGCAGACGCTCTTCCGGGTCGACGATGCCGCGCACGGGAGCCAGCACGCGCTCCTGGGTGATCTCCATCGCATGGTTCATGATCTCGAACAGGATTTCATCCTTGCCCTGAAAGTGATGGTAGAGGCCGCCCTTGCTGAGCTTCAGGGCGGCAGCCACATCGTTCATAGAAGTGGCGTCGTAGCCGCGCTGCTGAAACAGGCGGGCGGCAGTGCGCAGAATCTCCTGCCGGGAGTCAACCAGAGTCTCGCGTGCCATCGCGTGACATGGTAAACAGTTGAGGAGCGGAATGCCAGACGAAACCCGCCACAGAGAACGGTTCCGCCGCTAGGGACTACTCTCCGAGCGTGTACACCTCAGGGATGAAATTCTGTTCGTGGATCGGTGGCCGCACATACTTGGTTTTGTCCAGGGGTGGAAGTTTCAGGTGTTCAGGGGTCAGATCCTTGTAATTGACCATCGATAGCAAGTGGCGAATAACGTTCAGCCGGGCGCACTTCTTATTCTCTGCGTTTACGACATACCAGGGCGCCTGCTTGATGTCGGTGACCGCGAACATCTCGTCTTTGGCGCGTGAATATTCCGCCCAGCGCCGCCTGGATTCCAGATCCATGGGACTCAATTTCCAGCGCTTGGTCGGATCCTTCATCCGATCCTGGAAGCGGCGTTCCTGTTCTTCGTCGCTGACTGAGAACCAGTACTTGATCAGGATGATCCCGGCCCGCACCAGCATCCGTTCAAACTCCGGACAGCTGTGCAGGAACTCCTGATACTCGGGCTCGGTGCAGAAACCCATGACGTGTTCGACGCCGGCGCGGTTATACCAGCTCCGGTCAAAGAGGACCATCTCGCCGGCGGCCGGCAGATGTGCAACATAGCGCTGGAAGTACCACTGAGTTTTCTCCCGTTCGGTCGGAGTGCCCAACGCCACCACGCGGCAGATGCGGGGATTCAATTCCTGGGTGATGCGTTTGATCGTACCTCCCTTGCCCGCGGCGTCGCGCCCTTCGAACAGAACCACCACTTTTAGACCTTTGTGGCGTATCCATTCGTGAAACTTCACCAACTCGATGTGCAGGCGCCCGAGCTCCTTGTCGTAGTCGCAATCCTTGCCCAAGCGCAGCGGTTTGGACGGTTTGCCGTTGCCGGAAACCAGTTCCCCTTTCTTCTGCGACGACGTTGTGGCTGCTTGGATTTTGTCGTCGGTTAGAGCGCGCTTCTCAGGCATCTCACACCTCCACGGGGCAGTAACGAAAAAGGGCCAGAGCTTCCCTTTACAAGCCTACGCGCCTCAGCAAAATGTGGCGCAGAAAATCTCCTCGGAATCTCCTCTCTCAGACCATGCTGAACACCCGCCGTCCAACCGTCCGGGATAGACAGAAGAAAGATTTTAGTTGCCGGCAAGGATAGTATCGGGGAAGATATTTAGGCTTTGCCTGTGTTGTTGCAACGAGAAAATGTCGTATTAACTGCAACGAGACTTTGTCACCCCTTAACGTTTAAGTAACGGCCGCCAACGCGGGGCGGCCGGAGAGGTTGTAGATGCGCGGGGTTGGCGATTTTCGTTTCTGCGCAGAGGTGAGGAGCTGGGGTCGGCGCTCGGCGTGTTCTTCCAGGGGCGAGGGTCGGGCGAGCAAGAGAACATCTCCGCGAAAAACGCGCAACACGCCATCGAGTTGATGGGAGAGTTCGACTGCTTCTCCGGCGTAACCACGATGGCCGGGCAAGGGTGGCAGCGCGATCGACTGCGCCCCCAGAGTGACGGTGTGATCGGCGGCGACGACCCGCTGGTAGTGCAAGCTGAGGCAACGGGCGAGATCGAAGCGGCGGGGCAGGCGGCGGAAGTCGCAGGCAGCCTCGGCGGCGGGACGGGCGAAGCGCTGGTTGTAGTCGGCGCAGAAGCGGGCCAGCACAATGTTGGCTTGCTCGACGGTGGTGGCTTGAGCCAGACGAAGTTCGCTGACCAAGCGGTCCTGGCAGGTGCGCCAGGCGCGCTCGATGCGGCCCTTGGCTTGGGGTGAATAGGCGGGGATCTGCTGGATGCCGAGCTGCTCGAGAGCCCGTCCCAGCTGAGTGGGAGATTGTTTTCCGGCGAGCTGCTCGGCGAGACTCCAGTACGAATCGTTGCGCTGGAAGATGGAGTGACGGTCGTGGTAGAGGCTGAGGGGAAGGCCGTGCGCAAGGATCATGGCATGCAGAGCACGAAGATAGCCCAGCGTATTTTCGGCTTCGAGTTGGAAGTGAGCGGCCAGGATCTGGCCGGTGGCGTCGTCCTGAAAGCCGATGAGGGTGAGCTCGGGGCCACGGCCTTCGAGCCAATCATGGCAGCTGGCATCGGTGAGCACCATCATGCCGAAGCGCGGGCGGGGCGGGCGGCGAGAGCGATATTTGCGGGGCCGGCGCTTCTGCGGCGAGGCCAGTTTGGCGGCTCGCAAGATGCGCCGCACGGTTTCGCGGCCGACGGTGAGGTTTTCTTCGGAGTGAAGTTTTTCCGTGAGATGAGAATCGTTAAAGCCCTGATACTTGCCGCGCGCTAAGGTTAAGATCAACTGCTTCTGGGGAACGGAAATGGCCCAGGGCGCGGCGCGTCCGCGATTGCCGTGGTGTACCCAATCTGTGGAGTTGGGCTGATAACGGCGCTTGAGCCGCTGCACCTGGCGCTCGCTCAAATGCAGCAGGCAGGAGGCTTCGCGTACGCTCAGCCTCCCGCCTGCCGCATTTTCAATCACTTTCACTCGTTGGAACTCTTTCTGACTCATCGTCACCATCCTTGGAGGGTGACAGAATCTCGTTGCAGTTATGGGGTGACATTATCTTGGAGCATTTACATATTTAGGCTTTGCCTCTTGACATGCGGCGACAGGGGCAGGTACGATTCTGGGGTGCCGACCGACCGGTCGGTTTGTTGTTTGTGGACCCCCGCCTTCCGTCAGGCTTAGGATTGATCCACCGACAATCAAGGGCATCTTTTCCTCCCTTGTGTCGCACGAGAAGTGCAATGAGAGGAGCAACTGGTGGCTACTATTTTTTACGAACGAGACGCCAAGCCCGAAGCCTTGAAGGGCAAAACCATCGCCATTCTGGGCTATGGCAGCCAGGGCCACGCGCAGGCCCAGAATCTGCGGGATAGCGGCTATAAGGTCATCGTAGGCCTGGAGTCGACGCGCGCGAGCGCCCAACAGGCGCGGGCCGATGGCATGGTCGTGGTCGCCCCGGACGAGGCCGCCAAGCGCGCGGACTGGATACATGTGCTCACGCCAGACGAAACCCAGGCGGCGATGTATGAGCAGTACGTCAAGCCGTATCTGCATCCGGGCAAGGTTCTGGGCTTTTCCCACGGCTTCAGCATTCATTTCAAAACCATCGTTCCGCCCGATGACGTCGACGTGGTGATGATCGCGCCTAAGAGCCCCGGCCATCTCCTGCGCCGCGTGTACAGCGAAGGGCGTGGAGTGCCCTCGCTGATCGCGATCCAACAGGATGCCAGCAAGCGGGCGCACGAGTATGCGCTGGCGTATGCCTACGGCATCGGCTCGACGCGCGCTGGAGTTCTGCAGACTACGTTCAAAGAAGAAACCGAGAGCGACCTGTTCGGGGAACAAGCCGTGCTCTGCGGCGGGCTGACGTCGCTGATCAAGAAAGGATTCGAAACGCTGGTCGAGGCCGGCTATTCGCCGGAGATCGCTTACTTCGAGTGCCTGCACGAAGTGAAGCTGATTGTGGATTTGATCTACGAGGGTGGCCTGGGACGCATGCGCTATTCGATTTCGAACACGGCAGAATATGGCGATCTCACGCGCGGTGAGCAGGTTGTAGGCGATGCCACCCGCCAGGCGATGAAGAAGACGCTGGCTGACATTCAAAGCGGAGAGTTTGCCCGCGAATGGATTGCTGAGAACAAGAACGGCTGCCCGAACTTTAACGCCCTGCGTGAGAAAGAGAAAAAACACCCCATCGAGATTGTGGGCGCGGAACTGCGGAGCATGATGAGCTGGCTTCCGAAAGAAGGCAAGAAGCAGGCGGATGCTCCCAAGGAACCGAAACAGGTGGTGAATGCTTAAAGGAGCGGAAATCGTTCTGCAATGCCTGCGCGCGGAAGGGGTAGATCTGATGTTCGGCTATCCCGGCGGTGCGATTATGCCGCTGTACGATGCGCTGGACGGAAGCGGCATCCGGCACGTTCTGACGCGGCACGAGCAGGGCGCGGTTTTTGCGGCGGAAGGCTATGCGCGCGTCACAGGCAATGTAGGAGTGGCGATCGCGACTAGCGGCCCGGGCGCCACCAATCTGGTAACGGGCATTGCCGATGCCAAGATGGATTCGGTTCCGCTGGTATGCATCACGGGGCAGGTGCGCAGCGCGCTGATCGGAACCGACGCATTCCAGGAGACCGACGTTTTCGGCGTGACCCTGTCGCTCACCAAGTGGAGCCGGTTGGTACGGACGATTGACGAGATTCCGGAAGTGATCGCCGAAGGATTCCACTGGGCACGCAGCGGGCGTCCGGGGCCCGTGATCATCGATATTCCGACCGACATGCTGAAGGCGAAGAAGGAATTCTCCGGGCCGGTGAAGTTCACGCCGCACGCACGGCCGGCCGAGGCCAAGGCCGAGGGCGGCTTCACCGACACTATCGTGGCCATGTTGCGGCAGGCCGCGAAGCCAGTTGCGCTGGTCGGTGCCGGAGCTAAGCTCTCCGGGGCGATTCCGGAATTGCGGCGGATGCTCGATGACTTGAATATCCCGGCCTTTGCCACTGTGCACGGGCTGGGAGCGGTTCCTCCGCAGGCTCCGTATTACCTGGGCATGGTGGGCATGCACGGGACCCGCGCGGCAAACACCGCGCTTCACGAGACGGATCTGCTGCTGGTGTTCGGGGCGCGACTCGATGATCGGGTCACGGGCGATCCCACGCGCTTTGCGCCTCACGCCAAGATCGTTCACTTTGAGATTGATCCGGCGCAACTGGATCGGGTGCGTCCGTGCGATCTCCCGGTCATCGGCAACCTCGCAGACACAATTCCTGCGTTTCACGCGGAACTGCGGCGGCATTCGCTGCCCGACTTCAGCCAGTGGCGCAGCGTCGCCTGTGGCCCAGAGCGCGCGGAACTCGATCCGCGTGGCCTGGCGCAGCCAACCATCCGTTTTCTCGACGAACTCTTCAGCCGGCTGCCACAGGACAGCGTGGTTCTAGCCGACGTAGGTCAGCATCAGATGTGGGCGGCGCAAAGGTATCGGTCTTCGTCGCCACGCGGATTCATCACGTCGGGCGGGCTAGGGGCCATGGGTTTCGCGCTGCCGGCGGCGGTGGGCGTGCAGTTGGCCAAGCCTGACACCTGCGTGCTCTGCGTTTCCGGAGACGGCGGATTTCAGATGAACATTCAGGAACTGGCCACTGTGCACCGGCTGGGCCTGCCGGTGAAGATGGTCATCGTTGACAACAAGTATCTGGGGATGGTCCGGCAGTGGCAGCAGCTTTTTTATGAACGCAACTATGCCGAGACCGATCTGAGCGACAATCCGGATTTCGTGGAGATCGCCAAGGCTTACAAGATTCCAGCGCGCCGTCTGAACGAGGAGGCGATGCGGGAGTTTCCGGTGTCAGCCTACACCGGCGACTTGATCGACGGCTTTCTGCATTCGCCCGGCCCGGAGTTGCTGGTTTTCGATTGCGCCCCCGAGGCCAACGTTTATCCGATGGTCCCGGCGGGAGCTGCGCTTTCCGAGATGTTGCTGGAAGAAGAACCGAGGCAGTAGGTGTTGATCGTGAGTAGTAATGATCCACGCGAGATCCTTCGCTCCGCCTGAAGGGCGGCTGCGCTCAGGATGACGCACCGCAGTAGGGAGCAAGCATATGCAGGCTTTCCAGATTCGCTATCGCAATACGCAGGGGACGTTGATGCGCATCCTGAACGCGGTTTCGCGCCGCGGACTGGATATGCCGTCGGTGCATGCCGAACCGACTGAACATGAGCATCAGGTCACCCTGGCGCTCGAGGTGAATCCGAAACAGGTCGGCCAGCTCTACCGTGAATGGTATGCGATTGCCGACGTCATCCATGTGCGTTCGGGTGCTGCGCAAACGGCGGAGTGGACAACATCTCATCCCCCCGCGGGGGTGGCCATTGATTCGCGGGCTGCAGCCAGGGCCTGATTTCGATTTACATAGGCAAGCATGACGGCTTCTGGGCAGCGTCATGCGATTTGGGGGAACCTGAGCAAGGCGGGTTCCCCGCTTTTTTCGTCGGAGGGTTCCGGATTTTCATCTGCGTCGCCTGTCCTGTAATCTTTCATCATGGATCTCAAACACATTAGCCGCGGAATAACCGAAGGGCGCGACCGGGCCGGAGCACGCGCCATGTTCAAGGCTGTTGGGTTCACCGATGCCGACCTCAGCCGTCCGCTGATCGGCGTGGCCAACACATGGATCGAGACCATGCCGTGCAACTTTCACCTGCGACGGCTCTCAGCGAAAGTTAAGGAAGGCATTCGCGAGGCGGGCGGCACGCCGATGGAGTTCAACACCATCGCCATCTCCGATGGCGAGACCATGGGCACCGAGGGCATGCGGGCCTCGCTGGTGAGCCGCGAGCTAATCGCCGACTCGATCGAACTCGTCTGCCGCGGACAAATGTTCGATGCCGTGGTCTGCGTGGTGGGCTGCGACAAGACGATTCCGGCGGCGGCCATGGCACTGGCGCGGATGAATCTGCCCGGGATGGTGCTCTATGGCGGCACGATTGCGCCGGGAAGCTACCGCGGGAAAGATGTGACCATTCAGGATGTTTATGAGGCGATCGGCGCCAACGTTGCCGGAAAGATAAGCGACGCAGAACTTCGCGAACTGGAGAACGTAGCGTGTCCCGCCGCAGGCGCGTGTGGCGGGCAGTACACAGCGAATACGATGTCGACCGTGATGGAAATGATCGGACTTTCGCCGATGGGCTTCAATAGCGTGCCGGCAATGGATTCCGAGAAAGACAAGATTGCGTTCGACTGTGGCAAGGTCGTGCTGAACGTGCTCAAGAATGGGATCATGCCTCGCGACATCCTGACCCGCGAGGCCTTCGAGAATGCGATCGCATCGGTCGCAGCGACCGGGGGATCGACCAACTCGGTCCTGCACCTGCTGGCGATCGCGCGCGAGGCAGGAGTCAATCTCGAGATCGATGACTTCCAGACCGTGAGCGAGAGGACTCCCCTTCTTGCTGATCTCAAGCCCTCCGGGCGCTTTGTGGCATCGGACATGCACCGAGCGGGCGGAATACGACTGCTGGCGAAGCGGTTGACGAAAGGCAAGCATCTACATCCGTCGGCGAAGACCGTGACTGGTCTTACGATTTCCGCCGAGGCCGAGAGCGCGGTTGAGGCTCCGGGGCAGGAAGTGATCGCGCCTCTGGACAAGCCGCTGAAGGCGACGGGCGGGTTGGTGATTCTTAAGGGGAATCTCGCGCCTGAGGGCTGCGTGGCCAAGATCAGCGGGCACGAGCGGTTGGAGCATCGCGGCCCGGCGCGCGTGTTCGAATCGGAAGAAGACGCAATGGCGGCAGTTACCAGCAAGAAGATCAAGGCCGGAGACGTGGTCGTGATTCGGAACGAGGGTCCGAAAGGCGGGCCTGGAATGCGGGAGATGTTAGGCGTGACTGCGGTAATTGTCGGCGAGGGATTGGGTGAGTCAGTCGCGCTGTTGACCGACGGGCGCTTCAGCGGAGCGACTCGCGGATTGATGGCGGGACACGTTTCTCCCGAGGCTGCATTGGGCGGACCGATCGCCGCGGTGCGCGATGGAGACATGATCCGCTTCGATGTGAACAAGCGAGTGCTGGAAGTCGAGATCAGCGCCGACGTGTTGCGCCAGAGGATGGCGCAGTGGAAGGCACCGCAGCCGCGATATCCGACCGGTGTTTTCGCAAAATATGCAGCCCTGGTTTCGTCGGCATCGCAGGGAGCTATCACGAGCCCGCGATAAGGATCGAGGCTGTCATGTTGACGCGCCTGAAGGCGCTTTGAAGCGGGACCACTTTCGGCATGCCTGAAGGCGTGCCCTGATACGAATCTCACAATGCCAACGAACAAAACACTATTTGAGAAGATTTGGGAAGCCCATCTGGTGGCGCAGCCGGCGGGGCGTTCGCCCATTCTTTATATCGATTTGCATCTCGTGCATGAGGTGACATCGCCGCAGGCGTTTGACGGACTGCGCGCCGCGGGACGCAAAGTCCGTCAGACCGCAAGAACCGTGGCTACGGTGGACCATAACGTCCCGACCGAGCCGCGAGGAACTCCTATCACCGATCTGATCGCGGCCAAGCAGATTGCTGCGCTGCAGAACAATTGCAAGGAATTTGGGATTCGCCTGTTCGACATGGACGCCCCGGAGCAGGGTATCGTGCACGTGATCGGCCCGGAACTGGGGCTAACCCAACCCGGCATGACGATCGTTTGCGGCGACAGCCATACCAGCACGCACGGGGCGTTTGGGGCACTGGCGTTTGGGATAGGAACCTCGGAGGTCGAACACGTTCTGGCGACGCAGTGCCTCGCGCAGCAGAAGCCGAAGACAATGCAGATCGATGTGCGCGGCCGCCTCGAGGAGGGCGTCACCGCCAAAGATCTGGCGCTGGGGATCATCGGACACATTGGTACCGATGGCGCGACCGGGCACGTGATCGAATACGCCGGGCCAGCGGTGCGCGCTCTCAGCATGGAAGGCCGCATGACGTTGTGCAACATGAGCATCGAAGCCGGAGCGCGAGCCGGAATGGTGGCTCCCGACGAGACCACCATCGCCTATGTGAAGGAAAAGCGGTTCGCTCCCGCGGGCGCAGAATGGGAAGAAGCTCTCGCGCTTTGGCGGGCTCTGCCGACCGATGACGGCGCGGCTTTCGACAAAGTGGTGGAGATCGATGCGGCCCAACTCTGTCCGTTTGTAACCTGGGGCACGAATCCGGGGATGGTGGCTCCAGTCACCGGCCGCGTGCCGGAAATCAATGGCATGCCCGAGTCGGACCGGCGAGCTACGGAGTTGGCACTGCAATACATGGAGCTGGAACCGGGACGCAAAATTGAAGACATCAAAATCGACCGGGTCTTCATTGGATCGTGCACCAACTCACGCCTGGAAGATTTGCGGGCAGCGGCGCGGGTGGCGAAGGGACATCGCGTGAGTTCGAAAGTGCGCGCGATGGTAGTGCCGGGATCGCAGACGGTGAAGCGGGCGGCTGAAAAGGAAGGCCTGCACCAGATCTTTCTGGATGCGGGATTTGAGTGGCGCGAATCGGGATGCTCGATGTGCCTGGGAATGAATCCCGATATTTTGCAGCCGGGAGAGCGCTGCGCCTCCACCAGCAACCGCAATTTTGAAGGGCGGCAGGGCCGCGGAGGGCGCACGCACCTGGTGAGTCCGATGATGGCGGCGGCGGCGGCGATCGCAGGACACTTTACCGATATTCGGAATTGGAAGTTTCAGTGACGTTGCCCCACCCACTGCCTGCAGACATGGTGTGGCCGGCCCTCGTCTTAGAGCAGCGGCTGTTGAGCGCGATCCCGATCGCTTCGGGCCTCATAACCGAGTGGCTGGCGTTGCGATTTGGTGGCTTTGGCCTTTCGTGGAGAAAGGCTGCGGTCGTAGACGTCGTGATGAACGCGGTGTCAACAGTCGCCGGAATCCCCCTGATTCCTCTGCTTGGACTGGCATGGGAAGTGTTTCCCGGGCAGGTACTGAACAAGTTCTTCAACGTTGGCACGTTCAATCGTGGAACCTGGATTGCAACCTTCATAATGGCGACGGTGGCAACGACCGGAATCGAGGCGGCGGTCGTGAGGTGGGGATTCAAGATCGCTCTTGGTAAGTGGCGGCTGGCGGTCTTATGCCTCGCAAACACCTTAAGCGTCGGAATAGCGTTCGCGAGTCTCTGGCTGCATCCACCGCGTTTGTAGTCGGGCTCGGCACTGGCGAACGACAGGGAGACGAAATGAAACCATTTAACATCCATCTCGGCCGGGTGGCGCCGCTGGAGCGGGTCAATGTCGATACCGACCAGATCATCCCAAAGCAGTTTTTGAAGCGGATTGAGAAGACCGGCTTTGGCCAATTCCTGTTTTACGATTGGCGGTTTGGCGTCGATGGCAAGAAGAACGCGGAGTTCGTGCTCGATGATCCGCGCTACGAAGGCGCGAGCATTCTGGTAGCGGGAAAGAATTTCGGCTGCGGTTCTTCGCGCGAGCATGCGGTATGGGCGCTGGCCGATTTCGGATTTCACGCCGTAATCTCCTCTTCCTTCGCCGATATTTTTGCCAACAACAGCACGAAGAACGGTTTTCTCACCGTGCAGCTGAGCGAGGACGAGGTGGCCCATCTGATGAAGTGCGCCCTCGACATCGACAACTATCAACTCACGATTGATCTGGAGCGATGCGAAGTGCGCGACGAGCAGGGGTTCCGGACGAATTTTCCGATTGACGATTTCGTTCGCCATTGCCTGTTGAATGGGCTGGACGACATCGGTCTCACTCTGCAGCATGAGGCCGAAATTGCCGCCTATGAGTCCGCGCACCGGGCGCCGGCATCGCTACAGCCGGCGCCAGATTAACGAAAGGTCAAAACGAGTAAAGATTTGTAAAACATTCGCCCTGGTATTGACCTGCTACGGGCGCGCAGTTGATGCTGGAATGGCACGGTTCTCCTTGCAGCACTTCAGGTTCCCGCATTTTGCGGGCGCCCCCTGGCACCAGAAAATTTCCTGCCTTCCGGGTAGAGTTGCCGAAACCGAGCCTACAATACATACGTCTAATACATGGACCGGCTGGCCGCCGATCTGGCAGAAGGGTCACCCCTGGATTAATCCTGTGAATATAAACGATCCATCCTCTTGTTTCACACAAACCGGTGCCGTAGCTCGCGTGGCTGCGCACATCATTGCGTTGCTGGCCTTGGGAACGCTGAGTGCGTTCTTGCTGGGCTGCAGCAGCGCTGCCGATTCCAAACAGCAGAAAGCACAGGCGGCGGGACCGCGCTCTGTTTCGGTGGCCGTGGCGACCGTACAGCGGCAGGATGTGCCCGTCTATCTTTCCGGCTTGGGAGCAGTGACCGCATTCAACACCGCCAACATCAAAAGCCGAGTCGACGGACAGATCATGGAGGTGAAGTTCCGGGAAGGGCAGAACGTCCATCAGGGAGAATTGCTGATTCTGATCGATGCGCGTCCTTTCGAAGTCCAGCTGGAGCAGATGCAGGCACAGTTATTTCGTGACGAGGCGCAACTGCGTGACGCCAAGCTGAATCTGGATCGCTACACTTCGCTGATTCCCTCCGGCAGCATTGCGCAGCAGCAAGTCGACACCCAGAAAGCGCTGGTGGACCAACTCGACGGCACGGTGCGCAACGATCAGGCGCAGATCGACAACGCGAAACTGCAGATCATTTACTGCCACATCACGGCGCCTTTCAGCGGACGGATTGGACTCAGGCAAGTTGATCCAGGCAACATCGTGCATGCGTCAGACACCAATCCCATGCTGATTCTGACGCAGCTGCAGCCGATCGCCGTGATCTTCACTCTCCCCGAGGACGTGCTGCAGAGCGTAGCGCAGCGCATGAAGCATGGAACGCTGGAGGTGGATGCCTTCAGTCGCGATGATCAGTCCAAACTAGCCGCGGGCAAACTCCTGACGATCGACAACCAGATCGATCCTACGACGGGCACGGCGAAACTCAAGGCGGTATTCGACAATAAGGACGACCGGCTCTGGCCGAACCAGTTCGTAAATGCGGATTTGCTCCTGGAAACGCGGAAAAACAGCACCGTCGTGCCGACGGCGGCAATCTTGCGCGGACCTCAGGGAACTTTCGTCTACGCGGTGAATCCCGACAAGACGGTGCAGGATCGCGTGGTCACGGTTTCTCTTACTCAAGGCGATACCACGGTTGTGACGGAGGGACTCAATCCGGGCGACGTCGTGGTGACCGACGGCCAGGACAAGCTGCAGAGGGGCAGCCGCATTGAGCCACGTACCGTTGGTTCAAACTCCGGCGCGGGTGCGACGCGGGCGGGCGGCGCCGGACATCAGCAATTTGCGGGAACTCCGGGTTCATGAGTCCGTCACGTTTATTCATTCTTCGGCCGGTCGCGACCACGCTGCTCATGGTCGGCGTGTTGCTGGTGGGCTGGGTCGCGTTCATGCAGTTACCGGTCTCGGCTTTGCCTGAGGTCGACTATCCAACCATTCAAGTGGTGACGTTCTACCCGGGAGCAGATCCGGAGGTGATGGCGTCGTCGGTGACGTCTCCGCTGGAACGGCAATTCGGCCAGGTGCCCGGCCTGAGCCAGATGACGTCAACCAGTTCGTTTGGCAGTTCCGTTATCACGCTGCAGTTCGGCCTCGATCAGAACATTGACGTCGAAGAGCAGCAGGTGCAGGCTGCGATCAACTCGGGCTCGACGTACCTGCCGACCGATCTTCCCAATCCTCCGATTTACAACAAAGTCAATCCCGCGGACGCACCGATTCTCACCCTGGCGCTGACATCGGATTCGCTGTCATTGCCCAAGGTTGAGGATCTCACCGATACGTCGTTGGCGCAGAAAATTTCGCAGCTTCCCGGCGTGGGGCTGGTTTCAATAAGCGGCGGGCAGAAACCAGCGGTCCGGATTCAGGCGAATCCGACCGCACTCGCATCTTACGGACTCAGCCTTGAGGATCTGCGTGCGGCCATGGTCCAGGCCAACGTGGATCAGGCCAAGGGCGTCATCGACGGGACGCGGCAGTCTTATACGATTGGCGCTAACGATCAGCTGTTTTCCAGCGAACAGTACAAACCGATTGTGGTCGCCTATCGCAATGGCGCGCCAGTGCGGCTGAGCGATGTGGCCAACGTCATTGACGGCACGGAAAATAACCGGCTGGCGGCGTGGATGAATCTCACGCCAGCGGTGATCGTTAACATCCAGCGCCAGCCCGGCGCCAACATCATCAGCGTCGTCGACCGCATCAAGAAGCTGTTGCCGCAGTTGCAAGCTGCTCTGCCGCAAGCGGTCAAGGTGCAAATTCTGACCGACCGGACCACGACCATTCGCGCCTCGGTCAAAGATGTGGAATTTGAATTAATGCTGGCCATCGCCCTGGTGGTGATGGTCGTCTTCCTGTTCCTGCGGAATCTTTCCGCGACCGTGATTCCGAGCGTCGCCGTACCACTCTCGCTGATCGGCACCTTCGGCGTGATGTATCTGCTCGGCTATAGCTTGAACAATCTGACGCTCATGGCGCTGACTATCTCCACCGGGTTTGTGGTCGACGACGCCATCGTCATGATCGAAAATATTGACCGCTTCCTCGAAGCCGGAGACTCTCCGCTGGAAGCCGCTCTGAAAGGGTCAGGACAGATCGGGTTCACCATCGTATCGCTGACCGTCTCGCTGATCGCGGTGTTGATTCCGCTGCTGTTCATGGGCGACATCGTGGGCCGGTTGTTCCGCGAGTTTGCGGTCACGCTGGCGGTGACGATTCTGGTTTCGGCGGGAGTGTCGCTGACCCTGACCCCGATGATGTGTGCCAAGCTGCTCAAGCACCGCAAAGAAGGCGAGAAGGGGCGCTTCTACGAAGTCACCGAAGACTACTACAACCGGATCATTGCATTTTACGGCCGCTCGGTGAAATGGGTGCTCAAGCACCAGACCGCAACCCTGCTGGTAACGTTCGGAACCCTGGTTCTGACGCTGGCTCTCTACGTGGTTGTGCCGAAGGGCTTCTTCCCCGTGCAAGACACGGGCGTGATTCTGGGTGTGTCGGAAGCGCCGGATTCCGTCTCTTTTGACGCCATGCAAACGCGTCAGCAGGAACTGGCGAAGATCATTCTGCAGGACAAAGCCGTTGACAGCTTGTCCTCGTTTATAGGAGTGGACGGCACCAATACGACGCCCAACGCAGGTCGAATCCAGATTAATCTGAAGCCGGTCGACGAGCGCGCCGACGACGCATCGGCGATTATCCGGCGCCTGCAGCCTCTGCTGGCGAAGGTGGATGGCATCACACTTTACATGCAACCGGTGCAGGATCTCACGGTAGAAGACCGCGTCAGCCGGACGCAGTTCCAGTACTCGATTGAAGATGCGGATGCGCGGGAACTGGCGCAGTGGACGCCAAAGCTGGTCGACAAGCTGCGCACCCTGCCGGCGTTGCGGGATGTGGCAACCGACCAACTTAACAACGGGCTGCAGACAACGGTTTCGATTGACCGGGATACCGCATCGCGGTTAGGAATTTTCCCGCAGGCTATTGACAACACACTGTATGACGCTTTCGGGCAACGGCAGGTTTCGACCATCTTCACCCAGCTGAACCAATATCACGTAATCCTGGAAGTGCTGCCGAACTTTGCGCAGACTCCCGATTCGCTCAAAGATATTTACATCCGGCCCAGCACCGTGACGCCGAACTCGGGTGCGCCCACGGCGAACGGCGCCGCCGTGGCGACCAGTGGAGCGCCCGTTCCGATTTCGGCTTTTACGCGGATGCAATCGGGCGCCGCTTCGCTAAGCGTGAACCATCAGGGGCAATTCCCGGTGGTAACACTCTCGTTCAATCTTGCGCCGGGCAGTTCGTTGGGCGATGCCACTAAGGCGATTCAGCAGGCGGAGAAGGACATCCAGCTGCCTCCCAGCATCCACGCGGCGTTCCAAGGGACGGCGGCGGCGTTTCAAAATTCGCTTGCCTCTGAGCCCTATCTGATTCTAGCGGCTGTGATTACGGTTTATATCGTGCTCGGCGTTCTCTATGAAAGTTACATTCATCCGATCACGATTCTCTCCACACTGCCGTCGGCGGGCGTGGGCGCGATTTTGGCCCTGATGCTCACCGGAAACGACCTGACCGTGGTGGCGCTGATCGGTATCATTCTTCTCATCGGCATCGTCAAGAAAAACGCCATCATGATGATTGACTTCGCTCTCGAGGCTGAACGCGAAGAGCACAAACCGCCCGAGGAAGCCATTTATCAGGCCTGTCTGCTGCGCTTCCGCCCGATCATGATGACCACGATGGCGGCGCTACTGGGCGGCTTGCCGTTAGCGCTGGGATCGGGAACAGGTGCGGAGCTGCGGCGCCCGCTGGGCATCACGATCGTCGGCGGCCTGCTCCTCAGCCAGTTGCTGACGCTGTACACGACGCCGGTGGTTTATCTGTGGTTTGACCGGCTGGCACACAGATTTTCGCGCTACCGGATTGGCAATGTGATTCCGCAGGAGCCCATGTCGGCGGATTAGACGATGAGTATTTCCGCTCCATTCATCCGGCGTCCGATTGGCACTTCGCTGCTGGCAGCGGCGCTGTTACTGTCGGGCATTCTCGCCTTCAATTTTCTTCCGGTTGCTTCGTTGCCCCGGGTGGACTTCCCTGTTATTGGAGTCGGCGCCGGCCTGCCGGGTGCAGACCCGCAGACCATGGCATCAGCGGTCGCGACGCCGTTGGAACGGCAGTTTGGACGCATCGCGGCTGTCAACCAGATGACTTCATCGAGCCAACTAGGCACGACGAGCATCACACTGCAATTTGATCTGAACCGCGATATTAATGCCGCCGCCCGCGACGTGCAAGCTTCGATCAACGCGGCGCGTAGCCAACTTCCCGCCAATTTGCCGAGTAATCCCAGTTATCGCAAGGCGAACCCGGCTGATGCTCCTATCCTCATCCTGGCGCTGACGTCGGACACCATGACGGTGCCGCAAATGTACGACGCTGCGGATTCGATTCTGGCGCAGAAACTGGCGCAGGTGGACGGCGTCGGACAGGTTTTTGTCGGGGGAGCCGCACAGCCCGCAGTGCGCGCCGAGGTGAATCCGACCCTCCTGAACAAACTGGGCATCGGGCTCGACACGGTCCGCAACGCTCTGAATGCGGCCAATGCGAATCGGCCCAAGGGTTCGGTTTCCGACAGCGCGAGGACTTACTCGTTCACGGATACCGACCAGCTTTTTACAGCGGACCAGTATCGGCCGCTGATCGTTGCCTATCACAATGGCGCGGCCGTGCGGCTGGGAGACGTGGCTGAGGTGGCGGATTCGGTTTCCGACAGGCGCAACATCGGCCTGGCGAACGGCAAGCCCGGCGTGCTCATCATCGTATTCCGGCAGCCCGGGGCCAACATCATTGAAACGGTTGACCGGGTGCGGGCGCTAATGCCTTTTCTGCAATCCTCGATTTCTCCGGCGATCCAACTGACCATCGCCATGGACCGCACGGTGACGGTGCGCGCCTCGGTCAAGGATATCGAAACGACCCTGATCATTTCCGTCATTCTCGTGATCCTCGTGGTATTCGCTTTTCTGCGCACGGTGCGCGCCACGATCATTCCGAGTATTGCTGTGCCGCTCTCGCTGGTAGGAACGTTCGGTGGAATGTACCTGCTGGGCTACAGTCTGGACAACCTGTCGCTCATGGCGCTGGCCATTTCGACCGGCTTCGTGGTCGATGATGCGATCGTGGTACTGGAAAACATTACTCGCTACGTCGAGCACGGCATGGGCGTGGTGCAAGCGGCCTTCAAGGGAGCGGCGGAAATCGGATTCACCGTGGTGTCGATGAGCACGTCGCTGGTAGCGGTGTTCATTCCACTTCTGTTGATGGGCGGCATCGTAGGCCGGTTGTTTCGCGAATTCGCGGTAACCCTGAGCATCGCGATCAGCGTGTCCCTGGTGGTTTCGCTGACCACGACCCCCACGATGTGTGCGAAATTCCTGCGGCCCGCCAACCACAGGAAGCACAACATTTTCTATCGCGCCAGTGAATGGGTCTTCGACCGGCTTCTAACCTCTTACCGGCATTCCCTGAAATGGGTGCTCGCCTACCAACCGGTGACGCTCACGGTCACGATCCTGGTCGCGTGCCTGAGCGTGTACCTGTACATCCAGGTCCCCAAAGGCTTCTTCCCGCAGCAGGATACGGGACGGATCATGGGCGGCGTGATGGCCGCCCAGGATATCTCGTTTCAGTCCATGAGCGACAAGATGCGGCGCTATGTAGACATCGTGATGAAGGATCCGGCAGTCGACTCGGTGGTGGGATTTGCCGGCGGAAATACGGCCCAGAATCAGGGCCGCTTCTTCATCATGCTGAAGCCGTTGGAACAGCGCAGCAATTGCAAGCCTCGGCATTTCTGGCAGCGCTGCCCGCGGGTTAGCGCCGACGATGTAATCAACCGTCTTCGCGGCAAGCTCGCGGTCGTGCCGGGGGCGACGCTGATTATGCAGTCGGCCCAGGACCTCACCATTGGCGGACGGTTTGGCAACGCGCAGTATCAGTACACCCTGCAGAGCGCGAATCTGGACGACCTCAACAACTGGGCTCCGCGCCTGTTGCAGAAGCTCAGGACGCTGCCCGAACTGCGCGACCAGAACTCCGACCAACAGGATAAGGGGCTGCAGGCCAAACTGGTGATTGATCGCGACACGGCCAGCCGCTTGGGCATCACGCCGCAGACTCTGGATAACGCCCTCTACGACGCGTTCGGACAGCGACAGGTTTCCACCATGTATCAGGCGCTCAACCAGTATCACGTCGTGATGGAGGTTGCGCCGCAGTTCCAGCAGACCCCCGAAGCACTGCAGAATATCTATTTGCGTTCGACTGCCGGAACCCCGGTGCCTTTGGCGGCGTTCACGCATTATGAGCCATCGAATACACCGCTGGCAGTGAATCACCAGGGCCAGGTTCCCTCGGTCACCATCTCATTCAACCTGGCTCCGGGAGTCTCTTTGGGTCAGGCGACGCAGGCGATTGAGAATGCCGAGCGTTCGATCGGCATGCCGTCCACCGTTGCGGCCAGTTTTCAGGGGACGGCCGCCGCTTTCAAGGATTCTCTTTCGAGCGAGCCAATCCTGATACTGACCGCGTTAGTCGCCGTCTATATTGTGCTGGGCATGCTCTACGAGAGCTATATTCATCCCATTACGATTCTGTCGACCCTCCCCTCGGCGGGCGTGGGAGCGCTGCTGGCGCTGCTTCTGACCCACAACGAGCTCAATGTGATCGGGACGATTGGAATCATCCTGTTGATCGGACTGGTGAAGAAGAACGCGATCATGATGATCGATGTGGCGCTCGACGTGGAGCGCACGCAGGGCAAGAAGCCGGTGGAAGCGATTTATGATGCGTGTATCCTGCGCTTCCGGCCAATCATGATGACGACGATGGCCGCGTTGCTCGGCGGTCTCCCACTGGCTCTCGGCACGGGGACCGGTTCGGAATTGCATCGCCCACTTGGGATCACGATTGTCGGCGGACTGATCGTGAGCCAAATGCTCACTCTCTTCACCACTCCAGTGGTTTACGTTTACCTCGATCGTTTGCGGTTGGCCTTGCGAGGGGGCGAAGATCATGCACTGCCGGCGACGTCTCAGGGGCCACGTCCTAGTCCCGCACACTGAACCGCTCCAAGCAAATGCCGAGACCGAGCAGCTTCAACCGAAATCGATCCCGCGGCAGGAATATGCCGATGCAACCTGAGCGATGCATCACAGCATCGCAGCAGCTTAGCGATCTGCCTGCTCGCGTCTGAAGACACCCGGCTTGAAAACCACAGCACTTCCGGTCGCTGTACGCGAAGGCTGCGCAGGGGACGAACTTATCCCGTATGATAAGGAGTCTAGCAACAAAGAGGGATAACCGTGCGTTCGGCCGGGACGCTGGGCGGACCAGTGCTTTTCTAATTTTTCGTTCCGGCAATCTACCACAGGAGCTTGGGATGCTAAAGAAAGCAGCAGGGCTGTTGCTGGTTTGCGCAAGTATGGCGTTGTGGGTCAGTTGTGCGACCACCTCAAGCCACTATCTGTACGCGGCGCAACCGACGGCCAATACCATCGTCGCCTATCGCGAAGATCCGAACTCGGGCGTACTCACGCTGTTGTCGGTGAGTCCGATTGCGGCTGGCCCGGCGGTGCAGGCGCTCGCGCTTCATCCGTCGAAGAAATACCTCTATGCCGCGAACACTCAGGAAAACGACATTTCCCTGTTCATGATTGACACCACCGGGGTGCTGACGGAACAGGGTCTGCGCGCCAAAACCGACACCGCCCCCACGCTGCTGGCCATGAACGCGGCCGGGAGTTTTCTCTACGTTGGCAACTCCGGCTCGAATGATATTTCTGTCTTTTCGATTGATGCCGGCAGTGGTTCGTTGACAGCGATGGGCACTCCCCTGCAACTGGGCCTCACTCCAACTAACCTGAAACCATCCCCTTCCGGCAATTTTCTTTATGTGATGGGCGCTGGGCTACCGGGAAGCGTCGAAGTATTCAGCCTCAGTGCGGGAGTTCCGAACCAGGTCCCGGTGCAGATAACGCAGGTGGGAACCAATCCGTACGGTTTGGCGATCGATCCCAGTGGGGCGCACCTCTACGTAGCCAACTCACTTCCGGACAATTCGATCTCGGAATTCACGATTAACTCAGACGGGTCGCTCACTGCCCTCGCAACGATCGGTGGTGGAACGTTGTCCTCGCCGATCGCCCTTCTGATCGACAACTCCGGCAAATATCTCTACGTGGCAAATGCGGGCGCGTCTAATCTCTCGGCGTATGCGATCGCTTCCGATGGCTCACTGACCTTTCTCACTGCGGACGAGACGATCCCGACCAATGCGCATCCCAATTTTATGGTCGGTGATCCCAATGGAAAGTATGTGTTCGTAGGCAATTCGTCGAGCCCTGCGATTCAGGCTTTCAGTCTGAATACGAGCACCGGAGTCCTGACGGCTGTGACTTCCTACTTGGTCGCCGATACTCCGACATCGATCGTGGTGGTACCCTAGGCTGCGCTGGGAGCTGCCGGATTGGAAGCGGCGCAGCCTGATTTAACAACCGCTTGACAAATCAGGCGGTGCGGATTGGGACAATATCCATGCGGCGCTCGAGTCGCTGCAACGGAGTGCGGCGCCCGGCCATCTAAGTTTTCAAGTGCTGCCTGGAAGGCAAAGGCACTGACTCGGTGCCGGAACGGATCCTGAACCCATGAGAATCGCCAGCGCTGCAAGCGCATTCCCCAAGCACTACTACTCGCAGAAATTCCTTCTCGAGCAACTGCAAGAGTACTGGGGCGACCGCCTCCGCAGTCCACAGCTGCTGGCACGATTGCACCGCAATGTCACCGTAGAGGGCCGCTATCTCGCGTTGCCCACCGAGAAGTATTACGACATCGCCACGTGGGGCCAAGCGAACGATGTCTGGATTCAAGTCGCGCAGGAGTTGGGCGAGCAGGCATTGTGTCGCGCGTTGCATCACGCAGGAATTCAGTCCCATGAATTAGGTGCTCTGTTTTTCGTTTCGGTGACGGGCATTGCGAGCCCTTCGATTGATGCGTTGCTTATCAACCGCATGGGATTGCCCGCAAACATCCGGCGGGTACCGATTTTTGGGTTGGGCTGTGTAGCGGGCGCGGCGGGGATTGCGCGCGCCGCCGATTACGTGCGCGCGTATCCTTCGCAGGCGGCGGCGCTGGTGTCGGTGGAACTTTGTTCGCTGACCATTCAGCGCGACGACCTTTCGGTGGCTAATTTGATTTCGTCGGGCCTGTTTGCCGATGGCTCGGCGGCGGTGATCGTTACGGGCGATGAGAAGAATTCTGCAGGCCCTGCGATCTTGGCGACCCGTTCGGTTTTCTATCCTGATACCGAAGAAATGATGGGTTGGAAGGTAACAGAGAAAGGATTTCGCATCACCCTTTCGCCTCAGGTACCGGTTCTGATTCGCGAACACCTGGGACACGATGTGGATGCGTTTCTCGCCGATCACGGCTACCAGCGCAGCGATGTGAAAAGCTGGGTGTTGCATACGGGAGGCCCGAAGGTGCTGGAGGCGACGGCCGATGCACTCGATCTGCGCAATGGTCAGCTCGATGCTTCGTGGGATTGCTTGCGCAGAGTAGGGAACCTGTCCTCGGCTTCCGTCCTGGTGGTGCTGGAAGACGTGATGCGCAACCGGCGTCCAGAACCGGAGACTTTGGGCGTGCTCGCGGCAATGGGGCCGGGGTTCTGTTCGGAGCTGGTGTTGCTGCGATGGTAATGTCAGACGCATGATCCAGAACTTGCCACACGTGGTGGACGTCTTCGTGATCGGCGGCGGGCCTGCCGGGCTGGCGGCGGCTATTGCCGCCCGGCAACGTGGATTCGACGTGCTGGTGGCGGACGGCCGCCAGCCTCCGATTGACAAGGCCTGTGGCGAAGGCCTTTTGCCGGATGGACTGGCAGCTCTTGAGCGGCTTGGGATTCACGTTCCAGTGGACGCTTCCCATCGCTTGCGCGGCATTCGTTTCTTGACCGCTCGGTTATCTGCGGACGCTCTCTTCCCTGAGGGCGGCTTCGGCGTTGCGGTACGGCGGACTACGCTCCATCGCCTCATGATCGAACGCGCGGAGCAACTGGGCGCCGATTTATTGTGGCGAACGGTGGTCACCGGCATTTCTGCGGACGGAGTTCATCTCGGGGACCGTGTGGTGCGCGCTCGCTGGATCGTGGGTGCGGATGGCTCGAGTTCGCGCGTCCGGCGCTGGGCTGGACTCGATCGCGGTCCCCGGCCTCGCCTCCGCTATGCCTTTCGACGGCATTATTACGTTGTGCCCTGGGCCGATCACATGGAAGTGTATTGGGGCGATCGCTGCCAAGGTTACGCCACTGCGGTGAGCCGCGAGCAAGTCTGCGTGGCTCTGGCGTCGCATGATCCGAATCTGCGTTTGGAGGAGGGTCTGCAGGCATTGCCAAGATTGCGCGCACGCTTGAATGGCGCTGCGACGGTGTCAATGGAAGGCGGAGCGCTCACGGGGAATCGCCAGTTCCGGCGGGTGTGGCGTAACAATGTCGCGCTGATTGGAGACGCTTCCGGGACGGTGGATGCGATCACGGGCGAGGGCCTGGGATTGGCATTCGGCCAGGCCGTCGCATTGGCCGAGTCCCTTGATTCGGGCGATCTGACGCGCTACGAGACTGCACATCGGCAACTGGCTTTTCGGCCAAGGTGGATGGCGCGGTTGATGCTCACCCTCGATGGACGTCCCCGGCTGCAGCATCGTACACTTCAGGTCTTCCACAAGAACCCGGAAATTTTCCGGCGGCTGCTGGCGTTGCATGTGGGAGCGGTGCCGCCCTCGCAACTTGTAAGGGACGGCCTCACGCTGGGATGGGGATTGTTAAACGCGTAAACATGGAGAACGGAACCGGAGGCTGCACAAGGCTGGTGTCTGCGGTTCTGGCGTTTATCACCGTGGCGGTTCTTTCGCCGCTTGCCCAGCAGACCAATCTGAAGCTTGATCCCGCCAAAACCAGCGTTCGATTCACTCTGGATGCCGCACTCCACACTGTTCATGGCACGTTTCAAATGAAGCCGAGCACTTTGCAATTTGACCCTATTTCCGGGCTGATCTCCGGGGAAATTCTGGTTGACGCGAGAAGCGGCGCCACCGGAAACGGGATGCGCGACCGCAAGATGCACAAAGAAGTGCTGGAGAGCGAGCGCTATCCCGAGATATCGTTTCTTCCCGAACGCATTGAGGGCGCAGTCGCACCCCAGGGCAAGACTTCGGTTAAGGTACATGGGATGTTCCGTATTCACGGCGTCGACCGCAAAATCACGGTCCCGGCAGAGGTGAATATGTCCGCCGGCCTCTGGTCTGCGGCGGTGCATTTTGCGATTCCCTATGCTAAATGGGGAATGAAGAATCCGAGTACGTTGTTCTTGCGGGTGAATGATTCGGTGGAGATTGATCTGGCCGCCTCGGGAACTGTGGCCGAGCCTGGCACCACGATTCACGATTCGGCTCAGTAGCCATATTTTGGCGCAATTCCCTTCCCTTCTGTGCACTCGTAGCAGCGGCCGGAGGCCAGGGTCTTGTACTCTTCGGTTCTGCCGCTTGGCCAATCAATAACCACGCGGTCGATCCGATCGTGCTTCTCCAGGCCGAACGTCACGGGCAACTCGGATTGCGAAAGGTAACTGGAGCCGCCTTTGACCATCCGGGACTGAGTAAGGCCGCCGGCAAAGACGCGAACGAACGCACCGATCGCGTCGCGGTTGGACTTTGTTCCCACGAGATGAAAGCGGATGCTATGGTTCCCGCTCAGTTGATCGTTGCGATACAGGTAGGCGGGGCCGTTGTTCGTGGTTAAAAGCAGATCAAGGTTGCCGTCCCGGTCGAAATCGGCATAGGCAAGACCGCGGCCGACTTTGGGCTGATCGAATCCTCCGGCAACGTCGGCTGCGACATCGCGAAAATTTCCCCTCCCGCTATTGAGAAAGAGTTGAGGCGGCTGCGCATATCCGACGTTGCCGCGAATGTTTCGCACCGTCTCATCGATGTGTCCATTGGCTACGGCGAAGTCGAGCCAGCCATCCAGATTGATATCGAGAAACACACAGCCGAAGCCGAGGCTGTTCCGCGACGCCACGCCGACTCCAGCCTGCGCCGCGATGTCTTCATAACCCTTGCCGCTGGCGCGGTAAAGCCCGATCATCTCGTTGTCGAAATTGGTGATGGCGATGCCGGGTGTGCCTGAATTCTCGAAATCAGCGACGTCGATTCCCATGCCGGCGCGGGCTTTGCCCTCACTGCTGAAAGCGAGTCCCGCTTCGACAGCCACGTCCTTGAAAGTTCCGTTGTGCTGATTGCGATACAGCTTGTTGGGCTGCGTGTCGTTGGCCACAAGTATGTCGGGCCAGCCGTCGTGGTTGCTGTCGAGCAAAGCAACTCCCAGCGATTTGGAACTGCTGTCGAAGATGCCGCTTGCGGCGGTGACGTCTTCGAAGGTTCCGTCACCGCGATTATGAAAGAGCCAGCAGGTCTCTCCGCGATAGGCTTCCGGGGTGCAATACGATTTGTGTTTTCCGTCGAGGCTGCAGAAAACGTCGTGCTCAGGTGACCACTTCACGTAATTGCAGACAAAGAGATCAAGCAGACCGTCGCGGTCGTAATCGAACCACAGGGCGGAAGTGCTGAATCCCTCGCGCTTGCCCAAACCACTTGCGTTGGTGACATCGACGAACGTCCCTTTTCTGGTGTTGCGGAACAATCGGTTTTGGCCGACACAGGTGATGAGAAGGTCGGGGAAGCCGTCATTGTTGTAGTCGCCAACGGCCACGCCCATGCCGTAGAGTTCGACATCGAGGCCGGCACGCGTGGTCACATCGGTGAACGTACCATTTCCGTTGTTATGGTAGAGGCGCAGCGTCGTCCGGTTTTTCTTGTGACCGGGCCAGTCGGCACCGTTGATCAGCAGGATGTCTTGCCAGCCATCGCGATCGTAGTCCAGAAATGCGCAGCCGGAGCCGAGCGTTTCAGGCAGAAATTTCCCACCGAACGCTCCGCTGTTGTGCTGGAACTGAATTCCGGCCTGGCTGGTCACATCGGCAAATCGAAAACCAGGAGAAGTGGCACTGGATTGGGCTCGGGCGAAGAGCGGCAATTGCGACCACGACGCCAGCCCTGCCATTCTCCAGAGGAAGGACCTGCGATTCACGGAACGTTCACCAACCCGGCGCGAATCGCATATACAACTAATTCGGCAGTCTTGTGGATTCCCAACGTATTCATGATATTGGCGCGGTGAACCGCTACCGTGTTGGCGCTAAGATCGAGCGCGACGGCGATTTCTTTGTTGGACTTGCCATCGACGATCATCTGCAGAACTTCGAGTTCACGCTGCGTCAGGGCAGCTCGTTCACCTTTGAGGGGCACGCCCTGGTCGACTCGCGGATCGAAGAAAGTTCCTCCACCGGCGACCTTCCGGATGGCAGCTCCCAGTTCCAGCTCGAGGGCATTCTTGAGCATATACCCTTTGGCTCCGGCGTCGATCGCCTGCCGCACCCAGGTGCTTTCCGTATGCATGCTGAGCATGAGAACCGCCGTGTGCGAAGAATCCTCTAAAATCTCTCGTGTGGCCTGCAGCCCGTTCATGCCAGGAAGGGCACAGTCCATGACCACAACCTGCGGATGTAGCTGTTTCGCCAGTTTGACGGCCTCTTCGCCGTCGCCAGCCTCGCCGACGACTTTCATATCGGGCTCATCTTCCAGCATGCGCCGGAAACCACGCCGCACCAGGCTGTGATCATCCACGAGCAAGACTGTGATCTTCTTTTCCATAGGCCTCCGCCTTTTCTCTGGGGACAAACAGATGCACCAGGGTTCCACCTTCCGGCGGACGGGAGAAGATGATCCGTCCCCCCATCAGCTCCGAGCGTTCCCGCATGGCAACCAGGCCGATGCCTTGTTTCTTCGGCCGTTCCGCGAATCCAACACCGTGATCTTCGACCTCCAGTTCGAGCGCATCCGGTGAGAAAAGCAGCCGTACCCATGCCTGCTTGGCTCCGGAGTGCCGCGCGACATTGTTTAGCGCCTCTTGAAGCACGCGGTAGATGTGCACACCGGCAGCGCCGTCCACCGGGAATGGCGCGCCCCGCTTTTCATAGGATAGGGCAATTCCGGTTTGTCTTTCCACGGTGGGGATGTACCAGTCGAGCGTGCTCTCGAGCCCGGCCTCGTCCAGCATAACCGGATGCAGCGCTTGCGAGAGACTGCGAACGCTCTCGAGCGTCGTCTGCACAGTTTGCAGGACTTCCTGCAAGTCCGCCCTTAGCGATGAGCCCTCTGGGGCATGCGTTCCAGCTCGGCGCAGCATTGACCCGACAGCCGTGAGAACCTGGCCAAATTCGTCGTGGAGTTCGCGCGAGATGTAGCGCAACGTTGACTCTTGCGTTGAAATCAGTTTCTGTGCCAGTTCGCTGCGACGTTCGGAAATTTCCGCCAGGCGGGAGAAGAGGCGCCGGTTCCAGCGAATAATGGAAAGACTGCTCAGAAGAATGGCGAGAAGAGTCGCGGCTAGAAAGATGTAGACCTGGAGCTGGACGCGGTCGTAAATCTGGACGATGCGCAGTGCGGCCTGCTCTTCGTTTTCGCTGTTCTGCACCAGCAGCCGGGCCACGGCCGTGCTGAGCGCGGCCTGCCGCTCCTGCAGTGAAAGCTGGATCTGTTCGCGCGCCTCTTTTTCCTTGCCATCGTGAGCAAGGGCAAAGACGCGGTCGACGGCATCCCAAAACTGAGTGAAGGAACCGGTCAAAAATGCGCTCTGCTCCGGCGTGCGGCTGGCCGCGGAGAAGCCGGCTTCCAGGCGAATCGCGTCGTCGAGATCGGTCCGAATGCGCTGGAACTGCGCGGACCATGCCGTCAGAGGATAAGGTTCGTCTCCGCTGACCATGTCACGCATGGCGACGGCCAGCAGGTTGAGGTCGTTCTGAATTCTCAGCAATTGCAGGGAATCTTTGCGGTTGCGGTCGACCAGCCCGGTCTGCAACTTGCGCAGTCCGGTCACCTGCCAGGTGATGTAGGCCGAATAGGCCACGACCGCCGACAAGGTGATGAATAGGCCCAGCAATAGGCCAAACGTCGGTGAACGGTCCGGCAAAGACGGTCGGGACACGCCCCGAGCATACAACGCCGAGGCACGGCCTGTCACAGGCGGCGCCCGACGGGCAGATGTGTGACAATGCAGTAATAATGAAGCGAATCAGACTCCGGGGAGTCCAATCATAAATTGAGTTCTCCAGCGACAGAGGCGCCGAAGCCCCCCAAGATTGAGCGACTAAAGGCTGTTTTGCCTGAGGTCTGGAAACTCATGGGCCCGCGGCGCGGGCTGCTCGGCCTTGGGTTCGTGCTGATGGTGATCAACCGTCTGGCTGGGTTTGTTCTGCCGTACTCCTCGAAATTCCTGATTGATGATGTCGTCGGGAAGCATCACACCGCGCTTTTGCGGCCGCTGGTTTTCTCGGTCTTGGGCGCGACGCTGATTCAGGGCGTGACTTCCTTTTCTCTGACCCAGTTGCTGTCGAAGGCAGCGCAACGGCTAATCGCTGAACTTCGACAGGAAGTGCAGAAACATATCTCCCGGCTGCCTGTCGCCTTTTACGATGCCAACAAGACGGGCGCTCTGGTGTCGCGGATCATGACCGACGTGGAAGGCGTGCGCAATCTGCTGGGCACCGGGCTAGTGGATTTTAGCGGCGGACTCGTGGCCGCCAGCATCGCACTGATTCTCTTGCTCCGCATCAGCACACCGCTAACTTTAATTGCTGTCGGATCCCTCGGCTGTTTTGCACTGGCGCTGAATCGCGCCTTTGCGACCATCCGCCCCATATTCCGCGAGCGCGGCAAGATCAACGCTGAAGTCACCGGGCGTCTGACCGAGTCGCTGGGCGGGGTGCGCGTGATCAAGGGATATCACGCGGAAGAACGTGAAGAGAATATTTTTGCCGGGGGCGTACGGCGCCTGTTGGAGAACGTGATGCGCACGCTCACGGCTACCTCGCTGATGAGCCTCTCTGCCAGCGTGCTGCTGGGAGTTGTGGGGGCAGCCACCATGTACGTCGGCGGACACCAGATGGTAGCGAGGAGTCTGACTCCCGGAAGCTATTTTTCTTATAACTTCCTGCTGGTATTTCTGGTCGCTCCGATCATGCAGATCGTTTCGATTGGAACGCAACTGACCGAAGCCTTAGCCGGGCTTGAGAGAACCCAGGAAATTATGAACGAACGCCCGGAGGATCAGGATGCCAGGCGCACTGTGGGATTGCGCGATATCGTGGGCACGATTGAGTTCGATGACGTGAGTTTCAGCTACGATGGCACACATGAAGTTCTGCATAACGTTTCGTTCCGTTCCGAACCCGGAACGGTGACGGCCCTGGTGGGTTCGTCAGGATCGGGGAAGTCGACAACGATCGGACTGGTCTCCGCTTTCTACACACCCACCAAAGGAACTGTCCGAGTGGATGGAGTAGACCTGAGCACGGTGCGACTCGACTCGTTTCGCACGCGGTTGGGAGTAGTGCTGCAAGAATCTTTCCTGTTCGATGGGACGATTCGCGAGAACGTGGCGTTCTCGCGTCCCGATGCCAGTGACGAAGAAATCTTGCGCGCTTGCCGGATCGCTCGCGTCGACGAATTTGCTGAGTCGTTCGCAGACAAGTACGAAACCGTGGTGGGCGAGCGCGGCGTGAAGTTATCGGGCGGGCAGCGGCAGAGAATCTCGATTGCCCGTGCCATCCTCGCGGAGCCCCGCATCTTGATTCTGGATGAAGCAACTTCCAGCCTTGACTCCGAATCAGAGCAAATGATCCAGCAAGGGCTCTCTTATCTGATGAAGGGACGGACGACTTTCGTTATCGCGCACCGGCTGTCGACCATTCGCCGTGCCGACCAGATCATGGTGATGGAACAGGGGCGAATCCTGGAGCGTGGCACGCACGCGCAGCTCTATGGCGCTCGCGGCCGGTACTACGACCTCTATACGCGCCAGCACGGCGTGGAGGTAAACCTGTTTCTCGCACCTGGTGAAGGCGATGCGGTCGCCGTCCTCGACGACGGAGCCGACGCTAAGAATGGCGACGTGAAACCAGCTGACGCGTTGCGCGTGCTGCGAGGAGAGATGCGTTAGATCTATGACGACTGCTCCCGTAGTTTCTGCTGCCCGTGGCACCGCCGCCATCCGGACTGAAAACTTGTGCCGGCATTACCGCATGGGAGAAACGTCGATCCGTGCGGTCGACGGAGTCTCTCTCGAGGTGCGAACTGGAGAGTTCGTGGCATTGCTAGGCAGTTCCGGTTCTGGCAAATCATCGGTGCTGAACCTGATCGCTGGGCTGGATCGCCCGACGTCGGGCAGTGTGGTGGTGCAGGATCGTGACCTGGCAAAACTCTCGCGCGAAGAACTGGCCAGGTACCGGTTGCACGTCGTGGGGATGGTGTTTCAGTCGTTCAATCTGATCGCCAGCATGACGCTCGCTGAAAACGTGGAATTGCCTCTGCGTTTTGCCGAAGTAGAACGAGGCCGGCGCGAGAATCTGGCTCGCGTAGCTTTGGAGCGGGTTGGCTTGCGGGCGCGCATGAATCATCGTCCGAGCGAGCTTTCCGGTGGCGAGCAACAGCGGGCGGCTCTGGCACGAGCGCTGATCAATCGCCCGCAGCTTCTATTGGCAGACGAGCCGACCGGAAACCTCGACAGCCACACTGGAACGGAAATCCTGGACCTGGTGCGCGAGTTCAATCAGCAATTGGGAATGACGGTGGTCATGGTGACACATGAGCGCGCGTTGGCGGAGCGCTATGCGCAGCGCCTGATTTTTCTGGCAGACGGAAAGTTGGTGGACGACCGGCCCAATGCGCCAGCCGCTGTAACCGCAGCACGGGAGGGAGATTCGTGAAGATTCCTGACCTAACCGAACTCGCCTTGCGCAACCTGCGCGAGTCCGTGCTGCGAAACTCGCTGACCACGATTGGAATCTCCGTCGGAGTCGCATCTCTGGTGGCCATGCTCTCGCTCGGCATCGGCCTGCAGCAACTGGCTTCGCGGCGGCTGGTGAAATCGGGACTGTTCGACACGGTGGTGGTCACTTCACGACGCGAACTGCGCGGCATGGGGCGCGAGGAGGAACGCAGTGGGCCAACGCCCGGAGAGAGCCGTATTCTCGATGAACCCACACGCAAGGAAATCGAGCACCTGCCGAACGTGCTGGAGGCGTATCCCGACATTCGCTTCGTCACGGAACTGCGCTACGACGACACGCCACATCTGACCATGATTTCGGCCCTGCCCGCGTCCGCGAAGTCCAATGACGCCTTCGAGGGCATGCAGGGTAGCTTTTTCTCTTCGGAGACGGCGGCTGAGGTGATCTTGCAGAAGTCATTCGCAGAGGAACTCCTCGGAAAAACGCCGGCGCTGGGGGCGCCTGAACCAAACGTAGCTGATCTTGCAAAACCACTACTGGGGAAGGAACTGGTAATGCGTTATGCGCAGCGAGTATCTGCCCCATCGCCGCCGGTGCCCCTTCGTCCGAGCGACGCGGCGTCGCGCGATGGCAGCTTGGCCGGAGCCGCATACTCAGTGGTCTCGCGCGAGCAGAAACTTAAGATCGTCGGCATTTCCGACCTCGATCCTGAGAGCATGCGCGGCCCCATGCGTGGGAAGGTCTTTTTGCCATTGAAGCTGGCCGAAAGCCTTCACGTGATGCAACCCACCGACTTGCGCGAGATCGCATACGCCGGCGATCAGCCGGTGTATTCATCGATCAGCGTGCGGGTGAAGAATCCGGCACAAGTGCAGGGGGTCGAGGACGCGATCAAGAAAATGGGATTCACCACGTTCTCGATTCTCGATGCCACTCGAAGCCTCCGCCAATTCTTTGCCGTGCTCGACCTTTTCCTGGGAATTTTTGGCAGCCTGGCATTAGCGGTCGCATCGATTGGTATCGTGAATACTTTAGTTATGGCAATTCTGGAGCGCCGCCGCGAAATTGGCATAATGAAAGCGATCGGGGCCAGCGACGGAGACGTGAAGCGGCTCTTCTTTGCTGAAGCTGGCGCCATGGGGATTCTCGGCGGCATCGTGGGAGTCGCCCTGGGCTGGGCCATTGGCCAAGTGATCAACCTGGGCACGAACGTCTATCTCAAGCGGCAATCGCTGCCTCCGGAGCACTTCTGGGCGGTGCCATGGTGGCTGGTGGGGAGCGCAATTGTTTTTGCTTTTGTCGTGAGTCTGGTTTCCGGATTGTATCCGGCCGGTCGCGCTGCCAGACTCGATCCCGTTCAAGCGCTACGCTACGAATAGACTTCGCATGAGATCAATCCTGCGGCCCACGTTTCTGGCTACACTTTTCTTCGGCTTTCTGTTCGCTGTAAATTCGGCTGAGGCCCAGAGCCGGATCGATTGCAGCGCTCTGAACAGCCGCATCCTGAAGCAAGTCGTTCACTACTGCGTCTACTTGCCGTCGGGCTATGAAGCGGGCGCGGCCGAGCATCCGCCACGGCGCTACCCCGTGCTCTATTTTCTACACGGCCTGGGCGACAACGAGCAGACACTTTTCAACAGCGGCGGCTGGACTCTGCTCGACGATCTGCGAAACCAACGCAAGATGGGCGACTTTCTAATCGTGGCGCCAGAGGGCCGCCGTAGTTTCTACATCAATTCCGCTGACGGCTCGGTTCGCTACAACGATTTCTTTCTGCGGGAGTTCATGCCGCACATTGAGGGCAAGTACCGCATTCGCAGCGGGCGAGGCGGACGGGCCATCAGCGGAATTTCGATGGGAGGCTACGGCGCGTTGCGGTTCGCCTTTGCTCATCCCGAACTATTCTCGGCGGTGAGCGCCCAAAGCGCCGCCCTGATCACGGAATCGCCACAACAATTAGACACCGCACAACGGGCGGGAACGCAACTAGGCGGAGTGCTCGGTGCAGTCTTTGGCAACCCGATCAACATCTCCCACTGGAACGAAAACAATCCATTTCTTCTGGCGAGGAAAAATGAGCTCGCGCTCCGAAAAGTGGCGATCTATTTCAACTGTGGGCAGGACGATAACTACGGCTTTGAAAAAGGTGCGGCACTGCTGCATAAGCAACTGCAAAAAGAAGGAGTGGCGCACGAGTATCATGCCTACCCTGGCGACCACAGCATCGGATATTTCCTCTCGCACTTCGCGGAGGTGATGGAGTTTCACTCCCGCGCGTTCCACCTGATTCCGTAAGGTTCTTGGCCCGCGCCGAAAGTGTAAACTACTCTCTGATCGTCTTCACCCGTGCGGAGGGATGCGTGAGTGGTTGAAACGGGCGGTCTTGAAAACCGCTGTACGGGAAACCGTACCGGGGGTTCGAATCCCTCTCCCTCCGCCATGATCGCGAAAACAACGAGGCGTACACGATCCTAGTTGCCGTGCCAGTACATCTGCCATCCCAGATATCGCACCGCAGCTTCATGTACGGCGCCGGCGGTGTTCGAGAAATTCGCCGCCACGTGATGTTCGAATCCGTTTTCGCAGATGTAGTGCAGCAACCTCTGTAACTCCTTGATCTGCACCACGCCAACGCCGCCAAAGGTATTCAGGGCGTCGCTGGTAAACGCGCCTTCACCAACATATCCGCGCATCACTCCAGCGGTATCGTCCGTCGAGAAACGTGCGTAGCTCATGGCTCCGGGCTTCACCCGGCCGACGACCGTGCCGAACGTATTGTCCTTGCCAACTGTGCCGGCAATGATCTCCTGAAAGTCCATGCGCACGTCCTGAAAGAAGTGCTTGGGCAGATTGCTGCAGTGGAAGCAGACGGCCTTGTCGGGATCTTCGCCGTAATTGTTGTTCCAGTCGAGCAGGGCGCTCGGCGTCTCCGAAGCCAGGGCCAGGGCGTGCATGCTCAAGGTGCCGCACACATCGACCTCGCAGGCTGCGGGCAACAGATTGTTGCTCATCATGCTCATGATGGTGCAGGGGACCACCCCGAAGTATTCTTCCATCGATGTCCAACACTGTACCGCGGTGATTCGGACGTCAGTGTGCTTCATCCAGTCATCGATCACGTACCCGAGTTTGGCCATTTTGACCAACGCTGCGTCGGGGACTCCTCCCGTCGTCACGTATTTGCGAATCTCGCCGAGTTTGCCTTGAACTCCGGCGTGATCATCTTTCAGGCGGGCAATGCGGCCAAAAACTTCTGACAAGTCGAGGGTCTCGGTCGAAATGCCGTTCGCCTCCAGAAGTTTCTCGCTGTAGCGCACGGTATTGAATGCACTCGGCCTGGCGCCAATGCTACCCACGCGCAAGTTGCGCATCCCGTTGGCCACGCGGCACACCGCCGCAAACCACGCCAGATCGTTCTGGAAATCCTCCGAGTCGGGACTCACGGTATGCAGACGGGTCAAAGAATAGGGAATGCCGTACTGCCTGAGGTTGTTGCAGGCGGACATCTTTCCGCAGAAACTATCGCGCCGGAAGGCGATCGTCATCTTCTTGGCATCATCGGGAGTGGCCTGCACCAGGACCGGAACGTCCAACCGCGCCAACCGCATAGTATCGGCAATGGCCCGTTCGTCGCCGAAGTTCGGCAACGAGACGATTACTCCATCGATCCGTTCGCGATTCTTCTGGAAGAGAGCAGCGCAGCGCTTCGCTTCCTCGTGGGTTTCTACCGCACCGTGTTTACTTTCCTCCGGAGTGAGCACCACGCAATCCATGCCAGCCTTCGCCAGCGCCTGGATCATCTCTTCGTGTCCGGTCTTCGCCAATTGGTCGGGGAAGAAACCTCTATTCCCGACAATGACGCCCATCGTTATTTTCTTTTGAGTCATATGAATCCTTGTTTAACGTTTAACGTATTAGGTGTCGCGACTAAGAATTTCCAGCCATGCGAGCGCGTTCGCGCCCCGGGGAAAAGCGCACGCTGAAGAACACGCCAACTATCAGCAGCAATGCGCCCCACCAGATGTTGGCGTGTAGGTTATAGAGCACGACCTTTTCCGCGGGAGGTTGAATGGCCTCGTAGAGTCCCCTGGCAAAGATCAGGAGCCCATTCACGCCAAGGCAGATGCCAGTGAAGAACCAGATCGAGAGTGCTCCGCCGGATTTCATTCGTTCCTCCTACCAGAAGATGATCTGCAAGATGATGAAAATGACTGCGACCAGTGTTCCCCAGAACAGCGGGCTGTGGAAAATGGACACGTGTTCGGTTTTTGGAATGGGCGTCAACCCGAAGACGAGATTTTTCAGTTCGGAATCCGGTTTGGGTCTGGTCAAGTAGCTGACGACAACCGTGACGATCACACAGATCAGGCAGCACCATAGAGCGCGAAACATATTTTGCGCTTGATCCTGCGCGTCCACGGAAAGGGCGACGTACCGCACCGCTCCCGGATCAATTTTGACCCAGGTGTACATGCCGACCGAAGATAACGTTCCCGCGAGCAGGCCCGTCCAACCACCCGCCGGGGTAGCGCGTTTCCACAGCATGCCCAAAATCACGGTGCCGAACAGGGGCGCGATGAAGAAACTGAAGAGAGCCTGGACGTAGTCCATGATGGACTGCGCGTGCATCACGAGGTAAGCCGTGCCGATACTGATGAAGACGCCAAGTACTGTGACCCAGCGGCCCATCTTGACCTTAAACTCGTCAGAGGCGTTCTTGTTGATCAGGGTCCCGTAGATGTCATACGTCCAAACGGTGGTGAAAGCGCTGACGTTGCCCGCCATTCCCGACATAAACCCTGCGATCAATGCCGTGATGCCCAGGCCGAGCAGCCCGGGCCCGCAATAACGGGCGAGCATCAGAGGCAACACCTCGTCATACCCATGCAGTCCTTGTGCCTGTCCGGCCGGCGACCACGCCACGTCCGCAGGAACAAGACGCAGTAACTGGCCGGTGTGGGGATCGCGCAGGAGGGCCAATCCAAGAAGACCCGGAAGGATAACGATGAAAGGCACGCACATTTTGAATGCGGCTCCGATGATGGGAGCCAGTTCCGCCGAGCGCAAATCTTTGGCGGACAAAACGCGCTGGATCACGAGAAAGTCTGTCGTCCAATAGCCCATCGAAATGACAGCGCCGAGCCCGAAGACGATCCCGACCCAATTGATCCCCATTGGATTGGTAGAGAAACTGCCCAACGTCGACCACAGGTGGGTATAAGATCCGGGATTCGCAACGTGCTGTTCGGTCAGGTTCTGCATTATCTTCGCCTGCAATCCGCTCCAGCCGCCGGCTTCGGTGAGTCCGAGAATCGGGATTAACAGGGCGCCAGCCCAGATCAGAAAGAACTGAAGAACTTCGTTGAAAATGGCAGAGCGCAGACCTCCAAGTGCGACATAAGCGGCAACCGTTAAGGAAGAAATGAAGATGCTGAAATTGAGATCCCAGCCGAGGACCACCCGCATCACCACTGCCATGGCGTACATGTTGATGCCGCTCATCAACAAGGTCATAAAGGCGAAGGAAATCGACGAGATCGCCTGCGCACCTGGCCCGAAGCGCAGTTTGAGATAACCCGGCACCGAGTGCGTCTTGCAGACGTAATAAAACGGCATCATGATCAGCGCCAGAAAGAGCATCGCGGGAATGGCACCGATCCAATACCAGTGAGCCGCAAGAATTCCATATTTGTAGGAATTTCCGGCCCAGCCCATGAGTTCAAGTGAGCCGAGGTTCGCCGAGAGAAATGCGAGGCCTGCAACCCAGGCGGTCATTTCGCGTCCGGCCATGAAAAAGTCTTCCCCGGTGTTGGCCTGTCCTTTCAGATAGAAGCCAATGCCCAGCACCAGGACGAAGTAGAAGACGATGATGACCAGGTCGACTGGCGAAAGATGCACCAGGGTGGAGGAACTCAACACCAGCAGAGCAGGATTCATTGTGTTTTGACCTGTCCGTAGTAGGCGTTGCGGCCGTGCTTTCGCAGGAAATGCTTGTCGTGCAGCTCGCGCCCCAGCGGCCGGGATTCAGCATTGATTGACAGCGTGTGAACGGCCATCCGAGCCACGTATTCCAGAATCACCGCGTTGTGCGCGGCGTCCGCGGCCGTCCGACCCCAGCAAAAAGGAGCATGCCCCGCCACCAGCACGGCAGGGATGGAATCAGGATCGAGATTGGCAAACGTCCGGCATATTGCGGTGCCCGTTTTCAGTTCATATTCGCCCTCAATCTCGGAAGCGCTCAGCCGGTCCGTCACCGGAACCGGGCCATGAAAATAATCCGCGTGCGTCGTTCCGAAGCAGGGGATGGGCTTCTCCGACTGGGCCCATGCCGTGGCGAATTCAGAATGAGTGTGCGCCACTCCGCCAATGTTGGGGAAATGCTTGTACAACTCAAGGTGCGTGGGCAGGTCCGACGATGGACGCAGATTTCCATCGACAGTCCGACCCGCAAGATCGGTGATCACAATCTGCGCCGGCGTCAGCTCTTCATAAGGAACGCCGCTAGGTTTGATGGCGATTAGTTCCTGGCCCCGATCGATCCCGCTGACGTTGCCGAAGGTGTAGAGGACAAGCCCGCGGCGAACCAACTCCAGGTTCGCTTCCACCACTTCTTCGCGCAGTGACTTCAGCAGCATGGGAGGGAGGCAAAGCACCGTTAACGTTTACGCACCCGCGTTAACCGTTTACTCTGAGCGTGTTCGCGTAAGTGCCCATTTAACCGGACGCCGCGGGCTTTTGTCAAAGATTGGCTCGCGAATGCGCTGACCAGGGGGCTAGCGTCTAGGGCTCGACGGGCTGATTGGATCGTCTCCATGGCAGAGAGCCACGCAGGTGAGCACGCCGGCCGCGCCGACGGCAGCCCCTATGGAGTATGGCGAATCCAGGATGCCGTTTTGCGCTGCCGCGCGAGCCGCCTTGATGTTTGCCGCGCCACACTTTTTTTCGCGCGAACTCTGCTCTCCTTGGCGCACCGAGACGCGACCCGCATTCGCGGATCGCTTAGCTGGCTGGGGATTGGCCGAACGGGAATCGAAATTGACGTCGTTCTTGAGCGCCGCCACCGTCACCTTGCCGTCCGTGTCGGTGACGACGTAACGGGTCCACGCCGGGTTCGCCGGCATCACCATGACGCACCCCACGCGTACCTTGAATCCGCGAGAAGTATTGACCGAGACGCGGCCATGCTCGAGAACAATTTCGTCGCCCTCATACTCGACCACGGTTTCCGCATCAATATCGATGTCCGAACCGGTGACTTCGACTTTGGCAACGGTACCGGGCTGGGTTTCGACCGCGTCTCCGGGGAATAGGGTTGAGGTTGCGGGGACCGCACTTCGGTTTACCAGCACGCCCTGGTTGCTGTGCAAAATGGCGGCGCCCTTATCCTCCGCGGCTACAGACACGGGGAGAATCGCGGTCATGAACAGACAAAGAGAGCTGCGCCATTTTGACAAAGCTACGCACCCGCCTAGCGGCCGTACGCTTGCTGGGACAAGCCTACCCTGTCGTGTTTGGAGGAGGATATAACTTCCGTGGTGACCAGTGCTGCCGGACCACGGTGCCGGAGACTCAATAGCTCGATCTCATCTCACTCGACGTACCCCCCGCCGCGGGCACGTAGCATTTAAGGCTGTAGTCCATCACCATGCGATCCGCACTAAATCGCCACCCTAGAGTGCGGATCGCCCGCTTCATGCGTTTGATCCAGCCCCTGGGAAGGCCATCGCGATCGCGCTGATAGTAAAGCTGAACTACCTCTTCGCGCAGCGTGCGCTGCAGGTCTTCTCCATCGCGGGCGTCGTGGACGGCCGGATTCGAATGGGTTCTGCCGATCCCAATCGCAAAGCCATTCATGCCATCGTAGGCCTCGGCCCACCACCCATCCAGTACGGAAAGATTCAGACCACCATTGAGTACGGTTTTCTGGCCGCTGGTGCCGGAGGCTTCTTGCGGCCGGCGCGGATTGTTCAGCCAGACGTCGACGCCCTGCACGAAGTGACGCCCGACGTTGATATCGTAATCCTCCACAAAGACGAACTTGTCGCGGAACTTGGGATCGCGCATCAGTTCGGCGATCTGTTGCAGGACGCGCTTGCCGGGCTCATCGAGAGGATGGGCCTTGCCGGCAAATACGAACTGCACGGGGCGCTTCGGATCGTTCACCATCGAGGCGAGCTTTTCCATATCCTTCAGGATGAGGTTGGCCCGCTTGTAGGTGGCGAAGCGGCGCGCGAACCCGATGGTGAGCGCATCGGGGCTGAGAACACGCTCCAGGCGCTGCAACTCGTCTTCCGACTCAGCCCGGCGTTCGGCTTGAGCAATGGCTCTGCGGCGGACGAATTCCAGCAGCTGCGACTTCAGGTTGAGATGTGTTTCCCACAGTTCGCCGTCATCGACGTTCTCGATGCCTTCCCAAATCTTTGCCTCGCTGCTGCGTTGCTGCCAACCGGTGCCCAGGTGGCGATCGTAGAGGCGAAACATCTGCGGCGCCAGCCAGGTGGGAACGTGCACTCCGTTGGTGATGTGCCCGATGGGAACATCGTCTTCCGGCTTGCCGCGGAACAGCCCGGTCCACATCGCTCGCGACACCTCCGCATGAAGCGCGGAGACGGCATTGGCACGACGCGAAAGCCGCAGAGCTAAGACCGTCATGCAAAACAGTTCGTCGTGGTTGCTCGGATTTTCGCGGCCGAGGCCAAGCAGACTTTCCGGTGAAAGGCCAATGGCTTCGCGAAGCGGTCCAATGTGTTCCTCCACCAGATTGGCGTCGAAGCGGTCGTGACCCGCCGGGACCGGTGTGTGGGTGGTAAAGACGACTTCACGGGAAACGCGCGGAACCGCGGCCTCAAAGCCGATCCCTTCCTCTTCCATCCGCATGTGGATGGCCTCCAGCACGGCGAAGGCGCTATGGCCTTCATTGAGGTGGAGAACGCCCGGAGAAATTCCCAGAGCCTTCAAAGCACGCAGGCCACCCACTCCCAGCAGAACTTCTTGACGAATTCGAATTCGGAGATCTCCTCCATACAACCGCGATGTCAGTTCGCGATCCTCCGGGGCATTTCCTTCAACGTCGGAGTCGAGCAGAAGCAAGTCGCGCCGACCGACCTTCACCCGCCAGACTTTGGCGCGAATGCGGCCGCTGCGGGTTTCAATCTCCACCACGACCGGCGCGCCGTCCTTGCCGATCGCCACTTCCATCGGCAACTGGTTGACGTCGGTTTCAAGGTACTCTTCTCTCTGCCATCCGCTGCGATCGAGGCGCTGACGAAAGTAGCCCTGGGGATAGAACAATCCAATGCCGACCAGCGGAATATCCAGATCAGACGCGCTCTTAATGTGATCTCCAGCCAGTACTCCGAGGCCTCCTGAGTAAACCGGCAGCGATTCGTGCAGGCCAAATTCAGCCGAGAAATAGGCGACCGGATGAGGCCTGAGGACTCCAGCATGCCGGGTGCCCCAAGTTCGATCCGATTCCAAATATTCCAGCAGACGCCGGTACGCGTAGTTCACGCGGCTATGAAGCATGATCTCGGCGGCGCGAGGTTCCAGCCTCGCCAGAGGAAACTCTCCCAGCAACGACACCGGATTGTGGTTGAGATCACTCCAGCGTGCGGGGTCAAGATCAAGAAACACGCTGGAAGAGTTATGGTCCCAACTCCACCACATATTGCGCGCCAGGGCCCACAGGCGTTCCTGCAGAGGGGCGATAAAACGATCCAGGGTGCGCGCCTCACTCACCACAGGAGCGACCTGGGTCGCAGCCTCGGTCAGCATACGAATTTCATCTTCGCTGAAAACGCGCGCCTCGACCGTCTGCACCACCAGAACACCCTGCAGGACGCCCCGGTCGATCAGGGGGACGCCCAGAAACGACTGGTAAGCTTCTTCGCCCGCCTCTTTGAAATACTTGAATCGGGGATGGCTTTTCGCCTGGCTCACGGAAATGGGGCGCACCTGTTCCGCCACCAACCCGGTGAGTCCCTCATTGACGGCCATCCGGAGATTGCCGATGCATTCGCGGCGGAGTCCAACCGTCGCCGCCAGAACCAGATTGGCGCGATCTGGTTCGAGCAGGTAGGCTGAGCACACGTCTGTCCGGAACCTCTTGGCAATCAGGGCCACGACGTTCATCAGCGTCTCCGCCGGTTCCCCCCCATTCGTGAGGTTGCCAATCTCTTCCAGGGTAAGGACATTACTTGCGTCGAGTGCACTCACATCCTGCTCCATTGCTGCCGTATTCTCGTATCCATCAAGCCGTTCGCGACCCTCCGCTTTGCAACCATCTCAAAGTTAAGCTCCTTGATGATGTCATAAATCTGGCGTTCTTGTGTGTACGGCCGCGGAAATCCAGGATCAATTTATTTTATGGGAAGCATCCGGAACGTGTTGATGGCGCGATCCTCATGAATCGAGGTTGGATCGTGCACTTTCCGGCTGAAGCGCTCATTGCGTGCGCGCTATCGGAAGGAGTAGAATTCCGGCCATCCCAGCCTCACCAGTCGGAGACGAGCGTCCAGCCTGCGATTCGGTGGTTTCGAGAATGCATTTTCGTACGACATGCGTCCGTGAGAAAGACGCCAGCCGCCGCTCAGCCCGCGCCCAAAATGGACGCTATGGTTGAAGGCGACTGATACACTGCAACCCGCTGTAACGATCATGCCATGGAGTAGCCGAGATGAAAGGAATTGCCGCACAGTTCGGGTGGTTTGGTGCAGGACTCTTCTGTCTGGTCACTGTGGGATGGGTTCTGGCGAGCCCACAGGGCAAGCCACTTCTCGAAGGGCTGCCCATGGACTGGACTCATCGGCACGTCATATTTTCTCAACCCGTGACGGCGAAACAAGCCAGACTCCTCGCCGAGGAACCCCGGTTCTGGCAGCAGGAGTACCGCCGGAGCGCTTTGCGGATCGTGTCCGACGAGATGACCTCAGCCGAAGAACCGAACGCGTTGGCCTTGGCATTCAAGGGCATCAGTCCAGCCAGAGTGCACCGGGATTGGTCCCAGGACCTGGGCAACCTGGCCTCGGTCGGAGCAGGCAACTATCCGGCGAAGTATGGATTCCGCCTGACCACAGCGAACTGCGCCAGCCCCGGCCCGCCGGATTTTGTGGTCTTCGGTACCGGCCTGTTGGGTTCGGCGACGCAAGCCAGTATTGTCGCCTACGATAACCTCTATACGCCCGGATGCAGCGGAACCGTCCCCCAGGTTTATTGGGCCTACAATACCAACGGCGGGCAAGTCACGACGTCTCCCGTGTTTTCGCGGGACGGCACTCAGCTCGCCTTTGTGCAAAACAATGGGGGCATCGTAGCCACCTTGGTCGTGCTGAAATGGAAGAGCTCTAGCACGGAGACTGTGTCCAGTCCAATGACTCTCACTCCGAGCGCCTGTACAGTGGCGCCGTGCATCGCTACGATCCCGCTCACCGACGGCAGCGGGTTTGCCACTAACGACACTACTTCGTCCGTCTTTTATGACTACAATCTCGACACTGCTTACGTTGGCGACAGTGCCAGCTGGCTGCACAAATTCCATCCCTTCTTCGGTGGAGCACCCACAGAAATACGAACGGCGCCCTGGCCGGTTCAGGTGAATCCCGGCGACCCAGCGCCCCTTTCCAGCCCCGTACACGATCTAATCTCTAACAATATTTTTGTTGGTGATCTCGGCGGATTCGTGGAGAGTGTCAACGGCAGTACAGGAGCGGTCACGATATCGGGTCAAGTGGATCACGGAACCGGAGTGGTGGCGGGACCAGTTGTCGACTCAACGGCCGGCAAGGTCTACGTCTTCGCTTCGAGGGATACTGTTAACGGTTGCGCTGGAGCGGGTTGCTCGGCGGTCTATACGTTCGCAACCAACTTCGGGGCGGGCACATTGGGTACGAAGGCAATCGTTGGAAACTCGAGCGCGACTCCGAGTCCTATGTACGACGGCAGCTTCGACAGCACGTACCGGAGTTCCGCCAACGCCACCGGAAACCTCTACGTCTGTGGAAACACGGGGACGACCCCCATTTTGTACCAGGTCCCCATCGCAGCTGGCGTTTTCGGAACGGTCCTGCCGGGTCCCACGTTGGCCAACGGCACCACCGGCTGCTCCCCGGTGGCCGACGTTCCTAATCCAAACGCCACCGGCGGAACGACCGAGTGGATCTTCGCCAGCGTTCAGAACAACGGACTGGGGTCTGGATTGACCACTTCGTGCGCCTCGGGCGGATGCTTGATGAATTTCAAGGTCACGCCCTGGCAGCCCTCCACCGCCTATACGGTCGGCCAACAGGTGCTGGACACCCACTTCCAGATTCAAACGGTCAGAGTTGCAGGAACGTCAAGAACGGTCGCGCAGGGACATCCCACATGGAACGTCGGATACGCTGGGAGCACGAGTGACGGCACAATATTGCGCTGGACAAACCAGGGGCCCCTCCACGCCTCCTACCCAACCTGGCTTCCAGGCCACGCGTACCCCGTCAACACTGAGATTGTGGACTCCAACGGTAACGTTCAGGTAGCGTCAGTGGCGGGGACGTCAAGAGCAACGCACCCGACTTGGCTTACCACGATAAACGGCATAACCGCGGATGGTGCCATAAGGTGGCACAACGTGGGATCTATCGCCACGGCCAACCTCGCCTCCAGCGGCGGTGCCAGCGGGATGATTATCGATAATACGGTCGGCACGGGCACCCTGGCTGGTGCGTCCCAGATTTATTTTTCGACGCAAGGGAATCAGGCTTGCGGAACTTCTGGCACGGGCGGTTGTGCCGTACAGGCATCGCAATCAGCATTAAAATAGATACTTCTCCGGTAAGGGTCCTCCTATGGCTATGAACGATTCTCTCTCTGATAGTCCTCCCAATCCCGTCACCAAGAAGCCGTACGAAAAGCCGTCCTTTCGTTTCGAGCAGGTGTTCGTGACAACGGCTCTTTCGTGCACGAAGTCCGGCACCCAATCGCAGTGCCAATTGGGCCCCCAGAAAGTATCATGACGTTGGCGACTAAGCTGGCGGCCGAGGTGACGACGGTCAAGTGCGAACTTGCCAAGGATGTCTTGCGCTCATCGGGATATCTTAATTTGCGGGTAACGGGTTGGAGCATGCTTCCCACCCTATGGCCTGGCGACACCCTCGTAATTGGGCGGGTTTGCGGGGATGACGTTTCTGAGGGGGATATTGTTTTGTTCGTTCGCAACAACCAGCTTGTCGCCCATCGGGTCATCGGCATAGGGGACGCTCCCGCCGGCTCCGAGATCCTGACGCGCGGCGATGCTGTATCGCGCCCGGATTCTCCTTTGTCCAACCGCGATCTTCTGGGCAGGGTCTCTTTCGTTTTGCGGAGCGGTCGGCGCATCGAACCACACAAAGTCATGCGCGCTTCTGAACGTGCTGTTGCGACCATGCTCCAACATTCGAAAACCAGCGCCCGCCTCATCGCGGGTCTTTACGGCAGATTTCGGACATCAGCGCACCAGAATTCAAGCAATCGGACCGCCCCTTGCCAGAGTTGACTATCGAACTCGAGCGTCTCGGTGTCGTAATCGAGATTGGCCGCATGCCGGTACGAGTGAACACGACGGATGCCGGCTTTCTCGCCATGCTCCAGGATCGTTACGCCGGATTTGTCGGCGACTCCGACGAGCCCGAGATCGAATTCGACGTTGAACTCGTCCCGCAGACTTCGCCGAATCCCGATGACCTCTGTGTAACTCAGCGCCGGGGCCGTTGGTGCCTGACGCGGGGAGATTTTCGCGCGGAATGGGAGCCCGCATCGCGGCGCGGCTGGATTCGCCAGTCGGCAAATCCCTACTCGATCGACGCGATTCTGCGCATCCTGCACACTCTGGTTCTTGCACGGGAAGGCGGCTTCCTGATGCATTCTGCAAGCGCCATTCGCAATGGGAAGGCGTTCTTGTTCGCAGGCGTTTCGGGGGCTGGAAAGACCACGATTTCACGCCTCGCTCCTCCCGACGCGACTTTGTTAACCGACGAGATTTCCTACGTCCGCAAGCAGGATGCGGGCTACGTCGCCTTCGGCACTCCCTTCACCGGCGAACTGGCCAAGCTGGGCGAGAACCTCTCGGCGCCGGTGGCCGCGCTCTACTTGCTCTCCCAGGGACCGGAAAATCGGATCGACCCGCTTGCCGCTGGCGAAGCAGCTCGGTCTTTGCTTGCCAATGTTTTGTTTTTCGCGGAAGACGAAGAACTGGTGCGGTCGGCTTTTCACTCCGCCTTCGAATTCGTCGGCCGAGTGCCCGTCTCACGTTTGACTTTTGTGCCCGACACCCGGGTCTGGGAGCTGATTCGATGAGCAAGCTGTATGTAGCACGCAATCCGCGGGTAGCGGCGCGCAGTCTGGACGGCGAGATGATGATCATGTCCGGCCGGGATTCCACCCTGTTTACCCTGAACAAGACGGCCACCATCCTGTGGCAAGCAGCGGACGGCGCGACCCCGCTCGACGAGATTGTCGAGCATAAAATCTGTTCTGAATTCGACATCGCGCCCGCCCTAGCCTTGCACGATGCCGAAACTCTTGCCCGGGAACTCGCCCGCCATGAGATACTGCAAGTCTCGGAACAGCCGATCCCGCCGCGCAACGCCGCTTCCGGAGAATCCCGATGAGTGGCCTCATGCAGGAGATGGCCGCGAAGGCAATGGCCTTGGGCGTTCCGCTCTCGGCACAGCTCGACCTGACGTACCGCTGCAACGAACGCTGCGTTCACTGCTATCTCGACCACCATGATCACGGCGAGATGACCACCGCCGAAATCAAGCATCTGCTCAAAGAAATGGCGGAGGCCGGCGTCTTCATCCTCACGCTCAGCGGTGGCGAGATTTTCCTTCGCAAAGATTTCTTCGAGATTCTCGAGTACGCCCGCGAGCTGATGTTCTGCGTGAAGCTCAAGACGAATGCGGTGCTGATTCGCGAGCGTGAAGCCCAGCGCATCCGCGAACTCGGCGTCGAGTCCATTCAAGTCAGCATCTATTCGCATCGCCCGGAGGTTCACGATGCGATCACTTTGATTCCGGGCTCGCTCAAGCGCTCCCTCGACGCCATCCGATTTCTCAAGTCGCAAGGATTAAAAGTCCTTATCGCCAACGTTCTGATGACCCAGAACAGGCAGGATTATCCCGGCGTGCGCGCGCTGGCTGCGGAGTTGGGAGTGGAGTGCACGCTTGATCCGACGGTCACGCCCATGATGGACGGCAACCGCTCAACAGTCAGCCTGGGCGTTGACCACAGCGCCTTGCGCGAGGTGTTCCGTGATCCGTCGCTGGTGGAGGACGTTGAGGAGTTTTGCGCGTTCCCGGCAAAAGCCGACGAAAACGAGCTTGAAGCGATCCCCTGCAGCGCCGGTCACACGGCCTGTTACGTCTCCCCCTATGGCGACGTTTTCCCCTGCGTTCAATTTCCAGTTCCGACGGGGAATGTGCGACAGCAACGCTTCGTTGATATCTGGCGGCATTCCGAGAAGATGAACGAAGTCCGCTCGATTCGTGTGAAGGACCTGACCACGTGCACGCAGTGTGCCCACGTATCGAGCTGTACGCGGTGTCCTGGCCTGGCCTACATGGAAGGAAATATGCGCGGCCCATCTTCGCAGGATTGCGAAAAATCGTTCGCGAGGACCGGCATTCCGTCGGCGAATATGCTGGCGAAAAGGCTCTCGGCGCCGAGCCTTGTCCAGATTCAGGCGGTGCAGATCCAGCCACTCTCGGCTCGTGCGCCATCGACGATGGCCGGCGCCACGGCTTGAGCGGTTTCCGCTGATTCAACCCGATATCATGTCCGGGACTCGCGCCACACGCGACTCTGAGTGGTCCATCTTGCTCGCCGCATGTTCCGCGACGCCCGCACGGGAGTCATCTCATCTCCTATCGCTGCTGCAACAACCGGTCGGCTGGAAGTCCTTGTTCGCTGTAGCGGACCAGCACGGCACTCAGCCGCTTTTATATCGGGCTCTTCTCGGCCTGCAAGATGCCGTTCCTGCAGAAGAGATGAACTGGTTGAAGCAGAGTTACCAGACAAACCTCTACAAAAACCTGCTCCTGTCGCGCGAACTCACCCGAATTGTCGAGCACATTGCCGCACTCGGCATCGATGTCATGCCCTACAAAGGTTTAGCGCTGGCAGAAGCTCTCTACGGCGACATCACGTTACGGCAGGCTGGCGACATCGACTTGCTCGCCCGGCCTAAGGACATGTCGCGCATCCGGAGCGCCGTGGCAGAGCTCGGCTACACACCGCATGCGCCTCTTTCAGAAGAACAGGAGCGCGCTTATCTGAAGACGGGATACGAGTGTGCCTTCGACCGCGCGGCCGGACGCAACGTTCTGGAAGTGCAGTGGGCCATTCAGCCGCGATTCTATGCCATCGATGTTGACATGGACGGCTTGTTTGAGCGCGCGGTGACGCTCTCGGTGGCTGGCTATCCCACGAAGACACTGTCCTCCGCGGACTTGCTTCTGGTCTTGTCGGCACATGCCGCCAAGCATGTCTGGGGGCGACTGATCTGGCTGTGCGATATTGCAAGGCTCATGGCCTTGCCCGATCTCGACTGGGATTGGATCAGGGTACGGGCGAAGAACCTCGGTATTACGCGCATCGTGTCGCTCACGATGCTGCTCGCCAACCGGTTGTTAAACGTTGCCATCCCCGCGCAAGCTGGTCTGTCCCAGGACTCTTCGACACAAGCCATGGTGGAAGAGATCCAACGGCACATCACCAGGGACACCCCATACGACGTAGAGTCGCTTCCCTACTTCCGCCTTATGATGCGCTTGCGGGAGCGACCGGCAGACCGTCTGCGGTTTCTGGGGCGCCTGGTTTTCACTCCCGGTCCGAGCGAATGGCAAGCTGTGCGCCTGCCCCGGCCGCTGTTCCCGCTCTATCGCCTGGTCCGGCTCTCGCGTCTTGCCGCGAGAGCGGTTCGTGTTTAAAGCTGTGTAGGTGCGGCTTGGTTTTAAAACGACAGAGCCGTTCCGCCATGTCGCAACGATAAGCGGACAACATCGACTTTACATGCCCTGGGAAACCTCCGAGTTCGATCGGATTTGAAAGGGCGGCTTCACGGGTTGCGGAAAAACTCCGGCTCGTGCAGGTTTTGGGAAGGGCACGACTTCCAGTCGTGCCGTAAGCAGCGCAAAATCGGCGCCGCCTTCAGGCGCTGAGGGAGTGCAGGCGACGGAGCCGCGATTCGATCGCCCTACGCCGGTTGTTCCACCGCGATCGGCTTCCAGTCTCGCAGGTACAGAAAGTACATCAAGGCGCCCGCAATAAGAGGCACTGCCAGCCCGGCCTTCAGAGTACCGAGTTGATTCGATGACACACCGACCAGCCATGGAAGGAACGCCCCGCCCAAGTTGGCGGAAGTGAACATTAAAGACCCGACCCGCGACGCGGCATTTCCGAATTCGCGCGACAAAAGCGAGATTGTGATTGGATACACGGCCGAAAGCCCCAATCCGGCGGTGGTCGCGCTCGCCATGACACTTTGCAGTGAGTGCGACACCACAAGTCCTGCCATGCCCGCACATGCAATCAACACTCCAGCCTGCGCGACCTGAGTTTCTTCGAACTTGCGCAGCAGTAGCGGCGCCAGCCATCGCCCAAGCATGAGGGCAGTATAAAAAAACGAGGGAGTCATGACCGACATTGCCGTAGACATGCTACCCAGGCTGTTGGCATAGGATGCCACCCAACCCCCGAAGCTGTTTTCCGTTCCCACATACAGAAAGAAGAGCGCGGCGAGGATGGTAAAGGAACGATGCTTCCAGGGAATGGTCGCGCTCGCTCCGTCGGCAACTTTGGTCTGTGCAGGTTCCGTGATGGAAGATGGCATCAACGCAATCCCGATCGCTACAAGCGCCGAAAATCCGGCAACTAAGGCAAGAAATAGAGGCACCCGATGGCTTTTTGTGGCGGCGGCCACCAGAAATGGGCACGCCACGGCACCCGCGCTCCAGGAAAAATTGAGGAAGTTCAGCGCAGCTCCGCGCCGGCCGGGGTTTACTTCGGACACCAGCAGATTCGCCGCCGGAACCGCGAGCCCGAGACCTGCTCCATAGCCCGCAATGCAGGTCATCCCCAGCACGCGGGACCCTGCCAGCAGCGCGGCCACGCTCACCGCAATGACCAGTAGGCCGGCTTTTATGGCGAACCGGAATCCCCAACGTGCGATTAGGACGCCGGATAGCATTACGGCGACCGTCGAGGCCAGGAATTGTGCGGTGAACAGAGCGCCAGCCTGGGAATAGTTCAGGGACCACCTTGCCGACAATGTCGGCAGTAGAGGGCTGAGAAGCACCGTCACGATGCCGATGGGGACAAACGAGGCATGCGCAGCAATCGTTAGGGCCTTAGCGGAGGTTACGGCTCGGGGTGTTGCGAAGGCGGGCATGAAGGGATCAGGCAGGCCATGCAGTCGGCTTACGGAACACTAACGCTTCCGCGTCAACTGGAGCCAGGCGCTTTCGCAGTAGATTCGCGCACGACCAGTTCGGGTTCAATGGCGATCTCTGACGGGTAGTCCTTTTTCCCCTCAATTCGTTCCAGCAGGCTCTGTGCGGCTACCTCGCCCATGCGATTCAATGGCTGCCGCACCGTAGTCAAGCTCGGGGTGTAAAAAGCCGCCCCCGGAATATCGTCAAAACCGATCACCGAAACATCCTGCGGAACCCGCAGCCCCTGTTCCTGTAAGGCCCGAATCGCGCCAATGGCCGAGATGTCATTGTACGCAAATAATGCGGTGAAAGGTTTCCCGCGTGCCAGCAGTTGCCTGGCAACTGGATAGCCCAGCATCGGCGTGGCTTCTTCGCTGTCAATCTGCGCGACCAGTTCGCAGTCGATCTTCATCCCCATCTCTGCGGCTACCCCGTAAATTGCGTCCCAGCGATCCTTGGAGTCCGAACTCACGGGATTTCCCTTCATGAAAGCGATCCGCTCGTGAGAAAGCTCCTTCAAGTACGTCAGAGCCAGGACGGCAGCGCGGTGGTGATCGAGAACCACGTTCGTGACGCCCTTTAGCTTCTTGTGTCCGGCCACGGAAACGGTGGGCAACGCTGGCACCTCGTGCACCGTTGTGTCAACGGTGATGATGCCCTCGACTCCACGCTCGGACAGCATGCGCGAGTATTGACTCAGCAGCTCCGGATCATGCCGGTGAGCCACGGTCAGAAAGAAATAGCCGTGCTTCCGCAAGTGCTGCTCGATGCCGCTGATGATCGCCGAACCGTAGGAGTCTCCGATTTCTTCGGCGATCACCCCGATGGTGTAGGTGCGCTTGTTGCGGAGCGTGCGCGCGAAGAAGTTTGGACGGTAGTTCAGTTCCTTGGCCGCTGCATGGATTCGGTTCTTCGTTTCCTGCGGGATGGAACGGGCCGACGGTGCGTCGTTCAGAACTGCGGATACTGTACCGGGAGTCAGCCCAACATACTGTGCAACGGCCTTAAGTGTCACCACCTCGGATTTTTGCCCAGATTTCCTGTTATTTTGCCCCATGGTTCCATCAGGATTGTCTCTCACTCAATCCTCGAATTGCGCGATAAATCTAAAACAAACGCCGGGCAGCTGTCAGTGATGCCCGGCACATCTCTTCTAGCGCACCCGGTTCAGACTCCTCTTCAACCCTAACCCTTCGTCATCCTTGCGCGTAGCGCTCGCTGTTGGGTTTTGATCCGCTCAAGGCGAAGAACAGGATGTACAAGTAACAGATCACCGGCAGGAAAAACGCGTGATGAATGCCGATCCGATCGGCAATGGCGCCTTGCGCGACCGGAATGATCGCCCCGCCCACGATCGCCATGATCATGATTCCAGAACCGTCCCCGGTGAGCGGGCCAAGTTCGGCTACGCCCAACGTAAAGATGCTCGGGAACATGATGGAATTAAAAAATCCGACCAGGATAATGCTGTACATGGCAGTATGACCGGCTGTCAGCATGGAGATTGCGACCAGGCCAGCAGCGCACACGGTGCAAATGCCGAGCAAATGCCCTGTCTTCATCTTCTGCAGAAGCCCCGAACCGATGAAACGCCCAACCATCGCGCCTCCCCAATAGAAGGCAACGAAACTAGCAGCCACTTTTTCAGTGAGCCCGCCAATCTCCGGCTGGCTGAAGTAATTCACCAGAAAACTCCCGATCGAGACCTCCGCGCCAACGTAAACGAAAATGGCAATGGCGCCGAAAATCAAGTTGGGATGCTTCCAGATCGAATCATTTACCTTTTCGCCGATTTGGTGTTGGGCGTGTGGAATCTTCGGCAACTTGAAACTGCCGATCGCGATCGCCAGTACGACCAATGCTATGCCCAGGCCCACATACGGGGTCTTGACGGTCGCCGCTTCATGCAAACGATAAGCCTGCAGGGCATCCGGCGCCATCGCACGGATTTCCGCGATTGTCTTCGGAGCGGCACTCAAGATGAGCAGGCTGCCGAAGAATGGAGCCAGAAACGTTCCCAGGGAATTGAAAGCCTGCGTCAGGTTGAGCCGGCTCGAAGCCGTCTCCGGTTTGCCCAGCACCGTCACATAAGGATTCGCCGCCACCTGCAGGCAGGTGATGCCTGCGGCAAGAACAATCAATGCCCCCAGAAAGAGCGGAAATGAGGGCACGCTGGCAGCAGGGACAAAGAGGAACGCGCCCAGGCCCATCGTAAGCAAACCAATAACCATCGACCGCTGGTAGCCGATCCAGTCGATAATCCTGGCCGAAGGGATGGAGAAAATGAAGTACGCTCCGAAAAATGCGAACTGGATCAGCATGACCTCCGCATAGTTCAGGTCGAAAATCGACTTCAGATGTGGGACCAGAATGTCGTTCAGGCAGGTCAGAAATCCCCACATGAAGAAGAGCGTCGTCACCGTAGCCAGCGCACCGCCGTAGTTCTGGCCGCTGCCCGGCGCCGTAACTGTTGTGGAGGTATTGGGGGCTGTAATCGCCATGAGGTCTGTATCCACCATTCGACGGAGAATAGGAAGCACGACCGACCGCAATCATAGCATCGCAGACGCGTGGATTCGGGTTTTTTCTTCAGAAGAGAATTTCGATTCATGCCTACAAAATCGTTTCTCTAGCTTGACATTGGCCTTCTCCCGCCGGAGACTTCGAATCGCTACACTTGTGGTATCTCATGACGCGGTGGCTATGCCCAATCCTGTGATTTTCCTGGTTGCAAGCTTTTCCTTGTTGGCTAGCTCGGTCTCGCTGTCGGCTCAGAGCGGTATCTCCGGCGCGGTCGTATTCCACGAGCCCGGATTTCCGTCGGCCGACTCGGCCAGCGTTTCGTCCGAGCGGTCGGCAGCACTCCTGCCGGGCGCGCAGTTGGCCAGTACGGACCAACTTTCTGCCGCTCTGGCAGCGCCGTCAACCCGGCTGCTGGTTCTTTCTTACGGCTCAGCCTTTCCGGAGGAAGCGTGGCCAGCAATCAAGGCCTTTCTCGATCGAGGCGGGGATCTTCTCGCTCTGGGTGGGATGCCATTCACTCGTGCGGTCTATCGTGATCACGGGGATTGGCGTCTACGTGATTACAGCGTGCGCTTCATCCGCCCGCTCATGATTGACCAGTATCAGGAGACTCCTGGCTCGGCCGGCCTACAGTTCCAGCCCAATCCGGACCTGACCCTGCAGGTTCGTCCCTTTACCTGGAAGCGAGCCTTCAGCCCAGTGATTCGACTAAGTGCTGTGGATCTCTACCAGCGCGGCGGAGCCGCCGGCTCCATCGACGCGCGTCTCGACTCGCTCGCCTGGGGCGTGAAGAGTGGACGGAAGTTATCCGCCCCCGCTATCCAAGTTGACCACTACCGAAACGGCTTCGATGGCGGCCGTTGGATTTTCGTAAACGCAGAAGTTCCGAGTGAGTTCTTCGACAATGCAACGCTGGTCCAATCGCTCGCAGAGCGGGCCATGCAGGGCGCCGAAGAGTTTACTGTGCGCCCCGTCTTGCCGCTCTACCTCCCGGGCGAACCCGTGCAGATGCAGATCGTTTGGAATGCAGCACACTCGCCAAAAGGCGTATCCGTAAAGATTACGTCGTTCCCCGAGGGACAGCCCTCAAAGGGAACAACCGTGAGCGGCGTTCTGCCGTCCACCGAGCCAGTCGCCCTTCCCGCCCCTGACGGCAAGGGCCTCTACATTGTCGAGGCGCAACTGCTGGAAGGCGAGCAAGTTCGCGCCATCTATCACTCAGCATTCTGGATTCGCGACGAATCTTATCTTCGTTCCGGTCCGCGTCTCACCGTCAACCACGACTATTTCGAGCTTGACGGCCATCCCCTCGCGATCATTGGCACGACCTATATGTCGAGCGAAGTGCAGCGCCTTTATTTCGAGCATCCCAACGTCTACGTGTGGAATCAGGACCTGATGCAAATCCACGATGCTGGCCTGAACATGATCCGCACGGGATGGTGGACCGGCTGGGATAAGTTCTGCGACGAAAACGGCCAGCCTTACGAACGCACCCTGCGAACGCTTGAGGCCTATCTCATGACCGCACGCAAGTATGGGCTGCCGGTGCAGTTCAATTTCTTCGCATTCTTGCCCGACGTGCTCGGAGGCACAAACGCCTTTCTCGACCCGGAAGCCGTCCGCAGGCAGCAGACTTTGATTTCCTCCGTTGTCGCACGTTTTCATGACGTGCCCTTCCTGGCATGGGACCTGATCAACGAGCCGAGTTTTTCCCAACACCTGTGGACCATGCGGCCCAACGGCGACCCGATCGAACTGGCAAGCTGGAATCGTTGGCTGAGCGCACGCTATCCAGATCGAGCCAAGCTGGCCGCGTTATGGAATGTTCTTCCCGAGTCTGTGACCGGAGAGATCTCACTTCCACACGACGACGAGTTTGCTCCCCGCGGCATGTATACCGGCACGAACTCGCTGCGGATCAACGATTATTTTTTATTCGCGCAGGAATCGTTCTCCAACTGGGCGCGCACCATGCGCGACACGATCCGCGCCACCGGATCGCAGCAACTCGTCACCGTCGGACAGGACGAAGGTGGCATCCAGGACCGTCTTTCCCCTTCATTCTGGGGACAGTCCGTCGACTTCACAACAAATCATTCGTGGTGGCAGAACGATTACATCCTGTGGGACTCGCTAGCTGCCAAACAGCCCGGGGAAGCGCTTCTGCTTCAGGAAACTGGCCTGCAGCGCGAATTGAATCTGGATGAAATTGCCCGCCGTACTCCAGAGAATGAGGCGGCGCTTCTGGAACGAAAGATCGCCACGTCGTTCATTCAGGGCGCGGGCGCGATCGAATGGCTCTGGAACACAAATTCGTACATGACGGAGAGCAATGAAACGCCGATCGGCGCCGTGCGCACCGACTACACCGAAAAGCCGGAAGCATCCGTGATGCGGGCCTTTGCTCAATTCGCTCCGTCACTGCAAGAGTACCTCCGCGATCCGCAACCGCCTTCGATTGCGATCATCACCTCGCAGGCTGCGCAGTACTCCGTCCTTGCGGATTTTCAGTTAGAGGCGCAACGGCGCGCCGTGCGTGCCCTGGCCTACGATGTCCATCTGCCCGCGTACGTAATCGCCGAGAATCAGATCGGCAAGCTGGGGACCCCAAAGCTGGTCATTCTGCCGTCGCCGCAGGCTCTGGGTGAACCGGCGTGGCGCGCTCTGTTGCGGTACGTGGAAGCTGGCGGAAACCTGCTGGTCACCGGCCCGGTCGACCGCGACGAGCATTGGCAAGTAGTGTCTCGTGCGCGGAATCTGGGCCTTCAGGCCCACGCCGAGCCGCTCACTTACCACGACGCAACTATCCGCATTGGGGATCGTTCCCTTGCGCTCGCTTTCGGTCAGCAGCAGCAAGACTGGCTCGACTCACTAAGATTTGAAGATGGGTCGACGTTCGAAGAGGTCCCTCACGGCAAAGGGCGGATCTTCTGGACCTCCTATCCCGTGGAACTTTCCGAGAACGAACAGACCATCGCCGAGCTCTATGCGGTTGTGGCAAGCCGACTGAACCTCGCGCCGATGTTCAGCACGTTGTTCCCTCTCCCGCGCGGAGTGCTGGTATTCCCAACGGTGCTCGCGGACTCCATGCTCTACGTCTTCGTATCGGACTCCGCAGATGACGCCGCAATCAACTTGCACGACGAGACAACCGGAGCGGCACTTTCCTTTTCTCTACCAGCCGAACACGCTGCAATCGCAGTGATTGGAAAACGAGAAAAGAAAATCATTGCCAAATACGGCTTCTAATGCGGGCGTGAAAGCAACCTGCCTCGCCAAGCTCAACATCAGTTATGCGCCACGGTCTTCTGCTCGACGAGTTGCTTAGAGAGGAAATTCAAATACTCTTCCATTCCCTCCCCGGTCTTGGCGGAGAGCCGGAAAATCTGCATCCCGGGCCGCACGGACTGGATGCTCCTCCGCGCCGCCTCCCAATCAAATTCCACCGCATTCGCCAGATCATTCTTGGTCACGACCGCAACGTCGGCGCTATTGAAGATGGTGGGATACTTCAGCGGCTTGTCTTCTCCTTCGGTCACCGACATCAATACGAGCCGCATGTTCTCGCCCAAGTCATACGACGACGGACACACCAGGTTTCCCACGTTCTCAATGAACAAGAAGTCCAGTTGGTGCAGATCCCACTCCTGCAGCGCGCCCTGAACCATCGCCGCCTCAAGATGGCAGAGTGTGCCAGTCGTGATCTGTTTTACTGGCGCGTTGCTCCGCGCCAGACGCACGGCATCATTTTCAGTCGCTAAATCCCCGACCAGGGCAGCGACCCGGTAGCGCGGCTGCAATTGCGTCAGGGTTTTTTCCAGAAACGTGGTCTTTCCTGAGCCGGGGCTCGATACCAGGCTCACGACAAACACTCCGGCGGCACGGAACTGCTCGCGTAATGCACGAGCGATCACGTCGTTCTGCTTCAAAACATTTCTGCGCACTTCAACCAGGCGTGGCTCGCTCATTCCGTGACCTCCGACTCTTCATCTGGCACTTCATCATCTTGAACTTCCAGCGCGAAGACCTCAAGTTCCTTCCCCTGCAGAATATCTCGTGTCGGAGCGCTGCATTCCGGACACGAGAAAGACTGCACGGAACTGAGCGTCCTCCGCTCCTGGCATTGAGGACAAAATACAACTACAGGAACGTCTTCCACGATCAGACGCGACCCCTGCAGTGCGGTATCCTGGCACGCCACTTCGTACGAAAACAGCAGCGCGTCCTTGACCACCCCAGAAAGCGCGCCCAACCGAAGATGCACGGCGCTCACTTGGACACCACGCCGCTGTGCCTCGTCCAAAGCGGCATCGACAATGCCCATCGCAATTGACAGTTCATGCATCGCCCTACTGGGTTCCTGTTATTTCGTAAGCTGGCCGATGAAGACTCCGTAGGGTTCCAGCGTGACCACGTCTCCCTTTACAGCCGACTTTCCGGTCGCCACTAAAGCTTTCGTCGAGGAGAACCCATTCTTGCTCATTTCAAAGTTCACCTTCTGTTGGGCACCGGACATATTCAGAGCCACCAGCACGACCTGGTCTTTGTAGGTGCGCAGGTACGAAAGCACACTCTGGTCATTTTCGTTCAACGGCACGTAGTTGCCGTCCAAAAGGGCCTGGTTCGTGTGTCGCAGCTTCAGCACTCTCTTGTAGAAGGCGAGCACCGAATTCGGATCTTTGGATTCGTCGGCAACATTGTGGGTCTTGTACGTCGGAGGCACGGGAAGCCAGGGCGCTGCCTTAGAGAAGCCGGCATTTTCACTCTCGTCCCACTGCATAGGAGTACGCTCACCGTCGCGGCCTTTCTCTTTCGGCCATCCCACGCGGCCGACTGGATCCTTCACGTCTTCCTTGCGTGTAGGCGGAGTCGTCTTCATCCCGATCTCCTCGCCGTAGTACATGATCGGAGTACCGCGCAGAGTCAGATACAGTCCAGCCATCAGTTTCGCGATCTGATCATTGTGCTGGCCGTCGCCATAGCGATCGTAGGAGCGGACGATGTCGTGATTGCTGATAACGAACGTCGGCCATCCGGAAGCAGAATTGACCGCGGCAATCTGTTTGCGGAACTCCGCAGGCGACAGCTTGTTGACCGTCGTGAACAGAAAATCCATGGGCATCTGCAGTTCGTTATTGCCTTCTCCGTAGTATCGGTTCAGTTCGGCGATGTCGGCCGTCCATGTTTCGCCGATCAGCACGGCATCGCTTTCATCAGCCACTTTGCGCAGCCCCCGCAGCACGTCGTGCACCTCGGGCAACTTCTCGTTGTATTTCCTCTCTTCCTTGGGATCGCCGAGCTCGGTCGTGCCAGGCAGGACGGGGTCGTCGTGCAGGTTGGGGTCTTCGAACAGTGTGTCTACCGCATCCAACCGAAAACCCGATACACCGCGCTTGTACCACCAGCGGGTCACGTCAAACATGGCGTCTTTCACCGCCGGGTTACGCCAATTCAAGTCGGGCTGCTGGGCATAAAACATGTGGTAGTAGTACTGGCTGGTGGTGGCATCGAATTTCCACGCTGAGCCCCCGAAGATCGAGAGCCAATTATTTGGAGGCTGACCGGGCCCCTTGCCATCGCGCCAGATATACCAGTCACGGTGCTCCGAAGTACGGGACGATTTCGAATCCAAAAACCATTTGTGCTGGTCCGAAGTGTGGTTCACGACGAAATCGAGAATGATGTGAATGCCGCGCTTCTTGGCCTCGCTGGCCAGCGTGTCGAAGTCCGCCAAAGTTCCGTACATCGGGTCGATATTCTCGTAGTCGGAAACGTCGTAGCCGAAATCGACTTGTGGTGACGGAAAGCAGGGCGAGATCCAGATGGCATCCACGCCGAGGTCTTTGAGATAGTCCAGTTTCGAGGTAATGCCGTTGAGGTCGCCGACCCCGTCGTTGTTGCTGTCCGCAAAACTCCGCGGATAAAGCTCGTAGAACACCGCGTTCTGCCACCATTGGTGCCCCTCTGCATCTACGGCCCCGCCTGCCCTCTGCGCAGTTGCGGCGAGCAACGACATGAACAGAAACGCGCACAACAACGCACACGAGGACTTACGTTTTATGGTCAAAATGACACTCCTGGAACTGGATTCTGAGGTCCGCCGCCACGAGGCTAGAGCGCGTTTCAAAAGTAGATTTTGGGAAGGGCACGGCTTCAGCCGTGCCGCCACGGGCGCCAAAAAAGGAGGGCTTTAGCCCCTGAGCGTTGCGCAGTTCGACCCGAAAGGCATTCTCGAAAGACGCGCTAGACATACCCAGTGAGTCTAATCCTTTTCGAGCTGCTCCCGCAGTAACTCAAGGGTTTGTGAAGTGAATCGCGACCTTCTGCTGCACGTAGGCGTCCGCTGGTCCCGTGGGCATTTGAATTTCAAGCTTTCCCGCCTTAGTGAGCGTCGCCCCGTCCACCGAAGAGATCTGGCCGGGATTCCACACACCCAGGGAATAGCTTGTTCCCGCCCGACCCGAAATCTCCAGGTTCAACTCGGTTCGTGCCGCGTTCCATGATTCCGAGATGACGCGTAGGCCCCGGCTCGCGCTCCCCAGCGACGGGAGTTCATTCATCAACTCCAGGCCAAAGTCTTTCTGCAGGCGAATCACCAAGCTGTTCGTGGCGCCGGATACTTGAAACCGAAGGTAAACGTGCTTGTCGTTGCTGTTCTCCTGCACTTTGAATGAAAGGGGCCGTCCATTCATTTCGACACCAACGACCTCGGTGCGCAAACTGAAGGCCGGGGAAAACTCGACCCAACAGTCGCCGCTGCCGGAACGTTTCGCCACGAGCACCACGCTTTCGGGCGTCTTACGATACTCAAAGTCCACGCTGGTTCCACCGACGTTGACGTTATGAATCGCAAACCAGCTCCAGTCCGCGGGAACGTGCGGTGCTAGCGTGATCTGGTGTTTTTCGGCATCGGTCTGCAGGCCAAACATCCCGCGCAGAATCGGGCTGATCACCATGGCCGCGGACCATATCTGGTGCGGCGAACTGGTGGAAAACGACTGATAATAATCGCCGGACAAAACCTCGGTGAAGTGACCCAGTGCGCCATCCGTCGCCAGCAGCGCGTTGGCGCGCAAGTTCGAATATGCCGGAAACGCGCGGTGGTAGCGATATTCGCCCACGGAGGCCCAGCCGGTGAAAAGCGGCCAGACGGCGCCGTAATGGTAGCCGGAGCCGTCATAGATTTTGGACCGTTGCGAAATGATCCGCATGCCCCAGTCAGTTTGATGATCCACGTTCGCCAGTCGCGTGATGGTCTCGTCGGCGTGACCTGCGTCCGGCAATCCGAACCACATGGGAACGGTTGTAAGAACACTGAGTTCATCGATGCGCTGGTTGTTTGGGTTCAAAGCGAAGGCGTAGCTCTTCTGGTCAGGCGACCAGAAGGCTTGATCGAGAGCTGCCCTGTCGTGATCGAATTGGGCCGCGAGATCTTTGCTTACATCGTTCTTCCCGAGCATTCGGGCCAGATCGGAAAGCGCGTGCAAGGCCTCGACCCCGAGCCCTGCTTGATAGTACTCATTCTTCACCGGCAGCAGCGGGCCGCCCTCAACCCAACCATGGCCAACCCCGGCATTCTGCGCGAGCCCTTGAGAATCGTAGGTCGAGCGCAGGAATTGATAGGCCCGCCACAGGTTGTCCCACTTTTCGCGCGCGAACGCCAAATCTCCACTCTGCGATGCATAATCATTCATCGCAATGATAAAAAGAGGAGTGGCATCAGCCGAAACATAGGCGTAAGGATAGTCTTTGAACCACGGCACCAGGCTCGCGCTCTGCGAGATCTCATGCGGCACTTTGCCGTCTTCACGCTGATATTTGCTGATGAAGTCGAGCGCAGCACGGCTGGTCGCGTAATCGCCTTCGGCGTTCAAAGCAAACGACGTCCACAGCGAGTCGCGGCCAAAGAACCACGCGAAGCCCGGACGCTGGCCAACGCCTGAAGTGCGGTACCCGGCAACGAGCCCCGAGCCGAGATATGGACTGTTCACCATGCCTTGAATGGCGCTGATCCGGGCCCAGTCGTAGGCCTGCTTGAGCGCGGCGTCAGGAAGATCGAGACTCACGGTTCTGCCAAGATAGGCGCGATAGTAATCCGCCGACTCGCGAATCGAGTCTGCATAGGAAGTGAGCAGGTGCTGATAGGTCTTCTCCGCGTCCGCCCGGCCTGCGACAGAAGCGGCGATCACCAACGCTTTCTGATCTTTCCCTCTTTGCGTCACACCTAAGCGCAGAGAATTCTCCTCTGCCGCAGAATAATTTGTCTGGTAGGCAAGATGGGCGTCGCCGGCGGTTGGAGACCCAACCAGCGCTGCATACTTACGGGCCTCTTCGCCAAAGACAAATGCATGTAACTTCGCGTCGAAGGTTACAAACGTCCCGCCCAGCGCGGCTGGCCACTCCAACTGGAAGTCGGGGGTCAACCCGGCCTCTATTTCCAACGGCTGTTCGGTTTCAACGTCGAGCAGGATTATCGCTCCTGCCTCGTTGACGGGAACACAGAGTGTCTCGCGCACGCGGAACGAATCGCCCGCATACAGGATCGATGCTGACTCGGGCAGAACTGTCAGCGTGCGAGCCAGACTCTCAGCTGGAAGCGCGCGGTCCCCAACGTGGAAAATCAGATGGAACTCGCGAAAAATCTTCAGGGGATAGACCCAGGCCTCGAATCGTCCAGTCTCATTGCCGAACAACCCGGCGCGAGTACCGACGACAGGAAGAAACTCCCAAGTGCGGATGGTTCGGGTTAGCTCCGGCGATGCTGCAGGATTCTGGGCCGTTGAAAAACAACCCAGCGAGATTGCGGCCAATGTCATGAATGCAACATTTCGAACGCGGAAAAGTGCACGATTCAATGCAGTAGTCCCTAAGACCCGAGCGGCGCTTGCAAAGTGGCGGTTCACTGAATATAAGAATTAGGGGCGAATTTTAGCACGAGCCGAGTGGGCCAGGTAGCGATCTATTGTTCCCTTCACGCCGCGCTTTTCTGAAATCTCTTAGCCGTTCGGCTCTGGTGCTTTCGCTGGAGAACGTGCTCGCGCTCGTTCGCCCGCACTGGTTGCGGGCAGAGGCGCGGCCGCAACAAAAACCGGAAGACCCGAAAGAAGTGCCTCAGAAGACCGCCGATCTTGGCGTCAGCTTCCTCAACGTCGCCCGCGAATCTGGGTTGAACGTCAAGACGATCTTCGGCGGCGAGCACAAAAACAAGTATCTGCTCGAAACCACCGGATGCGGCGTCGCCTTCTACGATTACGACAACGACGGCTGGCTCGATATTTTCCTGGTCAACGGTACGCGCCTGGAAGGGTTTCCCGCAGGAAGTGAGCCGACCTCGCATCTTTTCCGCAACAATCGTGACGGCACCTTCACCGACGTAACCGCGAAAGCAGGCGTCGCGCACTCCGGCTGGGGACAGGGTTGCTGCATCGGCGACTGCGACAACGATGGCTGGGACGACCTGTTCGTCACCTACTACGGCAAGAACGTCCTCTATCACAACAATGGCGACGGCACCTTCACCGATGTCAGCCAGAAAGCCGGCGTGGCAGGCAAGGGCACGCGCTGGAACACCGGTTGCGCATTCGTCGACTACGACCGCAACGGCCATCTCGATCTGTTCGTCGCCAACTACATTGAACTTGATCTGGCGACAGCACCCGTGCCCGAGTCAGGCCCGTGCCTCTACAAAAGCGTCATGGTCGCGTGCGGCCCGCCTGGGTTGCAGGGCGGCAAAAACATTCTTTACCACAACAACGGCGACGGAACGTTCACCGATGTTTCGGAGGCGTCAGGGATTCTCCACGCGAATGGCACCTACGGCCTTGGCGTTCTGACGGCCGACCTTGACAACGACGGCTGGCCCGACATTTACGTTGCCGATGACTCCACCCCCAGCGCCCTCTACCAGAACAAGAAGAACGGCAAGTTCGAGGACATCGCCATCGAAGCCGGCTGCGCATTGAGCCCCGATGGTAAGCCGCAAGCCGGCATGGGGATCGCGGCTGCGGATTATGATCTGGATGGCAATCTGGATCTCGTCAAGACGAACTTCGCCGGCGATACGCCCTCGCTCTACCACAACCAAGGCGGAGCAAATTTCGAGGACGCCACCTTCACTGCAGGCCTGGGCGCGCACACGCAATTTCTGGGCTGGGGGGTGGGCTTTTTCGATATGGACAATGACGGCTGGCCCGACATCCTGATCTGCAACGGTCACGTCTACCCGGAAGTAGAACAACTACGAACGGAAGCTGGCTACGCGCAGCGCAAGTTGCTGTATCAGAACTTGCATAACGGCCACTTCGCGGACATTTCCTTTCAGGCCGGGCCGGGCATCTCGGAGCCGAGTCCGTCGCGGGGCGCGGCGTTTGGCGATTTCGATAACGACGGCGACATCGATGTGGTCGTCAACACGGTCAACGATTATCCCCAGCTTCTCCGCTGCGACACCAAACTCGATAACAACTGGCTCAAGGTTCGCACCATTGGAACGAAGTCGAACCGCAGCGGGATCGGTGCTCGCTTGACGTGCGTGACCCATCCCCCCGGGGAGTCGAAGCCGCACCAGCAGATTGACGAAGTTCGCAGCGGCGGAGGCTATTTCTCACAGAACGATCTCCGGGTCCACTTCGGTTTGGGGAAAGCTGAAAAAGTGGATGTACTCGAAATTCGCTGGCCGAGCGGCCAAGTCGATACGCTGAAAGACGTCAAAGCGAACCAGTTGATCTTCGTGAAAGAGGGTGAGGGCATCAGCCGCACCATGCAGTTCCCGAAGAATGCCAAGCCAGCCAAGTAACCGGGGCCTAATTCAGGTCTTTCGGTAGTGCCTCAGTTTGAATCGTAGCCACTCTGTTTTAGAGGGCTCATCCTGAAGAGCGTGTCCTGAGCGAAGTCGAAGGAATCTCTCCGGAGTCACTGCCAAAGGAGAATCCTCGCCCCGCTGGTGAAAGCGCGGGGCTTCGGAATGACGCCTCACCGAATGCTGCGGATTACGGCTTCTTCGGATCCGGTTCAACCGCCGCGCCGGTGCCTTCCTTTACTGTGTGAATCTGATCCACCGGCAGATCCGTAAAGCGCTCCTTCAGCCCGCTCGGCCAGCGGACTTCGACCCACTCAATCTTTGAGGCTGAACCCAACCCGAAGTGAACCCGCATATCGCTATTTGAGATATAGCTTGATCCGCTGCGAACTTCATCGACCAATACACGCGCGGCCGTCTTCACGCGGACGCGCGCTCCAATGCCATCACGATTCGATTTGGTTCCGACAGTGTGAATTGCCACCCAGTGATTCGAGTTGTGAACTTGATTCACCAGCAGACTGGGAGCAGCGTTCATGTTGTTGATGACGGCCGACATCCTACCGTCGTTCCAGAGGTCGCCAACGGCCAGTCCACGCGACGAAGCCACGGTAGTAATGCCCGATCCGCCAGATGCGGATATATCGCTGAACGTCCCATCGCCGTTGTTGTGATAAAGAATGCGCGGTTCTTTATAGCTGCTGCCCAGATGCTGGCTATCCACCTCGGGGTACACGTGGCCATTCACCAGAATCAAATCCGGCCAGCCGTCGTTGTCCATGTCAAAGAACATCGTTCCCCAGCCCAGGTACTGAGTGTAGAGACCTAAGCCGGCAACCACGGTGGCGTCGGTAAACGTGCCGTCAGCGTTGTTCTTGTAGAGCGTGGAAGTATCGTCGGAGAAATTCGTTTTGAAGATGTCGAGGTGGCCATCGCCGTTGTAATCGGCGATCGTTGATCCCATGCCCGCCTGTTCGCGCCCGTCCTCGTTGAAAGCGGCTCCGGCAGTGACTGCGATGTCGGTGAACGTCCCGTCGTGGTTATTGCGATAGAGAATGCTGGGCGTGCTGTCGCAGGCAATGAAGATATCGGGCCAGCCGTCTTCGTCGAAGTCAAGCGTCGACACGCTGAAGGCATAATGCCCGTCCGTGCGATCGATGTGCGCCTTGGTGGTGACGTCTTCAAACGTTCCATCGCCCCGATTGTGATAAAGGATATTTTTCGCTCCGGCCAGCCCGCGCGGCCCGCACATCACAGGAACGCCCTTCCACATGCAGGTTGGCCGCTCTCCGGGCGCCGGAGCCGACGCCAGGTCGAAATCCACGTAGTTCGCCACAATCAGATCAAGATGGCCGTCACGGTCATAGTCCACGAACGCACAGCCGGTGCCCCAAGCTTTTCCCGATCCAGCAACACCCGCCTTGTCCGCAACTTCGGTGAAGACACCGTGATCATTGTGGTAGAGCCGGTTCTTGCCGTAGTAAGTAACGTACAAGTCGTCCCAGCCGTCGTTGTCGTAGTCGCCGACGCAAACCCCTTGTCCCCAGCCGGTTCCAGTCAGGCCCGACTTGGCGGTGACGTCGGTGAAAGTTCCGTCGTGATTGTTGTGATACAGCCGGTCGGTTGGGCCTTTCCCAGGAGGGAACCCATCCAGTCTGGTGCCGTTCACCAGAAAGATGTCGGGCCACCCGTCGTTGTCATAATCGAAAATCGCGACCCCGTTGCCGGTGGTTTCAATGATGTATTTCTTAGTGTCGACTCCGCCGAAGATGTTCTGCGCGGTTAGTCCGGCCTTTTCGGCGACGTCCGTGAAGTTGGCGATGGAAGCGGATGCTGGTGCAGTCTTCCCTTGCTGCGCGCTCAGCAGAGTTCCCCAAAGCAGACACACCACCACAAGAGCGCGGCAGACGGGATGAACCGCCAAAGAACAGAACATCTGAACTCGCATGGGCCCCAGTCGATGTTAGGGTGGGCGCGGGCAGGGGGTCAAGCTGCGCAATCAGCGAACACGCGGCGCTTCGGCCACACCCACATAAGTGTCCGCGTCGCCGGGGGGGCTGCTGGGCTCGCGGTAGCCGCGACCTGGTCTGGAAAATTCTGCATAAGCGCGTGCGCTTCGTGGAGGCGGGCAGCGAACCCTCGCCTCGAACCAAACGCCAGCGCCCAGCGCTTGCTGCGCAGCCTTCGCCGACTGGGCTACCAAGTCACCGTCAACCCCCTACCCGCAGGAGCATAATGACTGCAGGGATTTTCGACAGAGCGGAGCCGAAGGGTATCCTTCGTGGTTAAAGATTTGCCCGGCCCGCACCAGCACAAACGATGCGAGTAGTCATCAAAGTCGGCACCAGTCTCATCGCCCCCGGCGGGCAGATCGACATCCACCTGCTGCGCGGCCTCGTAGATCAATTCGATCTTTCGAAGAACGAATATCTCATCGTGACTTCGGGAGCGATCGCGGCCGGAATGTCGGGCCTCGGCCTCGGCAAGCGTCCCGGCGATGTCCCGCGCATGCAGGCCTGCGCCGCCGTCGGCCAGAGTCGGCTGATGCACACCTACGAGCGCCTATTCTTCGGCAAGAAAGTCGTCGCCCAGTTGCTGCTCTCCAGCGACGACTTCACTTCACCGGTTCGCTATCGCAATCTGCAGAACGCTTTGGCTGAACTGCTCGCGCTCGGCGTAGTGCCGATCATCAATGAGAACGACAGCGTGTCCGTGCGCGAACTGGAAGGAGCCTTTGGCGACAACGACGAACTGAGTTCACTGCTGGCCACCGCGGTCAGAGCCGACTGGCTTTTGCTGCTCACCAACGTCGACGGATTCATGGCTCCCGCCGGACGCCAGAAGCCGCGCCTGGTGCGCGTGATTCGCAAACTTACTCCGAAGCTCGAAGCGCAATGTAACGGCAAGAGCGCGCTAGGGCGAGGCGGCATGGCCTCAAAGCTGCGCGCGGCGAAACTGGCCAGCGAAGCCGGCGTTCACGTCGCGATCGTGAATGGTTGCCATCCCAGGGCCATCATCATGGGGATGGAGCGCAAGATCGGAACCTACTTCCCGCCGCAGAAGGAAAGCCAAACCCGATGACTGCTACTCTAGCCCGGGCCGCCTCCACGCAGCAAAAACTTCTGCGCGCCGGAGCCGCCTCCGCGAAGTTAGCGCTGCTTTCTACGGGAGAAAAAAACGCCCTGCTGCTGGCAATAGCCGACGCCATCGAGACGCACGAAAAAAGCATCCTGGCCGCAAACCGCGAAGATGTAGATCATTCCGGCCTCGAAGGCGCCATGCGCGACCGCCTTCTACTGACTCCGACGAGAATCAAGGATATGGCCTCCGCTGTCCGCGAGGTCGCGGCCTTGCCCGATCCCATCGGCGAAACCCTGGCGGAATGGACAAACTCGAACGGTCTGCACATTCGCAAAGTGCGCGTGCCCCTCGGCGTCATTGGGATCATCTACGAATCGCGGCCGAATGTTACTGTCGACACCGCAGTGCTCGCGCTCAAGACCGGCAACGCGATCGTGCTGCGCGGCGGCAAGGAAGCTGCGCAAAGCAACCGGCGCCTGGTCGACGTCATGGCCGCCGTTCCTGGCATCCCAGAAGGCGCAATCGAACTGCTCGATTCAAATACTCGCCAGTCGGTGCACGACTTGATCAAAGCCCGCGGCCTGGTCGACGTGATCATTCCGCGCGGTGGCGCCGGCCTCATCACGTTCGTCACGGAGAATTCTACCGTGCCCGTGATCGAGACCGGGGCAGGGAATTGCCATATCTTCGTCGACGAATCCGCCGACTTCGACATGGCCGACCGCATCGTCATCAACGCCAAGACCCAGCGGCCGTCGGTATGCAACGCCGCCGAGAAGTTGCTCGTTCACGAACGCATGGCCGCTGAATATGTTCCACGTATTGTGAAGAAGTTGATCGCCGGCGGTGTTGAAGTGCGCGGCGATGGCAAGACCCGGTCGCTCGCCGCCGGCTTGCCTGTCGGGCCCGCATCCGAGCAGGATTGGTACGAAGAATATCTGCGACTCTGCATCGCCATCGCCGTGGTGGCTGACGTGGACGAGGCCATCGCTCACATCAACAAGTATTCGACCAAGCACTCCGATTCCATCGTGACCCGCGACGAATCGAACGCCCGCAAGTTTCTGCGCGGCGTCGATTCCGCCGCCGTCTACTGGAACGCCTCCACCCGCTTCACCGACGGCGGCGAATTCGGCTTTGGCGCCGAGATGGGCATCAGTACCCAAAAGCTCCACTGCCGCGGTCCCTTTGCGCTCGCGGAACTGACTTCGTCGAAGTACGAAATTGTGGGCTCGGGGCAGGTAAGGTAAGGGCGTCTTCATTCTTACTGAATCAGCGCCATACCGGAACTCCCATCAGATCGAAATCGTGATCGTACGTCCAGACTGCCACGCCCAAGCGCGTTGCCAACGCCGCGACCGTGGCATCGAACAAAGTTATGGTCTGGTCTGCAAAAGTCCGAAGCCTGGCAGCGGCCTGTCTGTAATCTTCGGGACCGGGATTGACCAATGCGGCATCAGTCATCTCCAGGAGCCACCTCGACGCGACTTTCTGCCCAAGCCGATGCAAAACCAGTGAGTAGGTTTCGAGTAATGTGGAGAAAGAAACCATGACGTCTCGCCGGCCTCGCGCCAACTGTTCCAATTCTCGCAGGGCTTGTCGATGGTGCGCATCGTGAGGATCGACGGCCGCATACAATGGCCCGGTATCCGCCAAAACCGCCCTCATTTATGGTCCTCGACAAAATACTTGTCATGATGCTCACTAACATCTCGCCGTCCGCTGCCGTGGGGAGCGGGCGTAATCTTCAACGGCCGGTATGGCCGTAGATATCCACGCTCGCGCAGATAGTCTCGCAGGGCCGCTTGCACAACAGTCGTTAGAGCCGGCGGAGCATCTTGGGCGTGCACATAGTCATTCAAAGCTTCGGCGAGATCATCCGGAAATGTCACAGTGGCCCGCTTCATAGCATGAGTATATCACCACTTGGTGAACTTGGTGAAGTTGGTAAAGATGGGTAACGAAGCGAACGATAAGCGAACATACCCGCACGAGGCTATAGTCCCCCTGCACGCTGTGCTACCTTACTAGCTTTCGCCTTCGAAGCGTGATGAAACTAATCTCTACAGTCGTCCTCTCTTCGTCCATTTTGTTCTCCGGGCCATCCCCCACCGCTGGCAACGGAGCCGCATCTTCCAATGCTTCCCCAGCCATCTTCGGTTTTCGTGACGTCACTGCTGAGTCCGCCATCGAGTCTCGTTTCCTCGCCGTCCCTGATGCCAAGCTCGCGGAAGAACACCTGCGCATCCTGACCAAAGCTCCCCATATGGCGGGAACGGCCGAGGATGAGGCCACCGCCGAATACGTCGCGCAGAAATTCCGCGCCTCCGGCCTGGATACCGACATCGTCAAATACAGAGTCTGGATCAACTATCCGTCGGAAATCAGCGTCGACTTAGTCGCGCCCGCGGGCGTCGAAATGCACGGACCCACCCGCGAGCACGTCGACAACGATCCCTTCCAGGATGACCCGCGAGTCGTGATGCCCTTCAGCAGCATGTCGCCGTCGGGCGACGTCACAGCCGACGTCGTCTACGCGAATTACGGCACGCCCGAAGATTTTGAGAAGCTCGACAAACTGAAAATCGATGTGCGCGGCAAAATCGTGCTCGTCCGCTACGGCCAGAACTTTCGCGGCGTAAAAGTCTTCGTCGCGCAGGAGCACGGCGCAGCCGGAGTGATCCTCTACTCCGATCCCGCCGATGACGGCTGGCGCCGCGGCGACAAATATCCCGATGGACCTTGGCGTCCCGACACCGGCGTGCAGCGCGGTTCCGTGGGATACATGTTCGAGTTTGCCGGCGATCCGACCACGCCGGGCGTGGCTTCGGTGCCTTCGCTTCCTGATTCGCAACGTGTCTCTCCGCAAGAATCGGCGGAGCTGCCGAAAATTCCTGTCACGCCGCTCTCGTATCACGATGCGTGGCCTGTGTTGCAGCACCTTCGCGGCCCAGATTCGCCGCGTGAGTGGCAAGGATCTCTCCCCTTCACCTATCACGTCGGCCCGGGGCCGGCGAAAGTGAGGTTATACCTCAAGCAGGACTACCGCTTCCGCACGCTGTGGGACGTCATCGGGCGTGTGCCCGGCAGCGAACTGCCCGACGAATGGGTGGTCGCCGGCAATCACCGCGATGCCTGGGTCTACGGCGCGGTTGATCCCAACAGCGGCACCGCCGCCATGCTCGAGGCTGTCCATGGCGTTGGCGACTTGCTGAAGTCGGGCTGGAAGCCGAAACGCACCCTGGTTTTCTGTAGCTGGGATGGCGAAGAAGAAGGATTGATGGGCTCGACCGAGTGGGCGGAACAGCACGAATCGAAGCTGGAGAATTCACCCGCATATTTCAACGTCGATGTCGCCGTCTCGGGATCGAAGTTCGGCGCGTCGGCCGTGCCCAGCCTCAAACAGTTCGTGCGCGATGTGACCAAGGCCGTGCCCAGCCCTAAGGGTGGCACTGTCTACGAAGAGTGGCAGAAAGCATCACAGCCCGAAGCTCCGTCTACACAATCGCCCACCGAGGCGATGGCAGAAATCCATCGCGCCCCGGCTGTGCAGGTCAAAAGCGACGTGCCGGTTGGAGACCTTGGCAGCGGCTCCGATTACACTGTGTTCCTGCAGCATCTGGGCGTCCCATCGACCGACATGACTTCGAGCGGTCCCTACGGCGTGTATCACTCGGTGTTCGATAACTTCGCATGGTTCAAGAAATTCGGCGATCCGGAATTTGTGTATGAGCAGGAAATGGCGCGCGTCTTTGGCCTGGAAGCCGTGCGCATGGCCGATGCCGACGTTCTGCCGTATGACTACGAAGAATACGGGAAAGAGGTCGTGGCGTACCTGGACGCCGCGCGCAAGCGGGCGGAAGCGAAGTTCGGCCATGTGCTGGACTTCGGTCCGGTCAAGGCCGCCGCCCGGCACTTCCAGACTGCGGGAGCCAAGATACTGGCGAAACAGAAGAATCCGCCGCGCGATGTCGCTGCGCTGAATCAGGCCTTGCGCGACGCTGAGCGTGCTCTGCTCGTGCCGCAGGGATTGCCGCATCGTCCGTGGTTTCGCCATGCTATTTACGCGCCCGGCGAGTATACGGGCTACGCCGCGGTAGTGATTCCGGGCGTAAACGAAGCTCTCGACAAGGGCGACGGCGAGGGCGCGCGTCAGCAACTGGCTGCGTTGGCCGCAGCGCTCGACCGCGCTGCCAAAACCCTGGAAGGATACCGGTAGCATGACTTCGGCGCACGCTCTCGGGCATTTTCTGCGCACGCTGCCAGACTCGGCCGCGGCTACGTTTCTAGCGCTGTTTCCGATCGTCGATCCCTTTGGCGGCATTCCCATCTTCTTCACCATGACCACTGGGTGGACGGCCCGCGAGCGCTCCCGGACGGCCTTCAAGACTGGTATATGGGTCTTTGCGATTCTGGTAACGTTTCTGTTTTTCGGCCGCTTCGTTCTCCATTTCTTTGGCATCTCGCTGCCAGTCATCAAAATCGCCGGTGGACTGATCGTGGCGAACACGGCTTGGAGCATGGTGACTTCGACCGCCCGCATCACACCTGCTGAAACTCACGAAGCTGAGAGCAAAGAAGACATCTCCCTCACGCCGCTGGCCATGCCGCTGATGTCGGGCCCGGGCGCGATTGGAGTGGTGATGGCGCTGGCGGCTCATGTCGACAACCTGGCTGCGTATTTCGGCATGGTGATTGGCATCGCCGCAATTGCGGTCAGCGTTTCGCTGTTCTTCTGTCTCGGTGGGCCGCTGGTGCGGCGGCTGGGGCCGAGCGCGGTGGGCGCGATCAACAAGATCTTTGGGTTCCTGATTCTGGCTATCGCGGTGCAACTGGTGTGGAACGGCATCGCGGACTTCAATAGCTAGAAGCTACCTCCAAGAAATCGGATCGACGAAGGGGGCACGGCTGGGAAGGGCACGGCTTCAGCCGTGCCGCCCGGAGCAAGTAAAGATGCGGCTTTAGCCCCTGAGGGCCGCCGCGCGGTTAACTTCCTCGGTTGGTTATGAGTTGGCGTCTAGCGGGGCACCCGCCTTCAACTACATTCCGGGAACTACCGTCCCGTTGCTCACGTACAACCCTGCAGGCGCCCATGCGCCCGAGAGGTGTTCCATGTCGGGAAAGTCTCTTGTCCGTCTGAGCCCACCCCACAAGGTCGTTCTGTTATGTCTTGCCCTCGTCCCCTTCTGCGCTGCGCGCTCCGGAACTCATAGCTGGGACTACAAAGAAACCCATGCCGACTCGCGTGATTTTGCCCCCGGCGGCATGTTGCACGTGCATGTGAGCGTGGGCGACGTGCGCATCAAGCGCGGCGATGCCGGCAAGATCAGCCTGCGATACACCGTCAAGTCGCGCCGCGAACACAACGTCAAGAACGCGCACGTCGATTTTGACGTCCGCGGCAACGACGCCACAATCGAGTTCCATGCGCCTTCCCGTTCCAACACGCAGTTTGACGTGGAACTGGAAGTGCCCACGAACACCAACCTCGATGTACATGAAAAGGTCGGCGACATGACTGTGGAGGACGTTGAAGGCGACAAGGATCTGGAACTTGGAGTTGGCGACATTCGCGTTACTCGCGAGCGTTCTACCTATCACCTGGTGCGCGCCAGCACCAGCATCGGCGACGTGAACAGCGACGGCTACGGAGAAACCAGCGGCTGGCTGGGCAAAACGCTCAAGTATCACGGCGACGGGAAGTACGAACTCCGCGCCCACGTGGGAGTGGGGGATATTACGCTGGAAGGAAAGTGACTGGTCAGCTGGATGCTATAGGCATGACCTGAGAGTCGATATCCGTCAGTGCCCGCTTCCGATGACGGGCATCAGCGACTTCTGAGCGACGCACAATATAGTGACAACGCTTTTGCGAAGAAAGCGACCACACGCGCTGATTTTCTTTGCGTCCTTTGCGGCCATTCTTGGCGATCTCCGCGGTTAAAAGCTTTTGACCGCAAAGGTCGCGAAGGATTCGCAAAGCTTGCAAAGGACTACCCGGCAAGTCACTATATTCTGCAAATCTCAACAGGTGAGTGGTTCACATTCTCGCGAAGCACCCGGCGTGTAAAATATCAGGAGGAGTCACGCATGGCTGCCAACAAGGAGCACGCCCACGAATTGATCGACAGGTTGGACCCGAGCCAGGTTCCGGCGGCGATCGGGATGCTCGAAGGCTTGCTCGATCCCGTCTCACGCGCGATCGCTAACGCTCCCACTGACCAGGAACCACTCACGGCGCAAGACGAAAAAGCACTCGGAGAAGCGCGCGACTGGTCGAAGCGCAACAAAGCCATTCCACACGAGCAAGTCCTGGCTGAACTCGGGGTCAACCCGGAGTAAAACTGCTATGATTCGATCGTAGGCTGCGGAGCCTTCGCGCATGAATATCAATCTGACGCCCGAGCAGGAACGGATTGTCGATGACGAGTTGAGATCCGGTCACTTCCGGTCTGCCGAGGAGGTAATTGGCGAGGCCCTCGTCGCCCTTCGGGAAAAAGAGCGCCCGTCAATTGCCGGAGACAGCAATGGCAGCTACGAGAGTGCAGTGCAGGAAATGCTCGACTTTGTCACGGAGAACCGAACGTCCCTGCAGGACATTTCCGTTAAGCAATTGATTCGGGAAGGTCATCGCTGGTGAGTGATCTGGTGCTGGACGCGTCGTCGACGCTCCAGTGGTTTCTGGAAGACGAGGCAGGCCGGGAGTATGGTCTCGGTATCCTCGCCAGCCTTTCCGGCAAGCGTGCCGCCGTTCCGACGTTGTGGTTCTATGAAGTCGGAAACGGACTTCTCATGGCACACCGGCGCAAGCGGATCACCCTCGACCAAATCGATGGTTTTCTGACCCGACTCAAGGCCCTTCCCATCGACCCTGCCCAGCAGGTTCCGAGCGAAATCCTCGAACTGCCGGCCTTCGCGCAAAAACACGGTCTTACCAACTACGACGCGGCATACCTGGCGCTCGCGATGCGTCTCAATTTGCCTTTGGCTACGACCGACGCCGATCTCCGACGCGCTGCAGCGGCTGCGGGTGTTGCGATCGTGTCGGCGTAAGCTGATCCAACCCTTTCGCAAAGAACGCGAAAGGATGGAGCACCCGGCAACCTGCTAGCCCCGGAGGGAGTACAGAGTTTCGTCTTTTGTTCGTTTATGTTAAGCTGCGAAATTATGGCTAATGAAAGTCGCCCCTCCGCCGAAGAGTTGCTTACACGCACTCGCGATGATAGAGAAAGATGTGTTCACTGCCTCCGCCTAAGTAAGGCCGTAACCTATGATCATGGGTTTCCAGACTCTTGGTACCCAGATACGACTCCGGCCACTGTGCAGCGCTGGACCGCACCGAGCTGTCCAAGCTGTAACAGCGAGTTAGGTCGGCTTGAAAGGGACCTGCTCATCCGAGTCGTGCTGTGCATCGACCCGAAAAAGAGAGCAGTTTCCGGGCTGGCCTCCAAGGTGCTTCGCTCATTGGGTCTCGACGCCGACGGATTATCGGAAACAGAAAAGACTCATCGGGACCTCCTGAGAGCCAAGCTTAAGGCTGAACTTATACCTTACGCGGATGTCGCCGGGGGGCCTGGAGCTATCCCGGGCTTGGGACCTTACGAGAATTCCCCCTGGGCAGTACCGATTCCGTGGGCGAGCTTTTCCATTATTGCGGAGAAAATCGCCCGCGTCTGCGAGCACAAGATCGAAGGCAGATTTGTGGAAAGCCCCTACGGGGTGAGCACGTCTGTCGACTCGGACGGTGGCGTTGTACCCGAGCCCTTGGTGCCGTTCGCCAAGGTCTTCGATTTTGGACCAGGCTTCAGAGTCACCCGCTTGTCTCCAATTGAGGATCCACTCACAGTTCGTTACTGGATATCAATTTGGGGCACGCTGCATTTTCGCGTCTACCTCGATTTATTGGACGAACTCCGCGCCATCGAAATGGATGGTCCGAGGGTCGAGGGGCTGGCGCCCGAAAATCTCCGCGCCATGCGGATTTCGCCCTATCTTCGTAATATGTCCTGAGACTCAGGTGACGACCTGGGGTTTTTCCACAGCCTTCCACAATCAGAAATCACATTCCTGTGACGAACAACCTTTACTGAGAAATCTGAAAAGAGCCAAATTGGGAATATGCGCGAAAGGGCTCCCTAAACCTCGATCGGTCATCCCGAAGCCCCGCGCTTTCACCAGCGGGGCAGAGCCTGCCCTGAACAAGCGAAAGCGCGCCGAAGGCGATCTCCCGCGTACAGAGGCCGGCTCAGCTATGCGGCTAACTCCTTGTTCCGCAGTATTTTGCGTGCAAGCTCTTTGTTTCCTGGATTTTGCCGCCGCCCGTGGATATCAGCGGGCCGCAAGTCATTGAAATCAGATATTTTGTGGATTTGAGACAAAAAATTGAAAGATATATATTTCGTCCCCTGCCAGCGTGGGACCTACGTCAAAGTCCCCACCCTAGCCGCAAAGAACGCGGCTAGGATGGGGCACCCAAGGTGGTTGGCGCAGGCGTTATTGACTAGTCATCTAACTAGTCATATACTGCAACCGGAGTGCACAGATGAACTCGTGGCAGTTGCAAGAGGCTAAGGCTCGGTTCAGCGAATTCCTGGATGCGGCGTTGAAAGAAGGTCCGCAGGTGGTCACCCGGCGAGGGGTGGAGGCTGCGGTGCTGGTTCCGATTGAAGAATGGCGCCGGCTGCAACGCGAAAGCCGGCCCAACATCAAAGAGTTGCTACTCGGCGAGGGTCCTCGCTTTGAGGACATTGCACCCAAGCGGGGCGTGTGGAAGCGGCGTCCAGTGGTCGACTTCAGCGAATCAGGCTCGACCAAATCCGATCAGTGAATCAGATCCGAAGTGACTCGATATCTGCTCGACACCAATGTCGTCTCCGAGTTGCGGAAGCCTAAACCGCACGGAGCTGTCGTGGCGTGGATGAAGACGCTGCGGGCTGAGCAGATATTCCTCTCGGCCGTAACCATCGGGGAACTGCAGTCTGGTGTGGAGTTGACGCGCAGAAACGATGCGGCTAAGGCAAGCGAAATTGAAGCCTGGCTCACGATGGTTGAGGCTTCGTTCACGGCGTTGCCTATGGACTCGGCATGCTTTCGGGAATGGGCGCGGCTGATGGCGGGGAAATCACCGCAGTTGATTGAAGACGCGATGATTGCCGCGACTGCGCGCATTCACGGGTTGGAGGTGGCAACGCGGAACGAGCGAGACTTCCGGCAGTTTCAAGTGGGGGCGTTCAATCCGTTTCGGTTTGAGTAGTGATTTCGGTGGGAAGTCAAAGCCCCCTCCCTAGCCGCAAAGAACGCGGCCAGGATGGGGCACCCAGCACTTCTACTTCAGCGTGACCAGCTTCTCCACCAACTCCGAATAGTCCTTCTTCTCGATCCCGTGGACCTGCTTGTTGTACTCGTCCACTTTCGACGAGTAGTTCATCGAGCAGAACTTCGGGCCGCACATGGAGCAGAAGGCGGCTTCTTTGTAGTAGTCGTCGGGCAAGGTCTCGTCGTGCATGCTGCGGGCGGTTTCTGGGTCGAGGGAGAGGGCGAACTGCTTTTCCCAGTCGAATTTGTAGCGGGCGTAGCTGAGGGCGTCGTCGCGGTCGCGAGCGCCGGGGCGTCCGCGGGCGATGTCGGCGGCGTGGGCGGAAATCTTGTAGGCGATGATGCCGTCTTTCACGTCCTTTTCGTTGGGCAGGCCGAGGTGCTCTTTCGGCGTGACATAGCAGAGCATGGCCGCGCCGTACCAGCCGATCATGGCCGCGCCGATGGCGGAGGTGATGTGGTCGTAGCCCGGAGCGATATCGGTGACCAGCGGGCCCAGCGTGTAAAACGGCGCTTCATAGCAGTACTCGACTTCCTTATCGACCTGCTCCTTGATCTTGTCCATGGAGACGTGGCCGGGGCCCTCGATCATGACCTGCACGTCGTGTTCCCAGGCTTTTTTTGTCAGCTCGCCGAGAGTTTTCAGTTCCGCGAATTGCGCTTCGTCGCTGGCGTCGGCCACGCAGCCGGGGCGCAGGCCATCGCCGAGCGAGAAGCTGACGTCGTACTTCTTGAAAAGTTTGACGATGTCGTCGAAGCGGTCGTAGAGAAAATTCTGTTTATGGTTGTACGCCATCCACTGGGCGAGAATCGCTCCGCCGCGGCTCACGATGCCGGTAATGCGCTTGGAAATCAGCGGCAGATACTGGATGAGCACGCCGGCATGGATCGTCATGTAATCCACGCCCTGTTGCGCCTGCTCTTCGATGACTTCGAGCATGACTTCGGCGTTCAGGTCTTCGACACGCTTGACGCGGGCGATCGCTTCATAAATCGGGACGGTGCCGATGGGCACCGGCGAGTGGCGCAGGATGGCCTCGCGGATCTCATGAATATTGCCGCCGGTGGAAAGATCCATCACCGTGTCGGCACCGTAGTGCACCGCGGTGTGCAGCTTCTTCAGTTCTTCGTTGATCTCGGAGGTGACGGCGGAATTGCCGATGTTGGCGTTAATCTTGCACAGCGACGCCACGCCAATCGCCATCGGCTCAAGCTCGGGATGGTTGATGTTGGCGGGAATGATCATGCGTCCGCGGGCAACTTCGTCGCGCACCAGTTCGGGCGGTAACTTTTCTTTGTAGGCGACGTACGACATTTCCTCGGTGATCACGCCCTGGCGCGCGTAGTGCATCTGCGAGAAGTTGCCGCTCTTGTTCTCCTGCTTGCGCCGTGCCAGCCACTCCGCGCGCGGTTTGGGGACGCTGTATACGTTGCTGCCATTGCCATTGGTGGAAGTCATGATCGGACGCCTCTTGGATTCGTTGAGTCTGATTATAACCGCGCTGGCGCCTTTGCAGATTTGCGGCGGCTTTGAGCCGATAATGCAAAAGCCTAACCACGAAGGACACGACGTTATACGAAGGAGATCCTTCGCTCCGCCTGAAAAACAGCTGCGCTCAGATTCTCTCTTTGAATTCAAGTTTTTTTTCTCTCTGGAGAGGTGCAGGAGAACCTCTCTGTTTTTACGCTTGGGGACACAGTTTGGCTCCGTCGTAGGGTTGATCGTGATGAAGCATGCCCCAGGCGGCGTGCAGCAACTTGCGCATGACGGCGACCAGGGCTTGCAGCTTGGCCTTGCCGCGTGCGACTAGGCGCAGGTAGAAGCCTCGCAGCCAGGGATCGTGCCGCACAGCCACCAGCGCGGGCATATACAGAGCGGCGCGCAGATAGCGATTGCCGGCCTTGCTGATGCGGGTTTTCTGCTCCACCGAAGAGCCCGAGCGATGCTGCTTGGGATCCAGGCCGCTGTGCGCCACCCACTGGCGTTCATCCAAGGTCGCAGGCAAGACGGCCAGTTCGCCTAGAATCGACAACCCGCTGGCTTCGCCCACGCCGGGAATCGTCTGCAGGTGCTGCCAGCAACGCAGCAACTCGGGCTGCTGCTCGATCAGGCGTAAGGCTTGGCGGCGCAGATGGCGGATGCGCTTGTCCACAAATGCCACCTGGACTTCGAGTTCGCGCACCAGCAGAGCCGGCAGAGCGGCGCTGGCCGACAGGGCATGCTGCCGGTTTTTGTGCTGCACGCACTGCCGCACCAGCGCCGCGATGGTGCGCGTGATAGTACGCAGATGCAGGGCCGCCGCAGTGGGCGGCTGCCAGGGCTCCGGCTGCATGCGAGCCGCATACTGGGCCAGCACCCGCGCGTCCACCGGATCGGTCTTGCTGCGTTGTCCCAACGACTCGGCGAATCGCCGGGCCCGGCGCGGGTTCACCAGGCTGAGTTGCCACCCCACCGCCGGCCGAGCCAGAGCCAATGCCACGTCCAGGCTGTAGGTCCCGCTGGCCTCCAGGCAAATCATGACCGGCGCAGGCAAGGCGCGCATCCGCGCCTGCAGTCGCTGATGCCCCGCGACATCGTTGCGGACTCGCTCCATCGTCGGCTCCCCACCATCGCTGATGGCCACCACCAACTCGCGCGCGCTCACATCCACTCCCACGTAGCATCGTTTCCCAGCTTCGGGCTTGCTCATCTTCGACCTCCGTTTTAAGCTGGGCTTCGGCTCCCGACCCTGTGCCACCTCTCTCGCCAGCCTTGTGAATGCAGGCTCTCGGGCCTCAGATTCTGCGCGGCGTGAGAAAGGAAGGGCGGGGGCCGATCTCACTTCAGGCTGCCTCGTGGGTGCCTCAGGGATCTCACGGCCTCCCGCCGAAACCCGCTGCCGCTTTGCTACTCCACCTTGCGGCTCACGGGCAGTGCCCGAGAAGATACAAGGATGACGCCCTGGCGGAATGCCTTGCCGCCCGCTGTTTGCCGATTGACGAAGGCTGGGCTTAGAATCCCAGCCGCTACCTCAAGGAGAGATTTCCTATGCGCGCCTTCCGTCTCGTAATGGCCTTCTTACTCGTCGCAACCGCTGGCAGTTTTGCCCAGTCGTCATCCGGCGCCAAGCCCGGCGCCGGATTCAGCATCGACAACATCGACAAGAGCGTTGACCCGTGCGTCGACTTTTACCAGTACGCCTGCGGTAACTGGATCAAGAATTCCGAAATCCCCGCCGACCGTGCGTCGTGGCAAAGCTTCTCTCAACTGAACGAGAGCAACCTCGAAATCGAGAAGGGCATTCTGGAGAAGGCCGCGTCCGGCGGCGCGGGACGAAACCCGATCGATCAGAAGATCGGCGACATGTACGGCTCCTGCATGGACGAGAAAGCCGTGGATGGGAAGGGTATTGAGCCCGTGAAGCCGGAACTGGAGCGCGTCGCGGCTGTGAGGGACAAGCAGGGGCTCATCGACGAACTCGCGCACCTGCGCCTGATGGGAGGGGGGTCTCTGTTCAGCTTTTATTCTTCGCCCGACCTGCACAATGCCGACCAGGTGATCGCTTACATCGACCAGGGCGGACTCTCGCTGCCTGACCGCGACTATTACGTCAAAGACGATGCCGACAAGGTCGAGATGCGCAAGCATCTGGTCGAATATGCCACCGAGCTGTTCACGCTAGCCGGGCAAACCCCGCAACAGGCGGCCAGGTCCGCGCAACAGGTGCTGCTGGTGGAAACCCTGCTGGCGGCCGACTCGATGGATCGGACCAAGCGGCGTGATCCCAACAACCGCGATCATAATATGACCCGCGAGAAAGCGGCTGCGCTGGCGCCGGACTTTTATCTCAATCGCTACTTCACCGCCGTCGGCGCGCCGAACTTCACCGCTCTCAACGTCGTCACTCCGGATTTCTTCCAGCAGGTCAACGGTGTAGTGGAATCGCTGCCGCTCGACACGCTCAAGACGTATGTGAGCTGGCATGTGCTGCGAGCCGCATCCCCGTGGCTTTCGCAGCCATTTGTGAATGCGAATTTCAAAATGCGCCAGGCTTTGACCGGGCAAAAACAAATCCAGGACCGCTGGAAGCGCTGCGTCGATCTCGTTGACTCCTCGCTGGGCGAGGCCTTGGGGCAACGCTATGTCGAGTTGACATTCGGCGCTGAGGGAAAACAGCGCATGTTGAAGATGGTGGACGCGCTCGAGAAATCGCTCGACGAAGATGTTCAGAACCTTTCCTGGATGAGTGACGAAACCAAGAAGCAGGCCAAGGTCAAGCTGCAGGCCATCCGCAACAAGATTGGATATCCCGATGTGTGGCGCGACTATAGCTCAGTGGTCATCAAGCCCGACGATCTGCTGGGGAACGTGCGCCGCGCCACCGAATTCGAAGCGAAGCGCCAGATCGCGAAGATCGACAAGCCGCTCGACCGCAAGGAGTGGGGCATGACTCCGCCGACAGTGAATGCCTACTACAACGGTTCTTACAACGAGATCGTGTTCCCGGCGGGCATTCTGCAGCCGCCGTTTTTCGACAAGACCATGGACGATGCGGTCAACTTCGGCGGCATCGGGCTGGTGATTGGCCACGAACTCACGCACGGCTTCGATGATCAGGGGCGCAAGTATGATCCGCAGGGCAACCTGCGCGACTGGTGGACCGAGCAGGATGGGAAGGAATTCGAAAAGCGCGTGAGCTGCATCGCCGATGAATATTCCAACTTCGTCGCTGTCGATAACCTGAAGCTGAACGGCCGCCTCACGCTGGGAGAAAACACGGCGGACAATGGCGGGGCGCGCATCGCGCTGGCGGCGCTCGAGCACATGATCGCCGACGACAAGACCGGCAAAGAGGGCGAGAAAATCGACGGCTACACGCCGGAGCAGCGCTTCTTCCTGGGCTTCGGGCGGGTCTGGTGCGAGAAGCAGCGGCCGGAATATCTGCGCATGCAGGTCAGTACTAACCCGCACTCGCCAGGAAAGTATCGCGTGGACGGCGTGGTGCAGAATATGCCGGAGTTTCAGAAGGCATGGGGCTGCAAGGCAGGGCAGCCCATGGTGGCGGAGAACGCCTGCAGGGTGTGGTGATCGAGCGGACATCAGCAGGGCGATGGTCGCGCCGATGTCTGGAGATACCCACTGCTTCGGTTAGAGCTCTGCCAATGACAAAAAGACGTTCGCTCCAGCAGCGCGGCAGGCGTCGATCACATGCACGACGTCACGGAATGGGAGTTGCCCGCTTGCTCGCACTTGCACCATTTTTTCTCTTTGATGCTGCAAAAGCGGAATCAGTGTGTCTGACATCAGGCCCCATCGAATCTGTTGTTGACCAATCATGACCTCGGGCGCTGGCCGTTTTGATTTAACCAGTTGTACAAGGATCGGATTTGCGCCCACCTGGGGTTCTCGCACCCGCACCTCCAAACCTCTGGGCGGCGCGTTTGTTCCTGGCGCAGCGGACTCCGGTTGTGACGTCAACAGAACCGCAGTTTCGAAAGACACTTCACGGCCGGCATCGAGAACCTTCTTCACCTGGGCGTATGCCGTTCGTTCGTCCGCCTTGATGTAAAGCTTCTGGTCGCGTCGCCGCGGCCGGCTCTTCATCTTGTCGGCCAAGCCAGCGGGAGTGACTTTATCCGTTCCAAAAAACACGCTGCCGTCAGGGGTGACAGCGACGACCCAGGCGTCTTCGTCATCGGCGTCAGGCATCGGCGCCGCGCTGGTAGTTGTGGCCATCACGACGCTGATCCCTTTTTGTAGTTGCTGGGTGTTGGCGGTCCGAGCGGCAAACAGCACAGCAGCCAGAAGCAGGGCGATGCTGAGCACGAGATGGTTCGTCTCTTTGGGGATGTTGGTCGCAGGCGAATTCATAGGATCTCCTCCCAGGCCGTTGCCCTCAGGGGCTAAAAGCCCAGTATTCATGCGATTTCTAATGGCCCGGCTGAAGCCGGACCTTTCCCGGTTTGTCGACCGCGGAATTTGTTGATAGCGGATCTACGGTTTGACTCCACCTAGGGCTGCGGTTGCGAGACTGCCGCCCAGGCCCATGGTTTCTACCGCGGATGACGGCACAATCACCATCGAGCCGCGCTCCTTGATCGCTTCGTAAAGCATGTTCATGGCGCGCAGGTGCAGAGCGACGGGGTCCTCGGCGTAGGCTTTTGACGCCTGCACGAAGCTGTTGGAGATTTCCGTTTCCGCCTGGCCGAGAATGATTCGCGCCTGGCGCTCGCGCTCGGCCTGCGCCTGACGCGACATGGCATCTTCCAGGCCCTGCGGGATTTTCACGTCGCGAATCTCCACCGATTGCACGGTAATGCCCCAGGGATTCGTCTTCTCGTCGAGAATGCGCTGGAGTTCGCGCCCCAGCGTCTCGCGCTCAGTAATCATCTGCGCCAGTTCGTGGCGTCCGATGGACTCGCGCAGCGCGGTCTGCGCACTCATGTTGATGGCCTCCACGAAGTTCTCGACTTCGAGAATAGACTTCTCCGCGTTCCACACCATCCAGAAGACGATGGCGTCAACGTTGACGGGGACTGTGTCGCGCGTCAGCGTCGATTCGGCGGAAACGCTGGCCACGCGCACGCGCTGGTCGACGTAGGGGCTTAGCGTTTCCAGGATGGGCACGATGTGGCACAACCCGGGACCGCGCAAGCCGACGTAACGTCCCAGACGCAGGACGGCAACCTTCTCCCATTGGCGGACAATCTTGATGGCGAAGAGAAAATACAAACCGGCCAGAACTCCAGAGATGGCTGGCCATGGTTGATGAACGGCCTGCCAGACCACGACTCCCGCCAGCGTGCACACCACGAACAGCAGCAGAGCGACCCCGTTGACGTCGTTGATTCGAATGTTCGGCATGGCGACTATCTCCTTTGCGCAGGGCGAGGCAGCAACTCGCTCAAGCGATCAATCAACTCCTCCACGGTGAATCCGGCGGCTCCCGCGCGCGCCGCGCATTCGCCGGCCAACTGCCCGAGTTGGCGATCTCGCTCGACAGATTTTCTTTCCGGCTTCTTGTCGCTGATGAACGTCCCCGTGCCCTGGTGAGTTTCGAGCAGGCCGCCGAGTTCGAGTTCTCGATAGGCCCGCATCACGGTATTGGGATTGATCGCCAGGTCGACAGCCAACTGCCGCACCGTGGGCAGTTGGTACCCCGGTGTTAGCGACCGGGAGGCGATGCCTAATCGAACCTGGTCAATGAGCTGCCGGTAGACCGGGACGCCGGTGTGGAGATCGAGGGCGAACTCGAAAGCGCCGCTCTGGGTGTTCCTCCCCATGTGTGCTATTGTACTAGAACTCTAGTACATTATGTCAAGTTCTTTTTTTTACGCGGGCGAAACGGCGCGACCGAGGGGTTCCTTCGGGGTATCCACAGGCGTGACCAGAATGTGACGACGAAATGACGTGGTGGTGACCATGTCAGCCGCGACCGTGCGTACTCTCAAAGTCGGCGTCAACGTGAGTCGCATTTGGATCGGCGAGCGCTCCAATGTGGGAATGCTTTCGAGCAACGACGATTGTGTCGGCTCGCTCTGCATTGAAATTTTCGATGTAAGGGAATTGTAAAAAGTCTTGTTCTTACTTTGTTTTTACAACTGATTTGTCGCAGGGCAAGGACGGGTTTTGACTCAGTGCTAAGTTGGCTCCCAAAGGTTCTCGCGCGGCGAAATGGACAAGCGTCGAGCGGTTGTCTACGAAACCAGGGGCCCAGGGGCAAAAGAAAGAACAGACATTGTGAACGACCCCGGATCAGTGTGATTTCCGGTGAAGGGAGAAGTGTATCTCGCGGATAAGTCTGATTATCCCCGCTGGATAAGTGAGAGAACCTGAGGAAACGGATTCGGCTTCGAGGAGATTAACGATGAAAATCATATTAACGTACGCACTCGCGATCGGTTTTGTGGGAACCAGCGCGATGTTCGTGAAGCGAAACATGGCAGCGCGGCCGGGTCAGGGTCTTGACGCGCAAATGGCTGGCGACGCCGCTTTTCGCGACGGCGTCTATCTCGGCAAACTCGCGCGCACTGCCGGAAATCCCATGCATCCCCCGGTCGGCCGCTGGTCGACGGAAAAGGATCGCGCCTCCTTTGCCGCCGGCTATAGCCACGGATACAACCAGTAAAACCAGCGGCAGTGATGCGGCGAAGAGAAAGGTGTCCACGAACAGTGTGATCGTGTTGTTAAAAACAGAACTGCCAACGAACCCAGCCAAGCGAAGTGTAGCCCCCTGCGCATAAAACTTTTCGAATTGAGGTGATGTGGTATGAATGGGAAGAGATTTTTGTCTTTTTTTGCCCTGACTTTAGCCCTTTGCATCTCAACTCCGCATGGCGCTAGAGCCGGCGGCCCTGCCGCTTCGACGACGGGAGCGACGGTCCGGGGGATTGTGCGCTTCGATGGCAAGGCGCCCGTGGCCAAGCCCATCAGCATGGCTGCCGATCCGGTCTGCGCGAAGCAGCACGCCACGCCGGTCATGGCGCAGGAAATCCTGGCGGACAGCAAAGGCGATTTGCAGAACGTAATCGTCTTCGTTTCCCAGGGACTCGGCGATCGCACCTTCGATCCGCCCAGCCAGCCGGCCGTGGTCGAGCAGAAAGGATGCATGTACACGCCGCACGTGATGGCGGTCCGCGCTAACCAGCCGCTGCAGGTGGTGAACGAAGACGCTACCTCGCACAACGTTCATCCGCAGCCCGCCAACAACCGGGAATGGAACAAGGCCGAGGCGCCGGGCACAAAGATGGAAGAGACGTTTGCCCGCGAGGAGATCGCGATTCCGGTGAAATGCAACCTGCATCCCTGGATGAAGAGCTACATCGCCGTCTTCAAGCACCCATATTTCGCCGTCACCGCTAAAGACGGAAGCTTCGACTTGAGCAATCTGCCGCCGGGAACCTACACGATCAAGGCCTGGCACGAGAAGCTGGGCACGTCGACGCAGACGGTCACCATCGCAGGGAACGAGACGAAAGAGATCAACTTCGTGTTCAAAGGGATGTAAATCTAGCCCCGGACGCATTCGTCCGGGGCCGCTCGCGAAAATCCCCACTTCTCGCGCAAAGAACGCGCGAGAAATGGGGCACCCGCCGACGTGGTTAGTGTTTGGCGGTCTGAAAGCCTTTTCGCCGCTGCTCGCTATAGCGATGCAAGGCGTCGAGGATAATGGGGTAGGCCTCACTCGGCGGGCGTATCTCATCGACCTCGACGGCTTTGCCTTCCAGTTGTTTGTAATCCTGAAAAAACCTGCGCAGCATGAGCAAACGGTGCGGCGGCATCTCCGCCGCTTCGCGGTACGAGTTGAACTCGGGATCCTCGGTCGCAACCGCAATAATCTTGTGGTCCTGCTTGCCCGCGTCAATCATGGTCATCAGCCCGATCGTCCGGGCATGGATGACGGTCAGCGGCACCACCGGCTCCTGGCAAAGGACCAGCACGTCGAGCGGATCATCGTCTTCGGCCAGCGTCTGCGGAATGAAGCCGTAGTTCGCGGGATAGTACACCGCCGAGTACAGGACGCGGTCGAGGCGAATCAAGCCGCTCGACTTGTCCAGTTCATACTTTACGCTTGAACCGAAGGGGATCTCGATGACGCAGTCGAATTCCTGCGGCAGTTTGTCGCCGGGAGTTACGTCGTGCCAGGGATGAATCATAAGTTAGCGTGTATCCAGTTAAATTCCATTCTAGCGGATGAGGTTGGCTCCAGGCCGAATGGACCGTCCGGACAGGCCCGGGATGGGCCTGCCGAATCTTGATTCCTCCCCCGCGGACGCGTAGAGTTTGACTGTGGGGTGTCTCCCCTTCGGGGCGTTTATGTCAAGCCAAGCCAAGACTTATTTGAAATTCGGCGGTGCCACGGCTGTGATCCTGCTGTTGCTCGCCTACCTCGCCTATACCGGCGTGCAGGACAGCAAGAGCTACTACGTCACCATCAAGGAACTGCACAAGATGGGCGACACGGCGTATTCGAAGCGCCTGCGGGTTGCCGGCAACGTGGAACCGGGCTCGATCAAGCGCACGGGCTCGCACGTGCAGTTTGTGCTGGTGGAAGAGGATCAGAAAATCTCCGTGGATTATACCGGCACCGAAGCGCCCCCCGACACCTTCAAGGACGACTCCCAGGCTCTTGCCGATGGGAGCTATGGCCGCGACAGGGTGTTCCACGCCAAGCAGCTTCAGGCCAAGTGCGCCTCGAAGTACGCGCCGCAACAGCCGGGTGCGCCGGGCGCTGCACCGGCTCCGGCGAAGAGCATGACCTAGGCTGGTCTTGAAAGGGGCGCGGCGTGTAGCTGCGCCCAAAGCCCCCGCGGTGAAGCTATATCCAGCATGACTCCTGCCGGCTACCTGGCGAAACGCGTCCGAAAGCCCAAGGGCTTTCACGTGGAACGCGTTGTTGACGTGTACTCGGTCAGTGACTGTGTCAATGATGACTTTGCCGATTACGTTCAGTACTGGAAGCACAACGGTTACTGGCTCTTTGATTCGCCAGAGATCATCCGAACCATAGCGAGGGAGAATTCGATTCAACTTGAAGGAACTTCTCTTTTTTACTACGAAGTCCACGAGATGCAGTTCGATGGAGAAAAGTGGTCTCGTTATGAACCCGAGGCCTCGTTTCCGACTAATGTCATTCCGCCTGTGAATAAGAGACTGGAAGGATTCGATGTGGTTACGTTTTTCGCCGGGAATGCGCCCGAGTGTTCGCCGCTTTCTTGCAATGGTTTGGCGGGGGAAATCAGAACCAATGAACATTGTCTGTTTGCCTCGTTTGATGATGCTTATGACAGGGTTAGCGACGGTTCATTTAAGGGGGCGGAACCAGGGCCATACCGCATCTTCGCTGTCTATTCTGTAGACTGGTCCCGAGAGGTGGCTTGAGGGATTCGAGAAGTAACCCTCAGGGGCAAAAGCCCGCGGGCTTTTGCTGTCTTTTTCGGCACGGCTGAAAGCCGTGCCCTTCCCAAAACCTGATCGCTCAATTACTGTCACCTGATCGTGACCTCCGCTACTTCGTCGACCATCACCGTCACCAACGTCATCAAACAGTTCGGACGCTTTGCCGCCCTGCGCGGCGTTTCGGCCGAATTTGACGCGGGACGCTTCCATGCCATCCTCGGCGACAACGGGGCGGGAAAGACGACGCTGCTGCGCGCGCTCGCCGGACTGGCGCATCCTACGAGCGGCGAGATTTCCATCTTCGGCAAAACTCCCAAAGCGGCCTGCCGCGATCTCGGATACATGGCGCACCCTTCGCTGCTCTACGACGAAATGAGCGGGATGGAGAACCTGCGCTATTTTGCCGGCCTCTACGGCATCGCGGGAGATGCACGCTGCGCGGAGGTGATTCGTTCCGTTGGGCTTGATCCCGAACTGACGCGCGGGGTCGGCCAATATTCCCAAGGCATGCGCCAGCGCATGTCGCTGGCGCGAGCGATTCTGCAGGATCCGAAGGTGCTGCTGCTGGACGAGCCCTTCTCCAATGTGGATGTGCATTCGGCGCGCGAGATGGTCGCATTGCTCAAGGGGATGCGCGATGCCGGGAAAACAATCTTCGTGGTGACGCATCAGGCGCTGTTGCTCGACGGCGTAGCTGACGAATTCGTGTGGATGCAGGCCGGGCAGATTGTTGACCGCACGTCGACCGCGAAGCGGGCGGCGAGTTCCCGCGAGGGACTTCAATGACGGGCTCCGAAAAAACGACTGCGCCAGAAAACATGACAAGCCCGGAAAACTCGCTCTGGGCAATTACCTTCGCGACCCTGAAGAAAGACATTCGCCTGGAGTGGCGCTCCAAAGACGCTCTCAACTCCATGCTGTTCTTTTCCCTGCTGGTGGTCGTGATCTTTGTTTTTTCTTTCGATCCGCTCGCGGAGGAGTCGCGGCACATTGTGGGCGGGTTGGTGTGGGTGGCGTTTCTGTTCGCGGCTGTCGTCGCGCTGAACCAGACCTGGGCACGCGAGCTGCGCAATCAGGTGCTCGATGCTTATCGCGTTTCTCCGGCTCCGGCGAATGCGTTGTTTTTGGCGAAGGCGGTCGGCAATTTCATTTTCGTCAGCGTGCTCGAGGCGCTGATGACGCCGCTGTTCGTGATCTTCTACAACTTGCGGGTGCTGGGTCCCGCATGGCAGTTGATTCCGATTGCCGCTCTGGGCACATGGGCCCTGGTGGTCAATGGGACATTTTTCGCCGCGATGTCGTTGCGCACGCGCAGCCGCGAAATCATGCTGCCCTTGCTGCTGTTTCCGATTTCGATTCCGGCCGTGCTCGGCATGGTCGCAGGCACCACCGCGGTACTCACCGGCGACAACCCGGCGCACTTCTACATCGTGTTGCTTCTCACCTACGATGTAGTGTTTACTACAGCTTGTCTGGCCTTGTTCGAGACGATTCTGCACGCGGAATGAAACGGCTCTTCCCCATCCTCTCGATTGTCACGGCGGTTCTGCTGGCGTATGCCCTGTATCAGGCTCTGGTGGTTGCGCCGACGGACGCGCTGCAGGGCGACGTTTATCGCATCATCTATTACCACGTGCCTTCGGCGTGGACGGCGTTCCTGCTGTTCTTCATCAATTTCATTGCGTCGGTGCAATACCTGGCCAGCGCGAAGCCGTCGCGCAAGGCTGCTGCGAAATGGATTGTCATTGCAATCGGCGTGGTTGGTGTCATTGTGTCGTTTCTCCCGCAGGTGCAGCGGCAACTGACCTCGGCCGGCATGCGGCCCAGCGCCCTGGCGACGACTGTTCTTCTGATCCCGATCTTCTACTTCCTCATAGGGAAGTGGTTTCCCGGGGAAATGCTCGACGTGCTCGCCGTTACCACGGCGGAAGTCGGTGTCGTTTTTTGTACGATCGTGCTGGTCACCGGGCCGATATGGGCGCGTCCGGTGTGGGGCATCTGGTGGGCGCCGGGGGACATTCGGCTCACGTCGACGCTCGTGCTCTGGCTCATCTACGTGAGTTATCTGGTGCTACGGCGTTTTTCCAGTAGCGCCCAAACGCAAATGCTGGCTGCCGCACTCGCTGTCTTCGGAGCGCTGGATGTGCCGCTGGTTTATTTCTCGATCTGGTTCTTCCGCACCCAGCACCCGCAGCCGGTGATCGGCGGCGGCGGATCGATGGATCCGCGCATGCTGCGCGTGCTGCTGATCAGCTGGATGGCCTTTCTCTGCTTCGCCTTCCTGGTCTGCTGGTCGCGCTTCCGTCTGGAACTCTTGCAACGCGAGGTAGAGGAGGCCCACGCCATGGCGTCGCTGGCGGGAACGAGCGAAGAGAGCGCCAAACCTAGCCTGCCACTGCACCGGAGCCCGCAATGAACTCCATCAAATTCTTGTTCGCCGCTTACATCGCCACCTGGGTGATCCACGCCTTCTACCTTGGGACGCTCGTCCGCCGCTTTAGTCGCCTGCGGCAGCAGTTGAAGGAATTGGGCAAAGGGAAGTAGAGCGACTCCCGTGTGGAGCGGACACTCTTGTCCGCTGCTTTTGACCTTTGTTCTTGATCTTTTTAGGCAAGGTCAATAGCAAAGCCAAGAGCAACAGCAAGAGCAACACCAAGAGCAAAACCAAAAGCGGCGGACAGGAGTGTCCGCCCCACACGCCTTACTGCGGCACTTTCCATCCCTGCAGTGCGCCGAGGAAATCCTGGCTGCCATCGGAGCGCAGGAACTCGTAGTTTTCGATCATGGCTGCGGTGCCGATGCGCAACGAGGGCAGGGGATGTTCGACGCGAATGACGCGGGCCGTGAAGCGGACGCGCACCGGTTCGGTCAACGTGATGTGGGGTGGAAAGGTTAAGGTGACTTCCAGCTCGGTTCCGGCCGAAACGGCTCGGTCGAGGTAGAAGAAGACGCCCCGGGCGCTGACGTTCTGGGTCTCAGTGCGAAACTCAGCGGCGCCAGCAAGCCGAACTATCGCCGGCAGGCGCATGTCAAAGCGCCGCATCATCCGCCGATCCTGGGAACTCTGGTCCATATCTGAACCGTGCCGAAGAACCGCGTCATACAGGAAGGCGTCCACCGCGGCACGGCACGTTGCCGCGGTCGTCGCGACAGACTCCAACCGGATGCCCTGTTGACCTCAATGTATAAAACTACCAGCAGTTTGCAACAGCAAAATGCCCTCGGGAACTGCATCGGTTAATCGGTGCTGGAGGGCAGCCTATGTCCTAGTTTTGTATCACGTTGCGGCATCTTTCTCGGCTCCCAGGCGCATCTGACCAATCTTGGAGCGGGCGGCAGTGCCGAGGGATGCTTGACTTGTCTATCCGTCAGATGTTTAAGTAGTTACTTATTTTTTCCGCCAGTTCCAGTGAACCAGCAAGCCGCGGGCCGGCTCGCCAATTGAAGAACGCCGGCGTCAGGCCCCGACGTACTCGTGCGCCATCTCCAATCTCAGCACTGATCTGGGCGAAAAAAACGAATTGGGCAAGAAACGACCTGAGTAGAACGATCTGAGCTACAACGATCTGAGCTGAATGTATCGGAGGAAACGCGTGAACGTAGATCGCCGTAGGGGGTTGGGAACGTCCGGGGTTCGAGTTCGTGTGCTGGCCGCAGGGCTGGTCCTGCTCGCGGCAGGAGGCATGCTCCTCGGTGGGGGGTCTCGCTGCCGCCAGCCGGTTGCGACAGCGGGAGCCCACCCAAACGCGATCCAGGATGAAGCAGCCACTGCCAGCCCTCTGGCCGCCACGCGGTTTCGGTCCGGACTGTCTGATCGCGCCGCCGGGATGAAAGCGGCCTCCCTGCTGGCCCGCATGCCGCTGATGTTTGAACCGAACCGCGGACAAGCCAACCTCGATCCCGACGATTCTCGTGCCCGGTTCATTGCCCACGGCTCGGGCTACACTCTGTTTCTCGGATCGGAAGGCGCGATCGTCAGCGTGCGCTCCTCCTCGATCCATGGGGACAAGTCGTCGAAACGCGGGAAGCTAGCGTCTTTCCAGATGAAGCTGGCGGGAGCGAACCCGAACGCCCGTCTGACCGCCACCGATCTCCTGCCCGTCAAGAGCAATTATCTTCTGGGCAACGATCCGTCAAAGTGGCGCCGCGAGATCCCCCAGTTTGCGCAAGTACGCTACGAAGATGTCTATCCGGGAATCGATCTGGTCTTCTACGGAAATCAGGGAGTCCTGGAATATGACCTGCAGATCGCGCCGGGCGCCGACCCCGCGCAAGCCCAGCTCGAGTTTGACGGAGCCAAAGCGCTGGAACTGAAGGACGGCGCTCTCATCGTCAAAGGGGAGAGCGGCGATGCCCGGCTCGAGGCACCGCGCATCTATCAACAGATCGCCGGGGGCCGGCAGCCGATTGAAGGCGGTTTCGTTCTTCGCGGCGCCAACCGCGCCGGCTTCTCCCTCGGAACCTACGATCCCACGCGCGAACTGATCATCGATCCGAATCTATCCTTCTCCACCTATTTCGGCGGCAGCGGGGATGAGCACGCCAGTTCGCTCACAATCGACGGCAGCGGAAACATCTATCTCACCGGGTCGACCACCTCGCCGACATTGCCGCTTGGAGCATCCACGACTGTGTTGCAGTCCGCTCTGGCCGGCGTGCAGAACGTTTACATCGCCAAGATCAATCCAACCTTCAATCCCCCGCTCCTATATGTGACTTACCTGGGCGGGACCGGAGTCGACAGCCCCGTAGGAATCGCCGTCGACGGCGCGGGCGATCCGATCGTGGTGGGCACGACTACCTCTCCCACGTTCCCAACCTCGGCGACCTCTTACCAGGCGACTCCGGAGGCCGGCAGCGCCGGCCCGCACCACGTATTCGTGACTAAGCTCAATCCTGCGGCCTCTTCGTTGATCTACTCGACGTATCTTTCCGGCAGCGGCGACGACGTCGCCAGCGGAATGACGACCGATGGCAGCGAGAACGTCTACGTCACTGGAACTACCACGTCTACCAAGACGCAAGACGTGGGGTCTCCCACCGGTCCTCAGTTTCCTTCAAGCTCGCTGCCGTATGCGATTCCGTTCCAGAGCACTCCGCTGGCCACGGTCCAGTTTTTCGTGACCAAGGTAAACACGGGCAACGCGGGTAAAAGCAGCATTGCCTACTCCACATACTTTGGTGGAGCGAACACTGCGAACGGAGCGCCCATCGTTGCCAGCGGCGGCGGCATCGCGGTGGATACGACCGGCAACATCTATTTTGACGGCACTACGAATTTCACTTACACCAACGGTGCGGTCGGCGACTTCCCCATCCTGAATGCATACCAGGCCTGCCTCGACTCGCCCGGGACGACGGTGGTCACCAACCCGCCCCCGCCCTGTACGAACTCCTCGACAACGACGGATACGGATGCTTTCCTGGCGAAGATCACTCCCCCTCCCACCGCTGCCCAAGGACAGCAACTGCAGTGGTCTACCTACTTGGGAGGGACCCAGACGGACACAGGCACCGGGATCGCGTTGGACGCGGGCGCCGCGAACGTCTACGTTACAGGGACCACCAATTCGCAGGGTTTCACCACCGTCGCTACCTTCGCGACGTACCAGCAGTGCCTGAACAATCTCCCCCCCACGCCACCCGGCGGTGTAGTTACCTGCACCACGCAGACCGACCCGGCTCCAAGCGACGCCTATGTGGCGCGGCTTACTAACCCGGCTTTAAGTACAACTACCACCGTTAACAATATGTCGCTCACTTACTTCTCCTATCTGGGTGGAAGCACGGCTGGGGGAACCAGCGGTAACGAGGAGGGACTCGCAATAACCGTGGATTCAGCCACTGGCGCGCTGGTCACCGGATGGACTGAGTCTCAGGACTTCCCGGTCTTTCCCAATCCGGGCGACGTTCAGGGTCACCTGACTGGCACGCGCGATGCTTTCGTAGCCCGCCTGAACACCGGAGCGGTGACTGGACAGAATCAAACTGGCTCATGGGCTACGTACTTCGGCGGAAGTCTCACCAGCGCCGGCGCCAGCGCCACTACTCAGGGTACGGGCATCGCTCTCGATGTCAACCAGAACACTTATTTTGCGGGCGACTCAAACTCCGCTCCTCCCAATGGACTGCAGGTCACGGGAGTGCAGACGGTGAATAACGGCGGCTTCGACGCATTTGTTACGGAGCTGCAGACCACGGCGAATCTGTCCATTGTGGGAGTCCTGACACTCGGCACCAACCAGGTGTACATCAACGCCGGCAACAACGCTACGTTCACTTATACGCTGACCAACAACGGCCCCGATTTGGCCTCGAACATTACCGTCAACGTTGACCTGAATCAGCGGGTCACGGTTGTCCCGCTGACCTTCGTTTCCGCCAGCGCCACTTCTGGGAATTGCAGCGGCGGTTCCAGTACAACGGTTGTGACCTGCTCCATTTCGTCGCTGCAGCCCCTCTCGACGGCTACGATCACGGTTGTTGTGACCCCGACGGCGTATCCTAACGGCAGCCAGGCAACTTTCAACGGCGGTGCGGTGCAGGTCCTCGGCGCGAATAACAGCGTGCTGGCCGAAACGCAGGTGTCGGCGAACATGTCGGACTTCGCGCTCGCCGTGACTCCTCCCAATCGCAGCGTGGCGGCTGCGGGAGATACCGCGCGCTATTTGGTGCAACTCACCCCCAATCCCACGTACACGACGAGCATATCGCTCTCCTGCACCGGCTTGCCCACCGGAGCCACGTGCAGCTTTGCTCCGAGCACGGTGAACCTGCAAGGTTCGAGTCCGGGCGCAGTCACTCTGAGTCTGTCGACGACGGCTCGGTCTATCACTACCGGGAGTGTTATTCCCGCATCGTCGAAGCGGTTTTATGCGGTTTGGCTGGGCGTTCCGGGATTAGCTCTGCTGGGAGCGGGATTCGGAAGAGACCGACGCCGTCGACGGATTCTGGGGCTACTGCTGTTCTGTGCGCTCTGGGCTCTGCTTGTGATCCAACCTGCCTGCAGCGGCACGACGCCCGCGCCACCTACCTCGGGAACGCCCGCTGGAACCTCTACCATCACGGTGACGGCGGCCTCCGGCAGCGACAGTAAGAGCCAGGGCATCCAGTTGACGGTTCCATAAGGAGTGCGGCAGTGTGGAGCAGACACTCCCTTCGGCAAGCTCAGGGCAGGCTCTGTCCGCTGCCGTTGATCCTGGTCTTGGTGTTGGTCTAGTTCTTCAAGAATGGATTGGCCGCCACTTCAACGGCAAAGTCAAAAGCGACGGACAGGAGTGTCCGTCCCACATACGGCAGCCCGCTACGCTCCTGCCGATAGCTTGTGATGACTCTTAGCTTCGGCGATCGCATATTGCCGGATCTTGTACAGAAGAGCCTTGTAGCTGATCTGCAGAATGACAGCGGCTTGTTTTCGGTTCCAGTTGGTCTGTTCCAGAGCGCGGGTAATGGCCTGCGCTTCCGCTTCATCTTTTGCGCTGCGCGCCAGCGACTTCAAGCCGCCCGGCTCGGCTCCGCGGACCACGGAGTCTCCGCGGCCACCGGCATTCCCGTCATTCTTGGGCAGTAACTCGGCTACGGCCAGGTTCTCGTCGCCAAGAATCAAGTAACGCTTCAGGAAGTTATTGAGCTCGCGCAGATTGCCCGGCCAAGGGTGATCCTGACAGGCCTGCAGCAAGGTGGGTGACAGCGGCAGCGGCGAACGCGCGTAACGCTCCGACATGCGCGACATGGAATGCTTCAGCAGAATCGGAATTTCTTCCTTGCGCTCGCGCAGCGGCGGCAGGTGCAAGGTGAAGGCGTTCAAGCGGTAATAGAGATCTTCGCGCAGACGCTTGGTGGCGAGTGCTTCCGGAATATTGATGTTGGTGGCGGCCAGAATCCGCACGTCGACTTTGATGACGGAGCGGCTGCCCAGGCGCGAGAACTGCTGATCCTGCAAAACGTGGAGAAGCTTCGCCTGCAGCAGCGGCGGCATTTCGCCGATTTCGTCGAGCAGGATCGTGCCCTTGTTACACAGCTCAAACTTGCCCGGCTTGGCGTGAGTCGCGCCGGTGAAGGCTCCCGGCTCATAGCCAAACAATTCGCTTTCGAGAAGGTCGGCGGGAACCGCGGCGCAATTCACCTTGAGGAATGTGCGGTGCGCTCGCGGCGAAAGCTTGTGGATCAGACGCGCGAGAACTTCCTTGCCGGTGCCACTCTCTCCGAGTAGCAAAACAGGAATATCGACGTTCGCGACCAGCGCCGCCTGCGAGCGGATTTTGCGCATTTCCGGGCTGGCTGCGATGAAGAAGACGTCGTCGGTAAGTTCTTCCACTTCGCCGCTGTAAGTCTGTTTTCCCTTGCCCAGGCTCAGATCGATGACCCCGTCCAGTTCCGCTTTTTGGAACGGCTTGGTCAGATAATCCTGCGCGCCCAGTTTCATCGCCTGCACGACCTTGCGCGTGTCGCTGACGCAGGAGAGCATCACCACCTTTATTCCCGGCTGCATCTGGCGCAGACGCTCCAGAGTTTGCAGGCCGTCGATGCCAGGCATGAGGACGTCGAGCAGAACCAAGTCGGGATGTAGACCCTTCTCGATTTGCTGCAGCGCCTCTTCGCCAGTGGTCGCGGTTTCGACTTTGTAGTCATCGACCTCGAGCAGCGTCTTAATGTAGCGCAGCATGCCGGGTTCGTCGTCAACCAGCAGAATCTTGCCCGTGGCCCTCATCGACTTTTTCCTTTGGCCGCGGCAGCGACCGGCTTGTACGGAACCAGGAACGAGAACTTGCAGCCTCGTCCGGGATCGCTCTCCACCCAGATCTTGCCGCCCATGCCCTGCACCAAGCGGCGCGCGATGGCCAGGCCGAGTCCCATGCCTTCCTGGCCTTCGGTTCCCGGAAGGCGGAAGAAGTCATCGAAAACTTCCAGATGAAACTCCGGCGGAATTCCCGGTCCGGTGTCGGATACACTCACCTTGACCGCGTTGGGATGGGTCACGTTCTGGCGACGACGCTCTGCAGCAGAGGGAAGGGCCGCTGTTCGACGCTCCCACATGTACGGCTCCGCGTGCAGCCAAACCGTGCCGCTCTTGGGCGTGAATTTGAAAGAATTTTCCAGCAGGTTCGAGATCACGCGCTCCAGTTTCGGAGCATCGAAGGGAAAAACCGGAAGCTTGTCGTTGGCAAGAAAATAAAGCGCCAGCCCTTTCTCCTGAAAGCGGCCCGACCACAGACGGCACACGCCGGAGAGGCAGTCGTTAATATTGCCCAGGTCAAATTGCATGCGCAGCCCGCCGGTTTCGAGCGCGCTGTAGGTCAGAAAATCCTGAATAAATTGCTGCAGTCGCTTTCCGCTGGCGCGCATGTCGCGCAGAACTTCGCGTTGCCGATCGCTCAAGCTCCCGAGCTTTTCACTCTGCAGTAACTCGACGTAACCGTTCAGAATCGAGAGCGGAGTCTTAAGATCGTGCGTCGCCGAGGCGAGCGCGTTGGTCGTGCGCTGGAAGCGCTCTCGCAGTTCGGTGTATTCCTGCATCAGGTTTTCCGGACTTGGAACATCCGCGTCGGAACTGACTGCAGTTTTCACAGTCCGCGTCGAGGTTGCTACCCCCGGGTCTGGCACACACGTGTTCTTATGGGCAGTGGCCATTGAACAAGAAACCACAGGTTTTCGGGGAGGAATACAGCACTCAACCGCTTTGGGGAGAAGTGCTGGTTGCAAAAATCGTATTGCAGCCCTATAGCGTTGTCAATCAAAAATGACAACGGAATTACTCAAGTGTAGCAAAACCTTGCACTTCGATCCCCTTGCGACCGATTTTGGCGGTTCTTCCGCCTGCCTCCATTAGACTCGACGGAAATAGCCGTAATTATGGGTCAGACTGCTGCATTATGGGTGACAGAGGCCGGCTGACTTCTGTTCGTTGCCCCGTTTCCCCGGAAATTGCCTTGGATTTGGCCACTGAGGTGCTTTCATGTCCGAACGGAGGGGCGGTCTGCATGAATGGGGCGCAGCCGGCGACCGAGCGGCGGAAGTGGGTCCGGTTGCCGTTGGCTATCCCCGTCTTTGTGCGGAGCCGCGACGAGGGTGGGAAGGAGTTTCTTGAGTTTGCGACGGCTTTGAACGTCAGCGCAGGGGGAATGCTGGTCGCAGTCCGCCGGATCCTTCCGACTGTGGCCCAGATTCGGCTTGAGATTCCCAGCGCCCCACTGGCAGCCGTGGCCCTTTTACCCAAGTCCTCCCGCGACCTGCGTGCCAAAGCATTACGCACAACGCACGCCGAAGGGTATTACCTGCTGGGCCTAAAGTTCTCCCGTCCGTTGCTGCCTTCGACTCCATCCAACGGAACACGGCGGAGAAAAGTTGCCTCTGCGGTGTGAAAATGTTTTCACATTGCAGTCAAGATCGTGTTACCGTTGTGCTCGCCCCGATATTACCGGTGTGCTGTCGTCTTGTTCTTTGGTAAGTTGATACGCTTCAATCAGATAAACTAAACTTCCTTCGACGGCAGCAGGTCTGCACGGCTTTGGCTTTCGGAGTGCAGAGGGTAGGCTCTCCCCTCAATTGGTAGACCCAAGCTATGACAACCAGTAGCGTAAGTACGCTCGTTCAGCCCCTGGGGGAGATGCCGCCCGAGGCAGTGGTTTTCGGCCGCACCGAGGCCATGCGGGCCGTGCGTGATCGCCTGACCAAGCTCGCCAGCGCCAACGTCCCGGTGCTGATCCAGGGCGAAAGCGGCACGGGCAAAGACATTATCGCGCGCATGATTCATGCCAATTCGCCGTGGCGCACGGGACCGTGGGTCAAGGTGAACTGCCCCGCGATCCCCGGTACGCTGCTGGAAAGCGAATTGTTTGGTTATGAAAAAGGCGCTTTCACCGGAGCCTATGGCGTGAAGCCGGGCCGCGTGGAAATGGCGCACCGCGGCACGCTGTTTCTCGACGAGATTTCTGAGCTAGATCTGTCCCTGCAATCCAAGCTGCTGCAGCTTCTGCAGGATGGCCAGTTCTGCCGCATCGGCGCGCAGGAAGACAAGAAGGTCGAAGTGCGTGTGGTCTGCGCGACCAACCGCAAATTGGAGCAAGAGATTGAGAACGGCACGTTCCGTTCGGATCTGTTCTACCGGATCAATGTGGTGAACCTGTATCTGCCGCCATTGCGCGAGCGCGCCGCTGACATTCCGGAACTGGTGGCGTATTTCCTCGAATATCACAACCGCAAGTACAACTGCCGCGCGAAACCGCTTTCGAATGAAATGATGGCAGTTCTGCAGAAGTATCATTGGCCGGGCAACGTGCGCGAACTGGAAAACCTGATCAAGCGCTACGTAATTCTGGGGAACGAAGAAGTGATCTCGGCAGACTTAGCGCCGCGCAGCTCTGATTTCTTCAATGCTGAAATTCCCATTGATGGTCAAATCTCGCTGAAAAAAGTGACCCGCCAGGCGGTACGCGAATTGGAACGCAAGATCATCTTGAAGGTTCTGCAGAATCATCACTGGAACCGCAAGCAGGCGGCGCGAACGCTGAGCATCAGCTACCGCGCGCTTCTGTATAAGATTCGCGATGCTGGCTTACCCTCGAATCGGACCGTGAAGCGCCGGGAGACCGAGGGCCCCAAGCAGGAAGTCGCTGCCGCCGACTAAGGATTCGGTTCGCCAGATCATTCTTGGAAACCCGCCACGGAGGCGGGTTTTGTTATCTCGGACGGAACTAACCATTAATATCAACGAAGGAGGTTAGATGCGCTCGCAGGTTCCCAGACTAACTACTTAACTTAGGTTTAAGGGTTAGTCCAAGAGTCCGTGGCTCATGCTTTCCCTTATTAAGGGTTTCCCTTATCGTGTGGGTATGAACGTCACGCTCTCGCTGGACGACAAACTGGTAAGAGAAGTCCGCAAGATCGCAGTCGAGCGGGATACCACTTTGACTGGTCTGGTGCGTGCCCACTTGGAAGGACTCGCGGCGGAGCATGCCCGCTCGGGACGCAAGCGCAGAGACCAAGAGGCTTTGGAACGCAGCTTCAGTCGGGTGCAATTCCGTTTGGGAAAGAAGACATGGCGTCGGGAAGACCTGTATGAGAGGTCGTGACTTCCTTGACACCAATGTCCTAGTTTACGCCTGCAATCTCAGCGATCCCGCGAAGCAGCGAATCGGGCGCGAGTTGGTCAGAAGAGCGATCGCCGGCGAGTTTACAGTCTCCACACAAGTACTGGCCGAGTTTGCGTCCACGCTCCTGCACAAACTACAACCTCCGCTCTCCGCCGAGGACGTCAGAGTAGCGCTAGATGGCCTAGGGCCGGTTCCACTGATTCTGCCCGACGGTGACATCGTTCGGCGTGCGGTCGAAGCGCGCGCCGCCTACGGCCTTCATTTCTACGATGGCATGATCTCGCGGCCGCAGAGCGCGTGGGAGCGGAGAGGATCTGGTCGGAAGATTTGAATGCAGGCCAGAAGTATTTTGGCGTGGAAGTCGCCAATCCGTTTGCATAGGTCAACCGTGTAGCCGGATCGTGGTCATCATCGCACAAAAGGATCAAAATCAAAGTCAAAGGCAGCGGACAGAAGTGTCCGCTCCACATGTATCAGCCGCGGAGTTCTGACAAGGCTTTTCTGGCGTCGGCGTAGTTGGGGCTGAGCTTCAGGGCCTTCTCCAACTGCTGGCGGGCGAGCGCCGTCTGGTTGGCTTTCTGATAAGCCAGACCGAGGTGGTAGTGGACTACGGCGTCGTCGGGGCCGCCTCCTTTTTCGCCGAGGCGCAGGGCTTCCTGGAATTGACTGATCGCAGACTGATAAACCCCCTTCTGATAGTAGGCCCAGCCGAGCGTGTCGGCGGCGTTGGGCGAGTCGGGCATGCCGCGGCGCGCGGTCTCGGCCATGGCTAGAGCGACATCGACATTTCCGCCCTGCTCCAGCATTACATAGGCCAGATTGTTGGAAGCCAGCGGCTGGTCGGGCTCAATGCCGAGCGCCTGCTGATACATGGCTTTGGCCTGATCCCAGCTGTGCTTCGACTCATACAGTTCGCCTGCGAGAATATAGAATCGCGGCTCTCGCGGATTATCCTTGATGGACTGCTGATAGAGTGCAAGGGCCTGGTCGGTTGCTCCCTCCTGCACCTGCACTTTGCCGAGTTTTTCCAGCGCGTCGGTATTGTTTTTGTTGAGTTCGACTGCCTTGTGCAGGGCGGCGTCGGCGCCCGGCAAATCCTTCTTGCCGTTGAACAGAGCGGTTCCGAGCAGATCGTAAAAGCTGCTGCTGTTGGGGGACTTGGCGATTTGCGCGTTGGCGGCGGCGATGGCCTTGTCGAATTGTTTCTGGGCGATGTAGGTGTTCATCAAGCCGCTCAGACCGTCGGCTGACGAAGGATCTTTTTCGAGAGCCTGCTGGTAGAACTTTTCGGCGTCCGCATAGTGTTTCTGCACAAGTTGGACGTTGCCCAGTTGCACGTAGGGCGCTGGACTCTGCGGGGCCCTCTGCAAGCCCTCTTCGGCATCATGCTGAGCGTCGCTGTATTTCTGCAAGGCCGTTTCCGCCAGGCACTTGAGCAGAAATCCGTCAGCGGCGTAGGGCTGTGCCTTAATGATCTGTTGGGACGTCTCGAGCAGCGCGTCGGCGTTGCCGCGGGACAATTCCGCCGCAGCTAGAGCGCGCTGGGCGTCGGTGAGGTCGGGACGCAGGCTTACTGCCTTGCGCCACTCCGCTTGGGCGCGGGCGGAATCGTGTTGGCGGTCGAAGGCAAGTCCGAGTTGGTAATGGGCCACCGCATTTTCGGGATCATTACGAAGCGCATTCTGCAGCGCGTCGACGGCTACGTCCAGATGATTCTGGCGCATCTGGATCTGGCCTTTGTAGACGAGGGCATCGGTGTCATTGGGGGCCAGTTTCAGAATCTCGTCGTTGAGCCTGGTGGCCTCGCCAAGACGATTCTTCAGAATGAGGAGTTGGATGTAGTTCCTCTTGACCAGAGGGTCTTTGGGATGGTCGCGATAGAGGCGATCATATTCGTCGGCGGCCTTGTCCAGGTCACCTGTGGCGAAGTAAAAATCGCCCAGCATGCGATAGCCCTCCGAATTATTCGGAAGATCGTTCCTCGTTCTTTGCAGGAAGGATTCGGTCTCAGCCTTCTTGCCCTCCTGCATGAGGAGACGAACGAGGGCGGCGCGGGGCGCAGGATCTTTAGGATCGACGTCGATGGCGTGCCTGAACTGCTGTTCGGCTTCGGGCAGGCGATTGCGATACTCGTAGAAGCCGCCGAGAGCCAGTTGCGCGTTCATGGCTTTCGGGTCAGTTTCGATCGCCTTCTTGTAACTTGCTTCCGCCTGGTCGGTCAGTTTGGCGCTCTGCTGCAAAAGTCCGAGCACCAGATAAGATTCGGAACGGTTGGGGTCGAGAGCGATAGCCTGTTGCATTTCCTGGATGGCGGCAGCGAGGTCATACTGCGCTGCGTAGTAGTTAGACCAGGCCTCGTGGGTCTCGGCGGAGTTGGGATGCCTGGTGCGCAGCAGGTCGAGGTGGTCCTTGGCCTGCTTCAGCGATTCCACTTGCGGAGAGCCGTCGGGATTACGGGCTGTCACCAGGAGGTTGGCCAGGTCGGTGTGGGCGCGGTAATTGTCGGGTGCGAGTTCGACGGTACGGGTCAGTTCCTGAAAGGCACGATTATTGTCGCCCAAGCGAAGATAAGTCTGTCCCAGTTCATAGTGGGCCTGGGCGAGGCGGGAGTCGATCCGAATGGCGTTCGAGTACTGGATTTCCGCTTCCGCGTACCGGCCTTCGGCAAAGTAGCGTTGGCCGCTCTCGAAGTACTTCTGCCAGCGAACTTTGGGATCCCGGGAACAGCCGGAAAGCAGGGCAGCTACAAGAAGGCAGACGAGCGACAAGCGGAGCGCAAGGGGCCGATTCATAAGGGAATCTCCGACTGCCGGGAGGGGCACAAATCGAGCATCGGTACGGCAGAACATAATACCGTACCGAAACTGCGGGAGACAATTGCCGAGACGGCAATTTCGTTGAAGGCGTGCGTTACTTTTTCAGCGCGGCACATAACGGTCGAGTATGGGGATGATCCGGTTGGCGAAGGGGAGGAGGCGCTGCGCGGCTGCTGCGGGCGTTTCGCCGGGTTCGATGGCGGTGTTGACGCGCACTAGAGCGCCGTCGCTGCGGTTCATCTTGATCGAGTCGGCGACCTCGTAATACTTAGCCCAGTATTCGCTGGCGACGCCGCGGTCATGTGCCCAGTACCAGTAGAGAACGAGTTCGCGGGAGTCTCCTTTGGCAATCACGTAGCGGTTGGCGGGGAAGGGAGCGTGCCCGGGCGACGACAGCATGATGCGGGTGTTTTCGACCGGAGACCATCCTGCTCCCGGAAGACAATTCTTTGGCGAATGAATCGTGTCGCCCGCGCGCTGGCTGGGAAAGTAGGCCAGGAACAAATTCACCAAGGGTTGCGGCTGTCGCTGGTTCTCATAGGCGCGGAGCAGGAAGTCGCCGGGACCGAGAATCTGGAGAACTTCGTTGTCGATGGACAGATCGGTGCCAACCCAGTCTCCGAGTTGGTCGGGAAAGTTCTCCAGCGCGAGGCGAGAGGGATAGACTTCGCTGCGCGAGTGCGCCTGCAGGAACACCGCGGCAGCGGCCACCAGGGCGGTGGCCAGGACGAAACGGAGAGTGGAACCGGTCAAGAGGAGCCGCCTTTCTGCTGCCACAAGAGGCGGATGAGGCCGTGCAAAACATACAGCATCAGCAAAGACACGAAGAAGATAATTAGTCCCCAGGAGGCGTGAAAGTATCCTTCAGCTTTCTCTGCATCCCAATACTGGACGAGAAGGCCGGTGCCGATGATGCGGACGCTGTTGGCGGCGATAGCGATGGGAACCGAAGCTAGAGCCAGCAACCAGCGCACCCAGACCCGTGTCTCCATCAGGTATCCATAGATGACGGCGAGCGTTACCAGCGAGATCAGGGAGCGAATGCCGCTGCAGGCCTCGGCTACTTCCAGCGGCATGGATGCGAGTCTGAGAATATTGCCATCGAGTCCCACCGGAACGCCGAGCAATTCCAGAGCGCCGGCCGAGACGCGCGAAGCCAGCAGCTGCAAGGGGAAGGTGACCTGGCTGAGGACAAGGTTGGGAAGTGGAATCATCAGAAGCAGACAGGCCCAAGGAAACAGCAGGGCACGGAAGAAATTCCATCCCAGGAAGAGGATCACCATTCCGGCCAGCTGCAGCAGAATCGAGAAACGGGCCAGAAAGTTTTCCGCGCCCAACTGTCCGACAATGAGGAGCAGCAATGCGAGCGCGATGAAGGCCAAGCCGGACCAGGAAGGTTGAGCTTGAAGTTGCGCCAGCCGGCGGCGCCGCTGCCAGACCACGAAACCTACGAACAAGGGAACAAAAAATCCGTGGGAGAAATTGGGATCGTGCAACCACTGGCCCACCAGGCGCGTAATCGTTGACCAATAAAGCCAGAGCAGAACAGAACCAAGAACGCCCAGCTGCCAGAGCCGCACTGCCCCGAGAAAGGAAGACCGCGGTCGTGCCCCCGGCGACTCGGTTTGTACCAGTTGACTCACGGCTTGAAAAGTTTAGCAGTTGGCCGGCGGAGACCGTCAGAATAAGGGCACCTCACGTGTATAAGACGCAACGGCTCCTGCCGGTGAGTGTTCTGCGCGGCCAAGGTTACAGCAATGTGAATTTACTCGCGAGCCAGTGGCTTTAGCTTGAGAAATCACGTCCCGAAACGTTAGTGTTGCAAGGAGTCAACGGACGCCCGCTGTGGTGCCGATCTAACTTGTGCACAAAAATCGAGAAGTCCAGCCCCACAGGTGAGAACCCAACAACGCTTACCTGCTATTACGATCCGCACCCGGACAGACTCAGAAGGGCTGAGGTTCGCGGCTAAGGGCCGAGGGTGTGAGAAAATGTTTTCCCAAGGTTCGTAAAGGGAACTGTGAAACAGGTTTGGAGTTTTTCCCCGTGTCCGTATTGTTGTCGGTTCCAAGTTATTGAAAACAGGTAGTAAAATGGGCTCCTCGGTCCCCCCTCGTGCAGGAACAGTTCTGGCACTTCTCGTGCACAAAAATGGAAGATTCGCAGTGGGCAGGCAAGGGGGCTCATGGCTGGAGAAGTAAGAATGGGCAAATCATTGCCTCATGCCGGGCGGGGCACTGGAGCGTCGCCGTCGGTCGATGATGCTGGATTGGGATTTGTGGAAGGGGCAAGCCCCAGCATGCGCCCGGTGGAGGCGGTCATCCGGGAGCTGGCAAAAAGCGATGTCCCGGTGCTGCTGTTAGCGGAGTCGGGCGCGGGAAAGCATGCGACGGCACGGCGCATTCACGAGATCTCGCATCGGCGAGGGGGGGCGTTTCTTTGGCTTCAGTGTTCCAGATTGACGCCCGAGGAGTTGCAGTCTTATGACGGCGCCGCCGGTACGGTCTATTTCGAGGAAGTCGCCGATTTGAGCCTGGGATGCCAGGCCCGATTGCAGAGGACATGGCCACAAGCCACAGCCGATGCCGCCGGCAGTGCGGACGATGCGCGCGTCATTTGCGGCAGCGCCCGCGACCTGGAGGTCGAGGTCAAAGCCGGACGGCTGCGAGAGGATCTCTATTACCGCATTAGTGGAGTATGTTTGCGATTGCCTCCTCTGCGTCAGCGCAAGGAGGACATCCCGGTTTTGATGAAGCACTTCTTGGAAAAATGCGCGCAGGAGTTTGGCCGGGAGGCTCCCAGTTTGAGCGCGCAGACGCGGCGGCTGTTCCAGGACTATTCATGGCCGGGGAACCTGAAGGAGTTGGAGTACGTTGCCCGCGTGTTGGTGGCGCTGGGAGATGAAGACGTGGCCATGGGCGGATTGCGGGCGCTGCTGCACAAGGTGGTGCCGGCCAACAACGGCAACGGCGTGTCGTTGAAAGCTGCCTCCAGGGCCGCGTCGCACGAAGCCGAGCGGGAGCTGATCCTGCAGGCACTCACCCGGACCCGCTGGAACCGGCGGCGGGCGGCGCGGGAGTTGCAGATCAGCTATAAGGCGTTGCTCTACAAGTTGAAAAGAATACAGTTCGAAGGGTATGGAGCGTCTTAGGAGCGGCGGAGATAGTATGCGGAACGTGTCCACCAAAGTTGCGCTGCTGCTGGGGATGGGGTTGTTGGTGTCAGCCATGCCGGCGCAAAGCAGGAGCGCGGGAAGAAGCGATGTTGCGAAGAGCGCTGACGCCAAGGCCGAGAAGCCGGGGGCGGAGGAATCTGCGGGAGACGATTACATCATCGGGGCCGATGACACGCTGCACATCTCGGTGTGGAAAGAGAACGATCTGACCGAAACCCTGCCGGTACGACCTGACGGCAAGATTTCGATGCCCCTGCTGGGAGATGTGGTTGCAGCCGGCATGACTCCTATGGAACTGGGAAACTCGATCAAGGAGAAACTGAAGAAATATATCGCGGATCCTCGGGTAACGGTCATTGTGACGGCAATGGCCAGCCGGAGGATCTTCGTCACCGGTGAGGTCACTCATACCGGAGCGATGCCGCTGCTGCCGCATATGACGATGCTGCAGGCGCTGGCGGCGGCCGGATTCACTCAATTCGCCAACACCAAGGCGATCTACCTGCTGCGAAGTGAGGGAGGCAAGCAGGTGAAGATTCCATTCAATTACAAGGAAGTGGTCAAAGGGCTGCACCCCGAAGCCAACATCGAACTGAAACCGGGCGACACAGTGGTGGTTCCGTAAGGACTGCTATGAAAAAATTCCAAGGCGCTTGGACGTGGGGGATGCTGGCAGTACTTCTCGGTGGGGCGCAGGCTCAGGACGCGACGGCGCCATCAGGCACCGCCGCTGTTGAGAGCAGTTCCCAACCGCAGCCCGTGCCCGCCTACGGGCAGGACACCACGCTACCGCCGATCGTGGAGAACCCGCCGATTTCCGGGCTCGATCAGCCGGGGCTGGAGCCGCACGCCGCTCCGTTGAGTTATCTGAAGCTCGGGGCGACAGCAGCCGAGTCCGCGGACTCGAATCCCGAGAATACCCTGGGTGGAGAGACGGTGCACTCCCTCAGTCGCGGGCTGGGGAGCGTTACGCTGCAGCGGCTGTGGAGAAATTACGACCTGGCGGTCGACTATCTAGGTGGCGTCGGGTATTACAGCCTGCACGGACAAGGGCTCAAGGCCCTGCAGCAGATGGATCTCGACCAGAAGATCACCTGGAAGCGGGGCCAATTGTCGGTGCGCGACAACTTCAGCTATTTGCCGGAGGGGAACTTTGGCGGGGCTTACGGATCGTTGGGCCCGCAACTCACGGCATCCGTGGGGAACAGCGCGTTCGGCAGTTTTTGGGGGGGCACTGGAATCGGATCGTTGGGGCTGGCACCGCGCATCCTGAACTTGAGTCTGGCGGACGTGACCGAGAATCTGAGTCCCAAGTCGGCGGTGACGGCGGCTGGGGGATATGCCTTTACGCATTTTTATGGAAACGACGCGACGACAGGGACTGCTTTCATCGGCAGTTCGGAGGTCTCCGCCCAGGTGGGGTACAACCGCATCCTCACACCGCATACCCAGGTTGCGCTTGTGTATGGATATCAGGGCTTTGATTTCTCCGTGTTCGGCAGTGCCTTCCACTCCCACATTGTTGAGGGGATGTATGGGCACCGGATTTCGGGGCGCATGGATTTGGTGATTGGAGCTGGACCGCAGTTCACGTTGATTAACGAGCAGAGTGAGGTTTGCAGCAATCCTAGCGTTTCGGTGTTGACATGTGGACTCCAGGGAGACCAACTGCTGCCCACGACCGTCAAGGACACCAAACTCGGCGTGGCGGGTCGAGCCCTGCTGCGCTACAAGCTTACCAGGACGTCGCTGGCATTGACTTATGAGCGCTTTCTGACCAGCGGGTCGGGGCTATTTGCGGGAACGCAAACGGACATCGCGACTCTGAGCGCAGATCGGCGACTGTCGCGCGTGTGGGGTGCCGTGGCTGACCTGGGATATGCGCATAATTCTCGGGTGCAGCCCCTGAATTCGCAGCAGGTGCAAGAATGCCTGAGCCTGAGCTTAGTGGGGTGTCCGGCTAACGACGCGAGGTCGTATGACTACGGTTTCATCGGAGGCGCGCTGCACCGGTCGCTGGGGCGCAGTTTCGACGTTTTTGTCAGCTATCAGTTCAACGAACTGGCATTTGACAGTTCGTTCTGCGTGTCGACGACGAATCCTTGCAGCCGGATTGGGCAACGGCATATTGCGACTTTCGGCCTGGACTGGACGCCCCGGCCGATCCGGATCGACTAACGAGTAAGTCCCCACTTCTCGCGCAAACAGCGCGCGAGAAACCCGGGCTTTGAGGATATTGAGATGATTGCGAATCGCGAACTGACGATGGATGACTATGTGGCGATGCTGCGCCGGCGGGCGAAGATGATCCTGATCCCGGCGCTGCTGGCGCCGGCGGTGGGGTATCTGGTCTCCTATGCGTTTGCGGCCAGGTACACGTCGCAATCGCTGATCCTGGTGGAAGGGCAGAAAGTGCCAGAGACCATGGTGCAGCCGGTGGTCTCCGAAGATCTAACTGCACGCGTGGTGACGCTGCAGCAGCAGGTGCTGAGCCAGAGCGATCTGCAGCCGATGATCGAGAAGCTGTATCCCGGCAAGAATAGCCAGCAGGTCAGCGATATGATTGACGCCATCCGCGCGGACATGACGGTCGAGCCGGTGGTGACCGACTTGTCAGGGATTGGCGCCACCACAAAGAAGGGTCCGGCGCAGAGCCCGCTGCCGGGATTCTACATTAGCTACACAGCCCCGAACGCGCGTGAGGCGCAGCAGATATGCAACGAACTCACCTCGCTGCTGTTGACTGAGAACGACAAGTCGGTGCAGGCCGCAGCCGCCGGCACCAGCGACGTGCTCAGCAAGGGACTGGAGGACGCCAAGCGCAATTTGGACGACCTGGATTCCAAGCTGGCGGCATTCCAAAAGCAGTATGTGGGACAACTCCCGGGAGATGAAGAAAACAATCTGAAGATCTTGATGGGCCTGAATTCGCAGCTGGAAGCCAACACGCAGACTTTGAACCGGGCCCAGCAGGACAAGTCCTACACCGAGTCGCTGCTGGCGCAACAGCTGGCCGCATGGAAATCAGGGCAAGCGTCCACGAACCCCGAAACGCTGGAAAAGACGCTGTCGGACTTGCAGGCGCAGCTTCTGACTTTGCAAGCGCGCTACACCGACGATCATCCCGATGTGATCAAGATGAAGGCCGACATCGCGGAGATCAAACAGAGATTGGCTGAGGTCAACAAAGCATCCGCCAACCCGGTGGAAGCCGCCGAGCAGAAGACATCGGCCACTGAACCGCCCGAGATCCGGCAGTTGCGGACGCAGATTCACCAATACGAGGACCTGATTGCCACGGGCGCGCGCGACCAGAAGAGGTTGCAGCAGGAGATCGGGGTGTACCAGAGTCGGGTCTCCCTCAGCCCGGCCATCGAAGAGCAGTACAAGCAGTTGACCCGCGACTACGACAGCGCGCAGAAGAACTATCAGGACCTGCTGGCCAAGAAGAGTGTCGCCAATCTGACGGTCAAGATGACCAACCAGTCCGAGGGAGAGCGGATGATTCCGCTCAACCCGGCCAGCCTACCCGATGATCCCAGTTTCCCGAACCGGCTGTTTTTTGCCGGAGGGGGGCTGGCGGCAGGTCTTGCGTTCGGGCTGGGCCTTGCCCTGTTGCTGGAGTTAACCGACAACTCCATCCGCAACGAGGCAGATGTGCAAGCCGCTCTGGAGTTGCCGACCCTGGTGACCGTTCCGTGGGTGGATACAACGGCTACAAACGGCAGCAATGGCCACCACCGCTTCTGGCACCGGAACAAGGATTCGAACGACCGCAAAACGATCGCAGGAGTTTAGAGAACGACAGGTTCCCGAGAACAACTATGTACAAAGAGTTTTATGGACTGCGGGCCAACCCGTTCAACGTCAATCCGGACCCGCGTTATCTATTCCTGACGCGGCATACGGAAGAGGCGCTGGCTTGCCTGACCTATGGAATCCAGAGCCGTAAAGGTTTTGTGCTGCTCACCGGAGAGGTGGGCACGGGCAAGACGACGCTGATCAACAAGTTGTTGGAGTGGCTCCGGTTGCAGCAGGTGGCGACGGCGTTCGTCTTCAATTCGCGGTTGAACGTGCCGCAGTTTCTGGATTACATGATGGCCGACTTCGGCATCCCGTGTGACTCCGAGGCAAAAAGCCAGATCTTGTTGCGGCTCTACAACTGGCTGCTGGACCGCTACCGGGCAGGCGAGACGGCGGTGCTCATTGTGGATGAGGCGCAGAGTCTCGGCGAGGAAGTGTTGGAAGAGATTCGCATGCTGACCAACCTCGAAACCTTCACCGAGAAACTGCTGCAGATCGTTCTGGTGGGACAGCCCGAACTGGAGCAGAAGCTGAAACAGCCACAGTTACGGCAGTTGCGGCAGCGGCTGACACTGCGCGCCAAGACGTATCCCTTCACGTTCGACGAGACCAAGGCGTACGTGCAGCAGCGTTTGCGAGTCGCGGGCTGGGATGGCCAGCAGATTTTTGATCCTGAGGCGGTGACGGCGATCCACCGCTACGCGCTCGGCATCCCCCGCGTCATCAACCTGCTCTGCGAGCATTGCCTGGTAAGCGGGTTTGTGGATCAGCAGAAGATTATTGGCCCGGCGGTGGTAGAAGTCGTGGCGCGGGACTTCGAGCTGGGCGAAAGCAGCCCCTCGGCTGCGGTCCGAGCGTCGACGGTGAAGCCGGGGCCGGGTCCTGACGGATTTAATTTAGTGGAAGCATTGCGCTCGCTGGCAACCCTGGCCGACCGTTTGCGCCAGGAAGAAGACAAGGAGCACCCCGGCGAAAGGAGAGTATGAGCAGAATTCACGAGGCGCTGAAGAAAGCCGAGCAGGAACGCGCAACAAACCAAGTTATCTCCGCGCAGCCTGAATTCGTTCCAGTCCCCGTCGGCCCACCGGTCAATGGGGACATGGTGGCAGCGGTGTCGCGAAACGATGCGGATTCGGGCAGCCAGGAAGCGATTTTGAGTCGCTGCGTGCCGATGGGGTGGAGTCCTGACCCAGCGACCATGCTCTTTGCCGACGGCAACGACGGGGTACGCGGCACCGAAGAATATCGCACGCTGCGATCGCGGCTTTACCATTTGCGGGAAAAGATACCGCTGAAAAAGCTTCTGGTGACCAGCGCGCTGCCACAGGAAGGCAAGTCATTCACGTCGGTCAACCTGGCGCAAGTCATGGCCCGGCAGCACGGGCGGCGCATCCTGCTGATTGATGGCGATCTGCGGGGACCGCGGCTGCATCTTATGCTGGGCACGAAGTCAGGTCCGGGGCTTTCCGACTACTTGCAGGGAAAGAATGACGAGTTCTCGATCATGCAGCGGGCGCCGCTGGAGAACCTGTTCTTCATTCCGAGCGGGAGCGGCATCGCAGATCCCTCGGAATTGATCGGCAACGGGCGAGTGAAGTTGCTGCTTCATCGCCTGGATCCTTTCTTTGAGTGGATCGTGATTGATTCGCCCCCGGCGGTGCCGGTTTCGGACGCGAGTGTGATGGCCACTGCCTGCGACGGAGTGCTGATGGTGGTGCGCTCGAGTTCGACTCCGGCCGACGCGGCGCAGAAGGCATGCCGGGAATTTCCCGAGGAGTCGCTGGTCGGAGTCGTGTTGAACGGGTCGCGAGAGGACGAGGCTCCTTACGAGCGCTACTACTACGAAACGTACGAGAAGAAGGGGAACCGTACCAAGACCCAGGGGGAGTAAGTGATCCGGCTCTTCAAAGTCTATTACCCTGTGCGCACCGTGGTGCTGCTGGCGGGGGAGGCGGTGATTGTCCTCTCCTCATTCCTTTTGGGCACACTGCTGAACCTTAGACTCTCGAGCCCCGAATACGACTGGTTGCGGCTGAACAACGAATTGTTCATTGAAGATGGGTACCTGAGAATCCTCGGGCTCACCGGGATCGTGCTTCTGCTGTCGCACGGTTTCGACCTGTACGATTCGACTCAGCTCAATGCCAGGCTGGAGCAGGCTTTTCGGTTGTTGTTCGTTTTGGGTCTGCTCGCCCTGATGTTGTACGTTCTCATTAGAATTTTTCCCGGGTTCCTGCCACGTCAGAATTCCGCAATTTGGGGAGTGATGATCCTTACCATCACCCTTTTTTGCTGGCGGTCCGCATATTCCTGGCTCGTGCGCCTGCCTTTGCTCCGGGAACGGGTTTACGTGCTGGGCACCGGGGAGCGAGCGGAGCGGTTAGTGCGAGGGTTGCACGAGCGCGTCAACTTGGGAGTTGAGGTAGTGGGCTGGAGCGGGGACGTGGAGGGCACGCTCACACGCGACAGCGTGGCGACCCACCTGGTGGGACTGGCTAAGGCAAACGGGGTGCATCGAGTGATCGTGGCGATGCCGGACCGGCGCGGAACGATTCCCGTCGAAGAGTTGCTGGCCCTGCGCCTGGCGGGCGTGAAGATGGAAGAAGCTACTTCATGGCTAGAGAGGATTTCCGGACGGATTGAAGTTGAGCACCTCTATCCCAGCTGGCTGATTTTCGCCGATGGATTCCGCTCCAGCGGTTTTCTTCATGCGGTGCGCCGGATGGTGAACTTCTGCCTGGCGCTGATCGGCTTGCTGGTTTCCCTGCCGCTTCTGCCTTTCATCGTGCTGGCCGTCAAACTGGATTCCCGCGGGCCCGCGCTTTACCGCCAGAAGCGAGTGGGCCGTGGAGGAACGACGTTTTACTGCTACAAATTCCGGACGATGCGACAGGACGCCGAAGCCGATACCGGCGCCACCTGGGCCACCGATGATGACCCACGGATCACGCGCGCCGGCCGGTTTCTGCGGACCTCGCGGCTCGATGAGATTCCGCAGCTTTGGTGCGTGTTAAAAGGCGACATGAACTTTGTCGGGCCGCGGCCGGAGCGTCCCGAGTTCGTGGAGTGGCTGAGCAAGGAAATCCCGTACTACGGTGTCCGGCACACGGTGCGTCCGGGCATCACGGGTTGGGCGCAGGTGCAATACAAATACGGCAACACGCTCGAAGACGCCCGCGAGAAACTGCAATACGACCTGTTCTACATCAAGAACTATTCCGTCGGTCTGGACCTGGTCATCGTATTTCAGACGGTCAAGATCGTCCTGCTAGGCCGGGGCGCGCGATGAAGATCGCCGTGTGCAGGCGCTTCGCCGCGCCGTTTCTGTGGATTGCAGGTGGAGGTTCCGGTGAGGCTGGCTGAACTCTGGGATGTCACTTTAGGCAGGCGGATGACGTATCGCTTGATGAAGTGGATCGTTCCCGACCTCCTCTGGAACCAGCAGATTTATGGCACCGTGGTGCAACGTTACACGAACCAGAACACTACGTGGCTGGATCTGGGGTGTGGGTGGAGGCTCCTGGGCAAGGACCTGGAGCCGATTGAGGACAGTCTGGTCGCCGGTGTACGAAGCGTTGTAGGCTGCGATGTGGACTTTCACAGCGTGATGAAACACCGGAACATAAAAAAGCTGGTGGTCGGTTCGGCTGAGGCGCTTCCGTTTCAGGACGCCAGCTTTGATCTGCTTACTTGCAATATGGTGGTGGAGCACCTGTGCGCACCGGAGAAGTCATTTTCCGAGATGGTGAGGGTGCTTCGTCCGGGTGGACAAATCATCATTCACACGCCCAATCTTCTCAACTACGCGGTTTTTCTGAATCATACAGTGGCGCGCTGGATTCCGAGGAAGCGCGTTCTGGGGCTGATCCGATTTGCGGATAAGCGCGAAGAAGATGACATATTTGTCACCTTCTACCGGGCCAATACCGTGCGGCGTTTGTTGGAGATCTGTGGGGCATTGGGGCTGAAGGAGGAGTCGCGCCGCATTCTGACTCCTCCGCGGCCTTTCTTCAATTTTTTTGCGCCTCTCGCTTTCATTCAAATACTGCTGATGCGGCTGACCATGTCGCGCTACTTTCGAAAGTTTGGAGCAACCATACTGATGGTGCTCAAGTACGACCCAGGGGCGAACGGAATGCTGTCTGAAGTTGCCGCCGACTGAGATGGGGACTGCGGATTGCGGCGTGGGCCTTCGATGTGACTGGGAAATCGGCATGAAATGGGCGTTCTGGATTGCCGTCGGTCTGATTGTCTACACCTACGTAGGCTATGCGGCCTGGCTGCGCGTGCGCGCACTTTGGGCGTCCCGACCGGTGAGACGCGGTGGGTGCGAGCCCAGCGTGTCGATCGTGATGGTGGTGCGCAACGAGGCGGAGCTCTTGCCGGAAAAGTTGGGAAACCTGATGGACCTCGATTATCCGGCGGACCGGTGCGAGATCATCGTGGTTTCCGACGGTTCGACGGATCGGACGAACGCGATCCTCGAGGAGCATCGGCTTAACCCCCGGTTTCACTCCAGGTTGAATCCGGTGGCGCGAGGCAAGGCGGCGGGATTGAATGATGCCGTGGAGTTGGCTCACGGAGAACTGATCGTATACACGGACGCGCGGCAGAAGATTGAAGCGGGTGCTGTGCGATTGCTGGTTGAGAATTTTGCCGATGACGAGGTAGGTTGCGCGAGTGGCGAACTAATGCTGGGCGATGTGGGCTGCGGAGAAGAAACCAGAGAACCCGGGCTTTACTGGAAAGTTGAAAAGAAGGTTCGCCAACTAGAATCAGCCTCGGGTTCGGTGGTGGGCGCGACTGGAGCACTCTACGCCGTGCGCCGCAGCTTGTTGGTTCGGGTGCCGCCGGGCACCATCCTCGATGACGTGTACGTTCCGATGCATGTGGTGCGGCAAGGGGCGCGGGTCGTGTTTGATGAGCGGGCGCGAGCCTGGGATCGGCCGAACTTGGGTACCAGACGTGAATTCTCCAGGAAAGTTCGAACTCTGACCGGAAATTACCAACTAGTACAGCTCGCTCCTTGGCTCTTAACATTCAAGAATCCGTTGTGGCTGGAGTTCATGAGCCACAAATTACTGCGCCTGCTGGTGCCTTTTGCCCTCGTCGTGACCCTGGGAAGCGCCTTCTTCCTGGCTGCGCCTGTTTATCGCCTGGCGTTGAGCGTTCAGTTAGTCTTCTATGGCCTCGGCCTTCTGGCGATGGTGCCGCTGAGGAAGGGCCCGCTGAACCGGGTGACGGATGCGGCGTTTACGTTCGTAGTCTTGAATACCGCGGCAGTGGTGGCATTTGCGAATTTTGTAACCGGGCGCAAGGCAGTCTGGCTGCGCTGATTCAGTTTGTGGAGCAATTGTAAGAGACGAGTGGCAACATCGCTAGCCATACCGAATTCGGAAGCCGGGAAGCCGCATCGGGCAAAGGGTGCGTATCTCGCGCTGCTGGCGCTGTCTGCCCTGTATTTCGGGCGGCCGGAAGACGTGATTCCCGGCATTGGGATGATCCCGATGGCGAAGATCGCCGGTGGCCTGGCGCTGATCGGCTTGCTGCTGAGCCTGATGAGCGGAAAGGTGAAACAGAAGTTTGCCCCTGAAACGAAGTACGTCATCGCGCTCTTTGTGTGGTACTGCATCACCATCCCGTTCGCAGCGTGGCATGCGGGAGCCCTTACGGTAGTGATGACCCGGCTCTCGAAAGCTGTGATTGTGGCCGTCCTGGTCGCGCTGGTAGTAAAGGAATTCTGGCAGTTGAAGCGGTTGGTGTGGGTGCAGGCGACCGCGGTGGCTGGCATGACCGTGACGTCGCTGGCGTTACATCATACCCACGGCGGCCGTCTGGTCGGAGCGCTAGGGGGAGTGTTTGAGAATCCCAACGATCTGGCGATCAACATCGCGCTGAACTGGCCGATCTGCGTGGGCTTCTTCTTCATGGCGAAAGGTCCGAAGAAAGCGCTGTGGGCGGTGGCGGTGTTGGCAATGCTGATCGGTGTTGAGCTCACATACTCGCGAAGCGGATTCCTGGCGATTTCGCTTGCGGCCGTTCTGGTCATCTGGGAGTTTGCCATTCGAGGGCGCCGTCTTCACCTGGTGCTGGTGGCGGGCCTGCTGGGAGGCCTCCTGCTGGTGGCGATGCCTGGGCACTACTTGGCGCGGCTGGCCAGCATCGTAACCGGGAATGAGGCGGATTCGTTGGATCGTGGTTCCCGCGAGGCGCGGAAAGAGTTGCTCATCAATAGCATCAAGACCGCAATTCACAACCCAGTGTTTGGAATTGGAGCGGGGAACTTTGAGGTGACGGCTGGCTCCTGGCACGTCGCGCACAACAGCTATACCGAACTGGCGGCGGAAGGCGGATTCCCGGCGCTGATTCTGTTCCTGCTGATGTTGTATCGGACGGTGCGCAACATCAAGATGACTCGAGCGTCGGCATTATACGAGAAGGATCCGGACGTTCGCGGACTTACGGGCGGCTTGTGGGTGGCCGTCGCGGCGTACATGATCAGCGCCTTTTTTGCTTCCACGGAGTACAGCATGTATCCGTATTTCCTGGTCGCATATACGACGGCTCTCTACCAGATCGCGGCGTCACAGGAGCCCGCCGCGAATGAGAGCGCTGCCGGGGCAGTGAGTGGGACTAAATATGGCAGAAGGAAACCCAGGGAACTGGCCTGGACTCGCTGAGGAAGTGAGGAGCATCCTGCGCTGCGTTTCCTGCCAGGGCGAGTTGCGGCAGGAAGCGGACGGGCTGGTGTGTGCCCCATGCTCGCGCAAGTTTCCCGCAGTTAAGGGCGTCGTGCGCTTTGTAGACGCTGAACACTATGCCGGCAGTTTCGGTTTCCAGTGGCATTTGTTTCGGCGGACACAGTTGGACAACGAGACCAGCCGTCGGTCCGAGAACGATTTCCGCCGAAGAACCGGTTTCGAACCCGAAGATTTGGCCGGGAAGTTGGTGCTCGACGTGGGATGCGGCATGGGCCGCTTCGCGGAAGTGGCCACACGTTGGGGAGCCCAGGTAGTCGGCGTCGATCTGAGCCTGGCGGCCGAGGTCGCCGAGGAGAATCTGCGAGACCGGCAGGCGGTGTTCTTCCAGGCGGACGTGTTCAGGCTGCCGTTTGCGCCGGAGAGTTTCGACTACATTTACAGTCTGGGAGTCTTGCATCACACGCCGAATTGCAAGGCGGCCTTTCAGGTCTTGCCGGGATTGCTCAAGCCCGGCGGGCGCATCGCCATCTGGCTCTATAGCCGCTACAACCACTGGTACAGAATGAGCGACGTTTACCGCAAGGTCACGCGGCGCATGTCGCCGAAGCTGCTGCATACCCTCTGCTACGGAGTGATCCCACTTTACGCAATGCATCAGGTCTTGCGGAAAATCCCGCTGCTTGGCCGCCCGGCCAGCGGAGCGCTCGCCTACATGATTCCGATGGCGCACAATCCCGATCCCAAGTGGCGCGTGCTGGATACATTTGACTGGTACTCGCCCTGGTACCAATCCAAGCACACTTACGAAGAAGTATTCCGCTGGTTCGAGGAGTGCGGAATGGAAGACTTGCGGGTTGTTTTGCAGCCTATCTCGGTGACAGGGCAGAAGCCGGGCAGGGTCGCTTCCCACGAGCACCGCGACGAAAGTCTAGAGGTGGAACGATGTGCGGAATAGCCGGCATCATCGGCCGAGAGGATGAAACGCTCGAGGTTGATCAGGTGCGGCGGATGACCGATGCCATTGTGCATCGCGGGCCAGACGACGAGGGCATCCGGGCGCAGGGGCGGATTGGCTTGGGCATGCGCCGGCTGAGCATCATCGATCTGGCCGGCGGGCGACAACCTATCTACAACGAAGACCGCACCGTCTGCGTGGTGTTTAACGGCGAGATCTATAACTTTCCGCAATTACGCAAGGAGTTGGAGAGCCGCGGGCACCGCTTCTACACCCATTGCGATACCGAGGTGATCGTCCATCTCTATGAAGAGATGGGAGCGGATTGCGTCACGAAGCTGCGAGGGATGTTTGCCATTGCGCTTTATGACGAGAAACGCAAGTCGGTGCTGCTGGCGCGCGACCGATTGGGAAAGAAGCCGCTGTATTACGCTTTACTCGATGGCCGGCTTTATTTCGGCTCGGAAATTAAAGCCATGCTGGCGGCCGCGCCACAACTGGCGGAGGTCGATCCCGAGGGCATTCTGCAGTTTTTCTACTTTGGGTATGTGCCCGATCCACACTCGGCATTCCAGCACATTCGCAAACTGCCGCCGGGGTACTTGGCCGAGTACGCGAACGGAGAAATAAAGGTCCGGCAGTATTGGGATGTGCCGCAGTATGGGACGCACGACCCGGGATCAGACGAAGCTTGTCTATCGGAGATGGAACGGCGGCTGGAAGAGGCCGTCAGGATTCGCCTGATCAGCGATGTTCCCCTGGGTGCGATGCTCAGCGGCGGGGTGGACTCGTCGGTCGTGGTTGCCTTGATGGCGCGATGCAGTTCGCTTCCAGTTAAAACTTTTTCCATCGGGTTCGGCAAGGCGGATTACGACGAAGCCGAGTACGCGCGGCTGGTCGCGACGCGCTTTGGAACCGACCATCAAGAGCTGATGGTTGATCCTGATATTGCGGGAACATTGGATCAACTCACGAGAGTCATGGAAGAACCATTCGGCGACTCCTCCATGATTCCGACGTTTTATGTGTCGCGGCTCGCGCGCGAGAAGGTGACCGTCGCTCTCTCGGGCGACGGTGGGGATGAACTGTTTGCCGGATATGACCGCTACATCGCGAATTGGAGAAGACGACATTACGATTTTATTCCGCCCATAGTCGGGTCGCTTTACCGCGATCATGTCTATGGCCGGCTGCCTTCGCGCATAAAGGGGCGGAAGTTCGCGTGGAACATCACTCTGCCGTCGCGCGATCGTTATCTTGATGGTCTGTCGTTCCTGCCGGCTCTGCATCGAGAGAAAAACCTGTTTTCGTCGGAGTTCGTCAGCCGTGCGCGGAACTGGGCTGATCCGTTTCGGCAGTTTGAGAAATATTACGATGAGGCTCCCGCGAGCGACCAACTCAGCAAGCTGATGTATCTCGATACCAAGACTTACCTCACGGCCGACATTCTTACGAAAGTCGATCGGATGAGCATGGCTACTTCTCTGGAGGTTCGCTGCCCGATTCTGGACCATGAATTCGTAGAGTGGGTGGCGGGGCTGCCACTGAAGTACAAATTCCGCGACGGCAGGCGGAAATACATGCTCAAGAAGATGGCGGAGCGGTTGGGCATCCCCTCAGCGCTGTTGCAGCGGCGCAAGCAGGGGTTCTCGCTGCCGCTGGTGCACTGGATGCGGCATGAATTGAAAGACTCGCTGCTGGGGATCGTGATCGAACCGCGGACGCTGCAGCGCGGGTATTTCAATCCAGCGGCGATTCGCGTACTGCTTGATGAGCACATTCGAGGGCACCGCAACCATTCCGGAGCGTTGTGGCTGCTGCTCGTGTTTGAGTTGTGGCACCGGAACTTTCTCGAGGCGCGCGGTTTTGGCCGCGAGAGTACGGTCGCAGAGGCCGCTGCCTTCCGGGCGAATTCGAGCTTGGCAGGTCCAGGGCTAACCAGTGTTGCGAAAATAAAAGCAGAGGGTTCAGCGGGGGTCGCGTGAGTTCCGCCACGGGCACAGTTCAGGGCGCCGCCCCGGGGCTCTTCCTGATGACGAATTCCCTGGAGACTGGTGGAAGCGAGCGACAATTCGTCACCCTGGCGGGAGCGTTAAAGCCCGGGAACTTGCAGGTCCGGCTCGGCTGTTTACGGAACGTCGGAGCTTTTGCGGAACGGCTGGAGGGAATCGTTGAGTTCCCGCCGGGAGGGAGCCTCTTCAAGCTCCGGGCGCAACGTGCAAGGCTGGACTTGAGCCGCTATCTCCGAGCTAACCGCGTGGTGATCGCGCATTCCTTCGATTTCTATTCCAACCTGATGATGATTCCGAGCGCTCGCTTCGCTGGAGTTCCGATTGTGCTGGGGAGCCAGCGGCAAATCGGTGATCTGTTGAGCCCATTTCGAAATTGTGCGCAGCATGCCGTGTTTCGCTGGTGTGACCGGGTAGTGTGCAATTCGCAGGCTGCGGCATCGCGGTTGCGGCAAGCGGGAGTCAACGCGAATAAGCTAGTGGTGATTCCGAATGCCTTGCCTGGTGCGGCCTTTGCTGCGGCCGTACCGGCGCTCCCTGTTCTTACCGGTGGCCTGAGAGTTGTGATGATCGCCCGGATGAACGATCCGGCCAAGCGGCACGACATCTTTCTGCAGGCCGCGGGCTGGCTGGCTGCGAAGCATCCTAAACTCGAGTTCTTGTTAGTCGGGGACGGCCTGCTGAGACCGGGACTGGAAGAACTGGCAGCGAGGCTTGGTCTGGGAGAGCGGGCAATTTTCCTGGGTGAGAGGCACGATATTCCTGCGGTGCTGGCGGCTTCTGAAATCAGCGTTCTGCCGTCGATCTCAGAGAGTCTGTCGAACACGATCATGGAATCTCTGGCGGCAGGCGTGCCGGTGGTCGCCTGCCGTGCTGGCGGCAATGACGAACTCATTCGCGATGGGGAAAATGGGTTTCTTGTGCCCGTGGCAGACGCAAAAGCGCTGGCAGAGCGCATTGACACTTTGGTGCAGCAACCCGAGTTGCGGAAATCCTTCGGCGTGACGGCAAAGAAAGATGCTCGGCGATTCAGCCTCGAAAAAATTTGCGGGGAGTACGAGCAGTTCTATGCGTCCCTGCTTGAGGAAAAGGGCATCAGGCGGTCGGACCTGGTGCTTTCCGGCGCGGAGCGCGGCTGAAGCGTAGCGCTTCTTAGTCGCGGATTACTATAAACACTGGCCAGCCGGTCTGGTTTCAAGAATGGGCTAGCAGCAAGGCTTTCGGTGCGAATGGAGAAACGAATCCTGGAAATCGGAAACTGGCCTCCACCAGTCTGCAGTTGGTCGATGAGCCTGGTCGGCCTGCGCAAGGAATTGGAAGCGCGGGGATGGGACTGCCAGGTGATGAACCTGAACGAGAACCGGCGGGTCCGCAGCCCGGAGTATATCGACGTGCAGGGTGGGTGGGATTACTTCTGGAAAGTGCTTCGCCATGTGTGGCGGAGCTACGCGGTGCACATTCGAGTCAACGGTGAGACCAAGAAGGGATACCTGCTGGCGCTGGCGGCGTTGTTATTGGCCAGACTGTGGCGCCGGCCGGCCTTGCTGACTTACGGCGGAGGCCATCAGCAGAGCTATTTTCCCGCTTCCAAAGGCTCGTTGCGATATCTGGCTTTCTGGTTCTTATTCCGAATTCCGCAACGGATCTATTGCAACAGTGAGGCCGTAAAGAAAGTGCTGCTGACTACCGGCATTCCAGACGGGAGAGTGGAGCCTATCCCGCATTTTTCCTCCTACTACGTCGAGTTTTCCCCTACAGGGTTGCCGCCTCGAGTTGAAGAGTTCTACCTCGCACACGATGCCGTGTTTTTCAGCTACGTTTGTTTTCGCAAGGAATTTGCGCTTGATTTCCTGGCTGAGACGATCCGGCGTTTTCGCGAAGCTTGCCCCAGAGCGGGATTCCTGCTGGTTGGCCCGTGGGATCGCGAGATGGATGGGATGCAAACGTTCGTGAAGGAGCAGAAGATCGAGGACGCCGTCTGCCTGCTGGCGTCCGTTCCGCACGATACGTTCCTCACACTGCTGAGCCGATCGACGGCGTACATTCGAACGCCGGTCAGCGATGGAATTTGTTCCTCTGTACTGGAGTCGCTGAAATTGAAGGTGCCTGTGCTGGCCGCGGACAACGGCACTCGGCCGGCGGGGACCGTTCTCTGGAGGGAGGGGGACGTCGAGAGTCTCCTCACGGTGATGACCGAAGCCACAAAGAATCACGCGGCCATGGTGGCTGCTGTCCCAGAGTTCGAAATCGAAGACAATGCCAAGAAACTCGCCGACAGCATTGAGCGAGTCAGCCTGAAGGGGTCTTCCGCGGGGGATGTCCGCGAGTTGCGCGCCGGGACGTAGCTGCAATCGTGCGTCAGGAGCGGATTATGCCGGTACAAGGGGCGATGATTCAAGCATCGGGAGAAAAGACGGCGCGGAGTAAAGCCCCGGTGTTTGTTCTCGGCTGCGGCCGGTCGGGGACGACTCTGCTCTACCACATGCTGCTGTCGGCTGGAAATTTTGCGGTGTATCGCACGGAATCAAATGCCATCAACCTGCTGGAGCCGCGCTTCGGGGACTTGAGCGTACCGCGCAACAAGGAGAAGCTGATGCAGGCGTGGCTCACCTCGAAATTGTTCGAGCGGTCGGGGCTGGAGGCGCAGGCAATCAAGGCAAAAGTGCTGGCAGAGTGCAGGAATGGTGGGGATTTTCTGCGCATCATCATGGGCGAGATGGTGCGGCAACAAAATGTGGAACGTTGGGCGGACTGCACTCCGGAGCATTTACTGCATATCGAGCGAATCAAAGAGACGATTCCCGATGCGCTGATCATTCACATTATCCGCGACGGGCGCGACGTCGCTTTGTCGACGGCGAAGCTGGGGTATGTGCGGCGGGCGTGGTGGGACCGCACTCCCAACGTTATGGTCTCAGGCCTCTATTGGGAGTGGATGGTTCGAAAAGGGAGGGAGGACGGAGGCAGGCTGGGCGCTGACTACGCCGAAGTACGCTTCGAAGAGTTGATCTCGGATCCGCACAGCGCGCTGGCCAAGCTTGGTGAGTTTGTCGGGCAGGAGTTGGACTATGACCAGATTCTGAAGGCGGGAATCGGATCGGTCAGCGAGCCGAACACCTCGTTCAAGGACTCTTTCGACGGACAATTCAATCCGCTGGGGCGCTGGCGAGCGGGGTTTGCGCCCGACGATCTGGCGACATTCGAAGGGTTGGTAGGGGGCACGCTCAAGGAACTTGGATACAAATTGGGCAGTGGGGAACGGTTGAATCGCGCTGCGCTGAAATGGATGCGAGGCGTGTACCGCACGTATTTCGAGTCCAAGTTGTGGCTCAAGGCGAAGACGCCGCTGGGAAAAGTCTTGGTCACCAGGGATCTTTCGTGGTTGTAGGAACTGCGGACAGGAAGTGTGAACCACAGGCGAACACGGGGGTTCACGGGAGAGCCTCGAGGAGCTGTATCCGACCATTGCGGACCTTCGCTCCGCGGACAGCCGGGGGCGGCTGTCCCCACATCTTGATAAGCATCAGCATCAGGCTCGTGACTGGGCTGATAGTTCCGCTCTCCAGTTTAAGGCGCAGGGAGCCTGGGTGCGGGCGGACTCCAGCATCTTGAGGCATACGATGGTGGCTCGAGCGCCATCGTCCACTGTGACGCTTGGAGTTCCTCCGCTGCGGATTTCTTCGAAAAAGGCGCGCAGTTGCTCGGCATATCCTTTTTCGGCGAACCAACTGGAGCGACGCTCGACCAGGTTCGTGCTCAAAGTCAGGCGTTTGAAATCTTCCGCGGATGCGCCCATTCCCACGGCGAAGGCTTCGACACGCTCTCCTCCGGAACTTCTGCTGCCGACGGTGCAGTAGGTGAGATTGGCGATGGAAGCGTCGGCGAAGCGAAAACTTGCGACCAGATTGTTCTCGCCGATCGGCGCCTTCTTGCCGGTGGGGAGCGAGAAGGCAGAGACCGAGACCGGTTCCGACTCCAGCAGCCAGTAGGCAAGATCAACGAAATGGCAGGCCTCGCCCAGGATGGCGCCGCCGGCGGCGGGATCGGCCATCCAATATTCGCCGGAGATGCCGGGGGAGTTCACGCGGATGTTGAGAACGGCCGGGCCACTTCGGCGGACAAGTTGCTGTTTGAGGCCGAGGTAGGTAGGCGAGAAGCGGCGGTTAAATCCGATGGTGAAGCGCTTGCCGGTCTCGGTTGCAGCGCGGCGGAGTTGGCGGCATTCGTTGACGGTCAGAGCCATCGGCTTTTCCAGAAATACGTGTTTGCCCGCTTGCAGGGCGGCCACGGCCTGCGGAGCATGTCGCGCGTCGCGACTGACGATGACGACAACGTCGACCTTGGGATCGTTCAGGACCTCATCGTACTCCGAGCAGCAGTAGTCGGCGCCGAAACGCAGTGCATAACTTTTCCCGCGGGGACCGCTCGCGGAAAAAACCGCGCGAAGACGGGCGCCGGGTACCTTCTTGAGATTCGGCAGGTGGACCCAGCGCGCAAGATTGCCCGCACCGACTAAAGCCACTCCCAACCCGTTTGGTGATGCAGGCGCGGCCAGAGTCTCCACTCTCCGAGCTGGTTTAAAAGCGGCCAGTGGGTCAGGGGCTTCGGCCGCAGGGTATTTGAGCAGAACCGCCAAACTGGACGACGATGGCTCCATGATCGTCTCGTACGCCTTTGGCGCCTCATGGAGCGGGAACTGGTGTGTGATCAAGGGCGCGAGTTGGACGCGCCCCAGCGACACCAGACGCAGGAACTCGGCCATGTTGCGGTTCTCGGTCCAGCGGACGTAGTTGATTGGGTAATCCTGTCCCTGCTTTTCGTAGATTGGATCGTAGCTTCCCGGGCCATAGGCGCGGGCCATGAAGACTTGGATTTCCTTGCGATACATCTCATACCAGGGAAAACTGAGTTCGACCGCGCCGACGTCGACGATGCGGCCCCGATCAGAGCAGATCTGCACGGCCTGATGACAGGGTGCAGACGACTTAGCGGCTGCCGCGATGATCACGCAGTCGAACCCAGCACCATTAGTGAGGGCGGCGACTTGCTCCGCCAGAGTCGCGCCGCCCAGCAAGGCGTAATCTGCTCCGAGTTGGCGAGCGAGTTCGACGCGCTGTTGTTTCAGATCAACCGCCAGAACCTTGGCGCCTTGCAGCCTTGTTAATTGGGCGATCAATTGTCCCACCAGGCCCAGGCCCAGCACTGCAACATTTTCGCCGAGGCTCAGATTCGCAATGCGAACGCTGTTGAGCGCGATGCTGCCCAGAGTCGCAAAACAGGCATGCTCGAGGGGGACGGAGTCCGGCACCGGTACAACCAGCTTCGTGCCTACAAGAATCGTTTCTCCGTGGCCGGTACCCTCGCCGCCGTAAGCGACTCGATCGCCAACTTGCACGTCTTGCACCGTGGGATGTTTCTCCGCGACAACGCCGGCTCCGGAATATCCGAGCACTGCGTATTCGCTGAACTTCGCTTTGACTTCAGCCAACGTGCTCAGCGGACCTTGCACTTTCAGGACATTCCAGATCTTCGCGAGTTGCGAGGGATTGTCGGCCACGGCCCGCAACACACCCTCCTGGTGGATACTGGCGGTCTCCGTGCCGCTGCTGATCAGCGAATATAGAGGGCGGACAAGAACGTGGTGTGGAATGACGACGGGGTCCGGCACTTCGTCCACGATGATCTGCTTGAGGCCCTTGCGTATCAGTTGTTTCATGGTCAGAGCTGTCGCGGAGCGTGTTATACGATCCGGCGGCGTTTACGAAACAAAGGGAGTCTACTCCGCTCCCATGGTTGCGGCTTCCACGGCGTCGATATCGGCGCCGAGATCTTTCCCATCGCTTCCCGCCCCGACATAAGGCGAGACTTGTTTGCAGGAAGAAGGCCGGTTCTTCTCCCGACACAGATGGTAATCGGCGTCCTTGCCGTGATTGTAGTTGACAAAACCGACGGACTCCTCGTTCTTCGAAGAAGCGTTCCCCTTAGGCCAAGATCCCCGCGGCGCAATAATGACGTTGTGAGAGACGGTGATCGGGTTGAAGCAATTCTTAAGGACCGCATCCGGGCCCAGTTGGCCCGCGCCGAAGGCGCAATTCTCTTTTCCTCCGGTAGAAGTGAGTTCCTTTTCACCGGCTTTCAGGATGCTGTTGGTCAAGGTGAAGTTGGCGGGCATGGGCCTGCCTTGATTGGCGCCCACAATGAGCGCGACTTTGGAGGGGAAGGCGGTTACGTGGTCGATTTTCACATCGCGAAGCTGGGGCCCATTGGAAATGATCATGGCAAAGGCGCCAAAGCCCTCGTAGAAGTCGCCCTCAATGTCTTCAAAAACGAGATCGTGAATGCTGTAGCGTTCCCCGGCAGTGGAGAGTCCTCCGGTGCCGGAAGGGGCGTTGGCAATGCTGAGGCCGCTGGCCATGTGCCGGACCTTGCAGTACCGGATGGTGATGTCGGTGACCCGGCAGAGGGGGCAGACGTTGGGCATCTGGTTGCGTGGAGTGAGGAGAATCGCGAAGCCTTTCTGGCCCACGCCACCCCAACTGTAATCAAGGATGTTGCCTTCGAAGAGCAGCCGCTGGGCATTCTTGAGCTCGAACAGATTTTTGACGATGAAAGGCTTTCCGGAAGTTCCGCCCACAAATCCGGGCTGGCCGGGCTTCCAGATCAGGGGCTTGAAGAGATGATTATGGCGGATTTCAATGTCGGCGGGGGTTTGAGTTGCCGGTCCGCCGCCAAAGAGAATGTTCTCACCCGACGCTTCCAGAAAGTTGTTTACGAACTTATAGGGGCCGCTCGGCAGGTCTCCGCCGCCACCGCCGATCGCTTGCGCGTCAGTGCAGGCGCCGGTGATGGCCACACAGTGAAAATCCGTGAAGAAGGAGTCCACAATCGCAACGTAGGCCGTCCCGGTCAGGAAGATACCCCGCGTGGTCTCATCCTGAGCGGTGCCGTGCACCCACACACGGTCGAGGATGATGTGGTCGGCGGGAGTGCGGACCTCAGGGGCGACTAATGCGGTGATTCGGTTTTCGCTGCTGGTGCGCGTGATCTCGAGACCCTGCAAGCGGTAGTGATTGGCGCCGGCTGCGAAGATGACGGGACCCTCTCCTGCCTTTCCAGCAAAGACGAGTTTGGCGAGAACGTTCTTGGTGGAACTGCAGTGAAAGTCGGGGCGTGCGGGCAGGGAACTCACGCCTGCGTAGCAGGGGGTCAACCGCGAGCCCTCGGCCGGGAGGTCGCTATCGGGAGCGCTGGTGCGAATGACAATCCAGTGAGAATCATCACAGTTCTTCTTACGCAGGACAAAGCGGCCGGTAAAGGTTGCGCCGGCCTCGAGATTGATCGTGTCACCGCAGGCGGCGTCATCGAGCGCGGATTGGAGATTGTCTCCGGACTTTACGTGACGGATCTTTCCCGGCGCGGCCGTATCCGCCACCGAGGTCTGCATATAAACGCGGGGAAGTTCCGCTGGTCCGTCAAACCGGGCTGGGGCATCGGCGCTACTGGCCGCGCTGGCCAGCAGGATGGACGAAACGCCGAGAATCAAGGCGAGAGCGGCCTTTCGCAAACGCAAGAACTTCATCGGGCTACCCCTTCGGGTGGCGTGATAGACGGTGTTGGCGGTTCACTTCGAGTGGAACAGCGGGCTATTGCTCAGCGATCAGCCATATTGTAACTGAGTAGACGAATGCCACGGGCCGGCAGCGAACTGCCGACCCGTGAGCGGAATTCTACTCGTGCGGAACCAACCCTAGTAGGCGCCTTGCGTTGCCGCCCGGATTGCGTCAATGTCGGCGCCGAGATCCTTGCCATCGGTCCCGGCATGCCTGAAGGGGCTGGAGGGGAGCAGGCGATAGTCGCCGCCAACCGCGTTGTTGTAGTGGGTAAAGCGCACTGCCGCGACGTCCGACGGAAAACGGTTTGGAGCTGGCCACTTGGCCGGGGGATAGTTCGCTGGCGAGGCAATGATGGCATTGTTCATGAACGTGTAGGGCTGGAAACAGTCTTTGATCACGGTGATGGGGACGGTGGAGTGTGCGCAGTTCGTCTTGCCGCCGGAACTCCAGACCGGGTATTCGCCGGCGAGCACCAGGTTATTGGTGTAAACGAAGTTCGACATCATGGGGTGGCTGCGGTCATTGCCGACGGACAGAGTGGATTGGGCCGGATCTGCGAACCCAGTGATGTGGTTGATGGTGACGTCGCTGAGAACGTGGTTTTTCCATCCATTCATGATGAGAATAAGCGGGCCTCCGCCGAGATATGCGTCGCCGTTGATGTCATCGATGGTGATGTCATGAATGCTGTAGCGCGCTCCGGCGGCGGCTATGCCTCCGTTGGACGATACTGAATTCGCGATGTTGATGCCGGCACCAGCATGGCTGATGGTGCTGTAGCGGATGGTCACATCGGTTACAAGGCAGGCGGGGCAAAGGTTGCTGCCATCGGTACCAGCCTGGTTTTTCGGGGTAAGCATGAGAGCATATCCCGCCTGCGTGAAACCGCCCCAGCTGTATTCGGCCACGTTGCCTTCGAACAGTACGCGTTGAGCGTTTTTCAACTCAAACAGATTCTTGACAATGAAGGGATGCCCATCGGTGCCGCCCACATATCCCGGCTGCCCAGACATCCAGATCATGGGCTTGAACAGGTGGTTATGGCGGACTTCGATGTCGGCGGGAGTTGTGGTTGCCGGTCCTCCGCCAAAGAGAATGTTCTCGCCGGAGGCCTCCAGAAAGTTGTTTACGATTTTGTAGGGGCCGGCGGGCAGGTCACCGCTGCCACCGCCGATCGCCTGGGCGTCGGTGCACGCCCCGGTGATGGCCACGCAGTGAAAATCGGTGAAGAACGAATCGACAATCGCTACGTTGGTCGTATCGTTCAAGAAGACCCCTCGAGTCGTCTCGTCTTGAGGTGTGCCGTGTACCCACACGCGGTCGAGGATGATGTGGTCGGCGGGAGAGTGGACCTCAGGAGCAACTAAGGCAGTAACGCGACTCGCGCCGGCAGATCGCGTGATCTCCAAGCCTTCCAACCGGTAGTGGTTGGCGCCTGCCGCGAAGATGACGGGACCGTTGCCTGATTTTCCGGCGAAGATGAGTTTGGCAAGAACGTTCTTGGTGGAACTGCAGTGAAAATCGGGCCGTCCGGGCAGAGAACCTACACCCGCATAACAAGGGGTTAAACGTGATCCCTCGGCGGGAAGTTCACTGTCAGGCGCGCTGGTGCGGACCGTAATCCAATGTCCGGCATCGCAGGCCTTGTGCGGAAAGGAGAAAACTCCGACGAAAGTGCCGCCGGCCTGCAGAGTGATCGTATCGCCGCAATTCGCGCGGTTCAGGGCGGCTTGGAAATCCCCACCGGCTTTGACCGGGATGATTGTTCCTGGAAGTGGCGTGTCTGCCACGGCCGTTTGCAGATACACGCGCGGCAATTCTGCGGGCCCGTCGAAGTTGCCGACGAAGCTCGGCGAGACCGTCAGAGCGAGCGACCGGGTAGTCGTATCGGACCTTGCGTCCTTCAACGTTACGGCAAACTCGAAGGTGCCTGTCTTGGAGGGAACACCAGAGATAACTCCGGTTGACCGGTTCAATCGCAGCCCAGTGGGCAGTGCTCCGGACGCGACCGTCCATACATACGGAGAAGTTCCGCCCTTGGATGACAGATGGGCGTCGTAGAAGGAATCGACCTTGGCTGCGGTGAGGCTCGAGGTTGTGATCCGCAAAGCGCACGCAGGAACTACAGTGACCTCGACGACCGCCCAAAACGCTCGGGCGACGACGCTCGTGGCCGTCACGCGAACAGTCTGTTGACTCGTGACTTCAGGGGCCACGAAAAGCCCGTCGCTGGAAATCGTGCCCGCGCTCGCCGACCAGTGGACTCCCGTGTCGCTGGTGTTTTCCACCAGAGCGGTGAATTGCAGCTTTGCTCGGGAAGCGACGCGGGGATTGAGCGGTGTCAGTGAGATGCGCGGCAAGGTGTTTCCCGGAGCGGCCGCAAGTGCGACCGACGGCAAGGCACGGCCGCAGGCGATCAAACCGACCGCGATCAGCAATGACCATTTAATAAAACGACGAACAGAGGAAACAGCAGGCGTGACGATGGCGCGCAGGGGAAGCGTTCCAGTTTCCAACATCAGAACCTCGTAACGAAGAGTGGGGGACTAATGCGTTCGAGTCCTTGAGAGTTGACTCTAAAGGGAGAGGCGCAGGCGAGACAGATAACGAAAGACTTTGGTCCAGAAGGACACAAAAGGGCAGGAGAAAAGCGACCGGAAATTCGTGCTGGCTCGGAGGGAACGACCCGGAAGATTCTGGCTGGTCAGCTGCTGCGGATCATCTCGGCAATGCCGTAGCCTTGTGGATCACAGACGTCCGATGTGATCTTGAACCCGGCCTGCCGAAGATGATCGAAGAGTTGCTGCTTGGAGTGGGGAGCGCAATCGCCGTGGTATTCCAAAGCAATGCGGTCGATCTGCCAAAGGACCTTCTGCGGAGTGGAGAGAAAGACCTCGTATTCGCTGCCCTCGATATCCATCTTCAAGAGATCGACGTGAGGGAGATGGTTTTCCTCGAGCATGGACTCCAATGTTTTTCCGATTACCTGAGTGCCGGAACTCACGCCGCTGGAGGCCAATGCCCGTCGTTGGCTGGGAACCGGCCCATCCGGCATGAGCCGGGCGCCACTGGCTCCGGTCGCGGCATAGTTCAGGCAGGTGACTCTGGGGTCGAGATGATGGTCGCGGACTGTGGCGACAAGGCGGCGGAAGGTTGAGGGAAACGGCTCGCAGGAAAATACTTTCGCCCGAGGCGCGTTGCGCGCGGCGTAGATGGTAAACATCCCGACATTCGCGCCCAGGTCCAGAATCACCTGATCGGTGGAGCGAACACGATAGACACGCCGCAAAAAGATCTGCCAGAAAGCCTTGAGATCGGTGAGTTCTTTGAGCTGGAGCTTTTCCCCGCGGCGCAAGCGCAAGAAGAAGGGATACTGCAGGCGGGACAGTCCCAGGTACGCGGCACTGATGCGCAGCCATTGGGGCGTCTCTGCCCTGCAACGGAGGATCTCAGGGCCACGATTCGCGTTCCTCAGAACTTTCCAGATGGGGTGAGTCATTGGACTATGGGACTTTCAATATTCCAGAGACGACAGGACGCGTCAACCGCGCGCCGTGGCTACGGTTGACGAAGGACCGCGGTCCTAACGCGGTCGTAGATCGCGTTGCCGAGCGTCTTTCTCACCGAAGTGCGCAGAGACTCACTCAGGCGGATTTTCCAGAGGTTCTCGCCGGCGCAGATCTTCTGGAACGACGGTTGGCTTGTACTGCGCATGACCGCGACGCGGCCCAGTTCGAACGTATTGCTCGACGGCCGGTTGGGATACGCGCGACTGGTAGCGAAGGAACGGTAGCCTGCGCTTTTGGCGAGCGCCAATGCTGATTGGTTGTAGCGCCCGCCGGGGCAGGAAAAATGCTCTACAGGATGGCCTATCAGGTCTTCCAACTTCGAGCGCGCCAAGACGATCTCAGCGTGCTGCTGCTGAGGATCAGCATCGTTTAAATAGGCATGAGTCATGGAGTGACAGCCGATCTCGAAGCCGGAGGAACTCAGCTCCCGCAACTGGGAGGTGGACATATATCCCGTCTGGCCCAGAAAACCTGCGGTTACATAGAACGTGGCGTGAAATCCCGCTTCACGCAGGATGGGAGCCGCGGCGATCAGGTCTGTCTCGCAACCGTCGTCGAAGGTGAGGACTACTGATTTCTCCGCCGTCGAACACAACGCTTCGCTCACGCTCAAGCCCCGCCAACCGTTCTGGCGGAGCCAATCGATCTGGGAGCGAAAAGTCTGTTCTCGCAGGATGTAGCACACGTAACCGGGCTGGGATTGGACCATGGGCCGCCCCGGCAATTCGAGTTCGTGGTACATGAGATAAACGATGCCGGACGATGCCATCAGAAGATCCTGCGCAGGTGCGCCTTCAAGGATTCAGGGACACGAATGCCGAGGCGGTCCAGGGTCTGCTTGCCATTCTTGAAGATTTGCCACATGCGGTGCGAGCGCGCATGTGCCTGCCCAAATTCGGCAAGCAAATTGTCGGGCAGAATGCCGGAGGAGGGCAGCTGGAGATCATCTTTGTGGGCGGAGTATTTTCCTGCGGCCAGCGCCGCCAGAATCAAGGAAGGATCGCGAGCTTCGCAATCGATGGCGACGCGCAGCCCACGAAACTGTTTTTTCCAGTGCAGGTCCTGGCCGTAGAAGGCGCGCATTTCGGGCGCCCGCAGCCGGAGCCGCTGCAGCAGGGCGAAAGTTCCCGGACGCGGAGCATAGCGGCCATCATACTTGGAATTCCAGGTTTCGATGCCCTTGGGAAGAATTCGGAATCCTTCGATCCACGGAAAGAATTCGTCTTTGGGGTGAGCGATCACCGCAATTGCGCCCTGTGATTCAATGTGACGAATGACACCCTCCGGGTCGGTGGTGCCGGCCAGAGCGGAAGCGCCGTAGCCGAGGATGTGCATGTCCCGATCACAGCGGTACTCCAGTCCGTTGATGAAGCAAAACTCGCGGTCAGAGTGACGCTCGAGATCTTCCGCGTAGGCGCGGACGGATTCGCTGTCGAAGTATTCAGCATGGTCCGTTATGCACACGAACGAGCAGCCTTCGGTGAGGTACGTTCGTCGCAATTCCTCAAGCGTGAACTCACCGTCGGAGTAGGTGCTGTGAACGTGCAGAGCGCCCTTCAGCATTACCGTCCTTTCAGTGTCCGGGAGAAAGCGTTAACCCAGTCGGCCAGTTCCGGCAACGGGTCTTTCCATTGAAACAGATCGTGATAGGTTCCGGGAACTGGAGTGAGCACGTCGAGTAATGTGCGCATGCGGCCGGGATACCGGCCCGGGTAGCCACAAGGCGGACCCTTCCACACTTCGATGAGGTGGCGTGCATCTCCGACGAGCCAGCGGCAGCGAACGCCGCGCCGGTAGCCGAAACTCGGTTCAACGTCTCCGTTTTCCGCCATCTGTGCCAGCAGGGATGGGAAGTCTGCACCCGCATAACACGCTAAGGGCAGGGAATGCCAGAAGCGTCCGTTGACTTCCATAAAGACAGGCGCCGATCCCGCTGGTTTGCGGAATTCCACCATCGCGACTCCGTGCCAGCGCAGTGCAGAAAGAATCGCTAGCGAAGCGCGCTTGATGTCAGGGTCAGGATCGACACTAATCCGCACCGCGCTTCCGGAGCCAGTCGGATAGACATCGCGAATTCGCCGATGAGCAAACTCAGCCCGGAGTTCGCCCTCATGCATGAGGGCAAAATATCCGGTGCCGTCTCCGGGCACGAATTCCTGGACAAGGACAGCCGAAGATCGGCTGCCGATATCGCGGTAGGCATCATCGAACTCGCAGCTGTCGCGCGCGTAGCGTGGTCGTCCTGTGGTGCGAAGGGTGCCAGCCTTGAGTTCCTCGGAGGCCCGCGGCTTGAGCACGACAGGATAGCGAGCGGACTTGGATGCGGCGCGCGCCTCGTCAGCGCGCGTGATAAGGATGGTGGTCGGAACAGTGATGCCAAGAGACGCGGCCAGGCGTGTGGTCTCGTCCTTGTCGAAGGCGCGAAGCAGGTTCTCGTGTTCCGGCAAGACGAGGCGAGCGCCGGCGGCAATCAGGAGGTCACGATGCGCCGACACGGGAAGTGTCGTGGCCTCGGTCATGGGCAGGACCAGGGTACCAGGATGTTGGCGGACGAACGCGGCAATGCTGCTAAGGAACGCATCCACGTTTTGTGCCGGGGAGGGATACCGAAACGAGGCATTACAAGCTCGAGACCAGCCCACTTTCGACCAGGGAGATGAGTCCCCGGCGAAAACGGTGTGCCCGGCGCGGGCTAAAGACCGCGCACTGGCGACAGCCTGATTTTGGTTCCCGTCCAATACCAGGATGTTCATGTGCGTTGGGAAACAGCGTTGTTGTGGCAGGCTTTTTGCAACACCGCGGCGAACTGCTGCACGATGCTCGACCAGTCGTACTGGGCGGCAAGCCGAGCGGACGCTTGTTCATACTGGCGACGGAGGGCGGCATCAGTCAGAAGGCGGATGGTCGCTTCGGCAAAGGCTTCCGCATCGTCGGCGAGGATGAGATCGCGGCCACTCTGCACCGCCAATCCCTCGGCGCCGATTGAGGTCGAGATCACCGCTTTGCCCGTCGCCATTGCCTCGAAAATTTTCAGGCGCGTGCCCCCGCCGATCCGCAGGGGAACGACGACGACCGTGCTACCACGCAAGTACTCGGTGACCGAGGGCACAGTGCCGGTCACTTGTATGGCGTCGGAAGCGAGTTGTTTGACGCTGGCGTGAGGATTGCGGCCTACGATCTGAAACACGGCAGCCGGAACCTTGGCGCGAACACGGGAAAAGATTTCGCGGCAAAAATATGTCACGGCATCGATGTTGGGTTCCCAATCCATGGAGCCCAGAAAAACAATTCTGGGAGGATCGGCCGTGGCCGGAGGCGCTATGGTGTACTTCTCCGTGTCCACGCCTGTGGGCACGACACTTACGGAGCAAGATGGGTCCATGGCAAGCATCTGCTGGCGGTCGTGCTCGGACACGGCAATCACGTGATGGAATTTGCGCAGGGCGTCACGCTCGTAGTTTGCCATCTTGCGCGCTTCGATCGTGTAGGCCGTACGCTTCGCCAGATTCGACTCCGTCGCCGCCAGCCGCTGCCAGAGGGCGGTTTCGACATTGTGCTGGAACAGTACAGTCGGGGTGGCAAGTTTGTCGGGAAAGTTCAGCGAGGCGGACAGGAAGTCGCAGACCGCTACGTCAAATTTCTTTTCAGCGATCGACTTTGCCACACGCCGTTTGACTTCGGGATGAGTGAACTTGCTCACGGCGAAGGGAGCGGAACGAAACACCAACCGGGCATAATCCAGAGACTGCGCGAACGCCGAGCCGTCGGCAGCCGCGGTATAGAGCGTCTCAGTTCCCGGCAATTCGCGCGCGATATCGGCTTCGTATTGCAAATCCCGGCTGCCTCCGTAGTAGGAAAGGAGAGTGACGGCATGGGCAGGGGCGAGGTGCCGCAGAATATTGTAGGAACGAATTTTGCCGCCGCTATCGACCGGCAGCAGTTTGCCCGCTTTGACCCAGAGAATTCGCAAGAGGCTACCAGCAAATCCCTTCGTAGTGGTCGAGAGCCGGACGGCGGGATTTTTCCAGGTTCACCAGGTCGATCACGATGTGATCGGGCCGCAGGTGCGGCAACAACTGGTGGCCCCGCACTCCTCGCGTGCCAATCACGATCACCTCGGCATCATGCAAACACTGCGCCAGATCGCTAACGAGCAGCGATCCGATATGCGGGATGGCCTGCTCGATATATTCGCGATTGGAACCAATGAGGCGCCCGAGCGACACATTGTCATCCCAGATTTTGATGATGCGACCTTCGCCGAGTAGATGCTTTACCAGTTGTACCTGCGGACTTTCGCGCAGATCGTCGGTCGCAGCCTTAAAGCTTAGCCCAAGAATAGCAACGTTTCTCTTGCCGGTGGCAAGCACCATTTCGAGGGCGCGTTTGAGGTGCTCCTCATTGCTGGGCAGAATAGATTCGAAGAGCGGCAGGTGAAGGTCTAGCTCTTTGGCGCGGTAGCTGAGGGCGCGCACATCTTTGGGCAGGCACGATCCGCCGAAAGCGAATCCGGGCTTCAGGTAGCTGGGGGAGATGTTGAGTTTGTCGTCGGCGGTGAAGATCTCGACCACGGCCTCGGCATCGACTCGAAGTTCTTTGGCCAGCGTGCCGACTTCGTTGGCGAAGGCAACCTTTACGGCGTGCCAGGCGTTGCAGACGTACTTCACCATTTCTGCCGAGCGGAAGGAGGTCTCGAAGACTCTTCCTGGAGCCCAGGCATAGAGTTCGCGCAGCCAGGCCGCATGCTGTGAGTTGGCCGCCCCGATGACGGTCATGGACGGCTCCAGAAAATCGGCAACGGCTGTGCCCTCGCGCATGAACTCCGGATTCACGCAGACGCCGAAGTCTGTATCCATGCGCTTGCCGCTGCTTTGTTCGAGTGCGGGAATGACGATGCTTTCCGCGGTGCCGGGCAGAACGGTACTGCGAAGCACGACCACGTGGAAAGTGTTCTTGCGCTTCAAGACCTGACCGATCTCGCGGCAGACGGGCTCGACGTGACCGAGATCAAGTTTCCCGCTGCGCAGGCTTGGAGTTCCTACGCAAAGGAACGAAATATCAGTCTGCATGATCGCTGCCGCCGAATCTGTCGTGGCGTGCAGCGTGGAAGCGGCGTGGGCGCTCTCCACGAGTTCCTTCATGTGTGGCTCGACGATCGGGCTGCGGCCCGTCTCCAGTTGCTCTACCTTGGACGGGCTCAGATCGACGCCGATCACGGAGTTTCCCTTGGAGGCGAGGCACGCGGCGGTGACGGATCCAACGTAGCCCAGCCCAAAAACACTGACTTTCCTGTTCATCCCTTTCCTTCGCGGGGCTCCGCAGGCTGGAAAGCGCCTCCAGCGGGGCGAGTGGCATATTACGATTGGTGCTTTGGAGGCGCCACTGCAAAAGCCACGAGCGGCGCTACATTCTGGCTGCGCCTGGTTGCAATTTCATGCATGATGTTTCCGAGCGTTCGCGGATACGGCGAGAACAGTTAATAATACCTAACAAAGAGAATCCTCCGGGGTGCAGTGTGTCACTGACGTGCCGAGACGAGCCCCCAGGCCTGGAATCTTATGAACCTCGGCAAATGGCGACAAGTCGCAGATCACGTGGCCGGTATGGACCGGACTGAACTGCGCTGCCGCCTTCGTCAGGAGTTGGCCAAACGTCAAGATCGACTGCTCTTCCTGCTGCGGTTCGATTTCGCCAGGCAGGTGCGCCGGGCGGGCGTCGCCGGAAAAGGAAACTTCTTTTTCGGTCCAGGGGCCGTCGACGCCCGGCTCGACCTGCTGAGGCAGCGGCTCCCTGAGCAAGTGAAGCGCATCGTCCAGCAGGCTGACAAGGTTCTCCTGCACCGTTTTGACCTGCTGGGGTATACCGATCTCGCATACGGCAGGCCGATCGACTGGCATCTCGACCTGGTACACGGCAAGCGTGCCCCGCGAAAGGCGTTTTATCGGGTTCGCTATCTGGACTTCGAAGAAGTCGGCGACAGCAAGGTGACTTGGGAACTGAATCGGCATCAGCACCTTGTGACTCTAGCCAAAGCACATCGACTGACGGGCGAACCTCGTTATGCCGACGAGATTCTGCGCCAGTGGAGGCACTGGCGTGCCGAAAATCCATATCCCCTCGGCATGAACTGGGCCAGCAGCCTGGAAGTTGCGTTTCGCAGCCTGGCCTGGCTGTGGACCTACCACTTGCTGGAAGGCGCGCCTGGGTTGCCCGATTTCCGCGAAGAGTGGCTTCGTCTGCTGGCGTTGCATGGACGCCATATCGAACGCTATCTATCTACGTATTTCTCTCCTAACACGCATTTGCTCGGGGAGGGCGTGGCGCTCTTCTTTCTCGGAGTGCTGTGTCCAGAGCTGGCTGCGGCCGAGCGCTGGAAAGCTGTAGGCTGGCAGATTGTGCTTAACGAGGCTCGCCGGCAGGTACAGGCTGACGGTTTTCACTTCGAGCAGTCGACTTACTATCACGTGTACGCTCTCGATTTCTTTTTGCATTCAGCCATATTGGCGAGCGTAAACAATATCCCGCTGCCCAAAGCGTTCGAAGAATCCCTGGAGAAGATGCTCACCGCGCTGTGCCTGTTGGGACGGGCCGGCGCGCCGCCTCGCTTCGGCGATGACGATGGCGGTCGGCTTTTTGATCCTCGACGCAATGGCGGCGAACATCTTCTTGATCCGTTGGCTACAGGTGCGATTCTGTTCAATCGGGGCGACTATAAAGCTTTGGCGGGGCAGTTGCGCGAGGAGACAATCTGGCTGGTTGGACCGGAGGGAGTGCGTGTGTGGGACGAACTTGAAGCTGGCCCGCGTACTCTCGGTTCCGCAGCCCTCGAGGCATCGGGTCTATATCTTCTGACGTCAGAGAAACCCGCTACACAACTCGTCGTAGACTGCGGGCCCATGGGCACGCAAAGCGGGGGGCACGGGCACGCCGACGCTTTGAGCCTGACCCTTACGAGCCAGGGTCACGACTTGCTGCTCGATCCGGGAACCTGCAGTTACGCTGCGGAAGGCGGAGAGCGGAACCTGTTTCGTGGCACTGCAATGCACAACACGCTACGCGTGGATGGCCTGGACCAGGCCGAACCCGGTACAGCTTTCTCATGGCGAGGGCGTACGCAGTCGACGGTTGCGAGATGGATCCAAGGTAAACATTTTGATTTGCTCGAGGCGACACATGATGGTTATCTGCGCCTGCCTCAGCCAGTAACGCATCGGCGATGGGTGTTGTCGTTGAGAAACGGAATGTACTTGGTGCGCGATCGCGCCGAAGGGCCGGGCGAGCACAAGCTTGAGGTCTCTTGGCATCTCGGTCACGAAATGCAGTTGGTCGAAGAGGGCGTGTTCCGCGTCAGAGGCGCTTCGCACGGGTTAGCGCTGATTCTCCCCGTCGGGCATGGCTGGGCACAAGAAGTCAGCAAGCAGTCGTGGTCGCCGGTGTACGGCCAGAAAGCGCCGATGACGGTGCTCACGTTCTCCAAGATGGCGGAACCTCCAGACGGGGTTTGCGTCTTGCTAGTAACATTGGAGGAAGCGTTGCGATCCCCGGGAACATTCGCGCAAATCGGCAAGAAGAGGACGGATTCGGTAGTTAGCGCCTACCGGTTTACCGGGGAAGGCGAGGAGTTGCTCTTCTGTTTCGGCGAGGCCGGGAAGATCTGGCGGGAGGGCGCTGTCTCAAGCGATGCGGAATTCGTTTGCTGGTGCCGAAGACAGAAAAGTGCGGCGCAGCGGCTCATTCTGGTGAATGGTAGCCACGCCGATGTAGATGGCGGTCCGGTGCTCCGTTTCACGCGAGTAGTCTCATGGGGTGAAGTGACGATGGGAGAAAATCGAAGGGAGATTTTCTCATCCGAACCCGAAGCGGCGGACGAAGCTGCTGCCGTTACTGTGCCGGACACTCCTGCTGCCACCAATCTTTCATGACAGGATTTGAGTTGTGATCTGAACATGTGTGGAATCTGCGGCATTTTTCTCTGCGATCGGAGCCAGCGCGTCAGCCGTGACGCCCTCGCTGCCATGAATCGTCGGATTGCCCATCGTGGGCCGGACGATGACGGATTCTTGGTCGAGGAAAATGTCGGATTGGCCATGCGGCGGCTCAGCATCATCGACGTAAAGACCGGCCACCAGCCGCTGGCCAACGAAAACCAGGACATCTGGATCGTCTACAACGGGGAAATCTACAACCATGCTGACCTGCGGGCGGACCTGGAAGCAAAAGGTCATCGTTATCGCACCCGCAGCGACACGGAAACGATCGTTCACCTGTATGAGGAATACGGCCGCGATTGCGTGAAGCGCCTGCGGGGTATGTTCGCATTCGTGATTTGGGACCGCCGCAACCGTGTGCTCCTCGCGGCGCGTGATCGGCTCGGCATCAAGCCCTTTTACTATCGCTGGGACGGTAAAACATTTCTGTTCGGGTCAGAGATCAAGGCAATTCTTGCTTATCCCGGAGTCTGCGCAGAATTCAATCGGGGGGTGCTCGCTGAGTACCTGGCTTTCGGATACATTACCGGTCCGGAAACGATGTTTACCGGAGTCCGGAAGCTGATGCCGGGATGTACGCTGGAATTGCCTGAGACCGGCGAGCCGCGAATTGAGCAGTATTGGGACCTGGGCGTGGAAGTGGATCACGAGACGCTGCCCCGCCAATATTATGTTCAGAAGTATCGGGAGTTGCTCGAGGCATCAGTTGCGTCGCATCTGATGAGCGACGTGCCGCTGGGAGTTTTTCTTAGTGGAGGGCTCGATTCGAGCGCGGTGGCGGCGCTGACTTCGAAGATTCGTGGCGATCGCATCCAGACATTCGCGGTTGGGTACGGCGAGGAACAGTTCAACGAACTCGGTTTCGCGCGAGAGGTTGCAGAGCACATCGGCTCGGAGCATCACGAAGTCCGATTGAGCCGGGAAGAGTTTTTTCAGAGTCTGCCGGGTCTGATCTGGCAGGAAGACGAGCCTATCGTGTGGCCGTCGAGCGTCGCGCTGTACTTCGTCGCACGGTTGGCGCGTGAGAGGGTCACCGTAGTACTGACCGGAGAGGGGAGCGATGAAACCCTCGCCGGTTATACGCGCTACGCGTGGACCCTGCTGAACACGCGTATGGACAGCGCGTACCGGGCTGTGACCCCGGGTAGGCTGCGCGAACTGGTTCGCAAGGCCATCCATGCCGGTCCACTGAGCGCAGCGATGCACCGCAAGCTGGAACATACTTTTCTGGTTCGCGATGGCAATTCGTGGCCGTCTTTGTACTACGACAACTTTTTTTCGGCGTTTTCCGCGGCGGATCAGAGCGACTTGCTCACGCCTGATGCGCTGGCAACCGGCGGAGACGCGTATGCGGGCTCGATGGACGCGTTTAACCGTTCACACGGCGACCTGCTGCACCGGCTTCTTTATGCTGACATCAACAGCTACCTGATTGAACTCCTGATGAAGCAGGACCAGATGAGCATGGCCGCTTCGATCGAAAGCCGGGTTCCGTTTCTGGATCATGAACTGGTGGAGTTTACGGCACGGATTCCGGCACGTTATTCGATCAAGGGGATGGCGGGCAAGTTCGTCCTGAAGCACGCCGTGGAGGATCTGCTTCCCCGGTCGATTGTGTACCGCAAGAAGATGGGCTTCCATACACCGTGGGAATATTGGCTCGCCGGACGGCAGTTGGACGATCTGGAGCGCATGCTGCTCGATCCGCGGACCACGGAAAGAGGCCTGTTCCAGACCGAGGCGGTGCGGCGCTTGTTTGCCGAACATCGCTCGAAATCGCGCGACCACGGGAACCGCATCTGGCGCCTGCTCAATCTCGAGACCTGGCTGCGGGTCATGATTGACGGCGATCCAGTGGAAGGCGTCGAAGCGGGCGGCAAATCTGGATCCTTGGCGGCCCTGAGCTAGGCATGTTGGCGAGCGATCGGATGCGAAGATCGATTCGGCGCGCGGCACTGACGGTGCTGAAAACCGCGGGCGCATTTCATCTGGTGCAGGGAAGCGACTGGCGGCGGCAAAGGCTCTCGATTCTTTGCTATCACGGTATCTCTCTTGACGACGAGCACGAGTGGCGTCCCTACCTCTTCATTCGTCCGCAACAACTCGAGCGCCGGCTGGAGATCCTGCGCCGCGGAAACTATGCCGTGCTGCCGCTCGGGGAGGCGTTGGAGCGGCTCTACCGCAGAGACCTGCCGGAGCGGAGTGTGGCGCTCACCTTCGACGACGGCACTTTCGATTTCTACTCGCAGGCATACCCGCGCCTCAAGCAGTTTGGCCTTCCGGTGACTGTATATCTCACGACGTACTACAGCCAGCTTGAGCTTCCCGTCTTCAGCCTGATCTGTTCTTACATGATGTGGAAGGCTCGCGGGCAGGGCACAATGGACCTGAAGGAACTGGGCGTTCCGCAACCGGTTGCGCTGGATTCGGCAGAGGTTCGACAGCGAGCCGCGGATCAGCTCGTCGCATGGGCCGACGGACAAGACACGAGCGGCGCGCATAAGAATGACATCGCCGCCCGGCTGGCGCAGCTGCTAAAAATCGATTATCAGGAACTGGCCGCCAAGCGCATCCTGCAGCTAATGAATCAGCGCGAGGTAAAGCAACTGGCCGCTGCCGGCGTCGACTTTCAACTCCACACGCATCGCCATCGCATGCCGCTGAACGAGGAAACGTTCCGCAAGGAAATTGGCGATAACCGCGAACGCATCTCGCAGGCCGTGGCCGGCGCGAGGAGACACTTCTGCTATCCCAGCGGTGCCTATCGACCGGAGCATCTCACATGGCTTGCGGCTGAAGACATCGTGTCGGCGACTACTTGCGATACCGGGATCGCGACTCCGCGAAGCAATCCCCTGCTGCTGCCGCGGCTCGTGGACACGAGCGGGCGCACGGATCTTGAATTCGAAAGCTGGGTGAACGGCATCGCTCACTTCCTTTCTTCCGGAAGGAAGGCCAAGCTCGCGTACGCGCCCGACTGAGTTAGAACGAGCGAGAAGGGGCTTGCTTGACGGTCGGCGGGTGGTCGTCGGCGAGGACAATCTCGTCAAGTTCAGTGCCGGTCATGGCAGGCAGGACCGCCCGAATAAGCGAATTGTTCTTGTATATTACTTTGCCCCTGAAATAGGCGCGATGCAGAAGTCGTGTGGCTCGCAGTGAAACGTTCAGTCCCCGCTTAGGGCCATTCGTGGCAGGCTGGTAGCCGAGTTTGACCAACGTCGGGCCGACCAGGCGTTCGAAGCGCAACAACTGCTGCGGCGAAAAACTCTTCTGCCAGCGGCCTACGGGGTTGAAATTCGCGCGCTCCGCCTCCTGATAGAAAGACGTATTTGGCTTGGCCACGGAGCCGTACGCAACCCGCTGAATGACTTCATAGTCCAGCGGTTGGTCGATGAAACGGCCAATCTCGTCGAGAGTCTCTTGCGGGCGGTCGAGGAGCTGTTCGAAATGGACTTCCATGTAGTCCCTAGCAACCGACCGCCCGAAGCGGCGGCCACGCTCCAAAATCCACTCCCAATAGATCCCGCAACCGATCAGGCCGTGGCGGTCTTCCCAAGGAAAGGCGCGAACATAGCGGCGTTGCGCCAGCGAAGTCGCCACGTCGCGGCCATCGCGGAGGATGTGGACGAACAGTGCGTCGGGGATCAGTCGCTTGATGAGCGGCAGGTAAAGCATGCCCTCGGGAGAATTCTCGGCCCAGCGTGCCATGCCCTGAGCCGCGCAGATTTCGCCCATGACGATGCGCAGGAAGTCTCCGCCGTTTTCGCATTCCCCTCGAATCCGGCTGCTGATGTGTTCAGCCTCCAGCCCGGAGCAGCGGAACAGCTTGCTGTTGAGCCAGGCCCGCAAGAGTCTTTCGCGGTTGGATCGAACCCCGAGGTCGCCAAAGCGAGGCATCAGAAGATTGAAGACGTTGGATTCAGCAAGGTAGACGGCAAATCCACCCGCCGAGAGCAGCATGTCATAGAGCAGGGTAGTTCCAGAGCGCGGACTGCCCAGGACAAACACGGGCGCGCGGCTGCGGAGAGCGGCCGATGCGTTAGCTGGGTTCGTTGCCTGCATGCACTCAGAGTTTATACGTCGATCCCGCCAGGCGGTGATTCGGCTCAGTGAGAGTTGGGGTCAGCGATGCGCGCCAGAGTTGGATGCGGCGGCGGGTAGATGTCCCGCCAGGACAGAGAGCAGTGGTTCGCGCAGAAGCGGGCCACTGGCCATCAGGCCCGAAAGCAGCGGATTTCGGTTGTTGCAGCGCAAGGGAGCGTTGTCGAGCGTGGCGACGAATCCTCCGGCGCCGGCCACCAGCGCGGCTCCGGCGGCGACATCCCACTCGTTCTTCGGCGTGAGCGTGAACGTGATGTCGGCCCGCCCGGCGGCAACCAGTCCCAGCTTGTACGCCACCGAGCCCATGGCGCGAACCTCAAAGTCTCCGCCCTGAAACTGCTGCCACTCGCCGCGCTTGACTTCACTGCGGCTGGCCAGAATTAACGCACCTTGCAGAGTCCCTCGTTGGCTGGGATGTGCGGGCTTGCCGTTGTACAAGACTCCGGAATCAATTGAGCCGAGAATCGTCTCTTTGGTTGCAGGATTGTAGATGCCTCCGGCGACCGGCTTACCGTTCTCGACAAAGCCGATGGAGACGCAGAACTCCGGCAGGCCGAGCACGAATTCACGAGTTCCGTCCAGCGGGTCCACTACCCAGACTCGTGACTTGTCGAGGCGGGAGAGATCGTCGGCGCTCTCTTCCGAGAGCCAGCCTTCTCCTTCGCGCAGCAGGTTCTGGCGCAACAGCGCATCCACGGCGCGGTCGGCCTCGGTCACAGGGTCAAGCCCGGCCTTATATTCGGTTTCGATTTCACCTGGAGTGAAGCGCGCAAAGACGGGCCGGGCCGCGTCGAGCGCGGACTGGATGCGTTGCAGGATATCAGCGTAGGAAGACGTCATGTTCTCCTGAATGAGTCCGTGGGAATCAAGCCCACAACATTCGGGCCCCGGTGAGCAATAGCAGGGCGCAAAGAATGCGGCGCAGCCAGAGCATGGGCACGCGGGTCGCAAAATGCGAACCGAGCAAACCGCCCGGGATGGAGCCGATCAGCAGCGACACCACAAGTCCGGGATCGACGTTGCCCAGGCGGAAATGAAGAAAGCCTGTCACCCCAGTCAAAATGACAGCATGCACAATGTCGGTTCCGACATTCACCTTGGGCGGAAAGCTGTAGAACAGCAGAAGCAGCATCATGATGATGCTGCCCGAACCGACGGAGGTCATGCCAACGAGAAAACCAGCGATCAGGCCGATCAGCGCCATTCCGGCGAAACCCTTCATGGATGGCGGGCGATTGGCGATTCGTTCTTCGATGCGTCGCTGGAACAGCAGCAGTGTGGGGATGATGATCAGCAAAATGCCCACAGCGGTTTTGATGAAATTGTTCACACCGTCCCCATAAAGGTGGCGGATGAACATCAGCAGCCTGACTCCGGCTATGGAGCCGGGAACGCTGCCCGCAGCAAGAGCGATCACAACTTTGCGCCGCACCGTGCCCCGCTTCAGATGCATCAGGCCGGCGGGAATTTTTGTGAAGAAGTTGAAAACCGCGTCCGAGCCGACGGCCACGATGGGGGGCATTCGCAAGCCGAAGATCAGCACGGGGAGCAGCAGAACGCCGCCCCCCACGCCGCTCATACCGATGAGGACGCCTACGACGAAGCCAACCAGGATTTTGAGTCCCAACAGTTCCATAGTCGATCCGTCTTGGTCTTACGCTGCGGCTCCGTTTACTCCGATGAAGCCTTCGCGCTCCAGGTGCAGAATAATTTCCTGAGCGGCTTCCTCGGGAGACAGTTCCCCAGTGTTGATCGTGACCTCGGCATCGGCCGGAATCTCGTAGGGATCTGAGATGCCAGTGAATTCCTTAAGGATGCCGGCGCGCGCCTTGGCATACAGGCCCTTGCGGTCGCGCTGCTCGCAGACTTCAACCGAAGTGGCGATGTGCACCAGGATGAAGCCTCCGTACGGCTCGATCATCTGGCGAACATGCTTTCGGGTCGCATCATAGGGTGCAATCGGAGCGCAAATAGCGATGCCGCCGTTTTTCGTGATTTCCGATGCGACATAGCCGATTCGGCGGATGTTAATGTCGCGGTGCTCTTTCGAGAATCCCAGTTCCGAAGAAAGGTGCTTGCGCACCAGATCGCCATCGAGCAGCGTCACCGGTCTGCCGCCCACTTCCAGAAACTTGGTCAGCAACACATTAGCGATCGTCGACTTGCCGGAGCCCGATAAACCAGTAAAGAAAATCGTCACGCCTTGATGCGCCCGTGGCGGGAAGCTGCGGCGCAGTTCGTGCACGACTTCCGGATAGGTGAACCAGCCCGGGATCTCGCGGCCCTCGTTCAAACGCTGGCGCAGTTCGGTGCCCGAAATATTCAGGACTTTGTCGCCCGGCTTGACCTCGTCATCGGGCACATAACGGTCTTCCCCTTCCAGGTAGACCATCATGTTGAAGGGAACCATGGTGACGCCTATGTCGGCTTCGTGCTTCTTGAAGACCTGCTGCGCCTCGTAAGGGCCGTAGAAGGGCTTGCCATCGCCGGCGGTGTCTTTGCCGGGACCGGCGTGATCGCGGCCCACGATGAAGTGGGTGCAGCCATGGTTCTTGCGGATCAAGGCGTGCCAGATGGCCTCGCGTGGTCCGCCCATGCGCATGGCGAGGGGCAGCAGCGAGAGCTTCTGGGTACCCTGCGGATACTTCGAACTCAGCAACTGGTAGCAACGCACGCGCGTGTAGTAGTCCACGTCGCCGGGCTTGGTCATGCCGACCACGGGATGAATCAACAAATTGGCTTCGACTTTTTTCGCGGCGCGGAACGTGAGTTCCACGTGTGCGCGGTGCATGGGGTTGCGCGTCTGGAAAGCAACCACGCGGCGCCATCCCAGGCGTGCGAACTCGGCGCGTAACTCCGCCGGAGAAAAACGCAGGGTACGGAAATCGTAATGCGACGGAGCCTGCAATCCTTCGACCCGTCCGCCAACGTACCACGGGTTCGCCTTATTCATGGCGTAGTCGGCGCCGGGATGGGCTTTGCTGGTGCTGTTGAAGACAGCTTTCGCCTCGGCGGCGCGGTCGGGCTGCCAGACTTCCTCGACCTGCAGGACCGCGAGCATTACGCCTTCGGGATCGCGCAAGGCAACCTTGCTGCTGCCGGGTGTGAGCTTCTTGGCGAATTCCTCGGTTACGTCGAGCGTAATCGGCATGGGCCACAGAATTCCGCTGGCCAGCCGCATGTTGTGGCAAACACCTTCGTAGTCGGCGCGGGTCATAAAGCCGCGCAGCGGGGAAAAGCCTCCGCTCATCAGAAGTTCGAGATCGCAGATTTGGCGGGCGATCAGGTCCCAGGATGGCCACTCGCGCGAATGACCCTTCAGTTCGGCAATCCGGTCGGGTTGGGCGATGAGATTGATGAGTTCTCCACCGTGCGGAGCAATCAAATGACTGGTTGCAGACAAGTGCTGAGCCTCCAAGCTTCGTATTTGGTCCCTGCTCTACCGCGAAGGAATCAATGATGACTTCCGAACAGGTGTGGAGGGAACATGCAGCCGAGATTTACAAGTTTTTTGTTGTGGGTCGGTGACCCAGATTAATGCCAGTGTACACACGAAACACACTTACTTCCTGACTCCTCGCAAGTGCCATGCCGCAAAGACTTTTGCCATTGTACTGTAAATTGATAAGGATAAAGGTTAAACTTCGATTTACCCGCCGAAAGAGCGTTCCCACAGGAATGATGTGCAAGTTTTTGCGCACTCCGAGACCCTGTTTTCCCCAAAATCTTAGCAGCAAAGGTTGCAGTTTCCTGCACACATTCCTGCGCATCTCCAGCAGGGCAAAGCGGCGCGAGTCCCTTTCGAAGCGGAAGCGCGAGGAGCAGGTGCGCTCGTCTTCCGAACGCAATGCTGCATGCTTACCAAACTCGGAATCCGAGATTGTGACTCGAAACTCCCAAATGTGAATCTCCGTCGAAGCAAGTTCAGGCACCGGCGGCTGCAGCACGCAGTCCCGGCTCAACTCGGCAACGACGGTTTGGGGCTGTGGGTCTTGCGAGTCCATGTCTGGATCACAGATGTGAGCTTACACATCCTCCGGCAGGGTCTCGATCGCCGCGATCATTTCCGCTTGTTGTTTTTCTTCTCCCGATACCGGCATCAGATCGCCGACATGAAGCGCTTTGCCGCTCCAATACACCCATGCGAGACAGGCGCAGTAGACGATTCCTCCGGCGAGCACCTGGACCGCCAGTTGGCGATAGCTATGAGCTACAAACCAGCGTTGCATCAGGAGCAACACCAATACTAGGGGCGCACAGGCCAGCAACGGCAGGACGTAGGCGTGTCGCAGATAAGTGGAGACCCGAATGCCGAGTCGCCCGCACAGGTGTCGAGGCATGAAGAGCACGTACGTTCCCAACATGGGGATGGCCGTACCGAAGGCGTCGCCGAGAATTCCGTAGGGACGCACCATCAGGATGCTCAACACGAGGTTCGCAATGCCTTCCGTCATGGTGACTACCGCGAGCTTACCGTGCTTGCTCATTCCGAAAAGGATGCGGGAGGAGGCACCCTGAATCTGCATCAGCGTGTAAGGAATGATGAGGGTCAGCAGCACGGGATAGCCCTGCGCTACGTATTTTTTCCCGACCCAGATTTCGATGACAGATTTTCCCAGGATGATGAAGATCGCCGTGATGGGCAGAGCTACGAACGCACATGCGCGATTTCCGGCGATGAAAATTTTTCGCAGGCGGTCCGTGTTCCCGGCAGCATCGGACTGACTCGACATGGGGACAAAGATCTGGGCCAGGCTGCTCACGACCTCGCCGGCGTAGTCCACCAGGCGGGAGCCAGCATAGAAGTAAGTGATTGCGGCGGATGACAGAAAGGTTCCGATCACCACCGCATCGGTTTTGAACCGCAGGCGCCAGGCGATGACGATCATGAACGTGACACTGCTGTAATTCGCCATGCGGCGGAATGCTTCACGGTTGACGTACTTCCACGAGAACCTCACGGGCAAGGAGCGCAGGGCCACTACGGCGCGGACCAGTGAACCAATCAATGGCAATCCGACCGTGATCAGAGCGACCGTCAGCAGGCCATAGCCTCGGTTGAGATAAAACACGATCAGCAGGAGGCGGAGGATACTGGAGAAAAGGATATTGGTCCAGTTGAGAACGTAGAACTTCTGCAGCCCCTCCAGAATCCCGCCGAACACGCCGAATGGAAAGCCTAGCGCCACCGACGCTCCAACGATAAGGAGAAGCCAGCGAGCAGTCGCCTGAAAGGCCACCGGAATCTGGAAGAGGCGATCGATGTAGCTGCATCCGGCCACCGTGATGAGCAGGCTCAGCACCCCCACGCACGTGTAGGTGAACATAGCTGTGTTAATCAGCCCGCTCACTTCTTCCAAGTCATGCGTCGCGGTGTATTTGGAAACATAGCGGATGATGGACGAGCGAATGCCGAAATCGAAAATGCCGTAGTAGCCAGTAAGCGAGAAGATCAGGACCCAGATGCCGAAGGCGGCGTCTCCCAGCCGGTGAAGAATGAAGGGAGAAAGAAAGATACCCACCAGGATATTAATTCCGAGGGAGAACCAGCTCGAACTTACATTCTTGATGATCTGTCGTTTTTCGAGCTTGCGCATAAGACTGAGTCACACCTGAAAGACCGGTTTCCTGGCGCACTGTTGTCAGTGCCTCCGGAGGACAAAATCAGGGGCGTGCAAGACTTTAGGATCTTGAGGGAAGTGGAGGTCATAACCCAGATACCGCATCACTGGTCCCCATGTAGCCTCGATCTTCCCGACGAGGGAGTCGGGCAAGTCGGATCTCCAACCCCCGGACTTGGCGCTGCGGACGAAGGGCACATCTTTCCGGCTGCCCTTCATGAGAGAGGAGGCGTCACCTTGCATGGCCTCAAGTTCCCGCATGCGATCCGCCGAGCTCAGTTCGACAACTTGCTGAAGTCGGTGCGGAGTTGCGGAAATCCCCAGAAATGAAGTTATGCGGGCCAATTCGCCAGCCGTGTCGGAGAGCAACCCTTCGTAACGCACCAGAAGAAAGCGCAGGTCGCCATCGCGGGCCGCGAGCCAACTGGTCACGTGTTCTCCCCACGAGCCGTTCTCCACATAGGTTTGACCCGCGAGGAAGCGCTGAACGTAGTCGTCCAGAGGGTAATGGTCGCTGATTCTTCGGGTCTTTCGCTGGTAGTGATATTCGGAAACCACGACATCTCGCGGATCGCGCACGATATAGATCACATGCGGATAACGGGGATCAAACACAAAATGACTCTTGATCACGCGCGGTCTTGGCATCCGGGCAAAATGACGTTTGCTTTCGGAAGCTGGATCGGGGACCAGTTGGTTGATGGTGCGTAAGTCGGCGGGTCTCACGGGCGAAAGAAGATTGGCGATCAGCAGCCGCACCCAGGTGTTGCCTGATTTCGGGTACGAAACTAGAAACGTATCGTCAGGCAGGATAATCAGATCGCGCCCCGGCCGATGAAGGTCGAAGGCGCGTTTGGCTGCGGAAACGAGGCGCTTGATCATTTCGACCGGAACTGCCGAGGATGGGCTAATGTCATCATACTGTGAGGCCATTGCGAAACCGGTTCCAGGCGGCGAGCAGCCTGCAGGCCGACCGAGGTGCAAGCTGCAGACTGCGGATCGCCATATCCAGCTTCAAGGTGCGATAGTGCAAATTCGCCTCCGCGAAAAGCTCCCGGGCTTTCTCCGGATGCCGTTCGTACAACGCAAGCTTGCCTTGCTCGTACAGATACCTGGCCTTGATCTCCACGGCCCGATCGCTGACCAATTTCCGCTGTGCGTCATTCAGCGGAAGAGTTCCGGTAGCCTTCTCCAGAATCTTCCAATAGGCTTCCGCCATTTTCGCTCGGGAACTGCCCAGCGAATCAGGCCGGCCCAGGTAGAGCTGCGCTTGCGGCTTTCGGCGCCAACCAATGTGGCCTCCGAAAAAGGCAGTGCGCAGCCACATGTCGTAGTCGTCACAACGAGCCAGGTTTTCGTCGAACAATCCTGCTCTTACGATCGCAGCCTTGCGGGCAACCACGGTTGACACTGGAATCTGACAACGTTCTACCACGAGCGCCTCGAAGGTGGCTGCGCCCTGTGACGGACACTTTTCCATAAACGTCTTTTGGCGCGGAGAATCAGTGAGCAGAAGGGCGTCGGCATAGACGAGGTCGAGCGCAGGATCGTTGCCGAAGAGTTCCATCTGGGAAGCCAGGTGATCGGGAAGCCAGGAATCGTCGCTGTCGAGAAACGCGAGGAACTCACCGCGCGCCTTGCCGATCGCCGTGTTTCTCGCGCCCGCGGCGCGCTTGTTCTCCTGGACGAGGTAGACGATCTTTCCCCGGTACGGCTCCAGTGCTTTTTCGAGTTCCGCGGTGTCGGGAGAACCATCGTTCACCACGATGACTTCGAAATCGGAAAAGGTCTGCGCGAAGACGGAGTTGATGCAGTTCGCAATCAGGGGCGCCGTGTTATAGGACGGGATGACGACGCTGATCGTCGGCGCCGCTCCGGCAGCAAGGGCTTCCAAGGTCCGTTTTCTCCCGTCAAGAACTGAGGAACACCGATTCGTTTTCCCCGTTCAAAGCATGGCCGACCGCTTCCGCACCCATCATAACGGAGTGATCCATATTGCCGATCTCATAACGCCAGGCTCCAAACCGGCCGCGAGAATAAATCTTCCGATTCAGTAATGCCGGCTGCAGCACCGCCAACGCCTGATCCCGTTCCAGCGTCGGAATAGGATAAGAATAATCCACCATGCGGTGATACCGCGAAACTACGCGCTGATGGTCGGTTGCCTCAAGCATGCCAGCCCGAATCAAGCCGGTCGTCACCTGATCCAGCACCTGCTCCGGCTCAACGGACTGTCCATTGGGAATAGAGGCCTCGCACATCAGCGAACTATAGCGGCTAGTGTCGCCGTCAGGAACGTTGAATGGCGAATAGTGAGAGAAGAACGTGGCGCGATAAGCGGGCATGTCCGCATCGCTGAAATAGATCCAGCACTTGGTGGTCTCGATGGGCTTCTCCAGTCCCAGTCCCAGGACGAGCAGGTTGTTGTGTTCCAGGAGCCCCGCTGCATCCAGCAGTTCGGGCTGGCTGGGCTTCAGCATTTTGACCAACAGGTCGATTGGGATGGTTGAGATCAGGACATCATAGGTGTCGCCGGTTCCGTCGGCGAAGGACACCGTGCGGCGCGACGTATCGACTTCAGCAAGCTTTTTCCCGGTATTTACTTTGTCCGGGAAGCGGGCGGCGATCCGGCGGTAGATCTCGCCGGTTCCCCCGTGGAGCGGGAACCTGAACTTGTTGTTTGGACCCCAACCTACATCGTCGCGGCCATAGAGGACGTTCTCCAGCAGGCGCCTGAAGTCCACAACCGAAACTCGCTCTGCGATCCAGGACTTCGACATTCGTTCCAGCGGTGTCGTCCACACTTTGCGGTTGTAGGGGAGCATGAAGGCTTCGGCGATGCCTTCTCCAAAGGTCGCGATGATCCATTCCTGGAAGTTGTCGCTGTGGTCCGGCTTGCCATTTGCGGCGGCCTTGGCAGCTCCAAGAAGACAGCGAACCTGGATTTCCTTAGGCATGTGGCGCAGGTTGTTCTGAAAGGGATAGGGTACCCACGTACCCCCGCAGACGATCCAGCTCTCGCGCACGCACTCGTGCACTTCATTGCCCAGGGTCTCCTCGATCAGGCGATCGAAATACGGATAGTGGGAAAAAATGACATGGCCGCCTTCGTCCCAGAGAAAGCCCTTCTCATCGACATGGGAAGTCGCGTGCCCCCCGACATCATTCGATCTCTCGTACAGAGTCCAATTCTGGTACCCCAGTTCGTGCAAACGGGAGGCGGCTCCCAGCCCCGTCGGCCCGGCTCCGATCACCACAATTCTAGGGCTATTCATAAATGGCGCACTGATCAGCTTCTCATGTTCGGCCTGAGCAAACTGCTCTGGCCGCACGCATACCGACAATCTGGCCGCTTATTCGGGGGGGCTAACAGGAGGCGACGTCCGGGTCGCTTTTGGCGGAATGTTCAGACTAGGTTTTGCAGTCCGCCTGTCCTGCGGCTACGACTGATGCCTTTTTCGAATGTCCGTTGAAACGTTTCCAACTGGACGAAATCAGTATTTCGCTTGAACTTAGCACTGCGATTGTGCGCTGGTCAACCAGATGACATCTTGGCCGAAAGTCCAATCCCGAGGTGCTTGAACTTTCAAGCCTTAACACACAGCGGATGGTAGCTTGGCAAGGGTCAAAGGCGGCCGCTTGGCTGGAATTCCGGGCCCGGCTACCCCGTTCGGCATCGAGACGCCCAGGCCGTCGTCGCGACGGGTGACGAGTTCGTAACCGAGTTGCAGCATGAGCGGTCCCCACGTGGATTCGATTTCAGCGATGGAAGCGGGACTCAACCGCTCCTTCCATCCTCCGGAAGAAGCTGTGCCGACGAATGGAATGTCCTCGCGCTTGTTCTTGGTTGTGATCCATTGAGAACCTTGGGCGCGTTCCAGTTCTCGCATGCGTTGCGCCGAGCTGCGCTCGATCGTAGTAGCCAGTAACTCAGCGCTCGCCTCGATCTTGAGGAAACGCGCAATTCTGCCCAACTCCAACATCGGGTCTGACATCAAGTCTTCGTACCGGGTAAGCAGGAAGCCGGATCGGTCCAGGCAGGCCAGCCAACTGCCGACATTCTCACCCCACGTGCCCCAGTCCGACGAACTCAGGCGCCCTGCGACGAAATCGCTGACATACTGCGCGAGAGAATACTCATCGGGAATCTGCCGGTTCTTTCGCTGAAAGTTGTAATAAGAGAGCACTACATCTCGGGGATCGCGAACGATATAAACGACTCTTTTGTAACGGTGATCGAAATATTCATGGCTCTTGATTACTCGCGGCCCGGGCAGACGTCTGAAATACAGGCTGGAATGGGCCTCACAATCGGGAATCAATTCCTCAATGTTCGCGAACGAGACGGGATGGCCGGGGTAGATCAGATTCGCGATCAGGAATCGCGTCCATGTATTGCCGGATCTGGGATAGGAAACAAGAAAAGTGTCATCGGGCCGGACCGCAAGGCTGCGCCCCGCGATATCGGTACCCAAGAGGTACTTCACGATGCTCTTGATTCCGTAGATCATGGGTACCTAGTCTACACGGCGTTGCAAACAACCGCTAACTCCTGGGCCGCAGCAAGACGATCCTGTCATGGCCTTCCAGCGAGCCGATCCCGACGATCTCACCGCCGTTGTTGATGGCGAAAGCCTGAATCAGTTCCCAACGGTTCTCCGGTCCGTTTTTCCCAGTAGACGGAGGAGGATGCTTCTTGTAGCTTTAGCTGGGACGGATGTCTTAGTCTGGTTTCGAATCGATATAGACGGAGCAAATCTGTTTGGGCGCGCCGACGCGAGCAGGGAGTATCGGAGTATCCACGAAGTCCAATGCTGATTCCCTCGATCGACCGCAATGTGATACGAGAACAGCAGATCGAGGCAGAGTAATGCGTGGGGCAGGTATCATTCTGATTGCCTTGTGCTTCTTGCTGGCCGCCGTTGCCTACGCGCAGCAGAAGAGTTCCACCGGTGCCAAGACTGCCAAGACCGCCAAAACCGCACAGCACACCTCGAGTAGCAACCGATTGCCTCGCTCCGTGCCCGATTCGACGACTGCGAGAGTGGCTCCGACAAGCACCACTGCCACCCGTCGGGAGCTAGAGCGGCTCGAGCATGCAAATTCGACGCGTAGTGGAACTGTCGCGCCTCGCGCTGCGCGACCGAATGCGGGTCACTCGGTCGCCCATCGCCTGCCCGCGGAACACAACGCTCCGATCAATTTTTCGTACCAGGGTCCTCGAAATGGGCAGGCTGGACATCGAACCGCAGCTCCCCGGGCGCATTGAGGACTCTCTTCGATTGGCTCACTCTCTAAATTGAAGACGGGAAGCCTCGCTTGTCACTGACCTCTGTAACTAATCTGAAGGAAGAAGAAGACTCACAGGATCATCAGGAGCATTCGCACCACGAGTTCCGGCTGCAAAAGTTCGAGCCCATAAGTCAGAGCCGCGAGCACGTCAGGGGATGCCGCATCATTTGCAGGAACGGGATTTCCCTCAACAACTTGGGAATTTAAGGGCTGTTGATCCCAACCGTCACCCTGAGATTCGCCTCTCCCGGGGGGGGGGCGTAGTGGACTAGCCATCTTTTTGACCGCTCACCTCTCTGAGTTTCGGGTGGAGGCGTTCGACGTGGGAAGTCTCATCAACAGGCGTTTCTCTAGAATGACGTTCAAATTAACCGACCATGAATTCGGTGTTAAAGACGCCCGGGTTTTGTGGAAACGGCGAGTGGGACGAAACCCCAAGATCGGCTGCGCCTGTCTTTCGCCGGGTAACGAGATAAAGTCCTGTAGCGTGTAATTTGTGCCGGGGGATTCCAGTACTCCGGGAACTTTCGTCTAAGGTGTTTACCTGAGGCGATGCCTGATCCCAGCTTGATGGGAAATCTTTTAGGACTTTCCCGATGCGGAACAAGCCTTTTAAGGCGTGGCGCCGAGGCCGTCATCTCCGAACAAAACCATCAAGCGCTGCGATTAGGCCTTATCTATTGGTTCGGATGCAGGGTGGGCAGCAGACGAAACCTGTTTCGCAGTCTGGGCAGCCGGACCGGGGCAGCAGGAGGCTTGGAAAGGGACTCTTACAAGCGGCGAAGGGCTCGAAGTGGCATTTTGGATGCTACCAATTTTGGTAGCGTTCAGCCGGACGTTCGAAGCGAGCGGAGGCGGGAGGGTAATTTTGTTTGAGGGGGGCCTGATGAAAGAGCAGACCGTTCGACTGGGTCCGCGCGAGCAGCAAATTGTCGAACTACTTCTGCAGGGATGTGACAACGCCGAAATTGCCAGCCAACTCAAAATGGCGAGGCGGACGGTGAAAGCTCACTTCAATCGATTATTTCTGCGTTTTGGAATTACCGGCGGAATCAAGCGAGTGAAACTCGCGACCCTGTTGTACCGGAGGCAAGCATGTCTGCACATGGACGGTATGGAACCCGGATCCCCAGCGAACGGGAACAAAGAGTCATCCAGCTTGTTGCCCAAGGCCTGAAAAACCGTGAAGTAGCGGACGCGATCGGGACGACCGAACACGTTGTCAAAAACTACCTGCGCGTCATCTACGACAAGCTCGGCCTCTGGAACCGGGTGGAACTCGCGTTGTGGTACGAGTCGCGGCGACCCGAATCCGTCTTCCTGACTCAGTAATTTTCCGGCGAGCATTACTGGCAACCGAAAGCTTGCAGATTCCGCAATTGCACCGCGGCATCCTTCCTTCCCTTGAGTGCTGCCGCGTCGAGCAAGAGGCGTGCCTGCTCGCAATTTTTCGGAACCCCATCGCCTCGCAGGTAGAGGCCCGATAACAGCACTGTCGCATCGATATTCTGCTTGGCTACGGCTTTCCACAGCCACGGCACAGCCTCAGCACGGCTTTGTTGCTTGCCGTTTTTGCCGTCAAGAAAATTACGGGCAATTTCAAGTTCTGCGAAGCCGGCGCCACCGGCGGCCGGAGTTCCAACACCGTTTTCGCTCGCACCGCTTTCCCTGGCACGATTTTCGCTGGAAGCGGGGTCGGGAACTGCCGGACTGGGGTTGGCCGGCTTGGTCTTTGGAGGCGCCTCGGCAGGAGAGGTGGCTGCGGTGGCTGTGCTCCCGCCCGGCGGCGAACTCTCCGGTTTATTGCCAGCAGACTGAGTCTGGGTCTGGGCCGGTGTATCGATCTTCGGACTCGACGCCTGAGGCGTGGAAGTGGCGGGGCTTGTCACCGCGGGCGGGGCCTGCGGTGTTACGTGGGAAACGCCCGAAGTTGTCTGGGCGCTACGCCATGCCATATACCCAAGAACAAAAACCACAAGCGCAAGTACAGCTCCAACGTACAGGCGATACGATTGCCAGCGCGGCGTCGATTCGAAACCAAAGATCGGCGATTCGGGATATTCCGCATTCCCTAACGAGACGGGTAAGTCCTCCCGAGGCTCTTGCTCCTCGACAGCGATGGGAACTATCCGAATCCCACAGCGCCCACAGAATTTGTGTTTCGGGCGATTCACGTATCCACAGGATGTGCAGGTAAGGCCTTGGGCCTGAACGTCGGCGCTGTTGGAAACGCTGGTATTCCTCGTCTCCAGTTCGTAGCCTCGAGGCCTCGGCTGAGGCGTACCTGCACCTTCGGGAATGGGGCCTTCCCCTTCCAGTTCGCGGACAAGCTCCAGCACTGCCCGCTCGCGTTTCTCGGGTGGATTGGTGAAATAAACCTCGGCCCATCGGCCGATATTTTTGGCGAGGACAGGGTTTAGCAGGGGATTCAAATCGGGTTGCGGCAACGTGCTTGAGTGTTCGGGATTGTCGCTCTGATGCGGCAACGGAAGCTCTCCACGCGAAGACACAATAGATACGATTGCACTCCAGCGCTCTTTGGTTGTCAATTCGAATGCTGTTGAAATCGGAAATTTTACCGCATTATCCCAGCTTAATTACAGGCTTTACGGTAGGCGGGCTCAAACTGATCCAACTGCGCGGCGCGCTGGGAGGAAAACTTTCCCTTTGGGGTCTTGCCATAAAGATCCGCTCCCGGACAATAGTAAAGGGCAGTTTGCAGATCAACCCAGACCTGGGTGTTGGGATTCCCTTTATCTTCTTGCGGTTCGGGCGCTTCTGCCAAGCCGAGCTTGACCAGCATCCGGTCAAACAGAGAAAGGTCCGCATTTCGAGCAAGTTTGCCATGGGCCGTGACCGCGGACGGGCTTCCGGTAGCACTCACGGAATGGCTCGACCAGATTCCCCAGCGGATCACAACGGCCACTAGAATCAGGGCTAGCGCCAGATAGAAATCCCCACGCCGCGCGGACAGGAATCGGCGCAAAGCTCCGGAACGTTTGCCTCCAGCCAGTTGTTCCAGGAACGTACGCGCAGCCGCAGCCGAACTCCAGTGCTGCAGTTGCTCCACTTTGACCGGCGCGGTTTCCTGCGCAACCTCCATTTCTTCGTCTTCCTCTTCATCAGTGTGATGGGAGTGCCTGAGGTCGGGCTCGGCGATGGGTGCCAAGTTTTCAACCGTGGCTGCATCCGAAGATTCGACGTCGTCGCCCGGTGCCTGCCTGGGCGCTTCGGGCAGTCGAAAGAGTTCGGGCAACTCCAGTTCCGCAGCGTCGGGGAAAGATGTCTCGAAGGGCAACATGGTCGGCGCTGACGGCTCCACTGGAAAGGAGCCGCTTATTGCCATGGCGGCGTCCTTTTTCGCCCCTTCCTGCATTTGCATCATCGACGCTACTTTGCTCTGCATGCTGGGCCGCGGATAATCGCCGCTGCGGGGCAGTCCGCACTCTCCGCAAAACTGCTCATCGCCCACCAATTCGTGACCACACTTGCGGCAGATGGAGGCCGGTGCCCGCGGCCCTACCGCTTGGCCTTCAGTGGAGACCGATTGCTTCGCAGCGGTAGCGTCGGCAATCGCCGCTAAATTGGGCTTCAACTTCTCCAAGGCCTCGAGCATGACGGCGCGTTCCGTCGCGAGCGAAGTTTTCCAGGTAAGCTCGTCGTTTCTCGCCAGCGCTTCAGTCACGAGTCCCGCCATCAGTTGACAGGTGTGAACGTCAGGCTCGGTGAAGCCACCTGTGTTTGGGTAGTAGACTTCCAGTCCCCCAGCGGTTTTGCCGTCCTGATAGATCGGCACGGCGATCAGCGACTGAATGCCGCGACGAAGGCACTCTTCCGCATCAATCAAAAACTCAAGATTGACGTCGGCGCAGCGGATGACATCTCCCACTCGGACGGAAGCCGAGCAGAGAGCCTTTTCAAGACGGACTTCAGTTCCCAGTGGCAGAGTCATCAGACCGGCAGCCGCGCGATAGCGAATGATTCTTCCGTCGAGAATCCCGATGCCGGCACCGGCCGCACGGGTCATCTCGAGCACACGCTCAGCGATCACAGCCATGGCATGATCCAGGTCCAGATGAAGGAGCTGGATCTGATGCTGTGTCTCGACAATCTGGGCGAGGACCGACGTGTAATCGTCTTTAGGCGCAGATGTTTTTGGCGTTATGCTGGAAGGGACTGGCTGTGCGCGATCGCCGGAGTGAGTTCGCGAGTTGGCGCGAAGCTCCATCTCAAGTAGGTCCCGGTTGTGCTCTTGCAGCAGGTAGGCCGCTTCCAGCACTTTTGCGAGAGTCTGTTCGTCGAAGACTGGCTTGTCTTTGTTCTCGGACACGATTTCTTTTGCCATCAATGGAAGCCGTCCGCCGTGCGCAACCCGGTTTTGGGCAGGAATGCTCTCATTCTATTGCAAGTCCCGCGCCAACCTGGAGCTCCGAGCCGAGTGCGACATATGGGATGACCTCCAGGGGATCGAAAGTTGGCTCCTCGTCAGGAGAGGGCTCTCAAGTCTTTCAATAGTTTACAGCCGCTCGCGCCAGGTTTGCGTGAATTTATAGGGCAAGGTGGGCTAAGGGCCGGCGAGAAAGCATCGATGACCAAGGTAATCGCGCAAGAATCTGCACCTTGCTCCAGAATCTTTCCTATTGCGGGACCGGGGTTGACTCTGCAGATTGCGTGCCGTTCTCGCTGCTCAGGTAGAAATGCACCGCCGGGGTGATGATGAGCGACAGCACCATGGAGATCAGAACGCCGCCAATCACGGCAATCGCGAGCGGTTGCAGCATCTGGGATCCTGCGCCAATGGCAAAGGCCAGTGGCAGCATGCCCGCGACCGTCGCCAGCGCAGTCATAACGATGGGGCGCAGGCGGCGCCGGGCAGCCTGCAGCATCGCATTTTCCGACGACAAGCCCAGGCTGCGCATTTTCTGATCGGCATCAAGAAGCAGGATGCCGTTCTTCGCCACAATGCCTATCACCATGATCATCCCCATGAACGACGAGATGTTGAAGGTGGTGCGCGTGATCAGCAGTGCAATGAAGACTCCTGATGTCGAAAGGAGCGCCGATGAGAGAATGGCCACGGGAGCGGCGAAAGTTCCGAACTCAAACAGAAGCACAATGAACAGCAGAAGGATGGCCAGGATGAGCACGATCACCAGATCGTGGAACGAGCGCTGCTGTTCCTGGTAGGTTCCGCCGTATTCCACGCGGATGCCGGATGGAATGTGCAAACCGGCGACGACTTTCTGCACGTCGGACATGCCGCTGCCCAGGCTTCGGCCTTCGAGGCGCGCGGTGACGGCCACGTCGCGTTGCAGGTTTTCGCGGCGAACCTCTGTTTGGCCCGGGTTCTCGACGACCATGGCCAATGCGCCCAAGGTTGCTGTATGTCCGGTGCTGCCGACCAGCAGTGTGTCGCGCATCGCTTCGAGCGAGGCACGATACTCGGCTGGAAAACGCACCCGCAGCGTGTAGGCGCGATCATTAGCCACCACTGGAGTAGGCGCGGGCTCGCCTTCCAGAATCGCGGAAGCATCGAGCGCGACTTCTTCAGCAGTGAATCCGGCTCGAGCCGCCACGCTGGGATCGACCTGGAACGTGATCGCAGGGCCGCTGATGGTGTTGTCAATTCCATTCAGGATGTCGACGACGCCCTTGATCTTTCCAATCGCATCCGCCACTTTCGGTGCCCACTCGTCAAGTTGCTTGGGATCCTGCGAGAACAATTTGATCTGAATGGGTTCGGGAGCTGAAGTCAGATCACCGATCATGTCCTGCAGGACCTGAATGAACTCCACGTCGAGAGCCGGTTCCTGTTGCTTGATGTCGGCCCGAATATCCGCCATGATCTCTTCAATGCCCCGATCGCGTTTGGTTTTCAGCTTTACCAGGATGTCACCGGTATTAGCTTCCGTGACCGCGGCCAATCCCAGTTGAAGGCCCGTGCGTCGCGAAGTACTTTCGACCTCGGGTATCTCGCGCAGCATCCGTTCCACATGGCTGATGACGCGGTTCGTTTCTGCCAGCGAACTTCCGGCGGGCATGATGTAGTCAATGGTGAACCCGCCTTCGTCCATCTCCGGCAGCAGGTCGGAGCCGGAAAAGCTGTAGCACAGATAGGAGACGACGATCAGCGCGGCGCTAAAGATGACGAGCAGCCGGGGACTTTCCAGCGCGCGACGCAGCAAGCGTTCGTGGAAGTTGACTACGCGCAGGAAGAATCCGCTGAGATGTTTCTCTTCCGCAGCCAGCAACTTCATCGCATCATCGCTTTCGGAGGCAATTTCCGTTTCCTTGGTGGCTGGCGTCCCCGGATTTTCAGATTCGGCGACGGGGAAGCCGTCCTTCTCTTTTCGCCCCTTGATGAAGTATTGACTCAACGTCGGAGTCCACGTCAGTGCGAGCGCGAGGGACGTCAGCAGCGACACGGTCATCGTCACCGCCAGCGCACGGAAGAAGACTCCGGTAACGCCGGTGATCACGATCAGCGGAATGAAGACGACCACAGGCGTGATCGTCGACCCGATCAGAGGTATAGTGATTTCCTTCAACGCGCTGCGGATGGCTTCCAATCGCCCCTGCCCGGCATCGCGATGCAGAACGATGTTCTCCACCACCACGATGGCGTCATCGATGACCAGTCCCACCGCTGCGGCCAGGCCGCCGAGCGTCATCAGATTGAAGGTTTCGCCCATCACCTTCAGGGCGATGAAGGTAGCCATGACGGTCACCGGAATCACCAGGCCCGCCACCAGTGACGTTCCCCAATCGCGCAGGAACACGACCAGAATGATGGAGGCGAGAATCAGCCCCAGCAGGATCGCGTCGCGCACGCTCTTGATCGAGTCGTTCACGATGATTGACTGGTCGTAGAACGGCTCGATGTGGACCCCAGGCGGCAGTGTTTTGCGGATGCTTTCGATCTCGTCGTGCACTTCCTGCGCGACCTCAACCGTATTGCCATCAGGCTGGCGATTAATGTTCAGCAAGACCGCAGGTTTGCCGTTTGCGGTGACAACGGTATAGACAGGCTTCACACCTGGCGCGACGCTGGCGATATCGCCAATGCGCACCGGGATTCCAGCAGGCGTGTTCTTGACGACGGCGTTGGCGATTTCCGCCGGAGTGCGCACCTGGCCGTTGACCAGGCCTAGATACAGCTGATGATTCTGCTCCAGCAACCCCGGAGAGTCGATCAGGTTGGTGCGCCGCACCGCGTCCAGAATGTCCGAAACCGTGATGCCCGCGGTTAGCAGCTTCGCCGGATCTGGCGTTATGTGGAACTCGGGTTCCTGGCCCCCCTGGATAATCACCGTGGAAACACCGTCCAGCCGATTGAGCCGCGGCTTCATGTCGTAAGTCGCCATCTCCCACAGCCTGGTCTGCGGCACGCTATCGGAGGTGAGGCTGTAGGCGATGATGGGGAAGACCGCGAAGGTCAGGCGGTGGGCTTCAATCCTTGCGCTGGAAGGAAGTTCCGGCTGCACCCGAGAGATCGCTGCATTCACGTATTGCAGCGTTTGAAACATGTCGACGTCCCAGCGGAAATAGAGATCGACCTCGGCGGATCCGCGGCTGGTAATCGAGCGTACGGTGAGCAGACCGGGCACGCTGTTGACAGCCTCTTCAATCGGCCGCGTTACCGTCACCGTCATCTGATCGATGGGCATGACCCCGTTGTCCACGGCAATCAGCACGCGGGGAAAATCGGTGGACGGGAACACCGACACCGGAATGGTGAAGGCGAGATACATGCCCAGCAGGGCCAGCGTCACAATCACGAAGATGACTGGCCGGGAGTGCTGTGCAATCCAGTGCTGGCCGCTCGAGTCGTGGCCGATTGCGGTGGCGTTTTTCGGTGAGTTCACGCAGACGCTCCCCAGCGATTATTTTTCACTGGATCCCTCACCGGGAGCCTTCGAATCATCTTTCGATCCCGTTTTCGATCCTTCCGCTGGAGCTTCAGCCGCTTCGACCTTGATCTTGGTTTTGTCGGGCAGTCCGTAGGCGCCGGTGGCCACAACTTTGTTGTTCGCAGTGACGCCGTCGAGAATCTGCACGTCATCTCCGTTGCGTATGCCGAGCTTGACCGCCTTCTGGTGAGCGCGGCCATCGGCTCCCGCAATCATGACGTTGGAGGTTCCGTCGGGCGCCGTGATGATTGAACTCGCGGGAACGACCAGGGCGTCTTTCACCGTCTGCGCGGTCAGCGACAGTTGAACACTGGTCCCGGGCTTCAAAGCGTGCTTGGGATTCTTCGCCTCCAGCCAGACTTCGACCGTGGTGCTGTTGGGATCGAGGGCAGGACTGACCACCGTGACTTTGCCCTCAATCGGTTCTTCGATTCCGGGGACGGTCATGGTGCCTTGGTCACCGACTTTCAGCGCGGCGGCTTCGTTCTGAGGAATATGCGCTTTGGCGATCACCGAGGAAATATCCATAACCGTCAGCAGGGGAGTGCCGGCTGCTGCCATTTCGCCGGGATAGAGTGGACGATCGGTAACGACACCATCAATCGGGCTGCGAATTTCGGAATAGCTCAGTTGCGCCTCTGCACCGAGATATTTGCCTTTCGCCGATTCCCGTTGTCCCTGCGCGGACTTGAGCGTTTGCGGTTTGCCGATGGCCATCAGGTCGTCGAGATGTTTCTTAGCGGTCGCATACTGGTTGCGGGCCTGCGTGATGTCGACCCGCGACTGGTCGAGTTCTTTTCGCGGCAATGCGCCTTGATCGAAGAGCTGTTGCCGGCTCTGAAATACTTTTTCCTGCGCGTCGAGCGCCTGCTGGGCCTGCTGAGCATCTGCCTCGGCCTTCTGGATATCTTCTGGCAGACTGGCGGCGGTGGTGGTCTCATAAGTCGCTTCGGCCTGCTCATAGGAGCCTTTGGCGTCTTGTGCGGCGGCGGAAAGATCGCGGTTCTCGAGGACCGCCAGTAGCTCTCCCTCATGAACCGGGCTGCCGCGCTTCACCAGAAACTTCTGCACCGGGGCGCTGATCTTGGGCACGATCGCAGCCTGTTGCCGCGGGAACAGAATCGCCTGGGTGGTGATCGTGTGCTGAATCGTTGTTTTTTCGACCGGAACGACCTGCACGCTTACGGTCGGTTCCTTCTCGCCTTTATCGGAGGAGCAGCCCGCCAGCAGCAACAAGCCCGCCATTGTGGCGAGGCCGGGTGCGAGTATGCGGCGGAGGCCCCTGGGCTTGCAGTGGTGGGTTGGTTTGTGGCCGCGGTCGATGGAGTTCATGCGGTTAGAAGGTTCCTGTCAGCGTCTGTAAGTTTGCCAAAGCGACGCGGTATCGGGACTGGCCATCATCGTACGCGTTGCGCGCCTGGGTCAGCGTATTCTGCGCGTCGACCACCTCCAGCACGGTGGATTCTCCGGCCTGATATCTCAGGGTGGTCAGACGCAGGCTCTCGGCCGCGATTTCGGCGGAACTCGCGAGCGACTCCATTTCCGAGCGTGCGGTCTCGGCCTCACGGTAAAACTGGCGGAGGTGGCTGAGCAGTTGCTTCTGGGCGTACGTCAACTCTACGTGTGCCTGATCGCGGCGCAGTTCTGCTTGTTTGAGTTTGCTGCGATCCGATCCCCAGCTGAAAATGGGAATCTGCAGCGTCGCCACGGTGGAATATCCGAGGTTCCGCACGCCGTCGCTGCGAATGGCAAACTTGTTGGAGTCAATTCCGTAAAAGTAGTCGAGGCTGAGCGAGGGCAACAGGCCGCCCCATGCGGCTGCGACCTCGTGATTCGCTGCCTGGTAGGCAGCCAAGGCTGCGCGCAGTTCAGGATTGTTCTTCTTGCCCGAGGTCGCGACTTCGGCAAACGTGGGCAAGGGCTCCGGAGTCTGCAGATCATCGACCACCGCGAAGTCTTGGTTGAAATCCGTAAACAGCAGCACCGCGAGATCAAGACGGCTACGCTCCATGTCGAGTTGGGCTTCCTGCAGATCGCGCTGCTGCTGTTGGGTTTGAATCCGGGACTTGATCACGTCGGCGTGCGCCACTTCGCCGCCGCGTTCCAGCTTCTGGCTGATGTCGAGAAACCGCGCTGCCTCTGCGGCCGCGCGCTGCGCGTTGGCGTACTTGCGCTGAGCCACCACTAGGCGGTAATAAGCCTGGGTCACGGTCACCACTAAACCGCGGGTGGCGATTTCGGCCTTGGCCCGCGCTTGCGCCAGAAGGGCAGAGGAGCGCCGATAGTCGGAAAAGTTCGTCAGAGAAAGGGACTCGTGGACGTCGGCCTGACTGAGGTACTCATGCACGCCATTGTTCGCAACAAACCGGGAATTGGGACAGCCTTGCACCGAGGTTCTGCAATCTGGCGGCAGCTCGCCCCCTGTACCCTGAGTGTAGATATACGAATTGTTGTAATTGAGGTTGGGTAGGAGTCCCGCGCGAGCTTGTACCCGGTCCTCCCGCGCCAGACCCAGGTCGGTGATCGCAGAGCGGTATTGGGGATCGTTCAGGCGAGCCCGCTGAAGAGCATCCTGCAGAGTGATGGTCAAGGGCGCCCCGCCGCTGGTCGCAGAGTCGCCGCCCTGAGTCTGCGCGGCCAGCGCGTGGATCTGTGCAAAACTCGGTGCCGAAGTCACCAGCAGCCCCAAAATGAGAATCCAGAACCCATTGACGGGGCCAATGTGGGAGACGACGTTGCTGAGCACGAGCCGGTTGCAGCAATGAGTCTTCACAGGTCACCTCGAAATAAACATTGGCCGCTGGCGGAGACTGAAAGCGACTGACGACAAAGGATCACGGGGAATCGAATCCGCGGTCGCGCGCCAGCTCTCGGCAACTCCGGGTTCCCTACCCGGAGCAAAAGCTACCATTTGAAAGCGGCGTAAGTCGGATTCATCCGTCCGACGTCAAGCCCAAATCGGAACCCGCACAGGCTACCATGGCCACTCTGAAAGCCACCTGAAAACGCTGGTTATGGCCCCCAAGTACCAGTGCCCGAAAGTCTTAGCTTTCGAGGACCGTGCGACACGAAGAATTGGCGAAGGCCGTGCTAGGAAGCAAGGCGAGTGTGATTTTCAAGGCAGGAGGGAAGCATGGTGGATTTGGAGCAAGTCAAAGTCACGCCCCGCGACCAGCAAGTGTTGAACCTGCTGGTGCAGGGTTGCAGCAACAAGGAAATTGCGGGCCAGCTCAACATCAGCCCGCGCACCGTTAAACAGCATCTGCGCACGTTGTTTTTGCGCGCCGGAATCCGGGATGGCCGCAAACGGGTGAAGCTGGCCATCGCCATCCTCGACAAGGAGGGAATGCAGTCATGATGCCCCGAGAGCGCCTTACTCCAAAAGAAGTTCAAGTCGCTATTCTGGTCTGGCAAGGGCTGACCAACCGCGAAATCGGAAAGATCATCGGCACTACCGAACAGGTGATCAAAAACCACCTGCGCAGCACCTTCGACAAACTCGGTGTTTGGAGCCGGCTGGAACTCGCCATGTACGTGGCCAGCCACGGGGGGAGAAACTGGCCCTTACCCGCAGAGCCCACCGAAATCCCCGGCAGCCAACGGTTAGAAAGCAAACCCGCGCTGGGGGCCTGATCGCCTGTGCCACCTGGGCCGCGCTCTCGTGGCAACCAACCCTTGGTTTGATCGCATGTGTTGTTTGGGGTCACGTATTCTCGGGGTCACGTGTTAATGAGGGCAGGGGAGCCTAGTACCTCTGCTCTGGAAGCTTTCCCGCACAGAAGTTCGATACTCTGCAAAAGGTTTCATCACGAGTCACCGCAGTCGGGAGAACAAAATCCAGTAACTTCATAGGTCACAATGATTTGAGCCAGCGCTTGCTGCGGCCTCCGAATTGCATCTTCCGCTTTGATAGTCTAGAGCGGGCTCAACAGCAGCCATGAGCCGGCTTCGCGTACTAGATTTCGCGACCCCAGGGCGAAACCTGCGATGGCCTACAAAGAAACCTTCTGGATGGCGTGTGACTCTACCGAGCAACTGCGGGCAGAGTATGGGCCTTTCCAGACTCGCGCCGAAGCCGAGGGTGAAGCCAGGAAATTGGGCTTCGGATACCTGTTGCGGTACGAACATATTCTGGATGACAACGACGAAATCGAGGAAGTTCGCTGCATCTTCATCGAGTTGCCGGGAGCGACGCCGGCTGGTGGGGAGGCCACTCCGGTCACGCTGCACACCCGCTGCGCGACCTGCGGCGAATCTTCGGTGCACGATAGCGGCTGGCAGGCTGAGGTCTGGGCCGATATCCACGAATTTGAGCATTCCCGCCATCGCGTGCGACTGTTCGAGCACGCCCGTGGCAAAGGCCTGAAGGAAATCTGCGACTGGCGGGGTTGAAGGTTCAGCTTCCGCTCGAAAGGCCGCTCGCCGCCGCCCGATCCAGCAACCAGATCAGCTTTCCTTGTGCGGGACGTATCAGTTTTGCCGGATATTGTTCCCCCGGAGCGTCGCCTTCCAATACTGATTTGAGCACCGGAGCCTTATCGGTCCCGCTGACCAGAAATGCGACACACCGAGCCGCATTCAAGACCGACAGCGTCAGGGTGATGCGGCTGGTCTTCAACTTCTCCACCCAGTTGGCCACGACCAGCTTTGACTTTTCTTGCAGAGCCGTTGTTCCAGGGAAGAGGGATGCCGTGTGCCCGTCGGGGCCCATGCCGAGAAGGATGAGATCGAACGCGGGAATCTGCCCCGCTTCGAGCGCGAAGAATTTTCGCAGAGTCTGTTCGTACGCTGTGGCTGCAGCCCCGGCGTTGGGTTTCTCCGCCTCTACCCGAAACACATTGCCCGGCGCCACCGGAACCTTCGATAGCATGGCTTCGTTGGCCATGCGGAAGTTGCTCTCGGCATCAGTGGGAGGCACCTGCCGTTCATCGCCCCAGAAAAAAAACATGCGGTCCCAAGGCAGAGAAGTACGGGCGTTGGTAGCAAGGAGAGTGTATAGATTTTTTGGGGTCGAACCGCCCGACAGAGCGATAGTGAACCGGCCGCGTTCTGCCACTGCCTCACTGGCGGTGCTGGCCACTAATTCCGCCGCCGCTTCATACAACTCTTGGGGCGTATTCAACGTCCGAATTTCCAGCGAAGAACTCAAAGACATTCTCCCGTACCGAGTGAGCAGGATTCAGCTCTGGCAACCGCGAACCGCCGCACAGCGCGCGGCTCCGAGCAGCCCCGCTCTGTCATTGGTGACCACGTGCACTGGAATGGCTTCCACCAGGGGGCGCATGCGGCCCTTATCGAGAAACGCCTGCATGAACAGCGGCCCCGTAAGCTTTGCGAGGATCTTGGGCGATATTCCACCCGTCAGGAAAAGTCCGCCGGTCGACATCGCTTTGAGGGCCAGGTTAGAGGCCTCGGCCCCATACACGGAGATCCACAAATCAAGCGCCCTCTCCGCCAGAGGCGAGGAACCGTCAAGCGCGGCCCGGGAAATCGCCGCCGCGGGGTCAGTCAACTTCATCTCGGCGACCAGTTCCGGGGACTCCGGGCCGCACCCGCTCTCGCACAGAAATTCGTAAACATTCACCAAGCCGGGACCAGACAGGATGCGCTCGTAGCTGACGTGCCCGAAGCGAGCCTGCAAAAAACGCAGGAGCTCAATCTGCAATTCTCCGTGCGGCGCGAAATCCGTATGCCCACCTTCGCAAGCATAGACGTGATGGCGAGTTCCATCCCAAAAAAGCCCGGCTTCTCCCAGACCTGTTCCCGGCGCAATCAACGCTTGGTTGCCGGAAACCGGTCCGCTGACATGGTTCAAGGCAACCAGGTCTGCCGAAACCAGTGCTCCAATTCCCCAGGCGCTGGCTTCCAGATCATTGATGAGCAGCGTAGGAAGGTGAATTCGCTTCGCCAGGCTCGATTGCTCGATCACCCAGGGCAGGTTCGAAGTCTCGACTCGTCCGTTGCGTACCGGGCCGGCGATGCCAAAGCAAGCCACTTCCGGAAGCGTGCCGGAATCATCAAGAAATTTGCTGACGATATCGCCGAGTTCGCTGTGCTCCCGACTGGGGAAGACACGCTCGGAGACCAGACGCAGATCACCGTTCTGGGGTTGAAAATATGCAAGCCTGGCATTGGTCCCGCCAATATCGCCGGCCAGAATCATTTTTCGAAGTTCCTCCAGCGGCGGCCGTCACGTTCCAGCAGTTCGTCGGCATCCTTCGGTCCCCAGGTTCCTGAGGCATAATTGGGAAAATTTCGGGGAGGGAGCGCCTTCCAGATGTCGAGTACCGGATTGACCACCGACCAACCGGCTTCCACCATATCCGCGCGCTGAAACAGCGTCTGATCTCCAATCATACAGTCATGTAGCAGACGCTCGTAGCCGGTGCTGGGTTGCTTGCCAAAGTATTCCTGATATTCGAAGTTCATGTCCACCGTGCCCAGACGCATGACCGGACCAGGAACCTTAGCCGCGAACTGCAGCGAAATTCCTTCTTCCGGCTGAATGTGCAGCACCAACTGATTTGGCATGAGGTGTTCAACGGGAGTGTCGCGGAACAGCACGAAGGGGGCCCGTCGGAACTGTATCACGATATGGGTGTTGCGCACCGGCATCCGCTTTCCGGTTCGCAGGTAAAAGGGCACATCCGCCCAGCGCCAGTTGTCGATCAGCAGCTTCATGGCCACGAATGTTTCCGTTCGCGAATCGGGTGGAACGTCGGGCTCGGATCGATAGGCCACGACTCGCTTGCTGTCTTCGGTTCCGTCGCCGTACTGGCCGCGCACGGTACGGCTCAGCACTTCTTCATCGCCCAGCGGCTGGATGGCATGCAGAATCTTGGCTTGCTCGTCGCGCACCGCGTTGGCGTCAAAAGAAATCGGCGGCTCCATCGCGGTCAGCGAAATGAGTTGCATGATGTGATTGGGCACCATGTCGCGCAGCGAGCCGGCATGATCGAAATAGCTTCCGCGCCCCTCCACGCCCACCGTCTCGGCCACCGAGATCTGCACGTGGTCGATGTAACGACGGTTCCAGACTGGCTCAAAGATTCCGTTGGCGAAGCGGAACGCCATGATGTTCTGCACGGTCTCTTTGCCCAGGTAGTGGTCGATGCGGTAGATCTGCGTCTCCTCCGCCACCTTGAGCAGTTGCTGGTTGAGCGTTTTTGCCGATTCCAGATCGTGTCCGAAGGGCTTCTCGATGACCACGCGCCGCCAGTGGCCGTTTTTCTGTTCCATCAACCCGGCAGCGGCGAGCTGCTCCACGACGGGTCCGAAGAAACTTGGCGCGGTGGCAAGGTAATAGAAGAAGTTCTCGTGCGTGGAGTGATCCTGATTTACCTTCGCCAGAAAGTCTTTCAGCTTGCCGTAGAGCGCTTGGTCGCTGAAGTCGCCGGCAAGATAGTAGAAGCGGTTCATGAACCATTCCCAGAGATTGTTGTCCACGCACTCGCCGCAGTATTCCTTGACGTCGTCGAAAACTCGTTTCCGGAAGGCTTCATTCGTCATCTGGGCGCGCGCCACGCCCACCACGGCGAACTCCCGCGACAGCAGCCCGGCCCGGGCCAGATTGTAGAGCGCTGGGATTAGCATCCTTCCGGTTAAATCGCCGGCTGCGCCAAAAATAACCATCACGCAGGGATCGCTCTGCCTGCCGATGCGCGGCGGGGTCGCCGTGGGCTGTTCCGCTAGTTGAGCCATGAATGAATCCTCGAAATCGTTATAAAGAACCCAAGCCGGTTGTCTGCGAGTTCTTAGCGCAGGCGTAAATGCTCTCGCGCTACGCGGTCTTCTTTGCCTTGGCCGCGCCCGCTTCCACGTGCCCGCCAAACTTCTGGCGCATGGCGGAAAGCATCTTTTCTGCGAAAGTATGCTGCTGCCGAGACCGGAAGCGCACATAGAGGGCCGCAGTCAGAACGTCGGCCGGCACCGCTTCATCGACCGCAGCCTGAATCGTCCAGCGGCCTTCGCCCGAATCCTGCACGTAGCCTTCGTATTCCGAGAGCGTCGGATTCTCCGCCAGCGCCATCGCCGTCAGATCGAGCAGCCACGAACTGACCACGCTGCCCCGCCGCCACACCTCCGCGATATCCGGCAGATTCAGATCGTAGCGAATGTCTTCGGGTAGTTCCTTGCTGGTTGCGTTCTTGAAGATGTCGAAGCCTTCGGCATAGGCCTGCATGATGCCGTACTCAATTCCGTTGTGCACCATCTTCACGAAGTGCCCGGAACCGGAGGGCCCGCAATGGATGTAACCTTGTTCGGCGGTGCCGCCCAGTTTCTCTCGTCCCGGAGTTCGCGGAATGTCGCCCATGCCCGGCGCGAGCGTCTTGAAAATCGGGTCGAGCCGCTGCACGGCTTCCTTGGGGCCACCAATCATCATGCAGTAGCCACGCTCGATTCCCCACACGCCGCCGCTGGTTCCGACGTCGATGTAGTGGATGCCCTTCGGCGCCAGTTCCTTGGCGCGGCGCACGTCGTCTTTAAAATATGAGTTGCCGCCATCGATGATGGCGTCGCCGGCCTGCAGATGCTGCGCCAGCGTCTGCACGGTCTTCTCCGTCGGTCCGCCCGCCGGAACCATGATCCACACCGCACGCGGAGGTGCGAGCTTGCCAATCACGTCCTCGAGCGAAGTCGAGCCCTTCGCTCCCTCGCCCGCCAACTGCTTCACCGAGTCGGCGCTGAGATCGGAAACCACCATCTGATGTCCGCCGCGCATCAGTCGCCGCGTCATATTCGCGCCCATACGGCCCAGACCGACCATTCCTAATTGCATGTCTTGCTCCTGTAGCGCCGGCCCTTTCGACTTCGCTCAGGGCAGGCTCGCCGGTTGTCGCGAGGCCGTTTCGGCCTCGCATGCGTCGCACGAAAAAATTCTAGAGTGCTTTCTCCACCGCCGCCTGCAATGTCGCCAGCCCGGCTTTCAAATTGCTCTTCAGATGCACGCGCAGCGCCCGCCGTCCGCGCTCCGCCAGAACCTGGAAATCGCCGCGCGCCTGCGCCGCCTTCACGACCCCGAACGTGTACTTCTGTCCCGGCACCGGCAGTTCCACCGAATCATCGCAAGTCACCTGCAGGAACACGCCCGAGTTCGGGCCACCTTTGTACGCCTGCCCCGTCGAGTGCAGGAATCTCGGGCCGAACCCCAGGCAGGTAGCCACGCGTTTCTTGTCACGGACAAGATGTCGCAGTGACTGCAAGCTCGCTTGGTTCTCGTCATTCATCTGGATGTAGCCTAGAACCGCGAAGTAATCGCCGTCTTTGATGCGCCCAAGATGTGCCTTGAGATATCCTGCAAGTGAATGGTCGCCGCCGGTTGCCTTCGCGAGTTCCGCGGCATTCTTTTCGTCGGTGAACAGCTTGATCCCGCCATCTTCGATGACTGGTTTTTCAGGGGGAAGCGAGCCGTTTTTCTCGTACTCGGAGGTCAGGCTGCGGGTCGCGATTTTGCTGGCCTCGACATCAGGCTGGTTGAAGGCGTTGATCCCGATGATTGAGCCCGCCACCGCCGTGGCAATCTCCCAGCGGAAAAACTCAGCGCCCAACTCGTAAATGTCCGACATCGAGATGCGAACAACCGGATGTCCCGCCTTTTCGATAGCCGCGACCTTGGCATCCTGATCGGCTTCCGGACCCGACTCCAGCCGTACATAAACGAATACGCGGTCGTTACCGTAAACATCAGGAGAAGCCAGATTTTCCCGGTCAACCGGAATAATGCCTTTGCCGTTCTTTCCGGTCGACTCGGCCAGGAGTTGTTCCAGCCACGCGCCCAGATCCGAGATGCCGGGCGATGTGATGATGGTGACCTTGTCGCGCCCGGCCTTGGCTGCGGTGCCAAGGATGATGCCCAGCGCGGCGCCGGGATTCTGTTCCACAGCCGTTGCCTTGCAAGCGCTCACCATCTCGGCAGCGAGACCCAGAAACTTCTTCGTATCCAACCCCATCACCGCGGCCGGAACCATGCCGAAGTTCGATAGCGCCGAATAACGCCCCCCGATAGACGGACGTCCAAAAAAGATATGCAGAAAGCGATCCGCTTCGGCCACTTGTTGCATCTTCGATCCCGGGTCGGTGATGGCGACGAAATGACTGCCCGCTTTCGTTACCCCAACTGCTTGCCTTGTACGCTCAAAAAAATACTGCTTAAAGATGTTGGGTTCGAGCGTGCTCCCGGACTTGCTGGAGACAATAAAAAGTGTCTTCGGGATGTCGATCTGATGTTCGAAGGCCTTGACTTGCGACGGGTCGGTGGAGTCGAGTACGTGCAGGGTAGGGAAGTGAGTGAACCGGCCAAAGGTCATGCGTAGAACTTCCGGGCAGAGGCTCGACCCACCCATGCCGAGCAGAAGTACGTGCTGGAACCCGCGTTGCTGCACTTCTTTGGCGATCTTCTGCAGTTGGTCCTGCTGCGCCACCTGCTCGTCGACGATATCGAGCCAGCCCAGCCAGTTGGATTCGTCGCTGCCGGTCCACAGCGTCGCATCCCGTTGCCAAAGGCGCGCAATCTTGCCGCCCGATTGCCAATCGGCGGTCGTCACTTTTACCGCTGCAGCCAGCGGTTCCGGCAGGGAAGTCTTGAGTGCGCTCACGATCTATCCTTTTGTCGCCGTGCTCTTCGCGACCGCAGCCAGCAGCTTGTCAAAGGCGTCGGCGAACAGCTTGACGCCGTCGTCGGTTAACTTGTCTGTAACTTCCTTCATCGAAATGCCGGCTCGGGCCAGATCCTGCATCACTTTGGCCGCGCCTGCCACATCTTCCGTGAGGCTGTTGCGAAGCCGCCCGTGGTCGCGGAAGGCATCGATCGTGGCCGGCGGCATGGTGTTGACCGTGTCAGTCCCGATCAACTCTTCCACGTAGATCACGTCGCGATAGTGGGGATTCTTTGTACTGGTACTAGCCCAGAGTACGCGCTGCGTCTGCGCTCCTTTCGCTACGAGCGCCTGCCAGGGTGGTCCGCTAAAGATGCGCTGGTAGCTCTGGTAAGTCAGTTTGCCATTGGCAATCGCGACTTTGCCCAGCAGACTCTTGAGCAGTGCTTCCCGGCTGGCGTCCGCATTCTTCAAGCGCTCATTGAGCAGAGAATCGATCAGCGTGTCGATGCGGCTGATGAAGAAGCTGGCTACGCCCGCCATCTTGTTCAACTTGCCGCCACGCGTCGCCAGATCCTCAAGCCCGGCAATGTATTGTGCGGCGACCTTCTCGTACACTTCTTGCGCGAACAGCAGCGTGACGTTGATGTTGATGCCTTCGCCGATCAGTTGCCGGATGGCGGGAATTCCCTCTGCCGTGCCCGGGACCTTGATCATGACGTTGTCGCGTCTCACGGTCTTCCACAGCCGCCGTGCTTCGTCGATTGTCTCCTGTGTCTTGCGGGCGAGGTATGGTGAAACTTCGAGGCTGACATAGCCATCGCGGAACTTTGAGGCTTCGTACACTGGACGTAACGTATCGGCTGCGTCCTGAATGTCGCGAATGGCAATCTGCTCGTAGCGCCCCGTTGTATCAAGATCCGCGCGCGCGGCCAGCGACTTCAGCATGTCGTCATACAGCGAACTGTCAGCGATAGCCTTCTCGAAGATCGCCGGGTTTGAAGTCATTCCCCGCAGGCCGTCGTCTGAGATCAGTTGCTTCAGCTTGCTGGTGGTGAACAGATCGCGCCGGATGTAGTCGAGCCACATCGACTGTCCGTAGTTAAGCAATTCTTTCAGCGGATTCTTGGTCGCTTTCGCGTTTTCTATCACTCCCGTTGGCTGCACAATAACCTCCTAAAGATTTCCCCATTCGTAGAGACGTAGCTTGCTACGTCTCTCTCGCCGTCCTCACATAGGCGCGGACGCATTCGTCCGCCCCTTTCACGCGCGCGGAACGCACACAAACAGGTGACGTTTAATTGCCGGCCATGGCCGCGCGCGCTTCGGCAACGACCGTGTCCACAGTGAACCCAAAAAACTTCAACAAATCTTTGAGCGGCGCAGAGGCTCCAAAGCGATGCATCCCGACCTTCCGCCCCTTAATGCCGACGTAGCGTTCCCATCCGAAGGTCGCGGCCATTTCTACCGAAACCCGCGCGGTCACGCCGGATGGCAACACGCTTTCTTTGTACGCTACATCCTGCTGCTCAAAAAGCTCCTGCGAAGGCATGCTGACCACGCGGGCTGCGATCCCCTCAGCCTTCAGCTTCTCGTAAGCATCCACGCACAAAGACAACTCGCTGCCGGTTCCAATCAGGATCACGCTGGGTTTTCCGCCCGGCGCATCGGCCAGCACGTATGCTCCCTTCGCCACGCCCGAGGCGGGAGCATACTTGGCGCGATCCAGCGTCGGCAGATTCTGCCGCGTCAGCACCAGTGCCACAGGGGAATGCTTTAGCTGCGCAATGATCTTCCACGCTTCGACCACTTCGTTGGCATCGCCGGGCCGAAGCACGATCAAATTCGGCATAGCCCGGAGCGAAGCCAGTTGCTCGATGGGCTGATGCGTGGGCCCATCTTCTCCCACGCCGATCGAATCATGGGTGTAGATGAAGATCGAAGGAATCTCCATCAAAGCTGCCAGGCGGATGCTGGCTCGCATGTAATCGCTGAAGTTGAAAAACGTGGCGCCGAAGGCTCGAATGCCCGAGACGACCATCCCATTTTCGCTCGCGCCCATCACATGCTCACGGACGCCGAAGTGAAGGTTGCGCCCGGCATAATTGCCGGCCTCAAAATCTCCTGCCCCTTTTAGTGTGGTTTTGTTCGAAGTTGCCAAATCCGCCGATCCGCCGATGAGCCACGGGATGTTCTGCGCCAGTGCATTCAGCACCTTGCCCGAGCTTTCGCGGGTAGCGACGCCCTTGGCATCAGCTGGAAATGTGGGCAGTCCCTTGTCCCATCCCGCGGGCAGTTCGCGATGCTGCATGCAGCGCAGACGCTCCGCCAAATCCGGATGCTTCTCGGAATACTCGACGAAAAGCTTCGACCACTGCGCGTGAAAGTCATGGCCGCGCTTTCCGATGCCTTCGCGGAAATGTTCGCGCACACCGTCGGGGACAAGAAACTTCGCATCTTCCGGCCAACCGTAGAACTTCTTGACCAGCCGCACTTCTTCTTCGCCCAGCGGCTCGCCATGGGCCGCATTCGTGTCCTGTTTGTGCGGAGAACCGTATCCAATGTGGCTATCGACGATGATCAGAGTCGGCCGGTCAGTGGTCTTCTTGAAGACTTCGAACGCTCGCGCCAACATCTCCAGATCATTCGCGTCGACAACGCGCGTAACATTCCAGCCATAGCCAACAAACCGGGTCGCCACGTCCTCGCTGAACGACCAACTGGCGGGGCCGTCGAGCGTGACCGAATTGTGATCGTAGATCCAGCAGAGGTTGGAGAGCTTCAGATGCCCGGCCAGCGAAGCCGCCTCGCCGCCGATGCCTTCCATCAGGTCACCATCGCTGCACAGGGCGTAAACGTTGTAATCGAAGATCTCGAGACCTGGGCGGTTGAAATTCGCTGCCTGCCACTTGCTGGCAATCGCCATTCCTAAACTGTTGCCGACTCCTTGACCTAGCGGTCCCGTGGTCGTCTCGATGCCGGAAGTGAGGTGAGACTCAGGGTGCCCTGGTGTTCGACTGCCCAACTGGCGAAAGCGCTTGATCTCTTCCATCGGCACAGCCAGTTCCTTCGTGACCTGGCCATCTTTGCCGACCTGCCGCACCTCCGCCAGGTGGAGCATGGCGTAAAGCAGCATGGACGCGTGCCCATTCGACAGCACGAAACGGTCGCGGTTGAGCCATGTCGGATCGGCGGGATTGTAGCGCAGGAACTGCTGCCACAGGCAATATGTAACCGGCGCCAAACCCATGGGAGCGCCAGGATGACCCGAATTCGCCTGCTGCACGGCGTCGATCGCCAGAGTGCGAATCGTGTTGATGCACAGCGTATCCAGTTGTTGTCCCGTTAGCAAAACCTGCTCACTGGCTACCATGCGACTCTGCTCCTCCAGTTTGGGCACAGGTACCCCAAGGGCGATCAATAAATCACATTAAATTAGAGTTCCCCACAACCGAAAGGGTTCAATACGCAGAAAGTGTATCAATTTCCGGCAAGGTGTGGATTAAACCCAGTTGAAAAACTGGTGAGCGGCTAAGGTTGACCTACTTGAGAAGCTGTAGGTAGCCATTTTCATTTTGGGAGGCCCGGGTCGTCTGCTGCACGAACTTCAGGAACTGACGCAGACTATCGCGCTCAGGCGGGGCCATCAAGTCGAAACGGACTCGCACTCCAGTGGCCGGACCACTGCGGGTGACGACTCCGCTGAGGGCAAACCCTTTCACCCAGATTTTTCCATTGGCCAGCCAGAGTCCGATTTCGACCTTGGCTCCGGGCTTGACCGGGCTTGCGGTTTCGACCAGACACCCGCCCACGCTGGTGTTGGAAAGATTTCCCCAGATCGGCGTTGGGGCATCATCCACCCGCAGTTCTACTGCGAGGAAACACTTCAGCCGTGGGTGGCGTCGCCGGTCGCTGCCCCAATTCGGACTGAACAGGTCTGGTTCGAATGGGGGTGCCGCAGCGGCCGTTGGAAGATGTTCCGGAGCAGGGGCAGACGCGGTGGTGCCTGCGGCTGAATCCGCGCTGGCAGCGCCCGCCTTGATCTCACGCATCGCTTTCAGGAGCGATTCCTCCCGCTTTTCGGGCGGAGCTTCGCGGTAGGCCTGGAGCAGTTTTCCCACGTGCCTGACCAAGTCCGGATCTGCAAGTATTCGGGTCCAGTCAGTTCCTGTCGCAGCGCTCATGGACACTTTCTTCCCTTACCCTGAAACCTGTCGTCTAGCTTGGACCGAAGGCCATCGACGTTCAAGATGACCTAAGTCACCCGGTCTTCCCCCGCGCGCCGCTTGCGTTTTACCGTCCTGCACGTTTGGGTGCTTTCAAAAGTCTACTCGCTCGAGCTGGGGCAGATACTCGCCAAGCGCCTTGCCCTGTTGCTCTGACAGGGAAAGGAACTCGAAACCGTAGTGATATCCGCGCCGATGTCGCAGCACCGCACGCAACTCCCAGGGCTGAGCCGAACCGGGAAGCGCAAAAGCCAAAGCCACCACCTCACCCGGCACCAGTTCCTCAGCAATCAATACGCCGATCCCCGCCACGGACAAATCCCTACAGTGAGCATTAAGAGACTGATGTCCTTCACTTGAGAGCAGAGTCAGAGTCACCGGAAATTCGGTGCGGTAGCGCGGATGTCGGCGCTGCCGTCGCTCGGGCGCACGCTTCACGGCTTTTCCTGGCTCGGACGTCATTGCACGGATTTTCAGCCTCGCAGCGCGCAGGAGATCGCGCCCATTTTAATCGGGGATGAATGTCAGCTCGATTACTTCTGTAGTTTCACTGGGACCCGGTTCAAATCTCCACTTGTTGACCGCGTCGGTTGCTGCGTTCGCCAGGACCGGATGCCCGCCCAGGACGCGGGTCGATTTGACCACGCCGTTGGGGCGCACCACAGCCGCCACTTTGACGCTACCCTGCAAATGCATTTTCTTCGCCAATTCGGGATAACCGGGCGTGATGCGTGAAATGACCTTCCGGGCCGCGTCTGCCTCGGCGGAGGCCCTTTGCACGAAGGCGAAACTTGCCGCCAAGCATACAACACTCATGAATACGACAATTCTCCGCATGAATTCAACGCCTCTTAGCTGCCAGCATACTGGGAGGGTCCGGACCCGGCAATGCACCGAAGTTATTGAACCTCCGGATGATTTAGACTTTGGGGGTCGTCATTCTTGGAACGTCCGAGTTTGGCTCCGCGCTGAGGTCGTGGCGAAGTTCATCGAAGGTCTCTGCTGACCGCGGAATCGTTTGCATCGCGGTTCGTCACAAACGAATCGAACTCCGCTAGTTATACTGTAGGTTGGCAGAACATCTGGCGAAACATTTGGGTCTCGGCATGGAGTGCGATGGGCTTCCCCATAAAGGATGTGGTGCTGATTGAACGTTTCCCGAAGGGCGTATTCCTGTGCAGCAGTGGCCTTGCTCGCCGTGCCTGGCCTGTTCGGCCAGAGCAGCAGCGGGACCTCGCCAACCTCCCCAACACCCTCCATTTCGCTGCCGGGATCGCAAAGTCCTTTTCTGGGTAGCGCCCCCGAAGGCAACGCAACTTCTCAGGTTTTGCAGATCGACTTCAAAGAAGCGGTTGATCGCGGTCTAAGGAACAATCTGGGCCTGCTGCTGGCCTCCGACCAGGCCCTGGCCGCTCGGGGCCAGAGATGGAAAGAGTTGAGCGACCTGCTACCGAACCTCAGCGCCAATATCGTTGAGAATGCACAGACCCAGAGTCTGGCGGCCCTGGGCTTCAACAAACTTTTCCCACTGCTGGCCGCCCCGGGTACGAGCATCACAAGCCTCCCTCGAACGGTGCCGGCCTTTAATTACTTCGATGCGCGTGCTTCTTTGGGGCAGTCGCTATTCAATTTCAAAGATTTCGAGAAAGAGCGCGCGGCCTCGCAAGACGTTAAGGCAGCACAACTCAGCTACAAGGATGCTCGGGAGACGGTCGTGCTCGCGGTCGGTAACGCCTATCTACAAGCCATCGCCGCTGCCGCCCGTGTGGAGACCGCAGAAGCGCAGGTCAAAAGCGCTCAGGCGCTCTACGACAAAGCTGCCGACCAGCAAGAAGCAGGAGTGAGTCCGGCCATCGATACGCTGCGGTCCCGCGTCGAACTGCAAACCCGCCAGCAGCAACTCATCGTGGCCCGCAATGACCTTGCGAAGCTAAGATTGACGGTGGCGCGAATTATCGGGCTGCCACTCGGCCAGGAATTTGTGCTCACTGAGAAGGCTCCGTATCAGGTTCTCACCGCTCAGCCCCTCGACGTTTATCTGCAGCGCGCCTATACCTCTCGCGCCGATTATCAGGCGGCCCAAGCCAAGGTCCGCTCCGCCGAACTTTCGAGGCGGTCGGCGGCCGCAGGCCGCTATCCCTCGCTCGACCTGAGCGCGAATCTCGGCGACATCGGGGTGACCCCCAGCCAGTCGAATGGCACCTGGCAGGTGACGGGAGGCCTCAATATCCCGATTTTCGCCGGGAACAAGGTGCATGGCGACGTGCTCCAAGCCGATGCCCAGTTGAAGCAGGCTCGTTCTCAACTTGCGGATCTTCGCGGCCGCATCGACTATGAGGTCCGCACCGCAGTGCTCGATCTCAACGCCGCCGCCGACCAGGTAGGAGTCGCCCGTAGTTCAGTTGACTTGGCGGAGCAGGCACTCGCCCAATCGCAGGATCGCTTCACCGCTGGCGTGACCGACAATCTCGAAGTCGTGCAGGCCCAGGAAGCTCTGGCCAGCGCCCACGAGAGCTACATTCAGAGCCTTTATGCCCACAATCTGGCAAAGGTGGAACTCGCCCATTCGATCGGCGACGCGGAACAGGGCGTTCGTCGATATTTGAGAGGCAATCAATAGCTTATGGCACACTCCGCACAAGTCCCTCCTGCTGAAGTCAGCCGGCCTGATGCCAGCCCCACGAAGCCGCTACCGGCAACCGAAAAGGATTTTCATACCCGCCCCCCGCGTGCACAGAGTTCCATATTCCGAATCGGTCTGGCGATTGGCGTTGTTGTGCTACTCGTAGTGGGGATTTTTGTCTATCGCTACGTCACCAGCTACGAATCTACGGACGACGCCCAGGTCGATGGTCATGTGAACTCGATCAGCGCCCGCATCTCCGGCCACGTTATCAAGCTCAATGTCGACGACAATCAATACGTGCAGGCTGGAACCGTGCTGGTGGAGATCGATCCGGCCGACTATCAAGTTGCTTACGAACGCGCCAAGGCCGACTTTGAAGATGCTCAGGCCGCCGCAGTCGCGGCGGGGGTGAACGTTCCTATTACTTCCGTGAACACCAGCAGCCAGCTTTCGGCCAGCGAGGCCGACGTGAACAGTGCTCGCGCCGGCATTCAGGTAGCCCGGCAGCAATTCGAAGCCGCCAAGGCCCAACTGCAGCAAGCGGACGCGAACAATATAAAGGCGCAAAATGACTTGGGTCGTTACAAACAGTTGGTTGACAAGCAAGAGATTTCTCAGCAGCAATACGACCAGGCTGTGGCAGCCGCGCGAGCTAGTGCGGCCGCCGTCGATGCGGCACGCGCCGGCGCCGATGCTGCACAGCAACAAGTCGCGCAGGCTCAAGCCAAATTAGCCCAAGCTGAGGCCAACCAGCGTTACGCCAATACTGCTCCCAAACAGATTCAAGTCATCCAGGCCAAAGCGAAGTCGGCGCTCGCCGAAGCCCAGCGCAAGAAGGCGGATCTGGATCAAGCCCAACTGAACCTGCAATACACCAAAATCGTTGCCCCGGTTAGCGGCATCGTGAGCGATCGCACGGTTGAGGTCGGGCAGAACGTTGCTCCCGGCCAGGAACTCATGAAGGTCATCAATCTGGATGATGTTTGGATCACCGCCAACTTCAAGGAGACCCAGCTTCGCAAAATGAGAGTCAGCCAGAGGGCCAATATTGAAGTCGACGCCAATGGAAGAACTTACAACGGCAAAGTCGACAGCATTGCCGGCGCCAGCGGCGCGCGCTTCAGCCTCCTGCCTCCGGAGAACGCCACCGGAAATTACGTCAAAGTCGTCCAGCGCATCCCGGTCAAGATCGTGCTTGACCCGGGCTCGAACAAGGATCACCAGTTGCGTCCCGGTATGTCAGTTACTCCCAAGGTTTGGACTAGGGAATGAGTTCTGCGTCGACCACGATGGATCAGGCCGAAGCCTGGCGTCCCGCGGTCAATCCGTGGGTGATCGCGCTTGCCGTAACCTTGGCTACCTTCATGGAAGTGCTCGACACTTCCATTGCCAACGTCGCGCTGCCGCATATCGCGGGGAGCCTCTCCGCTGGCCAGGACGAGAGCACTTGGGTGCTGACGTCCTACCTCGTGTCTAACGCGATCGTACTTCCTCTGAGTGGCTGGTTATCTTCCATCATTGGCCGCAAGAATTTCTACATGGGCTGTGTCGCGCTTTTCACGATTAGTTCGTTCATGTGCGGACTGGCGCCGAACCTGGCGACGCTGATCGTCTGCCGCGTTCTGCAGGGAGCCGGTGGCGGAGGATTGCAGCCCAGCGAGCAGGCGATACTTGCAGACACCTTTCCGCCCGCGAAACGCGGCATGGCCTTCGCCGTCTATGGCATGGCCGTGGTCACGGCGCCTGCGATCGGGCCGACACTCGGCGGATGGATTACGGACAATTTCACCTGGCGCTGGATTTTCTTTATCAACATTCCTGTCGGCATATTGTCGATCCTGCTGACGTCGCGACTGATTCAGGACCCGCCATATTTCCGGCGCCGCAAGCTCAGCGAGACGAAAATCGACTACATCGGCCTGGGCTTCGTTGCCCTCGGTCTGGGAACTCTGCAGATCGTTCTTGACAAAGGACAACGCGACGACTGGTTCGAGTCGAACTTCATCGTAACGCTGTCTCTGATCGCCGCGACAGCACTGATCTTTGTCATATTCTGGGAATGGCAGCACAAAGATCCGATCATCGATCTGCACCTGTTCCGCGATCGCACCTTTGGCGTCTCTAACCTCCTCATGTTTATGCTGGGCTTTGCCTTGTTGGGCAGCACGTTGCTGCTGCCTCTGTTCTCGCAAACCCTGCTGGGCTACACGGCGGAAGAGGCGGGTTTAGCGCTCATGCCAGGAGGTTTTACGATCATCCTGCTCCTGCCTCTGGTGGGATTCCTGCTCTCCCGCTACACTCCGCGATGGCTGCTTTTGCTTGGCCTGGTCATCTTGTCTGCCTCCCTGTTTCACATGACCGGGTTCGATCTTGACATCGATTTTCGGACGGTGGCTGCGGCGCGAATTGTTCAGGCCGCAGGAATGGCTTTCCTGTTTGTCCCCATCAATACGGCTGCCTATGCTTTTTTGCCGAGAGAGAAGAACAACGCAGCTTCTGGCCTGATGAACCTGGCGCGCAACATCGGCGGCAGCGTGGGAATTTCCGTCGTGACCACTATGCTCGACCGGCGCGCGCAGGTCCACCTGACAAATTTGTCCAGTCACCTGAGCCCGACCAACCCCGCGCTGCAGTCTATGATTCAGGGGGCGTCGGGCGCTCTACAAGCGCATGGCGAAAGCGCCGCTGACGCGACGCAACGCGCTTATGCGTTAGTCCAAGGCGTGGTTCTCCGCCAGGCCACCATGCTGGCCTACGTCGACTGTTTCTGGCTCCTCGGGGTGGCGATTCTGCTCATGGTTCCCATGGTGTTCCTGATTAAAAAGTCGAAGCCCGGCGGCGGATTGGCGGTACACTAAAAGGTAGCCATGTTTCGCCTCGTCACCATTGAGCGCGAGTACGGCTGCGGCGGCGGTACCATCGCCGCCCGACTCGCCGAGCGCCTCGGTTGGAAGCTCTGGGATCACCTCATCACTGAAGAGATTGCCCGCCTCGCCAAGGTTGACGCCGCTACCGTGAAGCGTTGCGACGAGCGCATGGACAGCCGCCTTCATCGTCTCGCCAAATCCTTCTGGCGGGGCAGCTATGAACGCGGATCTTCTCTAGCCGATCAAGTGTTCGACACGGACTGCATGATGTCGTGGATGCAGGACATTGCGAACCGGATTGCACGCGAGGGAAATGCGGTCGTGGTGGGCCGCGGCACGCCCTATCTCTTAAGGGAGAATGCCGACGCGTTTCATGTTTTTCTATACGCCCCCCGAGCCGAGAAGATCCGCCGCACCATTGCTGACGGACATTCGCAACAAGAAGCAGAGGATCTTGTCGATTCCGTCGATCGTGAGCGCATCGCCTACGTGAAACACTACTTCAACGCCGACTGGCCCACACGCTCTCTCTACCACTTGATGATCAATACGGCGGTGGGGAATGAACTGGTGATTGAGACGATTCTCAGTGCCATGCACGCGGTGGAGGGTAGCCCCAAGGCTACGGATTACGAGGCTCCCAAAGCCCCGGTTCTGGTGCGCTGAAACCTTCGTTCCGGTGGTCTGAAACCTTCTCCCAACTCTAGGAGCCGGGTTCTCCTGGTGTGGTCAACGGTCGGCTAGGCCCCGGCGGTGCTGGACAGCAATCTTCAGCGCACACATCCGGCCGCGGACCGAGCGAACCCAGAGCGAGCCGCTCGGCATCAGGCGTCATCCGCTCGACGATCAACTCGCGAATCATCGCCACGAACCTGGGGTGCACGCCGACCGTCTTCGCCCGCACCATCGGCAGGGGAAGAGAATCGCAAAGCTGCCTAGCCTCAATGTCGAGGTCATACAGCACTTCCATGTGATCGGAGATGAAACTGATCGGCGCCAAAACGACCGCGCTGGCCAGACTCCGTGCTTTCACCTCGCGCAGGTAGTCGAGTATGTCCGGCTCCAGCCACGGTTGCCCCGGTGCTCCGCTGCGGCTCTGATACACCAAAGCATCGTTGCCGACTCGGAGCCTTCCAGCAACCAATTTCCGGACTTCCTCCAGTTGCCGGACGTAATCGCAGGTATTCGCCATCGACATCGGAATACTGTGCGCCGTGTAAACCACCTGAATATTTTCGCGCGCACCCTCGGGGACCTCCCCCAACGCGTCGCGCAGCCGTGCCTCGGTGGCTTCAATGAATCCGGGATGGTTAAAGAACACCCGCACCTTGTCAATGTCGGGCGCGCCCGGCCCAACCTCGCCCTGCGCACTCGAGATATCCTCCCGGTATTGGCGGCAACCGGAATAGGAACTGTAGGCGGAGGTCACGAACGCCAGCGCCCGCCGAATTCCATCCTGCTTCATCCGCCGTAGAGTATCCGCCAGCGTCGGATGCCAGTTGCGATTGCCCCAATAAACTCGCAGTTTCGGTCCATGTCGGGCAAGTTCAGCCTCCAGCGCGGAGATCAGTTCGCGAGTCTGCTGATTGATCGGGCTCTTGCCGTCAAAGTGGTAATAGTGCTTGGCGACCGCCAACATCCGCTCACGCGGAACGTTTCGTCCGCGCAACACATTTTCGAGAAATGGAATCACATCTTCTCGAGATTCCGGACCACCGAAAGAGACCACAAGAATGGCGTCGTAGTTCATTTCCATGGCTCAGATCGAGCAGAATCAGCCAAAACGAAACCGGGGGCAGCCTGCAATTCGAGCAAGGGTCTATGTTACACGGCTGGGAACGACGGCCCCAACACACGGTAAGTTCCAGACTCGTCGCCCGTTCTGGCTCATTCCATTGAGTACCGGGAGCCATGACAAGCCTTTCCAGGCCCATCTCGCCTGTATAATCAAGCTCAGGGTTCTGACTCATCTTCGCAATTCATACCTGGAGTGTGATCTTTGAACGCACATATGCCGCATCAACACGGACAACCGGCGCAGCAGGGGCCGCAACCGCTGCCGGGCGTCGACGCCATCATTGCTGTCGGATCGGGCAAGGGCGGCGTCGGCAAGACCACGCTGGCGGTGAACCTCGCCGTCGCGCTAGCCAAGATGGGACACAAAGTCGGCCTGCTCGACGCCGACGTTTACGGACCCAACGTCCCGCTGATGCTGGGGGTGAACTCGCAGCCGCGTATGGTCGGCGAAAACCGCATCGAGCCGCTCGAAGCCTTCGGGGTGAAGGTAATTTCCGTAGGATTTCTCAATCCCGGCGACAAGCCCATCATCTGGCGCGGACCGATGCTGCACCAGATCGTGCGTCAATTCCTGGGCCTGGTTGAATGGGGACAACTGGATTACATGGTCGTCGATCTGCCGCCCGGGACTGGCGACATCGCGCTGTCGCTGGTACAGACCGTGCCGCTGACGGGCGCGGTTGTGGTCTCGACTCCTTCGGATGTATCGCTGCAGGACGCGCGCAAGGCGATCGAAATGTTCCGCCAGATGAAAGTCGACCTGGTCGGCATGGCCGAGAACATGAGCTATTTCGTCTGTCCGAACTGCCAGCACGAAGTGGATATCTTCTCCCGCGGCGGTGCCGAAAGAACCGCGCAGCAGTTCGGCGTGGCGTTCCTGGGCAGCATCGCGCTCGATCCGGAAGTGCGCAAGGCTGGAGACGGCGGCAAGCCCGTGGTGCTGGAAGGCGAGAACTCGCCTCATGCCAAGTCGATCTACGAATTCGCGCGGCGGGTGATTGACCGAGTGGCGGAAATCAAGTCCAGCGCCCCGGCGAATGTGATCCAGATTCAGTAGAGACGTTGCTGGCAACGTCTCTCTCACCATGATTTCGACTGCTGGCGGCAGAGACGTAGCAAGCTATGTCTCTACGATTGCTTCTCAAATCTATCCAAGCGCCAGATCGCTGTCGGCTCGCGGTCTTTCAGAATCAACTCCGCCATCATCTCGCCGATTGCCGGGCCGTGCTTGAACCCATGCCCGGAGCCGCCGCCGACCAACCATACGTTTTCGATCGCCGGATGCCGGTCGAGGATGAAATGGCTATCCGCCGTCTGCTCGTACTGGCAAACGCGAGTTTCGAGGAGTGGCGCATCCTTCAGGGCAGGGAAGCGGAAGCCGACATATTCGCGAATGTTGGTGAGAATGTTCGGGCTCACGACGCGCTCGCCATGGGTCGGATCGAAATCCGGCCCACGCGTGTCGTCTGCGATTTTGAATCCGCGGCGATCGCTGCCCGGGATGCCGTAGCGAAACCTTCCGCGATGATCGGCCCACACGGGAAGATGCGCGTCGCTGAAACGAGAGTCGCCCGGCGGCGCCCCGAAGAAGAAAACATCCTGCTTGGTCGCCTGAACCAGGCCGCCAATAGCTTGAGGGAATAGTTTTCCTAGCCAAGGTCCGGTGGCAAACACATAGCGATCAGCCGTCAGTCGTGAATTGTCCGACAGCGTGACTGAGTCGAGCGGCCCGCTCTCCAGACCGTCACCCCGCACCGCAAATTGCCGGTATTTGCCCCCTTCGGCGACGAACGCCTCGACTACAGCTTGGCAACTCGCGCGGGCGTCAAGATATCCGCATTCCGGCTCATAGATCCCCCACTCGATCCCTTCAAAGTTGATCTGCGGCCAGCGCTTCTTCATCTCTGCCCCCGACAACTCTTGAAACGGGATCTTTGCCTGGCGCAGCATTTCCACCGAGCCGCGCTCGAATGCATCATCGCGTCCAGCCGCCATCCACAAGACCCCGGTGCGATGCAGAAAGTGCCGCTTCCATCTCCGCTCATATTTCTGCCACAGCTTCAGTGCGCGCGCAGCCATTTCCGTATAAGGCTGATCGGGCCCGTAGGTGCCGCGCATCACGCGCGTCTCTCCACCCGACGACGAGCGCGAGTTGCCAGGTCCCCAGGCATCGAGCAGAGTCACGCGCGCCCCGCGCTGCAGGAGATGTAGCGCGATCCAGCCGCCAAATGCCCCGGCTCCAACGATCGCGATGTGAGGCGCGGCTCTCATTACTAAACAACTCGTTTCGAAACACCTGAGGATACTTGGGGCAAGGTGACAAAGGGAAGTCCATGGCCGATCCCTGCACTCGGCGGCACTTCGAAGAATCAATCTAAATCAGACTTTCTCGCACAGCAGGAAAGCCTGTATGCTTAATGGCTCAAACCACAACTTTGTGAAGATTGGTGGAGTCTCAATGGGTCGTTCTCTACGACGTTTGGTCACACTAGCTTTGACGGGGAGTGCGTTGGCGCCGCTGGTAACGATTTTGGCGAGCCGGTACATGCGAGAGTTGGTTTTTCCTTGGAGCGCCTTACCGCGCTACTCGCTGCTGACCCTTGAAGTTGTGGCCGCCCCTGTGGCCTTCTATTGGCTGCTGCGCCGGTTCGACAGCACGCTGGATCGCGAGGCTTCCGAACAAGCCAAGTTCCTGACCGAGGGCCTGTCCGACCGCTGGGTTGGGCTCGCCATTGTAGTTTCCGCGGCCCTCAGCCTGTTCCTCGAACTGGCCATGATTCGCTGGCAAGCTGCGCTTTTTCCCTTCTTCGCCTTCTACAAGAACCTGTCTCTCCTCTCGTGTTTTGCCGGGCTTGGATTAGGGTATTCGCTCGGAAATCGGAATCGGTCGTACTTATTCCTGACCCTTCCTCTTCTCTGTTGGCAATTCCTGTTCATGACCGCGATGCGGTACGTCTTACCCGGGTATCTGACCACCAGCTTGTTCGTTCTGCCGTTTAGTGAGCAGCTCAACATGGGGGTTTCCCGCGCCAGCCATTTTTATTATGGCCTGCAGACCTACTTTGTACTGGCGGTTGTATTCCTGCTGACCGCGCTGGCATTCATCCCGGTCGGACAGCTGTGCGGCTACGTCATGAAGCGGCGCAGCAAGCTCACCGGATATGGCTTTAATCTGCTGGGAAGTCTCGCGGGAGTGCTGCTGATGTTTTTGGTGAGCGCCTTCTGGACTCCGCCAGCCATATGGTTCCTTCTGGCTTTCGCCAGCCTGCTATGTTTCTACGCTCCTAAACAGTCCACCATCCTGATTGGTGCAGGCTTCGCCGTGCTTGCCCTGGTGATCCTCGAATGGCCCGCCGCTCCTGCCCTCCAAAGAATCTACTCCCCCTACCAACTGCTGGAAGTCGGACGCGACGGGCAAGGCTTGATGGAAATCCGGGCCGCGGGTCACTACTACCAGAGGGTTCACGATTTCTCCAACGGAGCTGATCGTCCCGCGCTGCGCAGGATCAAGGATTATTACGAACTTCCCTATGCGCTCATCAAGGAACCGAAGGATGTTGCCGTCGTAGGTGCAGGCACGGGAAACGACGTAGCCGCGGCCTTGCGGGGCAAAGCCGAGCACGTGGACGCCATCGAAATCGATCCCGCCATTCTGATGTTGGGGCGCGACGGGCATCCCGAACATCCCTACGACAACCCTCGGGTGCGAGCCGTCGTCAACGACGCGCGCTCGTTTCTGCGGACAACCGATCAGCGCTACGATCTGATCGTCTTCGGCTTGCTCGATTCCCACACGCTCTTGAGCCAGGCGTCGAGCGTGCGCCTGGATTCGTTCGTGTACACCGCTCAAGCCATGCGTGAGGCGCGGGCGCGACTGAAGCCGGATGGCATGATTTCGCTTGCCTTCTCGGTGATGAACGATCAGTTGGGCCGTAAGATTTACCTGATGCTGCAGGAAGCCTTTGACGGGCGTCCGCCCATTTGTATTCAGGTAGGCTACGACGGTGGGGTTGTTTTTCTGGAATCCAACGGCGCCCCCATCTCTCTTCCGCCGGATTTTCTGGCGCAGCGCGGCTTTCGAGAGAAGACCGCGGTCTATGCCAATCCTGCTATTCGCGCGGATGTCTCAACCGACGACTGGCCTTTCTTTTACATGCCGCAGCGGGTCTATCCGTTCTCTTATCTATTGATGGTCGGTATGGTGCTTGTCCTGTCGTTCTTCTTGATCACGAGCCTTCTGACGGAGCGCGTTGGGCCGGCTAACTTGCCTTTCTTCCTGCTCGGAGCCGGATTCATGCTGGTTGAGACCAAGAGCATCACCGAACTCGGGCTCACCTTCGGCAATTCGTGGCAGGTAATAGGATTGGTCATCGCCGGCATCATGGTCATGGCGTACCTGGCCAACCTGGTGGTGCAGCACGTTGCCATTACGCGTCCCGGCTGGCCTTACGTCTTGCTGTTGACGTCGTTGGCGATTGGCTGGTGGATCTCAGGAATCGGAGGACTACCCTCAACCTGGCTGGGCCGCCTGGGGACGATCGTGCTGATGACCTCGCCGCTGTTTTTCTCCGGCATCGTATTCTCGACTCTGCTGAAGAGCCGAGGCGAGATTTCTGGGGTGATGTCGGCGAACCTCTTCGGAGCCATGTGCGGAGGCTTGCTCGAATACAACTCCATGTACTTTGGATTCCGCTTCCTCTACCTGCTGGCGGCGGGACTGTATTTGGTAGCCTTCGCGTGGGAATTGCTGCGTGGAAAACTGGAGAGCGCGGTCATCGCACCAGCCGGAATACCCGCCGAGGCTGGAGACTAGAACTGGCTCGCGAGTCGTGCCGCGGCAAAGGAAGTACTGAAGCACGTAGGGGCGGACGCATTCGTCCGCCCAGCGCCACGTTGGAATTTTGACGACTGACAGCCCCTGCCGCGCGCTGGATCTCTGCGCTGTCATAAAGTGATTACTACTTTTCCCTGAGCGTGCCCAGCTTCCAAATACCGGATCGCATCAGAGACCTCACTTAAGCCGTATCGCCTGTCGATCACCGGCGTTACTTTTCCGTCCGTCATGAGGTCGTGCAAGGTAGTCAGGTCTTCTTTGTTTGATTTCGCCAGAATCCCAACCATCTTCTGGCTTGCGAACCGTGACACCACACTCGCTCTAATTCCTCGGGTCAGAGCACCAATCATCCACCGACTGGCCACTGCTCCGGCCATGATCAGTGTGCCCTTGGGATACAAGACGCGCCTACAAGCTGACAGGGAATGGTTCCCAACGGCGTCGAGAATAATGTCGTAACGGAGCCCACTTTTTGTGAAGTCTTCCCGCGTGTAATCGATGACTTGATTTGCGCCGATGGATCGGACCATCTCCACATTCCTCGTACTGCATACGCCGGTCACATCGGCGCCGAACGACTTGGCCATCTGCACAGCGAACGTACCCACGCCGCCCGCTGCACCGTTGATCAACACCTGCTGCCCTGGCTGAAGATGTCCTTTGTCGCGAAGGCTCTGCAATGCTGTGAGCGCCGCGATTGGTACCGACGCCGCTTGCTCAAACGTGATGTTGTTTGGTTTCATGGCCAACGTTGACTCTGAAGCGCACGCGTACTGGGCAAAGGCGCCACGGCACGTGCCGAACACCTCGTCGCCTGCTTTGAACCGCGTTACGTTCTTTCCAACCACTTCAACCTGGCCGGCCACATCAACGCCCAGTCGGGTGTTTTTTGGTCTACGCAGCCCGATCATCATGCGAAGGAAGTAGGGCGTCCCTCTCATGAAGTGCCAGTCCAGTGGATTGACCGAAGCCGCTCGGACCTTAATCAAGACTTCATTATCGTCAGGGACAGGCTTGTCAGTGTCCCGGATCTGAACCATGTCCGGGGCGCCGTACTTGGCGTAGATGGCGGCTTTCATTGGCGTTCTTCGAATTGTGCCGGGCACCTTGGCCTCAGAACGCGCCGATGCTTCTGCAACCGCTTCCATTATTTTAGCTGCGCTCATGGTTACTTCTCCTCAGCGAGATATTCACCGTAATAATTGCGGTGTTCATAATGTCACTCCCTGCCCGCGTAAACCGACGCGATTTTCAGGAGATGTGTAGAACGAGGTAGTTCTCTTGTATCCATTTGAAAACCGAACTCGGACCAGCCAGAAAATCATCAATATCAGCGGCAGGATACCCAGGAACAAAAGGGCGTGGGTTGTGCTCATCCAGTTGGGGAATAAGTGCGGCCGCGCTATGAAGATGGACCCCGAGGCAAAAAACAGCCCAAAGCACATGCGCCAAAGATGCCGCGCGATACGTTGCGTGCCAGAAATACCGCGCACCAGCATGCGAACGTCGCCCACGGCCATAAGCAGGACCACGGTACCAAGGAAAAAGTTCATGCCGACGGGAACCCCATCGTTAAACGCCGCCGGGTCATTCAGCTTCTTTACCCCAAGGATCAAGGTGCTGATCCCGACGGCTAGCGGAATGAGAAGCGCAGCCCAATCGAAAATGCTGGTCTCGCCGTCTCTGCGCCGTGCAGTCAACCATGCGGTTGTGACCAGGTAGATCGTCAGAATGCCGCCAACAAAATTGCCCACTTCGTGTTTCATGAGCGCCAGGTACATTGCGCTCGCGCCCAGGCCCGCCATCGATATCACGAACACCGTTCCAGCGATTCCGTGCCGGCGGGAACCCTTACGGAAAGACATGGCTGCGCCACCGGACAACAACCCCACGGTCCCGGCGCAAATATGAAGAACTAAGATCGGCGATGACATGTTCCCTCCCACAGTCGCGCAATTCTCGCCCCTAGCGCAGCTAGCTCTTACAACCCCTTTCCCCCACTCATTCAAATCAGATCGGACCTTGATGGCGACGCAACCGGACTGCCGCCGCGAGGAATGCGATCGCCACCACCAGTCCGATCCACAGAGACGGGCTGAGTAGGAATGGAGCTGGGGTGATGTGGGTCATTGGATCCGTGGGGAACATATCGGGCGACATATAGGCCTTCTGGGTGTCGCCGATCAATCTGTGCCCCACCAGGGTAAGGAAATACTCAGTGTGGAATGCAATCTTCTCGACGCCAGCGATCGCGAGCACCGGTAATGCCGCCCACAGGAGTGCCGCACGGCGCGCCCATCCGGATACCAGGAGGAGCCAGCAATAGACCGGCGCCGGCCACAACATGTGCGCGGTCAGAATGTGGTAAAGCATCAGCAGCGACATCTCCAAGACGGGCAGGTGCGTCCACAGGGAAGCCACGTGCAGACCGCTCGCCAGCAATACCGCGCTACTCAGCAGCAGGATCATGAACTGCAGGACCAAGGTAAGAGCAAAGGTGAGCAGCGGCAAAATGACGAACGGAATGCTGGCCTTGGCGAGCACTGTGGTGAGGTCGGAAACCGGGAGCGACTTCCAGAACAGGATGCTGCGATCGCGACGTTCGCTGTGCAGCGCGTCGGCACAATAAAACAGAGTCACGAGGATGTAGGCCCCCATCATGAAAGCAGCCGCGATGTTGTAGGGCTGGAGAATCGCTTCGCGGTAGTGCTCCGGGTCGCCGCCCGACAGTTGACGCATCTGAGCCGGCAGATGAATCATGCCGATCAAATTCGCGAGGAGAAATACGGCCCCGACAGCCAATGGCGCCATATAAATGTAGCGGTTCTCCCACAATTCGCGCCGCACCGACCAGTAAAGGGGACGTGTCGGCGAAGTCGCGGCGGCCGCGATTGCCTGTGTGTCGGGAGCGTACTCGGGCACAGCATTCGATGGAGTATTCATCAAGGTGCTCCTTGGGTCTGGCCAGCTGGATTGCCCATTACGGCAACGAACAGGTCGGCGACGCTGGGCGCGCGCACATCGCCGAGCGCTGCAAGTTGCTGGCGATCGATCCCGTCGAATAACAGGATGGCGCGACCGAACACTTGTCGCTCCGACATCGGCTTGAGCGCGCGCGCAGCGGCGAGGCGGTCGGGATGGACCATCACTTCCATATAGCGCGACTCGATCGCTTCCATACTGCAGCTGAAAACGATGCGGCCGTGGTCGATAAAGACCAGGTCGGTGAAGACATGCTGGATTTCTTCCACCTGATGGGTGGTTACGACGATGGTGCGATTGCGATCGAAGTAGTCGTTCAGAAGGGAATCGTAGAACTGCTTGCGATACAGGATGTCGAGGCCCAGGGTCGGTTCATCGAGAACCAGCAACCGCGCATCGATGGCCATTACGATGGCGAGGTGCAGTTGGGTCACCATGCCCTTCGACAACTCCCTGACCTTGTTCGTGTGCTTGATGCTGGTCTTGGAAAGAAAACCTTCCGCCTTCGCCCGATCGAATCGCGGATGCACTCCTGCAACGTAGTCAAGCACCTGGGAAACCCGAATCCAGCGCGGCAGCACAGCCACATCGGCGATGAAGCAGACATCGCGCATGAGCAGATCACGTTCGGTCCACGGGTCTCGGCCGAGCACCCTCAGTTCTCCCTGATAGGGTGTGAGGCCGAGAATCGCGTTGAGCGCGGTCGTCTTGCCCGCGCCGTTCGGACCAATCAGTCCAAGGATGCGGCCCTCTTCTACACGCAAATTCACGCCGTCCAGCGCAATCGTTGCTCCGAACGCTTTCCGCAGACCGCGTGCTTCTATACAGGCCATGGCTTCAGCGCTCCTCCTCGGGATTTGATTTGGGATCTTTCGAGTCGGCAGTTTTCGACTGGGCGGCATCCGAAGACGGCTGGCCGTTCGAGGCGTGCAGGAGTTCTTCCGCCTCCAGGCCGAGTCGCTGAATGGTGGCGCGGATTCTGGGCCATTCTTCATCAAGAAACTTCTGTCGTTCGCCCTGCAGCAACAAGCTGCGAGCACCGGCATTGATGAACATGCCGCGGCCTCTTCTGGTTTCGACTAACCCTTCGTCTACCAGTTGCTGATAACCCTTCAGAACGGTGAGTGGATTCACCCGATATTCAGCCGCGACATTGCGCACCGAAGGCAACGGATCGCCTTCCTTGAGCACGCCGTCGAGGATCATCGCGACCACGCGGTCGCGAAGCTGGCGGTAAATCGGTTGACTGTCGTTCCACTCGAGATCCATCCTGGTTTCCTAGATAGTCCTGTTAGGCGATGCTGGACTGTCCTCGCTCGCCTGCCCTATCGATGTCAACGACCTCCGATGGCTCTAATCCTATGAACAAAAGCAAAAACTCAGCCCTATATCGAACCCACAATCAGGCGATGGTGGATACCGAAATTGACGTAGCCCACGGTCGCGAACGTGATTAGGTAAGCAAGTCCCGCGACTTTTGCTGCTTTGCGTTGTGATTCGCGATAGGGCTTCCTGTCATCTTGTTTCCTTCCAATTGCTGTAATAAACAGAGCGAACGAGTTTACAGACGACGCCCTGCGTGTGCCGCTTCGGCGAACTCTGAAGCCTGGTAGCGTCCGCAGAACTGCCTTTCTCGCTGCCTTTGCTTGCACTCCTCAGTGCGGAGTCGCCAGACGTGCGGCGACTGCAGACTTGTCCGGCGCAGCGGCTACCGACCTTACTTGTCCACGACCTAAGTCTGGCGAAGGCGGCGATAGCGTTCGGTGTGAAGGTCGAGGCTATCAGAATGAATAGGAGGGAGACTGCGAGCCGCGATTTCATGATCCATACTCCTTTTCTTTCTCAATGCAGTTCCTGAGCAGGGGCGCAACCGCTTCCCCAGGATGCGGCCTGCGGGCTCGTTTTTCGCCTGGCCTGCGTCACGCGGCAGAGAAGGTTGCCGGAACGAGCCCGCACGATGCCCCTCACTGTACCCGCTTCAGGTCCATGTGGGCTTGGAGGTGCTTGTCGCCGGGAAGCATGAAGGTCCAATCCTCAGTGTGATGGTTGGCGTCGATCAGGGTGAACACCGCATGATGCATATTCCCGTACTGCGTGCTGCCGGCGACGTCGACGAACTCGAATTCCACCGTCTTGCCGTCGGGCGATGCCTTGGCGACCATCCGCGGACGGTTTCCGGCGTCGCAATAGTGGGTGAGGGTCAGGCGATCATTGTCCAGGTAAAGCAGGGTGATGGGATCGTCCTTCGTTGGATCGTCTGGCGTTCCCGGTTTCTTAATCTCGTGCACGAGCGCGTTTCCCCTGGAAGTCACGCGCATCGATACCCACAAGGGATCCTTGGTCCAGTCGGGTTGCGGAGGGTCGACGGTCACCGGTCCCGTCCAGGTACCGGCGAGGGTTTTCAGTTGGTCGAACGACTTTTGCGCGTCAGACGGCGCGTCAGACGGCGCGGAAGTCGGAGCGGACTGCGCGAAGGCAGCGGTGGAAAGCGACAACAGAGCAACGATCAGCAGAAAGCGAGGCGATTTCATAGTCATTCTCCTTCAAGAGTGTTCGTTCTTCCTTGCATTGGGATTCAGGCATCCTTTGTTTACCAGCCATGCGGGTTCTTGAATGGATGCCATATAGTGTTATAGTTAACTACAACACTACAGGCAAGGCAAGCTTTTTTGGCGCTTATTTTTCAATCGTTTAGGTGGAAGGACTTAAACGCTAGCTAACTTCGGGGTCCCTGCTCTTAATTTGGAGACGAAAAAGCTGAGTTAGGAGCTGGCTAGCCCCGTATTTCGACTCAGCAGGCTGCGGCCAACAACTTCTGGTACCGATGGGCAATCATCTCCTTCGCCTCAGCGCAATATTCGGCAAAAAGATTCCACAGGTACGAAGCGGTGGCGGCATTGCCTAGTCTGAAGTGAGCGTCGATTTCCGTCGCGATGGCAAGGGTGACAATCGCTGTTCGTGAGAAATGTCTGAAGTGGTACTGATGAATGATTCTGTTCTTTACCCACTCTTCATCTTGTCCACCGACGATGTCTGCCACTAAGAAAGGCCCGACCATCGATAATCCACCGAAACTCAGAATGTGCTTGCGCGGAGGTATCGCCGTACAGCCATTTTTCCAAATAGCGAAGATATGGTCGGCTCTGCGTCTGTTCATCTTTCAGTTCGAACGGATGCTTCCAAAACGGAACCCGTGTCGGGTTCTTGCGCTCCGTCTCCGTGATGCCAAACTGACGAATCATGCCGTCCAGCACCCCCTTAACATTCTTGGAATGCTGTCTCCACTCTGGATCTTTTGAAAACTGCGTCTTGAACATGCGGTATTCTTGGTCTAATTCTCGCCATCCTGCACGCTGGTATTGAAGGGATCGTGCACTCAAATCGTCTAACATGTAGACGAGACTGAAGAGCAAATCCAATAGTTGCCTGTTTATGGCAGGGACGACCATGACGTAATTCGGTCTTCGCCTGTGGTCTTCAGGAGTGTTTCCCGCAACATATCGGACGGCATCGTAGGAGTTGCGTGCGAAACGGACAAGGACGTTAAGCAAAAGGATGCATCGCTCTGCGTCGCTTGCTCCTCGTTGAAGCGCCTGATTACCTCGTCGCTGGAGGTCTCGGTCGACGTTAATAAGCAATCCGTCCATTCGTTCTGCGACAAGCGGATATTGAAATTCTCTGAGCGGTTTCGGAATGTGTCTCTTTGCCATACGCGATGCACTCCTTCCCCCCTGAGCAGTCGTCGGGCACCCTTACAAAGCCCTAAAAACTTTCCATCTGTCACAGAGTCGCATGAAAAGGCAACCGGTGGGCTTGCTTGACAGCCTTTCCCCACGTTCCTAGAATCCAAACAGGTTCACGACCGTGATCCAAAACCTAAGCTTCTGCATCTAAAATAGTTAGGTAGAATAGTCCCGGTGCAGTTTCTCCCCCTGGCCGACGCCGCTCGGATCGAGACAACTGACAGAACACAGAATGCCTGTTGACCCCAATATCGGGAATCGCGAACGCGAAATCCTGACCGCCATCGTCGAGACTTTTATATCGACGGGTGAGCCAGTCGGATCGCGCACGTTGGCGCGCTCCAACCGCGAAGGCCTGAGCTCTGCGTCGATCCGCAACGTGATGGCAGACTTATCCGATGCCGGCTATCTGGAGCAACCGCACACTTCTGCCGGACGCGTTCCGACCACGGAGGCTTACCGCTACTACGTCGAGCAGATTTCGGGCACCGCGCGCCTGGCGCCGCAGGAAGAGACCATGATCTCGGATTCGCTCGTCGGCATCACCGACGTGCAAGAGTTCATGGAACGCACGTCGCACGTGCTCTCGCTGATCTCGCGCAACGTGGGTGTGACCGTGGCAACCAGCGGTCCGAGAAACGCGCTGGAGCACGTCTATTTTTCGCGGCTGGGAGATCAAAAGGTATTGGCGGTAGTCGTAACCCGTTCCGGCCTGGTGCGCGACCGCGTGCTGCGCCTTGATTTGCCGCAGTCAGACCTGGACCTGGCGGCCCGCTACATCAATGAAAACTTCCGCGGCTGGACCATGGAGGCCATGCGCTCCGAACTCGCCCGCCGTCTGGAGCAGGAACGCAGCGAGGCCGACCGCTTGATGCACTCGATCGAGCAACTCTACAAGCAAGGCGCGCTGGCGGCGGAGCAGGGCTCGCAAGTGGTTTTCGTAGAAGGAGCCGCGAACCTGGTGACCGGCGAGCAGGACCGCGAGCGCCTGCAGGAAATGCTGAAGACGCTAGAAGAGAAAGAAAAAGTTGTGCGCCTTCTCGGCGCCTACCTCGATGTGAAGCAGGAAGCGGTGCGCGTAGTCATTGGCCTCGACGAGGCTTTGCCCTCGATGCGCAATTTTGTCTTGATCGGCGCACCAGCGCACGCCGGCAACGAAGTTATGGGATCGCTGGCGGTTATCGGCCCGACTCGCATGGATTATCAGCACACCATCACGGCCGTCTCTTACATCGCGCGCCTGTTCGACAAGATCCTGAATGAATCGGAGTAATTTAGAAGAGGTTATGGGGAAATCAAACGGAAAATCAGACGTAGAAGCGCAAAAAGCCGGTCTTGATCTGGAACACGAACTTCCTTCGGCGGACGAGCGCGATCCTGACGTGGCTCAGTCATCTTCCTCTGCGGTGGAATCGTCCACTACTGGAACGGAACTACAGAAGCTGAAGTCCGAGCGCGACGCCCTGCTCGATCGATTGGCGCGCGCCCAGGCCGAATTCGAAAATGCGCGCCGCCGCGCCGCCAAAGAGCAGCAGGACTATCGCGACTTCGCCACGGCCGACGCCATCAAATCTCTCCTGCCAGTCATTGACAGCTTCGAGCGCGCCCTGCAGGTCAAATCCGACCCTGACGACTTTCGCAGCGGCGTGGAGCTCATCTACAAGCAGTTACAGGATGCGTTGGCCAAGCTAGGAGTCCGCCCGATTCCGGCGAAGGGCGAACCCTTCGATCCGCACTATCACGAGGCAGTCGAGATGGTGGAGACCACCGACGCGCCCGACCACGAGGTGATTGACGAATTGCAGCGCGGCTACAAGTTCAAAGACCGCCTGCTCCGGCCCGCCATGGTCCGAGTGGCAAAGAATCCCGGGCAGTAGCACGTCGCAGAAACGTCCGCTTTCATTCCTGGCGGGGGCATTTGTATCTTTGAAGAAAGGCATATTCTGACCACCAACGCAAAACGCGACTACTACGAAGTGCTGGGCGTGACCCGCACGTGCACGGAAACTGAACTCAAGAGCGCTTACCGTAAACTCGCTCTGCAGTTTCATCCCGACCGCAATCCGAATAATCCCGATGCGGAAGAGAAATTCAAAGAAGTGAGCGAGGCTTACGCCGTGCTCGCCGATTCGGAAAAACGCGCGGCATATGACCGCTATGGCCATGCCGGGCTCGGCGGACCTGCCGGAGGCGGAGCGGGATTCGATCCCACCGTCTTCCAGGACTTCAGCGATATTTTTGGCGAGTTCTTCGGCTTCGGGGATCTGTTCGGCGGAGGCGGCGGACGCCGCCGCAGCCGAGTTCAGCGCGGCGCCGATCTGCGCGAGGACCTCACTCTCGAGTTCGAAGAAGCATTTTTCGGCAAGGAAACTCGGGTCACCGTCCGCCGCCACGAAGCCTGCGAGGAATGCCACGGCTCCGGCGCGGCTCCAGGCAAAGGCCCCACCACTTGCCGCTCCTGCAACGGACGCGGTCAGGTCCGCTATCAACAAGGATTCTTCAGTATTGCCCGCACCTGTCCGACATGTCAGGGTACCGGCAGCGTGATTACCGATCCCTGCCCCAAGTGCAAGGGCGAAGGCCGCATTCTGCGCCAGCGCTCGGTCGATGCGAAGGTCCCCCCAGGAGTCGAGGACGGAACTCGCATCCGTTTTGCCGGCGCCGGCGAAGTGGGGCAGTTTGGTGGTCCGGCCGGCGACTTATATGTCGTGCTGCACGTAAAAGAGCATCCGTTCTTCGCACGCGAAGGCAACGACCTGCACTGCGTAGTCCCAATTTCCGTCACGCAGGCCGCGATGGGCGCCGAAATCCGCGTGCCCACTATGGAGGGCGAGCACACGCTGAAGATTCCCGAAGGCACCCAGCCTGGCACCACCTTCCGCGTCCGTGGCAAGGGCGTTCCCGTCCTGAGCGGACATGGCAAGGGTGACCTGTACGTCGAGGTGCGGGTGCAGATCCCCGGCAAGCTGAACAAACGCCAACGCGAGTTACTGCAGGAACTGGATGCAATCTCGAAAGTAGATAACCAGCCGCTCATGCGTTCCTTGCTCGGCAAAATGAAGGACATGTTCGGATAGGCCAGACGTACGGCTCCGCACGAGACGATCGAGTACGACTTGCAGAAGCGACTGAGCAACACTCGATTCGTATCAGGGCATCGCTTCAGCGATGCCGTTGACGGCGCAGAGTGAAATCGCGCCTTCAGGGGCCGCGCAGCCCCTCATCAAATGACTCGCCGCCGATGGATCGCCGACGAAGTTTCTGGCAACCATGCCGCCCTCACCGGAGGCCATGCCGATCATCTCTCCCGCGTTCTGCGCGCCCGCGTCGGGCAGGAATTCGACATTGCCACTGGTCCCTTGGTTCGCTGCGGACGCATCGTGAGCATCTCGGACACCCGCGTGGAATTTGAACTCGGCGAAGAAGTGTCGGCCGCATTGCCAGCTAACGTCACCCTGCTGCTCGCCATTTTCAAGTTCGACCGCATGGAGTGGGCGATCGAGAAATGCACCGAACTGGGTGTAGCTCGGATCGTCCCTGTAATCGCCCGGCGCACAGACCCGCACCTGGCCGCTGCTTCCGCGAAGCGCGCCGACCGCTGGCGCAGATTGGCCCTGCAGGCCTCGGAACAATCGCGCCGCGCCGCGCCGCCGGAAATCGCCGCTGCAATGAAACTGAAAGAGGCGACCGGCCTGCCAGGCGCAGTGCGGATCGTCCTCGCCGAGTCAGAAAACCAAACACCGCTGCGCGATACTCTCGTGTCAGGCGAAGGCGAGATTCTTCTCGCCGTCGGCCCCGAAGGCGGATGGACTGAAGACGAATTGCAGCTTTTTCAAGCCACTGGCTGGATTGCCGCGTCATTAGGCCCGACGATCCTGCGTGCCGAAACAGCCGCCATCGCTGCCACCGCCATCGTGATTTCAGAACTCTCCTGACCCGCAACGTAGCGCCGCCGTCCCGGCGGCTGTACGGTGGGCGTCTCCCCCATCGCACCAGAGCTAGGCACCCTCCGGGAAAGTTTTCCTCGCCACCGCAAGTGATATGCTGACCCACAATGCCGGTCTTGAAGTCTATCCCCCGTCCCGCACCATTCACGCCCGACGATCGTCAACGCGAGGCCATCGAGCATGTCCACGGACCGCTTCTGGTAGTTGCCGGAGCCGGTACCGGCAAGACTTCCGTCTTGACCTACCGCATTGAGCGCCTGGTACGCGAGGGCCATGCCGAACCCGGCGAGATTCTGGCTCTCACCTACACCAACAACGCCGCGAGTGAAATGCGCGAACGCCTGCGCAAATTGCTGGGCTATGGCGGAGTCCACGCCACCACCTTCCACGACTATTGCCTCGACCTGCTCAAGCGCGCCAATAAAGATTTCGGCGTGCTTGACGAACAAGATCTCTGGATATACCTGCGCCGCCGCATCCGCGAGCTTCGTCTTGAGTATTTCGTCCGCGCCGCCAACGTCGGCCAGTTCCTCAAAGATCTACTCAAGTTCGTCGACCGTTGCCACGACGAACTGGTAACCCCGGAAAAGTACGCCGAGTATGTCGATCGCCTGGAGCGCCAGGAAGTTCCTATCCCGCGGGTGGCGAAATCAAAGAACGTTCTGGAAGAGGCCGAAGTCCTGGGCCGCTGCCGCGAAATCGCCCGCGTATTCGCCACTGTTGAACGCTGGCTGCGCGAAGAGAATCTGGGCACGTTCAGCCACATGATCGTCCGGGCGCACGATCTCTTGCAGAATGACGCACAAATCCTGGCCGAGGCGCGCGCCCGGGCCCGCTTCATCCTGGCCGACGAATTCCAGGATGCCAACTTTGCTCAGGTCAAGATCCTCGCCCGCCTCTCCGGCGCAGAGGGAAATATCTTCGCCGTCGGCGATCCTGACCAGGCGATTTACCGTTTTCGCGGCGCCTCGAGCGCGGCCTTCGAATTGTTTCGCCACAGCTTTCCCAGCGCCAAGTTGGTCGTACTCGAAAAGAACCGCCGGTCGACCACTCCGATACTTGGCAGCGCCTTCGTGCTCATCGACAAGAATCCGCCGGTCTTCTCCAGTCATGGTGCGATCCATGCGCCGGGCCATGGAGACGGCGCACTGGCGTACCGGCGCTCGCCGCTGCAATCCGCTCGCGAAGAGGAGGCTGCCAAAGCGGGCAACCCTCTTTCCAGCCCTCCCGTATCGGTTGTCGTGCTAACGACCAAAGATTCGGAGGGCTCCGACCTGGTCGGCATGATCTGTGACGCGCGAAAGAAGCTGAAGGGCAAGTGGTCCGACTTCGGCATTTTGTACCGCTCCCACTTCCACCGCGACGACGTGGTCCACGAACTGGCCGAAGCCGGCATCCCGTTCGTCATTGAGTGCATGGACATCTCCGACACTCCCGAAGTCCGTGACCTGTTTGCCTGCCTGTACGCAACGGTCTCTTCCGGCGACGATGTCAGCCTGTTTCGCGTCGCCGCCTTGCCACGATTCGAAGTAAATCCTCAGCAACTCCGGACGGTCATGCGAGCCATCGCCCGCGACTCCCGCGACGGCCGGGTTGTGCCCCTGTCCTCCGCGCTCGATCGCGTCGAGGGCGGCCCCGAGGTGCTCGCCACAATTCAGAGCGTTCGGGCGGAAGTCCACGGCCGGGAGGTAAAGGGCCGAGCGGCGCTCGACGTCATCGTGAAGCAATTCGCGCTCGACGTTACTTCCCCCATGACCCAGGCGGCCTTGCAGTTCGTGGAAGCGTGGGAAAAGAAAAAGGTGAACCGGACCACCGAACTGGAAGAACTGGTGGATTACCTCGGCTACTTCCGCGACGCCGGGGGCGTGATTCCGTTACAGGCGCGCGAAAACGAAAACGCCGTACGCCTGATGACTGTGCACGGTGCCAAGGGATTGGAGTTTCCCCACGTCTTCATCCTTCGCGCCAATGCGAACTCGTTTCCCAACTCCTACAAGGAGACGCTGGTGGCCTTCCCCAACGAGTTGCGTGACGCGGACTCGGCCGCCGAGGGCGACGACAAGACTCTTCACGGCCAGGAAGAGCGCCGCCTCTTCTACGTCGCCATGACCCGCGCTCGCGACTCGCTGCACATCTACGCTCGCGAGGGGAGGGGAAAGATCAACAAGAACCCCGACGGCTACATGCGCGAACTGATCGAGGACAAGAGCCTTGCCTGCTGGCTGCAGGCGGCTCCCGCCCGAGGTACGCAGGGGAGTCTTGAGATCTTCGCCGCCGCGTCCACCGCGTACCCGTCCGAATCGCAGACGACCGCGTGGTTCGACTTCCCGGTGCTCGACGGTTTGCATACCCGCCTGAGTGCTTCTGCCGTCGAAACCTATGATCGCTGCGGCCTGCAATTCAAACTGGACCGCGACTGGCGTTTGGCGGCGAAACCGGCAGCAGCCATGCAGTACGGCGCCGCCATGCATCGCCTTCTCAAGACCTATTTCGATTCGGTTCAGCTCGGACGCCCGAAGACGGACGACGAACTGATCGAGATTTTCCGCCGCGACCTGGCCGATGCCAAAATCCAGGAAGCCTACCAGCACGAACTCTACGAGAAGCAGGGCATTGTCCAGTTGCGCGACTTTCTTGCGGCGGTGCGATCGCTGCCGGTTCCTCAGGTTCTTCACACCGAACAGTCTTTTGAAATTCGCGTTGGTGAGACCACGGTTGTGGGCCGCATCGATCGCATCGATGCCCGCCCCGACGGCAGCGTGGCTATTGTCGATTACAAAACCGGCAAGGCCCGCGATCAGGAGGCTGCCGACGAGAGCCTGCAGTTGTCGCTGTACGCCATCGCCGCCCACGAAAAGTGGGGTTACAAGGTAGGCGCGCTGATCTTTCACAACCTGGAGGAGAATGTTCCAGTAGTCACTGCCCGTTCTGACTCACAACTGCTTGCCGCCCGTCAGCGTGTGGAGACCGCTGCCCAGGGAATCGCGGCCGGCAAGTTCAAAGCCAAGCCTGGGATGCACTGCGATTTCTGCGGCTACCGAAATGTCTGTCCCGCGAAGGAGAAGCGCATTCCACGTCTGGTGGGGGAAGAGAAGAAGCCGAACTGAGAAGGTGGGAACTTTTGCTCAAAAACTTAGGGGACGCATTCAGCGTCCCCTCTTGACTTCGTACAGCTCACTTAGTGTTTCTTTTTCTTCTTTGCCTTTTTCTTGGTTGCCATTGTTCCTATTCTCCCTTCCATTCTTCATGGAAAATGTGCAGCGGTCTTCTACTGCAACTAGTTGATGTATAGAGTTATTGAAAAATGAAGTCAAGAAAAAAATGACGTTAAAGTTGTGCGAAGTCGCTGTACCAAAGTCACGGCGAGTGAACTTCGCGAGAAAAAGTCAACGAAAATCTTCTGCGCGTCGAAGTCGTCCGCGCTTTTTGCCGGGACGTGCAATAAGTTTGCGTCGCATTTCGGAGTTTCGGTACGGATTCGTTCGCGAATCAATCGCAAACACGCCCTACCCATGGACTCGGCGGGCCGAGGATTCTTCTGATTCCGCGTCCTTCCTCTGCCTCTATAATAGAAGCTGCGAAATCTTCGCGGGAGCTTGATTTATGGCCTCTTTTGACGATGTTGTCATCATCTCCGCATGCCGTACAGCGGTCGGAAAATTTCAGGGAAGCCTCTCCGACTTTAGCGCGCCCCAACTGGGCGCCATCGTTGTGCGCGAAGCCGTCAAGCGCGCGGGTGTCGAGGTTGCTGAGATTGATGAGTGCATCATGGGCAACGTCGTCTCCGCCGGGCTCGGTCAGAATCCCGCGCGGCAGGCGGCAATCTTCGGCGGACTCTCTCCCGCGACAGGTGCCATGACAATCAACAAGGTCTGCGGCTCGGGATTGAAATCCGTCGCGCTCGCTGCGCAAGCGGTGCAGACCGGGAACAGTTCGATCGTCGTCGCCGGTGGAATGGAATCGATGACCAATGCTCCCTACCTACTGCCCCAAGCACGCAAAGGATACCGTCTCGGCAACGCGCAGATCGTCGACTCCATGGTCCACGATGGCCTGTGGGATATCTACAACAACTACCACATGGGCATCACCGGCGAGAACGTAGCCGAGAAGTACGGCATCACACGCGAAGAGCAGGACGAGTTCGCAGTCAACTCGCACCGCAAAGCGGTGGCCGCGATCAAGGAGTGCCGTTTCAAGTCGCAGATCGTTCCCGTCGAAATTCCGGCGAAGAAGAAAGGCGAACCGCCAATGCTCTTCGAAAAGGACGAGAGCCCGCGCGCCGACACCACAATCGGGGTTCTCCGCGCCCTGAAGCCGGCCTTCAAGAAAGATGGCACGGTCACTGCCGGCAATGCCCCCGGTGTGAACGATGGCGCCGCCGCCGTGGTCGTCACCAGCTCGCAACGTGCGAAGGAACTCGGGGCCAAGCCCATGGTCCGCATCGTCGCCCAGGCCACCAGCGGCATCGAGCCCGAGTGGGTTATGATGGCCCCCGTGGGTGCTGTGCGCAAAATCTGGGAGAAGACCGGCTGGAGGAACGAAGACGTCGACCTCTATGAACTCAATGAGGCGTTCTCTGTGCAAGCGCTCGGAGTCATGCGCGAACTGGGCCTGAATCCCGACAAGGTCAACGTGAACGGAGGCGCCGTCGCTCTCGGCCACCCCATCGGCGCCAGCGGCGCACGGGTCCTGGTCACGCTAATTTACGAAATGATCCGCCGCGATGTGAAGCGCGGCATCGCTGCCTTGTGCCTCGGTGGGGGGAATGCAGTCGCCATGGCCGTCGAGCGTTAAGGAATTGTGTAGGGATGGACGCATTCGTACGTCCTAGCCAGCGCGAAGCGCGGCGCCTGCATCCAAATCTGAGCAGATGAGAAGCCCACCTGACGTGAGGCGCACATGCCGAAGCGGATCGCTTTCCTCGTCGTTTAACCGCGCTGCCTCTATGCGCCCAAACCCGCTTCGACGGAACCTGGCAGATGAAGATGGATACCCTTCAGTTCTCCGGCCCACCGGAAGACTATTTGTTCGTCGATGGGATGTACCACTGCAAAAGCTGTATTCCGAAGGTTGACGTCAAGACGGATGGGGTCGACTACCCCGTCTCAGGATACGGTTACGACACGCTGGCGGTGCGAATTCTGGACGACCATGCCATCAAGTTCACCATAAGAAGGCGGCTAAGCCTTACTTCGAGTGCATCGAGACAGTCTCTCCCGACGGAAACAAGATGACCGAAGAGTTCACAAACACCATGGAGCCGGAAACGGTCATCGGAAAGGCCGGGTTCACCAGAGTGGCTAATGGCCCACCGGCGCGCACCTGCTTTCCGGACAGTGGCGGATGGACACAGTCAAGAACGCCACGCGTGCTGGCACATTAACGGTTTATCGGAGCACTGCCAATGGAATGGAGATCTCTGATGGCAGCGTGAACTATGAAGTCAAGCTCGATGGCAAAGACTATCCGCAACCGGGAGATGCGCACTCAACCATCTCACTGAACTTGATCGATGCTTCCACGATGAGGAAACCGTAAAAACGGACGGCAAGGTCACCGCAGTCACACACTGCACTGTCTCCAAGGATGGAAAGTCGATGAAGGTGGAAGTGTTCAACTCGAAACGCGGTCAGACGATGAGGTTCACAGCCGAGGAGGTTCCGTAGAGGCGTTTGGGACGAAAGAAAGTTCGGTTACGTCATCCCCGGGTGGAGGCAACGCCGTGGCAATGGCTGTCGAGCGGTAGCGCGGTAAGGAGCGGGAACGCCTTCAGTCGAGCTGCGAGGCCAAGCCTTCCCGGACCTTGCGAAGCACAACCAGATCGCCCGAGTCGCCCGTTAGGTCCGTTGGCACAAAGAGACGATTGTCGCAGTAGTCCATACTGCTGATCTTGGGTAGGTTGACGCGTAGAGGATCAAGCTCGCTCGGTTCGTTCGCTTGCCCCTCCTTGGCCCACCGAGTGCCCGCAATGGTAGATATGATCCCAGTCGTGCCGTCGATCATGCGAACGACGTGGTTGAAACGGTCGCCGACGTACACGGTCGTTTCCTCGTCCACCGACAGTGAGATCGGACCGTCGAACTTCGCCTGCGGATTGCCGCCAAACCGCGCTTGCCGTGCGTCTTCTCCGTCGCCCTCGTACCCTGCCCGGCCATCACCCGCGATCGTGCGAACGCATCGCCGGGCCACGTCAACGACACGGACGGCGAAGTTTCGGCTGTCCAGTACATAGATTGTGCTGTCCGGACCTCGCCGGATGTCGTAGATCCAACTGAAGCGCGCCTCGCCAAACGGTACCGGATCCAATCGAAAGCCCGGCGTTCCGTCGCCGAGCACCTCAACAGGGCGACCGGCTGAGTCGAACCGCCAGAGCTTGCAGCCCGTCACCTCGTTGACCCAGATGTAGCCCTCGTCGTCGACGACGCAGTTGCCCATGTCCACCATACCGAGCGCATGCCCATCAACAAGCAGGCGTGCCGTCATCGTGGATGGATCGATGAGGTATAGATCGGCCGTCTTGAAGTTCGACACCACGACTGCGTCATCCGACAGAGTGTCAACGTACATGGGGAAATTGAGGGACGCTGGAATATTCGGTACGCCGGCGAACACCGGCCGGACAGATACAGTCCACTCGAAGCAATCGTTCTCGCCAACTAGACCCATGAAATGTTTCGTGTAAGCAACCGCGAAATACTGGCCTTGCCTGTTGTGGAACCCGAAGTGGGCGAGGCCGCTCTTGACGATGTCGCGGCCGAAGTCGAAATGCACGATCCGTTCGATGATCCAGTCGGCCATTTGTTAGCTGGATGCCCGCCGTTAGTGCCCCACGTCTCGCAGCTTTGCGAGACGTGGGGATTCCTAACAGCCTGCACCTTCTCGAAATCCTCACGCGGCCACCGGCAGCGTCACCGTAAACACCGCCCCACCGTCGGGAGAGTTTGCCGCTTCCACGCTGCCGCTGTGTTCCTTCATCACTGACTTGCAGATGCTTAAGCCCAGCCCCGTGCCCCGCCCCGGGCGTTTGGTCGTGTAGAACGGATCGAAGATGCTGGCCAGGCTCTCCTTGGGAATCCCAGGGCCGTCGTCGTGAAAGCTAACCCAGACGGTGCCGTCGCCTTTGCCCAAACGAATCCTCAACGTCCCTTTATCCCGCACTTCGCGGATGGCCTGCTCCGCGTTCACAATCAGATTCAGGAATACCTGCATCAGTTGGTGCGGATCGCCCAGTGCGAAGGGCACTCCGGCTTCCTTCAGAAAGTCCACGGTAATGTTGTTCTTGCGCAGGGAGTACGCGTGCAGATTCAGCGTGCGTTCGACGACCTCCGTCAGATTGATCTTGCTCTTCCCCGGAGCCGGAGGCCGCGAAAAATACGTCAAGTTCTGCACGATCTCCGCCGCCCGCCGTGCCTGCTGCTGCAGCATGGCCAGTTGCTTGCGAGAAGTTTCGTTGGTCTCGTTGTCTTGCAGTAGTTCGCTTACGCCCAGAATGCTGGTCAAAGGGTTGTTTAGTTCATGGGCAACGCCGCCAATCATGGCGCCCATCGCCGCCAGGCGCTCGCTCTGCACCACCTGCTGTTCCAACTTGCGCTCGATGGTGATGTCGCGAACCGAAATGATCACGCCGTTGATCTTGCCCTCGGCATCGGACAGTTGGCTCCCCGCCGCCCGCATGGTCCGCCAGCTTCCGTCGCGGTGCTTCGCTCCGTACTCTGCGGCGCCGAACGCCTGCTGGCCAGAAACAATCGTGCGGTACAGCGAGGCCAAATTCTGGGAATGATCCTCTAAAGCCGAGATCTTTTTCCCCAGCATGTCTTCCGGCCGGTAGCCCAACAGGTCGCGGGATCGTGAGCTCACAAACGTATATCGTTCCTCCAGGTCGACCACCAGGATCAGATCGGGGAAGCTTTCGAGGAGGCGCTGGCGGAAGCCCTCTTGCTGCTCCAGTTGCCGCTCCATCTTGCGTTTTTCGGTGATGTCGACCAGGGTCCCCTGATAGCGGATGATGTTTCCCGAGGCATCCCACACCGCCCGAGAAGAATCCAGGAAAACCGCGGCGGCTCCGTCTTTCCTCCGCAGCTTGACCTCGCGTGTGCGCACGCCCCCGCGATCATCCACGGCCCGGCCCAGTACCGGCTGGCCGGGATCAAAATTCAGGCTCGAAGATTCGGCTGCCAGCAAGTCCTTCTTCTCCGTATATCCCAGCATGCTGACCAAAGCGGGGTTGGCGTCGAGCAACTGCCCTTCGGGTGTACTGAAGTAGACGCCTTCCTGCAACGTCTCGAACAATTCAGTGAAGCGCAATTCCTTCTCGCGCTGCTCGGTCACATCGCGGCCCAGCATGCTCGCCCCGACCACTTCGTCGCCTTTCACGATCGCATTGAGCACGCAGTCAAAGTAAAGAGGTCTGGAATTGTTCTTCAGGCGGATCCGCACCGTGCCCGCCCATCGTTTCTTCTCCAGAAAGCGTCCCAGGCCGCGTTCTATATCGTTGCGAGCCGGTTCCTCCACGAAGTCGTAGATCTTGCGTCCCACCACGTCCGAATAAGGCAGTTCCGTGAGCTCAGTAACGCGCTTGTTCACTGTTCGCAGCGTGCCATCGAGCGAAACCGCGCACGCGGGATCGTCAAACGAGTCGATCAGTTCCTTGAAGCTGCGCTGCGAGCGCATGATGATCTGGCTGAGTTGATCGAGTTGCTCCTCCGATGGCGCCGCGCCGACGTGCTCTTGCAGCCCGCGCAACAGCCCCTTGAGTTCGCTGACTTCTCGCCGCCGCCCGTAGGCATATACCGCGAACAGGAGCGAAAGAGCCAGTACCCCAATTGGAATGGCGCGCAGCGAAAAAGGGATGTTCTCCAGCCGTTCCCACAGCAAACCCGCCAGCGCGAATGACAGCAGGACCATGAACCCCAGCAGCCAGCGCCACAGTTGAGATTCCTCGCGCTCGAGACTTCCGGGCGGGGCCTTGCGCGAGAGGTGAGCTGGGTCAGGGATCATTTGAAGGAACTCGTACGCAACTGAAAGCCATCCTAATCCTATACGGTTTGGCCAACAACCTGAGCTCTATTGGACAGTTTGGTGCGCCGAAAAGAGGGCATGCCGATGGTCATCGAAGCCGGGATTTCCACAACCTCGAAGTGACATCCGTCACAGCCAGGGCATGCGCCGAGTCCGTAAGGTGGGTATCTGGAGGACCAGCGCGCGGCCCCGGAGACCTGGTGTGCCCCCATGTGATCCAACCCGCGCCCCTTTTCTCGCGCGTTTTTTGCGCGAGAAGTAGGAAGTGCGCGGCCCCGCGCTCAAGAAAGCGTGCCCTGAGCGGAGCCGAAGGGTAGGGAAGTCGAGACAAGTGAAATAGCAACCATTATGCTCTACAAGACCCTCAGCGCCGCCGTCTACGGCATCGACGCCAACATTATTCAGGTGGAAGTCGACTGCTCGGGCATCAAGTGTGATCAGGACCACTTCCACACCGTCGGTCTCCCCGATGCCGCCGTGCGCGAGAGCCGCGACCGGGTCCGCGCCGCACTGAAGAACTGCGGCTACGACATCCCGCCCACACACATCACCATCAACCTGGCCCCAGCCGACATTAAGAAGGAGGGCTCCGGCTTCGATTTGCCCATGGCGCTCGGCATTGTCGGAGCCTACGGAGGCCTCACCAAGAAGGAAATCGGCGATTGCCTTTTTGTTGGAGAACTCTCTCTCGACGGCGGCGTGCGCGGCGTGCGCGGCGCGCTTCCCATCGCATTAGAGGCACGCGGGCGAAAGATTTCCCGCATGGTCGTTCCCGAAGCCAACGCCAAAGAGGCCGCCATGGTCGGGGGCGTGGAAGTCTACCCCGTGCGCTCGCTGCTCGACGTCATCCACTTTGTGAACTCCGGCAACGGGATCGTCCCCATCAAGGCCGACGGCGACTCGCTCCTGCGTGAAGCCCAGCAGTTTTTCGTGGATTTCAAAGACGTTCGCGGCCAGCAGACCGCCAAGCGGGCCATCGAAATCGCCTGCGCCGGAGGCCACAACATTCTCATGATCGGCCCGCCCGGCTCCGGTAAAACCATGCTGGCCAAGCGCATGCCGACGATTCTGCCGCCTCTTACATTCGAGGAAGCCCTCGAAACTACTAAGATTCACAGCGTAGCTGGAGTGCTTGACCCAGGAAAAGGCTTGGTGGGCACGCGCCCTTACCGCTCACCTCATCACACCATCTCCGACGCCGGACTGATTGGCGGTGGCGCGATCCCGCGCCCCGGCGAAGTCTCGCTCGCCCACAACGGACTGCTCTTTCTGGATGAGCTTCCGGAGTTCCCCCGCAACGTGCTCGAAGTCCTGCGCCAGCCGCTCGAAGACGGCACGGTAAGCATCGCCCGCGCCTCCATGTCACTGACCTTCCCGGCGCGCTTCATGCTGGCCGCCGCCATGAATCCGTGTCCCTGCGGCTTCCACAATGACCGCACCCGCGACTGCCAGTGCACCACTCCCATGATCCAGCGCTACATCTCAAAAATCTCCGGCCCGCTCATGGACCGCATCGATATCCACATCGACGTCCCGGCCGTGAACTATAAGGAGATGCGCTCGACCAACGAGCCGGAAAGCTCGGCCAAGATCCGCGACCGCGTCATGCACGCCCGCCACACACAACTGAAACGCTTTGCCTCGTCCCCCCAAAAGCTCTACTGCAACGCCCAAATGCCCTCCCGCCACATCCGTACCTTCTGCGAACTGTCTGCCGATTGCGAGCGCCTGCTGGAGCGCGCCATGACCCAGCAGGGCCTGAGCGCCCGCGCCCACGACCGCATCCTGAAAGTAGCCCGCACCATCGCCGACCTGGAAGACGCCGCCAACCTCGAGCCCAAACACATCGCCGAGGCGATCCAATACCGCAGCTTGGACCGCACGTATTGGGCGTGATGACAGACGGATGACGTTGATGCTTGCGCAAGCCCTGGGAGAGAATCTGGCTAAATCAAACAGCCCGAAGGGGCGTAAGAACATGGCGCACACCGCGACAAATGTGTTAATTCATTTCATCTTTAGCACCCATCACCGAGAGCCACTGATCGCCCCGGAAATTCAAAAAGCTAACCCAGGGCTTGCGCCCTGGGCCTTATTATGCCGCCGCTTCGCGGCTCCACCGCCATCCCTAGAATCCCTTCGCCTTGAGCATGACGTCCAGATCCTCGGCGTGAATCGCCCGCGTCATCGCCTCTTCACGGGTGAGTTCCTGCTGAAACACTAGCTGCCCCAGCGATTCTTCCAGCGTGAATGACCCCTGCTTGCGGGTGATGGTGATCTCCTGGTGCAGATGCTGCAGGGCGTTTTTGCGGATATGCTGCCGTGCCCCGTAGCCAACCATCAGCAACTCCGCTGCCGGCACGCGCCCTCCGTTGCGCCGAGGAAGGAGGGTTTGCGTCAGCATGGCCGCCAACGCCATCGCCATCTCCGCGCGCACGGAGTGCTGTCGTTCCTGCGGAAACGAGTCAGCGATGCGCGATACCGTCGAGGCCGCGTCGGTCGTGTGCAAGGTCGTGAATACGAGATGTCCGGTTTCGGCGGCGGCAAGGGCGATTCTTGCCGTTTCCGGGTCGCGCATCTCGCCGACCACAATGACGTCTGGGGCCTGTCGCAGCGCCGCTCGCAGCGCAGTAGGAAAGTCCGGCGCATCAATCCCGATCTCGACTTGCTCAATCACGCTCCGGTTATGCCTATGTTCGTATTCAATTGGATCTTCGATGGTCACGATGTGCCGCGCGTCCCGCTGGTTGATCTCGTTCACCAGCCCGGCCAGAGTCGTAGTCTTACCCGAGCCAGTAGCTCCACCCACAATTACCAGCCCACGCTGCAGGTTGGCGAGCGCGCCCACACCAGCCGGTAGATGAAGATCGGCGAGAGTCGGAACTCTGGAAGGCAGCGCCCGAACGGTGGCAGCGGTCCGTCCCCGCTCGCGGTGGAGATTGATTCGAAACCGTCCCAACCCCTCGATTCGATAAGACGAATCCCCGATATGCTCGCGCTCGTAATCCTGGCGCGCGTGAGGCGCCAGCGCGGGAAGCACTGCAGCCTCGATCTCGTCGCCAGTGAGAGGATCGGAACCGATGGTGGCTAACTCGCCCTCCACGCGAACGGAGGCGGGTGCATCGGCGACCAGCAACAAATCACTGCCATTCCGCGACAGTAGTTGCTCCAACCATCGGTTCAGCTGGTCGTGCTGGGGAGATTCCGAATGAATAACTTGGACGCGGGCCGGATTTCCTTCGATAGTCATGATTCTCCTTGGATGCAATAAAAAGTGCGCGCGCACCGATCCGGGTGCGCCGTCCTTGTCCCTACGCTTTTCGCAGGGACAGGGCGGGGATTTTGATTTCCATTTACCTGGATGCCCCGCACGAAACTCTTGACCGCCGCTCGGCTCAAAGCGTACTCTCCCCTGACGCCCGGCGTTCACCCATGCTCCATAGGAGGCTCCGCATGACTCCCCTCTCCGCTCTCTGGCTCCCGATTGTGATGTCTGCCGTCATCGTATTCGTCGCCAGTTCTATCATGCACATGCTTTTGCCATACCATCGTAGCGATTACGAAAAGCTCCCAGAGGAGGACAAAGTCCTCCCCACCCTGCGTGTCGCCGGCCTTAAGCGCGGACTCTACATTTTCCCCTTCGCCACCCACAAAGAGATGAAGTCGCCCGCCGTGATCGAAAAATATAATCAGGGCCCAGTCGGCATGATGACCATCTTCCCCAGCGGCCCGCCGGTCATGCCGAAATTTCTCGGCTTGTGGTTCTTCTATTGCCTTCTCATCGGTTTCTTCGTCGCCTATCTGACGGCGCACACCGTGGCCCCTGGCGCCTACTATCTGAAAGTCTTTCGCGTGGTAGGCACAGCCGCATTCCTCGCCTACGGCCTGGGCCACATCAGCGACGGCATCTGGAAGGGACAGACCTGGAGTTTCACCCTCAAAGAGGTAATCGACGGACTGGTTTACGCGTTGCTGACCGCAGGAACCTTCGGCTGGCTCTGGCCACGCTGAATGCCGCCCTTGTCCTCGGAAGCATCGCTCTCTTGTAGCTCCGCACCAGCGCTGGTTATGTAGGGACAGCCGCCCCCGGCTGTCCGGCGAGCGAAGCTTGCCTGCGGCGGTTTAGACAATTTCAGCGGGCTCCGGGCCAGAAAAACCAGCGGAGCTCCGCTCCGCAGGACAGCCGAGCGCGGTTGTCCCTACATTCAGCTCTCTTCCCGCGGACGCATGTTCCCGGTGCGCAAATAGCGGTTGTGCCAGCCCAGCGACTCGGTCAATAGATGCGGAGTATGTTTGCCGTATGACAGCTGCTCGGACCGCGACAAATAATCGACAAGCAGCGGCTTGTACTCCGGGCTGGCGCACTTCTCGATGATGAGATGAGCGCGTTGCCGCGGCGAAAGTCCACGCAGGTCGGCCAATCCGTACTCCGTCACCAGCACTTTGCACATCGTGCTCGGTGTGGTCCACATGCGACACCATAGGAACGATCGTCGAGATCGTCCCCTTCTTCGCCGACGACGGAGCCATGAAGATCGAGAGATACCCGTTACGCGCGAAATCTCCCGACCCGCCAATGCCGTTCTGAATCCGCGATCCCATCACATGGGTCGAGTTGACGTTGCCGTAAATGTCAGCCTCGATCATGCCGTTCATGGCGATGACCCCCAGGCGACGAATAATCCCTGGATTATTCGAAATTTCCTGCGGTCGCAGCACAATCCGGTCGCGGTAGGTCGCCATGTCGGCATTCACTTCGTTCAGCATCTCCGGACTGAGCGAGAACGCAGTTGCGGAGGCGCACGTGAGCTTGCCCGATTTCAGCAGGCGGATCATTCCATCCTGAATGACTTCCGTATAAGAAGTGAGTCCCTCAAACGGACCTTCCTCCAGCCCAAACAAAACTGCGTTCGCAATGTTTCCTACGCCCGATTGCAGGGGAAGAAGATTTTCCGGCATCCGGCCCTTCTTCACCTCCCAGCTCAGGAACTCGAGAATGTGCCCGGCAATGCGCTTCGAAGCCTCATCGGGGGGCTTGAAGGCGCTATTGCGGTCCGGAGCATCCGTCAACACGATGCCGGCAATCTTCTCAGCAGGCACCCTGAGATAGGGTGTGCCGATCCGATCGCCCGGCCGCAGCAGCGGAATCGGCTTGCGATTCGGCGGTGGCTCCAGACCGTAGTAAATGTCATGCATCCCTTCCAGCGCCATCGGTTGCCAGGAGTTCACCTCGAGGATGACCCGCTCGGCGCAGTCGATCCACGTCTTGTTATTGCCGATGGAAGAACTGGGCACGACCCGCCCGTCTTCGAGGATGGCCGTGACTTCGATCAGGGCCACATCCATTTTGCCGAGAAATCCATACTCGACAAACTGGGCGACGTGGCTGAGGTGAATATCCATGTACTCCATTTCACCCGCGTTGATGCGCTTCCGGGTCTCGGGATCGGACTGATACGGCAGCCGCAGGTGGATGCCTCCCGCCATGGCGAGCGCTCCGTCCAGCTCCGGCCCAGTCGAAGCGCCGGTAAAGACGCTGACCTGAAACTTCTGCCCGCGGAACGTCGCCTCCGCGATGCGGTGGGCCAGTTGCATCGGAACCGCCTTGGGATAACCAGATCCCGTGAAGCCGCTCATCCCAACCTGGTCGCCGTTGCGAATCAGGGCCGCAGCCTCCTCCGCGCTCATGATTTTCCGTTCCAGATCGGAGTTCAAAACACGCAAACTAACGGGGAGGGGTGTGATATCCATGGACAAGGCTCTCCTTCGAACGTTCTTCCTCAACCCTATGGGTGCCGGCTCGACTGGTCTGTGACTTCAATCACAAACGGCTGTGCCGGGATCAACGGACATGCCGCAACCGGAATCGCCAGGAGCTGCAACCCTGCAACTTTTTGCACTGCAACTATTTGCAGATTGACATGCCAACGACGAGCGAACAATAATGTCGCGCACTAGGGGCACGCAGACTCTGTCTGTGGGGTCGAACTTCATTCCTGTAGCGGCGTCTTACCGTGAGCACTGGGCCCATCCGAAAAGAAAGCTAGATTCCTTTGAAGGAGAAATCTCAAATGAAGCTCCGCGCCTGCTTCGTCATCGTGAGTTTCCTGACAATGATGGTCGCCACCATCGTTGCGCAAACCGCCGTCAGCAAGCCAACCCCAGCTTCAACCCAGGTGCCACGGCTGATCAAATTCTCGGGCGTCGCCAAGGACGAGTCCGGCAAGCCGATCACCGGCGTGCTTGGCGTCCTGTTCTCGCTGTACAAAGATCAGCAAGCCGGCGCTCCGTTGTGGATGGAGAACCAGAATGTGCAAGCTGACGCAGCGGGCCACTATACGGCGCTGCTGGGATCGGCCAGCGCCGACGGAGTGCCGCTCGAGCTGTTCAGCTCCGGGGAAGCTCAGTGGTTGGGAGTTCAGATCCAGGGTCAGCCCGAACGTCCTCGCGTTTTGCTGGTCAGCGTTCCCTATGCGCTCAAAGCGCACGAGGCAGAAACCCTTTCTGGCAGAAACATTTCGGATTTCGTGCTGGCCAATGACAACACCACGAAGTCGCAGTCCAACTCTGCCCACAACAGCCCAATTGACTCGAACACCATACGCTCATCCAGTCCGCCTCCGCCCAGCGGGCCTACCACATTCACGGGCTCGAACTCCACACAGATCGTGGGCGTAACTCAGAGTGGCAGCGGAACCGGACTTTCAGCAACGAGCACCACACACGCTGCCGTTGCCGGCACGATCTCCGGGCCGACGAACACCGCCGTTTACGGCCTGGCCAGCAACACGGCAGCGGGTTCCACCGCCGCTGGCGTGACCGGACAAGCCAACACTCAATTGGGACCCGGCGTACAGGGCGTTACTACCAGCGCGAAAGGAGTCGGCGTGCAAGGGGTTGTCACCTCCGCTACCGGCGGAATCGCGGTGCAGGGACTGAACAAGGCTACCTCCGGACTCTCCGAGGGTGTCTCGGGACAGACGTCGAGTGTCACCTTGAATTCTGCGGGCGTAAACGGTTTTGAAGCTGCTACCACCGGACAGGTTTACGGCGTGAACGGCGGCACCAATAGCACGACGAACTTTGCTGCCGGCGTCCGCGGCTACGAAGGCGCTAAGACTGGCCAGGTCTATGGTGTCACCGGAGGCACTGCCAGCAGCACGAATTACGCGGCAGGCGTCAGTGGCGCGGAAACCTCAACCACCGGCGTGGTCTATGGCGTAGCCGGAAGTACGAACAGCAAAACCCAATTGGCGGCTGGCGTTGCCGGTTCCGCGTTTGCCACGACCGGCCAAGTCTTCGGTGTTGCTGGCGCGTCCAGCAGCACGACAACAGGTGCGGCGGGAGTCGCCGGGACGGGACTCGCGACCACCGGCCAGGTATACGGCGTGACTGGATTCACCGCCAGCCCTACCGGCGGAGCCGCGGCCGTAAATGGTTATGAGGGCGCGACCACCGGTACGGTTTTTGGCGTGAACGGTGGTACGAGCAGCACCAGCACTGGCGCCGCTGGCGTCAGCGGAGTCGAAGCCGCCACTACCGGGCAGGTCTATGGGGTCAAGGGTTCGACCAACAGCACGGGCGTTCAGGCCGCTGGCGTGTTCGGCTTCGAGGGTGCCGCAACCGGACTAGTTTCCGGTGTCAGCGGATCCACCAACAGCAGTTCGGCAGGGGCGTCGGGCGTCAATGGTTACAATGGCTCAGCCACGGGACCCACCGCCGGAGTGGTGGGGAGTGCGCTTAGCACCAGCGGCGACGGCGTGTACGGAAACGCCGAGGCTACCTCCGGGACGGCTACCGGAGTCTACGGGCAAACCTCCAGCACGGGCGGCGACGGCGTCGCCGGTATCGCCTTGGCCACTACCGGGAGCAACAACGGCGTCTATGGCCAAGATTCCAGCCCATCTGGAACCGGGGGTTTCTTTGCCAATAACTCTCTAAGCGGTGGCACCGGAGTACTCGGAGTCGCCCATGCCACAAGCGGTGAGGCGAACGGCGTGTTCGGCGAAACCTCCAGTCCCGGAGGAATTGGGGGGGTATTCACTAATCTTGCCGGAGGAAATAGCTTGGTCATAGTCGGCAACGGCGCTTCGTTTGCGCAAATCTTTACCGTCGATGCCTCCGGTAACGTGACGATGAAAGGCCGGCTCACCAAGGGCAGCGGATCGTTCAAAATCGATCATCCGCTCGATCCGGCGAACAAGTATCTCTCCCATTCGTTCGTCGAATCTCCTGACATGATGAACGTCTACAACGGGAACGTCACCACCGACCGGCACGGGCTTGCAACCGTAACTTTGCCCGACTACTTTGAGGCCCTGAATCAGGACTTCCGTTACCAGTTGACCGTGATCGGCAAATTCGCGCAGGCCATCGTAGCCAAAAAGATCGCTGCCAACCGATTTGTGGTTCGGACCAGCAAACCTAATGTGGAAGTGTCGTGGCAGGTGACCGGCATCCGGCAAGATGCTTACGCCAAGGCCAACCGCATTCCGGTGGAGGAGGACAAGCCGCCGCAGGAACAGGGGCACTACCTCCACCCGGAGTTGTTCGGTGCGCCCGCGGAACTGGCTGTCGGCTACAACGTTCCGACGATCCCGATCCAGGCCGAGATCGCCCCTGCGCCGTCTTTGACGGCGCCACTCGTCCCGCTGCCGCAGAGGTGACCACGCTGCCTCTCTAGCGGAAACACAGAAACGCCGCCGCCCAATGTCTGGGCGGTTTTTCTTTTGCTCCCCGGCATATTGCAGATAAGGCGAGGCTCGTGATGCATCCTTGACGGTAGCTCGGTGCCCAGACGATGATGTCGCTGGAGTAAAAATGACCGGTGACTGCAAGCGGGAGCGGTGGTGACCTGCGACCCCGGCAGGCGGCCCGGAATCGCAATCCCGGTTCAGAAGGACGCAATCATGACAAAGCTGCAATCGAAGCTCGCGACCCTGGCCGCGGGAGTGTTGCTGGTCTGTGGGTTGTTCGCGCGGTCGGCCCAAGCCGACGAGGGCATGTGGACGTTCGACAATTTCCCCTCCAAGACCGTGGCGACAAAGTATGGCTTCACGCCCTCCGAAGCTTGGCTCGACCACGTGCGCTTGTCGTCGCTGCGCATCGCCGGCGGATGCTCGGCGTCGTTCATTTCTCCGGAGGGATTGGTGATGACGAATCACCACTGTGTCGTCGAATGCGTGGAGCAGTTGTCGACTGCGCAGCAGAATCTTGAAGAAAACGGCTACTCCGCAAAGACGCCTGCCGACGAGAAAAAGTGCCCGGATTTCGAACTCGATCAACTGGTGGAGATTCGCGACGCAACCAAGGACGTGCTGCAAGCGCTGGCTGGCAAGACGGGCGACGCGGCCAACAAAGCGCTGAATGCGAAGCGAGCAGAGCTGGAACAAAGCTGTGGATCGGATGCCAGCGTGCGCTGCGACCTGGTTTCGCTATACCACGGTGGAATCTACGATCTGTACCGGTACAAGCGCTACAACGACGTGCGCCTGGTGTTTGCGCCGGAGTTTTCGGTCGCGCAATTCGGTGGCGATCCCGACAATTTCAATTTTCCCCGCTTCGATTTCGACATCGGCCTGCTGCGCGCCTATGAAGGAGACAAACCCGTCGCTAGCCACGATTATCTGCGCTGGAGCGCGAACGGGACCAAAGACGGCGATCTGGTTTTCGTCTCCGGCAACCCCGGCGGGACATTCCGTGAATTGACCAACACGCAACTGGCCTTCGAGCGCGACGTTCTTTATCCCAACCGGAACCCGGAAATTGCCGAGCGGCGCGGGCAGCTCGAGGTGTTCGTGGCTCGAGGACCGGAGCAAGCGCGTGAGGCAAACGACGATTTGTTCTTCCTGGAGAACGGCTACAAGGTTTACTTCGGCCGGCAAATGGCCCTGTTGGATCCACAGTTTTTTGAAACCAAAGTACAGGAAGAGAAACGCCTACGCGCGGCCACGGCGGCGAATCCAAAGCTGGCCACTGATGTTTCGGCCTGGGACGACATCGCGAAAATTCAGCTGGTGCGGTCCCAGCTCTTTGTGCGCTACGCAACCTTGGGCGGCCGTTCATTCCGGACCGGTTTGGTCGGTGATGCCATCACGCTGGTGCGTGCTGCGGCAGAGCGCACCAAGCCCAACGGGGAACGCTTGCCCGAATACACCGACAAGGCGTTGGTCAACGTACAGCAGCAGTTGACTGCGGCTGTCCCCGTTTACAAGGATCTGGAAGAGCTCAACCTTGCATTTGTGTTCACGGTGATTCGCCGCGACTTGGGCGCTGACGATCCTTTCGTGCGAAGGATGCTGGGCAAGGAATCTCCCGAGCAACTGGCGCACCGGTTGGTGACCGGTACGCATTTGGAGGATCCGAAGGTTCGCGAAGAGCTGTACAAAGGCGGCCAAAGCGCAGTGCAGGCCTCGACCGATCCGATGATCCGCTTCGCGGCTTCGATTAATGACGACTTGCTGGCTGTGCGCAAAGACTACGAGGCGCGCGTAGACGCTCCGACACGAGCCGCTGCCGAGAAGATTGCGAAAGCGCGCTTTGCCGTATACGGAACCAGCGTCGATCCGGACGCGACTTTTACCCTGCGGCTGACCTACGGGACCGTGAAGGGCTTCGAAAACGCTGAGGGCAAGTTCATTCCGCCTTACACGAGCATCGGAGGCCTGTTCGAGCGCGCAACCGGCGCGCCGCCGTACAACCTGCCGGAAACCTGGCTCAACGCCAAACCGTCGCTGAATCTATCCACGCCCATGAATCTGTCAACCACGAACGACACAACCGGGGGCAATTCCGGTAGCCCGATGATCGACAAGGACGCAAACATCGTCGGCCTGCTTTTTGACGGGAACATTTTCTCCCTGGGTGGCGACTACGGCCACGACCCGGTGAAGAACCGCTCCATAGCGGTGGACAGCCGCGCCCTGCTTGAGGGAATGCGGAAGGTCTATCATATCGATCGAATCGTGGATGAGATCGAGGCGGCGCGAAAGTAGGAAGCAGCAACTCTGGCCTCGCAACCCGGCTCAGCCTCTGCCGCGGAACCGGATGATGTGCCGCCTGTCCCGCTTTGACGGCCTGCCTGCCGGCAAGACTTCAAATTGCCGCATCGCCTTCCGCTCGGCCGCTACCTTCTCGCGCAACACACGGCTCTCCTCAGTCTCGCGGTACAGCGTCTGAGCCACTGAAGCCGGGCCCCGCACATCGCTGAGCAGCAGCACCTCGATCTCAAACTCCCCGCCTTCGTTACTCACTTGGAGCATGTCCCCGATCCGAACTTCGCGCGCTGCCTTGGCGACTTGGCCGTTGGAGAGAATCCTGCTCAGGTCGCAGGCTCGTTTGGCCACTGTCCGTGTCTTGAAGAACCTGGCGGCCCAAAGCCACAGATCCATTCGTACGCTGCTCATCGAGATTTTCCTACAACGGGAACGACCGCGTCGGTTGACTGCGTCTCCTATATTGAAATGACTTGGCCTCTGGACGAGCCTAAAAGACTTTCAATCATCTGACAATGGAAGAACCATAAACCATTTGGATACAACGTCTTGCCAAACGATTATGGCCAATTACTGCTTCCCGAGTTTCAGCTATGTCGATGATTCTAATAGAGTAGGGGCAATTTTCAAATTCCGCTTTCCGGAAGAAGGACTGGAACGCCGCTGCTGTCCTCCTATTGACAAATAAATACTTGACCTCTCCCCCGCTTGCCTTTACATTATCCAGTTCCAGGTACGTCCGGAAGCTTCTGGGCCTGTTTTGAGCCGCCTGCGCCTGAGGAGCCAAGTCCAGAAAATCGAGCATCTTCCGTATCCTGGTATGCATCTATTCAAGTGAGTTGAACGCTTAATCCTTTACATCTTACTCGGAATCAGTGACTTAGGTCGGAACTGGGGTTCCGGTCACCCTCCCGTGGCGAAAGGACGACGGCGGAAGGCCACAATCATAACTAAGGAGAAATAAGGCACATGCGCTCTGATCGCGTGTTTGATGCTTTACAAACTCTACGCAACCGGTATATGCTCTGTCAGCTTGCCTCCAAGGCCACGCGGAAATTCCACCGGCCTAGCACCCGAATCCAGGAAACGATGAACGGAGTGCTGGACCGCATCGCAGGCTCACCGCGGCAAGAAGTTTTGTCGGAACCAGAGAATTTTGCTGAGGCACAACGGCGGGCTGCTTAACCCAGCCCCGCCTTCCTGCCTCGTGGTATTTGCGTCTTCCCTGAGTCTCCTTCCTTTTGAAAATCTCCCGTTGACACTAACGAATAATGTCAAGTGCACGGGTTCAGGTGAATCATGACCATTGCTGAACTGAAAGAAAAGAACATCACCGAACTGACCAAGATCGCAAGGACCTTGGATCTGCCCGGTGCCAGCGGTATGCGCAAGCAAGACCTCATCTTCAAAATCCTGCAGGCGCAGAGCGAAAAAGAAGGCCACATCTTTGCCGAGGGCGTGCTGGAAATCCTGCCCGACGGCTACGGCTTCCTGCGCTCACCCGACTACAACTACCTCCCAGGACCCGACGACATCTACGTGTCGCCCTCCCAAATCCGTAAATTCGACCTCAAGACCGGCGACACTATCAGCGGCCAGGTGCGTCCCCCGCACGAGGGCGAGAAGTACTTCGCGCTGGTGAAGATTGAAGCGGTGAACTTCGAGTCGCCCGACGAGGCGCGCAACAAGATCCTGTTCGACAACCTGACGCCGCTGTATCCGCAGGAGCGCATCAAGCTTGAGACCGCACGCGACAATGCCAGCGCCCGCGTCATGGACCTGCTCACGCCCCTCGGCAAGGGACAGCGCGGCCTGATCGTCTCCCCGCCTCGCGCCGGCAAAACGATGTTGCTGCAGAACGTCGCCAACTCCATCACTACCAACCATCCCGAAGTTGTGCTGATGGTTCTGCTGATCGACGAACGCCCGGAAGAAGTCACCGACATGCAGCGCTCGGTCAAAGGCGAAGTGATCTCCTCCACCTTCGACGAGCCCGCCGCCCGCCACGTGCAGGTCGCCGAAATGGTGATCGAAAAGGCTAAGAGATTAGTCGAACACAAGCGCGACGTGGTGATCCTGCTCGACTCGATCACCCGCCTGGCCCGCGCCTACAACACGATCGTTCCACCCTCGGGCAAAGTGCTCTCCGGCGGCGTCGATTCCAACGCTTTGCAGCGCCCGAAGCGATTCTTCGGCTCCGCCCGCAACATCGAAGAAGGCGGCTCGCTCACCATTATCGCCACCGCCCTGATCGATACCGGTTCCCGCATGGATGACGTGATCTTTGAAGAATTCAAAGGCACGGGCAATTCGGAAATCATCCTCGACCGCAAGCTGGTCGACAAGCGCGTCTTCCCCGCCATCGACATTCAACGCTCCGGCACGCGAAAAGAAGAGTTGCTGATTCCCAAAGAAGATCTGCAGCGCATCTGGGTCCTGCGCAAAGTCTTGAACCCGCTCTCTCCGGTGGAAGCCATGGAATTGCTGGTGGAAAGAATGGCCAAGACCAAATCCAACAGCGAGTTTTTGGCCAACATGAGCACTCTCTGAATCCGTCAAGCTATAAGGCAAAAGCCAGAACCCGCCTCTGGCTTGTGTTTTGTGCAAGTAGGCCGTCATCCTGGACGGAGCCGTTCTTCAGGCGAAGTGAAGAGCCTGCCCTGAGCGAAGTCGAAGGGATCTCGCGCGCATCTTGACCGCTTCGTTCGGAATCCCTCGCCGAGCTGAACTTCGCTGGCCTTCAGGGAGATGTCTGAAACACCAAACCGATCCACTACCCGTTCCACGTATTCTCTTCCCGGATTCCGCCGACGTATAATTTTTGCGGAGTAGTACGCATTGGCTCTCAGAGAGGTTTCCGTGCGATCCACATTTTGCACCTTCTTGCTCCTTTGTGCTTTGGCGTTTCCAGTTAACGCGCAGGAGTATCCGACTGCTCAGTCGACTCAACCGAGGGGGAATCTCGCACCTCCGACAGAAGAAGATGAAGCCCGCGCACGCATCACGAGCGATATGGCCAAGAAGGCCGCCAAGGAACGCATCGCCGCGCTTAGAGTTGATACGGACAAACTCCTGAAACTCTCCGTCGAATTGAAGGAGTACGTGGACAAGTCTGACGAAAACGTTCTCTCGCTTGACGTGGTCAAGAAAGCCGAGCAAATCGAGAAGCTGGCCAAGAGCGTGAAGGACAAGATGAAAGGCCCGAACTAGCCGAAACCCGATTTCCAGCGAACTCACCTTTTACACCTCACTTTCTCAAAAGGGGTTGCCCGCAAGCGAAGAAATATCCTCCACCCTGATCTAGAAACTCCCGCGCCTCCGCCGTGTTTGTATTTCCTAGCAAGCCGCTGATTGCGGTCGGAGGACAACGATATGAAACGCGCAATTGCTGGAACTTTGTTGCTGTTGGGGTTGAGCGTGGCGCCGGCGCTGGCCTGGGATGGTGACCACGGTCTGCGCCGCGATATCCGTCATGACGAGGCCAAGATAGCACACGATCGCCACGAGTTGCGCCGCGACCTCTACCTCGGGAACTATGCCGCCGCGCGCCACGAGCGCCGCGAACTGCGACGCGAGTACCGCGACGTGAATCACGATCGCCGCGAGCTAAGCTGGCGCTAGCCGCACGTCGTAGAGACGTAGCTTGCTACGTCTCTTGCCGGCACAACTTCGGACGGTGGTGAGAAAGACGTTGCAAGCAACGTCTCTACAGAGCCGCGGCAAACAAAAAAAGCCATCCGGATCGCTCCGGATGGCGTCGATGTTTACCGTAAACCCTCTTACTCCGCGCCCTGCTTGATCCGCATCCCGTAGAATGACCGGTACACGAAGGTGAACGAGACCGCAAAAAACGCCAGCGCCAGTATTCGTGTCAGCGTTGTGCCCTGATCGACCGCCAATTTCACCGCCAGTTCTACCGCCAGCAGTCCAAATAGCGTCGTGAACTTGATCACCGGATTCATCGCCACCGACGACGTGTCCTTGAACGGATCGCCAACCGTGTCGCCAATAACCGTCGCATCGTGCAGCGGCGTGCCTTTCTGCTTCATCTCAACTTCGACAATCTTCTTGGCGTTATCCCAGGCCGCGCCCGCGTCGGCCATGAAGATCGCCTGGTACAGGCCGAAGATCGCGATCGAGATCAGGTAGCCCACGAAGAAGAAAGGATCCACGAAGGCGAAAGCCAATGTGCCGAAGAAGACCGCAATGAAAATGTTCAGCATCCCCTTCTGCGCATACTTGGTGCAGATGGCCACCACCTTCTTGCTGTCGGTGACCGAGGCCTTCTCCACGCCCTCAAGCTTGATGTTGGCCTTGATGAACTCGACCGCGCGGTAGGCGCCGGTGGTCACGGCCTGCGTGGACGCGCCCGTGAACCAGTAAATCATCGCCCCGCCGGTGATCAATCCAAGGAAGAACGGAGCGTATAGGAGTGACAGCTTGGCTACGCCCCCGGCATCGGTGAGTCCATTGGTCAGCGCCATGATGATGGAAAAAATCATCGTAGTGGCGCCCACCACGGCGGTGCCGATCAGCACCGGCTTCGCGGTAGCTTTGAATGTATTGCCCGCGCCGTCATTGGCTTCAAGCAGATGTTTGGCCCGCTCGAAGTTGACGGTGACGTTGAAGTCTTTCTTGATCTCGCCCTCGATATTCGGCACGGATTCAATCAGCGAGAGTTCATACACCGACTGCGCATTGTCGGTGACCGGACCGTAAGAATCCACTGCAATCGTCACCGGCCCCATGCCCAGGAACCCGAACGCCACCAGTCCGAATGCGAACACGGCGGGGGCGAGCATTCCGGCGGCCAACGCCAAGCCCATGGTGCTCATGTAATAGGCAATCGCCATCAGGATCATCATGGCCAAGCCGAGATAGTAGGCGGAAAAATTGCCCGCCACGAATCCCGACAGGATGCCCAGCGACGCTCCGCCTTCCTGCGCCGACACTACAACTTCTTTCACGTGCCGTGACTCGGTCGAGGTGAACACCTTCACCAGTTCCGGGATCAAAGCGCCGGCCAACGTGCCGCACGAAATAATGGTGGATAATTTCCACCACTGGGTTCCGTCCGCGCCGAGCGCAGGAATGACAAAGTAAGAAACCATGTAGGTCAGCGCGATCGAAACGATCGAGGTGATCCACACCAGCGAGGTCAGCGGAGCTTCAAAATTCATCTCATCGGCCGAGCCATATCTCGCCTTGGCAATTGCGGCGTTCAGGAAGTACGAAAACGAACTCGAGACCAGCATCATCACGCGCATCACGAAAATCCACACCAGCAATTGCACTTGCACGCTGGGATCCTTCACTCCGAGCAGAATGAAGGCGATCAGCGCCACGCCCGTCACGCCATACGTTTCGAAGCCGTCGGCCGAGGGGCCGACCGAGTCGCCGGCGTTATCGCCGGTGCAGTCGGCGATGACGCCCGGGTTGCGCGCGTCGTCTTCCTTGATCTTGAAGACGATTTTCATCAGGTCCGACCCGATGTCGGCAATCTTGGTGAAGATGCCGCCCGCGATACGCAGCGCCGCCGCACCCAAAGACTCGCCAATGGCGAATCCAATGAAGCACGGGCCCGCATAGTCGCCCGGAATAAACAGCAGAATGATCAACATCATCAGCAGTTCCACGCTGATCAGCATCATGCCGATGCTCATGCCGGCTTCAAGGGGAATCTGGTAAACCGGAAACGGCTTGCCCGGAAGGGAAGCGAACGCCGTCCGCGAATTGGCGAACGTGTTAACGCGTATCCCGAACCACGCGACGCCGTAGCTCCCCGCGATGCCCAGCAGGCTGAACGCAAGAATAATAGGAAGAGTTAGCCCCACCGATTTGTCAGGCACCGGCGACAGCCACCCGAAGTAAGCCGCAATAATCACGGCGATGAATGCCCACAACAGCAGAATGAATTTGCCTTGCGTGATCAGATAGGTTTTGCACGTCTCGTAAATCAGTTCCGAGATTTCGCGCATCGCCCGATGTACAGGCAGGTTCTTCAGGCGCATGTAAATTAACATGCCAAAGCCCAGCCCGAACAGGCAGAACACGATGCCGATCAGCAGCAGTTTGTGGCCGTCGATGGCGCCATTGAAAAAGCTGACCTTGGAAAGATCGGGCAGCTTCAGAGAAGCTTCGCCGCCAGCGCCTTCGCTGGACGACTGAGCTAAGGCAGTAGCGGCGCCGACGGTAAGCAGCGCGACAACAGCCGTGAGTTTCATGGCCACGCGGCGAGTCAGGGACGCAGCGGTGGCGAGCCAGGTATGCATATGAAGTCCTCCAAAGATGACAGTTATTAGGAATTTACCAACGCGTTTAGAGACCGCTTTCCGGAGCCAACCGCGAAGCTCTCAATCCGCGATGCTCTCAACATAGTGCAACGTCAAGCACACCCAGTCGAGCCTCGAATTTGGTTTCCGGAAACCCGAACACGCTTCCACCGCAAGACCTGAAGGATGATGAAGCTTGGCCGCGTCGGAGTTCGCGCCGGGTTCGGTCCGAAAAAGTGGACAGGTGAAGTATGACCCTGGTCCAAGCCTCCCTGCGCAAAACAGGCGTTTATAACACGTCGGATTGACAGGGTCAAACCCGCAGTAGGAGGATGGCGAGCCGCCGTCCCAGATTGGGCAAAGAATCGACTTCCTAGCGCCTTCGGAGCCGAAGAACTAGCCATTCACTGGCCGCTGACTGTCGCCGTGTACATCGCGTCTAGCAGATCCTGCGAGTGGCCGTCGTAGTCGGCGTCGAGCGACCACATGAAGGTTCCGCCCAGCCCTCGGTCCCAATCCGAATACCAGACACGTAAATAGGTCGAGACCGGGTCATCGTATGTGATGTAGCCGTCGCTCCCGTCCTTCTTCAACATGTAGGGAACCAGCGCGATGGGATCGTACGAGGTATACCAGCCGTCTTTGTTGATCCGGTGCTTCAAGTCCGGACCGTAGTTCACCGATACCACCGTGTCGTCGCAGGCGCCGTCCGGCGTGTACGCCGCGTTCGGACACAATCCGAAAAGCTGGCTAATGTTGGTGTAGTGATAGCCGTAGAAGGGCGTTCCCATGTTGAGCTGGGCGCCCGGAACGTGCTTCAGGAAGATGTTCGCCGCACCGTATACGCTCCCGCCAGGCTGGCACTCCCACGGGGCCGGATCATGTTTATCCCAGAAAATAGGCGAATTGAGCTGTCCATAAGCCGTCCATGGCCCCGCGCAGTCGTACATCATAATATTGAAGTAATCGAGCGAAAGTTGCAGGTGCTTCAGATCGTATCCGTAACCGCCCCAGGGCGCGACGTCGATGGAGAGCGTGTAATCCGGATTTGATTCCCGAAGCATCTTCATGAGCTTCACCAGCAGGTTGCGGTCGGCTGTAGTCGCCGGGTACTCCCAATCGATGTCGAAGCCGTCGTAGCGATATTGCTTGGCGAACGCGGCTAGGTTGTCGACCAGAGTCTCGACGGCGCCGCTGGTTTCGAGCCCGTAGAAATCGCCGCCCAGCAGCAGCATGACTTTCACCCCTGCAGCGTGAGCGCGGTTGTTGAGTTCCGGCTCAATGAATCCATCCGGCACCGACAGATTGCCCGCGGCGTCGAACGACACGCCGGCGTGATTGATGTGGGTCAGCTTGTAGTAAGGGATTTGTGCATGGCTGTAAGCCGGGTTCTGGTACTTGCTCCAATACCCGTAGTCGGCCACGATGCGCTTGGGCAGGTGATGCCGGTGCGGTTCTTCCGCGCGGGCAAGCGGGACACAGAGGGCAGCCATTACACTCAATAACCAGAGGAAAGCCAAACGCGTGAACCACGGAGAGCGGGAACTCATGGAAACACCTCTTCGAGAGGCTTAAGGCAGGAATAGCGCGCCGGGAGCGGCGTCCAGCCCGAAGTTCGAGAATTCTATCACGGTTTGCCGGGTGCCCCACTTCTCGCGCCTTTTGCGAGAAGTGGGGAATTTGGTCTGATCGAACCCTACTGCAGCGCCACATTCATATTCAGATTGTGTGCGACAAAAGCCCATTCATCCGCCATCTCGTCGATGATTTTCGAGATCGGCTTCCCGGCGCCGTGCCCGGCCTTCGTTTCAATGCGAATCAGCACGGGCGCGGGCCCTGCCTGATCCGCCTGCATCGTGGCCGCGAACTTGAAACTGTGCGCCGGCATGACGCGGTCATCGTGGTCCGCCGTCGCAATCAGCGTGGGGGGATACTTCGTTCCCGGTTTCAGATTGTGCAGCGGCGAATAGGCATACAGCGCCTTGAAATCCTCGGGATTATCGGAAGATCCGTAGTCCGACGTCCATGCCCAGCCGATGGTGAATTTCTGAAACCGCAGCATGTCCATCACGCCGACCAGGGGCAGCGTGGCTCCGTACAGATCCGGACGCTGCGTAAGGCACGCACCGATCAGCAAGCCGCCGTTGCTGCCGCCGCGAATCGCCAGCTTGGGAGTCGACGTGTACTTGTTGGCGATCAGCCACTCGGCAGCGGCTATAAAGTCGTCGAACACATTCTGCTTTTTTGCTTTCGTGCCCGCCAGGTGCCACTCTTCGCCATATTCGCCGCCGCCGCGCAGGTTGGGCAGCGCGTAAATGCCTCCCATTTCAAGCCAAACAATATTGGGAACGGAAAAGGAAGGAGTCATCGAAATGTCGAATCCGCCATAAGCGTAAAGCAGCGTGGGATTCTGTGCGTCCAGCTTCAGTCCTTTCTTGTAGGTCAGGAACATCGGAATCCGTGTCCCGTCTTTGCTGTGGTAGAAAACCTGCTTGGTCTCGAACTGGGTGGCATCGAAATCGACCTTCGGCTGGCGGAAGATCGAACTCGTCCCGGCCTGCGGGTCGTAGCGGTAGACGGTCGTAGGCGAAATGAAACTGGTGAAGGCATAAAAGGTTTCTTTGTCTTTGCGCTTTCCGCCGAAACCGTTGGCCGTGCCGATTCCCGGCAGGTCCACGTTACGCACAAACCTGCCCTTCAGGTCATAGACGCGGACTTCGGTGCGGGCATCTTTGAGATAGCTCAGCAGAAAAAGATTGTCCACAACGTTGGCGGACTCAAGCTTGTCGGCGCCTTGCGGGACCACAGTTTTCCAATTGCTTCGCTCCGGATGCCGCGTGTCGATTGCGATCAAGCGTCCGCGGGGCGCTTCCAGATCGGTATGAATCCAGAAGACAGGGCCGTCGTTGTCGATGAAATTGTAGCTTGCGTCGAAATCGTCGAGCAGCTTCACGACCGGCGCGTCAGGTTGAGTGAGGTCCTTATAGTAGAGCCGATTCTTCGGGGACGTGCCCTGCCAGACGTGGATCATGAGATAACGCCCGTCATCGGTAACAAATCCGTTAAAGCCTAGTTCCTTGTTATCCGGGCGCTCGTAGATCAGCTTGTCTTCCGCCTGCGGAGTTCCCAGCCGGTGGTAGTAAAGCTTCTGGAAGTAATTCGTATCTCGCAGCGCGCTGCCCTCTTTCGGTTCGTCGTAGCGGCTGTAGAAAAATCCCTTACCGTCCTTCGTCCAAGAGGCGCCGGAGAACTTCACCCACTTGATCAAGTCGGGAAGGTCCTTGCCGGTATCCACATCGCGCACGTGCCACTCCATCCAGTCAGAGCCTGAGGCAGCGGTGCCGTAAGCCATCAGCTTTCCGTCGTCCGTGATGGCCGTGCCTGACAGTGCAACCGTGCCATCGCTGGAAAGCGTGTTCGGGTCGAGCAGCACGCGCGGTTCGGCGTTCAGCGAGTCAGCTACCAGCAGCACGTTCTGGTTTTGTAGGCCGTTGTTGTGTTCGTAGAAGTATCGTCCGCCCTCCTGCCCGGGCACGGTGAAGCGCTCGTAGTTCCACAGCTTCGTCAAGCGATCGCGAATGGCTCCGCGATAGGGAATCTTGTCGAGATAGCTGAATGTCAGCTTGTTCTCGGCCTCGACCCAGTCGTGCGTTTCGGCGGAGTCCGTGTCTTCGAGCCATCGGTAAGGATCGGCAACCTTCACTCCGTGATAGTCGTCCACCTGATCGACCGTCTTTGCTTTCGGATACACCAGCGGGACGCCGTCAGTCTGGGCGGCAAGCAAGGTACACGCCAAGACAACGACCGCAACGCTGGGGATGACGCTACGACGAAGCAATCTCATCTGGAACTCCTCACGAGCGGAAATCTCATTCAGCGCAGGGAAGACCTCATCCTATCAAAAAGACTTGTCACCCTGAGCGGCGTCTTTTGCCGCGAAGAGCCATGCAACTGGCGGGAAGTGGATCGGTTCTTCGCTTGGCTCAGGATGACAAACTGTGCGGTACAACCCGAAATGTCTCGCCCACTATTCTTAGTCGGTGTCAGGCGGTTCCGGCGGACGCGTGTCGTTCAGAAAAAACTGCGCACTTACGGTCGTGGGAATGTGAAATTTCTTCGGCACCAGCTTCAAATTGAAGAAGACTCTCAGATCCGTTGTCGAGCGGCGATCGGCGAACCCTAGCGTGCCCTCCGTGATGCTGAAGTTCCGTTCGACAAAGCGAAGAATACTCCCAAAGTCGTACCGGTTTGTGCTGTCGATCGTGGGAACCGTGTAGGCCGACACAAAGATCAAGGGCACCCGGAATCCCATCTGGTAATCGCCTTGTCCTTGGCTCGGTGCTGACAAAAATGGGGGCAGGACATGGTCGTAAAATCCTCCCCAATCGTCCCACACCACGATGATCGCCGTGTCTTGCCAGTACGGCACGGGAAGGCCATTGATGGTGTCGGTGCAGGTGCTACTAGCCACTCCGTTAATAACGTTCGCCACCCAGGCGGGCCCGCCATCGTTGTGGTTCGCTAGGTTTTGTGAAGGGTGATCAGAGTTTTGCCCGATCGGAATGACCCAAACCATATTCTTCAACTTGCAGTTTTGTACGTCGGTCAATACGTCGGCGGGTGTTAGGTCGACATTATCGATCCACTCCGCTCCAGTGCACTGCGTAAACGTGCTGTTAGGCTCGCAGATGCTTCGTATCCAATTCGGCGCGGTCCAGATGTTGTTGGAAATGCCTGACTTCACGGTCCCCACCGTGTAGTACCGCCAAGTGTGCTTGCCTTTCTCCAGCAGGGTAGGCAGGCTGTCATGCGAGAAGCACACGGTGCCTAGCGGATTGTTGATCAAGTTGTACTCTGCGGGTGCATGGGAGGGATCGATCTCCTTGTAGATACTGTCCAGCGGCGCAAGACAGCCCAGGCCGCTAGGGTTTTCGGTAATGAATCTGGCCGCGGCGTCGTCGGCCGCGCTCGGCGCCGACGTTCCTGAAAACAGGAATTGATGGGCTGGAGTGCTCGGCCCCTGGTTCGTCTGGAACATTCGGTTGGCCCAGCCAAAATGCTGCGCGAGGTACAGATAAGGATGAATGGTCGGCGTGGTGGTGGGGTCAACGTATTCAAAGGAGCAGCTGAGCGGGCAGTTGGTCGTTGAAAGCCGCGTGTTCTTCACGCAAGGGAAGTAGGTGGTTGTGTTGGCGTTGCACATGGCCTCGAAAGAGGCATGGGTATGGCCCGGGTCATAGGGGTTGCCCAAAGGCACGGCGGCCAACGGAACTTGAGTTCCATTTGCGTTGAAGCCATAGCCCTGGATGTCAAACTGATTCGTACCAGTTCCACAGGCGCTGGGCCTGCCATACGGGGGACGGCACAGCCCCTGGAACAAATTGTCTGGGGTACGGTTTTCCTGCACCATCACCACGACGTGTCGGAAGTTCGCAATCTGACCCAGAGCCAGACTAGAACCGGCTAAGAGCAGCAAAAGCATGGCTGCGCGCACAACGGTCTTCATCAGCATCTCCTCGAATTGTTTATGGAAAAACGTAATGAGGGGCTCTATCAACCTCTTACCGGGGGGCACAAGTTGACTCTGCAGCGATTTCTGCGACCTCGCACAGCGTACACCCCTGGGGCACGGCGAACGCTCGATTTCTGGGGAACTGCGTGCCTAGCAAGATGAACCCTGCACGGGCTCCCTGTCAAGTTAGATTGGGAGTGAGGCCAAATGCCGCCTCTGGCGGGCTTTGCAGGAAAGGGATTTGTTACAGGCACACGGTGCGAGTCAGTCGTGGAGCGCTGGATGTCGTGTCCCGTTAGTTCTGCGTGCGACCTCGCTGGTAGGCAGCGTAGGTTTCAAGTCCCACTTGCACAAAGGACAGCGGGTCGCCACGGTGTACACGATCCTGCCGAAAACTGAACACTTCGCATTGGGACAGATCTTCATATGCGCCACTCGCTTCGCGCCCGGCCTCTCCAAAAAGGCGGCAGCAGTCGCCGCAGCGCCGGACTGTCATACTCACCCTAGCACGATCAGTGGCGCCCTCACGTCTGTCTTTTTGATTGCGCCAGATTGATTTTTCTTCTACGGCCTTAAGGAAGGATTCACCGCCGTCCGCGGAGAACCGTCAGAAGGCTGGATCGAATCCAGCATTTTGAACTTCCGCGAATGATGCCGGCACGACTCGCTCAAACTCGGGTCACAATGAGAGTGGAAAATATGGGTGCCGATGGCGATGCCGAGACCTGAGCCGACGAACATATCGGACGACCAGTGATCACGCGCTAGGAATCGGCCTGCCGTGACCGTCAGTGCGGCGGTATAGGCCAGCGCTTTTATCCAGGGCTTCGGGTACTCATGCACTGCCACCGTGGCCATCGCCCATGTGAACATCGCGTGTCCGCCTGGGAAAGACGTATTGATTGCACTATGTCGCAAGAAGTCTCCGTGCCCGTTGCCTTCTCCCGGCCTCTGCCGGGCTGCAACGAATTGCCAGGGCGCGTAAATCAGAAATGTATTCACCAGAGTTTCCAACTCAAGGTTTCCCAATTCTTTGGCGTGAGGATGGTTGTTCTTGATCCCATAGATCCAGACTCCGGCCAGCGACGCTGCCAGTCCACCAATCGCGATGTTGGAACTGTCCTGATAGAACTGGTAGTGCCCACCCGGCAGACTGTTTTCAATGCGCCGGTCGGCCACCAGCAAACCTGCCGTTCCTCCCAGAACCACCGCATCCCACTTGAAGTTCGATGGCTTGAATGGCGCGAGATAGAGTTCCTTCTGGTCTTCGAGCGTTCGCTTCACGCTTCGCGAGACGACTCCGTGATGCTGTTCCCGATCCTGAGCTACATTGGCCGACGCTGTATCCCCACCAAAAGTCCCTGCCGATAATGTCGACACGTCAAAACTCGGCATTGGCGCCACCGAGGCGCCGGTCTCAAGTGGAGACAATCTGGCCCTAAACGTAGCGCTTTGACAGAAAGCGGAAACGGAAAACAGCGCCGTGCTCACTGCCGGCAGCAATAGGTTGCGTGTCGTTAGCACATCAAATGTCCGGTCGAAATAGCACGTGATATGTCCGCTTTTCCGGCGGTGAGAGTAGGAGACCATGCGGAGCATGGACTCTTACTCGAAGGCCGCCATGGAGCGGACGATGAAAATTCAGGAAGTGTTGTTGCGGGCGATGGCGGGGAAAATCACATGGTTTCAAGCGGCCGAGATTCTGGGTTTTACGGATCGGCATGTGCGGCGCATCCGGGAGCGTTACCAGGAGTTTGGCTATGACGGGCTGTTCGACCGGCGGCGGGGCCAACCCTCGCCGAAACGCGTTCCGTTGGCGATGGTAGAGGAGGTTCTAGGACTCTATCGAGAGAAGTATTTCGATCTGAACGTTCGCCATTTTCACCAGAAGTTGAAGGCCGAACACCAGATCGATTTGAGCTACACCTGGGTGAAAGCCGCGCTGCAGGGAGCGGGGTTGGTGGCGCGAGCGAAAAAACGCGGGGTGCACCGCCGACGGCGGGAGCGGCGTCCGCTGCCGGGCATGCTGTTGCACATCGATGGCAGCCGGCATCAGTGGTTTCAGGACGAGCGCGGGTACGACCTGATCGTGATTTTGGATGATGCCACCAGCGAGATCTACTACGCCCAGCTGGTCGAGGAAGAGTCCACCTTCACCGTCATGGCGGGGTTGAAAGAAGTGATCGCGGGCCGGGGAGTGTTCTGTGCCTTGTATAGCGACCGGGGCAGCCATTTCTGGCGGACGCCGAAAAGCGGAGGCCAAGTCGATGCCCATCGTCTGACCCAAGTCGGTCGTGCGTTGCGCGAGTTGGGCGTGCAGATGATCCCGGCCTATTCGCCCCAGGCCCGAGGCCGGAGCGAACGCAATTTCGGCACCTGGCAAGGACGCTTGCCGCAGGAACTACGATTGCACGGCATCCATAGCTTGGCAGCCGCCAACCGCTTCTTGCGCGAACACTACATCGCCGAGTTCAATCGATGCTTCCAGATTCCGGCTCGAGAACGCGGCAACGCCTTTGTGCGCCGCTCCAGCAAAGATCTGGACCTGATTTTCGCCCTGCAATACCAGCGTACGGTCAACCGGGACAACACGGTGAGTATGCAGAACCTGCAGTTGCAGATCGAACCGGTGCGCTGGCGAGCGACCCTGGCGGGCTGCACGGTGACGGTGCACCAACACCTCGACGGAACTTTCACCATTACTCACGGGCCCCAGCGTCTGGGACGTTACAGTGCGGAAGGAGTGTCTTTGGAGAAAACAAAAATCGGCGCGCGACGGGCTGCTGGAGATTAACCTAAACCGGACATTTCACTTGCTACTAAAACCGGACATTTTAATTTGCTACCAACACAGCAATAGGTTGCGGAGATGGATGGAACGGTTGTCCAAGAAGAGGCTCCAGGCGCCCATCGCGACACGAGAGCGCCTCGTTTTGATGCAATCCCGCGCAAAGGGTCGACCGGACTTTTCAAACAACGGAAGCAGGAGCTGCCAGGGGGTTGGGACAGCTTACGGCATGCCCAAGCCCGGCCAGTTGTGTCCGGAAGTGTGCAATTTTGACCAGACAAGCTTGGTTTCTATGAATAACCTAAGAAGATCATGCGGGCTGGTTGCGCCGGTGGCGATCACCCTGTTATTCCTCGAATTAGCAGTGCGCCCGCTCTTTCAACCCAAAGTCTGTAGCCGCAAGTTGTGAACCGTCGCAGCGGAGATCCCTTAATGCCCTTACTCTCGGTACTGTACATCGACGATCTTCCCCAACTCCTGGAACTCCGCAAGGCGACGCTCGAGTCTCACGGCTATTCCGTCAAGACTGCGTCAAACAGTCACACCGCGTTGAAGGTGCTGGAGGAAACGTCGGTGGCCGCAGTTCTACTGGAGTACAAACTGGAGGGCATTGACGCCGAAGCGGTCGGGTGCCATATCAAGCAACGATTTCCAAACTTGCCGATCATCCTGGTCTCAGCCTATGCCGAGATGCCGGAGCGGATCCTGTGGTTGGTGGATGAATACGTGATGAAGAGCGAACTCCCGGACGGTCTTTTCCGGGTCCTTGAACGGTGCCAACCAAACCGCGCCGCAGCGTGATGACCCAAGCTTCGCCCTACAGCCAAAGAAAAAACAAAGAATGAAAAGGGTGCCCCATCCTTATCTCGCCGCCCTTGGGCGAGATAGGGTGGGGCCTTTGCTCTTCTCGTCGATACGAGAGGGTAAGCCACCAGCAAGCACCTCCCAAGCCTCCCGATACCGCTCCCACCTCGGCCGCCTGCATTCAATGTCCGGATAGAACCGCAAACTCTTCGCCCGCCCTACCGCCGCGATCGGCAGCAGATACCACACATCCAGCGGCTGAACATGCGCCGCCAGCACATCAATATCCCGCGCCGTATACCGCTTCTTCCCCTGCCCCCGCGTCGCATGCACCGCCTGTACTTCATATCCCCGCCGATACAGCCTCCCCGTCGCTTTCACCTGCACCCGTAAAATCCTCGCACCCTCCTTCGCCCACACCATGAAGTCATAGCGCTCGCTGTCTCCCCACGGTACCGCCACGGCAAAACCCATTGTCCGCGCCTTCAGCAAAAACGCCGCCTGCGAAACTTCTCCCAACCGCTTCGGATTCCTTCTCAGCCTCTTCCACCACGCTCCCGCCTCCGCCTCTGCCATCAGCCAAGGCAAAATAATGCTGAACTCCCCGCCCGTTCCCGCCTTCCGTTCTTCTCTCATCGTCGTTAACACTCCTCCCCCGCTCGCGCGCCCACCGTTTCATTTTTAGCGAATTTGCACGAACGGCTCGCGCTCTCGATGAGTATTCAAGGACGAATTTTCTCAGTCAAGGTTATGTGAACATCGATCCCCTGTGGAAAAAGGGGGGGCTGGCCCAGGTGTTCCCCAAGCACTACCACGGAATCGGCTGCCCCATGCTTCGTGATTTTCGAAGCATGGGCCTGATGCTGTCCGAAGCGAGAGATTTTGATCTTCAGACGCGATGCTACTCTCTCGGAATCCACCATCTCCCGCTACCATCGGCACCAATGCCCAGCCTTCAAAACCGCGAAGGCTGGGGCAGCCCATGCCGTGAAGGCTGCGAGCAAAGAATCAAACCTGGGCCAGCCCCCCCTCGCTAATCCTGTCTTAGTCTGGGTCACTATCCCCTGTGACTCCGGTCACCGACAAGTCTCAGGACGGGACGGACTCTATATCCTGAGCCTGACCCAACCGTGGAAATGTCGTGACTGGAGGCTGCCGTGAGAGTGCACCTAGTTCTACTAGGCCTATTATCTTTGTCCATCGCTCCTGAGGTTTTAATAGCGCAGCAACCGGCACAGCCGCCGGTCCAAGCGCAGCCGACGCAGACCGACTTTACCTCCACAAAGGGGTTCGTGCTTGAAGACGAAACGCCGGTAAGGCTTCGCCTGAATCGGACAATATCTTCTGCGGATGCGCACGTAGGTGACACCGTGGACTTTGAGGTCCTCGATGACATCACCCTGAATGGCACTCTTGTCATTCCCAAGGGAGGCCTGGCCTTCGCGACGGTTACCGAAGCTCAGGCTAAGAGGAGAATGGCTCGGGGTGGAAAACTGGACATCAACATCGACTACGTGAAACTGGTTAGCGGCGAGAAAGCAGCGCTGCGAGCGGTCAAGGATGTCAAAGGCGGCGGTCACACCGGAGGAATGGTTGGCGGGATGGTAGCGACGAGCTTGGTGTTCTTTCCGGCCGCTCCGTTTTTCCTGTTCATGCACGGCAAAGATATTAGTATCCCGAAAGGCACCGAAATTACGGCGTACGCAAACGGAGACATGAAGCTGGTTATCGCGAAGTTTACGCCTAATCCAACGCCTCAACAGGTTGCAAAGGCCAGCGACAATGATTCCAATGCTGAGGCCAGCTCTGTGAAATCTGCAAGAATCCAATTGGACTCGAACCCGTCAGGTGCCGACATCGAGGTCGATGGGAAGTTCGTTGGCAATACCCCCTCAGAACTCCGGATAACAGAGGGTGACCACGCAGTCGCCGTCAAGAAGACTGGCTTCAAAGACTGGCAACGAAAGCTATCGGTCAGCGCAGGCAGCACCGTGCACCTCAGTGCTGATCTAGAGAGTGCCTCCGCCAGCCAATGACTCCACTGCCAGACTAATAGGAACATTGCTACCGCCCGACAAAGGGCGGGTGCCCAGCCCCAGCGGAAAGACCCAAGAGCTTGCGGAGTGTATAGTCTCAGCAGTTCACGGTTGCTCGTCTTCTTCGTCCTGACCGGGACAGGCTGGCCCAGTCTACTTTCTACTCTGAGGGGCACCCTCGGGAGTTGTTTTGCCACCACCCGCGTGGGGACGAACTATGAATTCCGCATTTGGAATTGCATAACGTTCTATTTTCGAGTTGCCGGCTCGTAAATACCTTCGCGATGAGATCATGTTTCTGAGGTGAGTTATGGCCGGATCGTATCGCGATCTCATAGCATGGCGAAAAGCGATGGGGTTGGTTCGGGAAATCTATCTCGCGACGCAAAACTTTCCGAGAGAAGAAATGTTCGGTCTAAAGAGCCAGTTGCGCCGAGCGGCCGTGTCGGTACCCAGCAATATCGCGGAAGGCCAGGCCCGCTACTCGCGACGCGAGTTCTGTCACTTCCTGAATAACGCCCGTGGCTCACTGGCCGAGGTGGAAACACAAATCATCCTGTCCCACGACCTGGCTCACCTTGGACAAAAGGAAACAGATTTCCTTCTCGACCAAGCAGCGGAGCTGGGAAGAATACTCAACGGCCTGATCGCAGCGACAAAAGAAGCGGCGTGAGGAAAACCAGTACTCAGTACGCAGTACTCTGTACTCAGTTCACGGCGGTTTCGCGGCGAGATCTTGTCCGTCCAACGAGTCCCCATTGCCGTTTCTGAGTACTGAGTACCGGATACTGAGTACTCATTTCATTCCCAGCTGCCAAAACAAGAACGAATACACATCCGTAAACTCTTCGATCTGCTTGGTCACGGGCTTCCCCGCGCCATGTCCCGCCTTGGTCTCAATCCTCAGTAAGATCGGGCGTGTGTGGCTCGCCCCATTCTTCGCCTCCGCCTGCATCACAGCGGCCATCTTTTTCGCGTGCATCGGGTCCACCCGCGTATCAAAATCCGCCGTCATAAACAAGACTGCCGGATACTCCACTCCCGCCTTCACGTGATGATAAGGCGAATAGGCGTAGAGCCACTTGAACTGCTCGGCGTTTTCCGAGGTGCCGTATTCGGGGATCCAGAGCTTGGCGATCTGGAAGTCCTGGTAGTGGATCATGTCGAGCAGCGGGACCTGGCAGACTACGGCGCGGAACAGGTCGGGACGCTGCGTGATCATGGCGCCCATGAGCAGACCTCCGTTGGAGCCGCCCTGGATGGCGAGGTGCTTGGGGTCGGTGTATTTCTCGGAGGTCAGGTGCTCGGCGGCGGCGATCATGTCGTCGAAGGCATTTTGTTTTTTGTCGAGCATGCCGGCGCGGTGCCAATCTTCGCCGAACTCGGCGCCGCCGCGCAGGTTGGCTACGGCGTAGATGCCGCCGTGCTCCATCCATAAATACGCCGTGCGGCTGAAGGCGGGGGTGAGGCTGACGTTGAAGCCTCCGTAGCCGGTGAGCAGCGTGGGGTTGTGGCCGTTTTTCTGCAATCCTTTCTTATGCACCACGAACATGGGGACGCGCGTGCCGTCCTTCGACTTGAACCATTCCTGCGCGACTTCGTAGGACGCCGGATCGATGGAGGGGGCATCGACTTTCGTCCACAACGTGGTGGAACTGTTTTTCAGATCGTAGCGGTAAATAGAGGGGGCAAATGTAAACGACTGGAAGCCGTAGAAGACTTCGTCGCGATTCCAACGGCCGCCCGTTCCGAAGACGGTGCCGATCGCGGGAAGGGAAATGTCATTTAGCTGCTTGCCGTCGAGATCGAAAACTTTCAATTGCGACGAAGCGTTCTGCTCGTACTGCGCGAAGAGTTTGCCGCCGAAGACGGCTGTGCCTTGCAGCACGGCGTCGGTCTGCGGGATCAGTTCCTTCCAGGCCTCGCGATCATAGTTGCCGGCATCGGTGACGAATACGCGGTAGCGGGGGGCATCTTCGTTGGTCGTGATGTAGAGCTTGCCGTCGTAGACGTCACCGCCGTACAAGAAATTCTTGCCCGTGGTGACGCGGGTGGGCGGAGTGCCGGCTTTCAGGTCCATCAGAAAGAGTTCGGACTTTGTCCAGCCTTGGGAAACGTTGATCAGGAGCCAGCGGCCGTCGTTGGAGAGGCCTACGCTCGGCCAATCTTCAGGATCGCGGCCTTCGCCGAAGATGGGGTCGTCAGTGGCGGGATCAGTTCCGAGTTCATGATAGAAAACGTGCCGGTTGTACATCTCCTGCCCGGCGGGGACATCGCCTTTCTTCGGATAGCGCGTGTAGTAGAAGCCGCGATTGTCGTGCTGCCACGCGATGGAGGCGGCGCGCGTGCGCTCGATGATGTCCGGCAGCGTGGCGCCGGTTTTGGTCTCGATGATGTGCAGCGTGCTCATCTCCGAGCCGGCCGCGGATGTCCCGTAGGCAACGTAGCGCCCATTGTCGCTGGGCTGAAACCAGTCGAGCGCGACGGTGCCGTCGGCGGCGAACTCATTGGCGTCGACCAGTATGCGGTCCGCGCCGTTCACGCCCTCGCGCACATAAAGGATGGGCTGGTTCTGCATGCCCTCGCGCTTTGTATAGAAGTAATACTTGCCCGCGATCTGCGGCGGCGTGACGATCCCGATCGAAAGCAACTCGGTCAACCGCTTATGGATTGCCTCGCGCCCGGGCAGCGGATCAAGCAGCGCACGAGTATAGGAGAGTTCCTCTTCCACCCACTTCTTCGTCTCGGGAGAATTGCCGTCCTCAAGCCAGCGATAGTTGTCCAGAACTTTAGTGCCGTGGAAGATATCGATCACCGGCTTGAGCTCGGCCTTCGGAGGCGCAGCCGGAGCCGAGGATTGTGTCTGCGACGATTTGGAATCGCTCCCCGCATAAACCGCCTCCGCCGCCACCAACAGGAAAGAAAACGATACGAGCAACCGGAACCCTCCAGACATGAATACCTCGGAAACCGTTGGCGAGCACCAGCGGATGGGCCAAGCCAACGCCCTAGCCTATCAGAAGCGCGAATGGAGATGCCCCACTGGCTGCTGCAGCAGTCGACAAGTTGTTTCCCGATCCGGCCCAAAATGCTATGATGAATCTCGATAACCGACGGTCGATCCGTCAGCGTTCGACCGTCCACACTCCTCAGTAGCTCAATGGCAGAGCATTCGGCTGTTAACCGAAGGGTTGTAGGTTCGAGTCCTACCTGAGGAGCCATTTCTTGCCCCTGCGTTTCCAACCGCTTACGTAAAATCCAGAACTTTTGTACTGCTTTTGTACTGCCGAAGCCCTTCGAACACGGGTTCGCGCAGTTCTTCAGTATTAAAAGTCATCGGGGAAAAACGCATGACGGTTACGGTTTACGCAAGGCACGGCACGAAGTGTTCAAAATCAAGGGAAAAGAACGCTGGGCAATACAAGCGGTGCAAATGCCCTCTGTGGCTGCGGTGGGGCAAGCACGAGAAGAAGTCGGCGAGTGAGGACGCGATCATGGGACATCGCCACAAAGGCGGCACGCAAGCTCGAACAAGAACTCGAACTGAAGGCTAATGGCATTGAGCCTCCAAAGAAGCCAGATCACATCACCATCGAGTCGGCTGCCGATCTGTACTTGGGCGACATGGCTCAGCGGGGGATCAAAGACCTGTCCAAAGCACGGCGCATGCTTTCTCGCTTTCAGGACTATGCCAACGGGAAGAATGTCATCTTGCTCAAGGATGTCACTGCCCGACTGCTAACCGAATGGCGGAGCGGCTGGACATTTAAGAAAGGTAGCGACAGCCCCGCTGTCCACTGGTCTGTCGTGAAGACCTTCTTCAAATGGGCGTTCTCCACTGACCTAATTCCCGCCGACCCTTCGGCAAAGCTGAAGTCGCTTCCGTCCGGTCGCCACCAAGTCCTACCCCTCTCTCGGGACGAATTCGACCGGATTCTGGGCTGTGAATGCCGAGTTTCGCTTCGCCTATAGTTTGACAACGTTTCTAAGCACACATGTCCTCCGCCTTTTTCGCTATTACTGACGAGCCGTCGTCCCGTCTGCCTTCGCCATGCGAACTGCGGAGCCTTCGGGCCGAGGAGCCGAATGCGGATTCGGGGACCGTCCGGTGCGAATCGAAGAAGCCTCGGTGCGCGGTTCGAACCTGCTGCAGGTGTAAGGCTGGGAGTACGGGGGACTCGTGCTGATCTCTCCGTCTGACAGCAGATCAGCAAACCCTATCACCACGGGACATCACCGTCTGTGACCTCGGACACACTTGTGCCGAGCGAAGGCCCTTAGATGGGCTACTGCTGAGCAGAAAGTGAAAAGAAAAACAGCGCGTGGGATCGTTCCGCGAGCTTCTGGGCGATGAACTCGGAGCGGGCCGACCGCAGCACTCAGTATCCGATGGAAGTCGGAGCGACGTGGAGTCAGGTTCGAGAATGATGATGGTCTGCAGCAAGTGTTATTCGCGGCTATCGGAACTGAAAGGGACGGCAGGTTCTTCTAGCCGCATCCGAGTCCGGCAGCGATTCTGAGGCGGAACTGGGGAAAGGAAGAATGGTGCGCCCGGAGAGATTCGAACTCCCGACCTATTGCTCCGGAGGCAATCGCTCTATCCAGTCTGAGCTACGGGCGCACTGCGATAATTATACATACCGCGGTGGAGGGTTTTTGACGGGCTGTCAAAGAGAATATGGTGGCCGATCTTTAATCTATTCCTGAGGCTTCGATCTGGGGACGATTGAATGATCGATCTCTTGCTGCGCCTCTGATTCTCTTTTCTCCAACTGTGCCTGGCGCAACCGGGTGGCTTCGGCGGGATCGGTTCCTGCCTTCAGATCCGACTTCTCGAAAAAGTAGCGCCAGCCTTCATGTCGATCCGCAGGACTCTGGCAGTCTTCAAGATTTTTCAATGCCTGAGCGAGGGCCGCCTTGCCCTTGACAATGGCAATCACTCCGTCCGACCGGTAGGTTCGGATGTTGTGGCGAATGATGGCGTAGGAAGCGCTGAGCTCGTCGCGTGTCAGAGAAGGTCCATGCGCAGGCTGCCTCAATGCGAACAAGCTTGTTGGCAGGGTGCGGTTTCCACTTCAAATCCCCAACGGGAATAACAATCGCAATCTTAATCTCGGACTCTAATTGTACGCCGAGACTTCGCCGATACGTTTTGAAGAAATGAAAAAGGCGATCTCAACGCTGAAATCGCCTTTTGTTTCGTTCGTCCGGCTCTACAGCACCTGGACGTTTTCCGCTTGCCAGCCCTTGGGGCCCTTGGTCACGTCGAATTGGACGGCCTGACCTTCTTGCAGGCTCTTGAAACCGCCCGCCTGGATCGCCGAGAAGTGCACGAAAACGTCTTCGCCCGTCTGGCGGCTGATAAAACCGTAGCCCTTAGCGTCGTTGAACCACTTTACTGTTCCTTGTTCCATGTTTGTACTTGTGTTCCTTAATTTGATAGTTACGCTGGATGGAGTCGGAAGAAACTTGCGCAGGTTACTTGCTGTTGAGGCGAGAACTGCTTACGACCGATTCGGTCTAACGCACAATTCATCATACGCGGTATGCACACGATTGGCAAGGCAATTCACTTGCCGATGCATGCGGGCTTGAAGTAAGCGGCAGATTCGTCGAACTCGAGAGGCTGAGTAAGAAGCCGTGCCGTCCCTGCGGGACTCGCGTGTGCTTTCCCCGTTTTCTGCGCGGAATTAAGTTCTCACGCACACACTTTGGTTTTCACGAATACACCACGGGGCCGTTTCTTACACGTCTTACTGCTCACAAACAGCGTATACTGAAGTCACTTGACCTCGAAGATACGCCTCCAAAAGCACCTCGCGCCTTCGCGATTGAGAGATCGGAGGCTTGGTGCATCAACAATTAGTCCTGAACAATTTGATCCTCGCCCCCAGCCGAAGAAGTGCCGCTTGACGCGGCGTAGTGCCTGTAAGAATGGCGCCGCACAAGGAAAGTTGCGATGGTTTCAGCCATCGGCCAACAATTGAGAGGAGTCTTTTATGTCGGCACTGAATGGTGACAAGTCGAGATTTAATCGGGTGCGCAAACAGAAACTCGCCCGGCGGAAGCGAACTCGTGAATTGCTGAACCATGCGCCAAAACTGCGTGAGTCGGGTGGCACTAGAACTGAAGCAAAGACGGGGGCGGCGGTATGACAGCAACAGAAATTACGTGGCCCGTTGCCAACCCGATTCCCGTGCCGCTCAAGAAGAAACGAGTGCTCCTTATTGATTCGTTATCGCCGAGGAGCAACTTGCGGGCCGACGCAATGCGAAAACTTGGCATGGATGTCGACTGTGCTGCCGGCATCGGTGAAGCTCGCTCCTGGTGGAAGGCGGACTTGTATGACCTGGTGCTGATTGACGTCGAATACGGGCAAGGACATCGTGACAAATTCTGCGCGGAGATTCGGAGCGCCACACCGCCGCAGCACCTGGCGTTCCTGGTGGGCAAACCAGAGTACCTCGCGAATTCGCCGGGTGTAGACCCGGAGTCTGCGGTTCAACAGACCGACCAAGCTGTTCTTTTGGGTGGGAGAGCAGCCCTTGCGGCCGATCTTGGAGACTTGCCGCAACGCTGGGGAATTCTCGAAGCCTCACGAAGAATATCTGAAGTCCGCTCCGTCTCCGCCGCTCGCACGCAGGCGATGCGGAACGTGCCTGCTCCGCCGCGAGATTCCGAAGGACGACTAGCAAAACAAAAGACCGTACCGATCAGCCTGGATGATTTACTCAGAGAGGAAATGCAATGAAGAATCTGTATGTTGGCAATCTGCCCCATAGCACAAACGAAGCCGAACTGCGGACTGTGTTCGAGGCGCATGGCGCAGTGGAGAAGGTCAGTGTCGTGACCGACCGCGATACCGGCCGCTCGCGCGGATTTGCGTTTGTGGAAATGACCGATGCAGCCGAAGCCGACAAGGCGATTGCGGCATTGAATGGGACCGACCTGGGTGGCCGTGCGCTGACCATCAACGAGGCCAAGCCCAAAACTGACCGACCGAAAGGCGGCGGCCAGAGGTTTGGCGGTGGCGGAGGCCGTGGGCGCGACGACTATCGCGGCCACCCGCGTCAGCCGCGCGAGCCGCGCTGGTAGCTCGGCTCAGTGAGAACAGGCCTGCACGCCTGCAGGATTGCCGGCCAGTCAGAAACACATAAAACAAATTCGGAGATGAACTATGCCACGAGGCCGTTCAACGTTTACCAAGCGCCAGAAGGAACACACACGGCAACAGAGACAACGGGAAAAAGCAGAGCGCAGGAGCCAGCGTAAGCAAGAGAAGCCGGAAGCCCAAAGCACCGACGAACTGGAGGAGTTGCGTGAAAATGCGAGAGCGCAGGCAGCGCTATTCCAGGCAGATTCCGATCACGTGACCTCTTCGGAATGACTCACGTCAGCCAATGACACGAACGGCTAGATCGGAGCTTTGCAGATTCTTTACTGCCGCGCCGCGCGATCGCCTTTACGCAACGAACGTTATGTTTACCAGCGGTCGCGCCGCCCCCCCCCTCCGCCACCGCGGCCGCCCCGATCTCCGCGATCGCGACCACCTCCGCCGCCACCCCCGCCGACGCGTTCTGTCTTGGGTCGCGCTTCGTTGACGTTGATGGTGCGTCCGCCGATCTGTGCGCCGTTCAAGCCCGCAATCGCCTTGTCTCCATCTTCGCTGCTGGCCATCTCGACGAAGCCGAAGCCGCGCGAACGTCCGGTGTCGCGGTCGGTCATGATGCTCACCCGGTCCACCTGCCCGTACGCCTCGAAGGCCTGGCGCAGTTCGTCTTCGTTCGTGTTGAAGCTGAGATTCCCCACAAAAATATTTTTCACGCGTCTGCCTCTGCATTGAGCTGTCGGAGTGCAAGCTCACATCGGCGGACTTGGCAGGTCGGGAGGGCCGTTCCTGAAAATCGAGACCGGAGCTGGCGAACAGTCAATTGCGGCGAGAAGTATATCAGGTTCGTCCCGATTTGCCTGTAAAAAGGGGGAGCAAGTTCGTTGAGCCGGATTCCGGCCTTGATCGTCGTTCGGCAGGGCGACACGGCTTCACGGGGACTCAGTTTAGCACTCGTCTACTTTCCAGTATCCCTCGGGATGAAACCCCATCTGCAGCAGCCGGTTCTTCGGGTCATGCTTTTTCCCGCACCCGGGACACGTAAGATAACGGCTCCACGCCGTGCCTTGACGATCGTAGTTCTCGGCCACCGCAAACGTCGTTCCGCAGCTGCAGGGCACCAGGAACATGCGCAACAGCGCCTTGTTCTTCGCGGTCGTCTCGGAGTTGCCCTTGGCGGATATGCTTTGCCGTTTCACGACTCTTCCACAGTTGCCAGCGCGCTCTTCTTGCGCCGGTTCGCCTGCAGCACTTTCTTGCGCAGCCGCAGCGACTTCGGCGTGACTTCCACGAATTCGTCGTCGGCGATGAACTCAATGGCCTGCTCCAGATTCAGAGCCCGGAACGGCACCAGCCGGATCGCCTCATCGGCGGTGGAGGCCCGCATATTGGTGAGTTTCTTTTCCCGGACGGCATTCACATCGAGATCGTTATCTTTGGCGTTCTCGCCGATGATCATGCCTTCGTACAAATCAACGCCCGGGCCCACAAAAAGTTCTCCGCGTTCCTGCAAGCCCCACAACGCGTAGGCGGTTGAAACTCCGCCTCGGTCGGCGATCAGCGCCCCGGTAAGCCGGTGCGGAATCTCGCCCTGCCATTCGGTATATCCATCGAACAGCGAATTCATGACGATGGTTCCGCGCGTATCGGTCAGTAACTGGCTGCGCAGGCCGATCAGCCCGCGGCTGGGGACGCGGAATTCCACCCGCACGCGGCCGTAGCCGTGATTGTGCATGTTGGTGACTTCGCCTTTGCGCGAACCCAACTGCTCCATTACGACGCCGACAAATTCTTCGGGCACGTCGACCGTGAGATGTTCGACCGGTTCCATCAGCTTGCCGTCGATCCGCTTGGTCACGATTTCCGGCTTCCCGACCATGAGTTCGTAGCCTTCGCGCCGCATCATCTCGATCAGAATCGAAAGCTGCAGCTCGCCGCGGCCCAGAACCTTGAACGAATCCGTGGTGCCCGTGTCTTCCACGCGCAGCGAGACATTCGTCAGCAACTCTTTTTCGAGCCGCTCCCGCAGGTTGCGCGACGTGACGTAGCTGCCGTCTTTTCCCGCGAAGGGAGAAGTATTGACCGTGAACAGCATTGCGATGGTCGGCTCGTCAATCGCGATATGCGGAAGCGGGGTTGGATTCTCCGCGTCGGTGATGGTCTCGCCGATCGTGATTCCTTCCACGCCTGCGACGGCCACAATGTCTCCTAACTCAGTCTCGGTAATATCGGTTCGCTTCAGGCCTGCGAAGGAAAACAATTTCGTGATCTTGGTCTTGTGCAAAGTCCCGTCCAACTTTGCGATGCCCACCTCTTCGCCCGTGTACATCTTGCCGTTGAATACCCGCGCGATCGCCAGGCGCCCCAGGTAGTCGCTGTAATCGAGATTCGCCACCAAGATCTGTAGCGGGCCAGAAGGGTCGCCCTTGGGGAGAGGAATCGTCCTCAGGATGGCGTCGAACAGCGGCCGCAAATCCTCGCCCCCGCCCTTGATGTCGGTTGACGCGGTACCCGTCTTGGCATTGGTGTAGAGCACGGGGAAATCGAGTTGATCTTCTTTGGCGTCAAGATCGATAAACAGATCGTAGATTTCGTTCAGCACTTCCTGGGGGCGAGCGTCGGCCCGATCGATCTTATTGATCACGACGATTGGAGGCAGCTTTGCCTCTAGCGCTTTACCCAGCACATAACGCGTTTGTGGCAGCGGACCTTCGCTGGCGTCCACCAAAAGCATGACGCCGTCGACCATCTTCAGTGCCCGTTCGACTTCGCCGCCAAAATCGCTGTGGCCAGGCGTGTCGACGATATTGATCTTCACGTCGTGATAGAAAATCGCAGTGTTCTTGGCCAGAATCGTGATGCCGCGCTCGCGCTCCAGTTCGTTCGAATCCATCACGCGTTCGACGTGGTGCTCGTTGGATCGGAATGTGCCGCTTTGCTGCAGCATGGCGTCGACCAGCGTGGTCTTGCCGTGGTCGACGTGCGCGATGATAGCAATGTTGCGAATGCCGGAACTCAAGAGGGAACCTTCCTGATTTTCTGCCTAGTACCACTTTACTATGACAACGGCAGAGGCGGGAGGAGCTTGAGGTCGCCCGGTGTTTTCCTGTGTGATCGAGGAGGCTTGCCGGAAACTCGATTTGGGTGGCGCGACGCTTTCAGCGTTGCGAAAGAGCCTTTCCCTTCTTTGAAGGCTTTAAGCCCCTGAGGCCGGCAGCGCGAGTTTTTCAGCAACCCGTTCAGCCTCCGCGGGTGACCGTTTCGCGCGTCTTATCGTTCCTGACTTTGCCCGCGTGTCGTTGCTAGATTAAATCACGGCGCCGGGGCGATGATGCTCTTCAATCTGCTCACCCTCGATCTCCTCTCGCGCAACCGCAGCATTGGCCGTTCCACCATATAGTAGGAAGCGCTGGCCAGCCCTACGGCCAAGAAAACGTAATACCACGGCCGATAATGCTCGCCGTACACGAACAGCTGCTGCCACAAATAAAAGCTGTAGCTGATTTTCCCCAGCCAGACTGCCAGCCGGACATTCAAAATGATGTATGGAGTCTGCACCGCATGCAGCAGCAGTCCCGCAATCGAAATGTGCATCACCGGCCACAGCACGAAGAGGAGTACCGGAGTGATGTGAAACCTCAACTCACCGACATAAACGGGAACCAGAATAACAGGGAAGAGCATAACCAGCCCCCACGCCGCTTTGATCCTAGGTAGCCGTCCCGCGAAAATTGCCAGCAGACAGCCCATTGCCAAAATGTCGGCCACCGCCGGAAACGTCTCGTCAGCCCGCCCGCGCAGTCGGAGCAAATGGCCCGCCACTCGGTACAACGGCGCGAGCGCAATCATACTCGCCAAAATTGCCACCCGATGGCCGTGCCATTTCTTCAGCACGCTGGGCCACAAGAAGTAAAATTGTTCTTCCACGCTCAGCGACCACAAGTGCCCCAGAAACCACGGATGTGCAAAATCAAAATTCGCCACATACAAAGCCGCCGCCGCCATGTGATACCAGCGCAGCTCGTGCCAGAAAATCACAAACACTGGCAGCATGAAGGCCATCGCCGCAGGAAGAATTCGGTATGCCCTCCTTACGTAAAACTCGCGCAGCCGTATGGTCGAAGTCTTCTCGTACTCTTTCAGCAGCAGAGTGGTAATCAGATAACCAGAAATGATGAAGAAGATGCGCACTCCCAGATTTGCAAACGCTCCAGCAATATCCGAGTGATATCGCAGCTCCGCCCAATGCCCCACCACGACTAGCGAAATCGAAATCGCCCTCAAGCCGTCCAGCGACGGAATCCGGTTCATATGCCGCACAGCCTAACAGCCGCACTCACGAAATCGCAGTGATGCCTAACCGAAACTTCGATGATTTCTCCCGAATTTCCCATCTTGGAACCCAAGCGAGTCCAGCCTCAACCAAGTCAATGGCTGCACCTTGCTCGCCTCGTGTAAAGCGAGACAGCGCACGCACGGTAATAGTCCCAGTTCGGGAACACCAGTTCGCGCGGGGAGGCAGTGAATACTGGATGACTAAGGGCGTTCCACCCCTCAGGCGAGCAGTTGGGCAGCTGGCGGGAAGAGATCGCAACTGGGGAATGTCGATGATGTTCTGCAATTTTGCAGCTTAACTTGCGTTGCCGTCGGATGTTTCGAGCAGGTCCGTGCCCGATTCGGGCCCGCTCTCGCTGCGCACCCGCAGGCGGTACCAAAAGACAATCGTGACGAGCGAAAACACGAAGATGATCGTCGATACAGCGTTGATCTCAGGAGTGATGCCGCGCCGCAACCGTCCCCAGATTTCGAGCGGCAGCGTATTGTCGCGGCCGATCAGGAAGAAGCTGACCGCGATCTCATCCATCGACAGAGTGAAAATCAGCAGCGCCGCACCGATGATGGGCAGCTTGAGATTTGGCACTGTGATTCGCCGGAACGTCTGCCAGTAGTTCGCTCCCAGGTCGAGTGACGCTTCTTCCTGCGCCCGGTCCAGTTTTTGCAGGCCTGCGAAAACTTCTGTGGTGGCCACAGAAATCAGCGCCGTCCCGTGCCCCAGTGTGATGGTCAGCAAGCTGAGCTTCAAACTCATCAGGTTGAACAGCATGAGCAGCGACAGGCCGGTGATGATTCCCGGCAGGATCAGCGGCAGCAGCACCAAGCGCCGGAACAGCGCCTTGCCCGGAAATTGTGCGCGATCCAACGCCAGCGCCGCCGGCACGCCAAACGTCAGCGAAATTGCCATCGCCGACAGGGCCACTTCCAGGCTGTTCAGCACCGAATCCCAGATGGGACCGTCGCTGAATAAGGTGCGATACCAGTCGAGCGTCAGATGATGCGGAGGGAACCCACCGACCCCGGTGCCATTGAACGAGTAAAGAATAAGGACGGCAATCGGAAGATATAGAAAAGCGAATACGGCGACGGCATGAGCCAGAAGCCATGGCGAGCGCGGGACGGAAGCCGTCGCGCCGCTCATGAGAAGCTCCATTTCTTTTCCAGTCGCTCGGAAAAGAACAGCAAGCTCACGACCAGCGCTAACATTCCCAGAGAAATCGCGGCACCCAGCGGCCAGTTGTAAGCGGCGCCAAACAGGCTCACCACGATATTCGAGATCATGATGCCGCTCGGCCCGCCAAGCAGCAGCGGCGCAAGGAAATCGCCCAGGCTCAACACGAATGCAAACGTCGCTCCAGCCAGGACTCCGGGAATCGACAACGGAAAGATCACCTTCCAGAACGTCTGCGCCGGAGTGGCGCCCAAGTCGTGCGAGGCCTCGACCAGATTGCGCGGAATATGCTCGAGCGCCGCATAAATCGGCAGGAACGTGAACGGCGTATAGATATGAGTCAGCGTCAACACCACCGCAAACGGGCTGTAGAGCAGAAAGTCCAGAGGATGGCTGGTCAAGTGCACGTACTGCAGCAAGGTGTTGAGCACGCCGTCGGAGCCCAGAATCGTCTTCCATGCATACGCTCGCACCAGGTAGCTGACCCACAGCGGAATGATCACCATCTGATACAGCAGATCCTTTCGCCTGCCGGCGTAGAACGACAAAAAATACGCCAGCGGATATCCCAGCAGCAAGGAAAACAGCATCACACGCCCGGCAATCCACATCGAGCGAACCAGTGTCTGCCAGTAGACCGGCTTCTGCAGCAACTCTTTGTAGTTGTCGAGGTTCCAGGAATGCACGATGGTCTGCAAAGAAGACACCGACCAGAAGCTGTAGCAGAACATCAGCAGGTACGGCACCAGCAGAAACACTGCGACCCACGCCAGCGGCGGCACGGTTACAACCGTTTTGTAAGCGCGGGAAAACATCAGATTCTTTCGGGAGACTCGCGCACCACGACCGCGTCGGAGGGCGAGAACTCGAGTTCCAACTCGTCTTCGTTCTGCAACGGGCTGCCGCTCGCGGTTCTGGCCACGAGAACGAATCCGTCACTGCCCTGCAGGCGGATCAGTTCCGTTGCGCCATGAAAGGCCTGATTTAGAACGCGGCCTCGAACGCGAAGCGCTCCCGGCGAAGATACCGTGCTCGCCAGCCGAATATGTTCCGGTCGCAAAGAAAAGAGCGCAGGCCCATCGGGCAATGAAACTGCCCACGACAGCGATCCGCACCGCGCTGCTCCGCCACGCACCTCGGCCTTCAGCAGATTCGTGTGTCCAATAAACTGCGCCACATAGGCTGTCGCCGGACGGCTGTAGATCTCGCGTGGCGTGGCCACCTGCTCCAGTTCGCCCGAGCGCAGTAACGCGATCCGGTCCGACATTACCATGGCCTCTTCCTGATCGTGCGTGACAAAGACAAAGGCTATGCCCACTTCGCGCTGCAGCGATTTCAGCTCCACCTGCATCTGGCGTCGCAGGTTCGCGTCCAGAGCCGAGAGCGGCTCATCGAGCAGCAGCAGCCGCGGCCGGTTTACGAGCGCGCGAGCCAGGGCCACCCTCTGCTGCTGGCCGCCGCTGATCTTCGACGGCTTGGCTTTCGAGTACGCCGTCATCTTAACTTTATCCAGCGCTTCCGCTACCCGTTGTTTGATCTCTGCGGCGGGCCGGTTCGCGACGCGCAGACCGTACCCGACGTTCTCCTCAACCGAAAGGTGCGGAAACAGGGCGTAGCTCTGAAACACGGTATTGACGCGGCGCCGGTAGGGAGGCAGATTGTCGAGTCGCTCCGCGCCCATCCAAACCTCGCCCGAAGTTGCCCGCTCGAAGCCGGCAACGATGCGAAGTAGCGTCGTCTTTCCCGAGCCGCTTTCGCCGAGGATAGTCAGAAATTCTCCCTCTGCTATCTCCAGAGAAATATCCCGCAGCACGACATTGCGGCCGAAAGTTTTGGCCACATTGCGAACGCTGAGCAGAGTCTGCTTGAGGCCGGACTCAGCGGCAGTCGCTGCACTGGTTGTGATCGCAGAGGTCATGAATCCATTCGTCGCGGGCCTACTGCGCCGCCTTCACGTCGTTCCAAATCTCGTTATACTTCGCGCGCCGCGGCACGTTTTGCCAGAAATAGATCCGCTTCTGATAGCTATCCACGTCGTCAAGGTGAAGAGTCTTCACTTCTTCTGCGGTCATGAACTGCCCCGCCTGTGGATTGGCGGGAACGTAGTGGGTTTTGTCGGTCACGAGCTTCTGCGTCTTGGCTTCCACCATGTATTCCAGAAACTTGTGAGCCAGCTCCTTGTTGTCGCTGCCTGCGGTAATCATCAGGTGATCGATCCAGCCGGTTGTGTTTTCTTTCGGAATGGTCTCGCCAACGGGGAAATTCGCCTTCTTCAGATCGGCCGTGTTCAGCGGCCAACCCATCGCGATCACGACTTCGTGGTTTTCAAACAGATTCGTCAGCTCGCCGCCAGTCGACCACATCTTGCGGATATTCGGCTTCAACTCCAGCAGCTTTTTCTTCACCGCTTCCAGTTGTTCGTCGCTCAGGTTGTAAAGCTGAGATGGATCGGGCTTGTCGTAGCCCAGCACTTGCGCAGCCATGTAGACCGTCGACAAATCGTCCCACACGGAAATCTTCCCCTTATATTTCGGATCCCACATCACATTCCACGAGTCCGGAGGCTGCGCGAACGCGGTCGTGTCGTAAATGATCGGGTCTGGTCCCCACATGAAGGGCACGCCGAAGACCTGGCCATTGACGCGCACAAGGGGCAGGGAAGTGAGCTGCGGCGAAAGTTGGTTATAACTCGGAATCTTCGAGAGATCGAGCGCTGCGGCCAGTCCTGCCTTCGCTATGGAGGTCGCCACGTCACTCGACGGCGAAATCACGTCGTAATTCCCAGCGCTTCCTCCGCGCAGTTTGGCTACTAGTTCATCGCTGGAGCCCATGTACGACGCGGAAACCTTGCAATGGTTCTGCTCTTCGAAAGCTTGCACGAACGACGGGTCGGCATACCCTTCCCACACCAGAAGGTTGAGGGTCGGCGTCTTCTTCGAGCACGATCCCTGAAGCACGACCGCAGCCAGCAAAGGCAGCAGTCGCGCCATTCGTTGCCAGTTCATTTTTCCTCCGATGCGCATTCTTGCGCATGGCATCATGCACATATTCATGTCGCCTGTCAGAAGGTCGGCGGCGTGTTTACCCACAGCAGCCAGGTTTCTTTTCGCCCTGGATTCTTCCAGCGATGCGGTGTCGCGCTTTCGAAATAAAAGCTGTCGCCCGTCCTGAGCCGGTATTTCTCGTCCCCTACCGCGATCTCCAGGTCTCCACGTAACACGTAAATAAACTCCTCCCCCTCGTGCGTGTACGGATCCCCGCTGCCCGCCTCGGGCGCAACCCGGAACAGATGCGGTTCCATCACGGTATTGCCCCACGCCAGCAATTCCATGCGGACGCCCTCACCGGCCTGCAGAACCTTGCGCTCGGTGGGGCGAACTTGCCGGCTACCAGTTCCCTTGGCGTCGAAGAAATCCAGAATGTTTGTCTTGTAGAACCGCGCCAACTTGCGCAGCGTTCCCACCGAACCGCTCATCTGCGAGCGCTCGAGAGCGCTGAGAAATCCTACCGAGATACCAACCGCCTGCGCCACCCGTGCCAGAGGAAGTTTCCGCCGGGAGCGCAATTGCCGCAAGTGCGCTCCAATGGCTCCGGCATTTCCGTCGGCCGCCGGACGCGCCTTGCCTTCGCGCCTTAGCAACTGCACAATCGCTGCCGCGTTCAGGCCGCGCACTTTGCGCAGAAACCGTGCCCGCTTGAGCAGTTTTACATCTTCAGCAGCGTACAGCCGGTACTTGCTCTCGGTGCGGCGCGGCCGCGTCAGACCCAGACTCTCCCAGGATCGGATCACGGATGGCGAAACGCCTACCTTCCTTGCCACATCTCCGATCTTCAAGTAAGGCTCAGCGGTTGGTTTCATTGCCTGCACGCCGTTCAAATAAGAAATTTTTATACGAGGGAGTTGTTTTTTTATCCTTGACAGTCCCCGTCCCGGTTCTCTAACCTTGCGGGATTATAGCAAGGTTGTGGCAGGACACAAGCAGTCGCTTTTCAAACGAAAACTCAAACTTCTCCCGGATGTCCGGAGGTTCCATGCCGTCGCTGCGAGCCCGCTGGTCTAAGCTGTGTGTGTGCTCCGTCTACCTGAAAACGCTCTGCTTGGCCCTCGTCGTCTGCCTGGCATTCCCCACGATTCTCTCAGCCCAGGGCACCGGAGGCCGCATTCTGGGTCGTGTTGCCGATCCCACGGGCGCGGTTCTCTCCGGGGTAAGAGTGACCGGCACCAACGAGGCAACCGGCGTCAGCCACGATGCCCTGAGCAACGACAGCGGCGACTATGTGTTTCCCAACCTTCCCGTCGGAACTTACACCTTAAGTTTTGAGCTTGCGGGATTCAAGAAAGACGTCCGCAAAAGCATCGCCCTCGACGTGAACCAGGTCATCACGCTGAACATGACCATGCAATTGGGAGCGGCTCAAGAAGTGGTTGACGTTACTTCGGAAGCTCCGTTGGTGGACACCAGCAGCACCCAGCTCGGTGCCGTCGTCAACAACCGCTCGGTCAACGAGCTTCCTCTCAACGCCCGCGATACCTATCAATTCTTGCAGCTGCAGCCCGGAGTGCAGTCGCAGCTCGGATCGAGTGGAGGAACCTTTTATGGCAGTGATAGCGCCGGGTCCGTGTCCGTCAACGGAGGCCGCGATCGCGCCAACAACTTCAGCGTCAACGGCGGCGACGCCAACGATCAGTTCGTTAACCTCCCGACCATTCAGCCCACGCCCGATGCCATTGAAGAATTCCGGGTCATTAGCAATACCTTCGACGCTGAGTACGGACGCAACTCTGGCGCGGTCGTCAATGTCATTACCAAGTCCGGCACCAACCAGTGGCACGGCGACGTGTACGAGTATTTCCGTAATAAGGTTTTGAACGCGCAGGGCTATTTCAACAGTGTTAAGCCGCAATTCAACCAGAATCAATTCGGGGGAACCTTCGGCGGGCCGCTCAAGAAAGACCGAACCTTTTTCTTCGTTTCGTACGAAGGCCGTCGCGTGCGTCAGGGAATATCGGGTGACCTGGTGGCGGTCCCCACCGCGGCCGAAAGGACGGGGGACTTCTCCGCGAACGGGCCTTTTTCGGGCGGCATTGATGCGAATACCGGTATCTTCCTGGCCCAGGCATTGGACGGGCGCTCGGGTTGCGATTCGGCGCTCGGTCTGTCTCCGGGCGGTATCGCCAACCTTCCTCAGCAGCCCAATCCGAACAATAACAACGCGCCGTACATCCCGTGGACTGAGGTTTTTCCAGCGAGCGTCATTCCTTCAAACTGTCAGGATCCGGTTGCGGCTGACCTCCTGCGCTTCGTCCCGGCGTCTAATCGTCCGGACGGAATCAACTATCAGGCAGTGCCGGCCAGCGCTGACACTCAGAATCAGTTCACTTTCCGATTCGACCATCACATCAATACCCGGCAGAGTTTCAGCTTTTACTACTACTTCACCAACGACGCGAATTTCCAACCCTTTTATGATTTCCAGGCTTCGGGAGCGAATATTCCTGGTTTCGGCGCGAATGTCGGTTCACGCTACCAGCAATATAATCCGAGCCACACTTGGACCATCAACAACTCTCTGGTGAACGAATTCCGGTTCACCTACATGCGGGAAGGTCAGTTGACCTTCCAGCATCCTCAATCCACCGGGGCGGTACAGTCTTCGTGCTCGTCTGCGGCGGCTCAAGCGGTTTGCTTCAACGGGACTTCGGACTCCTCTGCGATTAACAGTTTGATCCAAAGCTCATTGTCAAATCCCACGAAGGCCGGAATCACTACTGGCTTACCCTCGAACCGTACCGGCGTTCCATTTGTCAACGTATCCGGAGGCTTTGCGATCGGGAACGGCTGGGAGGGCGAACTGCCGCAGGTGGGTAACTCTTTCATGTGGGCGGATAATTTGACTTGGGTTAAGGGAAATCATCAGTTCAAATTCGGAGCCGACATCCGCCGTTCCCGCTTTGATCAAACCCTGTACTACAACGTGAGTGGTGAGTTCACCTTCGACAGCTCAACTTTGAACGCTATCACCTCGGCCGACAACTATCCTGGATATCTTCTCGGTACCGCCGACAGTTACTCGCAAGGTTCGGCGCAGCGCGAGAACGTGCGCAGCACGGGCGTGTATCTGTTTGCACAGGATAGTTGGAAGCTCAGACCGAACATAACGCTAAACTATGGTCTTCGCTGGGAACTGGACACTCCGCTGACCGACGTTCTTCACCATGTCCAGACCTTCCGTCCGGGCCAAAACACGACTAAGTACCCATGCTACCTGACGCCTGACGAGCAATCGGCACTAGGAGCGAGCGACTGTGCCACTGCGGGCGTGCTCCCCACCGGCCTCGTGGTTCCCGGCGATCCAGGTGTTCCCGCCGGGATGACCCAGACCTATTACAAGGCTTTCGCGCCGCGTATCGGAATCGCGTGGAGCCCGGGTCATTCGGGCAGAACCAGCATTCGCGCGGGCTGGGGCTTGTTCTACAACCCGATGGAGCAACTCGTTCTCGAACAGTTCGGAGCCGAGCCGCCTTTCGGAGGAAGCACGTATTTGCCCTCGACGTTCTTAAACACTCCTTTTGTCGCGCAGGGCGGGTACGTGAACCCTAATCCCTTCACCGGGATACTGAGTCCAACGCCGGGCACTCCAACGGACTGGGCCAGTTTCCGTCCCATGCTCCTCTACGGTGATTTCCAGCCGAAAATGCGGACCCAATACACCGCGCAGTACAACCTCACGATTCAGAGAGAATTGGCGAAGGATCTTGTTCTGCAACTCGGTTACGTCGGATCGCAGGGCCACCGATTGCTGGCCTCGCATGACATCAACGCAGCAAATCCGCAGACGTGTTTGGACATCATGACCTTGGCCAGTAACGATTCCACCAGCGTTTCTTCTTATGGCGCTCCTGGGACTTGCGGGCCCTTTGCCGAAGACAATCAGTTCAGCGTTACGGTCCCGAATGGGTTCAACTTCCATCTTCCCGGGGGCCAAGTCGTCACAGGTGCCGCCGGCGGCACGCCCGTCCAACTGGTCGGATTGAGGCCCTACTCCTCTCCCAATTGTGTGCAAGCCGGAGCGAATGTTGGGCAAGGTTGTCCCGCGGACGGCATCCCGGTGTTCAGCAACATCTTTGCCGAAGACACCATCGCTGCCTCGGCCTACAACTCGTTCCAAACGAGTTTGGAGAAGCGCTTCTCGCACGGCTTGCAGTTCCAGGCGGCCTATACCTTTAGCAAGTCTCTCGACTGGGCGTCTAGCTTTGAAGAGACCGTCAACCCGTTCGACTACAAAGCCAGCCGCGCTCTCTCGTTGTTCAATTCCAGGCAGCGTTTCGTGATCAACTACGTTTGGGATATCCCAGCACGCAAGTACAGCGGCTTCAAGGGTAAGGTTCTGGACGACTGGCAGCTTTCCGGGATCGTGCAACTCCAGAGTGGATTCCCGATCCGGCTTCAGACACAGGACGATTACGAGTTAATCAGTAGCTTGTTCTTTCTGGGCGCCGGCACTCCGCAATTGAACGGCCCGCTGCAGATCGTCGACCCGAAAACCGTCCAGACCTATAACACCTACAATTACGGGCCTGTATCCGGACACTACTACCTTAATGCAGACCAAACGAAGTTTACCGACCCCACTTTGGGGACGTTTTCAACCACCCCTCGCTCAGTTTGCTGCGGTCCCGGCGAGAACCAATGGGACATCACTGTCTCGAAGAGGATTACACTGTCAGAGTCGAAATATTTCCAATTCCGTGCCGACATCTTCAACTTGTTCAACAAAACGGAATTCGTCAACCCGGACGGCAATTTCTCGAACTCGACGTTCGGGCAGGTCTTGCAGGCGCGAGATCCACGCCTGGTGCAGTTTGCTTTAAAATTTTATTTCTAGTCCTACAACCCGGGCGGCTCCAACCGTCCGGGCAATCTAATGGCCCGCCTCGCTCCAAGAAGACGCGGGCTTGAGTTTCCTCGGAGACCTCGATGTACCCCGATCTAGAGAAAGAACTCGCCAATTTCGAGCGGCGAACGCCTAAGTCCGCCGAAGCCCACAAGAAGAATCTCAAACGTATTCCCCTTGGCGTAGCCAGCAATTATCGCGCCTATGACCCTTGGCCGATCTTCGTCAAAGAAGCCAGCGGCAGCAAGTTCCGCGACCTTGACGGCAACGAATACATTGACCACAACCTGACCTTTGGCGCTCTCATGGCTGGACACTGCCACCCCGCGGTGATGAAGGCCGTCGAGAAACGGCTTTCTACCGGCACCATGTTCGGCATGCCCCACGATATGGAATGGGAGCTGGCAGAAGAGATCTGCAACCGATTTCCAGTTGAGATGTGCCGCTTCGGTAATAGCGGAACCGAAGCCACCATGCACGCGATTCGTCTAGCCCGCGCGGCCACTGGTCGTGACAAGATCGTGAAATTCGAAGGCGCTTACCACGGATTGCACGACAGCGCGCTGGTTAGCGTGAAGCCGCACGCGCCTGACTACGGCGACATCAACGCGCCCACCGCGGTTCCGGGTGGTCTGGGCGTTCCCAAGTCGGCCCTGGCGAATGTGCTCATCGCGACCTTCAACAATCTCGCTAGCGTCGAGCGCAGGTTCAAGGAGAATCCCGGCGAAATCGCTGCGATCATCCTTGAGCCGATTCTGATGAACGTTGGTCTCTGCATGCCGCAGGCTGGCTTCCTGAAGGGCTTACGCGAGATCGCCACGAAAAACGGCGCGCTCCTGATCTTCGACGAAGTGAAGACCGGGGCCAAACTCTGCTGGGGCGGCGCCAGCGAATATTTCGGCGTCATGCCCGATATGATCTGCCTGGCGAAGTCGATCGGCGGCGGCCTTCCGCTCGCCGCTTTCGGCACGAGCAAGTCGGTGATGGATCTCATCAGCCAGCACAAGGTGTTCCACGGCGGCACCTACAACACGAATCCGGTCTCCATGGCCGCGGGCCTGGCGACGTTTCGGGAAGTCCTGACCCGCGCGAACTACGCGCACGTGGAGAAGCTCAGCAAGAAACTCGCCGATGGCTATCGCAAGACCATCGCGAAAGTTGGCCTGCAGGCGTACATCATGCAGGCGGGTGCCAACGGCGCGTTGATGTTCTATCCGAAGGAGATTGTCAACTACCGCGACTGGACCGTGATCGACGTCGACCTGTGGCGCCACTACTGGTTCGGCATGGTCAACCGCGGCGTGATGGCGCAACCTTATTGGTGGGATGAGCAGTGGACCATCTCGGTTCAGCACACCGAGGCCGACATCGACAAGCACCTTGTGGCATTCGACGACATCGCCGCGTCGTTGGCGAAGGCGCAGCAGGAACGCAGCGAGCACGTCCCGGCTGAAGTCGCGCATTAACAAACCAGTGGTCAGTGGCCAGTGCTCGGTGATCAGTCACTGCTCTCGGAGCGGAGACGAGAACTGGCAACTGGCAACTGACCACTGATCACTGACTTTGTCTACGACGACACAATCCGCTGAAACCCCGCACCTGATCCGTGCCCTCGGACGCCGCGATCTGGTCCTGCTCTTCGTTGTCGCCGTCTTCAATCTCAACGTCGTGCCCTCGATCGCCGCCAACGGCGGCGTGACCGTATGGCTCTGGATCATCTCGCTGCTGCTTTTTTTCTGGCCGCAGGGCATCGCCGTCATCGAACTCGCCCACCGCTATCCTGGTGAAGGCGGCGTTTATCTCTGGGCCAAAGAAGTCTTTGGCGACTTCCACGGATTCCTTTCAGGTTGGTGCTACTGGACCAACAACATGCTGTACGTGCCGACGGTGATGCTTTATTTTGTCGGCGTTTCGGTGTACGTGCTTGGCCCCGGCCACCAGGGACTCGCCGACAACAAATTGTTCGCTTCCATTGCCTCACTGACCCTGCTGGCAGTGCTCACGTACTTCAACGTTCTGGGCCTCGGCATCGGCAAATGGATTAACAACCTCGGTGCCGTCGGAACCTTTATTGCCGCTGCGGTGCTGATTGGACTTGGCGCGGTGATCTGGGCGCGTTTCGGAACGACGATCACTGCCGCGGACTTCAAGATTCCCGCCAATCCAAAGTTCGTGTTGAATTCCTTTGGCGTGATCTGCTTCGGATTGGTTGGCCTAGAACTGGCTTCGGTCATGGGCGACGAAATTAAGGACCCTCGGCGTACTCTGCCGGGCGCGGTTGCCCTGGGGGGCGTGGTGTCGGGCGCGCTGTACGTCGGGGCGACGCTCACCCTGCTCATCGCCGTCGGAAAGAGTGTCAACGTTCTGCAGGGAATCGTCCAGGCGGTTACGCACATGGCGGGACGCGTCGGTATCGGCTGGATCACTGTTCCGTTTGCGCTCATGCTCAGCCTCTCGATCGCAGGCATCGGCTCGGCGTGGATGGGCGGATCCGCGCGGATCCCGTTCGTCGCCGGACTCGATTCCTATATGCCCTCATGGCTCGGCAAAGTACATTCGCGTTACGCAACGCCGTATGCCGCGCTGATTTTGCAGGGAATTGTTTCGGCGGTTCTGGTCATTTTGAACTTCGCTGGCGCCGGCGTGCAGGAAACTTTTCAGAAACTGCTGTCCCTCGCTGTGGTGCTGCAGCTTGTGCCGTTCCTCTACATGTTCGCGGCGCTGGTCAGGTTCGCAGTCGTGGAAGCGGCGCCCAAGGGCCAGTACGGCAGAGCCACGCTGTTCCTCGCCGGACTCAGCGGCCTGCTCACCACAATTCTCGGTATCGCTCTCGTGTTTTTCCCAGCCCAGCAGATCACTTCGCTGTGGCAATACGAACTTTGGATGGTCGGTGGCACGGTGTTTTTTGTCGGCCTGGCCGCATTTTTCTTTTTCGTCTCCGGCCGTCGCAAAGCCCCGCAGGGGCGGCATTCATTAGCCCAGGACGTAAGTCCTGGGCTAGCAGAAGAAGTGAATCGAGTCCCGTAGGGACGGCACGATTTTTCGTATGCTTCGATGCAGTGCGGAAAACAGGGGCTGAAGTCCGATTAATGATTGCGCCGCGAACGACACGGCTGAAGCCGTGCCCTGATACGAATCTTGCGGACACGAATCGTGTTCTGATTCGGATCGTGCTGTGATACGAATCTTGTGCTCTGATACGAGCCTTGTGCCAGGAGTCAATCATGCCTAGCGCAGTACAGACCGAAGTCAAGACCTACCAGATGTTCATCAACGGCGAATGGGTCGGGAGCCAGGCTGCGAAGACGTTCCCCGTCTACGACCCCTCGACCGAAGAAATCATCGCACAGGTTCCGGACGCGAACGCCGATGACGTCAACCGCGCCGTTGCGGCCGCGAAAGCCGCATTCGAAGAGGGCCCCTGGGCATCGACCACGGCGCAGGAGCGTGGCCGCGTCCTTTTCCGCCTCGCCGACAAAGTTCGCGAGAACCTGCCTGCGCTGGCTGAACTCGAATGCCGCAACACCGGCAAGCCGATCGTGGAAGCCGAATATGATCTCAACGACGTCGCCACCTGCTTCGAGTATTACGGCGGCCTCGCCACGAAAGTTGTCGGGCACGTCAATCCTGTCCCAGACAACGCGATGTCGCTCTCGCTCAAAGAGCCAGTCGGCGTCGCGGGGCAGATCATCCCTTGGAACTACCCGTTGTTGATGGCCGCGTGGAAACTGGCTCCCGCACTCGCGGCCGGGTGCACCTGCGTCCTCAAACCCGCCGAGCAAACGCCGCTCACCGCGCTCGAATTTGCGAAGCACTTTGCTGAATGCGGGCTGCCTCCCGGTGTCGTCAATATTGTTACTGGCTTCGGGGAGACTTGCGGCGCTCCCATCGTGCAACATCCCGATGTCAACAAGATCGCGTTCACCGGCAGCGCTACGGTGGGCAAAATCATCGTTAAACAGGCGGCGGACACGGTGAAGCGTGTCACGCTCGAACTCGGCGGCAAGTCACCCAACATCTTCTTTGCTGACGCTGATTTCGAGGCTGCTATCGACGGCGCGCTTTTCGGCGTCTTCATCAATCAGGGCGAAGTCTGCTCCGCGGGCAGCCGCATCCTGGTTCAGAAATCCATCTACAAGAACTTCGTTGAGGCGATGACCGAGAAAGCGAAAAAAATCAAACTCGGCCCGCCTCTCGAACGCGACACGAAGATGGGCCCGCTGGTCAGCAAAGAGCAATATGACCGCGTCAACTCCTACCTCGAGATTGGCAAGAAAGAGGCCAAGCTCGCTTCCGGCGGTGGCCGCCCCGAGAAATTCGCCAAGGGCTATTACGTTCAGCCGACGATTTTCTATGACTTGAACAACAGCGCCCGCATTGCGCGAGAAGAAATCTTTGGCCCGGTGGCCGCTGTCATTCCGTTCGACGACGAGAAAGACGCGCTGAAGATTGCCAACGATTCTCCCTACGGCCTCGCCGCCGCCGTCTGGACCCGCGACATTTTCAAGGCTCTGCGCGCCGTGAAAGCTCTGCGCGCCGGAATCGTCTGGGTCAACCACATGCAACCGACCTATGTCGAAGCGCCGTGGGGCGGATACAAGCAGTCCGGGTTTGGCCGCGAACTCGGGCCCTGGGGTATCGAGGAATATCTCGAGACCAAGCAAGTTTACATTAACCTGAACGAAGCGCCGATTGGCTGGTACTGAGTGAGTACCGAGGTGCGAGCACCGAGTGCCGAGTAAAACAAAATCTACTACGACCAACGACTAACGACTACAACGAGAATTACGATGTCTACTATTCAACTTCGCACTTCCATTCCTGGGCCCAAGTCCAAGGCACTCTCCGAGCGCCGCGCGAAAGCTGTTCCCCGCGGGCTTTCCCACGGCACGCCCATCTACGTCGCCAAGGCCGAGGACGCCTGGCTCGAGGACGTCGACGGCAACCGCTACCTCGATTTCGCGGGCGGCATCGGCTGCGCTAACGCCGGCCATCGCCAGGACGCTGTCGTTGGTTCCGTGAAAGATCAGCTCGATCGCTTCCTGCACACTTGCGTGCAAGTCACGCCCTATGAGATCTACGTCCGCCTCGCCGAGCGCCTGAACGAAGTCACTCCAGGGAAGTTTGCGAAGAAGACAATCCTCGTGAACAGTGGCGCTGAGGCCGTCGAGAACGCGGTCAAGATTGCTCGCGCTTACACCAGGCGTCCCGGCATTATCGCCTTCGAAGACGCTTTTCACGGGCGAACTATGATGGCGCTGGCCCTCACCAGCAAGACACATCCCTACAAGGCCGGATTCGCTCCGTTCCCCGGCGAGGTGTACCGCGTTCCGTTCGCCTATTGCTATCGCTGCTCATATTCGATGAAGTATCCGTCGTGCGATCTCTACTGTGCGCGGCATCTCGAGGACACGTTCAAGCGTGTGGTGGCAAACGAAGAAGTCGCCGCTGTGATCGCGGAGCCAGTTCTCGGGGAAGGCGGATTCATCGCGCCTCCGCCTGATTACTTCAAGGTCCTCATCGATCTCTGCCACAAGCACGGCATTCTCTTCATTGCCGACGAGGTACAATCCGGTTTCGGACGCACCGGCGCTCTGTTTGCCAGCGAACGCTTCGGCATTGAGCCTGACCTTATTGTGACCGCAAAGTCGCTCGGCGGGGGGCTGCCGCTGGCCGGGGTCACCGGCCGGGCCGAAATTATGGATGCTCCCGGGCCGGGCGGACTCGGGGGAACGTTTGCCGGGAACCCGCTCTCCTGCGCGGCGGCTTTGGCCGTGCTCGACTTGTTCGAGCGGGGAAACTTACTGGCTCGTGCTAACGAACTCGGCGACCGCTTCCAGCGCCGCGCCCGCGAGTGGCAGCGCCGTTGGCCGATCATCGGCGACGTGCGGGGCCTCGGCGGGATGCAGGCGATCGAACTGGTTCAGTCACAGGAAACCAAGACCCCGGCGGCCGACGAAACCAAGAAAATCACACAATACTGCTACGAGCACGGCTTGATCACGATCACCGCCGGCTCGTACTCCAACGTGATCCGCGTCCTCATGCCGCTGGTCATCACCAATGAGCAAATGGACGAAGCGCTCGAGGTCCTCGAGTCCGCGATCGCCACGATATGTGACCAGAAAGGTGCCGTCGCGCAGTTGGTGTGAGACCCGGGTTTGTGTGGGTCCGGGTTTTTGACCCGGACAGGCCGAGCAAAGCTCGGCTGGCTTTTTCATCCGTCGGGCACACAATTTGGGTTGATGAAAGAATAAGATAGTTATCCGGGGCGCGCGGCTATTTGCGCGCTTCCTTGAACCATTCTTCGCGATAGCAGAGGCATCCATGAGCGTAGCCGCACCTCCCATCACCAAGCTGACGAACTTCATTAACGGGCAATGGACCGAGTCACGCGCTTCCGAATGGCGCGAGGTTGTGAATCCTGCCACGGGGGAAATCCTGGCCAGCGTTCCTCTGGCGGAAACCGCCGAAGTGAACGCTGCGGTGGAAGCCGCCTCCGCCGCGTTTCCTGAATGGCGCCGCACGCCGCCCGAAGACCGCATCCAGCCTCTGTTCAAGCTCAAGATGCTGCTCGAAGAGCACATCGATGACATCGCTCGCATCATCACGACCGAGAACGGCAAGACCTTCACCGAAGCGAAGGCCGAGATGCGCCGCGCCATCGAAAACGTGGAAGTCGCCTGCGGCATTCCCATGATGATGCAAGGCTACAATCTGGAAGACGTGGCTCGCGGCATCGACGAAATGATGATCCGGCAGCCCCTAGGCGTTACAGCCGCCGTCGTGCCCTTCAATTTTCCCGGCATGATCGCGTTCTGGTATCTGCCCTACGCCATCGCCACCGGCAATACTTTCGTTCTCAAACCGAGCGAACGCGTGCCGCTCACCATGCGCTACGTGTATGAACTCATCGAAAAGACCGGCCTGCCCAAGGGCGTGGTCGGACTGGTCAACGGGGGCAAGGGCGTGGTCGACGCGCTCATCGACCACCCGAAAGTGCGCGCCATCAGCTTCGTCGGGTCAACTCCGGTGGCGCGCTACATCTATGCGCGCTCCGGCGAGCAAGGCAAGCGGTGCCAGTGTCAGGGGGGAGCCAAGAATCATGTCATCGTTCTGCCCGACGCGGACATGCCAATGGCGACGCAGATCATCAGCGACAGCGCCTTCGGTTGCGCCGGACAGCGTTGTCTGGCCGTCTCGGTCGCAGTCACCATCGGTGAGGCTCAGAGGACTTTCCGCGACTCGATCGCCGATGCCGCTTCGAAACTCCGGGTGGGCGACGGTCTTGAAGAGGGAGTGCAGATGGGTCCGGTGATCACGCCGCAGAGCAAGCATCGGGTTGAGTCGCTCATTGGTCTCGGCGAAAAGCAAGGCGCCAAAATTCTGCTCGATGGCCGCAACGCGAAAATCCCGAAACATGAATCGGGCAACTTCGTGAAGCCGACGATCCTTGACGATGTGCCCGCGACCAGTGAAATCACCGATACCGAAATCTTTGGCCCGGTGCTGAGCCTGGTCCACGCTGACAATATGGATGAAGCCTTGGTGTTCCTCGAACGCAGCGCCTACGGCAATCAGGCGTCACTATTCACGTCGAGCGGATCGGCGGCGCGCCGCTTCCGCTACGAAGCGCCTGCGGGCAACATCGGTATTAATATTGGCGTTGCCGCGCCCATGGCCTATTTCCCGTTCAGCGGATGGAAGAATAGTTTCTTCGGCGATCTCCACGGTCAGGGCCGCGACGCCATCGAGTTTTACACCGACAAGAAAGTTGTCGTCGAACGCTGGGCCAAAGAGCACAGCCGAAAGTTCTAAAATCTGAGCCGCGGATTCACACGGATCAGCACGGACAATCGATGATTGATCCCTGCAGATCTGTGTAAATCCGTGGCCAATTCCAGAGGCACTCATGACACCTACTGCGACTGAAGCAGCAATGACCGGGCAGGAAATGGTTGAACTTACCAGGAAGCACACGCTGTTCGAGTGGTCGGCTCAATCGAAAGTTGATCCCATCCCGGTGGCCAAGGCCAAGGGCATCTATTTCTGGACGCCTGAGGGCAAGCGTTTCATCGACTTCAACAGCCAGTTGATGTCGGTGAATATCGGGCACGGAGACGAGCGCGTCATCCGGGCGATCAGCGAGCAGGCGGCCACTCTGTGCTACGCGAATCCGTTCATGGCGACTGAACCTCGGGCGCGGCTTGGCGCCAAACTCGCCGAGATTACTCCGGGCGACATTGACACGTTTTTCTTCACCAATGGCGGCGCCGAGGCCACCGAAAACGCGATCAAGATTGCGCGCTTCTTCACCGGACGTCAGAAGATCATGGCGCGCTACCGCTCTTACCATGGAGCGACCGCCGGCGCCATCTCGCTCACCGGCGATCCCCGCCGCTGGGCCGCCGAACCGGGCATTCCCGGCGTGGTGCACGTGCTCGATCCTTATCACGGCATCGAGCGCGGGTGGGAGTCGGCTGAGACTTCGCTGGCCATGATCGAAGAGACGATGCAACTCGAGGGGCCGCACACGATTGCCGCCTTCATCCTCGAAACGGTGGTCGGCACCAATGGCATTCTCGTTCCGCCCGATGGCTATATGCAGGGCGTGCGCAAACTGTGCGACAAGTACGGCATTCTCATGATCGCCGACGAAGTCATGGCCGGCTTCGGGCGTACGGGAGAATGGTTCGCGATCAACCACTGGAAAGTTGTGCCGGACTTGCTCTCGATGGCCAAAGGATTAACTTCAAGCTATCTCCCCCTGGGGGCGGTGGGCATGCGGCATCACATTGCGCAGCATTTCCAGGACAAAGTGTTTTTCGGCGGACTGACGTACAACTCGCATCCCATGGGATGCGCGGCGGCGCTGGCCACGATTCGCGTGTACGAAGAGGACAACCTGATCGAGAATGCGAAGAGAATGGGCGTGATTATGAAAGACCTGGGCGCTGAACTGCAGGCCAAACATCCGTCGGTGGGAGCAGTGCGGTCGATCGGATTGTTCGGCATATTCGAACTGGTGCGGAGCCGGAAGACGCGCCAGCCGATGGCGCCGTTCAACGGAACGTCGGAGGAGATGGCGGCGTTGGGGCGCTTCTTCCGCGAGCAGGGACTGTACACGCTGGTCCGATGGAACACGTTCTATACCAATCCCCCACTGTGCATTAGTGAACAGCAATTGCGCGAGGCTTTTGCGATCATCGATAAGGGACTTGAAATCACGGATCGCGCGGTGAAGGATTAGGGGCTTTAGAATCGAGTCTTGCGTCGATCTAGAATTGTGACTTCAGCCACAGACTTAAATCAGGCCATCCCGTGATGCTGGATGCTGATTCATCAGCAACCCAGTGGGGCGAACATGCGAGTGGTCGTGAACTTCTCGTGCTGCAGGAGAAGTTTGTCAACCTGAAAACGCATCGTCAAGCGATCTCTGATTCAACGGGTATTGAAACCCCGGGAATGAAGTCAGGAGTTGGCAATGAGTTCTGCCGATCCCAGGGACACGGCCGCGGTCGCCATTCGGCGATGGAAGCGATCCTGGCCTGTGCGCTACGGCTTTGCGGGGATGATGGTGGCAATTGCCACCGCTCTCGAATTAAGCCTCCAATTATTGGGACCATTCCGGCTCGCCTACATTTTGTACTATCCCGCCGTAATGGTCGTTGCGATGTTGTCGGGGTTTTGGCCGGGAGTCGTGGCCAGCTTGCTGGCGACGGTATCGGGCTCATTCTTTTTCCTGCAACCAAGGAACTCTTTCGCGATTCGATCTGCCGAGGACCTAGTCGGGCCGACCCTATTCTCAATCATCGCAATATTACTCACCTATCTGACGTGCAGCCGCACAGAAACTAAGGAAGCACTGGAAGAAAGCGAAGCCGACCTCAAACGCGCGCAAGCCGTAGCTCACATCGGAAGCTGGCGGGTTGACATCCCGCGGAACACCATGACGCTCTCCGATGAGACCTACCGCATCATGGGACTGCCTGCAGGAGAGCGGGTGGCCGTAGAACAGACGATCGCCATCCTCCATCCTGACGATCGTGAGCGTGTACTCAGTGAATGGGCCGCCACCCTCGAGACAGGCAGATACGAGGGAGAAGAACGTGTGCTGGTGCAAGGGAAGACCAGATGGGTGCACATTCAAGCCGCCGTTGAGTTTGATTCGGACGGCCGGGCGGTGGCCGCGGTGGGCACAGTGCAGGACATTACTGAACCTAAGCGCGCGAAGGAAAGGCTGAGCGAATTCGAAAGAGTTGTGGAAGGCTTGGAAGAGATGATCGTGGTAGTGGACCGCGACTATCGGTATGTAATCGCGAATCGAGCCTTCTTGACTTACAGGGGGATCAACAGAGAACAGGTGGTGGGCCACCGGGTCGGGGAAGTCGTGTTCCCGGAGATTTTTGAGGCGACAGTAAAGGAGAAGATGGATGAGTGTTTCCAGGGCAAGATCGTGCAATATGAGCTGCGATACAAGTACCCATCGCTCGGGGAACGGGACCTGTTTATTTCCTACTTTCCGATCGAGGGACCGGGAGGAGTAGAGCGCCTCGCCGCCGTGCTACAGGACGTCACCGAGAAGAAGCAGGCGGACCACTCGCTCACGCTATTTCGAGCGCTAATTGACCAATCCAATGACGCGGTGGAGGTGCTTGATCCGGAGACGCTGCAGTTCCTCGATATCAATAAGAAGGCCTGTACGGATCTCGGGTATACACGCGAAGAACTATTGTCGATGACGGTGTTCGAGATCAGTCCGAGCCTCGACGAGGCCGAACGCGATAAGGTTCTGGCGAAGGTGCGCGATGCGGGATACACAATCATGCGGGCCATCCACCGACGAAAAGACGGATCGGTCTTTCCGGTCGAAGTCAGTCTGAAATGCGTACAGATGGATCGGCGCTACATCATTGCGGTTTGCCGCGATATCAGCGAGCGGCAGCAGGCGGAAGACGCTCTGCGAGAAAGCGAGGATCGCTACCGCGACCTGGTGGAACACAGTGAAGACCTGGTGTGTACTCACGATTTGGATGGAAAACTGATTTCGGTGAATCCGGTGCCGGCGCGTCTGCTGGGATATGAAGTGGCGGAACTATTGAAGATACCGATGCGGGAGGTGGTGGCGCCGGAGTTTCGCGAGGAGTTCGATGCGTATTTGACAAGAATCAGAACCGCGGGAGTCGACAAGGGGCGACTCATGGTGCTGACGCGGGCGGGCGAGCGCCGAATCTGGGAATACCACAACACGCTGCGCACCGAAGGAGTAGCGACGCCTATCGTTCGCGGCATGGCGCACGATGTTACCGAGCGCATGCAGGCGGCGGCAGCCCTGCGCAGATCCGAGCAGCAGTATCGGATGCTGTTCGAAAGAACCGTTGCGGGAGTCGCCCTTATCGCGGTCGATGGGCGAGTGATCGACTGCAATGACGCGTGGGCGCGCATGTTCGGATATGGTAGTGCGCCGGAATGTCGCGGCAGTCAGATCGCGGACCGCTATCGCGATCCGGCCGAACGCGAATTGTTCTTGGACGAATTGAAGCGAAGCGGGGCTTTCTTTAATCGGGAGCAGCAGCTTTGGCGCACGGATGGCACGCCGTTCTGGGTCCTGCTCAACAGTGTTTTGCTCTCTGAAGGCCAGGAACTACCGCTCATTCAGTCCACAGTGATCGACATATCAGCGCGCAAGCGAGCGGAAAAAGCGCTGCGGGATGCCAAGGAGTTTTCCGAGAACCTGATTCAGACCGCCAATGTCATCATCCTTGGACTGGACACAGATGGTAACGTCAATCTGTTTAACGACGCGGGTGAAGAAATCACGGGATACAGCTTCGCGGAGTTGAAGGGTAAGAGCTGGGAGATTGTGGTGCCCAGAGATCGATTCCCGCACGTCTGGGCGAAGTTCGACAGGCTTATGGACGGGACAGCGGGCAAGACCTACGAGAACCCGATTATCACTAAGTCGGGTGAAGAGCGCTATATCGAATGGCAGAACAGCACGATGAAGGTTGACGGTAAGATCGTGGCCACGATCTCGTTCGGAAACGACGTTACCGAACGCAGGCGGGCCGAAGAGGAGCAGAAGAAAGCGGAGTTGGCGCTACGGGTGCGCGAGGAACATTTCCGGATTCTGGTGGAGCAGGCTTCCGACGGGATCTTTATTGCGGATGGGCAGGGCAAATACCTTGACGCCAACTCGGCCGGTGCGGAAATGCTTGGCTACACCCGGGAAGAGATTCTGCGACGGTCCATCGCCGACATGGTGGCGGCGGAAGAGCTTCCGCGTATCGCGGATGAGTTGGCACGCCTTGAGGGAGGCACGACGATCCGGAGCGAATGGAAGTTCCGGCGCGCCGACGGATCGCTTTTTCCAGGCGAGCTCTGCGGGAAGCGACTGCCGGATGGGCGTTTGCAGGGTATTCTTCGCGATATGACGGAGCGCAATCGCGCCGAGGAAACTCTGCGGCAGAGTGAAGAGCGCTTCCGCGTGGCGCTCAAGGATTCCTCGATCACGGTGTTCAGTCAGGACCGGGATCTGCGCTACACGTGGATTTACAATCCGCATTCGTACTGGCAGAAAGAGATCATCGGCAAGAGCGACGATGAAATCCTTGGCGCGGAGAAGGCACGGCCTCTGGCCGAACTGAAGCGGCGCGTGCTGGAAACCGGCGCGGGGCTGCGCGAGGAAGTTGTGATTCCGCACAACGGCACCAAGTACTCGTTCGACATGACGATTGAGCCGGTGCTGGATGCGGAGCACAAGGTCATTGGAATTACCGGCACATCAACGGACATTGCCCGCTTACGGGAACGGGCCGACCGCTTGAATGCGACCAAGGAAAGACTGGCGCAGGAGAAGTTGTACCTGGAGAGCGAGATCGAGACCGAACTCGGCTTCGAGGAAATTATCGGACAAAGTTCGGCGCTGCGCGAGGTGCTGCAGAAGGCGCGGATAGTGGCGCCGACCGACTCGACGGTTCTGCTGCTGGGAGAAACGGGAACGGGGAAAGAATTGGTGGCGCGATCGGTGCATACGCTCAGTCCGCGGCACGACCAGAATTTCATCAAGCTGAATTGTGCGGCGGTCCCCTCCGGGTTACTGGAGAGCGAGCTGTTTGGTCATGAGAAGGGTGCGTTCACCGGGGCAGTCAATCAAAAAGTTGGGCGCCTGGAACTGGCTGACAAGGGGACGCTATTTCTGGACGAAGTGGGAGAGCTGCCGCTGGAACTGCAGCCGAAGCTGCTGCGTGTTCTGCAGGATCGCGAGTTTGAGCGTTTGGGCGGGGTGTGCACTTTGCAGGTGGATGTGCGAATCATATCCGCTACAAACCGCGATCTGCACCGGGATGTGGCGGAGAAGAAATTCCGGGAAGATCTGTTCTACCGTCTGAACGTTTTTCCGCTGCAGTTGCCTCCGCTGCGGGACCGGCGCTCCGATATTCCAGTTCTGGTGCATCACTTTGTGCGTAAGCACGCGGTGCGGATGGGAAGGCAGATCGAACTGATCCCGACTGATACGATGCGAGTTCTCCAGAACTGGAATTGGCCAGGGAACATTCGTGAACTCGAGAACATGATTGAACGGATGGTGATCCTGAGCAAAGGTCAAACCCTCGCGCCGCCTCCGGCGGAATTAAACGCGCCACAGGAGTTCGCTGAGGACAATCTCACGGAGATGGAACGCGAGCACATCATCCGTGTTTTGCGGGAGACCCATGGAGTGCTATCGGGGCCGGATGGAGCTGCCAGCCGGCTCGGGATCAAGCGCACCACGCTGCAGTCGATGCTCAAGCGGTTCGACATTGAAGTCGAGGACTTCCGGCGCGGGACCGGTACGTTCGGACCGGACTAGGTTGCATTCCTGCCGCGTGCTGGCATCCACTCTGCAGAATTCTTATTTCACCAGGCGATTGTATTTCTTCAGTACCTCGCGCAGGCGGTCGTGGGGCAGCGCGATGATCGTGTGATTGTTGATGCCGGTCATGGTCTCTGCGGCGACCATGGCATTGACCACGGCTTCTTCGGTGCCCTGCACGGTGGCTAAGAAGATCGGATTGAGGGATTCGTTGGGAAGCATGGTGAGCTGGTGCAGTCCCTGGGCGCCGACAGCGCCGGGATTGGCGGTGGAGAAGGCGATGAAGATGTCGCCGGAACTGTCACCGGAGTAACTGCCGTCGCGGCCGAGGCCCAGGGACACCTTCCGGGCGACGCGCTTCAGTTGAGTTGGGATCAGCGGCGCATCCGTGGCGACCACCACGATGATGGAGCCGATATCCTGCTTGCGGCCGGCTTGCTCTGGAATCTCGCGGCCAACATTCACTCCTGCGATACGAAGCTGGTCACGCATCCCGTAGTTGCATTGCACGAGGACTCCCACCGTATAGCCCCCAGCTCTAGCGTTGAGCACGCGGGAGCTTGTTCCAATGCCGCCCTTGAATTCGTTGCAGATCATGCCGGTGCCACCGCCCACGTTGCCTTCCTCAACCGGGCCGGAGCGTGCAGAGTCGAGAGCGTGCCACGCGTCCTCTGGCTTGACGTGGAATCCATTGATGTCGTTGAGATCACCATCCCAGGTTTCGGCGACGACGGGGAGCGACCACCAGTAGCCCTCCATATCGGGCGATGAGTGCTTTACCTTCCAGGCGATGACGGCGTCGCGAACGACGCCCACGCTGTGTGTATTTGTAATCATGATGGGGCCGTCGAGGAAGCCGGAGTCATCGACCCAGGTGGTGCCCGTCATTTCACCGTTGCCGTTGAGCGTGAACCAGCCGGCGAAGACGGCATCATTGTTGGCTTTGCCACGAGGATGAATGGCGGTCACGCCAGTGCGCACTGGGCCCTTGCCGACTACGAGCTTGCCCTCGCCCGAGATGAGCGTGGTGTGGCCGACCTCGACTCCTCGCACGTCGGTGATGGCGTTGTTGGGACCCGGTGTGCCGTCGAAGGGGACGCCAAGATCGCGGGCGCGGGGCTTATTTTGGGCGGAGAGCGTGGCAGCGAGGAGGTTGACGATGACGATTAGAGTGAACCAGCGTGTGCGATTGGACATGGGATCTCCAGCAAACGAGGCAGTATACAAGGCTAAGACGGGGATAGAGGAGTGCTGTTTGGTGCACGTCAGCGAGCGCGGGTACAATCGCAGCAGGAGAAACCTTGGGGGACACGATGGATAGCTGGAAAAAAGCAGTGGTCTTGGGATCGATTGGGGCGGGAGCAATTTTATTCATGAAGAAACGGTATCCGGCGGGAGTACTGGCGACGGGAGTGGGTCTGGCGGTGCTGGCGTCGGAGTATCCGGAGAAGTTCGAAAAAGTGCGCCAGGCTCTGCCGGATTATTTCGAACGCGGCATGCAGGTCATGGAAATGGCGGGACGCGCCGGCCGTCGCATTACCGAGGCGGCGGGGCGAAGCGCCGCTGAGGCATGGGAAGAGATCGGGGGATGAAGGGCAGCGGACTTCGACCTCAGGTCGTTGCCTTTCCACCTGAGGCCTAAGGTCCGACGCCTGGGCCTACTCGATGCCCAGTTGTTTGCGGGCTTCAGGGCTGAGGCGCTCCGGGGTCCAGGGTGGGGTCCAGACAACATTGACGGCGGCGTTGCGGATACCAGGCAACTGCTCCAGCCGGGATTTGACCTGAGCGCTGATGTTGACGTGCTCGGGGCAGCCTTGCGCGGTGAGCGTCATGTCGATGGTGACGTCCTGTTTATCGTCGGTGGCGGGCGCAAAATTCACGTTGTAAATCAAGCCGAGATCGACGATGTTAACCGGAATCTCGGGATCGTAGCAACTCTTCAGCGCGCTCAAGACATCTTGTTCAGTGATGGACATCGCCGATACTCCTCTTTTGTTAGTGTACAACGGCCTTGTTTCGATCCTCATCTCTCGACTCCGGCGCGATCTGGTAGAGTTTCTTCATGATGAGTCCGGAGGCGAGGCAGCGGATCCAACTGGCGTTACTGGTGGCGCTGCTAGTCGCGGGAGCGCGTGCCGGATACATTTTTTACCAGCGCCACGAGGACAGAGTCGCGGCCGAGAAACAGAAGCAGGCAAGGAATGTCGGATACTCCAATCCCGACTACTACGTCACTCCGAAGAAACTCTATCCCTACGATATCAAAACGGCGAAACAGCTTACCCAGCAGCCGGTTTGGGTGAAGGAAGGATATCGCTACACCTACTACGGCTATGATGCTGCGACCAAACACGTAGACTTTGATCATGAAGCTGGGCCGTTGCTGCCCATCGAGAAGCTGGCTATCAAAGATGTGGTCACGGCAACGCCCGCGGGAGCAGGACAGCGAAAGCAGGTAATGGCTGTATTTGAAAAGGAAGGGAAGAGCTACGCGGTGCCTATTGGATTTGAGTCGGAGGGTGAGTACAAAATTTACTCGGATGAAATCTTCTTTATCGAGGATCCACACGATCTTTATAAGCACTGGCCGGCTGACGTATGGCAGGCGGTGGACCATCACGAGATCAAGCCGGGCATGAATGAGATGCAGGCGGATTTCGCGATTGGCATGGGCGTGCCGGACGCGGGAGACACTTCTTACGAGAAGACGGTGCGTTATCCGAATGGCGGGAAGCCGGTGGTGATTGTTTATCACGACGGGAGGGCCGCGGAGATCAAGCCGGGCACACCGGCATCCTGATCGGGATGGCGAAATGACCATGAATCGACGGGAAGCTATACGGTTGCTGGCAACAGGGGCGGTACTTCCGCTAACCCCAAACACTGTGCTCGCGATGATGCGGGAGGCACGCAAGGTGGTTGGCACACCGCCGCCTCTACGTACGCTGAACGCGCACCAGGAAGCGACCGTGAAGCAGATGGCGGAGATGATTTTGCCTCACACCGACACGCCAGGAGCAACAGACGTGGGTACAACTGAGTTCGTCGATCTGATGCTGACGGAGTGGTACGACGAGGGCGAGCGCGAGCGATTCCTGAAAGGCCTTGCGGATTTGGACCGCCGGTCGCAGTCGCTCTTCGGTAAAGATTTCGTCGATTGCCAGGCGATGCAGCAAGCCGAGATTCTGACTTCCTTGGGCGAGAAGATGGCCGAGGAAGTGGAGCAGGCGTCGGACCGCGGACGTCGTTTGCGGGGTTCCGCGCCGAGGACCGACGAGAGTTTCTATCCTATGCTGCGGCGGTTGACACTGACCGCGTATTACACGTCTGAGGCCGGTGCAACCGAGGAACTGCACTTTGAAATAATCCCTGATCATTTCGATGCTTGCGCCGAAGTCCAGACCGGCAAGGAGGGCGACGATCGCCAGTGAAAGAAGAAACGACTTACGACGCGATTGTGATCGGCTCCGGCATCACCGGAGGCTGGGCTGCGAAGGAGTTGGCCGAGAAAGGATTGAAGACGCTCGTGCTCGAGGCCGGGCGTCCGATCGTACCTGAGGAAGATTATGTAGAACACGTTCCACCATGGGAGATGAAGTTCAGGGGACTCCGCGATCGCCGGCAGCAGCGGGAAGATCAGCCGATTCAGAGTTTGTGCTACGCCTGTGACGAATGGTCGGCGAAGTTCTTTGTCAGCGATAAGGAACATCCCTACACAACCGAAGGGGGCAAACCATTCTGGTGGATCCGCGGACGGCAGGTCGGGGGTCGGTCGATCACGTGGGGACGGCAGTCGTACCGGTGGAGCGACCTCGATTTCGAAGCGAACCTGCGGGACGGAATCGCAATTGATTGGCCGATCCGCTATGCGGATCTTGCTCCCTGGTACGACTACGTGGAAGATTTTGCGGGAATCACGGGAGAGGCGCTGGGCCTGCCGCAATTACCAGACAGCAAGTTTTTGCCTGCGATGGAGTTGAACTGCGCGGAAAAGGTTGTGCGGGATGCCATCGCCAAACATTTTGGCGGAGAGCGCGTACTGACGATTGGGCGTGCGGCGGTACTCACCAAAGATCATCAGGGCCGGGCGGCCTGCCACTACTGCGGTCCGTGCGAGAGGGGATGCATCACCCGATCATACTTCAGCAGCGTGAACGCGACTCTGCCCGCCGCTGAAAAAACGGGACGAACGACGTTGCGTCCATTCAGCGTGGTGCACAGTTTGAGCTTCGATTCACGGACCAGAAGAGTGACCGCAGTGCGAGTCATCGACGCCAAAACGCGGACGAGCGTAGAGTTTCGCGCCAGGTTGATTTTCCTCTGCGCTTCTACTCTCGAAACGGTGCGGATTCTATTGAACTCGTCGACGACCGAGTTTCCCAACGGTCTGGCCAACTCGAGCGGCGAACTGGGCCACAACTTGATGGATCACATCAGCGGCGGAGGTGCGACCGGGATCATTCCCGGGAATGAAGACCGGATCGTGCTGGGCAGACGTCCAAACGGCATTTACGTTCCCCGCTTTCGCAATGTGAAGAGGAAAGATCCGATCTTTCTTCGCGGATATGGCTTCCAGGGCGGAGGCAATCGTGAAAGCTGGGAGCGTGGGTTTGTGCAGACGGGATTCGGTCCGGAGTTCAAGAGAGCAATGAGCAAGCCCGGACGATGGCGCTTTGGCTTTTTCGGCTTCGGCGAGTGCCTGCCGAATCACGACAACTACGTGGAACTGGACAAAGAAAAAGTGGACGCCTGGGGGATTCCGGTGCTGAAGGTGCATTGCGCGTGGGGAGCGAATGAACTGGCATTGCGAGAAGACATGGCCATTTCAGCTGCCGAGATGCTGGCTGCGGCCGGAGCGCGGAATATCGAGCCCTTCCGCGGGGACGGCCCGCCGGGCTTCTCAATTCATGAGATGGGTACGGCGCGAATGGGACGCGATCCCAAAACCTCGGTTCTGAATGCTTTCAATCAGGCCCACGATGTCAAGAACCTGTTTCTGACCGACGGAGGAGCAATGGTGTCGTCGTCGTGCGTGAATCCGTCGCTAACCTATATGGCGTTGACGGCGCGGGCCTGTGATTATGCTGTGCAGCAATTGAAGAAGGGCGAGCTTTAGAGGCCGGGGGATTCCAGATGAAAGAGAAGAGCTTATTCAAGATGTTACTTGCAGCTATGCTGCTGGCAGTTGGGATGTCTGGAGCGCAGACGGGTTATCAACCGGCTCCCGAAAATCTGAAGGCGCGGCAGGAGTTTCAAGATGCGAAGTTCGGGATGTTCATTCACTGGGGCGTGTACAGCGTGCTCGGCGACGGAGAGTGGGTGTTTCACAACCGCAAGTTGACAGTCCACGAATATGGACGGTTGCCGAAATTCTTCGATCCAGAAAAGTTTGATGCGAAGACGTGGGTTTCCCTGGCGAAGGCGGCAGGGATGAAGTACATCACGATTACGTCGCGACATCACGATGGCTTCGCTATGTTTGATTCGAAAGTGTCGGATTGGAATATCGTGCAGCGAACGCCGTATGGAAAAGATCCGCTGAAAATGCTGGCCGATGAAGCGCACCGGCAGGGGATCAAGTTGTTTTTCTATTACTCACAGTTGGATTGGCACAATCCGGATTATTATCCCCGCGGCGTGACGGAACATGATAACGGCGAATGGCACAACGGGCGGCCTGACCACGGCGACTGGAATGCGTATCTGGACGACTATATGGACGGGCAGTTGCGAGAGTTGCTGACCAACTACGGGCCAATCGGCGGCATCTGGTTCGATGGCATGTGGGATAAGCCGGATGCGGATTGGCATCTGGCGAAGACGTACGCGCTGATCCATCAACTACAGCCTGCGGCGCTGATTATTCCTAACCATCATCAGGCGCCAAAGCCGGGAGAGGACGTGCAGACGTTCGAGAGAGATCTGCCCGGGCAGAACACGGCGGGGTTCAACACGAAGGTGGTCAGCACGCAGTTGCCGCTCGAGAGTTGTAATACGTTGAACGAGTCGTGGGGCTTCACCATCGGCGACGACCACTACAAGAGCCCAGAGGAACTAGTGCGGATGCTGGTGCAGGCCGCGGGGAACAATTCGAACCTGCTGCTGAATATCGGGCCCATGCCGAACGGCGAAATCCAGGAAGAATTTGTGACGCGGTTGCATGCGGTGGGGGAATGGCTGTCGCGCTATGGGGACTCAATCTACGGCACTCGGGGTGGCCCAATCGCTCCGGGGGAGTGGGGCGTGACCACGCAGAAAGAAGGCAAAGTCTACGTGCACGCCCTGAACTGGAAGGGCAAATTGCTGGCCCTGCCAGCTGTGGAGGAAACCATCGGCAGTGCGCATTCGTTCCCGGATGGCGCTGCGGTGGATTTTCACCAATCGCCCGACGGCGTGGTGTTGACGCTGCCCGAACCCAAGCAAGACGAAGTGGACCGGGTTGTGGTTTTGAGCCTCGGCAAGGGGAAGTGACAAGAACTTCCGAGATCAGCGCCGCATCGCGACGTTTGGTCGACGTGAGGTCCTTCGCTCCGCCTGAAAACCGACTACGCTCAGAATGACCCCCAGTACTCTCAGTCTCCAGCCATAGCGATGTCCTCGGCCATCGGCTGACTCTCTGCAGGGATGCCGCTATAGGGAACGTTGGCCTCGAGTTGATCGCAGCGCAATTGTGCTTCGAGTGCCGCAATCTGAGCTTCGATGTCCTGCTCGGCTTTCCGCTTGCGGATCACTTCCTCGCGGTAGCGGCGCAGGAAATAGTCGATGGTTTCTACTCGGATTCTGATTGAGCCCGAGGGCTTATTCTCGTCGAGGTCCTTGAAACAGAAATATGGTGTGCCGGACTGTTCGATGATGCCTTCGATCACTCCGTAAATCGGCGCATCGTGGCCGCACTTGAAGCTGGAAATCTCCAGAGCGACCAGATTGGGATGCCGCGCCGTAAACTTTGCCGCCCACACTTTGTGGTTGGTGCTGCACGAGTATGAGTTCTTCCACGCGTCGCTGATGTCAAGCGGGCTGTTGATCATTCCCGCACGCACTTCTTCGCCAAAGAGACGCTCGAGCATATCTTCATCCAGGGGCAAAGTGTTTTGGGAGAAGATGGGATAGCCGAGCTTCTGGAACTCGTCCAGGATTTCGTGATTCAGGCCGGGATCGTGATGGTATGGGCGGCCCAGCATGACGATGCCGATCCGATCCTCGCGCTCCAGTTGATCGAGCACCTGCCGCGCGCGGCGCCGGATGCCGGCCTCGTATTCCTTCAAGGCTTCGAATCCGGACTCGACGGCGCGGTCGTTTTCTTCCTGCGACAGGCCCAGAACAGGCTGCCACGCCTGCAGCATTTGATGAGCGAACAACTTCCGGTCTGCAAAATTGAGTACGGGGTCGATGTACTTCACATTGTGCTCGGCGAAGACGTCGTTCTCTTTGGTGAAGGCGGCTTTCACCGTTTCCGGGGTCGCGGTCACCGTGGGGCAGGCGTTGGCGCCGACGATCTTCACCAATGGAGAATGCAGGACGTCATACATGGGGAAGAAGATCGCATCCAGCGGTTTCTTGCGATGCTTTTCCTGAATCAGGTTATAGACGTGCGAGATGCCAATTTTTGCCGGGAAACAGGGATCGATCGCGCCCCGGCTGGCTCCAGCGCGATACAGTTCTGAGCTGGTGTAATCGGAGTAAATGATGTTTTCCGGCTGCACTCCGATACTTTCGAAGTAGCCGTTAAACAGCGGAGCGTAGGTGTAGATATTCAGCACGCGCGGAATTCCGATGCGCACCTTGCGCCGGTTCTCCATGAGGGCGCGCCGCTCTTTCGCCCCTTTGCTCCATCCCGCCCAACCCCGTGCCGGCAGCGGGTCGGCGACGCTCTTGGCGTTGACCGGGCGGAAGACCTCTTTCGCCGCGTAGTCGACGAAGTTGGGATGTGCGGCCCGGATCGTATCCAAGCCTGCTTTGATTCCCTTCATGTCGTTGATGTCTTCGACCGTGCCCTTCTCGCAGGTGGCGATGATCAATCGCTGTTCGCCGTGCATGAGAGGCACCTTCGTGACTTTCTGAATCGGCACAAAGCTGAGGTCATTCTTGGGTTGGGTTCGGATGTCGATGAACGTCCGCAGGCAGTCGTTCTTGCAGAAGTGGCAACGCGTGTCCTCGTTGCGCGTGGTACGGTATTCAATCTTGCGTACCGCGTCCAGGCCGACAAACGTCGTCTGCTGACCATTGCGCCACAACCGCAATGATTCCTGTGCCGCTCCGATGGCGCCAGATTCGCCGCAATGTTCGTGCACAATGATTTCCGGTTGTTTGCCGGTAGCCCGGAAGCTGTTGCGGATGAAATCGACCTCGGCCTTAACCACGGCGAGATTATTTTGCGTGCCGCCTTGCAGGACGAAGCGCGATCCCAAAGCTGCGAGGTTCGGGATGCTGGCCACGTACAAGAAAACATTCTTCGGCAACACCGCGGCGAGACCGGCCAGAATCTCCTCCGCTCTCCAGCCCTGGCGCTGGAAGTTCACAATATCGGATTGCATGAACACCGCGCAGCCGTATCCGAAGACGGGCATAGCTTGGGCAGAGAACGCCAGATCAGCGTATTGATTTACGCTCAGACCGAATCCCTCGGCCGTGGACTGCAGAAAATATCCGTTGCCGGCGGAGCATTGCGTATTCAGCTTGAAGTCCTTTACTCGCCCGCCGTGCAGGATGATGATCTTAATGTCTTGTCCGCCCACGTCCACGATCACATGCGGATCTTCATAGAACTTAAGCGCTGACTCGGTGTGCGCGACCGTCTCGACCAGGGCCACGTCTGCGTTGAGAACATCCTTCAGAATGTCCTTGGCATAGCCTGTGGTCGCGACTCCAAGCACTTCCAGTTTGGCGTTTTGCGCTTCCACCTGTCCGCGCAGGTTTTCGAACATTTCGATCGTGTCCTGGATCGGATTGCCGTTCGAAAGCTGGTACGACTTGCAGAGGATGTCACCGCTTTCGCTCAGCAAAACCGCCTTGGTCGACGTCGATCCGCCATCGATCCCAATGAAGCCGCCCACGGTGCTGCCTTTCTGAAACACGGCGGGCGTGAATTTCTTGCGACGATAGGCTTCCTTGAAAACGTCGAACTCCACGGAGTTCTCCACCAGGCCTTTGCCGCCCGACTTGGCTTTCTCTTCCTGGCGGCCATAGTCGATGTAGTGAACCAGTTGCTCATACCCACGATAGCAACCGACGCAATCGTCTTCACTGCGCCCGAACTCGATCGCGCCCAGGGCCGCGAAGTATTGCGCATTCTGCGGAACCTTGATCAGATCTTCCGGCTTGGACCCTTGTGGAACCTCGACTTTCCGCTCCTGCCACATGCGCGGAATATTCGCCTGCCAGGCCTCGCGCATGCCGCGGATGAAACTGTTTGGCCCGCCCAGAAGCAGCACGTGCGGGCGCAGTGTGTGCCCGCGCGTCAGGACACTCAAATTCTGCAGCACAATGGCTTCAAACAGCGAGGCCATCAGTTCATCGGGAGGAGTCCCCACTTTTTGCAAACCGTTGATGTCGGTTTCCGCGAACACGCCGCACTTCCCGGCCACTTTATGCAGCTTGATTCCGTGATACCGCTGCTCCGCCAGTTGTTCGGTCGGAATTTTCAACTTGGCATTGATTTTGTCGATGACCGCGCCCGTACCGCCAGCGCACTTGTCGTTCATCGACGGAATCTTTTTCTTGCGGCCAGTCTCATCGTCATCCTTGAAGACGATGATCTTGGCGTCCTGCCCGCCAAGTTCAATGACCGAGTACACTTCGGGATGCAGTTTCTCAACAGCCAAAGAAACCGCCGTTACCTCTTGCACGAACTTCGCGCCGATTTGCTCCGCGATCGCGCCGCCACCGGAGCCAGTCAGGAACATGCGTGTGTTATGCCGGTTGATGCCGGTGTCGGCTTCCATTCGCTTCAGAAATTCAAGGGTCTTTTCCGGCTGCTTGGTTTCGTGGCGCTGATAGTCCTGCCAGAGCACCTTGTCGCTCGCGGCTTCAACCACCACAGCTTTCACCGTGGTGGAGCCTATGTCGAGGCCCACCAGAAACTCAGTGCTGTGATCGTGAGGCTTCTGGGCGAGCACAGGGGCGGGCGGCTTCTCTAGGCCTGCGATCTGAATCAACTGGGGAGCTTTATGGTCGTGCATTCTTCCTCACTTCCGTAGGTAAAGGACAAAATCTCTAACCGCCGAGATCGCAGAGGGCACCGAGAAAAACCTGGAGAACTGTTTGGCTCGGCGACCTCGGCGGTGAAAACTTCAGTCACCGGACATGGCCGGAACCGCAGCGCCACGCACGCGCGATCGCTTCCAGAACCGGGTGTCCTTGTTAATGCGATCGCTCACGTGCAGGACAAACTGAGCTGCTGTACCGGCAACCCCTTCGCGGTACCGTACGTGGTAGAACGGTCGCTTCAGTTCCGGATGCTCTTCGATGTACTCGCGGATTTCGGCCATGCTCTTGCCCGTCGACTTCAGGCACTGCTCGAACTCGGTCTTGGCCTTGACTTTGGCCTCGCCCAGCGCCATCTGCACGCGGCTATGAGCGTTGACTTCGCCTTCGCCGGAGGTTTCGATGGGAAGGAAAATCATGTCCTTGAATTTGTTGATTACGGCCGATTGCACGCCATCCGACTGTGACGATGGCATGCAGCCGAACGGCTTCAGCGCCAGCACCATGTGGCAGAGTTTGTGAACGGTGTAGTAAACGTTCTTCCCGACCTCGAGGTGTCCCTCGCCGCCGCGAGCGAATTGATTGTAGAAAGGATGCGCCAGGTCAGCGAGTTCCGTTTGCGGCGCAAGATGGTGAGTGATTCCGCCCAGATGTTTGGCGGTTCGGTGGTAGAAAAAGCCCCACATCTGCTCGCCGACGCCAATTCCCCAGAGTTTCTTGTGCAGTCCAATGTAATTGGCAAAGTTCTTTTTCACTTCGTACCATTGAGGATTCCGATGCGGCCGATTCACAGGCCACTTCGCGATCGCGTGCGCCTTTGCCTGGTACATCAAGTAGGCGACCCAAGTAGCGATGGGTTCAACCAGCACTTGCGCTCCCTCGCGCTCGAGGAAATCGAACATGTGGAAGTTGCCGTCACCTTCGGTGAGCTGTGCCCAGAACTCGCCTGTGATCTTCACCAGCGGCTTCACGCGCGTGCGATCGACTTCGATCGAGTCCATCTTTTCCCGCGCGGCACGGAGCGCATTCAGGTAGTCCTTGCCCCACATGTGCTCATGCCATTTGCCGAATACGTTGAATGTGTTGCGAAGGATCTTGTTGCTCTTGAACTTGGGTTTCGCCCAGTTTGGCGCCCGCTCTTCGATCTCGAACGACTTACGATTCTTCAGGTCCTCGCACAAGCCGTCTACCATCTCGCGGAAGACCTGGTCCGTTTCACCGGCGTGTGCTTCATAAGGACGAATCTGGTAGATCAGATCGTTGATCACATCGCCCAGGTGCATGGCGTTGAGCATCCCGAAGCCGAAGTCAATCGTGAATTTCAGGCCAGGCTCACCCGAGGCAGCCTTGATGCCGTCACTGTCCTTGAACAAGAGAACGCGGAAGCCGTCGAAGCCCGCATTTTTCAAGGCAAATCGGTATTCAGCCTCATACATGCCGAAGCGGCATGGCCCGCAGGATCCCGCCGTGAAGAAGACGTAGTTATCCAGAATCTGCTGGCGCGAGAGGCCCTCTTTTTCCAGGAACTGGAGGTACTGCACCAGATTGCCGACGGTGAAGTATGTCGGATTGCACTGGCCGTTGTTGCCAAACTCCTTGCCCGTCTGGAACGCTGGCACGTCAGGTACGGGCAGCTTCTCGCAGCGGTAGCCGCATCCCTGGAAGACGGCACGGATCAGGTCTTCATGCTTCCAGGTAAAGCCGCCAAACAGAATCGTGACGCGGCTGCGCTCTTCGGCGGTGAAGGCCCGCTCCACTGGGCGATGGAAATGTTTTGGCTGATCAAGGCCTGCGATCTTGCGCAGGCGAATTCGTTCCGCTTCGAGGCGCTGCTTGATTTCCGAATCATTCTCAATCTGGACGAGATTCGTCGCCATAAGTTCCTCCGGCGTTGGTCTGAATTGTGATGAAACGGCGAACGGAGAGAAGTTCAGCGAATGCAACAGGCAGGGCACGGTGAACGCTCGGGCAAGCAGTTCCCCCGCTTAATTCATTTCTATCGCTAAACCGCATCCGAACTCCAAGGATCTTGGCTAAGGGGTTCGAAGTCTTGCGCCGGCCGAACTTGCAAGCAATTCCAGCGGCACAGATTCAAATGTGTGTCTCTTAGAGACAAACAGCTAAGGAGGCGGTTGCCTCAATTATTCTTTCCCCAAGCGGACAGTTCGCACGACGAAGTTGGACATCTTCTCCCTTTTTAGCAGAAACCCTGCCCTCGATTCAAGCCGCGATTAACAGACCGGTGTGATCCTGTGCGGAGAACCGATTTTGATGTCGGAATTGCCGGTGTTTCAGGATTCGATCCGCCCACGACGCGTCAGCCGCGGGAGCAGGATCAGAATCAATCCATAGAACAGAAGCGAGACCACCAACGACGCGGCATTGCCGAATCGCAGGTCCTCAAACAAGAGCTTCAGGGTTCCGAACGCCACGGCGGCATAAGCGACCCAGCCGAGTTCGATCCGCTTCCAGTTAGAGCCAAGAAAGCCGAGGGCCAGAGCCAGGGCGCAATTCGCGATCGTGCGGATTACGGACATGTGCGAGGCCGCTAATTCCAAACGACCGGCGGCCGTCCACACGATTGCAACTACGACGAGTGCCGCGGCCGCAAAACCTGCAATCCCCGCAGGCACGACCCACAGCAGGCGGCGTTTGCCCTGATCCACCGACCCCCGAGAACCGATGGCGTAGCAGAGAAGGGCGGAAACCGCAACGACCCACACGCTCCAATCCGGCGCGGCCGGGACCTTACCCCCCAGCGCGCTGGCGACGTAACTCGGAAGTGGCGACACAGCGGCCGCCGCGGCCAGATAGAAGGACGTGTGCAAGCCCAGGCTGAGCTTGGCCGTATGCGTATAGACGAAAGCGGCTGCCAGCGCTACCAGGCACAAGAATGGCACCTGAAGACTAGAGGGAAAAACAAGGAAACTCCCGACCAGCAGAAGTGCTGCTGCCCAGGTGGCGCAAACGCGACGGTTGCGAGCGTGCGCCTGGTCAACGAACCGCGACAACGTTCCCCAGTAGCAGACAGCGGCCAGCAATAGGAGCAAGACTCCGAAGGCCGGAGCAGCCGAGCCGTGGGTCGCGCGCATCCCACCGAACGTCGCGAGTACGAAGGTTAAGATCCCCTGCGCGATTTCGAACGGCGTAATCGGTTGCTGCCGTCCGAAGCTACGAATGCCAATGCTGCCGCCGTAGATCACAAGTAGCGAGAGGGAAAGGACCACGAGCGTGGCGGGACTTGCCGGATGATAGCCCTCAGGCACGCCCTCGGGAGACGCCAAGATATAAACCAGTAACCAGACCGCGAAATCGGCGCCGATCGCCGGCACGGCCCGCAAACTGAGCCGGTGTCCGAGGCAAGCGGTGATTTCGGTGGCTAGCGCGACGGCTAACAAAGCGGTGGTAAGCGGAACAAGTTCTCGGGTCGCGATGATTAGCGCCCACGCGGTGACTACAGCCGCCAGAATTGCCACCCACGGAATTGCCTGCAGGTCGTGCTTCCATGCCATCGCCAGTGCCAGCACAACAAAAGCAACCAACACTACCGCGGTGAAGGACGGCGACAGAACCTGAAACCGAACTGTCGACTCCCACAACAGGGGAGACAGGATTAATGCGGAAGTGATCCCATAGGTGAGGCTAGCGAAACGGCTGGTGTGGTGAGTCCTGACGGCCCAAACCATCCAAAACGCCGCATACGCGATTGCAACCAGCAGCACAGGGAGTTTCGGGGCCGAGCCTGATTCGGCGATCGCGCGCAGCAAATAGGCTCCGGCGATTCCCAGGACCGCCTTGCCCAGTATCGGCACCGTGCCGCCCGGCACCTCCACCGAGGGAAACCCTCGCCACGTGGCCGGTGGGCGTGGTTGTTGTAGCTGCGTGTCAGCGAATTGAATCTGTGTGCTGCCCGACGACGTTTCCGGTTGGCCCTCAATAGCGGCGACGCGGTCCTCCAAGGCGCGCAGCCGTTCGCTGAGTTGCTCGATCGCTGATGTGACGTTGTCGACAGCCTGCGGCATGGGCTGCTCCGCATCTCCCCGCTAAAGCGGGGCTAGCTGGTTCCGTGCGCCGGAGTTGCACCGGAGGCGGAAAGGGAATCCGCGTCCAGCCAGGGCGGCAGGAGTTTTACCAACACCCACAAAATGCCTAAGGGAAGGATCATAAGGACGATCGCGGTCAGCAAGCCTTCGCGCGTGGCGAAGGCCATCTTATAAGTGGTGTATCCGAGAAAACTCTTGGAAAAAAGCTGGCCGCCGATCACGACGTTCCACCGCATGGCAAAAATTCCGATCACCGTCAGACATCCGGCCAGTCCGTAGATCCGTTTGCGGATCGTGGCAGTGGACTTCCAAATCTGAGTCAGGCCGATCAGCAGAATCGGTGTCACCGTGCCCAGAAGAATCTGAACGATGACCTGCGACTTCCAAAGGCGCGTGTGTACCATGAAATCCAGGCTGCGGAAGGATTCGTCGGCTTCATAAATCCGCTGCAGCAAGTCGAGCATTTCCAGGCTGAAATCGATCACGAAGGTGTACAGCAGGTACTGCGCGATCTTGTCGAGGCAGCGGATGTCGATTTCCCGTCCCCGAAGCCGCGAGGAGACCATGTAAAGCAACATCACCGCCGCGATCCCCGAGACCATGGCCGAGAAGATGAAAACAATCGGCATCAACGGCGAAGACCACCAGGGGTTCGCCTTCACCGATCCGAAGATGAAGCCGACGTATCCGTGCAGCAGAAACGCTGAGGGAATGCCGATCAGTGTGATGAAATAGCCCAGCCTTTCGTCGATTCGCAGCGAGCGCTCGGTGACAACATCCGATCCCAGGGTGAGCACGCGGTAGACAAAGCGCATAAAGCCGGTGGAAGTCTTGGACTTCTCCACGATATCGCGCCGATAATCGAGCCAGATCTCCAACAGCAGCACTGCCATGAGATACCAGAGGTAAACGAACCCGAACATCGCCATCGCCGACGAGCGGTGCGGGGTCAAATACATCTCCAGAGACCGCTCGGGATGTCCCAGGTGTAATTGCAGAGGCAAAGGCGCGACGAGCAGAAAGGAAAGTGCCGTGAGCAGAGCCAACCGGTAGGTCGGCTTCACGGCGTCGACCCGGAACACGCGCTCCAATGAAGCCAGAATGAAAGCGCCCGCCACTAGTCCTGTAATGAAGGGATAGAGGACAATCAGGACGCTCCACTGGAGCTCCACTTCGTTCGGGTACATGAAGCCTTCAACCGGGATTTGCACGAGCCTCCTTAACCTGTCGCACCGAACTTATCGAACCGAACTTATCGCACCGAACCATCCATCCCGTTGTAAAAAACCTTCGCCCCGGTGGCCATATGCGGTTTCAAAACCTGCACCATATGAGTTCTCAAGAACTCATGAATCGGATCTTTTGGGTTCTTCAAGTCCGCAAGTTGGCGCGCGCCCGTCGGGCAGACTTCGCAGCAGGCCGTTGTCAGGCCCTTGGTGATCCGGTGATAGCAGAGCGAGCACTTCTCTGCGGTATTGGTCTTAGGATTGATGAAGCGGCACCCGTAGGGACAAGCCTGCACGCAATATCGGCAACCGAGGCAATACGACTTGTCCACGAGCACGACTCCATCGGGGCTGACGAAGGTCGCGCCCACCGGGCAAACCTGTGTGCAAGGGGAATCGGCGCAGTGGTTGCACAGCTTGGGAACGAAGAAATTCTTGCCGCTGGCGTCCTGATTGGGAGGAAATCCCTGCTTGCCGCCGTTTGGTGATTCCACCTCGGGCCGTTCAATCTTCCAGTCGGCAACGTGGTAGCGCTCAATCCAGGTGCGGAAATAGCCCTCGGGAACATCGTTTTCTTCGGCGCAGGCCCGGACACAACTGCCGCAGCCGATACATTTCGGGATGTCGATCAGCATTCCCCACCAGTGCTCGGTGAGTTTGTAATTGGGCGAGGCCTCTGGCGTCCCCGCCAGAACGTACTTCCATGCGACCGCGGCAGCGGGCAACAATACCAGTAGACGGCGGCGAGTGATGTCCATTATTTCTTGCCTCCCGCCGCCACTTTCTCCTCGGCGTCGATCTTCGGTTTATGGGGCTGATGGCAGGTGTCGCAGGCAAGCCCGCCGGAGTGGTCTGCCGTCACCACCTGAGGAAAGCCCTTGGGCTTGGCGCTGTTGGCTTCGTGACAACGGGCGCAGACGACTGCCGTGTCCAGCTTTGGCGGTGTAACGGATGCAGGATCATCCGCATGGCGGGCCAGCGCTCCGTGGCAAGCTTCGCAGGGCACAACCACGTGCTTGCCCTGTTTTTTCTGTTCCACGACGTCGGTATGGCAGGCCTCACAGGCGTCGTGGCCGGCGAATGCAATAGGCCGGGCCGCGGTCTCGGCGATCGCAGCCCCGCGATAATGCCCGTATTCCCCAAAGCTGCGAGGAACGACGGCAGCGCGCAGCACCACAAACGCAACCACCGCGATTGCCATGACCACCGCGAGCCGTATGAGGTGTTCCAGGTCCTTGAACAAGTTCCCATTCCCGCGCCAGACTGCAGACGCGATCTGCGCGAAATAAAGCGCAATGTCCTTGGATACCTAGTATTCCTGTTGCGAACGATGATCGAAGTCACAGGAGCCTGTGATGGCCGTCACGCGTGCTTTCTCCCTCTGGGACGGACACTCTGTCCGTGGCGTTTGACTTTCGGTATTGAAGTGCCGGCGAGTTGCGAAACTAGAAAACCAACACCAAAACCGAGATCAACACCAAGATCAGGATCAGGATCAGGATCAACACCAAGATCACGAGCAACGGCAGCGGACAGGAGTGTCCGCTCCACAAACTGCGGCTCTCCAAAAGAAAACCGCCAGCCTGACAGGTTCTTCAGGCTGGCGGCTTGAATCTTCGAACAACGCTGCTTATGTTTGGATAATTCGCGGCGTGATGAAGAAAATCAGCTCCTGATTCGAAGTCTGTACCTGGGTATGTTTGAACAGGTTGCCCAGGATCGGAAGGTTGCCCAGCAGCGGCACCTGCGAAACGTTGATCGAGTTCTGCGTCTGGATGACGCCGCCGATCACCACCGTTCCTCCGTCGGTCACCAGCACCTGCGTAGTGGCCTGCTGCGTGATCAGTTCCGGGTTGCCCTGTACTTCCTGGCCGAAGTTCGGCGTGGTGTTTTCCACGTCGACGTTCAGGAAGATCGTATTCTCCGACGTGATCTGCGGTGTAACCGTCAACCGCAGGAAAGCGTCAACGTAAGTTACGGTTGGTGGACCACCCAACTGCGCCTGCGTCACGATCGGCACGCGTACGCCCTGCTTCACCAGGGCCTGAATATTGTTCTGGGTAACGACCCGGGGGCGCGATAGCACCTTCAACAGGCCGCGTGATTCCGCCAACGACAGGATCGCGTCGATTCGTATGTTATTGCTGGCGTTCACGAAGGACAGACCACTCGTAGGCGACGTCACCCCCAGGTTCGAGAACAGGGGAATCGACGAGCCGGTCGAGGAGCTTGCACCCGTACCAGGCACCGTAATGTAGCCGGGTGTCAGCCCACCCACAGTTGTCGGCGATGAACCGGCGGCCTGGTTTCCACCGACCGCGCTGTGCCCGTTGCCCCAGCCAAACCCCACCTGGGTGCCGATGTCGCGAGCAAATTGCCGGGTAGCAGCTACGACACGCGCTTCGATTTCGACTTCCTGCGTCTTGCGATCCAACTGCGTCAACAGGCGGTCGATGGTCGGAATCACCTTCGGAATATCGTTGATGATCACAGCGTTGGTGCGGTCATCGGCGACGACGTCGCCTCGCTGCGAGATGAACTTCTTTACCGTGATGATGACGTCCTTCGCCTTGGCATAGCTCAGAAAGCGGGTGACGGAGACTTTTTCGACCGCCAGCGCCTCGGACTCGATCTGCGCCCGGCGGGCGTCAGCTTCGTGCTTCAGCGTTTCCACCGTGGCGATGCGCAGGACGTTGCCCTCCAGTTCGCGCGCCAGATCGTTGTTCTTGAGCACGATGTCGAGCGCCTGGTCCCACGGCACATCATCGAGTACCACGGTCAGCGTCCCGTGCACGTTCGGATCCAGCACCACGTTCAGGCCGCTGATTTCGTGAATGAGGCGGAAGAAATCCTTGAGGTCGACGTCTTTCAAGTTGACCGAGATCGGCTCGCCCGTATACTTCGGGCCAGTCGAAGCAGGCTGCTGTCCCGACTGCGCCTTCTGCTCGGCCGCGAGATTCACGGCTGGCGTAATCGGAGCAGCCTGATTCTGAGCCTGAGCGGCATGCTCACTGACCGGAAGCAGTTCGGCTGCAGTCTTGTCGGCAAACCGCGCCGCCGCTTCCTGCGCGCGAACCGTGGGTGCGGCGGTCTCATCCGGCTTGACGTCAGTCTGTACGTCGTTCTTGGCTTGATACGAAGGCTCGAGAAATACGTAGTCGTTGGGTGAAGCCGACGTGTCGGCCGTCGGTTTCGCGGACGGCGCGGCTGTCGACTTCGTTGCCGGCAAGGAACGGGTATCGATCACGCGCGGAGAAAAGGGCGACATGGGCCGGGTCGCCGGCACCGGTGCGCTCGCCGCCACCGTCTTGGCCGGAGCAACCGACGCCTTGGCCACGTCACTCGCGTGCAGGGTCAGCACCAGCTTGCCCGCCGGACCCGGCGTCAAGTCATAGGCACAGGCCTTGTCGAGATCGACGACAATGCGCGTGGTGGGAGGCGTCTGTCCATCCATGCCGATGCGCACGCCCTTCACCCCCGCCGTTCCCACGCCGATGTGGCTCTGCCCGGTCGCCATCACCGTTGCCGGCAGGTCCAGCACCACGCGGGCGGGCGAGTCCAGAGTGCTGAGCTTCGGCGTGATTGCCCCGCTCGCGCTCATCTCAACCTTGATGTCGTCCGTACCCCGGACGACGTTGACTCGATCGAGTTGGCTCGGTGTCTGGGCGGCCGCAGCCCCCACTACAACCACCAGGACCAGCAACGATACGAACAGTGTCAGCAGTTGCTTTCGCATTTCGCCTCTCCCCACCCGCGGGCCTGGCCCGCGTGTCCTTCTTTCTTTCAATCTCAATTGCCGGCGCCCGGCTTCCCGGGTCGCCTTCCCGCCTAAACCGCCGGCGTGAATATCCGCTTTACGATCTCCCGCGTGAATGACTTGCCCAGCTTGTCCTGCACCGTCTCTGAAAACACGACCGAGTCGCCCGTGATCTTGACCACATAGCCGTTGAATACGGGATCGTTTTCCCGCAGGAAATAGGCTTTGTTCAGGTTGTTGGTCACGACCGCAATGAAGCCGCTGTCGGACTTCACCACGCCCCGCAGATTGATGTTGCCAATCTCCAGGCACTTCTTTCCGGTCGAACAGCCCGACCCGTTCGTCTGTACCACCGGGCTGAAGAAGGGATCGCGCTTGCCGCTCATCGCCCACTTCTTGTCTTCTTTTTTCTCGGCGGGGGTGGCGGGCTTGGAGGCCTCCGCGCTCTTGGCCGGTTCTGCCGCCGCCGGAATCGCCGTGGCTACAGCCTTACCCTGCGGCTTAGCCGCGGGCTTCGTAGCTTTGGCGTCCGCTTTAGCTGCCTTCGGACTCGGGGCTGGCTGGGGAGCGGCCGTCTTCGCCATTACTGGGGCTGGCATTTTTGCAGGCGCCGGAGCGGCATTGTTCTTCGCCACAGCCTGCGGTTTGGCTGCGGGTGCCGGTGTCTTCATCTGTCCCGGACTGCTCTTTGCCGCTAGGGCATCGGTGTGCAGGGTCAGGACCAGTTTGTCTCCCGCAGGAGTCAGATCGTAGGTGCACGCTTTGTCCAGATCCACCACGACACTGGTCGTCGGCGGAGTCTTGCCGTTGCTTCCAATGCGCACGCCCTTGACGCCCGCACTGCCAAACGAGATGTGATTCTGCGGACTGGCATCGGAAGTCTCCGGCAGCTCGACGAGCACGCGCGCCGGGGATTCCAGTTTGCTCACCTTCGGCGTCACGGCGTGGCTGGCGATGATCTCCACCCGCACGCTGTCAGCCTCCTGTACCACGTTGACCCTCTGAAGCTGGTTGGAGGCCGCCGACGCTTTCGCCGCGGCAGGGGCCTTAGGAGCCGTGGCTGCCGTCACCGGCTTCGACCCCGGGATCGCCGCCGGTCTCACGGCGGGAGCGGGAGCGCCCGGCGCCGGCTTGGCTGGAGTCACTCCGGCCGTGCCTGGCGCTGCCTTGGTCTCGTTGGCCTGCTTCTGCTGCAGCGATTTTGCGACGCTGCGCGCGTTGTCGATGGCGTCGGAGTTCTGGGCCGCAGCCTGGCTAGACAAAGCCGCGCCCGCCGTCATCGTGATCGTTATTGCCAGAATGCCTATCGTCAGCTTCATAGCCATCCCTACTTCTTCGCCGCCGGCATTCCGGGTTTTGCCCCGGGGCCGGCCGCTGCAGGTTGCGAATCGTGACTGAAGTATGTCGTTGCCGTGAACGACGCCACCACGCTCTCATTGGGTGCGTACTGATACGTCTTCTTGGGTTTGGCCGCGCTTGGATTCTTGGTCGTCGCTACCAGCAGATTGCTGATGTTGACGATGCGCTCCAACTTCGAGACCCGGTCAAAGAAATTCAGCATCGAGTAATACGGTCCATCCAAGTCGAGATCAAAAGGCACTTCCGAGTAGTACTGCTGCGACTTCACGTCCTTGGCCTTGTAGCGCCGCAACTCCACTCCGGCCTTCACCGCCTCACCGCCCATCATCGTGATGAATTCATCCACCTGCTTTTCATCGGGGACGATGCGCTGTTCGATCGCCAACTGCTGCTTCAGTTCGGCCAATTGTTGTTCGATCTGCTTCAGCTTCGGCCGGTAAGATTCCAGCTCGTTGTTTTCCCGCACCTTGTCTTCGAGCGCGTGCTGGGCCGCCGTGTTCTTCTCGGTCTGGCTCTTGAACAGAGTGAAGTACAAGGTTGCGGTCACCAGCGCGCCCCCAAGGATTACTGCTCCCCACTGCTTGATGCCCGACAGTTCGCTGAAATTGGTCGCCATAGGTCCGCCTCTACGACTTTCCCTTCTCGCAGTTCAAGGTGAACTGGAACGCCTGCATGTCCTTGATCTGGTCGTCCTGATAGGTCTCGTCGATTTCGACCGTCTTGAAGTAGCCGGTCTTCTGCAGGTTCGCGATCAGGTTCGCGACTGCGTCCGTGCTGAGTGCCGTGCCTTCCAGCCTTACCACCGCCCCGGTATCATCCATCTTGCTCAGCCACACCGCTTCGGTGTTATTTACCGTCTCGCCGAGCATGGCCAGCAGGTTGACCGGACCGGTCTGGTTCTGGCGCAGCCCGTCAATCACATCCACCCGCCGCTTGTAGTTGTCAGCCTGGATCTGGCGCTCGAGGAATCGCGCCTTCACGTCGGCTAATTCGCGGTTCTTCTGTTCGGCAACCTTCATCTGGGCCGCGATGGCCTTCGCCTGATGATCCAGCCGGTACCAGTAGCCCAGGTTGAACAACCCGACGATCACCAGCACCACCAGGACCTTCAGCTTGGGCGATCCCACGTCGCCCATTTCCATCGTGGGCAGCGACGCGCCGCCGCCACCCCGCTTACCCTTGCCTTTGGCTGTTTCCAGCAGGTTGATTTTGATCATAGGGATTCAAAGCTCCTCAGGGCCAAGCCCACCGCCACCGCCATCTGGCCCGGGTTCTGCTCCACCAGTTCCGCTCCCAGCCCTTCCACCGGCGGGGTCACTCGCTGGAATGGATTGAACAACTCCACCGGCATCGAGAACTCTTGCCGCAGCGCCTCCACCAGGCCCGGCACTTTCGACGAACCGCCCGCCAGGTAGATCTTCTCGATGTGCTCGCCGGCCGCGCTGGCGCGGAAGAAGTCGAACGTCTTCTGAATTTCCAGCACGATGATCTCAGTGACCTGCTGCAGGATCGGCTGTTTAGCGTCTTCGCTTACGGTGCCGACCTTCTTGCCCAGCTTCAGGGACTCGGCATCGTCGAAGCTCAGATCCAGTTCCTTCTGCAGCGAGTCGGTGTATTGATGTCCGCCCACGCTGACGTCGCGCGGAAACAGCGGCGTCGTGCCCTTCACAATGTTGATGTTCATGACGCTGGCGCCCAGGTTCAACAGCGCCACCACCTGCCCCGGCGCCGGCTGGTAGTTGTACTCGTAGCAGTTCTGCAAGGCCAGAGCATCAATGTCGACGATAGCCGGAGTGCGTCCCGCCATCGAGAGCACGTTGGTGTAGTTCAGAATCTTGTCCTTCTTGACAGCGACCAGCAGGACGTCCATCTGCGGGCTGCCCACTTCGTCGGACAGAATCTGGTAGTCCAGGCTCACATCGGCCAGATCGAAGGGAATGTGCTGCGCCGCTTCCTTCTCGATAGTCTCAGCCAGTTCCTGGTCGCTCATCGAAGGCAGCGAGATCTTTTTCACGATCACCGAGTGCCCGCTCACCGCCGTGGCCACGGCCTTGGTCTTGATCATGTTGTCGGCGAACAGTTTCGAAATGGCGCTCGAAACCGTGCCCGAGTCCACGATCATCGAATCGACCACGATGTCGGACGACAGTGGTTCCAGCCCCAAGTGCGCGACTTCGATCTGCCCACCCTTTTTCTTCAGCTCCACCGCCTTGATGCTCGAGGAGCCCACATCCAGGCCAACTATCGACTTCGATCCCAGTCCAAACATGTGCCCACCTTTGTGTGGCGCGGGCACGCTTGCCCGCGTCTTTTGTTCAAATGTTCAAACTTGCCCGGCAGCTTTCCCCGCTGCCTTCGGTTTGCGTTTCGCCCGCGGTTCCATCTGGCTCGACTTCTCTTCCATCCACTGGTCCAGCCTCGACTTCTTGAAGCGCCAGCGGTTGCCCAGCTTGAACGCGGGAATTCTCTGCTCGCCGACGTACTTGTACAGCGTGTCCGGACTCACGCCCAGATATTGCGACGCCTGGCGGATGTTCATTACTTCTCGCGAGTCGGCCATAGTGCCCTTGTCCTCGTTCCCGCCTGCTTTTTCGCTGCGTGCGGGTGTTGCTCTTGGGGACTGCCTCGCCCTCTATATCGGCTCCGAGGGCTTTCGGTGTCCTGAGCATATATCAGCCCGGAAAAGCCCCGGCTCCAAGCGAATCTCCCTGTTTTGTTGGGTTTTGTGCCTGTTTTCTGGAATGGTCGAAATCGCCAGTGGAGGGTGTTTACTATATGTTGTGGCCGCCAGAAAATAGGACGCAATTCCTAGCGGTCACCGATAGATTGGCATTCGGTCACTTGCAGAACGGTAACTGAAGTACTAGGCACGGTACGGAGGTACTATGTCGCTAGGCCAAACTGCTGTCTTCAGAGGCTTTAGCCGCGGAAGGATAATGTCCTGGTTCTATTGTACGTCAGAGACTTTTCCGTTCAGGAATGTCACCTTCACGTCTTTGTAAACGTAAATCTGCTTCGCACCCAGGTTGAAAATTTTGTCTGGCTTACCCAGTGCGCCTTGCACCTGGTCGGTGCTCATTCCCAGTTGAATGGTCTGAGGTTCAGCCTGTTGCTCCTGCTGCTGTTGAGCGGGCGCCTGCTGACTAGCTTGCTGGTTATCCTGCTGGCCCGAGTCACCACCCTGCGCCTGCTGATCGTCATCGCTGATCGCGAACACCTGTCCGATCATGTCCTCGATCTCGCCGGCGTTCGCTTTTTCCAGATATCCCTTGGCAAACTGAAATACGACTTCACCCTTCATCGAGGTTGGCGGATTAACACCGTTGCAGGAATCGCAGGCTACGACGGTAAATGAAATCTTCGCCTTGTCTTGGTTCACGTCGAGCTTGATCGGATAGACTTTCTCTCCCGTCTTGAAGTAGCGGGAGACCGACTTCACCATCCCGGCACAAAAGCCTACGGACGGGTGCAGGCTGTTGTCCTGAAATTTCGCCGGACATATCGCCATCGCCTTCCACGGGACGCTGAGGATTCCGTTCTTTTGTACCGACAGCAGCGTCCCCGGATCCACCACACTCAAGCCGCCAGAATCCGACCCCATCCTCGCCAATTTGTACTGGGCGTTCAGCTGCTCCTGCAGGGTGACACCCTGACTCAGCGCAATCGGCGCCATGGCAAAAAGTGAGCCCACCAAGGCCAGCAAGGGATGTTGCCAGTTTCGACGCATAGGAAATCCTCCTCAATTCTGGCTGGGCGTGAGGCCACGCCTGTCGGCTGAGGGGAACTCCAAGGCGATCTTCTCAGCTCGAACTCTTTATTGCACGTCCGCGACTCGCCCGCCGATGAACGTCACCTTCAGATCCTTGTAAACATAAATCTGCTTGGCCCCAAGATTTACGATCTTCACCGGCGTACCCATCGCCTGTTGCACCTGGTTTATGCTCATTCCCATCTGGATGGTTTGCGGCTCCTGCTGCTGCTCCTGATCCTGACCCTGCCCCTGGCCTCCGCCGCCTTGCCCTTGTTGACCCTGACCCTGACCTTGATCCTGACCTTGACCCTGACCTTGATCCTGACCTTGATCCTGACCTTGTTGCTGTCCGCCCTGGTCGCCGGAATCCTCGCTGATCGCCAGCAATTGCCCGATCGTATCCTCCACGTCCCCGGCGCTCGCTTTGGCCAACGAACCGCGTGGGAACTGGAAGACCACATTCGCTTTGTTGTAGCTCGGCGGATCGGTCTTATTGCACGTGTCACAGGCCACGATCGCCATCGCGACCGTATCCTTCTCCACGTTTACGCTGATGTTCGTCGGATAAACTTTCTCGCCCTTGGCGAATAAATGCGTCGTCTGTCCTTGCGAGGACGTGGTGGAAAAATGTCCGAGCAGCGATTTTTTCCCGGCTACCATCAAGCCGTTGGGCGATTTCACCGCGCCGCCTTCATACTTGGTGGTCAGCATCGACTTGTCGGAATACGGAACCCCCAGAATTCCCCCCTTCTGGATCGCCAGCAACGTACCCTCCTCAACCACCGAATATCCGCTGGTATCGGATCCAATCTTCGCCGCCTTGTACTGCGCTACGAGTTGTTCCTGCAAAGTGACAGCCTGGGCTTCGGCCCGCATTGCCGAAACTGAAGTCATCACCATCAGCGCTACTCCGGTAAGCCCCACCCCGGAAATGAAATTCCTCCATGGACGCGACATCGTAAAACCCCTCCTCCGAATTCGGTTCAATCGCTAATTCTGTGTCGCTGATCTGTAGTGACACCCGGGAGCGTCTCGTTACAAGCGGCGCTCCCGGATCCCACTCAGTTTGCTTCGTTGACTGTTTACTCCTGGTTTACTGCTGGCCGCCACCAGAGTCGGATGCAGCCTCCTGCTTGACTTCCGACTCGGTTTGGTCGGCTTGCGCTTGCTGGTCCTTCAGCGTCTTTTCAGCATTCTTGTCAGGCGAAGGCGCGGGAACGTCCCCCTCCGTCGTGCCCGTATCAGGCGCCTTCGGCAAACCGCCCGTGCCGTTCTTCTTTGCGAGTTCACTCATACCGTCTTTCAAGCTCTCGCGAAAGCTGTTGTACATCTCCTGCAGATCATCGGTAGCGACCGGCCCTTCCTTGCCGATCGCGCAATCTGACTTGGTGCTGGCCACGACTTTCACCATCACGTTGCCATCGTTGTCGGGGGTGTCGCCGGTTCTCTCGATGACATCTCCCTGGGAAAGCGCGCACTCGTCGCCATCCGCCGTCAGGCTCATATCCGACGAGACGATGAACGTCTTGAAATTCGGATCGAGAGCCGGAGGCGCTTCATTCGACTGCGACGGCTGGTTCCCGCCTCCACCCGAACTCTTGGGCTTCTCCGCCTCAGCTTTTTCGGCTGCCAGCGTCGTTTTCACTTCTTCCGAGATCGCCTTCTTGACCGCTTCGCTCATGGCCGGCTTCGATTCCGGAGCCGCCAATGGCATCAAGCTCGCGACCAACGTCGCGTCGCTATCCAAGGGCGACAGCAGCGCATTCGCGTCTGCCTGCGCTTGATAGGCGGCCTGCAAACTGGCCGCGATCATGAAATCGGTCACCCAGAAATATGCCGCTGGATATACCGGATACGGCGCATAGTAGGGACCGTAATATCCGTACCAGGGCGCTCCTCCCCAGCCCCAACCGTAGTACACCGGCGCCGGCCACGGGTTATACGCCCATCCGTAGTAGACGGGATGGTAGTAATAACCTGGGTAATATCCGTAGTAGGGATGTCCGCCATAGTAATAGCCGCGATACACGCCGGACCGATATGCCCCGTGGTAGTAGTAGGTGCGCGAATAATAGGAATGCCCTCCGCGGACCACGTAAGCGCGCTGCACATATCCACCGCGATGTCCCACGCTCACCACGCGGACGCCGTTATGCGTGCTCACCACCGTTCGGCCGCCGTGCATCCCGTGCTCAATGTGCATGCCGTTGCGGTTCACCGACCGAATCTGACCGTTGGGCCGGATGTGCGCCGACCCGCCGCCCTTGAGAGAAACCTGCCGCCCCGGAGGCGTATGCACATTACCGTGGCCTCCACCAGCCATATTGCCGTGGCCGCCTGCCATCGTGTTGCCGTGGCCGCCTGCTGTGGTGTTGCTGTGGCCGCCTGCTGTGGTGTTGCTGTGGCCGCCTGCTGTGGTGTTGCCGTGGCCGCCTGCTGTGGTGTTGCCGTGGCCGCCTGCTGTGGTGTTGCCGTGGCCGCCTGCCATGGTGTTGCCGTGACCCGTCGTGCCGCCCTTTGCCCCGGTGCCGCCCATCGTGTTGTGGCCAGTGGTGGCATTGCCTCCTTTGCCCATCGTGTTAGCACCATGGCCCATGGTGTTGCTTCCACCGTGCCCCATGGTGGTGTTGGCCCCATGACCCATGGTCGTATTGCCGGTCCGATTGCCCATCGTGTTATTGGGGCGGTTCCCCATCGTGGTGTTCGAGTGGCCACCCGTCGTGTTCCCTGGTCGGCCTGCTTGGTTAGCAGGACGGCCCATCGAACCTGTGTTGTGGCTCGGTGCGGACGGGCGTGGCGCCGCGGCGTGAGATGGCGCACTCGGATGCGGCGCAGGGGCGTTTTTGTGCTGGGCAAACGCGAAGGCCGGAACGGCGATCAGGAGCGAAAGCAAAGCAAGTCTTCGCTGCGCACGGTCAGTCATCAACAAATTCATCTTGGACTCCTTGACCTCAAGTTTCTCGTTTCCATTTCGCGAGTGGGGAGGTGCAGTCGATGGTCCCAATAAGTCGCAAATGCTAATTAGTCCGTGGCAAAACGATGGGAGATCCACGCAATAGCTGATTCCGTTTTTGACCGCCGGAATTCTGGCGCAGAACGTTATCAAAACTTTGCCCGATGCGCAATCATTCTCTTGCAGAGCGCGTTCTTTTTTCGTCCTATGCCGGCTCTCAAATGGCTGCGATAATGTATGGTTTTGACTCCGGGAGGAATGCTTGCGCTACCTCGATCGTCTGCAGCCGCTTGCCCTTATCGTCGTGCGATTCGCCCTGGGAGTGATCATGGTCGCCCATGGATACCACAAGGTCTTTGGAGGCCTGCACCACCATGCGCAGTTCGTCGCCAGTCTCGGGTTACCCGCCTGGCTAGGATACGTCTCGGCCTTCGGTGAGTTTTTAGGCGGCATCCTGGTTCTCGCCGGATTCTTCACCCGCGCCGCAGCCTTCGTCCTGCTTGTCGACCTTGGCGTCGCGATCTGGAAGGTGCACTGGCATAATGGACTTACCGGTGACCATGGTTATGAGTTTCCCCTTGCCGCCGCCGCCCTTGCCTTTGCCCTGATCTTCTTTGGCGCCGGTCCCATTGCGCTCGATCACGTCCTCCGTGGAGGAGGAACCGGCGGGTTCAAACGCTCCTGAAGGGGCTGCAAGTCCCGACTCCATCCCACGGGCAGCTCCGACAGCAACTTGTTGTCTCCGGTTGGGTTGGTAAACCGTGGGCGACTCTTCTCCGCTACCGTTTGAAATCTGCCGGATAATGACATTAAGATGAACAAAACGCCCATGCAATTGCATCCAAACGGTTTGGCGGTCGCATCCTAGCCGTCAAGCACAAAACTAGGAGGTTCCTTTGAGAAAGTTTGCCTTCTTTGCGACCGTGTTTTCGATCTTCTTGACTGCGAGTCTCGCGTCAGCCCAGCAGGCCGACGCCATGTTCGGCTTCGGAACCGTAACGTCGCCGGGTGCGAACTCGTGCGGCCCGCAGTCTTCTTCCCTCACCTTTGTCTGTCCGGAAAAAGGCGGCTTGTATGCAAACGTCGGCGGCGATGTGATTTTCCACAGACGAATCGGCTTTGGCTTTGATGCTTCGTGGAGAGCCAGCCAGGGAAACTACGGCGGCCTTGGCATTCCCTACCGCCCCATCCTTTTTGACTTCAACGGCGTGTATCAGCCCCGCATCAATAAAAAGGCCGGTCTCGATCTGTTCGGGGGCATTGGCTGGCAGAGCACTCGCTTCTACGGCTATACCCCCACCTTTTCCTGCGAGGCCCTTGGCGCCTGCTACACCAGTTCTAGCCACTTCCTGGTCGACGTCGGAGGTGGCATTCGCTACTACGTCTGGGGTCACGTCTTCGTGCGCCCGGAGGTTCACTACTACAAGGTATTCAACAACACAGTCGACTTCACTTCCGGCAACGTCGTGCGCCTTGGTGGCTCAATCGGATATACCATCGGGCCGGACTAGCGCATTTGTCCCCAGGTCCGGCTAGAAAAGTCCGAGCAGAAAAGTTTGAGCAACAAAAGAGGCAGCGCCGTGGGCGCTGCCTTTTCAATCTTGCGGCTTTGAGTTCTAGTGCTCTTCCATACAGATTTCAGCTTCATGGATGGCTCGATCCAGGTGCTCGATCGATTTCACGCGATGGCCATGGAAGTCATGCTCGGCCGATTCCAGTTCATGCTTGGCATGGCGCATCGCTTCCAGCGCCTCATGGATGTGCGGATGCGGTTCGGGCATGGCTGCCGCCGCCGCCGGAACCGGTGCTGCCGCCGCTGCTGGCTGTGCCGGCGCCTTCGGTCCCGCTGCTGCTGCGCTTAAGGCCAGCGTAATCAGGACTGTTGCCAGAATCAGCAGGGTTAGAAACCCGATCTTCTTCATTCGTCCTCCTTGTCCGATGTTCGGTTCGGACCCAACCGATGGAATTCACATACGGCCACGGACATTGCCCAAGCGTGAGACCCCGGCCGCGACCCGGGCTCAGTATAGCTGCACATTGCTCAGATTCGTCTCGGCGCGAGTTAACCGCGCAGATGCTCCACTCAGTTCTCCCGGCTTCGCCACCACCAGAACACCGCCGCCAGCAGTACCAGAATCGCCAATCCCATATCGAAGCGCTTTACCGCCCGCTCCAACCGCTCCCAGTGCCGCCCGAACAGATAACCCACGGTGGAGATTGCAGTCACCCAGACGGTGGCGCCTAGAAAATTGGCCAGCAGAAATTTGCGCCAGTGCATGCGCAAGGTTCCCGCCATCGGTCCCGCGAGGATGCGCATCCCGAACACAAAGCGGGCAAAGAACACCGTCACCGCCCCGTATCGTGCAAACAGTTCTTCTCCTCGCGCCACCGTTTTGTCCTGAATGCGAAAAATCGACTGGTAGCGCGTCAGTAGCGGACGTCCGCCGTAGTAGCCAAGGGCAAAGCCCAGGTTGTCGCCCAGCGTGGCGGCAAACGTCGCAATCACGATGATCCATGGAAGTTGCAGATCGTGTTCGGAGTAGGCCAGGAAACTTGCCAGCAGCAGGACGGTCTCCCCCGGCATGGGAACCCCGGCATTCTCGACCAGAAGCGCTCCGGCCACCGCCCAATAGCCGTAGTGCACCACCGCATTCCGCAACACCTCGAGAATGGAGTGGGTCATGAAGTTGCGGTGGTGAATCGTGCGGGGCTCAGGCGATGGCTCCCGAAGGGGCCAGGAATTCGATCAACGCCCGGTTGAACTCCTCCGGACACTCTTCGTACGGCAGATGCCCGATGCCCGGAAACACAACCACACGCGCATTCGGAAAGTGCCGCGCCAGCGGCTCCAGAGACGTCGCATATACCGCCGGATCTTTGCTGCCCCACATCAGCAGCGTCGGAATCCGCGCCAGCTTCGGCAAAAGCGCCTCTAATTCCCGAAGATCCTTCGTCCACGTACAGACAATGCTCAACGCGTGATCGAACAATCCGGGAATTGCCAGCGGAGCCTTGTAGCCCTCCAAACTCCCCGGCGGAATCTTGTTCCGGTCCGCATACAGGCGTCCGTGCCAGAAAGGATAAAGCGAAGGCATACCGCCAATCACCCAGCGAAACAACGCTGCGCCGATGCGCGTGCCGAAAAAAGGCGCCAACCAACGTCCGTGCGGCGAGTACGGATTCACCGGGCAGACCAACACCAGCCGGCGCACGCGAGACTTTCCGCCTCCCGCTGCGTCCAGGCCCTCGGCGGCCGCCGCCATCGCCACGGGCCCGCCCCGCGAAGTCCCCAGCAGGTCGAACGACTGGAGTCCCAGTTGGTCGGCAAATCGCAGCACGCGCAGCGCCGTGCCTCGCACCGAATGATCGAGTCCGCGAGGCCGGTCGGAGAATCCCGCACCCAGCAAGTCGGGCGCATACACGGTCGCATACGGCGCAAGCGCCGGCATGGTAAACCGCCAGGAAAACGAGTACCCCAGCAGCCCGTGCAGCAGAATCAATCCCGGCCCCGACCCAGCCCGCAGATAGCGCATGCGCGCGCCATCGATCTGCATCCAGCACTCTTCGACGCCTTCGCTCACGGCCGGAGCCGCACCCGCCGGAATTTCCTGAACTGCACTCACCGGAACTTCAGTCATCATTCATCGCCAAAAACTTGCCGCCTTAAGGACAACTCTTTCCCTGTCCGCGGATTCTATCTAGGTGAAACAAAGCCTCTGTCGCTTCACTCTGGGGAGCTTCGGCTCCCCGCTTTTATGCCAAATGGATTTGTAGGGAGTGGGCATGAATCCATGGTGTGGAGCGGGCACTCCTGCCCGTGGCCGTATCGATGCTGCCGGCAAAGCGGGCAGGAGTGCCCGCTCCACACGATTCTCCCTCACGTTGCCGCCTTCTGCTGCTTCTTCCCCAGCAACTTCTTCAGCACCCGAATCCCCTTATCCACGTGCTTCTCCTCCAGCAGAAACGGAGGCAGGAAGCGCACCACCGTATCCTGCGTGCTGTTGAAGAGCACACCCTCCGCCAGTCCCGCATCCACGATGGGACGCGCTGGAATCTCCAACTGAATGCCCTGAATGAATCCGCGCCCGCGTACTCCGATCGCCGCCGCGCGCTTCTCGACCAGCCCTTTCAACTCCGCCTGCAAGTAGGCCCCGACTTTGTTGACATTTTCCAGCAGCTTCTCTTCTTCCACGATCGCCAGAAACTCCAGCGCGACACGGCAGGCCAGCGGCCCCCCGCCGAAGGTAGTTCCATGCTGCCCCGCCGAAATGGCCGATGCGAACTCTTCTTTCGCAATAAACGCTCCCAGGGGCAAACCCGCTGCGAGCGGCTTGGCAATCGCCACAATGTCCGGGGTCACGCCGAAACTCTGAAACGCAAAAATCGTCCCCGTTCGCCCGAGCCCACATTGAATCTCGTCGAAGACCAGCGCCACTCGATGACGGTCCGCCAGCCCCCGGCACTCCTGCAAAAACTCCGGCGAGCACTCATAAATTCCGCCCTCGCCAAAAATCGGCTCCAGCACGATGGCGCAAGTATTGTCACTCACCGCCGCCCGCAATCCGTCGACATCGTTCTGCTTCACAAACGTCACATCTTCGAGCAGAGGCTCGAACCCTTTCCGATGCTTATCCTGCCCCGTCAGCGAGAGCGCCCCAAACGTCCGTCCGTGATAAGACCCCTCGAGTGCAACCAGCCGGCACTTGGCCTCGCCACCCGCGCGATGCCCCGCCAGCCGCGCCAGCTTGATCGATCCCTCGATGGCCTCGGTCCCGCTGTTGGAGAAAAACGCCCGGTTTAATCCGGAAAGCCCGCACAACCTCTCCGCCAGCGGCCCCTGGTACTCGTGGTAGTAGAGATTAGAGACATGCACCAGCTTCGCCGCCTGCTCCCGAATTGTCTTCACAATCCGCGGATGTGCGTGCCCCAGCGCATTCACTCCAAGCCCCGACACAAAGTCGAGATAGCGCTTGCCCTCAATGTCGTACAAAAACACGCCCTTCCCGCGCGTCAGCACGACGGGATACCGGTTATAAGTTTGCAGCAAATACTTGCTCTCAAGTTCCGCGATTTGTTCAAGTGTATTCATAGGAAGATTCAATTCTACCGAAGGAAGGTGCTCTTCCGTGAACAGCTTCCGAAAAACGCTAACGCCACTTCAGGTCGCGATGGCCACCAGCTCCACCGGTTCAAGCGCCCCCGTAGCAATCGCCTGGTTCACATTCTTCAACATGAGAGGGGCTTGCTCGCCCATTAGGATGTGGACCCCTAGAACAGGAGCCGGTCCGGCGGAGGCGCGCTCTCTCATTCTCTCCATGAACTGAAGGGCAAACTGCCGTCGCTCGCGCTGATGATCGATGCGGAAGCCAGCCCTTTCCAGTGCCTGGCGGTAATCCTCCACATTACTGACAAAACTCGTCGCTGCATTCAATGCCCAGGGCATTGGAAACTCTAATGACTCACTTTCCTTGAGCATGATGTCGAAAATCGCGAATCGGCCGCCACGCTTTAAGACGCGCGCGACTTCACGGAATACTCCCGCCTTATCTTGAATGTTCATGCCCACATGAATCATGTAGGCGCCATCGAATGTGCCGGACGAAAAAGGCATTTCGAGCGCGCTGCCTTGGCGGAATTGCGCTTTCTGGTCGAGTTTAAGCAGCCGGGTCAGGCTTTCAGCGACACGAACGAACTCCTCGGTCAGATCGAGCCCAGTGACCTGACATCCTCGTTCGGCAAAGTAACGCGCCGGACCCCCGATACCGCAGCCGACATCCAGTAGATGCATACCGGCGCTCAGTCCCATAAAGCTCGCCAAGTCCTCAATCGCCTCCCGGGCGCCCACGTGTAAATTGTCGAGAGCCTCCAAGTCCGTAGTGCTTAGCTGTTCGACATTCTTGCCCGCGCTTTGCATTGCCCCCAGAATCTTCTGCTCCAGCATTCCGCGCGTGTAGTGTGCCGCCACTTGCTGCTCAACGTTCACGATTCTTCTCCCTTCGTCATGAAATCTGCCGGCGATTACGCGACACAGATTCTAAATAGGGTAACTCAGTCACCTGGAGCAGTTTCGGAATGGCCGTGACCGCGCCTTGAAAGGGCGCGGCTTCAGCTGTTCAGCCACGCCGTACGAGAGCTGAGGGCGATTCCGTCAGCGGCTAAGGCCAGTCTGCCAGCTCGTCCTTGCGGCGGAAAAGCCGTGCCCTTTCCAAACAGTTTGCGCCTATTACGACACGACTTTAGATCCAACCGCGCTCGTCCCATTTCTGGCGGTGTTTGCGAGGAAGCCTGCCTGGACGGAGCCAAAGGGGGTGGGCTCTTGGCCTCCCCTAGTAGAGTCCCGTCTCGCCCTCGGGTCGCGTCTTCCATCGCCGATGCACCCACAACCACTGCTCCGGATATTTCCGGACATAGTCCTCGATCACTTTGGTGAACTTCTGCGTGTTGACGACGATGTCCGCTTCCAACTCGCCGGTGCGGACCAACTCCACCGCCGGATCGAACCGCAGCCGGTATTTGCCGAGCGCCTCGTCCCAGATCGTGAACCCAGGAACCACTGCCGCGTCCGTCCGCAAAGCGATGCGCGCCAGGCCGCTGGCTGTGCACGCCGAAATACCGAAGAAGTTGACGAACACTCCTTGGGGCGGAGTCATATTCGTGTCCATCAATATACCGACGATTTCGCCGGCCTTCATCGCCGCCAGCAACCCGCGCACAAAGTCGTCCTTCCCCACAGTCTTGTTCCCATGCATGGTGCGGTAGCTCTGGATCAACCGGTCGAGATACGGGTTGTCCATGGGCCGCATTACAACGTGCAGCCAGTGCCCATGCAGAGAGTGTACAAACGCGGAGAGCTCCCACCCGCCGAAATGGGCGGTGACAAACAACACACCCTTGCCCCGAGCGTAGGCTTGTTCGTAATTCTCTAGCCCGTCGTACACCACGACCTGTTCGACGTTTTCCAGCGTGTATCTGGGAAACTGGCACACCTCTGCCAGTTGCCGGCCCAGGGAAATAAAAACCCCACGCAGAATGCGAGCCCGCTCCGGCTCGGTTTTTTCGGGAAACGCGAGCGCCAGGTTCCGCATGCCAACCCGGCGCAAGCGCACGTGCACAAGATAAACCGCTAGACCCAAGCCGATCCCGAAGGCGCGCGACAGCCGCCGTGGCATCAGTCCCAGGACCTTGATGAATGGCCACGCCGCCGCGTATTCCAGTTTTCTCCGCATCAGGAATGCGTGACCGTATCACCAGCGAAAATTGTTTGTCAAAGGATACCGTTCTACTTCGCCGCTTCCTGCGCCCACTTGGCCAGGGTCGTCAGAAAGGTGTTCGCCGCCGCCGGAGGATCCACTTCGCCGGTCAGTGCCGCCTTCGACGTGACAAAGTGTCCATAAAATTCGCGGGTCGAATTTTTGTCCTGCTTGACCACCGCCCCGTTCAGGCTCACGCCGGCGAACACTCCGCGCGCCCGCGAATAAGTCAGCACCTCCGCCCGCATCTTCCAGTCGGTATTCCCCTCGGCATGGCGTCCCACCGGCCCCGCTGCCACCGAGGCGTCGGCTCCCAGCGCGAACTTGCTCGACAACAGGTGTTGCATGCCGTTTTTGTTCATAATCAACATCACCAGGTCGACGGCCTGCCCGCCGATCTGGAATCCAAAGCTGCCGCCCTCGACCGCGAAAAACGCAGGCGCGCTCCATCCTTTTGACGTCCGGCAACTCGCCAGCCCCCGCCCGTACTTGGCGCCCACGATGAATCCCCCTTTCAACATCGAGGGAACCACCGCCACGCATTCCGCCGACCCGAGAACCTCCCTCGGAATCCCGGAGTCCGGAGCACCTTGAATTTCATCCAGCACGTCGGCCGCCGCCTGCACGCGGTCGGTGGCTTTCGATTCTCGGGGTTGTTCGTCGGCTGCAAAGGAAGAAAGGGAACAGAGGGACACAATTAGGGTCAGCAGCGCCAGCTTTTTCATGATTCCTCACGGCATAACAGGATTGACTGGGATCCAGTAGCCTGATTGTAAATGAAGTCGCGTCGGGGCACCGCGCCGGCACGGTTCAACGATTCGTATCAGGGCATGCCTTCAGGCATGCATACAGCTTCATAGGCCGCGAAAAATGGGCAGGGGGCGCAAGAGCGAACCCTCAGGGGCTTAAAGAGTGTGCGTGAGAACCAGGCAACATTGTACGAGGGAGGGAATTTCCGCCTGAGAATCGGCTGGCTGGGCTGAGCCCATCCGTGCCAGCCGGGTCAGGTTGAAGGAAATGGCCGCCAAGGTGAACTCCAGCGCCACCTGCTTCAATCCCCGCAACCGAAACCGCCTCATGCCACGCTGTTCTTTCAAGCTCCCCAGTACCGGTTCGACTAGCGCCTTGCGTTTCCCGTAGAGTGCTCGTCCCGCTGGAGAGCGCAGCTTCTGCCGCATGCGCCGCTGTCGGGGACTCAGCCGAGTCCGTGCACAGCGTTGTCCGGTGTTCAGTTCGCGCGCTAAATTCGAATCCGGCAGGTACACATCCAATCCCCGGGCTTCCAGTTGCTCCAGGTTGTCTAACGAGAAAAATCCCGCATCCGCCAAAACTTTCTCCGCTTTCGTTCCCATCTGCCGTTCCGCTTCTTCCACCAGCGGAATCAGACTGTCGTTATCGGCGGCGTTCTGCGTCACTCTTTGCCCCACGATCAGATGATCTTCATTGACCGCGATTTCCGCCGTGTAGCCCAGCGCAAAGCCGCCGCGCTCCCGCAAGAAGCGCGCCTCCGGGTCGGTGCGCGACATCTTTTTCAGCCCGCTCTTGCGCAGCTTCTCCAGCCGTCGCGGCATCTCCGCCAGGTGTTGCTGCAAGCCTTCCAACTTCAGATCCGTCCCCGCCCCTTCGTTCGGGTCCTCCCCATCACATTGCTTCTGCCACTTGCGGATCGCCCGCCGCAGCCGCGATCGCTCTTGCCGCAGCCGCCGTTCGGTCTCCAGCCGGTTACGCGACGCCGCCGCTTGAATCCGCGTCGAGTCAATCGCCACCTGCCCCAACCGTCCCAGCTTCAGCGTCCGCGCCATCTCCAGCACCTGCGTGAACACATCGTTCAACCCCCGCGCGTGCCGCCGCCGAAATGCGCTCAACGCCCAGTTGTCCGGCCGCGCCCCGCCCGCCAGATAGCGCAGCGCCAAATCTTCCCCGATCCGCTGCTCCAGCCGTCGCGCCGACGTGATCCCGACCGCATAGGCATACAGCCAGACCTTCAACATCAGGGCCGGATGGTACAGCACCCCGCCTTCCTCGCTGTACTCCTGCTCGAAACCGTTCAAGTCCAGATGCTCCACCGTGTGGTGAATGAAAAAGCAGAGATGATCTTCCCCCAGCTCCTGCTTCACGCTCGGCGGCAATAAATACGCTTGCTCGGGTGCATACGGCAGAAATCGTCCCATACTTCTCTTTCTGCACCATCTACCCCATAATTACAAGTCAGTTCTCACGCACACTCTTAAAGCCCGCATTGATTTTGCGCGACTTATGGCACGAGTAGAACTCATGCTCTTCCCGGTCTAGCGCGAGTTAGCAATTCTTTCGTGGCCTGTTCAGGCGCGGAGCTCTGAAAAACAGCGGTTGGGTTCGAAAGGTGGAGGGAATCGGAAGACAAAAAAATGCGGGGCTGAAAGCAGTGACCCTAATCGCCACTCTCAACCCCGTCTCCCAGGTTCTGTGGTAGGTGAGGCGAGTATGCGTCGCCTCTGAAATTCACACAAGATTACGAAGGTAAGTGGCCTATTGGGTACGCCAGAGTGAGCCAGAAACTCCGGTCCCGCTCGAACTGGTTTGGCTGATAGCTGACAGCCGACCGTTGACCGCCAACAGCTGACAGCCTTCGCTACTTCGTCGTTACCAGCGAATGGGTGATCGCGTGCACCGACAGCGCAATCCGGTTCTGCACGCCCACTTTGCGCATCAGCTTCGCCACGTGCGCCTTGACCGTGCGCTCTTCAATCCCTAATTGCGAGCCGATCTCTTTGTTGGAGCGGCCGGCCACCAGCATCTCCAGTACTTCTTTCTCGCGGTCGGTGAAGGTGACACGGCCTGCGGGAAAGATCCTTCCCGGAGCCGACGACACGCGCTCGATGAACATCGACAGCACGCGCCGCGGAGCCCAGACCGAGCCCTGATTCACCACGCGAATTGCCTGCGCGAATTCTGCTGGAGTAGCGGCTTCGTCCACATAGCCCTTGGCTCCGGAAGCAATCGCCTTGAGAATGGTTTCTTCATCAATTCCGCTGCCGGTCACGATGATCCGCAAATCCGGCCGCGTGGCCTTCAGGCTGGCCATCAGATCGAAAAGGTTTTGCCCGGAACGGTTGCCGAGCAGGATGAGATCAATATTCTGCAAAGCGCTGATCTCGGGTAGCGCCGCGGAGATGAGTTCGAATTCCGGCTCCGAATCAAACAGCGCGCGGAATCCAACAAAGCGCAACGGATCGCTTTCCACCACCGCAATTCGTATCACAGGTTTTCTGGCGACTGCTGCTTTCATAGTTTTCCCTGTAGGGCGTAGATTCTTTCATTCAGCATAGTGATAATCGACCTGTATGCAAAGAGAAGGTGACCGAAGGGAAATTACGGGAGTAACATGGGAAATGAGCTTGAACCTCGCATCAGATCTGCAATTCAGGCGGTGGAGCGGACCGATTCCGCATCGCCCGACACATCCCGGAGACGCGCTCGCATGAAAGCACTACCGATCTTCACCAGGACAAACCGCACGAAATTGTCGCTGATCTGCACCGTTGCCCTTATAGCGTCCACGCAAATCGCGTTCGCACAACAAACCGAAGCCGCGCCGCCTCAAACTTCGGCTCCCACCTACACGCCCAAATTTCCTGGCGATCCCGCGCGCTCCGATTCCGAAGCCGAAGCTCTCGGCTACGTGCGCGTCGTCATCCGCGCTCAGAAACGGTTCAACAAGCAATACGGACACTACGCCACCACGCTCACCGAACTAGTTCACTCCGGATCGTTCACCAAGCGCATGGTCAATCCCGATCGCGGCGACTACACCGCTAGTTTCAAGGGAAAGAACGACAGCTACGTCCTCACCATGACGCCCAAGCTTCTAGATGCGCAGCATCGCTCGTTCTATGCCGATGAGGACGGTAAAATCCACGCCGACGAAACCAAGCCGGCCGACGCCGATTCACCCGTAGTGAAGTAACCCGCCGCCGTTACAGGTTGAACTTGGGGGCCTGCTTTTGCGGGCTGTTGACTTATTGGCAAGCTGCTTCTCAAACGGAGCGCCTCGGCCTCTGTTGCCCGAATTCTTAAGGATGCTGGTTGGCTGCTACCGAGGGCTGGATCAAACGCAATCCGCCAGACGGACACACGTCAGGATATTCCGCGTACTCAAACGCCTTCCCATCTTTCGGCTCGAAGTGCTTCAGCCAATCGACAACTTTCTCTGCCGGAGCGGGGAAAGGGCTCGCGCCGTCGGCGTTTAACCACTGCACTCGCTGGGCTCCATCCTTGCGTGGAATCTCGGCGGCAAAGCTTTCCGAATCCTGACGAATCAGGCCGCCATGGTTCGCGGATAGCGCCTTGAATTCGCCGGATTTCAACAACATTTTTAACTGTTGCAACTGCGCATGCGGTACTTTTCCCTGCAGCCGCTGCATCTCCCCGGTCGTCAGCGATCGCATAATTCGATACTCTCCATCGCGCGAGACGGCGATACAGATCTGGCGAACATCGTCACCATGCACAATCGCGGAGTTGTCGTAGGAAAGCCGCGCCAGCAAATCAGGGTCGCCCGCGTGAGAGGCCTCTTGTCCCCAAAGACCAGCCGAGACCAGAAGAATCGCCGCCGTCAGAACCGATTTTGCGTACCGCATTTTGGAACCTCCGGGAAAGCCTGCTTCGGACATTTTAGAACGAAGGTCGCTCTCTGAGTAATTATGGATGATAGAATCCTGCGCAACGTGGGGATTCAATGGAAGGCTTCATCCAGCGGCCCTACATCCAAGAGCCGGTTTTGGCGGGCAACTGGCATGGTAGGTGGCAAATGTTTCGTCTCACTTGGTATCTGCTCATCGCATCGGTGGCCCAGGCCAGCACTCCCTTATACCAAGCATCTTTCCAGAAGCCCAACCGGGACTGGACCGTCGCTCGCGGCACCGCAACGGCGGACTCGTCCGTCTTGCACGACAACAGGACATCCCTTCGCGTCGAGCGAGATGCCGCTTCCCAGGATGCATGCGTCGGGCTTGGGCGGGTCACACTTACGCTCGGCAAACGCTATGAGCTAAGTGGCTGGATCCACACGGAAGCGCTCCAGGTGCGTGATCTTGATCGCTCCCCGATTGCCTCGGGCGCCACGCTCACCATGGCCTCCATGCCATTCGATGTCCACTCTGCTTCAGTCGGGGGTACGCAGCCGTGGATGCGCGTTACGCTACGATTCGTCGCCAGCCGTGCGCAGGATCAGATCCTGCTCACGGTGGGCAACGGCGGCTCATTCAGTGGCAGAACCTGGTTTGAAGGCATACGCGTGGACGAAATCTCATCCGATGATGAGTGGCCGATTCGGGAAGCGGTTGAGACCTTCGGTCCTGCCTACCGTTATCCCGCCGCGGGCTGGATCTATTTGCACATCGAAGGTAAACCCTATGAGCGCGGGTACCAGCACGGCCATCTGATGGCTCGGGAGATACCTGAGTATCTCGAGCGTTGTGCTGCAGAACTGGGGTCCAAAGATCATTGGAAGGACTATCGCACTACAGCCAACGCTCTTTTCCTCCGTGGCTTCGATCAGGAAATCCTGGAGGAGATGCGCGGCATCGCCGACGGTGCCTCAGATGCGGGCGCGCGGTGGCAGGACCGACGCATCGACCTCGTCGACATAGTCGTGGCCAACACCACAGTCGAAATGGGGGAACTGACCTGGGCACTCACCGCAACTCCTACGGGACTGGAGGGGCTTGGCCCGGAGAAGCCTCCGTACGCCAATGGTCGGCGTGATTCTGTAACCGACCATTGCAGCGCGTTTGCTGCCACCGGACCCGCCACGCGCGACGGCAAGATGGTCATTGGACATGTCACGTGGTGGCCGCTGGACCTCGCGGAGCAGACCAATGTCATGCTCGACATCAAGCCCGCTTCCGGCCATCGCATGCTCATTCAAAGCTATCCCGGCGGCATTGAGAGTGGCACAGACTGGTACCAGAATGACGCCGGGGTGGTTCTGACCGAAACCACCATTCGGCAAACACCGTTCAACGTTCAAGGCACGCCAGTGGCTTTCCGCGCGCGCGCCGCGATCCAGTACAGCAGCAACATTGATGAGGTTGTGCAGCACCTCGGTACCCGCAACAATGGGCTCTACACCAATGAGTGGATCATTGGCGACGCCAAAACCAACGAAATCGCGATCTACGATCTTGGTACCGGCCATACTCGTTTGTGGCGTAGTTCGAAGAACCAATGGTTTGGAGACACTCCGGGTTTCTACTGGGGCGACAACAACGCGAAGGACCTGACAGTCCGCCTCGAGGACTATTCCGATCCGCAGGAAGATGCCTACTACATTCCGTATGTACCCTACGACCGCGATCTGGCCTGGCAGGACCTTTATCGCAAGTATCGCGGCCAAATCGACGAGCAGTTCGGTTTTCTTGCATTTCGTACCGCTCCGCTGGTCAGCGCCTCCACCATGGACGCTAAGGTCCTGACCTCAGACATGGCGTCTCATCTGATGGTCTGGGCGGCAATCGGCAAGCCCAACCAGCGTGAATGGCTGCCGCAAAAGTGGGACTCGGCTAAGGACGACGGACTCTATCCATCGGGCTACTATCTCTTCCAGCAAGAACCTTCCGCGAGCCTGCGCGCGGCCGTTCAGCAGAACGAGACGGCTCGCCTTACGGCGTCGACGGAGTCGCCCAAGAATCCAGTCCAGGAGGCCTCAGATGCGCCGTCGTTTGAAGGCCGCCTCTGGAAGGGTTGGCTGCTGCCGGCTACGGACGCGGACACGTGGTTCGTTGCTGGCTCAGCAGCCTACAAGCGCACCCTGGAATCGAAAAATGTGGAAGAAGCGTTGGATGCCCAGAGCGCCGCTTGGCGTGGTCTGGAACTAATCCCAGATATGCCTGCGAATCACTTTCAGCGGGAGCGAGCCAAAGGTGTGCTGTTTCTCGATTTTCTCCGCCGCAAGATGGGCGACGCCGCCTTTCTTAAGCTAATGACCGACTATTTCATGGCCAACACGACCAAGACGGTCACCGCGCAGTCGTTCCTCGATCAGGCGGGGGCCAAAATTGATGTAATCGATCCGCCCGATGGGCCTGCTTATCTCACCAATGACATCTGGAGGCGCCTTGCCTCCTCTGTGATCGTGTACGGCACAATGCGCGAGGCGGGTGCGAATCGTTACTCCGCCGAACAGATGCAGAACCATTTCCTTGACCGCTATGAGAGCCAGGTGCCGATCTACAAGGACTTCGAAGTCACTGACGATCTGCTTCGTCATCGCGATGTCGTGTTTGTGGGGCGCCCCGAGTCCAATTCAATACTTGCCCGCTGGTCGGAAAAAATCGGACTCGACTACTCGGGAGCTGCATTCAAAATGGACGGCAAGGTGCACGCCTCGGAACGGGAAGGGCTGATTCTTGCCGCAACGAATCCGCTCGATGCGACGCACATGGTCCTGGTGGTGGCCGGCAACGACGCTCTCAGCACCGTAAAATCGCAAAAAATAGATCTGTCCAGCGACGAGTATGTAATCTTCAGAGATGGCGACGAGCCAGCGAGGGGCTTCATCCACCATGATTCCTCCACCGAGCAACATCCGGGCGAGTCCCATCGTTAGGCCGGTAGATTCAATTCGTGGTTAGGTGCGCCCACATTGGCGGACGGTTGCGATCGCGAACGCGGCGGCCTCAACGCCCTCCTGGCTCATTGCATAGTCTCCCGGTAAAGTGAATCGCCCGGGATGGTTCTTGCCGAGACAGACCGCCGTCACGCCGCTGAAGCTTGCCCAGTCAGTTTGCGGCCCAAGAAATCACGGATCGCGCTTGCAATTTGCTGCGCGTGCGTCTCCAGCGCAAAGTGACCGGTGTCGTGGAAATGGACCTCGGCTGCTGGGATGTCGCGCTTGAAAGCTTCGGCGCCGGCCGGCAAAAAGAACGGATCGTTCTTGCCCCAGACCGCGAGTAGTGGTGGCCGTTTGGTGCGGAGGTACTCCTGAAACTTAGGGTAGAGTGCGACGTTGCTGGCATAATCCAGGAACAGGTCAAGCTGGATCTCGTCATTTCCAGACCGGGCCAGGAGCGCGGAGTCGAGTTCGTAGGACTCCGGCGCGACGAGCGTTGCGTCCTGGACGCCATGCAGGTATTGCCACTTCGTCGTCTCGGGCTTGAGGAATTCGCGCAGGGCAGCCCGATTCTCCGGGGTCGGCGCTTGCCAGTATTTCTGGATCGGATTCCAGCCTTGGCTCAGGCCTTCCTCATAGGCATTGCCGTTCTGAGAGATGATTGCAGTGATCCGCTCCGGATGCGCCAATGCAAGCCGCAATCCGACCGGGGCACCGTAATCGAAAACATAAATTGCATAGCGTTGCAGCCCGATTGCCTGGGTGAAACCGTCGATGACCTTGGCCAAGTGTTCGAACGTGTAGCGGAACTGTTGGCGGTCCGGCGCATCGGAGAATCCGAAGCCCGGCAGGTCCGGTGCGACGACGTGATAGCGGTCCGCCAAGGCCGGAATGAGGTTGCGATACATGTGGGACGATGTAGGGAAGCCGTGCAACAAAAGAATGGTTGGCGCTGTTTTCGATCCGGCTTCGCGATAAAAGATCTTGATGCCGTCGACGGTTGCGTACTGGTATGTGGTCATAACGGATCTCCTCAGAAGATTTGGTAGAGGCCGGTTCGTGCATCCCGGCTCCGCTTCACCACATCAGATGTGCTAACCGTTAAAATGATTCTTTATTGGTGTTACAATTTATTGAGGCATCAGGCGTGAGCAGGCCAAAGATTAAGCTGAGTCCAGACTGGAAAGAAGGGTTTCTGTTTATCGGGAACCAGCTGGCACTCGATTTTCTAAATACCCGCCCGGCACCGGACGGCGAGCCCGTCGAACTCCTTCCTAGTTTCGGCGCGCTCTTACGCTGGCTTCAGGCGGCTGATGTCCTTAGTTCTGCGGAAGCTGCCAATCTTAAGCAGCAGTGGGGAGACTCGGCCCGAGCTAAGCGTACTCTGCAGGCCATCCAGGAACTGCGGGAAAGGCTGAGGAAGGAAGTTGTTCCTTGGGAAGGCGGAGGAGCAATTCATCACTCCACCGTGGACGAACTCAACCGACTGATGGCGGAACATCCCATGCGTACCAGGTTGCAAACCGGTAGCGGCGGGTCCTCAACTGAGCTGTATTTCATACCGCGCCAACCCGAAGACTTAATTGCTCCGGTGGCGCACAGTGCGGCGACGTTGTTCGCTAGTCTGGACCGGACACGCGTCCGCAAGTGCGCTCATTGTGTGCTGCACTTCTACGACACCAGCAAGAAGGGAGCGCGGCGCTGGTGCAGCATGCAACTATGCGGAAATCGGCAGAAGGTTGCAGCCTACGCGGCTCGCCAACGCATCGTATCGAAATAGCCGAGTGGTCTCCGCTTAACGCTTTGCCCTTCCCGAACCAACAACGTTTTCGCTCTGGTCTGTTACCTGGACCACACTTGGACTTTTTCGATCCGCGTGGGATTGGTGACAGGTATTGTCACCGGCGTCGGGGCGACGATCAATCCTTAAATCGAATACTAACGCCGACAATCTTCCAGAGAGACGGCTGGGAGCATTCGGGATAGGGCTTATCCTCTGCGGTTTTGCCCTGCAATCGCTTCAGTATTGGCTGGCACTGTTTGATGTGCGCCTGACTTAGGCGCCGGCCCCTTACCATCCTGCCTGATCCTGCCGGATGCCCGGCACACGCGCCCACATTTACAAGGAAACTTAAACGATCGGTTGAAGCACTTGTACCTACATTTTTTACCCTATTTCCTAGCCCTCAGCCATTAGTTATACCTTCGCTAACCAAAGCAGGTCCGGGGGGACTTGACAGGGGAGCAAGCTCGCGGTTACAGGCTCGCTCCCTTTTGGTGTCTTTAATTGTTGGAGGACGTCTCTACCGGAACTTCCGCGAGGGGGAGCCACACCTGAAAACGAGTATCCCCTGGTTTCGAAGTGACTTGAATCGTGCCCCGGTGCTTCTTCACAATTCGTTGGACAGTGTCCAGGCCGAGGCCGGTTCCTTCCCCGACAGCCTTGGTAGTGAAGAAAGGCTCAAAAATGTGAGCTTTTACCTCGGGTGAAATCCCCGCTCCGTTATCCGCGATCTCAACCACAACACAACCGTCGTCGCGAAAGGTTCGAACCCGAAGTTCGCCTTTCCCGCCCATGGCGTCAATCGCGTTGTCGATCAGGTTGGTCCAGACCTGATTGAGTTCGCTGCCAAACGAGTTCACCAAAAACGGGACGCGCTGGTAATCGCGCTGCACGACCACCCCGTGCTTCAGTTTGTGGTTCATGATGGTCAGCGTGGTCTCCAGGCTTTTCACAATGTCGACGTTCTGCACCGGCGACTGGTCCATGTAGGTGTATTCCTTGATGGCGCGGACTAGGTCAGAGATGCGCGAGGTGCTGTTCTCGATTTCGTTCAATAAGTTTGCAATTTCTACCGAGGCGGCGATCCTGACCAGAGCGGCGCGGGCCGTTCCTGCGTCCAGAGTGGCGAACAGAGATTCCAGCATGTCCGGCTTGACGCTCTTCCGCGCCAGATCGGCGGCCAGTTGCCAGAGATCATTTTGTCCGTGACTGCGCAGCAAAGAGTCGAGTTGCTCTTCCAGGTCGCTGGTGGTGAGCGGGTCCGGAGGAGGCTCGTCGCGCTGAATGAAGAAAGCTTCAAGCTTTTCGATTTCTGCTTTCTGCGCCGACGTGAGGTCGCGGCGGCCCAACTCCAGACTGGCGTTTTTTATTTTCTTCAGGATGTCGCGGAGTTGGGCGGCGGCACGCTTGGCGGCGGAAGCTGGATTGTTGAGCTCATGGGCCAATCCCGCAGAAAGCTTTCCTAACCCAGCCAGGCGGTCGCGCTGTTGTTCCATCCGGGTGACCTCACGGACCCGGTCGGTCATGAGGCCCACCAGGCGCTTGGCCAGTTCTGGCATCTTCTGCACCAGATCAGGAAACTGCGTTGCCGGAAATCTCAGCATGCGGACGTCGGTGACGGCGCGTCCACTTACCGTGAACTGTTTCATCCTGGAAAACGGCAGCAGTCCGGTGACAGCGCCGGTCCTGATGGGAAAGATAACAATCTCGCCGCCGATTTCGCCCCGACCTTGCACTTCGCCCTCAAGGATGATGAACATCGCGTCGGCAGGCGCACCCTGCTGCGCGTAGACATCGCCTGCCTTGAAGTGGAGTTCCTGCGATTGGCTGAGGAACCATTCGATCTGATCGTCGGGCAGATCAGCGAATGCCGGGACGCGAAGTAGTTGCGATTTTTCGACCATTTAAACCTTGCTCAAGTACTGATGAATGAACTGCACTGCCACCGATCCTTCTCCCACTCCCGAGGCCACGCGTTTCACGGAGCCATGCCGCACATCGCCCACGGCAAAAAGGCCGGGAACATTGGTCTCGAGCAGGAATGGATCCCGATCGAGGATCCATCCTTTCGGACGTTGCCCATCGCGGATAAGATCGGGACCGGTCAGGATGAATCCGCGCTCGTCGCGCTCAACCAGGCCCGCCAGCCAATCGGTGCGCGGCAGAGCTCCGATGAAGATGAACATCGAACTCGCCGGCACCCGCTCGGTCTTGTCGGTGTCGGAACACAGCACCGAAATTTCTTCGAGGTGAATGTCGCCATGCGCCTCGACCACGCTGGCGTGAGCCCACAGCGAAATGTTCGGCGTTGCCTTGATCTGGTCGATCAGGTACTGCGACATGGTGGCGGCAAGGGAATCTCCACGCACCAGAATCACGACTCGCTCGGCATAGCGGGCAAAATTCATGGCCGCCTGGCCGGCGGAATTCGCGCCGCCGACAACATAAACCGTTTCGCCCTTGCAAGACAGCGCCTCGGTGGCGCCACCGCCGTAGTAAATTCCCGCACCCTGCAAGCGATCGATTCCCTGAGCCTCCAGCCGCCGCCATTGCACTCCGCTTGCGATCATCAATGCATGGCAGGAGATTTCGCTGCCATCTGCGAGCTTGATAATGCGATACGGTCCCTCGGTTCGGACCGCGACCGCTTCCTGGGGCGACAGGATTTCTACTCCAAAGCGTTGCGCCTGCACCACGGCCCGCCGCGCCAGGTCGCCACCGCTGAGCCCCATCGGAAATCCCAGGTAGTTTTCAATGCGGGAACTCATTCCGGCCTGCCCGCCGGGCGCTTCCCGCTCAATCATCACCGTGTGCAGGCCTTCCGACGCGCCATACACTGCAGCCGCGAGTCCCGCTGGCCCGCCGCCAACGATCGCCAGGTCGTAGAAGTCGGTCTGCGCGCGGGTTCGCAAGCCCACTTTCTGGGCAACGTCAGCCGGCAGGCTTTCCAAGAGCTTGGTGCCATCGGGGAAGAGAACCACCGGGAGCTGAGTTCCTTCCGGGCCCAGAGCTTCCACCAGGCGTTTGGTTTCCGGGTCGTTGGCGGAAGCCTCCACATCAATCCACTGGTACGGCACGTGGTTTCGTGCCAGAAAGTCCCTTAGCTCATAGGAGCGCGGGGACCAGCGGGTGCCCAGCACGCGGATTCCGTCGAACGTGGGCCGATACGAAGCCTGCCAATCATCGAGCAAGTCGTCCAGTTGCGGATACAGGTGTTCGGCCGGCGGGTCCCATGGCTTCAGGAAAAAATAATTGATATTGGCCTGGTTGATGGCGCTGATCGCGGCGCTGGTGTCGGCGTAGGCGGTCAGCAAGGCACGCTTGGCTCCGGGGAACAGACGCATTCCTTCCTGCAGAAATTCCACACCGTCCATGCCGGGCATGCGCTGGTCCGCCAGCATTAGCGCCACGTTATCGTTGCGAACTTTCAGTTGTTTTAAAAGATCGAGTGCTTGGGCCGGAGAGTCGCTTCCGATCACGCGGTATTCGGCACCGTACTGCGAGCGCAGGTCGCGCTCAATCGTTCGCAAAACATCAGAGTCGTCGTCGACACTCAACAATATTGGCTTCGCCATGATGATCCGTCTGGGGATAATGCTGAATTCTATAGTTGCGATTGATTTTGCGCGTTTCAACTATAGATGTGCATCCGGCCGCGAGGTCGCGTTTTTATCGTCGGTCAGACCTTTACGGACTTCAGGACGGCAGGCGCCCGGCCTAAGTCGAGGGACTTGCAAAGAGACTGCGATTTGAGGAGAGTTTCGGCGGCAGCCCTAAGGATAACCGGAACGCAAGCCCCCACTCGCGCTCCGGTGTCCTCTCTTACGTACAACCTCGTGGGCTAGTTGACGGTAAAGCTGGTCGCGCTCGAGACGCCACCACCCTTGGTGGCCACTAAGATCTTGCCGGTGGTGGCTCCGGCAGGCACTACCGCCTTGATCTGGGTGTCCGAGTTCACGGTGAACGAAGACGACGTCCCGTTGAAAGTCACCTTGATCGCCTGCTTCAGCCCGGTCCCGGTGATCGTCACTGTAGTCCCGACTGGCCCGCTCGACGGCGAGAAGGTCTTGAGGGTTGGTCTCACTCTGAAGGTCTGATTGCTGGTCAGCGTGGTCGCGCCGGTGGTGACCGTCACATTTCCAGTCAACGCCCCGGCAGGAACGGTGCCAGAATGAAGGTGCTGCCCGTCAGCACTCTAGTCGCCGCTGTTATACCTCCGAATTTCACCACCGACGACGAGTTGAAGCCCTGCCCGAGAATCCCGACCTTCGCAGTCTCGATGGCAATCGTGGGAAGAAGCGAGACAAACGGCTTGAACGTAGTACTCAAACGGTAGAACGACCCGGCGTTATGGCTCCCTCCCTGCTCGGTCGTGCTGTAGAACATCCCATTGGTGGAGAGCAAGAGAGGGGAGAAGGGCTGAACGCTGTTCGGTTGGCCGAGCGGATACAAATAGAGGCTGCTGTATGCGCCCTTTGTGGTGATGTCGAACAGTCCGGCCTGGCTGCAGCCTCCGCTACCGCAGTCCGTGGCGATGCCGTACAAAAGGCCATTAGGTCCTTGTGTCAGCGGCAACCGTGGGTAAGCGCCCTGCTTTTGATTCGGGAAATTGTAGAGGACCGTCTCTACCCCGGCCGGCGTAAGTTTGAAGACGGTGCCGAACTGAGCCGAGCCACCTTCAAAAGTTGTGCCGTAAAAATTGTTGTCAGAGCCTTGGATCAGGCCAGTCTCGGGGTAATCGCCGTCAGTGAGAGCGTTGACGAACGAAAAGACCTTGGTCTCCTTGCCAGTGGCAGATATCTTGAACACTCCACCATTTCCGGTAAGTCCGCCGCCAAGTCCGAGCTGGTTTCCCGTGCCCCAGAAATTTCCATCGGTGCCCTGAATCAGAGACCCGTAAGGATATGCCACATCGGTGGAACCGCCCTGGAAACTGTACAACTGCGTATACACTCCCGCGGGAGTGATCTTGTACACCATGCCGTAGTTGTTGGCCCCGCAGCTTTCGGTGGTCCCGTAAAAGTTGCCGTCCGAACCCTGGACCGGGTTTCCACGGGGAAGACATCCGTCTGTGAGCGATTCCACCTCGGGGAAGTCGTGCAGCACCGTCACGGTGCCAGTGGGTGTCACTTTGAAGATGGTTCCGCCGGGGTTGCCATTGACCGCTCCGCCTTGGGCGCAGGCGCCGTAAAAATTGCCATCGGTGCCGAGCACCAGTCCTTGGCAAGTGATCCCATCGGATTGCGCCATCGCGTGCTCGATCGTGAGCACTCCGGCGGAACTTACTTTGTATATGGTGCCTTGGCCGGTGCCGCCTTGAGTGACACCGTAGAAATTCCCGTCGCGTCCCTGCGCCATGGTTCCAGTTGGAAAGATCTGTGCTCCGGTGCCGCCGCTGTTGAAGTTGTAGAGGGTGGTAACGGTTTGCGCCGATGCAGGAATAGCGACACCGACTAACAAGGCGAGGAACGCGAGCACCGCAAAGGCGGCCGCCCGGGACTTCGTCATGGCTTGGCAGTGCTCCGAATTCATGAGAGTCTCCTGAGAATGAATGTTTCTGTTCGGGGGAATGGGCGAGAGACTACTTTCGCGGTCCCGGCCCCGCTCTGCGTCGGATTTATCGGACGCCCGCGACTGCAACGCGACTCTCGCCGGAATCGTTGCTGGGGTCAATGCTTTGGAAGCGACCTGTCTACGGCATCGAGATGACGGGCTATATGCTTTAAATCGCAATGGGTTGCAGACAGTTCTTGCCTGGGAGCAATGGCCCGATCGTGCCAGTTTTGGTCGCTTTTCCTTTGATAGACTGAAGTCGTCCTCCCCGAAACTTGGTAGCCATGAGTGTGCCCAGCGAACCTCAGTCAGTTTTGCGCTTTGGTGTGTTTGAGGCGGACTTGCGTGCGGGTGAACTGCGCAAGAATGGTGTCCGGGTCAAGATTCAGGATCTGCCGTTCCGCACTCTGAGACTCCTGCTCAGCCGCCCCAACGAAGTCGTGACGCGCGAGGAATTTCGACAGGATCTGTGGCCGCAAGACGTCTTCGTCGACTTTGATCGCGGGATCAGCAGTGCCATTAAGCGCCTGCGCGACTCGCTGGGCGATTCCGCCGAGAACCCCATCTTTATTGAAACCATCGACCGCCGCGGCTACCGCTGGATCGCGCCCACGCATCTTCCCGAGGTTGCCGTGGGGGGAAATGCAAAGCAGAACGAAAAGGTTCTGGCTAAAGCGCCACGGCCGCCAAGATTCTCTCCATGGCGTAGCTTGATTTTTGCCCTGCCAGTCTTGGCGCTACTATTCGCAGTCTGGATCTTCCGCCCCGGCTATCGATACGCCAAGGCCGGCGTTAAATCGAGCGCACCTGCCTCAGAAAGCAGCCTTCACCGTGCGGCCAATCGCGAAGCGGAAGACTACTACTTGAAAGGCCGCTTCTACTGGAACAAGCGCACGCCCGAGAGTCTGAACCAGGCTGTAGATTCCTTCACCCAGGCTATCGTTCACGATCCCAATTACTCCGATGCCTACGTGGGACTGGCCGACTGCTACAACCTGCTGCGCGAGTACACCGTGATGCCCGCCAGCGACGCCTATCCACGCGCGCTGGCAGCGGCGAAAAAAGCAGTGGAACTTGATGATCACTCTTCGGCCGCCCATGCCTCACTCGCCTTCGTCTCTTTTTTCGGGATGTGGGACTCGGGAACGGCCGACCAGGAATTTCGGCGCGCCATCGATCTTGATCCCAACAATGCCAATGCTCATCATTGGTACGCGACCTATCTGTGCGCCGTCCGCCGCTCCGTTGAATCGCTGAACGAGATCGATCGCGCGCAGACCCTCGATCCCAATTCTGTTTCGATTCTTGCGGATAAGGGAGGCTCTTGTGGGTGGCCGGACGCCACGAGGAAGCCCTGCGGCTGCTGCGGCAATTGGAGCAAGCCGATCCCGATTCTGTTTCTCCGCATCGCTACTTGAGTTCTGCCTACTTCGAAACGGGCGAGTACCCCGGCTATCTGTCAGAAATGAAAAAAGAAGGTCTCCTGACTCACGATGCCTCGCTCTCCGCCATCGAGAAAGCCGCGGAAAAAGGCTTCGCGGCCCATGGGCCAAGGGGACTATTCAAGAGCCAGCTCGATCGGCAGAACAAGGCTTTCAGCCAGGGAAAACTCTCCCCATACTATTTGGCTGAAACCTATTCTCTCCTGGGAAACACGGAGGATGCGCTCAAGTATCTAAAAGTTTGTTATGACCGCCACGCGGACGAAACCACCAGCATAGCGGTTGACCCGGCCTTCAATAATCTGCAGCCGCTCCCGGCCTTCCGGCAGTTACTCGCCAAAGTCGGCCTGCCTCCAGCCAACTGAACGACCGCCACCGATGCAGACCAGCGCCACGTCGGGGGGTTGGGGATCCTTCGACTACGTGCGGTTTCCGCGAAGCGCAAACCGCGCACCGCTCAGGATGACAAGGGGCAGTTGTTGGGCGACGTCATCCATCCCAGCGCACGAACTTTTCCCGCGCGGTACGCTGCGCCCGCCAGAAGGCCTCGGGCAATCCGCGCAGCAGATCCGTTGCGACCATCGAATGCTCGCCCACGCTTTCGCGCATCACGTCACCTGCCAGGCCGTGCAGATGTACCGCGGCACAAACGGCCAGCAGCATGTCAGGTGGACTCTGGGCGGTTTCTGTTTGAGTGGCCTTGGTCTGGGCAATCTTTGTTTGGGCAATCATGGCCGCGACCATGCCCGTGAGAATGTCTCCCGTGCCTCCCGTCGACATTCCTGGATTGCCCGTCGTATTGACCCACGTGTCTCCATCCGGGGGGACAACCAAGGTGCGGTGCCCTTTGAGCACAACAATCAATTCGTGTTCATGCGCGAACTGTCGCGCCACTCCCAACCGGTCTTTCTGCACGTCGGCGATGGAACAACCCGCCAGCCGCGCCATTTCGCCCGGATGAGGAGTGATCACGAGCAGCCTGCCTTTGCCACTCAGCTCATCGCCGTGGCCTTCGAACGCGTTCAGCCCGTCAGCATCCACGACAGTAGGCACTTGGCTCCCGGTCACCAGCCGGCGCACCAAGCTTGCCGTGTCCGCGTCACGTGAAATCCCGGGACCGATCGCCAGCACGCTCTTTCCCTTCGCCAGGTCCGCCAGCCTCTCAGCCGCCTCGGAGGAGATCGTCCCCGCAGCGGTTTCGAACAAGGGTTCAGTCATCACTTCCGGATGAAATCCGGCCACCGTGGCGAGCACGGACTTCGGCGTGGCGACAGTCGCCAACCCGGCGCCAGTTCGCAGCGCCGACATCCCCGCCATTGCCGCCGCGCCCGCCTTGCCCAACGATCCACCGACCACCAGAACGTGGCCGTAGTTCCCTTTGTTCGATTCCGCCGGGCGTTGATCGATCAGCGGCGAAAAATCGCGCGCTGTGATCACGTTGAGGTGCAGCGACGAAACGATCGCCTCGTCCGGCGACCCGATCTCCGCCACGTACGTCGACCCCTCGGTCAGCAAACTGAAAACCTGTGCCGGACGGGCCGCCGTGAAGGTGATGATGGAATCAGCCCGCGCGATCGTGCCCATCTGCGGACCCATCGCATCCGCATTTGCGCCGGAAGGAATGTCGACCGCGATCACCGGTCCCTGTGCCGCATTCAGAATCGCGATGGCGTCGGCGTAAAGGCCGCTTACGGGCGGCTTGAAGCCGGTGCCGAGAATCGCGTCAAGATACACATCCGCGGGCAATGAAAGCCGCACCCGATCGCTCTTCAACTCCTCGCTGGAATGAATGGTGATCGCGGCCACTGGCAGCTTGCCGTACATTACCGCCGCGTCGCCCTTGAGTTCTGCAGGATCGGCCAGCAGGATGACCTGAACTGTCTTGCCTTTCTGATGCAGCCGTCGGGCCGCCACAAAACCGTCGCCGCCGTTATTGCCCTTGCCACAGAAGACGACAATCTTCCGAGCCGCGCCGTGATGGGCCAACACATGCTCCGCCACGGCCGCCCCCGCATTTTCCATTAAGGTGAGAGAAGGCACGCCAAAGCGCTCGCTGGTGGCGCGATCGATGGCGCGCATTTCCGCTGTTGTCACGATTTTCATGCGGTTCCGGCCCTTTACGAAGACGCAGCCGTCTGCTCGAGTCGCCGCAATTGCGCCGGTTCGCCCATGGCAATCAGGCAATCGTCGGGCTCAATGCGCTCATCGGGCGCGGGATTGAAGCGCATCCCTTCGCGGCGTTTGATCGCCAGTACAATGACTCCACACTCCTGCCGGATGCGCGAACTCTCAATCGTTTTGCCAGCGAACATGGAGGTGCCGGTGATCTGGATCTCGCCGATCTCCAGATCGATCCCGAGGTGCGTGGTCGCGGTATCGAGAAAACTGACCACATTCGGCCGCAAGAGCGATTGCGCGATCCGCTGCCCTGCAAACGAATAGGGAGAGACTACCGCGTCGGCGCCAGCCGTGAGCAGATGCTTTTCCGCGCCCTCTTCGCTGGCCCGCGCAATGATCTTCAAATGCGGATTCAACCCGCGCGCCGTGAGCACGATGTAAAGATTGGTGGCGTCGGTGGTGGTCGCGGCGATCAATCCGCGAGCCCGCTCGATCTGCGCTTGGCGCAGCGTTACCTCCAGCGTCGCGTCTCCCGCCACCACCAGCCAGTTCTCCGAAGCAAAACGCTGGCGCTTGGCGTCGGCCGTCTCGATGATTACGAAGGTAACTGGCTTGCGCGCCAACTCCCGCGCCACGCTGCGCCCTACGCGCCCCATGCCGCAGATAATGTAGTGGCCGTCGAGACGTCCGATTTCGCGCTCCATACGCCGCCTTCCGAAGAAGCTCTGCAGCTCGAATTCTAGCAAAGCCTGGCTCAGTGCCCCGACTCCCAACAACACCAGCGACACCCCCGCCAGAATCACAAATACATTGAACACGCGCCCCGCGTGGGACAGCGGATGCACTTCCTGGTAGCCGATAGTGGTCAGCGTCGTGACCACCATGTAGAAGCCGTCGAACCACGGCCAGCCCTCGATGTAGTGGTAGCCGGCGGTGCCAACCGCCATGACGAGCAGCAGGAGCGCGCCGAGGACCCGTAAATTGCGGAGGGCTTTCATGGGAGCTGTCAGCTCTCAGCTGTCAGCCATCAGCTTACATCGGCGAGGGGAGCGTGCGGGAATGCTCGTGGACGAGTTTCGAGGTCGGCGCCACTTCCACGCGACTAACCGAGTCGGGGTTTTGAGCGAAATCGTCTCTGGTTACGTCAGTCATGAATAACGCGGAGAATTAGAGAGCATAATTCTCCTCAAATGGCCATGACAGGATTCCAAGCGCAAGCTGCTCGCTCTGAACGTAGAGCCCACCCAGGCAACTCGCTTGCGGTTCTGGTTCTTCTGGCATCCACTTCGCTGCTCGGGATCGCACCGGCACAAGAAGCTGTGAAAGCGGAGCAGCATTTTGCGACGCGAGAGGGAACGATTATCCGAATGCACCCGTCGGGAGCCTCGTTCGAGATTCCGAAGGACTGGGCAGCCCGTACCGAAGGAGTCGAACTGAAAAAAGTAAGACACTGGGACGGAGAGTGGAAGGCTGAGTATACGAAAGTAGTGAACGCGGCATTGCCATTTTCGCAGTGCTCCGTTCAAGCGGGTAAGTGGGACTGGAGGGTCAACACATTTGCTGGCATGACAGTACGTGGGTATGTGTTGAATCGAAGAGTCGGGGACGTTGAAGAGCAAATATCCGCGAAAGGCTTAGGCGCGGCTCAAGCACTACCGCACACAACGATCCAGAATGCTTCCCTCACAGAGGCCGACACGGAACAATGGCACCAGATTCTGATCAAGTACGATGCGTGGTATTACGACTACGGAGGCACAGCGAAGTTTGATTTCTACGTTGCTGAGCGCAATGCGACGACAGTTGTGCTCGTCTTCATGTACGTTGGAATGGAGGATGCACCCGACAATTTGGCGACGGTACAACAAACTCTAAAGTCGTTTTCTTGGTAGGGTGGCGGTTCAAGCCTGGTTGAACAGAGTTGACGTAAAATCTCGTGGCTGTTGAAAAAGTCCCTCAACAGAGCGCCCTTTCATCTGCGAGCATGCCGTTGCCGGCTTTCTTTGTCTCCGTTCGACTAAGTGGTGGCCGGCAGAACCGGTATTATCGGCTGACTGAGGAAGCGGACCAGTCGCTTGATGTTCTGAGCTACCGCCGCCAGGAAGAACTGCTCGCGCACAAACCTGAGTCTCCGTAGACGCAAGCGCCGCAATCCGATCTGATTCTTCAGTTCCGCGAACAAGGCTTCCACCTTCTTTCTTTGCCGCTGTGCCTTGGCGAACTCTGGCGTGTTGACCAACTCCCGCGCACGTTGTCGGGCTGGTTCGTTCTGGTGGATGATCAGGCCCCGGAAGGCGGCACTGGTGCATTGTGGTCGGAGCGAGCACGGGCCACACTTTTTGCGTGTCCCGATGTAGTTGAAGGCGCGATTCCGATAAACTCGACCCCCATAGTTGAGTGGCTGGCCAGCGGGACAGATATAGCGATTGTGTTCGGGCTCGTAAGTGAAACGCTCGGGACCGAAAAATGGACTTCTCTTTCTGTGGATGCTGTCGCGGGTTCGCATATACGGAGTGATGTTACGATCCGCCAACCACTGTAAGAACTCCCCATTCCCATAGGTCGTGTCGGCCGCCACCGATTCGGGTGCTCGTCCTTGCCACTCGGCAAAACGGGTCAGCATGTCTTGCGCGGCCACCGTCTCCTGGCTCATGCGCGCCGCCGTGGCCTGCACTCCGATGATCACACAGCTGTCGTTATCCACCAGATAGTTGTCGTAGTAACCGAGACGCGCCGGGGTGCCGCCTTTGGTGGCATAGGTGGAATCGGGATCGGTGGTCGATATTTGATCCTGCTCATGCACCGGTTCCTCCACCGGGTTCTGCTCTTCCACCTCCCGCAGATACTGGCGCACGGTGTGATGGACCTGTGCTGCTTCCGCTAACTGCTCCCGTGGAATCCGGCTCTCCTTGGCGGCGTTCGCTTCCACGAAGCTGCCATCGACGGAGAGATTCTTCCCGCTCACCAGCCCCACCTCCACACACTGCCGCACGATCTGCTCAAACAACTGCTCGAAAAGCTTCGACTCCTGAAACCGCCCGTGCCGGTTCTTGGAGAACGTCGAATGATGCGGGATCTCCTGATCGAACCCAAGACCGGTGAACCATCGCCATGCCAGGTGCATGCGCAACTCTTCTACAAGTTTGCGCTCGCTGGTGATGCCGTACAGATAGCCGATCAGCAGAATGCGCAGCAGCAATTCAGGATCAATCGACGGCCGCCCTGTCTCGCTGTAGCTGTCCTTCAGTTGCTGCCGGACGAACTCAAAGCTGATGTGCTTGTCGATCAGCCGCAGCAGATGATGTTCGGAAACTTGATCTTCCAGACGGAAGTAGTAGAACAACGCTTCGGAGCGGTCGTGTTGCCCCATCATGATCAGCAGGCCTCCGACGATCAGAATCAAACAGAGCATGCGAATGCTCTCTTCTAACATGCTTCTGCCCAATTCCACCTGCCAATCTCAGTGACTTTTTCAACACCCACTCTCGATTTCACTCACCGACTCGCGTTCCATCTGTCAGTGGGCTGATCAGCGGCGGTGCGCAACAGAACTCAGCCCAGGCAGCCACCCTCATCGGGGGGAACTACAAGGCTGATACTGACAGCTTTTCTCAATCCGCCATGGAGCGCGCCGGCGCGCCGGCTGCTCCGTTCTCAATCGCGTGCTGCACCTTGCTGTGCTTGCGGCCGTAGCTGAAATAGATGGCCAGGCCGATTACCAGCCACACGACAAGACGCAACTGCGTCATGGGCGACAATCCGATGATCAGCGCGGTCGAGAACAAGATCGCCAGGATCGGCACCAGGGGCACCATAGGCGTTTTGAACGGACGATTCAGATCTGGATGGGTTCTTCGCATCACCCACACGCCCGCACTGACCAACACGAAAGCCAGCAGAGTCCCAACGCTCGTCATCTCATCGAGAACGTTCAGTGGGACCAGCGTCGCCAGCACTGCGACGAACAAGCCCACGACGATGGAACTGAGGTACGGGGTCCGGAAGCGCGGATGAATCTTGCTCGCCCACGGCCACAGCAAGCCATCGCGCGACATCGAGTAGAACACGCGCGACTGGCCAAGCAACATCACCAGCATGACGGTGGCGAGGCCGCCGATCGCGCCGAGTTCGACGAGGAACGTTGCCCACTGTTGCCCGGTCACTCGAATTCCTACAACCACAGGATCGGGCACATTGAGATCCTGGTACGGGACGAGATGCGTGAGCAATCCCGAAACCAGAATGTAGAGGATCGTGCAGATGACGAGCGAGCCGAGAATGCCGAACGGCATATCCTTTTTCGGATTCTTGGCCTCCTGGGCCGCGGTTGAGACAGCGTCAAAGCCGATGTAGGCGAAAAACACCACTCCCGCGCCTCGCAAGACGCCGGACCACCCGAAGTGTCCGCTCTGCCCGGTGTTGGGCGGAATGAACGGATGCCAGTGATTCGGCTGCCAATGATGCGAGACCAGGAACGCGGTCGCGAGCCAGATGAATACGCAGACCACGGCAACCTTCAGGATGACGATCGCGGTGGTAAAGTTTGCCGACTCCTTGATGCCGATCACCAGGATCGTAGTAATCGCCGAGATGATCAAAAATCCAATGTAGTCGTAGCTAAGATGAACATGCATGCCAAAAAGCAGGAAATCGGAGTGCGGCATAGGCGGCAGACCCAGACCAATGTCCTGCAGAAAAGCGCGCAAGTGGCCGCTCCAGCCCACCGCGACAGTTGCCGCTCCAAACGCGTATTCGAGAATCAAATCCCAACCGATAATCCAGGCCACCAACTCTCCTAGCGTGGCGTAGGAGTACGTATAGGCGCTGCCGGCGATGGGAATCATCGACGCGAATTCGGCATAGCACAGCCCGGCGAACGCGCAGGCGATGCCGGCCAGAATGAATGAGAACAGAATGGCAGGCCCGGCGAATTGCGCGGCGGCTTGTCCGGTGATGACGAAGATTCCGGCGCCGATGATTGCGCCGATGCCGAGCGTAAGCAGGTTGATCGGGCCGAGCGCGCGTCTCAGACTGTGCTCGCCCGTCTCCTGCGCTTCCTTCATCAGCGTATCGAGTGGTTTGGTCGCGAAGAGTTTTGACATCCGAATGGTTTCTCCTTGGCCGCTGACGCGAGGGTTACCCAGAAACTCCGGTTCTGGTTCCCGCACTCCGCGACCACGCATAGTAAACCGGAATTCCCAGCAGCACCACGATCAGCCCCGGCCATGTGTATTGCGGCTTGTAGCGCAATAGTACGACATCAATGAATAAAGCCATCACAATATAAATTGCCGGCAGTGCCGGATAGCCCACCGCCCGGTACGGTCGCTGGGCGTCGGGATGCGTGCGCCGCAGCACGAAGAGCCCGACAATCGTCAGGATGTAGAACACCAGCACGGCAAAAATGATGTAGTCGAGAAGTTGGCCGTAGCTCCCCGAGATGCACAGCACGCAGGTCCACACCATCTGCACCATCAGCGAAATCGCCGGGGTCTTGTAAGTAGGATGCAGTCTGGCGACTTTGCGGAAGAACAGACCGTCCTTGGCCATGGCGTAGTACACGCGGGCACCAGAAAGGATCAGCCCATTCATGCAGCCGAAGCTGGAAATCATGATGGCCGTGGCCATCAGCAACCCGCCTGCGGGGCCGAACATTTGGGTCATCACCGCCGTGCCCACGCGATCTTCAGCGGCATGCTTGATGCCCCGCGCCAGAATCGTTGTCCCGCCGGCAATGCCATCCATGGGCAAGGCGCTCATATAAATAAAGTTGCATGCGAGGTACAGCGCGATCACCACGCCCGTACCCATGGCCAGCGATAGCGGCAGGTTGCGGCTGGGATTTTTCACTTCCCCGGCGGTGAAGGTCACGTTATTCCAGGCATCGGCCGAAAACAGCGATCCCACCTGCGCTACGGCGAGAATCGTCAGCGTCCCTACCATGACGATCGGTCCGCCCACGCCGACCTGAACGGCGTGCCGTGCGCCCAGCCCCGCGTTGTGCCAGAAGTTCGCGCCGAAATTTGCAGCTAGTGCCTGCGCGTTGCGCCCGAGTGCAAGACCAAATGCCACCAACCCCAGCAGGGCCGAGACTTTGGCAGCGGTGAAGACGTTCTGAATCGCGGCACCGGTCTTCACGCCAAAGATGTTCACCACCGACAGAGAAATCACCAGCAGGATCGCCATCAGATTCTGGGTATTGATACCTACATCCATGTTCCCCAGCACCATCGGACCGATAGGAATCGGCGGCACCTTCCACAGGTGCAGAATCCAGTGCGTAGAAGAAATCGAAGGAAAGAAAACTCCCAGAAACTTGCCGAACGCCACGCCTACCGCCGCAATCGTTCCGGTCTGAATAACCAGAAACAGCGTCCAGCCGTAGAGAAATCCCCAGAGCGGACCCAGCGCCTCGCGCAGATAAACGTACTGCCCACCCGCCCGCGGCATCATGGCCGCCAGTTCGCCATAGCTGAGCGCGGCCACAATCGTCATGAAGCCGGCCACGGCCCAGGCGCCGATCAGCAGCGCCGGCGAGTCGACCTCACGCGCAATTTCGGCGGAAACAATAAAGATGCCGGAGCCGATCATCGACCCCATGACCAGCATGGTGGCGCTGGTCAGGCCCAGTCCCTTGACCAGTTCCTGATCCTGATGACTGTGAATGTCCCAGTCACTGCGTGACGCAGTCGTTGTCGGTGTGCTCAGGAATCGCTCCTCGTCGTAAGTCGCTAGTCGTCAGTCGTTCGTCGTCGGTCGTCAACCACTCGCTTTGTCATCCTGAGGAGTGCGCCTTTGCCCGACGAAGGACCTGTGCAATTGGCCGGCGCAGGAAGGATGCATAGGTCCTTCGCTGCGCTCAGGATGACAAACGAAAAAGCGGACCTGCCCGATGCCAGAGAACTTTACCCTAATATCCGCAAAAATTCCTCTGCTGATTTCCGCGGCTCCCGTAACAAATCGGATATCACTGCCACCGAATCCGCACCCGCCTCGATCACTGAAGCCGCAGTGGCCCGCGTGATGCCGCCGATGGCCACCAGAGGTTTGCGCGTCAGGGCCCGGGCCTGCCGAACGCCCTCAAGGCCAACCACTGGATCAGGCTTATCTTTGCTGGAAGTGGCGAACACCGGGCCAATGGCGACATAGTCCGCGGAAGTCAGATCCGCCTTGCGCAGTTGCTCAGGTTTGTGCGTGGAAACTCCCAGCCAGCGGTCCGACCCGATGATGGCGCGCACCGACTCGGGAGACAAGTCCTCCTGGCCGACGTGAACGCCGTCGAACTCAGCCGCCAGGCACAGGTCAGCGCGGTCATTCATGATCAGCCGCACGTGTGGGTCGGACACTCCTGTCCGACACTGCCGCCCCAATTCCCGCGCCTGCTCCAGCATGACCCGCGCATTCCCGCTCTTGTTGCGGTACTGCAGGAGCGTGCATCCGCCCGCAGCCAGCGCTTCGGCGAAGGCAAGCATTTCCCGTGTGGTCGACAGAAACGCAGAGTCAACAATGCAATAAAGGCGAGGAAGCTGGATCATTTCTTGCCGCGTCCGCCAGTTCATCGGTGCCAACTAGTCTGCACAACTATTGAATGCCGTCACGGGCGAGGAATGCCTCGACGTCCGCCCGGCATGCCTCGGCATCTTGATACCACATTTGATGGCCAGCATCGGGAAACACGATGCTCTGCCGGTTGGGAAGCAGGCGCGCCAGTTCCCCGGTAATCAAGGCAAGAAACGTATACGACTTGGCGCCGGAGAGCAATAGCGTCGGTGCGGTGATATGTCGAATCGTTTTGGGCGGGATCTCGGGAAACAGCGTTCCGATCGTCATCATTACGACCCACTCGTGCGCATCACGGAGCGTTTGCTTTCAGGCCGATTCGTCCATCTTCTCCCACGCGTGTGGATCGTTGAAGACGTAGTCGATAAACACGCCGATTCCGGCTTCGCGATCGCCTCGACGAAAGGCCTTCTGCATTGGTTCAACCATGCGTCGTTGAATGTCTTCATAGGCATGCCTTTCAGCCTTGTGTTCATTGCCGGGGAGATCCTTCAAAAGCGAAACGGCCGGAGGCTCCGCGAGCACCAAAGCACGCACCAATTCTGGATGTTTTGCCGCCAGAAATAGAGCAGTCAGTGCTCCATAAGAATGCCCAATCAGCACAACTTTGCCGAGGTGAAGTGTGTCAGTGAATGCGGCAAGGTCTTCCGCATCTACGACAGCGGAATAGCCAGGGCGCGCGGGATTGTCGTTGGGGTAGTTATATCTGCGACTGTAGGAGATGGCTCGATACCGCTCAGCAAAGGCGCCGATCTGGTCCGACCAGTAACCGCTATCGCTCAGCGAGCCATGCACAAAGATCACCGCAGTGCCAGAGCCCTTCTCCACGTAATGCAAAACGATCCCATGATCGACCTCCGCAGATTTGAATGCCGTTTCGCCGTTCCTCGCTTGAGCGACGGCAGCGACGCATAACAATGCGACTGCGAGCGACGCCGTTACGAGGCATTCGCATATTTCCGAGCATATGGCGGAAAATCCTGTCCGTTGACGTCCCCTCTCGTTCCCTAGGGACACTCTGATTAAGGTCCTTTCTGTCATCCCGGAGCGCAGTCGAGGGACCTGGGGTCTGTTTCTCCAACACTTAATCAGAGATTCCCTAGTGTCCATTCTTCTGCAGAAACCGCTCAATAAACCCCGTATCAATCCTACCTGCCCGGAAATCCTCATCCGCCAGGATTTTCCGATGCAGCGGAATCGTCGTGTACACGCCCTCGACGATAAACATCTCCAGCGCCCGCGCCATGCGGGACACGGCCTCGTTGCGGTCCTTGGCGCGCACGATCAGCTTGGCAATCAGCGAGTCATAATATGGCGGGATCACTCCCTCCGCGTAGGCGGCCGTATCTACGCGCACGCCCGTCCCGCCTGGAGGATGAAATGCCGTAATCTTCCCCGCAGAAGGTGTGAACTTCTCCGGATGCTCGGCATTAATACGGCATTCGATGGAGTGCCCGCGGTGCACCACCGGCCCCAGCAGCACGTCCCGCATGTTCGCCCCGGCCGCAATCATGATCTGGCTCTTCACCAGGTCGACGTCGGTAACCATCTCTGTTACCGGATGCTCCACCTGAATGCGGGTATTCATCTCGATGAAATGCAACTTGCGGTCGCGATCCATCAGGAACTCGATAGTGCCTGCGTTCGTGTACCCGATCGCCGCCAGCGACTTGCACAGCACCCCGCCGATCTGATCGCGCAACTCCGGAGTGACCTGAGTAGACGGCGACTCCTCCAGCAACTTCTGATGCCGCCTCTGGATCGAGCACTCGCGCTCGCCAAGGCTCACCACATTTCCGTGCTCATCGGCCAGGACCTGAAACTCGATGTGGCGTGGATGCTCGACGTATTTCTCCATGTAGAGATCGCCGTTGCCGAACGCCCCGGCCGCCTCGGCTTGCGCCGTCTTGAAGAGTGCTGGCAATTCCTCTTCGTTGCGGACGATGCGCATACCGCGCCCGCCGCCACCTGCCGAGGCTTTCACGATCACAGGAAAGCCTACTTGCCGCGCCCACTCCAGGGCTTCGCCCTCCGACGCGATGATTCCATCCGACCCCGGCAGAATGGGGACGCCAGCCTGCTTCATCGCCGTGCGGGCTTTTTCCTTCTCGCCCATCAGACGTGTGACTTCCGGCCGCGGCCCGATGAATTTGATCGCACTGGTCTCGCACACCTCCGCGAAGTTCGCGTTCTCCGCCAGCAACCCGTAGCCCGGATGGATCGCCTCCACGTTAGCAATCTCCGCCGCGCTGATCACCGCAGGAATGTTGAGATAGCTCTGCGCCAGTTGCGGCGGACCGATGCAAATCGCCTCATCGGCAAAGCGCACGTGCAGCGAATTCCGGTCGGCCTCGCTATAGATGGCGACCGTGCGGATACCCAGCTCCTTGCAGGCGCAAATCACGCGCAGCGCAATTTCTCCGCGATTGGCAATCAGGATCTTCTTGAACATGAAATTCAGCTTTTGGCCTTTGGCTCGTTCGCTCTCGTTTGCCGAGCCATTTTCTGCCTATGTGGGGACGGCCGCCCTCGGCCGTCCGCCGGACGTAGTCCGGCTTCCTGCGATCCTCCTCAATAAACACAAAGAGGCGCGGCCCAGCGCGCCCAACAGGGAACAAGAATTCACTTCACTTCTTCTGCCGGATGGCAAACAGTTCTTGCCCGTACTCAATGGGCTGGCCATTGACCGCCAGCTTCTTAACGATCTCCCCGGCCACGTCCGATTCGATCTCATTCAGCAGCTTCATAGCTTCGACAATACAGAGCACCTGCCCTTCTTCCACCATGTCTCCAGCTTTGACAAACGGTGGTGCTCCCGGCGATGGTGATTCGTAAAACGTCCCCACAATCGGGGACTTCACCATGTGGAATGTTTCCTCAGGAACCGGAGCAGGTGCCGCGGGAGCGGCAGACAAACCCTGGGTAGCCGCAGGTACGGTGACCATTTCGGGAGCAACCGGCGCTGCTGGTACCGCAAAGAAGCGCGGGTCCGGGTGCGCGTGCACGGCGAAGTGCTCCCCCGCCCGCTTGATGCGCACCTTGACATCGCTGCGTTCCAGTTCGAACTCAGCAATATCCTTTTCGATTAAGAACTCGATGAGTTCCTTCAGCTCTTTTTGATTCATTCTGTCTACGGTGGGACTACCTTGTCACTTCCCCCACGCCCAACGTCATTGGTGCGCGAAGAAGCCGGACGCGGTCTTGCCCGGCTGAACATGTATGAAGACTAAACCGCCAGAAAATCCTTGCTCGTCGGCGTCAACACCTCACGGCCGGAAGCCGTGACCACCACCATATCCTCGATCCTCACGCCCCATTTGCCGGGGAAGTATACGCCCGGCTCGATGGTGATGACCATCCCCGGCCGCAGGATCTCGTCTTGCCCGGCCGCCACCCGTGGGGCTTCATGGATCTCCAGTCCTACGCCGTGTCCGGTCGAGTGCGTAAAATACTTTCCTAACCCCGCCTTGTGCAATACCTTACGGGCCGCTTCGTCGATCTCGCCCACGGCAACTCCGGGCCGCACGGCGTCGATCGCCGACTGCTGCGCCTCGAGCACCGCCTCGTAGGCTGGCCGGGCGTCGTCGGCCACAGGGCCCACCCACACAGTGCGGGTTTGGTCTGAACAATAACCTCGGAGTATAACACCGAAGTCGCAGACCACGAATCCTCCCGCCGGGATCCCCTGCTCCGAAGCCCGCCCATGCGGCAGCGCCGACCGCGCCCCGGAAGCAATGATCGTCGGAAACGACATCTCCTCCGCCCCAGCCCGCCGCGCCGCCAGTTCCATCTCCGCGGCTACTTCGGTTTCCTTCATCCCCGGACGCAGCACCTCCAGCGCCCGCTCGAATAGCTTTGCTCCCAGATTCACCGCCTCCCGGATGCGGCCGACTTCCTCATCGTCCTTGACCATCCGGTTCCGTTCGACCATGGGCGGCGCATCTTTCAACCGCACTCCCGAGGGCCGCACCTTGGTCAGTCGCTTTTTATCGGCGATGGTGAAGTGTTCCGCCTCGATGCCGATGGTCCACGCCCGAGCCCGCTTTCGCCGCTGCCCCAGAAATTCGCCCACCGCCGGCAGTACTGCCTTGCGCGCGATCACCACCTTCGCCGCCTTTACTTCCTCATGCGCCTGCGTGTCGTAGCGGACATCGGTAAAGAACACGCTGCCAGCCTGTTCGACGAGCAGCAGGCCCGCGCTTCCGCTGAATCCGCACAGATAACGAATGTTGGGAAGATGGCTGATCAGCAGCCCCTCAAATCGAGTCGTGGCGAGGTGCTCCCGCAGCTTTGCCTGGCGCGCAGCGTAATCCACTAGCTACGAGTTTAGCAGGAGAGTCAGCCCCTTTCGCGAACGCGGTTGGAGTTGTCAAGCAATTGATGAGAAGATACGACCAGGGCGCTAGGAGGCAGCAGCATGAAATACCGAATCGCGGTGTGGGCGAGTGGGGGATTTCTGGTGGCGGGCGGTTGGGCACTGTACGCCGTCGCAACATTCCCATCCACCAATGAACGGATGCGAGAGGCGTGGACCCTGATCAGTGTGACCTGCCCCATTGCAATCGCCGGCATGCACTACCCCGTCAGTTTGTATTGGACTCTGATAGCGAACGCCGCGACCTACGCCCTGGTCGGCCTGATCGTGGAAACACTGCGGCGCAGCCTAAGTCAGGCAAAATAACATGTGGGGACAGCCGCCCTCGGCGGTCCGTCGAGCCGAGCTCGACAGCAGTGTTTGAAGTCCAGGAATCTCTTGGGGCCAAGCCTTTTCCACGATAAAATGAGTTTCGTACGGCCGATCCCCACGGTTGCATGAGCCTCCTCCCACCAAACCCATGAAGCCGTTTTCTGCATGCCTGCTGATCGCCGTTCTTGCCGCCAGCGCGTTCGCCCAGAATCCGTCCAGCGCACCAAAGCCTGCCGTGATCGAAGGCATTGTCATCAGAGAGCCCGGCAGCGAACCGGTTAAGAAAGCGCTGATCGAACTGATCGGCGAGACTCAGCCCGGCGGCGCAGCCTATACCACTGTCACCGCCGCCGACGGCCTATTCCACATCGCCGGTATCACTCCCGGACGCTATCGCCTCTTTGCCGAGCGCCCGGGATTCCTCGAACTCGGCAAGCACCATGTCCGCACCGAAGGCCGCGTTCTGAATCTTGCCGCCGGCCAAGAACTTAGAGACCTCCAGATTCGGCTGCAGTCCGCCGCCGTCGTACTCGGACGCGTGACCGATGAAGATGGCGATCCGATGGTCAATGCCCAGGTGTCCGTGCTGCGCCAGACCTACGCCTCCGGCCACAGCCGTTGGGAGCAGGTTGGCAGCGAGCGCACGAACGATCTCGGCGAATACCGCATCGCCAGCCTGGCCGCCGGCAACTACTACGTGTCGGTCAGTCCACCCCCGGACTTCAAGAGTCTGATCGAGGCTGCAGGCGCGGGTTCGGCGGAGCCGCGCAATGCCGGCGCACCGGAAAAGAACGTTGCTACGTCTTACCAAACCACGTTCTATCCGGGCACCACCGATCGCAGCCAGGCTGAGCCGATCCAGCTTCACCCGGGAGACGATTTCCCTGTGAACTTCTCCCTGACGCCGAGTCCGAGCCTCAGCATCCGCGGCGCGGTGGTGAATCTGCCGCCGCGTTCTTCCGCCGTGATCATGCTGCAGTCGCGGGATTTCAACCTCGTCCTCAACGGCGCCGAGATGCACAAGGACGGCAGCTTCGTGATCCACGACGTAGCTCCTGGCTCCTACACCATCTTGGCCACAGTCGAGAATGCGTCGCCGCCCATGATGGCCCGACAGTCGCTTCTAGTAGCGGGCAACAGCGTTGAAGGCCTGCGCTTGGCGCCGCAACCCGGAGGCTCCATTCGCGGCCGCCTTCGCGTCGAGAGCAAAGGTCCACTCACCAGCTTCGATCCCAGCCAGATGTTCCTCTCGCTCCAATCCACCGATGGCGAAGACGACGCCTGCGCGTTCACTCTGGGCGAGGGATTCTCCAATCTCGCGCACGTCGCTCCTGATGGCAGCGTCGCATGGAGCGGCGTTCCTCCGGGAGAGTATTGCGTCCACTTCGTCACGGACTCCGACGCGAACGCGGATTGGTATCTGAAGTCGACGCTGATCGCCGGCCGCGACGTCAACGACTCGGGTGTCAGCGTCAGCGGCGGTTCGCTCACGCTCGATCTCATAGCCAGCCCCAAGGGAGCCGTCGCCGAAGGCGTCGCCATCGACCGCAAAGGCGACCCGGTTCCCAACGCCGTCGTCGTCGCCGTCCCCGAGCCCCGCCTGCGCTCGCGAGTCGACCGCTACCGCAAGACCGTCAGCGATCAAACTGGACACTTCACCCTGCACGGCCTTCCTCCCGGGGCCTACACCGTGTTCGCCTGGGAGAGCGTGGACGGCGAAGCCTACTACAACCCCGACTTCCTCAAGACTTACGAACCTCAAGGCGCCCCGCTGCACGTAACCGAAGGCGACCGCAAGCCCCTGCAGTTGGAAGTAATCCCCGAAACCGAAGACCAATAGCTCAGACCCAGGCTGCCTCACCCTCGCGATTTTCGAAATCTCGCCCGGCTCCCAACAAACAATTGACCGGCAACGCATTAGCGCCCTAAAGTGAGGCGCAACCCGGGATACAACGTGAACCTCAGCGTTGGCGGGCCGGTCTGGGACCGGACGCCCAGTTTGTGAAAGAATGGTTCCCGATTCCTGGTCCCTCATGAGCACTGGCACCAACCTCCCGCTGGACTATGGGCAGTCTGATAGTCAGCGAGTTCCAGGAAACCCAGGCGCTTGTATCTCTGGCCATGTACCTTCGATTGGAAATTGTTTTCAACTGAAGGTCCGCGCCCTTCACCTTCCGCAGTATGCTCATGGTTTGACGCTACTTCGCAATCCCGCCTTGCTTCTTGCATTGTTCGCGCTTTCGGGCTCGGCGGCTGTTGCGCCGGAACAATCCAAGCCCGCGCCTCATGTTGAGCGCATGGATGATGGCTGGGCCGAGAAAACTCTCAAGTCACTCTCCCTCGAGGAGAAGGTCGGGCAGCTTTTCATGATCCGCCTGCGGGTGGAATTCCTGAACGGGCGGAGTCCCGGCTACTTCCAACTCCGCGACGACATTCGCAGATATCACGTCGGGGCTCTGGCCATGTCGGTGCCGGCGCAAGGACGGGCTCGCAATATCAACCGCCGCTACGAAACAGTAACGCTGCTCAACCAACTCCAGGGAGAAGCCAAGCTGCCGCTGCTGATCGCCGGTGATTTTGAGCGGGGTGTCCTACCCGCGCGGCTTTTTGGAACGACCGTATTTCCGCACGCGATGGCTTTTGGCGCCGCCCGAAAGGTCGCTTACGCCGAGGAGTTCGGACGCATCACGGCGCAAGAAAGCCGGGCTCTGGGCGTGCACTGGAACCTGTTTCCGGTCGCCGACGTGAATTCCAACCCTGCCAACCCGATCATCGGCACACGCGCCTTCGGCGCGGATCCGCAGCAGGTCGGCGATCTGGTGGCGGCGTACATCCGCGGCGCGCGCGCCAACGGAATGCTCACCACCGCCAAGCACTTTCCCGGTCACGGCAATACCGCAACCGACTCGCACCTGGCAATCGCCCTGGTGGACGACGATTTGAAGCACCTGCGGGAGGTGGATCTGCCTCCGTTCGAAAAGGCCATTGCGGCAGGGGTGGATGCGGTCATGACCGCGCACGTGCGAGTGCTGGCCCTCGATCCCGACTACAACCGCGTGGCTACGACCTCACCGGCGATCGTCACAGGCCTGCTGAAGAACCAGCTCGGCTTCAAGGGCATCGTAGTGACGGATGCTCTGGACATGGCCGGCCTTGGCGGTCTCTACGCCAAAAACCCCGGACGCGCGGCCGTGGATGCCTTCAAAGCCGGAAACGATGTGCTCACTATGCCCGCCGATCTGCACGCGAGCTACCGGGCCATGCTCGATGCGGTCCGTACGGGCGAGATTGGGCAAGAACGGCTCGATGCATCCGTCCTCAAGATCTTGCGGGCGAAAGCCTCGTTAGGTCTCGAGAAAAATCGTTTGGTCGATGTCGCTGCCATCCCCAAGCTGGTGGGCACTCCGGAGAATGTTGCCATTGGTCAGCACATCTCCGACGCTTCCGTCACCCTGGTGCGTGACAACGGCAAGCTTTTCCCGCTGAGAGACGGGAGGCCCGACAAGAGCCTGCCGGTTGTATATCAACCCGTCAAAGATCGGCCGTCCCTGCTGGTGATTATTCTTTGCGATAGTGTGCGCTCCGATGACGGTCGCGTTCTGGAGCGGCAGATCCGCAAACGGGCGCCCGATGCGAGGTTCGTCTACGTTGATCCTCGCGTCGCCGCGGCCAGATCCGATGCCGTGATGTGGGGAGTGGATCGGGCGCAGCAGGTTGTTGTCGTCGTGTACGTAGTTCCGTCTGCAGCACGGACAAGGACCGTGGCGCGCGGCCAGAAGAATTCCGCGTCTTTGCCCGACTCGACGGCAAAGTTATTGTCCACGATTCTCGCTCGCGCCACCGAGAAAACTGCGGTTCTCGCCATGGGTACTCCGTACCTGACGGAGGACTTTCCTGCGATTCAGAACTACATCTGCACATTCTCCAACGCGACCGTCTCGGAGATCAGTGCGGCGAGAGCTCTTTTTGGGGAAATTCCGAGCCCGGGACATTTACCGGTCAACATTTCCAACGTGACCGTGCCCGGCGCCAGTATCGGGCAATCGCCACGATTCGTTGCCGCGGGATCACCCAATAACTAGTGGCTTAGCGACTCACGCCTTGGCGGACCTGAGCTTGGGCGGCGGGTCCACTCCAGTCAGCTCAAGTCGGCCAGGGCCTGTCGAATCCGTAGACAATGCCGCGGAGACAACGTAAAGTCTGCGAGTGATGAGCCGCACGAGTTGTCTCCCACTCATCGCTCAGTCCCAGCGGCATGGCTCACGCACTGCGGTCGTCGATGAGCAGGGCGCCTTCAGCTACAACGACTTGCTGGATGCATCATCGAGCGTAGCGACAGCGTTGCTGGCCGGCCGCGCGGACCTTCAGGAAGAACGCGTTGCGTTTGCGGTGACGCCAGGATTTCCTTGGGTAGCAACCCAGTGGGGCATCTGGCGGGCAGGCGGCATTGCCGTGCCTTTACCGCTAAACTCCCCAAGACCGGAGCTGGAATACTTTATTGACGATTGCCGGGCATCAACATTGGTGTGCGATGACCTGTCGGCTCCCATGCTGACGCCAGTTGCCTCAGCCAGCGGCATCCGGGCATCTTCGTATGACCAGCTTCGCGGCCCCCAGGCGGCGGAATTGCCCGATATGGGCCCGAACATGACCGCTACTCGGCGCGCCATGATTTTGTATACCAGCGGCACGTCGAACCGGCCCAAGGGCGTGGTCACAACCCATGCCAACATCGCAGCACAGATCATGAGCCTGGTGGAGGCCTGGGAGTGGTCGGCCGACGATCGCATCGTACTCTGTCTGCCCTTGCACCACGTCCACGGAATCATCAATGTTGTTTCTTGTGCGCTGTGGACGGGCGCGACCTGCCACATGCTCCCGCGCTTCGACGCCAACGCGGTCTGGGACTGCATCGCCGGCGGCAGCGTAACTCTGTTCATGGCCGTGCCGACGATTTACGTGAAACTCATCGTGGCCTGGGACGCAGCCTCTTCGGAACGCCGCGCGGCGCTGACCCGGGCGTGCGCAGGATTGCGCCTGATGGTCTCGGGCTCGGCAGCCTTGCCGGTGAACACCCTCCATCGCTGGAAGGAAATCAGCGGCCACACGTTGCTGGAGCGTTACGGCATGACCGAGATTGGCATGGCGTTGTCCAATCCGTTACATGGAGAGCGCGCACCCGGGCACGTCGGCAGGCCGTTGCCGGGCGTCGAGGTTCACCTGGTCAGAGAAGATGGGAACCCAGTTGCGCCGGGAACAGCGGGCGAGATCGAAGTCCGCGGCCCGGGCGTGTTCGTGGAGTACTGGGGCCAGCCCGAAGCAACCCGCACAGCTTTCCCCGCCGGCTGGTTTCGCACCGGTGATACCGCGGTCCTCGAGAACGGTGTCTATCGCATTCTTGGGCGCACCAGCATTGACATCCTCAAGACCGGCGGACACAAAGTGTCCGCGCTGGAGATTGAGGAAGCGCTGCGCGAACATCCCGCGGTAGCCGAGTGTGCCGTGGTGGGCGTGCCCGACGCGGATTGGGGCGAGCGCGTGGCCGCGGCTGTGGTACTGAATCACGGCAAAGTCCTCGATCTGCCGTCGCTGCGCACGTGGGCCCAGGAGTCGCTGGCGCCCTACAAAGTGCCTTCACGGCTCCTCCTACTCGATGCACTTCCGCGCAACGCGGTAGGAAAGGTAATTAAACCCTCTTTAGTGACGCTGTTTCAGACCGCGAGCAAGGGAGATTCCGTCGCGTTTTCGTGCCGTTCCGACGGCAGGCTTGGGAACACGGCAGGCTTGGGAACTTTGAATAGTGCTACCATGCCTCGTTTAAAATTCTCCCTCGCCTTCCGCCCTTCGATATATTCAGGTTGCTTAATATATGAGCGACTATTGATTTCATTAAAGCTACCAACAAAATCTACGCCAAAGTTGCTGCCATCCTGACCAATCTGCAGGTCATTGAAGGTGATGTAAAACTAATCCGTGAGAATTCCATAAAGAACGCTAACGAGCCACAGGCCAAAACGAATACCAGAGATACCCAAGATCGGCCAGAGACGGAAGTTCATGTTCCCGGTAATGCTATCGAAGCACGCATGCCCAAGCGAGATAAGAACCACGGCGGCGATGAGAAGAGCGGTGACTTCCAAGGCTTTAAGAAACGCTGGAAAAAGAGCATTAGAAAACCCGTTGTTCAGCTTGAAATAGCCGCCCTTGTGGGACTCACGCTCTACACCTGCGAGACGAGAAGAACTAATGATCTCACAGAAAAAGCTCTTAATATTCAATATTCCCAGTCGCGAGCGTTCATACAAATAACCGGCAATAATTTCATAAAAGGCGGTATCGAAGATGTCCAGAAGGCCGGTTCTTTCTTTATAGAACTTCAGAATGTTGGGAAGTCTACGGCCTCCAAAATCCACGGATATTTTGTTGTAGAGTTCCCGTTGGCCAATCAGGAACCTTCCTTCAATCCCAACGCCAACCCGACTAGCATAACGCACTCCCCTGACCTGCCCCCTGCTTTCGTTCACGTAAGAATACGACAACTTTCTTTCGTTCCCTCTCCGGTTTGAGCCGGGATGGGGGAGCGCGAGGGGCAAGGGACGGCGTTTGAGTCCCTTGCCCCTCGCTCAGCTGTGTAGAAGACTGCTGCCTGCGCCGCCGCAAACTCCTTCGGTGTCCGGTATCCCAAACTGCTGTGCGGGCGCTCTTCGTTGTACTCGATCTTCCACGCTGCGATCTTGCGCCGCGCATCGAACAAATTCTGAAACCAGCTCACGGACAAACACTCTTCCCGCAACCGTCCATGGAAACTCTCCACGTGCGCGTTCTGCGTCGGCTTGCCCGGCTGAATGTGCACCAACTCGATCTGCCGTTCCACACACCACGCCAGAAAATGCCGGCTCGTCAACTCCGGCCCGTTGTCGCAGCGGATCGCCTGCGGCCGTCCGCGCTCGGCCACGATCCCGTCCAGTACTCGCGTTACTCTCCGACTGGCGAAACTCGTGTCCACTTCCAAAGCCAAACACTCACGCGTGTACGCATCCACCACGCTCAGCACCCGGATCGCCCGTCCGCACTCCACCGCATCGCGCACAAAATCCAGCGCCCATTCCTGGTTCGCCGCCGTCCAGACGCGTAGCGGTTGTCCCACCCGGGCGCAATGTTTCCGTTTCTTGCGCCGGATCATCAACCCGGCCGCCCGATACACTCGATGCACTCGCTTGTGGTTCACATGCTCTCCCGAGCGACCCAGCAACACATGCAGCCGCCGATACCCGAAGCGCGGTTTCTCCCGCGCCAATTCCACCAGCCGCGTTCGCAGCGGCTCATCACAGCGCCTGCTCTGGTAGCGATAGCTCGATACCGCCATCGTCATCAGGCCGCACGCACGCCGCTGGCTGAAGGCATACTCCCCGCGCACTTGCTCGACAGCCGCCTTCAGGGCTACGAGCTCCAGCCGTTTTTTCGGATCACCGACTGCAGCGCTTCTTTGTCCAGACTCAGATCCGCCACCAGCTTTCGCAGCTTCGTGTTCTCATCCCGCAACTGCTTCGCCTCCTGCGCCTGGCTCACATCCATGCCACCGTACTTCGCCTTCCAGGCGTAGAGCGTGTGCTTGGACACGCCCACTTCTCGCGCCACATCCTCCACTTTCCGTCCCGCCTCTACTTGCTTCAGTGCCCCGATCATCTGCGCTTCCGTGTGCCTGCTCTTCGACATACTCTCTTCCCCTTCCTTTCGCAAAAATCATACTTAGTTTTGTGCGGAAAGAGGGGAGCAGGTCACCCCACTTTACCCAGGTGCACCCGCGGAACCCATCCAACTGATATTTGTCTCCAGTTATGGAACGGTAGTACAAACTCCATCTTCGGTCTTTGAGGAACTTGAGCACGGAGACAGATATACCGTTATATTTGGCCGAATTGAGTATGAAGATTCTTTTGGAGACTGGTGGACGCAATTCTGTGGATGGAGACACTTTATGCCAGTCTCCAATCCCCCACATATTATCGGTTTCGCTGCCAGCAAATGCATTGACTTTAACGTCGAGGGCGGCAACCCGAAAAAGCAGTAGCCCTGTCACGACAAGCAGCAATAAGCATGCTATTGCACATATGATGCAAGAATATAACTGCTCGAATAAGCGCCAGTCGGAGTGGCTCAACCCTGCTGACACGTTGACAATAAGCCGCCGAAGCTATTCAAAGAACTGATCGCGCCTATCGAAAAAGAGAGCCGCAGCAGTTCGTTCGATTTGTTTTCATGCACTTACAGAAAATCCGTCGCATGAATGAGTGCGATTCATTGTTTCAATTTCTATTTCTGCGTCTGATTGGTTATCACTGGTTCCAAGCCGTTTCCTCAAAAGACAGATTGCGGAGCGGAGGAACCCTATGACACGACGAGATAGTAAGAAATGGATCGAATTGCGCAATCGGACCGGTGCAGAAGGCGAGTCCAACAACGCGCTCGACATCCTCCTGGCATTGGACCGATTTGTAGTCGAAGTTTCCATGCGTCTCTACAACATCCCTCGACGCGAAAGATTGATCGTGCGAAAACAAAACCGACGCCTCCACAGTGCAGTCAGAAAACACATGCTGCGACTCCTGGGCCCTCGCAGAAATCCGTCTTAGCATTGCGATAGCGACCCTGCGGAGGGGTCGATTTCACTTACCGGTCAAAGCGTGGCTACTCGCCGTTGCACCAGCAGGAAGTACAGCGAAACAAGAACCAGGAGCAATCCGTTCACGCCCAAGACCACCGGCGCTGTGAACATCGGTACCAGCCATCCCGACACCAGGTTTCCCATAGGCATTCCCCCACGGAATGCGCAGTTGTAGACGCTCATCACACGTCCGCGCATTTCGTTGGTGACGATCAACTGAACGAGCGAAGTCACCGTAGCGAAGACCGCCATCATGGAAGCGCCAACCAGCAGCAGCATGGCATAGCTCAAGGGCAACGACCGCGAGAGTGAAAAAACTGAAATTGCCACGCCCAGGCAGATGAGGACGCTGAGCGCGAACCGGCCTTTGTTGTTCATGTTGCCCCGCTCCGCGATGATCAGGGAACCGCAGATCGAACCGAGTCCCATCAGCGATAGCAGGTTGCCGTAGGTATCCGGCCCGCGATGAAAGATGTCTTTCACGAATACCGGAATGTACGTCCGCATGGGCATGCTCAAGGCCGTCATGCAGAACGCCAGCACGATCAGCCCTTCCATGGAGTTCTGCTTGCGCACGAACTTGATGCCCTGCTTCAGGCTGCTGAACATCGATTCCCTCGTGCTCTCTGGAACGAATCGCGCCGAAATCATAGAAAGAGAGATGATCGGCGCAAGAAAAGAAATCGCATTCAGCCCGAAGCACCACTTTTCCCCCAGCTTCGCCAAAGCCTGACCGGCAAGCGCGGGTCCAATCGTGACCGCCATATTGAATTGGATCGAGTTCAGTGCAATGGCGTTCGGCATGTCGTCGCGCTCGACCAGAGAGGGAATCAGCGCCTGGTACGCCGGTCCGCCAAAGGCCTGTGCGAACCCGGAAACGAACGACAGACAGAGGATGTGCCACACCTGTACCATCCCAGACGCGACGAGCACCGTGAGCACCGCCGCGCTGCCCATCTGGACATATTGGGAGGCGAGCAGGATCTTCCGTCGCTCGGTCCGGTCGGCCACGACTCCCCCAATCAGCGAAAAGAGAAAAATGGGAATGCCGCCAAGAAACTGGTCCAGCGCGAGGAAGAAGGCCGAATGGCTGAGACGATAGATGAGCCAACCCTGCGCCACAATCTGCATCCACGTGCCGATGCTCGACGTGCAGGCCCCGATCCACATCAGGCGGAAATCTCGATATTGAAACGCTTTGAATACTCTGCGAAGGGTCGACGTTTCCATGTGCTCCGCGTGTCTCCGCTGCCGAGAGTCTATCTTCGCACGGGCGCACGTCCGCTGGTTTGCCGCGTGTCTCTACTGACCCCAGGTCTCGATCGCAGCCAGATCTCGTATCACTGCGTCTGAAATGACTAAAGCAGCCACCCCTGTTCCTGTCGTCTCAACCTAATTGAGACCGGCTCTCGCTCTTTAGATTTAAAAAGAGATTACCTTGATGCAGGCAGGTGTACCGTTTTTCCCGATGCCGCCGAACGCCGCGCGGCGTCCAGGATTTCTGTGACCGTCACATTCGTCTCGAGCGACGATAGGCCGTCTCCTTTGGCTCCGTCGAGGATCACCGCTCGGAGATACGACAACGAATTGTCGTATGGGGCGGGCACAGGCTCTGCCGCGACCTGTTCCTCGTGACTGTCATTCCCTCCTCGCCGCGCGCGGATGTCATCGCGCTTCACCGTGATCACGTAGCCTGTCTGTCCGTACACTTCCATGTCTTTGCGGTCGAACGGCCAATTCCACGACGCCTGCACGATGGCCTGGGCGCGCGGATAAGTAAGGATGATCGTCGCCTCGTCGTCGACTCGCGCATAGATTTGCGGCTTGATCTGTTGAGTTACGGCGGTGACGGTTTCAGGGCGTTGGCCGTCCATGAACCACGTCATCAGGTCGGCGCCATAGCAACCGAAGTCGAACAGGGCGCCGGCGCCGTTGAGTTTGGGATCGGTAAGCCAGGCGAGGAACTCGGGTTCGACGCCGATCTCTTTGGGGCCGCTGTGGCCGTCGTGCACCACGACTTTGCGAATCTCGCCGAGCGCTCCCTCGTGCACAAGGTTGTACGCGGCGTGATTGCTGCGATACCAGGACGTTTCGTAGTTGACGAGCACATGAATCTTCGCGGCGTGCGCGGCCTTTTCGATGGCAAGAGCGTCGTCCAGGCTGACCGCCAGCGGCTTTTCCATCATGACGTGAATGCCATGCCGGGCGGCGGTCTCGACCACACGTCGGTGGTCGTAGGTGTTGGTGTAAACCAACACCGCCTGTGGGTGGGCTTTCGCGATCAGGTCCTCGAGGTCGGTGAATAGCGCGGACTGAGCGAACCCGTATCGTGTCGCGGCCTGGGAGAGCAGTTGGCGGTCAGGCTCGGCGATGCCGACGATTTCGATCTCAGGGTTGTGCCGCGATTGCGCGAGGAATCCGTGCACATGTCCATGCACCAGGCCCACAATGCCGACCCGAAGAGGAGACCGGGAGGGCAATGTTTGCGCGGAGGAAAAGACGGCTGCGAACATGATCGAAAGCAAGGGGAGGGCGGTCAGGCGAATCATAAGGTTCCTCGAAGTCCACTCATACTCAGTTGACGCGGAGTTCAGTCACACCAGTTCTCCACATGGTAAATCGTGCGCCGTTGCCGGGGAGAGCCATCGTTCGAATTCGATAAAGCAGTCTGTCCCGCAGGACATTATTCAATCAGTAAACATGTGCTAAGGGCTTCACAAAGCAGGGGATCGGTATCGTCAGTTCAGGCTTGCAGTGCGGTTTTCGGACGACGGGCTTCAGTAATCTATTACTTAGCAGAGGCTAGTGCCATAGTTCAGCTGACCTATGACACACTTCCCCCAACCGCACCCTTCGCGGCGCGCGGCTCGTGTCCAGCTGGGCGATTCCGTTCTGGCTGCGATTCGGCTTGAAGATGGCCGTCGCGCAAAAGCAAAACTCCAAACCATCTCGGCAACCGGAGGCCTGCTGAATCTGCCCCAATCGCTAGGGCAGGGCGACTTCGTAGAAGTCGCGTTTCAGACCCAGGCCGGGCCGGTGCACGGCATGGCCGAAGTCCTCAGCCCAATGCGCAAGACGCTAGACGGTGTTCTGCAGCCGTTCCGCTTTGTGGCGCTCGAGGATGAAGACCATCGCCGCCTGCGCACCACGCTCGAGCATGTAGCGGAGCGGAGTATGCTGGGCATCAAGCCGAAAGCATTTTCCGCGTACTGAGTACGTGGAAACGTCCTGGGATGCCGCGGACAGGCCAAACCCTCTCGCTATACTGGTCGTGTGCACAGACAGACCGGGCATGAGCGGACGCGAGAGTTGCTGCGAGAGGCAGTCACCCATTCGGCTGAGGAGACCATCGCCTTCGGTGGCACTTTGACTGAATTGCTCGCCCCGCCCAAGCTGGTCTTGCTGCGCGGTGATTTGGGCGCGGGCAAGACCACGCTGGTCAAGGGAATCGCCGCGGCATTCGAAGCGGCTGCGGAGGAAGATGTCACCAGTCCCACCTTCACCTTGGTGCATGAATACCGCGGACCGCGGGCTAGCCTCTATCACATCGACCTCTACCGAGTAGACACGCCACGCGAACTGGAGACGCTCGGACTCGACGACCTGCCCTCCGAAGACAGCATCCTGCTGATCGAGTGGGGAGAGAAATTTCCCCGTCTGGTGCGCGAGCGGGACGTGGAGATTTCCTTGGAGCGGGAAGGGGAGAGCCGGCGGAGGATTCGGGTAAGCAGCTAAGTGCCGGGGGGAGTCTAGCGAGGCCGCGCCGACGCTGCCGCTACGCCAATCGTCCGCGCACAAGCGACCGGAGCGCTCCATTCGCGGATGATCGAGAAGAGGATCGCAGCGGCGGTGATGCCGCAAAGCAACGTCCCGGAACTTGCGGGCGAGCTGGCGGAACGACTTCCGAGATCACTTCCGAGATCACACTTAAAACCCCATGATGTTGTAACCGCAATCTACGTAAATGACTTCCCCGGTAATGCCGCTGCTGGCGTCGGAGGCGATAAAGACACCCGTACTACCGACTTCCGCCACTTCGACGTTGCGGCCCAGCGGAGCGCGCTCGGCGTGGCCTTTGTGCATGTCCCCGAAGCCTGCGATTCCGCGTGCAGCCAAAGTCTTGATGGGGCCTGCCGAAATGGCGTTGACGCGAATCTTCTTCTTCCCCAGTTCGTAGGCCAGATAACGCACCGAGCATTCAAGGCCGGCTTTGGCGACCGCCATCACGTTGTAGCGGGGCACGACTTTTTCCGAGGCGTAGTAAGTCATGGTCATGATCGAGCCGCCGTCTTCCATGAGCGGCGCGGCGGCGCGCGAGACCGCGATCAGCGAATACACGCTGACCTCGAGCGCGATGCGAAAACCTTCGCGCGAGGTGTTGATAAAGTCTCCCTTGAGTTCGTCGGCGGGTGCGAAGGCCACGGAGTGCACCAGGGTGTGCAATTTGCCGAAGCGTTGTTTCAGCGTGTCAAAAAGACGCGCAATTTCGTCATCCTTGGAGACGTCGCACATGTAGCCTTCAGCGCCGGGCAGTGAGAGGATAAGGTCTTTGGCTTCCTGCTCGAGGCGCTCGTTCTGGTAGGTGATGGCCAGCTTCATGCCGGCGGCGTGCAATCCCTGGGCGATCGACCACGCGATCGAGCGCTTGTTGGCGACCCCGAAGACGACGGCATTACGGCCCTGCAGATCTGAGGACATGGACGCTCCTGTGGATTGGAAAGCATAACAGCGGAGGGGGCTTCTGGAAAATCCCATCGTTGCAATTGGCGGCGCGGTTTGGGCAGCGAGATTCGTAATAACAATCTTGTCATCCTTCTATGAAAACAGGCGTAGCCGTCCACAGGTATTTTTGCGGCGATGCGGACAGGCTTCTATTCGTGCTCGAGGCACATAAGGTATGTCCGGACTCCGCCGCTCCATCTGAGCGTCGCTCTCGAAGAGCAAGGATGACTTCGAGCTGACGGATTCCCCTTACACCGCCGCAAACTTTTCTTCGTCAAACAGCACACCATCGTGCAGCAGGGCATAGACCGCAATCAGTAACTTGCGCGCCAGCGCCACCCGCGCCACGTGTTTGTGCTTCTTGCGCAGCAACCGTTCATAGTAACGCTTGGCCGCCGGAGAACAACGCGTCGCCACCTGCGCCGCTTCCACCATGATCCAGCGCATCCAGGGCGAGCCCTGCCGCGTAATGCCGCAGCGCGCCACCTTGCCTGCCGACTCCCGCACCCGCGGCACCAGCCCGGCGTAACTGCACAACGCTTCCTTGTCCGCAAAGCGGCTGATCTCTCCGATCTCGGCCAGCAGCATCATCGCCGAACACTCGCCGATCCCCGGTATCGTCATCAGCCACTGCGCCCGCTCGTCTTGTTTTGCTTTTTCACTTAATTGCAGATTTTGTTTTTGAATTTCTCCGCGATAGCCGTCCAGCAGTCGCAGGCACACGCTCACCGACTCTCGCGCCTGCGCCGGCAGCTTCACTTCCGCCAGCCACCGCCGTCCCCGTTTGCCAAATAAATCCGTCACCGGCGAATGCAGCCCCTGCTGATGCAGCACCGCATGCACCTGGTTTTTCAGCCGCGTCCCATGCCGCACCAGCGTGGCCCGCAACCGTACCTGCTGCCGCCGCGCTTGCGTCTCCCGATCCGCCTTCCACGATTCCGGCAGCAGATCGCAACGCAGCAATTGCGCCAACGTCTCCGAATCCACACGGTCGTTCTTCAGCTTGGCCGAAGCAATCGCCTTCACCCGCTGTGGATGCACCAGCACCAACCGCTTCACCTCCGGCTCCACAACCTCGCGAAACCCCGGCCAAAACCCGCAGGCTTCCACCGCCACCTGCACCTCATCTCCCCGAAACTGCCGAAAATACCGCCGCAGCGCCAGCTTCTCATTCCTCACCGGCCCCGCCTGTAAAATCTTGCCTCTTGCTTCCAGCGCCGTCATGTAACAGAATCTCTGGTGAAGATCTACTCCAACGTGGATCATCTCGTGCCTCCTTCAGGGCTTGTGCTTCGAGCACGTACTCTACCCTTGGAGGCACGACTTTTTGTTTTCATTACATCTGAGCGAAGCGTTGGACCTATGCAATTCCAGGCCTGCTGCAAAGGTCCTTCGCGACCAACGAGCCGCCCAGCATAACAAGGTTAGGCACGTTGCTTCGACGGCCAGACTGCCAACTCCTCTCTTCATTTTCCACCTGCCTTTATGGAGTCCTGCGCAGGCTTGTAATTCGGAACGAGTCTCAGAGCTTCCCGCCACTCCGCAACCGCCAGATCTTTCTTTGCTTCTTTCTCATAGACCTGCCCCAGCCGCCAGTGGGCGTTGGCCAGGCTGGGATCGCCGTCTTCAGGCCAACGGCTAAGATATTTCTTGAAGAAGCGCTCGGCTTCGTCGAGGTTTTGTCCACTGAGCAGGTCGGAGCGTGCGACACCGAAATAGCCCGGGAGATAGTCGGCATCCACTTCAACCGCTTGCCGGAAAAGTGGCGGCGCCTCGGAATCTTTCTTCTCCTGAATGTAAATGAACGCCAGCTGCGTGTAAGACTTGGCCCGCTTGGGATTGGCGGCAATCGCGGCTTTGTACTCTTGTTCCGCCTCCGCCAATTTCTTCTGATTCAGATCGATCGAAGCCGTGGCGTAGTGGCCTTCCACGGGATCGAGCGCGGAAATCTGTTTAGCCTGATCGAGCGCCTTGTCCGTGCCGCCGCCGACAATCGAGGGCGCTCCCGCGTAGAACTCGACCAAATCCGCGCGTGCGCGGATGCTCTTCGGCTCTTCAGCAACGGCTCGTTCGAATTCCGTTTTCATCTGCCGCGCCAGAGACATCTTCTTGAACATTCCTGCGGAGTCGACCATGCCACTCAGGGCATTCCCCAGCAAGCGGTGATACTCCGATTTGCTGTCATCGAGTGCGATCGCTTTCTGCGCTTCGGCGGAAGCCTTGGCGTAGTCGCCGAAGGCGTAGAGAATCTCTGCGAGCAGGAAATGGGGTTCGGCGTTCTTAGGGTCAGCGGCAATCGCCTGTTGCAGCAGCGCCTTGGCCTCATCGGCCGACGTTCTGGAATGCACAAGATTTCTGGCCTGGTCGAGAGGACTCGATTGTGCCGACACTAGCGAAACCGTCAGGCATGCAATCCACAAGCCTGCGACCAACACAAACCGACAGGAGAGATTGCTCGCGCGTCTGTGATCCATTTGCAGAAATCTCCTTGCAGGCCAGGCCGACTCAAATATGGCCGTGTGCCGCGGGACTAGTCAGTCCGCCGCGGAGACCTCTTTCACCGTCTCTTCCGCCGGCGCTGGCCAGCTTGCCGCCACAAACGACAGAGCATAAACGCACGCAAGAACAGCGAAGGCGACTACCAGGCTCACGTTGTGCGCGATGAATCCAACACAAATGGCCAGCACGACTTGCAGAAAGGTTCCGAAAAAATAGAAGGTATTCTGCACGCGTCCCATCAGATGCGTGGGCACCATCTCCATGAGGCTGGTGTTCATGGCCACGCCGCCGACGCCGCGCGCCGAGCCCATCAGGAAGTAAGTCAAAATGGCGAGCGCCAGCAATCCCGAGATCGGAGCGAAGGCGACGCAGACCGAAAGCAAGGCCATAGAGAAGGCGACGGCACGCCGGCCGCCGAGCGCGGCAATTACCTGCGGCGCGTACAAGGCGCTGACGAAGGCGCCGGTGCCCCATCCCGCGTTCAGCCAGCCGTATCCTTTCGCGCCAGCGTGAAAGACCCGGTCGCTCAGTGACGGGGTCACGACCACGCCTGTGACCATCGCGCCCAGAAACAGAGCCCAACTGATGCCGAGCAGAATTACAGCCCGGTGATCGCGCACGAAGTGCAAACCTTCGCGCATCTCGAGCCAGAAACGCTCGAATTGACTTTCCGCGGCAATAATGTCGGCCCTCAATTCTTCTGGCCGCAGTACGACGTGGCGTCCCTTGCGCACGGCGAAGTAGCATAAGAACGAGACCACGTACGTCGAAACGTCAATCAGCAACACTCCGCCCAGGCCGATGTGGTCGTACATGAAACCGACAATCGCGCCTGCGATAAGCCATCCGCCCTGCACCCCGGCGAGCAGAAAAGTATTGGACTGCACGAACTCGCCTCCGGGTGTGAGTTCCTGGATCAGCGCCGTAATCGTCGGCCAGAACATCCAGAATCCGGCGGCGACCAGCGTATTCATCAGGTACAGCTGCCAGACCTGTACCCGGTGTTGGAACGCGAGGATAGCGACCGTCACGATAATCGCGGCGCGCAGCGCGTCGAGCCACATAACCAGCCGGCGGCGATCTTCGCGGTCGATGATCACTCCAGCGAACGGGAGCATCAGCATGGCTGGCAGGGTCTGCAAAACCGCGAATGCCCCCAGCGCCATTTCGGAGTGCGTGGCCCTCAGAATGTACCAGGCCACAGCGGCCGAGTTCATCCCACTGCCCACCATAGAGATCAGATTGGCGGCAAACACGAAACGCAGCGGGCGATGGCCGAAAATGGCTCGCATGTTTCTACTCTAGCCGAGAAGCGGTGAATTCACCACGGCACGGAGAGACGGTGGAGACATTGCCGGGAAGTGATCTCTGTTCTACAAGCAAGTGTGGAGCGGGCACTCTTGCCCGCTTCTTCGAGACCGCTGGCAATAGCGGGCAGGAGTGCCCGCTCCACACAAGTGCCCGCTCCGCCCTTGCGTGGAGGCGCGTTCGGAGCTACGATTCGCCTACTATCGAAAAATAGAATGCTGGTCTCGCCTACGGCGGAGGTCGGATATGAGACGGTGTGGTTTGCTGCTACGAGTTGCCCTCTTCTTCTCTTTCTCGCTTTGCTTCTTCACGGTATCGGTTCTTCGCATCAACGCCCAGGTGGACCGCATTGTGATCGCGGCAGGCACCGACGAAGATCACGCCCTGCAAGCCATCTCCAGCGAGCAGGACGCGCAGAAAAAGCTGGCGATGTATGAGGACTTCGTGCAGAAGTTTTCCTCGAACCCGGCGGCGGTGGCTTACGGGAACTGGCAAATCTCGCAAGCCTACCAGACCCAAGGTGATCTGGAGAAGGCGCTCGATTACGGCGACAAGGCGCTGGCGGGCTCTCCGCACAATCTTGACATTCTGGTCTCGCAGGCGAACACAGCGCTGCAGGCCAAGAATAATTCCAAGCTGATCGACTACTCCGCTAAGGGCGGCGAGGTTTGCGGTTCCGTCGCCAAGCAGCCCAAGCCTGAGGGCATGAGCGACGACGACTATGCCCGCAAGGTCGCCGAGGACAAAAGCAGCATCCAGAACAACTGCGATTTTCTGGAGAGCTCAGGTTTCAACGTAATCGCCAGCGAGAATGATCCCAAGAGCCGCATGGCGGATATCGAGAAATTTACCGCTGCGTATCCGGATTCGAAGTTTTCGGACCAGGTTTCGAGCTATGCGATGTATACGCTCGGTCCCGGGCAGTTGAACGATCCGGCGCGGTTGGTGGCGTTCGGGGAAAAGACGCTGGCGGCGAACCCGAATTCGTTACCGGCTTTACTGCTGCTGGGCAGCTACTACGTAGAGGACCCGAAGGCGGGGAGCATCACAAAGGCGATAACTTACTCGCAAAAAGTAATTGAGCTGACGAAACCGGACGCACCGGACGCCGACAAAACACGGAAAGTCTCGGCGGGCGTGGCGCATTCGACGGTCGGGTATGCCTACCTGAAGCAGGACAAGACGCAGGCCGCGATTCCGGAACTGAAGACGGCGACGGCTTTGTTGAAGGCACAAAATGAGGACCAGTACGCGGTAGCGATGTATCGCCTGGGCTTCGCCTATGCCAAGCTGAGCCGAACCACTGAGGCGCGCGAAGTGCTTACCGAGGCGGTCAAGATTCAGGGGCCGATGCAGAGTATGACCCAGGAACTGCTCACCAAAGTGAACGCAGCGCGGGCAAAAGGGAAGTAGCCTTAGCCCCTGAGGGACGGGACGCGCGTCATACTCTTCGGGTTTCTCTCGAACTGAGACCTTGACGATTTACTTCGGCGGACTAACCAATTCCTCTGAGAGCGTTTTAGCCTTCCACGCCAGAGTGCGGGCCTGTTCCGTGTCCCCGTCCGCGGTGGCCTTCTTCGATTGATCCATGAACTGGCGGATTTGAGTGACCATGTCTTGCTGGCTCGAACTCAGCTGAACCGGTTCGATTTTCTTGAGATTCGCATCCGCCGCGGCCAGCATCTGCTTTGCCGCGTCGCCTTCGTGAGAAGTGGCATCGCCGCCGGCTAACTGAATAGATGGCTCCGAGGTACTTCCTTGGCGAACAATAACCTTGGGTGGTGGACACTTGGTCGGAGCGGCGGTAGGAGTCGGTGCGCTTGCTTTTCCCCCAGCGGTACCCGCAGGCGCCTTTGTGGATGCAGCCGAACCGATTGAAGCGGAAGATGCCGAGGCGGTTGGGTCGCAGTTGGATGGTGGTGCTTCCTTCTTGTGGCCAGGCCGCGAGCTTTTGCCCTTGCTGGCAATGGAAGATTTCTGGCCTGGCTTCAATCCTGGAGATGCCGCCCCGGACGCGGGCGGATTCGGTTGTTGTGCGTTCCCTTGATCCGGTGTCGACGCGGAGTTGTTCGCCGGTTGGCTAGCCTGCGTGGACTGCGGCGTTGCCTGGGCCTGTAATGCAACCGAGGACAGGATCACCGAAACGTTGAAAAGGATTACGGCCAGAGTCATACAGGGGTCTCTAGTGGCCAAGACAGATGCACCATCATTTTACGCCTTCGAGGCGCAGATAGCCTGCTGCAACCCGCCGATTTTACTGGCGTACCGGCTGTGGCTGCACCTCCTCTTCAAGTCCTGGCAGGCTGCTGAAAACTCGGATTTCGTCTTCAAGGCTCGCAAACTTTTGACACGAACTAACGGGACACAACAACAAGTCGATTAACTGGCACGCGGGGTGGCGGCTGCATTCGCTGCATATTCCTGGCTGGTCTCCACGACCGGTCCAGCCGCGGGAATATGGAAGTGAAACGTCGTCCCGCGTCCCTCGACGGATTCAAACTCCACTGAGCCATAGTGCCATTGGAGAATCTGGTAAGTCTGGGCCAGGCCGATGCCGCTGCCTTCTTTCTTGGTAGTGAAATAAAGTTCGAAGACCTTGTCGTGCAGTTCTTGCGGAATTCCGCCGCCCTGATCGCTGACCTCGGCGACGATCACCGTGTCCTCGCGCCGCGCGGAGATCGTGAGTACCCCTCCGTGGGGCATGGACTGAATTCCGTTGATTACAACATTGAGCAACGCCTGCTTCATCAGATCAACGTCAACTTTGACCGGCAAGACCTCTGCCGCCCTCTGGCGCTGAATAGTGACACCATGCTGCTCCGCGTCCGGCGCGGCGAGTAGAGCGACGTCATCCAGCAGGCGGCGCAGGTCAATCTCCTCCAGGCGAAGATCGCGCGGGCGGGTGAAATCAACCAGCGTCTGCACCACCCGATCGAGGCGGCGGATTTCGCTCTCGATGATGTTCATGTGGCGCTGGGTATCGGGCTCCTCCTGCGCCAGCTTGTCGCGCAGAAGCTGCAAATGCAGCACGATCGCGTTGATGGGATTTTTCACTTCGTGTGCGACGCCGCGCGTGAGACGGCCGCTGGCGGAGAGCCGGCGCGACATTTCGATTTCGTCGCCAATACGTCGAACAGACTCGGTATCGCGCATGATCAGCAGCGCCCCGATCTGTGAATTCTTCTCCTGTACGAAGTCCAGGGAAACCTGAAGGCGCTTTCCCCCAGCCGCGTCGAATTCGCGCTGCTGCAGCGGACGTCGGCGCTCGAAAGCATCGAGCAGAGCCGCCCCCAGTCGGGAATTACGGTCGAAGATTTCCTCTACGGCGCGACCCAGCATCTCCCCGCGCGGGCGGCCCAGAAACGCCTCTACCGGCGCGCTGACCAGGACCACGCGGGAGTCGCGCGAGAAAAGCATCAGGCCGTCCTGCAGCTTCGACATCAACTGGTCGACGTTGTCCTTGAGGGCAGAAAAAATTTCCTTGCTGTCGCGAATCTGCCGGCCCAGGTTAGCGATCTTCAACGACACCAGACCGTATTCATCATGAGCGGAGGAATCGCCGGGAATTTCCTCGGAATCACCGGCCGCCATGCTGTCGAGGTTCCGGCTTAGTTCTTTCAAAGGGCCGAGAGCAAGGTTCGAGATGCCGGCCGAAAAAAGCAGCGATAGAAAAACCGAGGCCACGGAAAAATACAGCGCATGCATCAGCTTGAGGTTGATCTCGCTCTTCAGGAAGATCGGGGATACGCCGATGCGGATGGTGCCGAAGGGTTCGCCGCCCAGGCGCAAGGCATAGCTGACATCGTAAACCGCCGCGGGACCGTAGATCAGGCTAAGTTGACGGCGGAAGCGGGCTTTGACGACCTGCTGGAAATCGGGGCGTGCAGGGATGACTTTACCCACCATGTTGGCGTCCGTGTGCAGCAGAGCCTTGCCGTCGGGCCCAAGGATGGTGGCGTCCATAACGAAGATCCAGCTTCCGCGGGCGAATTGCAGCATGTTGTTCAGGTCAATGTCGGTCTGCAAATACTCAATTAGGGCGCGCCGCACCGCGACCGGATCGTTGGTATCAATGGCGGTGCTGCTGAAGTCCGGAAGGTCGTTTTCCGCAGCATAGGCGAGTTGCCGGGTAAGCTGCTGCGCGGTCTCGTCCGCGTTGTCGAGGCGAAGCCGCAAAACCTGCGAAATGTACAGATAGGAGAACGCCGACACCATCAGCGTCACCATTAAGGTGATGATCAGGACGATGATGGTTTTTCTGCGCAGCATAAGAAATGGCAGACGATCCGAGAAGAATTCGCTCCTGCCAGGTTAGCTGACCGGAGTCTCTTCTTTTCCAGCCGCTCCATCAACTGCGGCGGCACTGCCGTATTCCTTTAATTTGTTGTGCAGGGTCTTGAGGCTGATGCCCAGAATCTCAGCGGCCCGCGTCTTGTTGTTGCTGGTCGCTTCCAGAGTTTTCAGGATCAGCATTTTTTCTGCTTCTTCTACGGTTGTCCCCACCCCTAACCGAACCGCGTCGGGATCGTTGGCCGCGGCGCGTAGCGGAGCCTGGCCGAATCCCGGAGGCAGATGCTTGGTCTCGATCACCCCTGCATCACATACGATGACAGCACGCTCGATCGTGTTGCGCAGCTCACGGACATTTCCCGGCCACGAATAAGCGTTGAACTGGTTGAGTACGGCTTCGCTCACCGCACTTACTTTCCGGGAGTGCTTGTTGCTCATTTCCACCAGCAGCAGTTGCACAAGAGACGAAATGTCCTCCTTGTGCTCGCGCAACGGCGGCATGTGAATGTTGAAGACGTTAAGTCTGTAGTAGAGATCGCTGCGCAGTTCGCCACGCGAGACTGCCTCGTCGGGAACCTTGTTGGTCGCTGCCAGCACACGCACGTCCACCGCAGTCTCGACCTTGCTGCCCAGGCGGCGCAACTTGCGGTCTTCCAGAACGCGCAGCAGTTTAGCCTGAGTTCCGACCGGCATCTCGCCTATTTCATCGAGCAGCAGCGTGCCTCCTTCGGCGAGCTCAAAGCATCCGGTGCGGCGTTCCAGAGCGCCAGTGAAGGCGCCTTTCTCGTGTCCGAAAATTTCGCTCTCCATCAGAGTCTCAGGAATGGCGGCGCAGTTGATGGCGACGAACGGCCGATCCTTCCGCGAGCTCAGTTCGTGGATGGTGCGCGCGACCAACTCCTTTCCGGTGCCACTGGCTCCGGTAATCAGAACCGACGCAGTGCTGGGAGCCACCATCTCGATGAGGCGGAAAATCTCCTGCATCTTGCGCGACGAGCCGCTAAGCCGGCCGAGCGAGCCGGCGTCGCGCAGCCGCCGCCGCGTCGCCTCCAGCTCCGCCCGCGTGCCGAGGAGCGCTGACGCGTTGCCGAGAATCGTGCGCAGGCGGCTGGTGTCTATGGGCTTGGTAATGTAGTCGTAGGCCCCCATGCGCATCGCCTGTACAGCGCTATCGATGGTTCCCTGGGCGGTGACCACGATGACGGCTATCGTTTGCGCCTGTTCGCCTAGACGTCCGAGCAGTTCGATCCCGTTCATCCGCGGCATTTTGAGATCGGTGACCACGATCGACGGGGACCACTGCGTGGCCTTGTCGAGGCCCTCCGCGCCGTCACGGGCAGTCTCCACCCGATAGCCCCAAGCCGACACGATTTCAGCCAGCCCGGTCCGTTCGTTCTCCTCGTCCTCAACGATCAGTACTTTTTCCTGGTTCATCAGATTGGTTTGAGTTCCAGTTGGTTAGCCGACGGATACCGACAGCGCTGTCCGCCTACTAGGCCCGCCCTGTGCGCAATCCCCACGATACGCGGCCAACTTCCCACCCGGCAAGTCCGTGTGGGGCAGCCGCGGTCTCCAATTGATATTTCATTTTGAGACACGACCGGTGTACGCCGGCGCAGATTATTCGCCTCCCATGCTTTTGCTTTCGGCTGTTGTGCGTTAAAATTCGTCGTTCCCTTGGTTAAGTCTCATTGTCGGTTGCTACCGCACCATCTTCCTGCCTTCGGAGTCCGTTGGTTCGGACGCCAGGCAACTATGCATGAACTCTGGAGGACTTCAATGTCATTTGGTAGCTGTGCAAGCAAAGGCCGCCTGGTAGGCGCTTCTGTTTTGATGATTCTCGCGATCTTCGCAATTTCCAGTTCTGCCTTCGCGCAGGACCAGTCCAATCCGAAGTGGGATTGGTTTATCGGGTATCAATGGATGCATCCGGGAGTGACTGTGCCTTTTGGCGATCCCAACAACCCCACCCCATACAAGGTCCCAGATATGTCGAAGGGATTGGGCACCGCGGTCACGTACAACTTTGACCCGCACTGGGGTGGTGAACTCGACTTTGGATACAACGGGGGCAGCTCCAATTCCGAAACCACCGTCTCGGGTGGGCCGCGCTTCATCTGGCGCACCGATGAGGCTAACTACTTCGTGCATGCCCTGCTGAGTTACAACCGTTTGGACGTAAGCGGTTTGAGTAGTGGTGCCAACGGGATTGGCGTATTACTTGGCGGCGGCATGGATCTTCCGCTCACCAAGCAGTTCGCCTGGCGCCTGTTCCAGGTGGACTACGTTTGGGCGCACCACAATTACGCCAGTTCTGCGGCTCCGCAGTTTCCTGATCTGCGGCGTCCCATGCTGGAGGGTGTCAGACTGCGTACAGGTATCGTGATCAACTTCGGTGGCGCGGAGGCCGTGGCTCCGGCGGCATCGTGCTCGGTGCAGCCGAGCGAAGTGCTGGTAGGCGAGCCCATCACCGCCACGGTCTCGCCCAGCAATTTCAATCCCAAGCACACCGTAACCTATAGCTGGAGCGGCAACAACGGTGGGCAGATCACGGGCAAAGATACGACTGCCAGCATTGACACGAACAATGCGACTCCGGGCAGCTATACGATCACGGCGCAGGTGACGGACCCGAAACTCAAGAAGAACAACGAGGCGACTTGCTCGGCGAACTACACGATCAAACCACTGCCGCCGAAGAATCCGCCGACGATGTCTTTGTCGGCGAGCCCGACGAATCTGATCCCCGGTGGAAATGTGGATCTGTCGGCCAGCTGCACCAGTCCCGACAGCGTGCCCGTTTCCGTGGCCAACTGGACCTCCAGTGCTGGAACGGTTTCCGGCAGCGGCAGCTCTGCCACTCTGAGCACCGCTGGCCTTCCGCCTGGTCCGGTAACGATCAACGCGACCTGCACCGACTCTCGCGGCCTCACGGCCCAGGGGTCCACGCAGGTCACGCTTGAAAACCCTCCGCCACCGCCAGTGGATAAGGCTCTGGAGGCCAGACTGTCTCTGCACAGTATTTACTTTGTGGTTGACCAACCCAAGGCCGCGAATCCTCAGGGTGGCCTGCTACCCAGTCAACAGAAGACGTTGGTTTCGCTGGCTGACGACTTCAAGAAATACCTCGTGGCCAAACCGGATGCGCACTTGATCCTGGGAGGCCACGCCGATCACCGCGGTTCTGTGGAGTACAATCAGGCACTCACTGAGCGTCGCGTCAACCGCACCAAGAGCTTCCTGATTGAACAAGGCGTTCCCGAGGCCAACATCGAGACCAAGGCGTTTGGCAAGGAGGACAACCTGACCGACGCCGATGTGAAGGAGTCGATGGTGAATAACCCGGAGCTGACCTCTGAAGAGCGGGCAAGGCTCCTCAAGAACATAACGACGATCAGGATGGCGAGCAATCGCCGGGTGGACGTTACTTTGAGCACGACCGGCCAATCGTCAACCCGCCAGTTCCCGTTCAACTCAACAGATGCGTTGACCCTGATTGGCGGGAGAACGCAGGAAAAGACTGCGGCGCCGGCGAAGAAGAAGGCGGCTCCGAAGAAGAAGTAACGAAGCACGAATCAAACTTGGCAACATCTATTGCGGAGGGCGTATCGCGCCCTCCGCGATTTTTCTTGGAGCCCCCAAGCCTGGGGCTGCCGCGCATGCCCTGCGTGTAAGCAACCGGCTGCCTGTGGAAAAATCTACCTTATCCCCCGAAAGTGCCATCGCCAAGGTATTGATTCGATGAGACCGTGTCTGGTATCCGGGTTGCCCCTTACTAGCTGAAGAAGTGCGAACGAGGATAAGGCGATGAGCAGGCTTCGCAGACCCCGAGGTGGAGCGGTTTTGCCGTTGCTGCTTTCCCTTTTCTGGGTGGCCTGCTCCCGTCCTGGGAGCAATCAGGGTACCGGCGATGCCGGGGGACAACATCAGGTTCCGTTCCGTGAGGGAGGCGAGCGCGAGACCGCTGACCTCAACCGCACTTCCTCCTCGTCGCCGGCGGAACAGAGCGAGGGCCCGGGAACTGGTGTTCCTTTCCGCTATCCCCAGAGTCTCCCCGCTGGGACTTTGCTTACGGTCCGGCTGAAAGCCCCAATCTCCTCAAACGGTGCCGCAGCCGGCGGCGTTTTTGCTGCAATCGTCGACGAACCGGTTGTGATCGAGGGAGAGACGGTTGTGCCGCGCGGCGCCAGCGTTGCCGGGCGGGTGGAGTCGGCACGTCCCTCCACCATGAATCGCAATCAGGGCTACCTGCGCCTGAGCCTCGATAAGGTGGACATTGCCGGGCGCAACCTGCCCATCCGGACGTCAAGCCTTTTCGCTCGCGGAACGGCCCGTGAGCCGCGGGCTGGCGATGCATCCGTTGTAGTCGCCCTGGAGCAGGGGCACCGGCTTACGTTCCGGCTCATCGAGCCTCTCGACGTGGTCAGTAAAGCGGCAATCCCTGCTCGCTGACCCCCTTCAATCATAAGCGCTAAGATAAGGATTACTTCCGTATTGCCCCATATACGCCAGGAACCGGCGGGGCTCGCTTTGGACCTCAATTGAGCAGCATCTTTGGATGCAACCGCAGAATGATCTGCCAGCATCTAGAATTCTGAGCTGTTGTTCTATGCGTATGCCTATGAAGTTCGTAGCGGTTCTTGCTGCTGTGGGTGTAATGATAGTTCTGATTACCCCGGCACCAGACGAACTTCCTTGTACTCTCGGGCACAAATTGGCCCCGCTCCCGGCTTTATTGGCGACTGCGACGGTGGGCCTCGTCCAGCTAATCGGCGTCACTCAGCGGCCAGCGCCTGTCGCTGACCGTTTGTTCCTTGCTGGAGATGTACTCTCCCTTAGCTGTACCTTCCTTTGCTGATATTTCCCTGACTCGGTCGGCGCCCCCACAGTCTTCAACATCCTCCACAACTGGGTCTTCGGAACCAGCAGACGTGCACGAGAACGAGGCGATCGATATGCATACGCCGATCACCGGGCTTTTTTGGGAAGCTTTGAGTGCTGGCGGCGCGATGACGGAGCTGCTACGCGTGGGATTCCCTGATACGGATGTCTATGCTGTTGGAGTACTTACAGGCTCGGCTCCGGAGCTAAGCGATTTCCTAGCAAACCTCGGCATACCCACCGCTGACGCCGTTTACTACAACGACTGCTTTCAGGATGGGGAGTACTACTGATCATCCGCATGAACACGCCCGGCGACGAGCGCAGGGCTCTTAAAGTCATATTACGGCACGGCGGAGTCCTTCCTCCGAGCTGTGAAGTGCTCAGTACCGCGGTGTAGTGGGAACAAAGGAGTCTGTGAATTCAGGAAGAGGTTTTTCATGAGCCAGAACAAGAGCAAACCAGGATTACGAGTGATCCAGCTCCTAGCGGCGTGGAAATCAATTCTTACCGGCAGTACCCCCATGCTGTCGATTGAGCTCACGCGCGAATGTCCTCTCAGTTGTCCCGGTTGTTATGCATATGGTGAGAATCACTTGGGCGGATCCGTTCCCCTTCGCAGCCTGGCCGACTACCGAGGCGATGAATTGGTGGATCGAGTTGTGCGGCTGGTCCGGCAGCATCGTCCTCTCCATCTATCGCTGGTTGGCGGAGAGCCCCTGGTGCGGCATCGCGAACTGAGCCGTTTGCTGCCGATCATGAGTGAAATGGGCGTCCACACGATGGTTGTCACGAGCGCTGCGATCCCAATTCCGAAAGAGTGGACAACCATCCCCAGAATACGGGTCGCAGTCTCGGTGGACGGTCTGCCCGAACATCATGATGTCCGGCGGGCGCCTGCGACCTACGAGCGAATTCTTCGAAACATCGCGGACTGTCGGGTAAACATTCACTGGACGATTACGGCACCTATGTTGCGCAGAACGGGCTACCTCGAAGATTATTTGTCTTTTTGGAATGCCCGAGCCGAAGCGGTCCGCATCTGGGTAAGCCTGTATACTCCGCAAAAAAACGAATGCCGTGCGGAGATGCTGAGTGTGTCGGACAGGGTTGCGGTGGCAGAAGAGTTGAGGACTCTGCAGCCGCGCTATCCCAAACTACTCATGAATAGTGGCATCGCTCGAGCGCTGCAATCGCCACCAACCATGCCCAGTGAATGCATGTTTGCGAGGATGTCCACGAATTATTCTGCCGATCTGCAAACCCGAGTTGAACCCTGCATTTTCGGTGGTACGCCTGACTGTTCTCAGTGCGGCTGTGCCATTAGCGCCGGCCTGCATTGGCTAAAAACGGTGCGGGCGGGGCGGCTGGTGAAAATCGAAACTTTGGTGAACGGCTCGGTTGCGTTGGGAAGTGTGCTCGGGAAACTACGAACCGAGTACCATCCGCATCCTCGTTGGACTGTCCAACCCGCATCGGAGGGCAAGCTTGTGCAAATCGCGGGCCGGGAAAGATAAGCCAAACGAACGCCATCGCCGGTTGCTTCCGGTATGTCGTGTGTGTTTGGCAACCCGGACGTTACGCCAGAAACCAACGGGAAGGGTCAAATCTTCGCTCTGCTTGAGTTAGCGCTCATGTTTCGCTGACTCTCCCCGCACCCCGGCCCAACGATTTCCACAGATTTTTTCCCGTTTTAGTGACGCATGTCCTAAACGAGTACCGATCTCGTTCTCTATAGTGAACCGAAATGGGAGGCGGAACTGGAGCCCAGACGAGCGGACTCTTTCCCATTTTGGGAAAACTAAGGTCGCAAGCGACGGGTGCGACGGTTTCTTCTGGGATTAATCCCGCGCAGAGTAGAGAAATGAGCGCTCCTGCCGAGTTCTCGTGGACAACACACAGTTTCCCATCCGAACTGCGTCTCTGGTTTGAGAACGCGCCCATGGGTCTGGCGCAATGTCATCTCCAAGGCGATATCACCGCCCTGAATCCTGCCCTGGAACAGATGCTCGCTGACCATTCCCTCTCGGGACGCCCAATTTCGCTTGCCGATCTGATTGGCTCGGAGGACAAGCCAGCCCGCGAACGAATGATGCGGGAGATGTTCGAGGGGAAACGTGACAGCTTTCAACTCGACTCCAGGAGTCTTGCCGCCAAAGGCCAAGCTATGCGATGGACCGCGTGGCGCGTGGCCGGCCCGGACGGCAAAACGGACTATGCCCTGGCCGTAGCCCAACAACTTCGGGAAAATCCCGAGGCCGAACGTCGCCTCCGGCAAGCCCAGAGACTGGAAACCGTGGGTCGCCTGGCAGGTGGCGTGGCTCACGACTTCAACAATCTTCTGACCGGCGTCCTGTTGTACTGCGATCTCTTAGTCGCAGGTTTGGAGCCCGGACATCGCGCCCGTAAGTATGTGGAAGAGATCCGCAGCGCCGGTTTGCAGGCGACCGGCCTGGTGCGGCAATTGCTGGCCGTGTCTCGCCCCGCGAATTCCGAACCTCGCCTGCTTTCGCTCAATGAAATCGTGGAAGGCATGCGGAGCCTGCTGGTTCGCCTCATTGGCGAGAACATCGAGTTGAAGTTTTGTCTCGATCCCAATCTGGGCCTGATCAAGATGGATCATACCCAGGCCCAGCAGATTCTCCTGAATCTGGTGTTGAACGCCCGCGACGCCATGCCCGCAGGCGGCCAGATCACCGTCAATACCGGCAACTGCCAGATACGGGTTCTGACCGAACCCGGATCCGGCGCCGATTGTCCAACGTCTCTTCCGTGTGCCCTCTTCGTCGTGGAGGATAACGGTTGCGGCATGGATGCCGCCACTCAGGCTCACCTCTTCGAAGCTTTCTTTACCACCAAGAGCGGCAAGGGCACAGGACTGGGACTGGCGACGGTGCATGACATCGTGACCAGCAATGGCGGCCTGATCCACGTCGCCAGCGCGCCTTCTTGCGGAACCCGGGTGAGCGTGCTGTTGCCGCTAGTTCCCCAGCCCACGTCGGATTTCCCGTCCAGGATCGAAACACTTCCCGAAAGGAACGAAGGGGTACATTTTCCACTCATCGCAAAGGAATAAATATCATGACCTCAGCAGCCTTCAGTCCGCTCACCACTACCACCGCCCCGCAAATCGAAGCGGCAAATTTTCTTAACCTTCTGATCGTGGACGACGAAAGATCGATCCGCGAGGCCTGTCGCGAGGTCTCGCAGTCGCTGGGGTTCACCACCTTTGTGGCTGACTCCGCCGAGCACGCTTACCGGCTTCTCGATACCCAGACCTTCGACGCAGTTCTGCTCGATCTGCGCCTTCCGGGGGCCGGAGGTCTGGAGGCCATGCGCCGCATCAAGGAGCGGCGTCCCGACGCCATCGTCATCGTGGTAACCGGATACGGCACCGTGCAGTCGGCCGTGCAAGCCATGAAGAATGGCGCCTATGACTATGTGACCAAGCCCTTTAGCGTCGACGAACTGAAGCTTTTGTTGGAGCGCGTCGCCAATCACTTGAAGTTGAAGTCAGAGAACCGAATGCTGCGCGAGAAGGTGAAATCCAAGCAGGGATTCGGCGGCATCGTGGGCCGCGCTCCGGAAATGGAAAAGCTGTACCGCATTATCGCCAAGGCGGCGAACAGTGTGCATCCCGTCCTGATCCTGGGAGAAAGCGGCACCGGCAAGGAGATGGTGGCGCGATCCATTCATTATTCCGGCCCCTTCCGCGACAAGCCGTTCATTCCGGTCGACTGCGGGTCACTGGTGCCGACGTTGATCGAGAGCGAGTTGTTCGGTTACGTCAAGGGAGCATTCACGGGAGCCAATCAGGCCAAAGACGGACTGATGGCCATGGCCGAGGGAGGAACCATTTTTCTGGATGAAGTCGGCGAGCTCCCGGTCGATCTGCAGGCGAAGATGCTGCGCGCGATTCAGGAAAAGGAGATTCGCCCCGTTGGAAGCACTCGGCGCGTGCCCATCAACGTCCGTATCCTGGCCGCTACCAACCGCGACTTGGACCAGGCCGTGATGAAGGGCGAGTTCCGCCGCGACCTCTATTTCCGGCTCAACGTGCTCAGCCTGCGAATTCCAGCGCTGCGCGAGCGGCGGCAGGATATTCCTCTGCTGATTGCGCACTTTATGGAGCGCATGGCGCGGACCTCCGGGCAGGAAAAAGTGCTCACTGATGACGCCCTCAAGGCGCTGCCGGCCTATGACTGGCCGGGCAACGTTCGCGAACTGGAAAATTGCCTGGAGCGCACGTACGCCTTTACCAGCGGTCCACTGATTCACACCACGGATCTGCCCCGCGAGATTGCGAAGGTGCCGGGCCTCGAGTCAACCAACGGCAATGGGCATAGCGACGGCAAGCCAAAGATCATTCCCATGGCCGAACTCGAGAAGCAAACCATCCTGAGCACCATCGCTGAGTTGAATGGAGACAAGCTGCAAGCCGCTCGCCTGTTAGGCATCGGGAAAACAACTCTCTACCGCAAGCTCAAGGACTACGCCACGGCGGAGGTCCAGCAATGAGGGTCCGAATATGACGATCTTAATTATGACGGCCCCAAGGTGACGATCCGAATCTGAAATCGCTACTGGGACGGGGTACCGCAACGGGAAGCGACGCGCCGCCGGGCTCTGCTAAGTGCCGTCCTTTCATTGCGCGCTGCGCGGCGCTGGACGTGCTAATACAGAGGGCATGATTCTACTTATCACAGCTTCAGCACGCGGCCAACAGTGCGCCGATTCCTTGCAAGCCGCCACGGGCGAGGAAACGCACTGGGCCCAAAACCTGCAGGAGGCCGCCACCCGCCTGCGCGAACAAACTTACACTGCCGTCGTCATCGATCAGTTCCTGATGGAAACCGAACCTGAGGAATGCGAGAAGATGATCGAGCATCTGGGCACCGCCTTTCCCGTCTATATCAACTTCGCGGTCACGGGAATGGAGCGCTTGGTGCGTGAAGTGCGTTCCGCATTGCATCGCCGAAAACGCGAAGAGACGGCCGCGCGTCGCGCTGTCCTGGAACAAATGCGCTACGAAATGCGCGAGACACTGACCGCTCTGCTGCTGTCGTGCGAACTGGCCATGTCCGTGCCTGACGTACCCATTCCGGCGGTAGAGCGCATCCGCTCGATCGACAACCTGGCGCGAGAGCTGCGCTTGCGCCTTCAGGTGAACTGAATCTTAGCGTCTGCGTCGGTCGCGCTCCGACGCTACCGCGCAGGCGCTAGTTCCCTTAACACTGGTTCGTGACATAAATCAGAGTGCTTTGAACGGGTGCGACCTGTTCAGCCGCGCCGAAACCTGAGTCCTGACTTCAAGACGGTCTAGTGCGAGTCTACGGCAAACGCCAACAGAACATTCCCTGCCATAGCATTTGTATAACCCGTATTCACGTAGACCATGCCGCTCACGACCGCTGGTCCGGCTCCATTCAATGAGCCGCCGCGTGCCTTCACACCGTTCGTGGTGTGGAACTCCTGAGCGGTATCGAAGTCCCAGAGCACGTCGCCGTTGCGGGTGTCATAGGCTCGTAGGTGGCCATCGAGGGAGCCGGCAAAGAGGACGCCGGGAATCAGCGTAGGGGGAGCCATCTGGGCCGGACTGCAACCGAATTGTCCGGCGCATTCCGGTTTCGGAGCAGCAGCGTGCCAGACCTGTTTCCCGCTGCGGAGATCGAGTGCAAAAACTCCTCCTCCGCGGGCTAGCGGATTGGAGAAGTCGAAATCGGAAAGTGGAAAGTACGCATAGTGGCTGTCGGCCGCTCCGCCCCACTCGACGCCGCCCAAGGGTCCCCCTTGACCGATGCGGTGTCTCCACAGCAGCTTCCCGTGGCGCTTGGGATCCAGGGCGTACACCACTCCAGATTTCTGCGCGAGCAACAGAATGTCAAGGCCGCCCGGGAGCGACTTTAGGATTGGCGGGGCGCCGAAATCGTAATCATCGCCCGGTTGCTCCGGACAGTTTTCTTTCTTCTCCGCCACACAGCCGCTGTTCCACAGATCTTTGGGAGTGAATTGCCGCGACCACAACTTCTTCCCCGTTTCGATGTCGAGAGCGATGACAGAATCGGAAGAGTCTGTCGACGGGCCGGAATAATTATTTCCAGTCGCGATATAGAGCGCGTGATTTTTCAGATCGGCGGTGGGCGACGACCATACGGCTGCGCCCGAAGGGCCCCAGTACCGCACTCCCTGGGCGCTTATCCGCGTAGGCTTGGGATTCTCGGCAATCGTGTAGGTCTTCCAGATCTGCTTTCCGGAGCGGGCATCCAGCGCCACGACGCTGCCGCGAAAAGTGCAGCAGGGATATGAAGGATCCGCCGACGCTCCTTCCTCGCCTGAGGAAATGGGCACGTACAGGCGATTCCCGATTCGCAACGGGGAGCCGGTGATGCGCGCGGCAGGATGCGCTTCCGGGTGCACTCTCCACAGCACGGAGCCATCTGCAGCCTTCAGAGCATACACATAGCCATTGGTGTCGCCAAAGAAAACCGAGCCTCCTTCATTGCCGACCGATATTGCCGTTTTGACGGTTGCTGATGCCTTGAAGCTCCACCACACACAGCCGGTGGCAGAATCCAGCGCATAAACGGTGCCGTCTTCGCTGCCTACAAAGACTCTTCCTGCGTACGACGTGGGCTGGCCATACGTCGCGCTTGCGCCCGGATAGCCGAATGCCCACTTCATTTTCAAATGCTTGACCTGGTCAGGGCTCAACCCGGCGGCCGCCGTCGGCTGAAAACGAGTGTTCTGATGGTCCGCGCCTCAGCCTGACCATACCGGCGGATTCGGTGGCGGATCAAGATCCCGCGCGCAATATCCAGTAATTGCCGCCGATGTAGATGGTTCGGCCAATCCCAAGTAACCAGCGATTGCTTCTTTCTTTGCCTTCGAGAGGCGTTTGCCTTCCCACTTCATCCGCCCAGATTCGAGCGCGGTCAGGATCGAAGCTTTCGACATTTGCCGCAGAGCCTCCGGCTCGGGGGCGCGCATATCATTGTCAGGCTTGTGACAGTTCGCGCATTCGTGAGCAAAAAGTGCAGCTCCATCGAGCGGCGGCGTATTTTTCTTTCTGGAACATCCCGTTGACACCATGAGGGCGCACACCGCGAGGATTGCGGAGAACGCTACCCGACGAAAGCGACTGCGACAGACGGGAACCAAAATAATGTTCAGCCTCCGAAATCTATGGCGCATTCCTGACCTGGCCTCGCCCATTCTTTTTCCGCGATCAAGACGTAGCACAGCTTAGATGCCGAGTATTGCGGGCGGACGCACCTTTTGGCGAGTATAGAAAGATAAAGAATTCTTTCTCTTCCGGTTTGCCTATTTCCCCCCCGGATTCATTCTGAGCCATTACAGGATCAACCATATTGACCCGAATCAAGTTCATTCGGACCCCCAGGCCCGGAGGAATGAGACCGAATTCACTTCCCGTCGAGGCCACATTCAAACTAAAATAGACCCGCCCGGCAGGCGGATTCCCGCGTTGCTCGCGGAATCCCGCGCTGCTTCCCGGAGGTTCTGTGCACGTCCTGGTCACTGCCGACACGCTGTCGGGATCGTGGACTTACAGCCGCGAACTTGTGACTGGGCTGGTCACGCGCGGCGTACGGGTCACGCTGGTCAGTTTCGGCGAGATTCCGCTGCCCGAGCAGACCACGTGGATGGATCACCTCCACGGCCTGGACTATCGGCCTACCGCCTTCCGCCTGGAGTGGATGCAGGACGCAGAACAGGACCTGCCCGAGTCGTCAGCTTTCCTGGCGGCGGTGGTTCGCGAACTGCGTCCAGACGTGCTGCACCTCAACCAGTTCTGCTATGGCGATCTCCAGGTCGACGTGCCGCGGGTAGTGATGGCGCATGGAGACTTGCTGACCTGGAAGCGAGCGGGCCGCAATGGAGACCTCCCGCGTTCCGGACGTCCTACGAAGTGGTATTACGACACGGTTCTGCGCGGCATTTTGACCGCCGATGCGGTCGTGACGCCTTCCGCTTGGATGCTCGATCAGGTGCGCACTGGTTATGTGCGTCCGCGGCGGGAACTTGTGATCTATCCGGGCCGCAACCCGATTTTCTTCAATCCCTACGTGAATAAAGACGATTGTGTGCTGGCCGTGGGACGGCTGCTAGACGCGAGCAAGCAGATCTCTCTTCTCACTCAGCACAAGCATCCCATCCCGGTCTGCATTGTCGGAGCGGAGCAAACGGTGCCGGTGCCTCGGATTCCAATCCGCGCCGACGTTAAAATTGACACCGATGAAACCTCGGTTGCGATTCGCGGCCCGCAGACCGAAGCACAGCTCCGCGCCCTCTTCAGCCGCGCGGCCATTTACGCCGCGACCGCCCGCTACGAGCCGTTGGGCATGTCCGCACTCGAGGCCGCATTTTCCCGCTGCGCGATCGTTGCAAACGACGTCCCATGTTTCCGCGAGGTCTGGGGCGACGCCGCTCTGTACTTCCGGACCAACGACGCCGCCAGCCTGGCCGCGAAAATTCGCGACTTCAATGCCGACCGGCCCATGCGCCGCGCCTTCGCCGAGCTGGCCTACACTCGCGCCCGCGAGCGCTTCACCACCCGACGCATGATCGAAGAGTATTTGCAGCTCTACCGCAGCCTGGTCTCGGTTCGCACCGCCGCCGCCTGAATCGGCCATCGAGGCTGCATCACTCCGCTGCACGAGCCCCCGCCGTCATGGTATCTTCGTATGCTTACTAGAAACCCGTAAGGTTGGAGGAACGATCTATGGCTCAAGTCAAAATCACGGTCCGGCCCAACGGGCCGTTACGCGTGGAATGTCCCGAAGGCGCCATCGAATTGGTTGACATCAATGGAACGCAATTCGACCTAACCGGCAAGACCGCATTTTCTCTCTGCCGCTGCGGCGGATCGGTCAACAAGCCTTTCTGCGACGGCACTCACAGCCGCATCGGTTTCCAGGGCGCAGAACTCGCGGTCAAGAAAGCCGAGGGTGGCTCGTAGTCCACGGGCGGAGGAGATGGTGCACGATTTACGGGACCGGGAACTGGGAATGCACCGCCGGATTACGCGCCGCGACTTCATCAACGGCGTAGCAGTAACCGCGGGGGCCGCAATGATGCCGTGGCATCTTCTCGGCGATGAACCCGCAGATCCACAGAAGTTGCCCGGGTACTATCCCCCAGCTCTTATCGGCATGCGCGGCAGCCATCCCGGATCATTCGAAACCGCGCATAGCCTGCGCGACGGTACGTTCTGGGACGATGCCGGCAAGCCCATAGATACCGGCGAGACCTACGATCTGATCATCGTCGGTGGCGGCATCAGCGGCTTGGCGGCGGCGCATTTCTACCGCAAGATCGCGGGCGCAAAAGCGCGCATCCTGATCCTCGACAACCACGATGATTTCGGCGGACACGCCAAGCGTAACGAGTTCCGCGTAAACAACTCGTTTCGCCTGGGGTTCGGTGGAACGTTCTCGATCGAGAGTCCAGCGCCCTACAGCGCGGCAGCCAAGGGAGTGATCGAGGAATTGGGCATCGACGTGCCATCGTACTCGAAGTACCTGAACAAGAACCTCTACCAATCCTTCGGCCTGCGCCCAAGGATTTTCTTCGACAAGGAAACATTTGGCGCGGACAGACTCGTGATCAATCCCGGCCTGCGCGGCGGAGGTGAGAGCGAGGACGCAACCGGCCCATCGACTGGGTTGCTGAAGCTGTTTCTCCTCGATGCTCCCATCGCCGAACAGGCCAAGCGCGACTTGCAGCGGCTCTATCAGGAACCTAAGGATTACTTTCCCGCTCTGACCTCGGATCAGAAGAAGGCCAAGCTGGCGCGCATAAGCTACGCGACTTTCCTGAAAGATGTCGCCGTGGTTCACGAAGATATCGTGAAGATGCAACAGGCGCTGCCCCAACCGCTTTTTGGAGTGGGCATCGATGCCGTTTCCGCACAGGACGCCTGGGGACTAGGCTATCCCGGCTTCGCAGGCATGAAACTCGATCCCGCGCCGGGGAAGGGAATGAATCGCGACGCCATCCCGAATGAAGAAGCGGAGAAGTACTTTTTCCATTTCCCCGACGGCAACGCCACCATCGCACGTTTGCTGGTGCGCGAGTTGATTCCGAACGTGGTTCCGGGAAACTCGGCCGCGGATGTCGTTTTGGCCAAGGCGAACTACGCGAAACTCGACGACTCCAGTTCGCCGGTGCGCATTCGCTTGAACAGCACGGCCGTCCGGGTCAAGCACATGGGCGACGCCGCCAACGCGAAGGAAGTCGAAGTCAGCTACGCCCGCGCCGGCAAGGTCTACACCGCCCAATCCAAACACTCGATCCTGGCATGCTGGCACGTGGTGATTCCGTATATCTGTGAAGACCTTCCCGGCAAGCAGAAAGAAGCGCTGGCCTCCGCGCAAAAAGTTCCTCTGCTCTATACCAATGTGGCGCTGCGTAATTGGACGTCGTTTCAAAAGCTCGCAGTCAACTCTGTCTATGCTCCCGGCATGTACCACACGGGTCTCAATCTCGATTTGCCCGTAAGCATCGGCGGCTACGAATGTGCGCGCAAGCCGGAAGAGCCCATCGTGGTGCACATGATGAAGACGCCATGCCACCCGGGGAAGCCGGCGCGGGAACAGCATAGTCTTGGCCGTATTGAGTTGTTCACCACGACGTTTGAAACCATGGAGCGCAAAATCCGCGAGCAGTTGGCGCGAACTCTCGGCCCGGGCGGCTTTGATCCCGCTCGCGACATCGCCGCCATCACCGTCAATCGCTGGCCTCACGGCTACGCCTACGAGTACAACTCGCTGTTCGATTCGTTCTGGCTGGAAGGCGGAGAGACGCCGTGTGAAGTCGCGCGCAAGCCCTACGGCCGCATCGCCATCGCCAACTGCGATGCCGGCGCCTACGCCTACACCGATGAAGCCATCAACCAGGCGTGGCGGGCGGTCGGGGAGATCACGAAAAGCTAGGGCGCCCGCCAGTCAAGCGCGTAGATTTCCTGGCTACTCGCCGTAGATAATGCACAGTCAGCGCGCCTTTAGGTGCTGAGGGAAAGGTCGAGGCCTCGCGATTCACTTTCCCTGTCCGCCCTTCAGCTGCCCAGCTCTGTTTCTCGCATCCTGAGCCTGTTGTGTCATCCCTTTGGCCTGATACGCGTCGGCGAGAGCGGTCTCGACATCCGGATCGTCGCGGCTCTTCTCCTTCTCGTTGAGGTAAGCGGAGATCGCATCGTCGTACATCCCAAGCTTGGCGTAGGACTGCCCCAACTCGTAGTAGACGCCGGAAGCCTGCGGCCCCAATCGAAGAGCAGTCTTAAACTCCTCGATTGCCGCCTTATACTGTTCTTCGTCGGCCAGCGCCAGTCCGACGCCATAGTGCGCGTCAGCATCGTTCGGGTTCTGAGCCAGCATTTGCGTGAACGTCGCCTTCGCTTCTTCCGCACGCTTCTCGCCCAAGTACACCATGCCGAGGTCAAAGCGCGCCGCAGTCTGCTGCGGCTGCAATTCAATCACTCTTTTGAACTCGGCCTCGGCCTGCGGATATTGATTCGCGTTGAAATAAGCCTGTCCCAGCAGAAGGTGTGCCTGCACAGAGTTGGGCTGTTGCCGAACCAAAGATCGGAGTTGCCCCACCGCACGATCGGGACTCTCGGATAGCGATTGAAGGGCCCGCCCGATGCGGTAGGGTGCGCCCCGCCATTGCTCGACTCCGAAAGCGCCCGCCACCACCGCGAGCGCAACCACCCCGAGAACGCCTACGCGGCGGAGCGGATTGTCGCTCTGCGGCGCGATCCGCGCGATGAGCGCCCCCACAATGAGTCCGCTGATGAGCCCGCCGAAGTGCGCGGCGTTGTCCACGCCGGAAAACATGCTTCCGAAGAAAATGTTAAATGCGGCGAAGAACAGCAGGCTCCTCAGCGTGCTCTTAATTGCCACATCTGGCAGCGAGAATTCGCCTAGAGAGAAAGACGCAATCAGAGCTCCAGCTAGCCCAAAGATTGCTCCCGACGCTCCTACGCTCAGCACTCCTGGGTTCCACGCGACGCTCGACAGCCCCGCGGCAACGCCCGTGATCAAGTAAACAGCGCCGAAAGTCCAGCGGCCATAAAGAGATTCGCACAGCGCCCCAATATCCCACAGACACCACATGTTGAAGGCGATATGCATCAAGCCGCCGTGTAGAAACATGTAGGTCAGCAACCGCCACCAGTCGCCCGACAGGGTATAAGGTCCGAAGTTGGCGCCGAAATGCGCCATGATTTGTCCCGGGAATTCCAGGACGCTGCCGCTGGCCGCCGCCATCGCGAGAAATACCGCAACGTTCGCCCCAAACAACACGTGCGTGAGCGTGATCGTGGACTCGCTCCGAACCCAGGGCGCCGGCATGACGTGCTGCTTCACATCCTCGACGATCTCGCCACGCTGGGCCTTCTCGTGCTGCACACACCACTGGCAGATCTTCCTCCCAAACGTCAACGGAGGAAGCTTCCGCCCGCATTGAGCGCAATTCGCCATCGTGATTAATAAAAGATTATCAGCAATCTAGTAAGACCTGCCGAATCCCAGTCGCGAACTGACGAAACAACTTAGCCGAGCACGGGAAGGGCACGACCTCGAGTCGTGCCGTAAATGCAACGGAATCAATACGGCTTTAGCCGCTGAGGGTTGTTCTTGATTGTCCAGCTGACTTTTTCTCGCGACGCCTTAAGGCACTGACAGAAACGAGCGAGGCGCCCTTAAATCACTTTTCCACAGCCTTCAACAGGAAAAATCGCGTCCCCTGTGACGAACAACCTTTACTGAGAATACAGAAAGTCCAAACTGGGATCGTGCGCCGAATCTCTCTCCACAAATCCGGCATGATTGCCACAGCCAGCTGGTGCAGCGCCCCAGCGCCCCGCGCTAACTCCTTATCGTGGAATATTTTGCGTGTAAGTCCTTCCGGCCCAAGATTTTGGCCAGAAGGCTGCATATCAATTTCCTGTAACGTTCAAGGAATCAAAGATTTGCAGAATTTCGACAAAAATTTTTGCGTGATATATATCCGCAGACCCGAACGTAAGACCGATCAATGAATGGTCTTGGTCTTGCGCGACATGTAATCCATCAGCAGATACTGCCCCAGCGTGTAAGGGGTAGTGAAGTAAGCCTTCCCCCGGCACATCTCGGTGACTTTCTGCACGAACTGCACCAATCCATAATCAGACGCCAGCATGAACGTGTTGATCAGCACCCCGGAGCGCTTGCACTTCGACACTTCTTCGAGGGTCTGGCTCACGACCAGCGGATCGAGCCCGAACGCGTTCTTGTAAATGCGCCCATCCTCAAGCGTCAGGGCCGAGGGCTTGCCGTCAGTGATCATCACGATCTGCTTCATGTCCTTCCGCTGCCGCTGCAGAATCCGTTGCGCCAACCGCAGCCCTTCGCGCGTGTTGGTGTAGTAAGGCCCAACTTTCACCCGCGCCAGCTGTGTGAGCGGGACTTCCTCCGCCGAGTCGTGAAACAGCACCAGCGACAACGAATCGCCGGGATACTGCGTGCGAATGAGATGCGACAACGCCATCGCGACTTTTTTGGCCGGAGTGAACCGGTCTTCGCCATACAGAATCATCGAGTGCGAGCAGTCGAGCATGAGTACCGTTGCACACGACGATTGGTATTCGCACTGATGCACCTGCAGGTCGGAGTATTCGATGTTGAGCGGCAGCGTCAATCCTTCGCGCTGAATCGCGCTCGACAGCGTGGCCGTTATGTCCAGGTTCAGCGTGTCCCCGAACTCGTAGGTCTTCGACGATCCGCTGGCCTCAATTCCCGTGGCGAGATCGCGCGTATCGTGGCGTCCAAAGCTCGACTTGCCCAGCGACCCCAGCAGGTTCCGCAGAGACTTGAATCCCAGGAAGTCGAGACTCTTGTCGGTGATCTCAAACCGCGCCTGCTGCGCCTCGCCGGTTTGTCCACCAACACCGGATGGTCGCGCCGGGTCTGGCGGTTGATCGATCGAAATGTAGTCTTCCTGCTGCATGCGCTCGATGAGTTGCTGGATCAGTTCGTCGAGCTGGCCTTCGGCTTGCATCCGCTCGATCTGCTCCCGCAGGTTCTCGTCGAACATTTCGTTATTCATCAGCGCATCTTCGATCGCGCGCTTGAGTTCGTCGAGCGTTTGTTCGCCATCCGGCATTTCGTACCACATGGAATCCTGAAAGCCGCTCCGCAGCAGGTAGTCGGAGAGTGCGCTGAGCAGATCCTCCAGGCTCATCTCGCCGGCGGGATCGGGCACGTATTTGGAGTAGCGAATGCGTTTCATAAAACCGTCGTTGGTCGTTTGTCGTTGGTCGTTGGGGAAAGACGCGACGCTTCACGCTTCGACGCCAGAAGGCCCCACAGTTTCGCACACACAAAAAAGAGCGCTGTATAGAAGATAACGTCGATCAACAAGCCGGGAACAAGCCAAGGCCAGAGGGGCGCGTCGTGCAGGTAAATGCCGAAGCGTGAATAGATCGCGTTCACGAACAACAGCCCTGGCCATGCCAATGCTGCGGCGGCCACATTGAAACCCAGCACTGCGACTAAACCGACGACGCCTAACAGGCACAGCGCGCCAACAAAAGATCGATATAGCAATCTCACGCTTCTCAATGTAATCACTCATCCAACGACTGACGACCAGAGACCAAACGCCCGGCTAGTTAAACTGCCTCCTTTGCCGATACGGGCGCTCGTCGGCCTCGAACGATTTTTCCCGGGCCGGCTCCTGCTTTTTCTCGCCCGCCTTGAATACTCTCTCTTCGCTGCGGCCTATGCGCTTGTGTGCATGCAGGCCTTCGAGAATGAACTCCGCCGCCGACACTTGCTGCTCGGGGCTCTCTTTTTGTGTAACGCCCAGCGGGCCGAGCTTGTCGACGAGGCCCTGGATTTCCTTCAGATTTTCCAGTGCTTCCACAGCCGGTACCGAGTCCGACAACTGAATCTCTCCGCCCAGGTCGAACCACTGCACGATCTGCTGCATGTTGGCCCCGGTGTAGTACTCGTCATAGGTTTTAGCGATCGCCGCGCGGATCAGCTCGCGGCTCACGTGATCGGCGCCCTTCACTTCACCTTCATATTCGAGCTCCAACTTGCCGGTGATCGCCGGCAGAGCAGCGTAGACGTCGCTGATGCGGGGCACAACCATTTTTTCATCGTTGCGAATCGCGCGCCGTTCGGCGTTCGAGATCACGTTCTCCATGGCGCTGATCGGCAGACGCTGGCTCACGCCGGAACGCTTGTCGATCTTCTTGTCTTCACGCGCGGCGAAGGCCACACGCTCGATCACTTCCTGCACATAATTCGGCAAGTGCAAGGGATGGCCGTTACGCCGCGTCCAAGCCTCCTGCGCCGTGATGGCAATGCCTTCGTCCACGGTTGCGGGGTAGTGGGTGCGAATCTCGGAGCCAATACGGTCTTTGAGCGGAGTGATGATCTTGCCGCGCGCCGTGTAGTCTTCCGGATTCGCGCTGAACACCAGCGCTACGTCGAGCGGCAGGCGAATGGGGTATCCCTTAATCTGCACGTCGCCTTCCTGCATGATGTTGAACAGGCCAACCTGAATTTTTCCCGCGAGGTCAGGCAGTTCGTTGATGGCGAAGATGCCGCGATTGGCGCGGGGCAGCAGGCCATAATGAACCGTCATCTCGCTCGACAGTTCGTGTCCGCCACGAGCAGCTTTGATGGGGTCGATGTCTCCGATCAGGTCGGCGATGGTGACATCAGGCGTTGCCAGCTTTTCGATGTAGCGATCGTCAGGCGACAGGTATGCGATGGCTGCGTCATCCCCCAGGCGCGAAACTTCCTCGCGGCAACGGCGGCAAATCGGCGCGTAAGGGTTGTCATGAATCTCGCATCCGGCAAGATACGGTGTGTGCTCATCGAGCAGTGTCGTCAACGCGCGCAGGATACGGCTCTTGGCCTGACCGCGCAGCCCCAGCAGAATGAAGTTGTGCCGCGACAGAATCGCGTTTACGATCTGCGGCACCACCGTGTCGTCGTAGCCTACGATTCCGGGAAACACCGGGGCGTCGTGATTGTCGCGCAGGCGGGTGATCAGGTTATCGCGGAGTTCGTCCTTGACGCGGCGCGTGCGTAAACGCTCTTCGGAAAAAGTGCTGCGGCGCAGTTCACCCAGTGTGCGCGGACGACTCATGACAGAACCCCCAGAAACGACAATGAAACTGATTATACGCCGTGTCGCGGCCGTGGTTTCTGGCCTTGCCCTTGCGGAACGGATCGAGTGCTAGTGTAGTGCGTCACAAGTAACAACCTTTATCCATCCGCGAGCGTCTTATGATAGAGGAGACGCTTGCGGATGCGAATTGCCCCAGCCATTACGTTGAGTCCGGAGCAACGGACAGTGTTGGAATCCCAATCCCGCAGCCGATCCCTCCCGGTGCGAGTGGCGGAGCGGGCTCGCATTGTGTTGTTCGCGGCCTCCGGCCAGCAGGACAAGGAAATCGCTGTCCGCATGGCCATCACGCCGAAAAAAGTTTCGCGCTGGCGCAAGCGTTTCCTGGCGTTGGGCATGGCCGGGTTGGAGAAAGACGCGCCCCGGACCGGCCGCAAACGCAAAATCGGCGTTCGCCTTACGAAACGCGTCGTAACCCTGACCACGCGCCAGCAACCAGCCAACGCGACGCACTGGAGCACGCGCACCATGGCGGCAGCGGCAGGCATCAGCGAAGCCAGCGTGCGGCGCATCTGGCGTGCCCACGGATTGAAACCGCATCGCGTGGAAACTTTCAAGATCAGCAACGACCCGGCGTTCGCGGAGAAGCTGGAAGACATCGTCGGCCTGTACCTCAATCCGCCAGAGCACGCGCTGGTGCTGTGCGCCGACGAGAAGAGCCAGATTCAAGCTCTGGATCGCACTCAGCCCGGCTTGCCGTTGAAGCGCGGGCGCGGCGCCACCATGACGCACGACTACAAACGCAACGGCACGGCCACACTGTTTGCCGCGCTGAATACGGCCAACGGCGAGGTCTTCGGCCTGTGCCAAGAGCGCCATCGCCACCAGGAGTGGCTCAAGTTTCTCCGCCTGATCGACCAGACCATCCCCGCCGACCGGCAGCTGCACTTGATCTGCGATAACTACGCCACCCATAAACATCCCAAAGTGCAGCGCTGGCTGGTGCGGCATCCGCGCTTTCATCTCCACTTCACTCCCACCAGCGCGTCTTGGCTGAACATGGTGGAACGCTTCTTCCGCGACCTCACTCAAAATCGGCTCCGTCGCGGCGTCTTCCGCGACCTGGAAGAACTCATCCTGGCAATCGGCACTTACATCGATCGTCATAATGAAAGCCCGAAACCATTCATCTGGACCGCGCGAGCCACCGACATCCTGGAAAAAGTGAAACGCGCTCGACGTACCCTGAATAAACGTCAATCTGCATGACGCACTACACTAGCGCACGTGTCCATTCCCGCCGGCCTTTTCCCGCGCCCGAGCGGCGCGCTGCAATCCCGGCAGAACATTTTCGAGATAACTGGCGAGTTCCTGAATTCGCTCAGCCTCCGACCGCATGCTCAGCAACTTCTGTTTGAAATCCAGATCGAGGGGCAATGTGCCCGCGAGGTGAAACGAGAGGGTGTCGCGATCTGCGGCGGAAAGATCCTGCACCGCGCCGGCCAGCGTCAAAATTTCGCGGTGGAACTGGGTGGCGCGGGCCCTTTCTTCTTCCGAAGGCGTTCCGGGTTCGTCGGCAAGAAACAATACTTCACCGCGCAGGAAGGATCGCTCCTGATTTAATTCGAGCACTTCGAAGCGTTGACGCCCCTCCGCCACAAGATCAAGACGGCCGTCGGGATATTTCTTGGTGACGCTGATGATCTCAGCGGCACAGCCGATCTCGGCGATCCCTTGTTCCAGGGCACGGATCACACCGAACAGCGTCTGGTTCGCCAGACATTCTCCAATCATTTCCTTGTATCGCGGCTCGAAAATGTGCAGCGGCAGCGGAGTGCCGGGAAGTAAAACAACCTCAAGCGGGAAAAGGGGAAGAAGGGCCACAGGTCTCCAGTACGGGAGCACACGGCAGTCGAGTTCTCCGATTGTACGCCACCCGCTCGCGCCTTGACTTGCTGCCGGGCAGAGCATAAAACCCGAGCATGGAACTTGCGGGACAGGTTGTGGTCGTGACCGGAGCTTCGATGGGCATCGGCGAAGCCATCACAGCGGCTTTTGCGAGAGAAGGCGCGAGCGTTGTCATGCTGTCACGCGATGCGTCCAGAGCAGAATCAGCGCGCACACGAATAGGGCTTCTCGAGCACACAGTCGCGCTTTCCTGCGACGTGCGCAACTCCGAGGAGATCGACCGCGTGCTGGCGCTGACCCTGCACCATTTCAAGCGCATCGATGTGTGGATTAACAACGCAGGCCACGGCATGCTCGATTCAGTGGCGCACATGGACATGGCGGCCTGCCACGAGATGTTCGAAACGAATTTCTTTGGCGCGGTGTCGGCCATGCAGGCGGTGATTCCGGTGATGCGCCAACAGGGTGGGGGGACGATCATCAATATTTCGAGTGTTGCCGGCCACATCCCTTTGCCCTTCAACGCGGCCTATAGCGCAACCAAATTTGCGCTCAATGCGATCGGAAAGGCCGCTGGCGTGGAACTGAAAAAGGACGGAATTCATGTGCTCACGGTTTGTCCCGGATATGTGCGGACCGCCTTCAGCGAAAATGCCGTCCGGGGAAAGGAACTGAAGCGCGTGCGTCCGGGTTCGGTGCGCGGCATTACCGCCGAGCGCGTGGCGCGCGCCACGCTGCGCGGATATCGGAAGGGAAAGCGGGAAGTGATTGTTCCGTGGGCGATGCACTTGCCGGTGAAGTTCTATCAATTATTCCCGGGTCTGGTGGAGTGGGCGATGGGAAGGATGGCGGGGTGATTGAATTTCCGATTGGCGATTGCCGGTTTTCGATTTTTGCGCATCAATCGGCAATCGAAAGTCGCCAATCGCAAATTCAGGATGTGCTCAACTCCGCCAGCATGGCTTCCATCTCCGATTGCGCGTGCAGGTTCCCGGTGCGCCGCGCCGACGCAATTCCATCCTGCAGCATCTTTTTCGCGTCCTCGACTCGTTCGGCGCGCGCGAGCGTCTGTGCTGCCATGAAATATCCGGCGGTATAGTCGGCATGGTTTTCGAGGAGAATGGCGAACTCGGCCAAGGCGCGGTCGAGGTCACCCTGCTTCGAGTACTCCATGGCGAGCCCGTAGCGGGCGAAAGCGTCTTTCGGATTCTCGGTCAAGATCTCGTTGAGCGCGGCGATTCGGTCCATGCGAGCCAGTCCGTACGAACGAGATTATACAAAGTCGCAGCGCGGAACTGGTCATGTCCCGTGCAACTGATTACAATAGCGAGTCCCAACAATTCCGCAGTCTGAGGCAGACGAATTGGCCTGTCCGTATTTTATGCCGCTGGAAAGGCTGGAGGGGGGAACCTGGCCGCATCCCTCGCGCTTGCCACTAGGGTGCGGATGGCGCGGTCACTGCACCGCTGCGGGACATGAGAACGCAACTCCGCCACAGGATATTCTCGAGGCATTTTGCAATCTTGGCTACGCCAGCAGTTGTTCCTGGGCGCCGCGGGAGCGGGCATGGGACGCGGTGCGCTTCGCGGTGGCAGCACCGAGCAAGACTGACAACCGCGGCGTGAGCGCGGATGGTCTATCGCGGGTTCCTGCCATGATTCGGGTGATGTATGTCTGCGAACGGAATCATCGTCCGGTGGAACGCGGAGATCTCGAATATGACCTGCAACGGTCCCAGTGGTTGCGGCGGCATGACGACGCTCGCTTGCAAAAGATGGCGGAGTGTTTTCTGGAGTCGTTTCTGAAAAAGAAATCCTGATGAGAGCGTCAGGGACAAGGAAAATGTTATGACAGACGACACCTTAGTGCCGCGCCCGGTGCGCGATTCGCAATCCGAGATGGCCGAGATCGTATTGCCCAATGACGCCAACCCGCTCGCCGCCCTGCTGGGCGGCCGGTTGATGCACTGGATCGATCTCGCCGGCGCCATGGCCGCGCATCGCCATTCGCGCAACTACGTCGTGACGGCCTCGGTCGATCACACCGATTTTCTGGTGCCAGTACGAGTGGGCGACCTGGTCATCCTGCGCTCCTCGGTGAACCGCGTGTTCCATACTTCGATGGAAGTGGGAGTCAAAGTGTTCGTCGAAAACTATATTGCCGACACCGCGCAGCACGTGGCGTCGGCCTATTTGACCTTCGTGGCCATCGGCGAGACCGGAAAGCGTTTGACGATCGCGCCCGTGATTCCCGAGACCGAAGAGCAGCGGCGACGCTACGATGACGCCGGGCGCCGCCGCGAGATTCGGCGCGCCGAACTTGAGAGACGGCGTAAGTCGCACTGAAGCTTTGCTGTCTGGGCAGCACCAAAAAACGTTACGGAAATAATCCACGAAGCGCAGGCAGGATTCGTTATGGACAGCGCCCTCTTAGTGCATCGCCTCCACTTCGCATTCACCGTTACCTTCCACTATCTCTTTCCGCAACTGACCATGGGGCTGGCTCCGCTGATCGTGGTGCTAAAAACGCTCGCGCTCCGCGGCACAGACGAGACGTACAACCGCGCAGCACGCTTCTGGGCGCGGATCTTCGGCATCAATTTCGTGCTGGGCGTGGTGACCGGCATTCCTATGGAATTTCAGTTCGGCACCAACTGGTCGCATTTCTCGCGCTTCGCCGGCGGCGTGATCGGCCAGACGCTGGCCATGGAAGGCGTGTTCGCCTTCTTTCTCGAGTCGGCGTTTCTGGGGCTGTTCTTGTACGGAGAGAAACGGTTGGGCCCGCGCGGGCACTGGTGGTCGGCAGTTGCGGTGTTTCTCGGTTCGTGGCTCTCCGGATTCTTCATTATCGCCACGGATGCCTGGATGCAGCATCCGGTCGGCTACGCCAAGGCTGCCGACGGATCCATGCAACTCGCGAGTTTTTGGGATCTTGTGCTGAATCCGTGGGCGTGGTGGCAGTACGCGCACAACATGAGCGGCGCGGTGATCACGGGCGCGTTCGTCATGGCCTCGGTAGGGGCGTTCTATCTGCTGTGGGGCAAGTTTGTGGACTACGGGCGCATCTTCGTGCGCGTGGGAGTGGTGGCGGGGCTGATCTTCAGCGTCATGCAGTTATTCCCCACGGGCGACGGCCAAGGACGCCTAGTTGCCGTGCATCAACCGGTGACACTCGCCGCCATGGAAGCGCTTTTCGCGAGTCAACCTGGAGCGCCCATCGTACTGATCGGCCAGCCCAACGTCGACGAAAAGAAGATCGACAATCCCGTGGTCGTTCCCAATGCGCTGAGCTTCCTGACATATCGCGCATGGAGGGCCGAGGTCAAGGGGCTCGACGCATTTCCATCGGACCAGTGGCCGACGAACATCGCCCTGCTCTACTTCAGCTACCACATCATGGTCGGGCTGGGTACGCTCTTCATCGCGATCACGGTCGTGGCGACGTTTCTGTTGTGGCGTGGCAAATTGTTTTCGAGCCGCTGGATGCTGTGGATTCTGCTGCTGGCGCTGCCGTTTCCGTATATCGCGAACACCGCCGGATGGATGACGGCAGAACTTGGGCGTCAGCCTTGGCTAGTGTATGGATTGATGCGCACCGCCGACGGCTACTCGAAGACGGTCTCGGCGGGCAATGGCATGTTCACGTTGCTGGGGTTCATGGGGATGTACACGGTGCTCGGCATTCTGTTCCTGTTTCTGGTGCGGAGGGAAATTGAGCATGGTCCGGAGGGTGAGGTGGCATCGGGACATTAGATACACGCTGGTGATGACAATCCCGGTGAATAGCGGCGAGGTTTGAGCAAGCGAGGATTGAAATGGAAACGCTGTGGTTCATGATGGTTGCGGTAATGATCGCCGCGTACGTGGTGCTGGACGGTTTCGATCTGGGCGCGGGGGTGATCTATCTCGGCGCTGCGCGCACGCCCGAGGAGCGGCAGAAGATCATGCGCGCGATCGGGCCGGTGTGGGACGGCAACGAAGTCTGGCTTCTCGCCGCCGGAGGCACTCTCTACTTCGCCTTCCCTCTGCTCTATGCCTCCAGCTTCAGCGGCTTCTACTTGCCTCTGATGATGGTTCTCTGGCTGCTCATGCTGCGCGGCATCGGCATTGAATTGCGGGCGCACATGGAGAATCCAGTTTGGCGCGGATTCTTCGACTTCGTCTTCTGCGTCTCCAGCGTGCTGCTCTGCATCTTCTTCGGCGCTGCTCTCGGAAACGTGGTGCGCGGCGTTCCTCTGGGGGCCGATGAATATTTCTTCGAGCCCTTGTGGACGAACTTCCGGGTTAACACAGGTGACTTGGGCACGAATAACGGGATTCTCGACTGGTATACGGTTCTCACCGGCGTAATCGCGCTGGTCACGCTGACTGCGCATGGTGCCCTCTACATTGTGGTCAAAACAGAGGATGACTTGAACCGCCGCGCCCAAACGGTGGCGCTGTGGGCGTGGCCGCTGCAATTGCTCTTGACCGTCATTGGTTTGGTGGCGACGGTCTGGATCCGCCCCGGCGTGCTCGACAACTACAAACACCACGCCATCGGATTCGCCATCCCCGTGATCGTGTTCGGCTCGCTCGCCCTCCTGATGCGTGGAATGCTCACAGGCAAAGAGAAAATGGCCTTCGCCGCTTCGTCACTCTACATCGTGGGAATGCTGGTAGGCGCGGCATTCGCACTCTATCCCGTGGTCCTGCCGGCGAGCACCGATCCCGCGCGCGACCTGACGATCTACAACACCGCCGCGGGCCATCACGGCCTGAGCGTCGGATTCACCTGGTGGATCCTGGGAATGGTGCTCGCCCTCGGATACTTCTTTTTCCTGTTTCGCATGTTCAAAGGAAAAGTGCGGTTGGAGGGGGAAGGATATTGACCTGTACTCTTAGAATGTTGGTGCCAATGGATGCGATCCTGGGAACAAGCCTGCCAACCCACGGGCCCCTTTTGGCCATCGAATGCGCGGGCAGGCTACAGTTAATCTGGCGGCTTCGATTTGGCATCTTTGCCGCAACCCGGTTACTCTAAAAAGAAAACTACCTGCGAGGAAATCTATGCACTTTAGTGCCAGCAAAACCACCGCAGTGGCTGTTTTTTTCTTTCTTTCCTTTACGGCGTTACTCGCCATGGACACACATTTTCATGACGCGCCGGACTCGGCCAAGGCTCAGAAGAATCCGTACGAGGGGCAGCAGGATGCTGCGGACGCGGGTAAAACGCTGTATGCGCGGAATTGTCTGGCTTGCCATGGAAAGTTGGGCAAGGGCACGGGCAACGTGCCGTCTCTGGTGGATGGAAAATTGAAGGGTGTGGCTTCGGGTGAGGTGTTCTGGTTCATCACCAAGGGAGATACGGATAACGGGATGCCGTCGTGGGCGTTTTTGCCGGAGCAGAAGCGCTGGCAGATCGTAACGTATGTGGAGTCGCTGGCGGCGGGGAAGGCTACAGCGGCGGCAAGCGCTGCGGCCCCGGCAGCAGCAGCGGCGGAATTGCCGCTGAAGGATCCTTCACCGCACGCGCCGTTTACCGACTTCCGCTATGAGTCGCCGGGGACGACGCGCAAGATTACGGTGAGCGACCTGCCCGCACCGTTTGCGACCGAGTCGGCCCGGAACGGGGCGGAGGTGGTGGCGCGTCCCGCGAATGCGTGGCCGGTGGCGCCGGCGGGATTCAAGGTGGAGTTATATGCAACTGGCCTGGAGAATCCGCGGTTGATGCGGACGGCGCCGAACGGCGACATTTTTCTGGCGGAGAGCGAACCGGGACGCATTCGCGTGTTTCGCGGCATGACGGGGGACGGCAAGTCGGAACAGATGCAGGTTTTCGCCGGAGGATTGAAGCGGCCTTATGGGATTGCGTTTTATCCTCCGGGGCGGGATCCGCAGTGGGTCTATATCGGCGACGAAAACGAGGTGATCCGGTTTCCGTATCACAATGGCGATTTGAAGGCCAGCGGTCCGTCGCAGCATATTGCTGATCTGCCGTCCGGCGGCGGGCATTGGACACGCGCCGTCGAGTTCACTCCCGATGGCAAGAAGATGTTCGTGGCGGTGGGCTCGGGGTCGAACGTCGATGATCCCGACACTCATCCGGGCGAGAAAGATCGCGCCGATATCCTGGTATGTGATCCGGCGAATTGCGAACTCAAGGTGTATGCCTACGGCATTCGCAATGCGGGCGGCGGGATCAGGGTGAATCCGCAGACGGGCGAGTTGTGGTGCTCGGTGAATGAGCGTGATGCGCTTGGCGATAACCTTGTGCCTGACTACATCACGCATGTCCAAGAGGGAGGATTTTACGGGTGGCCTTGGTGGTATATCGGGGGCCACCAGGATCCGCGGCACAAGGGCAAGCATCCGGAGTTGAAGGATAAAGTGATCGTTCCCGACGTGCTGCTGCAGCCGCATAATGCTTCGCTGGAACTCCTCTTCTACGACGGCGACAAATTCTCTTCGGAATACAAGGGAGACATTTTTGCTTCGGAACATGGGTCGTGGAACAAGGCGGTGCGCGTGGGCTACGAGGTGATCCGGGTGCCGCTGCATCAGACCGGGCATGCCACCGGCGAGTATGAGGATTTTCTGACGGGATTCGTGTTGCCGGATGGGCAGGTGTGGGGACGTCCTGTAGGGATCACGGAGGCACCCGACGGCTCGCTGCTGGTGAGCGACGACGGGTCGAACTCGATCTGGAGGGTCAGCTACGTGGGGAAGTGAGAGCAGTGGCCAGTGATCAGTGGCCAGAAGAACCGGCGGTCCCGTCGTGTTGACTGTCCACTGGCCACTGCTAGTGGAAGTCATGCGAAACGGTTTCGGCTTTCGTGACGAACAGGGGCTGCACGCGTTCCGCCCGGACTGAGATGACGTTGTCCTGATTTTGCAGGATGCCTTCGATGGCGAGGAAGCGCTCGCTCGCCAAGAGCAGGCGGTTCTGATGAAACAGGTCGGGGGTGATGATGGCGTTGGCCACGCCGGTTTCATCTTCCAGGCTAAGAAACACAAAACCTTTCGCAGTGCCGGGACGCTGACGAGTGATGACGCAGCCTCCGATGCGAAGACGCTTGCCGTTGGGAATGTCGCGTAATTCGATGGCGCGGCGAATACCCATGGCATTGAGCCAGGCGCGGCGGTAGGCCATGGGATGCGGGCCGACGGTCAATCCGGTGCCGTGGAAGTCGGCGACCAGGCGCTCTTCATGGTTCATGGGGGCGAGCGGGGAGGGGGAATCGGACTCGGGCTGGTTTTCCAGTAACGGGCCGGAGGGGCGGACGGCGCGTTCGACCTGCCAGAGGGCGTCGCGGCGGTGGAGCGAGATTTTAGATTTTAGATTGCAGATTTCAGATTGGTTATCGATTTTAGATTGATCCGTGTTCGAAATCTGCAATCTGAAATCTTCAATCTGCAATCCGATGGCGTTCAGTGCGCCGATTTCGGCCAGCGTGGTGAGTTCGTCTTTGCGTAGTTCGGGGGTACGGTGGGTGAGGTCGTGAATGGAAGTGAAGGGCGCGCTTGTGCGTTCGAGGATGAGGGATCGGGCGGCATCCTCGCGCAGGCCGCGGACGTAGCGCAGGCCCATACGGAGGGCGATATTCTTTCGCCCCTGCGGGGCTTCCACATTTCTGGCGTCTAACCCACGGCTTGCGCCGTGGGCTGCATTCTGTCGCCGCTCCGCGGCTTGGCTTCGGACGTCTTCCTGGCTAACAATTTTTTGGCTAACGACCAACGACGAACGACCAACGACTTTACTCGGTACTCGGTACCCGGTACTCGGTACTGTTTCCAACGTGCAATTCCATTCTGATTTCGTCACGTCTACCGGCAGCAGTTTCAGGCCGTGGCGCTGCGCGTCTTTGACGATCGTCGCCGGCGAATAGAAACCCATCGGTTGATTGTTGAGTAATGCGGCGGTGAAAGCGGCCAGGTAGTGGCACTTCAGGTACGCGCTGGCGTAGGCGATCAGCGCGAAGCTGGCGGCGTGGGATTCGGGGAATCCGTAGAGCGCGAAAGAAGTGATAGAGAGAATGATTTCTTCCTGCGCTTTGGGCGCGATGCCGTTTTGCGTCATGCCGGCGCGGAGTTTGGCTTCTATTTCCTTCATGCGCGCTTGCGAGCGCTTGAATCCCATGGCGCGGCGCAATTCTTCGGCTTCGCCGCCGGTAAAGTTGGCCGCGATCATGGCGATGCGCAGGAGTTGTTCTTGAAAGAGCGGGACGCCGAGCGTGCGTTTGAGAACCGGCTCCAACGAGGGATGTGCATAGGTAACCTCTTCTTTTCCCTGGCGGCGTTGCAGGAACGGATTCACCATCTGACCGACGATGGGGCCGGGGCGGATGATGGCGACTTGAACCACGACGTCGTAGAAGCGCATGGGGCGCAGGCGCGGCAGGCATGACATTTGGGCGCGGCTTTCCACCTGGAACATGCCGATGGTATCGGCCTTCTGCAGCGTGGAATAAACCTGCGAGTCATCTTGCGGAAGATGCGCCAGGTCGACTTCTTCGCGATAGTGAGCGCGGATGAGTTCCAGGGAATCCTTGAGCACGGCCATCATGCCGAGGCCGAGCAGATCCACTTTGATGATGCCCATGTCGGCGCAATCCTCCTTGTCCCATTGCACGACGACGCGGCCGGGCATGGAGGCGGGCTCGAGCGGCACCACTGAGTCGAGTTGACCCTGGCAGATGACCATGCCGCCGGAATGCTGGCCGAGATGGCGGGGCATGTCCTGCACGGCGAGGCAGAGTTCGTAGTATTTGCGCAGGCGAGGATGGGAGAGGTCGAGTCCGGCGTCGCGGAAGCGGCGGTCGAGGGCGTCGTTTTCGTCGCGGAATTCCCAGGTGGCGACAGCGGCGGAAATTTTGTTGAGCGTTTCAGGGTCGAATCCGAGGACTTTGCCCATTTCGCGCGCGGCCATGCGGTTGCGGTAGGTGATGACGTTGGCGGTCATGGCGGCGCCGCGCTCGCCGTATCGCCTGTAGACATACTGGATGACTTTTTCGCGCTCGTCGCCGCTGGGCAGGTCGAGATCGATGTCGGGCCACTCGCCGCGTTCTTCGGAAAGAAAACGCTCGAAGAGAAGCTCCATGCTGACGGCGTCGACCGCGGTGATGCCGAGCGAGTAGCAGACGGCGCTGTTGGCGGCGGAACCGCGTCCTTGCGCCAGAATGTTTTGCTCGCGGCAGTAGCGGACCAGGTCCCAGACGATGAGGAAGTAGCCGGCCAGTTTGAGTTTCTCGATGAGCTTTAATTCTTTTTCGATTTGGAGGCGGGCACGGGATTGCAGATCCGGCGACTTTCGGCCATATCGCTGGTGGAATCCTTCCCAGGTTTTTTGGCGCAGAAAGGAATTCATGGTCTCGCCTTCGGGCACGGGATACAGCGGGAATTCGTAGCCGAGATCGTTGAGCGTGAATTCGAGGCGGGAGGAAAGGTCGAGCGTGTTGCTGATGGCTTCGGGAAGGTCGGCGAAGAGTTGCTGCATTTCCTGTGCCGATTTTAGAAAGCGTTCGGAATTGCGGGAGAGCAGGCGTCCGGCGGTGGAGAGAGTGCGGTGATGGCGGATTGCGGTGAAGGCGTCGCACAGTTCGCGAGCTTTGGCGGTGGCGTAGCAGACGCCGTTGGTGGCGAGCAAGGGAAGATGGAGCGAGCGGGCGATGGTGATGGCAGCGCGGTTGCGGGATTCTTCTTCGCGCTGGAAATGGCGCTGCAATTCGACGTAGACGTTGCCGGGGCCGAAGATGGCGATGAGTTGATCGATTTGCTGCCGGGCTTCTTCAATGCCGCCCCGCTGCAAGGCGGCCGCGAGTGGGCCTTCGGCGCCGCCGGTGAGGCAAATCAGGCCTACGGCATGTTCTTCGAGTTCTTCTTTACGGACGGCGCCTTCGCCTTTTTTCGCGCGCAACTTCATTTTGGTGATCAGGCGGCAGAGGTTTTGGTAGCCGGCACGGGTGGAGACGAGGAGGGGGAGACGGCAGGGATTGTAGATTGCAGATTTCAGATTGCAGATTGACGGCGCTTCGGTTGGACCTGAATCTTCAATCTGAAATCTAAAATCTGAAATCTTTTTGGCAAGAGTTGCTGCAGGAAACTGAAACGTGACTTCGGCCCCAATGTGCGCTTTTAATTTTGCTTTGTCGGCGGCCAGGTGAAAGCGCGGCGCGCCGTAAACGCCGTCGGTGTCGAGCAGCGCCATGGCGGGCAGTTTGAGTTGAGCACACGTAGCTACCAACTCCTCGGGCAGGGAAGCGCCTTCGAGAAAGCTAAAAGCAGAACGGGCGTGAAGCTCAACGTACAAGTTGTCAGTACCCAGTACTCAGTAAAAGGCAGGAAGGTTTTAACTGAGTACTGAGTACTGACAACTGAGAACTTCCTTTCAGTCATACGTTCCTTCTACGAACCAGCGGCCGGTGAGCAAGTCATGCACGAGGCGGTAAAGAGCGATCACACCGCCGTTTTGCAGGGGAGGGTTTTGCAGAGCAATGTCCCACTCGTCGCGGGACCAGGCCTCGCGTTCCCACCAGTCGCCGGAGAAGCGCCATGGGCCGGCCTTCCAGAGCACATTGCCTTGTACGTCTTTCTTCTTACACATCAAATAAATGGGCTGGCCGTTTTCCAGAGTTACGTGAGCGCGTAGCGGCGGGCGGAAGCGACGCAGAGCCGTGACGATCGATTCTTCGGTCGCGGTTGCAGTTTCTTGGGGCGGATTCTCTGGTGGAGTTGCCGTCACAAAACGCTGCATGCGGAAGCCCTCGGGATGGTGGGTGTCGAGCAACTCCAGGGCTCCGACTTTTTGTTCACCGACCATGGCTGCGATGCGAGCAAGGGTGAGTTCGAGTTTTTCCGGTTCCGGCGTTGGAGGCAGGAATAAACCTCCCTGGGCCGAACGCGGCCTGGCGGGTTCGGCGGCCAAGTGAATCTTCACGATGGGTGCGCCCGGGGGATTGGCGTTCAAATCCAGTTGCAGCAGCTTGAGAAAAATTTTGGCGTCGAGCATGGGTTGAGGCAGGCGGAGAGTGCGGCGGAATTGGGTTTGCCGGTGGCAACGCAGCGGAGCTTCGCTCCGCTGGACAGCCGAGGGCGGCTGTCCCCACATATTTTCTTTGCTGTCGCCCTGGCCCCCGTCGCTTTCGCTGGGAATGCCGACATCGGATTCTTCATCGATCCCCGTGAGGTTGGCGAGTTCCAGCGTGAGGTGCAGTTCCTGGGTGGCCAGGGCGCGGGAGGCCAGGCGGGTGCAGAGTTGTTCGAGCAGGCGATTCAGGAGGAAGGCCAGCGGTTCGAGCAGGACGATGGGGTGCTCGAGTTCGACTGCCTCTTCGAACAAAAGTGGAGCTTCGATCGGGACCAGCGTGCGCGAGGCGGCACCGCGCGCCAATTTTTGCAGACGCAGGCCTTCCTGTCCGAGACGTTCGCTGAGCGCTACTTCCGGCAATGCGGCCAGTGCGCGCAGGTTGCGAATACCCCAACGGTCGAGGGTTTCGAGCAGACGGGTGGCTTCTTTCTGCTCTTCACCTTCCAGACGATCGGGAAACAAAACTTCTACGGGCAGAGTTCCCAGCTGCTCTGCTTCTTTGCCTGGGGGAATTACGGTGATACCGGAAAAGCCGCGGGTGGCGAGCACGGCCGCGTCGGGGTTGGAGGCTACGGCAACATTCGCGGCGAGTCCAAGCGTGGCGGCGCAATTCGAGATGGCGCGGGAAATTTCTGGCAACGATCCGAAGAGCGACTCCATGCCGGCCAGATCGAGAAGAGCCGTGTCAGAGGCGGTGTCTTCCACGCAGGGCGAGAACGACTGGGCACAATCAAGAAGGGCCGCGTGGGCGGCGGATTCCTGCAACGGAGAGCGCGGACGCAATGCCAGGTCCGAGCATAGTTCGGCCTGGGCCTTGGTCATGGCGGGCGCAATGCCCATGCGGGCGGCTTTTTCATTGACGGCGATTATTTTTTCGAGCGGAGGGGTGCCCTCGAGAATGGCGACGGCGCGCGCCTGCAGTTCCGGTTCGGCGCGCAGGGCGGCCGCCACGGGAAAATTCGGGACGTAGATACAGGCGAACGGCATGGGGAAATCATTTAGTGATTGAGTGATTGAGTCATTGATCGATTTCAGTCCTTATCCAGCCCAGGCGGTTTTGGTTTCAAACCTCACCGAGTGCGCGGGTTTGGGGTCTAGACGAGAGCGGATTAGTTCTGCATTGATATTCAGTCCGGTTAGCAGATGGACGTGCGTCGGCGTATCAAGTGACGGTTCATCGTTATTGTTTGTCATGTTTCCGTCATCAAATGCAGTGCCGTCCCCTTCGGCGCGCTTCGCTTGCTCAGGGCAGGCTCTACGGGACTCGTTCCATTCTTTCTCTGCTACCCAGGGCTTACGCCCTGGGCTAACGAATGCCGCCGCTACGCGGCTGGAGTTTGATTGCGCCCATCTCATCGCTTCTTCTGGACTACTTGGAGAGCCCAACTGCAACAGCAGGGAAGAGCAGCTACCGGCGATGGGGTGTTGCTCGATGGCCAGCAGGATCGTGGGGGTATGCTCGATGGCGCGGCGGAAGCGGAACCAAGTGGTCAGCGGGATACGGCGGGCAAACTGGGGCGGCAGGTCGGCGAGATCGAGTACGATCAGGCCGAAGCCTCCGCTTTCGAGCAGTAGATCGGTGGCGCGCAGGACTTGTTCCAGGCGGCGCTCGGATTTTTGGGATTCGGTGGGAGCAAACTTGAAGGCAGTTTGGGAGGGAATCCCCACCCGTTCGACAGGCCCAGGCGAAAATCCCCACCCTTCGGCAAGCTCAGGGCAGGCTTTCTCGCGCAAAGAACGCGCGAGAAATGGGGCACCCGTTTTTCTGATTCCCGTGTTTCTCAGTGGTGAATTTTCCTTTGGTGTGGAACTTTCGCCGCAGCGCATCCATAGGAGGCGGTCCAGGGCCACGCCGGCGGAGGCGGCGGAGTGTGGATCGAGGGCGTCGCTGGCATCGATGAGGGTGCAGAATTCTCCGCGGCGGGTGGCGGCGGCCAGGGCGGCCAGCAGGAAGGTGGTGCGTCCCGAGGAAGCGGGGCCGCAGATTTCGGTCAGGCATCCGCGGGGCAGGCCGCCGGTCAGGGCGTCGATGGCGGGGATGCCGCTGGAAACCAATTCGGGTGCCGGGCGGATCTCGAGCCCCGACGCCGGGGTTACGGCCGAGGGCAGAATTTTTGATGCTGGCGAGCGCCAGTCGAGCTGCGCTCGACCGGACAGCCGGGGGCGGCTGTCCCCACATAAACCTACAGCCTCGGCCTCCTCGTCAAAGACAAAAGGGCGGCCTTGGGCCGCCGAAGTGGAAACCACTGCGGAAGACATAGATTCCTCGGGAAAATTTCAGGGAACACCGGGGCTGGAGCCACGGAGGCGAAGTTCTTTGCTTCGCTTTTTATTCGCCTTTAAGGATGGTGCATTATCAGGGGCGGATTGTCAAGGGGGGCCGGAAAAACGGACTTAGTACTCCCACATAAGTGATAACGCGATGTTTCGCAAGGACAAGGCTCAGGGAAACAGCGCTGCCACCGGCACCGAGCTGTGTTCTCGGCCGATGACGACAATGCCGGAATCGGTGACGTGCCATCCGCGCGCGCGGTCGGCCTCGAGATCGTAGCCGACAGTGGCGTCCTGGGGAATGCGGACATTCTTGTCCAGGATGGCGCGGCGCAGCTTGGCGCGACGCCCGATGTCGCAGTTGTCCATGATAACGCAACTTTCGACCAGCGCGCCGGTGTTGACGCGGACGCCGCGCCCAACAACGGACTTGCGCACGAGGCCGCCGGAAAGGATGCATCCGCCGGACACGATGCTGTCGAGAGCCTCGCCGCGGCGACCCTCCTCGTCGAACACGAACTTGGCGGGAGGATCGGGATAGCTGGTGCTGCGCACCGGCCACTCGCGATTGTAAAGATTGAGTTCGGGCTTGACGTGGTTCAAGTCCATGTTGGCTTCGTAGAAGGCCTCGATGGTGCCGACGTCGCGCCAGTAGGGGATGGCGTCATCGGCTTCGCCCGGGATGCGGTTCGCCTCGAAATTATAGGCGTAGATGGGGGCGTTGCCGGCGAGCTTGGGCAGGATGTCAATGCCGAAATCGTGACGAGTGTTGGGGTCCTTCGCGTTGGCCTTCAGCAGTTCCAGAAGCGGGCGCGTGGAGAAGATGTAATTGCCCATGGAAGCGTAGACGCGGCTGGAATCGCCGGGCATAGTGGGCGCATTGGCCTTCTTTTCGTGAAAGGCCATGATGCGTCCATCCTGGTTGGCCTCAATGACACCGAACTCGACGGCATGCGTGCGGGGAACCGGGATGGCGGCAACGGTGACTTCGGCGTGCTTCGCCTTGTGGAAGTCGATCATGCTGGCGACGTTCATCCGGTAAATGTGGTCGGCACCGAAGATGGCCACAAAATGCGGATCGGACTGCTCGACGAGGTTGATGTTCTGGAAGATGGCGTCGGCCGTCCCCTGGTACCAGGCTTCGTTGTGCGAACGCATCTGTGCCGGCACGTTGATGATGAAATGGCTCTTCAGCATTCCGCCGAACTGCCATCCCTCACTCAGATGCTGCAGCAGCGACTGGCTACGGAACTGGGTGAGCACATAGATCGAGTAGATCCCTGAATTGATGAAATTGCTGAGGACGAAATCGATGATCCGGTATTTGCCGCCGAAGGGCACTGCAGGCTTGGCGCGCTCGCGCGTGAGGGGAAAGAGCCGGGTTCCTTTGCCGCCGGCGAGCACGATGCCCAAGACCCGAGTGTGCACGATTGCTTCCGGAGCGGACGCGGATTCTCGTTGGGGGATCACATTCTCAGCCAATCAGACCTCCCAAGGTAGTTCTGCGCACGATGTTATCAGAGGTCACGGTTGGTTCGTAAATGTTGAGAACAGGCCGAAAGTACTCATCCGCACTGCATCGTCCCGCCTCGTGATTTCTGTCCTTCTTGCTCACCTCCACTTTCTCCATCCGTCTAAGGGCAACAGCGTTTCGGTCCATCTGTGTTCAATTCGCGATTTCCAATCCAGATTCTGATTCGTCGGCTGCCCGATCGCGGCGGCGAGAAGGAGATTTCCATGCACATGCTTGTGAAGTACGAAGGTCGTCTGCTTGCCTTGTTGGCCGGTGTTTTGTTGGTGACGAATTTTTGTCAGGCGCAAACTGCCACCGGCGAGACCCTCATGCTCACTCTGCCGCGGCAGAGCCAACACGCGCTGATTACCCAACGCATCGGCATCACGGACATCACCATTAACTATCACCGGCCGCTGACCAACGGCCGCCAGATTTGGGGCAAGGTCGTGCCTTATGGGCAGGTGTGGCGCGCGGGAGCGAACGAGAATACAACCATTACGTTCAGCGATCCCGTTACGATCGAAGGCCAGGCGCTCGACAAGGGTACTTACGGCCTGCACATGATCCCGGACGAGAGCGAGTGGACTGTCATCTTCTCCAAAAATTCGACCTCGTGGGGAAGCTTCACCTACAAGCAGGATGAAGATGCCCTTCGCGTCAAGGTGAAGCCGCAAACAACTGAGTTGCACGACACGCTCGCCTATGATTTCGACGACCTGAAACCGGACTCCACGGTCGTGACCATGCGGTGGGACAAGGTTGCAGTACCTTTCAAAGTGCAGGTCAATGTGAACGATCTGGTCACGGCGAGCATTCACCGGCAATTGCACGGGCTCAATCAGTATTACTGGGAAGGGTGGGACGACGCGGCCGGCTACTTCCTGGCCAATAAGATCAATCTCGACGAAGCGCTGAAGTATGAAGACCAGTCGATCCAGGCCGAAGAGCGCTACGACAACCTGCTCAACAAGTCGCGCATTATGGAGGCGATGGGCCGCAAAGACGACGCGGTGGCTTTCCGCAACAAGGCGCTGGATATCGCAAGTCCGCTGCAACTTTATTTTTATGCCCGCCAACTGCAAGGAGCAAAGAAGCAAGATGAGGCGCTGGCGGTCTTCCGTTCGACGGCCAAGAAGTTTCCTGACTTCTGGACTTCGCACATGGGCCTGGCCCGGGTCTACAGCGCCCAGGGAGACTTTGACAACGCCGTGAAGGAGGTCAAGCTTTCGCTGACCGGGGCGCCGGATTCCAACAAGGCCAACCTGGAGAACTACGTGAAGCGCTTGCAGGCGAAGGAGGACATCAACCGGTAGGTTTGTCGTGCAGGTAGCGGTTCTTCAGTTGGCGCGGGGCTTCGCCCTCGCTTGGACGGCCGAGGCGGCCGTCGCCACATGAGCATCGTGTCCAGAAAAGCAGGGGAGGGCCAGCCTTGCGGCTGGCCCTTTCAGTTCATATGACTAACTACCACACGCGGCAGGCGTTGGCCCGCACCATGCGTTGTCCGGGTTTGCAGCCGAAGGCTTGCTGGAATTCCGGCATGTTGGACATTACATTGTCGATGCGGAAAACCGGCAGGGAGTGGGGGTTGGTGGTCACGATCAGGCGCGCGATTTGCGGGCGGACATTGGCACACCACGAGTACGCATTCGACAGGAAGAAGCGCTGGCGGTAGGTCCAGCCGTCGGGGCCTTTATCGTCGAGCGATTTGCCTTGCTGTTTAAGTGTCGCCTCTAGCGCGTTCAGCGCCAGGTGGATTCCACCGTTGTCGGCGGTGTCTTCGCCTTGCGTCAGCAGACCGTTCTGCTTGACGCCTTCGCCGGCCTCGGGCACTTCTTGCGTGTACTCGTCGGAGATGCACTTTCCGCGTTCGTCGTATTGTTTGCCGTCTTCGGCGGTCCACCAGTCGCGCAGGTTGCCGTGAGCGTCGAATTTGCGTCCCTGGTCGTCGAAGCCGTGGATGATCTCGTGTCCGATTACCATGCCGATGGCGCCGTAGTTCACGGCATCGTCTTTCGTGGGATCAAAGAAGGGCGGCTGCAGAATTCCGGCAGGGAAGTTGATGGTGTTCAGTTGCGGATCGTAGTAGGCGTTGATGGTGGGCGGAGTCATGGTCCACTCGCCGCGGTCAACGGGCTTGCCGATCTTTGCGACCCAGCGCTCGAATTCAAATGATGAAGCTTGCTCGACGTTGTGCAGATAGCTGTCGCGGGTGATCTTGACGCTGGAATAATTGCGCCAGTGTGAGGGATAGCCGATTTTGTCTTCGACGCCCTTCAGCTTGACGAGAGCTTGTTCCTTGGTTGCGGGGGACATCCAGGAGAGGCTCTGAATGTCGGCGCTCAGAGCGGTTTCTATGGAGTGCACCATTTGAATGGTGCGGGCCCTGCTCTCGGGCGGGAAGGCGCGGTCCACGTATGCCTGGCCCAAAGCTTCTCCCAGATCGCGGTCGGCGGCACGGACGCAACGCCGCCAGCGCGGCTGCTGCTGCTGGGCTCCGGCTAACGTGTGGGCGAAGAAGTCCCAGTTTTCATCCGCGAACGACTTGCTGAGATACGGCGACGCGCGGTGGACCACCTGCCAGCGCATGTAGGTCTGCCAGTCCGCTAGCGGGCGCTCGGCAAGAAGCTGCTCTTCCCCACGGAAGAAATCGGGTGAACTGACCAGGTAATGCTCGCTGGCCGGAGCTTTGGCGGCCGCAAGATACTCGTCCCAGTTGATCGAAGGCGTCAGTGCTTTCACCTGCGCCAGGGTCATCTTATTGTTGAGATTCTTGGGATCGCGGCGCTTGACATTATCCATCTGCGCCCTGGCCAGGGCGGTCTCCAACTCGACGATCGTCGCAGCGTCGGCTGCCGCCTGAGGCGAGGGCTCTCCAGAGAGAACCAGCATCTTCTCGACGTGCGCACGATATTTCTTGAAGAGTTCGACTGACTTGTCGTCGGTTTTCAGATAGTAGTCGCGGTTGGGAAGGCTGAGGCCTCCCTGATCAATCTGGGCTACAACTTTGGAGGCATCGTCGAAGTCCTGCCCGCCGCTAAATCCGAAGAGGGGGGCATTGCTCTGGTTGTCGTCGCCCTGCCAGGCTCCGGGAAACATATGATGAAGGCGCGCGATTTCCAGCGTGATTTCTCTCTTGGACTTCAGGGCGGCGATGCGATCGAGTTCGGGCTGCAGGGGCTTCAGGCCGGCGGCGTCGATACCGCTTTCGTCCATGCACGCGGCCCAATAGTCGCCGATCTTCTGGTGGACGGCGTCACGTTTGGGATCGTTGATGCTGGCGGCTTCCAGCGTTTCGCGCAGCAGAGTTTCATTCCACACCTGCAGGTCGCTGCCGGTGTCCCATACGGCCTGATCGGGGGGAATCGGGTTGGCAGCCATCCACTTGCTGCAGGAATACTTGTAGAAGTCGTTGCAGGGATCGAGGTCTTTGTCGACCAGATTGGGGTCAAAGCGCTCGAGCTTCGGCTCGCTGGGCTGATCGGTGGGTGCGCCGCCGAGGGCGGCAGAGTTGGAAAGAACGGCCGGAGCAGGCAGGGTATGCGCCGGGGTACCCTGCGCCCACGACACTACAGACAGGGCCAGACACAAAACAAACAACGTTGCGAAGCGGCAAATGTTCATATCAACCTCGGGAAAATGAATGACTTGGGATTGCAGACTGAGCCGTGAAGGTTACGCATATGCGGACGAACAAGTTCCATGGTGGGCCCAGGCACACCTCGACCGACGAACACAATACTACAGACGGACAGGGCGACGCGAAGTTAGCAAGGGGGCGGGTTGCACGGGATCTTGGAATCTGGCTCCTATCCCGTGTTGTGCAGGCCGGCCGCGATTCCATTGATGGTTGCACCCAGTGGATATTCGAATTCCGAGCTTCTCTCTCCCTGCTGCTTGCGCCGCAGGAGTTCGACTTGAATCAGGCTCATAGGATCGACGTAAGGGTTGCGGAGGCGGATGGAGCGAGCCAGCACGCGATTGCGAGCCAAGAGTTCGCGCTGCCCGGTCAGGCGGAGAATCATGCGTCGAGAGAGCAGGAATTCCTCTTCGAGCATGGAGAAAACGCGATCTCTCAGTGCGATATTTTTGATCAGCCCGGAATAGACGCGGGCGATGCCGAGATCGGCTTTCGCCATGCCGAGTTCCACGTTGCGGATGAGGTCCGAGAACATGGGAAAGCTGCGCGCGATCTGGCGTAAAAGCTGTTCGTGGCCTGGGCCGCCGTTGGCGAATTTTTCGAGGGCGTGGCCGATGCCGAACCAGGCGGGCACAGCGTGGCGGCTTTGCATCCAGCCGAAGACCCAGGGAATGGCGCGCAGATCCTCGAGGCGGCGGCCTTTGGTGCGGCGAGCGGGGCGGGAGCCGATGCGGGCCGCGTCGAGTTCGTTAACCGGGGTTGCCTGCTCGAAATATTCGAGCACCTCGGGATTTTCAGCGATCTCATGGCGGTAGATGCGATATGCCTCCGCCGACATTTCCTCAATTGCTTCTTCCCAGCGCGCCGGGTGCGGGGATTGCTCTTTGCCGGGCAAAGTAAGAGCCTCGACACTGGCGGCAATCATCAGTTCCAGATTCCACTCGGCGAGGACGGCGTCGGCATATTTCCAGTTGAGAACTTCGCCCTGTTCGGTAAGGCGAATCTGTCCGGAAAAACAGCCCGGCGGCTGGGCGAGGATGGCAGAATGCGTGGGTCCGCCGCCGCGGCCCACCGTGCCGCCGCGGCCATGGAAAAGGCGCAGTTTCACACCGGACTCGCGCGCGGCGCGATGCAACTCACGATGCGCCTTGTACAGTTCCCAGGTGCTGGTAAGCATGCCGCCGTCTTTGTTGGAATCGGAGTAGCCGAGCATCACTTCCTGCCAGCGTCCCCAGGAATCGAGCAGCGGCTGATATTCGGGATCACTCCACAGGTGGCGCATGACAGTGGCGGCAGCGCGCAGGGAATCGATGGATTCGAAAAGAGGCACGGGCATCAGACCGGGATCGGCGGCGGATCCGGCGATCTGCACGCCGCCCGCTTTGGCGAGGCGCACAACCGAAAGCACGTCGTTCTCGGACTCCGCGCCGCTGATGATGTAGTGGCGAATCGAGCTCGGGGGATAGGTGCGCTTCAAATGCGCGATCGTGCGGAAGGTTTCGAGCAACTCGCGAGCTTCGGCCGACTCTGCGCTACCGTCGAGCGCGGGTCCTAGCTCGGCAATGACCTGCGCATGCACGCGCGCATGCTGGCGGATGTCGAGCGTGTGCAGATGGAAGCCGAAGGTGCGCACCTTGCGCAACAGTTGATCGACGCCGGTTCGTACCAGACGTTCTCCGCGGTTGGCTTGCAGACTGGCGCGCATCCGCCAGAGGTCGTCTTCAAATTCCTTGGCATCGCGGTAGGCCGCTGGGGAATCTGCAGATTCTCGACTCTGCTGCAGTTTGTGAAATACGTAGGAGAGAAAGCGGCGGTAGCTCTCAGCTCGGTTGTGCGGTCCCCATGCCAAATGCACACCCGGAATCGTGCGCTCATGGTGCACCAGGCGCGAAAGCAATTCCGGCGAGACGGCGTTTTGCCGGCGCGAAGAACTGAGGCGGTCGCTTAGAGCGTCGATGTCGTTTAAGTACTCGCGAAGGATTAAGCCGCGAGCCTGATCCAGCGCGTCGCGAATGCACTCTGGTTTCACCAGCGGGTTGCCGTCGCGGTCTCCGCCGATCCAGGAGCCGAGTTGGATCAGGTTCGGCAGAGCGGAGTGGTCCAGGTCGAAACCGTAGACGTCGCGGAACGACTCTGCGATCTCCGCGTAGATCTTGGGCAACGAGTCGAATAGCGACAGGTGAAAGTAGCGCAAACCCATGCGGATTTCATCGTCCACCGTCGGTTTGGCCAGGCGGACCTCGTCGGTTTGCCACAGGGACGTAACCTCGGCGCGAATCTGGTCTTCGCAATCTTCCGCTTCTTCGGCTGCCAGCGGGAGGCGGTCAAGCCGCTCCAGTTGCTGCGCGATGCGACGCCGTTTCAGCAACACGGTCTGGCGCGCGACTTCGGTGGGATGCGCGGTGAAGACCGGAGTGATGATGATCTGACTCAGCGCTGCAAGGGCGTCGTCGGCGGGAATTCCAGCTTCCTTCATTCGCAACAACGTGCCTCGAAAGGAACCGGCGAGTGGAGCATGTTCGCGATCTAACTTGCCCGCGCGCCGCCGTCGCTTGCGGTGATTGGTCTCGGCCAGATTGGTGAGCTCGAAGTAAATCGCGAAGGCCTTGGTCACCTGGTAGGCGCGCGTCAGATCCATCTTCGAGACGATCTCTTGCGCTTTGAGCATCAACTCGGGCGCGGAGGCCTGACCCCGGCTGCGCCGCGCAGATTCGCGATATTCAATGAGCAGGCGGCGCAGCTCTTCCACAGATTCAAACAGATCCTGCCCAGCCTGCTCGACGAGAACCTGACCAAGGATTGCGCCGAGGGAGCGTACATCTCGTCGCAGCGGGTTATCTTTCGCGGGCTCGTCAGAATGCGCGGTCAGTTCGGCCAGGCGAGCGCTCTGGTCGCTGGCATTCCATAGCGGTTTGGGTTTGCTCGAGGCCATTGGAGAGGGATGCAGGGACAGAATAAACGACTAGTGTTCTCTCACTTTCTGAATTGATGTAGTAATCCGCACTGCCAGATGTTGCCAATATTTCCCGGTTTTGTTCCGAACATCAGAGAACAGGACGTTGATGAGCGGCCACCCATACCTCGTGAATCGCCGAGATGACAACCTCCGGATGTTCGGTTGGCATTTCGTGGCCGCTGTCGACAACGATCTGCTTCCCACGGGTCGAGAGACGAGCCAACTCCGGCTGTAACTGGTGGACCCAAAGATCCTCACCCGCCTGTGCGTCCTTGCGCGGGATCTCCGGGGGGATATCGTCCTGTCTCGTCGCGGTGAGCACAATAAGCGGGCGGTCCCCGAGGCTTCCGGCGCTTCGCACCTGTGCGGCGCTCAAAGTGGAGAACGCCTGATCCTCATCGATCATAGCGAATTGATGTTTGGTCGGAAGCGTCAGGAAATCTTCTTCGTCTCTGAATGCTTTCGGCCAGAATTCAGGCGCATCGCGATCCGCCGTCAGGCGAGCCCAGCCAAGATGGAGCTGAAAGAAATATTTCAATTTTTTCCAGCCAGGGTGTTTGCGGTCGTCCCGTGACCATTTGCGGATAGAATCCGGCGCTCTCAGGTCTTGATCTTCATGTGAAGCATCGACTAGCACCAGTCCAGCAACATCATTTGGATACTGACCGGTGTAAACCCTGATGTCGTATCCGCCCATAGAGTGTCCCACAAGAACGTACGGACCTTTTTCACCGGCCGCCTGCAGCAACAGTTTCAGTTCGCTCGCAATCCGCAGGCTGCTGCGCGGTTCAGGGCCGGGGTCGCTCCAGCCATATCCGGCACGGTCGTAGGAACACACGCGGGCGAACTGCGCGATCTCGGGTTGTACCATCAGCCAGTCAACGGAGGGCCCGCCCGAACCGCTCTCCAGTATTACGGTGGGCGAACCCTGCCCGCTGCAGTCGATGTTCATGCGGATCGACCCGGCCTGGACGAGGTGGCCACGCTGCGGGAAGCGTTGGGCGTCACGCCACCTGCCGATCATCTCGTAGAGCGCGCCGGTGATCGCCAGGGACACAGTAACGAGCAGGAGGCCAGCGAGCGTCGCGCGGGCGGTTGGCTTCATTCGAATCAATTCTAGCGCTCTGTCTCCTGAAGTTCGTGAACAAAACCGGAGCAATGCTGGAAGGATCCGGTCAGCCGTCTTGGTCAAGAAGAGCGGTTTTGCCTGCGGAGCCCGCGACTTACCGGGGTACTTCGAGACGATAGCCGATGCCGCGCAGAGTTTTTAGGTACTGGGGACGGCGCGGATCTGGCTCGATTTTTTCGCGCAGGCGGCGAATGTAAACATCAATAGAACGCGGCGTGACGAAGGGCGTCTCTTTCCACACGGCGTCGAGCAATTGGTCGCGTGTCAGCACGCGGCCGCGATGTGCGGCCAGATACTCCAGCAGACGAAATTCACGCACGGTGGTGAAGACGTTACGCCCCTGCACCTGCACGGTCATGGAGGAAACGTCGATCTCCAGGTCGCCGAGCCGCAGTACCTCGCTTGCCGCAGGAGATTGGCCTAATCCGCGCAGTACGCTGCGGATGCGGGCTACCAGTTCGCGCGGGCTGAAGGGCTTGGTGATGTAGTCGTCGCCCCCCAATTCCAGGCCCTTAACGCGGTCCGCTTCAGCAGTTTTTGCCGTCAGAAAAATGATGGGAATGGCGGAAAGCGCCGGAGTCTGACGGATGTGGCGGCAGAGTTCGAAGCCGTCCGTGCCGGGCAACATCACGTCAAGCAGGAACAAAGCCGGCATCTCACGCATGGCTTCGGTCAACACGGAATGACCACTGACAAAACTCTGCACATCGAATCCGGCGGCCTGCAGATTGTGAGAGACGAGGCGGGCGATGTCCTCGTCGTCTTCGACAACAAAAATGACGGGATGGAAAGAGCTAGGGCGAGGATTGCTCCCGGCGCGGTCGTGGGGTTCGGCTGGCAGGTGCATTTTCGCTTGGGGTACCCTCCCAGGGGCCTCAACAGAAGGCCGATTTAGCAAGAGGGGAGCTAACCAAAGAATGTATTGGTCGAATGTTGCGCGAATGTTGCTCGTTTGTTAACGAACTATGAATTTGTGAACGCAGGAGTTCCTAGTTGACAATACCCAGTTCGCTTCAGGTTCGTCGCCGTTCCAGTCAGGTGTTTGCGGTATTGCCTTTTCTGGGTACCGGGTACCTAGGGCGTGTTCACACTACATCAATAATTGACGAGTAAGATGAGTGGCATGGAACTTACTCAACAACAGTATGAGCGAATTCAAGAGTGCTTGCCGGTGCAACGCGGCAATGTGCGTCACGAGAATTTGGTCTTGCTCAACGCCATCCTCTATGTGGCCGAGCATGGGTGCAAGTGGCGCGGATTGCCCTGCCGGTTTGGCAATTGGCACAGCATCTACGTACGCATGAATCGCTGGGCCAAGAAGGGTGTGTTGGATCAGGTATTCACCAAGTTGCAGCAAGAGCAGATTCTGCGGCTCAAGATCGAAGCCTTCAGTTTGGACTCGACTTCGGTGAAGGTGCACCCCGACGGCACTGGGGCTTTAAAAAAAACGGACCGCAGGCCATCGGAAAGTCGCGCGGCGGATGGAACACCAAAATTCATCTGGTTGCCGCGAATGCTCGAACGGCAATAATTTTCTGCTTGTCGCCCGGAGAAGCGCACGATGCTCCGGTGGGCCGGCAACTGCTGCTGGAACTCGGTCCGCTGCCGGTCGAAGTTCCGCTAGTGATGGACCGTGCCTACGAAAGCGACGAAACCCGTCAATTGGTGCTGGAATTGAATATGATCCCGGTGGTGCCGCCCAAATCGAACCGGCGCGAACCTTGGGATTACGATCGCGAACTTTACAAGAAACGGAACCAGATAGAGCGCCTGTTTCGACGACTGAAAGGGTTCCGCCGCATCTTCTCGCGTTTCGAGAAACTCGACGTTGTCTTTCTGGCCTTCATCTACTTTGCATTCATCATCGAGGCTCTACGATAGTGTGAACAGGCCCTAGTTGGCCTTCTTTTTGGGAACATGCCGCAGGCTGCGGCCTTCGATCAGGCTGTAGAGTTCCTCAGCCAGGTTGGTGGTGTGGTCGCCGGCGCGCTCCAGGGCCTGTGCCATCAGCAACACGTCAAAGCCGGCTGGATCGCCCTGGGCGTCGCTTTCTGCCAGATGTTTCTGGAACATGGCATGACAGACGCGGTCGACTTCCTTGTCCATCTGCAAAACCTTACGGGCGCACTCCAAGTCGAGGGTGGAGAAGCCCTTGTGGATCAGGTCGAGCATATCGCGCAGAACAGTCGACATTTCCACGAGTTGGCGCACGTCAGAGGCGGACATCTTCGAGGTTCTAGCCTGTACGCGCATGGCCACACTCATCACCAGATCGCCGATGCGCTCCAGATCGGTGGTGCACTTCAGGCTGGAGAGTAACCGGCGTGCGCGAGCCTCACTGACTCGGGTGATGGCGGCGGGCAGGCGCTCATCGATTTGACGTTCAATGAGATCGAGTTCTTTTTCGCAGTCTTTGATGGCCAGAAAAGCCATGCGGGAAGAATTGGTCAGCAGATCTCTAACGTTGAACGCGGCATCGCGGGCGATCAGGCAAGCATTCAAGGCGAGGCGTGTCAGGTCGTCCGTTCCGCCCGGTCGTGAGCTCACTGGTACCAGTGGCTTCGGTCCCTTGGCTGATGCAGAAGGGGTGCTCGATTCCATCTGTTCGTCACTTCGGCGTGGCGGGGCTTTGCGCGGCATTTGGGGATCAGGGGAGACTACTCGTACGAAAGCCACAGCCGTTCAGTCTAGTCCAGAAATGTGAAAGGAGGGTTACAACATTGCCGCGGCGGCGAACTCCCATTACATTGTTGGATTGCGAGGATTTTTCCGGGAGGACGGTTCGTGAATCTTGCTGATTACCTGCGCCGCCAGTTTGCCTATGACGAGTGGGCCAACAAGGAAGTTCTTGCCGCAATGCGAGCCAGTGGTAATGCGAGCCAGCGGTCGCTGCAGCTTATGGCCCACATTTTTTCCGCTGAGCGGGTATGGCTGGAGCGGCTGAAGCAACAGCAGCAGAGCGCTCCGGTATGGCCGAAGTTCGGGCTGGACGAGTGTGACGCGCAAGCGGCCGAACTGGCCGACCTGTGGCGCGAATACCTCGATCTAATCACTGCCGGCGATGTGAATCAGTCGGTGTCCTACAAGAACACCAAAGGCGAGGAGTGGACGAACACAATCGTGGATGTTCTCACTCACGTCGTGCTGCACTCGGCGTATCACCGCGGGCAGATCGCGAGCCACATGCGGGAGAACGGGCAGACGCCGGCGTATACAGATTTCATTCACGCTGTGCGCCAGGGGTTGGTCAAGTAGGCGGACAAGGCTACGATGGAAGCCCGACAGATTTACGTGCTCACGGCGGTTCAGATCATCGGCGTGGGTGTTCTCGCGTGGCTGCTGATCACCTGGAAGACTCCGTGGAACGCGCAGCGCTACATCGGGACGGTGCTCGTTGTGGTCGGCATGGGCTGCATCGCGACTGCCCGCCACCAACTGGCAAGTCGTTCTCGATCAAGGCGGAGGCGCATGCTTTGGTCACGACCGGACTCTACTCGAAGATTCGGAATCCGATTTATGTGTTTGGCATGGTCACGCTCATTGGGCTGACGCTTGTGCTGCAAAGCCGCGCTCTGTGGATCCTTCTGGTCATTGTGGCGATCGGGCAGACCGTCCGCGCGCGGAAGGAAGCGCGGGTTCTGGAAGCTGCCTTCGGCGAGGCATATCGCGAGTACCGGCGGAGGACGTGGTTCTAGGTTGGTTTCGCAGTTGCTGTCTCCGAGACCGATTTGTCATCCCGAGCAACGCGAGGGATCTGGGGTGGTTTGCCCGTACCACCCTGGTTGCCGCTGCCAGCAAACACCCAGATCCCTTGCCTTGCTCGGGATGACACCTCGGTTCGGTTCACGCTATACAGGTCCGAAAGTGGTTTCAGTGAAGATGGACTAGGTGGCGGCCTTTGCCGGTGACTACGCAAAGCGTAATATCTCAGCGATGAAAAAACTGGCTGGCTTCTTCTTCCCAGTAGCGTGCGCGGTTTTCCTGCTGGCCGTAGACCAATCGAAAATCCCTCCCATGCCTATCGCCGTTTCCGACAATGCGGTCGCGGCGCTCCGGGGCGGCCTCGATGTTTATTCCCTGATGGGCATGGGCGCCAAGAGGACTTGGGACGACGTCACCAACAAGGTCTACATCTTGCATATCTCGTCGGCGAAGTGGAGCGAGGGGCGGGCTGTCCCCGGCGTCGGCGGGCGGTTGGGCGCCAGTGCGGTTGGCGTCAAGGGACAAATTTTTCTTTTCGGTGGATATCTGCTGGACGGTCAAGGCGGGGAACTTACGGTTCCCGACGTTAACGCCTACCTTCCTCAAGAAAAGCGCTGGTACCGTGGGGACGACATTCCGGTCGCGGTGGATCGGGCGGTGATCGGAGTGAATCACGATCGCTACATCTATCTGGTCGGCGGCAGATCGAAGAACGGGCCGATCAACAATGTGCAGGTGTATGACATCGAAAAAAACACCTGGAGCCAGGCCACGCCATTTCCGGGAACGCCAGTGTTTGGCCACGCCGGAGGCTTGGCCGACGATGCAATCGTCTTCGTCGACGGCGCCAAGAAGAATGCGGGTGCCGGAGCGCCTTACGTCGCGTCGGATGAGTGTTGGATCGGCAAAATCGATCACAAAGATCCGAACAAGATTGAGTGGAGCAAACTGCCGGCGCATCCAGGGCCGGCGCGCTTCGGCATTGTGTCGGGGGAGAAGGACCGCAGGATTCTGTTCTCGGGCGGATCGCCCAGCCCGCACAACTTCAAGGGCATGGACTATGCGGGCAAGCCGGTCGAGTTCTCCGGGGTCACCTTCGACTATGACGTGAAAGCCAACCGCTGGGAGACCATCAGCGAGGATACGTTTGATGCGCGCAGCGACAGTCGCGGGATTGTGAATACGCCGATTGGGTCCATAATCGTCGGCGGGTTGGTGAAGAACACCGCCGCAAGCGCGAGAGCGATGATTTTGCCGAATAGATAGGAAGCCAGGCCGCCGATCCGTTTGTCGAAAATCCCCATCCTTCGACAGGCTCAGAGCCTGCCCTGAGCTTGCCGAAGGGGCAGGCTTTCTCGCGCAAAGAACGCGCGAGAAATGGGGCACCCGGCAAAGGTCGCGACGGAAAGGCGGGGAGTTGCAAATACGTTCGGAATCAGCATTCCTGCTTTGGGAGCTTTCCCGAAAAGCGAAATCTTGATTCTAATCCGATCGGATGAGGTACCTTCGTCATCTCACGCCTCCGCGCTGTGTGGGGTTAGCATCGTCTTGTTCGAAGAGCGAACGTCGTTTCATACCTCCTGAGGGAAGCGGCGGGTGGGGACCTCCAACCATCCGCCGTTTCTGTTTTTGTTGGCAGATAGCCCCGGGTTGCGCTAGAATCCACCGATAGTTGTTCGTTTCCTGTGGGGACCTGTAGTTTCGTCTGATCCGCGCTGAGGAACGTTATGTACAAACCTCGCTAATTCGCCCTTCTGCGATGCCCGTTTCGCGCGGGCTCTCCGATTTGCCCAATTGTCTGTTCTGAATGCAACGTGCCCACGGGCGCTGTTGCAGAAAGTTAAAAGGTTCTTATGGAAGCGATTGCTGTTGCCTGCACACCGCAATATTCCCTGTGGTCGTCGCTGGTTGAGGCGGTTCGCGGATCCCATCAGGACTACACCGCCGGCAGCTTGAACCGGGCCATTCTTCTGCTGGCTGTGCCTATGGTTTTGGAGATGGTGCTGGAGTCCCTGTTTGCCGTGGTGGACGTGTTCTGGGTGGGGCGTCTCGGGGCTAATGCTGTGGCCACGGTGGGGCTGACGGAATCGATGCTGAGCCTTGTGTTCGCGGTAGGCATGGGACTCAGTTTGTCGACCACCGCGATGGTGGCGCGCCGCATCGGCGAGAAAGATCCCGAGGGCGCGGCCGACGCCGGGGTGCAGGCGATCGCGCTTGGACTGATCGTTTCACTCGCGATTGGACTGCCGTGCCTGTTTTTGGCTCCGCGCCTTCTAGAGCTGATGGGAGCCACTCCGGAGATTGTCGCAGTCGGCAGCGGCTACACCCGAATCTGCCTGGGCGGCAGTTGCGCGGTGCTGCTGCTGTTTCTGAACAACGCCATCTTCCGCGGCGCCGGAGATGCTGCCATCGCCATGCGCCTGCTGTGGGTGTCGAACATCATCAACCTGATTCTTGATCCCTGCCTGATTTTCGGTTGGGGACCGTTCCCCCGGTTGGGTGTGACCGGGGCCGCGCTGGCAACCTTCACGGGGCGCAGCATTGGCGTGGCCTACCAGTTCTATCGCCTGGTGAAAGGGACGGAGCGGATTCATATTCTGACCCGGCAGATTCGCCTGCATTGGAGTGTTCTGTGGCGGCTGGTGCGAGTTTCGCTGACGGGAATCTTGCAGTTTGCCATCGCGCACACCAGTTGGATCGGGCTGGTGCGCATTGTGAGCTTCTTTGGAGCGGCGGCGCTCGCAGGATACACGATCGCCATTCGCGTCGTCATTTTCGTGATCCTGCCTTCGTGGGGGTTGAGCAATGCCGCGGCCACGCTGGTCGGTCAGAATCTGGGCGCGGGTAAGGCGGAGCGCGCCGAGTCCGCCGTGTGGCGCACCGGCCTCTACAACATGATCTTCCTCGGCGCGGTGGGAGTATTCTTCGTGCTCTTTGCTGAGCCGGTGGTGCGGCTGTTCACGCACGATCCCAGCGTTGTTCCTCTGGGCGCAACCTGCCTGCGCATTGTGAGCTATGGCAACATTGGCTACGCCTACGGCATGGTCATGTTGCAGGCCTTCAACGGAGCGGGAGACACGGTGACTCCCACGATCGTGAACTTCTTCGGCTTCTGGATGCTCGAGATTCCGCTCGCCTATTGGCTGGCGATACCGTTGCACATGCAGTCGAGCGGCGTCTTTTGGGCGATCGTCGTGGCGGAGGGAGCCATTGCCGGAGCCAGCGCAATTCTGTTCAAGCAAGGGCGCTGGAAAAAGAAAATGATCTAGGCTGACTTCCCCGGAGGAATCCGATTTTTCTGTCTCGAGGGCGGTTTTGTGCTGCTTGGAAGGCCTGTCTTTCGGTACTATGAGTGCCCAAGAGTCGGTTTGCAAAGTGGGATCTGCGTATGTCTCGGTCGGACCACGTCTCCAGAGCGTCGCCGTCCGCCAAACCGCCAGGCCGGTGGACCGGACTGCTGAAATCCGTCGGAGCCGCCAGCGCGGCACTCTCCTTTCTGCTGGTGATAAATCAGGCAACCGGGGTGCTTCAGAATTTCCGCATTCACCACCGGGAATTCTGGGAGGCCATGAAAATTGGGGAGCAGGCCGAACAGCGGCAGGATTACCCAGCCGCATTCGCCAGTTTCAAGCACGCCTCGGAGCTCGATCCAATCGATCGCAAGGCTCGGGAGCAAGAAACCAAGGCGGCGATGCTCTGGCTGGAGACCGCCCATAGTGCTGAGAGCCGAAGCTTCACCGACACTGCCAACCAGCTCTTGCCGGTGCTCGACGCGAGCCTGGCGAACGCCAGGGGCACGGCAGCCGCGGACATCCTTGCCCACATCGCCTGGGCTAATTTTCTCCGCTACCGCGACGGCGCCCGCGAGGGAGTGAATGTTGACGAGAGCCTGAAGCGTGCTCTCAGCATCGACAAGAGTAATCCTTACGCCCACGCTTTTTCCGGTTTTTGGATCCTGTGGCAGGGAGGCAGCGTCGATGCCGCCAATGAGCATTTTGCCGCCGCTCTGGCTTCTGGACGGGAACGAGCCTATGTGCGTGAACTTCAATTTCACGCCTTGAGCGGGAGCCACAAGGATGAAGCCGACATGGCGTTGCTTTACCTGGCGAACGACATGCGAAAAAATGGTGAGGCCATGTCCATGCTGGAACGCGCCCGGGTTCTGCAGAATGTATTTGGGATTAGGGTGGAAAATCACAACCAGCTCGTGGCGGTGCTCTCCCTTCTAACGCCGGAGGAGACGCAAGCGACGTTTGACTGGCTCAACTCTGAAGAGACTAACGGATGGATCGAAAATTGGGCCTTCCGGCCATTTATCGAGGCGAATCTGCACGAGATCACCGGGAATCGCGCGCAGGCACTGTCCGAATACCGCAAGTTGCAGAAAGATTTGGCAGGGAAAAATACGACTGTGGCCCCGCAAGTGGATGAAGCCATCAAGCGGCTGTCGGCCAAATCCAACTAGGTAGTTTGCCGGTCTCAAGTCTGGGTCTTGACAGCTGGGGCGGGAGGAACGGTATCGAACCGTCATCTCCGGGATGGAGCCCCGGCGCATTGCCGAAGTTATGCTACTCCCGCGTACGGAGTTGAAGACTGAGGCACCAAGGTATTGCATGGGTGTTCTTCTGTCAACACGGGCGGGGAAGTCGGGATTTTTATCGCGCGCGAGCCAGCACGAGCGTGACATCGTCGGGCTGCTCCTTGTCGCCGATCCAGTCGTCCACTGCCATGGTGACGATTTGACTGATCTGGGGCAGCGGAAGATTCCGGTTTTCGCGAACCAGATCGATCAGGCGCTGCTCGCCGAATTCACCGAAATCGTTCTCCGGTTCAGTCACGCCGTCGCTGTAGGCCAGAAAAATTTCGCCGGGACGCATTTCGACGGCGCCCTCATCGTAGATCATGCTGTCGAACAAGCCCACGACTGTGCCGCCCGCCTCAAGCCGCCGAATGGTGCCGTCCGCGCTGATCAGGATGGGCGGCAGGTGGCCGCCGTTGCTGTAGGTCAACCGGTGTACGCGGCCATCGTAAATGCCGACGAAAAGCGTGGCGTATTTTTCCGCCGGAGTGCTCTCGAAGAGCTGGTGATTCAGCAGCCCGAGCAGGGCGGACGGAGAGACTTCCACACCTTCCGGCCAGGCGGCCATGACGCGGCCCGATCCAGCAACGGCGCCGACGGCGACAGGCTCGCGCATCTGCGGCAGGTTTTCCATGCAATAGGCCCGAACGGCGGAGTGGATGGTCGCCATCAACAGGGCGGCGGAAATGCCTTTTCCGCTGATGTCGCCGACCGCCAGAATTAGTTTGTGGGAGCTCGCCGTAACGAAGTCGTAGTAGTCGCCGCTGACGGTGCGGGCCGGGCGGCAAAAACCATGCACTTCAAGCGACTCAAGCTCTGAAACCTGGCGCGGAAACAACTGCGCCTGCACTTCCTGTGCAATAGCCAGTTCGTTTTCGAGGCGCTGCTTTTCTTTTTGTTCCAGGATCAGCTTCTCGATGGAGGCGGTCATCGAGTTGAACGAACGCGCGAGATCCGCCAGTTGGTCGCTCGATTTCACCGGGATTCTGTGACTGAAATCGCCGCGATCGACGTGCTTCGTCGCGTCATGCAGTTGCGCGACTGCGGCGGTCACGGTCCGGGTCATCCGTGTGCCGATGATGAGCGCGATCAGTTCGATGACGGCGAAGAAGATTCCTACGCCCAACAGGATGTAGGCGACACCGCGAACAAACTCTCCAAGGGCGGCAAAGAGATGGCCGTAGAGAACGGCGGGCCGGGTAGTCACTTGCAGCACCGCTCCGACGAGTTGCTGCTTCCCGGTTTTCCAGTCCACGACCGCCAGCGGCGTCCCGAAGGTGATCTCGCGATCGAAGGTGCCGCTGGCGCCGGGCAGCGTACCAACCGTGAAGGCGGGATGCAGCACCGCCCGCTCGGACTGCGGCGACGAACTCTGCTTGTCGGTACTGATTACGATTCCTCCCTTGTTTGTGGCTGGGGCACCGGCCTCAGAACCAAGTTCTTCTTTCGGTCTGGAAGGCGATTCGTCCACAGTAATAGCCGGTGTGTAGAGGGTGATTTCGCCGAGATCGGCGGCAATCTTTCCAACCAATTCTTTGTCAAACGGTTCGCTGGTGACCACTGTCAAGCGCGAGGACCCGACGGGCAAGGACGAGGCGACCCGCAAGTACAGTTGATCGCGTTCGCGAACCATGTCGCGAAACGTTCCCTTCACAAAACTGGGGGGAACGAGGGCGGAGCCTTTGAACTCATTGCAAAGGGACAGCGGTTTCTCGCCGTACCAGGCGCACACCTGCCGCCGGCCCCAGGCCGGATCGCGCTTTCTCAAGCCCGCCAGCGATTCAGCGGTGGCCTTTTCGCCACGCTCCAGGTGGGCCGCCAGTTCATTGCTGAACGCAGCGTTGACCGCTTCCATGCTTTTCAACTGCGAATGGATTTCCGAAGTGACGACGAAGACGGCGAATTGTCCGGCCAGGCCATAGGTCGTGACCACCGCCATTGCCACCAGCAGCACGGCGGGGATCACCCCAATGAACACATAGGTGACGATCAGGCGGTTGCGCAGGCGCCACAAGATTCTGCGTCTCACCCAGCGGAATGCGAGAACAAAAAACAAGACGCCGGAGAGGAAGGTGAGGAACCCAACCCAGCCGCCCAGATGCTCGCCCCAGGAGGCGGCAAACAGTCCCAGAAGCCTCTGCAGCGCAAATAGGACTACGGCCAATGAGGCCAAATAGCAAGCCAGTCGTGCCATCCGGCCTTGAGGCCACAGTTCGGCTTTGATCAGCCGCTGGCGCAATTCTGGATAGGGCCATTGCATGCGATTCGTTGCGAAGCTGTTGGAAGATCAGAATTTTACGGCGACCGGAAGTCAACCGCAACGCGAAACCAGGCCGAAACCAGCGCGTCGTCGCTCCGTCGGTCAGATTTCCGGGTAGAGGTCGAAAAACGCCTCCAGGCTCGTGCGCAACTGCTTCTCGATGTCTTCCTTGCTGCCTTCGAGCACGTGCATGGTGACATGCGCCTCGCGGCCATTGGTCAGCTTCACCGGAGCCTGCCCCACTTCGGCCACGTCCTCAGACGGCAGCAGCCTCATGCCGTAAACCAACGTCAGATTCGCCATAGGTGAATTCTAAGTCTTTCCCTGCTTTCTTGGCGAAATCGTTTGCGACCTCGGTAGTGGCTCAGTTTGGATTGAACTCGCTACCGAAGTCATCCCGAAGCCCGCGTTTTTTCCAGCGGGCCGAGGGACCTCCCGCCACGATCTGCTGAGGGAGATCCTCGCTCCGCCTGAAAACCGGCTCCGCTCGGGATGACCCATCCTCGATGATGGCCAATTCAAACTGAACCACTACGCGCGACCTCGCGGGCCAAGATTTTTCAATGCTTCTCATTTAGAATTCCGCCGTGCCTAGAATGCCGGTTTTTCCCGCGCTGCTCGCTTCTTTCGCCATGACATTGCAGGTTGGGGCTCAGGAACAGGCAAACCAGCCTTCGACGCAGCCTCAAGTGAAAGTCAACATGCTAAACGTGTGTACGCCCTCGGCCGAGGAACAAAAAGAGATCGCTGCGGCGCTGGCCCGTATCCCGAAGCAACCGTTATTTGGCAACGATTTCGAAGTCTCTCGTGGGCGCTCGACGCTGGAGGACATGAACTTCCTGCAGCCGGGGCAGGGTGGCCACGTGGCCGGGGAACCGTCGGTGGCGAGTTACGTCCGCATCCGCCGGGAATTTTCGGTGCAGGCGCTGTTTGCCAGCGTGCAATACTCCTTCAGCAACGACGGTCAGAACATGATTGAGACGCTGGTGCTGCACGTGCGCGAACCGAAGGATTTAATCCAGGTGGCGCTGGAGGACAGCGCTTCCTCGGTGGCCAGTCCGGAAGCCATGCTCACCGTGAATACGCCAGCCAGCCGGGTTCGGTTGGAACGATTTGGCAAATCCTCGGTCGCGCTGGCTCGCTGCATGGCCTCGGAAGACCATCCAGCACCGGATCAGAGCACCTATGAACCCCTGTTTCGCAGCGCGTCGGATGTGCTGGCGAATTATCGGCGACTGCTCGGCGTGGGTGTAATCGTCCCAGAAGAATTGGCGAAAATCAGCGGAACTTCCAAGTCCGCCCCGAAGCCGAAGGCCGCTCCAAAGGCGAAAACCGCCAAGCCCGCGTCAGAGAAGAAGCAGTGAAGTCAGCTCTCGCTGTCATGTGGGATGCCGTGCATCAAAATCTGGCCTTAGCCATCTAATCTGCAACTACAAAATATCCATGAGCGAAACTCGAAACGTGGTCATCATCGGGTCCGGATGCTCCGGACACACTGCCGCTCTTTACACGGCGCGCGCCAACTTGAAACCGTTAGTGGTCGAAGGCCACGAACCCGGCGGCCAACTCTCTCTCACCACGCTGGTCGAGAATTTCCCGGGATTTCCCGACGGCATCCTGGGCCCGCAACTCGTCGAAAACATGCGCAAGCAGGCGGAACGCTTCGGGGCTGAGTACCGCCTGGCGCATCTCACCAGCGTGGATCTGAGCCAGCGCCCGTTTCTGTTGCACCTGGGCCACCAGCAAGTCCACGCCCAGACTCTGATCATTGCCAGCGGAGCTTCGGCGCGATGGCTGGGACTGCCGCACGAACAGCAACTCATCGGGCACGGCGTTTCCTCATGCGCCACTTGCGACGGATTCTTCTTCTCCGGGAAGGAAATTGTGGTGATTGGCGGCGGAGATTCGGCTATGGAGGAAGCGCTCTTTCTGACGCGATTCGCGACGAAAGTGACGGTGATCCATCGCCGCGACGCTTTCCGCGCTTCGAAGATCATGCTGGACCGGGCGCAGCACCACGAGAAAATTCATTTCCTGCTCGACACGGTAGTCGAGGACGTCTATGACGCGGGCAAGCAGGAAGTGACCGGGCTCAAACTTCGCCATGTGAAGACGGGCAAAGTCTGGGATTTCCCGACCAGCGCGCTCTTTCTGGGCATCGGTCACGAGCCGAATGCGAAGATGTTTGCCGGTCAGCTCGACACCGACGCCGACGGCTACCTCAAGACTCACAACTACGTCCACACTCGCATACGGGGAGTCTACGCCTGCGGCGATGTGCAGGACAGGCGCTATCGGCAGGCGATTACTGCCGCTGGTACAGGCTGCATGGCAGCCATCGAAGCGGAAAGGTTCCTGGAAGAGCACAGCGGGTAGTCGTTAGGGCTATGGGAGAAACCGCAATTCGCCGGCCGGCCATTGCAAGGAGATAGGCATTAATGCCGTTACGATGGTGACCTTTTTGGCGATATGAGTGTTCCCTTAGACTCTTCTCACTATGAATACCCTAATGCGGCAGGGCGTCGCGGAAGTGCTGCTCCTTGCTGCCATGTTTGCCCTTATTCCGACTCACTCCAGGGCGCAAGAATCTTCCGAGGCCGGAAGGAAAGTACTGGTCAAAACTGAGCCCGTATACCCCGCCCTCGGCCGGTCCATGCACATCCAAGGCGTTGTGAAGGTCGAAGCTGTAATCGCTCCGAATGGCTCGGTCAAGTCTGTGCAAGTGAAGGGTGGGCACCCGATTCTTGTGCAGGCCGCCGTGACCGCCGTGGGGCATTGGAAGTTCGAGCCTGCCGCTCACGAAACCAAAGAACTGATTGAAATCAAGTTCGTTCCGGAATGATCAAAATAGAGTGACCCACGCCGCATCGACAGTGATCGCGGTCCTACCGTCGGTGCACCCGGTTTGTGATACAAATTTCTGTGCTTTTCAAACGGGTACCCGGCACTCCTTTCCTAACCATTTCTGACCTGGCAGGTACTGCATGCTGAGGGCGTTCTTCGTCCACCTTTCTGAAAACCGTTCTTTGCGCAATTTTGCCGAACAATCCGCAGTCGGACGCCGCGTATCCGGGCGCTTCGTCGCTGGGACCGAGATCGCCGATGCCGTGCGCGTCACCCAGGCAGTGAACCGCGCCGGCATGAGCGTCAGCATCGACAATCTGGGCGAGAACGTCACCAATCGTGACGAGGCTCGGCATAGCGCCGAGCTGTACCACCAGATTCTCGCGGCAATCGCGGCCAATCACCTGAATGCCAACATCAGTCTGAAGCTGACTCATATGGGTCTCGACGTGGATGAGGGATTGGCCAGGGAGTTGGTCGGCGGGCTCGTTGCCAACGCCGCATCGATGACGCCGCCGGGCTTTGTCCGCGTCGACATGGAAGGCTCTCCCTACACGCAGCGCACGCTCGATTTTGTGCATGAACTGCATCGCATGCCGGGGAACGGAAATAGCGTTGGGACCGTGATCCAGTCCTACCTGAAGCGCTCCGAGAGCGACATCGAAAAGCTGCTGGGCGAGGGCATCCGCATCCGCCTGTGCAAGGGTGCTTATAAAGAACCGCCCAGCATCGCGTTCGAGAGCAAAGCCGACGTGGACGCGAACTACATCAAACTGATGAAGATCCTGATGAAGAGCGGCGTCTACCATGGCATGGCGACCCACGACGAGAACATCATCCGCGAGGCCCAGGCGTTTGCTACGCGCGAGAACGTCGCCCGCGACAGCTTCGAGTTCCAGATGCTGTATGGCATCCGCCGCGACCTGCAGCAGAAGCTGGTACGCGATGGCTGGCGCATGCGTGTCTACGTTCCCTTCGGTACGGAGTGGTATCCCTACTTCATGCGGCGGCTGGGAGAGCGCCCGGCGAACGTATTCTTCATCGCCCGCAATCTGATGCGGCAGTGAGTCTGTTGTTGCAACGAGAAAATGTCGTATTAACTGCAACGAGACTTTGTCACCCCTTAACGTTTAAGTAACAGCCGCCAACGCGGGGCGGCCGGAGAGGTTGTAGATGCGCGGGGTTGGCGATTTTCGTTTCTGCGCAGAGGTGAGGAGCTGGGGTCGGCGCTCGGCGTGTTCTTCCAGGGGCGAGGGTCGGGCGAGCAAGAGAACATCTCCGCGAAAAACGCGCAACACGCCATCGAGTTGATGGGAGAGTTCGACTGCTTCTCCGGCGTAACCACGATGGCCGGGCAAGGGTGGCAGCGCGATCGACTGCGCCCCCAGAGTGACGGTGTGATCGGCGGCGACGACCCGCTGGTAGTGCAAGCTGAGGCAACGGGCGAGATCGAAGCGGCGGGGCAGGCGGCGGAAGTCGCAGGCAGCCTCGGCGGCGGGACGGGCGAAGCGCTGGTTGTAGTCGGCGCAGAAGCGGGCCAGCACAATGTTGGCTTGCTCGACGGTGGTGGCTTGAGCCAGACGAAGTTCGCTGACCAAGCGGTCCTGGCAGGTGCGCCAGGCGCGCTCGATGCGGCCCTTGGCTTGGGGTGAATAGGCGGGGATCTGCTGGATGCCGAGCTGCTCGAGAGCCCGTCCCAGCTGAGTGGGAGATTGTTTTCCGGCGAGCTGCTCGGCGAGACTCCAGTACGAATCGTTGCGCTGGAAGATGGAGTGACGGTCGTGGTAGAGGCTGAGGGGAAGGCCGTGCGCAAGGATCATGGCATGCAGAGCACGAAGATAGCCCAGCGTATTTTCGGCTTCGAGTTGGAAGTGAGCGGCCAGGATCTGGCCGGTGGCGTCGTCCTGAAAGCCGATGAGGGTGAGCTCGGGGCCACGGCCTTCGAGCCAATCATGGCAGCTGGCATCGGTGAGCACCATCATGCCGAAGCGCGGGCGGGGCGGGCGGCGAGAGCGATATTTGCGGGGCCGGCGCTTCTGCGGCGAGGCCAGTTTGGCGGCTCGCAAGATGCGCCGCACGGTTTCGCGGCCGACGGTGAGGTTTTCTTCGGAGTGAAGTTTTTCCGTGAGATGAGAATCGTTAAAGCCCTGATACTTGCCGCGCGCTAAGGTTAAGATCAACTGCTTCTGGGGAACGGAAATGGCCCAGGGCGCGGCGCGTCCGCGATTGCCGTGGTGTACCCAATCTGTGGAGTTGGGCTGATAACGGCGCTTGAGCCGCTGCACCTGGCGCTCGCTCAAATGCAGCAGGCAGGAGGCTTCGCGTACGCTCAGCCTCCCGCCTGCCGCATTTTCAATCACTTTCACTCGTTGGAACTCTTTCTGACTCATCGTCACCATCCTTGGAGGGTGACAGAATCTCGTTGCAGTTATGGGGTGACATTATCTTGGAGCATTTACATGATGCGGCAGTGAGTCTGGGCTCGCGCAGTTTGTTTGTGATACACTGAATATCTAGAATACATATATTCGACAGGTCCCAACCATGGCTACTTCTATTCGTCTGCCGGAAGAAATCGAGCGTCGTCTCGACGCGCTGGCGGAAAAAACCGGTCGCACCAAGGCGTTCTACATTCGCGAGATGATCCTGAATCACATCGACGAAATGGAGGATTACTATTTGGCGGCTGAAGTGGTGGAACGCCTGCGCAAAGGCCAAGAACGAACGTTCACCGCGCGGGAAGTGAGACACGAACTTGGCCTGGACCATTGAGTATACCGACACCGCCCGCCGCCAACTCCGCAAACTGGACCAATCATCCGCACGGCGAATCCTCGACTACATAGACCAGCGCATTGCTCCCCTCGAGGACCCGCGTAGTCTGGGCAAGGGTTTGCGCGGACCGCTCGGGGAGTTCTGGCGTTACCGCGTTGGGGATTACCGAATCATCACCCAACTGCATGATAGGGAGTTGCGCGTACTGATTGTGCGTGTCGCGGCCCGAAAAGACGTCTACCGCTAATCTGACTTCGAACCCAGCCTTACAGTCAGTCGCTGGAAGTGCCAGTCGGTGGCACGTCCGGGCCAATTTCTTGCGGCGCGCTGTTTGTTAGCATCAGCACGTGCATTACACGATCTCACCCGAACTGATTGAATCCTTCTCGGTCTTTGTTGGTCCCGACATTGAGGATGAGGACATCGATCTCATCCGGGCCGCATTGGTCATCGCGCGCACGGAGTATTCCGGCCTCGATATGGAGGCTTATGCGGCACGCATCGAAGAACTCGCGCGGCGGGTTGCCGGGTTGGTGCCTGATCTTGATCCGCGCCGAGCGCTGCCTGTGCTGAACCATGTACTGTTCGAGGAAGTGCAGCTTCGCGGCAACCGCGAAGACTACTATGACCCGCGCAATTCGTTTTTGAATGACGTACTCGACCGCGGCTTGGGGATTCCCATCACGCTTTCGATCGTTTATATGGAAGTGGCGCGGCGGATCGGTCTTGCCTTATCAGGTGTGGGCATGCCCGGGCATTTCCTGCTCAAGTACATCACAGAGGATGGTAAGGAGACGCTCATCGACTGCTTCAACCGCGGGGACGTGCTCAGCCGGCAAGATTGCCAGAGCCGGCTCGATGAGATCTACTCCGGAGAGATGAAGCTGCGTCCGGAATTCCTGCATCCCATCAGCCGGCGACAGATTCTGACCCGGATGCTCAACAACCTGAAGACCGTCTATCTCTCCACCCGCAACTTCCGCAAGGCCCTTGCGATTGCCGACCTGATCCTGGTGATCTATCCACAGTCGGCGGAAGATGTGAAACAGCGCGCGCTGCTGCGTTACAGCCTCGGATTACAGAGGCTCGCAGCCGAGGATCTGGACCAGTATTTGAAGATGTCGCCGAATGCCTCCGACGCGGAAGATATCCGGCAGATGTCGTTGTCGATAAGGCGGATGCTGGCCCTGATGAATTAGTGGCGAGCAGGCAGTGCAGAGAAGTTTGAGACGCCGCCCTACTCGTGCGATCCCGACTCTCCTTCTGCCGGCGCCAGAGGCAGACGAGTAGCCCCGCGCATCATCTCGCGCTCCTGCTCGGAGAACACGCCCTTGAAGCGCTCTGAGTCAATCACTCGCTCGCGCTGCTCCGGGGCCATCGCCCGCAAGTCGTGGATTGCGGTGGTCACCGCACGCTGACGGTCTGGCGGCAACTGCTTGATCTGCCCGAAAATCTGCCTGGCCTGCTGCTTCTGTTCGGGGGTCAGATGCTCCCAGGTTTCCATGCGGTTGAGCATGCGCAATTGTTGTTGCGGTGGCAGACTGGAGAAATGCTGCAGGCGCTGCCGAAGCTGCTGCTGTCTGGCCGGCGGCAGACGGCGGAAACCGGGGTCGTTTTGCAGAGCGCGTTCCTGCTCTGCCGGGGGAAGATCCTTGTAGCGTCGTAGCCAATCGCCCGCATGGCCCGTCTGCCGAGGCCGCGCCTGCGGCTGGCCGGGCCGGGGCGGCTGATACGCCGGCGCTGGATGCCGCTGCTGCGGTGGCGGATGATACGCCGGACGCTGCTGGGCCAGGTGGAAGGTTCCTCTTTGCGCCAGGCAAGGGAAGGGAACGGCCATTGCCCACGCCAAAGCGGCGCACGCCAGCCATTCCGCGATGTATTTTCCCCGGATCACCTTCCCTGTCCTTTTTTCTTGCCCGTTGCGTTTGTATGACTTGCCGCCAGCAACTTGTTCTTTCCTACGGATTCGCTACAACGTCCTGCTGCACATCCAGGTCATCGAGCAACTCGAAGTCTGCATAGAGCTCGTTATTGTTTTCTAAAGACTGCAGATCGCTCACTGCAGTCCCAGGCTCCGCGGGTCCAGGGGGCGCGAAATTGTTGGATATCGAGCTCTCATCCGTTCTCGGGTTGCTCTTCGTGACCAACAGACCGACCCCAACTCCGATCAGCACGGTCAGGGCTGCCGCCAACACTGGACGGCGGAACCATTGCAGCCATCCCGCTGGCGGCCTGGCCATTTCTTCGCGCAGACGCGCCTGCAGCCGCACATCGAAGTACGGCGAAGGCTCCGGTGCCAGCCACTCGTCGAGCAACGCCATGGTCGCGCGCATCGCCTTCAACTGCTCCGCGCACGCGCCACAGGTCTCCAAATGCTTTGCTTCATCCGCCGTCGGCTGGGTGAATCCAGCTGCAACGTCGGGTATCCGTTCTCTAATTTCATTGCAGTTCATGACTGCTTGCCCTCGACTCTCTGCCTCTGCGCCAAAACTGAATCTGTCTTGCTATAGATATTCTTTTAACTGTTCCCGCAAAGTCTCGTATGCCCGGAAGAGCAGCGACTTTGTCGCTGACTCGCTCTTCTTCAATACTTCGGCAATTTGCTTGTAATCCATCTGCTGGTACTTGTGCATGATCACGGCTAGCCGTTGAAGTTCGGGTAGCGCCTCCACTTTCCTCCGGATCGCCAGCATGCGTTCCTTCTGCACCATGGCCTGCTCGGCGGTCAGCTGGCCGTCGGGCAGTTCGAGCGTGGTGCCGGTTTCCTCATCCGGTTCATCGAGGCTAACGGTCAACTCCGGCCGCTCGTGGCGCGTGTCGCGCGCGTAATTCACCGCCAGGTTGGTGGCGATCCGATACAGCCACGTCGTGAACTTGGCGCTGGCCTCGTAGCTTTCGCGCGAGCGATACACGCGCAGGAAAACTTCCTGGGCCAGATCTTCGGCCGCAGCCGCATTACGCGCCATCCGGTACAGGAAACTGACCATCGGGCGGCGATACTTCTGCACTAAGTAGTCGAAGGCCGACTGATCTCCCGCCTTGACCCGCAGCATGATCTCGGCGTCGGAAACTCCCTCTCCGCCGACTAGCCCGGACGAGAATGCAGAGGGGGGTTGCGGTGCTGCCGCAGCCATCAGCATGCCTCGGTCAAGTGCAGCTGTGCTCACACCTATGTCAACCCCGGAGGGGTCGGAAAGTTGCGGCTCGAGCCCGTCGGACGGAGACGGGGAAGTCCCTATAGATGAAGGGGATAGGGGTGCGCGAGCGGGTTTGGGTTCGAACGCCATGCCTGGGGAAAGACGGCCATGTGGCTATGGGGAAAAAGCCCGGGTCACGCCCCTGCAGCCGATAGGCTACCACGGCAGTGGACAACCCCAAAACAGCGGCCTCCGCTGGCAGAAGATCAGCGAGAAAGGCGAAAGGCTTTGGCCCAATGCCCTCGGCCTGACGAGGTCAAAATCGAGGCGTCATCCCCGCAGCCCGCGCTTTCACCAGCCGGGTGAGAGCCTGCCATGAGAGCAGTCGAGGGGGTCGTCGTACACGACCCCCAGCTGTTCAGAAAACCAGCTAATTGACCCCCTGCGCATTCTACGGCACCCTGTACCGATTCCCGAGAAAAACAGATGCTCGAAGGCTGCTTTCACCCGCTTCACCTGCTGATCATCCTCGTCGTCGCTGTTTCTATCTTCGGCGGAATGCTTCTCACCGTCCTGCTCGACCTCTGCGCGCCAGGCATCCACAAGAGAAAAGACCGTAGGAGGGCCAGCACGCGGTAGTCACCGAATATTTATACGGCCCCGGCGCCTTCCCTGCTATAAAGTGTCCATCAGTTCGGTGTCAAAAAAATCGGGAAGGAGTCCCTTCAGTGCGGGAAGAGACTCACCCACCAACGATCTGCGCTGTCTGCAAGCGCCCCATTACAGCGGAGCAGCGCCCGTCAGTCCAACTACCCAACGGAGAAGAGGTACACGTCGAATGCTATAGCCCACCCGACCCGGGCGACCAACGCCCCAACTGATGTGATGACGTCGAAGAGCAGCCCTTTTCGGGGCCGCTTGAGGGACGCGGAGCTCGGCCGGGCTTCAGCCCCGGTGACACCACACCCGCCGCCAGCCCTCCACGTGTGCCCGATCGCCGCAGTTGGCGCAACGGCACTCGCTTCGCTCGCACTGTCCGGGACACGGAGCGAAGCGCAAAGAACGCGCCTCGCCTCACAGAAGGCTAGATGGGCAAGAGTGAAGGCGGGGAAGGAGACGGCATAGCAGGATTCGACTCTTGGGCGACAGTTCAGCTCTAGTGCAAGAGTCCAAATACTCCGACTCCGGTCGTCGTTCCGACGTAAACCTTTCCATTGATCACCGTCGGAGTGATGAATTTGTTTCCAGCGCCAAACTGATCTCGCCCACCGGATGCCAGGTTGCTGTTGTACAGTTCGATTGCCAGATTTCCTGCGTCGTGGGCATGTAGAACCGCCGGGTTTGAGTTCTCTACAGCCCAGAGAATGGCATTACGCGTGCCATTAGCAGAAATACTAGGAGTCGCTCCCGGATAGGGGAAACCATTGGCGGTCTGGGATGCGGGAGTACTCGCAAGCTGCGCGTTGCTGATGCCAAACGCGCGGATGCGGTCCCCGGACGCACCGTAGTAGATCGTGTTGTTGAAGAAGGCAGGCATGGAATATACGCCGTTTGGGAAGATACCTTGAATTTCCTGGTAGATATTGTTCGCGCCGGGATTAAACTTTCCCATCGAATCCCGATCTACCACATATAGGTTGGTATCTTTTCCTGCTCCAACCGCAAGATGGCGAGTCTGACCCGAGCTGTCGGTGAGGTCGGGCAATACTAACGCTCCACCAGAGCCAAGGTCGGCATCAACCGAGTTTTCTGCAGACTGATTGAACATTTCGAAATAATCAGTCACCGTCAGTTGCTTATTGGTGGTCGCGATCTTTAGAAACGCATTGCCGAAATCGCCCTGGCTGGGAAATCCCTGCGCGTTGAGCGTGGTATCGAAAATACCATTCGCATCAAGTGCGAAGATGTTCCCGTTCGCGTCCGCTGCCGGGGCCGCGCCGCTCATCCAGAACGATCCATCGTTGCCGTTCGGTGTGACATTTAGTACCGCGACTTGTGACAGCGTGTTCTGGTCATAGCCGATAATCCAACCGGTGTATGGCCGAACATCACAATGCGAGCCCCAAGTCGTGTAGACCGTGCCATTGAGCAGAAGCACCCCAGGCCGTTCCAGTTGCTGCCCTGCATCGAAGATTACGTTGCCGTTTGAGCTGTTATCGCCAATTCCGGGATAAGAAGCCTCGATCTCCTTCGGCCCGCCGAATTCCTCAGCGCCTGTAGTCACATCGAGCGCGTGCAAGCGCTGGTGGTAGTTGCCAGTTTCATCCTTCGACATACCGACGACATAGATCGTTCCGTGTGTGCCAGCCCCGGCGTCAATCACGGGGGTTGACGTGACTCCGATTTCCGGAGTCACCTGCCCGCAGCCGCGGTCATCGCTCGGCATTTCACTCGAAGCTAAAGTCGAGACCTGCCAAAGCTGAGTTCCCGTATCGGCATCAAAGCCATAGACACTTCCGTGTTCAGTAGCGACAAAAAGCACATTGTGCGTTCCTTTGCCTGAGATGACCACACTTGGCAGGTATAGCGACTGGGCGTCCACTTTGCCATCCGCAGGGATGACGAACAGTTTGCCAAAACTAGAAGGATTCACATTGGAAGTCGTGAGAATCGTTTCGTTGAGGTTCTGCCCGGTTCGGGCATTATCGTTGTGGAAGGTAGTCACCATGCTCGTGGTTGTGCCGGGGGGAGGCGTAGCACCCCCACCTTGACCCGGGGCAGTGCTCTTGCTGCCACAGTTGACCAGGTACAATCCGACCGCAATGACAAACAGAAGCGTGCCCGCGGCCCGAAGGTTTCTCGTGCCCTTAGTCTCAACCCGTGCTTCTTGCATATAAGGAGGCTCCAATGTAGAACATTTTAGTGCTTGTCCCCCCTCCTGTAGCCTGATCGCTTTACGGGAAACCCACTGCGACTGCCCCACCAGGAGGACTCAAGCCCGCGCTGTGCGGGCTCTGGTGGGACGCCACCTTGACGTTTTCTGCTGATCAGTTATTTGTAAGGCATTACCAGCGAACGGAAGCTGGTGGAAGAACTGCGCATGCATCTAGAATTCTCCTGGTTGGCAGATGATGGTAGGGTGACAATTGCGCTGCCGATTCCGATGGCCGTGCTACAGCTTTCACCTTAGGTTCGCGTTATGTCCCAGTCTCCAAACCCAGCCGCGCCGCAGCAGGTGGCGCATCTGCTTGCATCGGCCAGTAAGCTGCTCAGAGCCGGGCGACCAGCCGATGCGATAGCGCCGTTGCGCGATGCAGCGTTGCTGGAGCCGTTCAATCCCACCATCCAGCACGACCTCGGCCTGGCCTACCTCGAGGTCGGCCGCGTACCGGACGCCATCGCGGCATTGCAGTGGGCCGTCGCCAGCAACCCGCGCTACGCCGATGCACATTTTCGCCTGGGAATCGCCTTGGAGAAGCTGGGCAACATCGGCGGGGCGATCGTTGCGTACGACCGCGCCACTAAGCTGCTCCCATCCCTGACCGAGGCGTGGTTCCGCGCCGGCGCCCTGGTCTACGAACTGGGGCATCGCGACGAGGCGATCGGCTGTTTCCGCCGCGCGGCGGCGACCGGAGGTAAGACCAGCTTTGGCCGCCTTGGCAAGGCGCGGGCGCTGCTGGCCGAGGATCGCAATCAGGAAGCCGAACAAGTGCTGCGACAGACGCTGGCGCTCGATCCAAGGAACGCCATGGCGCATGATCTGCTGGGCAATCTGCTCTCTGAGTTCGGCCGTTTCGACGAGGCCCGCGAATGCTTCCAACGGGCGATCGCGATCGCGCCGCTGCTGGCGGGATGCTACTACGATCTGGTCCGGTGTCGCCCCGTTACGAGCGATGACGACGTTCTGCTTCAACGGATGGAAGCCGCCCTCGCCACGCCGGGGTTGGAAGCGGCGCAACGCCTGCGGATTCACCTCGCCATCGGAAAGGCGGCGGACGATCTTGGCGACTACGCCTTGGCCATGCAGCATTTTGACGCGGCGGACGCTGTCAGGCGAGGCTCTGGGTCATTCGACTCGGCCGCGTTCTCGATCGAGATCGACCGCATGATTGCCCGCTGCACACCCGAATGGATCGCGCGGGCGCCCGAACTCGGTACCGGCGATCGGACGCCGGTGCTGATCCTCGGCATGCCGCGGTCCGGCACAACTCTCGTCGAGCAGATCGTCTCCATGCACCCCGAGGTCGGGGCTGGCGATGAATTGAATTTCTGGAACGAGCGCGGGGCGGTGTGGCTCCGCTCCGTCGCGGCCGGGAACGAGACGCCGGTCGTCGCCCGGGAGTTTCCGGCCAAGGAATTCCTGGCCAAGGCGGCGGCAGACTATCTTGGCGTGCTGCGCGCGATCGCGCCGACGGCGGCGCGAGTGACCGACAAGATGCCCTTCAACTTCCTCTGGGCCGGGCTGATCCACGTGGCATTCCCGCGCGCAACCATCATCCATTGCCGCCGCGCTGCAGTCGACACGGCGCTGTCGATCCATCAAACTCATTTCCATCCGGGCCTGGCGTTTCCGACCGGAGGTGCCGAACTGGTCGCGTATTTCCGCAACTACCAGCGGCTCATCGAACATTGGCGGAGCGTGCTGCCAGCGGAACGCTTCATCGAGGTCGATTACGAGGAGCTGACCCGCGATCCCGAACCAGTCGTCCGCCGGATTATCGCAGCCTGCGGCCTGGCGTGGCACGAAGCCTGTCTGCGCCCCGAATCCAATCCGCGGGCGGTGAGGACCCCCAGCAAGTGGCAGACCCGGCAGCCTATCTATCGCACCTCGGTCGCGCGCTGGCGACGCTATGAACCCTGCCTGGGCCCTCTGCGGGCGCTGATTGACGACGGCTCGCAAGTGGACGCGGGCATCGCCCGATCGTGATTGGGCTGAAGCAGACCACCTCACCGGAAAAACACGAAGACAACGTCCACGAAACAGACCCTGCTTAACGTGGAGCTGCGCGCGTCCCAGTCCCCAAGAAAAAGTTCAGCCCATGTAACGGAAAGTTCACACGATCGTCATAAAGCCGTCACATGTCATCTGTTAAGGTTCGCACCTACGATGTGCGGGGGGCTGGTTGTATTTCCACCCCGATGTCGCAGGGTCGATCCCGGTTGCGTGAGGAAAAAATCCAAATAGGAGAACGGTATGTCTCGAAAAAATAAGTCTCGAAATAAGTTTCGAACTCGAAATAAGTCTCGCATCAACCGTCTGCGTCCGCTCGCCGGCCTGCTGGCGGCGGGGCTGAGCCTTCCGGGGCTCGCCGCTGCTCAGTCCAAGCCGTACCCAACCTACGTCACCGGCCCGCAGCCGAACGGCTCGTGGGTCGTCAGCAGTGGCCAGGTCATCAACCCAGCCGGCACCCAAGTCGACCTCGGCATCCGGGTCCGCGCGAAGGCTATCGCGCTGAACCCCAATCTCCGCAGTCACACCGCCGCCGTCCTCACCATGGGCGCGACGGAGGCCGTCGAGGTGTTCGACACCAGCACCGGCGTTGTCCTGCAGGACTACATCGCGCTCGGACAGGATTCGAGCGGCAGCTATAGCGGCATAGCCTATTCGGCGGACGGCAAGTACCTGGTGTTCAGCCAGGACAGCAGCAATGTCACCATCGCCAACGTCGCTGAAGAGGGCTTGCTGGAAGACGACGCCCAGGTCAGCGTGCCGCCGAACAATTCCTTCATTACCTGCTTTCCGAACAGCCCCCTCGGTGATTATGGCAGACCCTGCGGCTACGTTCTATACCCCGAGCACTTCTTATCCCGGCGGCGTCGCGCTCTCCAAGGATGGCAAGAGCGCCTATGCCCTGCTGAACCAGAACGATACGCTCACCAAGATCAACCTGACCGCGAAGCCGCCCAAGCAGGGTGCGCAGATCCGCGTCGGCAACGCGCCGCACAGCATCGTGATCAACAGCACCGGCACGACCGCCTACGTCAGCAACGAGGGTGGCCGGGCCGCCACGGAGGCGGACTTCCAGATCTACTCCGCCGGCACTGAAATCGTCGCCGACCCGGTGGTTGGCGCCGCGATCACCGGTACCGTTTCTGTGGTTGATCTGGCCACGATGAAGGTCACCGCTACCATCTCGACCGGTCTGCACCCGACCGGGATGGCGCTCTACGGACGATCCCTGTTGGTCGCCAATACCTATAGCGACACCATCTCGATCATCGACACGGCCACCAACAAGGTGGCGCGGACGATTCCACCTTGGGCTGCCGATCGGAGTGCCCGGCGCAGGCCAACCGGCCTATGGCGCCGCGCCGAACTCGATCGCCGTCGATGGCAAGAGAGGCGTTGCCTACGTCGCGCTTTACAATGCCAACGCGATCGGGGTGGTCAACCTCAGCAACGCCGCGCGACGAATCCCGTCATGGGCATGATCCCGGTAGCCTATGCACCGAGCTCGGTCGTGCTGGACGAGGCCGATAACGTGCTCATCGTTGCCAACGACAAGGGCATCGGCACGCGTTATTCGTTCGAGACCGACTACGGCGTCTCCGGCTACAATACCCACCAGGACAATGGCACCGTCAGCATCGTTCCCGTGCCGAATAGCGGGACCTTGGAGGCGATGACGAAGCAGGTTTTCGAGAACAACCACTGGGATCTGACGCAGAATATCCAGTCCGCCGCCGGTGGCAAGCCGAGTACCAAGCCGGTCGCAATCCCGGACAAGATCGGCGATCCGTCGCTGATCAAGCACGTGTTCCTGATCGTCCGTGAAAACCGCACCTATGATCAGATCCTGGGCGACGTGGCCGCCGGCAATGGCGACCCCTCGTTGGCAGTGTTCGGCGGCAAGGACACGCCGAACGCGCACAGAGCTGGTGAAGCGCTTCCCTCTCTTCGACAATTTCTACGACCCGAGCCGCCAGTCGGCTGACGGTCACCAGTGGATCACCGAGGGCATGGCGCCCTACGCCGACGACATCCAGTCGCCTGACTGGGTCCGCAGCTATCCAGGCGGGAACGCCGGCGATGCACTCGCCTATCAGAACAAGGGCTTCCTGTTCTCGGAAGCGGCGGCCGCCGGTCTGCCGGTGAAGATCTACGGCGAATACGTCGAGAACGATACGTTCCTACAGCCGAACGGGTCGACCACCGAGCCGAGCTGGAGCGACTTTTACGCCGACGCGCAGAACTTCGAGGCCGGACTCGAGAAGACGCTGTACTATCAGAACACGGTCCAGGCAGAGTCCTCTGTCCCGGCCGTGTCTAACCACCTCATCAAGAACTTCCCGCAGTTCGATCTGGGCATCCCCGACCAGTTCCGCGTCGATCTGTGGGTGCAGGACTTCAAGAATGACGTCAAGGCCGGTACGGTGCCCACGTTGAGCATCCTGTGGATCATGGACGACCACACCGGCGGCCCGCCGACCCCGGACGCCGAACAGGCCGATAACGACTTGGCCGTTGGGCGCATTATCGACTACATCAGCCACAGCAACGTGTGGTCCACGTCGGCGATCTTCATTGAGGAAGACGACGCGCAGAACGGCGTCGACCACGTCGACGGTCATCGCAGCCCAGGCTATATCGTCAGCCCATACGCCGTGCAGAACGGGGCCACCGACCACACCTACTACACGCAGGTCAACATGACTCGGACGATCGAGCAAATCCTCGGTCTGCCGCCCATGAACCAGTTCGACCTCGTGGCGTCGCCGATGAGGACGGCTTTCGTCAAGGGCGCGCCGCCCGCGAGCAACTTCAAGCCGTGGACGCACGTGCCGAACCAGGTCCCGCTGGACGAAGGCGTTACAGCGAGCGCAGCCAACCCAGCGAGCAGCCCTAAGGTCAAGGCCCTGAGGGAGGCTTGGCTCCAGAAGAAGGCGCAGATCTTCGCCGGCAAACTGACCAAGCCCGACTCCGAAGACCCGGACACCGTCAACCATCTGAACTGGTACCTGTCCACCGGGTTTACGCGGCCCTATCCCGGCGAGAGGACGGTTCGCCCCCCGAGCGACTTCAACAACCCGGCACCCACCACCGCTGACCTGGACGACTAAAACACGTTCCGACTGCAACGGCCCTCTCCCCGATGACCGGGGAGAGGTTTTTTTCACTCTGCGAAGAGCACGAGCGGGCCTTCGGGGACCGGAGAAGTTCTACACCAACAATAGCTTCTGGCCAGAGGAGAGAAGCCGACTCCACTTTTCGGTGAACGATGGCAAATTAAGCTTCTTGATCGTAGTCTTAGCCGCCTGTTCGTCGGCACGTTGCCGGCGTTCCGTGCGGAGGGAGTCAGAATGCACGCGGAGAGCCTGAACGCTGGTACCGAAACGATCCGTCTGGATCAATGTAGCAACAAGGTATCGGATGTCGTCAACGCCAGTGCGGTCCACCAGGTTGCGCTGAGCCTCGCGCCACGTTGTACTCTCCACCACCCTCCCACAGGGAACTGCCGGGTGGTCGAAACACGCTGATCGCCCGGGTCCAGCCGCATCATCACTTCACCCAGATTTACCAAGTCCCACATACAATTCTGCTTCGGCTTGATGTTGAGTCTTGCCATAGATCACGATTCGCGAACGAAATGTGCGGATGCTTTCGTGCCCGCAATCATCTGTGCTTTTGACGACGAGTGTTTTGCCAGGAGAGTTTTCTTCGGATCGATCAAAAGCCAACTCACAGCGCCGACGGCGCACAGCGCCGCCGCCACCAGGAAGGATGCAGTCCAGCCGTAGCGTTCGGCGATCCAGGGCGTCAGGGAAGCTGTAAGTGCGGCACCGATCTGATTTCCTGTGTTCATGAATCCTGAAACCGTTCCCGATGACGGTCCGGCGATATCGGCGGTCAATGACCAAAACGAGCTCTGGGACAAATACAATGCTCCTGCGCCTCCCGCGAGAACAACACTCGCCAATCTGGCACTGCTAACTTGCGAACCGAATGTGATGAAAATTCCCGCTAATGCGATCGCAAACGCAGCAAGGAAACACCGGCCAATTCGCGGACCTCTCCGCCTTGTGAGCCGGTCGTTCAAGATCCCGCCGAGCAGGCATGCTATCAGCATCGCGAGGAAGGGCAGCATGGAATAAAAGGCGCTGGTTTTCAAATCCAAACCGCGGACCTTCGCCAAATAACGAAAGAACCAGCTGAAAAAAATCCACGCTACATAGCCGTAGCAGAAATAGCTGAGTGTCACCGCGAGAACTTCTTTGCTCCTGAACACGCGGCCCCACGGCACGAGAGGCCTGTTGGCCGAGGATTTCCGCACTAGCGGATCCTCAACTGCTGTTCCCAGTGTCAAGCCAGATTCGATCGCCGCGCGTTCGGCGGGCGACACTGATGGATGCTGCGCAGGTGTATCGCGCGCGATTACGAACCAAACTGCGGCAGCAACAAATCCAAGGACGGAGCACACCCAAAACGATGATCTCCAGCCGTGGTGAATCATCAAGTAGGTGATGAGAGGAGGCGTCAAGCCAGCGCCTGCACCGACGCCGGCAAAAATCCATCCGTTCGCAATTCCGCGCTCCGGCATAGGAATCCACCGTGCGACGAACTGATTGGCAGACGGATAGATCACTGCCTCCCCAGCACCCAGGAGGAAGCGGATCACAATGAAAGCTAACAAGGCACCGGTCAGGTGGGCTGGAACGAGGGCAGTCAGCCCAGTGAAAATTCCCCACCAGATCACACCTGCGGCCAACACGCGGCGCGGGCCGAAGCGGTCGGCGAGCCTGCCAGCGACTGTCTGGAAGAGCGCGTAGCCGACCAACATGGAACTGAAGATTTTTCCGAGTTGCACATCAGTCAGGCCATACGACGCGACAATGGCACCTCCAGCGATGGAGATGTTGACGCGGTCCAGATAGGAAACAGCACTGAGAATGAACAGCCAGAAGATCAGAAGCCATCGGACCTGGGTTGTCCTCGAGGTTGCCATTTCGATCCGGAATAACAGAGCGTCCCCTAGAGGAGGTGTTCGCGCAACACTCGCGATATCGTCGTCGCAACAATCTTGTCCTCTCCCGGCTGGAGCATGAACGAGTTCATCGACAATCCGGGGTGACCCTCGCCACTCCCAATCGCAATTGACGGACTTGATGTCCGCAGCAATTTTGCAGCCTGTTGCGGAGGCAACGAGATTCGGCCCTCGTCCCACAAAATGCGCATGTGCGGCACATGATTGGCAATGTCTGGTGTGAAGAACGAGGTAGTGACTCCCGGAATCTTTGTGATTTCCAGTGAAATTTTCTCCAGACGGCTTTGCCATTCATTGGCCAGAGCGTCGTGGTCTTCAGCGAGAAATAGCTCAAGCGCTTTCACCATGCCCACGATCTCTTCCTTGCCGACTTTTTGGCTACGACCGATCGTATCCTCATGAGGGCTGTTGTTCAGCAGCGCATTAGCAACCATCTCTTTCCGGCCGATGAGAAGGCCAGCGCACTGGGGCCCGCGAATTGCCTTACCTCCGCTGAACGTAACTAGGTCATAACCCATAACTGTATAGTCCCATAAGTGGGAAGCGGGTGGCGTATCTGCAGCTGCATCATTCATGCACGGAATATTGAACTGCTTGGCATGGCGCGCCCATTCATCGACCTTGATCTGGCCGGCGGCGTTCGCGAAGTTCGTAAAATGCATCATCGCCGTGCGGTCATTCACGGCCGCGCGCAGTTCATCGACGGTCTCGATCTCGATGAGCTTTATTCCTGTAGATCGCAATTGATGGTCAAACGGATTGCGGTGACATTTCTGGATAATCACTTCCGACTTCATCCCGGTCAGATCCGGAAGCTGACGAATGAATGTTTCGTTCCCGCCAGTAAGAATTCCCGCGAGTCCGGATTGAATCGCGGCAGCGGCGCCGGAAGTGACGAGTGCCGAATATCCCTCAGGAAGCTTGAGCATCTCGGCAATGCGATTACCTGCCGCGACTTCTAATTCCGGAATGCTGACGAAATGGCGTCCAGCCATTGTCATGACCGCTTCCAGTTCAGGATGCGGAAGTGATCCGCCCAGCATCGTCATCGTTCCCTGGCAGTTAATCACGGTGGTCACGCCGAGCTCTTCGTAGGGATTGCCGGTCCCGCCGAAGCCGGAGACGCGTGTACCCGCGGTCTTACTCATCGCCCTCATCGCCTTCGAAGAAAAGAGTTTCTGAGGTGAGGCTACAATGCCCGCAATCAACCCCAGGCTGCCAAGAAAACCACGTCGATCCGACTTCAGATTGAGTCGCATACAGGGCCTTCTTTTACTTCGAGGTGACTGCGGCGATGCAGTTGATTTCTACGAGTGAGTTACCCGGGAGCGCAGCTACCGCTACCGTGGTACGAGCCGGTCCACCATGAGGAAAGTACGTGGCGAAAACTTTGTGCATGCCGTCCCAATGCTCGATCTTGACGAGAAAGACATTCGCCTGAAGCACACTGTCCATCGTTCCCCCGCCGACTTCGACCAACTTCTTGACTTTGTCCATCACGATTGTCGTGTGCGATTCGATCGTCCATTCTTTTTCATCCCGCGTGTCGTGTGCTCCCTGTCCGGAGACGTAGAGCAACCCGTTGTATACGACGACGGGCATGATGACGTTCTTTTCGCTCCCAGGCTTGCCGTCATCATTTAGTTTTCGGATGCCGCTGGCTGAACTTTGTGCAACTGCGCGCCCGGGCAGAACTGCTGTCGTAATGCCGAGAGCCGACAAAATCGAAGCAAATCGCGTGGTAAACGTTCTACGGGTGCAATCCGAATTCATGTGAATGCTCCTCCTTTTCGAAACCTGAACTTTCTAGCGAGACGCTTAGTGCTTTAAACCTGTTTCCCCTGCATTACCGGTTGCGAAGCACTGATTCCATTCAGTCGGATACTCGATGGGTCGTACCCAAGTTCTCGTGAAATCTGTAATCCCGCCGCTTGAATCAATGGCGCAAGTTGTCGCAAGCGAGTCAGGTTCATCCGGACCGTCGGAGCAGTGACACTCAGCGCCGCATGAACGGAGCCAGAATGATCCCAAATCGGAGCAGCGACACAGCGAATATGTAACTCGTGTTCTTCCAAATCGCAGGCATACCCTTGCTTGCGGATTCGATTGAGTTGGGCGTCGAGTTCCTGAAGATTTCCGACAGTATTCGGAGTAAATCGCTTGAAAACAACCTGCGAAAGCAGGGACTTGCGCTCCTCTACCGGCATGTAAGCGATGATGACTTTACCAACCGCCGTGCAGTAGAGCGGGACCGCCGCACCGATGCGGGAGTAAATCCGCAACTGCTCCATTGAATCCAGCTTTTCAACATAGACAGCCGAGAGACCGTGCCGAACAGTCAAATGGATCGTTTCCCGCGTTTGGCGGTTCAATTCCTGCAGGTAGGGGAGACTCACGCGCCGGATATCAAGCTGCCCAAGTGCCGCCTGCCCGATGGCAAAACAGGCAACTCCCAAGTGATATACGCCCTCATTGCCGCAGTTGAGAAATCCTGCAGTCTCAAGGTTCGTCAGAAAACGATGAACCGTGCTCACCGGCAAACGTGAACGCTCCGCCACTCGCTTCGCGGTAAGGCCCTGAGGAGAATTGCTAAACAACTGCAGAAGCGCCAGCCCCCGCTGCAGAGCAGTGATGTTGTAAGTCCGCCTCGAAATCTCTGGCATGAAATGACCAAAAATGGAAGCGCAAATTATCTGATGAAAATCACTTTTATGCAAGAAGGATTTTCCCGTCTAAAGCCGGCCGAACCTCTTCACCGCCTCAAGGATGGATTTCGTCTGTTCGATCACGGCGTACATGGAATGCTCCTTGAAATCCATCTGCTCGGCGAGCGTGAGGACCTCCTGAGCTTTGGCCCTGGGGACCACAACTACGCCGTCACTGTCGGCCGCGACAATGTCTCCGGCATTCACGGGTACGCCGTTACAACTTACGGCAATCTGCGATCCCGCAAACCGGTAATGGTGCACAGAGGTGGACGGAACGATGCCAGTGGCATACACCGGGAAGCCGATCTTCCGAAGGTAAGCTACGTCCCGCACGCCGCCGTCGATTACGGCTCCGGCATATCCGCGCGCTGCCATCGCCGTACCCATCAGGCCGCCCATGCCGGCAATATTCTCTCCATCTTCCAGGACCATGACGTAAACCGAATCGCTAGAACCCTCGTCAATAGCGGCCAACATTCCGTTCAGCGCAGCCGGATCGTTGTTCCCCTCGTCTTTCTTCAGCAGTACGGTTCGCGCAAAACCGGCAAACTTCGTTGTGAAAATAGGCTGCATGCGATGACTCATGTACATGCGTTTGCCGGTTAACTGCTCGAGAGCATCCGATACGGACGCGACTTCCACATGGCGAAACGCCGCAACCAGTTCGGCATCCGTTTGTGCCTCGGTCGCGTTGGCGCGCAGCAGCCGCGTGCTCAACAACGCAGCAGCCAGAAGTCCGATCAGCAGAAGCAATACCGGCAAGCGGTGAGATCTCAAGGCGCGTAACATGTTCGATTTGTCCTCCTCAATGATTCCTATGCGCGGACTGTAGCACCATTTCCGAGAGGTCGAAAAGAGGGAACCTCGAAAACTTGGTCGACACTTGCGCCACCAGTGCGATAAACCGTCGTCGTTGAGGCGCGGGGATTTCACAACGCAGCAGTAGATTTTACTCTGTGAAAGTAAGTGTTTTCCGCGTGTTTCACGCTGACTCGTTGGAAGCGCGTAGGAGAGAACGGAACCTTACGGTGAAACCGTCGGCGCACGATAAATTCTGGATGAGAGGTCGAGGCGCAATTGGGGCTCCGTCGCCAAGCGTGATGTATAGTTCCTTCCACGATGGTTTCATGCTCAAGTGGTGAGCGGTTCCTGCGATTAGCTACTGCTTTTATCGCGACCTCGACTGCAGTTTTGACGTCGCAGGCGATAAAGCCCCAGGAGAAAACCAAGTCTGTATCCGGTGGCGGAAAGCAACTGTTTGCATCGAACTGCGCGGCATGCCATGGCCTCGATGGCAAAGGCAGCGAGCGCGCGCCGAACATTGCCGACGGTGCGAACATCCGGCGCATGGCGCACGCCCAAATCTTCGGGATCATCCAAAATGGTGTTCCGGGTACTGGCATGCCTGCTTTCCATACTCTTTCAGCAACTCAAATCGACGCTTTGATTTCTCATCTGCGAATACTTGGCGGCGCAAGCAAGCCCGCCGCCCCACTACCGGGTGATCCGGGGGCGGGCAAAGCTCTTTTCACTGGTGAAGCCGGATGCTCCCGGTGCCACATGGTAACGGGCGAAGGGGGATTCATTGCCTCGAACCTCTCAGATTATGGACGCGGTCATTCAGCGGAGCAGATTCGGGGTGCGATCACGAAACCCGTTAACACAGCGAGCGGTTCCGCACGGACAGCAACCGTCACGCTCCGCGGCGGGGAAAGGTACACGGGAAGAATACGCAATGAAGATAATTTTTCCATCCAACTGCAAGACCTAACCGGGGTATTTCACCTGCTCACGAGATCGGATGTGGCGACCTTCGATTATGACTCTAAGTCAATGATGCCTTCAGATTATGCTTCTACGCTAACTTCAAACGAGCTTGATGACCTCGTGAGTTTCTTAATGAAAGCGGCTCAGGACTCGCACGAAGCAACAGCTGACAAGGCAAACGACGAGGACTGAGTTCTTCTTGTACGGACTCAGATGACGGAGTTCCGAATGCAACAGAATATGGCCTTCAGAAAACAAATATTGACTATCGTGTTGCTCGCGGTCCCTGCCGCGATGATGGTTGCCCGTGCACGCTCAAGCCCTCCCCAAAGGGAGCGAAGAACTTTTGCCCTGCAAGCTGATTCGCCGGAGTTCTGGACCGTCGTCGATCGCGATGCCAAGCTCGCAACTGTGGCAACAGGCTTCGGCTTCACGGAAGGTCCAGTGTGGGACGACGACGGATTTCTTTACGTGAGTGATGAAACCGTCAACAAGATTTATCGACTCTATCCAAACGGAAAAAAGGAAGAAGTCATCGCCCTCGGAGATCCGGACGGTAATACCTTCGATCGGAAACATAGACTAATCGACTGCGCAAGCGTGCTGCGTGCGATCATTGCGGTCACTCCCGACGGCAAGTACACGATCCTCGCTGATCACTACGAGGGCAAAAAACTCAACAGTCCCAACGACGTGGTCACCGGTCCGGATGGGGCTTTGTACTTTACCGACCCAGATATGGATCTGGTCAAGGGAGAGAAACGGGAACTCCCATTCTTGGGAGTGTTTCGTCTCGACCAGCACGGCAATCTGAGCCTGCTGACCAAAGAGCTGACTGAACCGAACGGGGTGGCTTTTTCCCCTGACGGCAAGCACTTTTATGTCGATGACAGCGAGCAACGAAACATTCGCGTCTACGATGTCGGGGGAGATGTGAGCATCGCAAATGGCCGAATTTTCGGCGAGGAACCCGGAGGGAAAGGCGACGGGGTTCCAGACGGAATGAAGGTGGACACAAAAGGGAATTTATTTGTTACTGGCCCTAAAGGAATTTGGGTCTGGGACACAAACGGCAAGCATCTCGGAACGATCGTGATGCCAGAACAGCCGGCAAATCTAGCTTGGGGCGACAAGGATTTTAAAACCCTCTATATCACTGCCACGACTTCCGTTTACAGTCTTCCGATGAAATCGCAAGGTTTTGTCCCTTATCGATGAGAGGCTGTGTTCAACATCTGGTTAATGAGGCAGTGAGAAGCTGAAAACGTCGCTCCCCGATGCAATAGTCACATACTGCACACCGTCAACGGCATAGGTCATGGGGGAAGCCGACATGTTCTGCCCGGTATTGAAATGCCACAGCGGACGACCGCTGGAAGCCTCGACAGCCTCGAGCGACCCAGTGTCGTCTCCAAAAAATACCAGACCGCCTGCGGTGGTCAGCGTTCCAGCCCAGGAAGTTCCGTGTCCAACCTGCGGATAGCGCCACGCCGCCTTTCCATCACTCAAAGAGAGCGCCAGCAGGATCTTTTGCGATTGCTCATCGGGCGGATGCTTCGTGCCCGTGTTGTAAAAGACCCGTCCCTTTCTGAACAGCTCTGTTTTTGCGAAATATATGTTGCAAGCCTCCAGAGCTAGTACGTAGAACAGCCTTGTGTTCGGGTTATAAGAAGGAGAAAACCAATTGGTTGCGCCCTGGACGCCGGGACAGATATAAGTACCTTCCGCGCTTGGAATTCGATCAGTGAGAATCGGACGGCCTGAGGAGTCGAGACCCTTGGCCCAATTCAGCTTTTCGACAAAAGGCGTCGCACGCAGAAATTTGCCGTTCGTGCGATCCAGAACGTAAAAGAAGCCGTTGCGATCCGCCTGCACGAGCAGTCTGCGTGGGGTTCCACTATCTTCCACGTCCACCAATACCGGAGTCTCGTTTGCGTCATAGTCGTACAGATCATGGGGAGTGAACTGAAAATACCAGCGCAACTCGCCGGTATCTGCATTCAGTGCCAGCACGCACGCGGTGTAGAGGTCATCGCCGGGGCGGGAGTCTCCTACAAAGTCTGGGGCGGCGTTGCTCGTGGTCCAGTAAATAGTGTTGAGTTGGGGATCATACGTACCGGGCATCCAGGTTGTGGCGCCCCCATGAAGATAGGAGTCGCCTGGCCAACTAGATGATCCGAACTCACCCGGGGCCGGAATCGTCCAGAAGCGCCACTTTTGTTTGCCTGTGAGCGCGTCGTAGGCGGTTACGAATCCGCGCACGCCCGAATCGCCGCCGGACGTTCCCACGATCACCATGTCTTTTACAACAAGGGGCGCGCTGGTCGCGCCATAGTGCTTTTCTTTCTCGGCGTATTGAACATCCCAGATCAGGCCGCCGGAACGGGCATCGAGACGCAATAGGTGAGCGTCATCCGTCTCGGAATAAACCGAGTCCTGCCACACCGCGACTCCGCGACTCTTGTGCGCCGCGGCATCATCGAGCAAGCCTGTACTCACCGGCCGTTGGTAGTGCCACAGTGCTCGGCCGGTGCGTGCATCAAGCGCGAACACATCGTTTGAGGCTGTGATGTACATGATCCCTCGAACCACCACCGGAGTGACCTCGAGCCTTTGTGTATTCGCAACATGAAAGACCCATTCCGCACGGAGTTGCGCGATGTTGGAGACATTGATCTCCTGCAAACCGCTGTAGCGCTGACCAGTGTAGTCGCCGTTGTACGACGTCCAATTCGCGCCCACTGGACGAGTCAGCAGATCGTCTCCGTTTACTGCTGGGGCTGCCGTGGTCGGAGCTGGCCCCTGTTGCGCCAACAAAAAAACGGCTGAAAATGTTGCGACAGATAGAGCGCGGAGAGCATTTCTCATTTTCAGTGATTCTCCCCGTTCTCCACCCGTACCTCCTGTAACGAGCCGAGATCTGATCCGTTTTCATCGACGACATGCAATGACACTCGCGCGGCCGTTGACGCAGAAAGATCCTTTTCAAGGGTGATCGCTTCAGTCGGATTCACGTCCATGATCGAGATCTTCTCTACGCTGGCGCCGCGTTCATCGTAAAAATGCGCCATCAAACGCCCGGAGTAGAACACAGCGAAAGCCCCGGTAAGCCTGATCCCACCGCCGGATTGGCGAATGGCCTTCAGCGGGCGAATCAGGACTCCCGCGGCGCTTACACCATGGAACTCGGCTCCGGCTCGCGTTGGGAACCATTCCGTATCCATGGTGCAGCTTTCGCCAGGACGCAGACGGCACATCGGGCTGTTGACCTCGGCCTCGAGATAGTAAGGGCTGGCATCTGGATCAGCGCTGAGTGAGACTTCTCCGTCATTCTTGAACCCCATCTCAGGTCCATTTGTCCAGAAGATCACCGATGCCTTTCCCGGGTATGTCCGGTTCGGGTCATACTCGAAGCGCTCTACCATGGCGTACTGGCTCGTGCCATCCACCACGGCCAGCCAGCCTGCCGTTGAGTCTAGCCACAACTCAGCAGCAAGGTGGGCATAGTGAACCGCGAATAACCCATCGCCGCGCACCGTTGCCTCCCGGTTCTCGGCCGGGCCGAAGCGCACATGATAACGGTTCAAATACGCGCTCGATGGATTTACCGGCGTGAATGTCCAAAACTCGTCGTTTCTCGGTGGGCCATTGTTGCCATTCACGGAGTTTGCCTTCGAAGTATCGTATTGCGACACCGATTGCATCGACCACTCGAGAACATGACCACTGGCATTTTTCATAGAAGCGTGAAAGCGGATACGCGGAGAATAATCGTCGAGTGCAATCGTTCGCGAAATCTGAACACCTGTCTGTGCATCAGGTCGGCCCGTAAGTTCGATCTGGCATTCCTTTCCTTCCGAAACTTTTCGAAAGCTAAAGGGACTGTCGTCGATTACGTCTGAATTGCCCACCCAATGTTGCTCGTCGTCATTTCCTTCGGGCAACAGCCAAATCTTGTCCCCGCCATAATTGAACCATTGAGTTGAGTTTGGGGGGAAGTATTTTCCCGCAAGTTTGGGATTGACGAACAAATAAGAGTGCCCGGCAAAGGTTACTTGCATGAGCCGTCCGCCATTCTGTGGCACGATGATCAACTGCACCCATCGATTCGAGAGTTGTTCGGCGTGCCAGCCTTTGTAGTCGACCGACTCCACGCGGCACCCCGCGCTCGATCCCGCAGTCATTTGGGCACGTGCGGCAGAGAAAGCCAATCCAATGGAGCCGACGGCAGCAACAACTAGAAGCGCGTGGAACCTGTTCAGAAACGTAACGGTCATTGAGAAGTCGCCTTGGTGGAATGAGGTCCCTGGGAGCCTAGCATGGAACGCCAATCACTTTGGCAGCTATAGCACCAGGTGAAAACGGAACAAAACTAAATCAAACGAAATATTTCGATTTGCGTCAAGGAATTTCCGTGATATACCACTTTGACAAGCAGCACTCGCTCCTGCTGGGAAAAACTTGAGGATACTCCTCTCACTAGCATTGCTGTTCCTCGTGTCTGGCCTGCCGGCCCAGGATCGGAAAGTGGATCCGACATGGCTGCACCGCTACGTTCCAAGTCTCGGCGATGCCGAAGTTGCGTTGGCGTCCGAGAGCTGCCACTATAACGCGATCTTTGGTGAGGGCGACTCGGAAGGCCGGATTCTCCGCAGCATTTCTCGCTTCGGAAAAATTACTCTCGCTTCTCACGGTGCTTGTCACAGCACTCTCTACGATCGTGAAGAAGAACTCTATTTCGTCCTGGCCGGCAAGGCCAGGCTCCGCTATGGAGACCGGACGTATCCTTTGCGCGCCAACGATTTTACTTACATAGCTCCACGGATCAAGCATTCTATTGAGAACGGTTCAGACGAAGGGGCGCAGGTTCTCATTATGGGTTTCAAGATTCCAGCCAAAATTTCAATTGGCGCTACAGCTACACTACCGCAGCCGAAGATCGTGAACATGGATGAGCTCAAGGAGGAGACCGTCGAAGGTCATCCTACATCGGTGCTCTACAAGTTGTTAGCGGGGCCGCGCACAGGCAAGCGGGACGCCATCGATCAAGCCTACGTCGTGACTAGCCTGTTCTGGATGGACTTTGCGCCGGGAGGTACGAACTTTCCTCATCACCACGAGACGGCAGAAGAAATTTATCTCGTCATCGATGGAGAGGGCGACATGGCGGCAGGCGGCGGAGCGGACGGGGTCGAAGGGCGCCATCCTGCGAAGGCAGGAGACGCGTATTACTTCCGATCCAACTGCACGGTCGGGTTCTATAACCAGAACAAGCCGGGAGCCAAAGCGCACATCTTGGCGGTGCGGTCGCGAATCCCGCTGCCCGACGATGACGACTAGAGCAGAATACGGCAGAAGCGACTTTTCGAGATTGGGAGAACGGGTTATTGAGCAGAAGGCACCAGATAAGGAGGCCTAATCCTATGGTCCCGAATTCCAGCCGGCGATCGTTTGTGAAACTATTGGCGGCTGCGCCATTGCTGAGCCAGATCGCAGCCCGAGAGCTTTACGCGCAAGCGGCCTCTGCCGTGGGAAAGGATCCTCGCCAGAACATTTACACACGCCTCGGGGTGCAGACGGTAATCAACTGCCGCGGCACATGGACATACCTGAGCGGCTCTTTGGAATTTCCCGAAGTTCGCCAGGCTCAACTGGAAGCTGCCCAGCATTTCGTGAACGTGATTGATCTACAGCGGGCCGTGGGCCGCCGCTTATCAGAGTTGACTGGAGCCGAGTCAGGCATCGTCACTTCGGGCGCTGCCGGTGCGATGGCTGCAGCCACCGCTGGTTGCATGGCTGGTACAGACGACAGGAATATCTGGCAGCTCCCCGATACCACCGGGCTGAAGCATGAAGTTGTCATGGTCGGAGGCCGCAGTGCCTTCGACAGCGCGATTCGTCTGACTGGTGCCAAACTCGTACTCGCGTATTCCCCCGACGAACTCGCCAACGCCATCACCGAAAACACGGCGATGATCTACACCACCGACCTCGGCGAGAAACTTGAGCGCGAACTGGCGATCGCGAAAGACAAGAAAGTACCGATGCTGCTCGATGACGCGGCCGGAATTCCTCCGGCGAGCAATGCCAAGCTCTACGCAAAAATGGGAATCGATCTTTACTGCTTCTCCGGCGGCAAAGGACTCTCCGGGCCACAGTGCAGCGGCCTGCTCCTTGGCAGAAAAGATCTGATCGAAGCTGCGCTGATGAACTGCAATCCACGAGAAGGCGCCGTGTGCCGTCCCATGAAAGTTGGCAAAGAGGAAATCATCGGTTGCCTGACGGCGCTTGAAACCTGGTTAAAGATCGACGAAAAAAAGCTCTATGTTGAATGGAATGGTCGAGTCGACCGTATCCGCAAACTGGTCGATACGATTCCGGGAGTGAAGACAAATACCTATGTTCCCGAAGATGGAAATCGCTATCCAACTTTGCGCGTCTCCTGGGATCAGCAGGCATGGGGATTCACCGTGACAGACTGCGTTGAGCAACTCCGAGCCGGTAATCCGCGAGTGGAAGTCCTGGGTCCTGACAACCCGAGTTTGGTGAAAGCAGTTCGCGAAGGCAACCCGAACCGGAAGGAACCGAAGACGCCGGACTACATCGAACTGGTCTCGATGACAATCAAGCCGGGGGAAGAAATGATTGCCGGTCAGAGATTACGTGCTGTGCTCGCGGCGGCTCGGAAGAAATCCGCAGCTTAGATTTGAGAGCGACCTTGCGAACGCACCTGCCAAACCCGCGATCGATCCTCGCCGCTGTGCTCGCGCTTTTTTCTCTCATGGCGCGTTCCGAGATGCGTGCCGTGGTCCCAGTCGACACCACTTCGAATCGCGTCTATTCTCCCGCTGTCGATGCGGGTGACTATGTTTACATCTCCGGACAAGGTCCTCGGCGCTTGGACGGCAGCTTGCCTCCGACATTTCGCGAGCAAGTGCGGCAAGCGCTGGACAATATAGGAAAGATCGTCGAGGCCGCTGGTTTGAACAGGGACCATGTCGTCTACACGCAGGTCTACCTCGAAAACATGAATCAGTTCGACGAAATGGACCGAACTTTCGGCGAATATTTCGGCAAGATTCCTCCCGCTCGGGCTGTCCTGGGTATTGCACGCGTTCCCGAACCCCCGATTCAGATCAGTGCCGTAGCGGTTCGCGATATGACCGACCGTCGGGCAATCTATCCCCCAGATTTCAATTGGCGAGAGTCGGCGGCGCCCGGCGTTCTCACTCATGACAGGCTTTTTGTATCGAGCATGCCAGGTACTGGACCAGAAACAGCCAAAATTCCTGAGGATCCTGGAAAACAAGTGGATCTAGCTCTCGACCGCATGCACGCCGTCCTGCAAGCGGCAGGACTCGACTTCGCCAATTTGGTGTTCGTCAACCCGTTCCTGACCGCGGACATTCCGATGAGGGTGATGAATCAGCATTATGCCGCGCGCTTTGAGTTCGGCAATACGCCAGCGCGGGCGACGATCGAAGTGTCGAGCCTTCCCCGTGGTGCCCACATCGAATACACCGGTATAGCCGTACGCGACATCAAACAGCGGAAAGCAGTTCGTCCGAAAAACATGCCACCCAGCCCGACGGCCAGTCCCTGCGTTTTTGCCGGTGACACTCTCTATTGCTCCGCAAAAGATGGCTTCATCCCCGGACCGCATGGTGGCATTTATGCGACTACGACGCAGCATCAACTCCGCCAGACGATGCGTAATCTCCTCGATAACCTCGAAGAAGCCGATATGACTCTCGACGAAGTTATTTGGACGAACGTTTATCTGGACGATTTGTCCGATCTCGAGAGGTTTGACGATGTCTATGCTCAATACTTCGGGAAAGTCTTTCCGGCGCGCTCAACGATTCAGCAAGTCACTCCTACCGAGCGCAAAGCAGACAAAGACGATCACTTCCCGGGATTGGAGCAGGTATCGTTGATCGCGCTTAGAGAGTCCAAAAAACAATAGCTAGGCCGGCGAGGCTCACTCAAATTTACTGACCTTGGTCCAAACGCCAAATTCGGCCCCATCGACACGGAGGAGTTGCATCTTTCAGCGCCTGGAATTCTTACGCTATGAAAACGAAATCCGTTTTGCGAATATTCCTCTTGAAGACGGCCATTCATTGTGGCATCGTACTCGCACTTCTGGGGTGCGAGGTGGGGTATGGGGAAAAATCGACGGTTTAGGCTGTCGTATTCAATCGTTTCAAGCCTGCTCGTTATTGTGTCGAGCGCTGCTCATGCGGACGTGACCGGTTCGCTTGCGGGCGTGGTGCGTGACCGTGCCCAGGCGGTGGTTACGCGCGCCAAAGTCACCATCACGAACTCGCAAACCAATCTGAGCCAGGAAGCAACTTCCGGTTCTGATGGCTCCTACCACTTTCTTGCGTTGCCGGCAGGAACCTACAAGATCACTGCGACGGCCCCCGGCTTCCGCCCTTATTCCACGAACGAGATCACGGTCCAGGTGAACGATCAGCTAAAGCTCGACATTACGCTCGACATCGGGACAGTGCTCGAGGAAGTCGACGTCACCGGCAATCTCGTGCGGGTGGAGACGGAAAGCACGCAACTGGGCGACGTCATCGATTCACAGAAGATGCTCGCCTTGCCGTTGAATGGCCGCAGTTATCTGGACCTGCTGGGCTTGCAGGCGGGAGTGGCGCCGGATGGCTCCCAGACGATCGGGGGCAACTCCGGAACGGGTGCAAGGGCGGTGTCAGGTTACATCCAAAACGCCGGCAATGTCTCGGTCAACGGTCAGCGCGAGACTGCCAATGCGTTCCTGGTGAACGGTGGCGATGTCAGCGAGGGACGAAACCTGGGCGCCGGACTCGTTCCGAATCTTGATTCCGTTGAGGAGTTTCGCCTTATTACGAACAGCTTTGACGCGGAATACGGGAAGTTCAGTGGCGCGGTGATGAATGCCATCACTAAGTCGGGTACCAATGGTTTCCATGGTGACGTGTTCGAGTTCCTGCGCAACGACAAGATGGATGCCGCGAACTTCTTCACACCCACCAAGTCCGAACTGCGTCGCCATCAGTTCGGCTTTGCAGTTGGAGGCCCCTTCTGGAAAGACAAGCTGTTCTGGTTCACGGATTATCAAGGAACTAGGCAGGTGCAGGGCGCAGAAACAGGTATTGTTTTCCTGCCGCCCGCTGCCGAGTTTCAGGGCAACTTTGGGCCCGGAGTATTAACCGGCACAGTCGATGGTGGTCCCGGCGGCACCTGTGCTGGTTGCGTCGACTGGCCCTCAAGACTCTCACAACGTCTGGGTTACACGGTAACAAACGGCGAACCATACTGGACTGCCGGCTGCAATACGCAGCTGGACGCTCAGAACGGCGTATGCGTGTTTCCCGGCGGGGTAATTCCCCAGAAAGCGTGGTCACCGGCAGCCAAGGGAATTCTCCCATACATTCCCACGCCGAACATTGATCCCGTGGCAGGTACGTATTCAGACAACAGCCACAAGGATACAGTTACCGATAATAAGATTGGGGAGCGGGTCGATTTTAATAACCGCAAAACTGGCAACTGGTCGTTCTATTATCACTTCGACGACTCGACGGTTCTCCGTACGCTGCCCGACGGCGGCGCAAGCGTGCCAGGCTTCCCCGCGAAGACGCCAACCCGCGCGCAAGAGTTCGTAATAAGTAACACCAAGACTCTCGGACCTACGGCCGTGAACGAGGCGCGAGTGACCTTCTTCCGCACGGCTACCCATCTGGACAACCCGACGGGTGGCAAGGCATCGCTTTCGTCTCTCGGTTTCGTCACCGGTCCCGGTACACAAGGGATTATCCCCGATGCCTATCCGGGATATCCGGAGTATGTGCCCCAACTCTATTTCAACAACTTCGCCATCGGCGCACCCTCTTTGATCACGTTCCAGCCCAACAACACCTACACAGTATCGGACGGGTTTTCCAAGGTAGCCGGCAGGCATACGCTTAAGTTTGGCGGGGAATTCCGCTACCTGCAAGTCAACGAACGCAACTTAGCCAGCCAGGACGGGGCTTTTGTCTTCGATGGCACGGTGACCGGCGTCGATTTCGCAGATTACCTTATTGGAGCGCCGACAGCCCAAGGCGGCTACACTCAAGCTGCTTTACAGCTCCTGGATTCGCGCACGCGCTACGGTGGTGCGTATGCGCAAGATTCATGGAAAGTAAATCCCGATTTGACCCTGAACCTCGGGCTCCGCTGGGAAGTGAGCATGCCCTGGTATGACACCCAGGGCAAGATCCAGACTTGGGTTAAGGGAGAGCAGTCGCAGGTCTTTCCGGGTTCCCCCACAGGCCTCGTATTTCCGGGTGATCCAGGCATTCCCAAGACGCTTGCTCCTACCAGATACAACAATTTCGCGCCGCGCATTGGTCTCGCTTACTCGCCGAGCTTTAGCGACGGAGTATTGGGCAAGGTTTTTGGCGGACCGGGCAAAACCAGCATCCGTGCCTCGTATGGTATCTACTACACGTCGGTTGAGGACCTGAATCTCTTCTATGAAGTGGCCGACGCTCCGTTTGGTTTGTACTGGAGCAGTCCGGGTCCCGTTTTGTTCGAGGAGCCTTTTCGAAATCGGCTGGACGGAGGCACCGACGGCGAGGGACAGCGGTTCCCGTTCACCGTCCCGACTCCGGGGAGCCCGGCAAATAAGACGCTCAGTTTTTCGGTTTACGAGCCGATGTCCTATTTCCCGGGATACGACATTCATAACCGGCTGCCGTACGCCGAGCACTTCAATTTCTCGATCCAGCGAGAGCTGACCAAATCCACCGTATTGACTCTAGCCTACGTCGGCACGGAGGGTCACCGGCTCATCTCGCAGAGCGAGGCCAACCCCGGCGATGCTGCGTTATGTATGCAACTCGCCGCGCAAGGGTATACCGATGTGTCGAGCGGTTCGCTCGGATGTGGGCCGAACGCTGAGCAGGATACGTTTAGTCTAGGCTCAAATACCATCTATGGCACCAGGGATACTCTTTTGAATCCGAATTACTGCCCTGGAGCCCAGACCCTGTGTTTTGGCTATGGCAACACATTCACCAAGCTGGTTGCGAATTCGATCTACAACGCCGGTCAGGTGACGGTCGAGCGAAAAGCCGGCGATGTAACCTTCCTCGCTGCTTACACACTCGCCAAAGCTCTGGACGATGCGTCGGGGTTTAACGATCTGGTCAATTTTGCCAACCCAAAGCTGAGCCGTGGGCTGTCATCCACCGACGTTCACCACAACTTCGTGGTGAGCTACATTTGGGCCGTTCCGTTCGATCGGGCTTTCCACCGGTTGCCCAAACGGCTGACGCAAGGGTGGCAACTGCAGGGTATTACCCGATTCGCGACGGGATTTCCGATCCAGATGGGGCAAGCGAATCCCATCGACAGCTCTCAACAAGACGCCAAGCAACTGTGTCCGGGGTTGGCGCTGGCCACACCGATCCCGTGTGCGGGAGACAGCTCGCTCGCCGGCAGTCCCTCCACCGATATGCCGAATCTCGTAGGGCCCATTCGCGTCCGCAACCCTCGCGATACCCCTGGCACGTTCACATATTTTGACCAGAGCGCATTTGTCGCGACCAACTGCTTTTTCACTGGGACCACCCCAAGCCCTGACTGCGGAACGTTCGGAACGGCGAATCGCCGGTTCTTCCATGGCCCGGGAATCAACAACACCGATTTCGGAATAACGAAGAGAATCCAGGTAACGGAAGCAAGAGCTTTCGAGATTCGTGGTGAATTCTTCAACATATTCAACCATGCGCAATTCCTGAATCCGAGCGGGGACATCAGCAACAGCGGCTTCGGCAACATCACGAATGCCCGCGATCCGCGCATTGGGCAGGTTAGTGCGAAATTTGTCTGGTGACATGGGGAAGTGACCATCCGGGCGGGGCTAAAACTAACCTCGCCCATAATTTTTGGCGGGGCACCGTCCACGAACGCAAGTTGCTCCTCTCGCCAGACCCAACATGCTAGGCTGTAATCATGAGGGTCCTGCCGGTTCTGCTGCTCATCATTGCAGTTCCCTGTTTCGCGCAGACCGCAGAGACCTACCGCCGCAACGCAACGGAACTGGCCCGCCAAAAATCCTGGGACCAGGCTATCGCGAACTATCGCAAGGCATTGGAGCTTGAACCCAACGATGCCCTTACCCATTACAACTTGGCCCTCGCGCTCAAATATAAAGGTGATGCGAAGCCGGCTATTGAAGAGTTCGAGGCTGCCCTGCGCCTCAAACCGAAATGGGCCGATGCTCGCTACGGATTAGGCGCCACCTGGTACGACCTGCATGACCAAGCTGCAGCGCTTAAGGAATTGAACACGGCCACGGCAATTGACCCCGCCAAAGGAGCGCCACATCGACTACTCGCGCGAATCCATCTTGAGCAGAATGACCCTTCCGATGCGAAGCGCGAACTGCAGCGGGCAATCGCATTGAGGCCTTCCCCGGACCTGTACTCCGAGTTGGGACTGGCCGAAGGACAGCTTGGAAGTCTGTCCAGCGCCGCAGCGGACTTTCGCCGGGCCCTCCAACTAAATCCGGAACTTGCCACTGCACACATGCTGCTGGGGGTGACCTTGCGCCGCCAAGAGGACCATACTGGCGCGCTGGCAGAATTCCGCAAGGCGGTGGCTGAGGATCCCAATGATCCCGTAGCGCAGTTCAATCTTGGAAAGGAACTGAAAGAGACGGGAGACTTGTCCGCCGCCATTGTGGCGTTCCGGCGCGCCATCGAATTGAAACCGGACTTCGAAGAAGCCCATTACAACCTCGGTATCGCATTGCGTACCCAAGGCCAGACAGAAGCAGCACGAAAGGAATTGAACGAAATCAGCGGGCTTAAGCAGTTCCGGGCGCATTTGGCGGAGGCGAAATTGCTGATCCTTCAAGGCGTCGACGCCCTGAAAGAGCAGAAGCTTGACGACGCGCTTGCTTTGTTTCAAAAGTCGATTGACGAAAGTCCAGAACTGCCGACCGGCTATTACTACCTGGGGCTCACCTGGGAGCGCAAGAGTGATCCTGAGCGCGCCCTGGCCGCCTATCATAAAGCACTCGAGCTGAAACCGGACTATGCGCAAGCTCACTCGAGCCTGGGTTTGATTTATTGGCGCGAGAATGATCGCTCACACGCGCTCGACGAGTTCCGTCAAGCGGTCATGTGCGATCCCGATCTGGCGGAGGCCCACTACAATCTCGGTCTTGCCCTCGCGCAATCAGGAAATTTGGACGAGGCCGTGCATGAACTGGGCGAAGCGATCAGTCTCAATCCCAAGTACACCGATGCTCGGGTGCAACTCGGATTGACCCTTAACCAGAAAAACGACACCGCGGGCGCCATTAACGTCTTCCGAGAGCTCGTCCGGCGCGATCCAAATTTTGCGGAAGGCCACAACAATCTCGGATTGGTGCTGCTGCAAACTGGCAAGCTTCGGGAAGCACAGCAAGAGTTTGTAAGTGCGGTGCATCTCAAGCCGCGCTACGCGGAAGCGCACTTCAATCTGGGGTTGACCCTCCATCAGGAAGGAAACGAAGCCGAATCACGCGCCGAGTTTGATAAAGCTTACGAGATCGCACCTGGATTGAGAGACCAACCACGTCCTTGACGCTCTGGCCCGGTCCCCAATGTGCGGTGCATCCTGCGGAGTCGGCGTGAAACGCGCTTACGCATACCCGATAGTCTACCTCCGGCGTTGGTCTGAATGTTCTGCGAGGGGACAAATCTCTGAAGTGGCGCGAGGCGTACGATTGAGCATGAGCAGAATACTTTCAGTTCTTGACGCACGCCCCTATGATCGTGCCCGCTTTCGAGAAGAACCAGACGAGGAAGAAGACGAAGAGGAAGAGAAAAAGAAAGACGAAGGTGACACCGAAGAAGGGGATGATGATGACGAAAATAGCGGCTATTCGGTGTGAGCGCGCCCCTTGTTCAGTACAGCGGGGTGAAGGATGAAGCGCGAAGATTTCGTCAAGGTTGCAGAAGAGACTTTGGATCCGCTGCCGGAAGAGTTCCGCAGCCGCATCCAGAACGTCGCGATCCTCATCGAGGACTTTCCTCCGAACCAATCATCCCCGCGTCCCGGACAGCAAAGGCGTTTGCTCCTAGGCATCTTTCACGGCGTGCCCGCCACCAAGAAGAGCGTCTTTGACTTCTCAGTCGGTCCTGCCCACATCGTGCTTTACCAGAAGAACATCGAAGCGGTCTGCTCCACTGAAGCCGAAGTCCGCCACCAAATCCGCCAGACGCTCATACATGAATTGGGTCACTATTTCGGAATGACCGAGGAGCAACTGAAGGATGTTTAGATGCCCCCAACCTCGCTTGCCAACAGTTCAAATGCGGCTTTTCGAGTTTTAAGATTAGCGAAGGGAGGAAACCGTGAAATTCAGCGTAAAAGGTCTGGCTTTAGCATCAGCAATCCTGTGGGGGGTGGCGATGCTGGGCATGGGACTGGCGAACCTGATCTGGGCGAATTATGGTCAGCAATTTCTCCAGACAATGGCGTCGGTCTACTTCGGCTACCATGCGACTCGCAGCATTGCTGAGGTCATCGTTGGGACTCTCTACGGTTTTGTGGACGGGCTTATTGCAGGGGCAGTTTTCGCTTGGCTCTACAACCAGTTTGCTACGTCGGGTGCCTGAGCAAGAAGCTGCTCCCAATGTGCAGTGTTCCGAAGATTGTTTTGTTGTGGCTCGCCAGCCAGTTCGGGAGGTAGATGTCGAAATTGCTCGCTCCCTCGTCTGTGTATCGGGCTGCCAAATCGAACAGCGGACATCTGCCTCCATTGGCAGCGAGCACTGCGCACTCCAGCAGAACAATCACGGTGAGGATTGCAGCCCAACGGAATCGGCGCAACAGGCCTACGACGGGCAAAAGCAAGATGCTCGCCGCCAGAAATGCCCAAATCACCGGTGCAAAAGCTTGATCGCCGTCAACACTGAGACCCTCTGGCAGCTTTGACCTTCCGTACTTTTTGCGCTCCGAGAATGTCGCGTTCCGCTTGGAGCCAATCGTCTAAGGCGAAATTCTCAATCCTGACCGCGCTGCTCGTACAACTCCTAGGCACGTCGGCGTATGCTTTCCTCGATGTCGTTCGGTTGGGCAGGCTTCGGTGAGCGAGGTTTCCGAGATTTCGATCTGGTTGTCACGGGAGTCCTGTTCATGACGCTCGTCCTCATCTTCGAATGACAGCCACAGAGCTTTCTGTGCTCTAAGTCACAGCGTCTCTGTTTCTCCTGACAGCAGTATTTAAGAAGCGCGGAGGCAAAGCCAGATGAGGAACGTAGCGGCATTATTGCTGATCTTCAGCCTAAACATGTGGGCACAGGAGCCGAGGGTGAAGCCGCTGTCCAGCCCCGAACCGGGTGTGCGGGTGAGCCAGGAATTCCTCAGAGCGTACAACGCGAAGGACGTGGACGCAGTTGTGGCACTGTACGCCAATGACGCCACGCTGGTGACTGATGGCGGTACTTTCAAAGGACGGGACGAGATTCGGAACTGGGTCAAGTCGGGAATAGAGCAAGGAAGCAGGTTGGAAGCAATCGAGCCAATTGTTGAAAACAGTTCGGGGACACTCGCCTACGGCACAGGGCGAACGAGAAGGCTAGTTGGCTCCGTCGTTCATCTGGGACAATACCTGATTGTCATGGAGAAGATCGCCGGGGAGTGGAAGATTGTGCAGCACTTTTCGCTGAGCGCCGGAGAAACTCCAGCCGTGAACGCCCCGCCATCGGCAACACCGACGCTGCCGGACCAACTGTCTGTGGAGAAGTGGTTCGTCGGGGAGTGGATATGCGAGGGTGAGCAGCACGCTTCCCCGAAGGCCGTCGCAGTGCAGTTCACCGACAAGTTCACCTTCAAGATGGCGCTTGATGGCGCTTGGCTCACTTACCACATCGATCAAACGAAGGGGCCACTCCAAGGGAAACGGACATTAGTCGGCTGGGGCACTTGGGACGCTAACGCGAAGGTGCACGTCCGCCGCGACATGAACATAGGCGGCTCCCGCCTGGACGTGACCGCGCTCGGATGGGACGGCGACAAGCTAGTCTTCACGGGCTACATGGTCACGGGCGATGAGAAGCTACCCATCCAGCAGACTTTCACGAAAAAAGGAGATGCAGCCTACGATAGCACCCTCGTGGTGACAGGCGCAGAAGGCCAACCGATGGAGTGGGAAGAGGAGAGTTGCAGGAAGGTCGGGAAATAAGTGATTGGGATTGTGCAGCACTTTTCGCTGAGCACCGGAGAAACCCCACTCGCGAAGTAAACCACCCCCTCAGAGGCTCTCCTGCCGCCCAGCAGCCATGTGCGATAGAAATCGCATGCGTTACGTTGTCATCGCGAACCGCCTGATGGCTTCACCGTAGCTTTTCATCACAGGCATGGACACACCAAGTTCGTGCCTCGATCCAATCAGGTCGCCATAGAACGTCCTGACTCGACGGGATCGCCAAAGGCATGAGCGGAGCACCGCTTAGTATATTCGTCATGCCGAAAGAGCCAGCGCGTCACCCAGATGTTGATTCGTCTGTGCAGTGCGGAATTCGTCAAAAACGGCGCTGTTTCTGGGTATTGGGAGAGCACAACTTTTCGCCGCCCACCACCTGTAAGCATTCGCATACAGCACGCACTGCTTCCGAAGTCGCTTCGCGGTCATTCAGCATGGCATCGATGTATCCCGCTTGCATGAGTCCCGCCCAGAGACCACCAGTAATCGCGTATTGAATCCACAAGTAGTGCAGCATGTCCGAATGAAGACGAGTTGGAATGTCCGCCGAGGCAAACAGCCGCTCGACTGTTCTTGCGAGTGCGGAACCCTAGCACAGCGGCAAGGGCAATTCAGTGAGCAGGAGTACACTTCCTGTGCCTCACATCACAGCATCTCTCTTCCCAGACCAATATGCTTGGGCAGGTGAGCGAGACGGCTGGAAAATCAAGCTATGCTAACGCCCCGTGCAGAATTCGCCGTCGTCATTCTCGGGACGATCTTCGTGTTCATCGGGATTGCCGCCTGCGGTATTGCGGCAGTTCGTCGCGGTAACACGGGACGGATTCTGGCATGGTTTGGCATCTTCAGCGCATTGTATGGAGTCCGCCTGTTCGCCGCAGTGCCTACCGCCTTTAGCCTGCTGGTCGGTCCCTTTTCGTCGAGCGCCCCGCAAGTCGTATGGATCATCACCTACGTCATCATGATCCCCGCACTGTTGTTCTGGGCAGAGCTAACTGTAGGGACTTTGCGCCGTATTGCCCGGATCATGGTCATTCCCGCGTCTGCCATTGCTATAGCGGGCACAGCTTCAGTTTTGCTCCATCAATCTCCTATCAGATTCATGCCATACAACAATGTGCTTGTAATCGGCTCGCTGCTTGCCGTCGCGATAGCGAATGTCGTTCCACGAATCGGGAAACAGTGCTTGCTTATTCAAAGCCGAGTTTCGGCAGCCGGGACTCTGATTCTGGCGGCTGCGGTTGTTCACGACAATTTGAACGGAACTTTTCTCAACCTTCGCAGTTATCCTTTTCTTGAGCCGCTGGCATTTGCGCTGTTTGTGCTCTCGCAGGGGTGGGTCGCAGTAGAAAAGGTGTCTGGGGACGAACGCCGCCTACTCTCCATCGAAGACGAACTCGCTATCGCCCGTGAGATACAGGCTTCAATTCTCCCCAGTGGCGTCCCCGAAGTTAGGCACCTGCGGATCAGCGCGGCGTATCTTCCGATGACTGCCGTAGCAGGAGATTTTTACTGGTTCATCGCCGTCGATCCTCACCGCGCTGGTTTCTTGGTCGCCGATGTTTCCGGGCATGGTGTTCCAGCGGCTCTGATTGCATCCATGATTAAGGTTGCCATGCAGTCGGTGGTGGCCTGTGCAGACGATCCGCCATCCGTGCTGCGCGGAGTGGAAGGTACTCTTTCCAGTCAGCTACGTGGTCAGTTCGTCTCGGCAGCGTACTTATGGCTCGACACTGAGAATCGGAAGGCGCTGTACTCGGCTGCCGGACATCCGCCGCTTCTGCGCTGGAGCCAAGGCAAGCTGGAGAGCATACAAAGCAACGGCCTTATCTATGGTGTGATGTCGGGATGCGAGTATCCGGTTTGCGAGATTTCAATCACCGCAGGTGACCGTTTCCTGCTCTACACAGACGGCTTGACTGAGCCCGAAGACACCAACGGCGAGTCGTTTGGCGACCGCAAATTGGAAGAGGTCGTGCGTGAGAATCAGTACCGTCCGTCTTCTGAATTGTCTGACCGATTGCTTTCTGAACTACGGCGCTGGCAGCCTGTACCCGCACCCCAGCAAGACGACATCACTCTTATCGTGATCGACGTGCTTTAGAGAAAATGTCGCTTACCAGAGGAATGGGACGAGCCGGAAGAAGCGGGACGGTAGTTGGCTGGTCACGGTCGTGAGTTGGTCAGTGTGGCGATAACCCGAATTGGGCAAGTATCACCTCCCCGGTTCCTGAAAAAGCCGGAAGAGTACTTTGGTCTTTCGCTGGCGTCCGACACCGAGGCATACGCGGGTCATCTCGGCAAGGCTCGGGAACTGAGCAAGCGGTCTGTAGATGCTGCCATCCGCGCCGACAGCAAGGAAACCGGATCGATTTGGCTGGAAAATTCGGCTTTGCGCGAAGCTGCCTTCGGCAACCTGACTGATGCGAAGCAAGCGGCACAAGAAGGCTTGAAGATGGCTCCAACTAGTCAGGGTGCGGAGAGCGAAGCAGCACTTGCGTTTGCTATGGCGGGCGATACGGCACGAGCTGAATCTTTAGCCCAAGACTTAGGCAAACGGTTCCCGCTGGGTTGCCCGGACGCGGGCGGCATCGGCATCTGCGCCTTGTGAGTTCTTCGCCTGCAAGGCATTCGCACGTGCCACGCCCAGATGCGCCCATGCTCCCGTCCAGCAGTTCCAGACGATGCCGCTGTGGTCGAGAATTGTCTGGAACTCGACGGCGGCTTCCTTGCCCTGCCCAGCCGCGAGATACGCTTCGCCGCGAACATACACGTGATAGAGGCAGGAGAGATTATTGACGAACGAGATGTTACCTAATTCAAGGGGTGAAGCAGGCTGCGGGACATTCATGGCGAGAGCCAGATTCTTTTTGTCCAGAGCCAATTGCGCTTGAATTGCAGGCAGCCAAAGCGACTGCATCTGGGTCACTCGCCGCCTACAAAGATTTCCTCGCCCTCTGGAAAGACGCCGACCCCGACATCCCCATCCTGAAGCAAGCCAAAGCCGAGTACTCGAAATTGCAATAGCGCCCTCTTGTTTTGGGTCGAGTTCTTGGGTGTAAACTTCCACCCGTTGTGCGGGCGAGGCTGGAGATGCACGGGTATGACTAAGAGAAAACACGTCTCTCCAGAAGCTCTGGATGCGAGCTTGCTGCCCAAGCACCGCAAGCCTATTCCATACGCATTCGTGCTTGATGCGATTTCCACACTCTCGCCCTACACCCGTCCGATGTTTGGCTGCCTTGCAATCTATGTAAGAGACAAAATCATGTTGATCCTGCGAGATAAGCCTACGAACACTGCGGACAACGGAATATGGCTCGCCACTACCCAAGAACACCACCAGAGCTTGCGGCGTGAGTTCCCGAACATGCGATCCATTCAAGTATTGGGCAAACGGGTAACGGGTTGGCAGGTCTTACCAGTCGATGCCCCTGATTTTGAATCAGCGGCACTGCGGGCATGCGAGCTTGTGCTGGCTGAAGACCCTCGGATCGGCAAAATTCCGGGCGCACGAACGTCGAAGTCCGGAACAAAAGCGGCTGGAAGATCGCCGAAGCAGGTCAAAACCCCGAAGAAACACGGGAGCACGATTAACTTCGATAGCGTGCGGAAAATCGCCTTGACACTACCGGGCGTGGAAGAGAGCACGGCATACGGCGCACCTGCGTTCAAGATTCGCGGAAAACTGCTGGCGTGCGTACCTACTCACCGTTCGGCTGAGCCGGGTTCGCTTGTGGTTCGCATTGACTTCGACAACCGCGCCGAACTGCTCGCAGCCGACCCGGACATCTACTACGTTACCGACCACTATCTCAACTACACTTCCGTGCCGGTTCGCCTGTCCCGCGTCACGCCTGATGTCCTGCGGGACTTGCTCGGCATGGCTCACAAGTTTATGACCGCTGACGCGGCACGCCGTTCGCCATCGCGGAACCGCCGCAAGGCTCTCTGATTTAGGCTGGCTTCCGAGCAATCCGAGAGCGACAGCGGCTTATAATTTGCAACAAGCAGTGATCCTTCTGGGGTGAAACCATGACTATGACCGTCGCATCCACTACGAGCGTTAATGTCAAGCAGGCGGTGCCCTTTTTCGGCGTGACCAACATGGAAGCCTCGCTGCGGTTCTATGTTGACGGGCTGGGCTTCAAAATGAAGCACTGGTGGATTCCGAATCGTGAGGGGGACAAGCCAAACGGTAGGATTCGTTGGTGCTGGCTTGAGCTTGGGGATGCTGCAATCATGCTTCAGGAGTTCTTGCCGGAGCGCCAACCGAAGGAGACGCTGGGCACTGGAGCATCGGTCTGTTTCATGTGCGAAGACGCGCTGGCGCTCTATCGCGAGTTCAAATCACGCGGAATTCAGACGCGGAAACGCCCATTCGTTGGCAACCGTCTCTGGGTAGTGCCACTCACCGATCCTGACGGCTACCGCATTGAGTTCGAAAGCCCAACCGATGCGCCAGAGGAAAGCGAACTAGCAGAATAGCAGCGGAAACATAGGAGGCGACGATGAAGCGGGAACGGGCGCTAAAGGTCGTTTTGGTGGTGGTGGGATTTTTGTTTACGGCGGGAGTCGTTCCGCTGACAATGTTTTTCTCGCGAGAGCCTGCGGTGCCAATGCTAATGAGCATCTATGTCACACTCGGAATTTTCTTGTTGCTGGCGGTGCGTGATCCAGCGGCCAACCGCAGCCTGATCGCCTTCGGCGGATGGGCAAATCTTGCGCACGCTGGGGTAATGGCTGCGCAGGAATACCGGAATGTGATCGAGCGCCGAGAACTCGCGGGAGTGGTTGTGTTCGCAATCGTCGGTGTTGTGTTGGTCGCGCTGGCTCCCGCGAAGCAATCAGTCGTGAAAGCCTCTGCTGTGGTGGCGTAGGGTTGGGAGCTAGAGAACCGAGGACTAGCGACCTCATGAGCATCGGAGCCATCATAATCATCGTCATCACCGCCTCAGGCGTTTTGATGATGCGGTTTCGGAAGCGATGGCTTGCGAAGATCAATATCGCGGTCACGAACCGGATCACCAGCCCGTTCGCAGGCTGGCTTCCCGGCTTCGGCATTCTCACGCACGTGGGTCGTAAGTCAGGGAAGGTCTACCGAACCCCAGTGAATGTCTTTCGAGCGCCGAACGGTTTCATCGTTGCGCTCACCTACAGCAGCGAATCGGAGTGGGTCAAAAACGTTCTTGCGGCTGGGGGTTGCGAACTCAGAACTCGCGGGAAGGAATATCGGCTTTCCTCGGCGAAGGTCGTGCGTGACCCTACTCGTCGGCGATTCCCGATTCCGGTGCGGCTCGTGCTGAGGCTCGTAGGCGCAGATGAGTACATGGAGCTTTCAAGAACGTAGTTATGCGAACTGTACGACGGAAAGGGAACGCTCTACTTAGTGCGTTTGGATAATTCCAGTCGATTCCAGCAGGGTGAGGCAATCTGTTGCAGCGATGCGTTTCCATCCCTTATTCGGGAAGAACCTGCGCTCAATCGGCGGAATTGTCACGTCGCGTACTTCGAGGATGAATGGGGTCAACACAGGGTCGGCAAGTCCTTCGTTGTCGTCAATCCCGAACTCGCCCAGTGTGTCATGGCAAGCCAGAAGTTCCCAGCGATTCGTGCTTCCGGCGATCACGACTGGGCGCACCTTCATGTGGATGATGATGACTCCGTTCAGCCGGAACTGGAAGTGCGTCACAGTCGTCTTCTCTTCGTTCACGCTTTCCTCCCTAGGTTGCGGTTCTCGTTCGCATTGCATGCTGGCGGATAACAAATCGCCTTCGAGTGCTCGTAGGAGGCTTGCCGGGTGAACACTCGCTCGCAGATGAGGCATTTTCTCGACAACGATCCCTGGTACGGCAGTCAGCCAAGCGGACGCGAGTCCCCGATGTGCTGACGGCTGAGGAAATCGGGAAGCTACTTGGAGAACTGGCGGACCCGTGGCGCACTGCCATCTATGTGGCAGTCACTACCAAACTCCGCGTTAGCGAATTGCTGGCACTCAAGTGGGCGGACATGGACTTCCAGCGGGAGAGATTCATCTCAGCCGTGGAATCGTGCGTCAGCACGTCGGCCAGATGAAAACTGAAGCCAGCCGCAACCGTGTACCGCTAGACGCGGGACTCGCTGACGTGCTGCTCAACTGGCGCGGGCGCTGTCCATACAATCAGGACGCGGACTACATCGTCGCCGGTCCCGATAAGAACGGCAGTCAACCGTACTGGCCTAACGCTGCAATGAAGGATCACATCCGGCCCGCTGCGAAGCGAGCAGGAATCCAGAAGCGTCTCGGCTGGCACACGCTGCGTCAACTCCTACGGGACGCTGGTAAAGAGCCAAGGCGCGGACGTTGCGACTACGCAGGCGCTAATGCGACACGTTTGTCTACTGAACCCCAACAGGGTGCTTGTGAAATAAACCAGTTGACAAAGTTCACTCGCGGCCATAGCCGACGTTCTCACGAACTGGCGCGGGCAGCGTGCCTATAACCAGTAAGAGGACTACATCTTTGCGTCAATAAAGATGCACGGCAAGCAACCGCTCTGGCCGAATAGCGCGATGGAGAAACACATCCGTCCCGCTGCGCTGCGTGCGAAGATCACAAAGCGCATCGGCTGGCACACGCTGCGTCACACGTTCGGGACTCTGCTCAAAGCGAACGGTGCGGACGTGGCAACGGTGCAAGCACTCATGCGTCATGCTAACGCCAGCGTCACGATGGACAAGTACGTCCAAGCTGTGACGCCAGCAAAACGCGCGGCGCAGCGGGGCATCGCTGGTTTATTGGACCCAAATGGACCCACGATGCTAGAATCGCATACCGCAAGTTGTTGATTTGAAACGGTTGGGCGCTTAACTCAGCGGTAGAGTGCCATCTTCACACTTCTGCCCGATTCAATACTTTCAACAGGTTAACCGGGCTTACGGGGACTGCCAAGTACCTGAAAATACGTGCGAGACAGGTGTCTCAACGGGTGCTAGTGCGGGTGTCGCGAAAAAGCGCGATGTCGCATTCCAAACACCGAACTCGAAGAGTTTGCGGAATCCGGTCGAAAGCGAACGCGATTCCGGTCTGAAGCCGAACACCATTCCGTTGTGATTCCGAACAGCATTCCGGTCTGAAAGCGAACACCGTTCCGGTGGGAAGGCGAACACTTTTTTGCCCGCCCCCGGAATGGCGTTCGGCTTCGAGCGGAATGTTTTCCACAGGCGAAAGGCTGCAGAGGTAAGCGACCGCTGGACAATCACCCGGCATTGAACTCCACAAGCGAAGGAGACAAGGGTGCCGGCCAGGAGAAAGTCCATGCGGAAGATCAAAGAAGTTCACTGCAAGGTCAGATGACGATGCTGCTGCAGCTGCTCGTGAATCCCTTTCCAATCCGGTTGTGGCCGTGATGGCGCTGCCGCTCGCACGCCCGCGGGCTCGTGCGTAACGCTGGCAGGATTGCAAAAACGAGAGCGCCCCAGACTCAATCGAGTCACGGGGCGCATCGCTTGAACCGCCCTCCCCCAAGTGCTGCTCAACACCACGCTACAATCTGACCCTTCACTGTTGGAATGGCTCGGATGTGCTAAGGGCTGCTCTGATGGGCCGGCGCCGACTTTCGCGCCTATCGCTCATTCCTGTAGGCGGCCTGACCGGCTGATCGAGCTGAAGTCGTCTGGCTTGAAGGCGCGGCTTCAGGAGATGAGTTGGAGTGGAAGTCCCACGAAAGCGGGCGCTTAAGTTAGGATTTTGGTCTGCTGAGCAAGGGCAGAACACCTCAAAAATGAAGGGTTCTTTACCCTAGTTTTACCCAAGTTTCTGACAATCGCGCCGCGGTCAGCCTGTTATCGTTGCATTGATTTTCAGAGGTGCAACGTGTGCTTAGGCGCGTCAGATGGCGCGGGGCGTTCAACGTGATTGTTTTGGGTAGCCCCCTGAATTACATATGGCGAATGGACGGCGAAACATGGTAGCGTGGTGGAAAACCGGGGCCGGGAATCCTCTGTTAAGTTAAGATTTCAAGGCCGTGCCGTCGATTTATCACATCACGCCCGTTGACAACCTTCCTGGAATCATCAAGGCAGGCGGGCTGCACTGTGACCGGGACGCCAAGAAAATCAACTTCGTCAATATCGGACACAAGAACATCAAGTAAAGGAGGCTTCAAAGAATTGTTCCGAAGGGACCCGGCGGTGTGCTAGGCGATTATGTTCCTTTCTATTTCGCGCCGCGCTCACCGATGCTGTACGTGATAAACAGGAGCGGAGTTGAGGGTTACGCGGGAGGACAAGTACCAATCATCCATCTGGTTTCATCCACCGAAGCGGTGGACGCGGCAGGATTGAAGTGGGTTTTTACCGAAGGTCATGCCGTAATGAACTATACGGACTTCTTCGATGACTTCGATGACCTAGATGAAATTGACTGGCCTTTGATGAATTCCAAATACTGGAACGACACGGATGCAGACCCGGATAGATGCCGCCGCCGACAAGCAGAGTTCTTGGTCCACGATTTTTCCCCCTGGGAGCTAGTTTCGGGAATAGGCGTGTGCAATACCCTACTTCATGCAAGAGGCCGGAGAACCGTTGCGATTTAAGTTTGAGAAACAGCAATATGGCCCTTATGCAGAAAATCTCCATCACGTCTTGCAAGCAATAGAGGGGCATTTTGTTAGAGGGTATGGGGACCGGAGCCGCGATGTTTCCCTTGAGCTATACCCCGATGCTGTAAAAGAAGCCGAAAACTTTCTCGCCAATGAAGCCGACACACAGCACCGGCTTGCCCGCGTCACGTCATTGATTGAGGGCTATGAAACCCCCTACGGTTTGGAATTATTGTCTACTGTCCATTGGGTGGTAATGCATGATTCCGTGCCGCAAGGACGGGAAAAACCGGATAACGTTGTGAGCGCCGTCCATGCTTGGAATGAGCATCAGCGCAGAACTTTTGCGCTACATCGAATCGTAATCGCTTGGCAGAGGCTGAAAGAGGAAGGTTGGCTTCAATAAGGGCAAATCATCGTAAAGGCAGCCCTCACGCCGTAAGGTTTTAGCCCTAAAGCAACCGCCCGGAGCGGTTTTAGAATTCGTTAATCTTGATTGGGGACAATAAAAACCGCTCGGCCCACGCCCTGTATTTCCTTCGGGTGGTACGCATGTCAGCCGTGTCAAACTTGTCGGTTTCAGTGTCGAATTTCCTTAGACTCCCGAATAAGCATGCCTGCCAACAGAGCGGGAAAACTAGCAGGGTGTCCGGGTGTGCAAGGACATCTTTTAAATCGCCGGGCGGCCCTTCTGCCGCGAATGGTAGTTCTGAAATGACGAACGGCTCTGTGACGGAATCGGTGTATCGGAGTGCCCAATGGAAATCAGCAAGCCATGCGGCACGTTTATGCACTTCCTCGGTAAACGTCAGAGGAAACGCACGGTTGACAGGTGAGTGCGCACCCGAGTTCAACACGCCATTCTTGTCTGTAGTTTCGGCGGACCTACACTCAGTGTTGAGACATGCTGACTGCGACTCCGCCGACTTTCCCAAGGACGCGGCGAGGATTTCTCAAGGCATACGCTTGCACGCTGCGCATTCTTAGAAAACGGGCCGCAGAATAGGCTAGACGATGCGGAGCGATGTCTCCCATGCAACCAGAAGGACGAAGAAGACAGAGCGAAACAAGACTAGTTCTTCGCGTAGTCCGGTCCGGCTTGGCGAGAGGGTGGATCGGAGACAGCACGAATATAGGAGATCAGTGCCTCGATGTCTGACTTGCTGAGCGTGTTTCCCCAGGCCGGCATGAGGGCCGATTTGTTGAGGGCCGGACCCCCATAGCTGATGATCGCGGTGAGGTCAGCGTCGCTGATTTTGTTCAGCGTATCTCCTTCGGTGAAGGGGTGGGGCTTGATCTCGAGGTTGTCATAGTTGGAGACGCGCTCGACCGTAGACTCGGGATTGTGGCAGCGCTCGCAGTATTTGTCGTTGAGCACGCGTCCGAGGGTTTGCTGGTAGCTGAGGGCGATCTCTTCAATCTTTAATTCCACCCTTTTGTGGGACTTGTCGGTCGTGGAGGCGACGAGTTGGTAACGGCCCGCCATGCCTCCGAGAGATACATTGGTCGTGGCTTGGCCGCTGGAGTCAGTAAGCCCGCTGGGGGGATCGAACGTTACCCCGGGGATCGTTGCGAATTCGATCAGAGCTCCGGCGACGGCAGCTCCCTGCTCGTCGTTTACCTGGACTACGACGGGTTGCGGCAACAAGGCGCCGGTCTGCGCGAACTGTTTTCCGCCGCTGGATTCGATGATCGCGGCGCCGAAAGCCGTGGGCTTGGGCAGAGGTGCGGGCTCGGTCTTACGCGAACAGGAAGTAGCCAATGATGTTGCCAGTACCGCGACAGCGAAGGTACCGATTGTATGGAAGCGGCGGGTCATTTCTTGGCGACCTCCGGTTTGGCTCCGCCTTTCTGCGAGATCAGAAATGCGGTCAAAGCGCGCGCATCTTCGTCAGTCATGGCGCGGTTCGGCTCCACAGTACCCGGGCGCAAAGCCTGCGGATTTTTCATCCACTGGTAGATCCACGCGGCGGTAAGGCGCGAGCCAACGTGCGTCAGCGTGGGGCCGATGTAGCCCTTGTCTATCTTGGTGTCGAGGATGTGGCATCCCTGGCAGGAATACTTGCCATAGAACAGTTGCTTGCCGAGTTCCACCTCGCCTTGGGAGTAGCCGCTCAACGGCATGGAGTCGCGATCAACTGACGGATTTTGATACACGGTCATGATGTAGTCGGTGAGTTCGTTGATTTCGGAATCGGTCAGGTTGAAGCGCGGCATGCGGCGAATCAGCGCCGGACGCAGCGTTCCTGGATTCTTGAAAAACTGAACCAGCCACTCGCGCTGGACGGAACTGCCTTCCCAGGTCAGGTCCGGCGCCATGTCTCCACCGCGCCCGTTGATGCGATGGCAACTGAAGCAGGCTAAGTCAGACATCAGCTTCCCGGCTTTGCCGGCAGGCTGGTAATCCGACTCGGGGACTGCGGCAACAGCCAGCGATGCGGGCAAAGTAGTCGAACGCTCGTTCAGAGCGAGCAATGCGGTGGTCAAAGCATCGGTCTGCGCCGGCGTGAAACTGTATTGTGGCATTCGCAGGTTCGGCGAAAATGCCCGTGGTTGTTTGATTTTGCCGGCAAGGTAGTCGGGAAGGGCGTGCGGCATCCCAGGAAGAAAAATGAGCTGGGTAATCGACTTGCTGCCAATGCGGCTGAGTTCCGGAGCGAAGTTTTCCGGCTTTTTGATTCCGGCGATTTCGTGACAGGAGGCGCAGCCATAGTCGGACACCAGGCGCTTGCCGTGCGCGATCTGCTCGGCAGTCGCCGCGTCCAGGTGAACGTTCGCTAGCAGATCCGAATCCGCCTTGGCGAGAAGGAATCCGGATAAGGTCGCGACCTGAGGATCGTTGAAGCGATAGTGCGGCATCGCCGTGCCGGGATCGTATACGCGCGGACTTTTCAGCCAGCCCTGCAGCCACTCCGGCTTCACTTTGCTGCCGATGCGCGTCAGTTCCGGACCGACATCCCCGCCAACCAGGTTCCCGGCTGCATTCTGCACCGCGTGGCACGAGGCGCAGAAGGATTCACCATAAAGGCTGGCGCCGGCACTGGGATCGGCGGCGGACTTAGCGGAGAGACTGGCAGAATCCCCCGGCATCGACGTGCTGTTGGCGATCAGGAAAGCGGAGATGTCGCGCGCATCGTCATCACTCAACTTGAAATTCGGCATCGTGGCGCTGACGGAATACGCTTGCGGATCTTTCAGCCACGCGTAAATCCATTCTCGCGTGGTCTTGTCGGCAATGTGGGAAAGAGACGGCGGATCGTCAGTGGCTTTGAGCGTGCTGCCATCCGGCAGTTTCACCGTATGGCAGTTGACACACCCGTAGCGGGAGAGCAGCGTGCGTCCCTGATTCAGCACTGGAGTCCCCGTCAGCGGACCGCGGTGGCATTCCCCACAGGAAGACTCAATGTATTTGGCCGGAAGAATGGGCTGCTCCCAGGCGAGCGTACTGTTATGCGCTTCAGACACGGTAGTTGCAGCGCCTTGCCCGCGATGGCAAACGGTGCAGCCGAACTCGTCGAGCTTGTGCGGAATCACCGGATGAGTGCGGAAGGGCTGGGTAGAAACATCGGTAAGACTGGGTTCCTTCAGTCCGACGTGGCAACTGGTGCAACGGTCCACGACTCCAAGTTCTGGAAGCCAGATCTGCTGAATTCCTGGCTTGAAGTGCCGTTGCAGCGTGTTGGCCTCGCTGCGATTGCGAATCGTTTTCAGATATCCGTGCTGATAGTGGCGCCACTCGCTGAAAAAGTTCTTCGCGGGAGCGATCGCCAGCGATGCAAGAAAAATGACGCTGATCACACCGAAGGCGCGCACGCTGTCGCCGAATAACTTATGCCATATCGATGTGAATTTCTGTCTCATGTCTGCTGCATCCTTGTCCTTAAGACCCCTGCCACGGCCATATCCACGACCAACCCGGACCACGGAAAAATGTGCCGATGGCGGTGAGCACGATGAGTTCGAATAAAAACCAGGTCATCACCCAATAGGAAAGCGGTCTTGCCGCCAGATAACGTCGAAAGGCCGAAGGTGACTGCGGAGAACTCTGCGACGCCAGAAGCATCAGCCCCGCCATGATCACTGTTGGAACCAGCGCAGCGAGCACGTGGAACAATCCGAGGAAGACGACCAACACCACCGCGACGACATAGAAAATGCGCAGACGGCGCCCGCGATCTTTCAGGAAAAATCCATCCGCCTCGATATTGACCTTGAAGTAAGGAATCACAATCAACGCCATGACCACTAGACCGGGCGCAAGCACGCCTGCAACCACCGGCGGAAAATAATGCAGCATCTCCTGCAGCCCCAGGAAGTACCACGGCGCTTTTGCGGGGTTCGGAGTGTGCGAAGGATCAGCCAGGCCTTCCAGCGGAGCGTTAAAGATCAGCGCAATCCAAACCAGGGCGACGGCCAGCGTTATCACCGCAACCGCCGCGCGGAATAACACCTCGGGAAAAGTCTGCACCTGGTCTTCCGTTTCCGCCTTCACCTGCGCCGAGGTGCGCCGCGTGACGAAAACAATCCGCCGCGGCGATTTCTTCGCGTTCGAGTCGATGCCGGCGATGAAGTCCTTGAGGTCAGCCATACCTTACTGCGCTCCCTTCTCATTTCGTGCGGCAGCTTCGGCTCGCACGACGGCAGGTTCGCTTGCATGCGAGTACAGCCCACCATCTTTGCGAATCCGCCAGAAATGGATGGCAACGAAAAACAAAGCTGTGAGCGGAAGGATCATGCAGTGCAACACGTAAAAACGCAGCAGCGCATTGGCGTTGACCGCGTTCCCGCCGAGCAGGAGAAAGTGGATCTTTTCTCCCATCAGCGGAACCGCCGATGCGATGTTCGATCCCACCGTAATGGCCCAGTACGCTAACTGGTCCCAGGGGAGCAGGTAGCCGGTGTAGCTGAGCAGCAGAGTGATGAGAAGCAGGACGACTCCGATCACCCAATTGAATTCGCGAGGCGGCCGGTACGCGCCCCGGTAGAACACTTTGAACATGTGTGCGAACACCAGAAACACCATGGCGTGCGCCGACCAGCGATGCAGGTTGCGCAGAAATAATCCGGAGGAGACTACGAACTGCAGGTCTTTCGTGTCGGCGTAAGCCTGTGGCACCGACGGGTGATAGTAGAACATCAAGGGAATACCGGTCGCGACCAGGATGAGAAATGTGCCGAGCGTGAGCGTGCCCAGATACCAGGTCGCGCTGAAACTCAGCATCCGCGTGCGCACTTTGGTCGAGAACAAATGCAGAAACACGTTCTGCTGAATCGCCAGCGCACGCTTCAGAGTGCTCGAACCGGTGCCGCTCCGGAAGATCGAGCGCCACACTCGCGTGCCGCGTAAGTCGTCGAAATATTGGTCCGCTGTTTTCGCCATGCTTAAATCCTCACAAAAGAATCCGGCGCCAACGCGGGCACGTCGGTCGAGCGATCGACCAGAAGATCGCCGTCGTCGTTGAGCCATATGCGCTTCCACGGCAGGGGCCTGGGCGCGGGCCCTTCCATTTTTTTGCCATTCTCCTGGAACTTGCTGCCGTGGCAAGGGCAGGCAATCAGGTTCAATTCAGGCTTCCACGCGGTCATGCAGCCGAGATGCGTGCAGACAGCACTCAGAGAGAAGTAGCCCTCGTCGGAATGGATGATATAAATCCCTGAATTCACGTCGATGGTCACACTGCCCAGCGGATAACGGTCCGGTTTGCCCGCGTTCACCACCGGAGACGGCTCATAGAGCACATTCGGCTCCAGGTATTGATATGCGAATGCCGCTGTGCCGGCGGCCGCGATGCTCAAAGAGCCGAGCCCCAGTTTCATGAAGAATTGACGGCGATTTACGTCATCGCTGTTTTTGGTTTCCTCTGCCATAGTGCCTCGCGCCTACTTCTGCAATCCCGCGCCGATCGAGGCCACCGAAATCAATCCGGTCGGCTCCGCCGGGATCAGGTTGTATGACTCCATGGTGATGGTGCCCACGGGACAGCGCATGGCGCACAGTCCGCAGCGAATGCACCGGGTCTCGTCCTTCAACATGGCCGCTCCCGTAACCACTCCCAGTTCGTCGGCTTTGATTTCATCGAACTCCACGCCGAATAATTCCTGGTTGTCGCGGATGTGCTGCACGGTTTCCGGCTCGAACGAAATCCGATCGAGCGAAACGAGTTCCAGACACTTTTCCGGGCAAACATCCACGCATCCGCCGCACAGGATGCACATGCTCCCGTCTTCCGGAGCGCCTTCAAAAATCGTGTTGACCCAGCAGTGCAAGCAGCGCTGTGCCTCAGCCATGGCGCTGGCCGCGTCATACCCGATCTCAACTTCGGTAACGCCTGTGCGCCGTTCGAGCGGAAGCATCGGAACCGGTTGGCGGTTGAGGTCAAGGTACCCGAGTGGCATGGAATGCCGTTTGAGTAGTTCGACTTCGATTACCGGTTCCGGATGCTTCCCTCCGCGGAGGTATTCATCGATTCCAACCGCGGCACGCTTGCCGTCGCCGACGCTGTCAATAATCAGGCGCGGTCCAAACACACAATCACCGCCGGCGAAAATTCCCGCCGCCGAAGTCATCAAAGTCTGCGGATTCACAGCGATCAAGCCGCGCGGAGAAAGCTCGACTTTGTCTTCCGGCGTGAAGAAATCCAACCGCGGCGCCTGCCCGATCGCCATGATGATCGTGTCGCACTCGATCTGTGTCTCGCTGTTTTCGTAGAACGCCGGATTGAAACGCTTGTTCTGGTCAAAGACCCACTTGGTCTTGAGAGTTTCGAGAGCCGTGACCTTGCCGTCCATGCCCAAAATGCGCTTCGGCCCGAGCCCAGGATGCATGATGATGCCTTCTTCTTCGGCCTCGACGATCTCTTCGAGGGCGGCGGGCATTTCTTCGCGCCGCTCCAGGCAGACCAGGTTCACCTCGCGCGCTCCCATGCGCAAAGCCGAGAGCGAGATGTCGACCATTTCCCTCGTGGCCACGGCGGAGACATTGTCGGCGGAGGGTTCTAATTCCTCGACGCCGCCGGCATGCTGCCGGACCACTTCGCGCGCCGCCGAGCGCGCCACATCCATGGCAACGTTGCCGCCACCGATCACGATGACTTTTTTCCCAATCGTGAATTTGTAGCCCAGATTCACGTTGAGCAGAAAATCGATGCCCTTGTGAACGCCGTCCAGATCGACTCCGGGGATACTGAGATCGCGGCTGCGATGCGCGCCCACCGCAACCAGCACCGCATCGAATCCCTGGCGTCGCAGATCCGAGATGGTGAAGTCCCGTCCGGCAGCGTGATTCAATTTAAGGGTGATGTCCCCTGTCTCGAGAATCTCGCGGACTTGCGCCTCCACTACGTCGCGCGGCAGGCGATATTCCGGAATTCCCAGATAAAGCATTCCTCCGGCAACCGGAGCGGCTTCGAAGATCGTCACTGCGTAACCCATCAAGGCGAGATCATGAGCAGCCGAAAGTCCAACCGGGCCACCGCCCACCACTGCAACTTTGTAAGGAAGTTTCTTCTGCGTGCGTCCTTCGTTGACGCTGATGGGACGCTTCGACTCGGGGCCGTACTGCTCGGTAAGAAAGCGTTTCAGCGCCCGGATGGAGATGGGACGGTCGATCTCGCCGCGGCGGCAGGCGGTCTCACAGGGATGCGCGCACACTCGTCCGCAGATGCTGGCCAGAGGATTCGGGTCGCGTGCCAGGCGATAGGCTTCTTCGAAGCGTCCCTCCGCAATCAGGCCCACGTAGCGCCCAGCGTTGGTGTGAGCCGGGCAGGCCATCATGCAGGGGAAGTTTGTGTGCAGCCAGTCCCCGTCAACCTTCTTGTCTTTGAATCGCTTCAGCATGCGCGGCGTTTCCAATCTCGAAACAGCGGCTGAACGTCCATCTCGGTTTGCAGTACAAGAGCGACACGGATTCGAGGAGCAGTGCCCCAAGCGCAACTGCTCCCCTGTCACCCCGAACGAGATGCAGTTACTTCGTCAGGGTGAAATCCGCTTTCCCGCCGCCGGCTACGGTGACGGGCTTCGACTGGTTCTTCGCCCCTTCGTGCCAGACGGTCAGCGTGTAACTTCCGTCGGGAACGTCTTTGATCTTGTAGTTGCCGCTGTCGTCGGTCTCGGCAAAATAAGGAGTTGGACTGACAATCAGATATCCCGCCATGTCCGGGTGCACGTTGCACAGCAGCGGCACAACGCCCGGTTTGTCGAAGGTAAAGGGACGCTTTTCCCCCTTGGGCCAAGTGCCCAGATTGTGTCCGGCTTTCTTGTCGTTGCCGATCGCCGTCCAGAAAACATTGTGTTGCACCGTGTCGCTATTGAGGAACTCAACCGTCGTACCCTGTTGCACGGCCATGATGTGCGGCACAAACATCAGCCCCTTTTGATCGATCACCGGATGATCTTTGGGTGCGGAAAAAGTTTTGCCCGCGATCGTGTCCACGTAAACTACGGAGCGGCCCTTCATTCCCGTAACCTTGCCCTCGATGTCTCCCGCGAATGCCGCGCTGCACAGCCCCACGATCAAAGCCACCATTACCAATATCTTGCCCTTCATTGCGTTATCTCCTTATGAGTTGTCACCAACCGTTGCTGCGTGTTTGTCAGAACATGTGTGTCAAAAAATGATCTTTGCATCCAGGTAGAAGGTGTTGTTCGAGCTCGCATTGCGGCTGGAACCGTCGTAGTTGTTTTGGGCGCCATTGAAGCGTGTGTATCCGGTGTATTGCGCCGCCAGCAGCAGATTCTGCCAGGGCCAATAGGTAAAGTTCGCAATATAGCCCGCGCCCCTCGGGTCGCCATTGAAGTTGCCGGTCACTGCGACATTGGGCGGATACAGAGTCGTGTCGGAAGTGCCGGTCGTGTTGAACCAACCAAACGTTCCGGTGTAGCGGTTGCCGTAGTGGTATTCGGCATTGGCCATCACGGTGTTCAAATGATGCGCTCCCGACCCAGCCAATGGCGGATTGCCATTGAAGCTCGCTAACAAGTCGGAATTTTCGCGGATGTACGTGGCTCGAAAAGACAGCACGTCCTTTCTGAACAATGTCCGATCGATCTGAGTGTCCACTCCCCAGTCCGTGTACGAATCCTGCCAAGGGAAACTAGACCCGTCGGCTTGCGTAATTGCGTTGGGAGTGGATCGCAGGTGCATCCCATAGGTGCCAACTTCATACTGTGTCTTGGCCGTTAGCTGCTGCCATGCCGCGCGCCAGTAGGGCGCAACGCCGCGAATGTTGGTCCCCCCCCCGGGGTTCGGTTGAGGGCTCCCCACGTGCTGGGAGCGGTAAATCGCGGCATCGAAATAAAGATGGTTGTTCCACATGGCATAGGCGCCAACCCCGCCGACGTCCTGCCCCAATCCGCCATTAATGATGGGAGAAGCGTTCGGCGTGGGCGCGAAATCGCTGGCCACCCAGGGATAGCCCCATGCCGGCGTGCTGTTCCAAAGGTCCTCTACCGTGGGATTGTTGTTGAAATCCAGACCGTAGACCAGTTCCTTGCCACCCACCTTCGTCGTGTTCGCGTAGCGGACATCGGTGTTATCCATGCTGAAGTGGTCATCCTGGGTGTCGTATGTGACCTGAACAAAACTTCCCACATGGCTGGTCCAGGCACCTGAAAGGAACAGCGAGATGTCCTGAGGAAATTCGACATTGCCATTCTGGGTCGTCGGCACCGGCGACTTGATAGAGGTGAAGGAAGCGTCCAGCATCACTGAAAGCGGCAATGAACTCAGAAGCTCCAGCGCAGCCGTCTTTTTGCTGCCCTCCGCCTTGATGACCTTCGTCTCATCCGCCTTGTCGACGTACCCCGTCAGCTTGAACCTTCGTCCAGCAGGATTGAGTTCCGGAGGAGTGTAGTGGCAGCCGCTGCAGGCTAATCCCGTCTGCCGCGCATAGCTCGGGACGGCCTCCACCTTAGGTGGATTCAGGGCGGCTACAAACAGCAATGCCAGGGTCGAAGCGGACATGAACAGAACAATCGCGACTTTCTTCATCTTGAATCTCCTGTTAATTGGCTGACTCTCTATTCTTTGCGCGAAATGTCGGGAGCCTGAACCGCGTGCCGTTCACGATTCATCGAGTAAATATGGGCCTGCGAAAGCGCATTCGAATCGCCTCCTACCGTATAGATTCCGAGAGTTTGGAACCCCTAGTCTTGATCCAAGCTGGGCGTGATAATACCGACGGTTGTAGACGTCTCGCGAGGTGTCGAATCACACTCGAATGTGATTAGCATCACATTTCGGTCGTGACGAGAAATGGCTCGGATCGCCGCATTAGTCATAAAGATCTAGTTTTGGAGCCTCTTGAGTTCGTTTGGACTGGATGCTGCCCAGCCGCCACAAGAAATCGAAGAGGCGGAAAATCACACCGGAATGTGATTCAGCTCACGCTGCTGGATCAGGCATCAGGTTCGGGGGCATTGCTGCAGTTTCCACCTAATCGATTCCTCATAGAGACTTCAGTATTTGCAGCACGGTAGAATCGCGTTCCATTCATGAACCCCATGCCCTCAATGCCAGGGAAGCACGCTCAGAGAAGCAGGTTGCCCTCGGTGTCGACTGTATTAAACCCCAAGCCAGCCCCCTTGATCATCGCCGTATCTCTTCTGCTGGTCCTGGCGACAATGCCATTGTTGGCCGCTGAGAATCGCGGCGTTGAACACCCGGGCAGTGTGCATGCTGATGACAATTGCTCCTCCTGTCACGCGGATAAATCCAGAGGCAAATCGGTGCACTCCGCCATCGAGCTTTCGTGCACCGTCTGCCATCTGGCGCAAACCAACGGCGACATGACTACTCTGAGCTTGTTGATGCCGAAGCCAAAGCTATGCTTTGCCTGCCACGAGGAAACCTGGTCGGTGCGGCAGCACAGGCCCGACACGAAGAGAACATGTCTAGACTGTCACGACGCACACAGCAGTAATCTACGGATGTTGTTGCTAGAACCATCGCATGTTGGCCTCAACTAGAGCCAGGAGCATCTTTTAGTAGATAGTGGCCAACTCAGCATAGGCTAACCGTAGCCGTCCTTCGCTCTCCCGCGATTTCTTCTTTGATCGCTTTCGAATTGTGACAGTTACCGCAATATTAACAAGATAACTCTTGCCGGCCGGGATAAAAGCGCCGCATGGGCGGAGGAGACTTCCCAGTTAGCGAAATGTGCGCTCGCGCACAACATAAAGTGATCACAATCACACGCAACTCTAGGCTGTTTGCATAGAGTCCTTCCAATAAATTACGAACTCTGTGGGTTTTCAAACCGCGCCGAACGTACGCAGAGGGTTGGAGATGGCTACTCAATTCTGCGAGAAATGCAAACAGGCTCATCCAGGACGCATCTGCGACTATGACGACGATGGAGAATGCACCCCCGATGAGACCACGGCATCAGACTCGGGCGATGCCGGGCCAAAGGAAGAAGTAAACAAGCAATAATTCTCAACTAGTTGAGGAACGTTCATTAGAAAGCCAGTAGCTCTCAGCAGCCGCATGGGCTTCGCCGTGCATTAGATGGTATCTATGAGAAGGCGGGCTGTAATCTTCGATGATGAAAAGGGCATGCGCTTTGCACTATGGCATTTCTTTGCCCAGCGCAATTACGAAGTCATCACATTCCCCGAGCCTGGTGTTTGTCCGCTTCACGTCCCTTTGCAATGTGCCTGTCCTGATGGCAGCTCATGTTCGGATCTAATAATTTCGGATGTCAACATGTTGGGCATGAACGGGATTGACTTTGTCGAGCAATTGATCACCAAAGGCTGTCGGCAACGGCATTTTGCTCTTATGTCCGGTGCCTTCTCCGAAGCCGACCGAGCACGCGGAGCGAAGCTAGGTTGTGCATTATTCGACAAACCACTAGATATGCAAGCGGTGACGGCGTGGGTCGAGGAGGTTGAGAAATCGACTGCACCAGACCGAATACTGTTCGATTGGATGAGCGAGTGACACGCGACCTGAGCACGTGGACTCGTCAAACGGAAGCGGCCCACCTCGACGGAGTAAGTGGCGAAAGTCTCTGGATCGAAACGTTTGAGAGACCGGGAAGTACTGCCGCGAGATAGTCGCGCGCACGAATTCTGAGCGGTAATTATCCCATCAATACAAGGTAGAATGGAGGAGCCGTGACAGGACAGGAGAAAGTTGCTTTCTTGGAGAATGTGAAGCTAGGGCCTATGGTGCTGGTGGACATGCGGGGAGTTGCAATTTGTCTGGCCGGATGCTCACCCAAAAATCACGATCCACGAACGTGTGTGGGCGATGACACGATGGACAGTTGCCCTCAGCAGATTTCGGGCGAGGTGCAGACTTCTCCCATCCCTCTTGCGTCTGGCCAATATAGCAAATGAGCAGGGTTGCGCGACAATCGAAATTTGGGCAGGTTGCAGCCCAGTACGCGTGCTCCATTAGTGATTCCGTTCTTTCTCTGTTGGCATGGTGCGAACTACCTTACGAATCTCATCTTTTTGTGATCTTGTGGGTTTCTGTCGAACAGACTCCATGAATGGCACGCTTTTCATTTGGTCAGCCATTTCCCTCAAGAACTCTGGCGAGAGATGAGCTTCGGCATAGGTGAGATTTTCTAGTGGCGCAGTGGGCCATTTCGACGATTCATTCGGGTGCTCTCGTCGTCTGCGAACATGCCATGCCAACATGTCAGCCGCTTGCAAGGGAAGAATCCTCTCATCGTTTTCAAATTTTGGGGTCCCACCCATCAGAGCCGAGATTTCTGGTTTTTGCCAACTCTTAATGTGTCTGTACCAGAGTGCCGAATCATCTCCTATCGGGCCTTGTTCATCGAATACGTATTCGACTGGTAATTGGATACCCATATCCTGATGCCAATTTGCGAGCTTCAGAACCACAGCGCAAAACAGCGCGAAATAAGAATGCCGAATCATGAACGGCGCGATAGGTTTCACGATGGCATCGTGCTCCTTGCGACTTACCCACACGGCCATCGTCCACGGACGACAAGACTCGATAACGGTCGCAAGAAGGTGGATTTTCTGGTCTCTGACGCTTGCCTTCCAGCGAACGAATTCGCCTTCCAGTCTTCTTGCTTCGCCCATATGAAAATGCTTAATGATTGGGCTTTGCGCCAATGCCGCCTCCCAAGCGAGGCTAAAAGTGGCCCACGCTTTGTAGCTCTGAATGCATCCGGCAAGCACCAAAACCTTATCGCATTCATCGTTACTGGAGTCGTCGAAATAGGCTTTGAACATAACCATCACTGCGGCATCCCGGTTTGCTTTTCCGTATCCGCAGACCATTCCACTCAGGGCTTCTTGACTTTGGGACACCATTGCGTTCTACTCCAATCTAGGGACACGAAGGCGCTAGATTGCAGTACAGCGCAGTGCTCACTATGGCGAATCACCCCAAACCTTCCGCCAAGAATGCAGAGGGTGAGACGCGACCGTTTACACGGTCTGATTTTCTGCGGTTGGTGCAGAAGGCTTCAACGACACCTTTTCAGAAACCTTCGCCAACATCGCGGGGAAAATCAAATTCCCAGAAGCGCGGCGATTGTAGCGGAACGAATATTCGTCAAGGTAAGTCTGCAAGTACTTCTGACTGACCGAGTGGTAGACGCCGCCGATCCCGCGCTTTATCAAACTCCAGAATCCTTCAATTGTGTTGGTGTGAATGTCGCCCATGACGTACACCTTCGCCTCATGGTTGATCCGGCGATGCTCGTATCCCATTCCTTCGATCCGCTCCAGACCATTGTACGAAGCAAATTCATCGGTAAACACGGTGCTCTTGGGGAGGACGCATTCCTTCACGAATCCCTGAAGAGTCTTACTGCTCACGTCATCGGCAGTGCGAGCGATCACGCGGCCCTTGCGCTCAACTGCTCCGATCACGGGAGTCTTTTGTTTATCTCCGCGCATCGGGCGTCCGCGTCCACTCTTACGCTTTCCTCCGTGGTACATCTCGTCTACTTCAATCGTCGATCCCTCCAGTTGCATGTCAGGTTCGGACAGCAACGAGCGAATCTGGCGGAACATGCGCCAAGCGGTTTTATAGGTCACTCCGGTTTCGCGTTGAATCTGCTTGGCCGAGATGCCGCAGCGAGTCGAGCCCATCAGGTACATAGCCTGAAACCAGATGCGAAGCGAAGTAGTACTTTTCTCGAAGATCGTTCCCGCCAAAGGGTAGATATGATTTCCGCAAGTGGCGCAGGCATACGCAGTGCGGCCAGTCACGCGGTAATGCTTGCGCGGGCCTTCGCACTTCTCGCAGACCGCTACGCCGCCGGGAAAGCGCTGCTCTTTGATTTGCTCAAGGCAGGCGTCATCGGTCGGAAACTCGCGGTCGAAGTCGTTTCTGGTATAGCGGAGTTCTTTCGGAATGGTCTGTCTGCGGTTCATGCAAACAGTTTGCCATATGTTCTACTTGTTGTCAAGGGATAATTACCTTCTGAGCCGCCGACAGGTCTCTACGACGGAAAGAATCGCCGCTACCTTCGGTCCCGCTTGTGGGCTGCCGATATGGATCCAATTCTTCCGTCCCAGAACCACGGGACGCATTGAATTCTCCGCAAGGTTAGTGCTCAACTCCAGTTCGGGATATTCCAGAAACCGTGTGAGTTTTCTCCAAAGCGTGAGTGCATACTGGCAGGCCTTGCTGAGTGCGCTGGAGGGCAATGCAACAAACTGGGCCGCCTCGATGTTGTTACGAATGTCATCCAGCAGAAGCCTGCTTCTTTCCTGACGCTGGGTATGACGCGCCGCAATACATAGCCTTTTGCGGCGAGCTTCTGCGTCGACAGCAAACAACTCGTCCATTAGCGCCACAATTCGAGTTGCAACGGGATCTCTGGAATTCAGCTGTACTGCGTCGAAAAACTGCCTTCTCGCATGTGCCCAGCACGCGGCATGAATCATTCTAGTGCCGCCGATCTGGTCATACGCCGAATATCCATCTGTTTGGAGAATGCCGTTAAACTGGCCCAGAAACTGCCTTGGCCCATCCCGTCCGCGACCCAGACGAAAATCGAACACAACGATTCCCCCGGGCCGACTGTATTGCCAAAGGTAGGCTTGATGGTTTTTCCCTCGGCCCTCATGCATCTGCACATCCACCGGCGTTTCATCAGCCTGTATGTACGTTCCGCTGATTAAATCGTGTCTCATGGCCTCGACCATTGGGATCAGCAACTCGCCCACCTTGAGGACCCAACCGTCTAGCGTTGCCCGGCTGATTTTCAGACCGGTATCCCTTTCCAGAATTGTGCTCTGTCGATTTAGCGGCGTGTGGTTGCAATACTTGCTGACGACCGTGTCTATCACGATCTGGTCGCTGGCCATGCACTTATCGACGATCCGCAGCGGCAACCGTGCCGAGACCACTCCAAGTTCCTCACACCTCCGGCAAGCTCGTTTTTCTCGTTTCGTCACCAGCACGAAGTACTTTGCTGGCTCAACATCCAGTTGGGAACGCCCCTCGTGGCCGATGACTACCGTTTCTCTGCCGCAGCGTTTGCATACGCGCTGATCAGGGGTGCAAGGCAAAATCCGCTCGACGCGAGGAAGATTCAGAGGCAACTCCTGGCGGCCGGGATGCTTGCAGTCTCCGTTCGCAGAGCGGTGTGCGGGCTTACGTTCGGCCTCGCTGTCGAGCGTCACTTCAGTGACCACGGGATCAATCTCGAATAATTCAATCTGCAGATCGGATAGTTTTTCGCCGGCCCCTCCGTACTTCTCGATCCGCATCAGCCGCAGTCGCTCTTCCAGCACGCGAATCCTGAGTTCTGCGTACCGCAGCCGGCTCTTCAGGTGCGCGATGAGTTCCAGATCAGCTGGTGCTGAAGGAATGGGAGGTACTGTCACAATGACCCTCTGATCTATCAGAGTCAATCAAGACGCACAAGCGATGTTGTTGCAACGAGAAAATGTCGTATTAACTGCAACGAGACTTTGTCACCCCTTAACGTTTAAGTAACGCGGGGCGGCCGGAGAGGTTGTAGGTGCGCGGGGTTGGCGATTTTCGTTTCTGCGCAGAGGTGAGGAGCTGGGGTCGGCGCTCGGCGTGTTCTTCCAGGGGCGAGGGTCGGGCGAGCAAGAGAACATCTCCGCGAAAAACGCGCAACACGCCATCGAGTTGATGGGAGAGTTCGACTGCTTCTCCGGCGTAACCACGATGGCCGGGCAAGGGTGGCAGCGCGATCGACTGCGCCCCCAGAGTGACGGTGTGATCGGCGGCGACGACCCGCTGGTAGTGCAAGCTGAGGCAACGGGCGAGATCGAAGCGGCGGGGCAGGCGGCGGAAGTCGCAGGCAGCCTCGGCGGCGGGACGGGCGAAGCGCTGGTTGTAGTCGGCGCAGAAGCGGGCCAGCACAATGTTGGCTTGCTCGACGGTGGTGGCTTGAGCCAGACGAAGTTCGCTGACCAAGCGGTCCTGGCAGGTGCGCCAGGCGCGCTCGATGCGGCCCTTGGCTTGGGGTGAATAGGCGGGGATCTGCTGGATGCCGAGCTGCTCGAGAGCCCGTCCCAGCTGAGTGGGAGATTGTTTTCCGGCGAGCTGCTCGGCGAGACTCCAGTACGAATCGTTGCGCTGGAAGATGGAGTGACGGTCGTGGTAGAGGCTGAGGGGAAGGCCGTGCGCAAGGATCATGGCGTGCAGAGCACGAAGATAGCCCAGCGTATTTTCGGCTTCGAGTTGGAAGTGAGCGGCCAGGATCTGGCCGGTGGCGTCGTCCTGAAAGCCGATGAGGGTGAGCTCGGGGCCACGGCCTTCGAGCCAATCATGGCAGCTGGCATCGGTGAGCACCATCATGCCGAAGCGCGGGCGGGGCGGGCGGCGAGAGCGATATTTGCGGGGCCGGCGCTTCTGCGGCGAGGCCAGTTTGGCGGCTCGCAAGATGCGCCGCACGGTTTCGCGGCCGACGGTGAGGTTTTCTTCGGAGTGAAGTTTTTCCGTGAGATGAGAATCGTTAAAGCCCTGATACTTGCCGCGCGCTAAGGTTAAGATCAACTGCTTCTGGGGAACGGAAATGGCCCAGGGCGCGGCGCGTCCGCGATTGCCGTGGTGTACCCAATCTGTGGAGTTGGGCTGATAACGGCGCTTGAGCCGCTGCACCTGGCGCTCGCTCAAATGCAGCAGGCAGGAGGCTTCGCGTACGCTCAGCCTCCCGCCTGCCGCATTTTCAATCACTTTCACTCGTTGGAACTCTTTCTGACTCATCGTCACCATCCTTGGAGGGTGACAGAATCTCGTTGCAGTTATGGGGTGACATTATCTTGGAGCATTTACATCAAGACGCACAAGCGATTTGTGCGGAGGCTTGCCCTCCTGAGGGAGGCTTTCGATACCACTGCTTCCGCTTGGTTGTGGACAAATCGATCCCGCCTAAGAGTAAAGAAAGCTCTTCGTGACTCAGGACGACCTTACTTTGAGCGTCGCCGGATTGCGGCCAGGTGAAACGCCCAAGTCTGGCCGGCCTCAGAAATCAAACAGGTTACGGTCCCTCTACAACATGCAACTGTCAGTCTGAGGCATTTAGTCACTCAGGGTAATATCTGCGTCACATCCGCGTCACAATATCTCCAATGTCACAAAACAGGTTCATCATTTTTCGAAAAAACTGACTGTGCCCTTTGAAAATATTCCTCCCAGCGCGCGTAACAGCGGCTATTGATCAAAGTTAGAATCGTCCTCATCGGACCGCTGAATGAAACCTGCGGCGTTCACGGTCTCCAAAATTCTGGGGGTCTAATGGACACGACCGCAGGCAGAGACATTGAGCCGTTTGTAGATGCAAATCGGGCCGCAGAATTCCTCGTTATCACCCGCCGCCACTTGCTTGAGATGGCACGTGCCGGTGAAGTTCCTGCTCACCCCATCGGGCGTGGGAGGCGGAAGCTGTGGCGCTTTCGGCTGAGCGAAATCGCAGCCGCGATTTCCACCGAAAAACGTTGCGATCCCGGCCGCCAAACGAGATATCATCGGCGCCGGCAGTCCCCGTAGCCAGAAGGAGCGATCCCAATGGCTAAGGGGTGGTTTCGTAGGAAAAAGGGAAAGCTCGTGTACTGCTACTACAACGAGAACGGCGACGAACGGTCGAAGGTTGTGGGTCTGGACACGATGACTGATGAGGAGGGATGGCTCAAGGTTGGCGAACTCGGCCTCGACAAGCTGGTCGCCAAGCCCGATCCGGTCCTCATCACTTTTGGGGAACTTGCCGAGAAATATCTCGCCAACTACCCATTCAACAAACAGTCAACGAAGGAGCATCACGAGCAAGTCGTGAGAAAGCTGCTCAGTCCCAGGTGGGCAGACGCGGAAGCGATCAATATCGATCCCCGGAAACTGAAGGCGTGGTTTGAGGGGCTCGAAGTCGAGACGTCTACGCGCGGGAAATATAAGAGCGTGATGTCGGGAATGTACTTGTGGGGCCAATGTGAAGGACTCATCCCTCGCGGGGAGCAATTCAATCCATGGTGTTACGTGAAGGGGCGTGAGTTCTCGCAGGTGACAGACTATGAAGCGCTGGCGCTTGAAATCGAAGACACGTTTAAGGTGCTTTCGGAGTTGAAGCAACCAGAGTACGAGCTTGCGCTGCTCGTCGCAACTTGCGGTTTACGGATGAGCGAGGCGCTTGGCCTGAGGTGGCGGAACATCCTATGGGATCGCGGCTTGATCGCCATTCGGGAAACCTTCGTCCACTTCATCATGCAGGAGGGTGCCAAAACCAAGCTGTCCCGATCACGGGTAGAGGCTCCCCAACTGCTCCTCGACGTTCTGGCGGCTTGGAGGCAGAAAACGACGTATGCGGAAGACGACGACTTCGTTTTTCCGTCCGAAAAGCTAGGCGGCGAACAGCCCCGCAGTGCATCCCAATTGGTCGAAGACTACATTCGTCCTGCTGCGATAGCTGCGGGTGTCATCAGGGTCGAAAACGGCATAACCCACGACCGCGATGGCGAGGTCGTGAAGAGGTTCGGCTTCCACAATCTCGGTCGGCATTCACTGGCGACGTTCCTCATGGACGAGCAAGAGAACCCCGCTGTGGTTCAAGCGGTCATGCGCCATGCCAAGATGGACATGACCCTCTACTACTCTCATTCTCGTCGGAGAGCCAAGCGAGCCGCGCAGGAAAAGGTGCTCCAACGCCTACTTCCAGCGGAAAAGCGGGTGCCAATGCGGGAGCCAGAGACGATTCAGTGAACGAGAAGTGGATCAGGAACTTGTGTATAATGATGAACTTACCGCACGCACGTGGGCGCTTAACTCAGCGGTAGAGTGCCATCTTCACACGGTGGAAGTCATAGGTTCGAATCCTATAGCGCCCACCATTTGTTTTCTGCAGGTTGCGGAGATTCTGTCCGGAAACTCCAACCCACAATCCAACCCACAAGCAAAAAATGGGTCACTGGATCATCTCCGTAGCGAGTCCCATTTCCTTGAGGAACGCGCCTTGCGCCGCCCGTGTTTCATCGCCGTCGCCTTGCGTGTAGAGATCCAGCGTCGTCTGGATGCGTGAATGACGCAGGATGCTCTGCACCGTCTTCGGCTCGACCTTCGCCTTGTTGACAAGCCAGCTTGAGAGCGAGTGCCGCAGATTGTGCAGGCCGAATCGCTGGCCTGGCTCAATCTTCACGCCTGCCGCGATCGCCGCCGGCCGAAGGTGGTCAGCGACGAACACGGCGGGGGAGAGGGGCACGCGTCCTTCTTTCTTGAGCGACGGAAAGACGAAGTCGGTTGATACAGCGTAAGCAGTCTGGCCTCGCCACTCCTTGAGCTGGGTGGCGAGAGCCGGATGCAGGGGCACGTGGCCTTCGGACTTGCGGGTCTTGGTCGGCCCGTCCTTGCCCAAAGACCAGCGCTTGGTTACGGCGATTCGTTCCTCCTGCCACAGTATGTCGCTCCATCGCAGGGCCAGAAGCTCGGACGCACGCAACGCGGTAGCCGCGCAGGTGAGCACGAGAATGCGGTGGAGTGGCTTCGTCAGGCTCCGGATGATTTCCAGCGTCTGTGTGGGTGTGACGAGTATCGCCTTGTAGTCGGTGAGGGAGCGCGTCTCGACGGGCTGCACGGGATTCTTGCTTACGAGTTCGTGCAACATACCCGTCTTATAGACGCGCAGCATCGTACCGCGAAACTTCGACACGGTAGTCCACGCAAGCCCCTTGTCGTTGTGAAGCGACTGGAACCAGCGCTGGAGGTCAAGGGGCTTGATGTCCTCGGCAATCTCGCCTCCCCAGCGGGGGATGAGGTAGCTTCGGACAATCTGCTGAGTGTTAAGCGTGGTCCGCTCGGTCTTGGGACGAACGGCGTCCACGCCGAAGTCGGCTTTCAGGTAATGCTCCGCCAGGAATTCAAATGACGCACGGCCGGGGCAGGGGCTGTCGTTGATTCTGACTCCCAGGCAAAGACGGTCCACCTCGCGCCAGGCGTCTTTATCCTTCGGAAACTTCTGAACAAGTCCGACGGGCAGGGTGTGCTCGACTCTGCTTCCTTCCGCGCTCGTGACCCGGAACCTCAGCACCCAGGTCTCTCCTTCCTTGCGGCGTACTTTCTTCAAACATCCTCGCTGATAGGCCATGAAATTCCTTTCAGCGGGGACTGCCGGATGCAGGATCGCATAGTTTCTCGCTTTTGTGGATCATCGTTTTTGCAATGGCATCAACGAGTTCGGAAAGCCGGAATCGCCACACCTTTCTCTTTGCCTGGCCATCGAGCGGGTAGGCGCCGGCAATGCCCTTGCGCGCGAGCGAGAGTAAATAGCGGCGGCTGATATCCAAAAAATCAGCCGCCTTTTCCGCCGAAACAAAAGGCTCCGGTGTCATGGGCTTCACCTCACTTTCTTCATGACGAGCTGGCCGGCATCGCATCCGGGAACATCGTTCTCCTTGAAGTCGGCGCCCATGTCGTTTGCGCCCGCCGGCATGACCGCGAACGATGCGATGGAGCAACCAAGTCCGGTAAGGCCGAAGGTATTGGAGGCGGTAAGTTTTATCGCTCCGTTGTCGGCGATGCCGGTGAACGTTCCGGCGCTTGGCTTCATGGAGCGGTTCATGATTTCCATGCCCTCGGCCGGCGTCATCTTATGGCCTGGCTGCTGTTGCGCCATGATCTCCAGCATGTTCGGAGTGCAGGAGAGATTGGAGTAACCCAGGAACTGACCCTGCCTGTCGTGATCCTCTCGCAATTCGAGGCGGACCTTACAGGCTCCTTGCTTCGAGAGCAGAACCGTTCCTTCCCAGGCCCCCATCAGGTTATGCAGCGCCGCGTCGGCCGGCTTCGCATCCCCGGCGCCGGAAGAGGGCAGGGGGGCGGGCCCGCCTGGAGAACTTCCCGGCCGTGCATTCTTGTCCTTTGAGGACGGAGTGTGCACAGACGGGCGCGAGATGAACGCCTGCCGGATGATTGCGGGTATCGACGGGCCGAAGAACCAGTACGCGAGAAGCCCACCTACAATCCACATGAATTTCGGGTTCTTGATGATTTTGCTGATCATTGTTTTTCCTCCTGAACTTCGTTCTTTTGAACTGGGGTGAATGCGCCGAGCGTGCGCGCGATGTACGACACAGCCGCCTGGCGCATGTCGGGGGGAAGGTTCTTGGGCAGGCTCGCAAGATGAATCGGCGCGAGCTCGTCTTCGGTGGCCTTGCCGGCTGCGAAGCTGCTGATGATGGGGCCTGCCGCAGCCATGTCCATCCAGCTGCGGATGAGCTCCCACACGCGATACCAGTAGATGTAGTTCCGGATAACGAGCATCAGCGCTGCGCAGTGCAGGTAAACCGACAGGCCAGACTGGATGATTGAAATGCTTTCAAGCACCGATGCGAGCACGAAGACAAACGCCGGCTCCAGCAGGATGCGTGTAAACCAGAAAGACCTGCTTCCGGGGATCATACGGAAGAAAGGCAGGGCAGGGCCTTCAAATTGGCTATGCTTTTCGAGATCCATATAGACCATCCGCCGCCACAGGCGCAGGCCGTGGAGCAGGACGAGGAAAAAGTAAAGGGAAGAGAAAGCAGCCAGCCCAAAGAGCCCAGGCGGGGGCATGGCCGGGCCTGAAAACGGAATCATGTGAGTAATGCCTGTTGCCATGCCGGAGAGGAACGGCAGAAGGAGCATCAGGATGGCCGAGAAAAACGTCACCGGAATCGGAAAATACCGCGTGCCGTATTGCGGACGCAGGAGGATTTCAACCGGCATGGTGAAGATGCTGCAGACAAAATGGACGACGTTGAGTGCGAAGTCATGAAGCTGCTCGATGCTCATGGACGGTGCGGATTGCTGCTGTGGTGGTTGCATGGGTCTCCTTAATCGCGCGAGAAAAGCACCGAGAGGAAATTGCGCCCTCTCGGGTTCTGCTCGGTTTTAGTGGCGTTGAACGTTTTGCCTGACATGTAGACAATCGCCTGGGCGTAGGGATTGACTGCATCCGGAGTTACTAATCGCGTGAACTCGATGGGGTCCACGATGTGGACGAGTTGGAGCGATCCGCCCACGCTGGTCTGAGGCTGACTCATGCCGCCCTGACTGCTGTGGAAACTTCCTATCGATCTCCACTCCTTGCCGATCTGGTCCGCGGCGTAGTTGCACGTCTCCATTTCGTTCTGCTGCATAAAGATCTTGAGTCCCAGATTGCCGATGAAACTCTTGGTCTTGCTGCCGGGCTGGTCTTCGCCAAGCTCTTCCGAAAGATTGAGGATGTTCTGGGTAATGCAGAACACCGCGACATGGCTGCCGCGGCAGGTCTGCTGGAAGAAGTTGTCGCGTCTTGTAGCGAAGTACTGAAATTCGTCTTGCCAAAGGAAGACTGGATTGGGAGACTCAGAAAGTTTGCGGCGCAGCCATGCTCTCTGGAAAATCAGCTTGAGTATGACGTTGATGGTGCGGCCTGTTTCATGGCCGTATTCCAGCAGCGGAAAATCGCAGATCACAATGCGACCCCGGTGCGTGGTGTCTTCCGGAGTGAAGTCACATTTGCCGCTGCAAAACAGGCGGTTGAATGGATTGAAGAGAAATTTGTCGGCCATGCCCGACCAGGTCATCTCCAGCGATGATCGGGGTCTCTCATCGAAACTCGGCCATTTGTTGAAGATGTATTGCGTGGCGAAGTCGAGATCGCTCCACTGGTCGGGCGTCAGCGTATCCTTGCGTGCGCGGATGGAGTCGATAAGCTGCGCGCAAAAGGAAGACTTTTGCCAGCTCTCTTCCTCGTACTCCAGAGGCCGCGTGGGAAGCGACTTGATGACGCGATCGATGCTCGCAATGGAAATCCTTTCGCCTGCCAGATCGAGCAGCTTGATGACGTTGCGCATAATCTGCTCATTGCCACGCTCCCAGAAGGGATCGTGTCCATGGCCGACTTCCTTCTTGCCGATAGAGACGAGCGTCGAGAAGAAATCGATGACGCTTTCCAGGTCTCCAGCGCCCCGCCCCGGCCGTGTCCATTCATGGTGCAAGGGGTCGAAACAGAGGCCTGACTTTCCATCGAAGACAATGAGGTCGTTGCTTCGGCCGCAGAGCTCGGCATATCTAATCCAGTTCTCGGTTTCCTCAGCCTTGGCCGTTAGCACGAGACCGCCGGAATTAGGCACACGCAACATTCCGCAGGCCAGCTGTTTTCCGACGGTGCTGGTCTTTCCACCCCCGGCGCTCGCAGTGATAAGCGTCCCCTTGTTCAGTGTGCGCACGGTTACGTGGTCGCCCTTATCCGTGAGGGAAAGTACGATCCGGTCGAGTATGGGATCTTCCTTTGGCATTAATTCTCCTTAATTAATTGGCTTGCGGCCGTAGCTAAACCAAAGGCCTGTGCGGAAACCTGGACCGTCAGTAATTTCTCCCCACGCCGCTTCAATCTCGTTCAGGATTTCGCTCGGTGCGTCGAGCCAGAACGTATACGTCACATCGTCTGCCCCCCCCGTGTTGCCCTGTCTGTCGTCGCTCATGGAGCCCTCCTTAGAAATTGATTCGGGGCTGAAACGCCTTCGCTGGCCTCAGCCCCGACGCGCTTTACTTCTGCGCGGCCGGTGCCGTGGGGGTTGTCGGGACCGGAGTTGAAGGTGAAACGGGAACGCGGACCACATCGACCAGCGTTATGCCGTCGCCCTTGAGGCAATAGGGCTGCCCGGTTACGCGCGTCGTCGCCGGCGGGCAGAGCTCCTTTGTCGTGACCGGGTTAGTCGCAGGCGTATTGGCGGGCGCCGGCGAGGGACATGGCTTCTCGTCCGCGACTGTGACGGGTTTTGCTTTGGGATGCAGGCAAATCCCGAATTTCGAGCAGGCCTTTGTTGAAGCGCCGGCAAGTGGGCCGCTGCTCGGAGGCTGTACGGCGCCTATATTTTGTGCTGGCTTGGCGGGCTTGCACGGCTGCGCTTGAGCAGTTGGCTGCGCAGATAGTGGTTGAGGAGTTTGCTGGGCCATTCCGGAAGCCGCAAGTAGCGCGGATGCGGCAATGGCGTTCGCAGCGATTGTGGCAATACGGGTTGATCTCATAAAGGTGTGCTCCTTTGTCTGATTTGGAATATTCCGGAATGAAAGGGACGGGCGGCAGCGCGGGAATGCCGCACCGTCCCTTTCCTGGTTTAGCTGTTGGGTCCGGAGCGAAAGACGATTCGCAGAACCTGCAGCACCACTATGAGCAAGCTCAAACCATCCATGGCCGTATCCTCCCTGTTAGGTCGGTTAGTCGTTCACCAACTCTGAGGGCAGCATAGGGAAAAGTTATTTGTGCAAACAGTTCAGCGAAGTTACCAAGGGCAGGGAGCGCAAAGAAGAAGTGCCAGGCGTCATGCTCATCGCTCTGACGCCTGCGCGTTTTGCGGAAAGTCAGATCATCCTTTGCCGTCTTTCAGGGCGGCGAGAACGGGCCAGAGATAAATCAGCATTTCGGCGAGTTCGGCGAGCAGCCCGCTCTCGTTGTCACGCAACGCCGCCGCGTTCCACGAATACACCGCCCGGTATCCGGTGCCGGGCGGGACCTCAATGAGAACGAGGTCGTGCGCGCCTTCGTTCTGGTAGTAATCGGCGATGTATTTCTGCAGATTCAGGCGGCCCACGCGCACTCTCGCATCCAGCAGGGGAGCCCATTCGTCATCTACGCCGAAGACTTCTTGCGCAATCTCTTCCTCGATGAACTCCTTTCCCTCCAGGGCGCCGTCCACCAGGAACCGCAGAAAGGGAAAAGAGCGATTGGCGCGTGCGAAGCGTGCACTACGCCTCATACGTTCCATCTGGCGCTCGACGTCTTCAGGGCTGGGGAGTTCAATTAGTCTGGGCCTCATGCGGTTCCTCCTATTCACTGGGCTTACCGAATTTTGACAACACTTCGGGCGCAGCTCCCGTGAGGGGCTTTTTGCTCGCCCTTTTTGGTTAGTTGGAAATCTTCTTCTGACTTACTGCTTCGGTCTGTGCAGCACTCTACCGCAGCTCTGGCCCGATGCAACGGTACCGAGGAGATGACAAATTTTGTCAATAACGCTGAATTAGGCGAAGAATAAGCAATTCACAGGGGCGCGCGTGTGAAAAGGTTTTCACTTTTCTTGGCTGCAACCCGTTGATAAATGTAGAAGCCAGTTCCCTGAAGTCCCTGAAAATTCTTTAGTCTGCCAACTTTGAGGGAGTCTTTACAAATTGTTTCGATTCTCCCGATAAAAAAAATCACTACCGCTCGTGAGTGTTTCCCGCGTCCTTTGAAGACCGCTTACCTTCCGCCGTCCAATAGGGTGACTGTTTCGTGTACTTGCCTGTATGTGTTCTGGCGATTTCTTCCAGGTATTCACGCGGGTTTGCGGCGTGTTGTGCAGCCATCGCAAAATAGCTCGGTCTGTGCTTAAAGCGCTCCCCGAATTCCTTGTTCAGCTCCGGCCCGATTCCCCCTTGTAGTGCAGTCAGCGTTTCCAGCTTATCCGGTGACGCCTCCGGCAGAGCTTCGTGATTTGCCAGCAGCTCGCTTGCAAGCAGGCGCACGACCAACGGCCTCACGGACTCGCTCACATCCACATGCTGACGGCGGCACATTTCCTCGAATATCCGCGCAGTGCGAAACACGGCCCCATCCATCTGGCCCGCGTCCTTAACTGATTGCACGAGATCGCTGTTTTCGATTGCCGCGCTTATCGCCGTTTCCTGCGAAGGCTCAAGGAATGTGCCCCCGGTCATTCCCTTGCCGCACTCTGCCTGTGCCTTGCGAACTTCGCGCATGAAATCCGCGGCGCGTTGCAAGGAGGTCAATATTTCATTGTCTTCTGACGGACCGGACACAGGACAGCAATTGAAGGGTTGGAACTTCGTCCACCCTACCGTGTTCCTTCCTTCAACTCCAGTTAGGGTTTCATGACAATGGGGCCCAAGCCCGAACAGTTCGTAAGGCGCTGGAATTGCTGTGAGAAATACGCAGAAAAGCGCCGCGCGTAACATGCTTTAACTGACGCCGGGAGGGCATCGCAAACGATACTGGCCACGGAGGTAATTACCGTGGCATTCCTCGATTTCATCAACAACCGTCAGGAATCTCAGCAACAGTCCGTCGCACAAACATCACAAGAGCAAAAACCCGAAACCGCAAAGGAAATGTACGCTCGGCAGGACGCCCAGGCGAAGGCGAGCGCAAAGCAAATTACGCCCGAAATCAAAGCCCAGGCGGATCGGGCCACGGCGACAATGAATAAGGCGACTGAACACGTGCAATCGCCGGCAAAGCGGACGGCTCCGGAAACCGGCAGCGCCCCCCAAGCCCAATTACAAAACCAGAGTCGCCAGGATAAGGCACAGGAAGCGCTAAGTCCGACAGACGGTGCCTCGGGAAAAACCGCGCTCCAGGATAAAGAGAAAGCGCCGGAGAAAGCCCCGCAGCGAGCGCAGCAAACGATGCCGCGCAGGCCGCCGTCCTGGGAGCGCTAACGGAGGGGGCACACTATGCGCACCTCCACATTCATCGCATTCGGTGGAAACTACGCGCCTTCCGGTGCGGACATGTTACGCCGGACGCTTAGCTCCACGGCATCCAGCTCCGCGTGGGCCTGCCGCCTTAATTCAGGAGTCATGGAGAAGGATTTGTATCCGGGCAGGGATTCCCATCTATCGACGACGCGGCGCATCCGGCTAACCCAGTCGAGGGCTTCGGCGTTCGTGGCGTTGGCAGGCAATTCCTGCAAAAGAGGAATGGTATTGCATTGCGTCATTGAGAGTCTCCATTTGGGCGATCACACAATACCCGGCTCCGTGTTTCATGCCAAGCATTTTGACGTTGGAACAGAGCCCGCGAAGAGTTTGGCGAGCAGGAGAACAGTTCCAACATTTTCATGTGCACGTGGGGGCCGTGCTGTCGGTGGCAGCCGGCCTAACCTCCGGTTAGGGGAGATGCATGCTGCTCAGATTTGCACTTGCAACTTCAAATGAAATTGCTACAACCGGTTGCGGTTTCGATTAGTCCCCACCCCCTACCGGTTGTGCCAAACCCGTACAGCTAAGAACGATGCTAAGAATCACTCCAAGCGAAAGCGCCGCCGGTGCCAAGAAATATTTTGGCGATAACCTTAAGCGCTCAGACTACTACATTGACGGGCAGGAAGTGGCCGGACGATGGCACGGAAAAGGTGCTGAGCGTTTAGGAGTTTCAGGCGAGGTGCAGGACCGGGAGTATTTCGCACTCTGCGACAATTTGCACCCCGTTAGCGGCGAGCAGTTGAGTCCGCGCAATAAAGACAACCGCCGCCCAGGCTTCGATTTCACATTTTCGGCGCCGAAGTCGGTATCGGTTTTATACGAGATTTCGCGGGACGAAAGACTACTCGATGTGTTTCGGTCGAGCGTGTACGACACGATGCGGGAAATCGAAACGGAGATGAAAACGCGCGTCCGGACAAAGGGTGCCGACCACGACCGGGAAACCGGGAATATGGTTTGGGCGGACTTTCTGCATTTCACGGCACGGCCTGTGGACGGAGTTCCAGACCCGCATTTGCATATGCACTGCTATGCCATGAACTTAACCTACGACGACATTGAAAAGCGCTGGAAGGCGGGCCAGTTCGGCGATTTGAAAAGGGACGCTCCTTATTGGGAAGCGGCGTTCGACGCCCGCCTGGCACATCGTCTCAATGAGCTTGGTATAGCGACGGAAAAAAGAGACTACAGCTTTGAAATCGCTGGAACGCCGCAATCGCTCATTGATAAGAACTCCCGCCGCCGAAATGACATTGAGCGCGAGGCCGCCGAGAAAGGCATCACGGATTCGCAGGGCAAGCACGCTATCGGCTATTACGGACGCGAGCACAAAAACAACGACCTCGGAAAAGCCGAATTGCGCAAGCTCTGGGATGAACGCCTGTCCGACGATGAGCGTTCGGCCCTTGCCGATGCCGTGCATGGGCGCGCCAAAGGCGACAGGGCCTACACGGCTGAGGAAGCCAAGGAATATGCCCTCGCCCATTCGTTTCAGAACGCTTCCGCCGTTTCGGAAAAGAAGCTCAAGGCCGAAGCGTTGCGTTACGGCGTCGGGTCGCTGTTGCCCGAATCCGTTGCCGATATCGCGCAGCACCCGGAAGTGATTAAGGAAACACGTGGGGGCCAGGTGATGACGACGACGAAGGCGGTTCTTCGCGATGAAATCGCCATGCTGCAATTTGCCAAGGACGGCCAGCGGAAATTCCGCCCGCTTGTGGATGTGGACCCAAAATCGGACGAGCTGGCGGGACTTTCGGGCGAGCAGCGCAAAGCCGCGTTGCACGTTCTTAAGAGCCGCGATCAGGTCACGGGCGTGCGCGGCGCGGCCGGGACAGGAAAGACGCATATGCTTCAGACGGTTAATGCCGTTGTCTCTTCGATTGAAAACCGTTCCGGCGATTACAGCCAGGTCTTCGCGTTTGCCCAGTCAACGACCGCATCGCGCGGTGAACTGCGCAAGGTCGGATTCAAGAACGCCGAGACGCTTGCGATGCTCTTCAAGAATGAAAAGCTCCAGAAGCAATTGCACAAGCAAGTGATGCTGGTCGATGAAGCAGGCCTGATTTCCTCCAGAGACATGCGTGGCATTTTTGACATCGCAAAAAACCAGGAGGCGCGGGTCGTCCTGGTGGGTGACTATCGTCAACACTCAAGTATCGAAGCCGGAGATGCTTTTCGTCTTCTGGAGCAGGAAGCTGGCATCAGATACGCGCAGATTACGGAGATTCGCAGGCAGAGCGACAAGGGATACCGCAAGGCCGTAGAGCAAATCAGCGATGGAACGGGCAGGGGGGCGCGCAAGGGTTTCGATGCGCTCGACAAAATGGGCTGGGTCGTCGAATCAAATTCCGAGGAACGGCATAAGAAACTCGTTTCCGACTATCTTCAGGCGACCGATGACGGCAAAAGCGCTCTCATTATTGCGCCTACCCATGCTGAAGGAGGGAGGCTCACGGACGAGTTGCGCGAAGCGCTTAAAGAACGCGGCGCTATCGGCAAGGAACGGGAGTTTACCGTGCGCCGCTCCAACGGCTGGACGCAGGCGCAGAAGGCCGATGTCCGCAACTACGAAGCCGGGATGGTGGTCGATTTTCATGAGGCCGTAGCCGGTGAGCGCAAACGCAGCGGGGGAAAACGCACAACGTCGGGCGGATTTACCAAAGGCGAAGCTGCCGCCGTCATTGGACGGGACGGCGACTCGGTGATTCTCATGCGGCGGGACGGCACGAAAGCACAGCTGCCCGCGGACCAGGCGGAGCGTTTCGAGGTCTCACGCACGCGCACGATTTCAGTCGGTAAGGGCGACCGCATACGCATCACCAAGAACGGCGAAGCCAAGGTCGAAGGCCAGAAGAAAGGCACGCGCATTAATAACGGCGATATCTACACGGTCGAGGGTTTCACCATGGAAGGTGACATACGCCTTGAGAAAGGAAAGCTCCTGCCCAAAGACTGGGGTCATATGAGCCTTGGCTATGTCGATACGAGCTATGCAAGCCAGGGCAAATCCGTGGACCGGGTGTTCGTAGCGCTTGGCAATGAAACGCTGCGCGCCGCCAACCTGCAGCAATGGTATGTGAGTGCCTCGCGCGGTAAGGAGATGGCAAAGGTTTACGTCGAGGACAAGGATGAGGTGCGCGATGCCATCGCAAAAGGCGGGGAGCGCCTTTCGGCGGTGGAACTCACGGGGACGAAGTTGCGCGATTCATGGCGGAGCAAGATTGCGCAATCGTTCGAGCGCAACCGCGTTGCGCGTTTCCTGAAGACGCGGGCTGCGGCCATTGCCGATTACTGGCGGGGCCGGGAGGGACTGGGCTATGCATGACACCAAGAACCGTTTCGTAAACCGAATCCTTGAGAAGGGCGAGCCGGACGGGGATGCTCAGACCTTTACGAAAGAGCGCCAGCACACGGCGCAGGCGTTCAACCTGCATGTGGAGCGGCGCGACGGGCGGACGGCGGAAGGATTCGCCTGGTCGCATTACCTGGGCTACCGGTGGCACGACGAAGGCGACTGCGAAAAGCTTGTCGTTATCTTCGGCAACCGCGCCGTGGAAATCGAGGGCCACAGCCTGGGCATTCTGGTGGGCCAGATTCGCGAAGGCCAGCTCAACGGCATCCGCGAGCTCGTTAGCAGGCAGGCAAGCCTGCTGGAGCAGGAGAGCCCCGAGGACCAGCCCGTCATCATGAGTGTGAAGTCGTACCCGGATTTTGAGGAGATTCTGAACGCAATCAAAGGAGAAGAAGACGATGATAAGCATCGCCACGCTAGACGGGCTTCAGGACGATGAGCTGCGCACTGTTATCGGGCAATGCGAGGGCCTTCTGAAGCGAAGGGACGAGCAAAGAAAGGCCAAGGCGATTGAAGACGCGCGGGCAGTGCAGGCAAAAGCGCTCGATGATGCGCGCGCCGTTCTGGCCGCTGCAGGACTAACGCTGAAATCCTTGGGCGGAAATGGCAAAAGGAAAGCGTCCAGGGGCGTTGTCTATCACGGGGGGCATAGCTACCAGCATCCCACAAACAAAACGCTTGTATGGAACGCCAAGGGCCAGAAGCCCAACTGGCTGCGCGAGCTGGAAGCTTCAGGCGGCAAAGCCATCGAGATCGCGGGCTTGCCTGCGAACGATAACGCGGCAGCGGTGAGCCGGAAGTCAGTGTAGCGGAGCTGAGGCTCAATAATGAGCCTGGCATTCGCGTTCACGCTCGCGCGCCTCTTCACGTTCTTTCGTTATTCTGTGCGTCCACATCGCTTCGGACACCAGCGCCGTGGCAACGGCAGCCATGCGAATGAAACGCCATCTCTGGTCCGGATCTTTGACAAACTCCCCGATGACCAAGGGAGCGAGAAGTCCGGCTGTTTTGACCCAATGACCGGTTGCCCCGAGTGACGTATGGGGCTTGTAGTAGGGCTGTCGGAACGGCAGCGCGCTTATGTTCGTTGCGCGGGAATGTGAAGGTTGCGGCATGACGGCAGTCTCTACCAGTTGTGTTTCAGGCGTCACTCTATCCATAGATATAGATTTTTCAAGCGCGATGTGGGTCACTAGCCTAAACGCCTGCGAAAAACGCTCGCCGTGTATGGTCAGCCTGCAAACATCGCTTTGCGCTGCGACGTATGTTCTTCCTGCTCGGCCTCGTAGTGCATGAGCGCCGTGGCGAGCGTGGATTCTTGGTCCTTGTAGCCAAGATATTTCTGCAGGTGCAGGAGGTGATGGGTGCCCTCTCCTTGCGTAATGAGTAGCAGATCACCCTGGGGCTGTCAGTGCTAAATCTCCGCCGAGCGGCTCTGGCCCCCTGCCCTGCGATGCTGCCTAAGTGATTAAGTGCGGCGCCACAAGCCCGATAAACTCACGCGGCGTTATGATCTTGGTTTTCTTCCAGAATCTCGGAAAGTGCCTCAGATTGCCTGTGACCAGGTAATCGGCCCGGGCAGCATCGGCGCATTCCAGGAACCTATTGTCGTCGGGATCGCTCGACACTTCAAGACGCCGCGAAGGTACGACCAGGTTACCTCGGTTTCGGATGAGCTGTAGCAGCTGCCGGCGGAGACCCTTGCGGATTTTGAGTTCCGGGCGGGAGAGAACTTCGGCATATTCCGCCAGGATGGGCTGGGAGACGTAAAGGCGCGCGGGCTTCGTAATCGCGAGGATAAAAGTAGTGCGCTGCAGGCCTTCAGGCTTCAGCGCGGCGGAAATGACAACGTTGGTGTCAATTACGAGCCGCAGAGGAAGCATTACCGCTTCGATCTCTGCGTGCGGGAGGCCTTGATAACCTGCTCGATCTGACGGGCGGTCAGGACATTGGTCCCCTTGCGTTCGGATTCCTCGCCGATAACCCTCAAGACTTCGGGCTCGGGTGCTGCAAGCTTCACGTAATCCCGGATGCTAAGCAGCACCGCCTTGGGCGTTCCGCGCTTTTCGATAACGAGCGACCGGCGCTCGTCCTCGACCCGGCGTAGGAGCTTGCCAAAGTTGGCGCGGGCCCGCAGGGCGGAGACGACTATCGTGCCGTTCTTGTCGGTGGTAAGGGTAGCCATGAACTCTCCATTTCAATTATCTGAACTGTACAGTTTGGCAAGGACTGAGTCAACGATCCAGAAGGGGCTTACCCCCTGCCCCGCTGACGGCCTCGCTCAGCCGCCGCCGCCGCATTCTGGGCGGTGATGAGTGGATATCCTCGGTCACCATCCCGGACGCGATCCCGAGCCTTTTCGCTCACCTCTAGCAGTTTCTGTGCAGCCTCGTCGATGCTCCATCCGCGCTGCACGGCCATCTTGCACCAGAAGAAGTCGGCATGGCTGCGGCTGGGGCCATCCCCGTCGCTTGCGGGCGGCGCACCTGACAGGGCACGCTGATAATCCGGCCACTGCCGTTCATGCGTATGCGACAGGCGAGCACGGTGGGGGTGAAGTTCAACGACGGATGAAGACTGTTTCGGCTCCGGTGCTGCAAGCAGGCCCATAGATTCAAGCTGCGCTGGCGTCATAATGCGGCCCGGATGGGCTTCAAGAATCGTAACGACAGGAGGATTGGGGAGGTATTTGGTTTTCCAGTTCCCGCTGCCGGCAAGACGCGTGGCATGGGAAGCGGATTTATCATTGCCGCCTACTGCCTTGCGTACCCTGCGCGTAATCTCCTTGAACTCTTCCTTGCCGACCGGCACGCCGGACACCGCTATCCAGGCCTGATGGTTGCCTGGGCTGGTTTCATGAATGATGCAGGAAGCGGGGCTGACCCGTTCAATCTGTTCCTGTGTTTTAAGGTCATCGAGCTGAACGAAAACCGTGTCGGGACCCGTAGGGCGGATGATGACATTCTCGCCGGCCAGTACTTGCACTCCCTTCGGGAGGGTCACCGGGCGCCTGATGGCCGCGGTTCGCAGTATCTGGGGAAGTTTTTCTCTCAGGGCTTCTAGTGAATAGGTCTTACCCCATTTCAGTTTCTTGTGGCCTTGCCATTCGAGCTCGGTCTTTGTGAGGACAAACGATTGCGCGCCGCAGCTGGCGAAGATGTCGAGCATCCTGAAGGCTTCGCTGAGATTTGTCACTCCCCTCCCCGCTTGGTTGTTTGATCATTGAGGCGTGCAGACGATAGCGATGCACTTGCAGACATGCAAGCAATGCATAGATCGAATCAACTAATAGAAGTCGCAGTTTGAATCATCTACGCGTTGAAATGCGACCTGACGGGCGGGATCGAGATTTTGTTGGAGACTGTGAACCAGGATACCTGCCCCCCACCGTGTTCAGGGCTAGTCAAGAAAGGGTTTCCCTTTCTTGGGAAGCGAAAGCCCTCAATGGGCTTGAGCTTCCAGTTGTAGTGTTGTGAAGTTATCCACCGCTTAAGTTTCAATTTCTCTTAAGTTCAACTTCAGGGTTAGAAAAAAATTGGCAAACCAAATGGTTAGGTGCTTGAAATGCGACCAAGTGGGCAATTTGAGACGACCAAAGGGGCGGAATACTGCGACTAAATGGGCGTGGAAATGTGACCAGGTGGGCGGGACTGTTTGATTTAACTAGAAAATGCGACCAACCGGGCGGCAGCTAGGTTTGTGTGTTTGTGAGCCGCTTTCGCTCTTGTGTAGGGAGACGGATAGAGGCAAGAGCCAGTATTGTTTCGTTAAATTCTGAGGCGTCAAATGCGACCAAGCGGGCGGAGCCTCTCTTGCCTTGTGCTATACCCCGGTGAATTGGGCGGTGCAGATGCGACAAAGTGGGCGGTATGGCTCACCCGAAGCTTTGGAATTCTCTTTGTGAACAAATGCGACTAAACGGGCGAGGCAGCGCTTTGGTTCAGCACCCGTGTAAGAAATGCGACCGAACGGGCGGGTAGACGGTAACGTTCAGAGATGCTAATTGCGACTAAGCGGGCGGCTGCAAATGACGAAACGACTTGCGTGTCGGGTCGTGTGGCATTATAGCTCGCCTCTATGAGCCTCACTGTCAATCAATTCACCAATTTTCACGGATTTCCCAAAGCGGCGGAGCTGATCGAGATAACCGGCGCACACGATCTTGAGGCTTCGGATCGCGCAATCTTCAATCAGTTGCTGCAGATCGCACACGACAGTGAGCGACTTGTGGAGCCTGATGCGGAGTGGGAAATTACCCTGGCCTCCCTTCGCAAGGCTTCTTCGAAGCATGAAAGCAATGATCGAGTGAGGGAAAGTCTTCGGCGCCTGCGCCGCACCGAGGTAAAGGTGACCTACGTTTCCGCGCGTACCGGCAAGCAGCGAGTGATGGAAACGCATTTGCTGGAATTTACCGATACCGACATCGAGGAATCCAAGGATGCCACAGTTCAGTTCGGGATACCAAAGCGATTGCGCGTCGTACTCGCAAAATCCAATCGGTGGGGACGCATCCGCTGCGAGATCGCCTATGCCATGACCAGCAAGTACGCCATAGCGCTATATGAGCTCGTTTGCCTTCGTCAAAATCGGGAGCAGTGCGTCGAGGTTATGTCGTGCGAACAGTTCCGCGACCTGCTTGGAGTGCCACCGGGGACCTACGAGCGGGGTCTGGATTTCCAGCGGAAAGTCGTAGACCCCGCCGTGCTCGAAGTGAACGGCCTCTCTGACATGGGTGTCGATATTGATTTACGGCGCAGACACGCTCGTGCGCCAGTTTATGAAGTCGCAATCTCTTGGTGGAATAAGTCCGGCGATGAGTTCCGGGCTGCTGTACAGGAACGCAATCGCAGCAAGGTGGGACGGATGGCGCGGCTTCGTGGCGAGGTCGGTAAAACGGAGGCGCTTGCTGCCCTCCCCTCCTCTGGCTTGCGAGCCAAAGCACAGGCGACGGTTGCTGCAATGCGCGAAGCGGGCGCTCCTGAAGCCGATATTGATGCTTTCATGCAGAGCCAGGCTGCGGAGCGGGCCTGACAAGAAGCAAGCGTCACGCCGTGGGCTGTAGAGTGTGCGTGAGAACCAGGCAACATTGTACGAGGGAGGGAATTTCCGCCTGAGAATCGGCTGGCTGGGCTGAGCCCATCCGTGCCAGCCGGGTCAGGTTGAAGGAAATGGCCGCCAAGGTGAACTCCAGCGCCACCTGCTTCAATCCCCGCAACCGAAACCGCCTCATGCCACGCTGTTCTTTCAAGCTCCCCAGTACCGGTTCGACTAGCGCCTTGCGTTTCCCGTAGAGTGCTCGTCCCGCTGGAGAGCGCAGCTTCTGCCGCATGCGCCGCTGTCGGGGACTCAGCCGAGTCCGTGCACAGCGCTGTCCGGTGTTCAGTTCGCGCGCTAAATTCGAATCCGGCAGGTACACATCCAATCCCCGGGCTTCCAGTTGCTCCAGGTTGTCTAACGAGAAAAATCCCGCATCCGCCAAAACTTTCTCCGCTTTCGTTCCCATCTGCCGTTCCGCTTCTTCCACCAGCGGAATCAGACTGTCGTTATCGGCGGCGCTCTGCGTCACTCTTTGCCCCACGATCAGATGATCTTCATTGACCGCGATTTCCGCCGTGTAGCCCAGCGCAAAGCCGCCGCGCTCCCGCAAGAAGCGCGCCTCCGGGTCGGTGCGCGACATCTTTTTCAGCCCGCTCTTAAGCGCAGCTTCTCCAGCCGTCGCGGCATCTCCGCCAGGTGTTGCTGCAAGCCTTCCAACTTCAGATCCGTCCCCGCCCCTTCGTTCGGGTCCTCCCCATCACATTGCTTCTGCCACTTGCGGATCGCCCGCCGCAGCCGCGATCGCTCTTGCCGCAGCCGCCGTTCGGTCTCCAGCCGGTTACGCGACGCCGCCGCTTGAATCCGCGTCGAGTCAATCGCCACCTGCCCCAACCGTCCCAGCTTCAGCGTCCGCGCCATCTCCAGCACCTGCGTGAACACATCGTTCAACCCCCGCGCGTGCCGCCGCCGAAATGCGCTCAACGCCCAGTTGTCCGGCCGCGCCCCGCCCGCCAGATAGCGCAGCGCCAAATCTTCCCCGATCCGCTGCTCCAGCCGTCGCGCCGACGTGATCCCGACCGCATAGGCATACAGCCAGACCTTCAACATCAGGGCCGGATGGTACAGCACCCCGCCTTCCTCGCTGTACTCCTGCTCGAAACCGTTCAAGTCCAGATGCTCCACCGTGTGGTGAATGAAAAAGCAGAGATGATCTTCCCCCAGCTCCTGCTTCACGCTCGGCGGCAATAAATACGCTTGCTCGGGTGCATACGGCAGAAATCGTCCCATACTTCTCTTTCTGCACCATCTACCCCATAATTACAAGTCAGTTCTCACGCACACTCTAAAGCCCCTCCCCTCTCCGAAGCGATTGATGCTCTATGCAGTTGCGCGTCGCTTGTTAGATTTCACGTTACGACGCTCGTATTGTTCTTCCATGATACTGAATACCCTTCGGGCCAGGCGCCGGACCGGCGACGACGGTGATTCGAGGGATTCGGCGAGCAAATCTGACGCCGAATTTACGAACGGAATCGGCTTCGTAATTACTCGTGACGGATATTTCTTGGATAGGCGGTTAATGAAAGACTGCGCGGCCGGTATGGCAAAGATATTGGTGGGCCATGCCGTAGGCCATGCCAACGCGTTGGCGATTCTGTCCATGTCCCTGGAAACGGTGTCCAGATCCTCGTGAGACGGGCGGAACGGGAATATGCAGAGGTCCGCCTCCTCTGCGATCGCCGAATCGAAGGCGGGGCGGTTCCCGCCTCCGTCAATGATCAGCCATCCGTCAGGAGTGCTCTGGCTTGCGTTCAGGATGTTCGCCAACTGCTTTGGCTGTCTACCGTCGAGTACCTCGTAAGGCCTGCCCTTGTCGCGAATTTCCCGGTCGGGATCAGTCAGTACATACGCGGCCGGTTGGTTGCACAAGATAGCGCCAAGGCATGCCAAATGCGACGTCGCGGACTTGCCCACGCCTCCCTTGCTGCCTCCGAAGAAAATGAGTTTAGTCCTGCTCATAAATCGCTCCGCTCCAGTGCTTCAAGCATGATCTGTTGGGCCGATATCACCCTGCCCTCTTCCCGTGTGCGTTCGGACGCTTTGAGAACGAATTTGTTCAAAAGAGTGCTGCTCGGCCGAAGCGTTATGGGGACAGTATCTGGCTCTTTGGGCTTAGTCTTTTTCGCCTTGGAACGCGTAGGCGTAGATTCAGCAACGGACCCTTCGGCCGCAGGTGTCGAAGATACCAATACTGGCGCGGGCGCAGAACTCGTCCCCGCCGGCTGTCTGGCCGCTGCCGCAATTCGGGCGGCCAATTCACTGGAGTCGCGATTCTTCTTCATGTAGGACCTTGGCAGTGATTGTGCGATGGTGCGAGGTCACAATACCGCGATTCCGCAGCATTGCAACACCATGCAGCTACGAATGCACGGTATTACGGCGTTTTGCCGTCGTGGCGTTGCAATAGTGCAACGGTAGGACACTTCGACATCGTAGTGTTTCAGTTCCGCAATGCCACAACTCTGTACTGCTCTGATTTCTCAATGCTCCGAGGCTGTAGCGTCTCGATGGCACAGACTTTAGATGTCAGGATGTCGCGCCATTGCGATGTTGAAATGCCGAACTATCGTGGCGGTGTAATGTTCTGCTGCTGTGATGGCGTAGTTGTACAACGGCATGCCGCTGTAGTCTTGTCATTCTGTAATGTCGTCGCGTCACGATGGTCCAGTATTTCGATGGCACAGCACCGTTATGTCGTGACACTGTAGCGTCGCAATGCTGAGATGGTTCAGCCCGGTGTCGGAAACCAGAAGGGCAGGGGCCTCCGCCCGTTTGGTAGGAATCGGAGCGTGTTGGGTAGGCGAGGTCCGAGACACAGGGAGCATGCTGATAAAATGCCACCGAGGAGAATTCAAACACATGGCCCAAATGGCTGGTATTGTCCAGCAGTTGCAGAACGAGCGTGAGCGGATGGCGAAAGAACTTCGCCAGATTGATACAGCGCTGGCCGCTCTCAGCGGTAGTGTGGGTGGAAGGCAGACAGGCGGCCGGACATTGTCGGCATCGGCCAGGGCGCGTATAGGCGCCGCCCAGAGGGCGCGTTGGGCGAGAGTTAAGGAACGTCGGCAGAGTGGCGCGAGCGTCCCGAAGAAAAGAACGATGTCGGCTGCGGCGCGCAAGAGAATTGCGGCCGCGCAACGCGCCAGGTGGGCCAAGGTAAGGGCGGCAAAGAAAACGGCGTGACGGAATATGCGGCTGATCCACAAAGAGACCTGAAATGGCGAGGTCCAAAGAAAATATCCTGGCTCGGTTGAAAGAGCAGATAGAATTCCTGCGGGCCTCTTTGCGTGCTTTTTATGCTGGAAATTTCGCAGAGAGCACCCGGATAGCCACGATCCTCAGGGTGTTGGTGCACGAGAGCGGGAGGAGCAAGCCTCTGCTCAAGCAGGCACAACCAAACGGCCTTGAGCTTCCGATCTTAGAACACGCGGGGGAGTGGCCGGGCCAGGAACAAATCTTCAGCTTCGCGGTAAGCGTGAGGATGGGGCCAACTGTTACGCCGGCCGTGGACCTTGGCTCGTCGCTCTACAGCTTGAGCTCCGTTGGCGCGTGGTGGAATCGCACGGTCTTCACATTTCAGTCAAGGATTGGTACGCAGTTGATTTACAGGAGAAAACGGGTTGTCCTTATTCTCGCTAACAAGGAGGGTGGAGCGCACGTAGACGCAAACGAAGACCCTGACTACGTTAGGCTACTTACCGACCTGCCGCTTTCCTTTGCCGACTACGGAGTTGAAATCGAGACGCCGGATCTGGCCAGATTCCTTACCGCGCAATCCGGGGTCGAAATGTTGGAATGCCTGAATCGGAATTTTTTTCCGGACGAGGATGTACCGCTAAAGTGGGAATTCGGCGTGGCTCCGCCGGTGGCACAATACATGGATCAGATTTCGCTTACGCAGTCGGTTATTGTGCCCGCGTTCCCTTAGGGCCGAAGTGCGAGTTACCAGGAGGGCTTGAATCTCAACCCACAACCCAACCCACAAAAGCTGATGTCTTATACGACTACCGCGAACTTTGGCAGTCCCCGCGGTTCTGTTAAGTCGTTGAAAAGCTTAGTCACGCTACGCTGTCACGGCAGAGGCCGCGGGTTCAAGTCCCGTGTGGGCTACCTTGATCCTTCAAGCGGTTAGCACCAGCCAATCAAAAACCTAACCCACAACCCAATCCACAACTTCACTTCACCAACTCAGTTTGGAACCCGGGCGCTCGCATGAACTCTCCCTGCGCCCCCCGTGCTCATCGCCGTCGTCCGGCGTTGGCGGACCCGCTGCTTTCGCTGCCGGTCGGAAACGGTCGCCCACAAAAACAGAAAAGGCGAGGGGATTCGTGGCTTTCAACGCCCAGGTGCAGTTCCATCCGCAGATGAAGCTCGAAGAGCTAAAGAAGGCGACCCTCCGCTCGTGGTGCGCTATACCACGCCTGAGCCATTTACTCGGATACCGCCACTAACTACGATTTCTGCGGAGCAGGAACCTTGGGGGGAGGACTGCTCCACAAAGCGTCCCACGACTCAGGTGAGTCTGGGACGTTTTGTTTTGCGCTCCTCTCGTTGCCGCTTTCGACTTTGTTCCGGAATCGTAACAAGAAACTAATTCCACAGAGCGCAGCCGTTGTTCGTGCTCAAATTCGTGCTGTCTTCCCCCAAGGAATACTGAGGCCCGCCTCGGCGCTTCTGCCCGAGGCGCGCCCGGTTGAATGTCAGCCTTCCAAATACAGCTAAGCCGATTTCTTCTGCTTCGCCTTCCACACTGCCCAGCGTTTCTTTTGAGCGGCTGCAATTTTCCTGCGCGCAGCAACGGACATCGTGCGCCTTGGCCTGGCAAAAGCGGCTGGGCTTGCGCCCGACCCGTTGCGGGTATTTCGCCCCTGCAGTGCGTTGATGGCCGCATCCAGGCGACCGAGTTCAGCGTGTACCTGCTTGCGTTGGGCCTGTAACTGACTCACTACGTGTGACAGACTTCCCATGGATTACTCCCCCGGCGACTGATTCTAGCAGGCTGAAGGCCGCGCACTGGTTTACCCCTGCTGAATTATCCCTCGTACCCATCAAGACGGAGGACCAACTCGACCTGCAGGCTCTGCACCGGGTATGCGAGCGGTTGGTCTCACGCCGCACCAGCGTCATCAATTAGATTCGGGCTTTCCTGCTGGAGCGCGGAATCAGCTTTCGAAAAGGACCGGCCAGCCTGCGCCGACAAATGCCGGAGATTCTGGAGAACGCCGACGAGAAGCTGACGGCTCGAATGCGCCGCCTGTTGGATTTTCTTTGGCAGGAGTGGAAAACATCTGCAGCTGCAGATCGAGAGCTTGAGCGAGGATCTGAAGAAGATCGCCGACAGCGATGCAGCCTGTGTCGGCTACAGCAAATCCCTGGCGTGGGTCCCCCTAATATCGCTGCCGTCAAGCCCCAATCGGCAGAATGACGCTGCATCATGAGGGCGATGGCAATTCCCCAGTCTCAACCCGAATCCACCGCCAAGCACACCGGAGAGGAAGATGTATCGCAACTTGCCCATTTGAAGAATGCGCTGCTTTTGAACCGCGCGCTCCTGTCGGGTACGCATCAAGACTGAGATTCCGAATTGAAAGCCGTTCTGGCGCTTCTGGACCCCTCTGGCTAGGCGACCTCCCCCACCCTGAAATCACCCCGGCGGATAATTTCATATTGCTGGAGCCTCGCATCGCACGTAATAAGGAGTACAGTACTTGTATACGCACCTCTCCGCCATCCTTGGCGAGCCGACGGTCTTCTGCGTGAATGGAGGCCATCGTGGCTAAGAACAGTAGAAACCATTCCAGTATTTCAGACATTCCTACACAGCTGAGCAGACGGTTAAGACGGTTTTCCGACCGCTCCTCCCAACCACTGATTGCGGGAAAGAGCTGGACACCGCGGCAGTGCTCTAAGCCTGTACGCCTGGCGCCGACATCGACTAGCGACATGAGTAATTGTTTCATGATCGGGTCGCGTGACCTCTAGAGCAACGCATTAGGCTCGAAAGCGCTTGTCGTTCGGTGACGTCGGCTGACACATTCTTCACCTTAACAAGTCGAGCGTTAATGACCGATCAGCGAAAGCATGGCAAGGGATGACCAAAACCATCCGATAGCGTGGAGGTGATTGCGTGACAAACGTCTACGTCGGTAATTTGGATTTCACGGCTTCCGAAGACCAGCTTCGGACACTATTCGCGGCCTACGGAGAAGTTAAGAGCGTCACGATTGTCATGGATCGCGACACCGGTGAGCCGCGCGGATTTGCATTCGTCGAGATGACTAGTGCTGCGCAGGCGCAAGATGCTATCCGCGCGCTGAACGGCTCGGTCCACGGCGGGCGCACGTTGATGGTCAATGAAGCTCGTCCCAAACTCTACAGCAATCGCGAACGCGAGTCGCTTGCCGGTAGGGACCACCGGCGCCACCGGGTCTAGGGACTAACGAGACGGGGTCTAGCGTCAGCCCGCTTGTAGCCGGACGCATGAGTGCTCATACGCGCAGTATTAATGGTCTCGAAAGCAGCGGAGGACGGACTGAGCGGGCATAGCCATTTCAACTATTGAGGAAGTAAGAGCCGCCGAGAAAAAGGTGCAGAAGGTTCTGGACGCACCGAAGAAGGCTGATGCGCAAGACCCGAACCACCTCAGCGCCGAGTTGAAGAACGCGACTGACGCAAGAGTGGTTCGTGAATTAAGTTCAAAGTAGCCCACTACGGGTCAGTGAGTGAAACGGCGATTTTTCGCCAACAATCCAGAACACCACGCAAATGATGTGGGGACTCTCAGCCCTCATCGCGGGAAGGTCCTCCCCTTGCTCACAGTGACCCCTGAAACAGACGCAACGTGTACGATTGCGACTATTTTCTCACTATCCGCTCAACAGCTTGGTTTACGTCCTCACGGGCTTTCTTTTTGGCGGCTTCGCGGCGGCTCCCATTTAGCCTCTTCTCCGAACGGTCGGATTGGCGCTGTGACCTTTCAAGTTTGGTTCGCTTCCTTGCCATGCTCACAGTTTCCCACAGCCGATCAAACTTTTGCCATCCCTGTGAATATCTAAACTGACTCACTCGCCAATTTTGAGGTCGCTACTCTAATGGCTCCCGATTGTTGGTGAAAGGCGATGTCACATCAACAACGGCAAGGCCAAAGGTGACAGAGGGCGGTGCTGCGAAAACCAAAAAATCAAGGTGTGTTGGCAGTCACTTATGATTCTTGGGATTTCCTGTAACAAGGACTATGGGCACGGATGGGGCCTAGGAACCCCCGAAGCAGTATCTGCAGAATGGTTCCTCGCCAATGTCAAAAGGAAGTTCCACGGGTTCGAGTCGCGCACTCACCCGCTCCCCTTGGCCTCTACCATAGCGTTGCTGTTCCCAGAGCTGAAGTTCAAACTTTACGAGGTCCACGGTGGCGGGAAGGATGTAGAAGGAACTTGGGCTGTGGCCCATAGCGTCCTGATCCAAGAGCGAGAATTGCCACCGCCACACCGCCAGAAGTTCTGCGTTTACTGGGTTGAACTTCTCCTTGTAGAACGGTTCCCGTGACGTGTCTTTGCCTGTTTCCGAAGAAGGTGCCGGTCAACTTGGGCTGTGGCCCATAGCGTCCTGATCCAAGAGCGAGAATTGCCACCGCCACACCGCCAGAAGTTCTGCGTTTACTGGGTTGAACTTCTCCTTGTAGAACGGTTCCCGTGACGTGTCTTTGCCTGTTTCCGAAGAAGGTGCCGGTCAATGCATTATGAGAGAGCGGCCTCGTAAATATCTAGTCGAGGACTGTTGGGCGGCAGGAGGAAGCTAGGAAAAGCTACTGAAGAATGGCACTTTACCTTGAGGGAAAGACTCCGTTGGACGCGAATGATCTTTCCCCCAAGGAGGCAACTGAATGAGTCGCGACCTCAAGTATATCGGCATGGACGTGCACAAGGAAGCGGTGGTGATCGCTGTCCTCACTAGCAGTGGCAAGCTGGTAATGGAGTCGATCGTTGAAACGAAAGCGAGCAGCATTCTGCAGTTCATCCACGGTCTGCGGGGCGAGTTGCATGTGACCTGGGAAGAAGGGACCTGGGCGGCTTGGCTGTACGATCTGCTGCAACCCCAGGTGACGCGGGTGCTGGTCTGCGATCCGCGGCGCAACGCCTTATTAAAGGAAGGCAACAAGAGCGACAAGATAGATGCGCGCAAGCTGGCCGACTTGTTACGCACGGCTATGTTGCGCCCGGTCTATCACGGAGAACACGGACTGCGGACGCTGCGCGAACTGGGGCGCAGTTATCAGACCCTCAGCCAAGATCTGAACCGGGTGATGAATCGGATCAAAGCTCTGTATCGCGGCTGGAGCATTCCCTGTGCGGGTACTCAGGTCTATGCCCCGCGTTATCGCGAGGAGTGGTTACACAAGATCGAGCACGTAGGCGTGCGCCGGCGAGCCGAGTTGCTCTATCAGCAGTTGGATGGACTGCAGGAGTTGCGACGAACCCTGCGCCCGGAGCTGTTGGCAGAGAGCCGGAAACACAAAGCTGCGAAACTACTACGTCAGATACCCTGCATCGGTCCGATTCGAGCCGCCCGCTTAATCGCACTGATGCAAACGCCGCATCGCTTCCGTAGCAAACGGCAACTCTGGACCTATAGTGGGCTGGGCATTGAGACCCGCGACAGTGCGCAATATCGCTACGTGGGCGGACAACTGCAACGTGCGAAAAAACCGCAACAGATTCGCGGTCTCAATCAGAGTCACAACCACGAAATGAAAGAGATCTTCAAGGGAGCCGCGATCCGAGCTAGCTGTGGGCAGAGTCCGTTGCGCGACTTCTATGTAACTTTGCTGGCCAAGGGAATGAAGCCCGAGATGGCGCGTCTGACCTTAGCCCGAAAGATCGCGGCCATTGCTTTGACACTCTGGAAGAAGGAGGAACGTTTCGACGCGGAACAACTGAAGCCGCAAGCAGCTTGAGCGTTGCACAGAACTCAGGTGGTCTCCCAGGTTTCACGCCTCGGTGGTGACCCATCGGTTCTGGCGATGCTCGGGTTCGAGGGAGAGTATCCATGCGCTCATTAGGCGTTCCGGGTGCTGCCATCAGCACCCAGTCTCCGGGTCAATCCTATGCCCCCTCGGATAACCCAAAAAAGCCATAGGCCTCGAGCCTCACATAGGATGATGGTTGGCACTTAAGCCAACGGTTGGCTTGCACAGCTTCGCAACGAATGGCGTCGGAACCGCTGCATGAAACCACTCAAGGAAGACCAGCAACTGGGCTCCGTATCCCTGTTGTACTCTGTGACGCTCCAGGCGTTAAAACCAAAATCCTCTCCACGAGGAAGAAGGGGCCTGGATGCAAGCACCGATCGAGCCCTCACGGAGAGGAGTGGAGAAGTGTTTTTGCTTGACATCCTCTCTCATAGGATGAGCGCTATGGCGATTTTGTGACAATAATGCGGCCCGTTTAACTCATCGCGCTTTCGGCGGACAAGAGAAGCCTATGGGCGGCTGCTCAGCGTTCATTTGTTCCCCCAGATGCGGGATGCGGCTAAGATCAAAACAATTATTAGCCCGACAATCGACGCCGTTAAAAGCCAGCTCCATACCACGGAAGTGTTTCGCTTCATCATACAACCAGATCACGCCTACAAACGCAGGATTGGGTTCAGACTAGACTGCGGTCTTTACCTCTGTGCCTAAGACTGCCCGCCATGCGCTGGATGATTCCAGGCTCTTTCGCCATAGGCTTAGGAAGTAGCCTTTTGCGGCGTGCTTGGCTGGGATGGTCCTTCCGTTGCGACTGTGCTCGGTTGGGATTGTCCCTTTTCCAACGCCATCCTCGCGACATAGCACGATTCGTGCACTGCCAAGTGGTTTTCGTCGATTTTGGAGTTTCCTACTGAAACAGCTCTGCCGCATATCCAGCAGTTTGGGATATGTATCGTCTTCATACCAGCCTCCAGTGCGTGCTAATTGCACAAGAGACCGTCGCCCAGAACGGGCAGGCGGAGGGATGTGTATTTTTGCTACCCCAATTATATCGCCATCTGTTCTCGCCGTTGATTAAGTCATTGTCGCCGGTATCGGGCGATTACACGTTTTGACCACTAGTCAACAAGCGATATGGCGATTTTGCGACAAGTGAGATTAGGAATTGCTCTTCTGCTGCAAAAGCGTTCTTAGTTCTTCACGGATCGCTAGAAGACGAAATCGTCTCAAATCATTCCGATGTTGTTCTTCCCGAGTGCGGTGTCTCTGTGACCGATACACTTCATTTTCGTGTCGGAGCAAGGCAATCTCATCTGTCAGCTTTAAGACTCATTGCCGAGTGAAGGCATCCACGGCAGAACTGTGCAAACGGCCCAGAGTATAGCCTGGTTTCTCGCGAACTGTATGTGACCGCAGACACACGTCGCCTCTAACAGAGCGACCGAGGGTGGATGAGTGTAATGGGGAGTGGGTGTTAAAAAAGTCACTGAGATTGGCAGGTGAGATTTGGCAGAGGCATGTTAGAAGTTCTCACATGCTTTGCTGGATTTTGATCTTCGGAGGCCTGCTGATCATGATGGGGCAACACGACCGCTCTGAAGCGTTGTTCTATTACTTCCGTCTGGAAGATCAAGTTCCTGAAAACCATCTGCTGCGGCTGATCGACAAACACATCAGTTTCGAGTTTGTACGCCAGCAACTGAAAGACAGCTACAGCGAAACCGGCCGTCCTTCGATTGATCCCGAGCTTCTGCTGCGCATTCTTCTGATCGGTTATTTGTACGGCATCACCAGCGAGCGCAAGCTGGTGGAAGAACTGCGCATGCATCTGGCCTGGCGCTGGTTCACCGGTCTGGGCTTCGATCAGGAGATTCCGCATCACTCGACGTTCTCCAAGAACCGGCACGGACGTTTTCAGGAATCGAAGCTTTTCGAGCAGTTGTTTGAACAGATCGTGCGCCAGTGTGTGGAAGTGGGATTGGTACAGGGCAAGCACCTGTCGGTGGATGGCAGTTTCGTGGAAGCGAACGCGGCAAAGGAGAGCCGCATTCCACGGGAGCAGTGGGCGGAGGCGGCGCAGGTGCATCACACCGTGCGCCAGTATGTGCAGGAACTGGAACAGCAGAACCCGGTGCAAGAACCGGTGCACGAGCAGGAGCAAGTGTCGACCACCGATCCCGATTCTACTTACGCCACCAAGGGCGGTACACCGGCTCGCCTGGGCTACTACGACAACTACCTGGTGGACAATGACAGCTGCGTGATTGTGGGAGTGCAGGCGACAGCAGCCCGCATGAGGCAGGAAACCGTCGCCGCACAAGCCATGATCGGCCGCTTCACTCAATGGCAAGGGCGAGAACCCGAATCGGTGGCGGCCGACACGACCTACGGGAACGGGGAGTTCTTACAATGGTTAGCGGATCGCAGCATCACTCCCTACATGCGGACCCGAGACGGTGTCCACCGAAAGAAGAGTCCGTTCTTCGGTCCCGAGCGTTTTACTTACCAGCCCGAACACAATCGCTATATCTGTCCCGCCGGCCAGGTACTCAATTACGGAGGGCGCGTTTATCGGAACCGCGCCTTCAACTACATCGGGACACGCAAAAAGTGTGGCCCGTGCTCGCTCCGACCACAATGCACCGGTGCTGCCTTCCGGGGGCTAATCATCCACCAGAATGAACCAGCCCGGCAACGTGCGCGGGAGTTGGTCTACACGCCAGAGTTCGCCAAAGCACAGCGGCAAAGAAAGAAGGTGGAAGCCTTGTTCGCGGAACTGAAAAATCAGATCGGATTACGGCGCTTGCGTCTGCGGAGAATCAGGTCCGTGCGCGAGCAGTTCTTCCTGGCAGCGGTTGCTCAGAACATCAAGCGACTGGTGCGCTTCCTCAGTCAGCCTAAAACATCGGTTCTACCGGCCACCACTTAGTCGAGCGGAGACAAAACAAACCGCCAACCGCATGCTCGCAGATGAAAAGGCGTTCTGTTGAGGGACTTTTTCAACACCCACGGGATTTTACGTCAACTATCGAGGGCACCCGCTGTGATTCGACCGCGTCCGCGGGGGTTTCTCTGCACAGCGATGCGAATCGGAAGCATATCCCTCTATCAACCCCGTGCTTCAGAGCGCCCGACCTTCCAATTTGTGAGGGTACCCCCCGCTTCCCGAGCCGTGATGTCGTATGCATGCACGACGGTCCACGGGCGTGGATCGTCTTTGCAGAGAAGAACCATACCGGGCGTCGGCTTCAGGGCAGCATCGAGCCACGTCAACGTGTGGGTGGTGTCAGTTCTTAGTTCGACTTGGATGACGTGCTCCATTGTGCTTTCTCCTGCCGTGAAAATGGCTTGCCAGCTATCCGAGTTCACCCCCGCTTGGGAAACCGCAGCCTGATTTCCGAAGTGGCTTGACCGCACGGGACAAGGCGTTTACACCACTCCGACTTCCCAGGCGTCCTAAATAGGAAGTACAGGGCCGGGCGCGAGAAACCTCATTCCGGTCGCGGGCCTTGGCACTCCGCCACGTGCCGCCGCTCTTGGCCATCGAAATCATCGGTCGATTTCAGCATTCTGAAATTGCACTGACTACAGCAAGATTCAACATGAACGCGTCCGTTCTTGCTAAATGGCACCCGAGTGAAGTCCAGCCGACGGGGAGGAAGCGACATCCCGCTGCCCGGCAACACGGCTATCGTGACCTGCTCGCCTTGCTCATTTCCGAGGCTCGCGCTCACACTCATAGATTCTCTCCATACTTCATTAAAGAACGCGGCCCGCCAAGAAAACTGGTCACAATTGCACAGCGAGGTCACAGGGTGTAAATGGGGCGACGTTTCTGAAGAGGATCTCACCAATGTTCCCTATGTTTGCCCCAACGTTGGATGGTCCGAGCCGCAGACTTCCCACAAGTTTTTCTTGCAGGATACGCGCTTCTCTGATTCGCGCCGGGAAGTCTCCTTCGATCGTGGGGCGTCCCCTGTCAAAAAGACGAGCACGCGCCTCTCCACGAGGCAAAAGCGACGGGAGTAAAAGGGAGCCGAGTCCACGCCCGATACTCCCGCGCACGAGGAACCAGCCCTCGCCGATCGCACGTGGAACACCCGACAGCAAATGGACGGGCCAACCGTTGGGATGTTTGGTTTGTGCCTGGCCATTGCTCCTCACGTTGCAGTTGGGAACTCTGGTGGCCGGAGATTTTATCCAATCTGAAATCTAAGAAACTTCTCGGGGTCGTGTCTGTTCACAATTGCTCACTGCGGCGACCGATCATCTCAGAAGGCCTGTCTTGCATATGCACCAACAACCTCCCTCGATTTCAGCAGGGCATAGCTGGAAGCAGTCTAGCGGTGTCGCTTTCTATTATTCATCCGTTCAGTTGGTTGCTTAAGCCGGACGCAACGGGCGCACGTGCACTGGAAGTGCGGATTGCCAGGCGTCGTGAGATGACCGCAGCGGGCGCAGATGAGCCAGTCCCCCTTGCCTTGACTAATCATATGTTTGAATTGGCCGTTTTCTACGCAGTACGGGCAACGAGTCTTCGGCATTTTGGGGTGCCACGTCGGCTCGCGGGCAGTAGTGCACTCAACGGCGAACGGAATCCAATCGGCCAAAAAGCCCCCTGCCAAGACTCCGGCAGCGAAGGCTATCCCCATTGCCTGTGCTCAAGCGGGCAGGTGCGCGGCCAGAAGCCTGCTTGAGCAATTTTGACCAGTATTTTGAATCAACAACTTTGAGCATTGTAATGAAGAATCCATCCAAAGGAGAGTGATTATGAAGATCATAGGAATCTTCTTGGCATCCCTTATGGCTCTGGGGGCTTCCACGCTGGCTATGCCTCCTCCGTCGCAGTCGCAAAACATTTCAACCGACCAAACTACTCAGCAGACCCAAACCACAATGGCCGTCGAGCCCATGAATCAGACGCCCACGTTCCGGGTGACTGTAGTGAGCCGGACCGTGCAGGCAGTGAATTATCGGAACCGTGGGGGAGCTACGACACTGGGGTTCAAAGGCACGGAACTGATGCCCGCAGCTCACGCCCAAGCCAGAGTCAAAAGCAAGAAGGGGTATATCGCAATTGAAGTTGAATTCCACGAACTGGAGAAACCCACGACTTTCGGCAATGAGTACCTGACTTACGTCATGTGGGCGATTACGCCCGAGGGCCGGTCAGTGAACCTGGGTGAAGTACTGGTGAGTGGCAAGAGCAGCAAGCTGGATGTCACCACGGATCTTCAGGCATTCGCATTGATAGTCACCGCGGAGCCTTATTATGCCGTGCGGCGTCCCAGCAACGTGGTAGTGCTCGAGAACGTCATTCGCGAGGATACGGTGGGAACTACCCAGGTGGTGAATGCCAAATATGAGCTTCTCGAACGGGGTGGCTACATTCCCACGGGCTACAAATTCGACCCGGTCGTCATGAATGCCAAGTTGCCGTTGGAATTCTTTGAGGCGCGCAATGCGGTGCGCATTGCTCAATCTGAGGGAGCCGAGAAGTACGCCAGCGACAGCTATCAGCATGCTGTCCGCCTGATGGATCAGGCTGACAAATATGCCATTAGCAAGCACATCGACAAGAAGTCATTTATTTCGGTGTCACGCGAAGCTGTACAGACGGCAGAAGACGCGCGCGAGATTTCGGTCAAGCGCATAGAAGCAGAGCGCGTTGATGCCGAAGCCAGGGCGGCAGCGGATCGCGAAGCCAACGCCAAGGCTCAGACAAGCAGCGCCGAGGCTGAAACCGCCGAAGCAGTTCGCGCACGTGACGAGGCCGAGCGCCAGAAACGGGAAGCCCAAGCCGCTGCTCTCCAGCAGCAACAGACCGCCGAAGCCGAAGCGGACCGCAATCGCGCAGCCGCCGCCGCTGCCGCTGCAGCATCGGAGCAAAAGCTCCAGCAAGTGGAACGTGAACGCGAGGAACTCCGCGCCCGTCTGCTGCAACAATTCAACACCATCCTCGAGACTCGCGACACGGCGCGTGGCCTGGTTGTCAACATGTCTGATGTTCTCTTCGACACAGGCAAGCACACACTTCGCCCGCTGGCGCGTGAGAAACTGGCCAAGATCAGCGGCATCGTGCTCGCTTATCCCGCGCTCACGCTGGGAATTGAGGGCAACACCGACAGCGTTGGTAGCGATGCCTATAACCAGGGTCTCTCCGAGAGGCGTGCAGAGGCGGTCCGGAGCTTCCTCGCCCAGCAAGGAGTCCCCGAGTCCTCGATGACAGCAAAGGGCTTGGGCAAAACTCAACCTATTGCGTCAAATAGCACAGCGGAAGGCCGTCAGCAGAATCGACGTGTCGAGTTGGTAGTGTCGGGCGAGGTGATCGGAACCAAGATCGGATACGTCAGACCGTCCGAGGTTCGGTAACCGAAGCACAACCACGCCCAGGTGAATCCGTAAACAGAGAGCCGGCTTCCTTGTGAGCCGGCTTTTCGCGATGAGACACAAAGAAACCGCAATTGTTGATCACCAGGCTCGGAATCCAGGAGGCAATGATCATGAAGAATAAACTGCCCCGGTTCCGGGATGCGCTGACTTTTTCGGTGCTCCTCTTGGTATTGCCTGCGGTATACCCAGCCCAAGAGGCAGGTCGCTTCCAGCTTTCCCCCCCCCTGCGCTGCAGGCAGGGCGCTCATCGATGTTGAGCCTCAGGTTAGGACCGCAGCCGCCATGCGGAAAGGAACCCCAGGCGCCATGATAACGGCGAAGGCTTCTCACAAAAAAGATGCCTTGCGGCGTGCCATCCTGCCCCATTCCAGCCTCGCTGTGATCTTAGGTGGCTTCTATCTTCGTACGCCGTCGCGCAGACCTCGCCACTGTCTTCGCCCTCACCTTGGTGACTTCGGCGAGTGTCGTTTTGGCTGATCGGGCGGCAACAATCCTGCTTCGAGCCGCTGGTTTTCCGACGATCCGCCGGCCACCACGGCTCGTCCCCGATTGCGCGAGTTGATGATGATCGGCGGTAGGGCGGGAAGCAAATCTACGCGAGGCGCTTGCCCGAATCATGGAGTGCAGCGCGTTCTGCGTTCCAGGCTGCACCAAGAAAGACGATCATGGCAGAGAACTCCATCCACACCATCAAGCCGATCGCCGCGGCCAGCCCTCCGTAAACGGGTCCATACTGCATGTGCCGGACGTAAATTCCAAACAGCAAATTGACGCCCCACCACAGAATCGTCGTCGCCGCCGCTCCCGGCAGAACGGAACTCCACGTTGTCGTGCCCGGTCGCGCAAGGCGATAAATCAAGGCCAGGACGAGCATCGCCAGGGCCATCGCCAAGACGGGAAGCATGACGGTCCAGAAGCTGCGGGCCAACGGAGACTGACCGAATCCGCCAGTCATCCATTGGCGCAATGGCCGTCCGAAGACACTCAGCGCGACGGGCAGGAGCCACTCCACAATCGATACGCAGAACAAGAGCAAGCCTCGAAGTTGCCGGCCGAGAAAGGAATGTCTCTCACGATCACCCTAAATCAACTGGATGCCTTCCATGATGAGCTTCATTACCTGTGAGCCAACAAGCAACGTCCCGACCCAGCCGAGAAGCACCCATTTCCAAGGGCTCACTTCTCGGCGCACCAAGAATTCGGACACGAGCTGCCAGCTGCCCGGAGGCAGAATCGCCGACAACCGCAGCACAAGCTCCGGGCCGGTCTTCCCTCTCAGGGAACTGCTCATAAGCCCCAGTACAACCAACAGGATCGAAAAAAATGCGAGAAACATATTGAAGGCCACGGCCTGCGAAACCATGCCGCATTGTGGAATGATCCTTGCCAGTGTTCGGAACAGTTTCTTCGGAATAGAGCGCAGTGCCATTGCCCAAAATTATAGCGTCCACGATGTGCTCGGCCGCTTGTGGTTCGTCTGGAAGAGTGGATTGCAAACTGGTAGCAAACGGGTCATCATCATGCGCCCGGAGACGATTATCCACTAGAGGCCGGATACATTTTCGCAGACTGCTTCTCGTCCCACTCAGTTCTTCTTGCACTCGGGCGGCGGACCATACATGTTTCAACAGCCATCAAAGGGCACCGATTCCGGTCATGTTTGCCCGTACTGAGCGGCGGCGGACCATACATGTTACGCCAATGTGGCAACGGTCCCCGATTTACCGGGTTGAGTTGGAGCGTCGAACCGTTCTGCGGGGTGTGATTGGAGTCATAGCCAGCACCCACCTGATTGGCTAACATGCGTACACGCAGGTTCTCCGCATGTCTTTCGACTCCGGGCAACCTCGATTACAGATTTCTATCCAACAGCCATGGTTTGCCAGCATATCCCGAGTACGAAGGGCACTAGTTGGCTTCGCCGTCGGAGCCTTCCTATTCTTGAGCGGCGGTGTGCTCGATTGGTTTGTGACACGTCAATATCTTCCCCGAATGTCACTGATGTTGGCTGGGGCCGCAGTGGCTTTGGCCGTCGGCTTGTTGGTGTTCCAGATTCTGACCGACATTCGGGAACGCTACCAAGCGATGCTGGATCGGCTGCGGCGGATTGCGGAGCTGAACCACCACATTCGTAATGCCCTCCAGGTCATCGCCTACCACAATGTTCCTGAGCGGAGCGAGCGAGCGATTCAACAAGTCAACGCTGAAGTTGTTCGTATTGAGTCAGTACTGCGAGAAGTTTCTGTCGCCCTTGGCTCAACAATGTGTGGGGGGATTCGCGTTGTAGCGCCCACTGCGCAGGTCCAGCCAGACCAGTGTGTTGAGAAAATCAACAGCCATTAGGAATTCAGAACGCGCAGACGTAATTTTCCAAATTTTCCTTGACCTGCTGTGACGACCCGAATGATGATGTACGGCACAAAAACGTGGAGGGGCTGGGCCTCCATTCCAAATGTATCTTGCTCCGGGGGGAAGATACCTTTGGCATCTGCGCTCGGCCCGTCTGGGGCCTGAATTGGCAGATACTCCTACGACGCGGAGCAAGCCGTCTCATGACCACCTCGCGCCATAATCAGCTCAATTGCCCCAAGGAACAAACTCAATTGGTGTCGAAACCGCATTATAAAAGGGCGCCCCTCTTGGAGTAGGTTGTGATCGTGTTGGGATCATGACCTACAGAAAGGAGCACCCTCGTGAACGATGAAAAGTATATTGGGCTGGACGTTCATCAAGCAACCATCGTGGTCGCGGTGATGGATTCCACTGGTAAGTTAGTGATGGAGTCCATTCTGGAGACCGAAGCGGCGACGATTCTTCAGTTCTTTGCCGGCTTGCGCGGGACTTTGTCGGTGACCTTCGAGGAAGGAACCTGGTCCGTCTGGCTGTACGATCTGCTTAACCCTCACGTCGACAAACTAGTGGTGTGCAATCCACGGAAGAACGTGTTGCTCAAAGACGGGAACAAGAGTGATCGGATCGATGCCCGCAAGCTGGCGGAGTTGTTACGCGGCAATCAACTCAAACCGGTCTACCATGGCGAGACCGGCGTACGGATGTTGCGGGAGTTGACCCGGAGTTATCTGACCATCGTGAAAGACCTGTCGCGAGTCATGAACCGACTGAAAGCGGTGTACCGCAGCTGGGCAATTCCCTGTGCTGGAAGGGACGTCTATTATCGTCGGCATCGAGCTCAGTGGCTGGACAAGATCCGGGAAGCCGGAGTGCGGCGTCGAGCGGAACGACTCTATGAGCAACTGGACATGTTGCAACACTTGCGTCAGCAAGCGCGGCGGGAACTGTTAGCGGAGGGTCGCAAGCCTGCCATCACCGCCCAGCTGCGACAGATTCCATACCTAGGACCGATTCGCTCGGTGCTGGCCGTGGCGCTGATGCAGACTCCGCATCGTTTCCGCAGCAAGCGACAACTATGGGCGTACAGCGGACTGGCCTTGGAAACACGCATCAGTGCGGAATACCGCTTGGTCGAAGGTCAAGTGCGGCGTTCCAAGAAACTGCTTTCCATTCGGGGCCTGAACAAAGACCACAACCATGATCTGAAAGGTCTATTCAAAGGCGCGGCCACCATGGCCAGTGTGCGCCCCGGACCGTTCCAGGACTTCTATCAAGCTGCGCTGGCCAAAGGCATCAAGCCGACCATGGCGCGTCTCACGCTAGCGCGCAAGATTGCAGCGATTACGCTGACTCTATGGAAGAAGGGAGAAAACTTCGACGCCGAAAAACTAAAATCGCAAGCCGCTTGAGCGTCTCGGGTGCAGAGCCCCTCCATCTCCGGTGTTCTTCTCTGGTGGTGGCCAGTCGGTTCTGGAGACGCTCGGGTTCGAGGGTGAGTATGACTATGGCCTGTAGACGACACGGTGCCGGGTGGCACCCAGTCTCTGTGTAACCCCTATGCCCCCTCGGATAACCCGAAAAAGCACTAGGCCCCGAGCCTCAGATAGACCCATGGTTGACACCGTACAACGCACGGCTTGATTCAGTTTCGAAACTGATTGGCGTCGTCGCTACTCACGAAGATGCAGCTACTGAGATGGAATAACCCAGGGGCACGACACCACACCAGCGTCTTCTATGACGAGAGGGGCTGGAGGTCAGCGAGCCAAACCCGCGCCTCCGGCGGAGGGAGCAAAATGATCTTGACATCCCCTTATATAGACCAGACCATAGCAAATATCAGACAGATCGCTTCCTGGAAAACCTATGGGAACGACTGGGAAAAGTTCGGACTGGAACTCCACCCGGCTAAAACGCGCCGGATCGAGTTCGGCAGATTTGCCGAACAGAATCGGAAACGTAGAGGAGAAGGCAAGCCGGAAACGTTCGACTTTCTAGCAGGCTGCTGAAAAATGACTCCCAATCCACAGCCTTGTGTGGTAGGAGAAGGCATGCGTGGAGACGATCAGCAGCAGAATCATATCTTCAGTTATTTGTCGCCCGAGGCACGGGTGCGGAAAGATCATCCGCTGCGAGCCATTCGGGTGATGGTGGACGAAGTACTGGCTCAACTTTCGCGGCGGTTCGATAGCATGTATGCCCGCGTCGGGCGTCCCTCGATTGCACCGGAGAAACTGTTGCGGGCGCAGTTGCTGCAGATGCTGTACTCGATCCGCAGCGAGCGTTTGCTGATGGAAGAGATGGACTACAACCTGTTGTTCCGCTGGTTTGTGGGCCAGAACGCGGATGACGACGTGTGGGACGCGACCGTGTTCACCAAGAATCGCGACCGCTTGCTGGAGGCCGATGTGGCCAAGGAGTTTCTGGCGCGTGTGGTCGAGCCAGCGCGAGCCAAAGGTCTGACTTCGGACGAGCATTTCACCGTGGATGGCACGCTGCTGGAAGCGTGGGCGAGTCTGAAGAGTTTTCAACCCAAAGAGGAGAAGCCCTCGCCTCCGCCGGATGACCCTGGCAATCCCACCGTGAACTTTCGTGGTGAACGGCGGTCCAATGAGACGCACGCATCGAAAACCGATACCGACGCGCTTCTGGCGCGTAAAAGTGAGGGTAAGGAGTCCAAGTTGAGTTACAGCGGGAACCTGCTGGTGGAGAATCGCAACGGACTGATCGTCGATGCCGAAGTGTTCCCAGCGAACGGCACAGCGGAGCGGGACGCGGCACTGCTGATGCTGGAACAGATTCCGGGAACGAAGCAAGTGAGCGTGGGCGGCGACAAAGGCTTTGACACGTTCGGGTTTGTGGAGGAGTGCCGGAATCTGCGCGTAGTGCCGCATGTGGCACAGAACCATAAGCGACGCGGTGGCAGTGCGATCGATGCTCGCACCACGCGGCATTCTAGCTATGCCATTAGCCAGCGAAAAGAGGAAGCGGATCGAAGAATGCTTCGGCTGGCTGAAGACCATCGCGCTCATGCGGAAGGTTCGACATCGTGGTGTCTGCAAAGTGCACTGGATGTTCACGCTGGCCTGCGCCGCCTACAATCTGGTGCGCATGCGGAACCTGTCCACTGCAGTTCCGGCGGCTTAACTCCGAGCCGACGTGTGTCCTCAGGAGCATCGAGTTAAATACCGAGCGACACAAAACGCCGGAAATCACACCGTTCACCATCGTTAACAATGAGAAATAGAAAGCAAAACACGCAACACTTCAATTTGTCCGCAGCCTGCTAGGCTTCACGCACAACAGCGGGAAGAATGGATTGGGGCGATTCGCAGTGCGGCGCACGACCATCCGCAAGCGCATGCGAGCCAAGCTGCGACAGGTGAAGCAGCAACTTCGCGAGCGCATGCACGATCCCGTGCCCCAAACCGGCGCTTGACTCTAGTCGGTCGTACAAGGCTACTTCAACTACTACGCGGTGCCAGGAAACCTTACGAGTCTGGGGGTGTTTCGGGATCGGGTGCTTGTGCTCTGGTGGCGTGCTCTTCGACGCCGTAGCCAGAAACATCGGGTCTCGTGGACGCGCACTCTCACTTTGGCTCAGCGTTGGTTACCTCTACCCCAGGTGCTCCGTTCCTTTCCCGATGCTCGCTTCGCCGCCACCTATCTGCGATAAGAACCGGATGCGCTAACGAGCGCTCGTCCGGGTCTGTACTGGGGCAACCAGTGATGGTTGTCCCTACCGTGATCGCCAACGACCGCATAGTCCTCCGATTTGCGGACAACACGGTGGGGGGAGAGTGGGCTACTTTGAGTTCAATTCACGAACTGCTCTTGCGTACTCGTCAGTCGCTTTCTTTAGTTCGCCGCTGAGGTGGTTCGGGTCTTGCGCACCAGCCTTCTTCAGGGCATCCAAAATCTGCTGCACCCTCTTTTCGGCGGCCCTTACTTCTTCAATGGTTGACATGGCTACCCCCCTCTTTCCGCCCACCGCTGCTCGTGGGATTCCCAGAGCGCAACACACCCCTCCCATTCGCCAATGCTCACGCCTTCGAACTAGAGACCCGGCAACTTGTTGTCAATCAGTAGAATCGCTGGGTTCAGGAAGAGAACCTGTCCCCTTGTCTAGTGCCAGCTTTGCGATGTGGCAGTCCTCATGCACGGGCCTGCCGCAAATCCAACAATTTGGAGTTGCTCTCAGTAGGTGAACCATGGCCGCCTCCAGTGCATCGTTATCAGTTGCACAAGAGACCGACAGTCCGGCTGGGCACAGCGGGGGATGTGTACTTGATTCAAAACAAGCCTAGGCTCCTGCGAGTGACTTTGCAAGCGTGAGAACTCCGGTCCGCAAGCTGAGCTTGCCTCGGAAGATTATCGGGCAAACCTGTGCCCACAGAGGCGGGAAGTTTCGCCACCTAGATCCTGAGTGGAAGAGTATGATCTGAGGCCATGGGCAGGCTCATGGCTCTGCCGGGTAAGAAACGTGGGCGCGGAAATCCGAACTGGGGTACGCCTCCCCGGCCCATTCCCGCTCTTCCGACGGAGTTCGAGATGCAGGTTAAACGGCTAGGACTGGCTAGGGCAGAGTACGTAGCCTCGGCTCCGCTAAAGCGCTGGTGCAAACTCAATCGGAATCGGCACTACATTCCCGAGTGGCTACTTGAAGAGTGGCGAATGAAGGTTGACGAGACTTTAAGCGGCGTTGCGTAACCCCGGCGTTCAACGTCAACGCCTAAATGTTCCCATGCCTGCAGCTCCATTCCTAATTATCCGCTCGGAAGATGGCCTGTTGACAACAATTGACGAAATCAGATTTTTCAACAACAACGTTTTCGAGTCGGCAATTAGGCGCAGGGCGAGTCTTCACCTCTGGTATTTCAAGCCAAGCTCGCCATCGGACTGTCGGATAACCCCGTAGCACTCGCAGGCGGAGTCTTCAAGTTTCTTGCGGTTCACGATCTCCACTGCGCCACGGGTGTACTTGATGAGCCCCTTCCTCTGCAAAAGACCAGCTGCCAAGCTCACGGTAGTTCTATCTGTCCCTAGCATCGTTGCGAGAAAATCATGAGTGATGGGCAGCGACCCTGAATCCACTCTATCCTGAGTCATTAGCAACCACCGCGCAAGGCGCTGCCCAATATCGTGCAGCCGATTACACGCGGCTGTTTGTGCAACCTGCATACCCCGAATTGCGGCATAGCGGCTCAACATCAATCGAAGGTGTGGAGCGGATCCCAAAGTGTTTTGCAAATCTCCGACCTCTACCCGGAACCCATCTCCCGTGATTTGTACCACCGCTTGAAGCGGGCTCCTGCTCAGGCCAACAGCCGCCAGTGTTCCTGTAAAGCCCTCATTTCCAACTATGCCAGCTTCGGCCGTTTTTCCATCTTTCATTACGACTACAAGAGAAATCAAACCTCGATTCGGGAAATACGCAAATTCCAGCTTTGCACCCGCCTCGTGAAGGACTCGATGGTTTGGCAAGCTGACGTATTCGAGATGGGGACGAAGTGAGCTGTAGTCGCTATCGGAGATCGACAGAAGTAGTTTGTTGCTGACTTGCTTCCCTTCGGCATTCGTCCGCTCGCTAGGCTGGGAATGAACTCGCCCGTCATGGGGTGCGACACAGAGAGTCTGGTCGGGCATGGTGAACCCCCTCTCGAAGACCTATCAACACTATGCTGGATACGACCCTGACACTGAGCAATACTGACCGCTTCAAGACTCACGAAACGTAACCAACAGTCAAAGCGATTCCGCACACTTTAAACGAGGCCCCGAAATCAGACGTTTCCCACGAACGAAACGTTTCCATGTATGTGGGATGCACAACAGACCATCACAATTGGCATGTGATATTAGTGCAAAGGGGCAAAACCAAATGGGTCCCCGTGCGGCGGCCAAGAAACGCAGCAAATTCGATACCAAGACATTCCTTTCGACCCTCAACGGCGGTCGGAAAATCGTAGCCTTTCCCAAGAAGCAGACGATCTTTATTCAGGGCGACTCGTCCGATGCTGTTTTTTATATACAGACAGGAAAAGTGAAGCTCACCGTTGTGTCGCAGATCGGGAAGGAAGCCACAATAGGCATTCTGAACGAGGGTAATTTCTTCGGAGAAGGTTGCCTTACAGGGCAGCCTCGCCGCCTGTGCGCCGCAACCACAATGACCGATTGCTCTGTGATGCGAATCGACAAGAAGGCAATGATAGAACTGCTTCACCGGGAACGCGCGTTTTCCGACATGTTCGTGGCATATTTGCTGACCCGGAACATCCGATACGAAGAGGATTTGGTTGACCAGCTTTTCAATTCCAGTGAAAAAAGACTAGCTCGGATATTGCTATTGCTGGCTCACTTCGGCAAGGAAGGTAAGGCCGAGACTCTAATCCCTAAGATCAGTCAGGAGACCCTCGCAGAGATGATAGGCACGACTCGCTCGCGGGTCAGTTTTTTCATGAACAGGTTTAGGAAATTGGGATTCATTGACTATCACGCCGGGGACGATGTGCAGGTTCACAGTTCACTTCTCAACATCGTTCTCCACGACTAGAACTTCATTCCGCATGGGAACTAGTGCATGACCGCTCTAGAAGCATCCCACAAGCCGAGAATTCCTGTTATGTGCTGCCCCTATTGCATCGAGAGCGATAATTTCAAGGTGATGATCGCCCAGAGTGGCGCGGAGACTTGGTACATGTGCGCTCGATGCGGACATCTGACATGGCCGAACCATCCGTTCTTTAAGTGCACTTGCGCCAAGTGCGTCGAGCTAAAGAATCGTGACCCCGAACGTCGCGGCTAAATGTCCCACGGTGCGATTGCTATCAGTTTCATTGGATTCTCTTTGGGTATTCATTCAGTCTTAACGGTTCTTCTTTGATGGCTAGGAGACGAAGCCTTCTCAACTCGTTCCTATTAGTTTCTGATGCAGTGTGGCGCTTTTGCCATCGGTACGACTCATTGTCGCGCTGAAGCGATGCGATCTCTTGTCTCAGCTCTGAGACCCGTTGCTGATCGAATGCATCCATGCCGGAAATGTACTCTCAAACCTAATTCAAACTGCACCAGTAACGTGATAGTTGATGCAAACAGGCGTGGCTTCCAAGGAACTGTCCCGGATGCTGAACGTTTAGTTATGCGGCCTGGGGTTCAATGGGAACGAGCTCGTAGCCCAGTTGTTTGGCTTGCCGTTTAAGTTTTGCTTGCAACTTTTTCTCCCTCTGGGCGTCTCTGGCATCCCAAATGGTCTCGTCATATTCGACTTGGTTCTTGATCATGGTGTAAAAGATCACTGCGATCTTATGGGCGGTTGCCATGGTGGCAGCTTGGGGGCCCAGCTTGGCTTTCATTCGACGCAGGTAGTTGCCCAAGGGGGTGAGGCTGCGATGGAGGGCATAAGCGGCCATGCGGAATAAATGGCCAGCCCGGTTCTTGACCCTTCGGGCTCCACGCCACAACAGCTTCCCGCCGCTGATGTCGTTGTCCGGACAGAGTGCAAGCCAGGAAACAAAGTGTGCCGCGCTGGGCCACCGCGACATGTCGCGGCCGACCTCACTGAACAGAGGCAACGCGTTTTCCTCTAAGCCTGGAATTTGACTGACATCTACTCCGAAGAGTTTATAGGCTTCGGTACGCAGATCGAACTCTGGGTGGGGATGCCCGTTCTTCCTTCTCCTTTTGCTTCCGGCTCGATTTCGTTTCCGGTCCGGTGGTAACGGTCTTTCCCCGGGGTCGATGCGCGGCGCGAACCCCTGCAGCATCTTCTCGATTTCCAGATCGCAGTTTACGATCTGTTGCTGATAGATGCGGTACAGATCACGCGATTGACCGAGGGTAAACAGATGCTCGGGCCGCCAGTTGCCTTCCAGTGATTTTCGGATAGTCTCGGTGTCGGCTTTGATGTGTGGATCCCGCAGCTTGGCGAGCTCTGCGCCGTCCCGTTGTCCAGCCAGAATGGCGTCCACAATGGCACGGCCCGTCAACCCGGTGATATCACTGATGACATGATGGATTTGCAGGTTCATTTGCGTCAGCGCCTTGTGCATGTGCTGCACGTGTTGACTGGCCGCTGCGACCAATTCGTTCCGGTGCCGCAGTATGGTCCGCACAGCGCAGACGTCCTGCCCAGGCCGAAATGCAGCTCGCAGTAATCCCACCGAGTGCAGGAACTGTAACCATTGGCATTCGTGCCAGTCGGTGCGCCGTCCAGGTACGTTCTTCATGTGGCGGGCATTCACCAAACAGGGGCGTATGCCTCGTTGTTCGAGAATCTCGAACAGTGGAATCCAATACACTCCAGTGGATTCTAGCGCCACCGTCGTCACCCCGCACTGCTCGAGCCAATCGGTTAAGCGCTCCAGATCTTCGGTGAAGGTTGCAAATACCCGCACGGGATTTTCGTCCCGCCCTGGAGGCACGGCTACAAACATTTCTCGTGCGCCAACGTCGATACCGGCTGCATTCGGCTCCAACACCGGCCGGTCTTCCAAACACATTCCTTTGTTTCGTCTCCGCCGCTTGGATTTCGCTTTCGGCGGCTGCAGATTATCGCCCTGTTTCTTGTTCACTGGTTGCTCGTTTTCTGAGCTGCAAGCAACGGCCAAGCTGCGCCATCGAAGGTACTCTTCCAATCGGAATCAGTTGGCTTGCGCCAACTGTTAACCACTGCCCTGCGCACGAAACTTGGAGCCACGCTGTTGTTCGGTGTCCGAAAACCCACCACTGACACTACGGCCTACTTCCCATTGCCTGTCGCTCCATCTCAGGATGTAGAAATGGGGCGGCCAAGACAAGTTCCTTTCCGCTTTGCCCCGACCACCGGCCGGGCCCTACGCTGTTGAAAAACTGCTTACCAGGAAATTCGCAAAAATAAAATCGCGTCAGGATATCCTACAATCGACGTTCTCAGTTTTCCTCGACATTTTCTATCCCCCAAACTTGGGCTGTTTTGAGGAAAAGGCACTTCTTCAACAGCCGCTTTTCGCGCTTCTGATGATTCCTGGCACGCTAGCGTATTCCGCGAGTTACGGGAGCGCAGCGCTATTAGCCGCTCTGACCATTGCTCTGATTCCTTCGATCTTGGTTGCGAGACTACTCTGGTTCGTTCTGCTCGACGTTTTCGAAATATTCGCTTCAATCTGGAGGACGAGGGGCAGTGGGAGAACGGCCTTCGAGCAGTCAATATCCCGTGATGCCGCGGTTGACCAGAAAAAAGCCCAGCCAACGCAACCCCTGACCGCGCCGCCTGCCATTGAGCACATCGCAACTCAAATGCAAGATTTTCCGGGCGACCACAAGTCTCCACCGGGGCCAGCAGGCAATCACGGGTTTCTGCACAAGCTCCGGTTAAGCCCAGTTGCAGCGGTTATTGCCGTGCTCATAATAGCGACTCGCTGGATTTCTTACGACCTCCGTCCGACCGTCAACCGTGGGTGCCTCGTCGTCTCCACGGAGATCGAATGCTGCTCCGCAGGAGAATCGGTTCGCACCCGCAAAACGGCCACTTTCGCCCATGGAGCAAGCCGCGGCAACTGAAACAGCAATGCCTAAGGTGCCGAGCCCAGCGTTCAGGCGGGTGCAGGTTGGCCGAGTGAAATCGACGACATTGCTGAAGATGTGACCATACGACATTTCACGCCCACACTTCCGCCGACACGAATACACCCCGGGTACAAGGAAGTACATATCGGAGCAGATGTGACGATACGGTATTTCGCGTCCAACCAAGCGCTTGTGCCGCGAACGCGCCCTGTGTCAGGGGACCGCTCGTTGCCACTCTCGAAATAGTGAGCCCCTGTTACAAAAACATCACGAAACCGCGGATTCAGGCGATTTTGCTCACCGGCCTAGACTCGCCCGAGGTTGGGTCCAAGCTCAGTTTCAGTCCACAGTGAGCAATTCTGATCAGACCCGGGAAACTCCGAATGGCAGACTGAACGGACCTTGGGAAGTAAGGGCATCAAGGGCCACTATGCGGGGACGCGCACAGGGGACCATATCGAAGGAAACTTCACCTGGGTCTGGCCCGGCGGTCCGTTTCCGAGTGGAAACGTCAACTGGTACGCGCTCCTTGAGAGGGAGACACCAGAACCTGAGACGAAGGTTCCCGGCACCATTGCGATGTGTGAGGATTCGGACGGCTGTTCGACGTGGTCATTTGAGGGCAAGGCAGGTCACGGCCAATGGTCAAACGGCGCATCGGCCAATCTGACGGCAGAGCGTTTCGGGGCGGATACGGTTCTTATCCGCCGCACGGATACAAGCGGCGTCGCGCAGGGCCTCACGGCATTTTATAGCGGAACCCGCACGGGTGACCGCATTGAAGGAACCGTCATTTGGTCGTGGTCCAATAAGGGTCAGTACTTAGCCGGGACCACGAACTGGCATGGGGAAATTAATCCGGCACAACCGCCAGCGGCTTCAGGATCTTTGGACAAGAAGACGGCAACCGCATCTGCCGCACCCTCGAAGGTCGGACCCGCTCAGGAACAAGGTGGAGCAAATCCTTATCCCGTGCCGCCAAAGAGTGCAGCGGGCTATCCGCCCCCGCCGGCCGGAACGCCGAGTGAATTGAACGAAAGAGGCGGCATACGATTTAAATGGGGCATGGGGAGGTTATTTCGATGTCTCAGGCATACCGGTAATCATCCGGATACACCACGATGGATACCATCTGTCGGCGGAGCTGTTGCATGATGATTTCTCTCCGCTCGGACAACCGTTCTTCCGCGGGGGCTTGATCCCAAGACATTCACGGCCACGATTGAAGTGGCGGGCCACAGCGTGCTCTCGGCGCTCACGGGATCGCAGCCCGATTCCTGGAGCCCCGGCACCCTCGGCGTCCTTGACCCCGACCATGTCCAGATCGGCAAAAGGCCCCCTTTCCAGAGGATGTCCATGCCAAGCGCGAACGATATACCCTGCGAAAGCAGCAATCACTTCAAGGTACAGGCAGCGTGGGCAGCCGTGCGCGGCAAACAGGCTCACGACGCAAAGGATTTCGCGAAGGCTTCCTGCTGGTTTTATGTGTCCGCGGTACAGGGAGATGCCAGGCGCAGTGGTTCCTGTCCTACTATCTGCACGAGGGCATCGGCGCTCCGAAAAATGCTGGCCCGGCATTTCAGTGGGCCAGGAAGAGCGCTGAGAACGGCGACGATTACGGAGCATACACGGTCGCACTCAGGTACGAGAAGGGCGACGGTACGCCAGCGGACTCGGCCAAGGCTGGGTACTGGCGCGCGCGTGGAAAAGAGCTGTACGCACAGAAGCAGAAGGAAGCGGCCGCCGACAAGGCGCAAGAGCAACAGTTCCGCGAGGGCGTGAACGAGTTGCTGGTCATGGGAGCGATTGGTGAAGCCGTACTTACCGGAGAGTTAAACACATCCTCTTCCGGAGGCGCGGCGAATCCTTCCGACTCCGCAGCAAACAGTGAGCGCGCGCGCCAAGCCAACTGGATTACAAGAGGCGGGGCGGCCGGTGGAGCACCCCCTGGCTGGAAACCCGATGATCCAATGCCGCACCAGTAATAAGGTTGCGCATCTCCTTGAGCGAAGCCACGGTTACTGGTGCGCTGTATCGTCAACCACCAAGAGCGTTCCCTTCCATTCGTTCCTTTATTCCTCGGAATCCAGCAACTTAGTCGTGGAAAATGCACAGCTGTCACGCAATCTTAATTTGAACCCAGCGCAGAAGGCCTCTATTCTCGCCTAAAGAGACAGCTGCATCATTAGTTTGCAATATGGTTGATCAACCTTGGGATAAAGGCCATCCATCCAGTCGTTCAGGCGTAGCAATCGGTAAGATTTCCGATACGTCTGATCCATCTTCGCTGTCGCCTGAGGAAACGGAAAAACTTGAAGAGGAATTACGGACTAAGAATATCCAGAAACTGATGGAGTTGAGCGCCGAACGGCAAAAGGAGGCGGATCAGGCTGCTCGGGTTCTCCATTCGGTCAAATCCGACGATATGTCCGCGTTAACTCCTTACATCACGCACACCGACAGGCCGTCAGTCGCAATTCGCACCGAAGACGATGAAAAAGCGGAGGCAATCATTGCAGAAAAGCATCTGCGAAACGAACGAGTGGCAATAGAAGTGAAGCCGGGCGAAGATCCCGCCCATGTGCTTGAGACCCAGAAGCAGTGGGTGAAATACCTGCTTCCGAATCTGCAAACCGAAGCGGTGCTGATTAAGAGTGAAGATGGCAAGACCTTTGTCGGCATGCTGGGCGTATCGAATGATGAGCTGGACGCGGCTTACAAGGTTCGAGGCAACCAGGAGCGCTCGAAAGAAGAATCCCGGATAATTACAAAAAACTTGCAAGAAAAACTTAATGGGGAAGTGCAGAAGAGTGCCGCTCCGGCGTCGGAGCAGACCGTAACAGCGCTTGCGACACCCGGCGTGGAGCGCGAATCCCCAGGAGTTACACCCGCGCATCGCGGATGACGAACGGTGGGGCGCCCGGCTTATGAGGTCAAAACCAACCCAAACTGAGCCCACAAAATCCGATGCCTTGCACGACAGGGTGTTGCGTCGGTAGTGGTTACAACCCGTGTCCCATTGTATGTCGCAGGAGCCACGGTGATGACGAACACGGTCTTTACGGAGGATCTGGAGCAGCGTAGCAAACGTCAGGGCGTTGCTTCTCCAGGTCTCGATCGGCCCACTTCAAGTCTTTTGACTTGAAAATCCCTTGCTGGACGTTCCTGAGTTTGTCCTCTTGAATGACGGAATAGGTTGCTGCGCAGCATCGCAATCTGCTGGTAGCGTGTATGCAAATCGCAACCTATAATCATCATCGCTCGGCTCCTTTCCACCGAGCCTTGGTCACTTGAGCGCTTCCAAGTCTACTCGCTCGTTAGGCGTTCCGCGACTCCGGTATGAACACAAGGCGCGGCCTCAAAATGAGGCCACACATTGGATACAATGGGCACTCCCGGCAATTTACTTCATCACCGATTCTTGTTTCTAGTAAAATCAGGCCCCAATCTCAATGCACTGGCGCAGGAACGGGGAGGGAATCTGAAGTCGCGACGGCGAGCCGCAAAGTTTGTTCTGTGTGTATTCAGTTTGGTCGGCGCGCGCGCTCGGGGAGATGGTCACGGCCCCGCTTTCGCTTATTCAACCGCCACGTTGGGATCAGGTGATGTGAGCATAGAAACGTCTTTCATGTGGCGATCCGGCGCGGTCATGTTCGGCCCGCGCGTGAGCTACGGAATAAAACCAAACCTTCAAATTTCATTCTCGTCCCCCTTTCACATAAATCACGGGGATCACCCGACGGGCCGTTTTACGGCGATGATGCCAGGCAACCCCGAGGCTGAGGCACTGGTTGGGTGGCGCTTTTATCACGCATCCACCGGGATCGGCACACGAAACGAAGCCACTTTCTATGGCGGCGGGTCTAGTTTGACACAGCAAGTGCCCCGTGACGATGGACCCGCCCTCCAACGCCAGCCAGGCATGTATGTGGCTTTAGCAGCGGGACGGGTTTCCCGAAGTTACAATATCTGGGCAGGAGTAGGTTATCAACGTTACGGCCACTGGGAGAGTGGGGTGGACGACCATCAGAGCAACACGTTACTCAGCAGCCTGGCGCTGGGTTGGCGACCTTCGTTCCTGAACAAGGATTACCCCCGGCCCGATTTGCGGTTTTTCTGGGAAAGTACATTTGAGGATGTCGGCCTGGCGCGGCGCGACCGGCCACCCTTCGGTACTGGTGGAGGCGGTGGTCACAGCCATGCCAGTTCGGCGGCATATCTTCCGCCCAGTCCGGGGGCATTCCTTCCCCCAAGTAAAATCGTCGTTTTGCGTAATTCGGGCGGAAAGGCAGTATTCTCAGGACCTAGCTTCCTTTGTACTTACCGGAGCGTCGCCTTTCAGGCAGGAGTTTTATTTGCAGCTCTCGACCAACCGAACGGCAGCCAGCCACAAGAGAAGGTCCGCGCCATGATTGGCGTGTCCTACTATTTTCTGGGGCGACAGAAATGACTTTTCCTGGGAACAGAACATTACGGAGCTTAGCATTGGCAGCGCTACTGCTTGGAGTCGAACCGCTTCATGCCGAGTATTTAAAGATTGAACTCCGGGTTTATGGATTAGATTGCGAACTTTGCGCCCGCGGCGTCGCCGCCTCTGTCCAAAGGCTGCCTGGGGTGAAGTCGATCGATGTAAGTTTGAGAAAGGGATTGTTGGAAATTGTTCTGGAGCGCGGCAACACGTTCAAGATGAGTGATCTCCGAAAGCGCATCCGCGAAAACGGTTTTCGTTCCATGGAGGCTACAGTCACAGCTATCGGCGACTTTACGGGATCATCAAAATTTGAAGTTGTGGGTTCGGGCGAATCATATGACGTCGGCGCGCACGACCCAAAGGAACACGGCCTCGTGGAACTCACCTTTCATGTGAAGTGAGAGGGTGAGATCAGCGTATTCTGCGATTATTCTACGTTGCGCGAAGTCCGCTAGCTTGATTGCCTGTGGGCGGGAGCCTTAAAACTCCGATCATGAAAGATTGCCTGCGCCTCTCGGAGAGTGCTCAAAGATCGCCCTCCCTCGACGAGTCCACCGGCAGGGAAAAATGGCGAGGGAGATAATAGGGATTCGGTTAGACGATATTTGCAGCGATGGCCATTGCGAGAGGTAACACCAATGGAGATGCGAGACGTAGGAAATTCAAGACTTTCGGTCGGATCATTCTTCGTGATCTCGTTGTTCCTCCTTGCTTCGCAAGCGGCCAGGGCAGAGAAAGCAACTCCCGTATTCATCGAGACGATCTGTGATGGCAAGACTCTCTTCTGGCTTGCTTTCAGCATTGAGAGCAGAAATCAGCAATTCAAGAAAATACCGATTAACTCGCACTTTGACCGACAATGACCAGATGGACGAAGTGCTGGTCATCAACATGAGTTGCACAGAATGAAGTGACAGTGCTGCAGTCGCAACAGTCTTCGGTGCGGGCCAAGTGTTTCAGCTTTACAAATTGCCACGCGCGAATTGACGGCTCCTCCATAAGATCGGACTTGTGCGACGCCAACGTTGCCGCCGAATGTGAACGAGCGCTTCTTAAGGCATTCGACAATTACGCAAGTGATCCGCTGGCGTCGAGACGCCTGAAGTTGCAGTGATTGGGCTGATGAGATAACCGTGTCGGCTCCTATCGCCGCCGCCGGGCGCGAGACCCCGCCACTGCGCGCAGCATCGATAGATGAGACTGACTGTGCATGACGGCGGCCTGACTCGCCGAAGCATTCTGAAGTTGAAAGGCTCCCACGCCGGCCTGAGTGCTGTCAGCGTCGATAAAGATGACAGTTGAGCTGTTGGCGACGTAATAAAACAGGTTGAGCGTCCCGATGAATGTCGCGTTGGTGCTTGGGTACGAGAGGACACCACGGCCTGTAGCGGGCGAATCGAAGGTGTAAGTACCGCCCGCCCCCAGGTCTTGTCTGAAGGCCAGGACGTCACCGTTGGGAACGTTCTGGTCGTTCTCGTCGATGATACCGTTGCTTAAGGTTCCGCCGGGCCCAGCGGTGAATTCCGCGATGTCGTCAACCTCCCCTCCTGCGTTGGCTCCCGTAAGATTCAAGCTGTAACCCTGCGCTGAACCGAACGTCTGGGTCGACTGAACGAACGCTGTGCCGGCGGTGACGCCGGCGCCGTCATTCTCCATCAAAAGAATTCCGACGTTGCCGCCAGCGGAGAAAGGATAGCCGACAAACGAATAGGTGCCAGAAGCGCCGCCGGCAGCTCCGTTGTAAAATCCTGCCAGCGAAAGGAGGTAGCGCCCGCCCCCCGCGGTGGTTAGCGCCCCGGAAACGGTGAGGGACAGCTGGATGTTACCTCCGGTGCTGGCGCTATCGTTCATATCCTCGAGTCCATTCGGGCCGATCGCGCTTGCTCCGTCGTAGCTCACATAGCCACCCGCGGAAAAGGGGAACTTGGAACTATCGAGACCACCCAGGGTGTACACCAGTTGCTTCTGGCCCGAGGCCAGGGTGGTCTGCTGCGTGAACGCGTCTCCTTCCAGGATGGCTGCGGCATCGGTCTCGATCAGCTTCAGGTGGGTAGCGTCGATCGCAAAAACGTCGAACTGGAGGGAGCTATAGGTTGGGTTGTTCGAGTTGTTGGTCAGGATCGCCGTTCCCGGACCGCCCGAGCCCAAAGTCAAGGACCCTGTGAGGGGCAGGTTGCTGAAGCCGCTGGAAGTCGCGTCAACATTGAAGTCCTGAAGCCCGGCGCTAATGTTTGTCGTGCCGTTCAGACTGAACGCGCCGATCGACGAGAGGGGATTGGCGGTGGCCGCGTCAACGCCAGACAGAGCGAAGACATAGCTCGTCAGGTTCGCCTGGCTCACCGTGCTGTCCTGCAGGTCCAAGGTTCCGCTGCCGGTTCCGCTGCCGTCAAAGCGAATGATCATTCCGTGCGAGGACGAAGTCAGGGCAAAGTCAATTCCGATCGTTCCGGCGTTGTTTGTGACCAGGGTGCCGCGGCCTCGCCCGTCGGCGGTGATGCTATAGCCGCTAGTGCTGCCCACGGCCACCTGCACAGCGGAGCTGTTAGCATAGTCGTTGATATCAATCGTGCCCGAACTGATGCCGCCGTGCCCGTCGGCGGTGAAGATGCCAGCCATGGCAAAGAAGGTCTGATCATCCGTATCCGTGCCACTGAACGAGAACACATAAATGCCCTTCAGGTTGCTGTTGGCAAATCCGCCACTCGGAGGCGGAACAACCGTGGTGGAATTGCTCCCGCACCCCGCCAGCACCGCTAGCGCGAAGCCAATGATGGGCAGAACGAGGCAATTGCGCCGCGACATAGCATCCTCCTGACAGAAAGTTGTGTGCGGAGTCGGGTCTTGGGCTAAGCGTAGCACGAGACTATTCTCGCGCCTTAGACAAGCGAGCTGTTTACCCCCTGGTTCCTCTGGTTTACTCTAATCGTCTTATGCGCGTTTCCCAAATCTTCCTTCTCGCTGTCGCCACCGCCACGTCGGTTTTTGCCCAAGACATCAAACCATTGGCCGAACGCCTCGCCGCGCAAAACACTCTTTTCGACGAGCAGCATGTTCGTGCGGGGTGGCGTTTACCGCGTGGTCAAAGAGGACCCTGGCCAAGTTCTCATGACGCTGGGCGATTTCGTCCGCTCGAAAATACCCAGAGTCATCACCTTCCCACGGAAGTGAAATAGGCGCTGCGGGTGGGCCGCCGATTGTGCCTTCTACTTTGCGGCTTTGGGATGAGCTCAAGATTACAACCGGGGTCCTTGCGTTCTCCGTGCTCAGTCTTAACCCGAACCCGTGCCCAGATGCCCAGCGGTGATCGAACCTAAGTAACCGAACTGGGAAGAGCAGTGGACTCAAGAGTCCGAAGAAGTAACGGCGTGGAGTAGTAGTGGAAGGGTGACGACGCCGCGAGTATTCTGCATGAGCAAGAGGAAAAGCCACCGGATGACGGGGGGCGTGGGGCTGGGCTTGGTTCTACTTCCTCAGCGGCTCAACCTTCAAATCAATTAACTTCATCGACTCAAGCCCGACCGACTTCAGGCATTTGAGCGACTCGGGGGTCGTCTCGCCAAATGCTGTTCGAGCCTCTTTCGTGGCACAAAGAATTCTTAGTGCTGCATCTGGTCTTCCCGCTATGATGAACATACGTGCGGTGTCCCGCTGTTCGCAACTGGCAGCTAGGTCGATAGGCGTCCGTGTGTCACCTCTTGGCCCTCCCCCTGCCAGTTCGCAGGTGGTGACTTGATGACGGTCTGCTGCATCTGCCTTTACATCTTGAGCGTGTGCGTCCTTCGTGCCCACCAGTGTCGCCGCTGCCAGAATGATGACCACCAGAATCGTCTTCATAACGTCCTCTCTTTGCCCGGCTGACGGTGGGCGGCGTCCTTGGCGTTCGGGCCGGGATGACCGGGGGCCTTCATTGCCCGCTCCGAGTTTTGCCCTTCAACGCCCAGATCACGGTCACGGGGAACAAGAGCGGCATCAGGCTCATGAGGGCGATGGCAGCACGACGTGCCCGTGCTTGCGCCGTATGGCAATGGCGGTCGGCGCGCCGTAAAGGGTAATGATGAGAAGCAGCAGGAGAATCTGGTCGGTGTTCATCGCAGCTTCTTTGGCAAGGTCGAGGGTAATCCCCCCGGCATCGTCTGTGTTCTCCGCCTCCCTTTTTTACGTGAGAGGACGTTGGTCAAGCTAGGTTACCGACGTGACTAGACAGGCGGGATAAATGAATCTTGAGGGAGGGAGTTCCGAAATTCATCGGGGGCGATTGGGAGTACTACGTGCAGATCTGGTAAATAGTTTATAATAATACACTTACTACCATTTGGCAGCACCAGTGAGTAATCGGGTAGTGGGCTACTTTCATTTTGAGACAATCTGGCGACCGGGGCGCATGTCTCCGGCTATGGCTGCTGGGGTTACGGGATCGACTCTGGAGCGTAGAGGATTTGGTTGCCCTCTGGGAAGCCTACGAGCAGCGGAGGGCAGAAAGAGCGGCCATGAACACTAAGGCATTTAAGATATTCACCTGGACGGTCGGAATGGCCTTTGCGGGCTTTCTTGTTGGCAGTAAAACCTCGTCAACAGGCTGGGACCTTTGGCGAGACGAGTTGCCACCAACTCTATTCTTGGCCTGCGTCGGTTCTATTATCGGCTGGATTTTCTCGCGCAAGATTTCAAAGTAGCCCACTACCAGTAATCGAGGCAGCTTGATCTCCGTGGTATACCCTTGTTAAGCCTGCAAAGAGCGACACTTTCATGACTCTTGTGACTTTTGCAGCGTTTTTCTTCGCGGGCGGAGGTGCCATATACGTTCAACACGAATATGGCTCGGGAGGGACTCCGAGCGTCATCCGGGGTAGAACCCTCGCGCCACCCAAGAACACGACAATCAATTTTTCGGATTGCTCACTTGCTCAAGCACCGGAATGGAAGGATTTGACCTGGAGTCCCTGAGTAGTGTTCTGCAACCCACAATCCAACCCACAGAACGATGCGCCTTATACGACTTCCGCGAACTTTGGCAGTCCCCGCGGTTTTCTAAGTTGTTGTAAAGCCTGATCGGGCCAGATTCACACGGTGGAAGTCATAGGTTCGAATCCTATAGCGCCCACCATCTTTAACTTCCGACGATGCAGCCACTTGGGAGTGGCTGGTCGTTTTCCTACCCCACAAGCTCAGCCCGATGCAACCCGATGGAGTCATTGCATTGACTCCGAAGCAGGTTTCATCTTGAGCAACTGATCCATGTACGTTCGCTGGGCGTCCAACGCCTTGTCGAAGTTCCCGTGAGTGTAAATCGCGGTGGTATCGGGTTTGGCATGACGAAGCATCGTCTGACTGATCGTGATGTCCTTCGTCGTTTCGTTCGCCCATGTGCTTAGGCTGTGACGGAAGCGATGCCAACCAAAACGCTCGCCTTCGGGAATCAGCCCCAGCTCAATTGCTGCTGGCTTGACGAATTTGGCATTCATGGTTTGCCCCCAGAGCGGCTGCTTGCCTTCGAGGTACGGGGAAGCAAAGACAAAGTGTTCATCCCCGCTGTACGGACTCTGCTGCCGCAACTCGGTCAACATTGCGGCTAGTGCCTCGCACATCGGGACTGGAGCTTTACTCGCCTTTGTCTTGGTGCGCTTAACAATTTCTCCACGGCGAAATACTTGCTCGATGAAGATTTTGTTTTCGTCCCACTTGACGTGACGCCAGCGAAGTCCGAGGCATTCCGAGATTCGCACGCCTGTGACAGCGACCAACAGCACGGCAATGTTTACCGGACTGGGCAGCCGCGCCATCAGGATGAAGACCTCTTCGGGCGAGAGCAGTTTGACTTCCGGGTGTTCCTCCTCGCTCGCCGGGATCGTGACTTTCTCCATTGGGTTGCGGATGGAATAGAGTTCGTTGTGATCAACGAAGTCGAACACCAACGACATTATTCCAGCCGTCTTCGAGCACGTCTCCCAGTGGTAGTCGTCGCCGTCGTGCAGATCGAAGAGCCAGTTGCGAATCGCCAGCGGCTTCATTTCCTCTGCGATGGCATTTTCCCAGCGTGCAAGGATCAGATTGTTGAGATGATACTGGTAAGTTTCGATGGTGCCTTTGCCCTTCCTGCGTCCATCTTTTTTGCGGAATGGCAACCCGTCTCTTACATACGCGGTGCAGAGTTCACCAAACGTTGGCTTACCAGAAAGCGATTGGTTGATGTGTTTTTCGATCAGCCGAAGCTCGCCAACCTGAATCCAAGCGGCAGTCTCATCTCCTATTTCAGTGACCAGTCCGAGCGGAATCGAGTTCTCAACCATTTTTCCGTCTGTCGATCTCGGTCGCTGGTAACACCAGAGCCAAGTCATGCCGTCTGTTCGCATACGTTGACGAAGCCAGCCTTTTGCCTTGTTAACCATTGGATTTTCTCCTCTGGCGCACAAGGGCTGCTCCGGCGATTGTACCCTTTGGCTGGTAGGCGAACGCAGCAAAATCCTCGCTCACTTCGCTGAGGCGATAGCGATAAACGTGCCGCAGATAGCCTTTGTAGGCGTACCCGCGAATCTTGCCCTCTCTCGTGAGCCTCAGTACCTCAGCCCGATTGATGGATAGAAATGCTGCGACAGTCGGAGCATCGACGAATGGTTCATGCTTCGAAGCTACGGCACTCTGGACGGAGACAGTTGGGGTACTACGGAACTCAACGGTCGTCCGTGGGGCTGCTTTTTCCAGCCGGGCGCTGGATGAGAGTCTTTGCGGTTTTTGATTCTCCAAATTTTCTTCTCTCGTTTCTCTCTCTTCCCATTGTTGTTTGTGTCCGTCAAAGTCTCTCTACAGCTTGGATGACGAGAAATCCGCGAACGTCGCAGTTGTCCGTTGCAGCACGTCTTCTCGCCTTCGGTTACGAGCGCGACGATGCAGTGTGACAAAGTTTGTTAGTAAGCGCCCGTTGCCAGATCGAGAAACCTCGAATAAGAGAGCACGCCGGGAAAGCCGTGCCCGGTGCGGCGCTGCGGTAGAGGCGGTTTGGCTTGACCTCGCCCAGACCCGCGACCAAAGCGCGAATTGAGGCATCAAAGCTGTGCTAGGTTAAAAAAGTAGGAACCTGAGGAGACTGTTGGGAGCAGTCGCATCGGCTCTACGCCGCTGAGGCTGCTCCCTTTGTCTTTGGTTACTTGGTGGTTACCAAAATATTTCTCACCACTTTTCGCTGGGCTGTATCCGAATAAGTAGAGGCGACATGATGTCGCCTTAAGGTGAGGTGAAGTTATATGAGTAAGAAACTTGACCAGACCGGGAGGGCGGCGCAGGTTCACCTGCACGAGCTTCAACTCTGCAAGGATAAAACCAAGAGCTATGCCGCCCGTCGTCGGGAAGCGACCGAACGGCTGCGCCCGATGCTGACCGAGATTTGGGCGGCGTTGGAAAAAGGCACGGTGGTGAACGGCTGCACTGGAAAAGAGATGTGGGCGAAGTGGTTCAATCCGTCCGCCAAAGGCACGAACGCCATGCGCCAGATTCAGCGCATCATCGCCGACCCGAAAGAGAAGGCGACATCACGTCGCTTCGTGAATCTCGACAAGGCGCAAGGCGTGATCATCGGCGGCAAGAAATTTACCTTGACCGAAGTCGGTGTGCCACGACAAGCGGGCAGCCTCGACGATGTCATTCCATACAACGTTGAGATTCTGCTCACGGCACCAGCACCGGAAGTTGAGCCGCAGAAATCACCGGCTAACTCTGCGCCCACGAAAACCAGAAAGGTTACGCACATCCTCAGTGACAACTACGATGGTCGCTCCGCTCCCGGTTTTGCTGATACTTTCACCGAAGATGCGGGAGGTACCGTCTACATCACCCAGTGCGGACGGGATGGCGTGAAGCTCCCGATTGCGAAAACGGGCGAAACTCCGACCTGCAAGAAATGTTTGGCGGCTACCAAAGCTGCGGCTCCCGCGCCCGGTGAAACCGAATTTGATCGGCTCAGCCGCAACGTCACAGTGCCGTTGACTCCTGCGCAGTACAAAGCCTTCGATTGGATGTACAACGGCAGCTTCAGCCAAGATGACGAGCATCAAAACGCGGACGATCTATCGCAGGTCATCAGCTACATAAAAACCAGCCTGACGTTCCCACCAGAACGGGCGAGGGAGTTGGCAGATGAGTGCGAGGGCTATGCGGATACATACGGTGTGACCACCGACAATACTAAGGTCAGCCGGGCATTGCTCAATCTCGCAGAGAAGATTTTGGAGTTCGCCCCGCCGCTCAAATTGAAGCGAAAACCCACGACCCCTGCGCTGGCTGAAGATGAAGCAGTGAAGAAGTTGAGAGCACGGGATGTAGCTGACCGGGCGGAGCGAAGTGAGGAGCACACCGGGCAGCATGATGACTGCGTCGAATGCTTCGAGGCACAGCAGAAGGAAGAGGCTTTCCAGCAGTTGCAGTCGGATTACTGGGAGCAGTTCCGCAAACGCATTCAAACTTTGATCGACACTTGGCGCAGCCATCGCCTCAAGGATGAAAACAAATACCGGGCGGAATTTGAGAAAGCCGCAGCGAAGTTCGAGAAGAAGGTGGACAAGCTGGGCAAGCACGCCGGTGTTCGTGATCCGCGAGTGATCACGACTGAGGCACGTGGGCGCATGGAGGCTGCCATCGCTGACAGGAAGAGGTACGAGCACCGCATGGAGAATGCCATCGCCGACCGGGAAGAGCACCCGGCAGCGAAGGCATTGGCGGCTGCGGAAAAGGCAAACAAGCGTTCGAAAGGAACCAACGCCACGCCAGCCGCTACGGCTGCAACGACGGGACTGGTCAAGATGGCGCGGATCGGGAACACGGATGAGTTCGGAGTGTTCCCCGAATCCTGTTGGAAGTGCACGACAGCCAACGCGCTAACAATCGGCACGCGGCAAGTATGCGAAGCCGAGCGCGACCGCATCAACGCGAAACGCCTCGCGAAGAACGACTCGGTTGAGAATCTGGTCGCGCATGGCGATGCGCACCAGAACGAACAACAGCACCCGGCAGCCGAGGCGCTGGAGAAAGCTCTTGACTCAACGGAGGCTGTTGAGGTCAGCGATGAGCAGCACGACGAAGAGCCGTGCGACTTCACCGACGAAGAAGTCGCGGCGCTGTTCGCGCAGGGAGGCAAGTGATGGCGACAACGGAAACCAAACACAAACCGGAAACGCAGTATCGGGTCACGATGCTCATCGACGGCTCCAAGGTCGAGTCGGTCGCGCAACTGACCAAGGAGAAAGTCGGCGGCGTCGCAGTTGAACGAGTCGAAAAGATCGAGCCGTTTGTGCCCGGCGAGTGGTCGCAGGCGGTATACGGCGAAGAGAAGATAGAAAAGTATCAAGGCAAGCCCAATCCCGACGCATGGGTCAACGCAGATGGTCGGCGAATCGAGCGCCACAAGATAATCCTGCCCGGTCAAGAGAAAAAGGCTTTCAAGGATCGCGAGTGGGGAAAGGTGTTTCGCACCTATGACCAGTTCGGCTTCATTGATCAGGCGGACTCGCTGGACAAGGCAAGAAAGATGTTGCGTTCCGTGAGCACCACAACGGAGATGCTGGAAAAAGCCGACCTGATAGCCAAGATCATCGCTAAAGAGGAAAGCTACGACCCGACGATTATGGACATTGCCAAGGAATACCTCGCCACGCGGCGCATCGCAGTGGACACGGAGCCGGAGCGGGACGGGGACAAGCGTCGGAAGCCGCAGTACGACGTCAATCTTCGCATCGAAGGCTCTACCAAGGATGCAGTGATCACTATCGCGAAGTCTGCGTTCGGCGACAAGCTTAAGAGCGTGGAGCTTGTGGAGTACGGCTACTCTCGTGCAGTTGACCTTGGGCGTGCCGAGAGTCGAGTCAAGGAAGCCGTCGAGAGCGTGGGCGAACTAAGGAGCGGCTTGGAGGAGTGGAAGGAAGGCATGCCAGAGCAGTTTCAAGGCGGCTACAAAGAAGAGGAGCTTGACAGTGCCATCTCTGCGCTAGAGGAGATCGAGAACGCGCTGGACGGGATTGGCTGGGACGTGGAATTTCCGGGGATGTTCTGACATCGGTATTAGAAGGAGTGGGTCAAGGGCCAGCACAGGAGGCGACATGAGCATCAAGACAAAACAGGAGCGCATCTGGGGCAAGCACGCCATCATTGGCGTCACCATCGAAATGCTGATTGCTTTCGACCGTCTGCGCAGGAACGGCTTTCCCCATTACGACCTAAGCGAACTGAAAAAGGCGAAGGAGCTTCTCTCGCTCTCGCGCTACGGTCCCGCGCCCATCATCGACGGCGAGATCGCCCAGACCATGCACGCGCAGGGTTTCTGCTGGTCGTATCATCCGCATTCGTGGGAAGTCAGGTGCGGCGAGATGCTCACGCCGATGGAGGTGTACCGCGACAAGGGGAAGCTCTGGGAGGCGCTGGAAAAGCGGGCGAACCACGGTAGCGTGAACTCGCTCACCGATTCCGAAGTGCGCAAGGGGCTGAAGGCAGTCACCGGGGCGCAGGGCGTCAGCGGTTTCAGACCGACCGCTGCGTGGGCAGTTTATGACCGTTTCTGCCCCGCGCATGCCACGGTATACGACCCAAGCATGGGCTGGGGCGGCAGACTCGTTGGCGCGTTCATGTGCCCCAAGGTGGATAGGTACATCGGCTGCGAGCCGTCCACCAAGACGTTCGCGGGGCTGATGCAGATGGAAGCCGATCTGCGATGGACAGCACCCAGCAGAGGTCTCCAGATCGAGATGCACCAGCGCGGGTCGGAGGGTTTCCGCCCCGCTCCCGGCAGCGTCGATCTCGTCTTCACGTCGCCTCCGTACTGGAGGAACAGCGGCATCATTGAGAATTACGCCAATGAAGCCACGCAGTCGCACATCCGTTTCGCAGACTACGAGTCATGGCTCGGAGGCTTTCTCGGTCAGACCGTCCGAAACTGCCACGTGGCGCTCAAGCCGGGTGGAATCTTGGCGCTCAACGTGAGCGACGAGCTTGCCGGGGCTGTGACCGATCAGGCTGTGAAGAACGGGTTCGTCTATCTCCAAGCGGAGAGCTTGCGTCTCAGGCTGTCGAAGATCATGGGCAGCAAGCAGCAGCCGGGCGGCTCGTGGAAGACCGAGCCTGTGCTGGCGTTCAGACGAAAATGAATAGTTCGAAAACTCTGGCAAACCCCGTATTAGATCGAAGGCGTTATGCCCGCGCCAATCCCTCCAAGGACTGGCACAATACGGGCGGCGTTCCTCATTGCGCCGCCCGGCTAGAGACTGTCTCTCAGGTCATAACACTTCTTGATTACCCAGCGCAGGATGCGATTCTGGCGATACGATAACGATCCCTTCCAGTACGGATTCCTTCGCCTTTTGCGCGGCCCACCGGAACAGTCGGCGTTGCTGCCATGTGATCCTTCCCTCGTAGTACATCCGTTCCACGGTTTCCCATATTTCGTCCACCGCTGTGCTTTCGCTCGGCTCCTCCCATAGAGGTTGGGTACGACCCACGGAGACCCTACGGGCAGCCTGCACCTCCCGCGCGTTCGCCTCCTGCGCAGCCGTCCCGTGGACGGGGCACTCGTCCCTATCCTCACGCAGGAGGATGTCGCACAGACACTCGCGTTTATCGCTCTCTGAGACCGTAAGCATGTGATTCCTCCTAGCCCCGTGTTGGCACGGGGCGTTCTCGTCTATGGGACGGGAAGTCGTTGTTCTGGCTTTAACGGGCACGAGATCGGGTCGGAATGAACCGCTAATTCCGCGAGGCGCAGTAATAGAAGTGAGGAGCGTTGGACGGCGGGTTAGTCACCTGCGCGTTCTCGAATCTGGCGACTACCAGATGCTCTAATAGGCGACGGTTCGACGGAATCGCATCAAAAGGTGGGGACGGTTTGCATTGACCTGTTTCCCGTCCCCCATACCTTGCCAACAGCGGGTCAGGAAAGCAAACAGGTCAACGTGGACAACCCATCTAAGAAAACGCGGCGCAAAGCCGACCGCGAGAACATCGCGGAAGCCATCCGTATCCTATTCGAACCGGGGCAGGTCGTGGAGCTTCGAGTTCCCAAAGCCGGAAAGCTGGGAACGATCAGCGGCTACTTCGACGACTACGACAAGCTAGCCGGGGAACTGGAACGGCTGAGCGGCACCGCCCCAGCGGTCTATTACACTCTCAACCCCGTCAATCCGGCTCTTCTCGCACGGGCGAACAATCACACGAACGCCTACGCCAAAGTGACGACGAGCGACGCGGCGGACAACGTTGTCCGACGCCTCTGGCTCCTTATCGACTGCGATCCCGTGCGCCCCGCCGACATCTCCTCTAATGGCGAGGAGAAGGAAGCAGCGAGGAGGATGGCGGCGCACATCAAGAAGTACCTCAAGACGCTCGGCTGGTCTGACCCGGTTATCGCCGACAGCGGTAACGGCTACCACCTTCTGTATCGAATTGACCTGCCCAATGACGATGAGACCCGCGCCCTGATTGAGGCGGTGCTCAAGGCACTCGCAGCCCGGTTCGACAACAGCGCGGTGAAAATCGACCAGAAGGTCTTCAACGCATCGCGGATCACCAAAGCATACGGCACGATGGCTTGCAAGGGCGACAGCATACCGGAACGCCCGCACCGCCTATCTGGGATGTTCAGACCGTCAGATGTGATCGAGCCAGTCGCAAAGGAATTGCTCGTGGCGCTGGCGGCTGAAGCGCCGAAGCCGGGGAAAAAGAACTCCGGGGTTGCGACAACTGCCACGAGGGGCGGGTGGAGCGCGACGTTGGTCGAAGAGGTTTTGGACAAGGCAGACGTTAACCGTGGCGATGCGATGGACTACAAGGGCGAGACGAAGTGGCAGCATGACTGCCTCCACAACCCGGATCACCGCAAGCCCGACGCCTACACGATCCTCGACAAAGACGGCTATGCGCATCACCACTGCTCCCACAACTCCTGTGCGGAGTTGGACGACGCCGATTGGCGCAGGCTATGGGAAGAGCGCACGGGCGAGACCTATCCGTTCCCGAACAGACGTAAGCAGCCAAAGACGGACATACTGGTTCTTGATGACGAAACCGCCGTGATCGGCAGCGAACTGGGAGCGGGAGCAAACTCTTGGACGCAGATCGCCGACGAACTGGACGAGGTTCGCCGTGGGAAGAGAACGTTCGAGAACGGCGACGGCAAAGTGGAGGAAGAACCCCTGCCCCGGCACATCGCCGAAGAGCACATCCTCCAATTTGTGAAGGACGTCTTTGAAAAGCGCGGCAACGGGCAGTTCTTCTTCGACGCCTATCCTTATGTCTACTTGCCCGAAGAGAAGCAGGTCGTCAGGTTCCACGACGAGATGGAAGCGCATCAACTGCTCGGAAAGATGCGGCTGAGGATAAAGCAGCGCGACACCGACCTAGTCCGCGAGAACCTCCGCGCCCACATCATGGAATTCGGGGAGCCGACGCGGCAGGAGAAGCTGGGCTGCCTGCGCGGGGGCACGATCTATGTAAACAATGGTCGCGGCGGCATGTTCAAGATCACGACCGACTCGATCTCCGAAGTGGCAAACGGAACGGACGGAGTGCTGATGCACGCGCCCGATCTGAAGCCGTTCCCGGCTCTGGACGAAACCAAGCTGGATGAGATCAGAGCAAAGCTCGGCGGGGTCGGGGGTAAGGTAACGGACTCGCGTTTATGCCAATACTTGAACGCGCACTTCGAGGAGGGCGGCAGCCTCGCGCAGTCGCAATACCAGCAACTCGTCATCATGCGGTTCCTGACCCTGTTCATCGGCAACAGCCTCGACCTGCGCCCGATCATGATCGCGCTCGGCGAGCAAAACAGCGGCAAATCCACGCTCTGGGAAAAATTCATGTGGCTGCTCTACGGCACCGAGTACGAGAGCGCCGCTCTGCCATCCAAGCGACGCGACTTCATTGCCGCGATGACCAACAACGCGATCAACATCTTCGACAACATCGACAGCGTGAGCTTCGACAATCCGCGCTCGGACTACCCGGAGTACATCGACCTGATGTGCAAAGCATCCACGGGAGGCAAGATTCCCATCGCGGAGCTTTACAAGACGAATGTGCAAAGGATGTACGACCTTCGCTGCGACCAGTTCCTCACGGCCCGCGTGAACCCGTTCCCCAGCCATCGCTCCGACCTGTCTCGACGCACGCTGTTCTTCCCAATCCGCATGCCATCTCCGCTGGAGTATCGGACGACAGAGGAGATCAAGCTCGCGCTCGCGCACGACGCGGACGAGATCAAGCTCGAAATCTTGGTGCGCCTCCAGAATGTGCTTCGGGCGCTCGTGGCGAACAAGAAGAGCTATGCCCCAGTCAGCCAGATGCACAGCTTCGAGACATTCACGATGCGTGTCGCCGATCACGAGGGTTGGGCTGACGAAATGCTTAGCATTTGGCAGGGGTACATGGGCGACTACCGCGAGCGCATCACCGAGGATTCCCCGCTGGTGGAGTACGTCCGCCGCTGGATCGGCATGGCAACGATGAACAATGCCGGGCGCTGGGCGCGGGCGGGGGAAATCTACGCCGACCTCCAAAAGGTATACGGGCAGGACTTCACGAAGATGTGGAGGAGCAGCGCCGTGTTCGGCAAGAGGCTCAAGGAGAACAAGACCGCCCTGCGCGTGCTCGGCGTCGAGACGAAATCTCTGCACGGCGACCAGCTATACAAATTCGAGCCTTCGCCAGAGCAGATGGAGCGCTGCTGGGACGCGTGGAACGACTCAGCCCCTTCCCTGTATCAGGGCGACGACGCTCTTGGGGTACCCGACGCCGATGACGTGCTATAAGGTGGGGCACGGATGGGGCAAGAGTGGGCGACGCTGTCGGGATCGCACATTTTCGTGCTGAAGCGGGTGGGGCAAGGTGGGGCACTGGGTGGGGCAGAGGGTGGGGCAATTCTGTTGAATCTAAAGGCTCAGGTGGGGCAGGTGGGGCATTTTGTCAGGAGAGTTTGCATACGAGAAAATCTCTAGCAGTAAGTGGCTATAGAGGAGGGCATGTATATAGAAATAACAATAGGAAAGTTGCCCCACCTGCCCCACCCGCTGGCACCCCCGATGGAATGGAGTGCTAGCAAGCGCGACTGTCCATTCGCTGGAACGCGCCGGAGCCGGATCGCGCCGGACTACCGCGAAGTCATGCGCAAGCTGCGCGGTGTAGTGATTTCCCCCGCGTTGCCCACCCCGTGGTTTCCACAAATCTGGACGCAGACATCGGATGCTCGCTTGACGTTGTCGGTGACTCCGTCCTATTCTCCCGCCCATGAATCGCCGCAAATGGATGACAATGTCTGCTGGATGCTTCGCCGCGCTGGTATGCGGTCACGTTGAGGCTTCTTCAGTGAGTAGCATGCTCGATGTTCCGGTGCGCGATGCCACGGATGCGTTCGATCACATCCTGCTCGGCGCACCTGACCTCGATGTCGGCGTCCGCTGGGTTGAGGAACGCACGGGCGTGCGTGCGAAGTTCGGCGGGAATCATCCCGGGGGCGGGACGCGCAATGCCCTGCTTTCGCTCGGCACGGGGCACTATCTGGAAATCATTGCGCCCGATCCTGCGCAAGCCAATGCACCCGACGTGCGCAAGCTACGAGAGCTTTCGTCGCCCCGCATCATTCAATGGGCGATTCACACCGAGGACATCGCCGCTGCGAAGAGCATGGTCGAGGCTGCCGGGATCAAGACGGTCGGGCCGCAGCCCGGCTCCCGGCAGCGCCCGGATGGCAAGCTGCTCCGCTGGCAAGCGCTGGGGATCGAGCAGACCACGCCGCTGGTTCCGTTTTTCATCCAATGGGAAGCGGGTTCGCCGCATCCGTCCTCGGACTCACCTCGGCTCGGCACCGCGAAGTCGCTGAACTTCGAGACTCCGCAACCCGACGAACTGCGGCGCATCCTGCACGCCGCCGCCGTACAAGCCGACACCCGCAAATCCACCTTGCCGCGCATCGTGCTGGTGGTTCAGACGCCTAGGGGCGAGATTGAGATGAGCTAGATGGGCGAAGAGACGGCGCAAACTTGTGACATCGCCTTGGTTACAACAGCCAACTAGCAAGTGATCGCGGTTTGGAGTAACGTTGGGCTTAGAAGGCGGTCTTTCGGAGGACTGCCCATGCGGATTCGCGCCGATTCGGTCTTTGTCTCTTCGGTACTTCACACCATCGCTCTCCTTTTCCTGATCCAAGCAGCCCTATGGAATTACGTTTCCGGACGTCACGACGCCTCGTCCGCAGAACTGGATTTAACAGGGTGGAACGTGGCAGCGCAGACCGCGCACCTTCTGGGAGTGGCATGTCTGGCAGTCATTGTCATCGGGCTGATTGTTGTGTGGACGGGGTATATCAGGCGGTCGCGTTCGGCTTGGCTGGTGATGTTTGTAATCGTATGGCTTTGGGCGTATCCGATTTTCGTGCTTCCGTTCCTTGGTCCGGTGCTGCGAGGGAGGTTGTCGCTTCCGGTATCTGAGGTGTTCTATAACGGAGTGTCTGGTCCGGGATTTTGTCGGAGCATGCTGGAGACGAGTCTAGTCTTTTCGATGATGGTTATCGCGCTTGTGCTTCCGATCAGGAGGTTTCTGATGAGGCAGGGAGCGGAGCAGTCCGTCTATCGGGCGTCATCTTAGGCTCGTCACTCTTTCCGTGAGCGGCGTTTTGGTCATTCTAATTGCACTGTATGCTTGGATTCGGGTTGGCGTCATCTATCAGATTCCTGTAGCAGAATTAAATTCAACGCAGCGATTACCTCCACCGCCCCCACCACCGCATGCAGGTGATTGACGTAACATCTCTATAACACTCAAAATCCCCCCTCGGGGCACTTTCCTGCTCCACTCAGAGCCAATTCCGCAACTTTCAAATCCTTTTCGTAGAGCGGAGCTACCCACTGGTCCCACAGGCAGGTCGATTTTGCTCGACGGACGAAATTCTCATTATTGCTGAAAAAATCAATCCTGAGTCCCACCGCGCCGAGGCTTGAATTACGGCGGAAGGGATTCAAAATCTGCGGAGGAAAATCGAGACATGAATGCACGACCACAGGTGCGCCAGCACCTACTGGCAATCCGAATGAAACGCTGGGCGCAGATCGGGCGATCCCCGTCTACTTACTCCACCTATCGGTCAGCACAGGCGCGGAAGAACTTCGCCCGATTGCTTGGAAAGTACCCGGAGATCGCAAGACGGATGGGCTTGGACGCGCTCTCCGCATACCCGCCGATTTAAGCCCTCAGGGGTTTGAAGCGATGATACGGGGAGAAATGGACGCGATGCTTTGGTTTGCGGATCGCTGGTGGTGGTTCCCGACCGCGAACGGTCTGGATTCAGTTGAATTCGAGTGGAGGAATAACAGGCTTTACCTGTTGGAACCCGATGGCACCGCCGTGGAGGGCACCGTGATCGTGGGCGAGGTCTCGGACAACTGATGCGGCAGTCACGGACGCGATGTCTCTCGGCTCTGCGCAGTGTAAAGGTAGGGCGGTCAGGACACGGATGCGTCGTGAAATTCCACTTCGGGACGGGTATCTCATCGGCAGACCGCAGGCTGCACGCTAGGAAAGCCTCTCCAAATTGAATCTATGAAAGAGCAAGCCTGCTGCTACATCGGCTGTGCCGAACCCGGCACGATTCACATCGGCATCACTGGGAACCCGAATTCGCACTGGATTTGTTGGAGGCATCTCGACCTCTGGAACAAAACTCGCGCCCGCTTTCTCGCGGACGGCGGCGGATGCGAAATGCGGGAACTCGGAGAACTCCTTTGTGACAAGTGCTGGGACGAAGTCACCAACGGCGAAAGGTACCGGTAGGCAGAAGTTAATTTCTGTCGCTTTTCCGCTTCCTGCCGGAACACTGCCAAGATCATGGGATCGAGGGGCACAGCGCGACCTCGCTCGTCACGCAGTCGGAGCTTTTTCTTGCCCGACTCCAGTTGTCCGATTTCGTGCGCGAGTTCGTCGTCGGTTAACCGTTCGGCTTTGTCGAGCGCCATCAAGATCAGGTTTCTCATTCACTTTTTGCCTTATCCAGACTGCGGGAAATCACGCCCTTCCCGGCTTCGACGCGTTCGCCGGAAGCCCCGTGATGTGATAGCCGACCACCCTGTTGCGGTCGCCACTGTCGTATTCGAAGGTCGTCCAGACCGAGCCGAGATCGCCGCCCGTGCCGACCAGTTCGAGGAGTTCGAGCGCGAGCCGCTCCGCGACATCGGGGTCGAAGTCGAGCGATTCAAGCCTCTCCCGCGCCACAGGGTCGGCAATCATATCGAACTTCACTTTCATTTCTTTTCCTCCCAGCTTGCTCGCTATTCGGCGACCATTTCGGTCACGCATTCGAATAGTTTGGGATTCTCCACTGCAAGCAGCGACAACTTCGCCCCCAAGCGTCCGACAGTTTTGACTCTGTAATCAGACTGCATGGAAGATTCTCACGGCAGCAGCTCGTCGGGTAGGACTACGTTTCCTGCCAGCACGGATGCTGCGACATTCGTTCGCAACCCACCTTCTTGAGAATGGGGCGGACCTCAGCACAATCCAAACACTACTTGGTCATAGCTGCCTCAGTTCGACTTCGATTTACCTGCGTCTGTCCAATTCTCATGTGGCGGAACAATTCAGGCAATTGCATCCGAGAGGAGCTTAAGTATGAATAGAAGGAGCCGGGCAGGTGGCTCGTTAAACGAAATCTCTCTACAGCCATGGTTCTTGAATAAGGAATGTACAGCCGCGATACGTCGCATCGTTCCACGCGCATTACTCCATAAGATGCGCTACTACTTTGAAGACTGGGGCTGCTTAATTTGCAAGAGTAAGGACCGTCCTCACGCGTCTAACGGGATGTGTGGTCAATGCGCGGCGCGAATTAAAAAGCGACTGTTTTGGTGTCTACAAAGAAGGGGTATCGTCACCTCTCCTGAACGCGACACGAGTGACATACCGAACGGCGAAGAGCGGGTTCGGAGCGCCACGACATTGTTGAGCGATTTGGCACGCGGGGAATGGACTCCAAAACGGATGAAGTTGCGGCGGATCAAGTGGTCAGACTAGGGCGTGTTCACACTACATCAATAATTGACGAGTAAGATGAGTGGCATGGAACTTACTCAACAACAGTATGAGCGAATTCAAGAGTGCTTGCCGGTGCAACGCGGCAATGTGCGTCACGAGAATTTGGTCTTGCTCAACGCCATCCTCTATGTGGCCGAGCATGGGTGCAAGTGGCGCGGATTGCCCTGCCGGTTTGGCAATTGGCACAGCATCTACGTACGCATGAATCGCTGGGCCAAGAAGGGTGTGTTGGATCAGGTATTCGCCAAGTTGCAGCAAGAGCAGATTCTGCGGCTCAAGATCGAAGCCTTCAGTTTGGACTCGACTTCGGTGAAGGTGCACCCCGACGGCACTGGGGCTTTAAAAAAAACGGACCGCAGGCCATCGGAAAGTCGCGCGGCGGATGGAACACCAAAATTCATCTGGTTGCCGCGAATGCTCGAACGGCAATAATTTTCTGCTTGTCGCCCGGAGAAGCGCACGATGCTCCGGTGGGCCGGCAACTGCTGCTGGAACTCGGTCCGCTGCCGGTCGAAGTTCCGCTAGTGATGGACCGTGCCTACGAAAGCGACGAAACCCGTCAATTGGTGCTGGAATTGAATATGATCCCGGTGGTGCCGCCCAAATCGAACCGGCGCGAACCTTGGGATTACGATCGCGAACTTTACAAGAAACGGAACCAGATAGAGCGCCTGTTTCGACGACTGAAAGGGTTCCGCCGCATCTTCTCGCGTTTCGAGAAACTCGACGTTGTCTTTCTGGCCTTCATCTACTTTGCATTCATCATCGAGGCTCTGCGATAGTGTGAACAGGCCCTAGTCAATTTGGCTCTGCTACCGAGCCAGCCCGTTTGGTTCACAGATATCGAAACAGGGACCGTGCTTCTTGCTGGAACTTTCTGGGTTCGGGCACGCACCCCCATGAACACGCTTGGCCATGTTTCTTGATGCATCCAAGATTGCCGACAAGTGCTTCGCCGCCCCAGCATCCTTTGAAACGAAGTCCGCCAGCAACTCGCAACGCCCGATCACGACGCCAAGGAAGTTGTTTAGATCATGTAATACCCGACATTGGGGAGCGCTCATCACTGGCTCGCCGATTAAACGGTCATTGACAACCACACGGAACGTTCCCGGTTTCATAGGCTCTGCGTGTCGAGCCATGCTCAGTTCTCCATAAAACCTCAAACGGACTCGTTCCAACTGGGCTTGCCGCCTGACGTAACCAGCGCGGTCAGCGGGAGTAGGCATTTCATTGACATAGTAGCCCCGATCTAGTGCTGCAATCTCGGCCAGTTCCGCCGCGTACCGCCGACATATCTCGGATTCGCATTCCACTCTGAAACTGTACTTCAATGGTCCTCTGGGAGTATGTGACAGATGTCACAAGAAATTGAAAAGCGCCTGTGGAAAACTGGTCACAGTCTCCTGAAAGGAGGATTCATCTCACATGTCAGCCACGCTTCCCACCCCCGCTGCACAATACCTGAGAATGTCTACGGAGGATCAGGTGAACGGGCAATCGGTCGGTCATTGCATGATTGAGCCTGCGACTCGCCGCTTGAATGGCAACGGTCATGAACCCTTCTACCATTTCGTGCTCGATCCCCGTCAGGCATGGTCCGACGCTTGCGCCGTGCGAATTCCCAGACGAAATGTAGCCGACATTCGCTACTTGCCGGAGACATTGAGCCCTTCCACGATTTGCTCTTTATTGCTGTTGCTTGTAAGTAGGATGATATGGGAGTGGAAGTCTAGGAAATCCCGACGTATGCGTCTGGATAGTTCTAGTCCGCCGATTTCCGGCATGCTCCAATCCGTAATAACCACGGCAGGCTGGTGCTTTGCAAATAGATCAAGGGCTTCGTGACCGTTCTTCGCAATTAGAACCTCGAACTCCTGCCCCAAGAGGGAGTGCTCGACCACTTTGCGAGAGATCGCAGAATCATCAATCGCTAGAACTGTGAGGGGCCGGAAAGAAGGATTCATGGTCTCGATCTTGTCGCCTCGCGGTCGCCATTTAAGAGTTCTGCCTTACGGAATTGTTCAGCAACGAATTCTGGAAGAGTCTCTTCCAATTTTTGTGACAGCCAGTCCTGTAGCTCGGAATTGTGCTCGTTCGCCAAGGACACGAAGCGAACACCCAGATGGCCCGTTTTCGACCAGCAGATCATCGATTCCGCCACAATTGCGGCTTCGTGATCCGGCAGAGTGAACTCGACGCGCACATTTTCTCCGGGAACCAGCGGAACCTGCGTGCTCAACGCCATCCCCCCTCCGCTGACATTTACGCTGTCGCACCGGATTTCCTGCCCGTCTTCTCTCTGGATAATGACATGAAGAGAGATCGGGCAGCGAAAATACCGCCGCCGTTCTCTCAGGATGAGCCCATAAGCAGGATTGAGGATTTTGTGAATTGATTGAGGTGAAAGAGGTCTCTCGAAGACAAAATGCGCCTTCTTCCGAAAAGCGGCTGTAGTTTCCCCATCAGTGTTGCTGATGCCGAAGCTCACCGAAGTTCGGTTCGAAGCGGAAAGATGCACCTCGTCCAGAATCAGTCCTGACTGCTCTCCGAGTTGGAGGTCAACGATAACGGCATCGAATTTTCGACTCTTCAGGAGAAGACTCGCACTTGCCGCGTCCTTACATGAATCTGGCGAAATAGACAATTCTCGCAGGGCAAGGCTGAACTGCTGAATTGTAACTGGATCAGCGGACACCAAAAGTGCAAGTCCGATGGACATGAGTGAAATTCGCACCTCATGAGGTTCGTTGTCACGATTGTCTCCTACAGGCATGCTCTCCGGTTGTGATTCGTTAGAGGTCGTCTCGCAGTTTGTCAGCAACTTTGTCAACTGCCAAAGGCTCGCTGAAATAGTAGCCTTGAATCTCGTCACAATGATGTGCCCGCAGGAACGACATTTGCGCTTCGTCTTCGACGCCCTCGGCGATCACCTTGAGATTCAGACTCTTCGCCATCCTGATGATAGCGGTTGTGATTGCCGCCTCGTCAGGTATTCACAGCGACATCTTGGATGAACGAGCGGTCGATTTTAAGCTTGGTGACCCCGAAACTGTTTCAACGACGCTAAAGTTGGAATAGCCCGTTCCGAAGTCGTCAATCGCTAGCGTTACACCCATCGCCTTTAATCCATGAACAACTGATAACATCACTTCCGCATTGGCTAGGAGTAGGCTTTCAGTTAGCTCAAGCTCAAGATACTGCGGAGCGAGGCCAGTCTCGTAGAGAACTCTTTTGATGAGGTCGCAGAAGCCCTTTTGACGAAACTGGAGTGCTGATACGTTGACTGCCATCGTCACCGCGGGAAGAGCTTCATCTTGCCATTTCCGGGCTTGAAAGCAGGCCGTCCTGAGCACCCATTCGCCGATCGGGACAATCAGGCCACTGTTCTCAGCAATTTGTATGAACTTATCCGGTGGCACAAGGCCCAGCGTCGGGTGCTGCCAGCGGAGAAGGGCTTCCAGTCCGATGATCCTTCCACTGCCAATATCCATCTGCGGTTGATAGACGAGAAAGAGTTCTTTTTTGCCGAGTGCCAGCCGCAAGCTATTCTCCAGCGTCAATCGTTCGACAACCTGAGCATTCATGTCTGCCGTAAAGAACTGAAAGTTATTACGTCCACCGTCTTTGGCGCTATACATTGCTGCATCGGCATTCTTGATCAGGGTTTCGGCATCCGCGCCGTGCTCCGGAAAGATGCTGATGCCGAGGCTGCAACTAATGTTGAGTGTAGTGCCCTTGGACGACAAATTCAGCGGTCATCGCGTCCATGAGCCGTTCAGCGGCAACTGCTGCGTCAGGTACATCCTTCACGTGAGTCAACGTGATCAGGAATTCATCGCCACCCAGACGGGCGACGGTATCCTGTTCACGCCCCCACTTCTTTAATCTTTCTGCAACTTCTTGCAGCAGAAGGTCGCCGACCGAGTGTCCCAGTGAGTCGTTGATGTCTTTGAACCTGTCGAGATCGAGGAACAGGAGTGCGATCTTATCTTTTTGCCGACGAGCGGCAGCAAGAGCCTTCGCTAGCCGATCCCGAAGAAGCGCCCGGTTTGGTAATCCCGTCAGGGCATCATAGTAGGCCAAGAATTGGACCCGTTCTTCAGCGAGCTTGTGGACTGTAATATCCCGAAAGTACCAAATCCTGCCCCGGTAACGGCTCTGTGAGTCTACGAGAGGCGCAGAGTATCGGTCGAAGACCTTCCCATTCTTCAATTTGATCTCATCCCGGCTCTTCTCATCACGATGCCTATAAAGATATTGCACCCTCTCTACGAAGGCGTCGGGGGCCTCGACATTCGCCATCATGTGATTGCGAACGATCAAATCGTCTTCGGCCTTCAGCACTTCATCCGGGATTTCGAGGTGGAGCCCAAATTGTTTGTTCGCCAGAACGATGTGATTGGACTCATCGACAACTAGGATGCCATCAATGGTCGTCTCAGCTTGCGCCTCCAAAAGTGCTGTTTTGAACATCAGTGCTTCCTCCGCCTGTTTGCGCTCCGTGATGTCGCGCACGTTCGCCAACAGCGTCGGCCGTCCGCTCAGGGTCAACGCCGTCAGGCATACTTCAGCCGGGAAAATATTTCCGTCTTTGCGTTGGTGCAACCACTCGAAACGTTCCTTGCCATTGAGAAAAGCGGCGGCAAGCCTCTGCTCGACCGCCTTTGGGGAGGGCGTGCCGTCCGGCTGTTTGGGGGGCGAGATATCGGCGGGGTGTCTCATCTCGGCTCCAGCCGCATAACCGAACATCTTCAGAGCGGCCGAATTGCAATTCAAGAAACCCTTTTCGTCCAGCAGCCAGTTTGCATCGGCCGAGTCCTCGAACAACACCCGATACTTATTCTCGCTTTCTCCCAGACGACGCTGGATGATCAGAACACGTGCCGCAAAAGCGCCGAAGCCTACCGTGAACACTAGCGAAGCGAGTAGAGGATACGCTCGATCAACACGAGCCAAAATAAGGAAGCTGAGTAGCGGATAGAGCAGGGGAAAGAGTTGGTTAACCACTACCCTTTGCGACCTTGGAGAAACATCCGCGTGATCCTCATCCTCGTGCTTCCATGTGGCTGCTATCAAGATAGGAATTGCAAGCAGGGCGCTCCAGATTAGGTCAAACCATCCCCCCGGTGGCAGGTCGTTCCCCGGACTGAGCGCATATGAATCAGCCAAGCCGGAGAGGATCAGGAATATAGCCATACGCCCAAAAAACGAGCGAACCGCTTTCGAATTTGTGAGCAACGCTCGCAGTACAAACGTCGTCGCCAATAGTCCATCAAAGGCTATGCTCCGCGACCATGTGAAGTGGCCGATGTGAAGGGCGATTGCTGGCGACCACAGTCTAGGGGAGAAGCAGAGCAGGATCGCGGTCCAAAAGATTGCTACTTGAAGAAAATCCAGAATGTGCAGCTTGTCAAAATGATTTGGTTCACCGTCGGGGTCAAGAAACAGCAGCATGCCAAACGGAATCTGTGAAAGGAAAAATGCGGTTTCGTCAAGACTATCCAGCGAGTGGTCGCCAGAAACATCCAAATAGATTCCGAGCGCCTGAGCGAAGGCCCAAATTACGAACGTGACTGCGAGTAATCGCCAAGCATGTCGTGCCATACCACGCGATTGCCGAAATGCGTTCAAGCACGCTAGGATGCAAATCAGACCGAGCGCAAGTTGGGTAAGCCCGGAGAGTAGAGGACCGGGTGTCCGTCTGCCTAGAGTGCCGAGAACTAGAGTTTGCCCTAGAACCAAAATGCAGGACGCTGCAAGTAGATGTTCCGACGAAAACGCTGGTGACGGTTTCCGTCTCGTTGTTACGCTGGAATGCACGGTCATGTGTGGCTGATACCAAACTCCTTTTGGAGAGTCGTGGGCACCCTTTGAACCAACAAGCTCAAGAAACACTCCGCACGGAGCTTCGCCACTAAGACAGGCTCTTCAGGCACCTGGACGACCAATCTCAAGTTCCAGCTAAGTTGTTGATCTGACTCGTTCTGTCTCAGGTTGGGCGAACCCCAAAGAGGAACCTGATGGCTCAAGTAATGGACACGGTGTCCATTTCTTGGACAGGCTGGTTTGCACCTGCGGTGCTCGTATCCGACACTGCTCCGCTCGGCGAGGTGGTGCAACAGTGCAACACGAAAAACCCGGTTTACAGCGATGGCATGGTCGTGTCTCGCAAAATTAGCCAACTCTTGTTCGGATGTGTAGTGGATCGGCACAGGTTAAATGTCTGAGTTTTCGTGCATTGAGTAGTTCAGCCAACCCTTCTACTACGTGTTCTTTCTCACTGTTGCTTGTAAGCAGGATCAGATGGCAGTAGCAGTCTGGGAAGTCGCGACGTATGTGCTTGCATAATTCCAGACCTCCCATGTCCGGCATGTTCCAATCCGTGATAACTACAGCAGGTTGGTGTTTCGCGAATAGATCAAGGGCTTCGCGGCCGTTCTTGGCAAACAGTGCGGCGTACCGCTCCCCCGAGAGAGACTGCTCGACCAGTTTGCGATAGATCGCCGAATCATCAACCGCGAGAACCTTGAATGGCTGGGAAGAAGAGTCTATATCACACACTAAAGTCACGTGATTCAGGCGGGAGAGGGTCAGCTTCTACGGTGAGGCAGGACAAAATCGCGCAGAACTCAGCGCAATCAAAAGGCTTCTCCAGCAGGTCCGCAGCCCCCAGACGCTTTACGAGACTTCTCATTTCGTTTCCGGCGTTTCCGGTGACCACCAGTACGGGGATGTGTTTGGTCTTGGTTGAGAGTTTCAATTTCTTGAGAACGTCAATGCCTGATCCTCCGGGCATACTGATATCCAAAATAACGGCGTCAGGTCGGTGTTGGGTCGCCATCACAAACGCCTGAATAGCATCAGATGCTACAACTACCTCGTCGCCGCGATCCTGCAACCATCCGGATATGAGATGTACGTAAAGGCGGGAATCATCGGCGATGAGAATCTTGGGCATCATGGCTTCTCTACGACGAACACTGTTCCTCACTTATGCGGACCGCATACCGCCTGAGCATTGGATGCTCCCGGAAGTTCCGTGACGACTTTCTTCAACGCAGCCAAAAGGGGCTCTGCACCCTGATCGAGGGCAAGGTCGGTTTTCGTCAGAAAAGCGAAGGCTCCGTCGCCCCGCAATCGCTCGGCATTCGTTTGCGAGAGTCCAGTCAGAACTATGACCGGAATGGCTTCAGTTGCAGGCCCTTTCTTCAGTGCCTTCAGAACTTCCAGCCCGCTCATTTTCGGCAACATCATGTCGAGCAGAATGAGGTCTGGCAGCTTCTCGGTAGCCATGAGCAAGGCCTCATCTCCGTCGCCCGCGAAGCTCATCTCATACCCCGCATGGGCTAATGCCCGTCCCGTGGCTAGTCTCAAGAACTTGCTGTCTTCAACAAGCAGGATTTTCATCAGGCAACCTCAGCAAGTTCCCGCAAGTGCGCCTTGAGAGCATTTGACTGCAAGCGTCCTTAGATGCATTTTGACGACCAGTCTCAAGTTCCACCTATGCTGTTGATATGACGTGTTCTGCCAATATTCGGCACAAATCCGAGAGAACCACACTGTCCTTGTCTTGGACTCGGTTCCAGTTTATGGACGGTCCGCGACCGGGCGGCGATGCCCGATTGCCTGTTTGTCAGACTGGCCGCGGGGTGGTCAAAAGGTAGGCACGCCAAACTGGGCTTCGGCGGTACGGGACGATACATCGAGTGGCTCCGCCTCCAGCGTGACGCGCTCTGTCGCTTGTGATGAAATTGCTTTACTCAGATCGCCGGGTGCGCTGCTAACAATTGCTGTTTCGCTCATGATTCTGTTCTCCTTCCTACTTTTGCTCCATGCCTTAACCCTGTGCGCTCAGGCGGCGCGAAGAATGGGAGCTCCAAACGGGGCACCTGTGACTCCGCCATCCACCATCAGCTCGACTGCATTGATATACGAGGAATCGTCCGAGGCAAGGAAGAGCACGGCTTTGGCAACGTCTTCCGGCTCACCCCAACGGCCCATCGGAATGGCAGACGAGAAGAACTCAGCCAACTTGGCGGACTGATCTGCAGATATAGAAGCGCGCGGCCCGCGCTTCCAAATAGGAGTCTTGGTCGCGCCCGGTGCGACGACATTCACGCGAATGTTGCGCGATGCAAAGTCGGCGGCGATAGAACGCGCCATCGAGACGAGACCACCCTTCGTGGCTGCATATGCGGCGACGCCAGGTTGGCCGAGATAGTTGTGTACCGACCCATTAAAGATGACGCTGCCGTTGTCGTTCAGCAGAGGGACCGCTGAATTGACGGTAAAGAAAGCCCCATTTAGGTTGGTGTGGATCACCTGCTCAAAAATGGCCTCGTCAGTGGAACCGGTAGGCGTCCGGCCGGAGATGCCGGCATTGGCAAAGACAATGTCGAGTTTCCCGAAATCTTTGGCCAGGGCTGCGAAGAGCCGCTTGCGGTCTTCCGCAATAGTCACGTCAGCGCGGTAGCCACGCGCGTTGGGTCCTAGTTCTGCAACCGCCTCATCGAGCGTCTTCTGGTCGCGACCAGTAATGGCGACCTGCGCGCCCTCAGCAATGAAAAGTCGGGCTGTGGCCAAGCCGATGCCACTGTTGCCGCCGGTAATAAGAGCCTTCTTCCCTGTGAGCCTCATAATGCCTCCTTTTTGTGCAAAGATTGCCGGCCGAACTGTTTCCTTGTCCGATGGCTTCCAGGCCGGATTCGTGAGATGAGACGGCGCGGATAGGAAAAAAGATACGGAAAATCAACCTTGCCGACAGAGAGCCGGACTCTGGTTGCGCCCAGCGAAGCCGAAGACGTAGACTCGCGTAAGTTGATCCGTGCCAGCCGGCGGTGGGGGATGAGCTTTCTCAGCCAAGTTGAACTAGGCGACGAGTTCGGTCCTTTTGTCGTATTTCAGGAGGCCCTTGGGTTCATTCCTAATCTCCTTCGCGCTCAGACCCTTTTACCTCGCGCTATCGAGGCTCAGGCGAAGCTTGAGAGTGCCATGCGTCTACAGGAAAGAGCGATTTCCAGGGTACAGAAAGAACGAATCTTTCTAAGCATTGCAGGTGATCGACAAGACACGTATAGCGTGGCCGTGGACAGTAAAGTCATATCTTCGCTTGGCGTGCCGGACAGTCAAATCGATGACCTCTTGAACAGGTACCATCACGCGGGCCTCTCGGCGCCTAACTTAGCCTCCCTGCAATTTTGCCTCAAATTAAGCCGCAACCCTCTGTCAGTGTGCTCAAAAGACATCGAAGCACTGCGGGCATGCGGATTCGATGACGAGTCGATACTCGAAGCCGTCGTGGTGACTGCCTTGGCCGTCTACCGCTGCACGCTATCCGTGGGTTTGGGTCCGGAGCCAAATTTCGAATCGCGGAAGATTGCTTCGACGAGGTTTGTTCCACCGCTTGAGGGAGCGTCCCATGGCTTGTTGCCCGACAATCATGAGGCAGCACGAAGAAAAGGGCCTTATGTCTCCGCTCCGTACCTGAGTCCCAAGACGTTTGCACCTTTTGCGATCGTTCAGAAGAGTCACGGATTCATACCGAACTTTTTCCGCGCTCAAACTTTGCGGCCCGACTTGCTGGAAGCAGAGCTGGAGGCAGAAAGCAGGATTCTGCAGCCTGAGGATCTCCTGACACGAATGCAAAAGGAATGCATTCTGTTGGCCGTGTCGGCGGCGAACCTCAACTCCTATTGCGTTGCAGTGCATTGCAACCTGTTGCGAGGCTTGGGCATGCCTCCGGAGGAAGGCGACCAGATTGCCGTGGATCATCACCACTCTGGTTTATCGGAGGCTGATAGAGCGTTACTGGACTTCGCTGTGAAATTGGGAACGCGTGCTTCAGAGTTTTCCTGTGAGGACATTGTCAAGCTTCAGAGTCTTGGTTTTACCGAAGAACAGATTTTGGAATGCGAGGTGGTCACGGCTCTCAATAATTTCGCGAATACCCTCCAAATGGGGCTCGGAATCGAGCCGGATTTTGAGCCGCCTTTGGTCCTTCAAGAAAATAAAGTGTATCTTCCTGTGACTGACCGCCGTCACACTTCAAACGGTCGTATTCCCCCCGCTTCCGACACGGTGCAGGGCCCAGACGCTGGATTGGTCGCCCAGGCTCAGAGCGGGAAGCTGGAGGCTTTCGAAGAATTGGTTCGCCGCCATTACCCAGTTGATTTATCGCACTCTGACCGCAATCCTGGGCAACCAGGTCGAGGCGCAGGACGCCATGCAGGATGCTCTGTTAGCCGCGTTCAAGCACATCGGCGGATTCCAGGGCCGCTCGAAGTTCTCGACTTGGCTGGTGAGTATCGCCAGGAATACAGCGCTTCAACGTTTGCGACGCCGGAAAGACGTTGAGAGCTTGGATGAAGGTGGGTACGAGGAAGATCGGGACTTTCGCCCTCGTCAGGTAAGAGCTTGGGAGGCCAACCCAGAGCAGCACTATTCTAACTTGGAAACCCGGCAACTCATTGAGAAGGGTATCTTGGAGCTTCCCGTGAAGTACCGCGTTGTGGTGATGCTTCGCGATATCGAGCAGCTTTCGACGGATGAAGTCGCCCGGCAGTTGGGGCTAAGCGTGCCTACAGTTAAAATACGGCTCCTGAGGGGCCGACTAATGCTGCGAGAGTGGCTCTCGCCTCACTTCACGACCAGCCTCAGGAGAGCGGCTCAATGATCACCTGCGAGGACTTCTTCGCTGAGTTCGGAGATTACCTTGAGAATCAAGTGTCGCCAGAAGTCCGAAAGGAACTTGAACTGCATCTGTCCCAGTGCCGCGCTTGCCATGTGCTGTACGACTCCAGCTGCAAGACTGTAAAGATCGTGACGGAGAGTGGTTCCTTCGAGCTACCCAAAAACGTCTCCGACCCGATCATAGATCGTGTCATGACGAGGCTGAAAACAGACCGTAGATAACAAGGCCGAATCTCGTGTTAAACCGCGAGTCATTCACACCTCCGCTGTAGTAAGCCTACCGAAAATTGACATTCACAGGTTCATCGGATGAGCATCGCGCATCTTTTTGAGTCCTTCATAGGCTCCCGTTCTCTCCAGTAAGTGAACTATGGTCCATGCCTACGGCAACGCGCGCTTAACACTTTGGGCGTTTGCCCGTCATTGTCGATTTTTTTGTCGTCTGTGTAACCTTCGCCCGGCAAATGACTCCTATCGCCCGTGAGAGTTGAGTGCCCGCGGGTGCTCGTCGAAAATCCAAAAACACAAGGAGAAACTATTATGCTTCGCAACATCAAGACAGCTTTGGCACTCGCTGCACTGGCGTTCACATTTGGGTTGCAGCCCTCGGTGCACGCACAAGACAGCATGAAGCATGAAGGCAACACCAAAACACTGGCAACTGGCACCTTCCACGGCAAAGTGCACAAAACTTCCGGCCGCGCCACGGTTTACCAGGAGTCAGATGGGAAGCTCGTCCTTCGCCTGACAAACTTCAAGACGTCCAACGGGCCCGATGTTCACGTGATTCTGATCGCAGCCAAGGACGCGGACGACGACGCCAATTTTCTCAACAGCAGCACCGAGCGAGTTGAGTTGGGGAATCTGAACGGGAATGAGGGTGACCAGAATTACGAAATACCCAGCGACACGGACCTGAGCAAATTCCAAACCGTTTCGATCTATTGCGAGCGCTTCAACGCCAACTTCGGCGCTGCGCCTCTTGAGAAGTTCTAAGTACGTTCACTTCAATGGAATCGGGCAGGCGGACCTGCCCGATCCGTGCATTCGAAGGAGAAACTCATGAGTATGCACGCAGGTTCCTGGCTCTCGCGTAGGAAGTGGATCTTGGCCATAGTCGGTCTTCCGATTCTGGTTGGAGCCTGGTGGGCCTTCCGCCCCGAGAAACTCTGGATCAATCAAAAGGTCGATGAGCCCGTGCCATTCGCTGCGACCACCGATCCACAGCCGCTTTATACCGGCCGACTGGAAGGCAAGGCTCACCAAACAAGTGGGCGAGGAACGGTCTATAAGACCTCCGATGGCAGGCAGTTTCTGCGGCTGACGGATTTCTCGACCTCTAATGGCCCGGACGTTCACGTTATCTTGGCGCGGAGTGATGACGAGAACCTTACCCAAGAGATCGTCAAAGGTCAGCTTGACAGCGTCGAACTCGGGCCCCTAAAAGGCAACCAGGGAGACCAGAATTACGATCTCCCTGCATCGGTCGACTTACGCAAATATAACGCGGCCGTTATCTACTGCGAGCGATTCCATGCGGTATTCGGCGTCGCCAGACTCGAACAGTTTTGAGGGACGATTGTGCTCTAAATAAATTCAATGGTTTGGGGTGTTCGTCCCAGCGGTTCAACTAGGGCGTGTTCACACTACATCAATAATTGACGAGTAAGATGAGTGGCATGGAACTTACTCAACAACAGTATGAGCGAATTCAAGAGTGCTTGCCGGTGCAACGCGGCAATGTGCGTCACGAGAATTTGGTCTTGCTCAACGCCATCCTCTATGTGGCCGAGCATGGGTGCAAGTGGCGCGGATTGCCCTGCCGGTTTGGCAATTGGCACAGCATCTACGTACGCATGAATCGCTGGGCCAAGAAGGGTGTGTTGGATCAGGTATTCGCCAAGTTGCAGCAAGAGCAGATTCTGCGGCTCAAGATCGAAGCCTTCAGTTTGGACTCGACTTCGGTGAAGGTGCACCCCGACGGCACTGGGGCTTTAAAAAAAACGGACCGCAGGCCATCGGAAAGTCGCGCGGCGGATGGAACACCAAAATTCATCTGGTTGCCGCGAATGCTCGAACGGCAATAATTTTCTGCTTGTCGCCCGGAGAAGCGCACGATGCTCCGGTGGGCCGGCAACTGCTGCTGGAACTCGGTCCGCTGCCGGTCGAAGTTCCGCTAGTGATGGACCGTGCCTACGAAAGCGACGAAACCCGTCAATTGGTGCTGGAATTGAATATGATCCCGGTGGTGCCGCCCAAATCGAACCGGCGCGAACCTTGGGATTACGATCGCGAACTTTACAAGAAACGGAACCAGATAGAGCGCCTGTTTCGACGACTGAAAGGGTTCCGCCGCATCTTCTCGCGTTTCGAGAAACTCGACGTTGTCTTTCTGGCCTTCATCTACTTTGCATTCATCATCGAGGCTCTGCGATAGTGTGAACAGGCCCTAGTTACAGACTTGACTGTATGTACACCATTCAGTTGGCGGAGTAATATTCGCCGTTGAGCGCGACAGCCGTTATGAATTGGTCTGAGGGATGGCTCTGTGCACGCAATCCGTTTCTACTCCGGTTCCGCCTTTTCTCCTCGATTGATCACACCCTTCACCGCCATAAGCGGAACCCCGAAGCAGTTTTACGCTGGGATTTCACCAAAGTGACCATTCTCTGACCAGCGCCGATGTTCGCCTAAGCGTCGGCCGAGAGCATTAGACGAGGACGCCACTGGAACGCGCATTCGCGACTGAACTGGGCGTGTTGAGGCGAATTTGCACTCTACAGTATTGACCGGATAGAAATTGGCAAATGACTCGAATTACAATTTTGAAAATTAAGTCCCATCTTCTTAATCCTGGCCTAACCGCTTTAAGCGGCATTGCGGCTACCAACCAAGATCTGTGGCGGATGGTGCAGGGTCGCGGTTAAGGGATTGAGAAGTCCTGCTGGCCAGACTGTCCTCCCTAAATAAACCTATAATAGTCAACCTTTCGACTTTGCCGCTACGATCGCAGCCTATGCCAAAGGTTGCAAAACATGTCGCTGCGCTCCAGGCAAATAAGGTTTCGTTGCGCACGATGAGGAGAAACGAGCATGTATTTAGTCATGGGCATTACTGGAAAAGTTGGAGGCGCCACCGCGCGGCATCTGCTGAAGCAAGGTAAACGGGTGCGAGCACTTGTGCGCAATCGCGAGAAAGCGGCGAAGTGGGCAGACCAAGGCGTGGAGTTGGTGGATGGAGACTGGAACGATGCGACAGCCATAGCGGCGGCGCTCAAAGGTGTTGAGGGCGCGTTTGTTATGTTGCCGGCTGTATGGGCACCCTCGCCTGATTACAGAGAAGCAAAGGGCGTGATTGCGAACTATGTCGAGGCGCTGACCAAGGTAGTGCCCCCGCGGGTGGTAGCGCTCTCGTCGATGGGCGCGAATAGAACCAGCGGGCTGGGGATGATCACGGCCTTATCACTTTTGGAGCAAGGTTTTCGCAGCCTGCCATCTCCGGTCGCATTTGTGCGCGCAGGCGGCTTTTTCGAAAACTTTCTTTTCGGCCTAGAGGCCGCCCAAGGCGGAACACTACCGGTCTTCTACAATCCTACAAACCGGAAATCAACAATGGTCGCGACAAACGACATCGGCGCAGAGGTAGCAAAGCTTCTGACCGGGCCGGCCTGGTCAGGGCATCGCGTTATCGAGCTCGGTTCGATGGTAAGCGCGGATGAAGTGGCGGAACAATTGGGTGAAGTCCTAAAACGCGACGTAAAAGCCTTTGCCGTCCCGCGTGGAGGGTGGGCGGAAGCGTTCGAGCAGTTCGGCGTCCCGAAGGGCCACACTGGACCCGCCGAAGAAATGTTCGAGAGCGTGAATGCGGGAAGGATGGAACTCGGAATCACGGGTACGGAGCACGTAGCGGGTACGACGTCCGCACGCGATGTATTCGCGGCTGCTCAGCAGGCCGTCAAGGCGAAAGGCCATTCCGTTTGAACGGCTGGGATGCCGTTAAATGAGACGATTCGGGAAATGGTTTCTCATCGCATTAGGTTCGTTGGTCGTCCTGCTGGCTATCGTCATCACGTTGACCATCGGGTGGAGTCCGTTTTTCGGCCCCAAGGCGCGTGCTCTCACGAACGGCACATTCGAGCGTACGCCGCAACGGATCGAGAGAGGCCGCTATATCACGACGGGCTTGAGCAGTTGCATCTATTGTCACAGCCCGCATGACTGGACCAGCCCGGGCACACCCATGGTGGCTGGCAAAGAAGCTTCCGGCGAGGTGCTGCCCTACGCTGGTCTCCCCGGACGCATCGTGGCCCCGAACCTTACGCCCGATCCGGAAACCGGAGCGGGCAGTTGGACCGATGATCAACTAGCCCGCGCCATACGCGAAGGTGTCGGCCACGATGGCCGCGCTCTTTTTCCCATCATGCCGTACCAACACTACCGCAATATGTCAGATGAAGATTTGGCATCCGTTGTGGTCTACCTGCGGTCCCTACCTGCTGTCCACAACCAGCTTCCGGCCACCGAAATCAGTTTTCCCGTAAAGTACCTGATCCGCAGCGCTCCCGAGCCGATTGCCGCGCCGGTCGCCGACGTTGTCTCCTCCGACCAGCTCAAATACGGAAGCCATCTTGCCGACCAGGCCGGTTGTAGCGACTGCCATACACCTCAAGTACGGGGACAAAACGTTTCGGGTATGGACTTTGCCGGAGGCTTTCCCTTCACGGGCCCCTGGGGTACTGTCGCGAGCGCGAATATCACGCCCGATTCATCCGGAATCCCCTATTACGACGAGGCTCTTTTCTTGAACGTGATGCGCACCGGACAGGTCGGAGCCCGCAAGCTTAGCCCGATCATGCCCGTGATGGTTTATAAGAATCTAACCGATGACGACCTCAAGGCGATCTTCGCCTTTCTTCGCACAACAAAACCTGTGAAGCATCGCGTAGACAACTCGGAGGCGCCGACCGAATGCAAGCTCTGCAAACAGAAACACGGCGGCGGTAGCGAAAACTAGGGCGTGTTCACACTACATCAATAATTGACGAGTAAGATGAGTGGCATGGAACTTACTCAACAACAGTATGAGCGAATTCAAGAGTGCTTGCCGGTGCAACGCGGCAATGTGCGTCACGAGAATTTGGTCTTGCTCAACGCCATCCTCTATGTGGCCGAGCATGGGTGCAAGTGGCGCGGATTGCCCTGCCGGTTTGGCAATTGGCACAGCATCTACGTACGCATGAATCGCTGGGCCAAGAAGGGTGTGTTGGATCAGGTATTCGCCAAGTTGCAGCAAGAGCAGATTCTGCGGCTCAAGATCGAAGCCTTCAGTTTGGACTCGACTTCGGTGAAGGTGCACCCCGACGGCACTGGGGCTTTAAAAAAAACGGACCGCAGGCCATCGGAAAGTCGCGCGGCGGATGGAACACCAAAATTCATCTGGTTGCCGCGAATGCTCGAACGGCAATAATTTTCTGCTTGTCGCCCGGAGAAGCGCACGATGCTCCGGTGGGCCGGCAACTGCTGCTGGAACTCGGTCCGCTGCCGGTCGAAGTTCCGCTAGTGATGGACCGTGCCTACGAAAGCGACGAAACCCGTCAATTGGTGCTGGAATTGAATATGATCCCGGTGGTGCCGCCCAAATCGAACCGGCGCGAACCTTGGGATTACGATCGCGAACTTTACAAGAAACGGAACCAGATAGAGCGCCTGTTTCGACGACTGAAAGGGTTCCGCCGCATCTTCTCGCGTTTCGAGAAACTCGACGTTGTCTTTCTGGCCTTCATCTACTTTGCATTCATCATCGAGGCTCTGAGATAGTGTGAACAGGCCCTAGTACGGCGATCACGAGCGCCAGAAAACCTGAATATCGCGACTTCGATATTCGCTTTCCTGCTCAAGGACGGCTATCAGTACTGATTCTAGGGCCTCCGATATCTAAGGTTCCGCGTACTCTGGCACTTCAAAGAACCCTTGAAATGCGTTCTCATCATGGCTACGACGAGGATGAGGTTCGTTTTCTTGGTCTCGCCTCAGAACAGATTGGTTTGGCCATCGATGCGGCCGTGAACCTACACATATCCCAGCGGGTGCAAGATCGGTTGAAGTTGATCCTCGATCTCTCGAACCAGGTCGTATCGAATCTCGAGTTTCACGATCTGCTCGTGGCTGCCTCTGCGAGTGTCCGCCGTGTCATGCATTGTGACGCCGCGGCGATCATGTTGGCGGAGTCTGAGGGTTCGCAACTGCGCGTGCACGCGCTCGACTTTCCCGAGAGCCGCGGAATTTTCACCGAAGGAGGGCTCGTCCCCATCGAGGGCTCGATGCCCGGAGATTCGTTCAAGAGCGGCAAGCCGATCGTTGTGAACCGTCTTGACCTCGCGGAGATTTCCCAGGAGACGTATGCCAAGGCCATCGGGGAGGGCTTGCATTCGTTCTGGGACGTACCCTTAATCAGTAAGAGCCGCATGCTTGGGGTGCTGGCAGTCGCGAAACGGGAGGAGAATGCATTCGACAGCGGCGAGGTTTCGTTCTTGATTCAAGTTGCCAACCAGGTGGCAATCGCTGTGGAGAATGCGCTGGCCTACGGCAAGATCGCAGAACTGACGGACCGACTGGCCCAGGAGAACCTGTATCTGCAAGACGAGATCCGAGGGGAGATGGACTTTGAAGGGATCGCTGGGATTGTGGGGCAAAGCTCCGCTCTGCGCCACGTTTTGAGTCTGGTAGAGACGGTAGCTCCGAGTGATTCCACGGTATTGCTGTTAGGGGAAACAGGGACGGGAAAGGAATTGATTGCTCGCGCCATCCATGATCGTAGCAAACGCAATGATAGAACCTTCGTAAAGCTCAACTGTGCGGCCATTCCCACAGGCTTGCTTGAGAGCGAACTCTTTGGGCACGAACGGGGTGCATTCACGGGAGCGATACTTCTGCCCTGCACTTACCCCTGGGAGAGATCGGCACTAACGGAAACATTACGCCTATTCCCGGCTCACGGGAGGTCCACGATCGCGATGAGATCACGCGCATCCTCAAGGAGACCAACGGTCGAGTTGCCGGCCCGCAAGGGGCGGCCGCCCGCATGGGCATCAAGCGAACCACGCTCATCTCGCGTATGAAGAAGCTCGGAATCGAGCCACGCAGCATCGCTTAGCGCTGATGTCTTTTCCTTCGAGCGGTCTCAGACTGACTGGCTCCCCACCCCCTCGTCGACTGTCGAAGTCAATTGTCGAAGAAGCCATCGACATTTCTCGACACTGGCTGCCCGCAACTCTTGCTCTCACCTATCAATTTCAGTGACTTGCGCGAGTCGTTCACGCGACCTGGCTTTGGCCCGCCTGTTGCTTTGATCAGAAGCGCTGGTCGAGTGAGCAATGTTCAAGATCTCCATCGTTGAAGGGCGTAGCCAGCGAAGGTTGATGCTGGAGGGTAGATTGATTCGCCCGTGGACCGAGGAGGTTCAGAGCGCGTGGAAAACAGCCGGGGAAGAGCTTCAAGGCCGGAAACTAGTCGTTGATCTGACGAACGTGACATACATCAGCGCAGACGGCGAAACCACGCTGATCAAGTTGATGAGGGACGGCGCGAAGTTTTCTTGCAGAGGCGTGCTCACAAAGCATGTCTTGAAACAGTTGGCTCGAAGGTGCCGGTGCACTCCTTGACCGAGTTGTCGACGTTGCGCGGAGTTGAAACGACTATCTCAAGGAAGAGTTGGAGGAAAAATGTTCGGCAGAAGAAAAGTCAGAAACCAGGAATCTTCCCCGTATGCGATGAGAAACGATTTCTACCGAATATTCGAGACGAATATGAACAGCTTATATCTGCTGTCGTTTTTATTGACTGGCGATCGCAACATAGCGGAACAATGCTTTGTCGGCGGCCTTCACATTGCCCAGGAAGGAAATCACGTTTTCAAAGAATGGGCGGAATCCTGGGCGCGACGAGCAATTATTCAGAATGCGATTCGAATGATCCGCCCGCGGAAAGGACCCGACGCGACACACTCGACGGCGGATCCTAGCACTGGCAACGCACTGACCGAGCACGGCGAATTTGTCGGCGTCGTTGATCTGCCAGCATTTGAACGCTTTGCATTTGTGATGTCCGTCCTGGAACGCTACTCCGATCAGGAATGCTCGCTTCTTCTCGGTTGCACCCGCGGCGATGTGGCGGCAGCACGAACTCGGGCGCTCGAACGACTAGGAGAATTCGCCGATCTTCACCGCAAATTGGTGAGCATCGGCTCTTACCAGAAAACGCAACAGGACGACTCTGGATCTGAGCTGCATTTCACGGCTGTTCCCAGTCTCGCTGCTTCTGCATAACCACAACATCATTTCAGGGATAAGGATGGCAACGACAATGCTTAAGACTGACGTTTTCTTTCGTAATGCAAAACTCGCCCTCGTGGCGGCTGGGCTGCTGGCGACAATGGCCTGCAGTAGAGGCAACGTTCACGCAGCAGCGCCCGCGATGCCGCCGCCCCTGGTGACCGCAGTTCAGGCAACCACGCAGGATGTGCCCCGCTACCTGGACGAAATTGGCAGAAATGCAGCCTTCGAGTCTGTCACGGTGACGCCGCAGGTCAGCGGCCGGATCGTTGAGCGCCACTTTCAAGACAGAGAAA
>CAVTNF010000014.1:0-187243 GCA_963735975.1 uncultured Acidobacteriaceae bacterium
ATCAGACCACATGGATCTTTCGCGTCACTCCTATCTTGCGTTTGTGGTTCCGATTTTCGTCACCATTTTGATTCCGGTTTTGACCGATTATCCGTTGGTATTCGCATTCATGGGAGACATGCTGGCCGGAGGTTTTTTCCTGGGGCTCGGGGGATTTTTCGCCGCGCTTGCCGCGGTGGACACGGGAAATCCTTACGGGCCGATGGGAGCCAGCCGGACGCGCATGGTCGGTTTCTTAGCCGAGCCAGTGTTCATGATCGTGTTCTTCACGGTTTCATTCGTCTCGCAATCGACGATTCCTTACATCGTGCAACAAAAATGGGTGGCGAACGCTGCCGCCTTCTTCTCCCCCGCCCACGTGCTGTTGCTGATCGCCTTTCTCATGCTGATTCTGGCCGAGGGAGGACGAATCCCCGTGGACAATCCCTCGGGCCACTTCGAACTGGCAATGATCGATGAATCGAAAGGTTTGGAGTTTTCGGGTCGGGGCGCAGCACTGATGAAATGGGGCGGGGAGATGAAGTTCCTCGTCCTGACTTGCATCTTCCTGAATGTGCTGGTTGCTCCCTGGGGCCTGGCTCACGGCCACGCCCTTACTAATGTCCTGGCCGCAATTCCACAAATCCTTTTCAAGATTTTCTTGTTCTCGCTGGTGTTGGTCGTGATTGAAACATCTCTCGCCAAGCTGCGGCTGTTCCGGATCAGCGAATTTCTGGGAGCGGCATTCATTATTTCGGTCGCAGCCATGGTGACGAGCATTTTTCCGGGAGGCTAGCCGATGTCGACATCCATACCGGAAGCCCTGAACACGCTAAGCGCGGGGTTGATCCTCATTTCTGCGTTCGGCATGGTGGCAACCCGGCAGGTTCAGGGAGTTCTGCGGTTCTTTGTGGCGCAATCCGTGCTCCTCGCGGCCTCCTCTTTCTTGCTGGCGTACAGCCGCTCGTCGGTTCATCTTTGGGCACTCGGAGCAATCACCATCGTCGCCAAGGTGCTGGCGATCCCCTGGGTCCTGCGGCGTCTTCTGCCAGCCGAATTTTATGAGAGGCGAGAAATCGCCCAGGCCGTCAACATCCCAACCTCGTTGTTGCTGGCACTCCTGCTCACAATCGTTGCTGAGATTCTCATGGGCCCGATTGTGGCCGCGACGCATGATCCAGTGATCCGCGTGAACCTGCCGATCGGCCTGGCGGGCATTCTCATTGGCGCGTATTCGCTGGTGGCGCGCCGCGAGGCGATTCCGCAACTCATCGGAATTCTGGCGATGGAAAATGGAGCTTTTTTCGCGGGCGTCGCCATCGCCTCCGAACTTCCGTTGATCGCCGAGCTTGCGGTGGCCGTGGACGTTGTTCTTATCGCGGTGGTGGTCGGATTGCTCACCCGCAACATTCGAGAAACGGTCGGGACTACCGAGGCTGCGGCGTTGGACGAACTCAAAGAGGAAACGACCGCATGACGCTGATCGCAATCCTCGCGCTTCCTCTCCTGGCGGCGCTCCTGAGTTCGATACGGCCTCTTCGCCACTATGCGTCGGCCATCACGATTGTGTCCACGTCGGCCTGCTTTGCGCTAGCAGTGTATGTTTCCTCTCAAGTGATCGAGCACGGGCGGGTTGTTGCCCTTCCGGGCTGGTTTGAAGCCGATGGCCTCAGTGCTCTTATGCTGGTACTGGTGAGCTTCGTCGTTGCGCTGGCGTCAATTTTTGCCCATGGTTACATGCGGCATGGCCACGACGAGGGGCGCTTATGGTGGTTTTACGGAAACTATAACTTGCTGGCCTTCGCGTTGCTGGCTGTTCCATCGCTGGCAGAACCGAATCTTGTCTGGGTCGCAGTTGAACTCATTACGCTTTTCAGCGTCCTGCTGGTTGGCTTCGATAACACCTCGAATGCGCTCGAAGCGGCCTGGAAGTTCGCGGTTCTCACGATTATGGGCGCGCCCATCGCGTTGCTGGGATTTTTTCTACTGTTTTGGACGTACCGTTCCACCACTGGCGGAGCGTGGGAGACTTGGGAAGGACTTCGCCTCGCAGCGGCTTCCATGGATCCCAGTCTTCTGAAACTGTCCTTTTTGCTTGTCTTCGTGGGGTTTGGGACCAAGTCCGGACTCGCTCCGATGCACACTTGGTTGCCGGACGCCCACAGCCAGGCTCCCACTCCCGTGTGCGCCGTTCTCTCCGGCGTGAAGACAACAGTCCCGCTCTATGTAATCCTGCGGTTCCTGTCGATTGTTCTGGCTTCTCCAGCGGCACGGGTTGGTAACTGGATGATCGTACTGGGTCTAGTCTCTGTCGGAATCGCCGCTTTTCTTTTGATCCAGGTCCGCGATTACAAGCGCATGTTCGCCTTCTCCACGGTCGAACACATGGGCATCATCCTGACTGCCGCGGGCATGGCAACCCAAGCGGCGGATTTCGGAGCGGTCTCGCAAATCCTCAATCATGCCATCACCAAGTCGCTTTGCTTCTATGTCGCCGGAGCTATGCTGCTGATCCTGAGCACGCGCGAGATCGCGTCGGTGCGCGGACTCTTTCGGGTTTCGCCTTTCGCCGGGGGGGCGCTCTTGCTCTCTTCCCTGGCTATCGCCGGCGCTCCTCCATTTCCGATTTTCTTGAGCGAGCTTTCCATCCTCTCTGCGGGAGTTCACGCTGGGCACAAAGTTGTCGTTGCCGAGCTCGGTGTTTTGATCGTCGTCGCTTTCGTGGCCATTCTGTCGCACGTCAACCGTATGGTGATGGGCGAACCGGCAGCACAAGTTTCGGCTGGAGTACTGCCCGCGGCCTGCCGCTTCACGGTGTGGGCTGCTGCTGTGCCGGTGGTCTTGCTGGGGGTGTACGTTCCTGCCCCGGTTCACCATCTGCTGCAACTCGCGGCACAACAATTAGGGGGCCGCTGAATGACACCCGCTGACTCCTCGATCGCAAACACGCAGAACGTCAACCCGCAAAGCTATGACTCCAAGAGTCTGGCGGCTGCAATCGAGAAACGTTTTCCATCGGCGGTCTCGCCTTCGGCGAATGAAGAGAGCCGATTTGACCGTGCGTTGATTGTGGCTCAGCCCGAAGCTCTGCCTTCGCTGGCTCAATTTCTGTTTTGGGACGCCGGTTGCTCTTTTGGAGGACTGATTGTCGAGGAGCGCGAGGAATGGATTCTGCGCTACGTTTTCCGGATTCCCGGCGACAGCTGGATTCATTTGATTCTGCGTCTGCCGCTGGCGACTCGAACGGTGCCGAGCATCAGCGCGCAGATTCATGCCGCCGACTGGTATGAGCGTGAAGCTGAGGATTTGTTCGGGCTGGAGTTTGAAGAGCATCCCCGGCTGGGAGACTTCATCCTCCATGACCAAGTCTGGCAAGAAGGGCTGGCTCCCATGCGCAAGGCATTCGATGCCGGCCAGACTCATCTCAAGAAGCGGCCGAAAGAAGACTGGCATCCGGTGCTGGTGGTTCAAGATCCCGGTGCGTTCGCCATGCCAGTCGGCCCTGTCTATGAGGGAGGCATCGGCGAGTCCGTCCATTTCCTGCTGGAGACGGTTGGCGAAGACGTGATCCGGGCTGTGCCACGGCTGTTTTACAACTATCGGGCTGTCGAAAAGATCGCGGAGGGAAAATCGCTTCTCGATGCCTTGTTGCTAGCCGAACGATTCTCGGCCAAATCCGCGTTCGCGCATTCGCTTGCCTACTGCCAGGCAGTGGAGAAGATTTTCCAGCAGGAGGTTCCGCTTCGCGCCCGCAGCCTGCGTGTGGCACTGGCTGAGTTAGAGCGACTCCGGCACCACGCCGGGGCAATCGCTGCCATTTGCCAGTCCACAGCGCTGACCGTCTCTGAGGCTCATGCGGCCATCGTCGAGGAACAGCTCCTGCGTGCCTCGTGCGCATTTGCCGGGCATCGGTATCTGTTCGGACTGAACACCCCTGGAGGACTGCGGCGCGATTTCGATGCGCAGAACTGCCGGAACTTGTTAGGAACTGTCGACACCGCTTCGCGCCAACTGCAGAAACTGGAGGAGCGCCTTCGATACAGCAGCAGTTTCCTCGACCGCCTCGAAGATGTCGGCATTATCAGTCAAGAGAGCGCTCGCGACCTGGATCTGGTTGGCCCATTGGGGCGCGCATCCGGCCTCGCTCACGACTTGCGCCGTGCTTGTCCCTACGGCGGTTACGAACGCTACCGTTTCGAGGTGCCTTGCGAGAAAGAAGGCGATGGATTTGCCCGACTGCGCGTGCTTTTCTCCGAGGCGCAACAATCCGCGAAGCTGATTCACCAGGCAATCGAGTCGTTGGAACCCGGAGAAATTTGCGCTCCGGTCACGCAACCTAATGCCGGTGCAGCATCGGGATGGGTTGAGGCCCCCATCGGTGCCGCGATGCATTGGATAAGACTGGACCGCGAACAGAGAGTGGAGCGCTACCGGATCTTATCTCCGTCTTTCCGCAATTGGCTGGGCCTCCATGTGGCGGTGGAGGACTTTGCGTTTCAGGATTTTCCCATCATTTTGGCAACCTTTGGTTTGTCTGCATCAGAGTGCGATCGTTAGATTAGGAGCGGCAATCGATGAGCTCGTGGTTTTGGCACGGAGTACGAAGAGGGATTCAGACAACCCGGTATCCTGGAGCGCCCGAAACAGCCGCGGGCGTTTCACCGGGACGGCCCTTGTCAACAACCTTTGCTTCCCCAGAGCAAGCATTCCAAGCTGCGTCAAACTGTCCCGTAGGCGCGATCACGGCCAGCGAGAACGTTGCGACCGTAGATCTCAGGACCTGTGTGTGGTGCCAACGCTGCCACTTTGGCAATTCGAATCTGCTCAACTGGGACGGAGGGTACGAATGGGCGCAAACGCCTGCAGTGAGAAAGGACTATGCCCGGTTGGAGACGGCGTTTAGTCAGTCGCTCCACGTCATGGTGGTGGATGCAGGAGACTGCGGAGCCTGCCTGCATGAGGTCAAGCAATTGAACAATCCGTTGTACAACATGCACCGTCTGGGCATCTTTCTGACCGCTACTCCGCGGACCGCTGATGTCCTGCTCGTAGTCGGGCCGGTCAGTGAGAACATGCGGGGGCCGCTGCTGAAGACGTATGAAGCGATGCCGGAGCCGAAGCGTGTTCTAGCTGTCGGCACTTGCGCCATCACAGGAGGTGTTTTCGGGAAGAGCTTCATGTCTGCTGGTGGCGTGGGTATGGTCCTTCCTGTCGATGTGGAAGTACCCGGCGATCCACCTCCGCCACTTGCGGTCTTGCACGGTCTGCTCGTCGTGGCAGGCAGAAAAAAGCCAACAACTGCTCCCACGCAGTCACGAGAGGAGGCCTGAGATGGCTGCGTATGCTGGCGCCGCTCTTTTGCTCTTTTTCGCTCTGTGCGCAACCGGGCTGATCCTGTCGTCGCTATTTCGCGGTAAGTATGCCTCGCTGGCCATCGCCTGGTTCGGGACACTCTGCTCCATTGTCCTCATGGCTGCGGCCGGTCTTCGTCTCGCAGCCGGAGTCGGATTTCCATTTGAATCTTTGGACGCTCAATGGCTTCGGAACTCTGTCTCTTCATCTCGACACTCTGTCGGCGATTTTTCTCTTTGCGGCCGGCTTGGTCTATCTCTCCTGTTGTTTTTTTGCTCCTGACTACCTCTCCCGAGATAGGTACCCTGCTGGCCGCTATGGCTTGCTCCACTTCGCTCTGATGGCTTCCGTGGTTTTGATCCTCACGGCGGGCGACGTTCTCACCTTCCTGATCAGTTGGGAGTGCATGTCGATCTTGTGCTACCTGCTCGTCAACTACGAGCAAGAGCCCGAAGGCGATTCGACCGCTGGCTACATCATGCTCGCCATGAGCGAGGCCGGATTCCTGGCGGTGGTCATCGCGTTTCTTATCGCCGGAAACGCGGCCGGGGGATATTCGTTTGCCGTCCTGCGGATGGGGGCTGCTCATTTGTCGGGTACGGCGACGTGGGGAGTGTTTCTTCTGGGATTCCTCGGCTTTGGCGTGAAGGCGGGCCTGGTGCCGCTGAATTTCTGGTTGCCGAGGTCGTACACGGCGGCTCCGCCGGTTTTCATCCCGGTGTTCGCAGGCGTGACTTTGAATCTGGGTTTCTATGGAATCCTGCGTTTGAACGCCGACCTGGTTCCCGGCCATGGCATTGGACCGGGCCTAGTCGCTCTCGTCATCGGAGCCGTCACCGCGTTAGTGGGCATTCTGTATGCCACCACGGAGAACGACCTAAAGACGATGCTGGCCCACAGTTCCATCGAGAATGCCGGCATCATCGCGGCTGGGATCGGAGCCTTTCTGGTGTTCCGCAATTCCGGGAACGCAGTCCCGGCTGCCCTTGCGCTCACTGCCGCGCTTTATCACATGCTCAATCATTCCACATACAAGGCGCTGCTCTATCAGGGCGCGGGCCACATTGAAGCCGCCACCGGCACAAGAGACATGGATCGACTGGGAGGCCTGATCCGCTCTTTGCCGTCGCTGTCGATCGTATTCCTGGCTGGATGTCTCGCCATCGCGGCGGTGCCGCCCTTCAATGGTTTTGTGAGTGAATGGTTAACCTTGCAAACCTTCCTGCGCAGCGCCCTGCTTCCATCGGCTGCAGTCAAGATCGTCTTCGCGCTTTCCGGTGCCATCCTGGCGTTGACGGCCGCATTAGCCGTCACTTGTTTCGTGAAGACATACGCCATGAGCTTCTTGGGAACACCGCGCAGCAATTGGGAATCAAACGCCAAATTCGCACGCAGGCCACGTTTTTCCCTGACACTTCTCGCGGTGGCTTGTGTTCTTCTAGGAGTGCTGCCAACTTATGTCATTCCAGCCTTGAACCGCGCCGTGGAACCTCTGGCGGGGGCGAGCGCCACCGCTTCGCTCGTTCCACCGTTCTTTACAGCTACGCAGGCGAACCAGCAGCTTCCGCCAGCCTTCCTTGCGGACTTTCATAACCTGGGAGCACAAACCGGAGCCCGATGGGTGCCCGGTCGCGGCCTCGTAATCTTGCTGCGAGGCGGAGAGCAAAATCCGGTGGTCTTTGCCATGTCTCCTTCTTACAGCGTCGTGGCGTTGACGATTCTGCTGCTGCTCTCTTGGTTCATCACCACACGCCTCACTCGTAAACGCTCGCTCGTCAAGAACGAAGTCTGGGCCGGCGGCATTCCAACTCTGCTGCCTGAAATGACCTATACCGCAACGGGATTTTCCAACCCCGTGCGCGTCGTATTTCAGGCGATTTTCCGCCCGAATATCGTCGAGGACACCCGCGAAACGGTGGCCGTGCATTTCCGGACGGCAATCCGGCGACGTCGGGATGAGACGCACCTCGTGGATCGCCTCTTCTTTCATCCCGTAGGAATGATCGTGAACTCTGTCGCGAGACTGCTGGCAGGAATGCACCATGGACGTCTGAATGCGTACGTTGCGTACGTCTTAGGCTTTCTGATCCTGATTCTCGTCCTCTATCGCATTGGTTGAGAAGCAGCCCGGCCCTGGCTTATCTAAGTCGGTCGGACCGGTGCTTTGCCATGCTGCATACGGTTGGCTAGTTCCCGGCGCAGATGAGGCAACACCTTCGAGGGTACGGAGCTGGATTGGCTCAGAATCTTCAGGTCGGTGGTGGTAATGCTGGGGAGAAAAGCGAGGAGTCGCGGCAACGGCGTCTGCGAGTTGCGCAAGAGTGCGAGTCGCACACTGTAGATGTGAGACCACTTCGCATGATCGGCGATGGCAGTGACGATCCGCACTGGCAGCGCCACCCTAGCGAGGGCCTTGAGGACGTGCCCCTCGTTGAGCAACGGACTATCGAGCACAGCGGGAAGGCTTTCGGGACCGCCATCGGTCAGCAAGGCTCCCATGATTCGGGGCGTACCCCGGCGGGCCAATGTCATTTTCTGCGCGGGCGGCAGTTGCGGCAGTTTTGCTAGCACCAGTTCCTCGGCCAAATGCCGCAGTGCGGGATTTCCCGAAGGGGAAAGACTCAGGCCACAAGATCATGGGTATAGAGTTCGCGGACCAGTCCCAAACCGAGGGTCTGGGGGATGTTGTGATGAAATGCAAGCGCACGCTTTACGCGGTAGCTGGCTGTCAGCTGCTTGTGGCTGGCGATTTCTTCCAGCAGGAGAGTCGACAGATCCGCTCGTCCGAGGAGCAGGCAAAGATGCAGTTCTTCGAAATGCGGGTTCTCCAGCAAACCACGAAGGACTTCTTCGCGATGTTCGTGGATCAAAGTCGGAATCTGTTCCAACAGCGCATTGCGCGCTTGCTCCTGGGTGACTCCGGATTCCTTGTTAATGTCGAGAGGCTCCAAGCGAGCTACGCTCCTGTCTAGCTAATAAAGGAGAACACTACAATCATGACATCTGTACTCCTAGATGTGGAACCGAAAGAAGTATGGAAGCACTTTGAAGCGCTGACGCATATACCTCGAGCTTGGCGGAGGAAAGACAACGATGTCGCATCCGTGGCATGACATTACAGCGGGAGAGCACCTGCCGAAGGAATTCAACTCGGTGGTAGAGATTCCGCTTGGTTCCAGTGTCAAATACGAGTTGGACAAGAAAACCGGTTTGATACGAATGGATCGCCTTCTCTACTCAGCTGTTTACTACCCAGCTAATTATGGATTCATCCCCCAAACATTGGCCGAAGATGACGACCCGTTGGATGTTCTCGTATTAGCGCAACAAGCGGTTGCACCGCTGACAATCATACCCGCGCGGGCGATCGGATTGATGACCATGATGGACACGGGAAAGAAGGATCACAAGATCATCGCCGTGGCCACGAGCGATCCGGAATTCAACGCTTACCACGAAGCCAGCCAACTCCCACCACATCGTCTGCGGGTACTTCGTCGATTCTTCCAGGACTATAAGCAGCTTGAAAAGAAGCTCGTCGAAGTGGAAGAAATTGCTCCAGTCGAAATGGCATATCCGGTAATCGATGGCGCGTTACACCGATACAGCACTCAGCGCCGGATTGGATTTGCGTCCAAGTCTCTTTTTTGAGCAATGTTTCGCGTTCACACTCACGAGGCTTTGAAACCTGAGTTGCGGGAACCGAACTAAGCTGCGTCGAAATGTGTGCGAAGATCGTCGGCGATGTGCTCTGGCGCTCGATCAACCGCCGCTTCCCAGTGCAACCGTTCCATGTGCATTGCGTCGCTCCGGTGGTAAGGGAGCATCGCCGTGCGAGTGATCATCGACAGATGGACGCGCCAACCACGCGAAACGTTGAGCGACCCCGAATAAAGCGCCAAGTTAAAGCTGTTGTACCCCGTCAATTCGTACCACTGGAGGACGCGCGCGATACCGGCCGAAAGTGAATGCAGGTCGTCATCCGTGAGGTCGAGAATGGTTTCGCAGTCCGAAACAATCGCCCGCACCTCATTGAATCCGATCGGAGCAAAAGCAGTAATCCACCGCGTACGGCCAACCCGCGCCACAAATCGCAGCTTTCGGGCTTCTTCGGTTTCCGCCAAGTCTTCCCAATACGACCGGCCGTGGGCAGTCCAGTAAGAGATGCTGGCCTCACGCTCCAACCGCATGAGAGTTGTCGGGTGAGGATCGAGATACACTTGCGCATGCGGATGGGACAGCGATCCGCCGGACGGATACAAGTAATTTATGTTGTAGGCACAATTCTCGGCTTTCGGATCGAAAGCGTGCACCTTGCGGACGTAATCCACGGCAACTGACAGGTTGTCAAACAGTCGTTGGGGTGTAAACCCGTCCAATGCAAGCCAGTGCCGCAGCGACACAACCACGACTGCAGCATACTGAGAGTAAGGAACGAGGTTGGGAAACAACACCGACTCTCCCCGCTCTAGGCGTCCGCCGTGATGAATTGCCTCCAACACTTTGGGAGTGACTCTGCCGATTCTATCTGGGCAGAACGGGCAGTTCGGGTTCGGAGCTTGAAGAGGAGCGAGCGCGCCCTCATCAGCCTTCGAGAGTACGACACCTTCGGCAATACGAGACGAGGTCCCGAGCAGCGGATCAAACCGGACTTCCAGAGACTTCATCATCTCCGATCCATCGGGCGAGAGAAACCTAGCCGCAATTTGCTCCGAGCGAAAACAGATTGGGCTGGTCTCGTCTTGTCCGTTTGCTGCGAAAGCCGGGTCCAAAGACTCCCTCCCTTGACTCTAAATTACTCCGCGGATTGCGAAACTGTGACAGAATGTTCTCACATCTCACAGCCGAATCGCCTTTTCCGGAGGCGCCTATGTCTGATTGTCTCTTTTGCCGAATCGTGAAGGGCGAGCTACCTTCAAATAAGGTCTACGAGGATGCGCGGGTCTATGCTTTCAACGACGCCAACCCGCAAGCGCCGACACACATCCTGGTCGTACCAAAGACACACATTGCCGGACTGCAAGCTGCGAAGCCAGAGCACGCCGAGGAGATCGGCTACTGTAATCTGGTCGCTGCAAAGATAGCTGCTGAACGCCACATCGACCAGTTTCGGGTTGTTTGCAACACCGGTCCCGGAGCCGGTCAATCGGTCTTCCATCTGCACCTACATCTGCTCGGCGGGCGTGACATGCGGTGGCCGCCCGGATAGCTGTCGTACACGCGATCTGATCGGGCTATAAGCCGATTGAACGGCTTCATCCGACGTGCTAATTCGATCTGCTGTTCAAGGGCGCGGGCTAGGGATTGCAGTTTTCAACCCGACAACTCGGGCAGACATCGACGATTCCATTGGCTTCGGAGGCCGACGCGGAGTCGTATATTTGCGGAGGAACATGCGAACGTATTCCTCTACGACACTGGAGGTGTTGTCGGCTCTCAAGATCACGCATGTTGCGAAGCACAACGACGTATCGGAAAGCGGCTTTACGACCACACCTTCAGCGCGAATCCGGGATACCGCGGGGTAGGCCGCTGCGGTTTGTGCCTTAGACTGCAGATTTCGGCACGGTCCCCGACGAAGATTTGTGCTGTGTTAACTGGTGTCTTTTCAGCGCGGGTGGAGGCGGCCAGAATCAAGGATTTTGGGACATCCTTGTGGGGCATCAGAGAATCCCAGCCGGGGACGTAGTCGGCGGCGCACTCTGCGGTCTCGACATGCTTGGCGAAAAAGGCGGAGTCATAGACGCTGGCACTGTCGAAGAGGCGGAAGACCTCATGTATTGGGGCGGGTCAAGATTGTGTCCATTGTGCGTAGCGAAATCGCGGGGCGGGAATTGATCTTTGCCGTAGTCGCGCTCAACAAGTTCCGGTACGGTGAGAGCCTGAACGGTGCTTCAAATCCACGTGAAGGGTATCTCGCAGCAAGCCCTACCTTCCGCGCCAGGCTGTTGCCCTGCAAAGCTTCAGTCCCGTCGCAACCTTGCTCAGACTCGCGATGACGTTCACAGTTCTTCATCCGTGGGCGCGGCGCCCGCATGAGCCTCGCGCAATGTCTCGTAGATTTGCTCCCATGCCGCCTCGCGCGAGCAGCGGTTCTCGCTCATGTACTTTCCAATGGCGCGAGGGACGACGCCGTCCAGTTTGACGATGCGGTCGCCATGCACACTGTAGTAGTCGCGCCCGTCACCCTCAAGAATTTCAAGGATGCCGTCGTCCACGGTAAAGGCAAATTCATCCGTGCCGCGGACGGGCGATCGGCTAACTTTTCGCCAATTCCTGTCCAGTCCGTACTTGGGGTGCGTGCCCTCGATCATGGCTATCTTCGGCGGCAGACCGTTCGTCTTCTTGAGGCGGAAGGTTGTCATCGGGTGCTCTCTTCTGCCTCCTCGGACAATTTGTGGAATTCGGCGTCCTTTTTCTCCTCGAACTCCTGTATAACTTCGCGGATGCTTTCCGCTTCCGCCTTCTGCCATTCCGGGTCTTCCTGTAATCGTTCGATGCGCTCGGTGTTGAGTTCCCAGACCACGTCGTCCAGCACATGGACGGCAGCCTTCATAGCATAACGGCGTGCTGTTTCGAGGTGCTCGCTGTCCTTCTCGTCGCGTCCCTCGACTCTGCTAAGTTCGTCGAGCACGACCTTGACGTTGAAGACCTTTGCGCCGAGCCTATAGAACTTCTTGCTCCGGTACTCGCCTATCCTAATAGCCATTTCAAATTCCTTTTCTGCCGCGCAGTGTCTCTTTCGCCGCCATTTACGGAGTCGCGCAATGCGCTTGGATTCCGTGCACCGCGGTAGGTCTGCCGGCGAGGGTTCTTTCCCTCATGACCCTCAATACTGCGTGCTGGAGAATTTGTAGGTGAATCGCTAGGAACTACGAAAAGAGACACGCCGACTAAGGTTCTGGGGTGGGGTGTAGGGGGAACCCCCTACAAACCGTTCCCAAAGCGGCGTATGCGCCAAGGCTGCCAAGTTCGGTGGGGTGACCTGGGGGCTCCTGCGGCGGGTGTACGAACCCCACTGGCATAGCAATGTCCCAAGATTGATTTCTCTACCCGAACCCCGATTATCCCGCCACTATAGGGACCGCGTTGTCACGGCTGCGACATTGCGCGGTATGCATTCTCGTTGGCTCACCATTCCCGGCAGGGGCTACGTCGGAGTCCGGCTCGCCCTGAAGCGTCCGACTCTTGGTGACAGCTATTCGCGTCTCCGACCGACGAGTCCCTGCCGGGAATCATTTCTAAATAGATACCGCGCAACGGCAAAACTCTGAGTTGTCCATAAATCGAGTATTTACCTGTAGCGCAGGGCGAGGTCGCGCAGACCAAGCTCCGGGGCGGCGGTCTCAATCCCGCCGCTCCAGTCGAGATTGAGCCTTCCTTACTTCTTCCTGTGACTTCAACGTTTAGGACACTACCAATGAGTAACACCGCAGTCTCTCCGATGCCAGACCCGAACGACTTCGAGCGTCCGGCGAATCCAACGAACGGCAAGGCGAAAGCCGAAGCCGCCAATGACCAAGAATCCGCCTTCCCCAGCGTGAGCCGAAAGACCGCGGCAGCCGCCAAAAAGGGCGAGACCAGCAGCAGCCGAACCGGCAAGGGCAAGCAAGTCACCTACGAATTCAGCAAGCCCCCGAAGAACCTCTACATCAAGGTTCATCCCTCCCCGGGCTACAGCAAGCTCGGTCTCGCGGTGTACCACGACGAGAACACCGGGAAGTTCCACTTCGTCCGCCCGGACCTCTATGAGTCCAACGAGTTGCCGGAGCGTTTCAAGAACGCCTGCAAGATCATGGACGTGCATACGACGGCGGTCGCGGACGGAACATTCATTCTCTGGTATCTGTTCGAGTCCGCATCGGCGTGGTTCAAGGCAGCGCAGAAAACAGTTGAACTAGCACGACGCAACTACGGCATCGTCTCCTCGATCAAGTCCCGCCAGACCTACTCGTTCGAGATCGCAACCGAAGCCATCCCCGAACCCAAATGGGAGTCATTGCCACCCTTCGAGCAACTGCTGCTGGGCGCATTCGATTCCACCATCTCTGTCGCCGACGACAAGGTCGTGACGGATTTCATGTCGGGCGGCGTTGCAAACCGCGCAGACGAGGACGAAGAGTAACCGCTCTTCGTCCTCTCCCGGGGACTCTTATGGCACTCATCCCAGACAGATTTACGCATGTATACGTTATCGACTTCGAGTACCAAGCGCGGGACGGCGAGCAGCAAGTCCCAGTCGCGATGGTTGCGAAGGGCTTCAAGAAGGCTCGCGACATCCGCATGTTCTTCGATAAGCCGCAGCCGTGTCCCTTCACCAGCGATCCGGAGACGACGCTGTTCATCGGCTTCAACATCCCGTCCGAATACAAATGCTTCCTCGCGCAAGGCTGGCAGTTACCGAAGCACACGATCGACCTTTACGTCGAGTACCGCAACCTAACCTGCGGCGTATGGCGCGGCAAGCAATCGTTGTGGGAACTGGGCACGGGTCTCGTGGACGTGGCCAAGGAATACGAGGGCAACCCGGCTGACTTCTGGAAATCTGACAAGCACATGATGCAGAGATACATCAGCCATTACGGTGTGAACGCGCCAGCCGGAGCCGTCGAGACTATGCAAAACGAGGATGGCAACGAGATGTTCAAGGACTTTGATGGCGAAATCCATGTCCTCGACCGTGCCAACCCCGAACACATCAAGTGGTATTGCACGGGGCGCACGCAGGAGGAGCACGCAAAGATGATCCTCGACTACTGCGAGGAAGACGTCGTCGCCACGCACTTCGCGGCGCAGCACATCATGAGCGAGTCTGCGTTCAACTTCGAGCAGGCTCTCCATCGTGGCTCCTACACACGCGCCGTCGCCCACTTCGAGCACCACGGGCTGCCGATCAACAAAGAAAGGTTCGAGGCAATCCGGGCGAACGCCCGCAGTCTGCAACTGCACATCGTGCAGGAAATCGAGCGAGTCCACAACTACGGCGTGTACGTCATCGAGGGTCGCGAGGATTTGAAGAACAAGCCGCACCCGGTCTTCAAGATGGACAAGTTCGTTGAGTTGCTGGAACGCAACGGCATCGCGCTCGGCAAGACGTGGCAGACGACGCCTACGGGGAAGCCTGTGCTGGATGACGACTATTTCGGCGACATGTGCAACGCCTACCCGTTCCTGCAACCTCTGCGTCAGTGCCGCAAGACTCTCAAGACTCTGTCCCTGTTCGACACCGTGATCGGTGAGGACGGGTTCCAGAGGTTCACCTTATTTATGTTTGGCTCCGTCACGTCGCGGAACAACCCACGTGCGACAGAATTCATGCTCAGCCGTCCGCACTGGATGCGCAACCTGCTCACGCCGCGACCCGGGTACGCGCTCGTCACAGCCGACATCACTGGGGCGGAGGACTGGCTGGCTGCTGGCTACAGCGGCGATCCAGAGTTGATGCGAATTTATTCCAGCGGTGCGGACAGCTACATCGAGTTCGCCGGCGTCACCGGGGCTGTCCCTGCGGGCACGAAGCGCGACAAGTCGAACCGAGAACTGGAGAACATCCGGGCGCAGCACAAGACCGCGAAGCTGGCGATCCAGTACGGCGTCCAAGCCCTCACCCTTGCCAAGTACCTCGGCGTGCCCGTCTGGAAAGCCGGGCAAATCCTCAACTCGCACCGCGAAGCCTACAACGTCTACTGGCAATGGGTGGACGACCAAGCCGTCAAAGCCAAGCAGCGGGGCTACGTGATTACCGACTACGGCTGGCGCCAGGACGTAAGGCGCATGAACGAGCGCAGCATCATGAATTTCCCGCAGCAGGCAGGGTGCGCCGAGTTGTTGCGGCTGGCGTGCTGCTTTCTTGTTGACGACGGCTGGGGATTCGCGCTGAGCGCGCCGCACCACGACGCGGTCTATTGCCACTGCCCGGCTGGCGAAGCCGAAAGGCTGGCGCATGACATCGAACGCGCGTTCATCGAGGCGGGCAAGATGTTGATGGACAGCGACCAAGATCCGACGTTCAAGGATCGCTTCCCGCTGCGCATCAAGGCGCATGTCGTCTATCACCCAGACCATTACGTTGACGACGACGGCGCGGAAATCTGGAAGATCGTCTGCGAATACTTCGGGTGGGAAGGCTACGAGCAATCGGTCGAGATTGCACCGCAGCCAGTATTAACTGAACTAGAGGTCGCGAATGTGGCGTATTCAAGCTAGGCACCAGACGGTCTGCCCGCGCTGCCGGGGCTACATCAAGCCCGGCTCGTGGATCGTGCAAGACCTGACCTGCGGCACGAAATGGTCGCACGCGGTTTGCCCGGGCGATGCCCGAAAGCTGCCAAAGCGCACCGACGACAAAACCGCCACACGCGAGTTCCAGATCAAGTTCGGCGATGACGGCAAAGTCATCGCCAGAGAGGCAACAGTATGAGTCAGGAGTATGTAACAGTCGAACGATATAAGAAGGTCGTGGATTTCGTTAACGAGCTTGTACAGAACTACAACAATCTGGAGCGGCGTATTACCGCTTTGGAGAAACAGACACACGAGGTTGGTGAGTCCGATTTGCAAGGGGACATTGCGTTCGAGGCGGAGCTAACAAAATGACCGTCGAGCCAGCGATCAAGAGCTACACGTCCGTCGTTTGTCTCGAAACGCGGACAATTCGGTGCATGATAAAGAGGGTAACCGGAAATGAGCGATCAATACGATAACGGCTACTGCGAGATTTGCGACGCCTACCATGAAGGCAGGGCGGACAAGGTCTGCCCGCTCCTGAAGCGTGCCCAAAAGGACAGCCTGGAGGGCTTCAGGTTGTTCGCCAAATCGTTCGGTCTGGACGAGGAAATGGCGAATGACTGGTGAGTCTCGCAGCGGCTGATCACGCCTCCTCGCGTGAAAACCTCCGCTCGCAGTTATCTAGTGACTATGGACTACGGCAAAGGCTGGGGCGATCCCACCAAGTACGGCGTTCCTGAAGGATGGGAGTTCGTGGGACCCGACCGCGCGACGAAGCAGCACTTTTTTCTTCGCTGCAAGGAATGCGGCGGTCAGCAATCATTTATCAAATACCAGCTTGGGAAACCTCACTCGTGCTGGGATTGCTGGCTCGTAGACAGCGTTCTGCGACGCCCGCACCTGTGGACAAGGCTCGCCCCTATCATCGGTGCATTCACGCCCAAGAACGGGCGCAGCGAAGTCGAGGAGCTTGAATCCCTCTACTCGCTTCCCGATCCGCGCTAGCCGCAGAGATGCGCCGGCTGATTGGTCTTGACTGGGAACAGCCCATCGCTGCGGACTCCATCGCCGGGCAGGAAAGAATCGAACGCGACATCGTGTGGGAAGCCAACCGCCGGCACGACGCCGAGCACACGCAGGACCCGCCGTTCCGGCGCCTTAGGCAATGATACCTATCCAAACTCCTTCTCCCGCGATGCTCTCCCGGACATTCATCGACAATCGCCGGGTGTTCACAGACTTTAAAAGTCAATATATGTAGGGGCAAAATCGGGTGGCGCCGGAGCCAAGTCCTTTGATTTCAGCGAGCCATGTCTGGATTTTTGTCAAAACCAGGGCGCACAGCCATTTGTGGAGAGATTCTCGAGAAATGAACGCTAGTCCATCAATCCGTGATGCCTTGCTCGTCAAGCGAATGTGGCATTGGCTGCTTCGAGCGCGTGACTCCTACCACGGCTGCCCAAAATGGCGAGCACGAAAGAACTATTGGTTCCTCGTGAGAAAGCACCGGGCGCTCGCCGAGCGGCACGGGCTGCGGGAGACGAATGTATTTTGAGGATGTCAACAATGAAAGACCACCCCTGCTGCTACTTCAACTGCGACCAACCCAGTGCGATCCACATCGGCGTGAACGGGAATCCTGAAACACATTGGATTTGCTTCCGCCACCTCGACAAATGGAACGCCAACCGCGCTCGCTTCCTGGCGGATGGGCCTGGGTGCGAGATGGAAGAACTCGGCGCACTGCTGTGCGGAGAATGAGGCGCACCAACGTCAGGCGCTGCCGCCCATCGCGTACCGACCTGTTAGACCCTTCTTGGTCGCCAGTCCCATTGCTCGGTCGAGCATCTCCATGAAGGCGTGGTGGAGGGTTTTTTCTAAGCTGTTGATCTCCTCCTCGCTCATGATGTCGGTTCCGAAATTGCGGATGGAGTGGCTCAGCATGTCGCTGAATGCTTCCTCTTGCTGCGGAAAATTGGGCAGCTTGAAGCTGTTTGCCTCATACGCTCGCCACTGGGAATGAACGAAGCCGATTGCACGCTCTTGCCAGTTCTTCATTTCTGCATCGGCTGTCCTAGCCGGGAGCATGTAACGCTCCGACGTAAGAAGGTCAAATCCGTGCTGACTCCTCGCGACCACGCCAGCACAGACCATCTGATAGTTCTCGAAACGCCTGAAGCCTTTTGGCAGCAAGCCGAAATCGAATACGCCATTGACTTCCTTCACCAGCATGATGCGGGGCGGATCGAACTCTTCTTCGTGATTTGTCATTAGCCTCTCCTCCTTGTTGTCTTCATTCGCCTCTGCAAAAAGTCGCTGCACCTCCCCAACGCCCGCACTGCTACACCGCTGTGCCTCCTTGTTGCGGCGGCGTTGGGAACGGAATCACGGGCTGCGAAGCGGCGGGATTCCCGACATTCCCGACCCTCATCACTCCCCTCGGCGCTCGCAGCTTGCCGCGCTCTGGGTTGCCACGCTTGTGGGGCTTAATCCAGATGCGCCCATAGGTCTTCCCCAGCACGGGCTTGTGACCGAACAGCGGATGCGCATAGGTGACATTGATGTAGTGTCCTTTCACAAAATGCTCGCCCGGAGACTCGTGCTCCCCAGTGCTGCTGCCGCGATGGGTGCCCGCCCTCGCTGACTTGAGGAACGGCTCGAACTTGATGATGGTGGGGTCGGACTTGTTCGCGCGAGGCTTGCCGCCTTTCTTGCCAGCAATCTTCTGCTGCTTGGGATTGACGAGCGTCTGGGTGGGCACGTCCTCTCTGTCCCAGTTCAGCAACTGGATGCAAGTCCTGACCAATTCCGCACCCTGCTTTGTCGCGTCGAGGTTTACGCCCGAAAGCCTGCCGTCGTACTGGAACGACGCGAACTCGTCATCATCATCGAGCAGGATTTCGAACGCGTTCGGGTTGTACTCGACCTGACCTCCGCCGTCCATGGAGTCGAAGATGCTGGTGACGACGAACCGGCGGTGCCAGAACTTGAGGTCGGTAACTGGTTCGCCATGCTCATCTACTGCACGCACTAAGTAGGCGACGCGCTGCCACTCGCTATATCGGTGCTCAAGGCTGAACGCGAACCAAGGCGGTCCCATCGGTGCCTTGCCCGCCAAGTTGACCAGATCGTTGCGGCGTTCCACCATTTCGGCGTTCCGCTTCGTCGCAACCGCGCTGTCGCTCGCGATCATTGGTGGGTTCAACGCCGAGAACACGTTGTGTACGTCGTAGCGCGGGCACTTGGCGTCGAGCAGAGCCAACTGCCGCTGTAGGTTCGCAAACTCCTCGTCGGTCGCCTCGCTGCGCAGCTTGCGGAGTTGCTCCCCACGCTCCTGCATCGCCTGTGTCTCGTCGATGAACATCAGTTTGTCCTCCCTTGGCTAAATGTTCCGTGCAAACCGTCTACCGCCTCGTCTTCGACCGAGCCGGCGGCGAGAATCCCTTTGGAGCGCAGGTACTTCTGGATGAAGTCCATCGCGGACTTCATCAGGCGGTCGTGCTTCTCGGAATCGTCTACGGGTGTCCATTCGCACCACCAGCTCATTTCGTAAGCTGTCTGGCTGCTTCCCGTCGCGTTGTAGACGGGAGTGAATTGCGCGCTCACAAGCATCGACGGCTTGTTTTGGTGCGCGTCAAGAATTGCCTTGAAGTAACCCACGCCCCGACCCTGTTCAACGCCGAGTGAAGAACACGAAAGCGCCCCAGACTCTTTCGAGTCATGGGACGCCAGAGTCGAACAGCCTCCCCCGAAGTCTGCTCACAACCAACATATGATTTGAGCCTCACGTGAACGCTAACCGACAAACGCCGATAGGGCATTGCTGTCGGAGAGAGCTTGCACACGCTGAACTGATTACGTCTCTTGCGGACCGCTCGCAGGAACACAAAGTTGCGTATTGAGTAATGGCTCCATCTAAATCTGCAAACCGTCTATCCGGGGACTAGACTACGTTTTGACGGTGAACCGAAGCAATGGAAACACTCACGGTCGAGCATCCGAAGGACAGCCAGTTGCGACTTCGGGCGCGGAGGTTCAATGTCCCAAATACGCAAAGATATCTTCACTGACCGCTGGGTAATTGTTGCTGATGGTGACGGGTTGCAGCCCACAGATTTTCATTTCGAGAAATTCGTAAGGAGGACGGCATTCTGCCCATTCTGCGAGAACCACGAGGCCGCAACACCGGGAGAGGTCTTCGCCATCCGAAATCGGGGCTCTTCTCCTAACGGGCCGGGGTGGTCAGTCAGAGTGGTACCAAATTCCCCACCACGGCTAAGGATAGAAGGCGAACTGGCACGACGCGCCGAATCGTTGCACGACCTGATGAACGGCGTGGGGGCACACGAAATCATCGTGGAGACATCGCGGCACGACCGTAGCCTGCATGAACTAGAAATCGGGGAAATCTCTGACGTTATCAGAACTTTTATAGCCCGCATCGTCGATCTTGAGAGGGATCATCGTGTGCGCTATGTTCTGATCTTCAAGAATCACGGTGAGGGAGCCGGGGCTCACACGATCAGCCATTCGATCTCCCAGCTAATCGCACTCCCGATAACGCCACGCGCCGTTAAGGCGAAGCTCATGATTGCTCGCGATTACTTTGCCGCGAAGGAACGCTGCATATACTGCGACGTGCTGCAACAAGAGTTAAAGGTCCGAAAGCGATTGATTGGTGAAAACGAGGACTTTGTGGCGTTTTCCCCGTTTGCGCCCCGCTTTCCGTTCGAGATGTGCCTCCTCCCGAAGTTTCACAGCAGCGCATTCAGCCGAATCGATGCCCCTCAATGCAAGAATTTGGCTCTGATCCTGCGTGACGTATTGCAGAAGTTGGATCAAGAGGTAGGCGGGCCGCCATACAACCTGTCGCTGCACGACCGACCGTTTCTGCGTCCAAGAGAGAACTATTGGAAGACCATCGAGGAGGATTTCCATTGGCATATAGAAATCCTGCCCCAAGTGTCTCGAATTACTGGATTCGAGTGGGCCTCGGGATTCTTCTACAACCCCTTACCTCCGGAAGTCGCCGCCCGCCGCCTCCGCTCAGCGACCGCCTGAAAGTTCTTGCGGGATAACCGGTCGTGCGGATGACTGTCGCAAAGATCAGACAGGGAGCACAGGCTCAATCACTTCGATTTGGGGCTCGAATCTCAGGGGCACGTCAATGGCACGGGAGACGAGACACAACCTTTCTGCTTTTTTCAGAAGGTCGAGGGCACGTTCTCGCTCCTTGAAGGAGGCAATCGTGAGCTTGGGGCGGATCACGATTTCGCTGAAACCATAACCGGGATCAGCCTTGCGCACCGAGCCACTGGTCTCCACCTCCAAGTCGGTGAAGTCGAATTGAGCACCGCCCGAGATGCTTCGTAGAGTGGTAGTGAAACACCCGGCGAGGGCAGCCAACAGGAGTTCTTCTGGAGTCCAGCAGCCTTCGAGTCCGCCGAACTCTTTGGGAGCCGTGAAGTGAATTGCGTTGGGCGTGGAATCCGACTTGGCTAAGCCAGATCGTCCCGAAGTCCACCACGCTGCTACCCGATGCGAGTGCTCTCCGTTCTGTTGGGACATAAGACACCTCGATATCGTGCAGGATGCCCGATGCGTGGGGAAAACTCTGTGCACAGGGGCACGGCGTCAGGTGATGCGGGTCACGAGGACACCCGTCACTTCTTTGTTATCCTTGAGAGGTATTTATCGGCTCTTAAGCAAGTTTGGGGTCGGCGTTGTCGGCGTAACCTATTTAGCGCCGGGAGGTGCTTCATAAACGCCCCTTTTGGTCCAAGTATCATCGATACCTGCCTCAACTGCCCGGTTAGGGAAGAACATCTCTTTTGTAATCTTCCCATCCAAACCGTACAACGCCTCACCGAGATGACTGCCACCGCCATTTACCCCAAGGGAGCAACCCTCTTTGTTGAAGGCCAACAACCGCGAGGAGCGTTTGTGCTCTGTGGGGGGAAGGTGAAACTTTCTATGTCTTCCCACGAAGGCAAAACTATCATCACCAACATCCCCGAGCGCGGAGACGTTCTCGGTCTCAATGCGGTGATTTCCAATCGCCCATACGAAGTCACCGCCCAGATGATGGAACCGGGACAGGCCAATTTCATTCCCCGCGATTCTTTGCTGCGATTGCTGAAGGACGACTCAGAAGTGGGCATGCACGTCGCCGCAGAGTTGAGCCGCAACTACTATGCCGCACACGAGGAAATTCGCACTTTCGGGCTTATAGTTTCATTGTCTGAGAGGCTTGCCAAGCTCTTGCTCTCGTGGTCAGCCAAGACCATGCAAGACGACGACGGTTCGACTCAGGTTAAGCTCTCGCTCACTCAACAGGAGATTGCGGAAACCATCGGGACGACTCGCGAAGTTGTCAGTCACCTAATTTCAGAATTCAAGCAGAAACAATTGATAAAGGTCAAAGGGTCAACTCTTGTGATCCGGAACCGGGAACTGGGAAAGATCATCCAGTCCTGATTTCCTGATTTGGCTGCCCAAGGTCGGCGGTCCGTGTCAGTCACGGCAATGGGTCACCGCGACGATATTCAGGTCGCGCCCAGCGATCAAAACGGGCAGGTGAAGAAATGCTCGTGCTGGGCAGAGGATTTCTTCGAATTCCGACCAAAACGAAAGCGCCCCAGACTCAATTGAGTCGGGACGCCCGTCGACCAGCCCTCCCCCGAAAGCTGCTCACAACAACCCTACGGTCTGACCAGACCGGAGGGAATGGCTCCAACGTGCTACTGCGGAATGAACTTAGGAGAAGAGCCGACCCTGAATGCGACGGAGTTCCAGAAGGAGCCGGGCGGAATGTATCGGAGGTGACCGAAGACCGAAGAGGTCAGATAATCCTCGTCGTCCCTTGCATCAGCCAAGTGCTTGCCGTGTATCTCAGCTAAAAGCATGCGTCGATCTCGCCTATGGAAGAATATGACATTGTGCTCCCAACATCAAAACACACTGGTCGCGCTGAGTCCTGATGCGTTTGCAAACTACGGTGGTCGCCTACTATTGCCTGCGTGTATCCTTTCGCCCATGCCTTTCCGCGAGTCTCGGAGAAGTACCCGCGTTCCTCTAAAGGTGGTAATCACCGTGGAGGCTGGCGCTGAGACCATGACGTGCGATGGCGAGACCATCGTTGTCAATCTTCAGGGCGCATCGATCGCAACCGCAGTTGGGCTGACCGCCGGGATGAGAATTTCGATTCACGTCTATGTGACGGACAAGCGTGCTGCGGCTCGCGTGGTTTATATCGATCCTGAAAATCCGCTGCATTGTGGGATCGAACTTAGTGAACCACGAAACATTTGGGGAGTACCGCTGCCGCCCAATGACTGGGAAGAAGGAGTGTCCTCGGAGAGAGGGCTGAAATCAAGCGAGGACCGTCGAAAATGAAGCAACAAAAAGAAGATCGTTGTCCCTATTGCGTTGTCGATGGCGACTTCCATGCGATGAGGTCACTTTCCAACGGGCGGTTGATTTGCGAGAAGTGCGGCCATATTGTTTTCCCGAACGACACAGCTTTCAGATGTCCCTGCCAGAAATGTCTGGAAATTAATTTCTCTCCGAGAGTTCGCGGATTACGCCGCCTGCAAATTCGGACTGTAGGTTGAGACGTTGACTGAGGTTCGTTGAGGCCCGAAAAACTTCACGAGGAAGCTTCCGGGGTGGGTGTCTTCTGGCATGTCCCCAGCGGTACGAGTGCTATCTCCTCTAGTTCACCCATGATCGGTCGCCGTGTCGGATTTGTCCGGACGCTGTTCGAATGAAGGGTTCGCCGGATGTGGATTCTCCTCCTCATGCTTCCCGTTGATCCGGCCAAGCATCTCGCGAACCTTTCGTGCGAGTTCTTCCGGGAGGAAAGGTTTTTCCAAGAAATCCCCACCGTTCAAGACCTGTTGAAGATTGTCTTCCGCTACTCCCTCGGCGTAGCCGGAGATAAGCAGGAATTTCATGCTTGGCTTCAACGCCACTATTTTTTCCTTTAGTTTCAAACCCGTCATTCGTGGCATGGCGTAGTCCGTCACGACCAAGTCAATATGCGCAAGATTCTCCTGACAAATGGATAAGGCTTCCTCACCGTCTTTTGCTTCCAACACCCGATACCCCTGCTTCTCTAGCACTTTACTCATCAGCCTTCGCAAACCGGATTCGTCTTCGACCAACAGAATCGTCGCAATTCCCGTTGACGACGGCGCTGGATGCAAGATTGCTGTCGTCGTTGGAAGCGAGCCTGTGGCTTCGTAGGCCGCTGCCAACTTGGGAAAATAAACACGAAATGTGGTGCCTCTCCCTCGCACGCTGGATACCGTGATGTGCCCGCCACTCTGCTTGACAATACCGTAGGTGGTCGATAGTCCAAGCCCGGTTCCTTTACCAGCTTGCTTCGTTGTAAAGAACGGCTCAAAGATGCGAGGCAGATGGTCGGGATCGATCCCCTCGCCATTGTCGCTGACGGAGATCATGACGTAGTCACCCGATATGACATCGAAGTGACGGGTGGCGAATTCCTCATCCAGCACCACGCCAGCGGTTTCGATGCTTATTTTGCCGCCTTGTGGCATCGCATCGCGAGCGTTCACTACTAGATTGATCAGGATTTGTTGAATCTGCGCGGGATCGGCTTTCACCTTTCCCAAATCAGGGTTCAATACAGGAATGACATCGATGTTGGCGGGAATGAGGCGACGGAGTAATTTGTGCGCTTCCCAAACCGAGGCGTTCACATCCAGTACGTTGGTTCGATCAACTGCTTGCGGCTGAACGCCAGCAGTTGTCGGGTCAACGACGCCGCTTTCTGGGTTGCGCCTTTGATTTCCGTCAAGCCGAGCCGCAGCGATTCGTTTTCGATTGGCTCTTCCTCCATGAGGTCGCTGTACCCCATGATGATTCCCAAATAGTTGTTGAACTCGTGAGCAATTCCACCTGCCAGATGCCCTACAGCCTCCATCTTCTGTGCCTGACGTAATTCATCTTCGGTTCGCTTGCGCACGCTGACATCCCGCAAGATCACCGAGTAGAGCGTTTCCGAAGCCGTTTTGACTTGCGAGATCGTCGCTTCCACCGGGAATTCCTCTCCATCGGGTCTGACCCCCATCAGTGTTCCGGGTGAATTCATCGAGCGGCTGGAAACGCCAGTTTGCCCGAAGCTGCGGATGTGTTCCTTGTGAGCCTCACGGAATCTCTGTGGGATGAACTTGTCGATAGTTTGCCCAAGGGCCTCTGCTGCTGGGCAGCGGAAGATTTGTTCTGCGGCACGGTTGAACACGATGATCTTCTGATCGCCATCCACTGTGATGATGGCGTCCATCGCGGAACTGATTATTCCGAGCAAACGCTCTTGGCTATCCCGGAGGGCCTCGTCAGCCCGCTTGTGCTCCGAAATATCCACCACCGTGCGGTCGATCAGGCTCGATTTATCATCGGGCGCTGAAGATTTTGCTCCGCGACGTACTTCTAGCTGTGCGGCCACGAGGCGAGCAAGGGTGAGTAGAGCGTCTTTATGGGCGGCTGGTAGCTCCCGAGGCAAGCGATCCATCACACAGAGCGTGCCCAGCGCGTATCCCTCTTTGCTCAAAAGAGGAGCACCTGCGTAGAACCGAATGCCAGCATGTGTGACGATTGGTCTATTGAAGAACCGCTCATCCGTTGCAGCATCCGAGATCACCACCACCTCGGACTGGAGGATGGTCTGACCACAGATCGAATCTTCGCGAGGGATTTCGGGATAGTCCCAGCCCACCCTTGCCTTGAACCAAAGCCGGGTGGCGTCAATAAATCCGATTAGTCCGATGGGGGTTCCGCAAAGATAAGCCGCAAGTTGTGCCGTCTGGTCAAACAGTTCCTCGGGCGGCGTATCGAGCACGCGGCAGTCTCGCAGCGCCTCCAGACGCGAGACTTCGTCCTCGGACAAATGAGGCAGCATCTTGTAACTCCACACATGTTTGCGGGGGGAAGACTTTTGAATAGAGTTACGTGGAAATGATTGGTTGTCTAGTGCTTATCTAATGCCCTAAACACGCATGTCAGACGCTATTCCCAGTGGTGTTGTGTTTCTCATCAGGTTCGAAATCCCAACCAAGGTTCCGTGTTTTGGAGTTGGCCTATGTTCGAGATATAGCCGCAAAGGCGTGGTGGGGTGATCGTGGGTTCGGCACGCTCCACTGGGGCTGGGACACCGAGGGCGCGTGAGGTGTGTGGGCACCCAGCATATTCTTCCGCTGATTTCGAATTCATCACGGCAGAGCGGCTGGTTTCGAACGTTTAAAGAGCCGTTCAGAAATTGCTCTGCCAAATGACCACATTCTCGTCTCATACTCAAGTTGCGGCTCGCCTTGGCTGCTCTGATTGTGAAAAGGGGCGCACGTTCCTTCGAATCTCAGTAAACCTTGTCATTCTTCTCCGCATCGTAGTTTCCTCTGGAAGCTGCGCCCCGTCTTTGTGGGTGATGTTCCGTGACCCTCACCGCCCGGAAATCCGTGTTGATCGTGGATGACAATGCGTCCATCCGTCAGGCGCTCCGCGAACTGTTCGAACGCGAAGCGGACTTTGAAGTATGCGGAGAAGCAGAGAACGGAAAAGTGGCAATCGAGAAGGCTCAGCAGTTGCGCCCCGACCTGATCGTGCTAGACCTTTCCATGCCAGTGATGAACGGCTTTGAAGCGGCACGGGTTCTGAAACGGCTGATGCCCACAGTCCCGCTGATTATGTACAGTGCATTTGGTGACGAGTTCGCGGAGCACCAAGCCCGACTGATTGGAGTCTCGGAAGTGGTTTCAAAATCTGAGCACGTATCTGTGCTGATTCTCAAAGCCCGAAGTCTTCTCTACTCCACCGCCGCTTGACCAGAGAAGCCGCTCCGAATTGACCTCCCCGCCGTTCTGTTAGATATTGTGTCGGATGGACACCGAGCAGACCAATGCCGAAATCGAGGACCTTGAGCGCATCTTCGTGGTGCCGGACACCCGACCGCTGAGCCTGAGCGATCTCGCGGCTGCGAATCGGCGACACGATAAGACGCTGGCCCATAGCCCGTGGTTTCGGCTGTGGCAGCGGTACGGAGTTTGTCGCCGACCAGAGTCCCCCGTACTCCGGCTAGGGGAAACCGAGAGCTAGACGCCGCACGAGCACGCACATCCCCTTCGTCTGATGGCTGAAATCAGCCAGCCTACTGACCCGACAGCGACGGAGGCGGCGGAAGCAGACCAAGCTGGCGCATCATCCCAATATCGTCCCGATTCGCAAAGTGCTCAGCGATCTTGCCGTCTAGCACCCGATACATGTGGATATGCTGAACCTCGAAACTGCGTCCGGTGGGCTGCGCACCCACGAGCATTCCGCCATCGACCGGAAAGCGTGACGTGCCTCGATGGGTTCCGCTATAAGTGCATCGGACAACGACCCACTCGCCCTCCGCGACAGAGTTCAGCGTCGTCAGCCTCGCGTCTGGGAAGTTGGTCTTAATCTCTCCCAACACTGTTCGCACGCCATCTCGTCCTACCTTTCTGCCATGATTTTGGCAGTCCTCCGAGAAGCAGCTTGCTGCCGCGTCAAGGTCGCCGCGATTGAACGCCTCATTGAATTGTTCGGCGATGCGCCGATTGGTCCCGTTTATGTTCAAGGAAGCCCTCCTATGGCGGTTTGGGAATGCGCTGATTTCACTTTGCATACCAATCCGAATGCGGCGACCATCGGCTGCAAGAAAGGCATTGAGTCTCAGCCCACTGATGCAGGCAGGCGGGACATACTCCTCCGGTGTCGAAGGTGTTCCATTCGTGCCCACAGGTACAAGACCATTTGTCCTCTTTGCGCGGCGACCAGCCGCAAAGAGGGCAACGGATGCGCGGGCCAGACGGCTCGTGGGTCGTGCCTTCATCAAGATTGAGATCAGGAGTAATCGCGGGGGCGTCGGTTTTCGGACTCATGCTGTCTACTGGATTTTCTCTTCTTCGGCAAAGCTGCTGCGATTTTTTCCGATCACGCGCACTTCTTTTCCGCGTAAGCCAGCGTACTTGATCGCCATGCCGAGAAGCGTGTACTCCTCTTCCTGATAGTCCGCCGCAAATGAATCTTGGTGGAGCATCACCAATTCTGAGTCATCCGCGCACATCCTTGCAAAGTCTGGGAGCTTCTTCCTTATGATCGCGATCAGATTCGACTCCCGTTGCATACGCTCTTCGTTCGTCATAAATGTCATGAGAATAGCTGATTCTGAGCTTCCGCGATCTCCACAGGGCGAGAACACTCCTCGTCATCGTTCCCGACATTATTGATCCGGGTGCTCACCGGATAGGACCGCATAGGTTCCGCGCTGTATGGTTTCAGGAGTTCCGCGATGACCTGTACATTGGTCATGCCGGGGTCAAGCCAGAGATCGTAGCTGTCTGGATCGAGGATAACGGGCATGCGGTCGTGGACGGCTGAGGTCACGGCATTGGGAATCGTTGTCAGAATCGAGCACGTCTTGATCCAATTGCCGTTGGCGTCTTTCCAGCCATCCCATAATCCAGCGAACGCGAACAACTCCCCTTCATCGACTTCAAAACAGTACGGCTGCTTGGTTTTCCCGTCTCGCTTCCACTCGTAAAAGCCGTCCGCAGGAATCAGGCATCTGCGAGACTTGAGCGCATCGCGGAACGCGGGCTTCGTGCCAGCCGTTTCCGATCTGGCGTTAATCATCTGGGCACCGACAGAGGGGTCTTCCGCCCATGACGGGATAAGCCCCCACCGCATGGTCGAAATCTGGCGAACAGGTTCCCTTGGATGCTGCCGCACGACAGCAACGGGCTGGGTCGGGGCGATGTTGTACCGTGGCGACCAGTCATCATCCCACGGGGCGCTGCCAAAGTGTTCCTCGATGATCTGCTTCCGCCGCGAGACTCGATACCTTCCGCACATGCAATTGATCCCAAGAATTGTGGTTTCGCGCTACTTAGCGCTATTCACCCAAGTAGGGAAGTTCTTGTATCCGTCCCCAGTTGTCCAGTCGTAGCACGGCACCCATTGGGATAGCTTGAAGCCTTTTCCCCAGTGTTGCTGTTCAAAGTTGGTTGCTTTGGGGGGCAGGTCTCCGTAAGTTCTCCACGCAACTCCGTCATGTTCGTAATATGTAAGTTTCTTCCCATCCGCACTGACGATGAAGCCCAGAAAATCAAAGGGATCGCGCCCCGGAGTAAATGTCTGTCCATTCTTGTCCGGAACACTGTTGATGTTAATGCCGAACAACAAATTACCCCTGTCATAGCTCTTCAGAATCTCATACCTTACCCATCTTCTCTTCCAAGTGTTGGTTCCGATTAGGGCGCAAGTCACAGACGTGTTTTCAAGGTTTGAGTTGATCAGCCTTTTGACCGAGGCGTCACCGTGCCTCTCGGCATCTTCCCAGATCGAGGCGTCAAAAAATCCGGATTCTCCGGTCTCTTTCGTCAGTCCGTGCTTTCTGACAACGTTTGCACGAAATGTCTTAACGTCCTCATAGTCAAAGCTGAAGAAGACCCTTCGTGCCACGATTATCTTCCTGCCTTTTTAGCTGCGTCGTCCACCCATTTCCCCAGATTCTCGTAACCGCTATCAAGCACCCAGTCGAAGGTCGAATATTTGCTCCAGAAATAAATGCTTTGCCCGTTCGCATCCTGCCCCAGTTCCCCGAACGTATTGCTGCCCGACGTATCGGTTTTGCCCGCAAAGTCTTTAATGTTGTGGAGGTAAATTCCAAGCATACCGTTCCCTCGTTCGTAGCTCTTTTTAACCTCATAGATGACCCACGGTCTCGATGAGGTCTCTGCACCTATGAGAACTGCTGTAACGCTGGTGCCAGTTAGCTGATCGTCGATCCACTTCTTGATGGCATCATCGCCCTTTTTCTGAACTTCCTCCCATTTTGCCGCGTCTATGAATCCTGCATCCTCGCCTTTGTGACCCAACTATTCCTCACCACGCTCGCACGCTGACCATCCCTCTCGTAGTGAAAACTGAAGAAAACTCGTCGTGCCATCTTTCCCCTCCATTGAACATGGTGCGTAACTATGCTGGAATCTGCAACAATCTTCGGAACAGGGATAGATACCGCAAATCCTCCAACAATTCACGCCGTTGGGGCATCTCACGCTCGAACAGGATTAGTGCGGCGGCACCAGTCGATGCAATCGGGTAAGCTGGTTTCGTCGGATGCATCCTTTGGAACATGCTGTATTCTTCCTCGACTCCCTCCATGCCTCCGATGAATATGCCAGCCGTAAAATCTTGGCTGCTGATCATCTTCTCCCGCATAGCTGCTAGGCTTGCTTCGCGATTCTGCCCGACTGCATCGACAAGGTTCAAGTTTTCAAAGGTCCGGACTTCAGGAGGAAATTGGTTTTCGAACAACCTGCTCTGGAACAAAAAGATGTGCTTACTGATCGAAGCCCCACTGTCAAGAACCAGCAGACGGATCAGCGGGGTAATCGCCGGATGCCCACCAAACACGAGTAATCCACGAGGCACGACCGCTGAGACTAGAGCACGAATTGAGTCGCGAATTGCGATCTGATCCGCAGTACCAAAATATTTTTCATGGCGGTGTGGCGGCGGGAGAGGCACACTAGCCGACAGGAATACTGAGAGCGTCATGGCAGCCCCGCTAACCACGAAGCGCACTGGACTACTTGAAGGCTGCGCACCCGTAGGGCATGTCGATCCAGCCACGCCAAGTGCTTCAACCATTTATCGCGTATCCCACGCTCATCGTAAAGAAGGATCACCTCAGAGTGGTGTTTTTCGACGTCGTCTTCAATCTCTTGGTATCTCACAGCATCAGGCACACCAACTGTCGGGATGGCTGCTATGGATTTCCCGGAACTCGTTTGTACGGTAATAATTCGCTTCGGCTGAACATGGGGGGTAAGTCCAAGAGTGGACGCCGCGGCGCAAAACTCCTCGACCAGATAAGAATGGCGGGCAGCGAGAGCACGCGCTCTTAGCGACTCTGCCTCTGTCACCACGTTCTGGACAACAGCATCTCTTAATCGCGCATCCGGCCCTGATGATGTCTTCTCAAAGTCCCCAGCTTCCAGCGATACTGCTCGACTGAAAGCTGCGGTCGCCTCTAGCTTATTCCCCGGCCAGATCAGTTGCAGAACTTGAATGTTTGTAGAGTTGGCTCTCGCGAGTTCTTCAGTAGTCCAACGGCTACCCAGAAAACCGGGCGAGTCCAACAGCACAATCACGTCGGTATCTGCCAAGCGGTGCCAAAGCACATCCTGAAACGGTTCACCGGGGCGGATGCTTATTGTATCTAGGAAAACGTCGAAGCCGTGATGATCCAGAGCTTCGTACAGTTGGATCGCAACGCCTTGCGTGTCAGTTCGTCGATAGCTAATGAAGAGCCTTCTGCTTCGGCGAAGCAAGCTCAACCCTTCGAGAAGAACAGCGCCAACCCGTTCCAAGTTCGGATCATCCGACCGGAGTTCCATCCCATTGATTCCACGAAGTTCCTCAAACACAAACGAATTAAAGTGCGACAAGTCCTTCACCGCAGGGACAACCATCACGCCATTTTGGAGAAGCTCAACCAAACCACTTTGGCTGGTCGGATTTTCCAAGACACTCAGGAAGGCTCCAACGGTAGGAGCCTTTGGATCACGCGAAGCGACCGACTGATCGTCAAGGAAGGACACAAGGCTGCCCTCAACCCCAAGCTCCGCCAGCTTCGTCGCAACGCTGTTCCGCAAGGCATTAGCTTGGTCATCGGCTCCATTCGAGAAAATCGCGATTTGGTATTTCGTCACCGCTAACCTCACATCTAATAGCCATCAATGTGTAGTCTTCGAGCGCTCGTTCACTTTGTAGCACTCGTTCACCCCGATACTAGCTGCCCTTGCGCAAGGCATCAGAACGCTTTCCTGCGGCTTCGATCTCCTTCCTGAAACGGTCAAGGTCGCGATCCCAATCGTAAGCGGGGAATTCGGCGCCCCAAGGAACATCTGGCTTTGAACCACGAAATATAGAGTAGTTGCTGTGTTGATCCTTCAGGTGATGAATGTAGATGCCCAGAAGCCCATTCTTCTGAGCAATCGACTGCTTGATTTCCTCTTTCACCCACGGACGATTCGCTGTTTCTTTCCCGATTAACACGACTGTAACCGAGGTTCCCGCAAGTTGGCGGCTGATCATTCTCCTGATCCCATCGGCACCCTTCCTTTTGGCTTCTTCATACTCGGAATGATCGAAAAAGCCCGCCACATCCGCGCCAGCTACGACATTGGAATTCCGAACTTGATTCGCACGCCAAACATCTCCATCGTAATGAAAGCTAAAGAATACACGGCGAGCCATAACAAAAGCCTCCTTCCCAGAAAGAAAGTCTAAGCAGTAGGGTGGACGTTCCGAAACTTCTTACGCCTCAATGAACGATACGGCACATCCTAGGGTTCTGGGTGCCAGTGCCGTTGGCTTATCTCCCTCGCCACTTGCGGCTGGTCCCGCTGTGTTTCACAATTCACTGTATGGAAGTCGCACTCGTTCGTTACGACGCTGCTCGCAAGGCGATTGCTGCCGCTCATCGTGTGGATGAGGTCAAGGCGATCCGTGACAAAGCTGAAGCGGTCAGGGTGTACGCCAAACAGGCGGGCGACTTCGAGTTACAGAACCAAGCAGCCGAAATCCGGCTACGCGCTGAGCGACGGGCAGGGCAACTCCTACTTGAGATGGAGAAGAACCCCGGAAGAAGAGGCGAGGGGCGACCTCGAAAGGACGGAACCAAATTTACGCGGTCTGCGTCGGCGAGTGCCTATCCGCCTAAGTTGGAAGACATAGGCGTCAGCAAAGATCAGAGTTCCAAATGGCAAAGGCTCGCCCTGCTTGTCGATGAACCTACATTTGAAAAGGCACTTGTCCAAGCACGTGAGAAAACTGGTGAACTAACCAATGCCGGCCTCCTAAGAGAAGTCAGAGAGATCGTCACGCCCACCGAGGTCGTCGTCGAACCGGACATAAACCTGATCGCGGCAGAACTGACACGAGAGATCGAGTCGCAGAGTAGGCGGGAGAAACTCGAATCTGTTGTTCGGCTCCGCAGCCGCCTGAACCCAACGATCAGGAAGAAGTTGATAGGTGCTATTAGCAATTCGTGGAGGCACGCAACGGAATGCGAAGCGCAGCTTTCGAAAGATTTTGAGGATTACCCAGCTAACGGGAAAGCGTTCCAGCGCGTGATCCGCGAGCGGATGGCAGAACAGCCTGATCCGCTGCTCAGCGAAAAGCTGGCGCTCGCCAAGGACTTTTCTAATGCCAACGTGCGGGAGATTTCTCTGGCGGATGCCCGAAACCTCATCGTCCCGAATGAGTGGCTCGCGTGCGCTGGCAGCGTGGAGCACGCGTGGGGACTTTTCTTTGGTGATTACCTCGCAGGTTGCGTTTGTTTTGGGAGTACGGCGGGAACGAAGGTTAGATCATCAGTGTGTGGCTCTGAACATGCGGACAAGGCAATTTCTTTGACACGCGGCTGCACTTTGTCTTGGGCTGACCCAATAAGGCGCTCGGCAGATGGGAGGACACACGGGGGATCGGCGGCATCCTTCTTGATCAGCGCAGCATGTCGCGAGATGACCAAGAAAGGCTACAACATCTTCGTCGCCTACTCCGATCCTCGCGCCGGGGAAATCGGTGTCGTCTATCAAGCTGTCGGTTGGTATTTTGCGGTTTCACCAACGCCACGGAAAAGTTCAGGAGACCGGACGGCAAGGTCTATGATGCGCGAAACGTTCACTTGCTGACACGTGATCGTCGCTTCGGCAAGCTCAGATACAAGCGCAGTCGTGCCGAACAGAAGCAACTGCTCATCTCTGAAGGCTGCGAATTCTTCAAGGACGACCAGCGAAAGCTGCGCTACGTTGGTTTTTACGGCGACAAGCGAACGAAGCGGGTGTTGCGAGCCGCATTGAGGTGGGAAGTGCTGCCGTACCAGAAGCGAGCGCAGTCACCTGAAGATCGCGTCCAAGTCGTCGATCTCAATCCAGTCCCGAAGACCTTTGCCGCGTCTGTGTCTTAATCGAAAGAAGCGTGCGGCTGTTCCTTTGTTCCATGTCGCCAGCAAGACCCGCCGGGCGCGGTGGTGCCTAGCTACAATCCGTAGACGATGTCCGTCCTCTTCTGTGGGCATTGCAGCTTTACCGCCTTTGACCTGAATCAGAATTATCTGCAAGCGGTCACCGCGCTTGGTGCCCGGAAGCAAATCGCGGTGATCCTTGCGGATCGCGATCATGTCAACGACACCCACCGATTCACCGCCAGCCCCTCCACAGAACGTTATCAACTGCCAGCGTGTGCGGGCGAGAGCTTGTCGAATTCGAACCTTAGTCATCGTCACAGCCCAACGCGCCGTTTTGGCTGCTTTCCGTTGCGCACTCTTCCAGTTGACACTCATAGCTTTCAACCCTCAGAACCCTGTGTTTCTTCGGCTTTCCTTGCCTCGTCTTCTGCCTTCTCCTTCGCCGCCTTTGCCTGCGCTTCCCAGAAACTCTTCGGGCGGTGCATGTTGATCAAACCCGACAGGGCGGCAGCCTTGTCCTTGCCGCCCTCGAACATTTGCTTGAGGTAATTGAGGTAGCTGAGGTAGACGGAAATGTGATTGAAGTATCTCCCGCTGGTGTACGGCTCAAGATATTCGGGATGCTGCGCGAGTCCGATCACCATCATCATCGTCGAGAAAGAAGCATGCGCCCCACGGTTGATCGTGTCCATCGGCGTGAACGCGCCGTGATTCAGACCCGGTTGCGACCCTTCCAGCAGCCCCCTGCCCTCGAATACCAACTCGTTGACCTTCCTGTACATGTTCCTGAAGCTGTTGGGCAGCGCGTCCGACATAATGTGCGCCAACTCCTCTGGAGTGGCGATGAAAATTGCGTACAGTGCCCGGATGTATAGCTCCTCCGGCTGACGGCTCCGGGTGAGCAGCGCAAAATTGCGCCCAGCAGCTAAGTCCGTAGCCATCGAGTTTCCAAGCTCGGCTACTGATGCCATCGTCCAGAGCGCGACCTTCGCAGGATCGGAAAAATTGTGAACGAGTCCCTTAACCGTTGGGTCGTCGGTGTGCGGCGCTGCCGTCTTGCAGCCCGGCACCGGACAGTGTGGATTGATCCTTGTCAGTTTTTTCGTCATGCCACTGACCCCGACGCGATATTAGCACTACAATCCGGGTACTCAGTTCGTCGGCTGCGGATTGGCACGCACGTCGCTTCAGGTGTAGGAAGGCGCACATGAAACGAGCACGCTACGACCGGATCACGGACGACCATCGAGCGCGAGTGGCTGGCGGAAATCATTGCGGGCACCAAGAAGATCGAGTATCGCAAGATCAAGCCGTACTGGACGAAGCGCTTCGCCAAGGTCTCAGTGCCATTCGAACTGCGCCTGCTCAACGGGAGAATCCGCCAGTGCCGGAGGTGACCGTGCTGATCTACAGGATCACGAAGGATCGCCGCGCTGGAGAATACCGCCTTCATATGAAGAAGGTTTTGGGATTCAAGCACTGGGACAAGAGGCGGCAGAAACCCAAACGGTGATTCCGCGATGTACAACCTCATCAATCAGTATTCGCAAACGGTGATTGGAACGATTCCATCCTCCCATGTGACGGAGTACGAATGCCTAGTCGGCAACGTGGGTCTGGCGACCACGCCCAGCTACCAAGAACGCTATCGCCAATACTGGGCGATGAACCGGGCCCGATTGAGTCCGGCATTCTATGCCGTCTACTTTGGTGGTATGAGCGCTGCCATGACACAAACGCCGACGCTAGTCGCTCTTGCGCTGAATTTGCACGCTGCCTCCGCAAATAGCAAGGGTCGGCAGAGCCTTCAGTTTTCGTTCGCGACTAAGGTCCTGCACATGACGAACCAGCACTTGCCGATCTACGATTCGCAGGTTGCTGCCTTCTATTTTTTCCAAGAGCCTGAGATTAAGAAACCAAACGACCCGAAGGACGTTCAGCGCCGAATCGCCGAGTTCGTCACATTTCACGATTTCCTGATGCAGGAGTATGTGCGAGTGCTCCAGAACAACCTTTTGGCACCTGCCATTCAGGAGTTTCGCGTGAGACTCAGCCCGCAACATTTTACCGATGAGAAGATCGTAGACTCGCTGATCTGGGCATTCGTGGGGCTTCTCTGGAAAGGGGCGCTGCAAGAAGGGCAGATCGCCTATCGTTGAACAGCCGCTCTACGTTTCCCGTCGCAGCGCAGATCAAGCACTGGTGATTGGGACAGTCTGAGTCGGTGTGGCGATCAGTGCGGAGGTTCAAAGTCGGAGTTTGGAGTGCCGTTAGGCGTCAACGCCGTCAGCGATAGCCTTCAAGCTGGCATCGGGCACCGTGACAGCCCACTCGTTCAGTTCAGCAATAGTGGTAGGTGCGTAACCTTTCGCCTTGGTGAAGGCGTCGATGAGGCGTTGAGCTTGAAGCAATCTGTGTTTCTCGGCGTCGGATTTGTAGACCATGCCCATGTTCCTGTGATGCCGCAGAAATAACAGAGGTTTCAAGATTATCTAAGTGGCTGGGAATGGGAGATTCCCAGACCCGATTACTGAAGTAACCACACGGACGAGCCACTCAAATTCTGCGCCACTTTCCTCTGGCGATCATCATAATGACAGGGGTAGTTATGGCAACGAATTTAGACAAATTGAAACAAGCTGATTGCGATTTATTCTTCCATGTCTTCGGTGGACCTATGTCTGGTGTTAGTGCAGGAGAATTGAAAATCTACACTGATGACATACCTGACGAGGCGTGGGTCGCTGGAGCCATCTGCAACGGGCAATGTGACCCTAACCAAGCTGCCGACAACGCTACTATCGTGTGGGTTGATGAATACGCTAACAATAAGGAATTCATCCACAAGCACGCAGAAACTTTAGAGGGAGATGCGTTCTACAAAATGCCGAAAGACGAGGCAGAGACATTACTGAGTGAGTGGAATGCCAAGGTTCTCTTAATGAACCATCTCGAAGACGAAGTGCGAACCGCCATCGCTCAGACTGTGGTGAGGTTAATATGACCGTTTACACAGGCAAAGCCGCTGACAAATTGGAAAAGCAAGCCGAAGCCGCATTCTATGAGTTGAAGGCTACGGAACCCGGCAGTGAAAAGCGTAAAGCAAAGACGCGGTATCTTGTGATGAGATATGGACCCGACACTCTGTGGCTCACTGTTGATTACGGTTATCTCAAGGAACAAGGAGCGAAGGCATTACTCGTGATTGTTCTTGATGAATTGAAAAACGTGCCAGAACCGATGCGCCCTGAGAGTCTCTCTGAAGATTGGAAATATAACGCCGCAGGAGCACAAGGGGCAGGCTGGTACCGGCAGTCCAAATAAGCCATTCCCGACCCAGTGCTTTTCTCGCGTGCATCTGCCGTGTTGCCTTTCTGACATACTCTTCGGCAAGCTGAAAACGGACGCTGGAATCCCATCAGGAACCGCCAATTCCAGCGCGAGGCTACGATTCTCGGGCTATGGGTGTTTCAGGGTGGTCATCATATTTCGCCCCTCTCTGCCGCTAACTCAGGGAATATATGCTCGACCTCTCTGATTAAATCGCGGGCCGTCTCCAGCCCCAACGGATCGCCTGCAAGGACGATGTCTACGGCGACGAGCATCAGCCTCGCAAGTAAAATTTCTCTGAGCCTGCGATCCGCTGCCGATGGCAGAGCAACGACCGCAAGAACTTCTGGTTCGTCACCGTTCTCAAAGTGTGCCCTCATAAATAGACGTCTGACTCGCGCAGCCCTGCCTTTTGGGCGAGCGAAGGATGCGCCCGGACCAAGGAAATGTAATTCTTGCGGCACTTCCATGCAGGATAGCCCTTCGCGACCAAAGGGCAGCGAGCCTTCATCAGCCAGTCCTTCATTAGCCGGACTCGTATTGCGTCCCTGACGGTCGGTCTTGCGTTCATTTTTCTAAGAATCCTCCGCGAAGGCGCTCGCGCCCCGGTTTTGGCGGAATAACTGCCATCTTTCGCTGAAGCCAAAGCACTTGGCTCCAAGTGCGTCACGAAATTGCCTTCCTATCCTTGACTTTGAAAGTCGGCGAACATGTGAGCAATTGTCGGCGAGCGTCGGAGGTGTAACTGAAGGCGAGAAGACGTGCTACGCCGTCCCCCACCCACCAAAGAATCTCTCGCAGGTAGCGGACGGCAGCTTCGGTTTTAAAAAGCCTGAACACCGGAGATCACGACCGAGCCATTTGGAGGCAAGACTACTGGCCCCTTACCGGGGAGAGGAGGCTGCGTGGGAGCAGCCTTCTCTTTCTCCTTGTTCATCTCAGCGACGAGAACCTCATTCTCAACATTTCGAACGTAAGACCAAATGGAGTCGCCATCCTTATCGTGACCAAGCAGGTTCTTGACCGTGGGGATGTCGTATCCAATTCCGCCCAGCCATTTCGGACGCAGCCATTCGGTTGCCCTCGTTGCACGAAACTTCTTAAGGTTGAATCCGCCGATTCCGGCTCGCTTCGCAATAGATTGGAGCTTATCCCAGAAATGTGTTTCGGGCATTCCGCTACTGGTGCAGAAGACCAGACGTGACTCCGGGTGGGCTGGATCGTTCATGTGTTTAACGATCCGCTGCATGAGTTCCTTACTGATAGGAACTTCGCGTTCTGAGCCAGCTTTGGCTCCATACTCGTATAGCAGCTTCCCCTCGTTGTCATAGCGCGTTTTCGATTGCACCCGGAGCATCTGCTTTTCAACGAGCACATCTTCCTTTTCGAGGTACATGAGTTCCTCCTCTCGAAATGCTGGCTCGTACAACGTACGATAACGCAGGTCTTCGTCGGGTTTGCAAGCGTTGAAAAACGCTTCCAGTCGGGACTTCGGATAAATGTCGGGCGGGCTATTTGGCTTCATCCTTCCTAAGTCTGACTTCTTAATGGGCCCGCTGCCGGGTGTACGACCCAGCGTAAGCCTTACGAACTGGTTAACACGAGCCGCCTTCCAGTCTGCGGTTAGCTTCTCATTGCCCTTCTTTTTGGAATTCTTCTTCTCGTTCCCGTTCTTGAGAAGCCAATTCCGAAACGACATGACTTGATCGTGGTCGATCTGATCCACGAACTGGCAACTGGGATAATTTTTCTCCAGCCACTTTTCGAACTGACGAAGTGCTTGTCTGTGAGCCTTTAGAGTTTTCCAGTCGAACGAGATTTCTATTCGCCGGAGTCGATCTTCAATCGCTTCGGTGATCTTCTTGCGTTCTACTTTCTTTAAAGGGTCGGGACGACTGAAGCCATCGGCGGCGTCTTCCAAATGACGTTGCTTCGCACGTGCGGCTGCAACCGCTGTCTCGAAGGTCTTGCCTTTAACCTTGGGTTCTCTCTTCTTGACGCCTTCCGTATACACCAAATAGAAATTCCCTTTCCGTTGCGCCTCGGCTGGCTTTAGCTTGTCGTCTGGGACCGAAATCTTCGGACTCCACGTCCACCGCCCATCGGCGGTCTTAATTCGTTCCCTGATGCTGACTGTGGTGTTCGCCAACTCTTCAATACTGCCTTTCCGAGCCACAGCCCTCGATTTTTGGGACAAATTTGGGACAAGAACTGCGGCAGGCAGGAAACCTTGCTGGAATCAGCAGCTTAGGAAGGTTTGGTAGCGCTACCGGGAATCGAACCCGGGTTTGAAGATTGAGAATCTTCCGTCCTAACCCCTAGACGATAGCGCCACTCGGGCAGATACCGATTATAGCAAGCTCGCTTTGGGCTCGGACAACCCCCGGCAAACGGTGTACCTTTCGTGTTTCGCCAAAAATAGATCCTTCGTCAGGTACCGTTTTGGGATTTCGCATCCCTGCATCATTTTTATTACTACAACTTCCCCCTTTCCACAGCTCAGGAAGGTTTATAGTGGAGATAACCTTGCACGATCAACCCGTTTTTGGCCACCGCGACTTTATTGGGGCAGCGTGTATGTATGTTGTTCAATTGATTAACAATCCGATCATTCCTAGACGTGTAGGAGAATTTAAGGAGTAACCATTATGCCCAGACCGAAATCGCCCAAGAAGAACCATAGCGTGGAGGAACTTGCTTCCAGTTCCACCACAGTGCCTGTAGCCAATCCTGACAATGGATCGCCGGGAACCTTCGCGGCACAACCGGCCGCCGCCGAGACCAGAAAAACTGAAATGAAGACTGCGCCCCCCAAGAAAGATCGTAAGCCCGCAATCGTGAAAGCCGAGCCCCGTTCGAACATCGTTCCCATCAATCTGGAGGACGAGATTCGCCGCCTTGCCTACTTGCTTTCCGAGCGGCGTGGGTTCGAGCCCGGCCACGAAACCGAAGACTGGGTGATGGCAGAGCGCGAGATCCGCGAGCGTTACCACCAGCAGAGCGCATAGCGCTGACTCATCGCCCGAAGCGCGAATGGCGGCCGAGCCCCGGCCGCCGCTCCAGGGCGGCAATGTGACTCTCTTACCTTATCGATTTTCCCGGACCTGTTCCTCCGCCTTTGCTCCTTTCCAATTTCCTGCTGCCCCGTTGTCCATCCCCGCGTGTCCTACTGGTACTGTTTTTCTGTGTCGTCCCCAGTTGCCTCAACCATCGCTTTCTGAAAAAATACTACGGGGACCCCCGACATGGCGGAAATAGGTAGTTTTGCCTTGCTCATAGCCCTGGCGTTGAGCGTATATTCGTTCGCCGCCGGGATCATCGCGCTCGCACTTCATGGACCCGCCCCTGACGGGCGCACCCCTCGCGGCGCCAAAGCCATCGATCGCAGTGCCGACTCCTTCTGGTCGTTCCTGATCGCTGGGCTGCGTCAGGCCTCGGATCGAATCGCCGAAACCGCGCGCCGTGCCGGCCTCATGATCTTCGTCGCGGTGCTTCTCGCCGCAGTCTGCCTGGTCGTTTCCGCCTTCCGCAACGATTTCACCATCGCCTACATCTTCCATCACAGCAATCGCGATCTCCCCGGGCCTTACAAATTCGCCACGCTGTGGTCGGGGCAGGAAGGCTCGCTGGTCTTCTGGTCTCTGCTGCTTTCCGGATACGCCTTCGTTTTGCGCCTGCGCTACAAGACAGATCCGCGCCTGTTCGCCTACGCCTCGGTCGTCCTCGCAGGCGTACAGATTTTCTTTCTTTCGCTGGTAAATTTCTCCGCCAACCCTTTCGGACTCCTGGAAGGCCCGCTACGCGCCGACGGCAGCGGCCTCAATCCTCTGCTGCAGTATCCCGAGATGGTCATTCATCCGCCCATGCTCTATCTCGGCTACGTCGGAACCACGGTGCCGTTCGCCTTCGCGCTGGGCGCCCTGATCATGAAGTACCCCGGCGACAAATGGATCCACATCACCCGCCGCTGGACCATGGTCACGTGGGCATTTCTCACCTGCGGCATCTTCCTCGGCGCACACTGGGCCTACTCTGTCCTCGGATGGGGCGGCTACTGGGGATGGGACCCGGTCGAAAACGCTTCCCTGATGCCCTGGCTCTTCGGCACCGCGTTCCTGCATTCCGTCATGATGCAGGAGAAGCGCGGCATGCTGAAGGTCTGGAACATGTGGCTGGTCTTCGGTGCGTTCTGGCTGTCGATCCTCGGCACGCTCCTGACTCGCAGCGGCATCATCAGTTCCGTCCACGCATTCGCGCAATCTTCTATCGGAAACTGGTTCACGGCCTTCCTGGCTATCGTTACCGCTGTCTTCGTTTTCTTCTTCGTCAAAAACCACAAGCACCTGCGCACCGAGCACAAACTCGAATCCGTACTTTCGCGCGAGTCGAGTTTCATGTTCAACAACCTGCTGTTCTGCGCGCTCTGCTTCGTAGTCCTGTGGGGCACGTGGTTCCCCAAGATCTCCGAACTCATCCAGGGCAACAAAGTAACCGTAGGGGCGCCGTTCTATAACCGCGTAGCCATCCCGGTGGCGCTGATCCTCGTTCTGCTTACTGCCCTTGGCCCGCTTCTCGCATGGCGCAAAACTTCTTTCGAGAGCCTGAAGCGCAATTTCGCCTGGCCCGCAGTCGGCGCCATCGCAGTCGCAATAATCCTGATGCTCACCCCGCCCTCTTGGGGAGGCCCCTTTGGCCTGCGCCCCTGGAAGGACATTTCGTATTTCTATTCCCTGATGGCGCTCAGCCTGGCAACGCTGGTCACGCTGACCATCGCCAGTGAGTTCTACCGCGGCGGCAAAGTCATCTCCGGCCACACCGGCCAGGGCATGTTCGCGTCCATGGTGCAACTCACGCACCGCAACACTCGCCGTTATGGTGGCTACATCGTCCACTTCGGCGCCGTGGTCGTCATCATCGGCCTGGCCGGCGCGGCCTTCAATCAGGACAAAGAGCAGGAGATGAGCTACGGCGACAAAATGTACATCGGGGGTTACACCCTGGTCTGCCGCTCTTACACCGACGAGGATTACCCCAACTACGCCGCCGAGTGGGCCGTGCTCGATGTTTACAAGCACGGCAAGCAGATCGACACTCTGACGCCCGAACGCCGCTTCTACAAAGCCAGCAATCAGGCGTCGACCATGCCGTTCATCCGCTCTACGATCAACGAAGATCTCTATTTGGTCTATGAAGGCTTAAATCAGGACACGGGCCACCCCATCCTGAAGGCACACGTGAATCCCTTGGTGATGTGGATCTGGCTAGGCGTGTGGCTCATGCTCCTGGGCACCGGTCTAGCCCTGGTCCCCAACGCTCCAGCGCAAGTAAAGGTTCCAGCACCCAGGTTGGTGGAGCATACAGCCCCCGCAGTCACTGGGGACTAGAGATTTTGAAGGCCGGATTTTGAAGGCCGGGCATTGAGAATGAGAATGAGAATGAGAATGAGAATGTGGGGACAGCCGCCCTCGGCTGTCCGCCGAGCGAAGCTCGGCAGTTTGGGGAAAGGCACGATCAGGTTTGAAAGGGCCCGGTTTTAGCCGCGCCGTAAGGCGAATTTGAGTCGCGGCTTTCAGCCGCTCAGGTCGCCTCTAACTTGCACGCGCCGGGAACACTCTTATGACGACGAGACCAAAACCCGCCCTCCGCCGCGTTCTCCAATGCGCATTCCTGTGTCTTGCCGTCGTCGCCCTTGCTGGCGCGGGCGACCCCGCCGCACGCTTCCACGACATCGGCCATCAGCTGATGTGCATCTGCGGCTGCAACCAGGTCCTGCTCGAATGCAACCACGTCGGCTGCCCCGACTCCGACACGATGCGCAACGAACTGCAGGCCGACGTCACCCGCGGCGACAGCGACAGCCTCGTCCAGCAAGCCTTCGTGCAAAAGTACGGACCCACAGTCCTCGCCGCTCCGACTACGACGGGTTTTGATCGCACCGCGTGGATCATGCCCTTCGTCGTCCTGCTTCTCGGCTTCGGCCTGGTCGTCTACATCGTCCGGCTCTGGAAGAACCGCCCCGAGCCCGCTATCGCCGACGGCCTGCGCCCGCTACGCGGCGCCGAACTGGAAGAATTCCGCGATCAGGCCCGCAAGGAGACTGACCTATGAGCTTCGAACTGGCGTGCTGCCTGCTCTTCACCGCTACCGTTCTGTTCTATGTTTTCTATCTGCCCGGCAAGCTCTACCTGGGCCCTGAGAAAACCCGCGCCTCATACTTGCGCGAGCGTAAAGAAGCCGTCTACGAAAACCTGCGCGACCTGAATTTCGAATACAAAGCCGGCAAGATCCCGGAAGCCGACTATCAGTCCATGAAAGCGTCGCTGCAAGACGAAGCCGCGACCCTGCTGGCCGAGATCGCCCGCCTAGAAGGCAGAGTTGCTACTGCACCAGGAAAACCAAGACCATGACCGAAACCCAAATCCGATCATTGAATCATGTGGGGACAGCGAATCATGTGGGGACAGCCCCCCCGGCTGTCCGGTCGAGCGCAGCTCGACTGCATTCTCTCCAGGCCGACACCAGCCGGGCTTCGCCCTGCCCGACAGCCGAGAGCCTGCCCTGAGCTTGCCGAAGGGGCGGCTGTCGCCACATAACCGAGCTGCATTCCTGGCCGTGGCGGCCCTCCTTCTCACCTCCTTCGCCTCCGCCCAAACTCTGACCGGCACCGTGAAGAACGCCACCACCGGCAAGCCCGCTGCCGGCGATGAAGTCGTCCTCCTCAGCCTCGGCCAAGGCATGGAAGAAGCCGGACGCACCAAGACCGACGCCAAAGGCAATTTCTCCTTCAAACTCGACAACGCTCAGGGACCGCACCTGGTCCGCGCCATCCACCAGGGCGTCACCTATCACCGCATGGCACCTCCGGGAACAACCTCGGTTGAAGTCGAAGTCAACGACGTAGCCAAGCAAGTCGAGGGCATCGAGGTCGTCGCTGACATCATGCGCCTGCAAGCCGAGGGAAACCAGCTCGACGTGATGCGTGCCTTCGCCGTCGAGAACAAGTCCAAGCCTCCGCGCACCCAGATGAACGAGCGCAACCTGGAGTTCTATGTCCCCGATGGCGCCAAAGTCGTCAACGGCTCGGCCATGACCGCGAACGGCAGTCCCCTCACCACAATGCCGGTTCCGCAAGACGACAAGAAAACGCGCTACTCGTTCCTCTTCCCCTTGCGGCCCGGCACCACGCAATTCCAGGTCGAGTACCAACTCCCGTACGACGGCAGCGCCAACATCGATCCCAAGAGTATTTATCCCCTGCAGCATTTCGTCGCCATCGTGCCCAAGGGCATGAACTTCGCTGCAGGCTCCGGCACCAACTACCAGTCGATGAATGACCCGCAGCAGCCCGACGCCAGCGTGCAAGTGGCCTCCGGCGCACAAGCGGGACAGTCGCTCGCTTTCAAGGTGTCAGGAACAGGAACTCTGCAGGCACGTCAGGAAAACGGGGGCGCTCCCAATGACGGCGGCTCCGCCCAGGGAGATCGTCCTGGTGGCGGCCTCGGCCCGCCCATCGACGCTCCCGATCCTCTGCAGAAATATCGCTGGTGGATTCTTGGCGGATTTGCTGCAGCCCTGGTAGTCGGTGGCGTCTACGTCGCCTCCCGCCAGCAAGCCGCCGCCCGCGAAGCGGCTCGTCCGATGTCCAAGAAGCGGTTGCAGCAGATGCAAGACCCCGATTTGGACGCCGTCTACGAAGAGCCCGAAGCCCCGGCGGTGCGCGAAGTGCGCGCCAGGGAAGTTCGCCCGAGCGAGCCCCGGCCCAGCGAAGTTCGTGCCCCAGAGGTACGGAGTCCGCAACCCGCGCGCCCGCAGCCGTTGTCCTCGTCTTCCATGCTGCTGGAGGGCCTGAAAGAAGAACTCTTCGAACTCGAAGTCGAACACAAACAAGGCCGCATCTCGCAGCAGGAATACGAAAAAACCAAGGCCGCCCTCGACCAAACCCTGCAACGCGCCCTAAGACGCGAAGCCCAAAAAGCTTAGGTACACAACAGCTCGGCGTCATCCCGACGCCCCGCGCTTTTTCCAGCGGGGCGACGGATCTCCCGCGCATCAGGACCTTTGTTAGCTCAGATGAAGGCCATATCCAACCTGAGCGGAGCAGTCGGCGCTAGGTGCAAGACTCTATTGGAGCCGCACCATGCATCTCCACGCTTCGCCCCGCATCTAATAACGTTAGACTCAAGAAACTTATGGGAAACGCATTCAAGACCGCATTCCTGCTGACGCTGATGACCTTGTTGCTGATGTTCATCGGCCGCGCCTTCGGTGGCCAAAACGGCATGATCCTAGCACTCGTCTTCGCCGCCGTAATGAACTTCGTCTCGTACTTCTACTCCGACAAGATCGCGCTGGCCATGTATCGCGCGCAACCAGTCACCCGTGAACAACTGCCGCGCGCTTACGCCGCCGTCGAACGCCTGACGCAAAAGATCGGCATCCCCATGCCCAAGATCTACGTCATTCCAAACGAATCGCCGAACGCGTTCGCCACGGGCCGCAATCCGAGCCACGCCTCAGTGGCAGTCACGCACGGCATTCTCAGCCTGCTGACCGACGAAGAACTCGAAGGCGTGCTCGCCCATGAACTCGGCCATGTCAACAACCGCGACATCCTGATCAGTTCCGTCGCCGCTACGCTGGCAGGCGCCGTCACCATGCTCGCCAGCATGGGACGCTGGGCCATGATTTTCGGCGGCTTCGGCGGCCGCGACCGCGACGACCGCGGCGGAGGCCTGACCGCGCTCCTCATGCTGATCGTCGCTCCCATCGCCGCCGGCCTGATCCAACTTTGGGTTTCGCGCACGCGAGAGTATCAAGCCGACGCCAGTGGCGCGCACTATACCGGCAATCCTTACGCGCTGGCGAGCGCCCTGCAAAAGCTCGACGCCTATTCGCGCCGCCTGCCCATGCAAGCCAGTCCCTCGACGGCCCATCTCTTCATCATCCAGCCATTCCTGGGAGGCATGAACTTCGGCAACCTGTTCTCGACCCATCCCCCTATCGCCAAGCGCATCGAGCGCCTGACGGGAAGGCCCGCGGAGTTTATGCAGTAAAACCGGCTCGTAGCTGCTAGCTTCTAGCTAATTCGTCGTGAGAAGCTCTGACCCAACCCGCTCCGCAAGCATCGGAAAACCCGACGTTCTCTTTGAGCAGGTGTGGAGAAGCGAAAGTGATTAGCTAGAAGCTAGGAGCTAGCAGCTAGAAGCTCCCAAGCACGTCCGTAACTCCGCCGCCCGCCGCACCCGATAGTAGAATCAAGAGAATGTCGCCCGAGACCGCGGTATCCAACAAAGCCGTTTCTAACAAAGCCACGGAACTCGAAAAGGCCCTCTGCCGCGTGATTCGCGGCAAAGACGACGTTGTGCGTCTGGCCCTGGTCTCGATCTTTGCCCGCGGACACCTGCTCATCGAAGGCGTTCCCGGCGTCGGCAAGACCACCCTCGGTCAGGCTCTGGCTCGCGCCATCGACTGCACCTTTCAGCGGGTGCAGTTCACCAGCGACATGCTGCCCTCCGATGTGCTGGGCATTTCCGTTTACTCGGCAATGGAGCAGCAGTTCGAATTCAAGCGTGGCCCGGTCTTCACCAACGTCCTTCTTGCCGACGAGATCAACCGCACCACGCCCAAAACGCAGTCCGCTCTGCTCGAAGCGATGAATGAAGGCCAGGTCACGGTTGACGCACACTCCTACGAATTGCCGCAGCCATTTCTGGTGATAGCGACGCAGAATCCGGTGGAGCATCACGGAACCTATCCCTTGCCCGAGTCGCAACTGGACCGTTTTCTGCTGCGCGTGCGCATGGGATATCCCGACGCCCAGGCCGAGCGCGAAATCCTGCGCTCCGAAGCCGGCGCATCGCAGATGGGTGGCCTTCGTTCCGTCCTGACCGGCGCGGACGTGGTCGAAATGCAGGAAGCAGTCAAGCAGATTCGCGTGGACGAATCCTTGGTAAGCTACGCCCTCGACATCGTGCGCCGCACGCGCGAGTCGGAATTTCTCTCGCTCGGCGTCTCGCCCCGCGGCTCGCAGGCTCTCTACCGCGCCGCGCAAGCCATGGCCTTTCTCGAAAGCCGCTCTTACTGCACTCCAGAAGATTTCAAGCCCCTGGTCGTCCCTGTCTTCGCCCACAGAGTCGTGGTCAACGGTCTCTACGCCTCAACCCTGAAGAAATCCGAACAGTCAGACCAGGTGCTTCGCGAAATCGTAGAGAATGTCCCCGTCCCCGTCTAGTCATCGTAGAGACGTAGCTCGCTACGTCTCTGCCGACAGCGCTCCCGGCGCCGCAGGCTTGCGCCGGGCTATTTCTTCGTCTCCAATGACTTGAGGTAAGCGACAATCGCCGTAGCGTCTTGCTGATTGAAGCGGAACTGCGGCATCGGAGACCGTCCCGGCAGGCCGTTGTAGGCGATTCCAGTCATGAGAAACTTGATCGCCGCGTCTTTCTCCCAGCCCGGAAGTCCCGCAATGTTAGGCGCCTTGTCGGCCCAAACGAGAGCAGGCTGCCCCACAGCGACTGTCCATCCACCGGTTCACCCTTTTCGTTGCGCGGAGTGTGGCAGTCGCCGCACATCCCCACGTCTTCCACAAGGTATTTGCCGCGAGCTAGTATCGCGGCCGAGGTTGCGCGCGACTGCTGCTTCTGCCCCGTAAGGATAGGAACGAGCAGCAGCCCGATAACCATCACACCGAAGAACAACTTTCTCATGGCACTAACTCCTGAAAGTCAGGGTGAGATGAACAGCCGAAAAATACTAGCACCTCGCTTGGTTCGCCGAGAACCGCATCTTTGGCGGGAACGCCCCGCCGTGTAAACTACCTTCGCGATGAGGTCTTCCCCAAGATCGGCCACGGCGTCTCTGTTCCTCGTATTAGCTGTGGTCATAGCCGTCGGTACACTATCGCTTCCTAGCTTTGCATCCGCGTACAACGGGCGCCCCAAGCTGGTAGTGGTGATTGTGATTGATCAATTCCGCGGCGACTACCTCGAGCGCTATCGCGACCAGTTCGGAGACTCCGGCTTCCGCTTCCTCCTCGACCACGGCGCTTATTTTCCAAACTGCAACTACGACTACGCCAACACGCGCACCGCTCCCGGCCATGCGACGCTGTTCACCGGCGCATACAGCAATGGCCACGGCATCGTCTCTAACCAATGGTGGGATCAGAAGAAGAAGCGCATGGTCGGTTCGGTCGAAGACGACGACACCAAACTGGTCGGCGTCGAAGGAGACAAAGCCGGGGCCTCGCCTCACAACCTGCTGGCTGACACGCTGGGAGATGAACTGAAACTCGCTACTGAGGGAAAGGCCCGCGTGTTCGGCTTGTCGCTCAAAGATCGCGCGGCCATCTTGCCCGCCGGCTTTGCCGCAGATGCAGCGTACTGGATCGACGCAAAAAGCGGCGCCTGGATCACGTCCACCTACTACCGGAACGAACTCCCGCGCTGGGTGAAGGATTTCAATTCGACTCGTCCCGCGAAATACTGGGATCGTGACTGGAAAAGCGCGGAAGGAACGCTGCTGCGTTCGACCGCGCACCGCAAGGGCAAAGACGGATCAGAAGCCGGTTTCTACGAAGTGGTGGGACCCACTACCTTCGGCAACGAATACGAGTTCGATTTCGCCAAGGAATTAGTCGTCTACGAAAACGTTGGCCGCGGCCCAGCCACCGATCTGCTCGCGATCAGCCTCTCACCTAACGACATTCTTGGTCATCAGGTTGGCCCGGATTCGCCCGAGATGAAACAGATGGCGCTCGATCTCGATCGGGAACTCGCCGACTTCATCAACTTCCTCGGCCACCAAATCGGATTAGCCGATGTCTGGATCGCCCTCTCGGCCGACCACGGTGTTTCGTCCTTGCCCGAGCAGGTGCAGAAATTGCGCATACCGACCGGACATCTCGACGTGGCCAAGCTCGAGTCGCAGATCAACAGCGCCATCACCGCGAAGTTCTCCCCCGGGCATCCCGCAGCCTATGTGAGGCTGGATTATCCCCAGGCCTGGCTTGACCCGGACGCCTTCGCCGCAGCCCATGTCCGCGAGCGTGACGCCGAAAACGCGGTCGGCGAAGCCATGAAGCAGGTGGGCCTGCGCGACTTCTACACCAAATCGCAACTGGCTCTAGGCGAGGTCCCCAACACGGCACTGGGACGAAAATACTTGAACAGCTATTCTCCCGAGGGGAGTTGGTACGTGATGGGCATCCCGGACATTTACACCGTCGGACCCGGCAAAGGCACCGACCATACCTCGCCTTACAACTACGACACGCATGTTCCGCTCGCCTTCTACGGATTGCCATTCCAGCCCGGGACATATCGCACCAGCGTCGAGCCGATAGACCTGGCGCCGACGCTTGCATCTCTGTTGGGAATCAACGCTCCCACTCACTCCGTTGGCCGCGTGCTGACAGAGGCCCTCGCGCCGCCGCATCGTGCCACCAGTTCGTCAAGCGCAAGCGCCCCCGCGGGAGAGAACCAGCCTGGGGTAAATCAGCCATGACCGCATCTTCCAAGCTTGATCTGAGCGTCAACGTGGCTGGTCTCCAACTCAGGAATCCAATCATCGCTGCCAGTGGCACGTTCGGTTACGGAGTCGAGTTTGAAGATGTTGTCCACCTCAGCAAGCTGGGTGGCCTCGTGGTAAAGGGCCTGTCGAAAGAGCCGATGATCGGCAATCCGCCTCCCCGTCTATGGGAGACTGCGGCCGGCATGTTGAATGCCATCGGATTGCAAAACATCGGCGCGCAGGCATTTCTTGACGAGAAGATGCCGCGGCTCCGCCAGATCGAGAACATTGTGGTCATAGCCAACGTGTTCGGCTACACCCGCGAAGACTACGAGCGGACCATCGAAATTCTGAACGAAGGCGAGGGCATCGCTGCCTACGAGCTGAATGTTTCCTGTCCCAACACCGCGCATGGGGGCCTGCAGTTTGGCAGCGATCCGCGCACGCTCGATGAGGTCGTGACCACCGCGAAGCGCGTCGCGCAGCGCCCGTTGATCGTCAAGCTCTCGCCCAACGTGACCAGCATCGCCCAGATGGCTTACGTGGCGCAGGAAGCGGGCGCGGACGCTTTGTCGCTGATCAATACCTTCGTGGCGATGGCGATTGATCCCGAGACGCGCAAGCCCCGCATCGCCAACGTAACGGCCGGACTCTCCGGACCGGCAATCAAGCCCATCGCGGTGCGCATGGTCTACGACGCAGCCCACGCGGTGAAGATCCCCGTCATCGGTATGGGCGGAATTTCAACGGCTGCCGACGTCATCGAGTTCATGCTGGCGGGCGCGACCGCGGTGCAGATCGGTACGGCCAGCTACTGGGATCCGTGCGCCACCGAGAAAATTGTGGATGAACTGGAGGAATGGTGCAGCGAGCACCACATTGCTCGAATCTCCAACCTCACCGGCGGGATGCTGCTGGAGTGAAGCTTCTGCCCTAAGAAACAAACGCTGCGAGCCGGATGGCGTAATCCCTTATTAAGGCTTCGATGGTTCCGTCGGCGCAGACGAGACTTGAGCCTCGAACTGCTTGAGGTCCCAGTAGTCGCGCCACGCCGCAATCTTCCCATCTTCCAATTCAAATATACCCATGCAAGGCACACTGACCTGTTTCTGCCCAATCACGAAATTGTCTACACGTTCGGTCATCACGACGCTGCCGTCCGCCACGATATGACGGATCTCCCAGGGCAGTGCTCTCATTCGCTGAGCGCCACGGCGCAGCGTCTCGCGAATCGCAGCCCGTCCTTTGACCGACGACCAGGGAGCGTTCCACCAAGTCGCATCCTCGGTGAAGTAGGCCGCGAACTCATCGGGCTCGGCTCTCACACACGCTTCGATGAACTGACGAATCAAGGCCACGCTCTCCGTAGCTTGCAAGGATTACCTCCCAATAGCTCGCGCAGTCGACGTAGCAGGTTTTTTTCCTCAACTTCGCGGCTGCAAATAAATCGCAACGACAGGCATCGGCTCGCCGGTCTGTCAGATGGGTTCTAGTGAGAATGCGTGAATCGGCTAGCGACCGCGAGTGTACCAAATGGAGCCGGGAGACTTGTAATCGCGCCCTTCGCCCCACACAGCGTGAGTCGCGCCCTCGCTGTCGATGGCCAGGCCGAAGTAGTCTCCGAAGGGAAATCGGAAACCTTCGGGTAAAATGTAGTCGTATCCGCGACTGGGACTGGAGAGCCGCACCTCGGGGCTCCAGGTGGCGCCGCCGTTAGTCGAACTGCGGTAGAAGGTGTTCCACAACCGGCGGTTGGGGTGGCCGGTCTCAGGAACCCGGGCATCCATCCATGCTATGCGAACGTCGCCCGACGTTCCCGCAACAATAGCTGGGAAACAATGCTCCACGCCCGCAGCGGCTGCCGAAACGCTCGTCCGCGCGGTCCAGCTGGCTCCGCCCGTGGTGGAAGACGAAAAATAAATCCGCTCCGGCGCTCCGCTGATAGTCCCGGCATTCCAGAGTGCATACAGCGAGCCCGCCGCATCCGACGCGAGCGCGATCTGCGCCCCTAGAAACCCTGCCTGGCAATTCTGCGCTTCACATCCCGGCGGTGCGCTCGAAACGTCGAGCAGCATGGTGTTCCAAGTGTGGCCTCCATCGGAAGACCGGCTCACGTAAACACTGACCGGATGCAAGGCCATTGCGCGGCGAGCATAGGCCGTCCAGCCGAAATAAACATTGCCCGCGGGATCGACCGTAGCTCCGCCGGCCAGCGACCATCCTGGCGCCGCCGCGTGATTCACGGTCACCACGCTGAACGTCTGCCCCGCATCGTGCGAAGCCGCGACCAGAAATCTTTCTTCGTGGTTGAATCCGACATAGATATCCGCGCCGTGGACGGCGAGCACCGGCTTGTCTGCGTCGTCGCGGCCGTGCTCCGCCACGGAGAACGACCAGGTGCGGCCGAAGTCCAGCGACCGGGCAACAATGATGTCGCGCTTCTCGTTCTGCAGCCACGAGGCGTACACCGTCTGTCGGTCCAGGGGATCGACCACAATCTGCGGGTCAAACTGACCGGTGGGGAACGGAAGCAAGGGACGCGAGGCCTGCCACGACAGTCCGTTGTCAGAGCTCACCATCAGCGCAATGGTCGGAGCCGTACAGGCTGCACAACCGGGCACAGCCCCGTACTGCGGATAAAGCACGTAAACATGCCCGCGGGCGTCGGCGGCCATGGCCGGTTCCCACTGATCGCCGGTGCGGTAGCCCAAACGTGTGGCTGGCGCGAATCCGGAGACGCCCCGCGCTGCCTGCGACCATGCCGCTTGAGTCGCCGTCGCTGTCAATAGAACGACCAGTGCAAGCTTCTGCACAGTCCTGCTTCGGACAGAACTTGGCGCGGATTGGCAGTGGCTGGTCGAGGACACGACAGAACCTATTTCCGGGGGGGGGAGAAAAACCCTGCTCCCGGAATGTATCGTGATTCCAGGGGAGCGTCAATTGCCATTGGTACCTGGGGACGAAATTTACACTCCCGTTACTTTTCCAAGAATTCTTCATCTAAACTTAGGGCGTTTCTCACTTGGTGTGGGCGCGTTTTGAAAGGGCGCGGCTTTAGACGCGCCGTCCGAAGTCTAAGAATGAATCGGCCTTTAGAGGGTGCGTGAGAACTGACTTGTAATTATGGGGTAGATGGTGCAGAAAGAGAAGTATGGGACGATTTCTGCCGTATGCACCCGAGCAAGCGTATTTATTGCCGCCGAGCGTGAAGCAGGAGCTGGGGGAAGATCATCTCTGCTTTTTCATTCACCACACGGTGGAGCATCTGGACTTGAACGGTTTCGAGCAGGAGTACAGCGAGGAAGGCGGGGTGCTGTACCATCCGGCCCTGATGTTGAAGGTCTGGCTGTATGCCTATGCGGTCGGGATCACGTCGGCGCGACGGCTGGAGCAGCGGATCGGGGAAGATTTGGCGCTGCGCTATCTGGCGGGCGGGGCGCGGCCGGACAACTGGGCGTTGAGCGCATTTCGGCGGCGGCACGCGCGGGGGTTGAACGATGTGTTCACGCAGGTGCTGGAGATGGCGCGGACGCTGAAGCTGGGACGGTTGGGGCAGGTGGCGATTGACTCGACGCGGATTCAAGCGGCGGCGTCGCGTAACCGGCTGGAGACCGAACGGCGGCTGCGGCAAGAGCGATCGCGGCTGCGGCGGGCGATCCGCAAGTGGCAGAAGCAATGTGATGGGGAGGACCCGAACGAAGGGGCGGGGACGGATCTGAAGTTGGAAGGCTTGCAGCAACACCTGGCGGAGATGCCGCGACGGCTGGAGAAGCTGCGCAAGAGCGGGCTGAAAAAGATGTCGCGCACCGACCCGGAGGCGCGCTTCTTGCGGGAGCGCGGCGGCTTTGCGCTGGGCTACACGGCGGAAATCGCGGTCAATGAAGATCATCTGATCGTGGGGCAAAGAGTGACGCAGAACGCCGCCGATAACGACAGTCTGATTCCGCTGGTGGAAGAAGCGGAACGGCAGATGGGAACGAAAGCGGAGAAAGTTTTGGCGGATGCGGGATTTTTCTCGTTAGACAACCTGGAGCAACTGGAAGCCCGGGGATTGGATGTGTACCTGCCGGATTCGAATTTAGCGCGCGAACTGAACACCGGACAACGCTGTGCACGGACTCGGCTGAGTCCCCGACAGCGGCGCATGCGGCAGAAGCTGCGCTCTCCAGCGGGACGAGCACTCTACGGGAAACGCAAGGCGCTAGTCGAACCGGTACTGGGGAGCTTGAAAGAACAGCGTGGCATGAGGCGGTTTCGGTTGCGGGGATTGAAGCAGGTGGCGCTGGAGTTCACCTTGGCGGCCATTTCCTTCAACCTGACCCGGCTGGCACGGATGGGCTCAGCCCAGCCAGCCGATTCTCAGGCGGAAATTCCCTCCCTCGTACAATGTTGCCTGGTTCTCACGCACACTCTTTAGGCCCTGAGGAGCGCTTGCCGCAGCGGCTGAACAGGTTGCTGAAAAAAGTCGGGGTGGGTGATTTGGGAACGGCATGGCTTATAGCCGTGCCGCTCAAGCTCGCAAGAAATGTAGGCTTTAGCCCCTGAGGGCTGCTTCAGATGCACTCAAGGCGCAAGCGAATCACTCACATCAGCCTTAAATCAGGAGGCGAATCATATGGCGAAAGCCACGTTTGCAGCAGGATGTTTTTGGGGAGTCGAAGCCACCTTCCGCCAGATCCCGGGCGTGATTTCAACCCGCGTCGGCTACACCGGCGGAAAGACTGACAGTCCAACCTACAAGGAAGTTTGCAGCGATCGGACCGGCCACGCCGAAGCGGTGGAAGTCGACTTCGACCCGGCCAAGGTAAAGTATGCCGACTTGCTCAAAGTCTTCTGGGAGAACCACGATCCCACGCAACTGAACCGTCAGGGTCCGGACTGGGGCACGCAATACCGGTCGGCAATCTTCTTCCACTCCCCTGAACAGGCCGCGGAGGCCCAGGCGTCGAAGGAGGCGCTGGAGAAGGCGCACCGCTATTCCAAGCCAATCGTGACCCACATTGTGTCCGCCGTAGAGTTCTATCCCGCCGAGGAATATCACCAGCAGTATCTGGAGAAGAGGGGCTTGGCCAGCTGCCACATCGGCACATAAGCAGGTCGAGAACGGCCCAGCGGTGCGATTACACTCACCTATCCCTGCCCAACGGTAGATGAGTGTAAGGGATTTATCGCCAGTTAACGAATAAGTTCGCTGTTGCCGACGATACGGGATTGAATGGGCTCACGCCCAACAAAGCGTTTTTCGTTCTTATTCAAGAGCTATCTCATGGTCCCAGGACGGCTCCTCGCTTGTTTTCCAGATGTTTCATGACCTTCTCGGCATTCTCCGGCTTGACTCCCACTTCTTCCAGGGCTGCGCGAAAGTACTTGAGGAACAGGTCGAAGTGCGCATCGTTCAGACCGTGATCTCTGGAGCGGGCATGGGCGTCATGAATACTTTTCCCCGTAAACACTCGTCCGCCGAGGAGCATGGTAATAAACATAGCCTGTTGGTAATGGAGATGTGCCATGTCAACTTGTTCAAAGAAATGGCGCAAGCTATCATCATGCAAAACCTTGTCGTAAAAGAGTTCAGTAGCAGCTTCGACAGCGCTACGTCCCCCGATCTGGTCGAATAAGTCTCCAATCATGGTGTCCTCATTGCCAATGAGCGCTATGGCGATGTTACAAGAGTGATCGGCGAGCCCTGCTATTGCAAGACTGACTGCCATTTGCAACCAGAGCCCTGATGCAAAGAAAAAGCCGCCTCTGAAAGGCGGCTTCGTGTTCCTTTTCCGAACGCCCAGCAGACATTTCCACGTTCGTGATATCAGACTTCTGCTCAACCCTAATCATCGTCCGGGTCCATTGCCGGCTCGGAATGATTCAGGAAAGAACTCGCACCGTGCTCCGTGGGTATGAAGTGAAACGGGCGTGGCGACCGCCGGTATGTCTTGAAGTCAAAGAAATCGGAGAGAGAGTACGGGCAGAGTTGCGCGTTGCAGCCAGGCCCGTTAGGCCCGTCTGGGGCTAAGTAGTCCGCGTAGTGGTATTGCGGATTGATCTCACCCAATGAGGACCCATTTGACCCGAAGACATATTCGATGAAGTTGAGGATACTCCCGAAGTCGTGACAGTAAGGATAGGCTTGTGCGGCGGGGCACGAAGTCGGCAAGTTGTTCGGGTTGGCGACGGGACCCGAGACGTAGCCCGCCGGTGTGTACGCTGAAACGACCAGCAGCGGCACACGGAACCCGTAGACGTACTCCGAACCCCTACTGCCATTTGTGCTGGGCGGATAGCCCGTACACACTCCGCTGGCGTTGCAGTTCAAGGGCAGGACATGGTCATAGTAGCCACCCCAGTCGTCCCAGGTGATCAGGATGGCGGTATCGTTCCAATAGCCGGATTTGCCGTCGGCTTGGCGGGGATCGCACTTGGTGTTTTGGCCGATTGCATCGACGATATCCGCAACCCAGGATGGCCCCGTTCCGTTGCTGCCCGGGTTCCCTGTATTCCCTGCATGATCGGACCATTGGCCTTCGGGGATCACCCAGGAGACGTTCTTCAGTTCACAGTTCGAAATATCATTGAAGATCTGCGCTGGATTGCCATCGAAAATCCCTCCGTTCACACCTTTGCCGTTGAAATAGTAGCCAGTGCAGGTACCATCCAGGGGCACACAAATTTTGTCAATCGCATTGGGCGCGGTCCACAGCCAGGTCTTGGAACCGCCGTCGTAGTAGTTCCATGTAATATTCCGGTTGCCGTTGAATGGCCGGTGCAGAAACAGGTCCGGCAGACTGCGGTGGTCATAGCAAGGAAAGCCCGGACTAGCGTTCGGCGGGTCTGGAGGGGTGTAACACGCCCGTTTTGTGCAATCCCCTGACTCGACCCCGGACCAACTGATCTGGCCGGCATAGGTACCTGAGCCTGCAATACATCCGTTCACTCCGTTCCCCGAAGGAATGTAGGCGTTTTCGGCGGCGAACCACTCCCACCAAAGATTGTTATTGTCGTTAGGTTCGTTGTAATGGGTCGGCGCTGAAGTCCCCGAAAATATGAACTGGTGCGCGGGGAAGCTTGGCCCTTGGTTGGTTTGAAACATGTAGTTGGCGAATCCATAGTTGGTGGCGATATCGAAGTAGGGTTGAGGGCTCTGGCCAGGCGTTAACGAGACGTGTACGTATTCGGGGTTGGTTGGGACCTCGCACCCGCTGTAGGCACTGACGGTTTCGTTGAGAGCCCCGTCCATCTTCCCGTGATCGTACATTGCCAGCCACGCCTGGTGAGTGTGTTGTGGGTTATAACAGTCCGCCAGAGGCCGTGGCTGCAACGAGACCTGATTCAGACTCCCTTGCACATAGCCCCAGTTTCGAATGTTGACGCCGGGCTCGAACCGGGGCTTGCTGCCAAACAGGTTGTCTGGCGTGCGATTCTCTTGGAAAATCACTATCACATGTTGAAACGGCGTATTGTTGCGGGACGAAGACGTTGTCACGCTGAAGCTGGTTCCAGTGTCAGTGACGATCGCCCCCGCCTCGCGACTCGTTGGGGTGAAGGTTGTGACGGCAGGAAATATTGTGAAAATGCCCGAACTGGCGGTCTGCGCACTCGACGCAATCGCGATCCCAACACAGAGCAGAAGGAGGGCGCACGCCATTTTCCACCCGCTTGTTATGCTCGCGCTGCCGTGCTTCCGCCTTCGCGGCGATGCGAAACCAAACAGCTCACAAATCCGTGATGTCGTCATTGAATTCCTCCATGATCCTCTCGGTGGACAGATACACACTAGCTTGTGAGGCTGCGTCACCGCATCGAGGTCCGCGTGAAGCGCATGGCCGACACTACGAGGACTAGAACAATATACGGGGCCGGTTCGTGCGCTCCCCCCGTTCTAATACCCGGAAAGCCAGGCTGTCAATGACGCCGTCACTCTTTGAAGGAGTTTCGGTTGACAGCCACTTCATCTCGGTTCATACTCCTCACCCAGTAGTGCAGATCTTGCGGCCGGAGCTTATCTTCCTTCCCTTATGATCTCCGGTTCTGCACTGATTCTCGGGGATCATCAGTAACATTCTGGTGTTGTGGCAGGCGTGTGGTTCGAGAGTGCGCGCGGACGGCAATCAAACGCGCAGCGCTGAAGGCAAACTGTCATGTCAGGAGCCATCACAGACACAGTCATTCGATCGCAAGCGCAAAATGCGGCTTTGCGAGCCCTGGTGTCCGAACGACTTTTCTATGTCATCGCGGGAAGCCTAATGCTGGTTGCGACTGCCGTGGGATTCCGCGCATTTCTTGCGCATGGGAAAGGTTTCGGAGGAGGCGAAATCACCCGGCAGATTGTTCCCTTGGTCGTGGTTCACGGCCTTGCCATGTTCAGTTGGATCGTCCTATTTCTGGTGCAGAGCGTCTTCATTCTGAAAGGCAGTCCGCGTCTTCATATGCGCATCGGCGTAGGCGGCGCTGTGCTCGCCAGTGTCATGGTCCCCCTCGGATCGATCTCAGCAATCTTTTCAGCCCGCTACAACCCTGAACTGTACCAGTTTTTTGGCGGCCCCAGATTTTTCCTGGCAATCATGCTCGGCGAGATGCTCTCCTTCGGCGTGCTGGTGGGAGTTGCAATCATTTATCGTCGCCGCCCAGAAATCCACCGGCCTATGATGCTCCTGGCGTCATTGATGATCATCTCAGGCTCCCTGGGCCGCTGCCCTTACATTGGACAGTTTGCCATCATGCCGCCGTTGTACGTACTTGGTCCCGCGCTGGCGCTCGGGGCGCTGTTTCTGGTTGTCCAGTGGGGAATGACTCGCACGCTTAATCGATGGTATGCGGTCGGCTATTCCGTAATGGTGACCGCGTCGTGCATTTTTATCGTGATCGGACACAGCGCCATGTGGAATCAGATCGCCGGAGCGATTCTCCGTTCATAAGCCCCTTGGCATGACTGACGAAACCAGGCCCTAGCGCTCATTAAACCGCGCCCTCAGCCCAGGTATCGCGGCGTGACCCAGCCCCCGAAAACTGGACCACGTAAAATGTGAGTTCTCCCAAACCCAGGAGGAGAACCGCAATGAAAGGCACGCGACACAGCGAAGAGCAGATCATCGCGATCCTGAAGCAAGGCGAAGCAGGATTGACGACGGCGGAGTTATGCCGACAGCACGGGATCACGGAGCAGACTTACTACCGCTGGAAGGCGAGGTACGGCGGGATGGAGAGTGGCGACGCGAAGAAGATGAAGCAACTGGAGGACGAGAACCGGAAGCTGAAGCACGTAGTGGCCGAGCTGACGCTGGATAATCGGGCATTGAAAGACGTGCTCTCAAAAAACTGGTAGCGCCTGCGGGACTTCGGACAGCCGTGAGTTATGTGGAAGTCGGGTACCAGATGAGCGAACGGCACGCCTGCAGGCTGCTGGGATTGGGGCGATCGACGCATCGCTATCGAGCGCGAAAGGCGGAGCGAGACGTCGCACTGCGAATACGATTGAAAGAACTGGCCGCCAAGCGCATGCGGTTCGGATATCGCCGGCTGACGGCGATGCTGGAGCGAGAAGGAATGTCGGCCAATCACAAGCGAGTGTACCGACTCTACCGCGAGGAAGGGTTGGCGATGAGGATTCGGCAACGACGGCGGATCCGCTGGAACGGCGCAGTGGTTAAGCCCGCGGCGAGTCAGCCGAACGAACGTTGGTCGATGGATTTCGTGAGCGATTGCGTGAGCAGCGGGAAGGTGATTCGGATGTTGACCATCGTGGACGATTGCACGCGGGAATGTCCGGTCATCGAGGTCGATACCTCGCTGGGCGGACTTCGTGTGGGTCGAGTGCTGGATCGGATGGCGATCGAGCGCGGACTGCCAGAAGCGATTGTTGTGGACAACGGGCCGGAGTTTCGCGGCCGGGCACTGGCAGCCTGGAGCGAGGAACGTGGGGTACGGCTGGAGTTCATCCAGCCGGGCAAGCCGGTACAGAATGCCTACATCGAAAGCTTCAACGGACGACTGCGCGACGAATGTCTGAACGCGAACTGGTTCACCAGTTTGAGCGACGCACGGAGAAAAATCGAAACTTGGCGGAAGGATTACAACGAACAACGCCCACATAGTTCGTTGAACTACTTGCCGCCCGCAGAGTTTGCACGGACTGCAACGGAGATGCAGGCATGAGGAAAGCTAGTACAAGGCTGCCAGAGCAGGGGACTCAAACGCCGTCCCCTGCTCCGGACCTCATCCCCGCTGAACCCAAGAATCACACGAGAACTAACATTGCGATTGGTACAGCAAACGGGGGCACTTCAGGCGCACAAGCCACGACCATACCGATCACGCCGCGGTCAGAAGGATCGGCGCGCCCTTGGTGATTACCAGCGTGTGTTCGTAGTGTGCGGAAGGCCGCCGATCGGCCGTAACCACGGTCCATCCGTCTCGAGCCACAACCGTCCTTCCCGATCCTGCCGCAATAATCGGCTCGACCGTAATGACCAGCCCTTCGGTCAATATCTGGTTGGCGCGCGGATCAGGAAAGTTCGGCACCCGCGGCTCCTCATGGATGGTGCGTCCGATGCCGTGTCCGCTGAGATCGCGAATCACCGCAAAGCCGCTGCGCCGCACTTCCTTCTCGACGACCCTTCCGATCTCTGAGACCCGAAAGCCGGCCCGCGCCACCAGCATCGCTTTGGTGAACGCGCGCTCCGCGCACTCGGCCAGGCGCCGGCTCTCTTCCGTAACTTCACCCACTGGAACGGTAATGGCAGCATCGGCCATGAATCCGTCTTTCTCAATCGTGACGTCGAGCTTAACCAGGTCGCCGGACCGCAATTCCCGTTGCCCCGGTACGCCATGCACCGCTTCTTCGTTCACACTGATGCAGTTCGCGCCCGGAAAATCGTAGACCATCGCCGGAGCCGAGCGTGCTCCTTGTTCCCGCATCACGCCCGCGCCAATTTCATCCAGCTCCGCGGTGGTCACACCCGGGCGGACCGAGCGCTTCATCACTTCGAGAATTCGGCGGACCACCGCCCCCGCCGCGCGCATTCCCTGCAGTTCATCGGGCCCGTTGATCGACATTCAACCTCCAAGCGGAAATCAAGCGCTGACGGGCTCTCTCGCCCGAAAGAAGAAGAGCAGAACGAAGCCTCCGAGGTAGAACAGGAGGCTGTGCTGCATCGGGCTCCCCATAAAGCGCAGCACCAGGCCGAACAACGCCAGCGCTTCGCAAAGCGCGTAAGTAACGAAGTAGCCCGTGCTCCAGTGCCCCAGGCTGAGGCTGTCGTCGGGGTGCTCAGACAAACTTGCAGCTGCCCGTTGCACCAGTGTGCGCCGCACCACAAAAATCGCACCCACGATGCCCACGGCCAAGGTACTGAACAGGTAGCTCAAGCCCGGGTCCACTCCGCGAGAGCGTGGCCCCGCGACTTCTCCCAGCACAATGTAGACAAGGATACTGGCCAGCATCGACCACTGCACCGCCCGCAGGGTTCGCAAGGTTTTAGGCATCTGACAAAGTATTTTCTCGCATTTCCTGCGGAGACGCTTGTAAATTCTTGGTACATGTTCGTCGAGGTCAACCGCGATGTGATCGCCCTCAATACCCATGCATGTGAGCCGAACGGGCGGGTCGCAGTCGCAAGAAAATCTGGAACGAAACCGGAACGCTTCCGTAGGCCGCATCGAGCGCCGGCGGCTTGGAATAGAACGTTACATCGGCCCCCAGCCCCAGTTGCCAGGGCAGGTTTTCGATGTGAGCGCTGAGAAGATCGCGCTCGCCCCCAAAAGTATACGCGCCAATGCGGTAGGCAGGATGCACTGGCGCCTGCGGGAAAAGTTCGTCTTTGTCAACCAGTTCGAATCGCGAGAAAGCATAATTGCGCTCGCGGAAATTCAGCGTGGACTCAAGCAAATAGCTGTTCAGGTGCGCATCCGTCGCCACCTTGTGAACCCGTCCCCATACCACCGACGTTGCCCAGTTGCCGCCTATGACGGGGACTGGCCGGTTGTATTCAACCGACGCTGTCTGCCGCCACTGACTTCCCGGCTCCAGCGCCTCAGGATGCTCGAGCCGTCCAATGCTGTATTGCGCCGTCCAGTTGCGCGAGGGCGCCACGCTGGCTCGCCCCGACCACGAATCGAGCGCCGCCAGCTGGATGCTCCAGCGTTGTTCATCCGGCTCGCGTCCATTGAACGCCGAGCCCTCCAGCTTGATGCGGTCGATCACCAATCCCGTGGTGACCACCCCAAAGCTGGTATGCGTCGAATCCTGCAGGTGATGGCTGAGCGGAGCCAGCGGCAGCTCCGACACCGAAGCACGATGCAGATATGCCACAGGGCCCAGCGCCGGCTCCGCCGACGGCCCGCCGTAGAGTTCCCAGGAGATTTTTTCTGTCACGGGCAGCATATAGAGCACAGCCAGTTCGGCAAACAAGTTGTGCGGATGCTGATGATCGACAAGCGGCTGGCCGTGATATGTCTCACCCGTCTGAAACAGCTCCGGAAAACCTGGATGCGGAGAGGTCAGCGACTCGGCCGAAAACATTTGCCGAAAGAGAATCGTTCCTGCGCCCAATTTGTGCTGCTCCATCAGCATGCCCCGGTTGACCGATTCGGCCTTGCCCGCGCCGCGCGGGCCACCTTGTTGGTTGTAATCCACGAAGATGACGCCGTGTGTCATCAATTCCCACCCGCCGCGCATCCACATCCAGTCATGCCCCGGCACCGAAGCCGGCTGCCATCCTGTGCCGGACCCCGCGTGCGGCGAAGGCAGCTGCGACTCGGCGTGTTCTTCCATATGCATACCTTCCATCTGCATCCCTGGCATGGAAGTATCTTGCTCCTGGGAATGATCATGCGGGGGAGGAGTAGAGCTCTCCTGAGCTGAAGCCGAGACCAGCGACAGCGCGAAGACAATCAGTGCACCAGACAATGTAGTTTTCACGAGAACCTCGTTGCGAGCAGCCCCATTTCAAGTCACTCCCAGCAAGGACACGAAGTCACACGAAGGAACCCTAGCCATCACGACCTTCGTGAACCTTCGTGTCCTTCGTGGTTTAAGGTTTTTTAGATTCGCAACGGAGCAATCCCGGGCGGGCTGCTGGCAGGAATGACGATTATCGAAAAATGCCCGGAAAGAACGGAAGCCACCGAGAAGTCTTCGCCACCATCCGATTTAGAGAACTGCGCGAGCAGAGGACGCGGCGAAAACGTCGCCCGCGGAATCGCCGAATGATGGCCGTTGATGCAGCATTGATAGCTGACAGGCCCTGGTGATGGTGGCCCGGGCATGGGCTCGTGACAGGGTGGAAAGTTCGAATGGCGAACGGATGTGGCTGATACCTGAGAGCCAGCGCAAGCCGCGCCCACCGTGAGCAGCACAATCACCGCGACGATGCGTGAACCGTGCGTCATCGCGATTATGTGCCCGTAATCCTGAGCCGGATTTCTTCCGGCAGCCGCTGCCGGATTTCCTCGGGCAACCGGTCATGCACGCGCCGCGCGCCTTCCTTGGCTGCATCCAGCACGGTCACCGGCGCAGGCGTGGCCACAGCCACGCCCAGCCAGATCAATGCCGAAAGCGCGAATCCCGCCAGGGCAGCGATCTCCAGCCAGAATGCATTCCGCGGACCGAAGTAGCGGATCACTCCAAACGCCAGCAGAAACACTGCCGCCGAGATCGAGGCCAGCGCGATCAGTGCAACGTCAATAATGCGATGTATTTGCTGGTGCCTGCGGCAGTGTTCACAGCCGGCGAAATGGCTTTCGTAGTCGCCGCGCATCTCCGGCGCCAGCCCGGAGATGTCGTACCTCCAGCCCGCCAGGATCTTGCCAACGATCGGATCAACGCACTGCTGACTCATGGGGGATACACAAAGCCAACCTACAGGCAAATCGGCGTCAGGGCCTCACTCTGCGAGGCCAGAAGCACGCGGTTCTGGAAAAGGCCACCCCGCATGGCGAGCGCTTTTTCTGCCTCTCTCCGGGCTATTTCCGGATGATTGTTCTCTTGTGAAAGATGCGCCAGCACCACAAACGTTGCACCATTATCATAGTCGTTAATGAAGAAATTCGCGAGGGTTTCGTTCGAAAGATGCCCCACGCGGCTCATCACCCGCTGCTTCACCGACCACGGATACGGCCCACCTCGCAGCATCTCCAAATCGTGATTCGATTCCATGACCAGCACATCGCAGCCGCGCAAGTGATCGCGCACGCTCACCGGCAGGTAGCCAAGGTCAGTTGCGATCCCGACCTTGATGCCCTCGGCGCGAAACGTGAATCCTACAGGATCAACTGCGTCATGGGGAATGGTGAACGGCTTCACTGCAATGTCGCCCACCTGAAAGCTGTGGCCCGATTCGAAACGCTCCCACTTTTCCAGCTGCGGCCGCACACCGTTTTCATTGCGCAGGGCGCGTGCCCACGCCTGCTGCGTCGCGCCTGTCATAAATACTGGGATGCGCAACTTCTTCGCCAGCGTTGCCAATCCATAAACATGATCGCAGTGCTCGTGGGTGATGAGAATAGCCGAAAGCGAGTGCGGATCCTCGCCCAGCGACTTCATGCGCTTGAAGGTCTCGCGGCCGGAGATGCCGGCATCTACCAAAATCTTGGTACAGGCGCTGGCCACGATCGCGCAATTGCCGCGGCTCCCCGAAGCCAGCATGGACACCCTCACACCCATGTTCGCAGCATACGCGCCCGCCCTGTGGAACCGGGAGTAACTTTCTGGTTAGCCGATACCTAAGAGCGAGGTCCGCTCACGGAGCCGAGGGCGGCAGCACCTGAATGGTCCGCAGCCAGGTTTCAACCGTCTGCGGCCACGTGGTCACCGGGAGTGCCGTGCGACGCAAACCGTAGCCATGTCCCCCCTGCGCGTAGATGTGCATCTCAGCCGGAACTTTGGCGTTCTTGAGGGCGAGGAAGTAAACGGTGGCATTCTCGACGTGCACCGGATCATCTTCCGCTTGCACGATGAACGAAGGAGGAGTCTCGCTCGTAACGGAGATATCAGGGTTCGGCGCGAAGTTTTGTTCCGCAAGAGCAAGGTACCCGGGATAAACGATCACGGCGAAGTCCGGACGGCAACCCAGTTGGTCCGCGGCATCGATGGGGTCATAGAGCCGTTGATCGAAGTGCGTGCTGAGCGCCGCAGCCAAGTGGGCTCCGGCCGAGAAGCCGAGCACGCCGATACGGCGTTGATCGATATGCCACTCGCTGGCATGGGCGCGCACCATTCCCAGCGCACGCTGCGCGTCTTGCAATGCGGCGGAAGACTTGGGATAAGGCCCCGAATCCGGCACACGGTACTTGAGCAGGACGCAGGTGACGCCGATCGAGTTCAGCCACTCGCATACCTCCGTGCCTTCCAGGTCGATGGCCAGGATGCGGTACGAGCCTCCCGGAAACACCACGACCGCAGCCCCGCTGTTCTTGCCCGCAGGGGAATACAGGGTGACGGTTGGCGCGGAAACATTGGTCAGACGGATGACAGGCTTGCCCGCGACGAGGTTATCCTTCACCGTCGTAGCGTCGATCTCTGGACCTGGATTGGATTGAGGGTGCGGCCAGAGCGGGAGCGTGATATGCCCCGGTGCAGGCTGCCACACAGACTTTTGAGCAAACAGGTTCACAACCAGGCCCGTGATCACGACGAGAACAAACAAACGCATGCGCATATTTAAGACTTTCCAAGTTGATTTAGCAGCGATCATCGCAGCCGAGGCGTCCCCCGGGCAAGAACAAATCGCGCAGCCGGCAGACTCGATATCAAAGCAAGCATTCGAGAGCTTCTTAATCACGCAATTGCACATTCACTCGATGACTCAATCCCCACTATTTCCCTTGCCGCAAATTCTCAATCACCCCTCGCATCAGCGATCCCCCGTACGCTCCCGCGATACCCGGCAAAAACGCGAGGAACGATCCATAAACCTGCGCCCGAGAGGGCTTGACAGTCACCACGAGATAAGCCGCGAGTTCGGTCAGCGGAATGAACCCGCCGACTACAATCACCCAACGCCACGGCCACCGCGGCCGCCACAGGCCAAGCATCATGCAGGACGCCACCATCAGCAGCGCCGTTAACAACAAGTCATTGATGACCACACCGGCCCAGCCGGTGCCAATGCCGCATATCGCAGCCAGTAGATAGAACCACGCATCGCCTTCGGTCCCGGTCTTCATTCAAGATTAAAATCAACAATCATCAATATTTGTAAAATCCTCTCCCGCTCTTGCGCCCCAGCCACCCCGCGTCCACCATCTTGACCAGCAGCGGGCACGGCCGGTACTTGGGATCGCCCAGTCCGCTCTGCAGCACGCGCATGATGTCGAGGCAAACGTCCAAGCCGATGAAATCCGCCAGCGTCAACGGCCCCATGGGATGCGCCATCCCCAGTTTGAACACTTCGTCAACCGCCTCGGGCGTGGCCACGCCTTCCATCACCGCGTACATAGCCTCGTTCAGCAACGGCATCAGCACGCGGTTCGAAACAAATCCGGGCGCGTCATTGACTTCGACCGGAGTTTTATCGAGCTTCACCGAAAGTTCGCGCACGGCGGTGAATGTTTCCTGCGCAGTGGCCAGCCCGCGAATCACCTCGACCAGCTTCATCACCGGCACCGGATTGAAGAAGTGCATGCCGATCACTTTCTCAGGCCGCTTCGTGAGCGCCGCCAGCTTGGTGATCGAGATGGAAGAAGTATTCGAGGCCAGGATGATTTGTGGCCCCGTCAGCCGGTCCAGATCGCGGAAGATTTCGCTTTTGATTTCGAATTTCTCGGTCGCCGCCTCGATCACGAAATCGCAATCCGCCAGCCTGCCGCGTTCGGTGACTGCATGAATGCGCTTCAGGGTGCCTTTCTTGTCGGCCGCAGTGATCTTGGACTTCGCCACTTCACGCTCAAGATTCTCGCCAATTGTCGCGACCGCACGTTCCAGAAACCGCTGCTCCACATCGCACAGCGTGACGGCGTATCCGCTACGCGCAAACACATGCGCAATGCCGTTGCCCATCGTTCCTGCGCCCACGACTCCCACTCGTTGAATATTCATAAGGTACCCTCGAACGAAAACGTTCGAGTGTAGCACCCTCGATGTTAGCCCGCTAAACGTCAGTAATCTTGCCCTTTCGGATGATTCGATCAAGCATTGCGTATCGTGAAAATCCGCTATACCTTCCGAATTGAGGACTTTGAAGACCTCTGTGTCACAGCCGAAAGACTGACGCCCCGCGTGCGCAGAATTAGGTTCGCCGCTGTCATGGCGGGGTGTTTGCTGAGCGTGGCGCCTTTCTTGGCCGCCCCTGGCCTATGGCCTCCGGACAAATTTCTGCTCGGAATGGAGCCGATCGCTCTTTGCTTTGTTGCATGCGGGTTTCAAAACGTTCGCAGAAGAGCCAGAAAATTCTACGCAGCGGCGGTCACCGACAAGGAGTACGAAGCCGATATAAGCGAAGACGGTGTCATGACAATTTGCAGGGTAGGGCGAGGCGAGTTGAAATGGGAGGCATTCCAGAGAGTTATTGAGGGAGACGACGCAATAGCCTTGGTCTCAGACGCCGTGATGTACGTCTTTCCGAAGCGAGCCTTCACCGCGGAACAATTGGATGAATTCAAGAAACTCATCGCATCGCATGTGCCGGTCTGGGATGGTAAAGCAAGGACGATCCGGCTGTTGTGAGACGATCGCGAGCCCAGACCTTAAGGAGAGGCGCGCTCGTTTGTGCGGCAGCGAGTCGAAAGTAATCCGAAGGGTCCGTCGAGCGCGGTCCGGCTCTGGGAGTATCATGAAGCGTTTCGATCTCCCGACTCTGAAGGATCTGGCCGCATGCCCGTCAAAACCATCATCGAGCCCTTCCGCATCAAGAGCGTCGAACCCATCCGCTGGACCACGCGCAAAGAACGCGAGCAACTGCTTCGCACCGCGCACTACAACCTGTTTCTTCTGCCCGCCGACGATGTCCTGATCGACCTGCTCACCGACTCCGGCACCGGCGCCATGTCCACGCACCAGTGGGCAGCGATCATGGAAGGCGACGAAAGCTATGCGGGCAGCCGCAGCTTCGACCGCTTCAAAACTTCCATCCAGGAAATCTTCGGCTACAAACACGTCATCCCGACGCACCAGGGCCGCGCCGCCGAGCGCATCCTGTTTGGCGTGACCTGCAGGAGGGGCGACATCGTCCCCAACAACACGCACTTCGACACCACGCGCGCCAATGTGGAGTTCGTCGGGGCCGAGGCCGTCGACCTGGTAATTCCCGAAGGCCGCCAGCCGTCGCTATCCCATCCCTTCAAGGGCAACATGGACGTGGCCGCTCTCGAAGCTCTGATCGAACGCGTAGGCAGCTTCAAAATTCCGCTCGTCATGCTCACCGTCACCAATAACTCCGGCGGAGGCCAGCCGGTCTCCATGCAGAATGTCCGCGAGGTAAGGGCCGTGTGCAAGCGTCACGGCATCCCGCTCTACTTCGACGCCTGCCGCTTCGCCGAAAACGCCTGGTTCATCAAGCTGCGCGAAAAAGGATACGAATCCAAAACTCCCAAGCAGATCGCGCAGGAAATGTTCTCCTATGGCGACGGATGCACCATGTCGGCCAAGAAAGACGGCATGGCCAACATCGGCGGCTTTCTCTGCACCAACGACGATCGGCTGGCCCAGCAGGAAAAAGATCTGCTGATTCTCACCGAGGGATATCCCACCTACGGCGGCCTCGCCGGACGCGATCTCGAAGCCATCGCCGTCGGCGTGCAGGAGGCGCTCGAAGAAGATTACCTGCGCTACCGCATCGCCTCGACCGCCTATCTGGGCAATCACATCGCGTCGCAAGGCGTGCCCATCGTGCAGCCGCCCGGCGGCCACGCCATCTATCTCGATGCCCGCGCTTTCCTGCCGCACATTCCCGCCGACCAATTCCCAGGCGTAGCTCTCGCCGCCGAACTCTATCTCGAAGGCGGAATCCGCTCCGTCGAAATCGGCACCCTGATGTTTAAACCGACGCCCGGTGCCGCCGCGCCTATGGACCTGGTGCGCCTGGCCATCCCCCGCCGCGTCTACACCCAGAGCCACATTGACTACGTCGTCGAGGTGATTCTTGAAGTCTGGAAGCACCGCGAGACCATCCCCGGCATGCGCTTGACCTACGAAGCTCAATTCCTGCGCCACTTCACTGCGCACCTGGAACCGGTGTCAGTGGCCGCCATGCGCACCTGAGCTTTACGTGCGACGTCGGCCGTGGAAGATCGGGAAGGGCACGAGTTTCACAGGTTGCTGAAAAACCCGGAGTACTCGCGTTCCCGTGGAAGAGCGGCCCCTTCAGGGCCGCGTAAAGCCATGTAATCAATCCGGGCTTCAGCCCCGGTGGTCGTCTTTAGCGTGTTAACGGACTTTTTCCGCAGCCTCTTTCACTCGTGCCGTAAAGTCACGCCAAATCAACGCGGCTTTCAGCCGCTGAGGTCAGCTCTTCCGGCACCAGCGGCTTTTTCCTCAACCTGGTCCGAGGGTGCGGATAGGACGGGTGGATCCTGAGGCGTCGGTCGTGTCCAGAAGTGGTAAAAAAAGACTTGACATTTACTACATCTGTAGTAATACTGCACACATTAGTAGGAGACGAAATGCCCGGTCCCAAACTCACCAAGCTGGAACTTCAGATCATGGAGACGCTCTGGACTCGAGGCAGTGCCTCCATCCGTGAAATTCAGGAAGACTTTCTCGAGAAGCACAGACCCGCGTACACCACGATCCAGACGACCGTCTATCGCATGGAGACCAAGAAAGCCGTTCGTCGCGTTAGAAAGGTCGGCAACTTCCACATCTTCGAAGCCGCCGTCTCCCGTGACGTCGCCCAGCGCAAGTTGATCGACGACCTGCTGGCCCTGTTCGGCGGACGCACCCAGCCCGTCATGGCGCACCTGATCGAATCCGGCAAGCTCACTCTCGCCGACGTAAAGGAAGCCGAGAAGACGCTCCGCAAGCTGGAGAGAAAGGAGCAATGATCGTGATCCCAAAATATTTGTCTGAGACTTGGGATGCCATCGCGCCAGCTCTGGGCAATCACCTGTGGCAGTCCACACTCGTCGCCCTCACCGCAGGCCTGCTGACATTGCTGCTGCGCAAGCACCGCGCCCGTGCTCGCTATTGGCTATGGCTGGCAGCGTCGGTGAAGTTCCTGCTTCCCTTCTCGTGGTTGGTCGCCTTAGGCAGCCATCTGGCATGGTCGCGCTCTGCCGATGCAGCGAATCCTGCGTTGTACTTCGCGATCGAAGAAATCAGCCAACCCTTTACTCAGACAGCGGCGCACGTCACGTCTGGGGCTACGCGATCGGTAGCGTCCCCAAGTCTGCTCCCCTTGCTTCCGGTATTGCTGGCACTGTGGCTGTGCGGATTCCTCGCCGTCCTTTTTATATGGAGCGCGCGCTGGCGGCGGATTTCCGCGGCCAAACGGGCAGCCGTGCCCATCTCTGAAGGCCGCGAAGTCGGTGCCCTGCGCCGCATCGAACGCATGGGAGGAGTGCACAAGCCGATCGAGCTGTTGTTGTCGCAAGCGTCGCTCGAGCCGGGAATTTTCGGCGTTGCCCGGCCGGTTTTGATCTGGCCCGAAGGCATCTCCCAACGCCTGGAAGATCCGCACCTGGAGGCCATTCTCGCCCATGAAGTCTGGCACGTGCGCCGCCGCGACAATCTGTTCGCAGCCATGCACATGATGGTCGAAGCGATCTTCTGGTTTTACCCGCTGGTCTGGTGGCTGGGAGCGCGGCTGCTCGAGGAGCGCGAACGCGCCTGCGACGAAGAGGTCGTGGAATTGGGCGGCGACCGCCAAGTCTACGCCGAAAGCATTCTGAAAGTCTGCGAATTCTGCCTGGGGTCGCCGTTGCCCTGTGTCTCAGGCGTCACCGGCGCCGATCTCAAGAAAAGGATGGTTCATATCATGACCGCTCGCATCTTGCGCAAACTTGATCTCACCAGAAAGCTCTTGCTCACCACAGCCGCATTGTTGGCCATCGCCATACCGATTACGTTTGGCCTGCTGCACGCAACGCCTAGCCAGGCTCAAACACAGGACGCAACCACGGCGCAGCCGGCGCCCACTTTCGAGTCCGTGTCCATCAAACCGGAAAAGCCTGCTGGCGATGTCCCCAACGTAACAAGAATGATGTTCTCGCTGGATAACGGAAGCTTCGTAGCAAGAGGCGTTACGTTGCAGTCGCTTATTAAAATGGCGTACCGCGTTCAGGATTCTCAACTCGCTGGCGGCCCTGACTGGCTCAACACGGAGAAGTTTCAAATCGATGCACACATGAGCAGTGCAAACTTCGAGGAGATGAGCAAACTACCGCTTGAGCGGCGTGGTGGCGATCTGCAGGCCCTGTTACGCGATCATTTCAAACTGGCGGTTCACCCTGAAATGAAGAACCTTCCCGTGTATGACTTGGTTGTCGATGAAGGCGGCGCCAAGCTTCAAGAGTTAACCACCTCAGGTCAGATGAAGGGTGGGATCCGCTTGGGGAAGGGAGAATTGATCGCGCAAGGAACTCATTTGGCCTTGCTGGCAGATCAGTTGTCAATCCGCCTGGGCCGCACAGTGGTAGACAAGACCGGATTCAAAGGCAACTATGCATTCTCCCTGCACTGGACGCCGGACGCGACCGAAGAAGAACGCCTACGACGCGATGGCATCCCGGTCGCCCCTGACCCGTCCTCACCGGAGGCCTCCGGCCCTCCGCTCATCACCGCGGTTCAGGAGCAGCTCGGCCTGAAGCTGGTACCGAAAACCGAAGCCGTGCAGGTTCTAGTCATCGACCACGCCGAAACGCCTTCGGAAGAATAACTCGGACAGCCTGTGCAAGAGAGAACCATGAGAGGGCCCCATCCCTTCAGGGGTGGGGCTTTTGATTCCACGGCGGCGATACCCTGTTGTTGCAACGAGAAAATGTCGTATTAACTGCAACGAGACTTTGTCACCCCTTAACGTTTAAGTAACGGCCGCCAACGCGGGGCGGCCGGAGAGGTTGTAGATGCGCGGGGTTGGCGATTTTCGTTTCTGCGCAGAGGTGAGGAGCTGGGGTCGGCGCTCGGCGTGTTCTTCCAGGGGCGAGGGTCGGGCGAGCAAGAGAACATCTCCGCGAAAAACGCGCAACACGCCATCGAGTTGATGGGAGAGTTCGACTGCTTCTCCGGCGTAACCACGATGGCCGGGCAAGGGTGGCAGCGCGATCGACTGCGCCCCCAGAGTGACGGTGTGATCGGCGGCGACGACCCGCTGGTAGTGCAAGCTGAGGCAACGGGCGAGATCGAAGCGGCGGGGCAGGCGGCGGAAGTCGCAGGCAGCCTCGGCGGCGGGACGGGCGAAGCGCTGGTTGTAGTCGGCGCAGAAGCGGGCCAGCACAATGTTGGCTTGCTCGACGGTGGTGGCTTGAGCCAGACGAAGTTCGCTGACCAAGCGGTCCTGGCAGGTGCGCCAGGCGCGCTCGATGCGGCCCTTGGCTTGGGGTGAATAGGCGGGGATCTGCTGGATGCCGAGCTGCTCGAGAGCCCGTCCCAGCTGAGTGGGAGATTGTTTTCCGGCGAGCTGCTCGGCGAGACTCCAGTACGAATCGTTGCGCTGGAAGATGGAGTGACGGTCGTGGTAGAGGCTGAGGGGAAGGCCGTGCGCAAGGATCATGGCATGCAGAGCACGAAGATAGCCCAGCGTATTTTCGGCTTCGAGTTGGAAGTGAGCGGCCAGGATCTGGCCGGTGGCGTCGTCCTGAAAGCCGATGAGGGTGAGCTCGGGGCCACGGCCTTCGAGCCAATCATGGCAGCTGGCATCGGTGAGCACCATCATGCCGAAGCGCGGGCGGGGCGGGCGGCGAGAGCGATATTTGCGGGGCCGGCGCTTCTGCGGCGAGGCCAGTTTGGCGGCTCGCAAGATGCGCCGCACGGTTTCGCGGCCGACGGTGAGGTTTTCTTCGGAGTGAAGTTTTTCCGTGAGATGAGAATCGTTAAAGCCCTGATACTTGCCGCGCGCTAAGGTTAAGATCAACTGCTTCTGGGGAACGGAAATGGCCCAGGGCGCGGCGCGTCCGCGATTGCCGTGGTGTACCCAATCTGTGGAGTTGGGCTGATAACGGCGCTTGAGCCGCTGCACCTGGCGCTCGCTCAAATGCAGCAGGCAGGAGGCTTCGCGTACGCTCAGCCTCCCGCCTGCCGCATTTTCAATCACTTTCACTCGTTGGAACTCTTTCTGACTCATCGTCACCATCCTTGGAGGGTGACAGAATCTCGTTGCAGTTATGGGGTGACATTATCTTGGAGCATTTACACACGGCGGCGATACCCTTGTGCCTCCCATCGCGCCGGTATACCATGGCGCTACTTTTTGCAGCCAAAAGGGCATGCTGGGCTGCACGCTTTTGTATACAGCCCCCCAAAGACCCAGCCGCTGGCTCAGCATCCGGATTCTCAGCTTCTCGACAGCACGTTCGAAAGGTCGATGTGGCCGAACAGGCGATTTCTTTCAGTGAGGGTCTGCGTATCGAAGCTGATGTGCACCATGCCGGACAGCGAGCCTTGCGCGCCGCCTTCATCGGATTCTTCGTCGACATGTTCGACGTATATCTGCCGGTCGTGGCCCTGGGTCCGGCCATGTCCTACTTCCAACCCGCAACCCTGAGTCCGGCCCTGAAATCAACTTTGTTCTACATCGTTTTTGCCCTGTCTCTGGTGGGTCGCCCGGTGGGAGCAGCGTTCTTTGGCCACTATGCGGACAAGCTCGGCCGGCGCAAGGTCACAATTATTTCCATGGGCGGCTTCGCACTCGTAACCCTGCTCATCGGACTGTTGCCCGGATATGCAACCTGGGGAATCGCCAGCATAGCGATCCTTGTGCTCCTTCGTTTTGTGGACGGTGTTTTCCTGGGAGGCGAATACACCGGCGCCAATCCCCTTGCGATGGAGTATGCGCCCAAAGAGAAGCGCGGAAAATGGGCGGCCTTCATTCACACTGGGTTCCCGCTCGCAATCGTCGCCATGTCGCTGATCACCACCGGCTTGTTGCGCGCGCTTCCGGCGGGCACGCTGAATTCCCCGTACGTGCAATGGGGCTGGCGCATTCCTTTTTTCCTCGGAGGCCTCTTTGCCGGCGGAGTCTTCCTTTACTACATCAAAAGGGTTCCCGAATCCACAGTCTGGGCCAAGGCCGAGAAAACCAAGTCTCCGCTGAAGCAGCTGTTTCGCGGAGGGAACTTCCGCTGCCTCTCGCAAGTGTTCCTGGTCCTCAGTGGCGCCTGGTTCACCCTAAACGCGGTGACGTCCATTCTTCCCGGCGTTCTGTTAACGGTGCGACAGGTGAACAGCGTGGTCGTCACCAACGCGCTGTTAATCACGCATGTGCTGATGGCCTTTGTGCTGGTTCCGATCGGCATTTTGGGCCAGAAGATCGGCCGCCGGCCCATCCTGGCGCTGATCGGACTGGCTGGCCTCACCGCAGGTCCAATTTTCTATTACGTGCTCGTCCGATCTGGCTACCGCAGCGTCTGGCAACTCACTCTGCTGGTGCTCCTGGTCAATCTGTGCGCCACGCCCGTCTGGGCCATCGTCACCTCGTATGTCATCGAGCGCTTTCCCACCGGGATCCGCGCATCGGGCTACGGCGTCGGCTACAGCGCGGCCACGATCATCCCGGCCTTCTCCTCGTTCTACATGTTGGGTCTGAAGGCATTGGGAATGCCCTACCAGTACACCGAAATCGTCATCTTCGCGGTAGGAGGCCTCCTCGTGCTCCTCGGTGCGCTGTCCGGACCGGAGACCAAGCACGTCGAATTGTCATAATAGCGGCGAACAAAAGGCAATTCCTTTTGGCACGTGGTTCGGCTTGGCAGCCCGGGGTATGCATCTGTATTTTTTTTGTGCTGTCCCTCCAAAATATTCTCTTCTAAGGACTTGCGGGTTTTAGATAGGGGGGGATGTCCGTAAAATATTGAGCGGCAGGAGTTTACACGTAAAATACTGCGGAATAGGGACTTAGCTTCTGATTTAGAGCCGTGCCGTCTCGGGGTCGTGCCGGACTGACTGGAAGATCCTCGGAGCATGTTCCCAATTTTGCACTTTCCAGATTCTCAGTAAAGGTTGTTCGTCACACAAAGCGGCCTGCGGGCTGTGGAAGGCTGTGGAAAAAAAGGGGTCGTTGCGCCCTCGTGATACTGAACACGCTTACCGTTCATTCACCATGGCCAAGAGCTCGCGATGCAGTTGTTCCCAAGGGACGGTCACGGCCTTGCCAGCTTTCAGGTCTTCCATTCGCCGCGCTACTTCCTCGTCCCATGCCTCTTGCACAGACTGATTCGTCGTCTCCAGGCTATCGAGAAGGGTGTTAGCCAATGCAGCGCGCTCTCCCACAGGGAGCGCGAGCGCCCGTTTCAAAAGATCAGAAACCTCTGGACTCATCGCCTCATTCTCCTGTCCCAAGTGTGCCACAACTGTGCCGTACCTTGATCCACAATGTTATGTGGAATGTTCTCTTTTGGGGCTGGCCCAAACCTCGCGGATATTCTACGAAACAGGGGGTGCCGCACTCTCTAGTGGTCTTTGCGAAAAGGTGGGAAGCAGTCAGCGCGACGCTCCACGGAATCCCGGATCAGCCATCTCCAAATCCTGCGCTTTCGAATACTCGCTGCGGTGAAACCGCGCTACCGGCAGCATCGCTCCCCACCCTTGCAAAAACACGCAAGGATGGGGCACCCCGGTGGAAACGATGCACGCAGAGAATCAAAGGGTGGGCCATCAGCCCGCCGACGAAACTCCAGATTTCGTCGCATTGAACCCGCTTCACGCGGAGATTCGTAACGTAGCGATTATGGAAGTCTTCGCAGGCTATCCCTATATCTTTATATCTTTCAATAACTTGAGGACGGTAACGGGAGACTTGCCCGTCATCCGAGCAATGCCGCGGATAGAATTTCCTTCAATCGGGGCCTTAGGATTCGGGTTCGATATTCTATGCTCAAGCGGTTCATACTGTTCATAATGCTTGAGCAAAGATTAAAAGCTAATATGAAATTAGCAACTATTTCCTAGACTTCTTCTTATCCGTGGTGTAATGTGCTTGGAGTAGTCAGGGGGCGGCGGTCAGCATCCGAGTCTTGACGGGCCGGACCGAACAGCCACCCCGCAGGAGGTGGTACATGAGAAGACAGTAAAGCCGCACTAGCGGCAACCGGGGTCGTGCTGTATACCACGGCCTCGGTTGCTTTGATTTTACCAACTACGACTATAATAACCAACAATAAAATTGCAAGGATCAGACATGAGTAACATTACGAGTCTCTATCAACAAACCTTAGACGATCTAGAACTTCGACGGGCACGCTGCCTAGATGATCTCCGCAAAATTGAAACGGCGATCACTGGACTCCGTTCGGCTATGGAAGTTGCTGTTAACATTCCGCCAGCAGCAGAAACCGTCACCGTTCATATTGCTACGCCTTCCGAAGTCCAGCGAGAAGCCCGCCAGCGATATGCAAATATGAGCGTTCGCTGGGCTGTTCTCAAACACTTGGCCGAAGATCGCGGCTTCATGGGACGGCCAATGAAAACTGCCGATATCTCCGAGTCGCTTACCAGCGGCGGAAACGAGAAGGCGAGTAAAGCCACTGTTTCCGCAGTCATCAGCGACATGGTCAACAAGCGAAACGAGCTAGAACAAAACGAAGAAGGCGGTTATGCTCTTACCGACAACGGGCGTATGGCTTGGAACGCCATAGTGCACAGTGCGAGGTATATTAACCGGGCTTCTTCTGCCAACGAGCAGTAGCAGCCCGTTTCGCGATATCTTGCCTCTGCACTGCTGTCAGACTTTTCGCCCGCTCCGCACCTCCCTTCATTCCGCCTAATCTTCCGTTCTCTACCTTCTGATGATCTTTACCCTCAAACGGGTCTGATTCGGAAAGTTGTCCTGTTGCCAGGTCCACTACAAATTTCGCAAGTTGATTCGTATCACGCGGTCTTTTCAGTTTTGCCATACTCTCTTAGCAGGGCACGAATTTTCGCGCCCCGCCATACCGCTCAATTTTCAACTGTAACACTACCCATCGCCCCCCACCCTTGCAAAGGACGCAAGGATGGGGCACCCTCGGAGGAAACGATGTTCACAGAGAATCTAAGGGCGGGCAAACCCTCACGCGGATCCCACGTCTTTACGAGGTGTAAACTAGCCAGAGCCTGATACCTCAGCGATTCCGTTTCGAAAGGATTCCTCCCATGGCAACGCTCGAAGCCCCCGTCCGGCCGCGCACTGGCCTGCATCAAGGCCCCTTTGTCACCGAGCCCTTTTTTGATTTCCGCCACGAAGACAATGCGCGCCGCATGCGCGCCGCCATCGCGAAAGTCCGCGGCCAACTCGGACGCGAGTATGACCTCATCATCGGCGGCAAGCGCGTCAAGACCACCGACAAGATCAGGTCGTTGAACCCGTCGAAGCCGTCCGAGATCGTGGGCATCCATCAGAAGGCTGGCAAGGACCACGTAGAGCCCGCGATAAAAGCCGCGTTCGCAGCCTTCGCCTCCTGGAGCCGCACCACGGTCGAAGAGCGGGCCGGCCTGGTCTTCCGCGTCGGCGATCTGATGCGCCAGCGCAAGATGGAGTTCATGGCGTGGCTGGTCTTCGAGGTCAGCAAGAACTGGGCGGAGGCCGACGCCGACATCTCCGAGACCATCGACTTCTGCGAGTTCTATGCGCGCGAAGCGCTGCGGTTTGCGAAAGTGCAAACGCCTATTCAGTTGCCCGGCGAGCACGACACGCTGATGTACATTCCGCTGGGCGTGGGCGCTGTGATTCCGCCGTGGAATTTCCCCTGCGCCATCATGGCTGGCATGACCCTGGCCTCGATCGTCAGCGGCAACACCGTTATCCTGAAGCCGTCGAGCGATTCCCCCACTATCGCCGCAAAGTTCGTCGAACTGCTCGAAGAGGCCGGTATGCCCGAGGGCGTGGTGAACTTCTGTCCCGGCGCCGGAGCCAGCTTTGGCGATGCGGTCGTGGCGCATCCCAAGACGCGCTACATCGCTTTCACCGGCTCGCGCGAAGTCGGCCTGCACATCAACAAAGTTGCGGCGACGCAGGCTCCGGGCCAGATCTGGATCAAGCGCACCATTCTTGAGATGGGCGGCAAAGACGCGATCATCGTCGACGCCGATGCCGACATCGATTCCGCCGTCGAAGGCGTGGCGCAGGCCGCGTTCGGCTTCCAGGGCCAGAAGTGCTCGGCGTGCTCACGCGCCATTGTCGATGAGCGCGTCTACGACAAGTTCCTGGAGCAACTCAAAGCCCGCGTGGAAAAGATTCATGTCGGCGATGTCGCCGAGAACGCCGCCATGGGAGCGGTCATCAACGAAGGCTCGATGAAGACCATCCTCGAATACATCGACCAGGGAAAGAAAGACGGACGCATCATCGCCGGCGGCGAACGCGCTCCCGGCGAAGGCTACTTCATCCAACCGACAGTGATTGCCGACATCGCGCCGAAGTCAAAGCTGGAGCAGGAAGAAATCTTCGGCCCCGTGTTGGCGGTGATTAAAGCCCACGGCTTCGACCACGCGCTCGAGATCGCCAACGACACCGAGTTCGGCCTGACCGGCTCCGTCTACACCAAGTCGCGCGACAAGATCGATCGCGCCATCCAGGAGTTCCACGTCGGCAACCTCTACATCAACCGCAAGTGCACCGGAGCCATGGTCGGCGCGCACCCCTTTGGCGGCTTCAACATGTCGGGCACGGATTCCAAGTCTGGCGGCCCGGATTATCTGTATCTGTTCACGCAGGCCAAGTCGGTGGGGGAGAAGATTTAGAGTGCGGAGCGGGCACTTCCCTTCGACAGGCTCAGGGCAGGCTCTGCCCGCTGGCTGGCGGAGGCACAAAAGCAGCGGGCAAGAGTGCCCGCTCCACACGAACTCACTTCGTGACGGGAATCGGTGGCGGATTCCGTTCAAACTGCCGCTGATGCCAGTACGGATAGATCGGTGTCACTGCGCTCGCGCGATCCAACTTGGCAATTTGCTCGGCAGATAAAGTCCATCCCGCGGCGCCAAGGTTCTGCCGCAACTGCTCTTCGTTCCGCGCGCCAAAGATCACGGTCGCGACCGTAGGCCGCTGCAGCAGCCAATTGAGCGCCACCTGCGGCACGGTCTTGCCGCATTCCCTGGCAACAGCGTCCAGCGCGTCAACCACGTTATACAGATGCTCATCAGAAACCTGCGGGCCTTGTTCAGCCGTCTGATGCAACCGGCTTACCTTCGGTAACGGTTGGCCCCGGCGGATCTTGCCGGTGAGCCGCCCCCATCCGAGCGGACTCCAGATCAAAGCACCAACTCCCTGATCGAGCCCCAACGGCATCAGTTCCCATTCATACTCCCGGCTGATCAGAGAGTAGTAAACCTGATGGCCCACGTAACGCGCCCAGCCATAGCGGTCGGAAACATCGAGCGACTTCATCAAATGCCAGCCGGAGAAATTCGAGCAGGCGATGTACCGGACTTTCCCGCTCGTGACCAGGTTGTTGAGCGTGCTCACAGCTTCTTCCACCGGCGTCATCGCGTCAAAGCCGTGCATGTGATAGATGTCGATGTAATCCGTTCCCAGCCGGCGGAGGCTGGCCTCGCAGGCCTGAATTAGATGATGACGCGAAGAGCCAACATCATTCGGCCCCGATGCCGTGCCCATGCGGAACGCCGCTTTGGTCCCGATCAGAACTTTGTCGCGCCGTCCTGCGATCGCCTTGCCCAGAATCGTTTCGGAGAGCCCGTCCGAGTAAATGTCCGCCGTGTCGAACAGGTTCACGCCGGCTTCCAAACAGATGTCCACCAGGCGCGTGGCCTCGGCCACGTCGCTTGCGCCCCAGGCGCGAAAGAACTCGGTTCCACCACCAAAGGTGCCGGTGCCGTAACTCAACACCGGAACTTTCAAGCCAGACCGTCCAAGTAGTCGATATTCCATAAGCGATAGATGCCACATAGCGGCGCGATGATTCGACGTAGTTTCCGCAGTGTCTCGCTTCAGCCTTTCTGCTCCGAATCGTTTGGGACGCACAGACCCGAGGACACCTCAAGAGGAGTGATACCAGAAGGAAAGAGGGGAATGAAAAGGGCCGCCCTTTGAGAGGCGGCCTTTCTGTTTCTGCGGATTCGTACGTCTACGGTGCGACGCCGGCGGGCGCCTGCGGCGGCGTGCCGGAAGCGGTCGCGGCTGCGGCTTCATTCAGGATGCGATGGTGAATGGTGAACAGCGCCAGTTCCAGGCGGTCAGAAACGCCAATTTTATCGTAGACGTTGCGCAGGTAATTCTTGATGACTTGCTCGGTGGTGCCGAGCTGGGTAGCGATCTCTTTATTCTTGTAGCCTTGGACGATCAGCGCCACGATGCGCAGTTCCTTGGCGGTGAGTCGGTCGCGCACGCGCAGGCCGACCATATCGTTTTCGGTGAGTTCGCTGGGCACGGCGACATCTTGCACCCACGTCTCGCCGCGCGCGACTTTGCGGACGCAATCGACCAGAGCTGCGCTGGTCACGTTGCGATACACCACTCCGTGGGCACCATTGGTCATGTGCCGCTGCGCGCTCTCGCCGGTGTCGGCGAGGACGATGACGCGGGTTTTGGCTTTGTTCGCAGCCAGTATGATGGCGGCAAAGTCGCCGTGGAATCCCGCAGCCACCACCAGCACGGCGGCGCGGAATTTGTCGATGGCCATGAACATTTGTTCCGGAGTCTGCGCCTGGGCCACGATGCGCATCTCGTCTTCTACGGCAAGCACTTTGGCGATGCCCGCTCGGAAGATCGCCTGGTTATCGGCCAGAATCAGTTTGAGCATTTTGTCAGCGCTCCAAAAAAGTCAGTCCTCTTGCGAACTATGAGTTGCGAACGAACTCGTAGGAGTCGATCACGCAGGCCACGCCGCGGCCTTCTCCACCTTCTCCCGTTTCGTCGGCGCGCACCACCCGCCCTTTGCACTGGATGGTGACGTTTTCCTGGCCTCCAGTCATCTCCGGGGGCAGGGTGATTTCAAATTCCACGGGCGAGCCAATCTCCATGGAGGCATCGGCGCGGATGTAGACGCCAGCCGCGCTGAGATTCCCGGTGACGCCCTTGGCGTCCGTCTCGCCCTTGTGAATCTTAATCGGCAATTCCAGCGGAAATCTTTTTCCGGTTCGTGCTTCTTCGTCCACAGGGCCTCCTCTGTGCTGGCCTGATCTCGATGTGTCGTCAGTGAATGAGGCCAACGTCGTCAAACCAAGCTCCCGGCGGGCTTAGGCCCGCTTCTCTGCTAAGGGGGGTTATATCACGAAAGTTATCGCCGTAAAAGCCTGATTACCCGTTAGTTAACGGTAATAACTAGGTTCCCCCTGCGACCCGCCCCAATCACTACGACGCTTTCTCAACCTGCCTCAAATTTCTAGGGCGGAACAGGAATATTGTGCCTACTTCGCCTTTGCGGGGGTCGGCAAACGGGCTGGCTGATAGCAATTCGGGCGCGAGTCTCATCTTCTCCACGATTTGAAGGTATGCCGGATCTGCTGGGGATCCCCAGACTGCGACGGCGTCGGCTTTTACCATGAGCGCTCTGCTGGAGAGTGCGGCTGCGTTGGAGGCGTGCGGCAGTTCGGAGTTCCCTCCTACCAGTCGCCATCCGGCCAAGTAGGCGATGTATGGCCCTGCTTCGAATCCCACGCCCTGCTCGGGGTAGGGGCCGTCTCCGATGCTGACCAGCGTTCCGGCAGGCCCGGCGCCGCGGAGGACCGCTGCAGCCTGGTAGCAACTGGCTTCAAAATCACGGTCTACCGCCCGAAAGGGCGAGGCCCAATATACGAAAAAGAAGATGACGCTTGTGGCGAACAGTCCAAGCCCGGCCTTCTGCACCCACGGGGAGACGTGAGGCGCGCCCGGAGCCAGGTCAACCGGCAACAATAGCGGACAGCCGATGGCGAGCAGCACCGGCACAATCGGTATGACATAGCGGCCGTCGAAGACCAGCATGCAGTAAGCCGCAATCAGACTGAGCGTGCCCAGCGAAGCGATACCGGCGAAGATGGTCTCAGACTCATATTGGCGGCGGTTTCGGATCAGCACGGCGAGCATGGACAGAAAAGCCAAGGCCCCGGCTGGCGTCAGCAAGATCGAAAGCTCCTTCACCGCCTGGGGGACGGTCCGAACTTCGGTGGCAGCGATCATCTTCACAAGCCCGACATTCCGCAGGCTGAAGGCCTGCACACTGGGCCACGATTCTCCAACCATGTAGCTGTCATAGAGCGAGGACGTGTCTGCGAACGCGAGGCTGTCTCCAATGAGACGGTGACTCGCCCAGCGATGCCAGTTGGTCATGAGGTTGGCGCGCAGTTGGTACCCTGAGGTGAAGACACCATACTTGGTGCGGAGTACAGTTCCCCAACTGACCCACACGATCGCAGGCAGGAGGAACGCCAGCAGGAGAGACGCAGCCAGGCGGCGCGGCGACCTCGCATTTCGCAGTAGCACCGCTATGACACTGGCGATCGAAAGCCATGGCATGGCGATCGCCTTGGCCAGAAATGCCAGCCCATGAGCCGCGCCCAGCAGGATCCAGTTTGCCGACTTGTTTTGGCGCAGGGCATCCAGAAGCAGGGTGAAATACAGCAGGACGCAGGCCGTCAGCACGAAGTCGGCGACGATCGATCCAACCGCGAGCGACACCAAACCCCGAGCCACGGAAAATGAGAACACTGCCAGCGCCGCCGCTGTTCTTGAACGCCACAACCTGAGTGTGAGGACATACAAAAGCGGGAGGCAGAGTAAAAAGCTGGCGATCGTCACCAGCCTTCCCAGCAAGGTGAGGTCCCTGCCGAACACTGTGGCAGCGGCGATGATCCACGAAGTTAAAGGACTCCAGTAGCCGTGAAGGGCGGCCTTGAAATCTCCATCGACCAAGTGGCGGGCCAGGCCGACGTAGGCGATGCCGTCCTCATTGATGTTGTGGGCCCGAAATCGCCAGAACCATGCGATCTGGAATCCGCAGTTGATGGTGGTTGCCGCCAGGAGGGCCGTCCACCAAATTGTTTCCGCACGAGCTTTGGAAGTGGGAGGCGAATCGGTCATCAGCAGGAGCGATCAACGATCCCCATTGTAACAACGCAGTACAACGGCCTCAGGCTCGCCCGCGATTCGGGCGAGCTTTCTTCCTAGATCGGTTTCAGGGTAGATGGAGCTTGTTTTGAAAGGGCACAGCTTCTTGGGCGTGCCGCAAAGGGGAAATGACCATACCGCGTTCAGCCGCTGCGGAAATGCATCCCCAAGGCCTAAAGGGCCGCTCTCCTGGCTCTTTTCGGCGCGGCTGAAGCCGCGCCCTTTCAAATCAAAGAGCGGTTACAGCAAGTTCGAGGCGGCCACAGCGTTATCTGCGACCGCCCGCGCGTGATAGTGTTTTGTAAGGAATTTCCTCAACGCCAGCGCAGGAGTTCGATATGGCACAAGCCGGCAGCACTTATCTCGTTCTCAAGACCGGACCTATCCGCGTTTTGATCCTTGTGGTTCTGTGCATCTCCGGCGCTGTTGCGCAAACCTCCAGCCCAAAGTCCGCCACCCAGCCGCCGTCCCAAAAAACGGAGGCCGGGCGGACCGTATCGAAAACGGAAGCTGGGAACGCCGAGCCACAAAGGGTTCTGGCGCAGTTGAATAGCGCCCTGGAAAGCCTCGCCAGGAAGGTATCTCCTGCCGTAGTACAGATTGTGGTCACGGGATACGGTCCGCTTCACGAAGAAGATAAATCTCAGACTGCTTTGATCGTCCGCCAGCATGCGGTGGGCTCGGGTGTGATTGTCGACCCCGATGGTTACATCATGACCAACGCCCACGTCGTCGAAGGCGCACAGCGCATTCGCGTCGCGCTGCCATTGCCTGAGGCTGACGCGTCCGGTCAGGTGCCGCTGGGCAAACGCCGCATAGTGGAGGCGAAGCTGCTGGGTCAGCACAAAGAGACCGATCTCGCCCTGCTCAAGATCGACGAGACCGATTTGCCCACGCTTTCCCTGCTCAGCCAGCAGCGCCCCCAAGTCGGACAACTCGTGTTTGCCATTGGCAGCCCGGAGGGCTTGCAGAACTCGATCACCATGGGGGTAGTCAGCGCGGTCGCGCGACAGGCCGACCCCAACAAGCCGCTCACTTACATTCAGACGGACGCTCCCATCAATCCCGGCAACAGCGGTGGGCCGCTGGTGGATATGAACGGAGCGGTGGTGGGGATCAACACTTTCATTCTGTCGGAAGGCGGGGGCAGTGAGGGCCTGGGCTTCGCGATTCCTGCGCGGGTGGTCGATTTTGTTTACCGCTCGCTGCGCAAACATGGGCACGTGCATCGCGTCGAGATTGGGGCGGCCTCGCAAGAGATCACGCCCGACCTGGCACAGGCTCTGCAACTTCCGCGGCGTTGGGGAGTCATCGTCGTCGATGTGAACCCAGAAGGGCCGGCCGCGGCAGCCGGGCTGCAAATTAACGACATCATCCTCTCGGCCGATGATCGCCGGATCGAAACCCTGGCTTCACTTTCGGCAGCTTTGTATCTTCATCGGCTCGACCAGGTGGTGAAGTTGGAGATCCTGCGCGGCAAGGAGAGAAAGACTTTGTACGTCCCGGCCATCGAACACCGCGATCACATGGACGAACTCCTGGATGCCATCAATCCAGAAAACAGTCTGGTTCCCCGCCTGGGCGTTCTCGCCGTCAATCTGACTGGCGACATGCGCTCCCGGCTGGGCTCATCGCTGAGAATTCCTTCCGGTGTGATCGTGGTGGGAAGGGCCGCAGACCTGACTATGCCCGACGTCGGCCTGCAGGCGGGCGACATTATCCACCAGATCAACACGCTGCCCGTAGATTCGGTGGACACATTGCGCACCGCGCTCGGCGCGATGAAGCCGGGCAATCCGGTGGCGCTCCAGGTGGAGCGGGACGGAGGGTTGTTATATGTGACCTTCGAGGTGGAGTAGCCTGCCACGGCACCAGTCGTGGTTGCATCCCAGCCCCACATTCGCTAAACTATGATTAGCTAAGGTTAGATTAGCTAACAGGGTGAAAACCGTTACCATTCACGAAGCGAAGACCAATCTTTCGCGGCTCATCGAGAAAGCCTGCCGTGGAGAGGAAATCATCATCGCGCGCGGCCCGGAGCCTGTGGTCAAGCTGGTTCCGATCGGAGGCCGCAAGGGCCGGCGGAAACTCGGCATTCTGAAGGGGAAGTTGGTAGTCGGCCCGAAATTCTTCGAACCGCTGCCCCCGGAGGAACTCGAGCGCTGGGAGTAGGCAGGTGCGCTTTCTTCTCGATACGCATACATTGCTTTGGTGCTTCAACGCTGACCCGTCGTTGAGTTCAAAGGCCCGGCGCCTTATCGAAGACGGCAGCAACGAGATCCTGGTCGGTGCCGCTTCGGCGTGGGAGATCGCTACGAAGGTTCGCCTCGCTAAATTGCCGACCGGCGAGGAACTCATCTCTGATCTCAGCCGCTATTTGGCCCAACTCGGATGCGACGATTTGCCCATTTCAGTCGAACATGCGGTCAGAGCAGGGATGCTTGGGGGAGAACATCGCGACCCGTTCGACCGAATGTTGATTGCCCAGGCCCAGACGGAGAACCTTCCCATCATCAGCAACGATCGAATCTTCGACGCCTACCACGTCCAGCGCATCTGGTAGACCTTTCACGCGGTTCCCGCAGCGGTCGCCGTTGCCTTCTTCTTGCAAGCGTTCTCGATTGCGGTTGTCAGTCCAGATCTGATGGTCTCGGCGACGCGAAGATCGTCGGCGGTGAAGGCATCCTGCGCCACGCGGTAGAGAGCGAGAACGGCGGCCACTCCTGACGCCCCTTGGAGGGGCACTGCCAGCGCCGACCGCAGCGTGCTGTACCGGGTGGGATCGTTGAGGTATCCGGGTTCAACCGAGGGGTTTCCATTCAGAATGGCCTTGCTATTCTGCGCGACCCATCCTGACAAGCCTTCCCCAAGAGGGATTCTCAAAGAGGAGAACAGCCGAGAGTTTTCTCCACTCACAAATTCCGCAACCAGCACGCCGTTCTTCAGTAAATAGAAAGCCATCGAGTCGTACGGCACCAGAGATTTCAAGCGCACAGCAAGCAGCGAACCGATATCTGCAATGCTCAGTCCGCTCTCTGGACGGCTGAGATTGACGATTTGCTGCACTTGCCGCTCTGCCTCCGAAATACGGGAATTCGAATCTTTCGTTGCCTCGTTGGCTTTGGTTGGCGCGGCCGACTCGGCAAAGCCTGCGTCCGGGGCCAGGCCGCGCTCGACCTTGATGTCAGTTGAGAGCTTGGGAGGAGCTTGCAGGGGCTGCTCAGTCGCCAACTTCTCGAGTTCGACGTAGCGGCGATGCAGGATCGCAACCACTTGCGGATCAAAACTGGTGCCCGCCTCCGAAACCACTTTGGCCATGGCCTCGTCCAGCGGCAGCGCCTTGCGGTATTGCCGGTCGGAGGCTAGAGCGTCGAGGCAGTCGACGGCGGCCAGAATGCGGGCCCCGATCGGAATCGCGTCACCTGACAGCCCGCTCGGATAACCGCTGCCATCCCATTTTTCGTGGTGGGCGCGCACGATCGGCACGACCGGATAGGGAAAGTTCACCTGCTCCAGAATTTCTGCGCCGACGATGGGGTGGATCTTCATCTTCTCGAATTCTTCGGGCGTCAGTTTCCCCGGCTTCGAAATGATGTGCTCGGGCACGGCCAGCTTTCCGATGTCATGCAGCACCGAGGCTGCCCGAAGCGCCTCGGTTTCGTCCTCGCTCAACTGCAGTTCCCTGGCGAGTTCCATGGCGTAGACCCGGACGCGTTGCAGATGCTCGCCGGTGGTTTGATCCTTGGCCTCGATGGCTAGCGCGAGCGCCTCGATGGTCCGCAGGTGGAGAACCGAGACTTGCTCGGCGTGCCGCTTCTCGGTTTCGAGTTTGCCAAGATACAGGCGATAGGATCGGTACATCAGGTAGATCGGCGGCAGCACCAGCAAGGACGATTGCCATCCGATGTGCGCATTCAGGAAGTGCACTAGGCCCGCCGTAGCGGCTCCCACCGTGTAGTAGGGGAACAGCCAGAGATGACTCTCGCCCCATACCTTGCGGATGGGCTTGTCTTCGGTCAGGCCGATGATGGTGGAGGTCGCCGCGGTGTTGCAGCCGAAGTGCGTGATAGCGGCTACCAGAAGAGCGAGGGGGCCGGGAGCGTGCAGAATCTGAACGGCGACGAACTGGTAGGCCCAGTATGCGACCGCGCTTGAAACCGCAACTTGCGAAAGATTGAATACAAGCTGGACGAGCTTGAGCTGCCGCGCCGGCTTCCAATAGAACTGCGCCAGCGTGCTGGCCAGGCCAATCAACAGAGTTTCGGGCAGGCTGAGTTCCAGGATACCCAAGAGAGTGAACAGGAAGTTCACCGAGAGCGTGCCCTCAATGCCGGGGAGGCCTACCTTGAGCGATGAGGCCACCAGAGCCGCAATCAGATAGCAGACGAATTTGAGCGGATCGCTTGATTGCCAATGCGGAAAAGCGAGGACAAAGCAGAGTCCCGCCGCCCCCGCCATCGCGGCGATGAACACACGTGCACCAATGAAACGAACCCCAGACATGGCAAGTGTTTAAATTTTCAGCGAACTGCGGGGAGGAGTCCCGCCTAAAACAAGCTCCGTCGTTACCATGGTTTTCATCCGGCAAATCAGGCATTTAGCGGCTACTCGCCTTCGTGGACCTTAGTGTTCTTCGTGGTTATCTCGAACTTCCTTAACCACGAAGGTTCACGAAGGAGATCTGCCTCCGGCAAAGTGCCAATTTGTCCCCTTGCTCGGCGGTGGGCCAAAGTGCCCGTTGAATTGTGCAACACGACCAGCTAAGTCACCCGCCGAGCCTTTTGGATCTGCAACTGCTCTCCACCTTGGGATCCTTGTTGAATGCGCTGCCGCTGGTGAATGCGGTGGTGGCCGACTTGTCGTTGTCGAACGTTCTTTCGCTGTCGAACCAGGCGAACGTGAAGTACATCAGCCTGGATCGCCCGCTCGCACCTACATTGAGCAACGCTGCGCCCGCAGTGAATGCGTTCGCCGCGTGGCAGTCGGGTTATACCGGCAAAGGAATTGGCGTAGCACTGGTCGATAGTGGAGTCACTAGTAATCCCGACTTGAATGGCGGATTTCTGGGATTGTCGCGAGTGGTTTGGAGCCAGAGTTTCGTCGCAGGCAATGCCAGCGCGTCCGACCAGTATGGTCACGGAACGCACGTTGCCGGCCTGATTGCAGGCAACGGCGCCAATTCCACGGGGTCTAAGTATTCGCGCACTTTTGAAGGCATCGCGCCGCAGGCGAACCTGATCAATCTGCGCGTGCTCGACCAGAATGGCGCAGGCAGCGACAGCGCTGTGATCTCGGCCATCAGCACAGCTATCGCGCTCAAGCCCTTGTTCAATATACGTGTCATCAACCTGTCATTGGGACGCGCGGTCTACGAAAGCTACAAACTCGATCCGCTCTGCCAAGCCGTTGAAGCCGCGTGGAAAGGTGGCATCGTGGTCGTGGTGGCCGCGGGCAACAATGGGCGCTACCAGCCGACGAATGGTTATGCGACGGTCACCGCGCCCGGCAACGATCCCTATGTGATTACTGTCGGCGCGATGAAACCGATGGGAACGCCGACGCGCGTAGACGACCTGATCGCCAGCTACAGTTCCAAGGGGCCGACGGTAATCGACGCGGTGGCTAAGCCTGACATCGTTGCCCCCGGCAACCTGCTGGTCTCGCTCGAAGCTCCGGGATCGACCCTGTACAACGAACTGCCCGGCAACCGCGTGCCGTACAGCTTCTACATGAACGGCGGTAGCAGCGCCCCGTCTGCCAATTACTTCACGCTCAGCGGCACCAGCATGGCAACGGGTGTGGTCAGTGGAGTCGTGGCCGACCTGCTGCAGAAGAGTCCCGGGCTCACTCCGGATCAGGTGAAAGCCCGCCTGATGAAGACGGCGTGGAAGTCGTTGCCGGCCTACAGCAGTACCACCGACCCGACCAGAGGAATCACCTACACCGACCAATACGATGTGTTCACCGTTGGCGCCGGCTACGTCGATGTGGAAGCTGCTTTGAACAATGCCGACGTGGCGAAGGGCACGGCGATGTCGCCGGTGGCTTCGTACGACCCGACGTCCGGCAATGTCTACCTAAACGACGATCCCTCCGCGGTCTGGAATACATCGGCCACGTGGTCGAACGCGGCCGTGTGGGGATCTTCGCAGTTCGTGACTGGCGCGCCCGGATCGACGGTCGCGGGCAGCAACGTGCTGTGGGGCAGTAATGTTCTCTGGGGTAGCAGCAGCGAACCTTGGGGTTCTAATGTGCTGTGGGGATCTAACGTGTTGTGGGGCAGCAATGTTCTCTGGGGCAGCAACGTATTGTGGGGAAGCAACGTGCTCTGGGGATCGAACGCCTCGGCAGGCGAGCAGTAAGCATCACAGCATCTCAGTAGAGATGGGCCGCGATTCAGTCGCGGCCCTTTCTTACTCAATCCTTTCCGCGTGGATCCGAATCAGACGAATAATCGCTCCGATTTTGAGTCAAGAAAGAAATTCCTTCTCGTATACTTCACGACAAGACCCTACCACTGCATCGGAGGAGTGATGGAGTATTTACTTGTCCTGAACGATCCACCATATGGAAGTCAGCGAACCTACAACGCACTCCGGTTGGCCGGCGCGCTGGCGAAGGGCGCAACCAGGAAAGTCTCCATCTTCTTGTTGGGCGACGGGGTGATCAGCGGACTGCGGATGCAATCCCCGGCAGATGCGTCCTATAACGCTCAGGAAATGTTGCGGCTCTTGGCTGCGCAAGGTGTCTCAATCGGTGCCTGCCGCACTTGTTTAGAGGCGCGTGGGATTGATGATGCCTCCCTCGTCGCTGGCATTCACCGTCGCACCTTGGACGACCTTCGCAATTGGACGGAGGAAGCAACGAAGGTGTTAGTGTTCTGATCGACCAGTCGCATCTGCGCGCCAGACATCACGCTAAATTAGCATTTAAGAGACTACCGCCCAGGTACAACCTTGCGTAGCGCCGCCTGCAGGTCGTCGGGCTTGAAGCCGAACGGACCGGGCTTACTCTTGTAGGCCACGCGGCCATGGGCGTCGATCAGGTAAAGGCGGTCCGGCCACGCCGTGTACGTGCTCTCGGTCGAGTTGCCAAATTCGTCCAGAACCGCCGGAATCTGGATTCCAAGTTTGCGGACGCACGCGCCCGCAACGGAAGCGCGTTCGTCTTCATTCCGCGGGCTGGCGAAAACCACTTTGTCTTTGAGGTTGCTCTCCATCTGCCAGACATCGCTGGGATGGGCCTCGGTGATGTAAACCACCAGGAAGGCGACCTGGCTTCCGTACTGCTGATAAAGCTTGTTGAGTGCGGGCACCTCCCGCCGGAATGGGGGTCGGGTGTAACTACCAAACACGAGGACAACGGGGCGTCCCTGCGCGGTCAGCGAAGATAGTTGGACGTGGTCGCTCTTATCGAGCTTGGCCAGGGAGAAGTCCGGCGCGGGGTCGCCGATATGGAGGCTTCCCGCGCGGGCGCGCATCCAGAGTGTTTCAAATGGTAGAACCAGAAACGGGACGGGCCCAGGTATTTTGGACATCACGCGCGCGAAGCGTTCTGGCGGTTGCCGCATCACGCGGTACAGAGACGCGCTCGCGAAAACCCACAGCGTCGCGCCGACGCACACAGTCGCGATCAGCGGCCTTTTGAAACGCTCATATTTCTTCAGCAATCGAACCCCACCAAAAGTGGGCCGATTATAGAGACGCAGAAAGGAAGATCAATACTAGGAAAGTAGTATCGCGCCCGGTGCAGGCTTCGCTAAATCGAGGCGGTCAAAACGCGCCGCCACCACCGCCGCCAAAGCCGCCGCCGGAGAACCCCCCGCCGCCTCCACCGCCGCCCCCGAATCCGGATCCGCTTGAACTGGCGCGTGGCGCCGAGACGAAGACCTGGTGCATGTCGGTGGCCATGCTGTGCATCGAACTCGAAAAGAAGATCGGATTGAAGGCGCCGCCATAATAGCCCGGCCCCACATACCACTGGGGAGGATCCTTGATGATGCCGGCAAATGCCTGCGCCCAATGGTGTTCGACGCCCAGCGCCATCGCGTAGGGCAGGAACTTTTCGAACGTGGTTGGCGGCATGAGCTTAAGGCGCTCGGCGTCCACCCGATTCATGAACTCCTGAAAGCCCAGCACCGCGATATGAACCCGCCCGCCCTTCACGGTTTTCGCCGTCATCACCCGCGCAAAGAGCCACCAGATCAGCGCCGCCACGGGTACACAGACAATCAGCAGCGGGACCGAGTTGACGAAGTTCGCCCATCCCATGTACTGAAAAATGCCGAACGGAATGAGAATGGCGACGGCTGCCCCGATGCTGTAGCCGTTGGCCGATTCCGGATCGAGCAGATAGATGCCCTTGCCCTTCAGGGCTGACATTATGTCCTGGCGAATGATGGGCACGGCCGTGTAGAAGCGATTCTTGAGGCTCGAAAGCCGAGTGTCCTCGCCGCTTGCGAACACGTTCTCCAGCATGACGCGTTCGTGTGGCGCAAGATCGGAGCCCCACTGTTCCCGCGGCTTGAGCAGGTGGAAGACATAGTCCTTGTGGGTAAAGAGCAGAACCTTCTCCGCGGTCTCTTCGATCTTGATATAGCCGCGCACGGCCAAATCGACGATCGTCGATGTAATATCGCGCGGGTGAATCGTGTCATCGAGCAGAGTGCCCGCTTCCGCCGGAGTGATTCCCGGCGGCGGCTCGTACATGGGTGCGACCGACATGCCCGGATCCGGATCTCGCCCCTTGTACCACCACAGCGGAAACATCACGGCCAGAGTGAGCAGCGGCAGGAAGACGATCGGGTTGCCGAATATGAACCAGAAAAATCGAGTGAGCGCGCCCGGTTCCTTGAGGATGCCTTTCGGAATGTAAAGGTCAATCGTCAGCCCGCCACGCATGGGCAACGGATTGTTAGTCTCGAACATCGCGTCGGCTCCGACGATCTTAGCGGTCGCGTCGCGCAGGGTTGAGCCATAGACACCTGTGAACGCCTGCGCGCTGAGCGATCCGGCGGCCTCCGGCCGGAAGTGCACGGTTGCGGCGGCATGGTCGATCGGCACCGGCCAGTCATTGCCGGTGACGTTCCAATAAAACTCGTCGTGGTCGTCGAAGAAGCGCATGCCATTGCGCACGCGGTAGATGATCTCGACCGTCCGGGTCGTGTCCACCGCATCGGGAATGTAGATTTTCAGATCGCGTGCGCCGTGAGCGACCGACGATTCGTATTTGAGTTTGTTGCCCTCGCCGTCGCTGACGCTGGTTACGTCGAGATAGAGTTCGTAATTAGTGCCATTCGGTCCGGGATACTCGATGGGAATCGTGCGGTGAATACCATGCCATTCGCCAACAAAGACCAGCGTGATGTGCTCGCTCACGACCGCGCTGCCGTCTTTGGCGATCTCGATATTGTCCTGAAAGTCCGCGACTCGCCAGGATTTGGCCGACGCGATGCAGGTAAGAGTGCTGACAAGAAGTGCGAGAAAAATCGTCTTGGCGATTTTCAAGTACAAATTCTCCGATTACGGATTAGGTCGAGTACAGCGTTTAATCCGCGGGAGATCCTTCGCTCCGCCTGAAAGACGGCTACGCTCAGGATGACACCCTTGCAGGAAAAGATACCCCGCTTCTAATTGCGCCACTACGCTTCCTTAGAACTTGACTTGCACCGGCTCGCGGTCGGCGTCGGTGGTTTCGAAGAACTGGCGGACAGTGAACCCGAACATCCCCGCCAGGATGTTGGTCGGAAACGACTGGATTTTTGTATTCAGATCGCGCACTACCGCGTTGTAGTAACGCCGCGCATTCTGAATCGAGTCTTCCGTCTGGCTCAGCGATCCTTGCAGTTGCGTGAATTCCTCTGACGCCTTGAGTTCAGGGTAATTCTCGGCTACGGCGAACAGGCTTTTCAGCGCTCCGGTCAGTTGATTCTCGGCGGCTGCCTTATCGGCGGGCGTTGTCGCCTGCATCGCCTGCGAACGGAACTTGGCAATGTTTTCGAACGTTCCCTTCTCGTGCGCGGCGTATCCCTTCACCGTTTCTACGAGATTGGGAATGAGGTCGTGGCGGCGTTTTAGTTGCACATCGATATCGGACCAGGCCGAATCACAACGCACGCGCAGCTGCACCAGGCTGTTGTACATCCCGATGAGCACCACCGCGATGACAACCAGAATTACAAGGAAGATGATGCCAGTCATGAGAGTCTCCTCAGAAATCTGAAGAATGAACTGGAAGTCAATGGGACGGTAGCACAGTGAAAGGCTCGGCGCAAACGAGTGAGGCTGCTGGGTCCTTCCATTCCGCAGTAGGACATAGAGTGCGGCCTGGAAGCAGCCGCGCGTGGACCAAGCCGTGGAAAAGTTCCGGTCAACCGGGTACCTGCAAGACGATCTGACTTTGATCGTGGCAGCGGCGCGCCAGGGAGCCCAGTTCGTTACGGCCGAGTTCGCTGGGATTCATGTGGAGCGGACACTCTTGTCCGCTGACCGCGCGGCGCTGCGTGCAAGCGGGCAGGAGTGCCCGCTCCACACCTCCAGGCTACTGCTGGGGTGCGAAATAGCCTTTGCGTGCCCGGACCTGCAGGTCTTTCTTCAACGAAGAAATTTCGATGGTGCGATAACGACCATCCGCGTCGAAATCGGCGGGCTTGTAGGAAACCACATACTGGCTGCGGAGTTCGTCTTCGATCGCTGCGAAAGAGTGGGTGATGTCCTTCATCTTGAAGGGGAAGAATGCGCGTCCGCCGGTGGCTTCGGCCAGTTGCTCAAGCACCTTGTCGCCGCGCATCACCAGGCCGCTGTCGTCGGTAGAAATCGCGTAGATGATTACTTCGGCGCGTTGCGCCATCTCGATGGCCTGCGCCTTCGTGACTTCGCTCTGGTTATCTTCGCCGTCGCTCACCACGATGATGGCCTTTCGCAGCGGGCGATCGGAGCGGTCTTTCAGGAACTTTTCTTTGCAGGCGCGATAGACGGCATCGTAAAGCGCAGTGCCGCCGCCGTCGTGCAGTTTGTGCACGCCCGCCGCAAGCAGTTGCACATTATCGGTAAAATCCTGGGCCATCTGGCTGTGGCTGTTGAAGCCGACGATGAAAGCCTTGTCGAAGCCGGCGCGAAGGGTGTGCTCCAGGAAGCTGGTGGCCGCTGTCTGTTCAAAATCGAAGCGGCTGTCCACCGATCCACTCACGTCGATAAGAAGGCCAAGGTGCAGCGGCAAATCGGTTTCGCGCCGGAAATTGACGATCGACTGCGGCGGCTTGTGGTCGTCGAGAATTGTGAAGTCTTGTTGGGTCAGGTCGCGAACGAATTTTCCGTGTTTGTCGGTCGCAATGAACAGCACATTAACTTCGTTCACTCGCGCGCGAATGGTAATCATCGCGCTCTGCGGGTCGTCTGAATTTTCTACGGCACTTCCCGTGTTGAACGCGCTCAGGCTAGGCACCGAGGAGTAGGCCTGGGCCCGGGCTTGTGCCCCGAGTCCCGCAACCGCCAACAATGGCGCCAGGAGCCGGATATATGTCTTCGTGTACTTCATGCCCGGAGAATCCAATTTTTTCACTCTTACCACGGCCAGAGGACACTTCTAAACTATTAGATGCACGCCAGATGCCGAAACCGGGTCCTCGCCGTACGCCGCTATCTCATTGACTTTAGGAGCGTGTCGATCAAGTGCCAAGTTACAAAAGGAGCACACGTTTGGTCATGGTACAAGACGTGCAGATTCTGTAGCTTGCGCGATGGGGACTGACCATTGGGCGTTGGCCAGTCAGATTCACTGTACAAAAATATTCAACTCAACTCCGTCGCGTTTCTTACAATCTTTTTGGGGGGTAATCATGAAGAAACTCGTTGTGTGTTTCCTGGTCGTACTCTTCTCGGCGGTGGCGTTCGCGGTGAATGACGAGCGTGAGGTAGACCGGGTGAAAGACGCCGGCGAAGTGCTGAAGGAGATCCTCAACATCCCCGACGACATTCCGCAAGATCTTCTCGACAAAGCCGAGTGCGTGATCATCCTACCTTCCGTGAAAAAGGGCGCTTTCGGCGTCGGCGGCAGTTATGGGCGCGGCGTGATGGTGTGCCGGAGCGGCGAGCATTACAAGGGCAAGTGGGGCGCCCCCGCACTGTACGCGCTTGAAGGCGTCAGCATTGGGTTTCAGTTGGGCGGTCAGGCGACCGACTTCGTGCTGCTGGTGATGAACCCGAAAGGCGCAGAGTCATTGCTCTACAGCAAAGTGAAGCTGGGCGCGGACGCGTCCGCAGCGGCGGGGCCTAAGGGACGAACCGCCGAAGGCGCCACCGATATCGTAATGAGTGCCGAGATCCTTTCGTATTCGCGGAATAAAGGCCTGTTCGCAGGAGTCTCACTTGAAGGCTCGACCCTGCGCTCCGATGGCAGCGCGAACGAGAAACTGTACGGAAAGAAGCTGAGCGCGAAGGAAATCATTCGCCAGGGCAAGGTCGGCATTCCGGCGTGCGCACATGAGTTGATCGCTCTGCTCGATAAGAAAACGCCGGTCAACAAGTCCGATCCGAAGTCGCTGGAGTAGAATCGCCGCGTTGATAAGTAAGTGAAACTCGGGTGTCCTCTGTGGCTGACAAGTCCTCTGGCAGAGTTCGCTGCGGCTGGGCTAGCGGCGAACTCATGATCCGCTATCACGACGAAGAGTGGGGCGTGCCGGTGCACGAGGACCGCACGCTCTTTGAATTCCTCATCCTGGAAGGCGCGCAGGCGGGCCTTAGTTGGAGCACGATCCTCAACAAGCGCGAGAACTATAGCAAAGCCTTCGACGGGTTTGATCCCGAACGCGTGGCCGCTTTTGATCGCCGCAAAGTGCAGCAACTTCTGCGCGACCCGGGCATTGTTCGCAACAAACTGAAGATCGCGTCGACGATCGGCAATGCAAAGGCGTTCCTCCGCGTGCAGGAAGAGTTCGGCAGTTTCGACCGCTATATCTGGCAATTCGTTGGCGGCAAGCCGCTCGTCAATAAGCGGAAATCGCTCCGCCAAGTTCCCGCGCGTACCGCCGAATCCGACGCCATGAGCAAAGACCTTAAACGCCGCGGCTTTAACTTCATCGGATCAACCATTTGCTATGCCTTCATGCAGGCAGTCGGCATGGTGAACGACCACACTGTGGATTGCTTTCGCTACCCGCTCGCCGGGAAACGAAACCGATGAGTCGCGTCGGGCGTCGGCGGTCAGCGTCGGGTGAGATCGAAGACGCCGGCGGTCAAATAGACCGCGACCAATCCGAGTAGCAACACGGCGCCTTCGACCCGTGTCGACCAGACGTGCAGGGCATCAAACTGTACGCGGGCGGGATTGTCGAGCGTGACGGTGGCGAAGTCGCCGACCTGTGCGCGCAGGGAGTCCATGCGCGGGATGATCCAGAACTGCGAGAACAACGTGAGCGCGAGCATCAGGCAGATGAGCACGTGGCGCAAGGCGAACAAGTGCGCGGTGCCATCGGTGAGGCGGCTGTAAGCCAGGGAACTAAGCAGAAACACGATGCCGGAGACGATGGCGATCCAGTGCAGCTTGCCCAGGGCGCGTCCGACGACATTGCCCGCGAGATGCGTGTTGGGCAGAACTTGAAAGGCGGTGGGCGCGAGCACGAAGGCGAAGAAGATCAATCCGCCGATCCAGACAACGAGCGAGAGCAGCATGAGGAAACGGAGGAAGGACATGACGGGAGAATTATAGTCGCGAAAATCCCCACTTCTCGCGCAAAGAACGCGCGAGAAATGGGGCACCCGGCCGAAGCTCGGGAGATCCTTCACTCCGCCTGAAAAACGGCTTCGTTCAGGATGACGCCCCACATGAAATTGAGCCTCCCGGGCGTGCACATTGCGCCTCTTTTCCGATACATTAGTGAGTTCCGATGCTCGATCTGAATTTTGTCCGTGAAAACTTGCCGTTGGTGGAGGAAAAGCTGCGCCAGCGCGGCATGGACCCGGCTGTCCTCAAAGACTTCCACGAACTCGACACGCAGCGCCGCCACGCCATCACCGAGGCTGAAACCCGTAAGGCCCAGCGCAATAAGGCTTCCGAAGACATTGCCAAAGCGAAAAAGGCTGGCCAGGACGCTAGCGTCGCCATGGCCCAGACCAAAGAACTTCGGGAACAGATTCAGACCCTGGAAAAAACTGCGACCGATCTGGATGCTCGCCTGCGCGACATCCTCGTCGGAATTCCGAATCTGCCCCACGCCAGCGTCCCGGTTGGTCGTAGCGCCGACGATAACGTTGAAGTGCGCCGCTGGGGAACTCCGCCCAGGTTTGATTTCACTCCCAAGCCGCATTGGGACCTGGGCGCGGAACTTGGCGTTCTCGATCTGGAGCGAGCGGTAAAGCTGACGGGCGCGCGCTTCGCGGTTTATTGGGACCTCGGCGCCAAACTCGAACGCGCGCTCGCCAATTTCATGCTCGACCTGCACACGCGCGAGCACGGGTATACCGAGGTTCTCCCGCCGTATCTGGTCAATTCCGATTCGATGTATGGCACCGGGCAACTTCCCAAGTTTGCCGCGGATTCGTTCCGCGTGCCGCATGGCGAGAAGGATCTCTGGCTGATTCCAACCGCCGAAGTTCCGGTCACGAATCTCTTCCGCGATGAAGTTCTGGATCAGGCGCGATTGCCCATTTCGCTCACTGCCTACACTCCGTGCTTCCGCAGCGAAGCCGGCTCGTACGGCAAAGACGTGCGCGGGATAATCCGGCAACATCAGTTCCAGAAGGTTGAGCTCGTGAAGTTCGCGCGGCCGGAGAATTCCTACGAAGAACATGAGAAGCTGACCCACGATGCCGAGGAGGTCTTGCAGAAGCTGGGCTTGCATTACCGCGTGGTGACGCTTTGCACCGCCGACATGGGCGCCGCCTCGGCGAAGACCTATGACATCGAAGTCTGGCTGCCCGGACAGCAGTTGTTCCGCGAGATCTCGTCGTGTTCGAATTTCGAGTCGTACCAGGCGCGGCGGGCCAACATCCGCTATCGCCCCGAGGGCAAGAACAAGACTGAACTCGTGCATACGCTGAACGGCAGTGGACTGGCCGTGGGCCGTACCTGGGTGGCAATCGTGGAGAATTATCAGCAGGCCGACGGCAGCATGGTGATTCCGGAGGCTCTGCGGCCATACGTCGGAGCGGATCGGATCACGGCGAAAAGCTTCTAGCTCCTAGCTCCTGGCTAGACCGAACGCCTGAGGGGGAAGCTAGTAGCCAGCAGCTAGAAGCTAGTAGCTGATTGCCAAGAAGAGGAGGCGTCACTAGACTTGAGAGCGGAAATCACAACTACGGCGCCTAGCGCGCCTCTGCCGATGAACGCCGCCTGGCGCACAATTCGCGGATACATCCTGTGGCAGTACGAGCGAGGCACGCTGCATTACGACATCATGGTCACGCTGATCCTGATCTTTATTTTCTTTTCTCCCCGCGTGATCGATTTCAACGACAAACCCATCGCCCGCAACTCGCATCCGACTGATGTAGTCGTTACCACCGATGGTGAGGGACGCCTGCTTTACCAGGTAGCGGCCAATGCCGTCTCGCCGGGGGATGATCGCTCCTTGCGCGAGCAGCTGTTGCGCATTATCGAGCCAATCTCGGGTGCGGTTTCGATCGTCAGCTATGAGGCCGTCACCGACCACAAGGGGCAGGTGCAGAGCTACAAAGTCACGGTCCAACGGGAGTAGGGAGATCTGAAAACTGATAGTCGGGATCGACAACCAGCGATGAAACCGCTCTTTCTTGCTCTCCCAATCGGGCTCCTCTGGAGCTTCATGCACTGGGCCGCGCCCGCGCAAAAACCGGCGGATCCGGGCGCTCTGGATAACGTCCTGAAGAAAATGGACGCGGCCGCCGCAAATTTTCGAACCACGCAAGCTGATTTCGAGTGGGACCGCTACGAAAGAGTCATCGACGAGGTTGATGACGTCCAGATCGGCACCATCTACTATCGGCGAACCGGCAAAGAAATCGAGATGATGGCCGACATTAAAAAGGAAGGCAGCAGTCCCACGGACGCGAAACCTGAACCGAAGTTTGTGCTCTTCCGCGAGGGCAAGATTCGAATGTATCAGCCCAAGCCTGATCAGGTGACAGTGTATGACCTTGGCAAGAACAGTTCGGACTTCGAAAGCTACCTGGTTCTAGGCTTCGGAGGCAGCGGACAGGAGTTGGTGAAAGAATTTGAAGTGGATTACAAGGGCCCGGAGACAATCGACGGCGTGGCCACTGCCAAACTGGAACTGGTCCCCAAGTCGGAGCGGGTACGCAATAACTTCAAGCAAATTATTCTCTGGATCGACCTCGATCGAGGCATCTCGGTACAACAGCAGTTTTTTGAGCTGCAGGGCGATTATCGCCTTGCCAAGTACTCGGCGATCCGGGTAAACGAAAAGATTGGCAACGACGTTTTTCAGCTCAAAACCACGGGCAAGACGCAGACTATTTCGCCCCATGGTTAAGTTGTTGAATCTAAAGAGCAAGAAGGTGTGCTGGAAAGTGTACTGCAAACGATATACTGACCGCACCTCAGTTGGGTTCATTCATGGCCAAGGTTTTTACGATTACTGTCCCTCCTAAGCTGGGAAACAAGCGCCGGGAACGCACCTCCGATCCACGCTACGTGGATGGGCAACGCCTACTGATCGAGGCGATGAAGTACCTGGCGCAGGTCGACCCGGTGAAGAACCGCGCGGCCATCGAACTCATCTCTGAACACGTGCGGACAAAATTTCGCATGAGCGACTCGCCGCTGGGGTAGAACGGCTGCTAACCGCAACAAGCCGAGGCGTGACGCAAGTCAAAAACTCAGACACGACCGTCCCGTCAACTTATCCGTAATCAAACCTCGAACTTAAGCGCAGCACACCTCAGAAATAAATCTTCAAAGCAAACTGGATCAGGCGGGGCCCGCGGTAGTATGCCGTCGCCGTGGACACGGTGCTATCAGACGTGACCATTCCGAAGTTCCCGCTGAAGCCAGATCCGCCCTCGGACGAACTCGGCCCGTAAAACTGAGCGTGATTGAAGGCGTTGAAAAAATTCGTCTGGAATTCCAGCGATTTACTTTCGGTGAACTTGAAATCTTTGATGATGGAAATATCCCAATCGTTGATTCCAGGTCCGCGCAAGCTGTTGCGTCTCATGTTTCCGTGAGAGAACAACGGCACGCTGCCATCGGCTGCGCCCGGAGCGCCCACCGCACAGACAACGTTGGTGGGATCGAACCAGAACGGACCAGTCTCTGTGCCACTCAGACAGCTTCCGTGGATGCCGTCGGAACTTGGGCTGAAGGTCCGAATCTGTCTGGGATTCTTGAAGATCGTGACGGGGCCAATGATATTGGCCCGATCCAGGTAGTTGTCGAGTTCACTGGAATTGTTGTTGGAGAAAATGCTGAAAGGATTTCCAGACTGGAAGCTGGCAATCGTGGCAACCGACCATCCGCCAGCCATCCTGCTGACTAGTGATTTTCCGTGGGCTCCGAGCGGAATTTGCCAAATCGGACTGATCACCAACCGCTGTCTGGCGTCGAAGTCAGCTAATCCGCGGTCTAAGGCGGGGTTCGTTGGGTCTGTATAGGTGGAGGAACGCGCGCGGAATCCCGAGCTTACGTCGATGGTCTTTGAGAGCGTGTAAGCTGCGCGGAACTGCAAACCACGGCTCAGTTGTTTGTCGACGGTGACCTGGAGCTGGTTGCTGGAGGAATTGGCGTCGCTCAGATTCGTGTAAATCTGTTGCGCGCCGGTAGGCGTGCCAAATGGGTCCAGAGGGTCGGCACACGCGGCCAGTGGACGAGCACATTCGGGGTTCAGAAGGCTAGGATCCCCGCCGTTCGCTGCCAGTTGCTGTTGCAGAACCGCGAGACTTGGAAAATTCGTCTCGTTGGTGGCGATGGCCTTCCGGCTCAAGCTAGCTACGTAAACCGCTTCAACCATGGTCGTTTTGTTCAACTGATACTGGAACCCATAGTTGATGTGGTACCCGTACGGAGTGCGGAAATGCGGAGTCACGACATAGGCAAAGGGAATCGCGGGACTGAAGAATGTGCCAGTCTTGCCTTGAAGTGCGAAGGGATAAGGGTCCGGGTACACATTCTGGAATGGATCCGTCACAAAGGAACCATTCGCGGCATTGAGGCATCCCGAGCCGCCAAAACAGGGATAATTGTTGGCAACGTAGCCAAACGGAGGCTGGCCGCCGAACTGCAGGTTCAGGGCGCCGTCTTCGATATCATAGAAAACCCCGGCGCCGCCCCGCATGACCAGTTTGGCGTTCCCTAACATATCCCAGGAAAAGCCGAAGCGGGGGGCAAAGTTGTTTTTGTCGGGATAGACCATGGCACGGTTCGGAGTTCCAGGGTCTCCTGGGTAGAGGAAGTTGGGGGGCGCACCCGGAAATCTTGTCGATTGCCGGCCCGGAAACCAGCCCATGATTTCGTTGTGCGGGTCGTATTGCGGGGAATTGTATTCGTAGCGCAAGCCGTAATCGAATGTTAGATTCTTGGTGACCTTCCAAGCATCCTGACCGAAGAAGTACAGCGAGTGGGTCCGGATTCCATAGCGTGCGGTGGAAAACTGATAGTAATTATCGAAGAACCCGCCAACGAAATCCGCCAAGGAGTTGCCAGGAGAAATATTGCCCTGAGCCGTGCTCCCAGTAAAAGCGCCGAAATCGCCAAAGAAAAAGCTGCCATTATTATAGAAATCGTAATTGAAATTGTTCTCCACCCAGCGGAAATCTGCTCCGAACTTCAAGGAATGACGTCCTAGGCTCCATGTCAGGGTGTCCTGATACTGGAAGGTAGTGTCATGAATTTTGGTCGGACCTTGCGGAGACGGCCCTAGTGTAAATGCCCCGTTGACGTACATCGGCGGTGGCGCTGCACCCGCCGGATCGTCAGGGTGAACCGTCGTGAAGCCCAGCGCTTGGGGCGTGGTCTTATCCGCCGGAGTTGCCTGGAGACTCGCCGAGCGATTGGTCGCAAACCTGAACTCGTTCAGTAGGGTTGGCGAAAATGTATGGATCCAGCTGAGCGATCCGGTCTGATAACGCTGCGCATTGCTGAATCCAGACCCAACCGGCACGTCACCGCCGGTGGAGGCACCCTGCAGGATTTCGAAAGGATATACCTGTGGCTGGTCGTCGAAGATGTAAAAGGCGGACAACGAATCTTTCTTCGATAGGTTGTAGTCGAACCGGAAAATAAACTGGTCGTCCTGCAGCTTCCCAGCCGGAGAAGAAATAAACTGATTGTTCGGGCGGTTCGGGAGCGGCACATACTTGGCAATATAGTTTGCAATGACCGGGTCGACAGGAATCTTGTTACAAACAACACTCCCACAGGCGTAGGGATTTCCCGTCGTAGGATCGTAGAGTTGCCCACTATCGAGACCCGTGGCCGGGTCAATCGTTCCTGTGTAAAGTTCGCTAAAGTCGCCAGATCTCTCCGGTTGGCTCAAGGTTGCAAATGGAGGCGCAATCTGGCCTTCACGTCGGCGCGCGCCCTGATAAGAGGCGAACAGGAACGCCTTATCTTTTACTATCGGAAATCCAATCGATCCGCCGAACAGGTTGCGCTTAAACTCTGGGACACTCTGCGTGAAATAGTCAGCCGAATCGAGTGCGGTATTGCGGAAAAATTCGAACAAGCTACCGTGAACACTATTCGTTCCCGACTTGACTACCTGGTTCACGATGCCACCGGAGGTGCGCCCGTATTCGGCTTCGTAGTTGTTGGTCAGAATCTTGAACTCGGCCACGGCGTCGGGATTGGGATTCACGATCATGTTATTGCCAAGGAAGTCGTTGTTATCCGCCCCGTCAATCAGGAATGTCATCGATTCCGAACGCTGACCGCCCACCGAGAAAGGGTTCCCCGATCCATCGTCCTGCGCCGGCGCAAAAACTCCTGCCTGCAAGAGGCCCAGTTGCATGGTGTCGCGTTCCACCAGCGGCAACTCAAGAATGCGCTGGGTGGTCTCCACCTTGCCCAGTGTGGCGCTGATAGTATCAACTTGGCTAACGTCGCCCGTGACCTCGATTACCTGAGTGGCGGTTCCAACCTGCAGAGTTACATCCATGTGCGCGTTCTGATTGATCTCTAACTTGATCCCTTTGCGAATATACGTATCGAAGCCTTGCCGCGAGACAGTGACTTCGTACGTTCCGATTGGCACCAGCGGGAACAAATACTCCCCGTCCTTGCCGGACGTCATGTCCCGAGTCACGTTGGTGTCTGAGTTTCGGAGCGCAACCTTTGCGCCCACCACGACCGCACCGCTGGAATCCTTCACGGTTCCAGTCAGGAGTGCGGTCGCTTGCTGCGCCTCGCTTTTAGGGCTACTCGCCGAAAAAAGACACAGCGCGACTAAAACAATGCATGCTAGCGGCAGGCACCGAGCTCCACTTCTCATTTCCTGGGAGTCCAACTGGACTTGATTCGGGACATGAGTTGGGACGATACCAACTACACGACGGCTAGCACCGCAAGCCTGAGGATTAGCAGAACGCATGGGGAAGCTCCTCACACGCCACGGGGGCGTTACGTTTCAGTTTTTTATTGCCCAGGATTTGTAAAACTACGGCGTGACCTGGAGACCCTAATTGGGCGTTATTGTGCATTTTCACCACGAAGAGATTCAAGAAGAATTTTCGGTACCTAGGGCCATCTGAAACGTTTGAATATCCGTATCACACAGAATGCCTGCGGATTCCGGGTCTTTATTCGCACGATGGAAGAGTGCGGAGGCGATAAATATGACCACGGGACAGCATCCCGCATAGAACGGGCTCGGGGGAATTCTCGGGCGAGCCGAGGGACATTGAGGATAGCAGGAGAAAAAAAACGAATAGTCAAACGCCAAAATATTCGCAGCCCCCGATTTCCTACCTCGGGGGCTGTGGCAGTATGAAGTTGCGCCGTGTCTAGAAGCTCAGCCGCAGGGCAAGCTGCAGGATGCGTTCCGTGTGCAAGGCGGTGGTCCCGGTTCCGAAGTCTGTGGTGGTGATTTGACCGAAGGTGCCGCTGTTGATGTTGACGTCGGGATTCGCGAATTCCCCGTGGTTGAACACGTTGAAAGCTTCCACGCGGAACTCGGCATTCACGTGCTCTGTGATGCCAGTAGTCTTGGCTAAAGCTAAATCCAGGTTTGTTCTGCCGGGCCCGCGGAAGAAGTTTCGAGGCAAGCCGTAACCGTTGTTGTCATTGATTGTCGGAACGCAAGGCCCGCCACAATTGACCGGATCGAAAAACGCCGTGGGGTTGAAGTACTGGTTCCCATTCGTCCTGGGATTCGTGATCGTGATTCTGTCGACTCCGGGTGCGAACACGGCATCAGCGATAAATCCATCGCCGGCTCCGGACGATCCCGGAAGCGCGGGATTGCTGGACTCACCAGCGTTAATGCTGAGCGGGAACCCAGTCCGCCAAGTCAAGATCGGATACAGGCTCCATCCTTTCATGAGCCGCTTTGGCCCAGACGCCCAGGCCCGGTCAAAGGGCAGATCCCATCCGCCGCTGAATGTAATCCGATTTGTAAGATCAAAATCGGAGGGACCGCGGAATTGCGAGATGCTATAGGAAGGGATTTGGGATGTCCGGTTTCGAAAACCGGATGTGTTGTCGATGCTGTGGCCGTAGGTATAAGCGAGCGTGAAGTACGTTGTGCCAAGATACCGGTTGTCGCCGAGCTGCTTGGTCAGAGAGGCTTCAAGACTGTTGAAGGTCGCGAAGCTCACGTTGCTAAACTGCAGCGCAGCGGAAATGGGGCAATCGGCAGCAGCGTTGGCAAAATTGACGCAATAGTTGGTCAAACTCGCATTCTGGTTGAGGTTCAAGACGCGAGCCGGGTTGGAACCATTCACCGTGCTCAAGATGAAGGGATTCGCATCCTGCAGCGACGTCAGCCCTTTGGAACTACTGCCGACGTAACTAACCTCGGCGGTCAGATTCTTCGCCACTTCGCGCTGAACGCTCAAATTGTACTGGTAGGTGTAAGGAGTGTGCAGATGCGGGTTCACGAAGTAAATGCCGCCGCCGCCAAACGGAAGTGAGTTGCCGGTGGCAACGTCAAAGGCACTGCTGGCGGTCGGTGGCGTCGATGGAAAAGGATCTCCAGGAAAGCCCGCGGAAGTCCACGGTTGGCTGTAGTACGTTGGTGCGCCGGTATAGCCCGGAGCGTTCGGAGCTGTGGCGCCGCACAGTGTCTGTATGCAGGAGTGTCCGGCGAAGGGCTCGCTGTAGAATGGCGGCGCGCCATTGAATTGCAGGTTATCTTCACCCTTCAACACATCGTAGAAGATGCCGATGCCACCGCGTACGCTGGTCTTCCCGTTGCCCCAGGGATCCCACGCGAAGCCAAAGCGTGGCGCGAAGTTGTCTTTGTCGGGGAAGTTCGTGCCGCGAGGAGCTCCCGGATCGCCGGGAAAGGCCAGGCCAACCGGCGCATTGGGAAAGCGGGTTGACTGGTGTCCTGGAATGATGGAGAAAGTTCGTCCCTGTGTGTCCAGCTTAGGTGTGCTGAACTCGTAGCGGATCCCCAAGGTGAGGGTGAGGGTTTTGTTGGCCCGCCATTCGTCCTGCAGAAAACCGTATGTCGCTTTGCTTCGGATATTGTTCCTGGCGTTGGGACCTTCGAAGAAGTTATTGGGAATACCGACGAGAAAGTCGGCCAGGCTGTTGCCTGTCCCGATTCCGCCCTGGCTGTAGGGTCCTATAAAAGAAAAGTTGCCGTTGCCGTAAAAGTCATAGACCGTGTTGTTCTGGTATACGGAAAAACCACCGCCAAACTTCCACGTGTTGCGGCCCCTGACCCATGTCAACGCGTCGGTGTAGGCGTAGGTGGTGCCGATCTCAAATGCCGGCCCCTGGGGAGTGAGTCCGAAGGCCAGCGGATTGTCGAAGGTCATCAAAGGAGGTCCGTTGGGTAGGTCGGAGGCGATGCCAAACCCCAACTGACTTGACGTCGGCAGTTTGGCGGCGGGCTGGCCAAATCCTGAATTCAGGCGCTGCAGTGTGAAACGGAATTCGTTCAGCAGATTGGGCGAAAATGTCCGCGTGTAGGCGATGTTGGCGAAGTACCGGTTGGTCTGATCGGTATTGGGGAATCCGGGCACAGTCGCGCCATTGAGACCGTATGGAATGAACTGGGGATTTCGAAATCCTCCTATGGTTACAGAGAGCCTGTCTTTCGGCGTGACGACGAAGTCAACCTTGCCGGTTAGCTCATTGTTATTGTCCTTAGCAGAGGAGGCCGAAGAGAACACACCGGTCGTTGATGTCGGAATGAGACCGAGGGCAATGTACTTGAGGGCGAGCGAGTCGATTTTGGCGGGGTCGATAATCGCCTGTGCCGCGAGAGCTGGGTTCGGTTGAAAGTAAGGATTTGCCCCCAGGAATGCTGCGACGCTCGGGTCGGGGCCGGGGTTCGCCGCCTGCGAGAAGTCCCCTTTAATTTCAGCGGGGGTGAACGTGGTGATGCTCGGTTCCGACTGGGCTTGTGTTTGGCGCTGGCCCTGGTACGCAATGAAGAAAAATAGCCGGTCCCTTCCCTCGATCAGGTGAGGAATCGTAATCGGCCCACCCAAGGTGCCGCCGAACTGGTGCCGCTTCAGATCGTTTCTGGGCAGACCGCTCTGAATGTTGAAGTATGCATTCGCGTCGAAAGCGGTATTGCGCGCGAACTCGAAGGCGCTGCCATGAAGCTGGTTGGTGCCTGACTTGGTCACCACGCTGATGACACCGGCCCCGTTGCGACCGTACTCCGCGGTGTAGTTGCTGGTCAGGATGCGGAACTCGGCAATGGCGTCAGGATTGGGATTCAGAACCACACCATTCCCCAGCAAGTCGTTGTTGAGCCCCCCGTCCAACAGGAAAGTGACGGAATCTGCACGGCCGCCTCCCACACTGAAATTTCCTTGACTTCCATCATCCGGGTTGGACTCAGTGACGCCCGGTTGCAGCAGAGCCAGATTCAGAACGTTGCGACCGTTCAAGGGCATGTTGATAATGGGACGGCTCGTCACCGACTGCCCCAGAGTCGGATTCACGGTTTCAACATCGCTGCCGACTCCCGTGACTTCCAGCGTTTCCGTGCGAGTGCCGACCGACAGACGCAGGTCCATGCGCTCCTGCTGGTTAATCTGCAGGGTGCGTGGCTCGGTGACCAACTTGGCGAAGCCTTCCCGTTCCGCGGTCACGGTATAAGTGCCGATCGGCAAGGAGAGCGCGCGGTATTCGCCCTCGGAGTCGGTCACGGTGTTGCTGACAACCTGAGTAGCGACGTTCGTGACCGTGATTTTCGTCTCGGGGATGGCCGCTCCTTGCGGGTCGGTAACTCGACCAATCATCGAGGCCGTGGCAGATTGAGCCCAGAGAAAACCAGTCGATAACAACACAAATGACAAGAGACAAAACACCAGTTTCAACGAACGCACGGGTAACTCCTTTAACCCACGAGGACCTTAGATCTGATTCTGTCTTTGCGGAGACAAAGACTTGCAGGAGGCCACTGGGAAACGATGAAGTTAATCGTGCAACTCAATCGCCAGAACATTCAAACTGAATTTCCAACAGTTATGCGCCTATGAAACGTTTAAATACGCATCTTCAGATATAGAGCTCCCAGATTTTGGATATTTATGCACTGCGATGGAAGAGCATAGAGGCCAGAACGATGACTACGGGATAGCACTCGAGCGTGTAGCGGGGCTCGGGATTCTCCAGCGTGCCGAGAAACAATGAACGCAATAACAGAAACGAAACAAACAATCCGATAGCACAAATTGTATGGTGACGCAGCAGGCCAGCAGCGGCCATTGCGACGTAGATCAAGTTGATCAGCCCGAAGACCAGGCTCACCGCCAGCCAGCGGCGGTCGTCATTGAACTCCCACCAGCGCGGGTCCGAGGGAAACAGTTCCGTCCGCGGGCGCAGCCACATGTCAGCGATGCGAACGGCAGGGAGCCACAGGTAATATCGAAGCGGCGCTGCATGAATGCGCTCGGCAGCCAGCGCGGCGAAGCGAGCATCAAGTTCAGGAGTCATGTCGTGATCATGGTTGTAGTCGGCGAAGAGTTGCCTGGTTTGCTTGCGCTGCTGAGGAGAATCGAAGGTCCGTGTGGGCAAGCGCGTGAAGTCGATTTCTGTCCCGGGTACGTTCCAGTAAATCTCCTGGACTGAAACGTAATCTTCGATCCATGTTTTGACCCAGCGATTGAAACCAGTCATTACTAATTCGTCGGAGTCGGTGGCGTAGCGCGGGGCGAGTGGTTCGAAGCGATGCAGGGTGTGCAGGTTTCGCAGCGTCCAAGGGACCAAGGGCGCGACAGTTCCGACGGCGACCAAGATTCCGGCCCAGACGATAGAGCGAGGACTCGCGAGCCCTGAATCCGCTCTTCGCACGCTGTGCACCAGCAGCCACAACAAATAACCTCCCACGGCGGCGAGCAGGATTCCGCCGTCAGGACGCAGCAGAATGGCTGCTCCGATTGAGAGGCCGCAACCGAGCCAGACGAGATCACGGCCCTGCCGCCGCTCATCAACCCGGGCCGCATTGAGTTCGCAGATGGCTAGATCCAGAGCCAGTGTCGTGAAGAAAATCTCCAGCGTCTCGGTGAGCGCCGTAGCCGCATAGTTGGCGAGAAAGGGGCAAAGCGCGGCGAGCAGGAACGCGGCCTGCGCGGCTCGCTGAGAAAGCAGGCGCCGCGCCAGATCAGCGATCAGGAAACACGTTCCCAGGTCGAAGGCAACCTGCACCAGGAGAACAGCGCGGAAATTTTCAATTCCGAAAATGGCGAAGATTGCGGCCAGAAAGGCGGGGTAACCCGGCAGGCGCGAGAGCGTCGGCATGATCGCGCCGGAGTTGGTGACGCCGTAAACGCCGTGCTGCAGCCAGTTTTCTGCGATGTTGGCGTAGAGCCGGGAATCGTCGACAACACCAGGAAATTCCAAAACCAGCCACAATCGCAGGCCCAGCGCCGCCAGGCCCGCCCCGAGAAAGAACCGCGCCTTCTTCCGCACCAGTTCCAGCACGGAGCGACTATAGCGCGTTTGCGGCAACCCAGAGGCAGGAAAGTGTATTCTATAGCGCAGAGCACCGAAACTCGCCCTGTCCCGTTGGAGCAAACTGACCGTATGCCGCTTGGGGCGAATGAACTATTTCTATGGGTGGACCAGTCTTTTATGACCCGCAGCGTGCCCGCTGGAAGCGTCTGCGGCGTCTGTTCGACGTCTCGGCCGTATTTGTATCTGCTCTGGTGATTTTCTTCGTGTACACAGCGCTACGCGATGAGCCTCTGCCGGAACTCCTGTTCTCTCCGCAGCGGCGGGCTTTCAGGGCTCTCAAGGAAAGCGAAAAGCAGAAGGCCCGCGATCGGCAAAAGAAAATAGCAGCCCGGTCGCACCGCAAGTCAAAGCTGGCGGCATCGCAAGTGAAGCTGAATCAAGAAGAGGGCATTCGGGCCGCCTTTTACGTACCGTGGGACGCCGCCAGTTTTTCGTCACTTCGCGACTTCGCCCGGCAGATTGACATCCTTTATCCCGACTGGCTGCACGTGCTCACGGCCGATGGTCGTTTGCAAGGCATTGACGATCAGACCAATAAATTCTTTGATGTCGTGCAAGGCGGCACGGTTCGCCCGGTCGACGATCGCGTGATGCCGTTCCTCAACGCGGAAGATCCCAGCATGGAGGTCTTCCCCATGGTGAACAACTTCGACGGAGCCAATTGGGCTGGTGGCGTCACCGATTTCCTGAACAATCCCGACGCACGGATCCTCTTCCGCCGCCAGGTAGCGCAGTTTCTTTCGTCGGGCCGCTACCACGGATTGATGATCGACTTCGAGGCCTTCCCTGCCAGCGGTCAGGCGGGTTATGTTGCGCTGCTGAAGGAATTGTCCGCAGACTTGCATGCTCGGGGCATGAAGCTCTATGTCTCGGTCCCGCCCCACAACGGAGAATACGATTATCCGGCAATCGCGGCCGCATCCGACGGCGGTGTGCTCATGAACTACGACGAACACTATCCCGGCGCGGCGTCGGGTGCTGTGGCCTCGCAGGACTGGTTCGTCAAGAATCTGACCTACGCCAGCACCGTTATTCCCAAAGAAAAAATCATCTGCGCCATCGCCAACTATGGCTACGACTGGGTGTTGAAGCCGAAAAATGGAAAACTGCCGCCGGAGGAGCACGATACGAGCGTCAGTGTTCAGGAAGCTTGGCTGGCAGCGCGCGATTCCGATGAAGACGTCAGCTTCGATGACGACGCCCTGAACCCGCACTTCAGCTATCTCGACGAACGTGGCCTGCGCCATGACGTCTGGTTCCTTGACGCGGTGACCGCGCTCAACCACATGCGAGCCGCGCAGGCGCTGGGCATCAAGACCTTCGCGCTCTGGCGACTCGGGGGCGAAGACCGCTCGTTGTGGCGTGTGTGGGACATGCCCGGCGATGCTGGCGCCGCCGACAAACTGCGTGACGTGCCCCCTGGCGCTGACGTTGACATGGAGGGTCAGGGCGAGATCCTGCGCATCGAAGACAAGCCTTCACACGGCACACGCGACCTGACCATCGATGCCGACAGCAAACTAATCACCGATGAAGTCTTCCAGAACACGCCCGAGCCTTACCGTGTGGGCCGGTATGGTTACAGCCCGAACCGGGTTGCGATCACGTTTGATGACGGACCGGACCCGGAGTGGACGCCCAAGATTCTCGACGTCTTGAAGAGCGAGCACGCCACGGCCACATTTTTTCTGATCGGTATCCAGACGGACAAGTTTTCCAGCATTGCCAAGCGGATTTTCAGGGAAGGCAACACCATCGGGAACCATACATTCACCCATCCCGATGTCAGCAGCATCTCCACCGCGTACATGAAAGTGGAGTTGAATCTGACCGAGCGCCTCTTCGCCAGCTTGATGGGAATCCGCGTAACACTGATGCGGCCTCCTTATGCGATTGACGAAGAACCGGACACCGCTGACGAGGTACGCCCGCTCGAGATTCCGCAGGAGATGGGTTACATCACGGTAGGCAACCGCATTGATCCCAATGATTGGAGCAATAACCCGCGCCGCTCGGCCGAGCAGATTACGTCTTACGTGCTGGCGCACCTGCCGCCGTGTCGCCCGGAAGATCTGCGCTGCGGCAATATCGTGTTGCTCCACGACGGCGGCGGCAACCGAGCGGACACCGTTCGCGCCCTGCCCATGATCATCGACGGGATCCGCGCGCGAGGCTATGAGATTGCTCCCGTGTACGAGTTGCTGGGTAAAACCCGGGCCGACGTAATGGGACCGTTGCCGACGGGCGAGCTCTGGGCCGCGCGGCTGGACCGGTTCGGCTTCTGGCTCTTCGACATCGGCATCGTCGGTATCACCTGGATTTTCCTGGTCGGCGACTTGCTGATGACCGGGCGATTGCTCTTTATCGGAGCGGCGGCCGTGTATGACCGGCTACACGAGAAGATTTTCGGCAAGCCCGCAGAAATCGCCTCGTACCGGCCGAAAGTCGCGGTGCTGATCCCGGCCTATAACGAAGAGGTAGTGATCGAGCGCACAGTGCGCGCCGCGCTGAACTCCAACTATCCCAATTTGCGCGTCATCGTGATTGACGACGGCTCGAAAGACCGCACCCTGGAAGTCGCGCGCAGAGCCTTCAGGGCGGAGGAGGCCGCGGGAAAAGTCCTTATCCTGGGCAAGGCGAATTCCGGTAAGGCAGAGGCGCTCAACTACGGCATCGAGCACATTGGCGATGCGGAGTTGTTCGTGGGCATCGACGCCGACACGATCATCGCTTCCGACGCCATCGCGCGCCTGGTACCGCATTTCATCAATCCCAAAGTCGGCGCCATCGCCGGCAATGCCAAGGTTGGGAACCGCGTGAATCTGTGGACGCGCTGGCAGGCGCTGGAGTACATCACCAGCCAGAACTTCGAACGCCGCGCCCTGGACGTGCTGGGCGCGGTCAGCGTGGTGCCGGGAGCGATTGGCGCCTGGCGCGTTTCTGCTGTGCGCGAGGCCGGTGGATACCACACGGACACGGTCGCAGAGGACGCCGATCTCACGATGGCGCTGCTGCGCCGCGGATATCGCGTCGAGTACGAAGACATGGCGCTCGCCTTCACCGAGGCTCCCACCAACGCCAATGGCCTGATGCGTCAGCGCTTCCGCTGGTCGTTCGGCATTTTGCAGGCGGTGTACAAGCATCGCGGAGTTTTCGCGCGCAAGGGCGCGCTGGGATGGGTGGCGTTGCCCAACATCGTCATCTTCCAGATTCTGCTGCCGCTGGTCTCGCCGCTCATCGACATCATGTTCGCTGTGGGAACGATTTGGTATTTCATTCAGAAACACTTTCACCCGGACTCGACCGATCCTTCGAGCTTCCACAAACTGGTCGCGTTCTTCTTCGCGTTCCTGGTGATCGACTTCTTCGCATCGGCGATCGCGTTCGCGCTCGAACGCCGCCGTCCCGATGACAAGGAAGACGGCTGGTTGCTGAGCCAGGTCTGGCTGCAGCGCTTCGCATACCGCCAATTATTTTCGATCGTGCTGTTCAAGACCCTGACGCGGGCGCTGGAGGGCCGCAAGTTTGCCTGGGACAAACTCGAGCGCACAGCCGCGGTAAAGTATGTGCCGTCGGAGACCCGGGATCACGTCAACGTGCCGTGACTCCCTTCCGGAAATGTAGGCCGTTCGTAGAGACGTAGCTTGCTACGTCTCTGCCTGCAGCACCTGCGCTGCCGACAAGACGTTGCAAGCAACGTCTCCACGGCAAAAGCTCTCTACCGGAAAAGCAGCGGCGCGAATTCCGCCAGATTTCTCCGCCAAACCATCCACGTATGCATGCCCGGGGTCTCGATATCGGTATGCTGTACGCCCTTGGACTTCAGCCACTCGCGCAGATTGCGATTCACCGTGATCAGCCGGTCCTCGGTACCACAGGCGATCCACAGCAGGCGAATCTGCTGGTTGGCCTTGGCATCGAGGCTGGGGAAGTCCTTTTCGAACTCGTCGGGAATCCCGCCCGAGCTGAAAGCCCCAATCCAGGCAAACTTGTCGAGATTGTTCAGGCCGGTCAGCAGCGACTCCGAGCCTCCCATCGAGAGTCCGGCAATCGCGCGCGAATTGCGGTCTTTCGTAATCCGATACTCGCTCTCGACCTTGGGCATCACTTCGGTGAGGAGCGCTTTCTGGAAGTTCGAAAAATTCTTGTCGCGCACGTCGGTGTGGCTCCACGCGCCCCATCCCAGCCGGATGATTTCCATCGTGCCGTAGCCGAGCGGCATCACGACGATCATCGGTTTGACCTTGCCCTCGGCGATTAGGTTGTCGAAGATCACATTGGCGTGGCCAACCAGCGTCCATCCACTGGCGTCGTCGCTGTAACCGTGCAGCAGATACAGCACCGGGTACGTCGTTTTCGCAGTGGGGTCGTAGCCCGGAGGCGTATAGACGAAAAAGTTGCGCTGATCGTCGGCGACCGCCGACTTGTAGAAGTGCACGTGGACTTCACCGCGCGGCACATCGTTCAACTCCCATGGCAACGACGGCGGGCCGGGAACGTGCACGACGTTTTCCGTGTTGATCAGATTCGGCTTCAGCCAGTGATTGTAAGGATCGATCGCGCGCACGCCGTCGACGATGATCGAGTATCCGTAATAGTCCGGGGGCAGCGGCGCGGTAGTCACGCTCCACACTCCCTGATCGTCTTTTTGCATGGGGACCGGCTCGGTGCCTTCGCGAGCCAGCTTTACGTCTTGTGCGTTGGGTGCGCGGAAGCGGAAGGTGACGCTGTCGTCCGGGTGCACTTCCGGCGTGACTAGCCACGGCACTTGCGGCGGTTGGGACCGCGCGGGTTTGGTTTGCTGTGCCGATGCAAGGCTGAAAAAGGCGAAGAGACAGAAAGCAAGAAGGGCCAAATGAAGCTTCATCGGGGGAGCTCCTCGGGTTGGGCAAGCCGCTCAATTGTATAAGTTGAAAGCTGGCTCGCGCCAGCGCGCGCAGGTCAGACTGAGGTTGGAGGTCGGGAGCAGGCAGGAACGGCTTTACGACGGATTCTTCGCGGCGACATCCAGCCGAGCTTCGGCGCGATGCAGCGCATCCAGCGCACGTTCCACCTCAACGCTCGGATCGCCGCTGGTCAACCGTTGCTCAGCGCGCGCCTTGGCTTCGCCAGCGCGTTTGACGTCGATCTCCGAGGGACGCTCGGCGGTCTCAGCCAAAATTGTCACCTTGTTGGGCAAGACTTCCGCAAAGCCCCAAGCAACGGCAAGGTGCTGCTCGGTGGCATTCTCACGAAAGCTAACCTCGCCGACGGCCAGTTCAGTGATAAGCGGCGCATGCCCCGGAAGGATGCCCAGATATCCGTTCTTTCCGGGAATCTGAACTTCTTCCGCCGCCGACGTCTCTACAACTTTCTTCTCGGGCGTGACGATCTCGAGTTGGAAAGTATCAGCCATGCGTCGTTGGTCGTTCGTCGTTCGTCGTTCGTCGTTGGTCGTTGGTCGTTCGGCCGGTGCCAGCGATGCTCCGCTAACAACTAACGACCAGCGACCAACGGCGGTTTACTACGCGGCCGCCTTCATCTTCTCCGCAGCTTCCAGCACTTCCTCGATCGGCCCCTTCATATAGAAAGCCTGCTCGGGGATGTCGTCGTACTTCCCTTCCACAATCGCCTTGAAGCCTTTCACCGTGTCGGCGATCTTGACGTAACGTCCGGCCGCGCCCGTGAATTGCTCGGCCACGTGGAACGGCTGCGAGAGGAAGCGCTGAATTTTGCGCGCCCGCGCCACGGTCAGCTTCTGATCTTCGCTGAGTTCGTCGATACCGAGAATCGCGATGATGTCCTGCAGATCTTTGTAGGTCTGCAGCGTCTTCTTCACCGCTTGCGCCACGTCATAGTGCTCCTGTCCCACGATGCGTGGATCGAGAATGCGCGACGTCGAAGCCAGCGGATCGACGGCGGGATAGATTCCGATCTCGGTCAAGGCTCGGGAAAGCACCGTTGTCGCGTCGAGGTGAGCAAACGTGGTGGCTGGCGCCGGATCCGTGAGATCGTCAGCGGGCACGTAAATCGCCTGCACCGAAGTGACGGAGCCCTTCTTGGTCGAGGTGATACGCTCCTGCAGTTCGCCCATCTCCGTCGCTAGGTTCGGCTGGTAGCCTACGGCGCTGGGCATGCGGCCCAGCAGCGCCGATACTTCCGAGCCTGCCTGCGTGAAACGGAAAATGTTGTCGATGAAGAGCAGCGTGTCAGCGCCCTCAGCGTCACGGAAGTATTCCGCCACCGTCAGCCCGGTCAGCGCGACGCGCAAGCGAGCCCCTGGAGGCTCGGTCATCTGGCCATAGATTAGCGCGGCTTTGGATTCCGCCGGCTTGCCGGGCTTAATCACGCCCGACTCCGACATTTCCAGCCACAAGTCGTTGCCTTCACGGGTGCGCTCGCCAACGCCGGCGAACACGGAGTATCCGCCGTGCTGCTTGGCGACGTTATTGATTAGCTCCATGATAACGACGGTCTTGCCCACGCCCGCGCCGCCGAACAATCCGATCTTGCCGCCTTTCAAGAACGGCTGGATCAGATCGACGACCTTGACACCGGTCTCGAACATTTCGGCGGTGGTGGCCTGCTCGTCGAAAGCCGGCGCCAGGCGGTGAATCGGCATTCGCTCTTTGAAATCGATCGGCCCCAGTTGATCGACTGGTTCGCCGATCACGTTCATGACGCGGCCGAGCGTCCCGCGGCCAACGGGTACCGAGATAGGTCCACCCTGGTCGATGGCTTTCATGCCGCGCACCATGCCGTCGGTTGGCTGCATGGCGACGCAGCGCACACGACCCTCGCCCAGGTGCTGCTGCACCTCGAGAATTACGTTGATGGGGGAGGGCACCTTGAAGCCGTCGCTCACGACTCTCACGGCCTCGTAGATCGGCGGCAGTTTTCCCTCGTGAAATTGCACGTCCACCGCGGGCCCCGCGATCTGAATGACATGTCCTACGTTTTCAGGCATAAATTAGCTTCTAGCTACTAGCTGCTAGCTCCTAGCTTGGATCAACACCACGTCCGACGCTTCGATCTCAGTAACCACCGCAGCAACACAGATCCGTTTGGCTAGAAGCTAGTAGCTAGTAGCTAGCAGCTTCTTCACATTGCCGCCGCGCCGCTGACGATCTCGATAATCTCTTTCGTGATTTTCGCCTGCCGCGCCCGGTTCATGATCAGGGTCAGCGAATCGATCATGTCGGTCGCATTGTTGGTGGCCGAATCCATCGCGGTCATGCGTGCCGCGTGTTCGGCGGCCACCGACTCCATCAATGCCCTAAAAATCTGGATGCTCACATACTTCGGCAACAGCGCGCTGAACAAAGCCTCGGGAGCCTGCTCGTAGATATAATCCACTTGCGCGGTGCCGAACTGCGAAGCCGCTTCTGCGGCACCCTCGGTGCCGCGCATGCCTACACCGGCGCTCACGGCTGCCTCTTTGGCTCTCCTCTTTTCTTCTTCCGTCATCTCCTCGGCTAGGCGTACGGCCTGCTCGCCGATTTGCTCGATGGGTAGAATCTGCTCCACGATGAGCCGCTGCGCAATCACCGACTTGAATTCGTTGAATACTACGTAGACCGCGTCGACCTCCTCGCGGCAGTAGCGCTGAATCACGTGTTGGGCGAGGGCTGACGCCTGCGCGAATTCTACTTTGCCGAGAATGCCAACGTGCTCGCCGGTTAGCTGAATTGTTCCCGCACGCTCCGCAGTCTCGGGCTCGGCCTCGATCGACTCCGCCAACTCTGCCAGGCTGCCCGTCTGTACCTTCGCTGCGGGATAGCGCCGGCGCAGAAAATCGCGTCCCTTGCGCCCGACTGCTTCGATGTCGGTGTTCTTGCCCACCTTCGACTCCAGGAAGCGCATGGCGGCTTTTGTGATGTTGGCGTTGAACGCGCCGGCCAAGCCCTTGTCCCCGGTCACCACGATCAGCAGAATATTTTTTTCCTCCCGCTGCGCCAGCAAAGGATGCTTCGGCTGACCGGTCTCCGGATCGTAAATCTCGGCGCGCGCCACTAGCGACTTCAGCACATTCGTCAACATCTGAGCATACGGACGCGCGGCCAAGGCCCGCTCCTGCGCGCGGCGCAGTTTGGCCGCCGAGACCATTTTCATGGCCTTGGTGATCTGCCGCGTGTTGATGACGCTGCGAATCCGCCGTCGGATGTCGAGAATATTAGGCATGTCTGAGTCGCGAGTCCCCAGTCGCGAGTCCCCAGTCCAAACCTCCTTTACTCGGGACTCAGGGCTCGGGACTCCGGACTATTTCGCTACCGCTTCCCTTTGCGCCACAAACTGCTGTTTCGCTTCTTTGATCACGCTTTGCAACTGGCCTTTCAGCGCGTCGTCGAGAATCTTCTTTTCCATGATCGTCCGCAGCAGCCCGGGGTTGGTGGACTCCACATACTTGTAAAGCTCCATCTCGAACTCGCGCACCTGCGGGACCGGCATATCGTCGAGGAATCCTCCCGTACCCGCCATGATAATCAGAATCTGCTTGGAGAACGGCAGGGGCGAGAACTGATTCTGCTTCAGAAGCTCCACCAGCCGCTGGCCGCGATTCAACTGCGCTTGCGTGGCTTTGTCGAGATCGCTGCCGAATTGGGCAAATGCCGCCAGTTCGCGATACTGCGCCAGTTCCAGTTTCAACGTGCCTGCAACTTGCCGCATGGCCTTGATCTGGGCGCTTCCGCCGACGCGGCTCACGGACAGACCCACGTTTACAGCAGGACGAATACCTTGGTTGAACAAATCCGTTTCCAGATAAATCTGGCCGTCGGTAATGGAAATGACGTTGGTCGGAATGTAGGCCGAGACGTCCCCGGCTTGCGTCTCGATGATGGGCAGGGCGGTCAAGGAACCGCCACCCATTTTGTCGCTCAATTTGGACGCGCGCTCCAGCAGCCGCGAGTGGAGATAGAAAACATCTCCGGGATACGCCTCGCGTCCCGGCGGACGCCGCAGCAGCAGCGAAATCTCGCGATACGACGCGGCATGCTTCGACAAATCGTCGTAGATCACGAGGGCGTGCCGCTTGGTGTCGCGGAAGTACTCGCCCATGGCGCACGCGGCATAAGGCGAAATGTACTGCATGGGCGCCGGTTCCGACGCCGAAGCGGCCACGACAATGGTGTACTCCATCGCCCCAGCGTCTTCAAGAATCTTCACCACTTGCGCAATCGACGATCGCTTCTGACCGACCGCGTTGTAGATGCAGATCAGATCGTTGCCCTTGCTGTTGATGATGGTATCGAGCGCGACCGCGGTCTTTCCTGTCTGCCGGTCGCCGATGATCAATTCGCGCTGGCCACGGCCGATCGGAATCATGCTGTCGATGGCCTTCAGCCCGGTCGCCATGGGCTCGCGCACCGGCTGCCGATCGATTACGCCCGGCGCGATACGTTCCAGCGCGATGAATTTGTCGGTCGAGATGGGACCCTTGTCATCGATGGGCTGGCCGAGCGAATTGACCACGCGCCCGACCATGGCGTCGCCAACGGGCACGCTTATGATGCGGCCTGTGCGCTTAACCTCGTCGCCTTCCTTGATCTCGGTATATTCGCCGAGCAGCACCACACCCACCTGGTCTTCTTCCAGGTTCATGGCGATGCCGGCCACGTCATGCGGAAAGGCCAGCAACTCGCCGGCCATGACCTTGTCGAGTCCATACACGCGCGCGATGCCGTCGCCCAGGGTGATGACCGTGCCGGTCTCGTCCACAGAAATCTGGGCTTCGTAGTTCTCGATCTGCGCGCGGATCAGTTTCGTGATTTCGTCTGCCTTGATTTGCGCCATAGAATCTGCTCTTAGCCTTTGGCTATTGGCTCTTCTGTGCGTAATCTACGTAGCCTCTCTGCCAAACTCGACCCGAGTCGGGTTCAAGCCAAGAGCCAGAGGCTAAGAGCTAATAGCTTCTTTTATCTTCTCCAGCTGTCCCTTCACCGAACCGTCGTAAATCGTGCTGCCGACGCGAACGACGGCGCCGCCCAGCAGCGAGGCGTCCAGCCCGAACCGGGCGCGGATTTTCTTGCCTGTTACTTTCTCGATCTGCGCTTCGAGCGCTCGCTTCTCGCTATCGGCAAGTTCGCGGGCGCTGGTGATGTGCGCTTCGGCGAATCCCAGACGCGCGTCAAGTTCTTTCTCCAGTTGCTCGGTGATGCGTGCGAGAAACTGCACTCGCCGGTGATCGATGAGCACAGCCATCAGGTTGCGCACGTGCCGCTCAATCCCCTCGCGCTGCACGATCGCGTCCAGCAAACGGCGCTTCTGATCCGCCGGGACCGCAGGATTCTCCCACACTCGCCGCAACTCTGTGCTCTCAGCGAGCAACTCCTCGATCCGCCGCAATCCGCCAATGGCGCGATTGGCATCGAGGCGCGCACCGAGAACCACGTCGGCGAAAGCCCGAGCGTACGTGCTGGCGACGGAGGCCACGGTCTAGTTCTTGTCCTTTCCTGGATTCTCCGACGCCGCGCTCAACTGCGCGGAAAAACTACGCACCAATGCCTGATCGGTGGCCGCGTCTACATGGATCTTCTTCCGCGCAAGACCAACTGCCAAATCGGCCGCGTGTGCGGTCAGTTCGCGCCGCGCTGCCTTCACTGCGGCTGCAATTTCCTGCTCCGCCGACGCCACAACTTTGCGTGCATCTTCTTGTGCTGCAGTGAGGATTCGTGATGCCTCCACCTCTGCCTCTTTTTCGGCGGCGTCGCGCATCATTCCGATTTCGACATCCAGCTTCATCAGTCGCGATTCAATCTCGGCCAGTTTGCGGCGCGCCTCTTCGCTGGCCTTCTGTGCTTCCTGCATCGCCTTCTGGATGGCCGCGGCGCGGTCGCGGAACATCCCTGGCAGATATTTACGCCCGGCCCACACGATGACCGCCGCAATCACCACAAAGTTTGTGATTACACTCAGCCAGTAGGATTTCTGTAAATTCAAACCAGTGAGCCGTGCGACCAGCCGTACCGAAGCCGACCGTTTGAATTCGGCAGTTTCGTCTTTCTCTTCGCCGGCAGCTTCACGGCTCTCATGCGCCAACTGCCGCCCCGGACCTCCCGGCGAAGTATCTTCCTTTACTTGCTGCTGCCCGGGCGGAGGCGATTGCTCCTGAGCGCGCACGAGGATAAGTCCGGCCAAGCTCACCATCAGCCCCGTCAGAACTGCCGCGGGCAGAATCTTCTTTGCTGGGATCATCAGTCCTTCGATCACTGCTATCGTCCCGCTCCCGCCGGCTGCAGCACGCGCCGCACGATTTCCTCGGCGAGTGCGGACGCGTCCTTCTGCAATCCAGCCTGAGCAGCCACACGATCGGCTTCAATATCCTTCTTCGCCGCCTGTACCTGCGCCTGAGCCTTGCCGCGGGCCTCATTCACCGCTTTGCTGCGGTCGTCGAGTGCCGCTTGCCGTCGCGCCTCCTGGGCCCGGAAAACCGCAGCGCGCGCCTCGCGCAGACGCTGCTCGTATTCGGACGTTCGCGCTTCAGCCGCGGCGATGTCAGCTCGCGACTTCTCGACCGCACCCTCCGTCTTGCTCCGCCGCTCCGCCAGCACCCGCTGCAGCGGTTTGTGCACGATCGCCGAGTACAGCGCGTAGAGCAACGTCAGAAGAATTACCGTGGGCACTGCCCCGAGCAGTAATCCGACTAGCTGATGAAGCGTCTGATCCATGTGGTGCTGATCTTACTCGTTGACCCAGACCGGAAAATGAGGGCTATGAAAACTGTTAAGTCTAACGTCCCGAGCAGGTTATGTCAAAGGAAACACCCTCGTGGGAACACCCTCGCGGCAGCCGGGAGAAGAGTGGGAGATGCGGGCGCCGAAAGCCGCCGGAATTCCCCGGGGCCAATGACAGGCGCCCTTACAGTGCGGAATGCCTAGAGCAGTTTGCGATCGTCCACTTCCTTTCATGATTGCCGCTCAATTCACCGTTTGCGTGACCACCGGTGAAGTACTCGCGAGGTAGCTGGTGCTCCCGCCATAAACCGCGGTGATCGAGTGTTTACCCTTGGCCAAAGTAGACATACTGAAAGTCGCTACCCCGGCGGAGAGCGTACCAGTTCCCAGGGTGGTGGTGCCGTCCTTGAATGTCACGGTGCCGGTGGGAGTGCCGGAAGTCGTTGCCTTCACGGTCGCCGTGAACTTCACCGTCTGCCCTACTGTGGACGGATTCGGCGCGGACGTCAGCGCAGTACCGGTCGAAGCTTTATTCACCGTCTGAGTCAAAGCTGCCGACGTACTTGGAAGAAAACTAACGCTCCCGTTATAGACTGCGGCGATCGAGTGGGTTCCCACCTTGAGAGCCGCGGTGGTAAACTTCGCGATTCCCGTGCTCAGTGTTACCGTGCCCAGCGCGGCCGTACCATCCTTGAACGTAACTGTCCCGGTCGGCGTGCCCGTGGTGGTCGATTTCACGGTCGCGGTGAACGTTACCGCCTTGCCGAATGCGGATGGGTTCAGCGAGGACGTGACCGTGGTCGTCGTAGCCACCCCGGTCGGATTTGGGATCACGAAAATCACGGCGTCGTCCGCCGGTGAGGCATGGGTCGGGCTGCAACTGCTGCACTTGGTCTGGAAACCGTTGACCACGGTCGCTGGACTGGTATGGCCAAAGAAACTGTCGGAGAGAGTACGGCCGTGAGCATAGATCGTATGCGCCTTGTCTACGGCGACTCCCTGAACCGCCTCATTTGTGCTCGAGGGCCCAAACGTGGCCAAATTCCCGCCAATGTAGGTGGAAAAGGCCACTGTTGCCGCAGGTCCTGTGCTCAAAGTCGGTGCGTTCACCACCGAGACCCAACCGTTCTGCACGCCGGTTCTTGTTGACTGAAATGGATTCTTCAAGGGGAAATTCAGAGAAGTGGTTTGGCCGGCCATGACCAGGCGGTAGGTTGTACTGCCTGCCGCCGGATCGTAGGCGATGGCTTGCACCTTGTCGTCACCGCCGCTTCCACCGTAATAAGAAGAGCAAATCAAGCTGGCGGCGCCGATCTTGGTGGTGTCCACTACCGCGAAGAAGCCGATCCCCTTGTCCGAAGAAGAAGACGCGAGGTTTGTCTTCAGATAAGCATTCTTGAGCGGGATATTGGGCGGGTTGACCGTGGTGCCCGACGTGGTGTTACCAGCAAAGGCAACGATGCCGGTTCCCAAAATCGCGGCGCCTCCAGGAACCGTGACGCCTCCTCCGCCGAAATAGCTGGCGTAGGTCAGCTGTTTTGTTCCGCTCCTGGTGGGATCCAGCTTCGTCAGGAAGGTGTCGCCCACGCCGGTGAAGGTGGTCTGAAAACCGTTCGCTCCGCCAGCGGCGACGAAAGCGGTGCTGGAGACCGTCCCTCCACCCGCAAGAATCTGACCCGAGGCGTCCTGAAATGCGGCACAATCGAGGGCGCTGGCGTCAGCGCTCACCGACCCCGCCCCCACATTAAGGTAGGTCAGGTATTGGACAACGTATGACCGGTTGAGCTTGGCGACGAAACAGTCTTCATAGCCGGTCGCGCCGTTGTTGCGCTTCGTGGCGTACGCTCCCACGGTGGCTGGCAGATTCGTTGAGGTGGTGTAACCCGCCAGTATTATGTTGCCCGAACTATCCAGACTTTCTGACCCACCGGCTGGCTCCTGTCCGTTGCCGCCGAAGAAAATGGAGAGATCGATCTTCGCGCCGCTGGGCATGAGCCGAGTCACGAAGATGTCATTCGCGCCGCCGGTGTGAGTCGTGGTTGTGACCGGATAGTTTCTGCAGTTGGTGGCGCCGACAATCACAGGCTGCACGCTGGTCGCGCCCAGGCTGGTATCGAGCGCGAATCCGCTCGGGCCGGTATCGCAACCGGTAGTGCCGGCAAAGCTGACGTTGCCGCCGATGAAAGTCAGATAATCCAGCGAGGCCGCACCCGTCAGCAAAGGGTCCACCTTGGCCAGGTACACATAATGAGTTCCGCCTGGTGAACTGCCAATCAGCGTACTCTTCTCCGGGAAAGTAGTGATGGCATTGGTGCTTCCAGGGATGTACATCTTGGGCGCGTTGGGATTCGTAGTCGTGTCTAAGACGATACCACCACCGCTGTCCGATCCGGCTCCGCCAAGAAACGTAGCGTACTTGATGCGCGGGTCGATGACGAGCGGCTGCGTGCGGTCGTACGTTCCGAGTTGGAAGCTCACCTTGCCGCTGGCGGTCAGCGCAAACGCACCATCGACCGGGCGTCTTGCGGCGCCGACGGGCTGGTAGATGAGGGGCTTGTGCATGCGAATCTGACTTCTGTCGGTGTGCAGCACCAGATCTCCGGCGTGATCAAGTTCCATTCGCTTCGCTCCGGTGATCAGGAATGCGATGCGATTCGGGTCGGTTCCCGGCGACACAACCAAGTCGTATTCCAATTGCCGGTCATCGCCGTGAAATACCAGATCCACACCGGGATACACCTGCTCGGCGCGCACCTGCGAATACAGTGGAACGCCCGTATGCCATGCCTTGGGATCATTTCCGACGAGATAATTCACCTTGCCGGGCAGTTCGTCCACGCCCGTCATCACGGGTGATGGGCGGCCGCCGACGAGCTTCATGCGTATTACGGCGCGTGGCGTCGATATATCCTCGGCAGGGGCAACCCTCTGCCAGCCGCGGGCCATTGTCCCGCCCTCAATCAGAGTGATCTCAGAAGGGGTAAGGAACAACGTGTATCCGGTGCTGCGACTGAGGAAGCGCACCCGCGGATCGGTTTGACCACGGTTGGCTTCAAAGAACAATGGGATCGAAGCAGTGCGTTGCTGCACCAGCGGGCGCTTAGCTGGACGCGGCGAAGTGTGCCCCTGAATGGCGGACGCGGCAAGCGGCAGAATGCAGGCAGCGAGCGAAACGCGCAAGAGAGTGCGCTTCATGTGAAGCTCCTTTTATGTCCGGAGTTTTCTTTCTGCCCTAAAATCGGTCGGAACTATACACCCCTTTTGTCGGTTCGGATAGCGTGAAAAGATTTTCATCTTGCGGCAGTGGCGAAGAAACGGAAGTGCGCGATGCTGAGACCGGGCCCCGGTGCCAGAGATGGTGAGGCCGAGAGGCCCTCTGTCCGGCTGGGGGCGTCTGGAGACTGAACGAAATCTGGGAGCCTGGGGCCAGGATTGGCACGTCGCTAATGCCTCGAAAACAAAGGGCTTTAGCGCCAGCGGGAACTTATCTGCCCAAAGGGCGCAGGTTTCCGTACATTACGCTTGACTTCCCCGTTCAAAGGGCTAGCATATGAATATCACCTCCGATCCAATTCAGGATCGAATGGGCCGATAGCCAAGGAATGTCACCGCTTCTTGGTTGCCGGCCCATTTTAATTTCGTCGTTAGTCACACACAATGAAGCTGCTGCGCAACTCAGCTTCGCACGCTCTTCCCAAGTCACCGGCCCAGATCCTTGTACGGCTGCGCGTAGTATCCAGTCCGCGTGGGTGCAGTGAGTCCTGGCTTGCCAATCTTGACGTCCAAGTCGTGATACTCGTCGGGATGGTCCGCTGGAGGGGAATCAAAGGACAGAGTGTAGAAAGCCTTGGCGTCGGCGAGACACCTGGCGACCAAGCTGCCTATGTCGTTACTTGAGTTAAGAACTTGGCCGCCACTTTGCACCGCCAGGACCTGCAGCGCGAGGTTGCCGCTATCTACCTTCTTGACTGACGTCACACCTTTGAGGAAGCTCTTGTAATAAAACGTTCGCAGACCAGCCGCATCCGCCATCCCTAGCGGATCAACGTCGTACAGGCTCATACGAGCCTCTCGCAAGCCCTGTGAAAGCATGACCACGGTGTGGAAGTACATCTCTTGAGCTGTTATGGTTGCATGCACTGTGGGTCCGTTGAAGAGCGGCCATCCTGGACTGATCCAGATCAGCAATTTTCTGCCTGGTTGTTGTTGCTCATGACCGGTGAGTTCTTCCAAAGTGCGAATGGATAGCTGAAGACGTTCTGCCGCGCCGATGGATCCCTGCGATCGGCTGCTGAGGCGCAAGCCAGGCTGGTTGGAATCGAGAAAGTTCGCCAGAGAATTTCCGTCGCGAGTCGGCGCCGGTTGGACCTGAGTTGACTGGTCGGTGAAGATCACCAGGGATATTGGAACCTGAAGTCGGCCGCCATCTTGCCGCAAGAACTTCTTCAACTCTCCTTCCGCATACTGCACGCTCAGGACCGAAGAGTTGACTGCATCGATAAGAAGAATGACCTGCACCGCAGGATCAGCCGCATCGCTGGCGCCACCGCTCGCGTAAAAAGAGGCAATGGCCCGCGGCTGCTTGTCATCGAGAAGGGTGAAATCCTGTTGTTGCAGGCCGGCTACAGCATTGCCACCCTTGTCGGTTACCACCACATCGAGCGAGATACTGTGATCCGCCGAAGATGACGTTGCAGCGGGACCTTGGGCTGACGGAGCCGACTGCCCAGTACGTGCCTGCTGTGCAAGGCCGGAAAGCGTAAACGAAAATAGCGCAGACGAAGAAAGGAGGGCGAAAGGGAACCAGAATCGGGCGCGCATGTGCACCTCACACGAACGGTTCAGAGATGGTTTAAGCCCAGAGGCTCAAATCCAGAACGAAGGATAGCGCATCAACAGAGTTGTGTTGCACAACCGTTGCGCTCAATCGCTCGAAAGCGTTTGCTACTTTATCACGATAGACTTTTAGTCGGGAATGACGAACTCCCGCACCCGCCGGACAACCGATTCCGGCGCATCCGCTTCCAGCTCCACCGCGCCATCTCTGTATGCCCGCGAATAAACTCGCGCCCGGCCTTCGAGCAGCGCCAGCATCTTGCCTTCTTTTTGCGGCACGCGCAGATGCACGCGGCTGACCGGGTCCTCTTCGATCATGGCGTCAATGCGCTCTAGCAAGCGATTGAGCCCCGTGCCCTCGACTGCCGACACATACAGAGTCTTCGTCCCGCCCTGCGCCGCATCGGCAATCAAATTTTGAGCAACTTCCTCGTCCAACAAGTCCACTTTATTCATCACGCGAAGACGCGGCTTCTTCTCCGCTTCCAATTCTTTGAGGACGATTTCCACCTGGGCGTCCTGCTCTGCCGAAAGCCGGCTGCTCGCGTCGGACACATGCAGGATCAGCGACGCACGCTGTACTTCCTCGAGCGTCGCGCGAAATGCGGAGACCAGCGTGTGCGGCAGGCTGCGGATGAATCCCACCGTGTCCGACAACAGCACTTTTCTCTTCGAGGGCAATTCCACGCCGCGAATCGTGGGATCGAGCGTGGCAAACATTTTCGGGGACGACAGGACGGCGGCCCGCGTCAGCGCGTTGAACAGGGTCGACTTCCCCGCATTCGTGTAACCCACCAGCGCCACGGTGGCTATCGGCGCCGACTCGCGCCGCTGGCGCTGTTGCGCGCGAATCCGGCGGACGTTTTCCAGTTGGTGCTCCACGTGGCGAACGCGCCGCGCGATTTTCCGGCGGTCGGTTTCGAGTTGCGTTTCACCGGGACCACGGGTGCCGATTCCGCCGCCCAGCTGCGACATCTCCACGCCGCGCCCGGCGAGTCGCGGCAGCAGGTATTGCAGCTGGGCCAGTTCCACTTGTAACTGGCCTTCGCGCGTTCGCGCATGGCGCGCAAAAATGTCGAGGATGAGCTGGGTGCGATCGATCACCCGCCGGTGAACGATCTTTTCGATATTGCGCTGCTGCGAGGGACTGAGATCATGATCGAAGAGAAGAACATCGGCATTCACCGACGCTGCCGCGCCGGCAACTTCTTCCAGTTTGCCTGCGCCGATCAGCGTCGCCGGCTCCACCCGGTCGCGCCGTTGCAAGATCTCGCCTACGACCTTCGCCCCGGCGCTCTCCGCCAGCGTGCGCAACTCCGCCAGCGATTCATCGGCATCGTACTCGGGAATGCTGGGCTTGGCGGCGGACTTCTGCGCCACGCCTGCCTTTGCCGGCTGCATCGCCGCGGCATCGCGCGCCGCGGCAGCCTGTGCGGTGACGGTTCCTTTGGGGCCCCGGCCGCGGGTGCGCACGTCGAGGCCCACGAGAAACGCGCCTTCGACGCCGTTCGCCTCCTCGCGCGCTACCTGGCTTTGGAGGGGCACACGTCTGCGCGGAATCTCGCGGGATGCCTTGGATTGAGAACTTCCCAAGCCGAAAACGCCTTATCCTTCTGTGCCCGAAGCGCTGGCCGCCGAAACGGAAGCGGGCGCGGTTCCTGCGCTGACCGGCCTGTCCGTATGCGTCACGTGCGGGCCGTGCATCGCCGCCACCCGCCCCATCACCACGGTTGAGATGGCGTGTTTGAAGATGAGTTGCTCCTGACCGTTCGCCTCCAGCACAACGGAGTACTTGTCGAAAGAGCGGATGCGGCCCGTCAACTTCACCCCACTGAGCAAATAAATCGTAATGCTCGCTCTCTCCTTGCGGGCCGTGTTAAGGAAGGAATCCTGAATGTTTTGCGCCGGCTTATTGCTATCCATCGCCGATCTCCTCGCTTTTTAGACTGCGAACCAACCACTTACCCTTCCAAAGAACCGCATCCTTGGCAGGGCTCAAGGCCGACAACATGTTCCCGAAAACCTCCCCGCAGGTCACGGGAACAAGGGGGGACAATCTCGCTGGCCCGCGCACCGTAACGGGCACTGCCAGCAGACAGATAGAGGTACGATACGGCGATATTGGCCGCTTTTCAACCCGGAAGTTACAAAAACTTGCGCACGTGTTGACATACCTTGCAGACAGAGCGCAGACTTTCCTCGGCTCAGCGGCCGCACTCGACAAGAACCTATGCGGCTCGCGAGCGTTAACCATCACAGCGGCCTTACTGTCTGTCTTCGCCGAACGCTCCTAATCTCAGCCGTTCGGGGGCCCACAACCTTCAATTCAAAGTTGGCGGAGGAAATTCTATGCACCATTTCGTAGCCATGGTAGCCGCCTTTATGGCGCCACAACATACGGGCAAGGAAGCGACTCAGCTTATTCTGCGGTGGTTTCACTTCCTCGCGGGGATCACCTGGGTCGGACTGCTCTATTTCTTTAACCTCATCAACGTCCCCTTCATGAAGCAAGTGGACGCCGCTATGAAACCCAAAATTTTTCAGAACCTGACCCTGCCCGCGCTGAACTGGTTCCGCTGGAGCGCGCTGGTCACCGTCTTCGTCGGCTTCTGGTATTGGGGAGAGGCCTTCGTCGGCCCCGATGCGGACCTCAAAGGCGGCGGTGCCGGGGCCACGATCGGGTTCTTCCTGCTGCTTTGGATCGTGGTCTGGTTCATTCTCTTCCTGGTGATTAAGAAAATGGCTCCCAGCGGATATATTCTTGGCACTATCACCGCCATCGTATGCATCGCCGCGGGATGGCTTTTCGTGAACTACACACCCGTCGGGCAGAACGACAACCACGTTCTCTCGATTGGCGTGGGCGGCGGCTTCGGCATTGTGATGCTGTTCAACGTCTGGGGCATCATCTGGCCCAACAACAAGAAGATTATTCGCGGAACGCTGGCCGGCACGCCTCCTCCGGACGCCGCCACCCTGGCGCGCCAGGCGTACCTGGCCTCGCGCACGAATTTCTTTTTGTCCGTGCCGCTGTTGTTCTTCATGGCCACCAGTTCCCACTATGTGATCTTAGGAAAGTAAGGCCGTCGTTCGGGTCCTTGCAAGCCTCGCGCAGAGCGCGAGGCTTTCTGTTTGTCGGCGATTTTCTCCTCACAAAACAAAGGGCCGGGCACCAGCCCGGCCCTGTGTAGAGATTCAGGTGCGTTTTAGAAGTAGAACTTCGCGGCTATCTGTACCAGCCGGCTCGGATTTACGGTCCTGACTTGACCAAAACTGCCGGATTCTACGTCGTCGTTGATGCAGGGGAATGGCCCGGCAGTGTTACAGAACTGGGTATGGTTAAACAGGTTGTACCCTTCAAGCCGCAATTGCAGATACTGCGATTCGTGGCCTGGGCGGAAGTAGATGTGCTTTTCGAGAGCCATGTCCCAGTTGTTGAGGCCCGGTCCATGGAAGCTGTTGCGCGCCACACCAAACAACGCCGGTCCCCCTAACACAGGATTAGCGGGAGCAAACGTGGCTGGACCATTGAACAGAACATGGCGGACGTAACCGGAGCCTGTCCCGAAACTATTCGTCCGCGGATCGCCAGTCTTGAGCGGAGCAGTCTGGACTGGTGAATCCCAGCAGTCGTAGTACTCAAAAACATCGCAGGTGGCCGAGGTGAAACCGGAGTCCGAGATGTCCACCGGGAAGCCACTCTGGAAGGTTGTAATGCCGCTCAATTCCCAACCGCCTACCAGCATATTCAACATGTCATGGCCGTGAAGGCCTGGCGCCTGGTAGGTAAACCCGGCTACAAAGCGTTTTCGCGCATCGTAGGCGGAATCACCCTTGTTCAGGTAAGCAAATTGAGGATACGGATTCACGGCGCGGGTTTGGAAGCCGCTGTCTTCAAATCCTGAGCCATTGTCAATGGCGTGGCTCCAGGTAAAGTTAGCGAGCATCCCCAAACCGTGGCTGAAGCCTTTGTTAACGCTCACTTGCAAGGCATGGTAGGAGGAAGTTCCGTCGCTCGATTGGGTTCCGATCGAGCCGAAGGTACTCCCGTCATAGACAGAGTGAGTGGGATACAGCAGATGCTGGAAGAGGAAATTGCCGTTGCCAGTCGACGGAGCACAACCCGTCGTCGGATCTGTGTCTGCCAGACAGGCTTGCTGCCCCGCGAGAGTAATCGGGTTGCCCTCGATCGTGCGGATCAGGTGTCGGCCCAGAGCTCCGACATAACCAATACTGAACACCGTATTGCCTGAAAACTCGCGCTGGACGGTCAAATTGAAGTTCATCGCCTCCGGTGTTGTGTAGTTGGGATTGAAGACATTGAGGGACATTGGGAAGAAATTACTCCAGAGCGTCCCGGCCGCGGTTGAGCCGCTCGGAGGAACGAAGGGGAACGGGTTAGCCTGCGTCCCTCGACCCGCAACATCGGCAAACGGATTAGCGAAACCCGGGCTGAACTTTGGTTGCGAATCCTGAATCCCGTGGGTTGTAATCGAGAAGGGCGGCGTGCTCAGGTTTTGCAGAATACCCTCTTCCTCGCCGCGGTTATAGTACAAACCCCAACCTCCACGGATCGAGAACTTACCGTTGCCGCCACCGAGTTTGTCCGGTGCCCAGGCGAATCCAACGCGAGGGCCAAAGTGCGTAAGGGGCACTTTCAAGCCTCCGGTGTTATCGCAACCCCTGTCGCCGGGATAGAGCATGTCCACGGGCGCGTTCGGGAATACGGTCGACTGCTGCCCAGGCCGGAAGCAGGTGACGTCTTTTCCTCCAAACTGCTGGTTGTGCAGCGGGGTATCGATCTGCCAGCCCGTGCCCAAGGTGAGAGTCAGGTTTGATCTTACCTTCCATTGATCCTGGAAGTACGAGTAATACTCATAGGCCCGGCCGATGATGAGGCCGCCCGAACCTTGGGAGAAGCTGTCCGGGATGCCAAGCAGGAAATCAGCTCCCGCATCTCCCGTGGTGAACTCACCCTTTCCGTTGTAGGTGAAATCCCCATTGTTGTTTCCGGAGAATGGATTCCAAACATCCATACGGCGGAAGTCGAATCCGGCCTTGATCGCGTGCCTGCCGATGACCTTGGAGAAGTTATCCGTAAGCTCGCGAGTTTGGTCCTTGCGGGGCTGCGGACCATTGGTCGTGAAGCCGATCGCAAAAGTGTACGCCCCGTTAATGTTTATTTCCGGTACGCTTGCGCCGGATGCAAGCTGGGGAACAATGTTAAAGCCGAGTGTCGACGGTTGGACCACGTTCTGCGGCTGCGTAGCAACGAAGTTGAAGCGCGTATATCCAACGCGGAACTCGTTCAAAGTCGAACTGTTGAACGAATGCGTCCAGTCAACAATAAACTGCTTGTAATGGCGTTGCGCAACTTCACCGAATCCGGGAAGGGTAGAGCCTCCGGGAAGGGGCAGCGGATCAATGGTGGGGTTGGTCTGCAGAAACGCCGTGGCCCAGATCGCGTTGCTCTGGTTGAATGTGTGGTCAATGCGGACGATTTCCTGGTAATTGCCAGAACCTTTCTCGGTTGGATTAAACGTGAATTGGTTGTCGCCCGAGTTTGGAGCGGGAATGTACTTGGTCATCAGCGCAGAGGCCACTTTGTCGAAGTCGCCCGTGGGAATCGTACCGGCCGAGAAAATGGTTGAGTAGGGTGTTCCGGCGGGATAGACCGTCCCATTATCCCCAGTTAGTGAAAATGGGGACGTCCCCGTTGAGGTTGCCAGGTCCGAAAATGCCCCCCCTCGCTGAGCATTACTGAACACCGGCGATAGGCTGTTAGCTCCCGATTGGGGCTGACGGTTCTTGATGCCCTGGAAAGAGAAGAAAGCGAAGGTATGATTCTTCCAAATCGGGCCTCCAATGACTCCACCGAAAATGTTCTGATGGAACTGCGGAACCGTGTGGGTTAACCAGTTCGCCGTGTTCAGAAAGGTGTCCCGATAAAACTCGAAGGCATCGCCATGGAACTGGTTCGTTCCACTCTTGAGGACCGCGTTGACGACGGCGCCGGAGTTTCGACCGTATTCCGGATTGATGCTGTTGGTGATGATGTTGAATTCCTGCAGAGCATCCACGCTGGGAATGATCACCGCCGTGTTCAGCGGAAGATCGTTCGAGTCGACCCCATTGACCAAATAACTGCTCTGGTTCGACTGGCTGCCGTTCGCCGAATACGAGCCAAATCGGTCTGACGCCGCCACCACACCCGGCGTCAATTGCTCCAGCGCCGTCCAGTTGCGATTAATCAGAGGCAGATCTACGATTTTCTTCTCATCGACCAGCGTCTGCAACTGAATGTTGGTGGTGTCGACTTGGACGCTCGCCGCATTCACTTCGACCGTCTCGGACGCCGCACCGAGTTCGAACTTTATGGGCAGGTTGTAAATCTCATTCACCGTCAGCAAGAAAGGACTCGTCTGGAAAGTTTTGAAGCCCTGTCCGGAGGCTGTCACCTTATAGTTACCGATCTGAAGCTGCGGGAAAACGAAGATCCCGTCCGCGCCCGATGTAGTCTTCGTCAGGATGCCCGTGTCGGTATTAATCGCCGTCACTGTTACGTTGGGCACTGAGGCGCCGCTGGGGTCGGTGACAACTCCTCGAATACTGGCATAAACGTTGTCAGCAAAGGCAGGCTGCACACTGACCAGCGCTGCGAAAACCCCGATCGCCAGTGCAGCAATTGCGAAATTTCGCATGATCTGCTTCATCTATTTTCTCCTTGGGATCGAAGGCCAGTGCCCGCGTGCGCGGGGATCAAGCTGCCCAAGACCACAAACAAGTGTTTTTGTTTCGAATCGCTAGGAACGGCTGCTTTGGAAAAATGAGAGCGGAGAGCTGAACAATAACAATAATGACAAACACTCACGGACAATCGAATGTGCAAGTCACAATCCACAACATCTATAGCAACAAACTGCTAGTTTTCAGCTGTTTAGAATTGCACCACCTGAAGGTGTTTACCAAAATGCATATACCGCGCGAGGCCGCAATATGATTTATTGGAAAAACGATATTTCTCTGGCTAAATTGACGGTCAGCGGCGATGCTTTCGAGCCGATCTGTTGGGCTTGGAAATCACCTCGCCTGACGCCAAAACGCGTCGCACAATCGGAGTGTTGAGCTTGTATTTGTGTTCCACGACATTGCCAGTGTCGTCTCTTACGTCGAGGATAAACACCGGCAGAGTACCTTCCTTGTCGAAATTTTTCTGGGTCACTCGGACGGGCAGAACTCCGTTCAGTCCATGCTCGCGGTAGGCAGTTTCGTAGCGGTGCTTGCGGGTGTTCCAGGTAAAGACGCGGATCTGATCGAAGTCGTAAGGCAGCCCGTCATGCGGATCTGTTAACACGCAGAGATATTGCGGAACTTTTTTCTGCACGCCCTTGTCGTTGTCTTCCACTTCGTTCAGCATGAAGAATGCGACGAAGCGCTGGCCCTCGGCGTATTGTGCGACTTCCAGCGGGACGTCGACGTCCACCATGCGGGCCAGCACCCATCCCACGCGGCCGTGATCGTCGCGCACCAGCCACCAATCTTCGAGCACCGGTCCAGGCGCGGCTTTTGCTCCGGGTTTCGCAGTCGCAGCCACGCTGGGCCTGGGCGTGGGCATTGCGCTAACCTGCTTCTCTACGGTCGCGCGCTTCAGGATCGAGACTTTTGCTCCCGACGCCAATTGGTAAAGATGCTCGGTTTCGCGGCCCGGAGTGACGTGCAGGTTCGTGTCGTTGCGCAGAATGCCGGGAGCCTGCACGGGATCATTCCGGTTGTCCGTGGTAAGTTTCTGCAACGCGTCGAAGGTCTTCTCATCGACCAGGTAGCGCTGCTCGATCCAGCCTTCGATGCCACTGGCGGTGCGGACGCGGGCAAACCGCTTTTCATGCTCCAGAACCTCGACGCGCTCGCCATTTTTGACGTTGCCGACGCGATTAAAAATTGCGGAAACCTGGTCGCGCAGGGCGGCCTGCGGCGCGGAAACATAGGCTATTTCGAGGACGCGGTGGCGTCCGCGACCGCAGCCAGCCAGCAGCATGGCAGCCGTCACCATCACCAGGGAAAGGGAGCTAACGCGGGATGAAACCAGCCATTTCACCGGAAGTAAGAGCAGAACCTTCCACTATAGCGCGTTCTCGCGGCCGTTTCGCCTGACGAAGGTTACCTCTGCTGCGCGTGTTTTACTCCTGCGGTTCCTGGGGACCTAACAATCGAATTCGGGCCGTGCGACTGACACTATAGCGGCGCTTCGGTTACCATAGATACAATGATGGAACGTTGTGGTTCAGGCGCTCCAGGCTGCCGGGAGGCGGTTTCCCGCGTCTAAGAATATGGGGATTTTTCAGGAAATGCTGAGAGAAATGATGAAAGTGGCTTTCAAGGGCAGTCCTGCAGTTTTCACAGTACTTCTATTGATGATCGCCGCGAGCGTGGGCGCCGCGGCGCAGGGCACACCCGACGTTCTGCGGCCCCCCAAAGGAGCGCAGGTCGCCATCGTCGTATTCGAAGACTTGCAGTGTCCGATGTGCCGGCGCACGGCGCCGCTTGTTGAGCAGGCATCGAAGACCTATAAGATCCCGGTGGTGCGGCATGATTTCCCGCTGCCTATGCACAACTGGTCGTACCAGGCGGCCGTGATGGCGCGATACTTCGATACCCATTCCAAGGCGCTAGGCAACGAGTTCCGCGACTACATCTTTGAAAACCAGCTCGAGATTAATCCCCAGAACCTGCGCGGCTACGGCGAAAGATTTGCCGCCGCGCACAAGGTCGACTTCCCGTTTGTCATCGATCCTGGCGGCAAACTCGCCAGCGAGGTCAACGCAGACCGCGACCTCGGCACCGCCATCAAGCTGAGTCACACTCCCACGGTGTACATCGTGAGCAGCCGGAATCCGAGCAAGCCTTACATCGAGGTCAAGGACAACACCCAACTCTACTCGACCATTGACGCGATGATGAAAGATTAGGGGTCCGGAGTCATTGGTTCGACATTCTGAAGCTTACTGATGCACCTGAATAGGATGTAAAGTGCTTCTTAGTCCTTGGAAAGCGCCAAATATAAAAGGAGTCAGGATCTCCAATGCGATAATCACAAAGAACAGATATTTTAACCAAAGCCATAACTTTGGGGAGTTTGGCAATATTTTCTTGGCAATGAAAAATGCGGATATCACGAGTGCAGGTAAACCCAGGGGTGTGAAAAAGAACGCCGGCATCCAGGCATCGCCGTCAGGTCCCTTACACGTAAGGAAGGGACAGCCAATCTGTCCGACAGCTAGCGTTGCAATGAATATTGCGGCAGCGGCAAATGCACCTCCCATTAATAACCACCGCAAAAATCGCATATTGAAGCCCCCAGACTCTACCCATTGCTTCTCGTTCAACTAAAACAGTCTCTGTCTTCCCTCCCGTTGCCACCAACAGCAGGAAATCACCCAGCGTTTGATTTGTAAATATTTCAATGGGTCTTGACCCCTTGTCGTTGGTCGCTGGTCGTTCGTCGTTGGCGTGCCAGATCAAGCGGGCAGGAGTGCCCGCTCCACACTACGACCAACGACGCCTTTCACCCCGGCCGCCCTGTGTAGTGCTCGGTAGAGTGCACGTCTTCGTGGTCTTCCAGCGATTCGAGGTGGGTAACGACTTCCGCGCGCGTGCCTAACTCCACGGGCAAGCGCTCTTCGAGCAGGGTTGCAAGACGATGCGCTTCTCCTACGGCGGTCGCGTGGGGGAACAACAAATGTACTTCGATGATTTGCCGGTATCCCGTCGTCCGGTAGCGCACACCGTGGTAATGCACCCCTAGTTCGTTGCAAATCGCGTCCAGCTTGGCGCGAAGCTTTTTGCCAACCTCGGGATCGGAATAATCGAGAAGCCCAACCGCCGAGCGCCACGCCAAGCGCCCGCCTGACCACAGAATATTAAGCGCCACCGCGATCGCAATCAGAGGATCGAATGGCTTCCATCCGGTCAGCATGACGAGGCCGAGCCCGGTCACCACGCCAAAACTGGTGAAGCTGTCGGTCAGCACGTGCTTGCCGTCGGCTTCGAGAATAAGCGAGTGGCTGCGCTTGCCCACACGCAGCAGATACCAGCCGAGCCACGCATTCAGCAGGCCGGCCGCGAGCAACAGCACGCTGCCCGATCCCAGGTGGTCCAGCGGCAGGCCGGCCAGCCATTTCTCGACCGCCTCCACCAGAATCCAGATGGCGGCCACAATGATCATGGCGCCTTCGAAGCCGGCGGAGAAAAACGTGATGCGCTCGTACCCGTACAGAAACGTCGGACCTGCGGGCTTGGTGCTCAATCGCAAACTGAATGCCGCAAACGCCACCGCGATGACATGCACCACCGACTCGGCAAAGTCCGACAGGACGGCCGCCGATCCGGTCACGTAGTAGGCGGTGGACTTGCCCAGCAGCATCAGCACGCCTACCGCCAGCGACAAGCGCATGGCAAAGCGCGCCGCGCGCAACTCGCGCTCGTCGCGCTGCGCTGGCGATAGCGTCACCGCCTGGACTGTAGCGTTCTCCGGCATGACTTGCCCGATGCCGGATCATCGTCACACGAAGGTTGAAGGTCAGAATGTGATTGAAGTCACAGTTCGCGAAATGAAGTGGGCAAGGGTAGAGGCGGGTGCCCCATTTCTCGCGCGTTCTTTGCGCGAGAAGTGGGGATTTTCTGTTTTCAGTGTCACAACGGCATCGGGACACCGCTCAAACCTTCAGGCTGCAACCGGTCAAATGGAAGTCGAAGCCAAAAGCCCCTCTTCTCGCAAAAAGCGCGAGAAAATGGGGCACCCGGGTTGAAGTTCGCTCCCCGACAAGAAGTGAGCCGCCCGCCTCCGGGTGTCATTGTTCGCGTTTCGTAACGGATCGCCATTTCACGAACGATCCACAGCTCCGAGGGTTTACCCTACCTAAACTCCGTCTCGACCCGAAAATCAAAACATTAGGAGAATCCTCGTGCAAAAACGAGCAGTCCTCACATTCACGCTTCTCGCCCTAACCGCTTGCTTTCTGAGCTACAAACTCGGCTCAACGCCATCGGTGCTAGCCAGATCACACGCCATGCCGCAAGATGAAGCTGCAAACGTCCCGCCGCCGCTTCCAGCCCCGCCCGCCGAGTGGGTCCTTAGCGACTTTGAATATACCAAAGTAGCCTCCGTCACGAGGGCTGGCGTCGCCGGCGTTCAGCACGTTGTCGACTGCGTCAGTGTGACAGAAGACGACACAGGCACGGCCGGTACCGCTTACGATGGCCGGGCAGAGCTGCTCGACGGCAGTACGGTCGTAATGACCTGGGACGTGCCTGCGACCTACTACGCGACCGGCGCCGGCCAAGTGAGCCTATGCGGGATCAGCGTAGTCGGCACTGCCGGCAACGGCATGACACTTGAATTCATCGGACGCGGCACCGGCGTGGAGCAGTCGGTCAACCTGATCGGCCACGACGCCACCTAGATCGATTAGCTTGACAGGGTGTTGCATGCTGCGAAGGGCACGCGACACGGACGGCCACCCTCACACCGGTCATCCGATTCCGACATCAACACAGAGGCCCCATTTGTCGCAAAAACCGCGGGAAATGGGGCACCCGCCTTACTGGGTCACTGTGATCGTGATGGTGTTGCTGCTGGTAGCGTTGCAGAGAGTAGCTATCACCGTAGTTGATGACGGCGCCGCTGCGCTGCTGCTAATTGTACCTATATTACCGCTGAACGTGAGAATACTGGTATCGGCAGGGGTCCAGGTTACGATTTGAGAGACATCCACTCCCGACTGGCTCCCGACGTCGGCCGTCGCAGTGAACGTAATTGCCGTTCCCGGCGTTCCACTGGTGGCGTCGGCGCTAATCGTGAGGCTGGTTACCGCTGGGCAGACGGTAACCGTGGCGTTGCTCGTGGATGTAGTCGCACCATCACTCGCGGAAATTTGTGTCGTACCAATCGTGGTTGCAGTTGACGACGCCGTGACCAGCCCCGTGTTCATTCCGACGGTGGCTATCGAAGGGTCGGAGGAAGTCCACACACACTTGCTGGTCACGTTTGACGTGCTTCCGTCATTGAAGGTCCCGGTCGCAGTCATCTGATAGGTCTGTTTTGAGCTAAGCGACAGAGAGGACGGGCCAATGGCGAGGCTGCTCAGGGTCGGGTCCACGAAGAACCCGTTGCAGCTTCCGGCGGCCAGCGCTAAGGTCGCGAGCGCGGCGAAGGCGCAAGTAAAGCGGAGTTTTGACTTCAGTGAGGGCATATTTGTTGCGGCTCCTTGGGCACGCTAGCTCGGCTCATCCTGGCTGCCAACCGGTTTTAAAAAATTGTAGCAGAGACCATTTCGCCCGGCGCGCACGGCAGTGCTTGAACCCCGCGACGGCCATCAGCTCTGCTAATCATTTTCTGGAGAATCCAGACAGACCGCCGGATGAGCTCTTTCCCGGATAGAACGAGAGACACCTGCCGGCTTGCACAGATTCATCCGTCAGCAGTTTTTTTTGGGGGAGAACCGATGGTCTCAGACTACGTCGGAGCCATCCCCGCTTCTTTGCTCTGCGACAAAGAGGCTGCAACAGGCTAGAAGCTGCACCCTTCGACTTCGCTCAGAGCCTGCTCTGAGCTTGCCGAAGGGGCAGGCTTTCTCGCGGAAAGTGTGCGCGAGAAACGGGGCACCCGAGCCTTGCCGGTCCCCGACAGACCCGGCTGCCCGACTTCTACTTGCCCTTGGGGTGCTCGCCCTGATCCTTGGGAGGCGGGCTCGACTTGTGTGGCTCTGGCCGGGGCGCGTTCTGCTTCGGCTGGGGCGTTGGGCGCGAAGCATTCTCCGAATGGGACTGATTCTCCGGACGAGCCTGATTGCCCCGGCTCTCGTTCGCATGGTTCTGATTCTCTCCTGCCGCATTGCCAGCGCCGCCCTTCGATTGCGGGGTGAATGGCCGGAATCCTTCATTGGATTTGTTCGGCTGGCCCGATGAGGAGCCACCGGCTCGGGAGTTTGTGGTGTTCGAATTCCCGCCCGCTGCGCTTCCCCTTCCTCCGTTCGACGGTGGAGTAAACGGCCGGAAGCCCTGATTGGACTTCTCCTGCGGGCTCGGCTTGGTGCCGCCGGTCGGACGATTCGCGTTGTTCGAATTCGCCGGAGTGAGCGGGCGATTTCCCCCGACCGCCGGACCGCGCGCCTCTTTCGGCGACATCGCCGGCGCGTGATAAGTGGCGCCCGCGGCCCGTGCTGGAATGGCTGAGTGACTGCTGAAGTCACCCGCTTTGGCGGTTGCGGCAATCGCCGGTTTGCCCTGGTTCACGCGGGCAAAGTTCTCTCGGTTCTGACTGGCCAGATGCTCGTGCTGCGACTGTGTCGCCAGCGGAGCGGTGTGCTGCTCGTGCTCTGCGATTCGCTCCTGAGCCGTCGGTTCGGCCCTTACACCACCGGTGCCGCCGTTGTAGCTGACATTGTTGACGGTCGTTTTGTTCACGATGACCGTCTTGTTGTAGACGTTGGTCACATTGGTGACGCTGACGTTGGTCACAGAGCGGTTGTAGTAAAACTCCCGGCCGCGCCACTCACCACCGACAAAGCCTACGCCACCGTAACCGTAGCCGTAGTTAATTCCGCCGTAGAAACCGATGTGCGGTCCCCAGTATCCGCCGTGCCAGACGTAAAGTCCGCCGCTCCATCCCCAGTATCCGGGAGTCCAGAGCATGCCCACGGGCGCGACCACCCACGTTCCGGGAACCCAGTAATAACCTTCGTCGTCGTTCCAGGCCCAATAGCCCGGCGTCCAAATGTAGCCTGGTCCCGGGCAAATGGGCTGCGCATAAACCGGCAGCGCGGGCGGTCCGATGCGGACCGAGATGCCCACCGCAATCTGCGCAAACGACGCAGCCGAAAAGCCGAGTAAAATGACTGCCAACAAGAAGCAACGCGTTACCGATCGATTCATCCTCTCATCCTCATTTCCGTACCCCTGGTCACCGATGGCCGAAACCAGCGACTGCAGCGTAAGCCATTTTTCTCGCGCCGAAGCCAGCAACGGCCGCAGCTACGCGCTCTCTCTGTCAAACACCGGATTTTGCAGGATGTTGCACTGCGTCAGAACTATTTTGGAATGTGGAGGTTTCCGGCATAGGCTATGCCCCTTACCAGACGCAGAGCTATGTGTGGGATTGTAACGAGGCAACGCGGTGGATCGCCCGACACTAAGGACCTCGAACTAGTTCGTCTTCCTGCCGCGCGCGATCCGTTCGTCGATGGGCTTGCGTCCGGCGAATCCTTCCTGCGTGCCGTGCCAGTGGGTAATGGACGTCTCGCCCAGCTTCCAGCAGAGCAGGATAATCTCGCCCTCAATTTCGCAGGGGAAATCGAGCAGACCGATGTCGAGGTCCTTCACCTGTACGCCAATGGAATCAATTTCGGCGAGTGCGTCTTTGGCGCGCTGCTCGGCTTTCACGCGCTCGGCCTTGCGCCGCGCCAGCGGAACGACGTCGACATGCGTGCCGCCATTCAGAAAGATTCGGTGATTGAGTGCCTGTTGCTCGGCCTCAAATTCCTCCATCACTTTTTTGCCGGAAATCGCGGTGCGCAGCAGCGATTCGAGCACAGGCAGCAGCGATTGCGCTTCATCGAGAGTAAACGTTCGGTCTGACATGGGATGGTCTATTTTACCGCATATCGCCTCGCGGTCGTTGGTCGTTCGTCGTTGGTCGTTGGTGCCACCGTTGATTCGCGTGAATCCGTGCCAAAGAAGTTTCTCGAATCATTGGGTTCGGCCCTGCGAAGGATCGGATGACGTGGCCGTGTTCACATCTACGTGAAGCCCCTGCGCAGCGGCCACTCCGGGCGGATAGCAATTCCCGTCGCGGCTGTAGTTGGCGCAGTGGGCGGCAACGTCCTTGCGTCGCGGAGACTGCGCGAACTGCCAGACGTCGGCGAAGCCAACGCCGCTCTGCACCGGGCTGGGCGGATGCTGCGGGAATGCGCATCCGACAGCGGGCGGACAAGCGTCATTCGTAACCCAGTAGACGATCTCGCGGCCTCCGGCATGCTCGCGAATATCCGCGGCTGTGACGACGTTGCCAACATCTGGCGAAGGCATGCCGGAACAGTAGATGCCGACACGGAATCCGGAGGCAGTCACGCCGTCGACCCAGGCGTAGATGTAGGCCTTCTGCTCGGGCAGCATGCGTCCGCCTTGCTCCTGATCGAGAAAGATGATGGTCGCACGCGGGAAGCCCTCGCGCCGTGCCGCAGCCGCCGCCGCCTGCGCGTCCGACTGGCCAAGTTGCGTGGCATGGATGACAGTCTTCAAGTCGGTATAGAGCCGTCCGTTGAACAGGACGAGAAACCCGAATCCTGCGGCCTCAACCGCGGCACGATGCCCCGCCCAACTGTTCGATGATTCCCCGGGAGGATGGTTGAGCCAGTATCCGGCGTAGGAAAAAGTCTGCCGCAGGGTCTTGAGATTCGCGTCGCCCGGATACTCGTTGCGGTCAAAACCGAGGTAGGAAGAAGGCTGCGACTGGCCGTGAGCAACTGACAAGAGGAGACAAAAGCCAGTCGCGATCGAAACCAGGAAATCACTTCTCACGATAACGATCTTAGTCGTAGAGACGTTGCTTGCAACGTCTCTCTTTCCACCATCCGAAATGCCGCCGCCAGCAAGACGTAGCGAGCTACGTCTCTACGATCACCGTCAGCCGCTCCTAGCCCCCGATATGTACCATCGTTCGCGAAGCTGGGACAAAATCGGGCTCGCCGATGTGGTGCCGCTCTTCTTTCCTCGCCACCACTCCGCGAATGAACTCTTCCAATTCTTCGTCGTTTGCGCCGCGACGCATCTGCGCGTGCAGATCATGGTCCCACACCGAAAACAGGCAGGTGCGAATCTTGCCGTCGCTGGTAATGCGAATGCGGCTGCAGTGCCCGCAGAACGGATGCGACACCGGCGCAATGATTCCGATCTCGCCGACGCCGTCGTCGAAGCGGTAGCGCCGCGCTGTCTCCGAACGGGCGTGCGGAATCTCCACCAGCGGCCGGTATTCGGCCATGCGCGCCAGGATTTCGTCTAGGGTGACGACGGTTGAGTGCAACCAGACGCGGTCTTCCTCCAGCGGCATGAACTCGATGAAGCGTACGGTCACGCCCTCTTCGCGCGCGAACATTCCGAAGGGAATGATCTGATCCTCATTGAAGCCGCGCATCAGCACGCAATTGACTTTCAGCGGCCACAGCCCGGCCCGGCGCGCCGCGCGGATGCCCGCCAGCACGTGGTCATATCCGTTGGGCACACGGGTGATGCGGGTAAAGCGGTCGGGATCGACCGCGTCCATCGAAACCGTCACGCGGCTCAGGCCCGCGTCCTTCAAGGGCTGCGCGAGATCGGCGAGGAGATGTCCGTTAGTCGTGAGGGCGATGTCGAGAGGTTCACCGTTGCCGTTCGACGTGCGCAACTTCGCCAGGTCACGCACAAACGCCACGACGCCGTTGCGCAGCAACGGTTCACCGCCGGTCAGACGAACTTTCGTGATCCCCATGCCGACCAGCACTCGCGCCATTCGCAGATAGTCCGCAAACGGCAGGTCGCCATACAGCGCCCCTTCGTTCCCCGTACGGCAGTACACACACTTGTAGTTGCAGCGGTCGGTGATGGAGATCCGCAGGTCGGTGATGGCGCGCCCGAATTTGTCGTGAAAAGGCACGGTCGTTGGTCGTAGTCCCCAGTCGTTAGACGTCAGTTGGTGCTGGGCGATTCATCGAAGGTGTTAGCCAACGACAAACGGCCATCGACTAACGACGATTTCAGGGAAAGGAGACGAGCAGGCGGGACCGTCCCGGCAGCCGTTTCCTTTCCAATGCGCTTTACAGCGCGGGAGGCGCGGGCGTTTCCACCCGTACCCTCGGGAAGTGTGGGACGGACACTCTTATCCGTCAAACCTCTCCCCACGCCGCCGCAGCCTCAGGTGTGCCCGCAGGCCAAAGCGGTCGGAAACTGCACTCATTATAGATTGACGATCGCTATTGCGTATATGGAGGCGCCACCGTAGAACCTGGTTTCGATTTCCCCAGCTTCGACAGAATGCCTTTCGATCGGGTGTCAACGATCAACTTCCGGACACGTTCTCGGTCGTCCGCCGGCCACATCTCGTCCAGCGTCTGCCAGGCCTGAGCCTCCCGCCCGCTGTAGAGATAGGAGAACACGATTTCGAGGACGACTTTCCTTGCATCCTGAAAGTCCGCCACCAGGAATTTGGCGACGTCGCCCTCGGCGATCTTCGCCCGGGCCAGGGCGATTTCGGAATTGTATTGCTCGACGAATTGGGAACTGACGTCGCGTAAGCCTTCCTCGCTCACTTGCAGGACTACGCGGGGAAAAGGCGTGCATGCGTGGCACAAGCCTTCGAAATAGTCGAAGGCGCCGTCGCTGGTCATGATTCGGAACTGGCCGCTGGCCGGGTCTTTGAAGAAGAAAAAGGGCGCTTCGTTTTCGATGGCAGGAAGAATCACCGCCGGCTGGGTCAGGCTGACAATCCTGTAGGTGTAGCAACAGTGCGAGCCACCGGAAAAGCCCTCGAGAATCAGGCTGGGATTTCCATCGCCGAAGACGTCCTCACCCGTGCCCTGGTAGATCGATATCTCCCAATCGGCGAGGAGAAATGTCTGGTTCCCGGAACCATCGACCAGGTAGGCGCGGCACGTGTGGTCTTTGGCGGTTGGATCGGAGACCGGAACCAGGCGGACGTGGTACTTTCCGACGGCGGAAGAAACAGCGTCTGCCGACTTCCGGCAACCAACGTTCTCGACTTTCTCCCAGTTGGGCTTCGGCCACTCTGCCTGGCCGTAGGCCGCCGCGAAAAGCACCACGAACGCCAGCAACCGGAGAGCTCGCATGAGTTGAAAGTCTACTCCGACCGCCACGTCCAGAGTGTGGCGCGGCACCTACGCAATTCCCGTGAAGGAATTTGCACGACGTGCGAGTCCCAGCTATTTCGCCGCGGTCGCAATCGCGGCCTCCGCCAGCGGCGCCATGATCTTGAACCCGGCGTCGTTGGGATGCAGGCCGTCATCGGCCAGTTCCTTCTTCATCATGCCCTTATCGTCTACCAACGCCGAGAAGTAGTCGAGATATACGATGTGATTCTTGGCGCAGTAACCTTTGAGCCAGGTGTTGAGTTCGAGAATCCTAGCCATCGGCCGCTGCGCAAAAAAGTCCTTCGACTTCTCGGTATAGTTGTGCACCGGCAGCAGCGACGACAACACCACGCGGATGCCGTGCAGGCGCGCCAGTTCCGTCATTGAAGCCAGGTTGGCTTCGATGTCTTCATTGCGCATGGGCCCTGTGTTGCCGGCAATGTCGTTGGTGCCCGCCAGGATCACCACCTCCTTGGGATGCAGATCGATCACGTCCTGGCGGAACCGCACCAGCATCTGTGGCGTGGTTTGGCCGCCGATGCCTCGGTTGACGTACGGCTTGCCCGGGAAATAGTCCGCCAGCTTCCAGATGTCGGTGATGGAGTCGCCAAAGAACACGACTCGCTTCTCGCCCGCAGCTGGCGCCGCTAGCGAGGCATTGGCCTCGCGATAGCGGGATAGCTGGCCGTAGTCGTCAGTGAAGACGGCAATCCGCCTCGCCCGATATTGATCCAAGCCTGCAAAGCCGGTGGAGGGGATGGTAGGAGCCGGCGATGGCTGCTGGGCAACGGCGAGGAGAGAGAACGTTACTGCAAGCAGAAATTGCTTTCCGACAGCGGATGATTTCATATGCGTGTTTAGCCTCGGCGAAACAGAATAACGCGGCTTATCCCGAACGGACAATCGGGGATAATGCGGCTGATTGGACACGGCATTCAACCCGGACCTGATCGGTGCCCATCTGTGGAAATCCGTGGCCAGGGTCGCGGGCAGAGCTTGCCCGCGCACACAGCCCAACTGCCGCCAAACTGTTAGACTGTGCAGTTCCACGGAGACGTTCCCATGAACTGGACGGGACGAGTCGTCCTGCTGCTTGCCCTCTTCACTTCTATCTACCTTTTCTGGCGAAAGTTTGGCCGCGCGCTGCACATCATCCTCGAATCGAAGCCCGACGCCGATTTCCAATTGCGGCCGCTCGGCCCGCGCATCCGCAGAGTGCTCTGGGAGGTCGGCGCGCAAGGGCTTGTCATAGCCCAGCGTCCGTTGCCGGGCTTAGCCCACGCCTTCGTGTTCTGGGGATTCTGCGTGTTTGCCCTGGTTTCGCTGAACCACTTCGCCTCCGCGTTTGGGTTGGCGTTTTTGTCCCGCGACGGCGGCTTCGGGCGCTTCTATTTCTACTTCGTAGCCGTGTTCGCCGTGGCCGTGGCGATTTCGATCACCGGGCTGGCGTTCCGCCGCTTCGTCATCCGGCCCAAGGCGCTGGAACCGCTCTCGCCTGAGTCGGGCCTGATTGCCTTTCTCATCTTCGCCCTGATGATCACCTACCTCGCCACCTTCTGGGTGCCGGAAGGTACGACCGCCGGATGGGCGGTCTGGTGGTCGCACACACTGGTGTTGCTGGTCTTTCTTCCGCTAATACCGAAGACCAAGCACATGCACCTGGTGCTCAGTCCATTCACCATATTTCTGGAGCGCGACGGATTCAGCCGCATCCCCCCGCTGGTGGGCGACGAAGATTTCGGCCTTGACACCGGCAAAGACCTGACCCGCATCGCCAGCCTGCAAGCCTATAGTTGCGTCGAGTGCGGCCGCTGCACCGAAAATTGTCCGGCCAACGCCACGGGAAAGATTCTCAACCCCAAGGAAATCATTCTGGGCACGCGCCATTACCTGAATGAGTTTGGCCCCAAGAGCGGCGAATTGCTGCTGGGCAAGCACCTTTCGATGGAAGCCGTTTTCCAATGCACAACCTGCGGCGCGTGCGAATACCAGTGTCCCGTCGGCATCCAGCATCTTCCGATGATTGTGGGATTACGCCGTGGCGCGGTGAATACCGGCAAGTGGGACAACACTCACGGCAGCGATTTCTTTGTGACGCTCGAGCGTCACGGCAACGCGCTGGGATTCGCTCCCTCGGAGCGGCAGAAATTTGTCGAGAAAAACGATCTGCCGTATTTCGATGGCTCGCAGGAATACTGCCTGTGGATGGGCTGTCTGGGTTCTTACGACCCGAATGGACGCAAGATTGTGCTGGCGCTGGCCGAGGTGCTGCGGTACCTGGGCATCAGCTTTGGCGTTCTGAAGCAGGAGAAGTGCTCAGGCGATCCCGTGCGGCGCCTGGGCAATGATTATCTGTTCGGCGAACTCGCCCAGCAAAACCTTGAGCAGATAAACGAGAGCAAGGTGCTTAAGATGGTTTCGATTTGCCCGCACTGCGTGCGCACCATCGGCACTGATTGGAAGGAATACGCCGGGAAGGAACATGGCGCCAACCTCGCCATCGAGCACAGCACTGAGTTGCTGGCGCGCTTCCGCGACAAACTGCCCTCGGGTAGCGACGGGCAGAGCGTTGTGTTTCACGACGCGTGCTACCTTGGCCGATATCGCGGAGTCTATGACGAGCCGCGCGATGTCATCTCGCGCTTCGGCAAAGTGGTCGACCCGCCGCGCTCGCGCGAACGCGGCTTCTGCTGTGGCGGAGGCGGGGGCTTGATGTTCCTCGGAGAAGAAAGCGGCAAGCGCGTCAACCTGGAGCGGGCTCAGGAACTGGCGGCCACGGGCGCGAACGTGGTAGCGGCGGCTTGTCCATTCTGCAACTCGATGCTGCGCGACGGCCTGGCCGCGAACTCGGCGACGCCTCCGGAACTGCTGGATGTGGTGCAAATTGCGGCGGCAGCGATTGGAAAAACCGGAACACAGAAGTCAGTTTGAGAACAAATCGGCCACGGATTCACGCTGATCATCACGGATAAACTAAACTTCCTGGAGGTTTGATCCGTGCGAATCCGTGTAAATCCGTGGCAAAGAAGTCTAGCCTCCCGCTTTCGCCTTTTTCACTTCCTCGATCAGCGGCGGCACTATGTCGAACAGGTTCCCCACCACAGCGTAGTCGGCGATTTCAAAGATCGGGGCTTCGGAATCCTTGTTGATCGCAATGACCGCTTTCGATCCTTTCATCCCGACAATGTGCTGGATGGCGCCCGAGATCCCGAGCGCCAGGTAGACCTTGGGCGACACCGTCTGACCCGAGGAGCCGACCTGCCGGTCCATCGGCAGCCAGCCGGAGTCGCAGATCGGACGCGAGGCCGCCAGTTCGCCGCCCAGCGCATCGGCCAGTTGCTTGGCCAGGTCGATGTTCTTCTGCTCCTTGATGCCGCGGCCCACCGACACAATGATTTCCGCCTGCGTCAGATCGACGGCCTGCTTGGCCTCTTTAAAGACCGGCTGCGGCTTGTTACGTACAACGCCGTCGGCAATCTCGACGGTCACCGTTTCGACCGGCGCGGCGCTCGCCCCGTCTTCGGCTTTGTCGCCGCGGAAGGCGCCATTCTGAAACGTCGCAAACCACGGGGCATCGCTGGTGAAGCTTACGTCGGCCGAGAGCTTGCCTTGAAACATCTGGCGGGTGAACAGAAGCTTTCCGCCTTCGTGCTTGAAGCCGATGCAGTCACTAATAACGGTGCGCCCCATGGCCGTGACCAGCTTGGGGATGAAGTCCCGCACCTGGTAGGTATGCGGCATCAGAACGAGCTTCGGCTGTTTGGAGGCGAGGAACTGCTTCAGCCCCGCGGCGAAGGCGTCGGGCGTATAGGGCTCAAGCTTCGCCGACTCGACGGCGTAAACCTTCGCGACCTTCTTCGCGGCGAATTCGGCGGCAAGCGATTGCGTGCTTGCGCCCACGACGGCCGCTTCGAGCGTCCATTCCGTGGCCCCCGCGATCGCCTGTCCGGCGGTGATGGTTTCCCAGGAAACGCGATTCAGCTTGCCTTCGCGCTGTTCGACGACTACGAGAATCGTATCGGGCATAAGTCAGCTCTTAGCTATTAGCTCCTAGCTTCTAGCTTCTAGCAAAACAACGCCGAGCTCGCTCGGCTGGACAGCCGAGGCGGCTGTCCCCACATAAGTCACGGCAACATTTACAGCACGCGCAGCTCGTTGCGCATCCTGTCGACCAACTTCTTCGCCACTTCCGCTGGCGGACCTTCGATGACTTCCGACTTCTTGGTTTTCTGCGGAATGTACAGGCGCTCGATCTTCTGCAGATTCTCCCCAATCGCCGACTGCACTTCCGCCAGCGCCACCTTCCGCATGGGCTTGTTCTTGGCCTGCTTGATTCCGATCAGCGTGGCGTAGCGCAGCTTGTTGATGCCCGACTGAATCGTGAGGACGGCGGGCGTCGGCATGTCGACATACTGGAAGTATCCCGCTTCGAGTTCGCGCTTCACGCGAATGCCCGAGTCGGTCTTTTCGATCTGCATGATGATGGTGGCGTGCGGCCATCCCAGCAGTTCGGCCAGGATCACGCCGGTCTGCGCGTAACCGTAATCGTCGGACTGCAGCCCGGTAAAGATCAGATCGAATTTTTCGTCTTTGATCGCCGCCGCGAAGGCCTTGGCGGTGTTGAAGGCGTCGAGCCCGACGAACTTGTCGTCTTCGAGGTGAATCGCGCGATCCGCGCCTTTGGCCAGCGCCTCGCGCAGCACCTGCTGCGCCCGCGCCGGGCCGCTGGTAATGACCACGACTTCCCCGGTGTGCTTTTCCTTCTGTCGCAGCGCCTCTTCCAGCGCATAGGCATCGGGCTCGTTGACTTCGTAGGAAACGTCGTCGCGGATCCACGTGCCGGTTTCGTTGAGCTTGAGCGGTGCATCTTTCTGCGGCACCTGCTTCATGCAAACCAGGATTTTCAAGAGTAGGACTCCTTCACAGGTGGCTCCAATCAGCCACGGCAAAACTGGTAAGTATAAATGAGCGTGTGCGGTGGAGGGAAACACGGGCCGGGTCGCTCGTGCCCGTGGGGTTCTGAGCGCTAGCGCCTTACTTCGCCAGCTGACCTCCGTCCTCATTGAGACCGGCGCTGCGTTTGTCCCGAAGCGTACGCGACGCTGCGAGTACTGCCGACTGTAGTAAAAGTATAGTGGCTCCTTGGTGTCAGCAAACGCACGCTGCTCGCGGCGGGTAGAAAGGAAGTCGCGTGAACATCCCTGTGACGACACAAACGGCAAAATACCGATATAGGATAAAAAGAATTCAATTCAACGATGGGAAGTCGCTAGAGCCCGGAAATCTGGTGGTGTTTGTTGGCCCGAACAATGTCGGCAAAAGTCGGTCCCTAAGGGACATTTTATCCATATGTGCCCCCCAACAAAACGTAGCTGCTCGTCCGTTGGTAGTTCAAGAAGCGGACTGGACGGCACCATCAGGTTTTGAAGAGCTAGAAGAACGCGACAAGGTGCATGTTCGAGAAGAAGCAAATGGTACACGGTTTTTGAGGTCATTGGATCCAAGTCTCGTAGCTGAACGAAGCCAAAACGTCACGGGCTGGGCGAATGATAATTTTAGGTCTGCTTTGGGCGATAAAAAGTGGTTCGCGACATTATTTGGCTCTCAGTTTGTGGGACACGTGAGTACGCAAAACAGGCTTCAGCTACTCCAGCAAGCAGGAAGTCCTCAGTTCCGCAAGCACGCCACCAATCTGCTGCAGGCCCTCTACTGGAAGAAGCCAGCGGTTGAACAAATCCAACAAGCAACCAAGAGTCAGTTCGACATTGATGTTGCTCTCGACTTCTCAACCCTGGCGCAGATCGTGCTTAGGGTCGGAAAGGACATGGAGTCAATACCGCCTGACCCTCGGGATGCATCCGAGATATTGGAAAAATACGAGCGTCTGGATGACCAGGGAGACGGTCTTCGATCTTTCGCGGGAATAATGACAGCTGTTCTTTGCGCCGATAGAGATGTGCTGCTCATCGACGAACCTGAAGCATTTCTACACCCGCCCCAGGCATTTCGTATCGGCGAACTGCTAGCTGAAAATGCTTCCGACACCCGTCAAATATTTGTGGCAACACACAGCTCCGATGTTTTGCAAGGAATGCTCGGGAAGGCGTCCGAAGCGACCATCGTTAGACTCGATCGGGTCGGGGACAAGAACAGCTTCCGCGTGCTAGACCGCGCTGACCTGAGATCGATTGCAGTTGACCCCTTGCTTCAATCGGCTCGCGTATTGGATGGCATTTTCTACCCAGCGGCTATGGTGGTGGAGGCCGATTCGGATGCCCGCTTTTATCATGCCGCCTCACACAAACTTTCCCCTAAAGCGGACATCCACACAGTCAACGCGCAAAATAAGCAAACCGTTGCAAGAGTAGCGTCGCTGTATAGAAAACTTGGGCTGCGCTGCGCTGGTATTGTGGATTTTGATGTCCTCAATGATCGAACCGAGTTCGCAACCCAACTGGATTCTTTAGGAGTGTCTGCGCCGGAAAGGCAAGACATGCTCTCGGTGCGTGATGCTATAGCCGGATTCGTTGAAAAGCAGCCAGTTTTAGAGCAGGCGGACGCCGCGACCGCTAAGATCCGAAATCTTCTCACGGTGGTTGAATCGGAGATGAACGAATCTTGCCGGAACGACGCGGCATGTGTAGAGAAGGTATTACGAAGGATAGTGGCCGGCTGCTCTTCTATAGCCAGCGCGTCCAAACCGTGGAGTTCCTTCAAAGAGCACGGACGAGACCTTTTGTCCAAAGAACTCCAAGCGAGGTTTGATCATCTGGCGCAAAACTGTGCACGGCACGGTCTGTGCATCAATCCGTACGGTGAGTTGGAGTCTCTCCTTGTTGATCAGGGCATCGAATATACAACCGACAAGAAGGCGTGGATTCACAGGGCACTAGCATTAATTCCCAATTTACAGGTCGACCCGTCAAAGAGAATGTGGACGCTATTGGCAGAAATTCATCGCCTTTTACACATCAACGACGGGGCCGACTCGGCGTTTCAGGAGAATTAGGACTGAAAAGAGAAATTCTCTTGGCGTCGTGGCAACGCGAAGTTGCATTGGCTTCTGCAACTGGGCCATTGTTGCAAAATCGCCGTTGCATTAATTGGTTATTACCGTACGGGCGGGAATGACCAAACTCACTTCATTGTGATTTCAATCACAGACCCAGCCTCCACCCCTCCTTCAGCATGGCGAGAGAACTTTATGCCAGACGCTAACTTCTCCGCCATGCGGCAGAGCATTATCGACGGCGCGCCCGACACCGCTTCGACCCTCGCTCAGCAAGCCGTCGCTTCCGGCGTCGCTCCGCTCGACGCTATCCACAACGGCTATGTCCCGGGCATGCATGACGTGGGCGAGCAGTTTGCCAAGGGACAGATGTTTCTCCCCGACATGATGGCCTCGGCCGAGGCCATGCGCGCGGCCATGGCCGTGCTCGACCCGGAGTTGCGCAAACTCGGCACGGAGCGGCCCATGGCGGGCGTTGTGGTGTTGGGCACGACCAAGGGCGACATCCACGAAATTGGCCAGATTCTGGTCGGAACGCTGCTGACGGCGCACGGTTTCCGTGTGCACAATCTCGGCGTCGATGTCGCCGGCGACACCTTCGCCGCCAAAGAATGAAATCATCCAGCTGGCGCAGACCCTATTTCGAGAGTGGCGACGAACGGTCGAGGGACACTCGACGCGTTGGCGGCATAACCGCTTCCTTGGAGGCGAAATACCGAATCGTCACATCTGTTCCGACATTTACTTCCTTATACGCGAGTTGTACTCGCGGCCTTGCATGTGTGGGCGTGAAATGGCGTATGGTCACATCTTCAGCAATGTAGTCGACTTCATTAGGCCCGACTCGCACCCGCCTGAATGCGGGGCTCGGCGCCTTAGGCTCTTCTGTTCCAGTTACCTCCTCTCGCGCCCTCCGCGAAAGTGGCGGCTTTGCGGGTGGGAACGAAATCTCCTGCCGGAGGGCATCCGCTCTCTGTGGCGACTGAGAGGCACCCACGGCTACCGCCGGATGGTGGTCATGTGGAATCCAGCGAGTCGCTATTATGAGCACGGCAATAACTGCTGCAACTGGGCTTAACCGGAACTTGTGCGGGCGGGAGTCAGGGGACGTCGACCGCTCGAAGGCTCTTCTCTGACTGACTCTTGTCCTCCAGATGGAAGCGATGATTTCGAACACGTCGAGCAGAACGAACCCGAGGAGCCTTGCAACCACGATTGAAGGAATCAGAGCAATTGCCAGAATGGCTAATAGCGTTGAGCTCCCGAGACTCAGAGCGAAATACGCTAGCGTGCCAGCAATCATTAGAAGCGCGAAAAGCACGAACCCGATGCGGAGTTGGCGAATCCGCTGTTTACGCTCCCAAGTGGTCAGATCGTCCCATTCTGCGGCTCCGCTGAGATATTTTTGACCACACCGGCACACATACCACATCGGGCGAAGCGGTTGCCAAACGGGTGATCTGTCATGGTGCAGGTTTTTCGTCACGTCCCTGCCACAGTCGTCGCAGAAATAGACCTCTGCAGGGTTAGGAAAACGGCTCGCCGGAAGTCGTGAAATGGTCTTTGGGTTAAGGGTCTCCACTCAAGCACCTCTCGCACTTATTAACCACCTGTGCTAACGCCTGAGAGCGCCATCTGACACAAGCTGAAAGGCCGCAGTTTCTGCCAATCGGTTTTTCACGCGACAGCAAACTCTATCGTATTCCTGGAGGGGGTTCATCGGATCATCAATTGTTTTACGGATTCGGGACATCTTGACAGCGCCTTTAGGCCTCAATTCGAATCGCAGATAACGCATTAGGGTTGGTTCGCAAAAAGCTGATTCCGTACATGCTTTGCCCTATTGCACCCGGTGAATGCGAGTTGGTAGCCCTCCCGACAGTTGAGCTGGTTGAGCGAATTGCCTGAACGAACTGCAACTAACTATAACGCTCCCCCGACTGCGTCGACACCAATGAGTTGCATTCGATGATTGCGTTTTCAGACGGAAGCAGCCTTTGCCGGAAGGGTGGGCAGGTTGCTGCTCCACCTGACTCCGCGATTGTCTGTGACCGAGCCGTTTGCTCCGCAGCGGGAATGGCCAAAGTCACCGAATTGTGATTTCAATCACAGACCCAGCCTCCACCCCTCCTTCAGCATGGCGAGAGAACTTTATGCCAGACGCTAACTTCTCCGCCATGCGGCAGAGCATCATCGACGGCGCGCCGGACACGGCTTCGAACCTCGCCCAGCAAGCCGTCGCTTCCGGCGTCGCGCCCATCGACGCCATCCACAACGGCTACGTCCCGGGCATGCATGACGTGGGCGAGCAGTTTGCCAAGGGACAGATGTTTCTCCCCGACATGATGGCCTCGGCCGAAGCCATGCGCGCCGCCATGGCCGTGCTCGACCCGGAGTTGCGCAAACTCGGCACGGAGCGGCCCATGGCGGGCGTCGTGGTGTTGGGCACGACCAAGGGCGACATCCACGAGATTGGCAAGATTCTGGTCGGAACGCTGCTGACGGCGCACGGTTTCCGTGTGCACGATCTCGGCGTCGATGTCGCGGGCGACACCTTCGCAGCCAAAGCGCGCGAGTTCAAGGCTGACATCGTGGGCGTATCGGCACTGCTGACCACCACCATGCGCAATCAGAAGAGCGTGGTGGAAGCGTTGGAGAAAGCCGGCTTGCGCTCGCAGGTGAAGATCATGGTCGGAGGCGCGCCCGTCACCCGCCGGTGGGCCGATGAGATCGGCGCCGACGGTTATGCCAAAGACGCCATGAGCGCCGTTGCTCTGGCCCAGGCGTTGATGCAACAGCGCAGAGACGTTGCTCGCAACGTCTCTGCCGGCACCACCCCGGAACCTTGAGGTTCGCAACGCCGCCGGCAGAGACGTAGCAAGCTACGTCTCTACGACACTATGTTCGCCCGAGGAGATTCAATGAGACCGAAACTTGAACTGCTCGACAAGCCGCTCATCGAACGCATTCTCGGCGAAGCCTTCCAGCTCATCGAAGACCCTGGCGTGCGGGTCGCACCCTACGTGGTCGAGTTGCTGCAAGGCGCCGGCATCACCGTCAAAGATGGCGTTGCGCACATCCCGGAAGCGCTGGCGCGCCGTCTGCTGGATCTGGCGCCGCGCGGCTTCTGCCTCTATGACCGCGGCGGCAAGCCCGCCGTACGTTACGGAGCCGATGACGTCCACTTCGATCCCGGCTCGTCGTGCCTGAACATTCTCGATCCCGCGACGCAGCACGCTCGCCCGGCCCTGGCCGCGGACCTGTCCCGGCTGGTGCGGGTGGCCGAAATGCTGCCGCAGTTTGCCGCGCAATCCACGGCCATGGTGTGCAATGACGTGCCGGCGGAAATCGGCGACTGGTACCGGCTTCTGGTGGTGCTCTGGTATTCGGAAAAGCCAGTGGTGACGGGCGCGTTCTCCGCTTCCAGCCTGCACACGCTGCTGGAGCTGCTGGCGATCGAAAGCGGCGGCCGCGAAGCGCTTCGCCAGTTGCCACGCGCCGTTTTCGACGTATGCCCGTCGCCGCCGCTGAACTGGTCCGAGTTCGCGTCCCAGAACCTGGTCGACCTGGCGCGCGCCGGAGTTCCGGCGGAGATCGTCAGCATGCCGCTGGCAGGCGCGACTGCGCCGGTCACACTCGCAGGCTCGGTGGTGCAGCATGCCGCCGAGTGCATCAGCGGCATCACGATTCATCAACTGGCGCAGCCAGGAGCGCCTATCGTTTGGGGAGCGGCGCCTGCCATTTTCGATATGCGCACCGGAAAAACTCCCATGGGCGCGATTGAAACAGCCATGCTCGACGTGGCCTGCGCCCAGGTGGGAAAGTATCTCGGCCTCCCCACGCACGCCTACATGGTCGCGGGCGACGGGCGACTGATCGACGCCCAGGTCGAAATGGAAAGCGGCATGTCGTGTGTGCTGGGCGCGCTCGCCGGCATCAACATGATTTCCGGCGCGGGCATGCTCGATTTCCTCGCCTGCCACAGCATCGAAAAACTGGTTATCGATGCCGAAGCGATTGCGTCTGCCCAACGCCTACTCGAGGGCGTCCGGCCGCGCTCCGACTCGTTAGCCGTCGCCATGTTCGCGGAGACCGGACTGCACGGTGACTTTTTGAAGCTGAAAGAAACCCGCGCCCTGTTCCGCAAGGAGCAGCACTTCCCTTCTGCCATCATCGACCGCGGCCTCTCCGCCATGGACGGCACCATGCCCGACATTCTCGAACGCACCCAGCAGCGTGTCGAGGAATTACTGTCGTGCTATGAGCGCCACCCGCTGCCGAGCGAACGAGAGATTGAACTGATCGCCTTCGCGCAGCAGGAAGGCAAGAAGGCCGGACTCGAAGGGCTTCCCGAAATCCTCACGCCAGAGTACGCGTCGGAACCGGGGCTGACGTAAGGCCTTAACACGACTATTTTCAGGGAGGGCAAGTCTCCGATTCCCTGCAAATGCCCGAAACGCTGAGGAACCCTCTTAACCCAGAGTATCAGGCGCTGGCCTCATGGCTGATTCGTTCGCTCATAGCATCGGCCAGAACCAGCGTACTTCCGCTGAGGGCTAAAACATCGACGAAGTTGTTCAGCCCACTGTCTATGTCGGAAGGGTTAGCCACTATCATGGGGAGGTAAACAAACACTCCTAGAAGCAGAATCACAATCCCCAGATATATTGCTGCCAAGCGTACGTTCTTATTCACGACCATACACGCGCCGCAGGCAATGAGAGCCGCGCCTGTAAGATAGGCCCAGAAAAGACGCCCGGGAATCCATGCAGGCGTTATCGCTTCCATAGGAATGCCAGGTGCTAACGTGGGATGCAGAAAATGGTCAATGCCGAATACTATCGCCGGTATCCCCACGAAAAAGCGAGAGAGCGTTACGAGCGCTGGCGCGCGGTCCGAAGGCGTTCTTTTCAACTGTGTTGCGGCCAATGCAAAAGCTCCACCGCTGAAAGCGAGATCCCTCAGGGCAATGATCCAAAATAAGAGAGCGCCGTGTGAGGCCACTATGTTCGGGATATGCATCAAAACCACGAAAAGTAGAAACATGCATCCCAAAAGTGTGGCCGCCAACCGTGCATGTTTCTCGAGGATGATGCTCAGCACTGCGGCAATAATCGCAGTCCCCACCAGATAGACCCAAAATGTGTGCAGCGGCATCCAGGACGGAACGATTCTCGCGACGAACTTTGTATTGGTGAAGTGCTGTGTGGCGAATACTCCCATCGGCAGAGCAAAGAACAACCGCCCGAATGGCGCCATCTTGTCGAGTCCGCTTTTTTGCGGTAGCTCGTCCTTGATAATCTTTGTTAGCCCGATTACCAAAAAAATGGCGGCACTAAAATACGGCCAGAACAAGTCCGCCCGGATTGGGAAGACTGCAATTGCTAAAGCAAGACGAGCGTGGTGGAAGAATAGGAAACTGCAATTCAACACACTCATTCTTCGATCACCATTACCCGCACTCTAGCGTTTCAATCGCGACGACGACTTACCAAGGCCCCACCCGAAAACGGCCAATCCAGCGAAGCCAGCAACAATCCGAAACCAGGGGACTCTCTGGGTCGGAACTGAACATCGGGAGCGCCCTCACCTTCGTGCTTCGAGGCTCTACTCGGTGATCACGGTGGATTGCCCCGAGATTTCGAAGCGCTTGCGGCAGCGCAGGTTTTTGCAGGCCATCATGTCGTCTTTGCGCACCATGTAGGATCGCGCTTTGGCAAACCGCGCCCGGTCGCGCTCATCGGCCCGCCCCGCGAGCTGGCGCTTCTTAGTGCGCACCACCCAGGTCACCTCGTACTCCGCCGACTGCTGGCAATGCGGACAGTTCAGCGTGACCGGTTTCTTCTCTTGCTTCTCGTCAAAAAAATCGCGTTCTTCCATGACAGTCGTTGGTCGTTCGTCGCTGGTCGTTAGCTGTTCAACCCAAGCTGCTCGACCCACGAAGGACGATTATTACAGTTTTGTGACTAACAATCTATGGCAACATGGATGCGACCCGAAGACATGCCCCGCAAGAAAAAACTCAAGCGCTTCCGCGCCGTCACTACCGTGAAGGAACTGGCCCGCGAACGCCTCGGCACGCCCCCGGCCGAGAGGATCGTCGTCGAGAAAAAGAAGAAGCCGGAGAAGCACAAACCCACGCTGGGGAAGTTGCTGGGGGAGGGGGAATAACCGTACGCTCAGTTGAAGGTCGCGGTCACGGTCCGGTTGCCCGTCATGGTGACGGTACACGGATTTGTGCTGGCAGGTGTGTCACAACCAGTCCAGCTTCCGAACGATGACGTGCTGATGGGACTGGCGGTCAACCTGAGTTGCACCGTCAGCCCAGCATCGTCCCCGACGGGTATGTCTGATGCGCCGAAGGTTTCGACCGAAGGCTGGATCTGAATTGACACGAGTTCGTGACCGCGCCCACAGCTGGCAACAGTAAACAACGAAGCGACCACGGCTGCGAGGGCCGCGATGCTGAGACACTTCCCTCTTATCAGACAACTCCTGGATTTCCTGAACGCTGTAACAACGCCTGTCCGGCGGGAACCGCTCAATTTAGGTCAAGCCCGGATGAAAATCAATAGCTCGCTAGGGGGGTATTCAGCCCTTCACAGACTCCGCCACGACCTTCGCGAACTCCTTAACATCCTCTTCCGTGGTGTCGAACGAGCACATCCAGCGCACAATGCACTCCTCCTCGATCCATGGATAGAAGAAGTAGCGTTCTTTGATTTTCTCGATCGCGTGTCGTGGAATCTGCGCGAAGACACCGTTGGCCTCGACCTTCCAGACGATCCGCACCTGAGGAATCTTTATTACCTCGGCCTCCAGCACTCGCGCCATGCGGTTGGCGTGCTCGGCGCTGCGCCGCCACAAGTCGTCGGTCAGCAGGGCCTCGAATTGCGCGGCGATGAATCGCATCTTCGACGCCAGTTGCATCCCCTGCTTGCGCAGGTAGAGAAAGTCGTGGCTGAGCGTGCGCTTGAAAAACACCACCGCTTCGCCGCCCATGATTCCATTCTTCGTCCCGCCAAAAGAGAGTACGTCGACCCCAAGATCGCGCGTCGCCTGCCGCAGCGTCTGCCCCAGGCTTGCGGCGGCATTGGCGACGCGGGCTCCGTCCACGTGCAGAAACATTTCATGCTCATGAGCGAACTGGGCCAGCGCCTGAATTTCTTCCATCTTGTAGACCGTCCCCATCTCCGTCGACTGCGTAATCGAGATCACCCGCGCCTGCACATGATGCTGGTCGCCGATGCCGTGATAGGCGTGGCGCACGGCGTCGAGCGTGATCTTGCCGTCCTGGTGCGGCAGCGGAATCAGCTTGCATCCCGTATGCTTTTCCGGGGCGCCGCATTCGTCGCAATAGATGTGCGCATAATCGCTGCATAGCACCGCGTGGTAAGGCCGGTTCAGCGCCTGCAAGCCCAGCACATTGGCGCCAGTTCCGTTGAACGTGAAGAACACATCAATGTCAGCCCCGAAGTGCTCCTCAAATTTTGCAATCGCCGAACGCGTGTAAGGATCATCACCGTAAGCGACCACGTGCCCCTGATTGGCGCGCGCGATCGCCTCCAGCACCTCGGGATGTACTCCGGCATTGTTGTCACTGGCAAAGCTGCGTGTGCTCTTGGCAAGAACCTGCGGCATATCGAAACAATGTAGCAGAGTGCCGGCCGACAGCACACTTGAGGAGGCCCATGTGGGGACAGCCGCCCCCGGCTGTCCGTCGAGCGAAGCTCGACTGCTTGAGGCCCGCCAGCGCCGCGGCGTTGGCGCACATCCTCTACCACGAATTACAATTCCTTTCCTGCTTCAGGGAGGCGTGTCCGTGAGTCTACTGGTCCGGCTGCGTGTGCAGCGTTTTCTGATCTTCGTTCTTCTCGCCGCGGTAGCCGTAGCCCAGACCGCCGAACAGAAAACCTCGCGCTATCTCGACTCGATCCGCAAGCAACCCTCGCTGCTGCTCGCTTTCCTCCACGACGTGCCCAAAGGCGGCGACCTGCACAATCACCTCTCCGGCGCCATTTACGCCGAGGATCTCATCGACTTCGCCGCCTCCGATAACTTTTGTGTCGACCGAACCACCTCGCGTTTGATTGCGCCACCGTGCGACGCCTGCGACAAGTACACCGCGAAACCCGACATTCATTGTGCCTACAACGACCACATCCTCTACAACCAAATCATCGACGCGTGGTCGATGCGTAACTGGCGTCCTGGCGATGAATCCGGTCACGACCACTTCTTCGCCACCTTCGACAAGTTCGGACTGGCCGCACACAATCACGTTCCCGAGTCAATCGCCTCGGTCCTGAACCGCGCCGCGCGTGAGCATGTGCAATACATCGAATTCATGCATACCGCAGACGGCGGGGCGGCGCCTGAACTTGGCATGAAACTCGGCTGGGACAGCGACCTTGCCAAAATGCGCGATGAACTCCTCACGCGCGGCCTGAAGGAAATCGTCGACACAACCAGTAAGACGCTGGCCGAAGACGACGCACGGGCACGCGCGGAAATGAAGTGTGGCAGTGCCGACGCCGAGCCCGGATGCGGTGTCACTGTGCGCTACCTGTATCAAGTCCTGCGCGGCCTGCCACGCGAGGCCGTCTTCGCCCAGATCCTGCTGGGCTTCGAGTTGGCCTCATCTGACCCGCGTTTTGTTGGACTGAACCTCGTTATGCCGGAAGACTGGTATGTTCCCATCCACGACTTCAACGAACACATGGCCATGCTCGACTATCTGCACGGCATCTATCCCAAAGTGCACATCAGCCTGCACGCCGGCGAACTCGCCGAGGGATTGGTCAAGCCGGAGGATCTCTCGTTCCACATTCGCGCATCGGTCGAGCGGGGGCACGCCCAACGCATCGGCCACGGCGTTGACGTGATGGATGAAAAAGATCCCATCGGCCTGATGAAAGAAATGGCGGCGCGCAACGTGCTGGTGGAGATCAACCTCACGTCGAATGATCAGATCCTCGGCATCAGTGGAGATGAACATCCGCTGCCGATCTATATGAAATACGGCGTGCCGGTTGCGATCTCAACCGACGATGAAGGCGTGGCCCGCTCCGACATGACGCACGAGTACCTGCGGGCGGTTGAGGGCTATCAACTGCCGTACACTGAATTGAAACGGATGACGCGGCAGAGCGTAGAGCACAGTTTCCTGCCGGGAGAAAGTCTCTGGGCGTCGACCAAGGGCACATTTCGCCCGGTTGCTGCCTGCGCGGCGGATACTGCCATCGAGGAGAAACCGTCGAGTGCCTGCTCGAAGTTCCTAGCCGCCAATGAGCGCGCCCGGGAGCAATGGGAAGGAAGTTGGAAACCGCCTTTGCCAGATTCGAGAAGAAGTTCTGAAAGGAACTCGGCATACATGCCCCGCAAACGTACCCTGATCCCGTCGCCCCTGCAGTGGACCATGCAACCCACGCCGGTTCCGCCTCCCTTGCTGCCGGTGCTGGCCGAGCGGGGCGGCACGCAAATACGCACTCCCTTGCCGGTCGCCATCATCGACACCCGTGAGCAGAATCCCCTCTCTTTCCGGCGCTTCAAGGGATGGTTCGATCGCATCGAAGAACGCGCTCTGCCTCTCGGCGATTATTCTGTCGGCGGCATGGAAAACTCCTGCGTGGTGGAGCGCAAAGATCTGGCCGACCTGATCCAGTCTTTCACTACAAATCGTCAGGTGTTTATTCGCCGCCTTCAACGCATGAGCGCACTTCCTCACAGCCTGCTCGTTGTTACCGCCCCTCTGAGTGAGATCAAGACCGAGTATCCCTATCGGGCCGCGAACCCGAACCGCATCACGCAATCGCTCATCGCCGTGCTGGCGGGCCTGCGCCTGCCTTTCATCTGCACCGAGACACGAACTCGGCGAGGAGATCGTTGCGTCCTATCTCTACCAGACGTTTCTGTATGATTGGCTGGAACGCACCGGCCACGGCCGCTACCTGGCCGATGGAGATCTGTAGACTCCCTGAGGTTGAATTTTACTCTGAACGATGGCGTCATCCTGAGCGGAGCCGCACTTCAGGCGGAGCGAAGGATCTCGCGAAGATCACTACGAATCATGCACGACCCATTCACACTCGCCGACTCCGCCGCGCAATTTATCCTCGCCCGCACGCCTCTACGCCCGAAGATCGGCTTGGTCCTCGGCTCCGGCCTCGGCGCTTTCGCCGACTCCCTCACCGACGCCGTCCGCGTCCCCTACGCCGAAATTCCGCAATTCCCCTGTTCCACCGCCATCGGCCATGCTGGTCGGATGGTGATTGGCAAAGCCGGCGAGGTCGCAGTCGCGGCCATGCAGGGCCGCGTTCATCTCTATGAAGGATATTCCGCGCAGGAGGTGACGTTCCCCATTCGCGTTTTCGGACGCATGGGCATCCGCGCCGTCATCCTGACCAACGCCGCTGGCGGCATTAATCTCAGTTACTCGCAGGGCGCGCTGGTGCTGATTCGCGACCACATCAATCTGCAGGGCGCGAACCCCCTGGTTGGCCCAAACGACGACCGCTTCGGCGTGCGCTTCCCCGACATGACCCACGCCTACGCAAACGCGTATCGCGCGATCGCCCGCGAAGAAGCCGACAGGATGAATATCACGCTGCACGAAGGCGTCTACGCCGGATTGCTCGGCCCCAGCTACGAGACGCCCGCTGAAATCCAGTATCTGCGCCGAATTGGAGCCGACCTGGTAGGCATGTCGACCGTCGCCGAAGTGATTGCCGCGCGCCACATGGGAATTAAGGTGCTCGCGATTTCCTGCGTCACGAACATGGCCGCGGGAATTCTCGATCAACCGCTCTCCCACGCAGAGGTGATGGAAACCGGCGAGCGCGTGAAGACGACCTTCGAATCCCTGCTCCGCGCGGTATTGCCGCGCGTATCGACAGACGTGGTAGAAACGTAGCTTGCTACGTCTCTCTAGCCACGTCTCACTTCCCCGCCCGCGGAATAAAAAGCGCCACCGGCGGCTTCACCCCGTACGTGGCAGCGAAGCTGTTCTGATTCACCGCCAGCGCCAGACGCCCCCGCGAATCGATATACAGCAACGGTTCCCTCAGCGCCACATCGCTGAACGTCCTCACGAACTTGATCTTCATCTCCCGATCCCCAACCTTCACCGGTACCTCCTGCCCATGCCCGTAGCCGAGCTTCAGAAAATCCTCAGCGTCAACGTTGGTGACAAGATTGCCGAAGGGTCCGTCGGTCGCGATCACTGTGGCCGTCAGGCCGTGATCGTCGAGCACGGCCGTCTTCAACTGCAATAGCACCAGATCCTTCACCGCCATCTCCGGGCCAACTTTCGTCCAATCGTCCCCGCGCGCCATGTGCGCGCCCACGGGCGAAAAAATGTCGCGCCCATGAAACGTCGAAGACAGCTTGGTGCCGATCATCCATTCAGGATTCGTAATCTCGCGCACCGCCTCAATTCGGTCCCGCTGTTCGACCAGCGTCAGCAGTCCGTTATCCGGCAGCACGAAATATTGACCCCGTCCGGATCGCGCCACGATCGCCTTGCGCGTGCTGCCCACCGTCGGATCAATCACCACCACAAATACCGTGCCCGCAGGAAAATAAGGCGTCGCGCCATACAAAAATCTGGCCCCGTCAAGAATCGAAAACGGCGTGACCTCGTGTGTCAGATCCACGATGCGTACGTCAGGCATGATCGAATACATCACGCCGCGGCACAGTGCGACGGAGTCGTCGAGCACGCCGAAGTCAGTCATGAACACAATTGTTGGCGGATATTTCTGCGCGGGCTGGCTGGCCGCCGGCGACTGCGCGGCAACCAGCAGAGCGAGAACTATTAAAGGGATGATCGGCGACGGTGGAGCGAAGTTTCGTTGCACACGGGTCATGAGTTTTCCTTGAAACGAATCAGCCGAAGGTAGTGCCTTCAGCAATACCGAGATTGTAAGTTGGCCATTCTAAATGAACCCGCCTTCCCGCGGAGATACGAACGCGCCGCACGCCAGTCGGCCAGTCTATAATTCCGCCAGCTATAATGCTCACTGCGATCCTAGACAGGAGGCTCTCATGGCCGAAGTCATCCCGGAAAAGTACCGCGATTTATTTGAGAAGCGCGCCTTTGCCATTCTGGGCACACTGATGCCCGATGGCCGCCCACAGGTCACGCCCGTCTGGTGCGACTTTGACGGCCAGCACGTGCTCTTTAATTCCGCTAAAGGACGCCAGAAAGACCGCAACGTCCGCCGCGATCCCCGCGTCTCGCTGGCGATCATCGACCCGGAGAACCCGTACCGCTATCTGGAAATCCGCGGCCGCGTGGTGGAGATCACGGAAGAGGGCGCCGTCGAGAGCATCAACAAGCTGGCGAAAAAATATCTCGGCGTCGACAAGTACCCCTACGGTCAGCCCGGCGAAGTCCGCGTGCTCTACAAGATCAAGCCCGAGCACACCACAGTGATGGGGTAGGCGTGCGTGTGGGCAGAAGCTTGTGGGGAAAGCCGCCCCGGCTGTCCGGCGGCCCAGGTGTATCGGGCCGCTGCGAGTAGCGCCGGCCCCAGAAGTGCGCCGGCGTCCCGCCGGCTGTCGTGAGGGCGTCTCGCCCTCACGCGCGTCGATCTGCATAGCATCGAGGAGATTCCCATCGGCACTTTCAACCTCTGCTTCCTCGGCTTCGGTAACGTTAATCGGACGCTATTCCGTCTGCTAGAAGACCGCGCGCAGGAACTGCGCGAGCGGCATGGGATTTCCTTCCGCATCGCCGGAGTCGCGTCGCGCCGCCTGGGATGGATCGCGGACGCAAATGGATTGAACGCGGCTTCGCTGCTCGCCCTGAATTCTGATTCGGCTCCCGGCAGTTGGCGGACAGGAGTGTCCGCCCCACATCACACCAACGTCCGCGAATGGCTGGCCGCCGCCCGCGCTGACATTCTCTTCGAAGCCACTTCCCTCAACCTCGAATCCGGCGAGCCCGCCGTCGACCACATCCGCGCCGCACTCGAACATGGAGCCCACGCCATCACCGCCAACAAAGGTCCCATCGTTCATGCTTACCGCGAACTGCGCGATCTGGCCGCTGCGTGCGGCCGGCGGTTCCTGTTCGAATCCACGGTGATGGACGGCGTTCCAATCTTCTCTTTGTTCGACCAGATGCCCGCCATCCACCTTCAGGGCTTTCACGGAATTCTGAACTCGACCACGAACGTGATCCTCGGCGAAATGGAGCAGGGCCTCACCTTCGACGAAGCCCTGAAAAAAGCGCAATCCTTGGGCGTCGCCGAAACCGATGCCACCCACGACATCGACGGCTGGGACGCTGCCGTCAAAACCGCGGCACTGATCACCGTCCTGATGGACGTTCCCGTGCATCTCGACCAAATCGAGCGCGAAGGCATCCGCGACCTGACGCCACCGGCCCTGCGCAACGCCCGACGCGACGGCTGGCCGTTCAAACTGGTGTGCCGCGCGCAGCGCGTCGGGGATAGCGTGAAGGCAAGCGTCGGGCCGGAGAAAGTATTGGCCAGTTCTCCGATGGGCAAGATTTCAGCCACATCGTCCTACATCTATTTCGAAACGGACATCTTCCCCGGCTTGGCCATAACCGAAGAGAATCCAGGTCTATACGCGACGGCCTACGGCCTGCTCGCGGATTTCATAAGATCGGTGAGGTAAGCTAGACGCGGAAATAAAGTTTGTGGAAGGGCACGGCTTCAGCCGTGCCGTTAGCGCTGCACACGATGCGGCCCTAACCCCTTTAAGCTTCATAAGCAACAAGGAGATGCATGCCAACAGAAATAATCAACTCCGAACGCAGATTTCAAATCTGGAAGTACACGGTAGGGCACCAGCAGCTACTTCTTCGGAGCACTAAGTCCAGCAGTTCTCGTACTCGCATCGATGTGCTCTTCAAAGGAGTAGCCCAATTTCACTTGCCGACTAGTTTCACCGGGCTTTCGATTGCGGAAGGAACTGACGCTGATGTCCTAAAACTTTGCAGTTTGCGGGAGTCCCGGTCGCTCGGCAAAGACGTAAAGGTTTTCACCGTGAAAGGAGTGGACTTCTTCGGCTACGTCGCGGCGCTGATCGCAGTCTGTCATGAAGATGAGGGCGAATACCAGGACCCCAGTTTTTTTTCCAAGAACAATATCCTTTGACCCGATAAACGATTCTCACGTTCGTGGCATGATAAAAATGATTCATGCTGACTGCTGAGACGACCAACCCCACCCTCGACCTGACCTGGGTCCGCTCCCAATTCCCGTCGCTCGCGCAAACCGTGAACGGCCATCCCGCCGTCTTCTTCGATGGCCCCGGCGGGACGCAAGTCCCGCAGCGCGTGATTGACGCCATCTCCGACTACCTGCGCCGCGACAACGCCAACAGCGGTGGAAACTACCCGACCAGCCGCCGCACTGACGCCGTGATCGTCGCCGCCCGCGAAGCGATGGCCGACTTTTTCCATTGCGCTGCTGACGAAGTCATCTTCGGACAGAACATGACTGCGCTGACCTTCGGCATTTCCCGGGCCATCGGCCGCGACCTCGGCCCCGGCGACGAAATTGTCGTCACCCGTCTCGATCACGATGCCAACGTATCTCCATGGCTGACCATGGCAGAAGACCGCAGCCTGACTGTTCGTTGGGCCGAGATCCACGACGAAGACTGCACGCTCGACATGGCCGACCTTGCGTCGAAGATCAACGCGAAGACAAAGCTGGTCGCCGTCGGATACGCTTCGAACGCCGTGGGCACGATCAATCCGGTAAAAGAAATCGTCCGCCTCGCCCACGCCGCCGGGGCGCTCGCCTTCATCGACGCCGTTCACTACACGCCCCACGGCCTGATCGATGTGGCTGCGCTCGATTGTGATTTTCTGGTGTGCTCGACTTACAAGTTTTTCGGCCCGCACATGGGGGTGCTCTTCGGCAAGCGCGAGCATCTGAAGCGGCTTCATCCTTACAAAGTTCGCCCGCTGACCGACGCAATTCCCTACCGTTGGGAGTGGGGCACGCTGAATCATGAGTGCATCGCGGGAATAACCGCCTGCGTGGAGTACCTCGCCGACCTGGGCCGCCGAGCCCGTCCTGATGTCACTTCAAGAAGAGCCGCGATCGCAGCTGCCTATCACGCCATGCACGAACACGAGCGCGCTCTTCTGGAGCGCGCCATGGCGGGCCTCGGCAAAATTCCCGGACTCAAAATCTACGGCATCACCGATCCCGCACGCTTTCACGAGCGCTGCGCCACCCTCGCCATCCGAATCGATGACGGAAGACCAGGCCACACGCCGCTGGAACTCGCCACCAAACTCGGCGAGCGTGGCTTCTTCACCTGGGACGGAAACTACTACGCGCTGAACCTGACCGAGCATCTCGACGTCGAGAAGTCCGGCGGCTTCTTGCGCATCGGTCTGGTGCACTACAACACCGTCGAGGAAGTCGACCGCCTGCTGGCAGCGCTGCGGGAGATTGTCGGAGTATAGTCCTCGCCTGAAGGGCTAGAAATTCGCCATAATCTTTTTTCCCAATTCCGCGCCTCGAGTACGCGCGTCGGGGACTGTGGTCATGTCCATGTAGATCATCTTGTCGCCCTTCAGAATGTAAAACGCGTGACCGAAGGCGCCAATCATGGCATGGTCGCCGACGCCGTGCACTTCTTCGAAGCCAGGCACTGCCGATTCCGTCAGGCGCATGCCCGACCAGCTATCCGGCCCAAAGTTGCTCTCCACCGTAAAGGCAAACACCCGCCCATCCTGCGATGGCTGGGTCATGGCCAGCGTCTTGACCACCCCCTCCAGGTCGTTGGCGTTTTTCATGAGCGCGGGGAGATTGTCCGGCTTCGGCCCAGGCCGCTTGTTCGCTTCGTCGGTCTGCCTTCGCGCCTGCTCGACCGCCATCGCCTGCAGCTGCTTGAAGGCCTCTTGATTCGTGTAATAGGCGCATCCGGGAGTGGAGTTCTCCACGATCTCCGCACTCTTTTCAATCGTCACTCCCAATACCTTCTGCAACTCCGCCGTGGAGAGCAACCGGCAGCTATTGCCGTTCCCCACCACTTTGATCGGAGCGCTCGGTCCACCCGTGACGGCCGACGCGTAGGTCGACACTTTGTGCTTCACCCAATACACGCCGTACATCGCCGCCGAGATTCCAATCACGAACAACAGCACCAACACTCCACCAACGATCAGCAGTATTTTCCCCAGGCTAGACCCCTTCGCCGCCGTTGCTGGGGATTGGGCAACAGGTTGAGTCGGAACTGGACTCCAAGCGGCGGGCTGCGCAGTAGGCGGAGCGACTGGCGACTGTGCAGCAGCAGGTTGAACCGGCGAGGCGGCACTCGGAGACACGCCCCGAGCTCCGCAATTGTTACAGAATGCACCTGTCAGTGGCGTACCACAATTTACGCAGAAACCTGCCATACAACCTCCCAGCTGGGGAAAGGAGGCGTGCGCGGCTGCCCTCGGTTGGAACACCTGAGCCGCTCACGCTCCAAAGCAAAAACGGCGACTATTGTACTCCGCCGGTGATTCCCTGCAAGGGTAGAGATGGCCAAAAACACGTCAGCCCGGGACGCATCCCGGGCTGGAGAGGGACGAACTGCGAGTTAGCGATGGGACCGCCTTACGGCCAGCGCTTGCCGGTATCTTCCCATCCCGCCGCACGCACAGGCTGAGGCGCGGGGATGGCGACCGACGACGTGGTTGGAACCGGAGACCGCGGCGAGGCAGGCTGCGGTCCGTTGACAGCCGTGGCCAAGGCCGGCTTTCCTAGTTCAGACATCAGCGATTCTTTCTCTTCTGACAGCAGGGGGGCCACCACGCGCAGCGCCTCCACTTCTTTCTCCAAGCGAGTGAGCTCCATCTCTTTCTGTCGCAACACTTCGTACACATTCTTCATCGGAGCACCTGAGGGGTAGTTTCGGGCAAATGCTGATTGGAACTTTAGCAGAGTCCCCTCTCTTGTCAAGGGTTTCGGGACCTCAGCGCCATAGTTGGAGCCGAATGGTCTCTCGAGCGCTAGCGCAGCAACAGGATCGCGGCAACGCTGCCAGCACCCACCAGCAGAGCGCCAAGAATGTACTTGTTCCGCGCCAGCCACGACTGCGAGGGATCGAGTCCAGCGCTCAGAACAAGCGTGGGAATGGTGGGCTCTACTGCTTCCTGGGCGGCGGGCTCCGGGACGGGCAGCGAAGGAGCCGGAACTGGCGCCATAGTCGCAAGTTCTTTTGTTCCAGCTGTCTTTGATACAGCCATCGGTTCGGTTGAGGGCGCGGCCTTAGTCAACGAGGAAGGAGCCGACGCCACCGGGTTGTGCAACTCCGGGGCCCGCAACTCGCACGCCGGAGCCGACGCGGCTGCTGCTCCAGAGGCCGCCGCCATCGTAACGGCCCGGGACATCTTCAGCTGCCCGCGCCACTTCTTCTCTTCGCACTCTACGCAAAGTGCGCGTCCCGCGGAGACCGGGAACCCACAAGCCTCGCATTTGCGAAGATCCCGGAAAGCCGGCGGAACGTGGCTTTGATCGGTTTTTGCAGCCTTTGCACCATCGTCACTCACATTCAAGGCGGCGGACCAGAGCCGAGGCTTCTTCGGCGGCACAGAATTCGCAGATGCAAGGTTCGTTGGCCCAGATTGCGCCGGCAATGACTCTGGCACCGTTGCAGACAGTGACAAAGCAACATCGGCCTCGGCGTGAGCCCGAATCACTTCGGGTATTTCGCCGGGAGCGACCGCCTTGGGCAATTCCGGCGTAGGAACTACCCCACGTTCCGCCACTGCCGCCGGTACCTCGCTGACTTCTAGCACCTCAGATGTTTCCAGCTCTCCCAGCGTGGCGGGCGGCTCCATCGCGACCGCTTCCACCTCGACCAGCGGGTCCTGCATTTCCAGAATGTCGTCTGCGTCGTCCTGCTCGACCGAAGCCTTCACGGCCTCGATCCGCTCCGGAATCCCCTTAGCCGTACGAGCCAGCGTGACCGCAGTTTCGACCATCTCGCTCAGCCGCCGCAGCGCTGTAAGGTCGCGCTCGCCGAATGCCTGCGCTTTCCCCGAGAACAGTTCAAACACCCCCAGGACTTCGTCGTCATGCACCACCGGCATGACCACCACCGAGGCGATGCCCATCTCGCGGCAGACTTCCTGATTGACGCGGGTGTCGCGCTCAGCATCGTCGCAGCGAAGAACCTGCCGGGTGCGCACACTTTCGCCCGACAGGCCAAACTCGGTCGAGAGCAGCGCGCCCAGTTCCGGAGCATTTGATCCCGTGCTGGCCCGGCACAGCATGTCGCTTCCTCCGCTGCGGCGCAGGGCAATGGCCGCCCCGCTGGATCCCGTGATGTATCGAGCGCGCTCGGTAAGCAACTGCAGGGCGGCGTCGAGATCGCGTTGCGCCATCTCGCCGAGAGAACGGCCGCCATCTTCGCCGGGAAAACGCACGCCGGAAAATGCGGCCGCCTGGGCCGCGGCAAGTGCCGCCGAGAGGCTTGCCTGCGAAGTCCGAGGTGAACTCTCGCGCTGCACTTTTACCTCCGCATTCGGCTCAAGACCCACCGCATTGGCCGGTATACTGCCCGGCCGCGGCGACATCCGGTCGAAGGTCGAAAAAGATTCCATGGCGCGCGTGCTCAGGCATCCATAGGAGCCGAGCGGAACGGGACATACTTCTCCGCGCCGTACTCGCTCCAACAAATTGAAAAGGATGCTGTAAGTCGAGTCTCGCTCTGGGCGCCGACGGCTGTCAAGGAATTCGCTCCAGACGAAAGTAATCGAAGGGACATAGCGATCCCGTCCGGGCCCTCGACTTCCGAAGCGCCGTGATTTGGCCGAGGGCAGCAACGCTTCTCAAAGCCTAAGACCAGGCGGGCCGGGCGCAGGAAATCAGAGGGCCTCACGACCTTCGTCGGGGCGGGCAGCGCTGGGAATGGCGAAGCGCAGCATTCCGTAATCTCGCGGAGCGCGCTCACGCACAGCGGCGTTGGCCAGCCGATTGGCCTCGGCATTCTTTTCACGCGGGACGTGGGAGATGGAAAACGTCAGCGAGCGCGCCAGCTTGCGACAAGTCCAGTGCAGGGAATAAAGACGCGGGCTACGGCACGTATACTCGCCCGTCATCTGCCGCACCACCACTTCCGAATCCGAATATACGTGCAGTTTGCGAGCTTTCAGAGACACTGCGCACTGCAGCGCTTCCATCAGTGCGGCGTATTCGGCGACGTTGTTGTCCTGATGGCCGATCCATTTGGCGATCCGGATGGGTCCGCTCTCGCAGCCGCTGATCACCACCCCAATACCCGACGGCCCCGGGTTCCCCAGGCAACCGCCGTCCACATAGGCCACCAGTTCTGCCATCACTTCGATTTTTACTGCTCTGTTCAAAAACGACGATGCGCCCATCTCGATCTTCCGTCAAGATGATTATTTGATTCCCTTTCATCGTTTTGCAGTTGACCTTAGGGCTGTGCAATTTTGTGTGCAAAAGAGGTCCGGATTTGCCCTAGGTGTGGATAAGTTTTTACCTTACAACCATTTGCATTATTCGTTATGCACAGCTTTGCCCCGAGCTATTGCACCAAAACTTTGCGTTGACTTTTATGAACGCTCTGTTAACTTGGCATCGTCGACGGTCGAAAGGGTTGGCACAATAATACTGAGTCGGCCCAAAGTAGACTGAGTGATCAGCCAGGCGGGGTGACCCGCAGGGTGACCAGACCTGAAAAAACCGACGGCTCTGCGAGGGGCAGTTGGGGTTTGGAACTGCGAAAGCAGTGATCGCATCAAGGGGCTGTGACGGTACATGCCTCCACGCTGTTAGCTCCCTCGCAGGAGTTGGCGGCTAGAGCATAACCAATGTCACGGCCCTTTCAATTTTTCCCGCCTGTTTTTCCCCTCAAGCTACGTGTTGACGTTCGGCTGATGGCTGATGGCTGATGAGTGATGTTGCGCCAACCGTCGTTCGCGCCTTCGTTGGCGGGCCTCACGAGGATGCGTTCAGGTCAGGGGTGTGTGTATCTCTACCTCCCTTTCGAGAGACGCGCTTTGCCTATGACCTCTCGCACAGCTGCCAAGCAAACCTTCAAATTCACTTGCCGGTTACATTTCAGGGGTTCACGACCGATACTCCACAGTTTCAGGGCGAGGCTTGGAAGGCTTGGCCGAGGCTTGATCTCCACGGTCCGGTTGGCCTCTCTCTTATGGGGAAGAGAACGACCATGTCTTCCTTTATCAAGTGAGAGATTTCGTCGAAGCCCACAACAGAGTGGCCTATGTTGATTCTTACCTCAGCATCGTCGATTTCTGGATGGCCTCTATGCAGCTCATCGACGATGTATCGCAGTTGTTTGAACTTCATTTTTCGTTCCTCCTTCAACATCAACATACCTTCCGATTACGTTTCAGGCCCCGCCAGACTCCGTAGAAAGTTACGCATGAGCTGGGAGTCATTGCGTTGATGATACTCTCAATCGGGTCTCTCATGAGATGGCGGCAGAATCTCAGTTGACGCTATCAGGCGTGGGTGTTGAAAAAGTCACTGAGATTGGCAGGTGGAATTGGGCAGAAGCATGTTAGAAGAGAGCATTCGCATGCTCTGTTTGATTCTGATCGTCGGAGGCCTGCTGATCATGATGGGGCAACACGACCGCTCCGAAGCGTTGTTCTACTACTTCCGTCTGGAAGATCAAGTTTCCGAACATCATCTGCTGCGGCTGATCGACAAGCACATCAGCTTTGAGTTCGTCCGGCAGCAACTGAAGGACAGCTACAGCGAGACAGGGCGGCCGTCGATTGATCCTGAATTGCTGCTGCGCATTCTGCTGATCGGCTATCTGTACGGCATCACCAGCGAGCGCAAACTTGTAGAAGAGTTGCGCATGCACCTGGCATGGCGATGGTTCACCGGTCTTGGGTTCGATCAGGAGATCCCGCATCATTCGACGTTCTCCAAGAACCGGCACGGGCGGTTTCAGGAGTCGAAGCTTTTCGAGCAGTTGTTTGAGCAGATCGTGCGGCAGTGTGTGGAGGTGGGGCTGGTGAGCGGGAAGAATCTCTCCGTCGATGGCAGCTTCGTGGAAGCGAACGCCGCCAAGGAGAGCCGGATTCCACGGGAGCAGTTAGCGGAAGCAGCACAGGTCCATCACACCGTGCGCCAGTATCTGCGGGAGGTGGAAGAGCAGAACCCGGTGGAGGAACCGGTGCATGAGCAGGATCAAATATCGACCACCGATCCCGATTCCACCTATGCCACCAAAGGCGGCACCCCGGCGCGTCTCGGTTACTACGACAACTATCTGGTGGATAACGACAGCTGTGTGATCATCGGAGTGCAGGCCACGGCGGCGCGCATGAGCCAGGAGACGGTGGCCGCGCAAGACATGCTGACCCGTTTTGCCGAGTGGCAAGGACGAGCACCCGAATCGGTGGCGGCCGACACGACCTATGGGAATGGGGAGTTCTTACAGTGGTTGGCGGATCGTAACATCACTCCGTATATGCGAACCCGCGACAGCATCCACAGAAAGAGAAGTCCATTTTTCGGTCCCGAGCGTTTCACTTACGAGCCCGAACACAATCGCTATATCTGTCCCGCTGGCCAGCCACTCAACTATGGGGGTCGAGTTTATCGGAATCGCGCCTTCAACTACATCGGGACACGCAAAAAGTGTGGCCCGTGCTCGCTCCGACCACAATGCACCAGTGCCGCCTTCCGGGGCCTGATCATCCACCAGAACGAACCAGCCCGACAACGTGCGCGGGAGTTGGTCAACACGCCAGAGTTCGCCAAGGCACAGCGGCAAAGAAAGAAGGTGGAAGCCTTGTTCGCGGAACTGAAGAATCAGATCGGATTGCGGCGCTTGCGTCTACGGAGACTCAGGTTTGTGCGCGAGCAGTTCTTCCTGGCGGCGGTAGCTCAGAACATCAAGCGACTGGTCCGCTTCCTCAGTCAGCCGATAATACCGGTTCTGCCGGCCACCACTTAGTCGAACGGAGACAAAGAAAGCCGGCAACGGCATGCTCGCAGATGAAAGGGCGCTCTGTTGAGGGACTTTTTCAACAGCCACAGGCCATGTCACTCAGAATGCACAGAGGGCAAGCGGGTCTCCCTCTCTGGCCTACGAGTGGACAGAGATGGATCGAACTCTCACGGACCCACTCTAGAAAATCGTTTTACTAATTCACCTTCCCCTGTGGGATAATTCCTCCCCGGAAACCTTCCGCGCCGGCGAACCTGCTGTCACGGACTAAATCTTCAGACATTTTCGAGGCGGAAAATCTCATGGCAAAAAATCCCCTGTCTCGCCGTCAATTCATTCAGCTCGGCTCGGGCGCCCTGGCCGCGACCACGGTCGCCAAAACGGTCCTTCAACCTCGTGTGCTCTCCGCCACTGCGCGTCCAGTCGCGCCCAGTGACACGGTTCGCTTCGCCTCCATCGGCACCGGCATTCGCGGCTGCGAACACCTCGAAGCTTCGCTCAGCGTTCCCGGAATTCAGTGCGTCGCCGTCTGCGACTTGTACGACAGCCGCCACACCGCCGCGCAGGAATCCGTCAAGAATCCCAACGTCCCGACCACGCGCGACTATCGTTCCATTCTCGACCGCAAAGATGTCGACTCCGTCCTCATCGCCACCATGGACCACCAGCACCGCCATATCTTCGAAGACGCCTGCGCCGCCGGCAAAGACATCTATTGTGAGAAGCCGATGTCGCACACCGTCGAAGACGGATTCGCCATGCTCGAAGCCGCCCACAAACACGGTCGCATGGTCGCCATCGGCAGCCAGCGCGTGAGTTCCGTTCTCTACGCGAAGGCGAAAGAGATTTACGACTCCGGCAAACTGGGCGAGGTTTTCTCCATCAATGCTTACTGGGACCGCAATTCCCCCAGCGGCGCCTGGGTCTATCCCATTCCGCCCGACGCCAGCGAAAAAACCATCGATTGGAACGCGTTTCTCGTCGGTGCGCCTAAGCACGCTTTCGATCCCGTCCGCTTCTTCCGCTGGCGCTGCTTCACCGACTACGGCGAAGGCCTGGGCGGCGATCTCTTCGTCCACCTGATCTCCGGCATCCAGTTCATCACCGGCATCAACGAGCCCGCGCAGCGCGCCCAATCCTCCGGAGGCCTTTTCCACTTCAAGGATGGCCGCGAGTACCCCGACTTGATCGAAACTCTCTACGACTACCCAAGCTGCCGCGTCACCCTGCGCTGCAACCTGAACAACGATGGCGGAGAGTTCATCGGCTTCTACGGCACCAAGGGCACGATGATCATCAAAGACACGACCCTGAGCTACAAGCCGCAAGACACGCGTCCTGAGCCCGAAGGCTATTCGATCTTTGGTTGGCCGAAGGCGCTGCGCGATCAGTATCTGCAGAAGTGGCATGAAGATCATCCGGAACCAGAGGCGCTAAAGTGGGCTGTCGACGCCGAAGGCGAGTCCTATGCCAATCCTCCCGGCTACAGTGACACCGTCGATCACCAGGCCAACTTCTACAACGCCGTGCGGACGCGCAAGCCCGTCGTCGAAAATGAAATCTTCGGCAACAACGCCGCTATCGGCTGCCACCTGGCGAACTTCTCCTACTTCAACAAGTCGGTCGCAGTCTGGGACGCCGCCGCCAAAAAGATCGTAAAAGGCTAAGAGAAGTTAGATGCGCGACAGGAATCCGGGTGCCCCACTTCTCGCGTTCTTTGCGAGAAGTGGGTTTTTTGTGGGGAGCAGAGTCTTTGTGGGGACAGCCGCCCCCGGCTGTCCGCCGAGCGAAGCTCGGCTGCTTTTGCATGTCGCGTGGCACTCTATCGGCTTCCACCGCGGAGCTTCGCTCCGCTGGACAGCCGGGGGCGGCTGTCCCCACATGCCACGCCACCCGGATTGTTACAATCCGATGAAATCTGCGGCCGCGCTAGGCAAACTCGAAACTCGGCACTAGGTACTGGGTACCGCCTTCGCTACAATAAACACGTGAAACCCAGCATATTCGTGGTTGAAGACGATCCTGACATTTCCCGCCTTGTCCGTCATCACCTGGAAAACGAAGGCTTCACCGTGCGTGTCTATCCCACCGGCGCCAACGTTTTGGCTGACGCCGAGCGCCAGCGGCCAGCCCTGTTTGTGCTCGACATCATGGTCCCGGGCAAGGACGGACTGGAACTGTGCCGCAACGTGCGCCAGATGCCCGGTCTCGCCTCGGTGCCCGTCATTTTTCTGACCGCCAAGAGCAGCGAAGCCGACCGCGTGCTCGGCCTCGAACTCGGCGCCGATGACTACATTGCCAAGCCTTTCAGCCCACGCGAACTGGTGGCTCGCGTCAAGGCCGTGCTGCGCCGCTTTGAACGCCCGCTGCCGCCCAGCCCGATGAAAGTCGGCGAGATCGAAATCGATCCCTCCGCCATGACCCTCACAGTGCGTGGCAATGCCGTTCCCACGACAGCGACCGAGTTCCGGCTGCTCGACTACTTTGCCCGCCATCGCGGACGCGTCTTCAGCCGCGACCATCTTCTCGACTCGGTCTGGCGCGACACCGCCTACGTGACCCCGCGCTCGGTCGACGTTTACGTCCGCCGCATCCGGGAAAAGATCGAGCCCGACCCGGAGAATCCGCGCTACCTTAAAACCGTCCGCGGCGCCGGCTATCGCTTCGAAGCCCCCAAATGAGGAGAAGGTGAAGAACCGGATCTTCTTCAAGCTGCTGGCCGTGTTTCTGATCGTGATCGCCGCCACCGCCGGCATCCTTGACGTTATGCTGGGCAGCGCATGGGAAAGCTCGCTGCGCGCAGAAATCGAACGCAACCTCACGCAGAAGACTCTGTTGTTCGCGCATCGCGTCGAAACCGATCGTACACACTCTCTGAGTGAGATTGCCTCCCAGGAAGGCCAGGCGGCCGGAGCCCGCGCCACCATCATCGACGCCTCCGGCAAAGTTCTCGCCGACTCCGAAGCCAGTCCCGCCGATGTGGAGAACGACGCGACGCGCAAGGAATTCGTCGCCGCCCTGAACGGCAAGACCACTTCAGTCGAGCGGCTCAGCACCAGGTTGGGCGTGCCGTTTCTCTATGTGGCCGCTCCCGTTTCCGGAGGCGCCGTGCGTCTCGCCTATCCGCTTTCCGATATTGAAGCGGTGCAGGCCCAAGTCCGGCGCCGCATGCTTTGGGGAGCAGTTCTGGCCTTCTTGATCGCGCTGATCGTCGCAGCCCTGGCTTCGATCTGGACCTCCCGCCGCCTGGAGCGCATCGTCGACGTGGCTGCCCGCATTGAGCGCGGCGATCTGCGGGCGCGCCTCGACGATCACTCCGCCGATGAGATTGGCCGGGTAGCAGCCGCCATTGACAAAACAGCGAGACAGGTCGAGCGCAGTTTTGCCGCCGTCCGCTCCAGCCAGCGCCAGCTCGAAACCCTGCTCAACAGCATGCAGGACGCGGTCATCGCCGTCAGCTCCGACGGCCTGGTGCAGTGGGCAAATCAGCCCATGGACCGCCTCGTCCCTCAGCGCACTCGCCTGAACGCACCCGTCGTCGAAACCATCCGCGATCCCGATTTCCTCGCCACCGTCAAGGCCGCGACCACCACGAAAGAAGTCAAGACTGCCCGTGCCACCTCGATCGTTCCCGGCCGGGCGTTCGACGTCACTGCCGCGCCTCTGCCCGACGGTGGCGTCGTCGCCGTGCTTCGCGACCTGACCGAGACCGAGCGGGTCGAAAAAACCCGCCGCGATTTCATCGCCAACGTTTCTCACGAGCTGCGCACGCCGCTCACTTCGATTCAAGGATATTCCGAGACTCTGCTCGACAGCGCTCCGGAGAACTCCGGTCCCACAAAGGAATTCCTGGAAATCATCCGCAAGAACGCCGCTCGCATGTCGCGCCTCACTGAAGACCTGCTGACTCTGGCCCGCGTCGAATCTGGTGAGACCCGCTTCGAAACCGAACCGGTCCCGCCGATCGAGCTTCTGCGCGATGCCGAGGAGAGTTTCCGCGCCATTGCCCGCGGTCATGATGTGGACTTGCATATCGACGAGAACCATGATGGAAAGAGCGGCGGCTCGGTGGAGTCCATGCCTCTGGTGCTCGCCGATCGCGAAGCCATCCACCAGGTTTTCTCTAATCTCATCGACAACGCGATGAAGTATGGACGTGCCGGCGGCCGCATCGTTCTGGGGGCCCGCCAGGCTCAGCGGGGCATCGAATTCTACGTCGAAGATTTCGGCGCCGGAATCTCATCCGAGCACCTGCCACGCCTTTTCGAGCGCTTCTACCGCGTCGACAAAGCGCGCTCTCGGGAATCCGGCGGCACCGGCCTCGGTCTGGCCATTGCCAAACACATCATGCGGGCCCACGGCGGCTCGATCCGCGCCGAGAGCGAACTCGGTCACGGCGCCACTTTCCTGTTCACGCTCCCCTTCGCCTAGGGCCGGATTGGGACAAAGCCGTCGTGTAGGCAGCGTCGGCCACGATTTCGGTCTTGCATTCGCTCGGTCTTAATCCACAATAGAGGGAAACACAACACGTTTTCGACGCCCGGAAAACCGAGTCGAAAAATGCAACCAAAAATTCACAGCTTATTAACCACGAAATCCACAAGAAAATTTATGCTTAGTCGTTGGCCATCCCATCTCAGGAACGGCGGAATCGTGACGACGAGCCCGCAAGACCCATTCGTCGCCGACGTTCTCGCCCGGCGGATCCCGTCATGAGTACCGCGATCAAGAGCCCGAGTCCCGAACCCGCCCACCACTACATCGTGCGCCGCACCGTGGAAGCCTGTCACCTCGCCAAAGAAGCCGCCGGAGCCGCGGCCGAAGGCATCGCCACCGGCTCCAGTTCTTTGCTCAACTCCCTCCGCCAGCGCGAGCGCGAGCTCGACACCATCGACATGGAGATCGACAGCGGCGTCACCACGGCCATCACCGAAGTTGGCCCCGCCGAGGCGCGCGAACTTCTGGCCTGCATGAAATTCATGATCGGCCTGGAGCGCATCGGAGATCTGCTGCTCAGCTTCGCCAACAGCGCCCAGGCCGCCGGCGGGCGCATCGATTCCGAGGACACCCGCGACCTCACGCAAATGGCGACTATCCTCGAAAAAATGCTGACCGACTGCGGCGGCGCATTCTCCGAGCGCGAAATCGGCAAGGCGATCGACGTCCTGCGCGCCGACGCCGAAATGGACCGCCTGCGCAACCTCATCTTCCTGCGCCACATCGAGAATCCCGAAAACGTTCACCGCCAAGCCAGCCTGCAAGTCATCTTCATGACCCAGTCACTTGAACGCGCCGGCGACCACGCCAAGAATCTTGCCGAGGAAGTCTGCCATTTCGTCAGCGGACACACCGTGCGCCACGTGCTCATGGCCTACGACAAGCCGGTCGAACAGATGTTCATCGACTACCTCCGTCGCCGCGACCAGCACCACTGATCGTGTGGAGCGGGCACTCCTATCCATTATTTATTCTTTGCCCTCCGCCGTTCGCCTCGTCGACCCTCGAAGTAGACTTTTGTAAATTCCTCAAGTTTTAATCTTGCGTGGCCAGGTGTGCGCCCGTGCTTGAAGAAGCAAGTCCGACTTGAGCGTATATTGGCCGAAGACTAAGAGTTATCTGGAGACCGGAGAGGTATCTTTGACGGACTTCGTCAATTGCTACGAAAGTGTTACTCGCGCCGAAGCCTATTCAAAACTTGAATTCGCCAACACCTATCACCTCGCGTTCCGCGACTTACCCGAAATTTTCCGTAGCTACGTGAAAGGAACCACGGCGCTTGATTTCGGTTGCGGAACAGGCCGTTCGACGCGATTCCTGAACCTACTGGGATTTGAAGTCACCGGCGTAGACATCTCGGCCGAGATGATCGCGCAGGCGCGCTCGATCGATCCGCGCGGCGACTACCGCCTCATTCCGGGCGACGACATAAGCGCCTTGCCCCGCGCAGGTTTTTCTCTCATCCAATCCGCATTCACGTTCGACAACATTCCCGGCGTGGAAACAAAAATCCACTTGTTTCGTGGCCTGCGCGAATTGCTCAAACCGGACGGCATCCTGGTCAACATCGTCTCCGCGCCAGAGATTTATGTGAACGAGTGGGCGTCTTTCTCGACCAAGGACTTCCCCGAGAACCACGATGCCAAGCCCGGCGAACCAGTAAGAATCATCACCACGGATTTCGAAGATCGCTCGCCCGCGGTCGACATTCTCTGGCCCCACGAGTCCTATCTGGAAGTCTATGGCTGCTCTGGGCTTGAAGTGGTCGAGGTGCGCAAGCCTTTGGCCAAAGGTGACGAACCCTATCTCTGGATCAGCGAGACGCGAATCGCCCCCTGGGTCATATACGTATTGAAGCCGTCAAAATAATGCAGTGGGCGCCCCACCCTTCTCGCGCATTTTGCGAGAGGGCGGGGATTTTGACTTTGACTCCCGGGCTGCCCCATTTCTCGCACGCTTTGCGATAAGTCGGAGATTTGGCTTCAACAAGACTCACCCAAACCTCTGGTGTTCCTTCCAAAACTCCGGCCACGGCAACCGCGGCCCGCCACACACAAAAATGTCCGGATGGTCCTTGCTCTCCTCATTCTCCACACCATAGGGATTCCCGTTGTGCCCGGCGAGTCTGCACGAAGTAAAGGCTTCGTCCACCTGCTTCAGCGACCACCCCACCACGATCAGCGTGGACGGCGGCGGCGTTGGATATCCGCGCAACCAGGCCGAATTGGTCAGGCTGATCGGCGGCGGCAGATGATACGCCGGACCCAGAATCTCGATTGCTCCCGCCTCGCCGTAATTCCCCACCACGACGCGGAAATCTCGTCTTTGCTCCGCAGGCAGCGAATCCCTAACACCCACGACCGCCTTGACCAGATCGTCCCATCCAATCTCCTCGCGCAGATCGCCGTTATTTTTGAGGGCGAATTCCTTGAGCGGACCGCCAGATGCGACAGGAATAATGACCAGGCCGAAATACAGCCCACAGGCCGCCATTCCGGTGAACAGCGCACCCTCGATAGCCCACCGCCAGCCTCGTGACAAGGACGCCACCCAGCGCTCCCCCGCCACCGCGCCCATGGCCAGCAGCATAGGATACGCCGCCCCCACGTAATAGAACCGTCCTTTCCCCACCATGAAGAGCGCCAGTGGGATGACGTACATCCACCCCAGCATTCGGTATCGCCGGTCGAGGAAGTAGCAAATCAACCCGGCGATCCACAGCGGCACTGAAAAAAGATTCGTGCAGATCCGAAACTGTTGGTAAACAAATCCCTCGGCGCGTCCCTGGGCGACATCACGCTTGTGAATATGCTGCAGAAAATGCAGCGAAATAAAATCGTGCCGCACCTGCCACACCAGATTCGGCAGGCAGATCAAGACCGCCAGTGCTATCCCTGCCCAGAACCATTTGCTTGCGAGAAAGCGCCGGGCTTCCGTCAGCAGCAGTCCGCCCACGATCCCGGCTACGTAGAAGCCCATCGTGTACTTGGTCATGAAACCAACGCCGATGGTCGCTCCAATCGCCAGGCACCAGCGCGGATCTTCCGTCTTGAGCAGGCGAATCACGAAATAGGCAATCAACACCCACCACAAATAGTCGAAGGTCGTGTATTGGAACTCGGTCCCCTCGAATAGCGCCAGCGGTGCGAGCGCGACCGAAAGCGCTGCCGTGGCTTGCGCCAGCCGCCCGCCACCAAGTTCCCGCGCCATCAGCCCCGTCACCACGACCACCAGCGCCTGCGCGATCACCGAAAACAACCGCAGCCCGACCAGCCAATGTCCGAACATTGCAAGGCTGATGCGTTCCACAAACGGTGTGAATGGCGGATACGCCACGAATCCCCAATCCAGATGCAGCGCATCGCTCAAAGTCTGCAGCTCATCGCGATGGATACCGTAACCGTTGTTCGTCAGGACGTGGACCAGCGCTACCGCCCCCGCGATTCCCAGCAATACCAGGGTGTCGGCCCTCGACTGGCTATCCGCCGGCCCTGGACTCTGCTTCGCCAAAGTCTGCTCGTTGATCATGCAGTTCGCTCTTGGTAGTTACGCACAGCGAAGCGTCTCGGTTCCGAATTCATTTATTGGATACCACCACCAACGAGGGTGCCCCACCCTTGCGCCGTTTTGCAAGGGTGGGAACCTCGGACCTATACCGCCCGGAGTTGACGTCCGACATCGACTCTCGCGCCACCCATCCTTTCGCACAGAACGGTCATGTTCCACCGTGTCATTGACATCGTCTCGTTTCACTTCTACCATCCGGCTCACAGTGGCACTGTGCAGTTTTCTAAACACTGACCTAAAGGGGCGTGATGATGACGATTTCCGCGAGCGGACTCTCCACAGGTAACACCTTTCGGCAAAAGGCCACGCGAGTTGCAGCGTTCTTCGCGACTTTTTTTCTGATCACGTCTCTGACGCTGGCGGCTGCTCAGGATCGCGATCGGGATCGGGATCGGGACCGGGATCGCGACCACGAGGGTGTGCTCAGGATATCGCGTGAGATTGTCGTGCGTGACTTTGGCGGCGGTCGTGGCGGTCGCCCCTCGCCCGACGCCGTATGCGACCCCGGTTCCGTCGCCGTCGGCTTTCATGTGCAAACTGGAGAGTTCTACAACGAAGCATGGCTGGACTGCGCTCCGCTGCGACCCGATGGCCCCCTCGGCGACGACGTCAGAATCACTTCACGAACCGGCAGTCGCGGCGGCCGCCCGGTGCACGACGCCTACTGCGGCCGAGGCCGGGCTCTGCGGGGGCTTACGGGAAGAACCGGAGCTTCCATTGATGAAGCGGCCGGGGAATGCAGTTACGTCCGCGACATCGCGGAGCGATCCGACAATCCCCCCACCGAACTGACTGAGGCAATCGCGATACCGAGGCCCGGAGGCAGGCCCACCGAAACTCAGTGTCCTGCTGGTTTCGTGGTCACCGGCTTCCGGTCGATGAGCGCCGAGTACATGGATCACCTGTGGATTATCTGCTCCGAACTGCGGCACAGCCACGACGATCACTGAAAAAGGATCCCAACCTCTTTAATTCCGGAAACCTTGTAGAACTTCGATAGTTCTTCCGGGAGCTCAGCCCAAGGTCGCCACCCGGCCGCGGGTGTGCGGCCCTTCGTTGCCCATCCAATAGAGCATGAAATCTGACGGAGGCCACCGTTTGGGTTCGGGCGATAGGGCAGAAGACTTCGTTACACCCTTGCCACGCTCGTTGCTGACCAACTCTTGACGAACTCCGCAAGCCGATCCAGGGCGTCGGGAAACTTGTCCGTCAGGGCCGCGAAGCCAAGGCGGAAATGCGAGGGCGCATCGAAACAATCCCCCGGGGCGAGCAAGATGCCCTGTTCTGCAGCAGCTTGGCAAAAGGCGCGGCTATTTTCTCCACTTGCCAGCCAGGGAAACGCGGTCATTCCGCCACGAGGAGGAATCCAGCCAAGCGTCTCGCGATGCTCGGCCATGAAGGCGTCAAGCTGCCGCAGGTTTTGCGTTGCGGTGTCCTGCGTTTTCCCGAGAATGGTATCGCGGTGACGCATTGCGATTTCCGCCAGAATTTCTCCGGCAGTGTTGTTTGAGATGGAGAAATACGCGCGCGCATTCCAGTAGAGCTCGCGGCGCTTGGGATCGTGCTCGATCATCCACCCGGTCCGGACTCCGGACAAAGGAAAAGCTTTCGAGAAATCATGGATGACGGTGGCATGGGGCAGACGGGCCGCCGATTTCGTCGCCCGACCATGATAGATCGGGTGGTAGACTTCATCGCTAACCAGTTGAATTCCCCGCGAGGACGTGAACTCGTGCAGGCTGTCGAGTTCCCCATCACTTATCGTGGCGCCGGTCGGATTATGCGGGCTGTTTACCAGGATCAATTTGGTGTTTCCATCCGCAAGTTTCTTGATCTCTTCGATATCAATGCGAAAGTCGTTTTCCTTCCGAAGCGCATAGGAGCGGGTCTCGAGCCGGAGCGATTCAGGCAGTGCGGAAAATGTTGTGAAGCCCAGTTGCGGCAGGATGACGTTGGCTCCCGCCTCCGCAGCTAGCCACATGAGAACAAGCAGTGCTTCAGAGGCGCCGGTTACAACCTGCACAGTGTCGACCTTCACACCCTGCATCTCTGCGATCGCTGCGCGTAACCCGTTCGCTCCTGCAGGGCGGCTGTAAACCAGATTGTGATTCAGGAAGCGCTGCCGCTCTTCCTCATCGACGAGGCTCAGAATCCGGTTCAGGGTCCAGCACGGCCCGGTGCTTGCAGCCAGGTTGAATTCAATGTCGTGCTCGTAGCTGTCCAGCCACATGTCCAGCAGGAAGGGTTTCAATTGCATGTCGCACCTCGAAGAATTAGCCTAATCCAGCATGAACACGGTCTCATAGTGGGCCGAGGTCGCGTCAAAGCGCGACAACAGCCTGTGCGCTTCAGGCAAGATGACCGCAACTTCGTAGTCTTCGCCCGCGAACTCCTTCACCGCTTCGAGCGAATCAAACAATGTGATGGTTACGAACTCCACTTCGTCCTTGAGGTCCCGGCGCAGCACGTGCGCGCCCTTGAATCCGCGCACCCGATGAATGCCCGGCAGGATTTCGTTGCGTAACAGCGTCTCGTACGCGTCGGCGTTCGAGCGCGTGGTCCATCCATGCCATAAGCGGCTGATCATGACACCCTCCGGGCCGCGGGGCGCAGCTCAGCCTCTGCGTTCAATGCGGTCCTTTTTGAAATGGTTGGTGCAGCTGACTTCTCACCGCGGCGAATCAGTACGATCGCTCCCAGAATCGCCACCGACGCCAGCGCTACCCGCATAGTCAGCTGCTCGGAAGCCAGCAGCCATCCCAGCAGCACCGCGATCACAGGGTTGGCATAGGTATGCGTTGCCACGAGGGCTGGCGGACACCGCTGCAGCAGCCAGGTATAGGCTGTGAACGCCACCACCGATCCAAAGACGATGAGATACGCCAAGCCAAGTACCGACTTGAGCGAAATGCTCGCCCAATGCACCGCATGAAACTCGCCTGTAACGCCCGCAGCAATCAAGAGCAGGGCCGCGCCGCAAACGAGTGGCACAGCCGTGCGACCGAGGGGATCGGAAGGCAATCGGACCTTTGGCGAGAGGACCACCCCTGCCGCCCACGCCAGCGAACCGAGCAGCACGGCGAGTAAACCTAGCAGGCTCGATCCTTTAGTGGTGAGTTCCGTGCCGGTCAGGATCGCGACCCCGATGACACCAAAACCTAAGCCCAGCGCGCTGATCCGGCTGATACGCTGCTGGCCCAAGGACCAGGCAAGAACGAGAATGAACATCGGCTCGGTCGCAATCAGCAGCGCCGCCAGGCCCGACCCCACATACTGCTCGGCCCAGTGCAGCGAACCGTGACCCACCAGAAAGAATAGCGCGCCGACGATGAGTCCTGAAATCCAGTGCTCGCGTTTGGGACGGAACCCGCGCGCCCATGCCCACGCCAACATGATTGCCCCTGCGACCGAGTGGCGAACGCCAGCGGTCACGAGCGGCGGGATGGTTTCGACGGCGTAGCGAATCGCCAGGTAGGTCGAGCCCCAAATCAGATAGATCGCCGTGAAGGCCAGCGCCAGCTTGATGGTCTCGCCACGTTCGTGGCCGGTCGGAGATGGGCGTAGCTGGGGCACAATCACGGGCCTGCCTCCTATGTTTATCATTTTTTCAGTCGTCAACCTGCGGTTGCGAGTAAGAGCCATCATTTGCGCCGGTTCATGGAGAAACATGGTCTAACCTCCCAAAGTGGCTTAGCAGGTTAGACAAATCGTAAGCTCGACATTCTAACTTGTCAAGTGTCTTTTACTGGTTAGATAATGGAGCCGTGGCCTCATCGACAGGCTCACGCACTAATATGGAAATCACGAACGCCAACAAAAAAATTGTACGACGCCGACCACCGCGCTTTGAGTTGATTGCCGGCGCTTTATGCCTCGACTTCATCAACACGCTGGACGATCGTTTCAGCAGCAAACCGAAGGAACTGCTTGCCAGCTACATTGACCTGGCGCGCTTTGGCGAAGACTCGGGCATTCTCCATCCAGCGCAGGTAGACCGTCTGTTCGAGCGTAGCCAGAGGTCTGCGGTAGCGGCGCAGGAGGCGCTAAGCTCGGCCATCGAATTGCGAGAGTCGATGTATGGCGTCTTCTGGGCGCTGATACAGAAGAAGCCTGTACCTCAGTCAGCACTGACCACGCTCAACCAGTTCGCGCAGGCCGCCGCGCAACACTCGCGCATGGTGCAAGTGAACGGCAGTTTTGAATGGCGCTTCGATGACCTGCCGGGTAATTTTGAATCTCCGCTGTGGCCGATCGCTCGCTCGGCTGCGGATCTGCTGTCTTCCGATCAACTGGCGTTTGTGCGTGCCTGCGCGTCGAGGACTTGCCTCTGGCTGTTTCTTGATACCAGCAAGAACCATCGGCGGCGCTGGTGCGACATGACCAAGTGCGGCAACCGGGCCAAGTTCCAGCGATTCTACAAGCGGCAGAAGAAGAGCACAGGGCAGACGTAGGCAAAGCCTTTGGAAGGCCTGTAGATATTTGCGTATTCCGGTTGATTGCTTAGGAAAAACAAACGGCAAAGAGCTGCTGTTTCCGCATGTTCAAATGGCGATCAGCAGATTTCCGGCGTGGTCGACGTGGAAGCGCTTGCTCGGCGGGATGACCGTGGTGGCGCTGTATTCGGTGATGATGGCGGGGCCGGAGTATTTTCGGCCAGAGCGCAGTTCTTCGCGTGAGTAGACCTTCGTGGGGAGTCTCTTGCCATCAAAAAGGACTGGGGTTCTTGGTGAGGAAATCGAGCCGAGCTTTGCTCGGTCTGGACGGGCAAGAGTGCCCGTCCCCACACAGGCATCTTTCCCCACACCAGCCGTGGTAATCCTCGACTGCGGGGACTTTACGACGGCGCGGAGGCGGAGCGTTACCAACTCTACTTCACGATTCGGATGAGTGTAGCCGTAGCGGCGGAGATGTTCTTGCTGGAAGGCGCGCAATAGGTTGCTGGTCAGCGGGATGTTGAGTTCGTATCCCTGGCCGCGGTACCGCATGTCGACGCTGCGGTGGTAGCGGGCTCTTCCCTGCCAAGCTTCGCGCCGAAAATCTTCTACGGCAGTTTTTTCTAACGTCGCAAACTCTCGATTCAACTGCGCGGTGGGAACTTCGCCGGAGACGCGCCACAGGACTGTGCGGGAGTAATCCTTCACGACGTCGCTCGAAAGAATTCCTAGTGCAGAGAGCGCTCCTGGGAGTGCGGGGACGATGACGTGCGGAATGCTAAGGGCCTCGGCAAGAGCGCAGGCATGCAGGCCTCCGGCGCCGCCGAAGGCGACGAGGGCAAAACGGCGCGGGTCGCGGCCGCGCTCGATAGAAACGACGCGAATAGCTTTTTCCATGGTGGCGTTGACCACGCGGAGGACTCCGGCGGCGAATTCGACGAGAGTGAGCCGGCTCTTGTTTTGTTTCAGAAATTCTGTCGTGAGGCGGCGGGTGCGGTCGAGGTCGAGCGTGAAGTTTCCGCCGAGAAAGCGGGTGGGCGGCAGGCGGCCGAGAAGGAGATTCGCGTCGGTGACGGTGGGCTGCGTGCCGCGGCCATAGCAAATGGGGCCGGGATCGGCGCCGGCGGATTCGGGGCCGACGCGCAGGACTCCGGCAGCGTCGAAGCGGGCGAGCGATCCTCCGCCGGCGCCGACGGTGTGAATGTCGAGCATGGGGACGCTGATGGGGAGGCCGGCGATCTGCGCGTCGGTCGCGGTGCTGATCGAGCCCTCGACGAGAGAGACGTCGGTGGAGGTGCCTCCCATATCGAAGGCGATGATGCGATCGAATCCGCTGGCGCGGGCGGTGGCCGCGGCACCCACGACGCCTCCAGCGGGGCCTGAGAGTACCGTGCGGACGGGCTCGCGGGCGGCCGTGGAGAGGGCGGTGATGCCTCCGCTGGATTGCATGACGAAGATGCGGGGGGCGGGGGCTGAAGCCCCAGCATTTTTGGAAACAGTTTTCGTGTCGCTCAAGCGCCCCTCTTCGTGGTCCTGCTCAGGACTAAAGCGCGCGGGCGAGTCGCCCGCGCCCACACGGGCCGTGCTCATGGTTGGAGAGACGTTGCTAGCAACGTCTCTACGGATGCTTTTTGCGCGGGATTTCAGGTTTTCTAGATAGCGCTGCACCACTGGTTGGAGGTAGGCATTGATTACTACTGTCGAGGTGCGCTCGTATTCGCGGAATTCGGGGAGGATTTGGTGGGAGATGGAGAGGGGAATTTCCAGTCGGGCGAGCGCGTTTGCGACTTCGAGTTCGTTCCTCGGGTTTGCAAACGAAAACAGCAAAGATATGGCGATGGATTCGGGCCTCGCGGCGGCGACTCGGTGGGCGAGATTGCACAATTCTTCTGACCCCGGCGAGGTCAGGATTTCACCCCCACTGGCGGTGCGTTCGCTCACACCGAAGCGGAGGTCTCTGGGGACCAGCGGCTCAATGCGGTCGAAGAAAAAGTCGTAGAGCTTGGGGCGGGCCTGGCGGCCGATTTCGATGGCGTCTTCGAATCCGGCGGTGGTGACGAGGGCAGTGCGGGCGCCTTTGCGCTCGAGCAATGTGTTGGTTCCGACTGTGGTGCCGTGCAGGAGGATGAATTCTGCGGCGGGTGCGATTTTGTTGAGGGCATCTAGGATCGCCTGCGAGGGGTCGGCGGGCGTGGAAAAAAGCTTGAGCATGCGGATGCGGCCGCGGTCGATCCAGACGCAGTCGGTGAAGGTGCCGCCGGTGTCAATGGCGATGCGCAGAGGTTGTGAGCGGCGGGGCATGGGCGGTCGGAGAGTTAGATTAACATCCGGCGGACATCCCCACCCTTCGACAGGCTCAGGGCAGGCTGTCTCGCGCAATGTGCGCGCGAGAAATGGGGCACCCCCTTTGAGGGCAGAGGATTAGGGTAACATTTGCGGGTTATGAGATACGCATTCTTGGTTGAGACTTATGCCACCGAGCGAGTCAAGGTGGTTAGCGTGTGGAGTGAATTCAAAGACGAAGACTTGCCAGTGCGCCCGCGCGACGGCGATCCGCGAGGACGCAGCGTGCGCGAGCAGATGGTGCATCAGTCCGTGAGCGAGGACCTGTGGTTTCGAAACATGCTGGGAATTGATGTGGGCGCTCCTCCGTTGCCGAGGGTCGAGACGCGATTGGAGTTCATCCGGCGCTACGCGGAGGACAGCGGGAAGCGGCTCGCGGTCTTGCAGGCTAAGAACGAGGCATGGTGGGAAGAGGACACGAAGTTCTTCGACGTTGTGCGTTCGCGGGCGTGGGTGATGGTGAGACGGATGACGCATACG